>JAHJHT010000013.1 GCA_018823835.1 Alphaproteobacteria bacterium | reverse complement strand
CGAGATGGTGATGCCGGGCGACAACATCACGGTCGATGTCGAGCTGATCGTGCCGATCGCCATGGAAGAGAAGCTGCGCTTCGCCATCCGCGAAGGCGGCCGCACCGTCGGCGCCGGCATCGTCGCCAGCATTACCGAGTAACTGGACTTAAACCGATCTGTCGCAGGCGCGAGACGAACTCGCGCCGCGCCGGAACAAGGAATTGACGCATGAACGGACAGAATATCCGCATCCGCCTGAAGGCGTTTGATCACCGGGTGCTCGATGCCTCGACGCGAGAGATCGTTTCGACTGCAAAGCGCACCGGTGCCAACGTCCGCGGCCCCATTCCGCTGCCGACGCGGATCGAGAAATTCACGGTCAACCGGTCGCCTCACGTCGACAAGAAGAGCCGTGAACAGTTCGAAATGCGCACGCACAAGCGGCTGCTCGATATCGTGGACCCGACCCCGCAGACCGTCGATGCTTTGATGAAGCTCGACCTGGCTGCCGGCGTCGACGTCGAGATCAAGCTTTAGGCTTGGGAGGAACGGACTGATGCGTTCAGGTGTAATTGCAAAGAAGCTGGGCATGACCCGCGTCTATAACGACGCAGGCGAGCATGTTCCGGTTACCGTTCTCCAGATGGAGAACTGCCAGGTCGTTGCCCAGCGCACCGACGAGAAGAACGGCTATACGGCCGTCCAGCTCGGCGTTGGGATGGCCAAGGTGAAGAACACGACGAAGTCGCTGCGCGGTCATTTTGCCGCCGCGTCTGTCGAGCCGAAGTCGAAGGTCGCGGAATTCCGCGTTTCCGCCGACAACATGCTCGACGTCGGTGCCGAGATCACTGTCGAGCATTTCGTCCCCGGCCAGAAGGTCGATGTGACGGGCACGACGATCGGCAAGGGCTTCCAGGGCGTTATCAAGCGCCACAATTTCGGCGGTGGCCGTGCAACGCACGGTAACTCGGTTTCGCACCGTTCGCACGGTTCGACCGGCCAGCGTCAGGACCCGGGCAAGGTGTTCAAGGGTAAGAAGATGGCCGGCCACATGGGTAATACCCGCGTGACCACGCAGAACGTCGAGGTCGTTTCGACCGACACGGATCGCGGCCTGATCCTGATCCGCGGCGCGGTTCCCGGTTCGAAGGGCGCGTGGATCCTGGTCCGCGACGCCGCCAAGGTTGCGCTTCCGGATGCTGCTCCCAAGCCGGGCGGTATTCGCGCTGCAGCCGCCAAGACTGAAGCAGCCGCCACAGAGGGGGCAGAATAAATGGATCTCAAGATCACCACCCTCGCGGGCAAGGACGCCGGCAAGTTGAAGCTCTCCGAGGAGATCTTCGGGCTGGATCCGCGCGACGACATCCTGCAGCGCGTCGTGCGCTGGCAGCTTGCCAAGCGCCGCGCCGGCACGCACAAGACCAAGGGCCGCGCGGAAATCGCCCGCACCGGCGCCAAGATGTACAAGCAGAAGGGTACGGGCCGCGCCCGTCACCACTCGGCTCGCGCACCGCAGTTCCGCGGCGGCGGCAAGGCCCACGGCCCGGTTGTCCGCAGCCATGAGCACGACCTTCCCAAGAAGGTCCGCGCTCTCGGCCTGAAGCACGCGCTGTCGGCCAAGGCCAAGTCGTCCAGCCTGATCATCATCGATGATCTGGCCGTGTCGGACCCCAAGACCAAGGCACTGATCGCCAACTTCGCGGCGCTCGGCCTGACCAATGCACTGATGATCGGTGGCACCGAGCTCGACGTGAACTTCAAGCGCGCTGCGACCAACATCCCGAACATCGACGTCCTGCCGATCCAGGGCATCAATGTTTACGACATTCTTCGCCGCGGCACGCTGGTCCTCTCGAAGGCCGCCGTCGAGGCACTCGAGGAGCGCTTCAAATGACGGACCTTCGGCACTACGACGTGATCGTCAGCCCGGCCATCACTGAGAAGTCGACCATGGCTTCCGAACAGAACCAGGTCGTTTTCAACGTCGCGAAGAAGGCGACGAAGCCGGAAATCAAGGCTGCTGTCGAGGCGCTTTTCGGCGTCAAGGTGACAGCCGTCAACACGCTGGTCCGCAAGGGCAAGGTGAAGCGGTTCCGCGGCACCATTGGCCGGCAGAGCGACTTCAAGCGCGCGATCGTGACTCTGGTCGACGGCCAGTCGATCGACGTCGCGACGGGCCTCTGAGACAGGGCGCGAGGAAAGCATAATGGCACTCAAGAAATTCAACCCTGTAACGCCGAGCACGCGCCAGCTGGTGCTGGTCGACCGTTCGGCGCTCTACAAGGGCAAGCCGGTCAAGGGCCTGACGGAAGGCCTGACCAAGTCGGGCGGCCGCAACAATGCCGGCCGCATCACGGCGCGCTTTATCGGCGGCGGTCACAAGCGTTCGTACCGCCTCATCGACTTCAAGCGTCGCAAGTGGGATGTGTCGGCAACGGTCGAGCGGATCGAGTACGATCCGAACCGCACCGCCTTCATCGCGCTGGTCAAGTACGACGACGGCGAGCTGAACTACATCCTGGCGCCGCAGCGTCTGGCTCCGGGCGACAAGATCGTCGCCGGCAAGTCGGTCGACGTGAAGCCGGGCAACGCGATGCCGCTGTCGTCCATTCCGGTCGGCACGATCATCCACAATGTCGAGCTGAAGCCGGAAAAGGGCGGTCAGATCGCCCGTTCGGCCGGTTCCTACGCCCAGTTGGTCGGTCGCGACCAGGGCATGGCCATCCTGCGCCTCAACTCGGGTGAGCAGCGCGTCGTCAGCGGCCTGTGCATGGCCACGATCGGCGCGGTGTCCAACCCGGACCACGGCAACATCAATCTCGGCAAGGCCGGTCGTACGGTTTGGAAGGGCAAGCGTCCTCACAACCGCGGCGTCACCATGAACCCGGTCGACCATCCGCACGGCGGTGGTGAAGGCCGCACCTCGGGCGGCCGTCATCCGGTCAGCCCCTGGGGCAAGCCGACCAAGGGCAAGAAGACGCGGTCCAACAAAGAGACCGACAAGTTTATTCTGCGCTCGCGCCATCAGCGCAAGAAATAAGAAGAGGTAGTCAAGAAGTGACACGTTCAGTCTGGAAAGGCCCGTTCATCGACGGCTATCTTCTGAAGAAGGCCGACAAGGTGCGCGAAGGCGGCCGCAACGAGGTGATCAAGATGTGGAGCCGTCGCTCCACCATTCTGCCGCAGTTCGTCGGCCTCACCTTCGGCGTCTACAACGGTCAGAAGCATGTCCCGGTCTCGGTGAACGAGGACATGGTCGGCCACAAGTTCGGTGAGTTCGCTCCGACCCGGACCTATTTCGGTCACGGCGCGGATAAGAAGGCGAAGAGGAAATAACCATGGGCAAGGCCAAAGCTCCGCGCAGGCTTGCTGACAACGAAGCGCGCGCTGTACTGCGCACGATCCGTATCAGCCCGCAGAAGCTGAACCTCGTTGCCGCGCTGATCCGCGGCAAGAAGGTCGCCAGCGCGCTCTCCGATCTGGAGTTCTCGCAGAAGCGCATCTCCGGCACCGTCAAGAAGACGCTCGAGTCGGCGATCGCCAACGCGGAAAACAATCACGACCTGGACGTCGACGCACTGATCGTCGCCGAGGCCTATGTCGGTAAGTCGATCGTCATGAAGCGTTTCCACGCCCGTGGCCGCGGCCGTGCAAGCCGCGTTGAAAAGCCGTTCTCGCACCTCACGATCGTCGTTCGTGAAGTCGAAGAAAAAGGGGAGGCCGCATAATGGGTCAGAAAATCAATCCGATCGGCTTTCGTCTCGGCATCAACCGCACCTGGGACTCCCGCTGGTACGCAAACACCGGCGAGTACGCGAAGCTGCTGCATGAGGACATCAAGATCCGCGAGTATCTTGAGAAGGAACTCAAGCAGGCCGCGATCTCCAAGGTTGTCATCGAGCGTCCGCACAAGAAGTGCCGCGTCACCATCCACGCTGCCCGCCCTGGCCTGATCATCGGCAAGAAGGGTGCGGACATCGAGAAGCTTCGTCGCAAGCTGATGGAGATGACCAAGTCCGAGACGCACCTCAACATCGTCGAGGTTCGCAAGCCGGAGATCGACGCGACGCTGGTCGCCCAGTCGATCGCCCAGCAGCTCGAGCGCCGTATTGCGTTCCGCCGCGCCATGAAGCGTGCCGTTCAGTCGGCCATGCGCCTCGGCGCGGAAGGCATCCGCATCAACTGCTCGGGCCGTCTCGGCGGCGCTGAAATCGCGCGCATGGAATGGTACCGCGAAGGTCGCGTGCCGCTGCATACGCTGCGCGCCGACGTCGACTACGGCACGGCCGAAGCCAAGACTGCCTACGGCATTTGCGGCGTGAAGGTCTGGGTGTTCAAGGGCGAGATCCTCGAGCACGACCCGATGGCTTCCGAGCGCAAGGCGACCGAAGGCGATCATTCGCATGGTGGTGGCGATCGCGAACGCGGCCGTCGCCGCGAAAACGCCTGAGCCTAAAGGGAATTTGGAGTAAGAACGATGCTGCAGCCAAAGCGCACAAAGTTCCGCAAGCAGTTCAAGGGCCGCATCCATGGTCTCGCCAAGGGCGGCACCAACCTGGATTTCGGCGGCTACGGGCTGAAGGCATTGGAGCCTAACCGCGTTACCGCGCGTGAGATCGAGGCGGCCCGCCGCGCGATCACCCGCGAGATGAAGCGCGCCGGTCGCGTGTGGATCCGGATTTTCCCGGATGTGCCGGTGACCTCGAAGCCGACCGAAGTCCGCATGGGCAAGGGCAAGGGTGCCGTCGACTACTGGGCGGCGCGCATCAAGCCGGGCCGCATCATGTTCGAGATCGATGGTGTCAGCGAGGAAATCGCACGCGAGGCACTGCGCCTCGGTGCAGCCAAGCTGTCTGTCAGGACGCGCTTCGTTCAGCGCATCGCAGAATAGGAAGGGACGGCAATGAAAGCCTCCGACGTCAGGGCGAAGACCGCCGACCAGCTAAACGACGAACTGGCGAGCCTCAAGAAGGAGCAGTTCAACCTGCGCTTCCAGAAGGCGACCGGCCAGCTCGAGAAGACAGCGCGCGTGAAGATCGTCCGCAGGGACATCGCGCGCATCAAGACCATCGCCGCCGAAAAATCTTCGGCCAAGAAGGTATAAGGACAAGATCATGCCAAAGCGCATTCTGCAGGGCACTGTCGTCAGCGACAAGAACGAGATGACGGTTGTCGTCAAGGTCGAACGGCGCTTCACGCATCCCGTGATGAAGAAGGTCGTTCGCTCGACCAAGAAGTACAAGGCGCATGACGCCAACAATGCCTGCAAGGTGGGCGACCAGGTTTTCATCCAGGAGTCGGCTCCGATCTCCAAGGACAAGCGCTGGGTCGTCATTACCGAAGCGCAGGCGCAGTAAAGAAATTTTGGACAGAACCGGGAGAGGGCGACAGCCGCTCCCGTTGAATGAAGAAGGCGGTCTGTCATGATTCAGATGCAAACAAACCTCGACGTCGCGGACAACTCCGGCGCCCGTCGTGTCATGTGCATCAAGGTGCTGGGCGGCTCGAAGCGGAAATACGCTTCTGTTGGCGACATCATCGTGGTGTCGATCAAGGAAGCCATCCCGCGCGGCCGCGTCAAGAAGGGCGATGTGATGAAGGCGGTCGTGGTTCGCACGGCCAAGGACATCCGCCGCCCCGACGGCAGCGTGATCCGGTTCGACAAGAACGCGGCCGTGCTCGTCGACAACAAGAAAGATCCGGTCGGCACGCGTATCTTCGGCCCGGTTCCGCGCGAACTGCGCGCCAAGAACCACATGAAGATCATCTCGCTCGCGCCTGAAGTTTTGTAAGGACGGAACAATGCAGAAGATCAAAAAAGGCGACAACGTTGTTGTTCTGGCCGGCAAGGACAAGGGCCGCACCGGTGAAGTGCTGCGCGTCATGCCTAAGGACGACAAGGCTGTCGTCAGCGGCATAAATCAGGTTCGCCGCCACCAGAAGCAGTCCCAGTCCCAAGAGGGCGGGATCATCACCAAGGAAGCGCCGATTCACCTGTCGAACCTCGCGCTCGCCGATCCCAAGGATGGCAAGCCGACCCGCGTCGGTTTCCAGACCCAGAAGGACGGCACCAAGGTGCGCGTCGCCAAGCGCTCGGGAGAAGTCATCAATGGCTAAGGCAACTTATCAGCCGCGCCTCAAGCAGGTCTATAACGAGACCATTCGCAAGGCGCTGCTTGAACAGTTCAAATACGATAACGAGATGCAGGTTCCGCGTCTCGACAAGGTCGTGCTGAACATGGGCGTTGGCGAAGCAACCGCCGATTCCAAGAAGCCGTCGATTGCGGCCGAGGATCTGGCGCTCATCGCCGGCCAGAAGGCCGTGGTGACCCATGCGCGCAATTCGATCGCCGGCTTCAAGGTCCGCGAGAAGATGCCGATCGGCGCCAAGGTTACGCTTCGCAAGGAGCGCATGTACGAGTTCCTGGATCGCCTGGTGACGATCGCGCTGCCACGTGTTCGCGACTTTCGCGGCCTGAACCCGAAGAGCTTCGATGGTCGTGGCAACTACGCCATGGGCATCAAGGAACACATCGTGTTTCCGGAGATCAACTACGACAAGGTTGATCAGATCTGGGGCATGGACATCATCGTTTGTACGACTGCGGAAACGGACGACGAGGCCCGGGCACTGCTCAAGGCTTTCAACTTCCCCTTCCGCCAGTAACGGCAGCGAGAAAAGGAAAAATCTGAAATGGCAAAGACCAGCTCAGTCGAGAAGAACAAGAAGCGCCGGCAGCTCGTCGCGCAGCATGCCGACAAGCGCAAGGCGCTGAAGGATCTGATCATGGATCAGTCGCAGCCGCTGGAAGAGCGCTTCCGCGCCCAGCTCAAGCTGGCCGCGATGCCGCGCAACGGCGCCAAGGTTCGCATCCGCAACCGCTGCCTGATCACCGGCCGTCCGCGCGCCGTCTATCGCAAGCTCGGCATGTCGCGCATCGCGCTGCGTGACCTCGGCAATTCCGGGGCCATTCCCGGTCTCGTCAAGTCCAGCTGGTAAGGAGGACATACGATGTCATTGAGTGATCCTCTCGGCGATATGCTGACCCGCATCCGCAACGCCTACGGCCGCAAGAAGACCACCGTGTCGACTCCGGCTTCCAGGCTGCGCGCCCGCGTCCTCGACGTGCTGAAGGCTGAAGGCTATATCCGCGACTACAGCCAGACCGATTTCGATAACGGCAAGTCCGAGATCAACATCGAGCTGAAGTATTTCGACGGCACCCCGGTGATCCGCGAAATCGCCCGCGTCTCGAAGCCCGGCCGCCGCGTTTACGTCTCGGCAAAGTCGATCCCGCATGTCGCCAACGGCCTCGGTATCGCCATCCTTTCGACGCCTAAGGGCGTCATGGCCGACCATGATGCTCGCGAGCAGAATGTCGGCGGCGAAATCCTCTGCCAGATTTTCTGATCCGGCAGGCCTGAAACAAGAAGAGTAACGAGGACAACAAAATGTCTCGTATTGGCAAGAAACCAGTTGCCCTGCCGCAGGGTGTGACCGCGACCGTCGACGGCCAGACCGTCACGGCCAAGGGCCCGAAGGGCGAACTGAAGTTCGTGGTCAACGAAGAAGTGCTGGTCAAGCTCGAGAACGGCGAGATCGCCGTTCAGCCGCGCGACCAGTCTAAGGTTGCCCGCTCCAAGTGGGGCATGTCGCGGACCCAGATCGAAAACATCATCCAGGGTGTGAAGGACGGCTTCGAAAAGAAGCTCGAGATCAACGGCGTCGGCTATCGCGCCGCCCTGCAGGGCAAGAACCTCCAGCTTTCTCTCGGCTTCAGCCACGAAGTCGTCTATGAGACGCCGCAGGGAATCACGATAACTGTTCCGAAGCCGACCGAAATCTCGGTGACCGGCATCGACAAGCAGCAGGTCGGCCAGGTGGCCGCCGAGATCCGCGAATACCGGCCGCCGGAGCCCTATAAGGGCAAGGGCGTGAAGTACGCAGGCGAGAAGATCGTCCGCAAGGAAGGCAAGAAGAAGTAGTTTTGGTGGTTGGTGGATGGTGAATGGCAAGAGGGCAGGGCAGGTTGCCGGTTCAGACCTCTTTCCATTCACCATTCGCCATCTACCGTATCGAAACGCCGCGGAATGTTGCCGCGGGAGGCCTTCAGGGCCTACCGCACAGGGCAGCGTCCGTCAGATGAAGGCAAGGAACGAATAGAATGGCTGCCAAGGAATCCACCCAGCGCCGCGCCCAGCGCGTCCGCCGCCAGATCAAGAAGGTTTCGGGCGATCGCCTGCGCCTGTCGGTCTTCCGCTCGTCGAAGAACATTCACGCGCAGATCATCGACGACTCCAAGGGTCACACCGTCGCTTCGGCCTCGACCCTGGAGAAGGACGTCAAGGGTTCGGTCAAGACCGGTGCCGACGTTGCGGCTGCTGCCGCTGTCGGCAAGCTGATCGCCGAGCGCGCCGTCAAGGCAGGCGTGAAGGATGTCGTGTTCGATCGCGGACCCTACATTTATCACGGCCGCGTCAAGGCGCTTGCCGAAGCTGCACGTGAGGCAGGCCTCACCTTCTAGTTTTTCGCTCCCGGTGACCCACAGAGGCGCCGGATATCATCAACAACCGTGCTTCCGGAAAAAAATAAGGAACAGGATATGGCACAAGAACGCAGGGACGGCGGCCGTGGCCGCGACCGCGAAGAGCGCGACAGCGAATTCGTCGACAAGCTCGTTCACATCAACCGCGTTGCAAAGGTCGTCAAGGGCGGCCGTCGCTTCGGCTTTGCAGCACTCGTCGTCGTCGGCGACCAGAAGGGCCGCGTCGGCTTTGGTCACGGCAAGGCGCGCGAAGTGCCTGAGGCGATCCGCAAGGCGACCGAATCCGCCAAGCGCGACCTGATCTTCGTGCCGCTGCGTTCGGGCCGCACGCTGCATCACGACGTCGAGGGACGCCACGGTGCCGGCAAGGTTCTGCTGCGCGCCGCCAAGGCCGGTACCGGCATCATCGCCGGTGGCCCGATGCGCGCCGTCTTCGAGACGCTCGGCATGCATGACGTCGTCGCCAAGTCGATGGGTTCCTCGAACCCGTACAACATGGTGCGTGCGACATTCGATGCGCTGAAGAGCCAGATGCATCCCAAGGATGTTGCGGCACAGCGCGGCATCAAGTACTCGACCCTTCAGGCACGCCGCGGTACCGCGGTTGCGGCCGAAGAATAGTCGACGCCAGAGGGATCAGTACCATGGCAAAGAAAGTTACCAAGACCGTGACCGTCGAGCAGATCGGCAGCCCGATCCGCCGTCCCAAGGAACAGCGCGCGACGCTGGTTGGTCTCGGCCTGAACAAGATGCATCGCCGCCGCACCCTGGAGGATACGCCTTCGGTTCGCGGCATGATCGCTGCCGTGCAGCACCTCGTCCGCGTCGTGGACGAGGCGTAAGCCGGAACGCGGGAGAAATATCATGAAACTCAACGACCTGCGTGACAACGAAGGCGCAACGCACTCCAAGAAGCGCGTCGGCCGTGGCATCGGTTCGGGCACCGGCAAGACCGGCGGCCGTGGCGTCAAGGGACAGAAGTCCCGTTCGGGCGTCGCCGTGAACGGCTTCGAGGGCGGCCAGATGCCGCTTTATCGCCGTCTGCCCAAGCGCGGCTTCAACAATATCTTCGCCAAGAGCTACAACACCGTTTCGATCGGTCGTGTTCAGACCGCTATCGACGCCAAGAAGCTCGACGCCAAGGAGACGGTGAACGCCGAGGCCCTGATCAAGGCTGGCGTCATCCGCCGCGCCAAGGACGGCGTGCGCCTGCTCGCCGACGGCGAACTGAAGGCGAAAGTGACATTCGACATTGCCGGCGCTTCCAAGTCGGCAATTGAAAAGGTCGAGAAGGCCGGGGGATCGGTTAAGCTGCCTGCCAAGGCAGAAACAACCGAATAACGGGCTTCGTTCAAGCGGCGGTCGGGGATGGCCGCCGCTTGCAACTTTGCGGCCCGAAGCTTATCTCGTGGCTTCGGCGACACGCGCCGCCCCTCCGGGCCCATTCCAGCGTGACGAAGCGGAGAATTTTGCATGGCATCGGCTGCTGAACAACTTGCATCCAATCTGAATTTCGCAGCCTTCGCCAAGGCCGAGGATCTGAAGAAGCGTATCTGGTTCACACTGGGGGCGCTGCTCGTCTACCGGCTCGGCACCTACATCCCGCTTCCCGGCATCAATCCAGACGCTTTCGCCCAGGCCTTCCAGCAGCAGTCTGGCGGCGTGCTCGGCATGTTCAACATGTTCGCCGGCGGCGCCGTGCAGCGCATGGCCATTTTTGCGCTGGGCATCATGCCCTACATCTCCGCCTCCATCATCATGCAGCTCATGACGTCGGTCATCCCGTCGCTCGAGCAGCTGAAGAAGGAAGGCGAGCAGGGCCGCAAGGTCATCAACCAGTACACCCGCTACGGTACGGTGCTGCTGGCGCTGGTGCAGGCCTACGGCATCTCGGTCGGTCTCGAATCGGGCAACGGCATCGTCAACGATCCCGGCATGTTCTTCCGCATTTCGGCGGTCATCACGCTGGTCGGCGGCACGATGTTCCTGATGTGGCTCGGCGAGCAGATCACCGCGCGCGGCATCGGCAACGGCATTTCGCTGATCATCTTCTCCGGCATCGTCGCCGGCCTGCCCAGCGCCATCAGCGGCACGCTGGAACTTGGCCGTACCGGTGCGCTGTCGACCGGCCTGATCCTCGCGATCATGGTTCTGGCCGTGGTCGTCATCGGCCTGATCGTCTTCTTCGAACGCGCCCAGCGCCGCCTGCTGATCCAGTATCCGAAGCGCCAGGTCGGCAACCGCATGTTCCAGGGCGACACCTCGCATCTGCCGCTGAAGCTCAATACGGCCGGCGTCATCCCGCCGATCTTCGCCTCGTCGCTGCTGCTGCTGCCGGCCACGGTTGCCGGCTTCTCGACCACCGGCACGACGACGCTGCCGAGCTGGGCCAACGCGGTGCTTGCCGCACTCGGTCACGGCCAGCCGCTCTACATGGCCTTCTATGCCGCGATGATAGCCTTCTTCGCCTTCTTCTACACGGCGATCGTGTTCAACCCGACGGACACGGCCGACCAGCTGAAGAAGCATTCCGGCTTCATTCCGGGCTACCGTCCGGGCGAGCGCACCGCCGAATACATCGACTACGTGCTCACCCGCATCACCGTCATCGGCGCCGTCTACCTGGTGCTGGTCTGCCTGCTGCCCGAGTTCCTGATCTCGGCGACTGGCGTACCCTTTTACCTCGGTGGTACTTCGCTTCTGATCGTGGTCAGTGTTACGCTTGATACCGTTGCGCAGATTCAGGGGCACCTGATTGCTCACCAGTATGAAGGACTGATCAAGAAGTCGAAGCTACGCGGGGGCAAGAGGGGAAAATGAGATTGATTTTGCTTGGGCCGCCAGGGGCGGGCAAGGGGACGCAAGCACAGAGACTGGTAGAAAACCACGGCATTCCGCAGCTCTCCACCGGAGACATGCTGCGCGCCGCGGTCAAGGCGGAGACGGAAGTCGGCAAGCGCGCCAAGGCGGTGATGGATGCGGGCGAGCTCGTCTCCGACGCGATCGTCAACGCCATCGTTGCCGAGCGCATCGATCAGGCCGACTGCGCCAACGGGTTCATCCTCGACGGCTATCCGCGCACGCTGCAGCAGGCCGACTCGGTCGGCGAGATGCTGGCCGAGCGCGGCATCGAGCTTGACGTCGTCATCGAACTGGTCGTCGACGACAAGGCGCTGGTCGGTCGCATCCTGAAGCGCGCCGAGGAGGCCAAGGCCGCCGGCGAGCCGGTGCGCAAGGATGACAATGCCGAGGTCTTCGACGAGCGGCTGCGCGAATACTACAAGAAGACGGCACCGCTGATCGGCTACTACTATGCCAAGGGACTGCTTCAGGGCGTCGACGGCATGGCCAGCATGAACGAGGTGACGAAGCAGATCGCAGCGGTGCTGGAGAGGACCGCCAAGAAAAGCTGAGACCCAGTGTTGACGGACATGCGGCGCTGGACTATAGCGGCGCATCTCCAGATCACGTGAGGCTGCCAGGTCCTAGAGGACGGGCGGCCTAATTGACTTGGAATACCCGCAAGGGCCGGCCTCCACCGGACGCGGGTCAATAACAACTGCCGGCAAGACCGGCCTACATGGAGAATGAAATGGCCCGCATAGCAGGCGTCAATATTCCGACCAACAAGCGCGTCGTCATCGCGCTCCAGTACATTCACGGCATCGGCAAGCGCTTCGCCCAGGAAATCGTCGACAAGGTCGGTATCCCGGCGGACCGTCGCGTCAACCAGCTGACCGACGCCGAAGTCCTGCAGATCCGCGAAGCGATCGACCGCGACTACCAGGTCGAGGGCGACCTGCGCCGTGAGACCTCGATGAACATCAAGCGCCTGATGGACCTCGGCTGCTACCGTGGCCTGCGCCATCGTCGCTCGCTGCCGGTTCGCGGCCAGCGCACGCACACCAACGCCCGCACCCGTAAGGGTCCGGCGAAGGCGATCGCAGGCAAGAAGAAGTAATTTGGCGAATGGTTGGCGGTGAATGGTGAATGGCAATCTGCCCATTCGCCATTTTGCCGTTTCCCGTTCTCCGGTGGAGCCGCTGGCATTACGGCGGTGTAGAGATCAACTGAAAGGACTATCATGGCCAAGGAAGCCACACGCGTTCGTCGCCGCGAGCGCAAGAACATTTCGTCGGGCGTCGCTCATGTCAGCTCGACCTTCAACAACACGATGATCACCATCACCGACGCGCAGGGCAACACCATTGCCTGGTCGTCGGCCGGTTCGCAGGGCTTCAAGGGCTCGCGCAAGTCGACCCCCTTCGCCGCCCAGATGGCTGCCGAGGATGTCTGCAAGAAGGCCCAGGAGCACGGCATGCGCATGCTCGAGGTCGAGGTTTGCGGACCCGGCTCCGGCCGCGAGTCGGCGCTGCGCGCCCTTCAGGCCGGCGGCTTCACGATCACCTCGATCCGTGACGTCACGCCGATCCCGCACAATGGTTGCCGCCCGCGCAAGAAGCGCCGCGTCTAACCAATACGTTTCGAACAGCCGCGCGAGCGCATCTGCGCTCCTCCACGGCTTTCCATGTCGCCCGCCACGATTGGATGGTGGTGGGCCAACGGAAGGAAGTCCAAATGATCCAGAAAAACTGGCAGGAACTGATCAAGCCGAACAAGATCGAGTTCTCCTCCAAGAACAAGACCCTGACGACGCTCGTCGCCGAGCCGCTCGAGCGCGGCTTCGGCCTCACCCTCGGCAACGCGCTGCGCCGCGTGCTTCTGTCCTCGCTGCGCGGCGCTGCCGTGACGGCGGTGCAGATCGACGGCGTGCTGCATGAGTTCTCCTCGATCGCCGGTGTGCGCGAGGACGTCACCGACATCGTGCTCAACGTCAAGGAGATCGCCATCCGCATGGAAGGCGACGGACCCAAGCGCATGGTCGTCCGCAAGCAGGGCCCGGGCGCCGTGCTGGCCGGCGACATCCAGACCGTGGGCGACGTCGAGATCCTCAACCCCGACCACGTGATCTGCACGCTGGATGAGGGCGCCGAGATCCGCATGGAATTCACCGTCGACAGCGGCAAGGGCTACGTACCGGCCGACCGCAACCGCGCCGAAGACGCGCCGATCGGGCTCATCCCGGTCGACAGCCTCTACTCGCCGGTCAAGAAGGTCTCCTACAAGGTCGAGAACACCCGCGAGGGCCAGGTTCTCGACTATGACAAGCTGACCATGACCATCGAGACCAACGGCTCGGTCACCGGCGAAGACGCCGTGGCATTTGCCGCGCGCATCCTGCAGGACCAGCTCGGCCTGTTCGTCAACTTCGACGAGCCGCAGAAGGAAGTCGCCACCGAGGCGGTTACCGAACTGGCATTCAACCCGGCGCTGCTCAAGAAGGTCGACGAACTCGAGCTTTCGGTGCGTTCGGCCAACTGCCTGAAGAACGACAACATCGTCTACATCGGCGACCTAATCCAGAAGACGGAAGCAGAGATGCTGCGCACCCCGAACTTCGGACGCAAGTCGCTGAACGAGATCAAGGAAGTGCTCGCGGCAATGGGCCTGCACCTCGGCATGGAAGTTGCCGACTGGCCGCCGGAGAACATCGAAGATCTCGCCAAGCGTTACGAAGACCAGTACTAGAGCCTGACTAGAGCATGGTGCCAAGGACCGGGGTATCCGGTCCGACGGCCATGCGGAAAACCATCAGAGGCCGTGGCCTCTTGAACAACTGAAGAAGGATAAGAGCCATGCGCCACGGTTTCAAAGGCCGCCGTTTTGCCCGCAGTGTAAGCCACCGCAAGTCGATGTTTGCCAACCTCGCGGTTTCGCTGATCGAGCATGAACAGATCGTCACCACGCTGCCCAAGGCGAAGGACCTGCGTCCGATCGTCGAGAAGCTCGTCACGCTGGGCAAGCGCGGCGACCTGCACGCCCGCCGCCAGGTGATCGCGCAGATCGGCAACGAGGGCGTCGTCAAGCGCCTGTTCGAAACGATCGCACCGCGCTACGCCACCCGCAACGGTGGCTACCTGCGCATCATGAAGGCGGGTTTCCGCCCCGGTGACAATGCGGCGATGGCCGTGATCGAGTTCGTCGACCGCGACACCGCGGCCAAGGGCGCAGGCGACCGCGCCCGCCTCGAAGCCGAGGATGCCAACGGCGAGACCGAAGCTGCATAAGCTTTCGGCATCATCCATTATTCCAAGGGGGCTTCGGCCCCCTTTTTCTTTGCGTGGTTTTTGAAGGGAAGGGCCGCATCAGCGGTCGCGCCGAAGTCGAGCGTTGTCGCAGGCCATGGAGTCTAAGCGATACGACGCTGCCCGGCTGCCGGGCAGAACCTGTGTGGGCTCAGCAGCCGATGATGTAGCGGCTGTACCGGCCGGTCGCCTGTTTCACCAGCACCACTATGGCCAGGCTGACGGCTATGACGACGGCGCTGTAAAGAGCGAGGTCGGCCATCGGCACGCCGATATGCGGCGACAGGGGTTCGGGCAGCCGCATCAGCACGGCGAGAACGATGCCATGGGTGAAGAACAGGCCGAAGCTGTGGTCGGCGACGAAGCTCAGCGGCCGCTGCAGCCAGCCGGCTGTGTGGGCAAGCACGCCGCACAAGAGCGCGATGCCGACATATTTCTGGAACAGCATGACGTCGAACCCGACCGGTCCCCAGCCCTGGCCGGGGAAGCGCTCGAGGTTGCCGGGATCCTGGAGAACAAGCGCCTGCGATAGGCCGATGGCGAGGAGCAGCACGCCGAGTGCGGCAATGACGGCGGGGCGGGTGAGCACGGCCATTGCCGGCTTGCGGTACTCGCAGAACAGGATGCCGAAGAGGTAGAAATTGGCGAAGTAGAAGAAGCATTGGACCGGGTTGAGGTTGTCGGCCGGGCGCACGACCCAGAGCGCCACGCCGACCGAGAGCGCCAGCACGGCGGCACGGCGGCCGCGGCTCAGTTCGATGAATCGGTCGAACAGCGGTGTGGCGAGGAACACCAGGAAGATGAAGGGGATGTACCAGTAGGCGGTGACCATGCGCCCGGTCGAGAACAGCACGATGAAATCGACGAAATAGCTAGCGCTGTAGGCGACGCCGTCCTTCACCGCCGTCACCGAAAAGTGGCCGAGCGACATCTCGGCGATGGCAAGCGGCGTGGCGAGGATCAGGTAGGGCAGCCCGACATAGAGCGCCTTCTTCTGCATGAACGCGCCATAGGAGGTTCGGCCATAGAAAACCTGGCGATAGAGATAGCCCGAGATGAAGACGAAATAGGCCGTGCCGCCGGTGATCAGCGCCGGAATGACATTCAGCCAGGTGACGCGGGCCTGCGGATCCTCGTCGACGAAATGCGTCCACGACACCGCGTAGCTGTGGCCGCAGACGATCAGCAGGATGGCCACGGCGCGGAAATACTCGATATAGGCGATGCGCTCGCGCGCGGGCTTTGCCAGCCCGGCTTCCGGGCGAGCGGCGTCACGCAGAGCAACCAGGCCGTCTTCCTGAACCGACGCGAACTCGCTCATGGCCTTGTCCGATGCGAATGGCTGTATAAGCAGGATATCTACCACCACTCCCTTGCCGGAGAAGTTAATTCCTACCAAAAGGTTAATGCTGCAGGCCGCCCCGCGTGGCAGGCGGCGGCGGGACATTGATTTTGCACATTCATCGTGAAAATGGCATCGGTTCACCCACATTGAAGGGATTCGCAATGCGCGCGACACGCTTGGCTCTTGTTATCCTGGGACTATGGCTCGTTGCCGCACCCGCAACCGGCTTCGCCCAGGAAGGCGAGGGGCTGACGGACGTGCTGTCCGATCTGCTGCGGGGCACAGAGGACCCGGCAAGCGGCCCGGAGCGACGCGTGCCTTTCGGCCGCGAGGACATGCAGCTTTCCTTCGCGCCGCTGGTGCAGCAGACGGCACCCGCCGTCGTCAACGTCTACGCCACCAAGAAGGCGCAGCAGGCGCGCTCGCCTTTCGAGGGCGATCCCTTCTTCGAGCAGTTCTTCGGCCGTCAGATGAAGCGCCGGGCGCAGAATTCGCTTGGGTCGGGCGTGCTGGTCGATCCGAGCGGCGTCGTCGTCACCAACTTCCACGTCGTGCGCGGTGCCGACGAAGTGAAGGTGGCGCTTGCCGACGGCCGCGAGTTTGCCAGCAAGGTTCTCCTGAAGGACGAATCGCTCGACCTCGCCATCCTGAAGATCGATTCGCCGGAGCCGTTTCCGGTCGTGCCGTTCGGCGATTCGGATGCGCTGATGACCGGAGACCTTGTCCTGGCGATCGGCAATCCGTTCGGCGTCGGCCAGACGACCACCAGCGGCATCGTCTCGGCGCTGGCACGCAGCCATGTCGGCGTTTCCGATTTCGGCTTCTTCATCCAGACCGACGCGGCCATCAACCCGGGCAATTCGGGCGGTGCGCTGATCAACATGGCCGGCCAGCTGGTCGGCATCAACACGGCGATCTTCAGCCGCAGCGGCGGCTCGATAGGCATCGGATTCGCCATTCCCTCCAACATGGTGCGCGCTGTCGCCAAGGCAGCGGAAGGCGGCAGCGACTTCTTCGAGCGCCCCTATGTCGGCGCCGAGTTCGAGCCGGTGACCGCGCAGATCGCCGAGTCGCTCGGCATGTCGCGCCCGTCCGGCGCGCTCGTCTCGTCGGTGACGCCCGACGGCCCTTCCGACAAGGCCGGCCTGAAGCCCGGCGACGTCGTGCTGGCGCTGAACGGCGCGGCCATCGAACACGTCGACGCGCTCGGCTACCGGCTGGCAACCCAGGACATCGGCTCGGCTGCCGAATTCGAGATCCTGAGCAATGGCGACGAACGCACGGTCGAGGTCGAACTGATCCGCGCGCCGGAAGGCGAGAGCGGCGTGGAACTGACGATCGCCGGCCGCAGCCCCTTCGCCGGCGCCAAGGTGGCCGTGCTGTCGCCACGCCTGGCCCAGCGGCTCGGCCTGCGCTCCGACACTTCCGGCGTGAGCATCGTCGAGGTAGCCAAGGGTTCGCCGGCCGCCGGTGTCGGCCTGCGGCCGTCCGACATCGTGCGCGAGATCAACGGCGAGGAGATCGATACGCCCGACAAGCTGCGCCAGATGGCCGAGGCGCCGTCGCGCTGGTGGCGCTTCACCGTCGAGCGCGACGGCAAGCTGCTGCGCCAGATG
This sequence comes from Alphaproteobacteria bacterium, assembly GCA_018823835.1. Lineage (GTDB taxonomy): Bacteria > Pseudomonadota > Alphaproteobacteria > Rhizobiales > Rhizobiaceae > CAMYMG01. The sequence continues at coordinate 951,008 of JAHJHT010000013.1, read as the reverse complement.
CTGCGCTATTGAGCGGCGACTGGCATAGGCCGCAAGGCTGCGCAGGCGACAGCGGGGCGCGCTGATGGCCGATCTCTTCGGTTCCGACTCACCGCAAGACAAGCCTTCCGGCCAGCCCTCTGCCGGCGCGCCGCTTGCCGAACGGCTGCGGCCCAAGACGCTCGGCGAAGTGGTCGGGCAGGAGCACCTGACCGGCGAGGACGGCGCGCTGACGCGGCTGATCCGGTCGGGCTCGTTGGGCTCGATGATCTTCTGGGGACCGCCGGGCACGGGGAAGACGACGGTCGCACGGCTGCTGGCCGGTGAGACCAGCCTTGCCTTCGAGCAGATATCGGCGGTGTTTTCGGGTGTCGCAGACCTGAAGAAGGTGTTCGAGAGCGCCAAACTGCGCCGCGCCAATGGCCGCCAGACGCTTTTGTTCGTTGACGAGATCCACCGCTTCAACCGCACCCAGCAGGACAGTTTCCTGCCGGTGATGGAAGACGGCACGGTGGTGCTGGTCGGCGCCACGACCGAAAACCCGTCCTTCGAGCTGAACGCCGCCCTTCTGTCGCGCGCCCGCGTGATGACGTTCCGCTCGCTCGGCGAGGATAGCCTGGAGCGGCTGCTTGGCCGGGCCGAGGAGGTCGAGGGCAAGAGCCTGCCGCTCGACGAGCAGGCGAGGGCGATGCTGCTCGGCATGGCCGATGGCGACGGCCGCGCGACGCTGACGCTGGCCGAGGAGGTATGGCGGGCGGCACGGCCGGGCGAAACATTCGACGCCAAGGCCCTGCAGGAGATCGTGCAGCGCCGCGCGCCGATCTACGACAAGGGCCAGGACGGCCACTACAACCTGATTTCGGCCCTGCACAAGGCGGTGCGCGGCTCGGACCCGGACGCCGCGCTCTATTATCTCGCCCGCATGCTCGACGCCGGGGAAAACCCGCTCTATCTCGGTCGCCGGCTGGTGCGCATGGCGATGGAGGATATCGGCCTGGCCGATCCGCAGGCGCTGGTGATCGCCAATGCCGCCAAGGACGCTTACGACTATCTCGGCTCGCCGGAGGGCGAACTGGCCTTTGCCGAGGCGACCGTCTATCTGGCGACCGCGCCGAAGTCGAATGCCGTCTACACCGCCTACAAGAGCGCGGTGCGCGCCGCCAAGGAGAACGGCTCGCTGCTGCCGCCAAAGCACATCCTCAACGCGCCGACCAAGCTGATGAAGGATGAGAGCTACGGCGAGGGCTATCTCTACGACCACGACCAGCCGGATGCCTTTTCCGGCCAGGACTATTTCCCAGAGAAGATGGGCCGCCAGACCTTCTATGACCCGCCCGAGCGCGGCTTCGAGCGCGATATCCGCAAGCGCCTCGACTTCTGGTCGAAGATCAGGCGCGAGCGGAGCGGCAGGGGCTGATGTCGGACCGGCGCGGCGCTGTCGGCACAGCTGCCGATCGCTGCAAAAGCTGACAATTCTCGCGGCACGATTAGGCGAATTCGAAGAATTTTCTGCAACTCTCGGTCGTCATTGAAACGAACGTGGACGACGTCGGTGTCCGATCCAATTGGATTGATTGCCCGCAAGACCGGGGACTGGTGGCAGGACGAGCGTCGCCACTGGTGCGCCTATTGCGGGATCAAGATGCGCCAATCGTCTGGCCATGCGACAGCGCCAACCGGCGCTACGGAAGATCATGTGATCCCGTTGGCTCACAATGGCGGATCGGTCACCATCCCAAGCTGCAGGGCATGCAATCACGCCAAGGCCAGCATGAGTTTGCCGCAGTTCCTGGTGTCGGACTATTTCCAGAAGGTGCGTGGCAACAGACACCGCAACCAGTGGTCGCTCAAGGACTTGTGGCTGGTCATGGCTCTCGCCGCTGTCGAGCGAGCGAAAAAGCTTGCTGACACGTGGCCTGACCTTAGCGAAGATTCGTCGATTCCGAAGAAGCGTGCAGTGGAAAAGACCAAGAGGGTGCCGCAGCCCGACACCTCAGTCTGACCGGCCCTGCTCAACTTTCCACACCGCAGGCGCTGGCGCGCGTCTCCAGATGTGAGCCTGCGCCAGCGTCCTTTTGTCTATCCTTGCCCTGATTCCTGCATTGTGGCTCGCAAGAAGCCTTGGCGGATGCTATTGCGCCGGATTGAACGGACGGTAGAGCGATGGCAGGCGTAGAACAGATCAAGGTCGAGGACGGCGAAGCGGGCATGCGGCTCGACCGCTGGTTCAAGACGCGTTTCCCCGGACTGGGCTTCGGCCACCTGCAGAAGCTGCTGCGCTCGGGCCAGGTGCGCGTCGATGGCGGCCGGGTGAAAGCCGACTCGCGCGTTGAGCCCGGCATGATGGTGCGCATCCCGCCGATGGACGTCGACATGAAGGGCGCCGGCGGCCCTCTGACGGCCAAGTCGATCCGCGGTCAGGAAGATGGCGACGTGCTGCGCCAGATGTTGCTCTACGAGGACGACAAGGTGTTCGTCTTCAACAAGCCGGCAGGGCTGGCCGTGCAGGGCGGCTCGGGCGTCGTGCGCCACCTTGATGACATGCTGGAGGCCTGGCGCAACAAGAAGGGCGAGAAGCCGCGCCTAGTGCACCGGCTCGACCGCGACACCTCGGGCGTGCTGGTGGTTGCCCGCAGCCGCCTGGCGGCGATGAAGCTTGCCGAGGCATTCCGGGCGCGCGAGACGGTCAAGACCTACTGGGCGCTGGTCAAGGGCGTGCCGCCGAAGCGCGAGGACAAGATCTCGACCTGGCTGATCAAGGAGCAGACGCCCGACGGCGACCGCATGCGGATTGCCAAGCACGGCGAAAAGGGCGCCGACCACGCGGTTTCCTACTACCGGATCATCGAGCAGGCCGCGCAGACCATGAGCTGGCTGGAAATGCAGCCCTATACCGGGCGCACCCACCAGCTGCGCGTCCATGCCGCCTATCTCGGCTGCCCGATCCTCGGCGACCCGAAATATTTCGAGGCCGACACCAACTGGGATTTCCCGGGCGGCATGCAGAACAAGCTGCATCTGCTGGCCCGGCGCATCGTCATTCCCCACCCCGACAAGGGGGTAATCGACGTGACGGCGCCGATGCCGGCCCATATGCGCCAGAGCTGGAACCTGATCGGCTTCGACGAGGCGAGCGGAGACGATCGGTGACCACAGCGTCCGCTGTCCAGCGGCGCGACGCGGTCGACACGCTGGCCGTAGCCGTCATGATCGGCCTGACGCTCTCATGGGGCCTCAACGGCGTTGCCGCCAAGCTCTCCAATACCGGTTACAGCCCGGTCTTCCTGACACTCGCCCGTTCCGTGGTGGGTGGCGGCATGGTGTTTCTGTGGTGCCGCTGGCGCGGCATACGGCTGTTCGAGCGTGACGGCACGCTCTGGGTCGGCCTGCTTGCCGGCCTGCTGTTCACCCTGGAATTCCTGCTGATCTTTGTCGGGCTCGACTATACCTCGGCGGCACGCAGCACCCTTTTGGTCAATTCCATGCCGTTCTGGGTCCTGGTCGGCGGCCATTTCTTTCTCGGCGAAACCATCTCGCTGCGCAAATTCATCGGCCTTGTGCTGGCCTTCGCGGGATTGGTGCTGGTCTTTTCCGATAGGCTGAGCCGGCCGGGGCCCGAGGCGCTGACCGGCGACATGATGAGCCTGGCGGCCGGTCTTGCCTGGGCGGCGACGATCATGGTGATCAAGGGGACCAGGCTTGCCCATGCCGGCGCCGAGAAGCTGCTGCTCTACCAGCTTGGCGTCGCTGCCGTGGTTGCGGCACTGCTGTTGCCGGTCTCCGGGCCGGCCATCCGCGACGCCAACAGCGTTGCCACCTTGGCGCTGATCTTCCAGTCGGTCTACATCGTGGCGATCACCTATGTGCTCTGGTTCTGGCTGATGCGGCACTATCCGGCATCCGGGCTTGCCAGCTTCACCTTCCTGACGCCGGCCTTCGGCGTGCTGTTTGCCGGCCTGATCCTTGGCGAACCGCTGGGGCTGCTTATATTGATGTCGCTGGTGCTGATTGCCGCCGGGCTTGTCCTGGTCAACCGATCGCCCCGTCGACCAACCCCGATAGGCTTGTGATGCGCGACATTTTGAACGACCTCGAGGAAGGCAAGATGCTGTCGGATCCCGACCCGGTGCGCCGGGCGCAGATCCAGATGCGTACGCCGCTGCCGAAGCGCTTCTACAAGGAGGTGGCTGTGGCGCCTGATGGCGAGGCCTTTGCCGTGCATCTCGACGGCCGGCCGGTGCGTACGCCGGGCAAGGCGCTGCTGGCGCTGCCGACGGACAAGGCTGCTGGCCTCGTGGCCAACGAGTTCGCCGCACAGGGCGAGGTGATCGATCCGCCTTCCATGCCGGTCTATCGTCTCGTCAACACGGCCATAGACGGGGTCGCCACCGACCCGCAGGCGGTGCTTGAAGATATCCTGCGCTTTTCGGCCTCCGACCTGCTGTGCTACCGCGCAGGCCACCCGGACAGCCTGGTGCAGCGTCAGGCGGATGCCTGGGACCCGGTGATCGACTGGGCAGGCATGAAGCTCGGTGCGCGCTTCGTGCTGGCCGAAGGGGTGATCCATGTCGAGCAGCCGCGCGAGACGATCGGCGCCATCGGCGCGCATCTCAGCCAGCGTGCCGAGCCGCTGCGCCTGTCCGCGCTGCACCTGATGACCAATCTGACCGGCTCGGCGCTTTTGGCGCTGGCCGTCGACTTCGGCGAACTCGACGCCGAAGCTGCGTGGAACGCCGCCCATGTGGACGAGGACTGGCAGGCCGAGCACTGGGGCCACGACGCGGAGGAGGTGGCGCGCCGCGCCGCCCGCAAGCGCGACATGCTGGGCGCGGTGGCGCTGCTCAACGCCATCCGCTAGCGGGTTTTCAGAGCTGCTTGAAGGCGCAAGGCGAGGGCGCAGATGCCCCGTTCGAGGCGGCGCTTTGCGTGACGGTCGCGCGAAATTCCGCGCGCCGGGTGAACAGAAGCCTCAGTGACCCTTCGAGGTCTCGGCTTCGCGTACCGCAGCCTCGTGGTACCAGCTGTCGACGACAACCCGGTTTTCCTCGGGGCGTACAGAAATGTTGGCGGCCGAGTGAATGTCAGTCCTGCTCCTGGCGAAACCTGATCGGCCGCCAGCAGGGAAAGCCAAAATCTTTGCCGTCGGACGGCTGGAGTTCGTCTCCATTTGTTCTTCCTCCTTCTATGCTGCAGAGCAGCATCGGGAATCTAAGATCAATATAGGTTCTGCCCGCAATTTGCGCAATCTGCATTCGAAAAAAACAAGAAGTGACTGTTTTTTAGGCGATTTTGACTTGTGCCTGTTTGACGTCATTGCAGCTGTTGCAGACGTCCTTGCAGCCTTGTCGCGGCAAGGGGCTTGAGAGGTGCAACGCGGGTGCCCGGGATTGGTTTCGCACCCGGGAAACTGCCGTGTCGAAGCGGGAAGGCGACAAAAAGCGCGCGATTGCGGACCGTGCCGGCGATCGGCGCGCGAACTGGCATGCTTGTTGCGTTGCAATATGCACGACGGACAGCCGGTCTGCGTGCCGGCCTCCGTTCATCCAGGGACGCAAGCTCACAAGAGGAACGCGATGACTAAGTACAAGCTTGAGTACATTTGGCTCGATGGCTACACGCCGGTGCCGAACCTGCGTGGCAAGACGCAGATCAAGGAATTCGATCAGTTCCCGACTCTCGAGCAACTCCCGCTGTGGGGTTTCGACGGCAGCTCGACGCTGCAGGCCGAAGGCAGCAATTCCGACTGCGTGCTGAAGCCGGTCCGCATCGTGCCCGACACGACGCGCAAGAACGGCGCGATCGTGCTCTGCGAGGTCATGATGCCCGATGGCGTGACGCCGCATCCTTCCAACAAGCGCGCCACCATCCTCGACGACGAGGGCGCCTGGTTCGGTTTCGAGCAGGAGTACTTCTTCTACAAGGACGGCCGCCCGCTCGGCTTCCCAGCCGCCGGCTTCCCGGCGCCGCAGGGCCCGTACTACACCGGCGTCGGCTACGCCAAGGTCGGCGACGTCGCCCGCAAGATCGTCGAGGAGCATCTCGACCTCTGCCTCGACGCCGGCATCAACCACGAAGGCATCAACGCCGAGGTGGCCAAGGGCCAGTGGGAATTCCAGATCTTCGGCAAGGGCTCCAAGAAGGCCGCCGACGAGATGTGGATCGCCCGCTACCTGCTTGAGCGCCTGACCGAAAAATACGGCATCGACATCGAGTATCACTGCAAGCCGCTCGGCGACACCGACTGGAACGGCTCGGGCATGCACGCCAACTTCTCGACGACCTACATGCGCGAAGTCGGCGGCAAGGCCTATTTCGAGGCGCTGATGGCAGCCTTCGACAAGAACCTGCACGACCACATCGCCGTCTATGGTCCGGACAACGACAAGCGCCTGACCGGCAAGCACGAGACCGCGCCCTGGAACAGGTTCAGCTACGGCGTGGCCGATCGCGGTGCCTCGATCCGCGTGCCGCACAGCTTTGCCAGGAACGACTACAAGGGCTATCTCGAGGATCGTCGTCCGAACTCGCAGGGCGACCCCTACCAGATCGCCTCGCAGATCCTGAAGACCATTTCGGAGGTGCCTACCGGCGCCGCATCGAAGGTTTCGGCAGCAGCCTGACGATTCGGCCGACCGGCCAGTCAAAAGGCCCGGTGCTCGATCAGAGCGCCGGGCCTTCTTTTGTATCGGGACGAGGCTGGTCGTGCCGCCTGCGGGGCCGCAGCGGTCAGAAGACCTGGTAGAGGAACTGCGCGATGTCGCTTTCCAGCGGAAATGACAGCATGCCCATGACGCTGTAGCCCAGCAGCCAGGGCATCGCGTAAAAGCGGAACATGTAGAAGAACCAGGCGACGAAGAGTGGCCGGAGCGGTTCGATCAGGAAGCTCGGGGTGATCGGCCCGAAGAGCCGCATCAGCGGGTTCGTCGCGAAGACGAAGAACCGCATGAAGAAGAACTCGGAATCCTCGGGCAGGAAGATCGACATCGCGGCGCGACCGATGAGCGTCCACATGATGACGCCGAGCACGTAGTCCAGCACGATTACCCACAAGGGGTGGATGAAGATCAGGTCTTCCAACGGATGCAGTCTCCAAAAAAGGAGGGCGGGACCAGGTCCCGCCCTCTCATTGCTTTATAGACTGTTAGTGGCCGGTGCCAAGGATAGTCGCACCCGTGGGGATACGAACCTCGTCCACCATGTCCTGCACTTCCTTGCTCGGGGCAGGGGTGAGCAGGCTGACGACTACCATGCAGACCAGGCTGACCGGCATGCCGATGATGCCGAAGCGGATGTGGTCGATGCCGAACCATGGGTCCATCAGGCCGTTGTAGACCATGTAGAGGTACCACGAACCGACGACGAAACCGCCGATCATGCCGGCAACGGCGCCGGCCGAGTTGGCTCGTTTCCACCACACGCCGAGTACCAGCGGGAAGAACAGGCCGGAACAGGCAAAGTCGAACGCCCATGCCACGGCACCTAGAATTCCCGTCAGTTTCAGCGATGCGACCAGTGCGCCTGCTGCACCGATGAAGAGCAGAAGCACGCGAGCCACGGTCAGGCGGCGGCGTGTGTCGGCCTTCGGATCGATGATCTTGTAGTAGAGATCATGCGACAGCGCATTGGCGATGGCGAGCAGCAGTCCGTCTGCGGTCGACATGGCGGCAGCAAGGCCACCAGCAGCCACGAGGCCGGAAATCACGTAGGGCAAGCCTGCGATTTCTGGTGTGGCGAGCACGACGATGTCGGGCCGCATGAAGAACTCGTTCAGCTGAACGATGCCGTCGCCGTTCTGGTCGGCCACGGCGAGCATGCCCACCGAAGACCAGTGCTTCACCCATTCGAGGTTTGAAACGTCCTCGAAAGCCTTGCCGATGACCGAAGTCGCCAGCGTCGGATCCAGAAGCTGCAGCTTCGTCAGCGTGGCCAGGGCCGGCGCCGAGAAGTAGAGCAGGAAGATGAAGGTAAGCGACCAGCCGACCGAACGGCGAGCCGAGCGGACGGAAGGCGTGGTGAAGTACCGCATCAGGATATGCGGCAGCGAGGCGGTGCCTGCCATCATGCAGATGGCGAGCGAGACCATTGCCCAGCCCTGACCCGCAGGCGCGTTGGCCGGCGTGGTGAGGACGGATACGCCCGGAATTGCCTCAAGTGCCGGCTTCAGCCCGTACTGCGCCTCCAGCTCTGCAATGCGCTGCACTGCGTCGCCGTAGGAGAAGTGCGGAATGATGCCGAAACCCTGCTTGTTGGACATCCAGATGATCGGCACCAGGTAGGCGATGATCAGCACGATGTACTGCGCCACCTGAGTCCAGGTCACGCCGCGCATGCCGCCGAGCATCGAGCAGATGAAGATGCCGAGCAGGCCGAGCCAGACGCCGAGTTCGAACGGAATGCCGAGCGTCTGCGCGGCGATCGTTCCGGTGGCGTTGATCTGGGCCGTCACATAGGTGAACGACGCGACAACCAGCACGATGACGGCACAAAGGCGGGCAATGTTGCCGCCGTAGCGCGTCCCGATGAAGTCGGGCACCGTGTAGCAGCCGAACTTGCGCAGGTAGGGCGCAAGCAGCGAGTTGACCAGCACGTAGCCGCCCGTCCAGCCGACGATGAATCCGAGATACGGATAACCGCCGAAATAGACGCCGCCGGCCAGCGCGACGAAGGATGCGCCGGACATCCAGTCCGCCGCGGTCGCCATGCCGTTATAGAGTGCCGGAACCTCGCGGCCCGCCACGTAGTAGGCGTCGACTTCCGCTGTGCGCGAGAGCCAGCCGATGATCGCATAGATGGCAATGGTGAAGAGCAGGAAGCCGACGCCGATCGCCTGCGCCCCCATGCCCATTTTTTCGAGCACCGCCATGAATGCGAAGAATGCGAGAAAGCCCAGCGTATAAAGCGCATAGACTTTTCCGAGATTGTCGATGAAGCGGGCTTTGCCCGCGGTTTCGGTAGCCATTGTCGCCCCCCTCAGTCGCCAACGCCGAATTCGTCGTCAATTGCGTCCTGGCGCCAGTTCTGGACCCAGATCATTGCGACGAATGCGATAAGCGATCCCTGGACGCACATGTAGTAGCCCAAGGGAAAGCCAAGAAAAGAGATGGAATTAAGAGAGCTGGCCATAAAGGGAATGATGATGGCGAAGACCACCCACAGGATCATGATGACCGTGTTGAGGTTTCTTGTCTTCTCCCAATGACGTTCCCTGGAGCCAGCGTCGTTGCTGGACATGTCGATTTCCCTCCCCAATAGTATGCCAGCGGAATGCCGACATCATTGACACGGGGACTCCCGCGAGAGAATCACCGCAGCTTTGATGATTACAGAGAGAAGACAGGCACCGAAATGATTCTATCGTAGCATTCCAACCGGCGGGGAAATTGGCGATTGACGAGCATGAAACACTTTCTGACGCAGTTTTCCGAAGCCGCCGGCTGGATCGCCGACGTAGCCTCGCGCTTCTCGGCCCGGGCCGACACCGGGCCGATAGACACCGCCGACAGGCTGTTCGAGTTCGCCCGCACGCGCGCATCGCTGATCGCCCAGAAGAAGCTCTATGGCTACCTGAAGGAACGCATGGGCATCAGCTATCCCAAGATGTTCGAGGACGAGGTCTTCGCCAATGCGATCCACATCGCGACCATGCACATTTTCGCCGCTTCGCTGTCCGACCTGACCGTTCACGTGGTGGGCAATGCCACCGCCGGTTCGACGTTGCCGGCGCCCGAGCGCTGCAGGATGGCGGTCGAGTCCTACAAGGCCGGCATCGAGGCCAATGCCGCGATGGTGACCGAGCCCGACGCGCCGGACAAATGGCTGGCCGACTTCGAGGCGCGGATCGACGACATCCTGTGGGATAATGTGGCGGCCGGCGGCAACGCCTTTACCGAGAGCCCGAAGGCATTGATCAAATGGGCGCCGATCTCCGACGAATACAAGAAGTACGACCGCGAGATCGTCGAGAACTCCATCCGCTACGCGTGGAACGAGATCCGCGAGGATTTTCGCAAGCGCCTCGATGCGCCGGCCGTGGTGGCCGACTGGACCACGACAGACGCCGCCTGAGAGCCTGGCCCGAACGCAAAAAAAAGCCCCGGCGTTTCCGCCGGGGCTTTTTCGTTTCAGGCGGTCTTGATCAGACCGAATAGTACATGTCGAACTCGACCGGATGCGGCGTCATCTCGAAGCGCATGACCTCGGCCATCTTGAGCTCGATATAGGCGTCGATCTGGTCGTCGTCGAAGACGCCGCCGGCCTTCAGGAAGCCGCGGTCCTTGTCGAGCGACTGCAGCGCTTCGCGCAAGGAGCCGCAGACCGTCGGGATCTTCTTCAGTTCCTTCGGCGGCAGGTCGTAGAGATCCTTGTCCATCGGCTGGCCGGGGTGGATCTTGTTCTTGATGCCGTCCAGGCCTGCCATCAGCATGGCTGCGAAGGCGAGGTAGGGGTTGGCGCCCGGATCGGGGAAGCGAATCTCGACGCGCTTCGACTTCGGCGACGAGCCGAAGGGGATGCGGCAGGAGGCCGAGCGGTTGCGCGCCGAATAGGCGAGCAGCACCGGCGCCTCGTAGCCCGGGACCAGACGCTTGTAGGAGTTGGTCAGCGGGTTGGAGAAGGCGTTGATGGCCTTGGCGTGCTTGATGATGCCGCCGATGTAATAGAGGCAGCTTTCCGACAGGCCGGCATATTCATTGCCCGCGAAGGTCGGCTTGCCGTCCTTCCAGATCGACATGTGGACGTGCATGCCCGAGCCGTTGTCGCCGAACACCGGCTTCGGCATGAAGGTGGCCGTCTTGCCGTAGGCATTGGCGACCTGGTGCACGACATACTTGTAGATCAGCATCTTGTCGGCGTTGCGCGTCAGCGCGTCGAACTTGACGCCGAGTTCGTGCTGGGCGGCAGCCACCTCGTGGTGATGCTTCTCGACGCGCACGCCCATCTCGGTCAGCACGGTGAGCATCTCGGAGCGCATGTCCTGGCAGGAATCGACCGGCGGCACGGGGAAATAGCCGCCCTTGACGCGAGGACGGTGGCCGAGGTTGCCCGTCTCGTAGTCGGTGTCGTCGTTGGACGGCAGTTCGGTCGAGTCGAGCTTGAATCCGGTGTTGTAGGGGTCGGCCTTGTACTTCACGTCGTCGAAGACGAAGAATTCGGCTTCCGGTCCGACGAAAATGGTGTCGCCGACGCCTTCCGCCTTCATGTAGGCCTCAGCCTTCTTGGCCGTGCCGCGCGGGTCGCGGTTGTAGGCCTCGCCCGAGACCGGGTCGAGGATGTCGCACAGGACGACCATGGTGGACTGCGCGAAGAACGGGTCCATGTGGACCGTCTCGGTGTCGGGCATCAGCACCATGTCCGACTCGTTGATGGCCTTCCAGCCGGCGATCGACGAACCGTCGAACATGACGCCGTCGGCGAACATGTCCTCGTCGACTTCGGCGATGTCCATCGTGACGTGCTGGAGCTTGCCCTTCGGGTCGGTGAACCGCAGATCGACGAATTTCACGTCATTGTCCTTGATCTGCTTCATGATGTCTTTTGCAGTCGTCATTCCATGTCTCCCTGAAAAATTCCTTGTTGAACTGTTGAACGGACGGACCGGATCAGACGGCGTCCATACCAGTTTCTCCCGTGCGGATGCGCACGACTTCTTCGATGTTCGAAACAAAAATCTTGCCGTCGCCGATGCGCCCGGTCTGCGCCGCCTTGCGGATCGCCTCGATGGCGCCTTCGACGGCATCGTCGCCGAGCACGACCTCGATCTTCACCTTGGGCAGGAAGTCGACGACATATTCGGCGCCGCGGTAGAGTTCGGTGTGACCCTTCTGGCGGCCAAAACCCTTCGCCTCGGTGACGGTGATGCCCTGAAGGCCCGCGTCCTGGAGGGCTTCCTTCACCTCGTCGAGCTTGAACGGCTTGATGATCGCTTCGATCTTTTTCACTTTTGCTGGCCTCCAGTGCCGGTATGACGAGATTTCTACCCGCTTGCGCCAGTTTCTAGCACGAACCGTGCCAGTCTGGGCGCTACGCGATGAATTTGCGTGGGAAACAGCCGCAGCGCAAAACTTTGATTTTCCGCTACCCCTTCCAACGCTGCTTGCGCCGAATCCTTGCCCCGGGACAAAACGGAGAGAGGGTGTCGCTGCCCGAATGTTGTGCAATTTGATGAAAGTAAAGGCAAGGGGCGGTTTTTTCGCGGTCGCGCGCAGCGGCGGCCGCGTCGCTGTTCCGCAGCGCCGCCGGATCGTGTAGCTCTGGTCCATGCACGCAAGAAAACAGGCCGCACCGGCGATCCGGCACCTGCTCACACCCGCCGAGATGGCCGAGGCCGACCGGCTGTCGATCGCAGCCGGGCCGCATGACGGCATGGCCCTGATGCGCCAGGCGGGCGCCGCCGTCGCAGCGCTTGCGCTCGAGCGCTGGCCGGGCGCGCGCCAGACGATGGTGCTTTGCGGTCCGGGCAACAATGGCGGCGACGGCTATGTGGCGGCAAGGCTGCTCGCCGAGGCCGGTGCTGCCGTGTCGCTCTATCGGGCCGGTTCGCCGCGACAGGGCACGGACGCCGCCCGCGCCGCCGCCGAATGCCCGGTGGAGGCGCTCGACCTCGAAAGCTTCCGGCCGGACGCCACCTGCCTGGTCATCGACGCGCTGTTCGGGGCCGGCCTGTCGAAGGAACTCGACGGCGTCAACGCCGACGCGATTGCGCGGATCAAGGCATCCGGCGCGGCGGTCCTGGCCGTCGACCTGCCGAGCGGCATCTCGGGCGACAGCGGCGCGGTGCTCGGATCAGCGCCCCGGGTCGACGTGACGGTGACCTTCTTCCGCGGCAAACCCGGCCATCTGCTCTATCCCGGCCGCGACTATTGCGGCGAGACGATCGTCGCCGATATCGGCATCCCGGCCAGCGTGCTGGACGATATCGCGCCGCGCTGCGTCGAGAACGGTCCGGCGCTCTGGCAAGCGGTGTTTCCGAGGCCCCACGCCGCAACCTACAAATATGCGCGCGGTCATGTCGGCGTGTTCTCGGGCGGCGCTTCGGCGACCGGTGCTGCGCGGCTTTCGGCAATGGGCGCGGCGCGGGCGGGCGCGGGCGCCGTGACGATGCTGTCGCCGGCGAGCGCGCTGCAGGTCAACGCCATGCACCTGACCGGCACGATACTGCGCCGGGTCGACACGCTGGAAGAGGCCGAGGAATTCCTGCGCGACAGGAAACCGGCCTCTCTGGTGATGGGGCCGGGCCTCGGCACGGGATCGCAGGCTGCCGGCTTCGCCTTCGAACTGATCGGCAGGAGCGGGGGGCTGGTGCGCCATATCGTCTTCGACGCCGATGCGTTGACCGTCTTTGCGCGTGACCCGGGGCCATTCTTCGCCGCGGCGAGTCTGCCAGGGGCGCCGCAACTGCTGCTGACGCCGCACGAGGGCGAGTTCAGACGGCTCTTTCCCGACCTTGCCGATGACCTGGCCCGGTCGAAGGTGGACCGGGCACGCGCGGCGGCGGCGCGGGCCAATGCGACGATCATCCTCAAGGGACCCGATACTGTGATCGCCGCGCCGGACGGCCGTACCGCCATAAACGCCAATGGCACGCCGCTGCTGGCGACGGCTGGCTCGGGCGACGTGCTTGCGGGCATCGCCGCCGGTCTGCTGGCGCAGGGCATGCCGGCCTTCGAGGCGGCGGCCGCTGCCGTCTGGCTGCACGCGGAGGCCGCCGCGCGCTTCGGGCCCGGCCTGATCGCCGAGGATCTGCCGGACGCTCTGTTGCCGGTTTTGCGCGAACTTGCGCTTTAATGAGCATGGTTTTTCGCCGCGACACCTAAAAATCATCGAACTGACATTTGCATGCCATGATGGCGGGCTTATCTTAGGGACGCGGGTGGCCTTTGAGGAGGCGACGATGAGCAAGGGCAAAGAGACGCTGGAAGAGCTGTTGAGCGATCCGATCATCCGGCTCTTGATGGAGCGCGATCGCGTTCGCCCGGAGGAGGTGCGCATGCTGCTGAGGAAAGCGGCGCGCAATGCACAGCCGAGCCTCGCTCCGCATGTCATCGACCAGACCAGCAGGCAGTCGAGGGTAAGCGCCTAGCCTGACGTCAGGACGGACTGTACCCGGCCCGCATATATGGGCCAGCCGCCCGGGATGACGCGAGCCGTCACCCCGGGTTTTTGTTGTCAGAAGCAGCCGTAGACCGTGCCCGGACCGTAGCAGAGGCCGCGCGACACCTCTTCCTCGACATCGTCGGCCACGAGATTGACCGACTGGCGGTCGCCCGACATCTCGCGCGCCTTGGCGATGAGTTCCTCGGCACTGATCGGTTCCTGCGAGGCAGCGGCGGCTGGGTCGATCGTCGAGAGAAGGCGTGCCGCCGCCAGCAGCAGGAACGGATCCTCCCGCTCAAGCCCGTAATTGGTGAGTTTGGAAGCGAGGTTGAGCTGTTCGACGATACCGGGCGTCAGCGGCTGCTTTTCCTGCGCGAGTGCCGGCGCGAGCGGCAGGGTTGCCGCGAGCATGCCCGCGGCGACAAGTGATCTTATTTTCATGTGGTTCGACCCCGTTGCCTTTGCACGCCCGGCACCCATCGCCCGGGCGTCGATGCAGCGAAGGACGACATTCGGGCAAAATTGCGGGCGGCAAACGCCGTCTCAGGGCCTGGGCCGCAAGGTTAAGATTAGGATTCAATCTTTCTTGGTAATTCTCCGTTAGCAATCTTGCTTCGGCGGATTTTCGGGGGGCGTCCGCATCTTTAGATCTGTCCTGAGTGCGAGTATTCATGCGTTTTTCCACCATTGCCACGGTCTTCCTCGCCTGCATCGGCGCCACGGGCTGCACCTCGAGTTCCGGCATCGACGGGCTGGGCCTTTCCAACGAGACGACGAGCTCGATCCAGCGCCCGGCCGCGCCGGTGGCCGAGGTCGCGACGCCGCCGGAGCCCGTGCCGACCGCCGCAGTCACGCCTGAGCCGGAAAGCGACAGCGCACCGGTGGAGAATGCTCTGGTGGCGACGGAGCGCCCGGTCGCCGCCGAGGCTGCATACGCCAACATCGTCATCAACGAGCGCCGCTTCCGAGACGCCAAGCCGATCAATTTCGGCAAGGCCTCGCCCAAGCAGCTGGCCGTGCACGGCGTCGACATCTCGCGCTGGCAGGGCGACATCGACTGGCAGAAGCTGCGCGGGCAGGGCGCCAACTTCGTCTACATCAAGGCGACCGACGGCGGCGACCATCTCGACCCGATGTTCCGCCAGAACTGGAAGAACGCCGAGAAGGCCGGGCTAAAGCGCGGCGCCTACCACTTCTTCTACTGGTGCCGCACGGCACGCGAACAGGCCGACTGGTTCATCCGCAACGTGCCCAAGGTGAAGGGCGCGCTGCCGCCGGTCATCGACGTCGAGTGGAACCACACGTCGAGCTGCAAGAAGCGGCCCTCGCGCGAGAACGTGCTGGAGAAGATGCAGGTCTTCATGGACAAGCTCGAGGCCCATTACGGCCAGCGCCCCATCATCTACACCGCGCCGGACTTCTATGCCGACAACCTGAAGGGCGCGTTCAAGAACCACCCGTTCTGGCTGCGCTCGGTGGCAGCGCATCCGTCAAAAGTCTATCCGGGCCGCGACTGGGTGTTCTGGCAATATTCGGGTTCTGGCCTGTCGCATGGCGTCGAGGGTCGCATCGACCTCAACGTCTTCCACGGCGACGAGAACGCCTGGCGCAAATGGCTGGCGCGTTCCGCAGGCTGAACTGTGCCCTCAGCGCGGTGTGCAGGTCATGCCGTTGCGCTGGGCGTTGGCGATGCAGTCGGACTTGTTGACGTAGGCTTCGGTAGAGGCGCCGACGATCTTGCCGTTCGACGCTTTGCGTTGCCAGCGCCAGCCGTCACTCGCCTTGTAGATCGTCCAGGTGTCGCCGTTCCTGTCAGTGCAGCTTTCCATGAGACCTCTCCCTCAATAGCAGGGCAGAAGCTAGGTGATTCGCAGTTGCATCACTACGAACCGCCGCAACCCTAGGATGCTGGATTCGGGTATGGTCGGTTGTGCTGCTCGTGGGGCCGGCATGGCAGCGGCCCCGCGAGGGCGGGGCCGCTGATAGGGATGGTGGTCGGTGGGGGCGGACGCCTCAGGCGGCGCGACGCTCGTGGCGTTCCTCGCCGATCTCCTCGACCAGCTTGGCGCAGAAGGCGGGAAGGTCGTCGGGATTGCGGCTGGTGACGAGCCCCTGGTCGGTGACGACTTCCTCGTCAACCCAGTCGCCGCCGGCATTCAGCACGTCCGTCTTGATCGACTTGTAGGAGGTGAGGCGACGTCCTTCCAGCACGTCGAGCTCGACCAGCAGCCAGGGCGCATGGCAGATCGCGCCGACAACCTTGCTGTCGTTCCAGAAGCTCCTGACGAAATCCAGCGCCTTCTGCTCGACACGCAGCAGGTCGGGGTTCATCTGGCCGCCCGGCAGCACCAGCGCGTCGTAATCGCCGGGGCTCGCCTCGTCGAGCGTCTTGTCGACCGGTACGGCACGGCCCCAGTCCTTCTTGTCCCAGCCGGTGATCTCGCCCGACTGCAGCGACACGACATCGACGGTTGCGCCGGCCGCGCGCAGCTTCTCCAGCGGCACCTCGAGTTCCGACTGCTCGAAACCGTGGGTGGCGAGAATGGCGACGCGTTTCCCTGAAATGTTCTGCATGATTGTCTCCTTGCGTTGGGGATGCTGCACAACGGGCGGGAGTCGAGAGAGTTCCGGGCTGGGCTTGCGGGAACCCGGCAGTTCTTCCTCCGGGCGACGGGGCCCGCTGGCGCGTCAGCGCAACTGCCTGAAGCCGGCCGGAACGTCGGGTTCGTCGGCGGGTCCGGTGGTGACCTTGGTGACCGAGGCGTATTTCGGTCCGGTCCGGAACAGCTCAAGCATCCTTGCGACTGCCGCCTCGGGCCCGGAGACAAGCGCTGTGACGGAGCCGTCCGGCTCGTTTTTCACCCAGCCGCGCAGGCCCAGCGCCTGCGCCTGCCGCTCGGTCCAGGCGCGGTAGCCGACGCCCTGCACGCGGCCGTGGATATGGACGAGGGTGGAGGGCATGAGAGCTCGCGGCGTTCCCGTATCAGCTGTCCGTTCCGGCTGCGACGAATGTGTAGCGCTCGCGCAGATAGGCCGCCCATGGGTCATCGCCTGGCGCATCGTCGATCAGCGGGGCAAACAGCGATTCCGTCGAGCGGCTGACAAACGAGTCCGGTTCGACCAGCAACTGGCGAAACACATCGAAAGCGTTGTCGCCGAGTTTTCGCAGGGTCGGCGAGGTCACCCGCTTGAGCCTCTGGTTGGCGGCAGGCGCGATGTGCAGCACGCGCACGCGCCCGTACTCGGCCTCGTGCGCGGCCTGCATGCGCGCGGCCAGCATCTGCTGGCGAAACAGCTGGTAGAAGGGCTCCCAGAACAGCTCGGTGGGCTTCAGGCCGGCATCGCTGCGGATCGGCCCGAACGGCGTGAAGGCGATGGCCTGGTAGCGCCTCAGCCGCTCCGGCTCGCTCTTGGCATGCGGCGGCGAACCATAGGTCTCGGTGTATTTCCACTCGACAAGCAGGGTCTCCACCTTGCCGGACTGGCGAAAGCGCAGGACCGCATCGGCGCTCGTCACGTTGGCGCCGCGCTTCGGCTTGCCGGTTGGGGGCCACTCATTGAGGTAGTTTTCGCTGCCCACCCACTCGAAGCCGACGAACCATGCCTCGCCGTCCGGGCCCTTTTCGACCTCCAGCATTTCCGGCAGGTCGCCGCCGAGCGCGGACTGGACGAGGCGCGCGAGCATGTCCGGGCGGGTCGCCAGAGGCATCAGGAAGTTGAGGCAGCAGACCTGCGACGACAGCCCATGCGCGGCGTGCTGGTGCCAGGCGATGGCGTTGTCGTCGAAATAGCGGGCGGCAAGGTCGCGGATTGCCGGGTTGAGGTTGGACAGCCGGTTTTCGGGCGGCAGGCGATAGGCACTGCCCTCGAAGCCGGCTTCACCCGGCTGCCTGGCGGCGAAGAACGCCGCCTGGCGCTCGCGCTCCTGGGCGACGAAATCAGGTGCGGGTTGGTCGGTCATGATGGGCTCGCTCGGTTGATTCGGCCCTGCTTAGCCGACCTTGATGGGCAGGGCTACCTGTTCGCAGGACGGGCGGGTCGCATGGTGGGCCGAGCAGCGCTCCTGGCGGCGCGCGACTCGAGTGACGCCGTGCCTTGGGGGCCGGCGGCCCTACCGCACCTTCGTCATTTTCGGATCTGCGCCTTCGCTGCGCTTCGGCTGAGCCCTGGGATGACGAACAGCGGGGCGATTTCAGCCAAACTCTAGCAACAAAAAAGGCCGGGCACTGCTGCCCGGCCTTTGCTCAATCATTAGGAAGAACCCTCAGCTGCAGCCGCTCGTCGCTCCGCAGGTGTCGCACTTCTCGCAGGTGCCGTTGCGGACCATGGTGAAGTTCTGGCACTCCGAGCAGGAATTGCCCGTATAGCCCTGCATCAGCGACTTGGCGCGGCGGTCGGAGGCGACCTTCTTGGCCTGGGCTGCCTCCTCGGCGGCGGCGTCGGTGAACATCGCCGATGCCGGCGATTCCTCCGCCTCGTCATTGGCGACGTCCTCGGCCAGCTCCTTCGCCCGCTCCTCATAGTCGCGCTTGAAGGCAACCGCCCCCTCGGGCGCTTCCGCATAGGCGGGCTTCAGCGCCAGGCCGGCCGTGGCCGAAGCCGTGGAGAGCGCCCTGACATTGGAGCCGGAGAAGGCGACGGGCGCCGACGTCTTGGCGGGTGCCGTGCCGGCCGCGCCCTTGGGATCGGCGCCGGTGTTCGACACCATCTTGAGGGCAGCACCCCGCGTCAGGCCCTTGGACACGGCCTCGGCCTTGCCTTCCGAAATGCCGCGGCCGAGTGCGGTGTTGCCGAAGTTCGACGTGTCGACATGGGCAAGGTCGCCGCGGTCGAGATAGGAGACCGCCAGCTCGCGGAAGATGTAGTCGAGGATCGAGGTGGCGTTCTTGATGGCGTCGTTGCCGACGACCATGCCGGCCGGCTCGAACTTGGTGAAGGTGAAGGCCTCGACATATTCCTCGAGCGGCACGCCGTACTGCAGGCCGAGCGAGATGGCGATGGCGAAGTTGTTCATCATCGCGCGGAAGGCGGCGCCTTCCTTGTGCATGTCGATGAAGATCTCGCCGATGCGCCCGTCGTCGAACTCGCCGGTCCTGAGATAGACCTTGTGGCCGCCGACGACTGCCTTCTGGGTGTAGCCCTTGCGGCGGTTCGGCAGCTTTTCGCGGTCGCGGTAGAGACGTTCGACGACGCGCTCGACGATCTTCTCGGTGACGGCGGCGGCGCGCGCAGCAGCAGGTGCGGCGGCGATCGTCTCGACGGCATCGTCGTCCTCGTCCTCTTCGTCGGCCAGCAGCGAAGCGTTGAGCGGCTGCGACAGCTTCGAGCCGTCGCGGTAGAGCGCATTGGCCTTCAGCGCCAGCTTCCAGGACAGCATGTAGGCGTTCTTGCAGTCCTCGACGGTGGCGTCGTTGGGCATGTTGATGGTCTTGGAGATGGCGCCCGAGATGAAGGGCTGTGCCGCCGCCATCATGCGGATGTGGCTCTCGACCGAGAGGTAGCGCTTGCCGATCTTGCCGCACGGGTTGGCGCAGTCGAAGACGGGCAGGTGCTCGTCCTTGAGGAACGGTGCTCCCTCAAGCGTCATGGCGCCGCAGATGTGGACGTTAGCCGCCTCGATGTCCTTCTTCGAGAAGCCGAGTGCCGGCAGGATCTCGAAGGAGAAGTCGTTGAGCTGCTCTTCGGTGAAGCCGAAGGTCTCCTTCACCCAGTCGGCACCCAGCGTCCACTGGTTGAAGACGAACTTGATGTCGAAGGCCTGGCCGAGGGCGGCGTTGACCGCGGCGATCTTCTCGTCGGTAAAGCCCTTGGCCTTGAGCGAGCCGGGGTTGATGCCAGGCGCCTGGTTCAGGTTGCCGTGGCCGACCGCATAGGCCTCGATCTCGGCGATCTGCGCCTCGGTGTAGCCGAGCGTGCGCAGCGCCTCGGGCACGGCGCGGTTGATGATCTTGAAGTAGCCGCCGCCGGCGAGCTTCTTGAACTTGACCAGCGCGAAGTCGGGCTCGATGCCGGTGGTGTCGCAATCCATGACGAGGCCGATCGTGCCGGTCGGCGCGATCACGGTTGCCTGCGCATTACGGTAGCCGTGCTTCTCGCCGAGCGCGATGGCGAGGTCCCAGGCGGCGCGGGCATGCGTCACCAGGTCCTGCTGCTTCACGTCCGAAGCAACCAGCGGCACCGGCGAGACAGCGAGCTTCTCGTAGCCGTCGCTCTCGCCATAGGCGGCGCGGCGATGGTTGCGCATGACGCGCAGCATGTTGTCGGCGTTGGCGTCGTAGTTGGCAAAGGCGCCGAGTTCGCCGGCCATCTCGGCCGAGGTGGCGTAGGCGACGCCGGTCATGATCGCGGTGAGCGCGCCGCAGATCGCGCGGCCCTCCTCGGAATCATAGGGGATGCCGGAGGTCATCAGCAGGCCGCCGATATTGGCGTAGCCGAGGCCGAGCGTGCGGTACTCGTAGGAGAGGCGGGCGATTTCCTTCGACGGGAACTGCGCCATCATCACCGAGATCTCGAGCACCATGGTCCACAGGCGTACCGTGTGCTCATAGGCCTCGATGTCGATCGTGCCGTCCTTGCGCCGGTAGGGCAGGAGGTTGATCGAGGCGAGGTTGCAGGCCGTGTCGTCGAGGAACATGTATTCCGAGCACGGGTTGGAGCCGCGGATCGGGCCGCCGGCCGGCGAGGTGTGCCAGTCGTTCATCGTGGTGTTGAAGTGCAGGCCGGGATCGGCCGACGCCCATGCGGCGTAACCGATCTTCTCCCACAGGTCGCGGGCCTTGAGTTCCTTCATCACCTTGCCGTCCTTGCGGGCGGTGAGGTGCCAGTTGCCGTCCTGTTCGACGGCACGCAGGAAGTCGTCCTTCAGCGAGACGGAATTGTTGGAGTTCTGGCCCGATACGGTGAGGTAGGCTTCCGAATCCCAGTCGGTGTCGTAGGTCTTGAACTCGATCGCCGTGTAGCCCTGGCGTGCGAACTGGATGACCCGGCTGATGTAGTTCTCCGGCACGCCGTCACGCTTGGCGTCCTTGATGGCGCGCTTGAGCGCCGGGTTCTTCAGCGGGTCGTAGCAGTCGCCGTCCGGGCCGTCGCAATTGACGCAGGCCTTCATGACCGCGCCCATGTGCTTCTTGACGATCTTCGAGCCGGTGACCAGCGAGGCGACCTTCTGCTCTTCGCGCACCTTCCAGTCGATGAACTCTTCGATATCGGGATGGTCGGCGTCGACGATCACCATCTTGGCGGCGCGGCGCGTCGTGCCGCCCGACTTGATGGCGCCGGCGGCGCGGTCGCCGATCTTGAGGAAGGACATCAGGCCCGACGAGCGACCGCCGCCCGACAGCTTTTCGCCTTCGCCGCGCAGGTGGGAGAAGTTCGAGCCGGTGCCCGAGCCGTACTTGAACAGGCGCGCCTCACGCACCCAAAGGTCCATGATGCCGCCCTCGTTGACGAGATCGTCGCCGACGCCCTGGATGAAGCAGGCATGCGGCTGCGGATGCTCGTAGGACGACTTGGACTTGGTCATCTTGCCGGTGAACGGATCGACGTAGAAGTGGCCCTGGCCGGGGCCGTCGATGCCATAGGCCCAATGCAGGCCAGTGTTGAACCACTGCGGCGAGTTTGGCGCGACGCGCTGGGTGGCCAGCATGTAGGCGAGCTCATCGCGGAAGGCGAGGGCGTCTTCCTCGGAGGCGAAGTAGCCCCCCTTGTAGCCCCAGTAGGTCCAGGTGCCGGCAAGGCGGTCGAAGACCTGGCGGGCGTCGATCTCCGAGCCGTAGCGCTCGTCCTCGGGCAGCTTCTCGAGTTCGGCCTCGTCGGCGACGGAGCGCCACAGGAAGGACGGGACGTCGTTCTCCTCGACCTTCTTCAGGCGCGCCGGCACGCCGGCCTTGCGGAAATACTTCTGCGCGAGAATGTCGGCCGCGACCTGGCTGAACTGCGCCGGCACGTCGATGTTCTCGAGCCGGAAGACGACCGAGCCGTCCGGATTCTTGATCTCAGAAAGCGCCTTGCGGAACTCGATCGCCGCGTAAGCCGACTGGCCCGACTTTGTGAAGCGCCTCTGGATATGCATCGTCCTGATCCCTTTTATCTATATATAGCGTCTTTCGAAGGAACTTTCCCGTTCCAATTCACCAAGACGCAAGTCCGCCGCGCCCGACATCCCGAAGGCTGCCGGCTCTCCTGTCGCAGGTTTCCGTCGCAAAGCGCGTCAGCCTCCTTTCGGAACCTCTGGCGAGCATCTCGACGAACCCCCGCGGGTCCCTCAAAACTGAAATTTTCTCGATTCCCTCAACCGAGGGAAATCCACACTATCTAGCCCCAACCCTAGTCGCAAACACTAAATATAGTGTTAACAGACAATTTATTCCACCCCCGCAATTCTAGCTTTGCCGCGTTTAAAGGCAAAGATTTCCCCACGCGTTCGCCGGCCTCGTAAACGGGCGGTTCGCGGGAAATACGCACAAATTCCGGGGAAAAAGACCGGGCTCAGAACTTTCCGGCCGCGCCCTCAACACAAGCGCATGATCCATATGAGGCGACTCGTTTTGTCACGTCAAGGATTCGTTTCTGTAAGTTTTGTGACCCCAACATGTTGTGTGTCACTCATGTGGATAACGGGGAGAATTCACCCCCTCCCGCTGCGTTAGCCGGCACAGCGTTCCAGCCTTCCTGAGGGGCAGCTTCCGGGCCGTCCGGCTTGCCAGCCTCCGGCGGGCCCGACATAGTGGGTGGCAGCATCGGGACTGAACACGGCCGAGGTGAGCCGACATGCAGAACCGCTTCGTGGGCCTGCCGAAAACGGCGGCTGGCAAGACCATCAAGACCTATCTCTTCAAGGCCAACCGCTCCACCAAGGTGCGAGAGGTGCTGTGGGGCGACTTCCTCAAGGTGACCGGGGAGAGCGCCGACGGCTGGCTCGAGATCGAATGGGCGGCGGGGCGCGACTCAGTCGAGAAATCCTTCATCCCCAAGGCGCACACCTCCGAGACGCGGCCGCTGGAGATCATCTTCCTCGATGTCGGCCAGGGCGACGGCGCGGTTCTGATTGCGCCGGAAGCCGACCAGAGCGAGCGGGTCGTTGTGCTCGATGCCGGCATATCCAGCAACATGCACGCCTTTCTCGACAAGCGGTTCCGCTATCTCGGCGAGCCAATGAAGCTGCATGCCGCCATCATGACGCATCCCGACAAGGATCATTATTTCGGCTTCGACACGATCTTCGCGGCGAGCCAGAAGTTCGGCTTCGACGTCGTCTACCACAACGGGCTGGCCGAACGTCCGGTCAGTGGCCAGTTCGAGAAGCTGGGCGGCGTGACGACGGACGCTGCGACGGGCAAGAAATATGTCGCAGACCTGGCCGAGACACGCGCCGACATCGAGGCCCTGTTCGGGCCGGGCGTCGACCTCGGCGATTTCGACTTTCCGCGTGTCATGCGCAGTGCGCTGGAAAACCCCAACATCGCCGACATCCGCATGCTGTCCACCGCGCATGGCGTTGAAGCGGACGACCGGGTCTGGATGCCGGGCTTCGAGCCCTCCGGCCAGCGGCCCTATGCGGTGGAGATACTCGGCCCCGTCGTCGAGCCAGACGCCGGCGGCGCGCCGCGGTTGCGCAAGCTCGGCAGCTACGGCGAGACCAAGAACGGCCATTCGGTGCTGCTGAGGCTCCACTACGGCAAGTTCAAGGTGCTGTTCGGCGGCGACCTGAACGACAAGGCGGAGAAATTCCTGCTCGCCCACTATGCCGGGCTCTCGCGCTTTCCCCGTGCCGGCACCGCGGCCCATGACGCGATGGTCGAGACGACGGCCAACTGGTTCCGCGCCGAGGTGATGAAGACCTGCCATCACGGCTCGGAAAAGGTCACCGACGCCTTTCTCGACACGGTGCTGCCGGCCGCCTTCGTGATCTCGTCGGGCGACGAGGAAGGGCACGTTCATCCGCGGCCCGACCTGCTCGGAAGGCTGGGCAAGCGGGGAAGGGGCGACACGCCGGTGATCCTGTCGACCGAGTTGCAGCGCTCGACGCGTGAGATGGAGGACGCCAAGGCGGTCGAGAGCCTCATTCGCCGCGTCCTCGACCTCTCCGATTCGACGTCGGACAAGGCGCGCGAGAAGATCATCGACGACATCTGGACGCTCGGCCGCTCCAACGTCACCGTCTATGGCGCGATCTATCTGAAGACCGATGGCGAGCGCCTGCTGACGGCGTTCCGCATCGAGACCGGAAGCGAGACGAAGAAGTGGTTCACCTTCGAGTATGAGTATGTCGACGGAGAGTTGCGGCTGGTCGCCTGACGGCGCAATGCGATTCGGCAAATTGCGGGCGACGTTTCGATCGATGATGACGCGGCGACGCGTGGCGCCGGTCGGTACGGCTGGGCGATTGCCAGCGTCGAAAATCCCGGCAAACATGCGGGTGCGCGCATTCAGGCGCAGGAGCCTCAGATGGTGACACGCGGGTTCAGCGGACGCGGCAACAGACCTCCGGAAGTCAGGGACAGGCTGCCGCCCGGCCAGTTCCTGGAAAGCGGCTTTCCGGTCCTGTCGGCCGGGCCGACGCCGCGCATCCGTACCGAGGACTGGACGTTTGCGCTGAAGGACGGCGTGCGGCCGGTCAAAAGCTGGAACTGGGTGGAGTTCCATGCCCTGCCGCAGACCAAGATGACCCGCGACATCCATTGCGTGACCACTTGGTCCAAATTCGACACCTTCTGGGAAGGTGTGCTGATCGACGACATGCTGGCCGATGCCGGGATCGAGCCGCCGACGGCCCATACGCTGGCGCATTCCTACGATGGCTATACCACCAACGTGCCGACGGAGGACCTTGTGGCCGGCAAGGCGATGATCGCCACACGCTATGCCGGCGAGGCGATCAGCGCCGATCATGGCGGCCCTGCGCGGCTCCTGGTGCCGCATCTCTATTTCTGGAAGTCGGCCAAGTGGGTCAACGGGCTGCAGTTCACGCAAAGGGACGAGCTCGGATTCTGGGAACTGCGCGGCTACCACCGCTACGGCGACCCCTGGCGCGAGCAACGCTACACGGACGATTGAGGCGATGCGCTGGCGCACCGCGACCATTACCGGGATCGTGCGGCGTTCGCCGACGGTCTCGAGCTTCTTCTTCTCCACGCCGCACCACTGGCCCTTTGTCGCCGGCCAGCATGTGGCGGTCCGCCTGACAGCGCCGGACGGCTACCGCGCCCAGCGCAGCTATTCGATCGCCTCCGCGCCGGAGGAGACAGGTCATCTGGAACTCGCCATCGAGCGGCTCGACGACGGGGAGGTGTCGCCCTTCTTCCACGATGTCGCCAGGGTCGGCGACGAGATCGAACTCAGCGCGCCGCTCGGCGGCTATTTCATCTGGCAGTCGGCCGATGGCGGGCCGATCCTGATGATCGGCGGCGGCGCAGGCATCGTGCCCTTCATGTCGATGGCGCGGCACCGGGCCAACAGCGGGTCGAAGGCGCCGATGGTGCTTCTGTTCTCCGCGCGCACGAAGGCCGACCTGATCTTTGGCGACGAACTCGCGGCGCTGGCCGGCCGGGCGGAGGGCTTTCACCTCATCGCGACGCTGACACGGGAGACCGCGCCACCGGCCGGCGTGCTGAGCGGCAGGATCGACGCTTCAATGATCGAACGCGCCCTGTCGCTGCTCTGCGGGTTGCCGGCGCGCACCTTCATCTGCGGCTCCAACCCCTTCGTCGAGAACGCGGCGACCCGTTCAATCGACGCGGGCATCGCAGCCGGCCGTATCAGCACCGAACGCTACGGCGTCTGAACCGGTGCCTTGCGACGGCGCCTGAGGGACGAAAATTCCTTACGTTAGGGCACCAAACGTTAACGCCGTTCCGCTACCAGTGCAGCGAATGGATAATGCGAAGAGCGACATGTCCTCTCTATTCTGGCGCTGCAGCACCCTGACGAGGATCGTCGTGATCTTTTCGGTGGTGATGTGCAGCGCCGAACTGCTCGTTCTGGCCTATTACCGCAATCACGGCGCCGAGAGGATCCAGAGCGAGCTGATCCTGTCGGGCTGCATCACCGCCATCGTCTCGCTGCCGGTTATCATCTACGTGATGTTGCAGACCGACACGCTGCGCTCGCTGACGGAGCGGCTCGCGCATCTGAGCGAGACAGACCAGATGACCGGACTGCTCAACCGGCAGACCTTTCTCGACAGGCTCGAGCTAGGCCTTTCCGACCCGGTTCTTGGCCGGCGGGGCGGCGTCTTCGCCTATGTGGATGCCGACCACTTCAAGCGGCTCAACGACCGTTTCGGCCATGTTCTCGGCGACAAGGTCATCCAGCTTCTTGCCGAGCATATCCGTGCCGCCACCCGCGAGGGCGACCTCTGCGCACGCCTCGGTGGCGAGGAGTTCGGCATATTTCTCGCCGGCGCCAGCCTCGATGAGGCTGCGGAGATTGCCGAAAAGCTGCGCCGCGACGTCAGCGAATCGGAGCGTGCCCTTGGCATTCCCGGGATCACGCTTTCGGTTTCGATAGGGCTTGCGGCGCATCGGCCGGGCGAGGCGGCCATGGCGACGATGCAGGCTGCCGACCTCTGCCTCTATGCGGCCAAGCGTGAGGGCAGAAACACGGTGGTGATCGAGCGGCAGCGCTTTCGCGCCGCCTAGCGGCGACGGCTGTCGGGGCAGCATCGGGTTGATGAGATGGCGCGGCGCCCGGCCAGTCCGTCAGGCTGCGGACCTGCGCGGATTGACGCCGAAACCTGAGATCAGGCGGCAGAGATCCGGCTCGTTCAGCATGCGAGCGGCCTGCTGCGGTGTCACCCACTTGCGCTTGCGCTGGCGCTTTTCCTTCCATTTCTCGGCAATCGCATCCACCTCGAGTGCGAAAACGACCACTTCGCAGGGCACTTCCTCGCCCGAGCCACGCATCTTGGCGTAATAGTATCGCCCGGCCTCCTGGCGCGAGACTGCGCCCGAAACGCCAGCTTCCTCCGCGGCTTCCCGCGCAGCTGCATCGCAAAGTTCCTCGCCGGGGTCCGGCCAGCCCTTGGGAAGTATCCAGCGGCCGGTGTCGCGGCTGGTGATGAGGAGGAGCTCGACGCCGTCGTCGATACGACGCCATGGCAGCGCCGCGACCTGCAGCCGGCACGGCACGCTGCCGAAGAGCCGTCTGACCCTCTCGAACAGATACTGTGCCGATAATGCGTTCATCAACGTCAAAGGGGGAAAAATCCCCCGTCCCGATTCGTTTGCCGCCTTACGAATATTACGGTTAATGGTAAGAAAAAGAACTATAAAATCCGTAAACAACGGGCGCGGCGCGCGCCACGGCAGCTGCCTGACCTGTTCAGTCAAACATGATTCGTCCCCGCCAATGTGACAGGGACGCCCAATGCGAGGGGGAAGTGCCGGGTCCGGCGATCAGCCTACGTGATCCTCGGCGATCGGTTTCTGGTAGGTGAATCCCATGTCCCAGGGGAAGTAGATCCAGGTGTCCTGGCTGACCTCGGTGACGAAGGTGTCGACCAGCGGACGGCCTTTCGGCTTGGCATAGACGGTGGCGAAGTGTGCCTTCGGCATCATCGCGCGCACGATGGCCGCGGTCTTGCCGGTGTCGGTCAGGTCGTCGATGATGAGGACCTTCTCGCCCTCGTCCTCGAGCAGTGCCGGGGAGACCTCCTTGAGCACCTGGAGCTGACCCTGCGACGTGTAGTCGTGGTAGGAGGCGACGCAAACGGTCTCGATGACGCGGATGCCGAGTTCGCGCGAAATGATCGCCGCCGGCACCAGTCCACCGCGCGTGATGCAGACGATCGCCTTCCACTGCGATTTGCCGCCGCCGGCGAGCCGCCAGGCGAGCGCTCGCGCATCGCGGTGGAACTGGTCCCAGGAAACCGGGAAGGCTTTTTCGGGAAGCGACATGGGTTCTGCACTCCGGAGGCGCCCACTGGCGCGGAATGCGCGGGCAATTAGCTGGAAACGCGGGGTGTTGGCAACCCCGCCGCGCCCTAGCGGGACAGGAAGGTCGTCACCGGCATCGACTGCACCGCGGTGCGGGTGACGCCGCCGAAGATGAGTTCGCGCAACCAGGAATGGCTGTAGGCACCGAGCACGACGAGATCGGCGCCGGTTGCGGCGAGCCTGTCGACGATCACCTGCTCGGCGCTCCGTCCGGCCGACTCCTCGGTATGCACGGTGACATCCGCGCCGTGGCGGGCGAGGGCGGCGGCGATGTCAGCGCCCGGTGCCGCAGCTCCGTCGGCGTCCGCCGGATCGATGCACAGGATTTCGGTCCGCTCCGCCTCGATGATGAAGGGCAGCGCGTCGAAGGCCGCGCGCGCCGCCTCTCGGCTGCCGTTCCAGGCGACGATGACGCGTCGGAAGGAACTCAGGCAGGGTGCGTCGTGCGGCAGCACCAGAACCGGCCTGCCGGCGTCGAACAGCAGGGCTCCTATGTCGGGCGCCGGGCCCTCGGGCGCCGCCTGCGAGGCGATGACGAGGTCGCTGCAGCGTGCGACCGCGATGCCGGCATGGGTAGGGTCGCTGGAAAAACTCTCGAGGCTCTGCCATTCGGCGTCGACCCCGGCGTCTGACGTCGCCTTCGTGAAGATCGCCGCGATTTCCTGGGTTCGTTCGCGGTTGGCCTCGGCCGTTGCCTCGATCAGTTCCGTGTCGGGAAAGCCGATTGCCGAAACGTAGGGAACCGGCAGCGTCTCGGCATGGAGGCCGATCAGATGGGCGCCGAAGCGCTCGGCGATGGCGCAGGCGCAACCGCAGACCCGCTCCGCGCCCTCGTTGTCCTGGATGATGGTGAGGATGGTCTTGAAGGACATGGCAAGCTCCTGGCGCGTTCGGCATGGCAGCGCCTAGCTGCGCACGCCGCTTCCTGACGGTCAACAGGCCAGGCCCTAGGCCAGATTGGACGCCTTCTGCTGCCGATCGAGATCGGCGAGCATGGCCTCGATGTCGGTACGCGCTGAATCGACCGCTTCCTGCGTGCGGGCCCGCACCACGAGTTCGGTCCAGAACTTGCCGTCGAGATACTTCGGGTAGGAGCCGATGATCGTGTCGGGATGCGCCTTCTGGATCGCGCCCAGCGGGCCGCCGACCATGCCTTCGCCGTAGCCGCAGGGCACCGTGGCCGAGATCAGCTTGGCACCGGTCTTCAGCGTCGGCACGACATTGTCGAGCATGGCCTGGAAGATCGACGGCACGCCGGCCATCACGTGGACGTTGCCGATGCGAAAGCCCGGCGCGATCGACACCGGGTTGTCGATGTGGGTTGCGCCCTTGGGCATGCGTGCCATGCGCTTTCGGGCCTCGTTGAATTCGATGCCGCGCGCCGCGTAGCTGGCGCCGAGCAGCGCGATGGCCTTGTCGTCGTAGTCGCAGGGCACGCCGAACGCCTTGGCAACGGAATCGGCGGTGATGTCGTCATGCGTCGGGCCGATGCCGCCCGTGGTGAAGACGTAGGTGTAGCGCTCCCTGACCGCATTCAGCGCAGCGACGATGTCGCCCTCGTCGTCGGAGACGATTCGCACTTCCTTCAGGTCGATGCCGATGGCGGTCATGATGTCGGCCAGGTGCCCGATATTGCGGTCCTTGGTGCGGCCGGAGAGGATTTCGTCGCCGATCACGATCATGGCGGCCGTTACGATATCGGGCATATCTGCAAGATCCCATCTGATGTTTCCGTCCAGATAGACCGCTGCAGGCCGTCCGGCAATGTTCGTCGTTTTGTGAACGAACTGTCGGCAACTGGTGGCCTTCCACCGAACGATGCGGCCCCTACATTGCCCATCAGGCATTCCGCCTCAACGCATCCTCCCCATTCACAAACCGACGGAGAAGACGATGGCTAAGATTCTGGTGCTCTACTATTCGAGCTGGGGCCACATGGAAAAGATGGCGAAGGCCGCCGCCGAAGGAGCCCGCGAAGCCGGCGCCGACGTGACAATCAAGCGGGTCAGGGAACTGGTGCCCGAGGACGTCGCCAAGGCCGCCTATTACAAGCTGGACCAGGACGCACCGATCGCCGAGCCGCTGGAACTCGATCAATATGACGGCATCATTCTCGGCGTCTCGACGCGCTTTGGCGGCATGGCCGCTCAGATCAAGAACTTCTGGGACCAGACCGGTCCGCTCTGGGCGAAGGGTGCGCTGGTCAACAAGGTTGCGACCGTGATGTCGTCGACCGCGACCCAGCACGGCGGCGCCGAGATGGCGATCATCAACGCGCAGGTCCTGCTGCAGCATCACGGCATGGTCATCGTGCCGCTGTCCTATGCCTATCAGGGCCAGTCGGGCAACGACGTGGTGCGCGGTGGCTCGCCCTACGGCATGACCACGACCTCGGAGACCGACGGATCGCGCCAGCCTTCCGAGCAGGAACTCGAGGGTGCAAAATTCCAGGGCAAGCGCATGGCCGAGATCACCGCCAAGCTGCACGGCTGATACGGGCGCCGACAAAGTGTGAAGCGGGCGGTCCGGATCGGGCCGCCCGTTTTTGTTGCCGAGGGCGTGGCCAGGTGGACCTTGCCGAAGCGCGTCGCGACGTTAGTCTGCACGCGAATCCTTCGCGGAGAGACGATGACCTATCTGGGCGCCATGGGCTGGGTTGCCAGCGCGGCCTTCCTCGTTGCTGCGGCCGTGGTCGGCTATTTCGTGGTTGCGACCCGTCGCATTGCCGCCGATGCCGAGCGCATGGTGCCGGCCTTCGGAAAATTCGTCACCGTCGGCGGCGATCGCATCCACTATGTCGAGGCGGGCGAGGGGCCGCCGATCCTGTTCATCCACGGGCTGGGCGGGCAGCTCCATCATTTCCGCCACCCGCTCTTCGGCGAACTCGACGGCTACCGGCTTGTCGCGCTCGACCGCCCGGGCTCGGGCTACTCGACGCGTTCGCACTCCACGTCCGGACGGCTGCCCGAGCAGGCCGAGACGATCGTTGGCTTCATTCGCGAACTGGGTCTCGAAAAGCCGCTGCTCGTCGGTCATTCGCTCGGCGGCGCGGTTGCGCTGACGGTCGCCGTCAACCATCCGGAAACGATCTCGGGCATCGCGCTGCTGGCGCCGCTGACCCACATGGAGGCGACGGTGCCACCGGAGTTCAAGGGGCTCTATATCCGCTCGCCGCTGCGCCGCTGGCTGATGGCGCATACGCTGGCCGTGCCGGCCTCGCTGAAATACGCGCCGCAGACGCTCGATTTTGTCTTCGGACCGCAGAAATGGCCGGCCGACTACATCGTCGAGGGCGGCGGCATGTCGGGGCTGCGGCCGAGCCACTTCTTCGCCACTGCGAGCGACACGGTGGCAATCGAGCACGACCTGGCGCGCATCGAGGCGCGCTACGGCGAGATTTCCCTGCCCGCCGGCATCCTGTTCGGCTCTGCCGACCGCGTGCTCGACCACGGGAAGCACGGCGTGCCGATGCAGGCTGTCATTCCCGGGCTCGACCTCGAGATTCTGGAGGGCATCGGTCACATGCCGCAATTCGTCGCCCGCGATCGCGTCGTCGCCTTCATCAGGCGCATCGCCGAGCGTGCGTTCGGCGAACGCAAAGCGTCCGGACAGCGATAGGGAAGGCCACTCCGGGTGCACGGCGGAAGGGCGGGGCCGCCGGGTTCGGCAACCTCCGGGATGTCGAGGAAATCGGCGGGCTGCGGGCGGTCGGCTTGCACGGACAGCAAGGTGGGCTGGTGCGGACGGCGGGGATCGAACCCGCAAGGCCATAGGCCGAGGGATTTTAAGTCCCTTGCGTCTACCAGTTTCGCCACGTCCGCGTGGCCAACCTTTTCAAGCCTGGGAATGGGATCGTCAAGGAGCCTTGGTGCGCGGGGCAACAATCCTTGCGGAGGGACGCGAAACGGCCGACGGGCATACCCCTGAACCCAACGCCGCACGCCGGCTTTTGATGTCCCGCGTCCCCGACCATCATGTGCATCAGGCACGTTGGAATTGCCATCTAAACACAAAATTAACCTTACACGACAAGGTTAATTGCCGTTTACACTTTCATTTATCTGGCGGTAGCGAGCAACGGGCTTCGAAAGATCTGCCGTAGGGGAAGTCTTCGCGAGGTGCTGGAGGCCGGCGGGTGCTGGCCAAACAGCCCTCGGCTTGGCAATGTCGCGCCAACAGGAGTCGGGGCAATGTCGCAGAACAGGAAATTCAACAAGCCGCAGCCTTGGGCGGACATGGCAACCACGCTGGTCGACGTCGCGACCGGGCGCAAGCCGGCCGATCTCGTGGTGCGCAACGGGCGCTGGGTCAACGTCCATTCGGGCGAGATCATCGCCGGCACCGACCTTGCCATCGTCGGCGGGCGCTTCGCCTATTGCGGTCCTGACGCCAGCCACGCCATCGGCCAGGGGACGACAGTCGTGGATGCCGACGGGCGCTATCTCGTGCCTGGCCTCTGCGACGCGCACATGCATGTCGAGAGCGGCATGGTGACGGTGACGGAGTTCTGCCGTGCTGTCATCCCGCATGGCACCACCTCGATGTTCATCGACCCGCACGAGATCGCCAATGTGCTGGGACTCGCCGGCGTCAGGCTGATGCATGATGAGGCGCTGGCCATGCCGGTGAACGTGCATGTGCAGATCCCGTCCTGCGTGCCTTCCGCGCCGGGGCTCGAGAATGCCGGCGCCTCGCTCGGCGTCGCCGATGTCGCCGAGGCGATGACATGGGAAAACATCATCGGGCTCGGCGAGGTGATGAACTTTCCGGGCGTCATCGCCAATGACCAGGTGATGGCAGGCGAGATCGCCGAGACGATCAGGGCCGGCAAGACGGTCGGCGGGCACTACGCCTCGCCCGATCTCGGCCTGCCGTTCCACGGTTATGCCGCAGGCGGACCGGCCGATGACCACGAGGGCACGCGCGCCGACGACGCCATCGCGCGGGTGCGCCAGGGCATGAAGGCGATGCTGCGGCTGGGGTCCGCATGGTACGACGTTGCCGAGCAGGTCAAGGCGGTGACGGAAGGCGGCATCGACCCGCGCAATTTCATCCTCTGCACCGACGACAGCCATTCCGGTACGCTGGTCAGGGAAGGCCACATGGACCGCGTCGTGCGGCACGCCATCCAGCAAGGGCTGAAGCCGGTGACGGCGATCCAGATGGCCACGCTCAACACCGCCGAGCATTTCGGGCTGGCGCGCGAGACGGGGTCGATCGCGCCGGGACGGCAGGGCGACTTCCTGATCGTTTCCGACCTTGCCGCCATGACGATCGACGAGGTCTATGCGCGCGGCGTGCTGGTGGCGAAGGATGGCGCACTGACCATCGACATTCCCGCCTATGACTATCCCGAGAGCGCCCGCAACACGGTGCATCTCGGCCGCAAGGTGGCAGCGGAGGACTTCGACATCGCCGCACCGGCCGGCGCCAACGAGGTGCGGGCGCGCGTCATCGGCGTCATCGAGAACCAGGCGCCGACAAAGGCGCTCGAGGCCGATCTGTTGGTCGAGGACGGGCTGGTCGCCATGGACCGAAAGAACGATGTCTGCCAGATCGCCGTGGTCGAGCGGCATCGCGGCACCGGCAAGGTGAGCAACGCCTTCGTCTCGGGCTTCGGCTACAAGAAGGACTGCGCCATGGCATCGACCGTGGCGCATGACAGCCACCACATCATCGTCGTCGGCACCAACAAGCGCGACATGGCGCTGGCGGCCAACCGTCTCGCCGAGGTCGGCGGCGGTTTCGTGCTGTTTTCGGAGGGCAGGGAACTGGCGCTGGTCGAAATGCCGATTGCCGGCTTGATGTCGGACGAGCGGGCCGAGATCGTCGCGGCCAAGGCCGAGAAGCTGACCGAGGCGATGCGCGCGGTCGGCTGCGACCTGAACAACGCCAACATGCAGCACTCTCTGCTGGCGCTTGTGGTGATCCCGGAACTGCGGATTTCCGACGTCGGGCTGATCGACGTCAGGACCTTCGAGAAGGTCGATCTGTTCGTCTAGTGGGGCAGCAACGCGGCGGGACTTGACGCAGGGTCATCGCCTTCAACAAAATGCTAAGGAATTTTCGCGCCTAATGCCGCCGACACAAAACAGGCAGCAGATGACATGACACGCATAGCTACGTTTCTCGCGATATTCGCCCTTTTCACGCAGGTCTCCACGGCCGCGGCGGCCACGCTGACGGCGACGGTATCGCTGTCGTCCCAGACGATGACGGTCACCCACCGCGGACGGGTAATCGGGCGCTGGCCCGTTTCCACCGCGCGGCGCGGCAAGGTCACGCCGACCGGCGCCTGGACGGCGAAATGGCTGTCGCGCCACCACAAGTCGAGCCGCTACAACAATGCGCCGATGCCTTATTCGATCTTCTACAACGGCAACTATGCCGTGCACGGCACCTACCAGACCAAGCGTCTCGGACGTCCGGCCTCGGCCGGCTGCGTGCGCCTCTCGCCGGCCCATGCCGCGAAGCTGTTTTCGCTGGCGCGTTCCGAGGGTCTGAAGAACACGCGCATCGTCGTCCGCCACTAGGCGGACGCTCCCGGCGAACCGGCGGCGCCACCCTACTGTTTGGTGCCGATCGTCAGCACCTTGAACGGCGTCGTGATGATGATCTCGGCGACTGAGCCGACGGCCTTGCCGACATCCTTGCCGAGCGTGTCGATCGGCTGCTCGCCCTGCGTTTCGGCCGAGGCAAGGCTCGCCGGCACCTTCAACTGGTCGCCGAGCAGTTGCACCAGGATCGGGTTGTCGGCGAACTTGGCGTGGTTCAGCCGGTCGCTCGACTTGATGCTGGTGAGGTCGACCACGGTCACGCCGAGGCTGGCGAGGTCCTCGGCATCCGAATAGTCGCCGACACGCGCCTTGTCGCCCGCGATGAGCCGCGAGATCTTCAGCGCCCGGTCGTCGTCCGACAGCAGCACCGCGAAAGGCCGGTCCGGCTTGCCGTAGCGCTTCATCTGCTTCTTGAAGACGTCGACGTCGATGTCGGGCGAGGCCAGAACGACATAGCCGAGCTTGCCGCCCAGGTCGCGGTCGCCGGCAATGGCGAGCTGGCGCAGCGTCTCCATGGTCAGCCAGTTGCCCATCGAGTGGGCGATGATGTCGATGCTCTTGGCCGGCGACTTCGCCAGCATGCGCAGCGTCGCTTCGAGATCGTCGCGCGCGGCCGTGGTGCTGTTGTTGTCGTAGACGTAATTGGTGGTCTTGGCCGCCGAGGCCCAGGAGAACAGCACTGGCGTGCCCGGATACTGTGTGTCGTTGACGATCTGCGTGATGCGGTAGACGCCGTCGTCGAAGCCGGTGTTGTAGCCGTGCACGAAGACCAGGACGCGATCGTCGCGCTGGGCGATATCGACGCCGACCGCCTGCCCGAAATCCTGTTCGGACGGATAGTGGACGACGTCCCGAGCGGCAAAATCGGTCGCCGGGTTGCCCGGCTTTCCGTCCTTGGCGCGCTCGATGTTTCCGGTCTGGTGGCCCTCCGGCACCGTCACGTCGACCTTGGCGAAGTTCAGCGTCGGCGACCGTCCGCTGTCGAAGACGACGCTGGCATTCTCCGCCTGGGTGCGCGTCGTCGCCACGAAGATGGCGTGGCGCGAGCCAACCGCCGTCTCGGGCGCCGGCGCTGCCTGCACGGCGATGAGCTCGTGATGACGGCTGTTGCCGCAGCCGGCGAGCGCGACGGCGCAGGCAACGACGATGATCGATTTCAGACGCACGGACATTCCCTCAAGCGCCCCCCGGCACCTTCGCTGATCGCCCGCATAGCCTTGGCCCGACCCGGGGTCCACCCCCGAATGCGCCGGGCCTCGATGCTCAGGAGCCCTTGAGCAGCATGTTGATGCGGTCGGTGACGACGCGGTCGCTGGCAAAACCGTCATCCTCGCGCAGGCGCTGCCCAAGCAGCTTCACCATCTCCGGATTGTCCGCGAACTTGGTGTGGTTGAAACTGTCGGCGCCCTTTGCCTTCGACAGGTCGACGACGACGACGCCATAGTCGGCAAGGTCGGCAGCGTTCTTGTAGTCGCCGAGGCGCGGCTTGTTGCCGGCAAGGATGCCCGACAGCCGGAGCGCGCGGTCGTCGTTCGACAGCAGCAGGAAGAACGGCTTCTTCGGCTTGCCGTACTGGCGCATCTGGCTCTTGAAGACATCGACGTCGATGTCTGGCGAGGCGAGCACAACATCGCCGAGCTTGCCGCCGAGGTCGCGGTCGCCGCGGATGGCTAGCTGGCGCAGCGCCTCCATGGTCACCCAGGTGCCCATCGAATGCGCGACGATGTCGATGCGGCGGGCGCCCGACTGGGCGAGCACGCGCAGCGTGACCTCGAGCTGGTCGCGCGCCACGCTGGCGCTTTCGCGGTCGTAGACATAGTCGGTCGAGCTGCCGCCCGAGGCCCACGAGAACAGCACGGGCGTGCCGCCGTAATTCGAATCATGCGCGATCTGCGTCGCCCGGTAGACGGCGTCGTCGAAGGCGGTGTTGTAGCCATGGATGAAGATCATGGCGCGACCGCCGCGTGCCGCGATGTCGGCGCTGAGCGCGTTCGAGAAATCCGGCTGTGTCTCGTAGGCGACGACATCGGTGGCGGTGAAGAACTGCAGCGGGTCGTCGGGCTTGCCGGGCTTGTGGCGCTCGATCTGGCCGGTCTTGTGGACCTTCGGCACGGTGACGTTGACGCGGGCGAAGTTGAGCACCGACGAGCGCGAGTTGTCGAACACCTTGCCGGTGTTCTTGGCGAAGTCGCGGGTGGTGGCGACGAAGATGCTGTGATTGCCGGAGATCTCGGTCGGCGAGACCTGCACCGACGAGGTTCCCAGCATGTCGGCTTCGGGCTGCGTGATGCACCCCGTGACCAGAAGTCCCAGCAACACGACGACGAACCTGTTCTTCAACACTCTTGACTGCTCTCCGGCCACGCGCGGCCCAAAAATTTGGTAGAGCCTTCCCGGACAGCCCGAACAAGGCATTTGCATGGCGAGGGCCCGGAAAATCCGCTAGCGGGCGACGACGGCCATGGCACTGTTGCGCGAAAGCCAAAACGGCGGCAGGAAGGCGGGAATGTTGGAGAAGGGCAGGACCTCCGGCTTCAGCCTGATTCCCAACTCGCCCGCCATGAAATCGCGGCGCTGCTGGATGCGGCTCCAGGCTTCGGGATAGCGCGCCGAAAGCTCCTCGCGCAGCGCTTCGTCGGCAAGCGCGATACCGTCCTCGATGTTGGTGGTGAAGAAGGGCGTGCCGGTTGCCGGAATGACGTCGACCTGCAGCGCCATGCCCGAGCGCAGCGGAATGTCCGAGCCCTCGTAGACCGGCGAATGCATCCATTCATCGAGATGGATGAGGTGGCCGGGATTGAGCGAAACGCCGAAGAAGGGGTCGCCGATGCGGTCATGCACCGCCTTCCAGAGCGCGCCGCCCGCAACGCCGATGCCGATCGTCTCGTACCAGTCGACGACGGCGGTGAAGTAGGGAGCGACGAGGCGCTCGACATAGTCGGCAATGTCCTTCGGCAGCTCGGAAGCATCCTCGACCAGGAAGCCGGCGCGCGCGTTGAGCGCGCCCTGCACGCCATAGGCGACCGTCACCGGGTCTCCGCGTTCGATGATCTCGAAGGACGGGCTGGGCAGGCCGTAGAAGGCGCGGCTGCCCGAACTCAGCATCGGATGGCAGCTCTGCGGCAGGCCGTTCATGCCGATCAGCCTTGCGGCTGCGAGCCCGCTCATGCCGGGACGGATGCCCTCGATGACGTTGCGCACGCCCTGCGAGGTGAAGGTGGCGGCGAATTCGAAATCGGCGAGTTGGTCGGCCTCGTTGATCGCGCGCAGCCCGTCTACCGGGTTCATCAGCAGTCCGGCCGCGTTTACGACCGCGCCGCTGCTGCCAGCGACGGCGCGCAGCGCGTCGGCGACGAAGGCGGGCAGATCGAGCGCAGTTTCGCCGAGCCCCGCATCCTCGGGCGTGAACGGCTTCCAGCCGATGGCGCCGATGCGCAGCCCGTCGCGCAGGCCGCAATCGGCAAGGATGTCGCCCAGCGCACTGATGCGGTCACGCGGCTGGCCCGGCAGCGAGAAGGTCTGGTAGAGCACGCGCTCATAGGGTCCGGCACACAGTTCGGCATAGCCCCAGCCCTCGTTGCCAACGAGCAGTTGCGGCGTGCGGCCGGGCACGATGACCAGCAGCGTTTCCTCGAAGCGCGGGTCGTAACCGCTGAGGTAGGCGACATTGGCCGCATGCTCGCGGTCGCCATAGACGGCGAAGGCGTCGAAGCCGGAGGCCGCTCCGCGTTCCAGCAACGCCTCGATGCGCTCGGCGTGGAGCCCGGGAGCGAGTGCGGGCTGGACCGAGGGTTCACCAAATTCGGGGAGCGCGACCTTCTTCAGTCCGACTGCCAGTGCCATGATCCGACTCCGCTGCGCCTGCTGCCGTCACGGTGGCTTCGTCGCGGTCGATATGCAATAGCGAAGGCGCGGCCCCGAGAGGGCCAGACTGCAACGCTCCGGGGATTTATCGATGGCCGGATTTTCAGCCAGGGTTGCGACGGCGGCCGAGGCAGTGCGGGCGCTGTTTCCCGAGACGCCGTTGCAGGAAAACGACTATCTATCCAAGAAGACCGGCGCACGAATACTTCTGAAGCGCGAAGATCTGACCCCGGTGCGCTCGTACAAGATCCGCGGCGCCTTCAATTTCTTCCGCAAGGCGCTGGCTGCCGGCAACAAGGCCGAACTCTTCGTCTGCGCCTCGGCCGGCAACCACGCGCAGGGCTTTGCCTTCGTCTGCCGCCATTTCGGCAAGAAGGGCGTGGTGTTCATGCCCGTGACGACGCCGCAGCAGAAGATCGACAAGACGCGGCTGTTCGGCGGGGAGTTCGTCGAGATCAGGCTCCATGGCGACTATTTCGACGCCTGCCTGCGTGCCGCCCAGCAGTTCTCGGAGGAGAGCGGCGCGCACATGGTGCCGCCCTTCGACCATTCGGACATCATCGAGGGGCAGGCGACCGTCGCTCACGAGATCGCCGCGCAGATGCCGGGCGGCGAGGATCCCGACATCCTGGTGCTGCCGGTCGGCGGTGGCGGGCTGGCGGCCGGCGCGACGCGCTATTTCGGCGAAAGGCAGGCTGCGACGCGCTTCGTCTTCTGTGAGCCTGACGGGGCGCCGAGCCTGCATGAGAGCCTTCTTGCCGGCAAACGGGTGAAGCTGCCCGCAGTGGACAATTTCGTCGACGGCGCGGCGGTTGCCGAGATCGGTCGCGAGCCGTTCCGCTACCTGAAGGATTTTCCCGCCGACAGCACGCGACTGATTCCCGAGAACCGGCTCTGCGCGACGATGATCGAGATGCTGAACATCGAGGGCGTTGTGCTGGAACCGGCAGGCGCGCTGGCGATCGACGCGCTGAAGGATTTCTCCCGCAAGGAGCTGAAGGGCAAGACGGTGGTTTGCGTTGTCTCGGGCGGCAATTTCGACTTCGAGCGGCTTCCCGACGTCAAGGAGCGCGCGCTGCGCTTCGAGGGCCTGAAGAAATACTTCGTCTTCCGGTTTCCCCAGCGCCCCGGCGCCCTGCGCGACTTCCTCGACCTCCTTGGTCCCGATGACGACATTGCCCGCTTCGAATACCTGAAGAAGTCGGCGCGCAATTTCGGCTCGGTGCTGATCGGGATAGAGACAAAGGACCGCAGGAATTTCGACGCGCTGGCGCGTCGCTTCGACGAGGCCGGCTGGGGCTACCAGGACATTACGGACAACGAGGAGATCGCGGGTCTCGTGATTTGAGCGGCACGGTCTTCATCGTGCTTTTTCGCGGCGTCGGCGGAGCCACGCAGCTGCCGGTGGCACCGCTGCGCGCGGCGCTGACCGAGGAAGGATTCGGCAGCGTGGAAACCTACATCAACTCGGGCAATGCCGTGCTGGCGTCGGGATCCAGCGCCATCGAGACCCGCAGGAGGGTCGCCTCCATCGTCAAGGAGCGGTTCGGTTTTGAGAAGGACATCATGCTGGTCAGCCGCGCCGAGTGGGCGGACCTGGTCACCCGCAACCCGTTTCCCGAGGCGGTCGGGGAGCCGACGACGCTGCACGCCTTCGTGCTGGCGGATGTGCCGGAAGCCGCAGCCATCGCCGCGCTCGAGGCGCGCGCGACGGGGCGGGAGAGGCTGGTCGTCGATGGGCGGACGCTGTACTTCCACGTCCCGGACGGCTTTGGCAGGTCGAAGCTGCCGCCGGTCATCGACCGCGTCCTCGGGGTCGCCTCGACCGCGCGCAACTGGCGCACGGTCATGGCGCTTGATCGAATGGCGCAGGCGACCTGAGCGACGACCGGTCGGCTACCAGCTGCCGGTGTTGGGCATCGAGGCCCAGGGTTCGGCCTTCTCCAGCGCCGGGCCCTTCTGCAGCAGTTCGATCGAGATGTTGTCGGGAGACTTGACGAAGGCCATGTTGCCGTCGCGCGGCGGCCGGTTAATCGTGACGCCCTTGTCCATCAGGCGCTGGCAGGTCTCGTAGATGTTGTCGACCTCATAGGCGAGGTGGCCGAAATTCCGGCCCCCGGTATATTCCTCCGGGTCCCAGTTGTAGGTCAGCTCGACGAGCGGCGCCTTGCTGTCGGTTGCTGCCGCGACATCGTCCGTGGCGGCGAGGAAGATCAGCGTGAAGCGGCCCTGCTCGCTCTCGTGCCGGCGAACTTCCTTCATGCCCATTTTGCCGACGTAGAAGTCCAGCGAGGCGTCGATATCGGTGACGCGGACCATTGTGTGAAGATAGCGCATGGCGACTCCTGTCGTTTGAAGAGGCCGGAACATATGGCGCAGGCGGCTTGCTCGGCAACCGGGAAATCTCTCCGGTTGCACGCAGCCACAAAGAACACATCCAGTATTTGTCTGGGCAAATGTGAAAAAACCGAAGCCCCGGCCCTTGCGCATCTGATGGCGCGCAGTGTTAATCTTACAGACAGAATCAGCGGTGGTAATTGACGACAGGGGGCGTTCTTATGGGGGAAAAGGCCTCTTTCAGGAGGCAGGACGAAGCCACGAACGAGGAACGGAAGGGCGCCGAGAGCGACGCTTCTACCGGGGTGGTCGAGGTTTCGGGGGCAATCAAGTGGTTTGACGTAGCCAAAGGCTACGGGTTCATTCTCCCCGACGACGGCGATATGGGGGACATCCTCATACACGTAACCTGTCTCAGGCGCGACGGATTTCATACAGCCCTGGAAGGCGCGCGCATCGTCTGCCTGGTCAAGCAGGGCGACCGCGGACTGCAGGCTTTCAGCGTCATTTCGATGGACAATTCGACCGCCGTACACCCTGCCGAAATGCAGGAACAGCGCACGCATGTGGTAGTGACGCCCGAGAGCGGTCTGGAGCGCGCGCTGGTCAAGTGGTTCAACCGCACCAAGGGGTTCGGCTTCCTGACGCGCGGCGAGGGCACGGAAGACATCTTCGTGCATATGGAAACGCTGCGGCGCTACGGACTGACCGAGCTCAGGCCGGGACAGGTGGTGCTTGTCAGGTTCGGCCGCGGCGACAAGGGCCTTATGGCTGCCGAAATTCATCCCGATATCGGTACCTTGCCGGTCTCGCACTAGGCGCGAGCCGGCCAGGGGTGCCTCAATGCTGCGAAATACCTTGCTGGCCATGGCGGCCATCGCCGTCATCGTTGCCGCACTCGGCTTCTACCTCAATCTCCCGCAACCCGTTTCAGCCGGCCAGGCGATGCGGCTGCCGATCGACCCGGCCCCGCTGGTTGCCAGCACGTCCTCCGGCACGCATTCCTTCACCGTCGAGATTGCCGACGACCCGAGCGAGCGCTCGGCCGGCCTGATGTTCCGCCAATCCATGGACGACGACCGCGGCATGCTGTTCGTCTTCGAGCAGACCCGGCCCGTCCAGTTCTGGATGAAGAACACGCCCATGCCGCTCGACCTCGTCTTCATCGGCGCCGACCGCAAGGTGCGCGACATCCTGCCCGGCGAACCCTTCTCCGAGGCGTCCATCGGGCCCGACGAGCCGGTGCGTTTCGTGCTCGAACTGAAGCGCGGCACCGCCGAACGGGCCGGCATCCGCAGCGGCGACACGCTCGACCACCCGGTGATGGACGTCGCTGGCGCGTCCGGGGGGTAGAACTGGTTTCGATACTGAAAGGACTGGCTGGCGCCATGCAGTTTTTCGAGCACGACGGGTTCAGGCTGGCCTATATCGACCAGCAGGCGGAGGCGGGCGGTGAGCCCGTGCTGCTGATCCACGGCTTCGCCTCGTCGCATGTCGTGAACTGGGTCTCGACGGGCTGGGTGAAGACACTGAACGACGCAGGCTACCGGACCATTGCCTTCGACAACCGGGGCCACGGTCAGTCGACCAAGAGCCACGAACCGGCCGACTACGAGCCCGCCAGGATGGCAAGCGATGGCGCAGCGCTGCTGCGCCATCTCGGGGTCGATCGGGCGCATGTGATGGGCTATTCTATGGGCGCGCGTATTGCAGCGTTCCTGGCAATCGCCGAGCCCCGGATGGTGGCAACGCTGGTGTTCGGCGGGCTTGGCAGTGGCATGGTCGACGGCGTAGGCGAATGGGACCCGATCGCCGAGGCATTGCTTGCCGAGGACCCCGCGGCGATCACCCATGCGCGCGGAAAAACCTTCCGCGCCTTTGCCGACCAGACCAGGAGCGACCGCCACGCGCTGGCAGCGTGCATCACCACGTCGCGTGAGCTGCTCAGCGAAAACGACGTGGCCGGCATCGCCCAGCCGACGCTCGTCGCGGTCGGCACCAGGGACGACATCGGCGGTTCGCCCGAGGGCCTGGCAAGGCTGATGCCGAACGCGGAGAGCTTTGCGATAGAAGGCCGCGACCACATGCTGGCGACGGGCGACAGGACCTTCAAGGAACGTGTCGTGCGCTTCCTTGCGCAGCACCCGATCGCGCCGCGCTGAGCGTTCGGGAGCGCCGGCGCGGACCGCGCCGACTCATTGCGATCACGAGTTCTTCACGCAAATGTGAGGAAACGCGGGCTATTGTCAGTCGACGGCTTGACGGCCATTTCACCGCAACCTATTGAAGCCGCTGTGACGTCCGAAGCGGCGAGGCCTCGTGGCGGAGTGGTTACGCAGAGGACTGCAAATCCTTGCACCCCGGTTCGATTCCGGGCGAGGCCTCCACGCTGCCACAGCCCATGTGGCGCGACGTTCAGATCAGCCATCCATATCCTGCGCAACTTCGATCCGGGACGCCGACCTGCTTCTCAAGGGATTCGTTTCGTCCGCTACATCGGCTGCTTCGTGATCTGGCAGACGCTTCAAAGGCGGCCGCAGAACCGGGCCGCGAAAGCGCCTCCGGCGCCGTGCCCCGTGATGGTGGACTGCTTTTGTTGCCGGGGGACGACCTGAACAACCACGCTGTACGCCTGGGCTGGGGTGCGGTCTCGCTGGCAGCCGCTGAAGAGTGTTGGGGGTCGCGCAAGTCATTGATTGACCGTGACGGCATTTTTTGTCAAACCCTGCGCCAACACGCGGAATCTGCGGAATTCAAAGCCTTCCAGGGAGGGCGGGAGATGGCACAGGGT
Organism: Alphaproteobacteria bacterium; assembly: GCA_018823835.1. Lineage (GTDB taxonomy): Bacteria > Pseudomonadota > Alphaproteobacteria > Rhizobiales > Rhizobiaceae > CAMYMG01. Next base: position 907,455 of record JAHJHT010000013.1, on the reverse strand, counting down.
GCCAGCGCACGTACGTCGTGGTAGACTGATCCGATCGGGCATTTGCCCGTGTCCATAGAGATGGCCAGGCAATGATGGACACCGATTTCTCCGAGCAACGCATCAAGATGGTTGACGGCCAGATCCGCACCACGGATGTGACAAGCGCGCCGGTGCTGTCGGCGATGCTGAAGGTGCCGCGTGAGCGCTTCGTGCCGCAGTCGCGCATCGGCCTTGCCTATATCGACGAGAACATCCTGATTTCGGCCGGGCGCGGCCCGGATGCGCGCTACATGATGCGCCCTTCACCCTTCGCCAAGCTGGTGCAGCTTGCCGATATCGCCCCTTCCGACAAGGTGCTCGACGTTGGCGCCGGCACCGGCTACGCAGCCGCCGTGCTATCGCATTTGGCCAAGTCGGTCGTTGCGCTCGAGAGCGATCCGGCGCTGGCCGACCAAGCCGAGACCATCCTGTCCGGCATGGCGGCAGACAACGTTACCGTGGTGCGCGGCGAACTTGCCGCCGGGCATGCGGCAAAGGCGCCCTACGACGTCATTCTAGTCGGCGGCAGCGTGACAGAAGTGCCCGACGCGCTCTGCGCCCAGCTCGGCGAAGGCGGTCGCCTGGTTGTGGTTGAAGGTCGCGGAAACGCGGCAATCGCACGCATTTATGTCAAGTCGAACGGCGCCGTCACCGGCCGCAGCGCTTTCAATGCGGCAGTAATGCCACTGCCAGGCTTTGAACGAGCCGCGAGTTTCCAGTTCTGACCGGTTAGTACTTGCACATGCGTTCTGCTCATGTTGCTCTGGTCTTTGCTGGGTTTATTGGGGACTAGCCAGGCTTAGGTCTCGCCAGACTGGCCGGAAACTGGAATGCCTTTGAGGGGCGTGCGCCGGAATGGGCTTCGGGCCCGGCGCTGAAATGAATGAGGGATGCTGGTGTCGTTGGCAGTCAATAGGATCTTCGCCGCAGTTCTCTTTTCGGCGACGGCGCTCTCGTCCGCGGCAGCTAACGCCGAGACCATCTTCGGCGCGCTCTCCAAGGCCTACGAATACAATTCGACCCTTAATTCGGCTCGCGCCGGCGTACGCGTAACCGATGAGAACGTCCCGCTCGCCAAGTCCGGCCAGCGTCCGTTCATCGCCGGCAGCGGCAGCATCAACTACAGCAACAGCAACTCCACGGCCACGTCGGGTACGACAAGGCTCACGACCGGCTCGTTCGGCGTGGAGATCCAGCAGAACCTGTTCGACGGTTTCCAGACGCGCAACAACGTCCGCGCCGCCGAGGCGCAGGTCAGGGCGTCGAACGAGAGCCTGCGCAACCAGGAACAGAACACGCTGTTCGACGCGGCAGCGGCATACATGGACGTGATCCGCGACCGTCAGATTGCCGTTCTGACGGAGCGCAACCTGCAGTTCCTGACCGAACAGTCGCGTGCCGCGCGCTCGCGCTTCGAGGTCGGCGAGGGAACCCGCACCGACGTCGCACAGGCTGATGCCAGCCGCGCCACGGCAGTCGCCCAGTTGGCGGCCGCCAGGGCACAGGCCGAATCGAGTGCGGCGACCTACCGTCGGGTGATCGGCGAGCAGCCGGGCAACCTCAAGGGTGCCGCGCCGCTTTCGAAGCTCATGCCCAACAACCTGTCCAGCGCGATCGCGCTGAGCGAGACGCAGCACCCCGCGATCCAGGCAACGCAGCATCTGGTTGACGCGGCGGCATTCTCGGTCAAGTCGGCCGAGGGATCGCTTCTGCCTCAGCTCTCGGCTTCGGCCGGCGTCTCGAGTTCCTACCGCAACAGCCTGCCGGGCGTCGGCATCGCCAACGGCACCACGAATTCCGCCAGCATCGGCGCCACCTTGACCGTGCCGATCTACCAGGGCGGCCGGGCGTCCGCCCAGATCCGCCAGTCGAAGGAATCGCTAGGCCAGGCGCGCATCGAGGTCGATGTCAGCCGCGACCAGGTTCGCAACGCCGTGGTGTCGGCCTGGACGCAGTATGTTGCCGCGCGCGAGAGCGTCTCGGCCAACCGCGAGGTGGTTTCCGCCGCGCGGCTCGCGCTCGATGGCGTTATCGAGGAACGCAATGTCGGCCAGCGCACCACGCTCGACGTGCTCAATGCACAGGCCGACGTGATCTCGGCGCAGATCAATCTCGCCAGTTCAGAGCGCGACGTCGTGGTGGCAAGCTATGCCATCCTGTCTGCCGCGGGCCGGCTGTCGGCTCAGACCCTCGGCCTGCATGTGGCGGTCTACCAGCCGCAGGAGCACTACGACGCCGTCAAGGACAAGTGGTACGGCCTTCGCACGCCGGACGGGCGCTGATCCGCTTCGGCGCAGTTTCTCCGCAATCTGTTGAAATCCCGGGACTTCCGACTTTGGGGATTCACCCGCGCCCCCGCGTCGGCTACGCTTGCACCATGATTCGAGGCCCTGCCGGGTTGGCCGGGCAGATCGGATCGGGTCACAAAGGCGGCGGATGTGACGATGGTGCCTTCTAGCAGCGCTCAGCGCGAACCTTCGATGGAAGAAATACTGGCCTCGATCCGGCGGATCATCGAGGACAATGATTCCGGGCAAAAGCCATCGTCGGCAGCCCGGGAGATGCCGGCGGCCGACCCGGCCGACGACGAAGAGACCGAAGAGAACGTCATCGCGGTCGATGCCTTCCGCAACGAGCTGCGCGTGCCGGCCGAGGAAAAGCGTCCCGAAGCGAAGATCGAACAGGCCGCCGCGCAGGACAATGTCCGCAAGGACGAGGCTGCCGGGGACGCGGACGAGGCAGACCTGTCGCCGCCACCGGCACGCTGGGATACCGATCGGGCGCCTGCGTCCGAGCGCCTCGCCGCCGAGGAAAGGATCAGAATGGCCATCGACAACGCGCGGGCACGAACCGCCGAAATGAAGCGCCAGGAAGAGGCCGATCAGGTCTCGATCAACGAGGACGCCGCCGACGGCGCCGAAGACGAAGCACACGCGCAACCACAGTCCGCCGCGCCTGAACCCTTCCCAGCCACAATTGCCCCCTCCGTTCCGGCGGTCTCGAAATCCGCTGACGGCGAAAACAGTTCGCTGGCTCGCACGGCGATTCTGTCCGAGCAGGCCGAGCGCAAGATCGCGGCCTCCTTCGGCGAACTGTCCGAGGCCTTTGCCGCGCGCAGCCAGAAGACCTTCGACGACATGGCGCAGGAGATGCTGCAGCCGATGCTGCGTGACTGGCTGGACAACAACCTGCCGGTGCTGGTCGAGCGGCTGGTGCGCGAGGAAATCGAACGCGTGGCGCGCGGCTCGCAATAACGCGGCACGCCCGGCACGAACGCGCCGCCTCCGGGCGGCGTTTTCATTTGCACCTGCCGCCGGGCGAGGGTGCGGTTGACTTGGCCCGGCCCTTCGGATTTACACCGGTCCGACCACAATCCGGACAGTGCGGACCGCATCCCCATGCTTGACAAGACCTACGACGCCAAGGCCGTCGACCCGAAGATCGCCAAGACCTGGGAGAGCGTCGACGCTTTCGCCGCCGGTGCTGGCGCGCAGCCGGACGCCGAGAGCTTCACCATCGTGATTCCGCCGCCGAACGTAACCGGCTCGCTGCACATGGGGCACGCGCTCAACAACACGCTGCAGGACATCCTCGTCCGCTTCGAGCGCATGCGCGGCAAGAACGTGCTGTGGCAGCCGGGCATGGACCATGCCGGCATCGCCACGCAGATGGTCGTCGAGCGCCAGCTGGCCGAACGCCAGATCAACCGCCGCGACATGACGCGCGAGGAGTTTGTCGACAAGGTCTGGGAGTGGAAGGCCGAATCCGGTGGCATCATCTTCAACCAGCTGAAGCGCCTCGGTGCCTCGTGCGACTGGTCGCGCGAACGCTTCACCATGGACGAGGGCCTGTCCAAGGCCGTCCTCGAGGTCTTCGTCACGCTTTACAAGCAGGGCCTGATCTTCCGCGGCAAGCGGCTCGTCAACTGGGATCCCAAGTTCGAGACCGCGATCTCCGACCTCGAGGTGGAGAACCGCGAGGTTGACGGCCACATGTGGCACTTCAAGTACCCGCTGGCCGGCGGTGAGACCTATCTCTATGTCGAGAAGGACGCCGACGGAAACGTCGTGTTCCAGGAAGAGCGCGATTACATCGCTATCGCCACGACGCGGCCCGAGACCATGCTGGGCGACGGCGCGGTCGCGGTCCATCCATCTGACGAGCGCTACGCGCCGATCGTCGGCAAGCTCTGCGAGATTCCGGTCGGACCCAAGGAGCACCGCCGCCTGATCCCGATCATCACCGACGAGTATCCCGAGCCGGAATTCGGTTCGGGCGCCGTCAAGATCACCGGTGCGCACGATTTCAACGACTATCAGGTCGCCCGCCGCAACGCCATTCCTGCCTATCGCCTGATGGACACCAGGGCGGCGATGCGCACCGACGGCGAGGCCTATGCCGTCTGCGCCGCACAGGCGCTTGCCATCGCGAAGGGCGGCGATGTGCCGGGCGAGGCAGAGATCGACGACATCAACCTGGTGCCTGACGAATATCGCGGCCTCGACCGCTACGACGCCCGCAAACGGATCGTCGATGCGATCAACGCCGAGGGCCTAGCCGTTACCGTGACGGACGAGGAAGGCAACGCGCAGCCGCTCGTCGAGAACAAGAAGATCATGCAGCCCTTCGGCGACCGCTCGGGCGTCGTCATCGAGCCGATGCTGACGGACCAGTGGTTCGCCGACGCGGCGACGCTGGCCAAGCCGGCGATTGCCTCGGTGCGCGAGGGCCGCACCAACTTCGTGCCCAAGAACTGGGAGAAGACCTATTTCGACTGGATGGAGAACATCGAGCCGTGGTGCGTTTCGCGCCAGCTCTGGTGGGGCCACCAGATCCCCGCCTGGTACGGGCCGGACGGCCATGTCTTCGTCGAGAAGACGGAGAAGGAAGCGCTGGACGCCGCAGTCGAGTATTACCTGGCGCTCGAGGGGCCATGGAAGGCCTGGGTCGAGGAGAAGCTTGAGAACTTCGCGCCCGGCGAAATCCTAACCCGCGACGAGGACGTTCTCGACACGTGGTTTTCCTCGGCGCTGTGGCCCTTCTCGACGCTCGGCTGGCCGGACAAGACGCCGGAACTGCAGCGCTACTACCCGACTTCGGTGCTCGTCACCGGCTTCGACATCATCTTCTTCTGGGTTGCCCGCATGATGATGATGGGGCTCCATTTCATGGAGGAGGAGCCGTTCCACACCGTCTATGTGCACGCGCTGGTGCGCGACAAGAACGGCGCCAAGATGTCGAAGTCGAAGGGCAACGTCATTGACCCGCTGGAGCTGATCGACGAATACGGCGCCGACGCCCTGCGCTTCACGCTGACCATCATGGCCGCGCAGGGACGCGACGTTAAGCTCGATCCGCAGCGCATCGCCGGTTACCGCAACTTCGGTACCAAGCTTTGGAACGCCACACGCTTCGCCGAGATGCACGGGGTCGCGCGCAACGACGAGTTCTGGCTGAACGATGCCAAGCTGACGGTGAACCGCTGGATCCTCACCGAGCTGACGCGGGCCACGCACGAGATCACCGAGGCGATCGCCGGCTATCGCTTTAACGAGGCGGCCGGAGCGGCCTATCGCTTCGTCTGGAACCTTGTCTGCGACTGGTATGTCGAACTGCTGAAGCCGATATTCATGGGCGACAACGAGGCCGAGAAGGCCGAAAGCCGCGCGGTCATGGCCTTCGTGCTCGACGAGATCTACAAGCTGCTGCATCCGGTTATGCCATTCATGACCGAGGAACTGTGGGCGCAGACCGCCGGCGAGAACGGCCGTTCGACGCTGCTTTGCCATGCACCATGGCCGAACCCGGAATTTTCCGATGCCCAGGCCGCAGCCGAGATCAACTGGCTGGTCGAACTCGTTTCCGGCATCCGCTCTGTGCGGGCGGAGATGAACGTGCCTGCCAAGGCAGTCGCTCCGCTGGTTCTCGTCGGCGCCAACGAGGAAACGCGCCAGCGGCTTGTCCGCCACGCCGCGGCGATCGAGACACTCGCCCGCGTTGGCTCGATCGACCATGCCGACGCGGCGCCTGCCTCTGCGGCGCAGTTCGTCGTCGGCGAGGCGACCGCCTGCCTGCCGCTCGGCGCCCTCATCGACCTCGACGCCGAGGCGGCGCGGCTGCGTAAGGAGTTGAAGAAGGTGGGCGAAGAGTTTGTCAGGCTGGAGAAAAAGCTGTCGAACGAGCGTTTCGTCGCCAATGCGCCTCAGGACGTTGTTGCCGCCGAACGCGAGAAGCTGGCCGAGTTCCGCGAAGCGCAGGAAAAGCTGAGAACTGCCCTTTCGAGGGTTGTCGGCGGGAACTGATCCGGTCGGGCGGGAGCGATTCGTCACGCCCGGCCGGGGAAGCGCGGCGGACCGGGCCCTTGTCACCTAAGGTAACATTGTCGCACCAGCACAATTCGCTCTTTTTTGTGGCAATTTTGTAACAGGCCCGGGGTAGGCGGCCTCGGTCCTGCCACGCATTTGATCTTATTAGGTTTTTGTTCAGCATGGTTGGCGGATTATCGCTCCAGCGAGGGGCAGAGCCATGCCGTTTCAGGCCGGACCTGTCTCCAGCGGTCAGTTTGGTGGCTCCGTTCTCCGAATCGTCCGAAATTCCAGTTGCTAGCGTTCATTGATTCAATTTTAGATTTGGTACGTTCTTATCAGGAGGAGACCATAGCCATGCACAGCCTGCGCACAGTTGCGCTTCTGGCCGGATCGTTGGCCGCTATCGGAAGCGCGAACGCGGGCGGCTATTCGAGGGGTACCGCCGACACCGACCTCATCTTCGAAGAGGGCAATTTCAACATGCGCGCCGGCGTGACGATCGTCATGCCGCAGCGCGGCTACGAGACGGTGACCGCGCCCACCACCACAGCGCCCATACCCCAGGTGATTCCGGCGGGGACCTACAGCGGCACGGACTCGGAATACTCGCAGAGCTACGCAATTCCCTCGTCTGCGGTGAAGTTCAATCTCTCCGACGACCTCCGTTGCGCTGGCACCTATACCCAACCATTCGGCGCCGATTCGGAATACGGTCCCCAGGCAATTCTTGTTGGTGCAATGGCCGACGGAACGGGCACTTCAAAGGAAGGGTTCACGACCGACGAATTCGGTGTGACGTGCGGCTACAAGTTCGACCTCGCGAAGGGTCGGGCCTGGGTCATCGGCGGCGGTTTCCTGCAGGACTTCAACTATTCGCAGACGGTACAGTTGCCGTTCGGCGGCCTGGGGCAGCCCCTCGGATCGAGCGCAACGCTCTCCTTCAAGGACGATTACCAGCCCGGCTATCGGCTTGGGGTAGCTTACGAGATCCCCGAAATCGCGCTTCGCGCCCAACTGCTCTATCGCTCGGCGGTGGAACATAATCCGGGTGGAAGTTCTGGCGATACATTCTCGATCCAGACGCCAGACGGACCCGGACCTGTTTTTGCAACTACCGGTCAGGGCACCTTGCCGCAGTCCGTGGAATTGAAACTTCAGAGCGGCATCGCGCCGGGCTGGCTGGCCTTCGGCAACGTGAAATGGACCGACTGGAGCGTTCTCGAGACCCTAGACTACACGATCATAGGGATCGGCGATCGTGAGCTCGAATACTACTACAAGGATGGCTGGACCGTCACCGGCGGCATCGGCCACGCCTTCACCGAAGACATTTCTGGCGTTATCGGCCTGACCTGGGATCGCGGCGTGTCGACCACCGAGGACGCACTGAGCGACACCTACACGCTTGCTGCCGGTGTGGCGCTCAAGGACAAGCTCGGCGGTGAGGTCCGTTTCGGCGGCGCGGTCTCCTACCTGACCGCGGCGAGCGTATCGGCCCAGACTTCCGATTCTGTCGGCGTCTACGATCCCGGTGCGAGCTTCGGCTATTCGGTTGGCGCCGACTGGGCCTATGCCCTGTCGGCCGGCTACAAGATCAGCTGGTAGGCGACGAGGCGGGACACGATCCCGCGCAACGGTTCCGAGGAACCGGCGAGCGATGTGAGTGATGCAACTGCGCGGCCTTGCCGCGCAGTTTTGCGTTCGGGACAGCCGTAGCCTCGACAAAACCGGCTTTGTCTTGATTCAGCCGCAACATTTGTGACGATTCGGCAACACTATCTCAAGAACCTCTGCGCTATAAGCCGGGATGGGAAATCTGCCCATTTCCCGCCACGATCGCGGCGCACCCGATGGTCCTCCCGAGCGGATGCGGTGCAAGCGCAGTTGTCGGGAGGGCCGCACAAGGAGCGGCAAGATAGATCATGGTAGCCAACGCCACGCCCAGTCACAGCCTGCCCGGCCGACATGCTTCGGCGCTCTGGCATATTGCCGTGGGCGAGGCATGCGGCACCCCCAACAAGGGTGGCCCCACTTTGGCCGAAAAAGGCCTGCAGTCTGAGTCTCGCGGTCGACGATCTTCCGGCCGGCATGTTCTCAGGCATGCCGCACCCGGCGTCCCCGCCCGCATCGGCGACGTCGCCTGCGGTTCGACGACGACGATGGCCAGGGTCCGGCCATCCGTCTCAGGCATCATGGGCAGGGGTTGGTTGACGATTGTGTCCGCGGGCACTGGCGCGAATGCGCGCCGCCGTGGTGTGAAAGAAACAAGTTGCGATGCTCATGTCTGAGTTTGTCAGGGTTGCATTTTTCGGTGGTCTCGTAGCCGCCACCGTCGCCGTTGCTTCCAGCGAGGCGCTCGCCTTCGACGAGAAGATGTTCGACGAGAGCGGCGAGGTCCGGGCCGAATCCAATCCCTGGGCGGTGTTCCAGTTCGGCTACTCCGCCTACAAGAGCGGCCACAAGGACCAGGCCGCCGAAGCCTACCGTTACGCCGCCGAGAATGGCCAGATCGGCGCTACCTGGAAGCTCGCGCGCATGTATGCCGCCGGCGACGGCGTGGCGCGCAACGACTTCGAGGCCTTCAAGTTCTTCTCAGAGATCGCCGAGCAGGACGTCGAGCCAGGCAGCCCCGAGGAAAGCTATGTCTCCGACGCGCTGGTGGCGCTCGGCGGCTACCTCAAGGCAGGCATACCAGGAAGCCCGGTCAAGGCGAACGCGATCGCCGCGCAGGAATATTACATGCGCGCTGCCGCCAACTACCGCAATCCGAATGCCCAGTACGAGATGGGCAACATGTTTCTGAAGGGCGAGGGCGGCGTGAAGGCCAGCGTTCGCCAGGCCGGGCGCTGGTTCCAGCTGGCGGCCGAAAAGGGCCATGCCGGCGCGCAGGCAACGCTCGGCAACCTGCTGTTCCAGAGCGGCAAGGTCGTTCGCGGGCTCGCCATGATGACGGCAGCCCTCGAACACGCGGCACCTGCCGACCGTCAGTGGATTCGCAACATGCAGGAAGAGGCCTTTTCGCTGGCCCCGGAAGCCGACCGCCGAACCGCCATCGCGCTGGCGCAGGATTTTCTCGTCAAGGGCAGCCAGTAGCGCGCCTGCGCAGACGCCGCCACAATCTCCAACCGACAGTCATCAGCCGTTCGGCCTTGTCGTCAGGGCCGCAGCGATTTGCCAAGCCGGCCGGCAAGATCCTGCGTGAACTGCCAGGCGACGCGGCCCGACCGGCTGCCGCGCGTTGTCGCCCATTCGAGCGCTTCGGCGCGCAGCAGCTCGGGGTCGATCTCCAGCCGGTGATAGGCGACATAGCCGTCGATCATGGCGAGGTAGTCGTCCTGCGAGCACTTGTGGAAGCCGAGCCACAGGCCGAAGCGGTCTGACAGCGACACTTTTTCCTCGACGGCCTCGGACGGATTGATGGCCGTCGAGCGCTCATTGTCGATCATGTCGCGCGGCAGCAGATGGCGCCGGTTCGAGGTGGCGTAGAAGATCACGTTGTCCGGCCGTCCCTCGACGCCACCCTCGAGCGCGGCTTTGAGCGACTTGTAGGATGTGTCGTCATTGTCGAAGGAGAGATCGTCGCAAAACAGGATGAAGCGATAGGGCGCGGTCTTCAGCACCGTCATCAGCTTAGGCAGCGAATCGATGTCCTCGCGGTGAATCTCGACCAGCTTGAGCGGCTGTGTGCCGGCAGCCTTCGCCGCATTGATGCTGGCGTGAACCGCCTTGACCAGCGACGACTTGCCCATGCCGCGCGCGCCCCACAGGAGCACGTTGTTGGCGGGCAGCCCGGCCGCGAAGCGCTCCGTATTGTCGACCAGGATATCTCGCACCCGGTCGACGCCCTTGATCAGGCCGATATCGACCCGGTTGACACGGTGCACCGGCTCCAGCGCTCCGGCCTCCGCCGACCAGACGAAACAGTCGGCGCCGCCAAGGTCGGCGGGCGCGCCTTTTGCCGGCGCAAGGCGGTTCATCGCCTCGATCAGCAGGTCGAGCTTCCCGGCGATTGTTTCGATCGTCTTGTCGGTCATTGCGGTGGTTCACCCTGAAAAGCCCGGAGCGTGACGCTGTAACACGGGCAAACCGACCCGAAAAGCGGCGGAATGCCCAGCAATCGCGGTTGCAAAGAATGCTTTAGCGACTATATTCCGGCAACTTTCAAGGGCCGCAAACGGCCCCCCCGATTATCAGGAGTTTTTGATGTTTGTGACACCCGCTTACGCGCAGGGCACGGGTGCGAGCCCGGACATGCTGATCAGTATCTTGCCGTTTGTCCTGATTTTCGTGATCATGTATTTCCTCATCATCCGGCCGCAGCGTACGCAGTTGAAGAAGCGCGGCGAGATGCTGGCGGCGATCCGGCGCGGCGACACGGTGGTTACCGGCGGCGGTCTCGTCGGCAAGGTGACCAAGGCCAACGATGCGGAGCTCGAGATCGATCTCGGCGGCGGCATGAAGGTTACGGCGCTGCGCTCGACGATCGCGGACGTCAGGGTCAAGGGCGAGCCCGTCGCGAACCAGAACGCCAAGAAATAGCCGCAGCCGACACGACCCTCGTGTGACAATAGAGGCGGAGCGGCGACAGCCCTTCGCCTGAACGGAAGACCGACGATGCTGTATTTCTCGCGCTGGAAGACGATCTCGATCTGGGCGGTCGTTCTGCTCGGGCTGCTGTTTGCGGCACCCAACCTGTTCCCGCAGTCCGTTCTGTCCAGTCTTCCGGACTGGTTGCCCAAGCGGCAGATGACTCTCGGTCTCGACCTGCAGGGCGGTTCGCACATCCTGCTGCAGATTGAGCGCCAGGACCTAGTCGACGAACGCCTGGAGACCACACGCGACGATATCCGCACCCAGCTGCGCGACGCCAAGATCGGCTATACGGGCCTGACCGGCAGCGGCAATACGGTGCAGGTGCGCATCCGCGACGCTGCCCAGCTTGCCGCCGCCAAGGAAGCGCTGTCCTCGCTGCTCGACCCGATCGCCTCGAGCGTGTTCGGAGGCGGCAACATTGTCGAACTGACGCTGACCGAGCCGGAGCCCAACGTTCTGCGCTACACGCTGACGCCTGAAGGCATCGATTACCGTCTGCAGGCCGCGCTGACGCAGTCCATCGAGGTGGTGGGCCGCCGCGTCAACGAACTCGGAACGACCGAGCCGATCATCCAGCGCCAGGGCAACGACCGCATCCTCGTGCAGGTGCCGGGCCTGCAGGACCCGCAGCGCCTGAAGGACATTCTCGGCCAGACGGCGAAGCTGACATTCCAGATGGTCGACCAGACGGTGCCTGTGCAGGAGGCCATCGAGGGCCGACCGCCAGCCGGCTCGACGATCATGTACTCGACCGACGATCCGCCGGTCCCCTACCTGATTGAGAACCGCGTCATCGTATCCGGCGAAAACCTCGTCGACGCGCAGGCCTCGTTCGACCAGCGCACCAGCGAGCCGGTCGTCACCTTCCGCTTCGATTCCAAGGGTGCGCAGCGCTTCGGCCAGGCGACCCAGCAGAATGTCGGCAAGCTGTTTGCCATCATCCTCGACGACCAGGTCATTTCCGCACCGCAGATCCGCGAGCCGATCCTGGGCGGCACCGGCCAGATTTCCGGCAGCTTCACGGTTGAAGGCGCCAACGACCTTGCCGTGCTGCTGCGCGCCGGCGCGCTGCCCGCCAACCTGACCATCGTCGAAGAGCGCACCGTCGGCCCGAGCCTCGGCGCCGACTCGATCTCGGCCGGCAAGATCGCCGGCATGATCGGGGCGATCCTGGTGCTGGTCTTCATGGTTCTGGCCTATGGCTGGCTCGGCATCATTGCCAATGTCGCCCTGATCGCCAACGTCGCCATGATCGTCGCGCTCCTGTCGCTGCTCGGCGCCACGCTGACGCTGCCGGGCATCGCCGGTATCGTGCTGACCATCGGCATGGCCGTCGACTCCAACGTGCTCATCTACGAGCGCATACGCGAGGAGCGGCGCAACGGCCGCTCCGTCATCCAGGCCATCGACACCGGCTTCGCGAAGGCGCTGGCGACAATCCTTGACGCCAACCTGACGACGCTGATTGCCGCCGCGGTGCTGTTCTATCTCGGCACGGGCCCGGTCAAGGGCTTTGCCGTGACGCTCGCCATCGGCATCATCACGACGGTCTTCACTGCCTTCACCTTCACGCGCTGGCTGATTGCCGAATGGGTCCGCCGCAGCAAGCCCAAGGAACTGCCCTGGGCACCGGTGCGGCTCATTCCGACGGACACGAAGATCCCCTTCATGGGCATCAGGCGCTACACTTTCGCGCTGTCCGGCGCGCTGTCCATCATGTCTGTCGTCCTGTTCATGACCGTCAACATGAACTATGGCGTCGACTTCAAGGGTGGCTCCCTGATCGAGGTGCAGGCCAAGACCGGCACGGCCGATCTCGCCGACATCAGGGCGCGGCTCTCCGACCTCAACATCGGCGACGTGCAGGTGCAGCAGTTCGGCCAGACCAGCGACGTGCTGATCCGCGTCGGCAGCCAGGACAGCGGCGACAATGCCGAGCAGACTGTCGTGACCAAGGTGCGCGGAGAACTCGAGAGCGACTACGAGTTCCGCCGTGTCGAAACCGTCGGCCCGACCGTGTCGAGCGAACTGGCCCGGCAGGGCACGATCGGCGTCATCGTCGCGCTCGGCCTCGTGCTGATCTATGTCTGGTTCCGCTTCGAGTGGCAGTTCGCGCTCGGTGCGATCATCGCCACGATCCACGATATCGTGATGACCGTCGGGTTCTTCGTCATCAGCGGCATCGAGTTCAACCAATCGTCCATCGCCGCCATCCTGACGATCGTCGGCTACTCGCTGAACGATACGGTGGTCGTCTATGACCGAATCCGCGAGGATCTCCGACGATTCAAGAAGATGCCGCTGCCCGAACTGTTGAACAACGCCATCAACACGACCCTGTCGCGCACGACCATGACGTCGATGACGACGATCCTGGCCCTGCTGGCGCTGTTCATCTTCGGCGGCGAGGTCATTCGTTCCTTCACGGCCGCCATGCTGTTCGGCGTGGTGTTCGGCACCTACTCGTCGATCTTCATCGCCGCGCCACTGCTGATCCTGTTCAAGCTGCGCCCCGGTTCCGCAGCCTCTTCGGGAGACGAGCAGCAGCCGTCGGTGGAGAAGGCGGTCACCACCTGACGGCCTGAAGATGGCGGGTGGAATCATCGTCCGGGATGCGCATTTTCCCGGACGCGCGCCGGTCGATGCCTATGGCAATGGCGGCTTCCGCTTCGCCGACATGTCGCATCGCGGATCGATCCTCTGCCTGCCGTCCGGCGTGCATGGCTGGCAGCCGGCAGATCCTTCGCGGCTAACGCCCGAAGATTTCGTCCAGGCGCTCGCCGAAGCCAACGACATACAGATCATGCTGGTCGGGCTCGGACGCGAGCCGGGCCTGCTGCCGGCGCCGCTGCGCGATGCCTTCCGGCAGGCCGGAATCTCGATCGATGGCATGTCGACCGGAGCCGCGGTGCGCACCTACAACGTGCTTCTGGCCGAAGATCGTGCCGTCGCTGCCGCGCTGGTCGCCGTTGACTGACGCCATGGACGCCTCCGCCGTCGCGACCTTGCGCAACGCAGACCCCGACCGCTACCTGACGACGCTCTACGCGCCGCAGGACAAGCGCGGCGCGCTGCAGGCGCTGTACGCTTTCAACGCCGAGATAGCCGGCATCCGCCACCGGATTTCGCAGCCGCTGCCCGGCGAGATCCGCCTGCAATGGTGGCGCGACCTGATCGATGCCGAAAATCCCGAGGCGGCAGCCGGCCATCCCGTCGCAGACGTGCTTCCTGCTGTCATCCGCGATCACGGCCTGCCGCGTCAGGCCTTCGCCAACTATCTCGAGGCGCGGATCTTCGATCTCTACGACGACCCGATGCCGACGCGGCAGGACCTCGAGGGCTATTGCGGCGAGACCGCCGCGGTGCTGATCCAGCTTGCGGCGATGGTTCTCAATGCCGACGCGGCGCCCGCCCATGCCGAACTGGCGGGCAGGGCCGGTTGCGCTCAGGCGATCGCCGGGCTGATCCGCCTCATGCCCCTGCACCGGACGCGCAACCAGTGCTACGTGCCGCGCGATATTCTTTCGGCAGTCGGCTCGTCGCCCGAGGCTTTCGTCAAAGACAGCGGAGACGCCGAAGTGCGCGCCGTCCAGGCGATGGGCGCGCTGGCGCGCGAGCACCTGTCGGCCTTCGAGGCCGGCGCGGCAGCCTTGCCCGAGGCGCTTCGCCCGGCCTTCCTGCCGCTCTCGCTGACCGGCGCCTATCTCGACAGGCTGTCAGGACGGGAGTCCGAAGTCCTGACGCATGGTCTTGACATTGCGGCCGTCCGGAAACACTGGCTGATCTTCAGGCGCGCGACGCGCGGCTGGCGCTGACTATTCGGCGGCTTCGGTCGCCGCCTCGATGCCCAGCCACTGGCGGCAGTCGGCGATGGCGCGCGCCGTAATGGCGTGGCGGCGGGCGACCGTCTTGTCCTTGCCGCGCAGGCGCTTGCCCTCGGGCTTGACCACCTCGACCGGCGGGAACAGCCCGAAATTGACGTTCATCGGCTGAAAGGACCGCTTGCCCGGCTCGTCGTCCGAGACGATGTGGCCGCCGGTGATGTGGTTGAGCAGCGCGCCGAAGGCCGTGGTGAGGGGCGGCAGCGCAGGTGCCAGGCCGAGTCGCTCGGCCGCGGCGAAACGCCCGGCGAGCAGGCCGATGGCGGCGCTCTCGACATAGCCTTCGCAGCCCGTGATCTGGCCGGCAAAGCGCAGGCCGGGGCGGTTCTTGAGCTGCAGCGACGGATCGAGCAGGGTCGGCGAGTTGATGTAGGTGTTGCGGTGCAGGCCGCCGAGGCGTGCGAACTCGGCGGTTTCGAGCCCGGGGATCGTGCGGAAGATGCGGACCTGCTCGCCATGCTTCAGCTTGGTCTGGAAGCCGACCATGTTGTAGAGCGTGCCGAGCGCATTGTCCTGCCGGAGCTGCACGACGGCATGCGCCTTGACGGAAGGGTTGTGCGCGTTGGTCAGGCCCATCGGCTTCATCGGGCCCCAGCGCGCCGTCTCCGGTCCGCGCTCGGCCATCACCTCGATCGGCAGGCAGCCGTCGAAATAGGGCGTGCCTTCCCACTGCTTGAACTCGGTCTTCTGGCCCTCGACCAGCGCGGCGATGAAGGCCTCGTACTGCTCCTTGTCCATCGGGCAGTTGATGTAGTCCTTGCCGGTGCCGCCCGGGCCGACCTTGTCGTAGCGCGACTGGAACCAGCACGTGTCCATGTCGATGGACTCGAAATGGATGATCGGGGCGATGGCATCGAAGAAGGCGAGCGCGTCGGCGCCCGTCGCCTCGGCGATTGCCTCGGCGAGCGATGGCGCCGTCAGCGGACCGGTGGCGACGATGGCCTGGTCCCAGTCCTCGGGCGGCAGGCCGGTCACTTCCTCGCGCGCTATCTCGATCAGAGGGTGCGCCTCGAGCCGGGCTGTCACCGCGGCGGAGAACCCGTCGCGGTCGACGGCGAGTGCGCCGCCCGCCGGCACCTGGTTGGCGTCGCCCGACGCCATGATGAGGGAGCCGGCAAGGCGCATCTCAGCATGCAGCAGGCCGACCGCGTTGCTCTGGGCGTCGTCGGAACGGAAGGAGTTGGAACAGACCAGTTCGGCCAGTCCGTCCGTCTTGTGCGCGTCGGTACCGCGCACGGGGCGCATTTCGTGCAGAACGACCGGCACGCCTGCCTCGGCCGCCTGCCAGGCGGCTTCGGAGCCGGCAAGGCCGCCGCCGATGATATGAATGGGTTTGAGGGTCATGGCTGCCGCAATAAGGCCTCCATGGCGCGAATGCAACGAGGCTTTCGGTGTATGGCGGCCTGTGGCGGACCCGGCTCGGGTTGCGGTGCACAAAGGGCGGGAGTTAGACTTGCACATGAGCCTTATCCGTCAGGCCGGCGCAACGCTGGCACTCCTCATTCTTGCCGGATGCACCTCCACGAGCCCGGAGACCCCGGTTGAAACGCTCGGCTATGCCGCGCCGGCGCGTCTGTCCGTCTGCCACGGCTACGGCTGCACCTTCAAGACCAGTCTCGAACTCGGCGCGCGGGATGGCGCCAGGTTCAAGGCAATCATGGCCCGCGGCAAGGCGAGCCCGGCGGCCGAGCGAAAGGCGATTTCGCGCGCGGTGCGCTACTTCGAGGACCGTTCCTACCAGGTGACCGGCGTGCGCGACGAGCCGAGCGCCAAGCTCGGTGCCTCGCGCATCCGGGGACAGATGGACTGCATCGACGAGGCGACCAACACGCGGGCGTTGCTCAGGTACCTTGCCAAGCGCGGCATGCTGAAGCACCACAAGGTGGAGCGGAATGCCTCGCGCGGGCATTTCATCGACGGCCGCTATCCGCACTGGACGGCGGTCATCCGCGATCCGAAGGGCGTTACCTGGGCGGTCGATTCCTATTACGCACCGATGGGCGGCGCGCCGGACGTCATTCCGATGAGCGAGTGGAAGCCACGCGGCTATCTTTCGAGCGGCGCCCTCGATTCCTGATTTCACGGATTGGTGCGATGGCCTGGGCCTGAAATGACAACACCCGCCGGGGGAGGAGATCCGGCGGGTGTCGTTTTTGTGGCCAGCTTCCGGGAGGAGGTGAAAGCCGACCGTATTCGCCATTTCCCGGGAGGAGGTGGGTCCTGACGAAATCTCTCTTGCCTGTTTGAAAAGGGGCAAGGCCTTTTGGGGTAACAACGCCCGCCGCGGGAGGAGGTGCGGCGGGCGCCGTTTTGGTGGCCAGCTTTCGGGAGGAGGTGAAAGCCGACCGTATCCGGCAGGGTCTGGGAGGAGGTAGACCCGGCCGAAATCTCTGCTCGTCAGAGCGACTTGCGCGCCACCTTGCGGATTTCGCTGCGGTCGATGCCGAGGTCTTCAAGGCTGCGGTTCGACAGGCGACCGAGTGCATCGACCGTGTCGCGATAAGCGCGCCAGTTGCGGTAGTTGCGGATCAGGTTCATTGTCGTTCTCTCTCAAATTCTGGTTCGGACCGCTGACGGCCCGAAGGGTCAGGCCGACTTGCGGGCGACGAAAGGGATTTCGCCGCGGCTGATGCCGAGGTCGGTGAGTTCGCGGTTCGACAGGCGGTTGAGCTCGGTGACCGTGTCACGGTAGCGGCGCCAGTTGCGATAGTTGCGGATCAGGTTCATCGTATTTCTCGTTCGTCTTTCTTTCGGATCATTCCGACTTTTCGTATGAAGCGAAGATAGGTGAACGCGTTCCACATTTAAATCGCCAATGCTGCATGGCAGCAATGCAAATTGTGCATCGCACAATCTGGCCGCTTTCACGCTTTTGTCACAGTAGGGCCGAATCTGATAAAGTACCGTCGGGTCAATGGCTTGGCTTCGCAGCCGGCCGCAATGGAGAATATCCATGGCTGGTTATGCGTCGCGTGTGCGCAAGGATATCGAGCGGTGGCTGGACGCAGGCCTGATCGACGCGATCGTCGCCGAGGCACTGCGGCGCGACATCGATGCGCATGACCGCCGCTCGCTGAGCTTCGGTTCGATCCTGGCAATAATGGCCGCTCTGCTGCTCGGCGCGGCGATCCTGGTTTTTGTGGCCTCCAACTGGGAGGCGATCCCCAGGCTCGGTCGGATCGCCGGCCTTTTTGCCATCATTCTCGTCGGCTATGTCGGTGGTGCGATCTTGAAGACGAACGACCATGCCGCGATCGCCGAAGCAGCCTGGCTGGTTGCCGCGGCGGCTTTTGGAGGATCGATCGCGCTGATCGGGCAGATGTACCATCTGTACGGCGACGAAACCGAAGCGATTCTGGTCTGGTGTATCGGTACGGCGGTCGCTGCCGCCGCACTTCGCTCCGGCCCGCTCACCATGGCAGCCGTTGGCCTCGCCGCGGCCTGGCTGTTCTTTCGAGGCTCGGATTTCTGGCGGTCGAGCGACTTCCCGCACGCCTTCCTCGCCATCGCCCCCGTGTTGTGGCTCTTGTCCTACTGGACGAAAAGCGCCGCTGCCCGGCATCTGCTGCTGTTGTCGATCGTGCTCTACGCCGTGATGTTGGCCATCGATCACGATGTCATGCTGATCGCGCTCGCGCTGGCGGCGGTCTGTGCCGCCATTTTCGGTCTTGCCGTGGCCGAACCCGAACCCGTCGACAGGGTCATGCAGATCGACAGGCGGCTGCCCGTGCACGCGCTTATCGGCTTCCTGGCGGGCATCTTCCTGATCCAGTTCCAGCTCGCCGACGGCGTCGGAGCAAGCGGTGGTTTTGCGCTGGCGGCTACGATCGGTCTCGCGGGCATTGTCGCCGCCGTCGTGCTGGCCGGGCGTGAAAGCCGCGGGCTGCGCTGGCTCGCCTATGCCGGCTTCGGCGCCGAACTGTGCATGGTCTATGCCGTTCTGATCGAGGACATGCTGGGCACCGCCGGCTTCTTCCTGGCGGCGGGCGTTCTCCTGGCACTTCTGGCCTTTGTGATCATCCGGGTCGAAAGACGAATGAAGATGCCCGATGCGACGGAAGGAGCGACGGCATGAACGGCAAGCGGCTGGTCATCGCGGCGCTGCTCCTGG
This sequence comes from Alphaproteobacteria bacterium, assembly GCA_018823835.1. Taxonomy (GTDB): domain Bacteria; phylum Pseudomonadota; class Alphaproteobacteria; order Rhizobiales; family Rhizobiaceae; genus CAMYMG01. The sequence goes on along the minus strand of JAHJHT010000013.1, from coordinate 888,541 downwards.
CTTTGGCGCAAATCGGCTTCCTGTCCTGGAATATCGCGGGACGCGCCGCGATCCTGCGCAACGGCAAGGAAGTTCTCCTCAAGGTGGAGCCAGTCGATCCGCGCGACCTGCTGCGCGGCGACTATGTCCGGCTGGGCTACGAGATCCGCAATGTTCCGGTGAAACTGCTCGACAATGCGCCCTCGGGCGCATTCGTGACGGAGGAGGGGCCGGTGTTTGTCCGCCTGGGCAAGGACGATGACGGCTTCTGGCGTGCGCGGTCGGCAACGCTTGGCCACCTTTCAGCCGAAGCTGCGCCGCCAGGACAGGTCGACATCAGGGGAGAGATCGACGGCGGTTGGTCCCTAGGGCCGGACGCCTCGTTCAGCGTCCGCTACGATATTGACCGGTTCTACGTGCCGGAAGGCGAGGGCCGCGACATCGAAACGGACATGCGCGAGCGCTCCTTCGGCATCCTGGCCGCGGTCGCCAGCGACGGCACGCCGCAGATCAAGGCGCTGATGGACGGCGACAGGAAGCTCTACGAGGAGCCGCTTTACTAGGAGGCGGTGGATGGTGCGGGTATAGCGTGCACCAGTATAGGGCCACCCCCCGCCCTTTCCAGGACGCCCAACCTCTGTCGGGTGCCCTCCTGATGTTTCCCATACGGTCGCCGTGGTCACGACATGCCTCGGGCGGAGAGCTGCAGCGGCAGATTGTGACCTGCATCGGCACATATCGTGTTGTCTTCCGGTTCTTTCGTGCGGCTTGCGGCCTTACGCCTGAGGAGTTTCAAGAGACGCGCGTGGTGCGACGGGAAGCTGAGAGTGGCTAGGCCTCGGTATATCCCTTGCCCCGCAGCTGCATCACGGCCTTCTTCCACCTCCTGATCAGTTTGCGGAACCTGCCGGGGCGACTGCTGTCGCGGAGCGAACTCGCAAACGCGCCGTTTTCAGAACCCTGCTCGACAATCGTTGGCTCGAACCAGAGCACTTCGATGCCCAGATCCTCGTCCATCACGTTGACCTGATGATCGATGGGGAGGGTCAGTGGATTGCGCTCGAGCCAATCGAGCCGGGCTTGCGCTACCGGCCGCGTGATCAGGTAGGAATCCATACACCGGCTTGTCTTCGATCTGTAGAGATGCTGCCCGGGAACGATGTCGCTCGCCGGGATGTGGAAGTTGCAGCCGTTGCCGAGATAAACGGCGGCCCTCCGGGCAGGGTCGCCGAACTCATGCAGGCAAAGGCCGAGCTTGTGGACGAAATCGGGGGCGAGGAAGACGTCATCCTCGAAGACCAGGCAATATGGCTTGCCGGTATCGAGGAAGGCCCGCCAGATTCCGACGTGTTTCAGGGCTACTGAATACTCTCCGGGCCTTATCGGAACGGCGGCCAACTCGGCACGGTCAATGTCCGGGATGTCGTGGTCGAGGAAGAAGTCGACTGGGACGCCACGCTTTGAAAACTCGCGGTCGATATGGGCGCACCGGCCCTCAAGGCCCTGCTTCACGTGGCAGACTCGCGTGTAGACCTGGTCGAAGACCGTCCGATTCATGGCGCCCATGTCGGCGCTATACTACAATCCAACGATGTCGTCAGAACCGACTATCCCGCAAACACGCCTTGGGTGAGCACTATTGGCGGTAGAGGAAAAGAATACCAGGAGCGTTTGGGCGCATGCTGCGGTAGAAGACGACGGTGGTCTCGGCCCACGATATGGTGCGGGTAGAGGGACTCGAACCCCCACGTTTTCACGCCAGAACCTAAATCTGGTGCGTCTACCAATTCCGCCATACCCGCTGGAGCCCGCCCAATCCCACGTCGCCATCATTCTGTCAATCTCGCGGCCTCTATGCTGCGCAAGGCTTTGCCGTGCAAAGATAGTTGAAAATTCGGCGCGGCTATGACAAAAGGCGTGACAAATGTGACGGGACAGAACGATACGCTTCCCGTGAATGTGGTAAGAAGCAGGAAAAACAAAGACTTACGCACATTTTCGGGGTGCTTTTGGGCCCATGGTGCCGCTTCGGCTGACGCCGTAGGCTCTGGAAGCTCCACCCGCACCTCTAAAGCCACTCCGGCAACGAATATTCCGGCAGGCTGAACGGCAAGGAGCCGTTGCAGGTTGCCGGATTCTTGGAAACAAAGGTTTTTTTGACATGCAGGTTACCGAGACTCTGAATTCCGGCCTGAAGCGCGAGATCAAGGTCACGGTTCCGGCCGGCGACATGGAAGCCAAGCTCATGGAGCGGCTGAACGACGCCAAGACCAAGGTCCGCATCAACGGCTTCCGTCCCGGCAAGGTGCCGATCCCGCACCTGCGCAAGGTCTACGGCAAGTCCTTCATGGCCGAAGTGGTCAACGAGATCCTGTCCAACTCGACGCGCCACATCATCGCCGACCGCGGCGAGAAGGCCGCCATGCAGCCCGAAGTCACCATGACCGAGGACGAGAAGGAAGCCGAGAAGATCCTCGCCGGCGGCGCCGACTTCGAGTTCCAGCTTTCCTACGAAGTCATCCCGGCGATCGAGATCAAGGATTTTGCCGGCATCTCGGTGACCCGCCAGGTCTTCGACGTTCCGGATTCCGAAATCGACGAGCAGGTGGCACGCGTCGCCGAATCGTCGCGCAGCTACGAGACCAAGGATGGCAAGGCCGCCGACGGCGACCGCGTTACCATCGACTATGTTGGCAAGATCGACGGCGTGGCCTTCGAGGGCGGCGCAGGCGTCGACCAGCCGCTGGTCATCGGCTCGAAGGAATTCATCCCAGGTTTCGAGGAGCAGCTGGTCGGCATCAAGGCGGGTGACGAGAAGCAGATCACCGTGAGCTTCCCGGAAAACTACTCCGCGCCGCATCTTGCCGGCCGCGAGGCAACCTTCGACGTCACGGTCAAGGAAGTCGCCAAGCCGGGCAAGCTCGAGATCAACGACGAGATGGCCAAGTCGCTCGGCCTGGAGAGCCTCGACAAGCTGCGCGAGATCGTGCGCGGCCAGATCGAGAACCAGTTCGGCCAGATGACGCGCCAGAAGCTCAAGCGCCAGCTGCTCGACCAGCTCGACCAGACCTACCAGTTCGAAGCGCCGTCCAAGCTCGTCGAAGCCGAGTTCGACAACATCTGGAATCAGGTCAACCGCGACCTCGAGGCCGCCGGCCGCACCTTTGCCGACGAAGAGACCACCGAGGAAGAGGCCCGTGCCGAGTACACCAAGCTCGCAGAGCGCCGCGTCCGTCTCGGTCTGGTTCTCGCCGAGATCGGCGACAAGGCCGGTGTGACGGTTGCCGACGACGAGGTGCAGCGCGCCCTGTTCGAGACGGTTCGCCGCTTCCCGGCCAATCAGCAGCAGGAAGCCTTCGAGTTCTACCGCTCCAACCCGAACGCCATCTCCTCGATCCGTGCACCGCTGTTCGAGGAAAAGGTCATCGACCACCTGCTCGCGGAGATCACGGTCACCGACCAGAAGGTCTCCAAGGAAGAGCTGATGGCCGACGACGAGGAGGCCGAAACGGCCAAGCCGGCCAAGAAGGCCGCGCCGAAGAAGGCCGCTGCCAAGAAGGCCGATGCCGACAGCGCCGATGAGCCGAAGAAGAAGGCCGCGCCGAAGAAAAAGGCTGCCGCCAAGGACGCCGAATAGGCTTCCGGCTCTGCCCGTTCCTGAAAAGGCCGCTCTCTGGAGCGGCCTTTTTGCTTTCGGGATCAGATGAGCTGCAGGCCCTTCATGCTGGCAAAGCCGTTCTTGCCGATGATGATGTGGTCATGCACCGAAATGCCGAGCTGCCGGCCTGTCTCGATGATGGTCTTGGTCATGTCGATGTCGGCGCGCGACGGCGTCGGGTCGCCCGACGGGTGGTTGTGGACGAGGATGATGGCCGTGGACGACAGTTCCAGCGCCCGCTTGACCACCTCGCGCGGATAGACAGGCGTGTGGTCGACAGTCCCGGTCTGCTGCACCTCGTCGGCGATCAGGCCGTTCTTCTTGTCGAGGAAGAGGATGCGGAACTGCTCGCGCTCTTCGAAGGCCATCGAGGCGCGACAATAGTCGAGTACCTTGTTCCACGACGACAGGAGTTCGCGGGTGCTGATCTCGCCACGTGCCATGCGCCGGCCGGCAGCTGCCACGACCTTGAGGTCGAGCGCCACGGAAGGCCCGACGCCCTTGACCTCGCAAAGCAGGGGGACCGGAGCGCCGAGAACCTGCGACAGCGAGCCGAAGCGCGCGAGTAGTGCCTTGGCGACCGGCTTGGTGTCCGCCCGCGGTATCAGCCGGAACAGGATGAGTTCAAGCAACTCGTAGTCGGCGAAGCCGTCGCCGGAGTGCGACGCAAGAAAGCGTTCGCGCAGCCGCTCGCGATGTCCCAGATAATGCGGCTTTTCTTGTCCGGTATGAACTTTGCCGACTGCAACAGCCGGCTGCTCGCCGAAAAAGCCCCGCTCGTCTTCGACTTCGTCCGCCATGCAAAGACACGCCGTGAACAGAGTGCGGCACAAGACTGCCGCTCAACGGCGAAATACTAGGAGGGCAGGCCCGGCCGGTCGAGCCCTTTCGGCGAAAGCGTGAAGATTTCGCAGCCGTCGGCGGTGACGCCGATCGTGTGCTCGTACTGCGCGGAGAGCGAGCGGTCGCGCGTGACGGCGGTCCAGCCGTCCGACAGCACCTTCACATGCGGGCGGCCGAGATTGATCATCGGCTCGACGGTGAAGATCATGCCCTCACGCATCTCGACGCCGTCGGTCGCGCTGCCGTAATGCAGGATGTTTGGCGCGTCATGGAACAGCTGCCCGACGCCGTGGCCGCAGAAATCGCGCACCACCGAGCAGCGTTCGGCTTCCGCGTAGGACTGGATCGCCGCCCCGATAGCGCCGGTGCGTGCACCGGGCCTGATCGCCGCGATGCCGCGCATCAGGCATTCATGCGTCACCTCGAGCAGCCGTTCGGCCGCACGCTTGATCGGGCCGACCGGGTACATGCGGCTGGAATCGCCGTGCCAGCCGTCGAGGATGAAGGTCACGTCAATGTTGACGATGTCGCCTTCCTTGAGCGGCTTGTTGTCGGGAATGCCGTGGCAGACCACGTGGTTGATCGAGGTGCAGGACGACTTGGTGTAGCCACGGTAGTTGAGCGTCGCGGGGATTGCGCCGTGGTCCATGCCGTATTCGTAGACGAAACGGTCGATTGCCTCGGTCGTCACGCCGGGGGCCACCCTGTCGACCAGTTCGTCGAGGCAAGCGGCGGTGATGGCGCTCGCCTTGCGCATGCCTTCAAAGCCTTCCTCGCCGTAGAGGCGGATCTGGCCGGTGTTGCGCAGCGGAGCCGTTGTGGCGTCGAGATAGGTGGTCATCGGAAGATCCGGTTCGTCTGTTGGGCTCGTTCTGGGCAAGCCCGGTTGGGCCAGATTTGGCACTTGCGAGCCGCGCGTTCAAGTCCAAACTCGATCCGGGCGCCCGGCAGATCCTTCTCCGCCGGGCCAGGTAGCAAGTGAGGTTCGGACGGCCCTAGTTGACGTTGGCGAGTTCGGGAAACGACGACAGCGACTCACTGCGGTTGCACGAACCCGCATCGCTCTCGCGCTGCGTGCAGGCGCGGTTGCCGTTCTGCTGCGGCGCGGTACTCTGGCAGGCGGCAAGCATCATCAGGGGCAACAAGGTGAAGTAGGCCATGCGTCGCATCGTCAAGTCTCCATTGCAATGGCTTCTGCAATAGCACAGCCTCAGGCTGCAAAGGAGTCCCCCGCCGCCGCAAAGCCGCGCATCGGATGAGACGGGACCAATCAGGCCGGGAAGGGCGGGCGTGGAGACCACGACACACGACATATGGCTGAACGACGCGATCGTCTTCCTGGTGGCGGCTGGCATCGTCATACCCGTGCTGCGCCTTGCCCGCGTGCCGGCCGTGCTCGGCTTCCTGCTTGCCGGCGTGGCACTCGGGCCCTTCGGAATCGGCACGTTGGCCAAGGCCTTTCCGCTGTTGTCTTACGTTTCGATCGCCGATCCCGCCGCCGCCGAACCCTTCGCAGAGCTGGGCGTACTGTTCCTGTTGTTCCTCCTCGGCCTAGAACTCTCCTTCGAGAGACTGTGGGCATTGCGCCGGGCGGTGCTGGGTGCCGGTGGCCTGCAGGCCGGAATCAGCGCCGTGCTGATCGGCGGCGCCGCCGTGGTGACCGGCGCGACCGTTCCCGCGGCGATTGCTGTCGGCCTGGCGCTCGCGCTCTCTTCCACGGCAATCGTCATGCAGGTGTTGACCGACGAGAAGCGGGCGACCCAGCCGGTCGGCCGCACAGCACTTGCCGTGCTGCTATTCCAGGACCTGATGGTCGCGCCAATCCTCATCCTGGTCGGCTTTCTCGGCCGCGACAGCGACGCCGGACTGGTGACTGTGCTGGCCGAGGCCCTGGTCAAGGGCGTGTTGGCGGTGGCGGCGATTTTCCTGGTCGGCCGCTTCGTCCTCAAGGATGCATTTCGCCTGGCCGCGCGGGCCGGCGGGCGCGACTTCCTGATGGGCATCACGCTTCTCACCGTCATCGGCGGCGCCGTCATCACCGCGGGCGCCGGCCTGTCGCTGCCGCTCGGCGCCTTCCTGGCCGGCCTGTTGCTCGGCGAGACCGAGTTCAAGCACCAGACAGAAGTCGACATCGAGCCGTTCAAGGGACTGCTGCTTGGCCTGTTCTTCATGACGGTCGGCATGGGACTCGATCTCGCCGGCGCCTGGCAGCACCTGCCGGCGGTTCTTGGCGGGCTGGTCGGTCTGCTGCTGATCAAGGGCGTCGTCGCCTTCGCCGCCTGCCGGCTTTTTGCAGGCGGCGCGCCGATGTCGCTGGAAGCGGCCTTCCTGCTGGCGCCGGCGGGCGAGTTCGCCTTCGTCGTTGTCCAGACCGCAGGTGCCGCAGGCGCGCTCGACGGTCAGACGGTGACCATCGTCAGCGTCATTGCCGGCCTGTCGATGATGCTGGCGCCGATTCTTGCCCGGCTTGGCCGTGCCCAGGCGGCGAGGCGGGAGCCGGAGCCAAGCCCGGCCGCCGGCCTCGAGGATTTCGCCGGCCTGTCGGACCATGTCGTGATTGCCGGCTATGGCCGCGTCGGGCACACGATTGCCCGGATACTCGAGGTCGAGGAAACCGAGATCGTCGCGCTGGAGCGCAATGCCGGCGTGGTGGCGCGCGAGCGCGAACTTGGGGTGCGCATCTATCTCGGGGATGCCTCGCGGCCCGAAATCCTGCTGAAGGCAGGGGCAGCCGAGGCGCGGCTCTTCGTCGTCACGGTGGACGATCCCGCGGACGCCGAGCGGATCGTGACAGGCGTCCGGCAGTTGCGGGCCGACGCGCCGATCCTTGCGCGGGCGAGCGATTCCGAACATGCCCGCAGGCTGGCCAAGGCTGGCGCCAGCTTCGTCATTCCCGACGCCATCGAGGCCGGCTTGCAACTCGCTGGCCGGGCGCTCGGTGAGTACGGCTATACAAGCGAGCTGATCCGCACGCGCATCGCCGGCGAGCGCGAGGCGGAATACCAGCGCGCCAACGAGGACGGGGACTGAAGCCGAGGGCTACTTCGCCAGCCAGCCGCGCGGCGGGCCAGGTGACCGATCGGCAGACGGAAATGCGCGCCGCTGCGCGCGACCTGGTCAGCATAGAGAATGGACTGGAAAATGTCTGGTACGCCCAAGGGGAATCGAACCCCTGTTACCGCCGTGAAAGGGCGGTGTCCTAACCGCTAGACGATGGGCGCGCTCAGACGAGGCGGGTTATAATTGCGTTGCGGCGATGCGGCAACCCGTGAAACGCAGGCAAACACAAACTTTTTCGATGTGTCCCTGCGACGGATTTGCATCGGGCGGGCAGCGACCGTGCCCAGAGTCGCGCTAGCTGCGGCGACGGCACTTCCAGTTCCAGTCGCGCTCCGGTCCGATGTCGATGTGTACCGATTCGGTATGACAGTAGGTGCCGACGCCGCCGCGGCCGGGCATGGCGCGTACGAACTTGGCGAGTTCCCACTTGCTGACACCCGGGACCTGAACGTCGGCCGCCGCGCAGTACATGTGCTGGGATTTTTTCGCGCCGTTGACCTTGCGGTTGTAGGAGGGGCTGCGGTAGCCGGATGTAACGACCATCTTCTTGCCGTAGTGGCGCTCGACCTTCTTCAGCACACGGACCAGGGCAGGTTTCAGGCAGGCGACGTCGACCGTCTCGCGCTGCTTCAGCAGGCCGTTGGGCGCAAGCCGTGCCAAGCCGGCGGCCGAAGCCAGCACGACCGGCGAGCCGTCCTCGTCCTCGTGGACATCGATGTCGCTGACATCGTCGAGGCCGGACTTGCGCTTGATCTCGAAGAGGTTGGTCGTGCGCACGCCGGGCAGGGCGAAGTCGCCGCCAGTATCCCCGTCGCTGTCGAGCGAGGCGGTACGCACCGGCTTTTCGGGCTTGGGCTCGGCCTGCTTGGCAATTGCCACCAGCGGCTTTTGCTGTGCGGGCTTTTCGGGTTCAGCTTGTGCCGGGGTGGCGCCGAAGAAGGACGACAGGAAGCTCTTCTTCTTCGGTGCGATAGGCGCGTCCGGCATTTCGCCGGCTGTCAGGACGGGGCCGCCATTGTCGAGAAAGTCGCCGCCCCCGGGGACCGGTACCGAGGCCGCGCCCTTCGGTTCAGCCCTTTCCGCGCCGATGCCGGCGATCAGGGGCTTGGCAGGAGCGGGTGCCTGTGCCGTGGTTGCCGACGGCTCCTCGTCCGGTTTTGCGGCAGGCGCGGCTGCGACTTCCTGCGGCAGCGAGACGTCGCCCTCGCCAGCCTCTCCATCGACGGCCGCGACCGCCAGGTTGGGCGCGCCAGCGTCACTATAGGAGGGTGCGGTGAGTTCGAGAGTGGGATCGGCGGTCGAGGAACAGGATGCGAGCAAGGCAGAAAGCAGACCAGCCAGAATAAGGTGGCGTGTCCCGATCGCCTGACGCGCTCCTGGTTTCAACCTGTTTCCCCTACTCGTTCTTGCCGGCCCTGCGACGTGCGCCAGACGGGCGGCCGGTCGCGCCGGCAACGGCGGCATGCCACCGAAAGGCGGCTTGCGAATCCTCAATGTCACCCCAGTATGGGGCTAGGCACGAAATAAGACCATATCAAGATGGCGCTGGCCACCCTTCGCGCAGTTTGGCGGCCGGGTCAATTGTGCCCGCTAACGGCTAGACACGCACCCGGACGTAGCTTCCCGGTGCGTCGCCGAGCACCTTAACACCCTTGCCCGGCTTGCGTGCCTTGACCCGGCGATCGTCCATGGCCTCGATCCATTTCTGCCAATGCGGCCACCAGGAACCGGCGGTTTCCGTCGCCCCGGCTACCCATTCGTCGAAATCTCCGACCGGCTTTCCATCGGTCCAGTACTGGTATTTCTTCAGGGCAGGCGGGTTGACCACCCCGGCGATGTGGCCGGAGCCCGCCATCACGAACTCGACCGGACCGCCGAAATACTGGCAGCCGACGAAGACCGAGCGTGCCGGCGCAATGTGGTCTTCCTTGGTGGAGAGATTGTAGACGGGGATCTTGATGTCGGCGAGCGAGAGCCTGTGCCCGGCGATTTCCATCTTGCCCTGGGACAGCGTGTTGTCGAGGTAGCAATTGCGCAGATAGAAAGAATGGTTGGCTGCGGCCATGCGGGTGGAATCGGCGTTCCAGTAGAGCAGGTCGAAGGGCAGGGGATCCTTGCCGCGCATGTAGTTGTTGACGACATAGGGCCAGATCAGGTCGCCCGAGCGAAGCATGTTGAAGGCCGTCGCCATCTTGGTGCCGTCGAGATAGCCCTTTTCGGTCATCGAGCGCTCGACGGCCGCCACCTGGTCCTCGTCGACGAAAACCTTGAGGTCGCCGGCATAGGTGAAGTCGACCTGGGTGGTGAAGAGCGTTGCCGAGCGGATGCGGTCGTCGCCCTCCTGCGCCATCAGCGAAAGGCCCGCGGCAAGCAGCGTCCCGCCGACGCAATAGCCGATCACATTGACCTCGCGCTCGCCGGTCGAGGCCTCGATTGTATCGAGTGCGTATTGCAGCCCCTCGCGGATATAGGCTTCCCAGTCCTTGGTGCCGTGGCGCTTGTCCGGGTTGACCCACGAGACGACGAAAACGGTATGACCCTGCTCGACCGCCCATCGGATGAAGGATTTGTCCGGGTTTAGGTCGAGGATGTAGAACTTGTTGATCCAGGGCGGGCAGATGAGCAGAGGCCGCTTGAGTACGGTGTCGGTGGCCGCGTCGTACTGGATGATTTCGGCGACGTCGCTGCGTCCGACCACCTTGCCAGGGCTGACGGCGATGTTCTTGCCGACCTCGAAGCGCGAATCGTCCGCCTGCCTGAGCTTGAGGTCGCCTTTGCCGGCTGTGATGTCCTCGGCCAGCATCTTCATGCCGCGCACGAGATTCTCGCCGTTGCTGGCGATGGTTTCGCGGAACAACTCCGGGTTGGTCAGGATGAAGTTCGACGGCGAGATCGCGTTGGAAACCTGCTTGACGTAGAAATTGGCCTTCTGGCGGGTGTGCTCGTCGAGCCCTTCGGCGTTCTCCACGAGGTCGCCGGCCCAGCGCGAGGTCACCAGATAGACCTGCTTGAGAAAGTCGAAGAACGCGTTGCGGCCCCATTCGGGGTCGTTAAAGCGCTTGTCGCGAGGGTCGGGTTTCACCGAGCCGGGCTGTTCCTCGCCGGAGCTCACGCGGTTGATGGCATTGCCCCAGACTTCCAGATAGCCCGAAAACAGCCGCGTCTGCGCCTCGAGTGCCCGCGCGGGATCGGACAGCCAGTACTCGGTCACCTTGGAGAAGGTCTTGACCATGTCGGCCATCGGCTCGGCGGCGGTGTCGCGCACCTCGCCCTTCTCGCGCGGGCCCGCCCATGCGGAAGCCGCCTTGCCGGCCTGCTCGACCATGCGGGCGAGGTTGAGCGCAAATTGTTCCGGATCCTTGACCATGTACTGGTCGACATCCGACGCGGGTTCGGAATCCTTTTTCCCCGGTTCGGCTGTTTTAGTCATGGTAAGGTCTGGTCCTCCTTGGGGCCTTGTCTTGACATATTATCATGGCACGTCCAATGCGGTCTAATCCGGGCGGGCAGGTAAAGTCATGGCACACAGACATTGCAGGTTCTTATCGGCGCCGCTGGGCGCATCGGCATTGGCGCTGGTGGCAGCACTTGCCCTCGGCGGCTGTGGAACGCCGCCCGAGGACAATGCCTCGATGAGCCTCGCCAGCGGCGCGGCGAACACCGGCACGTTTCCGAACCTCAACATCCCCCCGCAGGCCGCGGCACCGCAGCTGACCGAGGAAGAGACGCAGGCCAAGCTCTCGTCGCTGCGGCGCGCCCAGCAGGCGCAGTCCGGCAAGGTGACACCCGAGACGCCTGAAGAACGCCGCAGGCGCCTGAAGCTGCTCGAGGATGAGCAGGCCGAAACACTCAGGCTTATCGAACAGAACTGACGCCTCGACCCTACCGGCAAACCGGTATATATCGCGGCGCAGCAGCATTCCTCCAAGCGCCTGGATTTGCCATGGAAGAGTTTCACAAGGTCCGTCGCCTGCCGCCCTACGTGTTCGAGCAGGTCAACCGGCTGAAGGCCAGCGCCCGTTCCAAGGGCGCCGACATCATTGATCTTGGCATGGGCAATCCGGACCTGCCGACGCCCAAGGCGATCGTCGACAAGCTGTGCGAGGTCGTGCGCGACCCGCGCACCCACCGCTATTCCTCCTCGCGCGGCATTCCGGGCCTGCGACGGGCCCAGGCGGCGTATTACGCCCGCCGTTTTGGCGTGAAGCTCAATGCCGACACGCAGATCGTCGCCACACTCGGTTCCAAAGAAGGCTTCGCAAACATGGCCCAGGCGATCACCGCGCCTGGCGACGTGATCCTGTGCCCGAACCCGACCTATCCGATCCACGCCTTCGGCTTCATCATGTCGGGCGGCGTCATCCGCTCGCTTCAGGCCGAGCCGGACGACAGCTTCATCCCGGCGCTGGAACGCGGCGTCAAGCATTCGATCCCGAAGCCGCTCGCGTTGATCCTCAACTATCCGTCGAACCCGACGGCGCATGTCGCGTCGCTCGATTTCTACAAGGACGTGGTCGCCTTCGCCAAGAAGAACGACATCATCCTGCTGTCGGACCTCGCCTATTCGGAGATCTATTTCGACGGCTCGCCGCCGCCATCGGTGCTGCAGGTGCCGGGCGCCATCGACATCGCGGTCGAGTTCACCTCCATGTCGAAGACCTTTTCGATGCCGGGCTGGCGCATGGGCTTCGCGGTCGGCAACGAAAGGCTGATCTCGGCGCTGACGCGGGTGAAATCCTATCTCGACTACGGCGCCTTCACGCCGATCCAGGTGGCGGCCGCCGCAGCGCTGAACGGCGACGGCGCCGACATCGCGGAAGTGCGCGAGATCTATCGCAAGCGGCGCGACGTCATGGTCGACGCCTTCGGCCGCGCCGGCTGGACGATTCCCGCGCCGGCAGCCTCGATGTTTGCCTGGGCACCGATACCGGAGGCGTTCCGCCATCTCGGCTCGCTCGAGTTCTCGAAACTGCTGATCGAGCATGCCGACGTTGCGGTGGCGCCGGGCGTCGGCTTTGGCGAGCACGGCGACGATCACGTGCGCATCGCGCTGGTCGAGAACGAGCACCGCATCCGGCAGGCGGCACGCAACATCAAGCGCTTCCTCGCCACTTCGGCCAAGCAGCCCAACAACGTTGTGCCGCTGGTCGCCAGGTCCTGACCGGGACACTTTTCGCACAGCATAGAATGAGGGACGTCGCCGCATATGGCTGAAGCATTGCGTATCGGATTGGCAGGACTGGGCACCGTCGGGGCGTCGGTGGTGCGTGTACTTTCTGAAAAGGCTGCCGAACTGACGCGCCAGTGCGGCCGCGAGATCGTCGTTGCGGCCGTCTCGGCGCGCGACCGGACGCGCGACCGCGGAATCGATCTCGGCGCCGCAAAGTGGTTCGACGATCCGGTCGAGCTTGCCCGCTCCGCCGATATCGACGTCTTCGTAGAGTTGATTGGTGGCGATGAGGGCGTTGCCCGGGCCAGCGTGAAGGCCGCGCTGGAAGCGGGACGCCACGTCGTGACGGCCAACAAGGCGCTGCTGTCGCGGCATGGCGTGGCGCTGGCCGAGATCGCCGAGAAAAAGGGCGTCCTGCTCAACTACGAGGCGGCGGTCGCCGGCGGCATTCCGGTCATCAAGACGATGCGCGAGGCAATGGCCGGCAACACCGTGTCGCGCGTCTTCGGCATCCTCAACGGCACCGCCAACTACATCCTGACCCGCATGGAGGCCGAGGGCATCTCCTTCGAGGCCTGCCTGGAGGACGCCCAGCGGCTGGGCTATGCCGAGGCCGACCCCACCTTCGACATCGAGGGCCACGACACCGCGCACAAGCTGTCGATCCTTACCGCTCTCGCCTTCGGCACGAAAATCTCGGCCGACGACATCTACATGGAGGGCATCTCCAACATCAGCCAGGCCGACATCCAGGCGGCGGGTGAACTCGGCTATCGCATCAAGCTGCTTGGCGTGGCGCAGCGCACCGAGACCGGCATCGAGCAGCGCGTCCATCCGACGATGGTGCCGACAGCATCGGTGATCGCGCAGGTGCACGGCGTGACCAACGCGGTGGCGATCGAGACCGACATTCTGGGCGAATTGCTGCTTTCCGGACCCGGCGCCGGCGGCAACGCCACCGCCTCGGCAGTCATCGGGGACATTGCAGACATCGCCAAGAGCCGTCCCGGCTTCCAGCACGGACCCGTCTTCGGCCGCCCGGCGAAGGAACTGAAACCCTACAAGCGGGCGCGCATGCGCACCCATGCAGGCGGCTATTTCATCCGGCTGACCGTGCACGACCGGCTGGGTGTCTTCGCGGCCATCGCCAAGCGAATGGCCGACAGCGACATTTCGCTGGAATCGATCGTCCAGCATGCGGCCGAGGGCGAGGTCGCCGACCAGAAGACGGTCATCCTCGTCACGCACGAGACGACGGAGGCGGCGGTGCGCAAGGCGACCGACGGCATCACCAAGGACGGCCACCTGACCGCCAAGCCGCAGGTGATCCGCATCGAGCGGGCAGGCTGATGGGCTTCGACTGGCATTCTGACACGATTTCGCGCCAGACGCCGGTCACCAGGACCTACCGCAATACCCAGAATGTCCGCCGCTTCCTCAAGGCCGAATGCGGCGACGCGTTCAAGTTCGACCGGGCCTTCATGGCCTGGGTGAAGGACAGCAGCGACAAGACGATTGGCGATGTGGCGGATGAGTGGCTTCGGCGCCGGGGTGTCGGGCCGCAGGCATGAGTTCTTGGCACAGCCGGTCGTTGCCTTATCTTGGTGCCATGACTGACATGGCTTCATAGATGCCGGCCGAAAAACGCATCTTTCTGGACGTCAAGCGCTCGGCGACGGGCCATTCCTGGGCGCACCGCCTGAACGAGCGCCAGGAGATGCTGGCTCTGGCCATCGCGCAGGGTCATGGCGTTCCCGACATCGTCGCCCGGGTGCTCGCCGGCCGCGGCGTGACGGCCGACGACGCGGATCGCTTCCTCGACCCGACGATCAAGGACCTGCTGCCGGACCCGGTTTCGCTGACCGACATGGACAAGGCGGCCGACCGGCTTGCCGAGGCGGTGCGGCGCAAGGAGAAAGTGGCGATCTTCGGCGACTACGATGTCGACGGCGCGGCATCCTCGGCGCTGATGAAGCGCTTTCTCGCCCATTATGGCGTCGAGGCCGAGATCTATATTCCAGACCGGATTTTCGAGGGCTATGGACCCAATCCCGAGGCGATGCGGGAGCTCGTCGGGCGCGGAGCGTCCCTGATCGTGACGGTGGATTGCGGCACCAACAGCGCCGTTTCGATAGACGCCGCACGCGAAGCCGGCGCCGATGTCGTCGTGCTCGACCACCACCAGGTAGGCGGGCCGTTGCCGTCGGCCGTTGCCGTCGTCAACCCGAACCGCGACGATGACCTGTCGGGGCAGGGGCATCTCTGCGCCGCGGGCGTGGTTTTCCTGGCACTGGTGCAGACCGCACGCGTGCTGCGCATCGAGCGGCCGGATGCCGAGCAGCCAGACCTCCTGTCGATGCTCGACCTCGTGGCGCTGGCAACCGTGTGCGACGTCGTTTCGCTGACTGGCGTCAATCGCGCCTTCGTGGTCAAGGGGCTGTTGGCGGCGCGCCAGCAGAACAACGCCGGGTTGAACGCGCTGGCACGCGTGGCGCGTATCGGCGAGCCCGTCGGCACCTTCCATCTTTCCTTCCTGATCGGGCCGCGCATCAATGCCGGCGGCCGCATTGGCGACGCCGCGCTGGGCAGCCGGCTGCTTGCGACGGACGATCCCGTCGAGGCCACGACGATTGCCGAAACGCTCGACCGGCTGAACCAGGAACGCCAGGCGATGGAGCAGGGCATGCTGGCCGAGGCCCGCGCGGAGGCCGATGCGGAACTCGTCGGCGGGCCGGGGCCGGCCATCATCCTGACCGCCAGCCCGAACTGGCATCCGGGCATCGTCGGCCTGCTCGCCTCACGGCTGAAGGATCATGCGCACCGGCCGGCCTTTGCCATCGCCTTCAACGCAAACGGAGTCGGCACCGGCTCGGGCCGCTCGGTGCCGGGTTTCGACCTCGGCAAGCTGGTGCGCGAGGCGGCCGACAAGGGCCTCATCGTCAAGGGCGGCGGCCACGCCATGGCGGCCGGCATCACGGTCGAGCGCGAAAAACTCGGCGCCCTGCGTTCCTTCTTCGAGGAGCGGGCGGCTGCCGACGTGTTCCGGCTGCAGGACGAGGCGACATTGCAGATCGACGCGGCACTCGCTGCCGAAGGCGCGACGCTTGCACTCCTCGACACGCTTGAAAAGGCCGGCCCCTTCGGCGCAGGCCATGTCGCGCCCGTATTCGTTCTGCCGCGCCATGCGCTCGTCGATGCACGCCCGGTCGGCGTCAACCACATCCGGGTCGACCTGCGATCGGAGAGCGGCGGCCGCATCCAGGCAATGGCCTTCCGGGCAGTCGATACCCCGCTCGGCGAGTTCCTGTTCAAGAATCGCGGCGCCACGGTGCACGTGGCGGGAACGCTTTCGGGGAACTACTGGAACGGCTCGCGCCGGGTTCAATTCCGCCTGACGGATGTCGCGCTGGCGCCCTGACGACGGCTAGGCGAGAACGGTCTGCAGCCGCTCGAGATCGCGCATCTGCGCCATCGTGGCTTCGTAGCCGAGGCGGATGGCCTCGTCGGCACGGTAGAATTCGGTCAGGCCGATATGGCCGAGCTTCGGCTGCAGCGACATGTCCGGCGGATCGCCGGCGAGACGCGCGCGCGAAATGCGATCCTGGATGATGTTGAAGGCCTCGAGCATGACGCCGGTGACGCCGATCCGCGATTCTTTCGACCGCGTGTCGGCATTGAAGCGCTCGGCGGGCGACGCGTCGGGCTCGGCGACCAGCTCGCCGGCGCTGTGCTTGATGACGGCGGCGCGACCGAAGAGGTCGTAGTGCAGGTTGACTGCGACGACCAGTGGCTGCTCATGCGCGCGGCAGACCGACACGGGAACCGGGTTGACCAGCGCTCCGTCTACCAGAACGCGGCCATTGGCGGTAACGGGTTCGAAGACGCCCGGCAGCGCGTAGGAGGCCCTCATGGCGGTGATCAGCGATCCGCTCGACAGCCAGATTTCATGGCCGGTGCGGATTTCCGACGCCACGCAGACGAAGGGTTTTGGCAGGTCCTCGAACTTGATGCCGTTCATGTGCTCGCGCAGCCGTGCGTCGAGCTTCATGCCGCCGAACAGGCCACTGCCGCCGATCTTGATGTCGAGCAGGCCGAAAATCCGGCGCTTGGTCAGGCTGCGGGCAAATTCCTCGAGCTCGTCCAGCTTGCCGGCGAGATAGCAGCCGCCGACCAGTGCGCCAATGGAAGTTCCGGCGATCATGGAGACGTGGATGCCGGCCTCGTCGAGTGCCCGCAACACGCCGATATGCGCCCAGCCACGGGCACAACCACCACCAAGAGCCAGCGAAATGCCCGTTTTCTTTGCCGGTACGGGCTCGGAGACGCCGCCCGATGACGAAAGCCCGTTGGCTTCGCGTACATCCGGTCTGTTGCGCAACGACGCCCACTCGAGCATCACGATCTCCTTGAACTGAAGCCGAATTTACAGGCTCGGCGTATCGAAATCATGAATCTGTGTCGTGGCAAGTTGGAAATTGGTTCAAGGCCGGCCGGAATATACCGTTCTCGGGTCGAAAAGCGGCTTGCTACCGTCGTCTTCAAGAACCGCTCTCCCGTCCACCAGCGCAACCGTCCTGTAGAAGCAGGAACGCCGACCGGTGTGACAGGTTGCATCGACGCCTGCGACTTTCACACTGAGCTGGATGGCGTCCTGGTCGCAATCGGTGCGGATTTCCACGACCTGCTGCAGGTTGCCGGACGTTTCGCCCTTCTTCCAGAGCGCCTTGCGCGAGCGTGACCAGTAGTGCGCGATGCCCGTTTCGAGCGTTTTGGACAGCGCATCCGCGTTCATGTGCGCGAGCATGAGGAGGGTGCCGTCGGCGGCATCGGTCACAACGGCTGTGACAAGGCCGTCCGCATCGAAGCGTGGCGCGAAGGCCGACCCTTCCTCTGTCTCGTGCTTGTCGCCGGACGGGGGGGCAAACGCGGTCATGACCGGTCCCGAACCGTGTTCATTTGACAGACGGTAAGGCCGGCAAGTGGGTCAAAGGCCATTGCGCACCATGGTGACGAAACGGATCTGTTCCTCCGGGTTGTCCCTGAAGGTGCCGGTGAAAGTCGAGGTCAGGGTCGTCGAGCCCTGCTTGCGGATGCCACGCATGGCCATGCACATGTGCTCGGCTTCGAGCATCACCGCGACGCCGCGCGGGTTGAGCACGTCCTGGATGACGCCCGCGATCTGCGCGGTCATCGCCTCCTGCGTCTGCAAACGGTGCGCGAAAATGTCGACGACGCGGGCAATCTTGGAGAGTCCCACGACCTTGCCGTCCGGCAGGTAGCCGACATGCGCCTTGCCGATGATCGGCACCATGTGGTGCTCGCAATGAGAGTGGAAGGTGATGTCGCGGACGATCACGAGGTCGTCATAGCCGGCGACTTCCTCGAAGGTCCGGCCAAGCTCCTCGGCCGGGCACATGTCGTAGCCGCCGAACATCTCCCGATAGGCCTTGGCGACGCGCTTCGGCGTGTCGACGAGACCCTCCCGGTCGGGATTGTCGCCGGTCCAGCGCAACATCACGCGCACGGCGGCCTCGACCTCGGCCTGGCTCGGACGGTCGGTGACGGGCTTGTCCATGTAGGCAGCCTGCGGCATGAGCTTCTTGATCACGGCATCCATCGAGGTCTCTCCCGTAGTTCCCCTCTATACGGAGGAACGAGTTGAACGGTTCACAACCTGCCGGGAAAATGCGGCTCGCGCCGTGCCGTCCCGAAGCTGCGAAATCTTGTCCCTGATGCGTCGGCGTCGCCGCCACCTTGTCGATCAAAGAGCACAAGCATTATATATGACCGGATAGCCCGAATGAAAGATGCGCCGGCGGCACGGATTGTCGTCATCAGGTGGCGGATTGGAAAATCATGATCGACGACATCTACAATGCGAAAATTCTCGGCTTTGCCGGGAATATCGCGCGGATCGGCCGGCTTGAGCACCCTGACGCGACAGCGACCGCCCATTCCAAGCTCTGCGGCTCGACCGTGACGGTCGACCTCAAGATGCAGGATGGCGTGGTGACCGATTTCGCCCACGACGTGAAGGCTTGCGCGCTCGGACAGGCGTCGTCCTCGATCATGGCCGAACATGTCGTTGGCGCGACCTCGGAAGAACTTCGCGCGGTGCGCGAGACGATGCGCAGGATGTTGAAGGAAAGCGGCACGCCGCCGGAAGGCCGCTTCGCAGACCTGAAGTATCTCGAACCCGTGCGCGACTACAAGGCGCGCCACGCCTCGACCATGCTGACCTTCGACGCCGTCGTCGATGCGATCGACCAGATCGAGAAGAAGCGCGCGGAGGAGGCAGCCTAGCTGCCCGGACGATTGGCCGTTCAGAAACTGGAACAAAGACCGCGATATTCCCGCAACTGGTCCGGTCCATGGCGCAAGACGCCGGGCCGAATCCTTGGCACCTCGTTCGTGCGCCTCTATCAGCTGACGCTGTCAGGCTTCATCGGCAATTCCTGCCGCCACCTGCCGACCTGCTCGGAATATGCCTATGAGGCGATTGCCAGGCACGGATTCTGGGCCGGCGGCTGGATGGGTCTGTTCAGGGTGGCGCGCTGCGGCCCCTGGGGCACGCACGGCATCGACCGGGTGCCCGAGACGCTCGACGAAAGCTACCGCTGGTTTGCACCTTGGCGTTACTGGCGCATCGCCAAAGGCAACAACCACGCGCATCACTGAACCCGCGCATCTTTACGGCTCGCCAATGAGATCCTAAAAGACCGCTCGCCGCCGGACGCATCCGGCAAAAAACCACCCGCGCTCGTTTGCGGGACTGGATAGGAGAAAAGAAAGTGCCAAATACCGCTTCCCTTACGTTTCCCGATGGTTCCGTGCGCGACTACGACGCCGCGATGACCGGCGCGGAACTCGCCGAATCGATCTCCAAGTCGCTTGCCAAGAAGTCCGTTGCCGTGGCGCTCGACGGCGTCCTGCAGGACCTGTCCGATCCGCTCGCCCGCTCGGGCCGGATCGAGATCGTGACGCGCGACGATCCGCGCGCGCTTGAACTCATCCGCCACGATACCGCTCATGTGCTGGCCGAGGCCGTGCAGGAATTGTGGCCCGGCACGCAGGTGACCATCGGACCGGTGATTGAGAACGGGTTCTACTACGATTTCGCCCGCAACGAGCCCTTCACGCCCGAGGACTTTCCCGCCATCGAGAAAAAGATGCGCGAGATCATCGGCCGCAACAAGCCGTTCACCAAGGAAGTCTGGTCGCGCGACAAGGCGAAACAGGTGTTTGCCGACAAGGGCGAGGCCTACAAGCTCGAACTGATCGACGCGATTCCGGAAGACCAGGACCTCAAGATCTACGCGCAGGGCGACTGGTTCGATCTCTGCCGCGGCCCGCACATGGCTTCCACCGGCCAGATCGGCAGCGCCTTCAAGCTGATGAAGGTGGCCGGCGCCTATTGGCGCGGCGACAGCAACAACCCGATGCTGACGCGCATCTACGGCACTGCCTGGGCCAACCAGGAGCAGCTTGACGGCTACATCCACATGCTGGCCGAGGCCGAGAAGCGCGACCACCGCAAGCTCGGCCGCGAGATGGACTTGTTCCACTTCCAGGAGGAGGGACCGGGCGTCGTGTTCTGGCACGCCAAGGGCTGGAAGCTGTTCCAGAGCCTGGTGAACTACATGCGCCGCCGCCTCGACGAGCAGGGCTACGAGGAGGTCAACGCGCCGCAGGTGCTGGACAAGTCACTGTGGGAGACCTCGGGTCACTGGGGCTGGTACCGCGATGCGATGTTCAAGGTGACCGTCGCCGGCGACGACACCGACGACGACCGCGTCTTCGCGCTGAAGCCGATGAACTGCCCGGGCCACGTGCAGATTTTCAAGCATGGCCTCAAGTCCTACCGCGAACTGCCTGTAAAGCTTGCTGAATTTGGCAACGTTCATCGCTACGAGCCGTCCGGCGCACTGCACGGTCTGATGCGCGTGCGCGGCTTCACGCAGGACGACGCCCACATTTTCTGCACCGAGGAGCAGCTTGCCGCCGAGTGCCTGCGCATCAACGACCTGATCCTTTCGACCTATGCCGATTTCGGCTTCGAGGAGGTCAGCGTCAAGCTCTCGACCAGACCCGAGAAGCGCGTCGGCTCGGACGAGGCATGGGATCATGCCGAGGAGATCATGGGCAATGTGCTCGCGATCATCGAGGAGCAGTCCGGCGGCAGGATCAAGACCTCGGTCAATCCGGGCGAGGGCGCCTTCTACGGGCCGAAGTTCGAATACGTGCTGAAGGACGCCATCGGCCGCGAGTGGCAGTGCGGCACCACGCAGGTCGACTTCAACCTGCCGGAGCGTTTCGGCGCTTTCTACATCGGCAGCGATTCGGAGAAGAAGCAGCCGGTCATGGTGCACCGCGCGATCTGCGGCTCGATGGAGCGCTTCATCGGCATCCTGATCGAAAACCATGCCGGCCACTTCCCGCTCTGGCTGTCGCCGCAGCAGGTGGTGGTGGCGACGATCACCTCGGACGCCGACGACTATGCGATGGACGTGGTCAAGAAGCTGAAGGCTGCCGGCCTGTCGGCCGAACCGGATCTTCGCAACGAGAAGATCAACTACAAGGTGCGCGAGCATTCGATGGTCAAGGTGCCGGTGATCATTGTCTGCGGCAAGCGCGAGGCCGAGGAAGGCACGGTCAACATTCGCCGCCTCGGCTCACGTGACCAGCAGTCGATGACGCTCGACGAGGCCGTTGCCTCGCTGAGCCAGGAGGCGATCACGCCCGATCGTCGGCGCTCCATGGCGCAGTAACCCTGGGAGGGCGCAAGCCGTTGGTTGCGCCCTTCCGCGGCATCGGATTGCCGCCTTCATCCACCTGTCATGTGACGCCCGTAAGCAGCGTTCATGGTGGCAAAGCGACTCTCCGACCTCGCCTTCACGGAACTCTCCTACGCCAATGCCGCGGACCCGCGGCTGAAGCGCTGGTTCATCCGTTCGGTCGAAGGCCTGTCGGGCAGGGACCGCTACGCCGCGCTCTACGACCTGTGGCGCAGGAACATCGCGCCGACCGGCGAGCGGGTCTTCGGTCGCATGCTGGAACTGGTCGATATCGGTGTTCGCCGCGAAGGGCAGTGGCCGCCGCCCGACCTGCAGGACGGACCGCTGGTCATCGTCGCCAACCATCCCTTCGGGATCGGCGACGGCATCGCCATCCTGTCGCTGGCAGAGCAGCTTGGCCGGCCCTTCCGCGTCATGATCGCTTCGGAACTCCTGAAGATCCCGGAAATGGCAGCCTATTCGCTGCCGGTCGATTTTTCCGAGACGAAAGAGGCGTTGAAAAACAACATCGCCGTGCGCCACGAGGCCGTGCGCCTGCTTAAGGACGGCGTCGTCATCGTCATCTTTCCGGCCGGCGGCGTGGCCACGGCGCCGAAGGGGTTCGGGGCGGCGCGCGACCTGCCCTGGAAGATGTTTCCCGCGCGCCTCGTGCAGGACGCCAGAGCGTCTGTCGTGCCGATGTATTTCTCAGGCCAGAACGGTCGCCTCTTCCACCTGGTCAGCAGGCCGATGGCTCTCGCCGCGCACGAACACCGGCTGGCGCGCATGGTCGGCAAGGCCGCGCTGGCGCTGCGCTTGTCGCTCCTGGTGCGTGAATTCGCAAGGTTGTCGGGCCGCTCGATCGGCGTGCGCATCGGCGAGACGCTGCACTGGCATCAGCTTGGACCGCTGCGCGACCGCAAGGCGCTGCTCGAGACGCTCCATGACGCCGTGTTCCGGCTCGCCCCGCCGGCGGCCACGCACCGACGCCGCGCGATAGCGCGCTTCAGGCGCAACAATTCCGGAATGAAAGCCGCGTAGGGGGCGGTTAGTCGGCGCCTTCGCTGACATCGACGGAATTGGCTTCCGTCGCCAGGACCTCGACGTCCTGGTTGCGGCCGCCGACGACGGTGAAGTCTCGCTGGTAGATGCGGTCGCGGTTCTTGGCGATGATCGTGTAGTCGCCCTCGGCGAGCACCATCGAGGCGAAAGCGCCGACCATCTCGCGAATCGGGTCGCCCGAACCGGAAAGGATCGACCATGACGTGTCGGCGATCGCCTCGCCGCCGGCCTCGCGCACCAGCTTCATGGTCAGTTCGGCGGCGTGGTGCTCGACAGTCGCTTCGGTCAGCTTGCCAGCCTCGATCCGGATGTCGGAGCGGATGACGGCGTTGACTGCGCCATAGGTCGAGACGACGTGGTAGGTGCCCGAGTTCAGCCGCACCACCGAATTGGGGCTGACGTCCGGGATGATGAGGGCGCGCTCACCGTCGGCCCCGGCATCGGCCTCGTAGATCGAGAATCGCAGCTTGGCCGGCGGTATGCGCACGCCGCCGGCGAGCACCGCGTCGAGTTTCAGGCCGCCGGCATCGAGCACCAGATCCTCGCGCTTGCCGTCGCGGCCGACCGTGATGCGCTTGGTGGCACCGGCCCGGCCGTAGGAGGCGTGCACGAGGTAGCCGCCGGGCGCGAGCTGGAAGGAGCTGGTGCCGCCCTGGGCGGAGGCGATCAGCGGCAGCTTGCCGTCGGGCCCGGGTTCCGGGCCGAAGACCCGCCAGACGAGACCTCGACTGATGTCCGTGCCCTCGTCGGTGAGCTTGGCCGAGAGGGTGATTTCTCCGCCTGCGGCAAGTCCGGCGAGCGCTTCGCTGGCGGGCGCAAAACTGGTGATGGAGGGGAGCTTGAGATCGGGCGGGATGATGTCGGTTTCCTGCGCCGTCGCCGGCGCAGGCAGCGCCGCGATGACGGCCGCGCAGGCGAGCAATCCAAAAAGTCGCGATATCCCACCGGTCATACTTGCGTTGAACCCTAAGGCAGTGGCAATTTCAAGGCCTATTCGCCGGCTGCCTGCCGGCAGCCAGAGAGTCGCCGCACGCATCGTCGCCGCGCTTTTGCCCATCAGACCGGAGACATGCCATGAACACGGCCATCATCGATTTTCTGTCCGCCCGAAGTTCCGTTCCCATTCAGGATCTGAGGGAACCCGGCCCGGATGATTCGCAGATCAGGACCATGCTGGCGATCGCCAGCCGCGTGCCCGACCACGGCCGGCTGGCGCCGTGGCGCTTCATCCTCTACCGCGGCGCTGCGCGCGAGGAGGTCGGCCGCAAGATCGTGGAACTCGCCGAAGCCCGCGAGGGGCCGTTGCCGGAGGGCCGCCGCAACCAGGAGATGACGCGCTTTTCCCGCGCGCCGCTGGTGATAGGTGTCGTGTCGAGCCCGAAGGATCATCCGAAGATCCCCGAATGGGAGATGTTCCTGTCGGCCGGGGCGGCCGCCATGAACCTGGTGCTGGCCGCCAATGCGCTTGGATTCGGCACCAACTGGATTACCAACTGGTACTCCGACCTGCCGGAGGGCCGCGCCCTGCTCGGGCTTTCGCCGAAGGAGCGCGTCGCCGGCTTCGTGCACATCGGCTCCCACGAAGGACAGGCGCCGGAGCGGCCGCGCCCCGAGGTCGATTCGCTTTACGGGGACTATTCCGGTCCGTGGGAGGGTTAGATTTTGTTTTATGAGCCCAAGAACGGCCACGGCCTGCCGCACGATCCCTTCAAGTCGATCGTGTCACCACGGCCGATCGGTTGGATATCGACGATCAGCCGCACGGGCGAGGCGAACCTCGCGCCCTATTCCTTCTTCAATGCATTCTCGACCAATCCCTTTCTCGTCTGGTTTTCGTCGGAGGGGCAGAAGGACAGTTCGAGCCTGGCGGCCGAGACGGGAGAGTTCGTCGCCAATCTGGTCGGCCGCGATCTTGCCGAGAAGATGAACCGCACGGCGGTCGACTCGCCGCGTGGCGTCAGCGAATTCACCTATGCGGGACTGACAGAGGCGCCGTCGCGCCTGGTGGCGCCGCCACGCGTGGCCGAGGCGCCGGCCGCGCTCGAATGCAAGGTGACCGAGGTTCTGCGTCCGAAGGCGCTCGACGGCAGCGATTCGGGCTCCTTCGTCGTCGTCGGCGAGGTCGTCGGCGTGCATATCGACGATGCCTTCCTGACAGACGGGCTCTTCGACGCCGTCAAGGCGGGCAATGTCGCCCGGCTGGGTTACATGGAATATTCGAGCGTCGAGTCCGCGTTCGCAATGCGCAGGCCGCGCTGGCAGGACGACTAGGCGACGCCCGCAGCCCGCGCCCGCGCCAGCAGGCCTTCGGCGCGGCGCAGATGCGGAACGTCGTACATCTGGCCGTCGATGGCGACGACGCCGGCATTGCCGGATTGCGCAAAGGCCGCAATGACCGCCTTGGCCTGCCCGACCGCTTCTGCCGACGGGGTGAACGCCTCGTTGATGACCGCCACCTGGTCCGGGTGGATCGCCATCTTGCCGGTGAAGCCGTCGCGCTCGGCCTCCAGGCACTCGCGCCGCATGCCCTCGGTGTCGCGGAAATTGACGAAGACCGTGTCGATGGCCGGAACGCCGGCCGCCGATGCCGCCAGAATCGTCACGCTCCGCGCAAAGCGAAAGACGTCGGTATAGCGACCGGCTTCGTCGCGCGTGCTGCGCGCGCCTATTGCGGCCGACAGATCTTCCGCGCCCCAGGTCAGTCCGGCGAGGCGAGCGCTTGCACCGCGATAGCTGGCGCCCGACAGGACGCCAGTGGCCGTCTCTGTGATCAACGGGACGATCCGGATAGAGCCGTCCGGCAGCCCGTTCTCAGCCTCCAGGACGCGCAGCCTTGTCGACAGCTGCTGTACGTCGGCGCCGGAATTGCACTTCGGCAGCATGATGCCGTCCGGCCTTGATGCCACCACGGCCTTGAGATCGTCGTCGGTCAGACCGGTCGCGAGATCGTTGACCCGCACATAGAGCAGTGCTTGCGTCTCGCCGCGCCGGTCGGCAATGAAGCCGGCGGCCATGTCGCGCGCCAGCGGCTTGTTCTGCGGTGCCACCGAATCCTCAAGGTCGAGGATAAGCACGTCGGCCTGTGAGGCGAGGCTCTTGTCGAGCTTGCGCTCGGAATCGCCGGGGACGAAAAGCCAGGAGCGCATCAGGCGGCCGGCTCCATCTTCATGATCATCGCCTGGCGCACGCAGCGGGCGACGAGCTCGCCCGTCTGGTTGAAGGCGCGGTGCTCGAACTCGACGATGCCGCGGTCGGGCTTGGACTTCGATTCCCTGACCGAGACGACCTCGGTCTCGACGCGGATCGTGTCGCCGTGAAAGACCGGGTGTGGAAACGTCGTTTCCTTCATGCCGAGGTTGGCGACCGTCGTGCCGATGGTCGTGTCGTGCACCGAAATGCCGATCATCAGTCCGAGCGTGAACAGCGAGTTGACCAGGGGGCGGCCCCATTCGCTGCGCGCGGCGAAATCGAAGTCGATATGCAGCGGCTGCGGATTGAGCGTCATTGTCGAGAACAGCATGTTGTCGCTCTCGGTCACGGTCTTTGTCAGGCCGTGGCGGAACACCTGGCCCGGCTGGAACTCCTCGAGATATAGCCCGGCCATGTTCTGTCCTCCGTGTGCTTGGCGGATTGATAGGCACTACGACCGGGACCGGCAAGCCGGTTAAGAAATATGGTGAACCAATCGTAAACTATTTCGGCCTAGCGTCGATTCTGACGGCACGTGGATGTCAGAGGGGGCAAGCGGGCATTGATGGTAGTCTCACATTTCCTGAAGTGGATTTACACTGCAAAGGCCGGCGAACGGGCCGCGGCGGCTGCCGCCCTTGCTCGCGCCTATGTGGATCGTGACCTGCCTTTCGAGGACCGCTGCGCCGCCGAGGCCGCGCTGACCCTGCTGCTCGACGACCCATCGGCCAAGGTCCGCCATGCGATGGCCGAAGTTCTCGCCATGAGCCGCCATGCGCCGCTGCAGGTGATCGGGGCGCTGGCGTCCGACCAGCCCGAGGTTGCCGCGCTGGTGCTGGCCCGCTCGCCACTCCTGACCGATGCCGATCTGATCGACCGTGTCGCCTCGGGGAGCGTCGCGACCCAGAAACTCATTGCCGACCGGCCGGCCGTATCGATGGCGCTTGCTGCAGCCATCGCCGAGGTGGCGGAAGCAGAAGCCTGCGCCACGCTGCTTGCCAATAC
This sequence comes from Alphaproteobacteria bacterium, assembly GCA_018823835.1. Classification (GTDB taxonomy): domain Bacteria; phylum Pseudomonadota; class Alphaproteobacteria; order Rhizobiales; family Rhizobiaceae; genus CAMYMG01. The sequence continues at coordinate 861,801 of JAHJHT010000013.1, read as the reverse complement.
CGGCGCCTCGATTGCCGCGCTGTCGTTCCGCCGCATGGCCGAACGGCATGGTCATGTCGGAACGTTGCGCGAGGCGCTGATTGCCGATTCGCGGTTGCCGGCCGACTGCCGCCACATGCTGCTGGTCAAGCTCGGCGACGCGCTGAAGGGGTCGCCGCTCGTGGTGGCGCTGATGGGCAGCGCGCGCGCCGACCGGGTCATGAAGGATGCCTGCGTCAGGGCCTCGCTGACGCTGATCGAGGGTACGCGGCCCGAAGAACACAGCGCACTGATCGCCCACCTTCAGGTGCGCGGCGATCTTACCGCGAGTTTCATCGTGCGCACCGTTGCGCATGGCAAGGTCGATTTCTTCGGCTCCACGCTCGTCGTACTGACCGGACAGTCTGAAGACCGGGTGAGGGCACTGCTCGCCAACGGAAACGACGTCGCGCTGTCGGCATTGTTCCGCAGCGCCGGGCTGTCGCCGTCGGTGCATGGCGTGCTGCTCCGCGCGCTGAAGGTGTGGCGCCAGGTAGCCAACGGCAAACGGGTGGCCGGCGCTCAGGAAGTATCCTGGCTGATGCTGGAGGAACTCGGCGGCTCAGAGGCGACGGGCGACCTTGCAGGGCTGCTGAAGACGATCCATCTCGATGCCCTGCGCGAAAACGCGCGCGGCCACGCACTGGCGATCGCGGCGGCCTGAATGCCAGCGGGGTTCTTGCTGGCAGGTTGCCGAGAGTCCGCCGTGCGTCCATAGATCGGATCATGGTTCCGGAAGCCGCCCTGAAGCCGCATCGGCTTGCAATCAACGCCAGCCCCCCGGTCCGGGCCGCACTCGCAGCGATCGGACGTACCGAGGACATCCGTTTCTCGCCCGACAATGCCCTGTTGTGCATCGCCGGTTTCGGACGCCAGCGCCTGCTTCTCCTGCGAATCCGTGTCGCGGGTGACGGACTGATCCGGATCGACGATTTCCTGGAACTGACCTCGGACGGTATCGGTGCGGTGCACGGCATCGACTTCATCGACGACTTGACGCTGGTCGTGGCCAACCGCGACGGCCGGGTTTCCATTCTCGGCCTGGCACAGCTGTGGCCTGCCGATCGGATTTGCCATGTCGAGCCGCTCCGTGTCTTCAGGCGCCCAATGACCTTCAAGATCAGGTCGCCCGGCTCCGTCGCAGTATGCCGCCATTCCTCCGGACTCGTATCCGTCTATGTTTGCCAGAATTACGCGCACAGGGTGTCACGTCACCTGATTGCACCGCGATTTGGCTACGCGCCGCTCTGGAACAGCCTCGCGATTCGGCGCGGCCTCGACATTCCCGACGGGATAGCCTTCAGCGCCGACCAGCGCTGGATCGCCGTCAGCAGTCACGGCACGAGCGACGTGAAGATCTTCGATGCCAGCCGGTCGCTCGGCGGCACGGCCGAGCCGGCGGGCGTGCTGTCCGGTGCCGGCTATCCGCATGGCGTGCGCTTTTCTCCCGACGGCCTGCACGTCGTCGTCGCCGATGCCGGTAGGCCGGTGCTGCAGATCTATCGCAGTGACGGCGACTGGCGGGGCGAGAGACCCGCGGTCCGAACGGCCGAGGTGCTTGATGCCAAGAGCTTCGGGCGCGGCCATGCTTCCGCCGAGGAGGGCGGTCCGAAGGGGCTCGACATCGACAGGTCAGGCACGGTCGTGGCGATCACCTGCGAGGAAGAGCCGCTTGCCTTCTTCGCGCTGGCGAGCCTGGTTGGCGAGGAATCTGGCTGCCAGGGAGACGAGTTGCGCGCAGCGAAAGCGACCGCAACGGACTAACCATGCCTGTCGGGCGCCAGCCGGGAGGCGCAGGATCAGATGTCGAGCGCCTCGGTTGCCGCGAACTCGGCGCGGTCCTGGATGAAACGGAAGCGCAGTTCGGGCTTGGTGCCCATCAGCGCGTCGACCGAGGCCTTGGTGCCCTCGGTATCCTCCATGTCCACGTCGACGCGCAGGAGCGTGCGCTTCCTGGGGTCCATCGTGGTTTCCTTGAGCTGCGCGGCCATCATCTCGCCGAGGCCCTTGAAGCGGCCGATCTCGACCTTGCCGCGCCCGGTGAATTCGCTCTTCAGCAACTCGTCCTTGTGCTCGTCGGTACGCGCATAGCGCACCTTGCCGCCCTGGCTAATGCGGTAGAGCGGCGGCACGGCCAGGTAGAGATGGCCGCCGCGCACCAGTTCCGGCATTTCCTGGTAGAAGAAAGTGATCAGCAGCGAGGCGATGTGTGCGCCGTCGACGTCGGCGTCGGTCATGATGATGACCCGGTCGTAGCGAAGGTCCTCCTCGCGGTAGCGCGATCGCGTGCCGCAGCCGAGCGCCTGGATCAGGTCGGAAATCTGCTGGTTTGCGGTCAGCTTGTCCTGCCCGGCGCTGGCGACGTTGAGGATCTTGCCACGCAACGGCAAGACCGCCTGGCTGGCGCGGTCGCGCGCCTGCTTGGCAGAGCCGCCGGCCGAATCGCCCTCGACGATGAAGATTTCGGCGCCGGCCGCCGCGTTCTGCGTGCAGTCTGCAAGCTTGCCGGGCAGCCGCAGCTTGCGCACGGCGGTCTTGCGCGACACTTCGCGTTCCTGGCGGCGGCGGACTCGCTCGTCGGCGCGCGCGATGACCCAGTCGAGCAGCTTCGAGGCTTCCTGCGGATTGTCGGCCAGCCAGTGGTCGAAGGGGTCGCGGATCGCCTGCTCGACGATGCGCATCGCCTCGATGGTCGCCAGCCGGTCCTTGGTCTGGCCGACGAATTCCGGCTCGCGGATGAACACCGACAGCATGCCGGCGGCCGAGATCATCACGTCGTCGCTGGTAATGATCGACGCGCGCTTGTTGCCGACGAGATCGGCATAGGCGCGCAGGCCGCGCGTCAGCACGTTGCGGAAGCCGCCCTCATGCGTGCCGCCCTCGCCGGTCGGGATGGTATTGCAGTAGGAGCGGATGAAGCCGTCGCCGCCGTACCAGGTGACCGCCCATTCGAGCGACCCGTGGCCGCCCTGCTTCTCGCTCTTGCCGGCAAACACCTCGCGCGTCACCTGGAAGTCGCCGCCGAGCGAGGCCGAGAGGTAGTCCTTCAGGCCGCCGGGGAAATGGAACACCGCCTTTTCGGGCGTCTCGTCCTTTTCCTTGATGAGTTCGGGCGCACAGTTCCAGCGGATCTCGACGCCGCCGAACAGATAGGCCTTGGAACGCGCCATGCGGCACAGCCGCGCCGGTTCGAAGGCAGCGCCCTTGCCGAAAATCTCGGCGTCGGGATGGAAGCGGATACGCGTGCCGCGGCGGTTGTGAACCTCGCCGAGCGATTCCAGCGAGCCCTGCGGGACGCCGCGCGAAAAGCGCTGGCGATAGAGCTGGCGGCCGCGTGCGACCTCGACCTCGAGTTCGTCCGACAGTGCGTTGACCACCGAGACGCCGACGCCGTGCAGGCCGCCCGATGTCTCGTAGACCTTTGAATCGAACTTGCCGCCGGCATGCAGCGTGCACATGATGACTTCGAGCGCCGACTTGCCGGGAAACTTCGGATGCGGATCGACGGGAATGCCGCGCCCGTTGTCGGTGACCGTGAGAAAGCCGTCCGCCGACAGCTCGACGTCGATGAAGGTGGCGTGGCCGGCGACGGCCTCGTCCATCGAGTTGTCGATCACCTCGGCGAAGAGATGGTGCAGCGCCTTCTCGTCGGTGCCGCCGATATACATGCCGGGCCGACGGCGCACCGGCTCCAGGCCCTCGAGCACCTCGATATGGCTGGCGTCGTAGCCCTCGCTGCCGTCCTTCTGCTGCGCGCTGCGCTTGGCCATCGACTGGACGATCGGGTCGAGCGGCCGGGGCGCTGCACGCGGCGCGGCGGCGGCTTTGTCGATATTGGCGAAGAGGTCGTTACCGTCGTCCATGGGGCGCGAATTATCCAAGGCTGCGAATCACCGGGCATACTGCCACGAGCGACCCCGACAATGACAGAGGTTCCCGTTCCGTTCGAGAACGGCCCACAGGCGGGGTGCCGGGCGCCAGCAAGGGTTCGATAACCAAAATTCCAAGATAGATTCAATACGAAGCTTCTAAAATGCCGAATGTTTAGGTTTGCCCGGTAGCGTCAGGTTCAAGAAGAGCAAGAACCAGATTTGCGGGGAAGTTCGAACGTGAAGGGTAAAGTCATCACCATGATCGGAATTGCTGCCGTCATCGGCGCGATCTCGGTCTTTGCCGCAGACCTCTGGGTCAAGAGCGCGGCGAACGCGAAGTCGGAAGTAATCGTCGAGGTACCGGCGCCCGAGCAGCCGCGCGTCGAATTTAACAAGATCGTCGTCGCGGCGGCGCCGCTTCGCTTCGGCATGGAACTCGACCGCACCCAGCTGACCGAAATTCCCTGGCCGCAGGATTCGCTGCCGCAGGGCGCCTTCTCGTCGGTCGATGCGCTGATGGGCGAGGGGTCGAGGGTCGTGCTTTCGCCGATCGAGGCGAACGAACCGGTGCTGCTTGCCAAGCTGTCGGGCGCCAATGGCCGCGCCACCCTGTCGAACCTGCTGTCGTCGGGCATGCGCGCCGTGACCATCAAGACTGACGAGATCGCCGGCGTCGGCGGTTTCGTAACGCCGGGCGACCGGGTCGACATCGTGCTGACGCGTGACGCCGGCGCCATCCAGGAAGTTTCGGGCAATGCCTCCGGCGCCGCCGGTTCGACCATCACCACGGAAGTCGTCGTCGAAAACGCCAAGGTGCTGACTGTCGGGCAGGGCGCCGACGAGCGCCAGACCAGCCCGCAGGTCGTCGGATCGGTGACCATAGAGGTCACGGTCGATGGCGCACAGAAGATCGCGCTTGCGCGCAACATCGGCTCGCTGTCGCTTTCGCTGCGCTCATCGAACGACGTCAGTGTCGGCAAGGACGGCATCACCACGATTTCGTCCTTTGGCGGCTCGGTCGCGGCGGGCATCACCGAGACGGCCGGCTCGCTGCTCGGCAAGGTCGCTGAAGAGCCCGAAGGGCCGAAGTTCAGGACGATCATCGTGACGCGGGGCCTGCAGACGCAGCCCTACCAGGTGGTGTCGCAAGACGGCACGGAAGAAAAGATTCAGAATTGAACTGAACCCGGCGGGACACCGGGTATTTGGGGGCTGGGACAATGGTTGAGTTGACGGGAAATAGAGGCCGCGGGAGCATTTTTGCCGCGTCATGGCTCGCGGCAGCGCTGGCTGCGACGAGCATGGTCGCCGGGACGACGCCGGTGCGGGCTGCGAATGAGGTGATCCACATCTCGTCGACGCAGAATGCGTCGATCAAGATCGCCAAGGGCAAGCCGCGCACCATCAAGACGAACGTGCCGTTCTACGAGATCGTCATTGGCGATCCGGAAGTCGCCAACGTCAACCCGCTGACCGACGACTCCTTCTACGTCCTGGGCAACAGCCTCGGCACGACCGGCATCGCGCTGTTCGACGAGAACAAGCAGCTGGTCGGCTCCGTCGACATCGAGGTCACGCTGGACACCGACAGGCTGGCGACCACCATCCGCAACAACGTTCCGGGCGGCGAAGACATCAAGGTGACTTCCGCCAATGGCCGCGTCGTGCTGTCCGGTTCCGCCAATGACCAGGTGGCGGCGGACAAGGCGTCGAAAATCGCAAGCAACTTCTCCGGTCAGGAGGAGGTGATCAACTCGGTCAATATCTCGACCTCGCAGCAGGTCCAGCTCAACGTCCGCTTCGTCGAGATCAACCGCCAGGTCGGCCAGGAACTCGGCACGAAGCTCGGCGTGAAATATTCGGGCCCCTCCGGCTCGATCAAGTTCAATTCGAACCCGTCTGCCTCGTCCAACCAGCCGGCAGCCGAGGTCATCGGCAACCTGATGACCAACGGTTGGTCCGTCGATGCGACCATCAAGGCGCTCGAGGACCGCGGCGTCGCCCGCCGCCTCGCCGAGCCGAACCTGATCGCGCGCTCTGGCCAGAAGGCAAGCTTTCTCGCCGGTGGCGAGTTCCCGATCCCGGTCTCGCAGGGCGAGAATGGTCAGATCACTGTCGAGTACAAGAAGTTCGGCGTCGGTCTCGACTTCACGCCGACCGTGCTCGCCGACGGTTTGATCTCGCTCGACATCGAGCCGGAAGTGTCCTCCATCGACAAGTCCTCGTCCTACGACATCGGCGATATTTCGATCCCGGGTTTCGTTGTGCGCCGCGCGCGCACCTCGATCGACCTGAAGAACGGCCAGAGCTTCATGATGGCCGGCCTGCTTCAGTCCGAGAACGACATGGTGCAGCAGGGCGTGCCCGGACTGTCCAAGCTGCCCGTGCTCGGCGCGCTGTTTTCCTCCAAGGCCTACCAGCGCCGCGAGACAGATCTCGTCATCATCGTGACGCCGTACCTGGTCAAGCCGATCGATCCGTCCAAGAAGGTCGCGACGCCGACCGACGGCACGGTGTCGGCCAGCAACGTCGACTACTTCCTCGGCAATGTCGCGGAAGTGAAGGTCTCCGATGCCGGCCGTGCCACCGCGGCCTCCAGCGGAACCTTCGAGGCCGTCGGCGTCGGCCACTTCCTCGACCTGCCGAAGGACTGAACCGATGCGAATGATCCTGACATCTATCACTCTCCTCTGCGTCGCCGCCGCCGGCTCCGGCTGCACGAGCGACCAGCACCGCCGCGCCGACACCATTACCGACGGGGTCGGCAATGCGCAGGCTGCCAATACGGTCATGCAGATGGTCGATCCCTGGCAGGACGGCGTTCAGAACACGCACCTGCTGGTGCCGGCGGCACGCGCCGCAAAGACCGGCCCGGCCGAGAGCGCGGCATCCGCCAAAGACGCGCAGTCGCTCAGCAACTGAGATCAGAACAGTACAGGCAACAGAATGGCTAATCCCGGAAAAACCAAGCGCATCGTCCTGATCTCGACGGACAAGGCCTTCGTCCAAGAGACCAAGGCGGCGTTCTCGTCCTCGGACCTGATCGAACTGATTACGGTCGACAAGAATGTCGTAGAGCTGCGCGGCGAGATCCAGGAGTCCAACTGCGACGCCGCGATCATCGACATGGATGCGGCCAAGCTCGAGGAAATCGAGGCGCTGCAGCGCATCACGCGTCGGCTCGAGGGCAAGGCGCCGATCCTCGTCGTGACGCAGGAGTTCAACGCGGCTGCCGTGAGGATCCTCGTCCAGCTCCAGGTCGCCGACTTCCTCGTCCGTCCGGTCAAGACCGCCGATCTCGTGCGCTCCTGCATTCGCGTGTTGCAGGGTCCGGGACGCGAGGAGAACTCGGAGTCGCAGATCTACACGTTCATGCCGGCCGCCGGCGGCGTCGGCACCACCACGCTGACGCTGCAGACTGCCTTCCAGTTGCACAATTCGGCGACGCGCGGCGTCTCGACCTGCGTCGTCGACCTCAACTTCCAGCAGGGCGCCTGCGCGGAATATCTCGACCTCGAGCCACGCTTCGACATCACCGAGATCGAGAACCAGCCGGAGCGACTCGACCGCCAGCTGCTCGACGTCATGCTCTCCAAGCATTCGAGCGGCCTTTGCGTGCTCGCAGCACCGACGCACCCGTCGGAGATGCGCTCGTTCAACGCCGACGTCGTGGTGCGCATGCTCGACCTGGTCTCGGCCTATTTCGACAATGTCGTCATCGACATGCCGCGCACCTGGTTCCCGTGGACCGAGACGGTGCTGCTCGGCTCCAACAAGCTCTACATCGTCTCCGAGATGACGGTGCCCTGTCTGCGTCACACGCAGCGCCTGATCCAGGCCGTCTACGAGACGGTCGGCAAGGAAGTGAAGCCCAACGTCATCGTCAACCGCTACGAGCAGAAGATGTTCGAAAGCGGCATCAAGCAGGCCGATGTGCAAGAGATTCTGGGCGATCACTTCGTCGGCGGCATTTCCAACAATTATCGCCTCGTGCGCGAGGCCGTCGATCGCGGCGTGCCGCTGCACGAAATCGATGCCAATGCCAATGTGGTCAACGATCTGAAGCGAATCATCCTGCCGGAAGAGGTGGTGGTCGAGGGCAAGAAGCCGACGTCGCTCTACGCCATGGGCAAGCGCCTGCTGAGGAAGTCGGCATGACCAGCCGCTTCTCCACCCTGCAGAACCGCGATGTCAGGCCGGAGTCCACGCCGGAGCCGGCAGCTCGCCCCGACCAGATGGTCGTCATCCCGTCGACGCGCAAGGCGCAGCCGAAGGTCGACGCCGGCCCTGCCAAGTCGACCAACAAGGTCATCGACGCGCGGGCCCGCCTGCACCGCATGCTTATCGAGGAGATCAACCTCGTCGCGCTAGAGCGTCTGCCGAAGGACGAGATGCGCCGCCAGGTCCATGATTTCGTTCTCGAAAAGACCCGCCAGGAGCGGCTTGCCGTCAATGGCGCGGAACTCGAGGCGCTGGTCGACGACATCGTCGACGAGATGGTCGGGCTTGGCCCGCTCGAGCCACTGCTCAAGGATCCCTCGATCAACGACATCCTGATCAACGGTCACCAGAACTGCTTCGTCGAGCGGCATGGCAAGCTGCAGCAGGTGCACATCCCGTTCAAGGACGAGGCTCACCTGCTGCGCATCGTGCAGAAGATCGTCGGCGCGGTCGGCCGGCGTGTCGACGAGAGCCAGCCGATGGTCGACGCCCGCATGCTGGACGGCTCGCGCTTCAACGCTGCCATCCGGCCGGTCGGTGTCGACGGCCCATTGGTCTCGATCCGAAAATTTTCCAAGAACAAGCTCGGTCTGCACAAGCTCGTCGAATTCGGCGCGATCACCCAGAACATGGCCGAGGTGCTGGCCGCCGCCGTCCACGCCCGCAAGACGACGATCATCTCGGGCGGTACCGGCACCGGCAAAACCACCATGCTGAATGCCCTGTCGGCCTTCATCCCGGAGGACGAGCGCCTCATCACCATCGAGGACGCCGCCGAACTGCAGCTTCAGCAGCCGCATGTCGCCCGCATGGAGACGCGGCCGGCCAATATCGAGGGCCATGGCGAACTGAAGCAGCGCGATCTCGTCAAGAACGCGCTGCGCATGCGTCCCGACCGCGTCATCCTCGGTGAGTGCCGCGGCGAAGAGGCCTTCGACATGCTGCAGGCCATGAACACCGGCCACGAAGGCTCGATGGCGACGATCCACGCCAACACGCCGCGCGACGCCATCAGCCGTCTCGAGCAGATGCTCGGCATGACCGGCATGCCGATGACCGTGCAGTCGATCCGCAGCCAGATATCGAGCGCGCTCGACATCATCGTCCAGCTGACCCGCCTGTCTGACGGCAAGCGCAAGGTGACGAGCGTCGCCGAGGTGACGGGCATGGAAGGCGACGTCATCCAGATGCAGGAGATCTTCAAGTACGTGCGCACCGGCATGGACGCCGACGGCAAGATCCAGGGCCATTTCGAGGCGACCGGCCTGCGCCCGCGCTTCCTCGAGGACATGCGCGCCATGGGCATCGAGTTCCCTGGCAAGTATTTCGAGCCGGGAAGGCCGCTGGAATAGTCATGTCAGGGGCGCTCTACGTCATATACGCCGGCGCTGCGCTGACCGGCATCATGATCGCGGAGGCGTTCTACCTGCTCTATGCGGGGAGGGCCGACCGACGCACGGCGATCAACCGCCGCATGAAGCTGCAGGATGGCAAGATCAGCCAGGAACAGGTGCTGATCCAGCTCCGCAAGGAGCGGGGTCTCGACGGACGCTCCTTCTTCTCGCTCGACTGGTTCCGCACGCTGCGTTCGCAGTCGGGCATGATCATGTCGACGTCGAAGTTTCTCGGGATAACCTCGGCAATCGCGTTCGCCATATCCTTGGGTGGCTACCTCAATGGCCTGCCGCTGGTCGGCGCGCTGCCGTTGTTCCCGGTGCTCGCCGCGATCCTGCCGGTCCAGGTGCTGAAATTCCGCCGCAACCGGCGCCACAAGCAGTTCGGGGTACAGCTGCCGGAGGCGCTCGAGTTGATCACGCGAAGCCTCAAGGCCGGTCATCCGGTGCCGGTCGCCATCTCCATGGTGGCGCGCGAGATGCCCGACCCGATCGGCACGGAATTCGGCGTCGTTGCCGACGAGGTCACCTACGGCTCGGATCTCGTCTCGGCGCTGCACAACCTCTACCAGCGCGTCGGTCATGAAGACCTGCCGCTCTTCGTCACCGCCGTGTCGATCCAGACCTCGTCGGGCGGCAATCTGCGCGAGATCCTCGACGGCCTGTCGCTGACGATCCGCGACCGCGGCAAGCTGAAGCGCAAGGTCAGGGCCATTTCAACCGAAGGCCGCATGTCTGCCTATATTCTGACGGCGGTTCCCTGCCTGCTGGCCGCCGCCATCATGGTGATGATGCCGCATTTCTACACCAGCGTGTGGGACAAGCCGATGACCTGGTACCTGCTCGGCGGCTCGGTGGTGTGGCTGGTCCTTGGCAACCTGATGATGTTCAAAATGTCGAATTTCAAGTTCTGATATGGAACAGCTTGTCCTCTTCCTCGCCTCGCTTCGTCCGACATCGCTCGGGCCGGTAGCGCTCATCATGCTGCTTGGCGGCCTCTGCGCCGTCGGCTGGCCGATCCTGGCCGCGCGTGGCAGCCACAGCGACCTGAAGCGCCGTCTCAAGGTCCAGCCGAAAAAAGCCGAGGCGCAGGAACAGCCGGCGCCAAGCCGCAATGTCGTGCGCGAGAAGGTCGCCAAGTCGGCGCACGAGTTCTACGCCAAGAGCGATCCGGAAAACGTCGCGCGCCTGCGCATGCGACTGATCCAGGCCGGTTATCTCGATCCGCGCGCCGTCGGCACCTTCTTTCTGATCCGCTTCGGCGCATTCATTGTCGGCGCGCTCGGCGCATTCGTATTCAACGAGTGGCTGGCCAGCGCGGACGCGACGGCCACGAGCCGCTGGACCCTTGTCGGCATATCGGCTTGCGCGGGCTACTTCATGCCCGGCCTGATCCTCGGCCGCCTGATCTCGGCCAAGATGCGCGAGTACCGCAACGGCTTCCCCGACTTCATGGACCTGATGATTGTCTGCTCGGACGCCGGCATGGCAATGGAGGCCGGTATCGAGCGGGTCTCCAAAGAGCTTTCCGGCACTTATCCGTCGCTCAGCGAGAACCTGCAGCTCGTGTCGCTGGAGCTCAGGGCGGGGCGAAGCCTCGACGACGCGCTGAAGTCGCTTGCCGATCGGCTGAACCTCGACGAGGTGCGCTCCTTCGCGACGCTGCTGCAGCAGTCCAAGGAGCTCGGCACCAGCCTGTCGGGCGCACTGCGGGTGTTTTCGGACGAAATGCGCCACAAGCGCATGTCCATGGCCGAGGAGAAGGCGCATGCCCTCCCTGCCAAGATGTCGGTACCTGTTACGGTCTGCATCCTGCCGGTCGTCCTGATGATCGCCATCATCCCGATCATCGTGAAGATGACGGCAGACTGAGCTGCGGAAACCTAAACGAACCGTTGCGCCGACCGCTTGGATTCGCTGCAACTCCGCACCGAAGTTTAAATGCCTTTGATCTAATGTGATCCCGTTAGAAGGACCCGGAAAACGGGCGCGTTTGGGACAGGGGCAATGGTCAAATCCAAATCGACTGCGATCGCCGCGATCTTGGCAAGCATGGTGTTGGGCGGCTGCACGACGGGCCGCATCGACACAACCGAAACGACATCGATATCGCCGGTCACGGCAGACATCAGCGAGGCCGATCTCGTCGCCGGCAAGAACCAGTTCCGGCAGGCCAACTACGGTCTGGCCGAAAAGCACTTCCGCAAGGCGGTGGAACTGCGTGCCGACAACTCGGAGGCCTGGATGGGGCTCGCCGCGTCCTACGACCAGCTTGGCCGTTTCGACTTCGCCGACCGCGCCTACGACCAGCTTTTGAAGGTTGCCGGCCGCAAGCCGGAGATCGTCAACAACATGGGCTATTCGCAGCTCTTGCGCGGCAACAAGAAGAAGGCCCGCCAGCTGCTCGACGAGGCCAGGAGCGCCATGCCGGGCTCCGTCGTCGTCGAAGCCAACCTCGCGCTGCTCAAGAAGGCCTGAGCCGTCCGAAGAATCCGGTTCGGCACGCTTTCGCGCCGAACCGGCTCATCGTTTCCGCCTATTCGGCGGCGCCGAGATATTCCGACACCGGCGGGCAAGAGCAGACCAGATTGCGGTCGCCCGCGACATTGTCGATGCGCGACACCGGCGGCCAGTATTTCGCCGTGCTCTCCGGGTCGCCGGCAGGGCTTGCAGCCTCCAGCCTCGAATAGGGATGCTTCCACTCGCCGGCCAGCGTCTCGCTCGCCGTGTGCGGCGCATTGACCAGCGGGTTGTCATCCCGGGGCCATTCGCCCGCTTCGACGCGCTTTGCTTCCCCGGCAATCGAGATCATTGCCTCGCAGAAGCGGTCGAGTTCATGCTTCGGTTCGGATTCCGTCGGCTCGACCATCAGCGTGCCGGCAACCGGCCAAGACATGGTCGGCGCGTGAAAACCGTAGTCGATCAGGCGCTTGGCGACGTCCTCGACGCCAATGCCGGCGCTTTCCTTGAGGATGCGCGTGTCGAGGATGCACTCATGCGCGACACGCCCGTTGCGGCCCTTGAACAGCACCGGATAGTGGCCGGCGAGCCGGGCGGCCATGTAGTTGGCGTTGAGGATCGCCATCTCGGTCGCCTGCTTCAGCCCCGACGCACCCATCATGCGGATATACATCCAGGTGATCGGCAGGATCGAGGCGCTGCCATAGGGGGCGGCCGCGACCGCGGGCGCGCCGCCAGTGGTGACATGGCCGGGCAGGAACGGCGCCAGATGCGCCTTGACGCCGATCGGTCCGATGCCGGGTCCGCCGCCGCCATGCGGGATGCAGAACGTCTTGTGCAGGTTCATGTGGCAGACGTCGGCACCGATGTCGCCCGGGCGGGCAAGCCCGACCAGGGCGTTGAGGTTGGCGCCGTCGAGATAGACCTGGCCGCCATGCTCGTGAACCAGCGCGCAGATGTCGCGCACGCCCTCCTCGAACACGCCATGCGTCGACGGATAGGTGATCATCAGCGCGGCAAGGTTTGCCGCGTGCTCGGCGGCCTTGGCGCGCAGGTCCTCGACGTCGATGTCGCCTTCGTCCGTGCAGCGCACCACCACGACGTCCATTCCGGCCATGCTGGCGCTTGCCGGGTTGGTGCCGTGCGCGGATGAGGGGATCAGGCAGACGGTACGGTTGTCGTCGCCGCGCTGCCGGTGCCAAGCGCGGATGGCCAGGAGGCCGGCATACTCGCCCTGGCTGCCGGCATTGGGCTGCAGCGACACGGCGTCGAAACCGGTGATCTCGGCGAGCCAGGCTTCGAGATCGTCGAACATCTTCCGGTAGCCGGCCGAATGGGCCTTCGGCGCGAAGGGATGCATGCCGGCGACCGTCGCCCAGCTGACCGGCATCATCTCAGCCGCCGCATTCAGCTTCATTGTGCAGGAACCGAGCGGGATCATCGTGCGATCGAGTGCCAGGTCCTTGTCGGCAAGGCGGCGCAATAGGCGCATCATCTCCGTCTCGGACCGGTTCTCGTGGAACACCGGCTGCGTCAGGAAGGCCTTGCCACGCGGCTTGCCCGGCATCGCGCTGTCGGCCGCCGCAGGCACGCTTGCGCCGAACAGCCCGGCGATCGCCGACAGGTCGGCCTCGCTTGACGTCTCGTCGAAGCTGATCGCGACGCGGTCGTCGTCGAGCGCGCGCAGGAGGCGGCCTCCCGCTTCGGCAGCCGCGGCAATCGAGCGGGCCTTGCCGGGAATGCTGGCGGTCACCGTGTCGAAGCGCCGGTCGCCGACAATTTCGATGCCGGCCTCGCGCAGGCCAGCGGCGAGACGTGCAGCGAGCGCGTGCACGCGGCCTGCAATCTCCTGCAGACCCTCGGGGCCGTGCCAGATGGCGTAGGACGCTGCCATGTTGGCGAGTAGCGCCTGTGCGGTGCAGATGTTGGAGGTCGCCTTGTCGCGCCGGATATGCTGCTCGCGCGTCTGCAGTGCCAGGCGGTAGCCGGGACGGCCATGTGCGTCGGTCGACTGGCCGACCAGTCGCCCGGGCATCAGGCGGGTCAGCTTGTCGGAGACCGCGCAATAGGCGGCATGCGGGCCGCCATAACCCATTGGCACGCCGAAGCGCTGCATGGAGCCGACCGCGATGTCGGCACCGAGGCTGGCCGGTGGTTCTGCGAGCGTCAGCGCCAGCGGGTCGGCGACGAAGACGACCAGCGCGCCAGCTGCCTTGGCCTTTGCAATTGTGTCGCCGTGATCGGCGTAGACGCCAAACGTGTCGGGCCAGGGCACCAGCAGGGCTGCAGTTTCTTCATCGATCGTATCGCCGTCGATGACGATGCCGAGCGGTTCGGCGCGGGTGCGCACCACGTCGAGCACCTGCGGATGCAGCGCGCCGGCGAGCGCCACGCGGTGGCGCTTCTCGCGGTGGTGGCGCCATGCGATGCCGACGGCTTCGGCTGCGGCCGTCGCCTCGTCGAGCAACGAGGCGGACGCGACCGGCAGGCCGGTCAGTTCGGCAACCAGCGTCTGGAAGTTGAACAGCATTTCCAGCCGGCCCTGGCTGATCTCGGCCTGGTAGGGCGTGTAGGCGGTGTACCAGGCAGGGTTCTCGAACAGGTTGCGCTGGATGACGGGCGGCACCAGGCAGCCGTGGTAGCCCGCGCCGATGAAGCTCTTCAGCACGACGTTCTCGTCCATCTTCGCGGCCAGTTCGGCGAGGGCTGCGGACTCGCTTGCCGGCTCGGGCAGCGCCAGCGGCCTGTCGAGACGGATCGACTTCGGCACGGCCTGCGAGATCAGCGTCTCGATGGAGGGCACACCGACGGTGGCCAGCATGGCGCGCGTGTCGGTGAGGCTTGGGCCGATATGGCGGTTTGCGAAACTGTAGGTGGACGTCGTCATCTGTCTTCTCCCGACCCTTAGCCGATATGCGCCTTGTAGCCGGCCTCATCCATCAGGCCCGTTAGCTGGCCCTCGTCGGCGAGCTTCATTTTCCAGAGCCAGCCGTCACCGGTGGCTGCCGAATTGACCAGCGCAGGATCGCCCGAAAGGGCTGCGTTCGCCTCGGTGATCTCGCCGTCGGCCGGCGCATAGACATCGGAGGCGGCCTTGACGGATTCGACGACAACAGCGACGTCGCCCTTCTTCAGCGAGCGTCCTGCTTCCGGCAGTTCGACGAAGACGAGGTCGCCCAGTTGTTCCTGCGCGTAGTCCGTGATGCCGACGGTCGCGACGCCGCTCTCTACGCGGATCCATTCGTGGTCTTCGGTGAAATAGGTTGTTGCCATTAGAGCTTATCCTTTGCGGTAGCGGTGAGGCGTGAAGGGCAGGGGGTGAATCCCGACCGGGATCTTGGTGCCGCGGACGTCGGCGAAGAGCTTTGCGCCAGAGGCGGCAAGGGCGGCGGTCACGTAGCCCATGGCGACCGGATGCGCGGCCGAGGGGCCGAAGCCACCCGAGGTTACCCGGCCTGCCGGCTTTCCGGCCTCGTCTGTGAGTTCGGTGCCGGCGCGAACCGGCTGGCGGCCTTCCGGCTTCAGGCCGACGCGCTTCTCATCGGCGCCTTTCGAGATGGCATTGCGCAGCGCCTCGGCACCGACGAAGCCGCCAGCGCTGCGCAGATCCTTCGGGATGGCCCACATCAGGCCGGCCGCGACGGGGTCGATCTCGGGCGTGATGTCCTGCCCGTGCAGGCACAGGCCCGCCTCGAGCCGCAGGCTGTCGCGCGCGGCAAGACCGATCCACATGGCGCGTTCGTCCGACAACAGCTTTGCCAGGAGGTCGCGCGCATCGCCTTCGGGCAGCGCGATCTCGAAACCGTCCTCGCCGGTATAGCCCGAGCGGCTCATGAACCAGCCCGGCCTCGGCTCGACGCCATGCATGAAGGTCAGTGCACCGGTATCGACGCCGGCCTTTGAAAGCACGTCTTCTGCCTCGGGGCCCTGGATGGCGAGGAAAACCCGGTCGAGGGGCTCGATAACGGCGTCGAAATCCTTGCCGAGGGTGCGCAGATTGGCTTCGTCGGCCTCGGCGTTGCCGGCATTGGCGACGACCATGAAGCGCTCGGGGCCGAGCCGCGTGACGATAAGGTCGTCGATGATGCCCGCCGCCTCGTTGAGGAAGAAGGTGTATTTCGATTGCGACGGCTTGAGCGCGGCGGCGTCAAGCGGGCAGGTGCGGGCAAGCAGCGCCGCAGCCTGCGGGCCGGAGACCGCAAACAGCTTCATGTGCGAGATATCGAACAGCCCGGCATGCTCGCGCGTGTGCAGGTGTTCCTTCATGACGCCGGCGGGGTAGGTCAGCGGCATCGACCATCCGGCAAAGCCGCCGAATCGGGCTCCCGCCTGCTTGTGCAAATCGTCGAGTGGGAGTGTCTTGGTTGCTTCGCCCGTCATGTCTTCTCCAGAGTCGCACGCAATCGGCCGCTGTAGCGACCAGTCCGTGCCCCTCTGTCGGAAGCCTGAGAGACTCGCGCGACCGGAACTCTGTCGGTAGCGCTTACACCTTCGGCGCGGGGACCAGCCCCGACTTTCCAGAGTGTCTTCCTGTCTACGGTTCTTTTGCCTGAGAGATTTCGGGCGATTTCCCCTTCGGCGGCAGCACCGTGCTGCTCTCTCCCGCAAACAGTTAGGGCCCCCGAAAGAGCCCTCGACGACTCAACGCTAGCCCAAGCTTCAGGCTTTGTCACCTGCCATGGTTGTGAACCATTCGCTAACCAAGCACCTTTGCGGTTTCTCAAAACAGTCCTGTTAGCCTTGCGGAAGGGTATTTGAACGTCGGCAGTTGTCCGGCGGCACAAAAACAGGGGACTGGCTATGACTGCATTGACCTCGTCGGGGCTGCTTGCCGGCATCGAATCACGCAACCGGATCGACGCGCAGGACGTGCAGCTCATGCGCCGTGAAGCCTATGGCGACGGCACGATTTCCCGCGCCGAGGCCGACGCATTGCTGCAGCTTAACGCGGCTTGCCCCGACCAGTGCCCCGAATGGCACGCCTTCTTCGTCGAGGCGTTGACCGATTACATCGTGCATCAGGAGAAGCCGGCCGGCTACATCTCCGTCCAGAACGCGGAATGGCTGATCGAGGGGATATCGCGCGACGGGCTCGTGCGGTCTCTGAACGAACTCGAACTCCTGGTCCGTGTACTGGAAGTCGCGAAATTCTCGCCGGAGCGGCTGGTCAGATTTGCGCTGGAGCAGGTCAAGCAGGCGGTCGTCGAGGCCAAGGGACCGCTGATGATCGGTGGCGAGCTTGTGCCGGGCCTGGTCGGCGCGACGGAAGTCGAACTGCTGCGCCGGATCCTCTATGCATTCGGCGGCGACGGCAACATCGCTATCACACGCTCCGAGGCGGAAGTTCTGTTTGAAATCAACGACGCCACGGCCGATTCCCGCAACGATCCCGCCTGGAACGACCTCTTCGTCAAGGCTATCGCCAACTTCGTGATGTGCACGTCCGGCTACGAGGCGCCGACCCGCGAGGTGGCGTTGCGCCAGGAGAATTTCTTCGACCGTGCCGATGCCGACATCTCAGGTTTTTTTGCCCGGATGGCGTCGGGCGGAGCGCGCGGCATGCTCGCCGCTTACCGCCTGCCGACTGATATCGACTCCGACTGGGAAGCGCGCAACCAGTGCAACGACGCAAACAAGCGCCGCGCCGAACGCATCGACAATACGGAAGCCAAGTGGCTCGCCGAACGCATCGGCCGCAATGGTCGACTGCACGACAACGAGCGTGCCCTCGTCAAGTTCATCGAGCAATCCTCGCCGTCGATCCACCCGGATCTGAGGACGTTGCTCGAGAAGGTTGCCTGACGCCCGCCGGGCTCAGGCGGCGCTCAGCCGATCTATGTCGGTCTGAAGCCGGTCGATGATCTGGCCGGTCTCGGCATGCAGGTGCCTGAGGCGATCGATCTGCGAGTTCATGGCGGCTGAATCGTCGCTCGTCTCGGTGTCCGAGGGCGCCGTGCCCACGCCATGCAGAATCCATGACAGGCTGACCTGCAGGATGCCGGCCAAAATGGTCAGTCGGTGCGACCCGGGCTGGCTGCGATCGCTTTCCCAGGCGTTTATGGTCGCCATCTTGACGCCGAGACGCCAAGCCAGTTCCTTGACCGTCAGGCCGCTGGCATCCCGTGCGCGGGACAGTCTTCCGCCGATCGTGTCGAGATCTGGCTTTTCCTCATAGATATTCGTGGCGTCGGACACCCGATCTGCCTCCATTGTTTGTCGTGTTGCTGGCCCCGATGCTGAATCGCTCAGGGGAAGGCAGAACATAGGCGCTGCCCGGCGCAATGGCAAGGAAGGGCAAATAATGACGAAAAAACAGATGATTGCGGAGAAATGTGAATGAAAATCGCAAAAGCCGTGGCCGGTTCCCGGACGTGCCAGAAATCGACGCTTGTTGGAGGCCGCCTGTCGCCGGCTCCAGGCTGCCAATCGCCGGTTTGACTGCTGCTTCATGGCCTGTCTGCACTTGCCCAAACGCTTGCTTGCTTGCATGCCGGGCGAACTGGTAGGCCAGCAGGAGAATGGGGCTCAGAGACTTTTCCTTTGCCGGCGCGGCCGGCGACCCGGCCGAGCTGAAGGCCGAGAAGTTCGCGATCTTCCTGGTCGCGATATGCTGCTGCATAGCCGGCTGTATCTGGGCGGCGATGTACTATGCCTTGTTCGGCCCCGGACTGACGCCGCTGCTTCCCCTGGTCTTCGTCCTTGCCGTCGGCGTCTCGCTGGTCGTCGCCCATGTCACCGGCAACCACCGCATCGCGGCCTATTCGCAGATCGTCGGCATCATTGCCCTGACGGCGGTCGTGCAATGGCATGTCGGCGGCATCTTCGATTCCGGCTTCGTGATGGCCTGGGCCTTTTGCGGCCCAATCGTCGCACTGATGTATTTCTCGGTCAGGGAATCGGCCTTCTGGCTGGTCCTTTACCTGGTCTGCATCGCCATCACCGGCGCTTTCGACGATCAGTTCGCCGTCGACCGACTGGTGATCGCCGACGAGACGAGGACGCTGTTCTTCCTGATGAATGTCGGCTTCTCGTCGGTTGTCGTGTTCGTCTTCGCCAGCTTCTTTGTCCAGGGCATGCGCCGCGAAAGGGAGGAATCCAATCGCTTGCTGCTCAACATCCTGCCCGAAAAGACAGCCCGGCAGCTCAAGTCGAAGGGCGGCACGATCGCGGAGCGGCATGACCACGTCAGCATCCTGTTCGCCGACATCGTGAATTTCACCGCCTATGCGCGGGAAAGGCAGCCGGAGGAGATCGTGCAGACCCTGAACAGGATCTTCACGATGTTCGACCGCCTCGTCGACGAGGAGGGTCTCGAAAAGATCAAGACGATCGGCGATGCCTACATGGTCGCTGGCGGGCTCTCGGAGCGCTGCGAAGACCACCCGCGCAGGATGGCCAGCCTGGCGCTGGACATGATGGCAAGCATGGAAGGCCTGCAGCGTGACGGCGCGCCCTTCATGCTGCGCATCGGGCTCCATATCGGCCCGGCCATCGCCGGCGTTATCGGCAAGACAAAATTCGCCTACGACCTGTGGGGCGACGCCGTGAATGCCGCAAGCCGAATGGAATCAACCGGCGTGGACGGCAGGATTCAGGTCAGTGAGGCTTTTCGGCAGTCGGTTGGCGACGGCTTTGCCTTCGAGGAGCGGGGTGGTGTCGAGATCAAGGGCAGGGGCCGGATGCACACCTATTTCCTCACCGGCAGGGCCTGAGCATCGCTCGGGAGCTCCTCAGCTCCCCATGCTGACGGCAACGTTGACGGCAGCCGCGACCAGCACCGTGTTGAAGAAGAACGAAACGACGGCATGCAGCATGTTGAGCTTGCGGAGCTGCGTCTTGGTCACCGCGACGTCTGACGTCTGAGCTGTCATGCCGATGACCAGCGAGAAATACAGGAAATCATAGCCGCCGGGCTCGTCGTCGCCCGGAAAATCCAGTCCGCGCCGCGGCTCCGCCTTCTTAGCCCCGGCGCCGGTGTCCGGCCCCGGACGCCAGTAGAGATAGGCGTAGTGATGCGCTGCCATTGTGTGGATGGTGAGCCAGCCGAGCGCCACGGAAGCGAGGGACAGGGTGTTCCCACCAGGCCGGCTCTCGACCCCTGTTGAGGATCAGGAAGAGCGAGCCGACCGAAACCATGACCGCGGCGAATGTCACGGCGACGATCAGCCAGGTCGGCTCGTCCTCGTTGGCGGCATTATGCTTGAGGAACGCCGCAGTCAGTCGCGGCAGCTTCAGCAGTTCAAGCAGCAGATAGACGCAGAAAAGGACATTGGCGCATAGTTGCACCGTGGCCTGCGGGGCAAGCCAAAGGCCGACCGGCAGGATGGTCAGCGCGCCGGCCGCCGCTGCGTAGAAGGTCATGTAGCGTCGATGGAGCACGGACCGCATGCGCGCAGGATTACCATGCCGAGGCGGCAACCCGCGAACGATAGTTGATGCCTGCGTCAGCCTTCGGCGGTTCTCAGCGCCCGGCGTACCGCCTGGTCGAGCGCCGACAGGAAGGCCGAGCGGTCGCGCGGCGTGAAGCCGGCATTGTAGCCCTTGCTTTCGCCGGTCTCGCGCAAATGCTGCTTGAGGTCGCGCATCGCCACCGCCATGCCGATGCTTTCGGTCGTGAAGGGCTTGCCGGTCATGCCGATGACATGCGCGCCAAGCGCCACGGTCCGGGCCGCAAGCGGGATGTCGGCGGTAATGACGATGTCGTTCTCGCGGGCATTCTCGACGATCCAGTCGTCGGCCGCGTCCGCACTTTTGGGTACCACGACGTTGCGGATCATCGGGTCGCGCGAGGGGCGCAGGCCGCCATTCGACACGAAGGTGACGACGAGGCCATGCCGCTCGGCGACCTTGATCGCCTCGTCCTTTACCGGGCAGGCGTCGGCATCGACATAGATCTTCGGCGGTTGCTGCGGCATCAGGCGGGCCGGTGCTCCAGGCCAGCCATCAGGAGAACCGCTCCCGGGCCAGCGCGGCCCCGGCGCCGAGCGCCGTCAGCTTGGCCTCGGCAACCGCGCGCGAGAGCGGCGCCATGCCGCAATTGGTGCAGGGATAGATGCGCTCGGCATCGGCGTACTTCAGCGCTTCTGCGATCGTCCCGACCACCTGTTCGGGCGTCTCGATATTGTTGGTGGCGACGTCGATGACCCCGACCAGCAGGTCCTTGTCCGGCAGCAGCGAGATCAGCGAGATCGGCACGTGCGAGCCGGCGCATTCGAGCGACACCTGCTTTATCGACGACGCGTTGAGCGGCGGGAAGATTTCCTCGTATTGCCGCCACTCGGCGCCCAGCGTCTCCTTCCACTTCATGTTGGCGTCGATGCCGTAGCCGTAGCAGATGTGCACGGCTGTGGTGCAGGTCAGCCCGCGCGCGGCACGCTCCAGCGCGGCAATGCCCCATTCCTTGACGTCGTCGGTGAAGACATTGAAGGCCGGCTCGTCGAACTGGATCGTGTCGACGCCCGCTGCCTGCAACTCGTGCGCCTCCTCGTTGAGGATTTCGGCGAACGCCATCGCCATGTCGGCGCGCTTGCCGAAATGGCCATCGGCCAGCGTGTCGCAGATCGTCATCGGGCCGGGCAGGGTGAACTTCAGGCCCTTCTTCGTGTGGGCCCGGCAAAACGCCGCCTCGTCGCGGTGCACCGGGCGAGAGCGCTTCGGCACGCCGGTCACGGTCGGCACGTCGACGACATAGCGGTTGTTGCGGATGCCCATCTTGGTCTTCAGGTCCCAGTCGATACCCCCGACGGTTTCCAGGAACCCGTGCACGAAATGCGTACGGAACTGCTCGCCGTCGGTAAGAATCTCGACGCCCGCATCTTCCTGCAGCTTGATCCAGATGAGCGCCGCATCGCGCTTTGCCTGGTCAAGCTCGGCGCCGGACTGCGTCCATTTCGGCCACAGCTTGCCGGTCTCGGCAAGCCACGAGGGCTTGGGCAGGCTGCCTGCCAGCGTCGGTCTGAAGAGCATTGTCTATCCTCCCTGCCGCGCCAGCATGACCTGCCGGCGCTCAAGACTTTCCGGCGGCCAGTACTTGCTGCGCTGGTAATATTCCTCGACGGCCGGGGTGTCCGGCGGAAGTCGAACCCATGGCAGCTTGGTGGATGTGAAGATGTGGATGTCGGGCGGCAGAAGCCCGGGCTGGTCCAGCGTGCCGACACGAACGAAGCTGACCATCTCGCCTGCGCCGGCATAGTGGCTCCACAGCGCGATGCGGCAATGGGGGCAGCGCAGGATCGCCTGGCCCTTGCCGCTGGCGCTCGGCGTCATGACGCGCTCCGCCTCGCCGGAGATGCATTCCAGTCGGTCGCTTTCGATCATCGCGTTGACGGCGAAGGCCGAGCCCGTTTCGCGCTGGCACCGGGTGCAGTGGCAGCAATGGACGAAGAGCGGCCGGCTGGTCATCCGGTAACGGAGGAGCCCGCAGCCGCAGCCGCCTTCGTACGTCTCGGACATCTCAGTAAACGACCACCGAGCGGATGCTTTCGCCGGCATGCATCAGGTCGAAGCCCTTGTTGATGTCCTCAAGCGGCATGGTGTGGGTGATCATCGGGTCGATCTGGATCTTGCCCTCCATGTACCAGTCGACGATCTGCGGCACGTCGGTGCGACCGCGCGCGCCGCCGAAAGCGGTGCCCATCCAGGTCCGGCCCGTTACCAGCTGGAACGGACGCGTCGAAATCTCCTGGCCGGCGCCGGCAACGCCGATGATCACCGACTTGCCCCATCCGCGATGTGAAGATTCAAGGGCTTGGCGCATGACCTTCGTGTTTCCGGTGCAGTCGAACGTGTAGTCCGCCCCGCCGATCTGGTCGGCGCCCCGCTTCGTCATGTTGACGAGATGGGCGACGATGTCGCCGTTGATCTCCTTCGGGTTGACGAAATGCGTCATGCCGAAACGCTCGCCCCATTCCTTCTTGGAGTTGTTGAGGTCGACGCCGATGATCATGTCGGCGCCGGCGAGCCTCAGCCCCTGGATCACGTTGAGGCCGATGCCGCCGAGGCCGAAGACGACAGCAGTCGCGCCGATCTCGACCTTGGCCGTGTTGATGACCGCGCCGATGCCCGTGGTGACGCCGCAGCCGATGTAGCAGATCTTGTCGAAGGGCGCGTCGGGGTTGACCTTGGCCACCGCGATCTCGGGCAGCACGGTGAAGTTCGAAAAGGTCGAGCAGCCCATATAGTGGAAGATCTTGTCCTTGCCGATGGAGAAGCGGCTGGTGCTGTCCGGCATCAGGCCCTGGCCCTGGGTGGCGCGGATGGCGGTGCAGAGGTTCGTCTTGCGCGACAGGCAGGACGGGCACTGGCGGCATTCGGGCGTGTAGAGCGGGATCACGTGGTCGCCCTTCTTCACGCTGGTGACGCCGGGCCCGACATCGACCACCACGCCGGCACCCTCATGGCCGAGGATGGCCGGAAAGATGCCTTCCGGGTCGGCGCCGGACAGGGTGAATTCGTCGGTGTGGCAGATGCCCGTCGCCATGATCTCGACCAGCACTTCGCCGGCCTTCGGGCCTTCGAGGTCGACCTCCATGATCTCGAGGGGCTTGCCAGCGGCGACGGCAACGGCGGCACGGGTCTTCATGCGTATTTCTCCTGAACGGTTTGCGGCGGAAGGTTTCAGGATTTGCATCCGGTATCAACCCTGTGAGGATTGCGTCTGGTCAATTTATGCCGGTGCCCTCCTGTGCGACAGTGCGCTGATGTTGATCAATCTCGCTTTGGGCACGCTGGTGATATCGGCCACCATCGTGGTGCACACTTTTGGACTTATCGCAGTCACCCGCTTCATGGGCTACGCGACGGCGCGTTTCCCCATGCACCGGCATCGCAGTCGCGTGGTGGCGATGGTGGCGACCGTGCTCGGGCTGTTTGCCGTCATGACGACGGAGGTCTGGCTCTGGGCGCTCTGCCATTACGCGTTGCGCGTGGTGCCGGACTTCGAGACGGCGCTCTATTTCTCGCTGGTGACCTTCTCGACGCTCGGCTACGGCGATGCGGTTCCGGCGCCGGAATGGCGCATTTTCGCCGGGCTGGAAGGAGCCAACGGCTTCCTGCTGATCGGCTGGTCGACCGCCTACCTGGTAGCGGCTGGCGTCCGGATCGGTCCGTTCCGCGCTGGCGAGCACTTCTGATGCCCTTCGACCTTCGGCAGGCTTGAGTGGCCCGTGCTAAGCCCCTAACCTAGAGCTTCAAGGGACCTTCACGCATGTTCAAGAAAATCCTGATCGCAAACCGCGGCGAGATCGCCTGTCGCGTCATCAAGACCGCAAGGAAGATGGGGATTGCCACCGTCGCCGTCTATTCCGACGCCGACCGGGACGCCGTGCACGTCGAGATGGCCGACGAGGCGGTGCATATCGGACCGGCTCCTGCCGCGGAGAGCTATCTCGTGGCGGAGAAAATCATTCAGGCCTGCCGCGACAGCGGCGCCGAGGCGGTGCATCCGGGCTACGGCTTCCTGTCGGAACGCGCTTCCTTCTGCGAGGCGCTGGAGGCCGAGGGCATCGTCTTCATCGGACCCAAGCCGAAGGCAATTCGTGCGATGGGTGACAAGATCGAATCGAAGAAGTTCGCCAATGCCGCGAAGGTCAGCACCGTGCCGGGCTGGCTCGGCATCATCGAGGACCCAGAGCACGCCGAAAAGATCGCCGGCGAGATCGGCTATCCGGTGATGATCAAGGCCTCGGCAGGCGGCGGCGGCAAGGGCATGAGGATTGCCTGGAACGCCAGCGAGGTGCGCGACGGATTCGAGCGGGCGCGGTCCGAGGCGAAAAGTTCGTTCGGCGACGATCGCCTGTTCATCGAGAAATTCGTCGTCGATCCGCGTCACATCGAAATCCAGGTGCTCGGCGACGCGCACGCCAACTGCATCTATCTGGGCGAGCGCGAATGCTCGATTCAGCGGCGCAACCAGAAGGTCGTCGAGGAGGCGCCCTCGTCCTTTCTGGACGAGGCGACACGCCGGGCGATGGGTGAGCAGTCGGTCGCGCTGGCAAAGGCCGTCGACTACCAGAGCGCCGGCACGGTCGAGTTCATCATCGACTCTGAGAAAAACTTCTATTTCCTTGAAATGAATACACGATTGCAGGTCGAGCATCCTGTCACCGAGCTGATCACCGGTGTCGACCTGGTCGAACAGATGATCCGCGTCGCGGCAGGCGAGACACTGTCCATCGCGCAGGCCGACGTTGGCCTGAACGGCTGGGCGGTGGAGAGCCGGCTCTATGCCGAGGACCCTTACCGCAACTTCCTCCCTTCGGTCGGCCGGCTGACGCGCTACCGGCCGCCGGAGGAGGGTCGCTCGGGCGACATCGTGATCCGCAACGACACCGGCGTTACAGAGGGCTCCGAAATCTCGATTTTCTATGATCCGATGATCGCGAAGCTCTGCACCTGGGCTCCGACGCGGGCGCAGGCCATCGACGCCATGTCGGATGCGCTCGACAGTTTCGTCGTCGATGGCATCCAGCACAACATGCCGTTCCTGGCGGCGCTGATGCGCCATCCGCGCTGGCGCTCTGGCGACATCTCGACGAGCTTCATCGCCGAGGAGTATCCCGACGGTTTCGAGCCGATTGTCCCCGCCGACGCCGACAAGGCGGTGCTGACGGCCGTTGCAACGGCGGTGGAACTGGTTCGCCGTGACCGGCTGGACCGGCTGAGCGGCCGCCTCGCGCCGCATTCGGGCGCCATGAAAACCGACTGGGTTGTCCGGCTGGGCGATGACTATCTGCCCGTAGCGATCGAGGGGAAACCGTCGCTTTCGCCGTTCAATGCCGGCCTGAAGCTCAATGGCGGCGAAGCGGTGCGGGTCCAGTCGAACTGGCGCTCCGGCGAAGCGGTATGGCACGGCGAGATCGGCGGCCGAAAGATTTCGGCCCAGATCCGTACCCGGCTTAACGGAATCAGCATCGCCTGGCAGGGCATGTCGGTCGAGGCGCGCGTCATGCTGCAGAAGATCGCCGCGCTCGAGCAGCTGATGCCGAAGAAGCTCCCGCCTGACACATCGAAGCTGCTGCTCTGTCCCATGCCCGGGCTGGTGGTGTCGATCTCCGTGGTCGAGGGCCAGGAGGTCAAGGCCGGCGAGACCCTGGCCGTCGTCGAGGCGATGAAGATGGAAAACGTGCTGCGCGCCGACCGCGACCTTGTCGTTGAATCGGTCAACGCCAGGCCGGGCGACAGCCTCGCGGTCGATGCCGTCATCATGGAGTTCGCGTGAGCCAGTTGACTGCCGCCCGCCCGGCGGTGCTGTTCGACCTCGACGGGACGCTGACCAATCCCTTCGTCGGCATCACCCGCTCGCTGCAGCACGTGCTGGAGAAACTCGGCCGCATCGCGCCGCCGGCCGAAGAACTGGCCTGGTGCATCGGCCCGCCGATCCAGTCGAACATCGGCGTCCTGCTCGACACCGATGACAGGGCGCTGATCTGGCAGGGTGTCGAGCTCTATCGCGAGCGCTACGCCACGCACGGCAAGTTCGAGAACGAGCTGATCGACGGCATACCCGAGGCGCTTTCGACCCTTGCCGAGTGCGGCGTCTTCATGACCGTCGCCACCTCGAAGCTGAAGAGCTTCGCCGGCGAGATCGTCGACCATTTCGGGCTCGCCGGCTACTTCGATGCCGTGCATGGCTCCGAGCTCGACGGCAGCAATGCCGTGAAGGCCGACCTCGTGGCGCACATACTGGCGACCGAAAAACTCGATGCCGGGCGCGCCGTGATGATCGGCGACCGCTCCCACGACGTGGTCGGCGCGAATGCCAACGGCGTCGCCTCGATCGGCGTTCTGTGGGGCTTCGGCGACCGCAGGGAACTGCTGGATGCAGGCGCGGATCATATCGCCGAGAAGCCGGCGGACCTGTCTGACCTGATAGGCGCTGCGCTCGCCCGCAGTTGACGGCAAGGCATCGGCTTTTCCTGCGGACGGCTCATATTGGCGCTTAGAGGAACGGTCGGAATCGGGTAGCTTGGCCCGGTCGTCGAAAATCCGAAAGACCAGCTTGAACCATGGCAAGTGACAGGCCCACGCGCGATCCACTCCTGCGGGAGGCAATGATCAAGGCTGCCATGCCTGTGGTGCCGGTGCGGCCCTTCGTGCATCTGCGCGTCCATTCGGCCTATTCGCTGCTCGAGGGCGCGCTGCCGCTGGCGAAGATCATCGCTCACGCGGTGAAGGATTGCGCACCGGCCATCGCGGTCACCGACACCAACAACCTGTTCGGGGCGCTCGAATTCGCCCAGAAGGCCACCAAGGACGGCATCCAGCCGATCATCGGCTGCCAGCTCGATGTCGCCTTCGGCGACGACGACGGCGAGTCCAACCGCAGCTACCAGAAGCGGCAGGAGGTGGAACGCTTCCCGCTGGTGCTGATCGCGGCCAATGAAACCGGCTACGGCAATCTCGTCAGGCTGGTCAGCCGCGCCTATCTGGAGAACACGCCGGGTGAGGACATCCATGTGACGCTGGCGTGGCTGTCCGAACTGCAGGACGGCCTGATCTGCCTGACCGGCGGCCCGCGCGGGCCGATCGGTTCGGCCATCAAGGCCGGCCATGCGGAGCTCGCCGAAACGCGCCTGCTGACGCTCAAGCAGATGTTCGGCGACCGCCTCTATGTCGAGATCGAGCGCGTCGCCGGCTACGACAGGTTGATCGAGGCCAAGACCGTCGACCTAGCCTACCAGCACGAACTGCCGCTCGTCGCGACCAATGAGGGGTTCTTTCCGGCGCGCGACGATTACGAGGCGCATGACGCGCTGATCGCCATTGCCGAGAGTTCGGTGGTGGCGGCAGACGACCGCCGGCGCCTGTCGCCCGACAATTTCCTCAAGGGTCAGGCCGAGATGGCCGAACTCTTCGCCGACCTGCCGGAGGCGATCGACAACACGGTCGAGATCGCCCGGCGCTGCAGCTATTACCCGAAGAACCGCAACCCGATCCTGCCGCGCTTCGCCGGCGGCGATGTCGACAACGAGGACGACGCCGTTCGCGCCGAGGCGCAGGAACTCGCGCGTCAGGCCCATGCCGGTCTGGAATACCGCCTCTCGACCTTCGGCACGGCCCCGGGCTTCACGCCCGAGCAGTATCGCGAGCGCCTCGATTTCGAACTCGGCATCATCGAGCGGATGAAGTATCCGGGCTACTTCCTGATCGTTGCCGACTTCATCAAATGGGCGAAGTCGAAGGGCATTCCCGTCGGCCCGGGCCGTGGTTCGGGCGCCGGCTCGCTCGTCGCCTATGCGACCACCATCACCGACATCGACCCGCTGCGCTTCTCGCTGCTGTTCGAGCGCTTCCTCAACCCCGACCGCGTCTCGATGCCCGACTTCGACATCGACTTCTGCCAGGACCGCCGCGAGGAGGTGATCCGCTACGTGCAGGAGAAATACGGTCGCGACCAGGTCGGCCAGATCATCACTTTCGGAACCTTGCAGGCGCGCGCCGTGCTGCGCGACGTCGGCCGCGTGCTGCAGATGCCCTATGGCCAGGTCGACCGGCTCTGCAAGATGGTGCCGGCGAACCCGGCCAATCCGGTCACGCTCGGCCAGGCCATCGAGACGGAGCCGCGCTTTGCCGAGGAGGCCGAGCGCGAGCCGATCGTCCAGACGCTGCTCGACATGGCCCAGAAGCTCGAGGGCCTCTACCGCCACGCCTCGACGCACGCCGCCGGCATCGTCATCGGCGACCGGCCGCTGTCCGAACTCGTGCCGATGTACCGCGATCCGCGTTCCGACATGCCGGTCACCCAGTTCAACATGAAATATGTCGAGCAGGCCGGTCTTGTGAAGTTCGACTTTCTCGGCCTGAAGACGCTGACCGTGCTGGAGCGCGCGGTGCGCCTGATCGGCCGGCGCGGCATCGACATCGATCTCGCCCAGATCCCGCTCGACGACGCCGAGACCTACGGCATGTTGTCGCGCGGCGAGGTGGTCGGCATCTTCCAGGTGGAAAGTGCCGGCATGCGCAAGGCGCTGGTCGGCATGCGGCCCGACTGCATCGAGGACATCATCGCGCTGGTCGCGCTCTATCGGCCGGGCCCGATGGAAAACATCCCGACCTACAATGCGCGCAAGCACGGCGAGGAGGAGATCGCCTCCATCCACCCGAAGATCGATCACCTGCTGGCCGAGACGCAGGGCGTCATCGTCTACCAGGAACAGGTGATGCAGATCGCGCAGGAGCTTGCCGGCTACACACTCGGCCAGGCCGACCTGCTGCGCCGCGCCATGGGCAAGAAGATCCGCGCCGAGATGGAGCAGCAGCGCGGCATTTTCGTCGCCGGTGCCGTCGAGCGCGGCGTGTCGAAGCCGCAGGCCGACTTCATCTTCGACCTTTTGGCCAAGTTCGCTGACTACGGCTTCAACAAGTCGCACGCCGCCGCCTATGCCGTGGTCTCCTACCAGACCGCCTACCTGAAAGCGCATTATCCGGTCGAGTTCCTCGCCGCGTCGATGACGCTCGACATGGGCAATACCGACAAGCTCGCCGATTTCCGGCAGGACGCGATGCGGCTCGGCATCGAGGTGGTGGCGCCATCGGTGCAAAGCAGCTTCCGCGATTTCGAGGTCGGCGAAGGCCGCATCTTCTACTCGCTGGCAGCCCTCAAGGGCGTCGGCGACGCTGCCGTCGAGCACATCGTCGAGAAGCGCAAGGACGGCACCTTCAAGAGCCTCGCCGACTTCTGCGAGCGCATCGACCCGCGCATTGTCGGCAAGCGCGTCTTCGAAAGCCTGATCATGGCCGGCGCGCTCGACTGTTTCGGCCACGACCGCGCCTCGATGATGGCGGGCGTCGAGCGCATGATGGGCCTGGCAGCCCTTGCCCAGCAGAACGCGAGTTCCGGCCAGACCGACATTTTCGGCGCCTCGCTCGGCAGTCAGTCGGAGGCGCTCAACCTGCCGGCGGTCGAGGCGTGGCTGCCGGCCGAAAAGCTGCACCGCGAGTTCCAGGTCGTCGGCTTCTACCTCTCGGCGCATCCGCTCGACGAGTACAAGTCGGCACTCAGGAAGATGCGCGTGCAGAGCTGGACGGAGTTTTCGGCGGCGGTGAAGCGCGGCGCGACGGCAGGCCGGCTGGCCGGCACGGTGACGTCCAAGCAGGAGCGCAAGACGCGCACCGGCAACAAGATGGGCGTGGTGATGTTCTCCGACGAGACCGGCCAGTTCGAAGCCGTGCTGTTCTCCGAAGGCCTCGCGCAGTACCGCGACCTTCTCGAGCCGGGCAAGTCGCTGGTCATCACCGTGCAGGCGGAAGACCGGCCGGAAGGCATCAACATGCGCATTCAGACCGTGCAGTCGCTGGAAGAGATGGCTTGCCAGGTGCAGAAGGCGCTGCGCATTTACGTGCGTGACTCCGCCCCGGTCGGCACGCTTGCCGGACAGTTGACGGTAAAGGGCGAGGGGCAGGTCAGCTTCGTCGTCATCAAGGGCGATGCGCAGGGCGAAGTGGAGATCGGGCTGCCCGACCGCTACCGCATCTCGCCCCAGATCGCCTCGGCCATGCGCGCGGTGCCGGGTGTCGTCGAGGTCGAACTGGTCTGATTCCTGCCGCTCATCGGGTTCGCGTCACGACGTCGCGACCTCGGCCGGCTTCGGCGCACGCCGCCTGAGGTTGAGCAGGTTGCCGGCCAGGATCAGCGCCGCTCCGACCGCCGTGAATGTGTCGATCCGCTCGCTGTAGAGCAGCCAGCCGATGAGGGCCGACAGCGGCACCCGCAGGAAATCCAGCGGCATGATGGCTGTTGCGTCGGCATAGCTCAGCGCCCGCGCCATGCAGAAGTGCGACGACATGCCGGTGAACGAGATCAGCACGATCCACGGCCAGAGGTCGAGGGTCGGGGTTTGCCAGGTCTGGATGGCGGGGACGAGCCCGATGACCGACTGAATGATGAGCATCCAGAAGATGATGCGCACGACGCTGTCGGTGCGTGTCAGCGATTTCACCATCACGACCGATATGCCGAAGGCGATGGCGCCGGTGAGCATGATGAGATGTCCGGGATCGATATGCTCCGTACCCGGCCGCACGATCACCGCGACGCCGACGATGCCGAGCGCGATGGCTGCGATCTTCGGCCAGCTCAGCCGCTCGCCGAGAAAGATGACTGCCAGGATCGCCGTCCAGATCGGCGTCGTGAACTCGATCGAGATCAGCTGGGCGAGCGGGATCAGGGTGAGGGCATAGAGCCAGGCGAACTGGCCGGCATAGTGCACCACGTTGCGCCCGATATGCTGCAGCGGCCGCTGGCTGCGCATGGCGCGCAAGCCGCCCTCCATGTGTACCAGCGGCAACAGAATGAAGAAGCCAATGATCGAACGCATTTCCATGACCTGGAAGACGTCGAGCGTGGCGGTCGTGGCCCGGCCCGCCACTGCCATGACCAGGAAGGAGGTGATCGAGCCGAGCATCCAGAGCACGGCCTTGATGTTCGCTTGCAGGGGAGCCATCGCCTTCACTCGCAATCACAGGCTGCAAAGGCAACGCCTAGTGCGGCCAATTCGATGGGCCAGATTGCGCGCTGGCAGGCACTGTATGAGCGAGCTCCTCGCCGACTTTACTGGTGCGGCGGAATGTCGCGGCCCGGCAACTCGTTGCCTATCGGCAGCGTACCTCCTGCAATGCAGGCGCAGCCGCGCCGTTCCTCAACAGGTGGAAAGACACAGACATGATTATCCGTTCGATGAAGCCGGTTCTGCTGGCAGGCGCGCTCGCACTCTCGGTCTCCGGCGTCCATGCCGGCGAGGGCGAGTTCCTCAAATCCCTCGAAGGCCAGTGGAGCGGCGCCGGCACGGTCAAGGTGCGTACGAATGCCAATCCCATCAAGGTCAATTGCAAGTTCAGTTCCGACACGACGGACACGTCCCTGTCGCTCGACGGCAATTGCAGCGGTCTGGTCATCTTCTCGCGCGCCATCAAGGCCGACCTCAAATCCAAGGGCGCGCGTTACGCGGGCTCCTACGTCGGCGCCGGCACGGGCAAGGCCGGCCTTGCCGGCAGCCGCAAGGGCAATGCCATCAACCTTGGCATCCGCTGGGCCAAGGAGGTCAATGGCGACCGCGAGGCCGTCATGACGGTCAAGAAGGTCGGTGAGAACGGCATGCGGCTGACCACCGTCGATGTCGACCCGAAGTCCGGCAAGTCCGTGATCACCAGCGAGATAAACCTGCGCCGAATCTAGGCATCTGCCTGGCCCGCCTCTCTTCGGCAGTTCAGGCGTCGACATCGTCGGGCGGATTCGCGTTGCGTCCCTTGCCGAAAGTGTAGCCCGTCTCGACGGCGTTCTTGCCGAACTTTTCACGCAGCCTGTCGATGGCGCCTTCGGCAAGCGCCCGCTTGCGCGACGGCAGGTCGACGAGGTCGGGCGGATCGGCCTTGTCCGGGTCCGTCAGGTCGCTGACGCCGATGCCGATCAGCCGGTACCTGGTGCCGTCCGTCTCCTTCTCGAGCAGGTGCAGGCCGGTCTGGAAGATTCGGTCGGCAAGCCTTGTCGGGTCGCTGAGGCGGCGGTTGCGCGTGCGGATGCGAAAGTCCTGCGTCTTCAGCTTTAGCACTACGGTCCGGCCGGCGATCTCTGCCTTCTTCAGCCGGGCCGAAACTTTCTCCGAGAGCGCGCGCAGCACCGGCACAAGATCGGTCGGCGAAGCGAGGTCGACGTCGAATGTCGTTTCGGCCGACACGCTCTTGGCATCGTGGTCGGGCTGCACGCGCCTTTCATCCTGGCCGCGCGACAGGTGGAAGAGCCGGTCGCCCATGATGCCGTAGCGACGCATCAGATCCGCGCGCTCCATGCGCTGCAACTGCGCGATTGTACGAATGCCGTCGCGCTCGAGAGTCGCGGCAAAGGCCTTTCCGACACCCCAGATCATCGTCACCGGCTGTTCGGCTAGAAACGCCGGTGCCTCCGCCTCGCCGATCACCGACAGGCCGCGTGGCTTGCGGAAGTCCGACGCCACCTTGGCGAGGAACTTGCAGTATGACAGGCCGCCGGAGACGGTGATGCCGATGTTCTTCTCCACATCGAGCGCGAATTTCGCGAGCACCATGGCCGGCGGCATGGCGTGCAGCCGTTCGGTGCCTGAGAGGTCGAGAAACGCCTCATCGATGGAGATCGGTTCGACGAGCGGCGTCAGCGCCTGGATCATGGCGCGCACCTCGCGCCCGACACGGGCGTATTTCTCCATGTCCGGCTTGACGACCACGGCCTCGGGGCAGGCTTCGAGCGCCTTGAACATCGGCATGGCCGAACGCACACCCTTGATGCGTGCGATGTAGCAGGCGGTTGAAACCACGCCGCGCTTGCCTCCGCCGATGATCACCGGCCGATCCTTCAGCGCCGGATTGTCGCGCTTCTCGACAGCCGCATAGAAGGCATCGCAGTCGATATGCGCGAGATGCAGGCCGTAGAGTTCGGCGTGACGGGCCAGTCGCGGGCTGCCGCACCGTTCGCATCGGGTCACGAGCCGCTTCTGCATGGCCAGGCAGTCGCGGCAGAAACCGTGCTCGGGATTGTTGACAGGCGCGCCCATCACTGCGAACATAAAGAGAACATAGCAAATCTTAGTCCAGCACGCTTCCGCCGACAAGGCGGCGTGGCGGGAGGCTGTCCATGCATGTTGCCATCTCTCCGCTGACGCCGGACCTGTGGCCGGACTTCGAGGATCTCTTCGGCAAGCAGGGCGCCTGCTATGGCTGCTGGTGCACGCATTTCAGGCTGGCGCCTGCGGCCCGGCGCGACAATGACCGCGAACGCAACAAGGAGCACATCAGGGCGCGCATCGCCGCCGGCCCGCCGCCCGGCCTGCTGGCCTTTGCAGACGACGAGGCGGTTGGCTGGATGCAGATCGGCCCCCGCCACGACGTGCCGGAGTTCAACAATGCGGGCAGGGGGTCTGCGCCGCTCGACCCCGCCGACGCGAGCGATCCGGGCGTGTGGGCGATTTCCTGCTTTTTCCTGCGTTCCAGGGTGCGCGGCACGGGACTCACGCACCGGCTGGTCGAAGAGGGCATTGCCTTCGCCAGGCAGGGTGGCGCCCGTTTTGTCGAGGCCTGTCCGATGACGCAGTCCAAGAGCACCCGCTCGATCGGGCTCTTCGTCGGCTCGACGCGGGTATTCGAGCAGGCAGGGTTCTTGCCGATGGTCGAGCGAAAGGCCGGGCGTCCGCTGATGCGCTACGTGCTTTGAGAAACGCCGAGCTCCTTGGCGATCCGGGCGCCTGCTTCGGACCAGTCGCGCAGCACGACCGCACCTGAAGGCAGCGGCGGCAGCAATGCGCGAAATCCCTGGTGGCTCATCAGATGGAACAGCGCGGCGTCGGGCACCGATCGGGCGACCGATTCGAGGTTTCTGGGGATGTCGTCGATGAAGGCGACCGGCCGTTCGCGCCCGCCGCGGATCATGCTGACGGCCGGACCCTTTGCGGCTTCGGTCGAGACAAGCGGGTAGGGCAGGGACAGCCTGTCCAGCAATGCGCGGCGGACAGGCCTGTGGCGGTGCGGCATGGCGCTCAGCAGAACGATCTCGAGGCGTGGCGCCAGCGAGCCCAACGTGTCCACCGCACCCGCCGCCGCCGTCTGCCAGGTCTCCTGTGCATCGAAGAACGCGGTCATCAGAGCCGCGACGGATTCGGCCTCGATGGCCTTGCCGTCGTCCAGGGCGACGACATTGCCGTGGATGCGAAAGCTGTCGGTGAGAAGATCGAAGCCCTGACTGTTCAGGAAGCGACTGAAAGGGTCGACGAAATCGAGCACCACCTCGTCGACATCGACGACCAGAAGCGGCCGCGAATCGCGTGACAGTTCGGCAATCTGCCTCGCTGTCTCCGGGTCGTCGCTCATCCCGACGTCTGGTAGCCGTCGTCACCGAGCGGCAGCCGGCGGATTGCGCCCGCCACACGCGCCGGTTCGATGCCGGTTTCCTCACAGAAACGCATCAGGGTCGGCTCGTGTGCGAGTATGAAATTCAACACTCCGGCCAGGAAGCCGGGCTCGCTTGCAGCCTTTCGGATCGACTGCGCCTCTATGCCTGTAATCGCCAGGAACCGCGGCAGGAGTTCCGGGTCGGCGGCAACGAAGCCGAGGCCCGCGATGGCGACCGATTCGGCGTCGGCGGCCTTCTGCCTGTCGTCTGCCATGGCTGCTTCCCTGTCTTTAGAACTTGTCACCTGCCGGACTATCTCTATCCTTCCTGCCGGGCAAGGCAGCCGGCATGTGCTGTCCTGTGACATCGACAGCGCGGATGTCGCCGGCAAGTCGGCCCGGGTTTGCGTTTCGTCAATCATCTTGCCGTATTCTCGAGGACGGGTTTGGTGCCGCTTCGGTGGCACGTGCGGCTATGCCTGCCGAACGGATCGGCGGCTGGAGCGGGAAATCGATGCCGAAAAAGGTAATGATCGTCGAGGACAACGAGCTGAACATGAAGCTCTTCCGCGACCTGATCGAGGCAAGCGGCTACGAGACTGTGCGCACCCGCAACGGGCTGGAAGCGCTCGATCTCGCCCGGCTGCATCGCCCCGACCTCATCCTCATGGATATCCAGCTGCCGGAGGTTTCCGGACTGGAAGTGACGAAGTGGCTCAAGGAAGACGACGATCTTCACTCGATCCCGGTGATCGCGGTGACGGCCTTCGCCATGAAGGGCGACGAGGAACGCATCCGCCAGGGCGGTTGCGAGGCCTACATCTCGAAGCCGATCTCGGTGCCGCGCTTCATCGAGACGATCAAATCATACCTGGGCGATGCATGATGCGCGCCGCTGCCATGGCTTTAGGAGCAAACCTGACATGACCGCGCGCATTCTTGTCGTCGACGACATCCCCGCCAACGTCAAGCTGCTCGAAGTGCGGTTGCTTGCCGAGTATTTCGACGTCGTCACCGCCACCAATGGCGCCGATGCGCTGGAAATCTGCGAGAACGGCAAGGTCGATGTCGTCCTGCTCGATGTGATGATGCCGGAACTCGACGGCTTCGAGGTATGCCGTCGCATCAAGGCGGACCCGCTGACCTCGCATATTCCGGTGGTGATGATCACCGCGCTCGACCAGGTGTCGGACCGTATCCGCGGCCTCGAGGCCGGCGCCGACGATTTCCTCACCAAGCCGGTGAACGACCTGCAGCTGATGACGCGCGTGCGCAGCCTCGTGCGGCTGAAGATGCTGACCGACGAGCTGCGCCTGCGCGCCTCGACGACGCGCAATATCGGCATCGAGGAACTGCTGTCTAGAAAGGCTCCGGAAAGCGATTCCATTGCCAAGGTCCTCCTGATCGACGAGCAGCAGGCCTCCGGCGCGCGCGTCAAGAAACTGCTGCGCGGAACGGCCGACCTCGACGTCGTCAAGGACCCGCAGGAGGGCTTCTTCCAGGCTGCCGAGGAGCCCTATGAATGCGTCATCGTGTCGACCAACTTCGTCGATTTCGACCCGCTCAGGCTCTGCTCGCAGATAAGGTCGCTCGACCGCACGCGTTTTCTGCCGATCATGCTGATCGCCAACGAGGGTGAGGACGACCGCATCATCCGCGGGCTGGAGCTCGGCATCAACGATTACGTGACCCGCCCGATCGACCAGCAGGAACTGACGGCGCGGCTGCGCACGCAGGTCCGGCGCAAGCGCTACAACGACCACCTTCGGGCGAGTGTTACCCAGACCATCGAAATGGCCGTCACGGATGCGCTCACGGGGCTGCACAACCGACGCTACCTCGACAGCCACCTGCAGACGCTATTCGATCGCGCCATGGCGCGGCGCCGCCCGCTGTCGCTGATGATCACCGACCTCGACCGCTTCAAGTCGGTCAACGACACGTTCGGCCATGACGTGGGCGACGAGGTGCTGCGTGAATTTGCCCGCCGCCTGCGCAAGAACGTCAGGGGCATCGACCTTGCCTGCCGGTTCGGCGGCGAGGAATTCGTCGTCGTCATGCCCGATACGGATGCGGAAATTGCCGAGAAAGTGGCCGAAAGGGTGCGTGCCGAGATCGCCGACATGCCCTTCGTGGTCGGCGGAAAGAAGATTCCGATCACCGTCAGCGTCGGGGTTTCGTCGCTGAAGCGTGGGACGGACTCGGTCACCGACCTGATGAAGCGGGCCGATCTTGCGCTCTACGAGGCCAAGACCGGCGGCCGCAACCGGGTGGTCGCCAAGGCCGCCTGAAGACGTCAATCGCAACAATTCTGGAATTTACCTTAACCCAAGTGATTCGCGAGGGTTGGTTAAGAAACTATTGATCTTCAAGAGGTCTTGAGCAAATGTGAAGTCGAGGCGGCGGCAAGAGGACAAGCCGTTGCCTGCCGACAAATACCCCATGATGCTCAGGTCCGCCGCATCTCCTGGGTCCGTGGGGTGGCCGGTCGGCACTGGCACATAGTGGCCTCCTCGTACCGCTGCCAGACCGTCGACCGGCCCCTTTTTTCCAGGTGTCAGAAATCAACCGCTAAGCGCTGAATCGGCACGATATTTTGCGTGTCGGGTCAAATGTCGGCGTGGATGGATTCGGCCTGATGCGCGAATTGTTCCCGAGAAAACGTGTTCGACATCAGGGACTTGCGCACGATTCGGCGAAACGGACCGGAAAATCCATACGCAAGCGAAGGGGCGGCGCGAAAGCGCGCGGCGGCCGGATGCCGGACAAACGAAAAACGCCGCCCGGAGGCGGCGCTGGTCACGCAAACGAAAACCCGATCCTACTTGATCTTGGTTTCCTTGAATTCGACGTGCTTCTTGACGACCGGGTCGTACTTGCGGAACGACATCTTCTCCGTCTTCGTGCGGCTGTTCTTGCTCGTCACGTAGAAGAAGCCGGTATCGGCCGTCGACAGAAGCTTGATTTTGAGTTTTGCAGCCTTGGCCATCTTTTTCGTCCGTTGAATTGTCTGGAGTTCACACCGCCTGAACGCGGGAAGACCCCGGACGCGGAAAACTTGGCGCGACACATAAAGAAGACAGCCTGAAAGTCAAGCTCTGTCGGAGACCGGCGGCAGGGCGCGCCGCGGGAAGCTGCTCGGATTGCGGTCCTCGGCGGGTTCCTTGCAGCAACTCCTGGCACCGACGAGCGCTTGACGCACGGGCCCAAACCCGCTGTCGATGTCCCCTGACACATGAATCCAGCCAGAATCGACGGGGCAACGCGTGACTGCCAGGCTTTTCGCAGACGATCCACGGCAGAATGCCAGGCTCTGCCTGACGATCGCGCCCGCTCACTGTTCGTCGTGCGGCGATTTTCATCTCGCCTCCATCATGCGGCGCGCAAGCCTGCTACCCGAAGAGCGCATCTTCGACGATGCGGAATTCGGGGCTGCGATGGCCGAGGTGCTCGGCCGGCTGGGAAACGAGAAGGGCGCAATCCGTGTGCTGATCGCCGGCTCGACCGATACGGGGCTCTACACGAGCCTGCTCAATGCGGCAGCGGCCGCGGGCGGCGAAGCCTTTGCGCGCAGCCTTTCGGTGACCCTTGTCGACCAGTGCGAGACGCCCCTCGAGATCTGCAGGCGCTACGCAAGGGCGAACGGGCTGCAGCTCGAGACAGTGCTGTCGGATCTCGCCGGCCACGAGCCCGAAACGGCATTCGACATGATTGTCATGCACGGCGTCCTGACATTTTTTCCCGAGGCCGAACGGCTTGCCTACATGCGCCGGGTCGCCGCCTGGCTGGCGCCGCAAGGCGCGTTGATCTCTTCCGTCCAGTTCGGCGAAAAGGTTGGCGCGGATGAACCGTCCAAGCGCATTGCGCAGGCGCTGGAAAACCTGCAGGTGTTGCTGGACGAGGCCGGCGGCTACCCGCAGGAGTTTGCGCGTGACATGGGCCAACGTGTCGAACGCGGCCTGCGCGACCGCCACGGTCACCGCAATCCATTCCCCGACCGGGAAGCGGTCCGCTCGTTCTACGGTTCCACCGGTCTTGAAGTGCAATCGCTGGACATCGTCGGCGAGCGGAACGATGGCGGGCCGAAGCGTCGCTACAGCGGGCGCAGCATCGCCGTCTGCGGTCCCGGGGGCAGGGAGGATGAATCGCGGTCGGTCAGAAAAGCAGCGACAGCAACCAACCCCTGACGATGGGCTCACCCCTGATGTCCACGGCGATGGACAGCAGCCATATCTGCAGAAGACCCAGCCCCAGCGTAGAGAGCGCCACCTGCAGGTATCCGGCGCGCGCCCGAACCATCAGTACTCCGGCATAGGCGGTCGAGGCGATCGGCAAGCCGAGAAGAGGGACCATCAGGAGATATGCCCCCGTCTCGCACAGGCTATCGAATTTCTGCAGCCTGTCCGGGCTTTTCGGTTGGCCCCGCCTGAGACCGATCGTCAGCACGAGCCCGGCAAGGACCAGCCCCCCGAGACTGACCAGCTGTGGTACCGGCGACGCATTGATCGGGAAGCGGAGGGCGAAGCCAAGCGCCACCGCAAAAACGAGGAGCAGGGGCAGTGACACCAGTGCGTCCGTCCTGTCGAGCGGCTCCGATCGGGTGTCGGACTTCGATCGCCGCGCGCGAAACGCGATGACCAGGAACACCGCGATCATGGCGATCGTGGCCGGGCGCGCAAACATCGTCCAGCCCCAGATCTGCGAAGTCTGGATGTAGGAGATTTCGGCCAGCGGTCCCATTACGAAGCCGAGGATGAACGGTACGCGCGGCCAACCCGCCCATCTGAGGACGCATCCGACCAGGCCGGCCGCCGCGAAGGTCACCAGCGCGACCCAGTTCAGGCTCTGGTAGAGAGCGGCAAGCAGCGACAGCGCAATGGCAAAGGGCACCATGTGCTCGCGCCGCAGTGCAGCCAGCCGGACGATGCCCGGCACGACCGCCAGAAACATCGGCACCGCGATCAGATTGGCCAGACAGACCGTCGCGGCCAGCGCCATGGGCACCTGAAGATCGCGCGACAGCAGGCTCGGCCCGATCGGCTGGCCGATCACGACCAGGGCGCTGAGCATTATCGCCATGCTGGAACTGCCGGGAATGCCGAAGAAGAGCGTCGGCACCATGGCGCCGCCTTCCTTCGAGTTGTTGGCGGCTTCCGGCGCAATGACGCCTGCTATGGCCCCCTGTCCGAACGGGATTTCCGATTTCACGGTGCGGGCTGCGAAGGCGTAGGACATCCAGACACTAACGCTGGAGCCGACGCCCGGCATGATGCCGACGACGATGCCGTAGAAGGATGATCGCAGCACAAGGCCGAGATGGCTGAAGGTGGTGCGCATGCCGTGCAGGACATCGTCGAGGCTGGTCGAGACGGCTCGCTGGTGACCGGCGTCATCGAAGGACCAGCGCGCCAGCATCTCCGGCACGACCAGTATTCCGCCGAGCACGGCGGCAAGGTTCAGTCCCGACATCAGTTCCGGCCGTCCGAACGTGAAGCGGCTTGACGACGTCATGACGTCGAGGCCGACGCTGGCGGCCAGGAAACCGAGCAGGCCCACAAGCAGGCCCGCCAGGATGCTCTTGCCCGACAGGAAGACCACCATCGTCAGGCCGGCGATCGCAAGAAGCAGGAACTCCGGCGGTCCGAACCAGACGATGAGCAGGCGCGCGATGGGAATGCAGGCAAGGAAGGCGACAGCGCCAAGAACGCCGCCGAGCGCAGAGGCGGAAAGGCTGGCCCCCAATGCCTCGCCGGCGCGTCCCATTTTCGCGAGCGGATAGCCGTCGACGATGGTTGCGGCATCGGCGCCCGACGACGGCAAGGCAAAGGCGATGGCCGGTATCGACGCAGATGTATGCACCACGGCATGCATGGCAAACAGGAACACCGCGCCGCCGAGCGAATCCCAGAAGGTGGCAAGCGGGATGCACAGGATGATGCCGACACGGCCGCCGAGCCCCGGCACAAGGCCGACGATGAAGCCGAGCAGGGTACCGAGCAGCAGCGCGGTGGTCAGGCCGGTCCAGCCAGCCGTCAGAAGCGCGAGGATTTCGGTAGCCATTATCAGGGAGCCCCGCCCGGCGACGGGTTCTGCGTTGCCGCCAACGGCTCAGAAGTCACAGCGATCGCTGCGGCCTTCCGACATCGCCAAGCCACAGGCATAGGCATGTTCGATCTGCTCAAGTCTGGCGCTGTCGGTCGGGAGGATTTCCAGGGTCTGGCGTTCGACGACTTGCCAATCGACGGCGGCGACCGGCACGGCCATGCTGGCTGCCTCCGCCACGAAATCAGGGTCGACCAGAACCTCGTGAAACGCCTCGCGCAACGCAGCGACGTCTTCGGCGTTCACGCCCGGTGGCGCGAAGAAGGCGCGGCCCATGCCTCTTGCCGACTTGATGTAGTCGACCACGGCCTGCGGTGCGCCCGGCACGAGGAAGGACTCGAGCGTCCTCGACCGATCGACTTGGGGCGGGAACTGTTCGCCGACAATGGTGTAGAGCGCCTGCACGTCGCCCGATTCGAAGAGCGGCTGCAATTCCTGGTCCGCCGCCGCGGTATAGAAGTCGGCATCGCCGGCCAGGATGGACTTGAGGCGGGCCGAATTGCCGAATCCGACGACGACCTTTGCCCCGATGCCGGTGACTGCATTGAGCAGCACGCCGACAGTCGCATGCGTGGCCAGTATGTCGCTGACCGGCATGATCAGACTGTTGCCCGTCGCGCGCAGAGCCTGCGGCTCGACCGGCAGTCCGCGCCGCGCCACCATCACGAAGCTTTCCTCCTCGACCCCGGCGATCCATTTCGCCTGATGCAGATCGTAATCGACGCTTTCCAGCTTGCGTGCCTGGGCAAAAGCAACATCGGGCGGCCGTACGAAGCCGACGGCCAGGGAACCCTCAGGCAGGCTGAACAGGTCGCTGGTTCCCTTGGCTCCACGCGCGGTGTCGTCGAAGCGCGCCCGGATGACCGTCTTCGGCAAATGACGACGCAGGGCGCCGGAAAACAGGTTCCAGAAGCGCGCGCCGTCGCCCGTGTTGGAGAAGCCGACAAGCACGTCGAGCGTGCGGCCCTCAAGCCGGGATTGAGCCTCCGTCGCCCATCCGGGCGCCGGCAGCAGGAAGGCCAGGACGAGAACGGCAAGTGCCCGTCCGATGGAAAATCCGTTCATGTGCATTGATGTCGCCCCCTTTTCCGGTGCCGTCCGCGCGACCGATGTCATTCGATCGCGACGACACGCAGCGCCAGGGCACGTGCGGAATTGTGCAAGCCACGACACCGGCTGTCAAAAGAATCCGGCGGGAATGCCTGTCTTTCCAAAGGATGCGCGTCAGCCGCGGCGTTCCACCAGCCGCGACAGGGCGACCAGGATGTAGAGGCCAAAGAACAGTGCCAACGCCCAGCTGAAGCCGTTGGTGCCGAACAGGTCCATCGCGATGCCGATGGCCTGCGGCCCGAGCACCATGCCCAGGCCATAGCAGAGCACGAAGGCGGCATTGGCGGAGGCGAGTTCGTGACCCGAAAGGCGCGAGCCGAGATGCGCCAGGCCGATCGTATAGAGGGCCGCGACCACGCCGCCCCAGATGAAGAGCAACCCCGCCATCAGGTGCCAGTCGAAGGCCAGCCAGGGCATCAGTACCGTGCCGACGAGGCCGACGATGGCGCAGGCGAGCAGCAGATGGCGGCGGTCGCTGATGCGGTCGCTGAGCATGCCGAGCGGGATCTGCAGCAGGACATTGCCGAGGCCGATCATGCTGAGCAGCAGCGCTGCATCCGCTTCCGAATAGTGGATGCGCGCGCCATAGACGGGAAAGAGGGCGAAGCCGCCGGTCTCCACGGCGCCGAAGACCAGAACGGCGGCGGTCGCGGTCGGCACCAGCCAGATATAGCGGAGAAAGCTCACCGAGCCTTCGCGGCGCGGCGTGATGGTCGGACTTTCCCGCCACGCGGCCAGCACCGGTATGGCGGCGACGATCACCAGGGCGAATGTGACGCCGAAGGGCAGGAAGCCCTGGCTGCCGATCTGGGCGAAGAGCCAGGGACCGCCGGCAAAGCCGAGTGACAGGACGGTGGCATAGATGCCGAGCACGAAACCGCGCTTGCTGGGCGGCGCCGATGTGCTGATCCAGAATTCCGACAGGATGAACAGCACGGTGAGCGCGACATGCAGGATGGCGCGCAGCGGGAACCACATCCAGAAGGCGGTGGCGAAATAGAAGCCGATGATGGACAGCGCGCCGATGAAGATCATCGCCAGCATCGTCCAGACGACGCCGAAGCGCGTGGCGAGCGGCGTCGAAAGCGGCGCAGCCGCGATCGTCGCGAAGCCGGCGATCGCCGTATTGAGGCCGATCATCGAGGCGGAGTAGCCACGCGTCTCCAGGATGATGCTGAGCAGCGGCGTGCCGAGCCCGATGGCGATGCCAACCACGCTGATTGACGAAACCGCGGCCGTGATGGGCAGCCAGCGCAGCGTTTCGGTGGTGGACGCAGAATCACTTTGCATGGTTCTTCACGACTGGCAGTCAGTCCGATCCCGCCTGGCGGGAATTGAACGATGCGACGCGGTCGCCCAAATCGGCCCTGCTGTCAATTGTGCAGCGTCAATAATGATGCGACCAGACAAGAGGGCGACATAGCGTATTGCCTTGTCGGCCCGAGATTGGCAGGTTCCGCTTGGTCCGGGCGCGACGTCATGCCACCGTTCGGGTGCGTGCAATTGAAGATGCGGCATGGCCGTGCAGAAGGGGAGAAGCATGTTGAGAGCATTTCTGAGGACCATGGCGGTGACGGTCGCCCTCGTCGCGATACCGGCGGTCGGCCAGGCCTGCGAGGGTGGCAGGGTGCTGATGGACGACAGCTTCACCAAGCTCAATCCGGCCTGGGGCGTCTCGCTGGACGCCAAGTCCGAGAAGATCGACTCCAACGGGCTTTCGGTTTCCTACGCGCCGGGCGGCGTCAAGCGCGCGCTCAGCCAGTGGGGCTTTTTCGACAACGCGGTGGCCTGCGCCTCCTATACGGTCGATTACCAGTGCACCGACGCGGAGAAATGCGAGACCCAGCCCTATGTCGGC
This sequence comes from Alphaproteobacteria bacterium, assembly GCA_018823835.1. Taxonomy (GTDB): domain Bacteria; phylum Pseudomonadota; class Alphaproteobacteria; order Rhizobiales; family Rhizobiaceae; genus CAMYMG01. The sequence continues at coordinate 817,915 of JAHJHT010000013.1, read as the reverse complement.
CTCGTCGTCTGGGGCAGGGATCTCGCGAACTACTACACGTTCGAGGTCGCGCCGCTGGTCGGCATCTATTCCGTGCAGCGGCTTCAGGACAATCGCTGGCTTACCCCGGTTGCCTGGTCGAAGCTGCCCGGCGGCAAGAAGATCGCCAGCGGCCAGAAATTCGAGCTCTCGGCGGTGGTGAAGGGCAACACCGTAACCTTCAAGCTCGACGACCAGACCGTCGCCGAGTTCGAGGCCCTCGCGCCCGAAGGCGGTTCGCTCGTCGGCTTCGAGTTGGCGGCCGCCCAGGACGGCAGCGCCAAGAGCGAGATCAGCCTGTCGCGCTTCGAGGTGCGGGAGGTCGGCGCCGGCGGCTAGGGTTAAAGCAGCTCGCGGATGAAGCGCTTGCCGATCATGCGGTAGAAGGGCGTTGGCAGGCCGGGCGGCAGCGTCGGGTCGGCGGCAAGCTGCATTTCCAGTTCGCCCAGGATGGTTTTCGTGATCGCCGGCACGTCGGCCTCCTTGGCCTCGGCGACCGGCAACCAGACGAGCTCTTCGAGTTCGTTGGTCGGTCCGCCCTGCGGCAGTTCGACGGCGACGTCTTCGCGCCAGGCGCTGAGGAAGCGAGTGTCGAAGCGGCGCACGCGGCCGGGCGGCGTGATGGCGCGGGCGATCATCCGCAGGCCTGCGAGCGAGGGCCTGACGCCGTGCTGGCAAAAGCCCTGCCAGTCGCTCTTGCGCGTTTCGAAGCCGCCCTTTTCGCCGATCAGCAGGCCGGCCTCCTCATAGGTCTCGCGCACGGCCGAAAGCGCGATGGCGCGGGCCCGCGCATGGCTGGTACGCCCGGCGCCGGCCATCAGCTTGGCTTCCTCCTGCGGGTCGAGCGGCGAGGCGACCGGTACGCGGCTGTCGGCGGGGTCGGTGCGGCCGCCCGGAAACACGAATTTCCCCGGCATGAAGGCGTGCGCGGCGTGACGCCGGCCGATCAGCACATGCACGCCGCTGGCGCGCCGGTCGAGCAGGATCAGCGTCGCCGCGTCGCGCGGCCGCGCCGGGCCCTTGCCGAGCGCGTAGCCTTCGAGCCGGTCGACCTCCGATTTCTTCATGCCATCCATCGGGGCACACTAGGCAGGCGCTGCCGGAAGTAAAAGTGCCAATGCGCTCGCTGCACCGGGGATTGCTGCGCGGGCCGTCTCGGCCCGGGCCCGAGGGTTGGCGCAAAAAAAATACGCCGGAAAGGAATGGCGAATTGTCGAGCGCCGGGGTTGCAGCCGCCGCAGAGGCGCGCGGCATCTCTTGCCATCCATGCCTGAGGGCCTACGTGTCGGACTGACACAAGGATAGGAAGCAACATGGCCAAGACACTCTACATTACCGGCGCATCGTCGGGCATCGGCGCGGCGACCGCCCACGCAGCCTTTGCAGCCGGCTGGAACGTCGGCCTGATGGCGCGCAGCAGCGACAAGCTCGAGGCGCTGGTCGAGGAGATGGGCGACCGGGTGCTGGCGCTGCCGGGCGATGCGACCGATCTCGCCGCCCAGGAGAGGGCGGTGGCGCAGACAGTGGAAAAGTTCGGCGGTCTCGACGCCGCCTTCGCCAATGCCGGCATGGGCGTGAAGGCGCCCGGCACCGAAAAGGGCGACCCGGACGAATGGCGCCGCGTCGTCGACCTCAACATCATGGGCCTGCTCTACACGACGCGGGTCAGCCTGCCGCATCTGCGCAGGACCAAGGGGCACCTGCTGCTGACCGGCTCGGCGGCGGGCAGGCGGCATATTGCCGGCTCGATCTACGGCGCGACGAAGTGGTTCGTGCACGGCTATGCGGGCAACATGGCCGAGGAAATGCGCGAATGGGGCGGCCGCTGCACGGTGATCGCGCCGGGCATGGTCGACACGCCCTTCTTCGACGAGGCCAAGCCCGACAAGCTGCAGGCCGAGGATGTCGCCAACGCGGTGATGTTCGCTCTCGAGCAGGACCCGCGCGCGACGGTGCGCGAAGTCTATCTCATGCCGACGAACTGAGGCCCGGGGCAGGCCGGGGGCCTGCCTCAGCCCTCTTCGGGCAGCGGTTCGGGATGGTCGTCGACGCCGCTGAAGCCGTGCATGTAGTAGGCCCACTGCAGGCCGACGATGGCGCCCTTGATGGGCCGCAGCAGGGCGAACGACATCAGGACCGTGATCGGCGCCCAGATGGCAAGGTGCTGCCACATGGAGAGCGTGCTGTTGGCCTCGAAGGCCATGAAGCCGCCGAGCACGACGTGGCCGACGATGACGATCACCAGATAGGCGGGCAGGTCGTCGGCGCGGTGATGGTGCATTTCCTCGCCGCAATGGGCGCAGGCGGGGACAACGCCGAGGAACGAGGAAAACAGCTTTCCCTCGCCGCATTTAGGGCATTTGCAGCGAAAGCCGTTCCACATCGCGTTCCAGACGGCGCGGGCAGGGCGGCCGGTATGATTCTCGCCGCCAAAAACCTGGGTATCCATATCTATCTCCTGCTGCGACCGCGCGGCTGGGAGGCCCGCGAGCGCGATGTCCTGCCCTTCGACTTGTGGAACGATTTCTTCGATCCGGGCATCGGCTTTGGTTCAGTCAACATTTCAAAGCGCATCGCGCCGGCAAGCGGCGCAACTTCGACCAGTTTCACCTCGACATGGTCGGCAAGCTGAAAACCCTTGCCGGATCGTTCGCCGAACAGCGCGCGCGCTGCCTCGTCGAAGTGGTAATAGTCGTCGCCCAGCGTAGATATAGGTATGAAACCATCCGCACCGTACTGCGGCAATTGGACAAACAGTCCGGATTTTGTGACGCCGGAGATGCGCGCCGCGAAAGTCGAGTCGACCTGCTCGGCCAGAAAGGCTGCAATCAGCCGGTCAACCGTGTCGCGCTCGGCCGCCATGGCGCGCCGCTCGGTCATCGAGATCAGCTCGCCGATTTCCTCCAGCCGCTCTTCCTCGGCACGCGTGATGCCGTCCTTGCCAAGGCCAAGCGCGGAGATCAGCGCGCGGTGCACGATGAGGTCGGCGTAGCGCCGGATCGGCGAGGTGAAGTGGGCATAACGCCTGAGGTTGAGGCCGAAATGGCCGAGGTTTTCCGGCGAATAGATGGCCTGGCTCTGCGAGCGCAGCACCACCTCGTTGACCAGGCCTTCATTATCCTGGCCGCGAACTTGCGCCAGTATGCCATTGAATTGACTAGGCTTCATTGCGGCGCCGCGTGCCAGCGACATGCCGAGCGTGGCGAGAAATTCGCGCAACGATTCCTGCTTGGCCATCGATGGCGTGTCGTGCACCCGGTAGACCAGCGCCTGCTTCTTGGCCTCCAGAGTCTCGGCGGCAGCGACATTGGCCTGTATCATGAACTCCTCGATCAGCTTGTGCGCGTCGAGGCGTTCGGGAACGATGACCTGCTCGACCGTGCCGTCGGGCTTAAGCAGGATCTTGCGCTCGGGCAGGTCGAGCTCGAGCGGCTGGCGCGCATCGCGGCCGCGCTTCAGCACCTCATAGGCATCCCAGAGCGGCTTGAGCACCGTGTCGAGGATCGGCGCGGTGGCATCGTCGGGCTTGCCGTCTATCGCGGCCTGGGCCTGCACATAGGCGAGCTTGGCCCATGAGCGCATCATGATGCGGTGGAAGCTGTGGCGGATCTTGCGGCCATCGGCGGCAAAGGTCATGCGCACGGCAAGCGCCGGGCGGTCGACCTTCTCCTTCAGCGAGCACAGATCGTTGGAAATGCGCTCGGGCAGCATCGGCACGACGCGATCGGGGAAATAGACCGAGTTGCCGCGCTTCAGCGCCTCGCGGTCGAGCGCAGTGCCGGTCCGCACATAGGCCGAGACATCGGCGATCGCCACGGTTGCGATGACGCCGCCGGGGTTCTTCTCGTCCGGGTCGGGCTCGGCGTGGACGGCGTCGTCATGGTCCTTGGCGTCGGCCGGATCGATGGTGATGAGCGGCAGGTCGCGGAAATCCTCGCGGCCGTCGAGCGTCGCATGCTTTATCGCGTCGGCCTCGGTGAGCACTTCCGGCGGGAAGATGTGCGGAATGTCGTGCGCGTGGATGGCGATCATCGAGACCGCCTTTTCCGACGACAGTGAGCCGAGCACCTGCAGGACCTTGCCGCGCGGCAGGCCGTAGCTGCCGGCCGAAACCTGCTCGACCTCGACGAGATCGCCGGGCTTTGCGTTGTTCAGCGCATCGCTGTCGACGGTGAGTTCGGGCTGACGGCGCTCGACGGGCTCGATGCGGAAGGAGCCGTCATCGAGCTTGCGCAGCACGCCGAGCGTCGCGTCGACGCGTCGGGCAAGCAGCTTGATGATGCGTCCGGTGTAGGAGATCGCCCCTTCGCCGTCGGTTGCGAAGGTCTTGGCCAGCACCCGGTCGCCGACGCCGGCCACGGGTCCCTTGCCGCCGCGCGGCGCGCTCAGCGAAACTACCGGTGCCTCGCCGAACTTGTCGTTCCATTCGCTGGGGCGAGCCAGGAGCCCGCCGTCAGAATCGCGCGAATAGATGTCCAGCACGCTGACATGCGGCAGGGCGCCGGCGCGCGAAAGCCGCTTGCGCTCCTTGGTCAGCAGGCCTTCGTCCTGCAGGTCGCGCAGCAGGTCCTTCAGCCAGACGCGATCGTCGCCCTTCAGGTTGAAGGCCTTGGCGATCTCGCGCTTGCCCGACAGGTCGGGGTTCTCCGTAATGAACTTGAGGATGTCCTCGCGGGTCGGCTTGAAATCGCCCCGGGCGGCAATCGCCTTGCGGGCGCCTGCAGCCTTGTTCTTGCCGGAGATGCGTCGGGCCAAAGTGGGTTACGCCTTTTCCTTGGCCGCGCTCTTCTTGGCAGCCGGCTTCTTCTTCGCGGCTGTCTTCTTGGCGGCGGGCTTCTTGGCCGCGGCCTTGCGGGCGGGCTTCTTGCCGCCGCCGCCCTTGGCAGCCTTCTCGGCGATGAAACCGACGGCCTCGTCGAGCGTCACCGACATCGGGTCCTTGCCCTTGGGCAGCGTCGCATTGATCTTGCCCCAGTTCACATAGGGCCCGTACTTGCCATCGCGGACGGTGACCTTGCCTTCGCCGTCCGGATGGTCGCCGAGCTCCTTCAGCGCCGCCGGCGTGCCGCCACGCCCGCCGCGGCCCTTGGCGATCTTTTCGGCGATCACGGTGACCGCGCGGTTCAGGCCGATGGAAAACACTTCCTCGATGCCGTCGAGATTGGCGTAGGTGCCGTCATGCAGCACGAAGGGCCCGTAGCGGCCAAGGCCGGCCGAGATCATCTTGCCGCTCTCAGGATGCTGGCCGACATCGCGCGGCAGGGCCAGCAGCGCCAGCGCCTTCTCGTGATCGATGCTGTCGGGCGTCCAGCCCTTCGGCAGGCTGGACCGCTTGGCTTCCTTGCCTTCGCCGCGCTGCAGATAGGGGCCGAAACGGCCGTTGCGCAGGACGATTTCTTCCGACGTGTAGGGATCCTTGCCGATGATGCGGTCGCCATTTTCGCCGCCGCCGGCTTCGCCATTGCCTTCCTCGCCAAGCTGGCGGGTAAAGCTGCATTCCGGGTAGTTCGAGCAGCCGACGAAGGCGCCGTACTTGCCGAGCTTCAGCGAGAGCTGGCCCTCGCCGCATTTCGGGCAGACCCGCGGGTTCGATCCGTCTTCGCGCGGCGGGAAGGCGAGCGGCGCCAGCACCACGTTCAGCGCGTCGAGAACGTCGGTGACGCGCAACTCCTTGATGTCGCCGACGGCGCCGGAGAAATCCTTCCAGAAGTCGCGCAGAACGTCCTTCCAGGCGAGCTTGCCGTCGGAAATCTCGTCGAGCTGCTCCTCGAGCGCGGCGGTGAAGTCGTACTGGACGTATTTCTGGAAGAAGCTCTCCAGAAACGCGGTGACCAGCCGGCCCTTGGAATGCGGTATCAGGCGGCGCTTGTCGACAGTGATGTATTCGCGGTCTTCCAGCGTCTTCAGCGTCGAGGCATAGGTGGATGGCCGGCCGATGCCGAGATCTTCCATCTTCTTGATCAGCGAGGCTTCCGAATAGCGCGGCGGCGGCTCGGTCGTGTGCTGGGTAGCGTTGATGGTGTCGCGGGCTAGCGTCTCTCCGCTGCGGATCTCGGGCAGACGGCGGCTTTCCTCGTCTTCGGAGTCCTCGTCCTTCTGTTCGGTATAGGCCGACAGGAAGCCGTCGAAGCGGATGACCGAGCCAACCGCGCGCAGCGTTGCGCGGCGGGCGCCGTTCTCGGCCTCGATCTCGACGGTCGTGCGCTCGATCTCGGCCGGCTGCATCTGGCTGGCGATGGCGCGCTTCCAGATCACGTCGTAGAGGCGGAACTGGTCGGAATCGAGATACTGCTTCACCGAGGCCGGCGTACGCGAGAAATCGGTGGGGCGGATCGCCTCGTGGGCCTCCTGCGCGTTCTTGGCCTTGGCCGAATAGAGGCGCGGCTTTTCCGGCAGGTAGTCCTGGCCGAACTCGCTGACGATCGCAGAGCGGGCAGCCTCGACGGCCTCGGGCGCCATCTGCACGCCGTCGGTACGCATGTAGGTGATCAGGCCGGCGGTCTCGCCGCCGACGTCCATGCCCTCGTAGAGGCGCTGCGCCACCTGCATGGTGCGGACGGCCGAGAAGCCGAGCTGCGAGGAGGCCGCCTGCTGCAGGGTCGAGGTGGTGAAGGGCGGGCCGGGATTGCGCTTGGTCGGCTTGGCCTCGACCGACAGCGTCTTGAAGGCCGCTCCGTCGAGCATCGCCTTGATGTCGTCGGCCTGTTCCTTGTTGGAAATGTCGAGCTTCTGCAGGCGCTTGCCCTCGAAGCCCGTGAGCTTGGCCTCGAAATTCTCGTTGCGCGGCGTGCCGAGGATGGCGGCGATCTGCCAGTATTCCTCGCGGATGAAGCGCTCGATCTCGAGTTCGCGGTCGCAGACGAGGCGCAGCGCCACCGACTGCACGCGGCCGGCCGAGCGGGCGCCGGGAAGCTTGCGCCACAGGACTGGCGACAGGGTGAAGCCGACCAGGTAGTCGAGAGCGCGGCGCGCCAGGTAGGCATCGACCAACGGCCCGTCGATCTGGCGCGGGTTGGCCATCGCGTCGAGCACCGACTGCTTGGTGATGGCGTTGAAGACGACGCGGCTGACCGGCTTGTCCTTCAGGACGCGCTTGTTCTTGAGGACCTCGAGCACGTGCCAGGAAATGGCTTCGCCTTCGCGATCCGGATCGGTTGCGAGGATCAGGCCATCGGCGTCCTTGACCGCGTTGGCGATCTCGGTGAGCCGCTTCGAGGACGGTCCGTCGACCGACCAAGACATTGCGAAGTCTTCGTCCGGCTTGACCGAACCGTCCTTGGCCGGCAGGTCGCGGACATGGCCGTAGGAGGCCAGGACCTTGTAGTTGCGACCGAGATATTTGTTGATCGTTTTCGCCTTGGCGGGCGATTCGACGACGACGACGTCCATGAGCGATTGTGTTTCCCGTGCGGTGCCGGTCCGAAATGGCGGCGCCTAGAAGATTTGGAATCGTCCGTCACATGGCTGCGGTTTTCCGCGCGGTCAAGTGCGAACCCTCAAATTGACGGACATCGACGGCCTGCAACTTATGCGATAGCGATGGAATCTTTGCAACTTTGAATATTTGTGATAGTTCTCTCCGCAACCCAAGATCGCTGCAAGTTCGATGGAAATAAAGCACCGGCAATTGGTTCATCGCGGACAGTTTGAATGGTCTTTCGGCCATGGAGCGTCACCTGATGTTGCATCAGCATGACAGAAATCGCGCAGATACGATCGACTACCTGCAGTCCATGCTGGGCCAGCTCAAGATGATGGCCGACTCGGAGGGCTTCGACATGCTCGCATATCTGATCGACATGGCCCACCTGGAGGCGCGCGATCTCGACCGGCTCAACCAGCCGGCGGGCCAGGGCGGACCCGGCAGGAAGCGCTAGGCGCAGCGGCGCCCGACGATCAGCCCTCTCCAGGCAGCAGCGACACGTGGTTGCCGGGATGACGCTCCAGCCGGCCGGCGAGGTCGAGTTCGAGCAGGATCATGAACACCTGCGCCGGGTGCAGGCGCGTGTGGTGGATCAGGTCGTCGATGCCGACAGGCGTCGGGCCGAGCGCCTCGACGACGCGGCGGCGGTCCGAATCGTCGGCCGGTGCCGCCGAGGCGAAGTCCGGCGGCTCGTCGAGTGAATCCGCCTGCGGCTCGCTTCGCCCGATCAGCGGTGCGATGGCCGTGGTGACGTCGCCTACCTCGGTGACCAGCGTGGCGCCGTCCTTCAGCAGACCGTTGGCGCCCGCGGCGCGCGGGTCGAGCGGCGAGCCCGGCACGGCGAAGACGAGGCGCCCCATTCCGCCGGCAAGCCGCGCGCTGATCAGCGAGCCGGAGCGTTTTGCCGCCTCGACGACGACGAGCCCGAGCGACAGCCCGGCGATGATGCGGTTGCGGCGCGGAAAATCCTGCGCCCGCGGCTCCCAGCCGAACGGCATTTCCGAGACCACGGCGCCGCGTTCGGCGATGCCATTGCAAAGGTCAGCGTTCTCGGCCGGGTAGGGCTGGTCGAGCCCGCCCGCCAGCACGGCGACGGTCCCGGTGGCGAGGCTGCCCTCATGCGCGGCTGTGTCGATGCCGCGCGCCAGCCCAGAGATCACCCCATAGCCTTCCCTGCCGAGGTCGGAGGCCAGCATGCGCGCCATCTTGATGCCGGCAAGCGAGGCATTGCGCGCACCCACGATCGCCACGGGCGGCAGCGCGAACACCGCGGCGTTGCCACGCACGGCAAGCAGCGGCGGCGGGTAGTCCATGTTGCGCAGGACCGGAGGATAGTCCGGTTCGCCGACCGCCACGAAACGCGCGCCGGCCGCTGCCGCAGCCTCGAGCTCGGCCTCCGCCTCGGCGACCGGCGGAATGCGCACGCTGCGCGTCAGGCCGCCCGACAGGGCAAGCTCGGGCAGGGCCTCTATCGCCGCCTCGGCCGAGCCGAACCGGTTGATGAGGTCGCGAAAGGTAGACGGGCCGACATTCGGTGTCCGGATGAGCCGGAGCCAGCTCAGCCGCTGCCTGTCCGACAGGCGCGGACCGACCGGCCCCGCTGTCACCCCTTGGCTCCGATACGGGTCTCCGTTCCGGCCATCAGGCGCGAGATGTTGGTGCGATGCCGGACGAACAGCAGCGCGCTCATCAGCGCGAAGAGCAGCGCCAGGAAATCGTGGCCGAGGAAGTAGAGCGTCACCGGCACGACGACGGCAGCGGCGAGCGCGGCGGCGGACGAGTAGCGCAAGAGGAAGGCGACCGCGAGCCAGACGGCGGCGAAGAGCAGCGCCATCTGCCAGGCCAGCCCGATCAACACGCCGAGATAGGTCGCGACGCCCTTGCCGCCCTTGAAGCCCAGCCAGACCGGAAAGAGGTGGCCGAGAAAGGCGCCGGCACCGGCGGCCATCGCGGCGTCCGGGCCGTAGATGCCAGCAATGAACACAGCGGCAGTGCCCTTGAGGATGTCGAAGAGCAGCGTGACGGCGGCCAGCTTCTTGTTGCCGGTCCGCAGCACGTTGGTCGCGCCGATATTGCCCGAACCGATGCTGCGCACGTCGCCCAGCCCGGCGGCGCGCGTGAACAGCAGGCCGAAGGGTATGGATCCCAGCAGATAGCCGAAGGCCAGGGCGACAATCAGGATGTAAGACATGAATCCTCCCAATGCGCCGGCGCAAAGCCGCCTAGGCGGTAAAGACTGTGCGGCCGGCGACCATTGTTTGCAAGACCTTGCCCTGCAGCCGCGCGCCCTCGAAGCAGGTATTCTTGGAGCGCGACCGGATGCCCGATTCCTGCACCACCCAGGGCTCGTCGAGATCGACCAGCACGAGGTCGGCCGACGCTCCGGGCTTCAGCGTGCCGCCGGGCAGGCCGAACAATCGCGCCGGCGCCGTCGACAGGACCTCGACCAGCCGCAGCAGCGTGACGTCTTCGTTGTGGTAGAGGCGCAGGGCAGCGCCGAGCAGCGTTTCCAGCCCGATCGCGCCGACGGCAGCGTCCGCGAAGGGCAGGCGCTTGGTATCGACGTCCTGCGGGTCGTGCGAGGAGACAATGATGTCGATGGTGCCGTCCCGCAGCGCCTCGATCATGGCCAGCCGGTCCTCCTCGGCGCGCAGCGGCGGCGACAGCCGGAAGAAGGTGCGGTACTCGCCGACGTCGTTCTCATTGAGCGACAGATGGTTGATCGAGACCCCGGCGGTCACGCTGGCGCCGTCCGCCTTGGCGCGGGCGACGGCCGCCGCCGACATGGCGGCTGAGATCTTGGCGGCGTGGTAGGCGCCGCCCGTCAGCCGTGCCAGCATCAGGTCGCGCTCGAGCGGGATCGTCTCGGCTTCGCGCGGGATGCCGGGCAGGCCGAGCCAGCTGGCATAGAGGCCCTCGTTCATCACGCCGGAATTGCCGAGATCGGCGTCCTGCGTCTCGTGCGCGATGACGGCGCCGAAATCGCGCGCATAGGTGAGGGCGCGGCGCATCACGGCGGCGCTCTCGATGGTGTGGCGGCCGTCGGTGAAGGCGACCGCGCCGGCTTCGCGCAACAGGCCGAACTCGGTCATCTCGCGGCCTTCCAGCCGCTTGGTGATGGCGGCCGCGGGAAAGACGTTGACGCTTGCTGTGTCGCGCGCGGCGCGCAGCACGTGCTCGACCAGCGCGATGTCGTCGATGACCGGATCGGTGTCGGGCATCATGACGATCGAGGTGACACCGCCGGCTGCCGCCGCAAGGCTCGCCGAGGCAATCGTTTCGCGGTGCTCGGCACCCGGCTCGCCGATGAAGACGCGGCCGTCGACGAGGCCGGGAAGGATCGCCTTGCCGCGACAGTCGATCATGGTGGCGCCCTGCGGCGCGCCCTGGTTGCGGGCATCGGCACCGGCCGCGACAATCTTCCGGCCATCGACGATGACGGTTCCCGTCTCGTCCAGCCCGCGCGAAGGATCGACGATGCGCGCATTCTCGAAGACGGTGACGCTCATGCTTCCGCCCCGCCAGGATTGCGCCTCGGATCGAGCAGCGCTTCCATGACCGCCATGCGCACGGCGACGCCCATCTCGACCTGTTCCTGGATGACGCTCTGCGGCCCGTCGGCGATCTCGGAGGCGATTTCGACGCCGCGATTCATCGGCCCGGGATGCATGACCAGCGCATCCCCCTTGGCGGCCTTCAGCTTCTCGGCATCGAGTCCGAAATAGCGGAAATACTCGCGCACCGACGGCACGAAGGAGCCGGCCATGCGCTCGCGCTGCAGCCTGAGCATCATCACCACGTCGGCATCTTTCAGCCCCTCCGCCATCGACCGGGCGACGATGACGCCCATCTTCTCGATGCCGGACGGCAGCAGGGTCGACGGCGCGACGACGCGGACCTGCGCGCCGAGTGCGTTGAGCAGGATGATGTTGGAGCGCGCGACGCGCGAATGCAGGATGTCGCCGCAGATCGCGACGATCAGCTTCGACAGCGGTCCCTTGGCACGGCGGATCGTCAGGGCGTCGAGCAGGGCCTGCGTGGGGTGTTCGTGCGCGCCGTCGCCGGCGTTGACGACCGAACAGGAGACCTTCTGGGCAAGCAACGCGGCGGCACCCGCCGACTGGTGGCGGATGATCAGGATGTCGGGGCGCATGGCGTTGAGCGTCATCGCCGTGTCGATCAACGTTTCGCCCTTTTTGACCGACGAACTGGCGACCGACATGTTCATGACGTCGGCGCCGAGTCGCTTGCCGGCGAGTTCGAAGGAGGACTGTGTCCGCGTCGAGGCTTCGTAGAACAGGTTGATCTGCGTGCGTCCGCGCAGCGTGGTCGTCTTCTTCTCGGACTGGCGGGAGATCGAGACGGCGGCGTCGGCGCGGTCGAGCAAGAGTTCGATGTCGGCGGGAGACAGGTCGCCGATGCCAAGCAAATGGCGGTGCGGGTAGAGCGGCAGGGCGGGCGCTTGGATCATCTCAAGGGGGTGCTATAGGCAGGTGGCGAAGGCCTAGCAAGACAAAGGCTTTGGATTGGCGGCCTTCTCCCCGGTATTTTCGTCGCGCCTGTGGCAGCTTGGGCTATAAAGCCGGTCGGGCGATCCGGATTCGCCGTGCGGAATGAATCAAGAAGGACAAAGCGTGACGCACGAGGTAACGAACCAGCCGCCGCCATTGACAGGAAGCAATGCCTGGCGCGGCGATCCGCTGCTCATCCAGATCGCCGAGGAGTTCACCGCGCCGGTACGCAAGGACCTCGACGGTCTCGGCCGCTTCGTCCTGACCCCCGAGGCGCAGGAACTGGCCAGGCTCGCCAATACCGAGACGCCGATACTGCGGACGCATGACCGTCAGGGCAACCGCATCGACGTCGTCGAGTTTCATCCCGCCTATCACGCGCTGATGCGCCGTTCGATGGCCAGCGGCCTGCATTCCTCGGTCTGGGAGAATGGCGCCGATGAGACCGGCCGCCGGCACCAGGTAAGGGCCGCGCGCTTCTACCTCACCGCACAGCTGGAAACCGGGCACCTTTGCCCGATCACCATGACCAACGCCTCGCTCGCGGCGCTGATGGCCAGCCCCAAGCTGTTTCGCGAATGGGCGCCGCGCATCACGCGTCGCAAGTACGACCAGAGCCAGAAGCCGCCGGTCGAAAAGACCGGCCTGACGCTCGGCATGGGCATGACCGAGAAGCAGGGCGGCACCGACGTGCGCGCCAACACGACCCGCGCCGAGCGAACCGGCAACGGTTTCTATCGCCTGACCGGACACAAATGGTTCATGTCGGCACCGATGTCGGATGCCTTTCTGGTGCTGGCGCAGGCTGGCGAGGGGCTGTCGGCCTTTCTGGTCCCGCGCCTGCTGGGCGACGGCTCCGGCAACGGTTTTCGCTTCCAGCGCCTGAAGGACAAGCTGGGCAACCGCTCGAACGCTTCTTCGGAGGTCGAGTTCGTCGGCGCCATCGGCGAGATGGTCGGCGAGCCGGGCGCCGGCATCAAGACGATCATGGACATGGTGACGCTGACCCGGCTCGACTGCGCGATCGCCTCGTCCGGGCTGATGCGCGCGGGCCTCGCCGAGGCGGTGCAGCACACCAGGCATCGTACCGTCTTCGGCAAGAAGCTCGCCGACCAGACGCTGATGCAGCGTGTGCTGGCCGACATGGCCCTCGACGTGGCCGGCGCGACGGCTCTTTCGTTCCGTCTGGCGCGTTCCTTCGACGAGGCGGCGAGCAACCGCGCAGAGGCTTCCTTCGCCCGCGCCATGACGCCGGTGGTCAAGTACTGGGTCTGCAAGATCGCGCCGGCGCTGCTCTACGAGGCGATGGAGTGCCTTGGCGGCAATGGCTATGTCGAGGAGGCGCCGTTGGCGCGCTATTACCGCGAGGCGCCCGTCAATGCGATCTGGGAGGGCTCGGGCAACGTTATGGCGCTCGATGTGTTGCGCGTATTGGAACGCGCGCCGGCCCTTTTCGAAGAAGTGCTGGCCGGCATCGAGAAAGATCTGGGGCAGGGCGGTCCGGGTACCGTCGCGGTATTGCGCGCGGCCATGCAGGTGGCCGCTTCGGACGAGGGATCGGCGCGCATCCTGACCGAGCAGCTGGCGCTGTCGGCAGCCGCGGCCGAACTGAAGCGAATGGGGGCGGGACGCATTGCCGACGCCTTCATCGAGACGCGGCTCGCCGGCCAGTGGCGCACGACTTACGGCATGATCGACGCGCGCCATGACGCGCGGCTGATCATCGACACGCTCTATCCGCCGACCAACTGAGCCAGAGCCAGCAGGGCGGGCATGGTGAAGAAGGAGAGGGCGGTCTGCAGCGTCGTGACCGCCGCGTAGAGGGGTGCGTCGCCGCCGAGCTGGCGCGCCAGCAGGTAGCCGTTCATTGCCGTTGGCACGGCAGCGCAGAGCGTGATGTAGCCGAGGTCGCTTCCCGTCACGCCGAAGCCTATCGCCACGCCGATGGCGACCAGCGGAAAGAGCAGGAGCTTGATGACGGATGGGATATAGAGCTCGAAGCCCGGCCGGATCAGGTCTTCCGGCCTCAGCCCCGAGCCGATGGCGACAAGGCCCATGCCGAGCGCGGCGCGGCCCGCAAGGTCCAGCGTCTCTTCGATCGGCCCGTAAAGCCCGAATGGCATGAAGCGCATGGCGATGCCCGCCAGGCAGGCCAGGATCAGCGGATTGATGAGGATGTTGCGGCCGATGCTGCGCCAGTCCGCCTGGCGCTCGGCAAAGCGCATCACGACGTAGACCGACGCCAGGTTGATCGGCACGATGATGACGGCCATGGCAAGCGCAACCACGGCCATGCCTTCAGGCGGAAAGATCTTTTGCGCCACGGCCAGAGCGATGAAGCCGTTCCAGCGGATGCTGGTCTGGAATACCGAGGAATATTCGCTCGACCTGACCATGCCCGAGCGGATCAGCAGCGGGAAAAGCGCGAAGGTGAAGGCTCCCATCGCAACGACGGTGCAGAGCAGCGCCGCCATCATCGAATCGATCGCGAGTGCCGAGAAATCGGCCTTGTAGATCGTCGAGAACAGCAGCGTGGGGTAGAGGAACCAGTAGCCGAGCTGTTCGAGACCCGGCCATGCCTCCTTGTTGATGATCGAGGTACGGCGCAGCAGGTTGCCCGCCACGATCAGCAGGAAGACGGGAAGGATGCTTTCGAAGATGGCGAGCATGAACCACTCGGGCTGGCGCGGGAGGTTCGTGGCATAGGGACACGGGGTGCCCCTGTAAACCCGGTCAGCCGGCCAGAGTTTGGTCCACAGGAAACCGCGCCGTTAACCTTAACAAATGGTTTACGTTGCATCGAGATTCCTACGGGATCACTGTTCCGCTTGAACGAGACAGGATTCCCATGCGGTTTCTTCCGACCATCCATGCGGCCCTTCGGGCAGCCGCCAGAGGCGCCGGAGCGCCAGCCGGGAGCAGCCGATGCGCTGGGTGATCATGCTATGGGCCCTGCCGATGGGCCTGTTCTGGGGCTGGTTCTATCTCTCCTTCAACGACGTGAATTTCGGCTACGTCCTGATGACGCGGCAGTTTCACGACCTTTTCTTCGAGCTCTATGGCGACATGCTTGGCGTGGACCCGGCGACGATACCGCCGCTCGTCGCAAAGGCCTGCGTGCTGGATACGGGATTGCTGATGGCCATCTGGGCCTTTCGCCGGCGCCACAATCTGCTGGCCTGGGGCCGCACGATGCGCGAGCGCTATTTCGGCGTTGAATCCTCGCCGAGCGCGTAGAGCCGGTCGAGCACACCCTGCAGGATGAAGGCGGCCGCCGCCGAATCGATCTTGCCGGCCCGCTTCTTGCGCGAGAAATCCATCTCGATCAGCGTGCGCTCGGCGGCCACCGTGGACAGGCGTTCGTCCCAGAAGACGAAGGGCAGGTCGGTGAGCCTGGCCATGTTGCGCACGAAGGCGCGCGAAGCCTGTGCCCGCGGCCCCTCCGAGCCGTCCATGTTGACCGGCAGGCCGATCACCACCGCGCCGACATTCTCGCGCTTCAGCAGTTCCAGCAGCGCTGCGGCGTCGATGGAGAATTTTTTCCTGACGATCACCGGGCGGGGATGCGCAAACGACAGTCCGCGGTCGGACACGGCAATGCCGATCGTCTTGTCGCCGAGGTCAAGCCCGGCGAGCGTCCTGCCGCCGGCGAGGATGTCGGGGAGATCTGTGGCTTCAATGACGGGCAAGGCGATAGCGTCCTTTACATGGGCGGACCTGCTTCTATCTTCTGACGCAACAGAAATCGAGGAATAGTCCGGCATGAAACTGACCTGGTACGGCCATTCGGCCTTTCGCATCGACGCGGGCGACGCAAGCATCCTGATCGATCCGTTCCTGACCGGCAACCCGGCCTGGCAGGGTGGCTGGGAGGGCCCCGCCGAGGGGGTGACACACGTTCTTCTGACGCATGGCCATAACGACCATATCGGCGACGCGGCCGCCATCCTGAAGAAAACCGGCGCGATGCTGGTCGCGAATTTCGAGATCTGCATGTTTCTCGTCGGCCAGGGCGTTTCGGGCGACCGGATCAATCCAGGCAACACCGGCGGCACCGTCGATTGCGGCGGCTTCACCACGACCTTCGTGCAGGCTCACCACTCGTCCTCATTCAGCGGCGAGGGCGGCCAGAACACCTATCTCGGCAACCCGCTCGGGCTCGTTCTGCATTTCCCGGAGGACGAGACGCTCTACCACATGGGCGATACCGACATCTTTTCCGACATGGCGCTGATCAACGAACTGCATGAGCCGAAGATCGGCCTGGTGCCTATCGGCGACCGTTTCACCATGGGCGGGGCCGTGGCCGCGCTGGCGTGCCGGCGCTTCTTCAAGTTCGACACGATCGTGCCCTGCCACTACGCATCCTTCCCGATGGTCGACCCGGATGCCGACAAGTTCACGGCAGGCATGGAAGGGTCGGGCGCAAAGGTGCTGGTGCCAGAAAAGGGCAGACCAGTCGAACTCTAGCCTAGCGGATCGAGGCGAACCGGCGTCGCAGCATGGTCTTCATCGGCTTCGCCCGGTTATAGATCAGCGAAACAAGGCTTCCCTTGATGCTGGTGGCCGCCGTGAGGTTGTAGAGCGGGTGCTCCGTCGCCGCGAAGTCCGACTTCTGGCGGCTGCTGCCGATGCCGAAATCGAAGCGGGCCTCGCCAGTCGCATGGCGGCTGCGCAGCAACTCCATCAGCCCGAGCATCCCGGGCGCATACTGGCCGTAAGTATCGAGCCGTGCCGCACAGAGGATCGAGTGATAGGCGCCGTTGCCGACGATGCCGAAATCGGCGGAAACCAGCGTCCCGTCGACGACGAGCCCCGAAGTGACGGCATCGCCGCGGGGCGCACCGGCCAGCGCATGGTGAAGATAGAAGTCGAAATAGGCTTCCTGGCGCAGGATGTCGTCCTTGAAGCGCGCCGACCGGTGTTTGGCGATGAAGCGGATGGCCGCCTCGATCTCGCCAGGGTCGCTGAAGGTGACGAAATCAACGCAACGATGATCCGCGCGTATTTTTCGCAGCCTGCGACTCGCGCCGTTGCGGAACCGCTTCTTCAAATGCGCCCTTTGCCATTCGCCGAAATCCGTGCCGCCGAGTTCGACGTCGAAGGCGCTGTTCTCGTTGGATGTCAGGGCGTCGAGCCCGAGGATCGCCGCCGTTTCGGCCCGGTGCTCCTTGAGCTTGCGGAAGATCAGCACGTCGCCGACCTTGAGCAGTGTCCGGATCTGCCGCAACAAGCCGGCGTCGGCCGCGACGGACCGCATCGTTTCGGGCGAGGCGACGATCGAATTGTAGTCGCAGACGCCGAGGTCGGCAGGCTGCAGCACGGTGACGCCGCAGCTGCGCTGCCGGACCAGCGGCACCACCATCTGCAGGTCTCCGGTCGCGGGACCGCGCAGCGTGATGACGTGGGCGCGGGCGCCCAGGCCCGGCGCCAGTACGTCATAGATCGACTGCAGCCAGAGTGGCCGCTGGAAGGCCGAGGCGCATGAACGCCGGTAAAGCTCCGCATATTCCGCGGACAGGAAATCGAAACCGCTTTCGACGCGGGCGATTGCCCGTGGGCGAAGACCTGATTCCTCCACATGAATGTTCACGGCAACTCCCCCCGGGTTGACGAAGTGCCCGTCACCCTATGTCGACGCGACCGATCTCCGCGCTTGCATCGATGCGGAAGTCGCGTGTCTTCACGACGTCTCCGGATATCTGGCGGCCCAGCTTCTTCCAGGCGAAGGCCGCGCCGGCCTTCGGGTAAACGTGCAGGCCGTGATCGCGCACCGACGTGTTCTTGAGGCCGAGCGTGCGGCGCAGCACGCCGTTGCCGTAGTGCACGGCGTAGGAATTCCAGATCTGCTTCGTCCAGTGCTCCATCGTCACCGAGATGTTCAGGCAGTCGTGGTTCTGGACGCGGTGCGGCGCATAAAGCGGCCAGGTCACCATCTCGCCGGGCTTGAGGTCGATCGGCGTCGCATAGTCGTCGAACCAGTTCTCGTAGGGCATGTCCTCGTCGGTTTCCCTGAGCAGGATCTTCTCGACGATCTCGGGCGTGATGAAGATCCTGGAGCGCGGGTAGAGATAGACGCGCTTGATACCCTCGATCTGCCACAGCGACTGGCCCTGGATATCGGCGTGGTAGAAGACCTTGGCGTTGGGCGAGGAGATCAGCACGCCGATGTTGCGCTTGAAGGTGGTGAAGCCCGGCATGCGGGCTTCGAACTCGTCGAACACGCGGTCGAGCAGCGCCCTGTATTCGGGGTCCCAGTCCATGATGCGGCGGATGTTCATCCACATGCGGCCCTTCTCGATGGCGGCGATCGCCTCCATGCCGCTGGCGCCGCCGAGTTCGCCATAGATGCGGTCCGGCCTGTCGGTCTCCACGCACATCGATTCGAGGCCGAGCTCTTGCGGCGGGCAGCGCTCGATCAGCCTGCCCAGTGCCTCGCGGGTGAACATGCCGGTCTCCGCCAGGCGGTGCCTGAGCTTCACTATCTCCGTGCCGAAGAGACGCTGATGGCGGTCTTCCCAGTCGGCGATGATGTCCTGGCTCATTGCCATCGAGTTCATTGTCGCTGCTCCGTCCTGTTGACTGAATTGCGATGAGGCGACGGAAAAGGAGCTTCCGTTGCGCCCTGCGGCGGACTGGCCGTTAACCACTCCGCATCTCATGAAGCTGACGATGGGGTAGCCGATTTCCGGCTCGCATGGGTAAACGGACCCGGGAAATTCCGGCGAGAAGTTAAGAGAAGGTTAGTAAAAACCGTCGGAATTAAAACAAATACGCCGTAACAGCGGCTTTCCGTCGGAGGGTATTGTTTAAGAAAGTGGATCAAATTTTATCGATTAATGAAGAAGTCAGTTAAGAAGTTCAAGCACCCGCCAAAATGCTAATAATCGCACGAATGTGGTCACTCGCACTCTTGTGAGAAGCCACTCCCCGGGACGGAGATCTGCAATGGCTGGATCACGCGTGCAGGCTACTGGCGGGGCAGGCGGGATACGGTTTCCGCTCGCGCTTTACGCCGACAAGGACGACAACAGCTATGGCGTGGTCCGCCTCCTGGCAGCGCTCTGCGTGGTCTACACGCATTCCTTCGGCGTCGTCGGCGGCTGGTCCACGCCCGAGCCTCTCGTTGCGTCGACCGGCATGTCGCTCGGCGCCCACGCAGTACACGTGTTCTTCGCGCTCTCCGGCTTCATGGTGGCGGCAAGTTTCGAGCGCTCGTCCGGTGTGACCGACTTCGTGCTGGCAAGGACGCTGCGTGTGATGCCGGCCCTGATCGTCGTGAACCTGCTGATCGTCGTGGCCGGCGGGCTGATCCTGACGAATGCGGCGGCCGCCGACTACTGGACGATCGACAATGCGGGCAGGTTCTTCGCCCGAACCGTGCTGTCCTTCTCGGTCGGCGTGCCACTGCTCGGCGTCTTCGCCGACAACCCGGTGCCCGGCGCCATCAACATACCGATCTGGACGATCCGCTTCGAGGTGCTGGCCTATGCCTCGCTGCTGTTGCTCCTGACCGCAATGGCCCTCACGCGGCTGCGCGGGATGGCGCGGCTCTGGCCGGTGATTGCCGTCCTCGCCGTCTCGGCCGGCTGGCTCGGCGGCGCGCCCGACGCCGAATCCTTTTCCTTCGCCGACCAGCTGGCGCGCTTCTTCCTTGCCTTCTACCTCGGTGTCGCGGCCTGGATCGCCAGGGACCGCGTGCCGGTCGGCCTGCCGATCCTGCTCGCCACTGCAGCCGGCGCCACGCTGGCGCTCGCAACGGCGTCGGCGCTGAGCTATCCGCTGATGATCCTGGCCGTCGCCTATGGCAGCTTCTGGCTCGGCAGCTTCAGGATGGGAGCCTTGCAACGCTGGACTGCCAGGACGGATCTTTCCTACGGCATCTACATCATCGGCTTCTTCGTCCAGCAATGGCTGGCCTGGGCACTGCCGGGGCTGAACTCCTATGGCAATGCGGGCCTGGCGATGCTGATTGCTGCCGGGGCGGCCTGGCTTTCCTGGACGTTCGTCGAGCGGCCGGCGCTTAACCTGCGCAGGCGGCTGATGGCAGCCGGGCAGGTGGCCAGCCGTCCGACGGCGCTGCCAGCGGAGTAACCGGGCAGCGCGTGTCGTCGCGAGACGGCACCTGTTGCGCGCGGCGCCGTGCGCCGCTATAGCGCGGGCGGTAATTCCGCGCTCCGCAAGAGGCCCGCATGTCCGTCGATATTCCAACCGTAAAGCGCGTCGCGCGCCTCGCCCGCATTGCCGTGACGGATGAGGATGCCGAACGCATGACCGGCGAACTCAACGTCATCCTGGGCTTCGTCGAGCAACTGAACGAAGTCGACGTGACCGGTGTCGAGCCGATGACTTCGGTGATCCCGATGGAAATGAAGAAGCGCGATGACGTCGTCACCGACGGCAACAAGGCCGACGACATCGTCGCCAACGCGCCTGCGACCGACGAGAACTTCTTCCTCGTGCCGAAGGTGGTGGAGTAGCGGCCAATGACGGTCGAGATCTCTGCGGAAACGCCGCTGCAGGACGATGTGCGCGCGATGGTGGCGGAACTCAACGCCTACATGATCCCATTGACGCCGCGCGAATTCCAGTTCCAGCTGACGGTCGAGCAGATGGCCGATCCGACCGTCACCATGCTGATGGCGCGTGACGAGAACGGCAATGCCGTCGGCATGGCCTCGCTCAAGGACCACGGCGGAGGGCTTGGCGAGGTGAAGCGGATGTTCACGCGGCCGGTGGTGCGCGGCAAGCGGATCGGTTCGCAGCTGTTGCAGCGCATCGAGCAACTGGCACGCGAGAAGCACATTGCGCGGCTGGTCCTCGAGACCGGCGAAGCACCGGGTTTCGAGCCTGCCTGGCGCGTCTATGAGCGCGGCGGTTTCACGGTGTGCGGCGCGGTGCTCGACTATCCCGATTCCGGGTTTTCCCGGTTCTATGAAAAGAAGATTGCCTGATGACCGATGTGACGAGACTGACGATTGCCGAGGCCCGCGCCAAGCTGCGCGCCAAGGAGATTTCCGCCCTGGAGATCACCGACGCCTACCTGGCGGCTATCGACCAGGCGAACCCGCAGCTCAACGCCTATGTGTCGGTGACGCACGACAAGGCGCGCGACATGGCGGCCGCGTCGGACGCGAAGCTCGCCAAGGGCGAGGGCGGCGCGCTCGAGGGCATTCCGCTCGGCATCAAGGACCTGTTCGGCACCGAGGGCGTGCATACCCAGGCCGCGAGCCACGTGCTCGACGGCTTCAAGCCGCGCTACGAATCGACGGTCACGGCCAATCTCTGGGCCGACGGTGCGGTGATGCTCGGCAAGCTCAACATGGACGAATTCGCCATGGGCTCGTCCAACGAGACATCCTACTACGGCCCGGTCATCAATCCGTGGCGGCGTTCGCGCGCCGAGACCGCTGTCATGCCGACCGCACACCAGGGCGATGCCGCCTTCGTCACGTCAGGCAGCGGCGTCAGGCAGACGCGAACCCTCGACAATGCGCAGCTGGTGCCGGGCGGCTCCTCGGGCGGTTCGGCTGCCGCCGTCTCGGCCTTCCTGTGTGCCGGCGCGACGGCCACCGACACCGGCGGCTCGATCCGCCAGCCGGCGGCCTTCACCGGCACGGTCGGCATCAAGCCGACCTACGGCCGCTGCTCGCGCTGGGGCATCGTTGCCTTTGCCTCGTCGCTCGACCAGGCAGGTCCGATCGCCCGCGACGTGCGCGACGCCGCCATCATGCTGAAATCCATGGCCTCGGTGGACCCGAAGGACACGACGTCGGTCGATCGTCCCGTGCCGGACTACGAGGCCGCACTCGGCAGGTCGATCAAGGGCATGAAGGTCGGCATTCCCAAGGAATACCGCATGGACGGCATGCCGGGCGAGATCGAGGAACTCTGGCAGAAGGGCATCGCCTGGCTGCGCGACGCCGGCGCCGAGATCGTCGACATCTCCCTGCCGCACACCAAGTATGCGCTGCCGGCCTACTACATCGTGGCGCCGGCCGAAGCCTCGTCGAACCTCGCCCGCTACGATGGCGTCCGCTACGGCCTGCGCGTGCCGGGCAAGGACATAACCGACATGTACGAGCAGACGCGCGCCGCCGGTTTCGGCCGGGAGGTCCAGCGCCGTATCATGATCGGCACCTATGTGCTGTCGGCCGGCTACTACGACGCCTATTACCTGAAGGCCCAGAAGGTGCGCACGCTCATCAAGCGCGACTTCGAGACGGTCTTCGATGCCGGCGTCGACGTCATCCTGACGCCGGCGACCCCGTCCGCGGCCTTCGGCGTCGCCGACCAGGACATGGCGGCCGACCCGGTGAAGATGTACCTCAACGACATTTTCACCGTCACCGTGAACATGGCCGGCCTGCCGGGCATTTCGGTGCCGGCCGGGCTCGACGCCAACGGCCTGCCACTCGGGCTGCAGCTGATCGGCAAGCCCTTCGAGGAAGAGACGCTGTTCCAGACCGGCCATGTCATCGAGCAGGCGGCGGGGCGATTCGCGGCCGAGAAGTGGTGGTAGTCAGCCCGCGAAGGCGGCGTTGATCCGCGCCACGGTCGCGCGCTTTTCGCTATCGCGCGTCATTCCATGCGCCAGCCGCTGGCCGGCTGCAGCGATCGCCTGGCAGACATCGTCATTGTCGCGGCACCATCGCACCCTTTCGGCGAGGTCGGACAGGTCCGCCGCGACCGGGACGTAATGCGTCCAGGGCTTCAGTTCATCGTAGTACCATTGCCTGAAGCCGAAGGGCGAAGCGACCTTCAGGACGCAACAGCCGTAGAGAAGCCGCGTGTAAAGGTTGGAGAAGGCATTGGAATTGCCGTCGATGTCGACGGCGAACTTGCGATGCGTCCATTGCGATTGCGGCACGTAGCCGCCGGCGATTCGCAGCGATCGGTAGAGTTCACCCAGACCGGCATCGAAGTGCTTGCCGATGGGAATCTTGATGTCGGTTCCGCGGATGTCCCTGGCGGCGAGGCAGAGACGGACGCGCTGCAGCAGCCGATCATTGTCCGGCGTCATGGTTTCGGCCGAGACCGATCCAGATCCGTTAAGGCCGCCGCGCCACAGAACCGTATCGTCCCGCTCGTTCCATGACGGAGCGGCGGCGGCGAGCCTGCGGTCGGCCGCATATCCGTTCTTGAGATAGAATGTGCGGTCGGGCACGAGAATGTTTTCGGCATTGTTCGAGCAGAAGGCCAGTACCGGGCCGGGCTGCGAGCAGATGTCACCAAGATCGCAGACATAGGAACCGGAAGCGGTGTCCGGATCGGCAATCAGGTCGACGAAAACGCCGCCGCGCTTCCAGAGGGTGGAGAACAGGGTTCTGTCGTCGCGCAGTCTTGCCGTGTCCAGCTTGACGATTAGCCGGCCGCCTGTGTCCTTTTCCACCACCATGCCGAGACGGAACGGATCGTCGCGGTTCCGGATGGCGAGCGGCAGGCCGCGCAGGGCGCCGCTGCGGTAGGAGCCGAGGCGCCACGCGGCTACGAGCGGCTTCAACGCTGACGAGCGGGCGTGGATATGGGCGGAGAGTGCGGGCGGAATTCTCATCGGGTCCGGTTCCGCCAGCGGGCGGCACGGCCCTTCTCGCAGTTTCGTGTCGTTTGTCAAACCGCCCGGCAAAGGCTAAGGAAGCCCGCATATTGCCGGAGACGATTTCTTGCCGCCTATTTCAGACAGCCGTAAGCGCATTCTCGTGACAGGCGGAGCCGGCTTCCTCGGCTCGCACCTGATCGACCGCCTGCTCGACCAGGGCCACGAGGTGATCTGCGTCGACAACCTGTTTTCCTCGACCAAGCGCAACATCGACCATCTGCACGCCAATCCGCGCTTCGAGTTCATGCGCCATGACGTCTGCTTCCCGCTCTATGTCGAGGTAGACGAGATCTACAATCTCGCCTGTCCGGCTTCGCCCATCCACTACCAGCACGACCCGATCCAGACGCTGAAGACGTCGGTGCACGGCGCCATCAACATGCTCGGTCTCGCCAAGCGGCTGAAGTGCCCGATCCTGCAGGCCTCGACCAGCGAGGTCTATGGCGACCCGGTGATCCACCCGCAGACGGAGGACTATTGGGGCAACGTCAACCCGATCGGACCGCGCTCCTGCTATGACGAGGGCAAGCGCGCCGCAGAGACGCTGTTCTTCGACTATCACCGCCAGCATGCCCTGCCGGTCAAGGTGGCGCGAATCTTCAACACCTACGGCCCGCGCATGCACCGCCAGGACGGCCGCGTCGTGTCGAACTTCATCGTCCAGGCGCTGCTCGGACAGCCGATCACCATCTATGGCGACGGCAGCCAGACGCGCTCCTTCTGCTATGTCGACGACCTGCTCGACGGGCTGATGCGGCTGATGGTGAGCCCGCCCGACGTGACCGGACCGATCAACATCGGCAACACGCGCGAATACACGATCCTGCAACTGGCCGAGATGATCGTCGAGATCACCGGCTCCAGGTCCGAGATCGTGCGCCTGCCGATCCCGCAGGACGACCCGCGCCAGCGCCAGCCCGACATCACCAAGGCGCGCGAAGTGCTCGGCTGGGAGCCGACCGTGCCGGCGCAACAGGGTCTCGAGCGCACGGTTGTCTATTTCAGGGAGTTTCTGGGCGCCGAGATCGCAGCTGCCTGAGCCTCGCTTGCTGGCATCCTTGTCAACAGCATAAGGATCAGGCCGCGTTGCGGGGCCGGGCGGTGGTTTGTTAGCGTGTCGTAAGGGGAGCGCGTGCCTTGTTCTTTTCCACTTCCAAGATCGTCTGGTTCTTCCTGCAGCCGCTGAACATGGCGATCGTCCTGTTGGCGCTGGCGGTCTTCGTCGGCTACCTCGGATGGCGCCGGCTCGCCGGGTCGATCACGCTTTTTCCCTTTCTCATTTTGATCGTGTCGGCCTGGACGTCGTTCGGAGCGCTGTTGATCGGGCCGCTCGAGGAGCGGTTTCCCCGCCCGGCGCCGCCCGCCCAGGTTGCCGGCATCATCGTGCTCGGCGGCGGTTTCGAAGGCGCGATCAACCAGGCGCGCGGCGGCTACGACATCAACAGCGGCGGCGACCGCTTCGTCGAGGCTGCCGTCCTTGCCCGCCGCTATCCGACGGCGCGGATCGTCATTTCGGGCGGTAACGGCTCGCTGCTGCTGGAGGGCGAGGGTGATGCCGTGACGGCCGTGCGGCTGTTTGCAGCCCTGGGCATACCGGAGTCGCGGCTGGTGCTCGAAAAGGAGTCCCGCAACACCTCCGAAAACGTCGCCAACATCCGCGACCTCGTGCAGCCGGCGCGCGACGACACCTGGCTTCTTGTCACCTCGGCATTCCACATGCCTCGCTCCATGGGCCTGTTCCGCAAGGCCGGCTTTCCCGTCGTGCCCTGGCCGGTCGACTACCGAACCTCGGGCCAGGAGGGCATCGGGGTCTTCCGCGACAACGCAATGGACGCGCTGCAGACAACGTCGACGGCTTTCCGCGAATGGTGCGGGCTGGTGGCCTACAAGTTCACCGGGCGCATCGATTCGGTCTTCCCGGGCCCGCAGAACTGATCAGCCGGCACCGTCGGACAGGACGGCCCGGCGCGCGGCGGAGAAGAACTGCCGGCGTATCAGGACCGCGAAGAGAACGAGCGTCGACAGCGCAAATGCCGGCGGCCCGACGAACCAGCCGAGATAGCCGATCGAGAAGAAGATGGCGCGCAGGCCTGCGTTGAAATGCTTGCCGGCGAGGATGTTCATCTCGGCGGCGCGCCGCACTGCGCGGTCGGTCTCCTCCGACTGTTCGGCCTCGTCGCGCATCGTCGGCACGGCGCCGATCAGGATCGAGCAGTAGTTGAACAGCCGGTAGGACCAGCCGAACTTGAAGAAGGCGTGCGCCAGGAGCAGGATCAGGCCGATCACCTTGACCTCGAAGAGCTCGCGGGACGGCGTCGCGCCCAGCGTCAGGTCGCTCAGCACACCGATCACCTGGTCACTCGCGCCAAACAGCGCAAAACAGCCGCCGAGCGCCAGAAGTGCGCTCGAGGCGAAGAATGCCGTGCCCTGCTGCAGGCCGAGCATGATGCCGGTGTCGATCATGCGCAGTTCGCGGCGCGCCATGACCTGCATCCATGCCGCGCGCTGGGCGTTCATGGCGCTGGTCAGCGACACGCGCCCGAACAGCGTGCCCCTGAGCGCCAGCGCATAGGCGGCCCATACCGCGAGGAAGAATCCGAGAGCGGCGAGATCCGCGGACGACAGAAGCATGGATTGGGCCATCACTGTTCCTAGCACTGCGCGCAGGGACGTTCGGAGCCGGAAGCGTCGGCTCGGTTCGCCATCAAGTCTTTGCTATTTTCCCGCCGAATGCGCAATGTCGCTTGCGGAGCAGGGCAGGTCGGCGGCCGTGAAGCCCGCCT
Organism: Alphaproteobacteria bacterium; assembly: GCA_018823835.1. Taxonomy (GTDB): domain Bacteria; phylum Pseudomonadota; class Alphaproteobacteria; order Rhizobiales; family Rhizobiaceae; genus CAMYMG01. Next base: position 791,581 of record JAHJHT010000013.1, on the reverse strand, counting down.
CTGCAAATAGGCACAAACATCCATCTCTTGCGGCGATGTGCCGAAAGCCGCGCCAGAGGAGCAAGCAGTCAGTGTTTTTGTCGGTATTCGACCTGTTCAAGATCGGCATCGGCCCGTCGAGTTCCCACACCATGGGGCCGATGACGGCCGCTGCCCGCTTCCTCGACGAGATCCTGAACGGCGACTGGCCGCGTCCGGCGGGCGCCAGCGTCGACCGCATCGCCGTCAGCCTGCACGGTTCGCTCGCCTATACGGGCGTCGGCCACGGCACCGACCGCGCCGTCATCCTTGGCCTGACCGGCGAGACGCCCGACACGGTCGATCCCGACAAGTCCGATGCAATCGTCGAGGCGATTGGCGCTTCCCGAACCGTACAGCCGGCCGGTCACCCATCCTATCGGTTCGACCCGGCCGTCGACCTGGTGATGGACAGGAAGACGCCGCTGCTCGGCCACGCGAACGGCATGACATTCAGCGCCTTCGGTTCCGGCGACCGGCTGCTCCTCAAGCGCATCTACTATTCGATAGGCGGCGGTTTCGTCGTCTCGGAGGAGGAGTTGCAGCGGCTGAAGGTGCGTGGCCCGGAAAAACCCACGACGCCCGTGCCCTATCCCTTCGCCAATGCCGTCGAGATGCTGGCCATGGCTGAGCGCAGCGGCCTGTCGATCGCCGAGATGAAGCGGGCAAACGAGGAAGTTCACATGCCGCGCGAAAAGCTCGACCGGGCCCTCGATGCCATCTGGGACGCCATGCTCGGCTGCATCAACCGCGGCCTGTCGCAGGACGGCATCATGCCGGGCGGGCTGAAGGTTCGGCGGCGCGCCCGGCAACTGCACGACAAGCTGCAGGAACAGTGGAGCCAGAACCGGCCAAACCCGCTGCTCGCCAACGACTGGCTGTCGATCTACGCCATGGCGGTCAACGAGGAGAACGCCGCAGGCGGTCGCGTCGTCACCGCGCCGACCAATGGTGCTGCCGGCACGCTGCCGGCGGTGCTGCGCTACTGGCTGCATTTCCATCCGGAGGCCGACCAGGCCGGCATCCGCGACTTCCTTCTGACCTCGGCGGCGGTCGGCGGCATCATCAAGACCAATGCCTCGATCTCGGGTGCGGAAGTCGGCTGCCAGGGCGAGGTCGGTTCGGCCTCGGCAATGGCGGCTGCCGGGCTTTGCGCGGTGATGGGTGGCACCCCCGAACAGGTGGAAAACGCAGCCGAAATCGCGCTGGAACACCATCTCGGCATGACCTGCGATCCGGTCGGCGGCCTCGTGCAGGTACCCTGCATCGAACGCAATGCGCTCGGCGCCGTGAAGGCGGTGACCGCCGCTTCGCTGGCGATCAAGGGCGACGGCAAGCATTTCGTGCCGCTCGACGCGGCCATCGAGACGATGCGCCAGACCGGCATGGACATGAGCGAGAAGTACAAGGAAACCAGCCTTGGCGGCCTTGCCGTCAACGTGGTGGAGTGCTGAGCACCGAGGCAACCGGCCGGCACTGCGTTCAGGGCCTGCGAGGAGCCTGACTTCCTACTCTGCGCCCGGATCGGTTGCGAAGCGGTCATTCCGGCGAGGGCTCCCGGCGACGGGAAGTCCCAACGCCCGGCTGACCAGACACCAGATGACCAGTACGACGACCACCGATACGTAGCCGTCTACCGCGTAGTGCCAGCCGGTATAGACCGACCCCAGAAGGATGATGAAGGCGAAGGCCCAGCCCGCGGCGGCGATCGAACGGCTATGGGACGCAAAGAGCAAGGCGTTCAGGAAGGCGATTGCGACATGCACGCTCGGCATGGCCGAAATGCCGGACCCGAAGACGCTTTCCCCGGAACGGTAGCTTTCGATGAGGTAGACCGCATAGTGGAGCGTTTGTCTTCCGGCCCGGGTAGAGTCGAGCGCAGTTCTAAGGTCGTGAAAGCGCGTGCCACCAAGAAAATGGTCGTAGAAGATGGGCCCGACTGAGGCCAACAGGGTGGCTAGAACAGTGCCGATGGAAATCATCGTCAAGGCCAATGACCAGAAGTATCTCTGTCGCGCCGGGCCCTCCAGCCATACTGCCACGTAGCCGACCACGCCAAACCAGAGCGTGAACCAGACCGTCGAATAGATTGGCTGGATGAGATAGATGCACCACGTCGGCAGGACTTGGTGGAGAAGCATCCATGCATCCGCTCCGTGAAGGCGGCGTTCGAGTTCCGCCAGATAGGGATCTGCATAGAAGGGCATCAGTGCCGGGATGTTGTACTTCCATGTCGTGAATGCCGTGATCGACACGATGAACACGGCGATTGCCCAGGTCATGTAGAGAAATTGGCCGCCGAACGCCTGCTTCAGATAGGCCAGCGGCGCGGGACGCCCCTTGACGAAGGCCAGTCCAACAACAACCAGGCCAACTGCCGGAACGACCGTCAATACGCCGGAAGCAACATATATCCATAGGAAATCAAAATAGTGCTTCGGCGCGTAGAGCAGTGCAGATGCACTATATGTAAGACAAAGGATAACAAGACGGCGCTCTGAGGGTCGGGAAATAGAATGAGAGGAAAGGGAGCCCATCGCGTTGAAGCGCGAGGGGTCGCGGGTCCTGATGCCATGAACCATGGCGGTCTCCGGGGATGATTCTACATAAGTATCCCAGAAAACTGCTTATGACTCCACAGCAACGAAGTAAGTTATAGAACAGGTGGCTAACGGAGGGTGCGTTGTTTGGAACGACTGTTGCTGGTTGTTTACGGTTTCACCACAAGCGACAGTGGTTCTGCGCCGGCATTGCAAAGCGCGTTAGTGCTCGGTGCGCTGGATCATCTGGTTGGCGATGCTGAGTTTTTCCGCAAGATTGCTTGCCAGAAGACGGTGCGCCATCACCGCAAGTTCGGGGTCCTCCCGTTCGAGGCGTGACAGTTCCGCCGCGCTGAGGCGAAAGATGTCCGATGGCGCCTCCACGATGACGTCGGCAGTGCGCTTGCGTTTCAGGTAGAGCGCGATCTCGCCGACGACGGCGCCGCTGGTCATGGTGCGCAGCCTGAGTTCCCGCCCGCTCGGCAGGGTGATCTGCACGCGGACCCTGCCGCGGGCGACGAAGAAGACGTCATCGGCCTCCTCTCCGGCACGAATGACGACATCGCCCGGCTGCATGGTGATCTCGTCCATGGCAGCCACGAGGTCCGCCATCCTCGGATGCGGCCCGACGGCGGCGACGAGCTGGCTGACCAGTCCGGCCTGTGCGTCGCTTTCGGGCTGTTCGCTCAAAAGGTCCTCTTCGGCATGCTCGAGCGCATGGTCGATGTCGGCTTCAAGCGCCATCGTTCCTCCGGGCACGAAATCGATGCCGGCCAGCCGCAGCGTCGTTTCGACCTCCGGCGACACATGGGTGAAGAACACCTGGACCGAATTGTCCTCGACCATGCGGCGGATCTTGATGAAACCGCTTGTGGCCGCGGAATCGGTGCCGCTGACGTGCCTGAAGTCCAGCACCAGGAAGCGCAGCGCGGCCTTGTCGGGCGAGAAAAGCCGCTGGCGTACCTGCTTGACCATGCGGTCGGCCGATCCGAAGAACAGGTAGCCCTGCAACTGGATGATCTCGATGCAGTCGCCGTGCTTGCTCAGGAAGCGCGATGCGGCAGGCGAGCGGTCGACGGAGCTGCGGTGCTCGATGCCGCTCGTATTCAGGCGGACCACCGGCAGCCGCGAATAGTTGAAGACGAAGAGCGCGACCGACACGATCAGGCCGACCGCCAGGCCCTCGATGAAGCCGACGAGAGCGATGGCGAGCAAGATGAGGACGACGATCAGCCATTCCATCGCTGGCAGTTCGCGCCGCGTGGCGACCAGCCACTCGTTCAGGAGTTCGATGCCGAGAAACAGCACGAAGCCGGCCGTCAGGAAGACCGGCACCTGGAAGATCAGGGACCCGGCGGCAGCCAGCCCGACGATCATCGCCACCGCCGTCGCGATGCCCGCGCCGCGGCCGCGCGCGCCCGTCTTCTGTGCCAGGATGGTCATGCCGAGCCCGACATAGCCGGAAGGGCCGCCGATCAGGCCGGACAGGAAATTGCCGGCACCGCTCGAACGCAGCTCCGCATTGACGTCGATGTCGCGGCCGATCGCCAGTTCCAGCCCGCTGACGTTGAGAAGCAGGCCGATCATGCTGAGCGCTGCCACCGACATTATGGTCGGCAGGGCATAGGCGACGGCGGGCCAGTTCACGCTGGACAAAAGCTCTGGCGTCGGCAGTTCGACGCCGCCGGCTGCCGTCAGCTGCGGCAGGTAACCGGTCGCGCGGGCCTCCTCGACCGAAATTCCGGCGCCCGCCAGCACCAGGAAGAAGATGGTCCCGGACAAAAGCATCACCAGCGGCACCGTGGCCGGATGGGTAAATCGCCGCAACGCGACGAACAGAAGGATTGCAAAGAGGATCGCCGGCAGGATGAGCGGAACGGCATTCGGGGCGGCAAGGTCTTCGATGAAGGCGACGCCGATGCCTTGGCCGGTCAGCATGACCATCGAGCCGTCGACGAGCAGCCAGCCGGATCCGGCCAGGAATCCGGCCACGACCGGGTAGGGCAGGAAGCGCGCAAGACCGCCGAGCCCGAGGCGGCCGGTCAGCCAGAACAGGGCGCCGGTGACGAGGCTCGAAACCCCCAGGATCGCCAACGCGGTGGCGACCTTGGCTTCGGGCGGACCGGCAAGGTCGGCGGTGGCGGTGACGATCGCCGCGGCAAGAACGGCGACCGAGGTTTCCTGGACGAGGGCGATCGAATTGGGCTGGGTGCTCCTGAGCGCGACGACCAGCGCCAGAACTGCGCCCCCGAGCAGCACGACGCCGACACCGAGCCCGAGGCCGGACGACAGCGGTCCCGCAAAGAGCAGTGATGCGATGGCGAGCGCGGCGGCGATGTTGTCGACGCCCGCAATGACGCCGATCATTGCTGCCGGCAGCCACGCGCGACCGACCCCCGGCACTGTTTCAGTTGCCATGAACGCAATTCCCCCCTGATCGATGCATACCGCCAGGGAAGGCGATGGGCAATCGGTGAAGAGAGCGTGGCCGTGCCGCGCCGGCGCCTGTGCATAACGGCTGCGGCCATTGACCGGGCGGCCGCTGGCGGTAGATCATGCCGGCATGGCATTGAACCTGGTAAAACTCTGCGTCGGCTGCGACAGCGTCGAGGATCTCGAGGAATGGATCGCCTCCCGGCTCGACCATCGGCGGCGGGCCGGAGAACCGGTCGAGAGTTTCCACACGACGCGGATGGTGCCGACGCGGGCGCCCGAGCTGGTCGATGGCGGCTCGCTCTACTGGGTCATCAAGGGCAATGTGCAATGCCGCCAGCGGCTGCTCGAAGTCAGGCCCTTCGTGGACGGGCAGGGCATCTCGCGCTGCCACCTGATCCTCGACCCCACGCTCGTCCGGACGAGCTGGCAGCCGCGCCGGGCCTTCCAGGGCTGGCGCTATCTGAAGCCTGCCGAGGCGCCGGCCGATATCGGCACGGCAGGCAGCGATCTCGCCGAAATGCCGCCGAAGCTCCGGCGCGAACTGGCCGAACTCGGTCTGCTGTGAGCCGGTTCGGTTCCACCGGCGGCGCGACCCGACTCTGCGGGCCCGAGTGGATGAAGACCAGGACGAGCGCTCGATGACTGCCGTCGCCCGAACCTTCCCGGACTACCGCGCGGCGCTCCTGATGTCGCTTGAGGAGGAGATTTCCGGCGAGGCCTTCTTCGCACGGCTGTCGAGCTTTCACGGGGGCCGCGCCAGCCGGGCGCTCCTGATGCTGGCCGAGGTGGAGGCGGCGACAGCATCCGCCATCCGCCCGCTGGCGGAGCGGCACGGGCTGTCCGTCGGCGACGACGCCAAGCTGCGCGCGAGCGGACAGGCGGAAGCCGATGGCCGCCAGAAAATGTCATGGCGCGAACTGGTCGAGGAAATGGCGACGACCTATCCGGTGTTCGTGCAGGAATTCGACGCCATCATGCGGCTGGCGCCGGAAGAGGACCGAGCGAAGCTCGAAATCCTCGTCGCGCACGAAGTGGCAGCGGTACGCTTCGCCGAAATGGAGTCGCGGTCCGATCCGGCAAGCATGGCCCCGCTGGAGGAATTCCTCGCCGCGGCGCGGGCCTGACGGCACCGATCGCCTTGCGCATCGGCCTGTTCCTGCCGTGCGTCCAACGGCGGACTTGCATGCCGGCGGCTGACGCCACATGTTCTGAATGATGAGCAAAGACAAACTCGTAACGGCCGACACGAAACTTCCGCAGCCCAAGCAATCCGGGGCTGGCGAGATCGACGCCTTCCTGCGTCAGGTCAAGGCCGTCGCCGCCACCCGGGCATCGGGTGCCGGCCGGCTCATCCTGGCACTCGACGCGACCATGAGCCGGCAACCCACATGGGACCTGGCCTGCTCGCTGCAGGCGGAGATGTTCGATGCCGTGGACCGAGCGGGAAAGCTCGGCGTGCAACTCGTCTATTTCCGCGGCTTCGGCGAATGCCGCTCCTCGAAATTCGTCTCGGACACGGCCGCGCTCAAGAAGCTGATGACGGGCATTGGCTGCCGCGGCGGCGCAACCCAGATCGGCAAGGTGCTGACCCATGCGCTAAAGAGCAACACCACCCAGAAGGTCGATGCGCTGGTCTTTATCGGCGACGCGATGGAGGAAAAGATCGACGATCTTGCGGAAAAGGCCGGTCGCCTCGGCCTTCACGGCGTGCCCGTCTTCGTCTTCCAGGAAGGCCGCGACCGGGTGGCCGAGACGGCGTTCAAGGAGATCGCGCGGCTTTCCAAGGGAGCGTGGTTCCGCTTCGATCACAATTCTGCCTCTACGCTGGCAAAACTGCTGTCGTCGGTCGCCGTATTCGCCAGCGGCGGCCTGAAGGCGCTGGAGGCGCGCGGCAGACCGGAGGATCGCCTGATGATCGAGAACTTGCGGGGCGGCAGCAAGGAATGAGTGCCGCACTGGGCGTCCTGGCTGCACTGCTTGTCCTGACGGCGCTGGCCGCCGCCTTCCTGCGCGTCGACGCCTCGAAGCTCGCGGGGGGCTTGCGCATTGCCGGCCCGACGATTTTGGGTGTCGTGGGGATCGGGCTGCTACTGTTCGGACGCGCCGCTGTTGGCGGCATGCTCCTGTCACTGGCTGCCGCTTGGTATGGCGCCGGTCGCCGGCGCCGCTCGCAGAACAAGGCGAGGAACCAGCGCTCGACGGTGAGGACAGCGGCGCTGGAAATGGAACTCGATCACGATACGGGTTCCCTGGAAGGCATCGTTCTTGCCGGCTCGCATGAATCGCGAACGCTCGGCACGATGAGTCTCGACGAACTGAAGCAGCTCTATGGCGAACTCTCCGGCGATTCGGAGAGCCGCCAGCTTCTAGAGACGTATCTTGACGGCCGCTTTCCCGCTTGGCGCGAACACGCTGAGACGGACGGTGGCGACCGGCAGGGTGTTGCGCCAGGTTCGGGCGCCATGACTAAGGAGGAGGCTTACAAGATCCTTGGTCTTGAAGCGGGGGCCGCCACGGCGGATATCCGCAAGGCGCACCGCCGCCTGATTCAGCGCCTGCACCCCGACATCGGCGGGACGTCCTTCCTTGCGGCGAGGATCAACGAGGCTAAGGACGTTCTGCTCTCCAATCACGGGTAGTTCTCCTTCAACTCGATACATTCGGGAGTTTCCAATAAGGCAGGTGGCAGCCGGCTACTGCTGGACGGCGTAGCAATCCACCTTCTTCTTCTTGAGTGCGCTGCACGCGTTCCAGGCTTCAGACTTGGAACCGAAGCCGCCGTAGCGGGCGCGGTAGTAGGTGACGCCGTCCTTCTCGAAAGTGACGGTGAAGCCCGACGCCTCGGCAAGGATGCCCGGTGCGACCTTGTTCGTGCGGGCGAGGAAGGCGCGGGCCTCGACCTCGCTCGGCGAGGAAGCCACCTGCACGACCCAGCCCGAGGGCGGGTTCACGGAGGCGGTGTTGACGGGGTCGATGTCGGCCATGCGCGCGGCGATCGGGGCGGCGTAGCCCTGCTCGACGACCGCCGGTTCGGGCGCATCGATGGTCTCTTCCATCGCCACGTCGATTTCCTCGTCAGGCCGCTCCTGCGGCGTCGGTGCGTTCTTCTTGGGCAGGATGGCCTGGACCAGCGAGCGCACGGACGATGCTCCGGCCTTGGCGACGAGATCGCCGCCGCCGCGGCGCGACGAGGCCTTAGGCAGGTAGCTCTTGATGAGTTCGGCCATGTGGGCGTCGCGCGAAGCGCCGGTCCTGCCGCCCATCACCACGGCGACGATGCGGCGGTTGCCGTCGGCAACCGACGAAACCAGGTTGAAGCCCGAGGCGCGGGTATAGCCGGTCTTGATGCCGTCGACGCCCTTGACCTTGCCGAGCAGCCGGTTGTGGTTACCCATGCGGCGCTTGTTGTAGGTGAAGGAGCGGGTGGAGAAATAGTCGTAATACTGCGGGAAATGTTCCCTCAGCGCGATGCCGAGCGTCGCCATGTCGCGGGCAGTGGTGTGCTGCGCGCCGTTAGGCAGGCCGTTGGCGTTGCGGAAGATGGTTCCGGTCATGCCGAGCTTGCGCGCCTTGGACGTCATCATGCGGGCGAACTCCGCTTCCGAACCGCCAAGCAGTTCGGCAACGGCCGTCGAGGCATCGTTTGCCGACTTGGTGACAAGCGACAGGATGACGGTCTCGACGGTCACCGACCCGCCGGCGCGCACGCCGAGCTTGGTCGGCGGCTCGGCTGCAGCGTTCTTGGAAAACGGCACCTTGGTTGATTTCGATATCCGGCCGCTCTCGAGCGCCTCGAAGACGAGATAGAGCGTCATCATCTTGGTGAGCGAGGCCGGGTAGCGCGGCTCGTCGGCTTGGGAAGAGAACAGCGTCTTGCCCGTATTGGCGTCGACGACGATCGCCGCATATTTCGAATTCGCCGCGGCTGGCGTTGCGGCCACCGCGGTAGCAACCGCGAAAGCTGCGACAAGCAAGGCTGCAGGCTTGAGTGTGGAAATGGCTTTACGAGCTGCTACTGCCAACGCTTGACGCACTGTTACATCCTTTGAATTTGAATCTTCACCCGAGGCGGCAAAGGTCCTGCCTCTCCTTCGGCAGACAGTAGGTGGGCAGCGTTACCAATCCGTTTATGGTAACCAGCGCGTTCATACTTTTCTGCGGCTTTGAATCTGATTTTCATGTTCTGCCGCCGCTTTTCCAGGCGTTCGGACGGTTTGCCGCGAGCAAGCCGGCCTCATCCGAGGGCCGCCCGCGGGGCTTTCCGATTGACACATGCTGCGCTGCACCATAATTTTGAGTGCAATGCACAGTTAAGCGGCCCGCGCCGCTCTTCGAGAGGACCCTGAAATGACCAACAGTTTCGAGGACGTAGCCAAGGTGAGTAATCAGTATTTCGATTCCAGCATGGCGAGCTTCAGCGCCGTGACCAAGGGGGCGCAGGCCATTTCGACCGAGGCGACGTCCTATGCCAAGAAGGCCTTGGAGAACGGCAGCGCGACGATGGAGAAGCTGCTCTCCGCCGACAGCATCGAGACCGCAGTGGCGGTGCAGACCGACTACGCCAAGGCCGCCTACGAAGGTTTCGTTTCGGAGGCCACGAGGATGGCCGAGCTCTATGCGGATCTCGCCAAGGATGCCTACAAGCCGTTCGAATCAATCACTGCCCGGTCGTACTGATCCGACCCGCAGTCCTGTCATGCCGGCCCGGCCCGCGCTTGCGCGGCCGGGCTTTTTGTTGCGCAGTGGCACGATGGCCGGCGTTTCGGTTCACGATAGCGCGAAAATTGCCCGGTTTGGGCCGCGGGTCATATTGTCAGCCGAAATGAAGGGCTTAAAATCATCCGACGGAACACTACATAGCGCTGGTTGGACGTCGAATCGAAAATGAGGAATTCCTGGTGAAGACTGGCGGGGCAGCCATCAACGGAAGCATGGTCACCATGCAGGATGGCGACGAAGGCGATCGCGGCACGGGCCGCGGCACCGCTGTCATCACGCGCACCAAACCCAAGACCAAGAAGCCCAGCCTCTATCGGGTGCTGATCCTCAATGACGACTACACGCCGATGGAGTTTGTGATCCACATTCTCGAGCGGTTTTTCCAGAAGGACCGCGAAGCTGCGACCCGCATCATGCTCCATGTTCACAATCATGGGGTCGGAGAGTGCGGGGTCTATACATTTGAAGTCGCCGAGACCAAGGTTACCCAGGTCATGGACTTCGCCCGCCAGAATCAGCATCCGCTGCAATGCGTGATGGAGAAGAAGTGAGGTATTGAATGCCGGCTTTCTCGCAAGGCCTCGAAAAGGCGCTGCACCAGGCGCTGACGCTCGCCAATGAGCGCCACCATGAATATGCAACGCTCGAGCACCTGCTGCTCGCGCTGATCGACGACGCCGAGGCAGCCGCCGTGATGCGCGCCTGCAATGTCGATCTCGACGATCTCAAACACACTGTCCTGACCTACATCGACACCGAACTCGACAACCTTGTCACCGGTTACGACGAGGACTCGAAGCCGACGGCAGGATTCCAGCGGGTCATCCAGCGCGCGGTCATTCACGTGCAGTCGTCGGGGCGCGACGAAGTCTCCGGCGCCAACGTGCTTGTCGCCATCTTCGCCGAGCGCGAGAGCCACGCCGCCTACTTCCTGCAGGAACAGCAGATGACCCGCTACGACGCGGTCAACTACATCTCGCACGGCATCGCCAAGCGTCTCGGCTCGTCAGAGAGCCGCACCCCGCGTGGCGCCGAGGACGAGCAGCGCGCGGCCGGCGAGGGCGCGGAGGAGGGCGGCAAGAAGAAGCAGCAGGACGCGCTGACGGCCTATTGCGTCGACCTCAACAAGAAGGCGCATTCCGGCAAGATCGACCCGCTGATCGGCCGTGAAAGCGAGATCAACCGCACCATCCAGGTGCTCTGCCGCCGCTCCAAGAACAACCCGCTCTATGTCGGCGATCCCGGCGTGGGCAAGACGGCGATTGCCGAAGGCCTGGCCAAGCGGATCGTCGAGGGCGACGTGCCGGAAGTGCTGCTCGACGCGACGATCTTCGCGCTCGACATGGGCACGCTGCTCGCAGGCACCCGTTACCGTGGCGATTTCGAGGAGCGCCTGAAGCAGGTCGTCAAGGAACTCGAGGAGTTTCCGGGCGCCATCCTGTTCATCGACGAGATTCACACCGTGATCGGCGCCGGCGCCACTTCGGGCGGCGCCATGGACGCGTCCAACCTGCTGAAGCCTGCGCTGTCGTCCGGTGCGATCCGCTGCATCGGCTCGACCACCTACAAGGAGTTCCGGCAGTTCTTCGAGAAGGACCGCGCCCTGGTGCGGCGCTTCCAGAAGATCGACGTCAAGGAGCCGACCGTCGACGATGCCATCGAGATCATGAAGGGGCTGAAGCCCTATTATGAGGAGTTCCACAAGGTGAAGTTCACCAACGACGCCATCAAGGCGGCGGTGGAACTGTCAGCGCGCTACATCAACGACCGCAAGCTGCCGGACAAGGCAATCGACGTGATCGACGAGTCCGGCGCGTCGCAGATGCTTCTGCCCGAAGGCAAGCGAAAGAAGACGATCGGCATCAAGGAGATCGAGGCGACCGTCGCCACCATGGCGCGCATCCCGCCGAAGACCGTGTCTGCCGACGACGAGAAGGTGCTGTCGGGCCTCGAGGTCGAACTGCAGCGCGTGGTCTACGGCCAGGACACCGCCATCACAGCGCTCACCTCGGCGATCAAGCTGGCGCGCGCCGGCCTGCGCGAACCGGAAAAGCCGATCGGCTCCTACCTGTTCTCCGGCCCGACCGGCGTCGGCAAGACCGAAGTCGCAAAGCAGCTCGCCGCCTCGCTGGGCGTCGAACTGATCCGCTTCGACATGTCGGAATACATGGAGCGCCACACGGTCAGCCGCCTGATCGGCGCGCCTCCCGGCTATGTCGGCTTCGACCAGGGCGGTCTGCTGACCGACGGCGTCGACCAGCACCCGCATTGCGTGCTGCTGCTTGACGAGGTCGAGAAAGCGCATCCGGATCTGTTCAACATCCTGTTGCAGGTCATGGATCACGGCAAGCTGACCGACCACAACGGCAAGCAGATCGACTTCCGCAATGTCATCCTGATCATGACGACGAATGCCGGCGCTTCGGAAGCGCAGCGTGCGGCAATCGGCTTCGGTTCGAGCAAGCGCGAAGGCGACGACGTGGAGGCGATCAACCGCCTGTTCACGCCGGAGTTCCGCAACCGTCTCGATGCGATCATCCCGTTTGGCTCGCTGCCGGTGCCGGTGATCCACCAGGTCGTGCAGAAGTTCGTCATGCAGCTCGAGGCGCAGCTCTCCGACCGCGGCGTCACCTTCGACCTGTCGTCCGACGCCATCGCCTGGCTGGCGGACAAGGGCTACGACGAGCGCATGGGCGCACGCCCGCTCGGCCGCGTGATCCAGGAGCACATCAAGAAGCCGCTGGCTGAGGAAGTGCTGTTCGGGAAGCTGCGCAAGGGCGGCACCGTTCGCGTCACCGTCGAAAAGAAGGATGACGGCACGTCCGGTCTGAAGCTTGAAACCGTCGCCGAAGAGTCGCCGGTCAAGCCCAAGAAGGAAGATCCGGTCGAGGAGACGCCGAAGAAGGCGGTAGCCAAGAAGTCGACCGCAAAGAAAGCCGCGGCCGCCAAGGCGAAGCCTGCCCCCAAGGGGCCCGACGGCACGAAGCGCAGCCTCGTGCCCCAGCTGCCGCGCAAGGGCTGATGCTTACACAGCACGTGAGAAAGCCTCCGCAAGGAGGCTTTCTTTTTGACTCCGCCCCGGCGCGGCGCGGCGCGCCTTCGATCGGGCGCGGCCTGTGATGTCGGAAGCGCGCGCCACCGCGCCGTCTCTCGCGGAGCGGCGCACCTGGTACCTGCGTGGCTGCATCGCCGCCGCGTCGATCCCGGGGCTGATTCTCGCCTCCGCCTTCATCGGCTTCGCCAGCCTTGCCAAGGGCGCGGGGCTGACGATGGCGCAATCCGTCTTCATGACCGGCGTGGTCTGGGCGTTGCCGGCCCATGTCGTGCTCGTCGGCGCGATCCTCGCCGGCGCGTCGCTTCCTGCAGCGATGTTTGCCGTGACGCTGTCCTCCGTCCGGCTGATGCCCATGGTCGTGGCGATCGTGCCGGAACTGCGCGGCTCGCGCACGCCGCGCTGGGTGCTGTACCTGCTGTCGCACTTCGTCGCGGTGACTTCCTGGGTCGTTGCGATGGAACGGTTGAAGAACGTGCCGCCGGATCTTCGCACCAGCTACTATTTCGGCCTCGGCTCGACGCTGGTGCTTGCCAACATGCTGATCGTGGCCTGCTTCTATCTCGTCGCCGACAAACTGCCGGTCGTCGTTTCGGCGGCTCTCCTGTTGCTGACGCCGATGTACTTCCTGTCCTCGCTCTGGGGCTCCGCACGCGAATGGGCGACCCACGCGGCCATGGTCATCGGGCTGGTGCTCGGACCGCTCTTCCACTTGCTCGTGCCGCAGTTCGACCTTGTCGCGGCCGGTATCCTGGGCGGCGCACTGGCCTACGGGCTGCACCGCCTGCTCGGCGGGAAGTCCTACTCATGACCTTCGACGCGATCGACGCCTGGTGGTGGCCGTTTCTCTTCATCCTGGTCGCCGGCTGGGTGGCGACGGACGCCTGGCGCTTTCTCGGCGTTCATCTCGGCAGCCGGCTGGCCGAGGACTCCGAGGCGCTTGTTCTGGTGCGCGCAGTCGCGACGGCGCTCGTGGCCGCCGTCATCGGCAATCTGGTCATCTTCCCGGCCGAGCCGCTTGCCTCGACCTCTGTGGCACTGCGCTTCGGTGCCGTGGCGCTCGGCTTCGTTGCTTATCTCACGCTCGGCAGGCGCGTCATCGTAGCGATCATCGTGATGGAGCTGGTTTTTGGGCTTGGCCTTTGGGCAAACCTTTGATCCGGTCCGGTGCGGGCGCCCTCAGGCGCGCTTGCTCGGCGCCGTCAGGTGCTGGAACAGCAGGTAGGCCGCCAGCGGGATCGACGGATAGACGAACCAGATGTCGGACAGGCCCGTGGTCAACAAATTGATCCCGGCCATGATGCCGATCGCCGCCACCGGCACGCGGGTCTTGCGCGGCTGCTGCGTGTACCACGCCCGGAAACGGCTTATGCGGTCGCCCCATCGATCGAGGAAACGGAACTCGTCCCTGTCCGCCTCGCGCGGCGGCGCTTCGGGAGAGGGCCGGTTGCTGGCGGATGGCGCTTCCGCGGTGTCCGTCGCTTCGGCGTTGCGGCCCGGCATGCGTACACGGTAGCCCGCGATCGGCGCATCGAGACCCTTGACCGCCTGCTCGCCGGCGAATTCATAGCCCAGGGCCAGGTGCTTGTTGGTCAGGTTGTAGACCGTTTCCGACACCATGATGCCGCCGGCATCCGCGAGCGATTCAAGCCGCGCGGCGACGTTGACGCCGTCGCCATAAAGATCCGAACCGTCCTCCATGACGTCGCCGAGGTTGATGCCAATGCGGAACCACATCTGCTTCGGCTGCGGCAGGTCGCGGTTTTCGGCGCCGATGGCGTCCTGGATCTCGACGCCGCAGCGCACCGCCTCGACAACCGAGGGAAATTCCGCGATGACCGCGTCGCCCCAGGTGTTGACCTTTCGCCCCTCGTGGCGCTCGAAAAGATCGTTCATGATGCCGCGATAGCGCCGCAGCCGCTCCAGCGTGTCGGCCTCGTCCCGCGCCATCAAAGCGGAGTAGCTCTGCACGTCGGCACAGAAGATCGTCGTCAACTTGCGCTTGATTTTCTTGGCGGTCATGGAACCCCGGCATGGACGTGGCAAGTGCGCAGACATATAGGCGCGCAGGCCCATTGATGCAAAGCATGAGTGCCCGGGGCGGCCCTTGAACGGCCGGCCCAATTCGGGCACATGGCAGCAAGCCGCTTGCCGAGGAGTCCCGCATGACCGCGCCCAATGCCATCGTTTCCGTCGGCAACACGCAATTTTCGAACGCCGGTCCGCTCACCCTGATCGCCGGCCCCTGCCAGCTCGAGTCGCGCGATCACGCTTTCGAGATGGCCGGCGCGCTGAAGGAAATATGCGGCAAGCTGGGGCTCGGTCTGGTCTACAAGACCAGCTACGACAAGGCCAACCGCACCTCGCTCTCCGGCGCGCGCGGCGCAGGCCTCGACGCCGCATTGCCGGTCTTCGACGACCTGCGCAAGCAGTTTGGCCTGCCGGTCCTGACCGACGTGCATACTGCCGAGCAATGCGCCATCGTCGCGCCGCATGTCGACATCCTGCAGATCCCGGCCTTTCTCAGCCGCCAGACCGACCTTCTGGTTGCGGCGGCCGCGACGGGCAAGGTGGTCAACGTCAAGAAGGGCCAGTTCCTGGCGCCCTGGGACATGAAGAATGTCGTGGCCAAGATCACCGCGTCCGGCAACCCCAACGTGCTGGTGACAGAGCGCGGCGTCTCCTTCGGCTACAATACGCTGGTGTCCGACATGCGCGCGCTGCCGATCATGGCCGAGATGGGCGCACCGGTGATCTTCGACGCGACGCATTCGGTGCAGCAGCCGGGCGGGCAGGGCGGTTCGACCGGCGGCGACCGCCGCTTCGTCGAGACTCTGGCGCGGGCGGCCGTTGCGGTCGGCGTCGCCGGGGTCTTCATCGAGACCCACGAGGACCCCGACAACGCGCCATCGGATGGCCCCAACATGGTGCCGCTGAAAGACCTCCCGGCGCTGCTGGAACGGCTGATGGCCTTCGACCGGATCGCCAAGGCGGGCTGACGCACCAATCCCGGAACCTTCGCGCCGGCCGGTCATTTTCACTGCATCCTTTCAATCAACGAGGAGCATGAAAATGACGACCCACACGGGACACACTGAGGCCATTCAGGCCTCGCGCGTTATCGGCACCGATGTCTACAACACCGAGGGCGAGAGCATCGGCTCGATCGAGGACGTGATGCTCGACAAGACCTCGAACGGCATCATGTTCGCGGTCATCGGCTTCGGCGGTTTTCTGGGCATCGGCGAGAAGTATCATGCCGTGCCCTGGTCCGTTCTGGACTACAGCACCGACAAGGGCGGCTATGTCGTGCCGTTCAGCAGGGAACAGCTTGAGGCGGCACCCGCCTATTCGATCGAGGACCTGACCAGCGGCGACGGCAGTGCGGCGCGCGACGCCTCCTTCGAATACTACAAGGTCGATCCCTACTGGTGATCCTTGATCCTTGAGTTGCAGCACGCTTGGCCCCGCCCGCGATGGCGGGGCCTTTTTCGTTTATTGGCTGATGAGAGAAGCCGGGCTGGGCACGTCGCCCTGCACTGGTTGATCGCTGCATGACGTCATGAAGGCAGCGACGATAAGGACGAGACTCAGGATACCGGCAGACAACTCGGACATGGCGAAACTCCCTATGTTTCGCCCCGCGCGGTACCAGAGGTAACCCAGCGGCGGCGATCTGTCGCCGCGCCTGTCATGACATTGCGTTACAGTCTGTATACGAGCGTGAATCGGCGGTGAGCGGCGCAAGAAAAACCGGCCCGCCAATTGCGTTTTGGCGCACTTTGTCTAAGACGGGCGCGGCATTTCAATCGATCTCATGCAGGGGTTTTCCGCACCATGACCGCCATCATCGATATTATCGGCCGCGAAATTCTGGACAGCCGCGGCAATCCGACCGTCGAGGTCGACGTCGTGCTCGAAGACGGCTCGATGGGCCGGGCAGCAGTGCCCTCGGGCGCTTCCACCGGCGCCCACGAGGCCATGGAACTGCGCGACGGCGGCAAGCGCTATCTCGGCAAGGGCGTCGAGCGCGCCGTCGAGGCGGTGAACGGCGAACTGTTCGAGGCAATCGGCGGTCTGGAAGCCGAGGACCAGATCCACATCGACCGCACCATGATCGAGCTCGACGGCACGCCGAACAAGTCGCGCCTCGGCGCCAACGCCATCCTGGGCGTATCGCTGGCTGTCGCCAAGGCGGCCGCCGAAGCGTCGGGCCTGCCGCTCTACCGCTACCTCGGTGGACCGAACGCCCATGTCCTGCCGGTGCCGATGATGAACATCATCAATGGCGGCGCGCATGCCGACAACCCGATCGACTTCCAGGAATTCATGATCATGCCCGTCGGTGCGCCGACGCTGCGCGAAGCGGTGCGCTGGGGTTCGGAGATTTTCCACACGCTGAAGAAGCGTCTCAAGGATGCCGGCCACAACACCAATGTCGGCGACGAGGGCGGTTTTGCCCCCAACATCAAGAACGCCCAGGCCGCGCTGGACTTCGTCATGGAATCCATCGAGCAGGCCGGCTTCAAGCCCGGCGAGGAAGTGGCGCTCGCGCTCGATTGCGCGGCGACCGAGTTCTTCAAGGACGGCGCCTATGTCTACGAGGGCGAGAAGAAGACGCGCGACCCGAAGGCGCAGGCCAAGTACCTCGCAAAGCTTGCTGCCGACTATCCGATCATCTCGATCGAGGACGGCATGTCCGAGGATGACTGGGAAGGCTGGAAGATGGTCACCGACTTCTGCGGCAAGAACGTCCAGCTTGTCGGCGACGATCTGTTCGTCACCAATACCTCGCGGCTGCGCGACGGTATCAAGATGGGTGTCGCCAACTCCATCCTCGTCAAGGTCAATCAGATCGGTTCGCTGACCGAGACCCTCGACGCTGTCGATACGGCGCACCGCGCAGGCTACACGGCCGTCATGTCGCATCGTTCCGGTGAGACCGAAGATTCCACGATCGCCGACCTCGCGGTCGCGACCAACTGCGGCCAGATCAAGACCGGCTCGCTGGCGCGTTCGGATCGTACGGCCAAGTACAACCAGCTCATTCGCATCGAGGAAGAGCTGGGCCAGCAGGCCCGCTTTGCCGGCACGTCGATCCTGCGCGCCTGAAAGAAGCGCAGCGACTAGAACAGGAGGGCGGCTCAGGCCGCCCTTTTTCGTGTCCACGGCGTCTGCGCTAACCCTCCATTAAGCACAATCGGGTGAGATGCGGCGACGAAGGATACCGCCCCATGTGGACACGCCAGCACAAGCAGAGGAATACCGGCCGCCTGATCGTGCCCAGCATTTCGGCGCTGTTCCTCGCCTATTTCGGCTTTCATGCCTACCATGGCGAATTCGGCATCTACTCCAAGTACCAGCTCGAGGAGCGCGCGGCAGAGCTGCAGGCCAGGCTCGACGTCGTGCATGCCCAGCGCATCGGCCTGGAGCATCGCGTGCAGCTGCTGCATGACGGTACGCTCGAGAAGGATATGCTTGACGAACAGGCCCGCAAGGCGTTGAATCTCTCGCAGCCGGACGAGATCACCATCATGCGCATGCCCTGAGGGCTGGATTAACCAAAGTCCGGTTAATAGGTAATATTTCCAACGTTTCTATGTGCTTACCTGCATGACAGCCATGCGCTTTTCCGCATGGCCGAATGCCATTTTGCGTGCTAGCGTCTGTGCAGATTGGGAGGTCGCATGATGCTCCCGAATGTCCGAAAAGAGACAGCCACAGGGAGTGACGCATGGCAGCCGCCGCCAAAAAAGCGCCCACGAAATCGAAAGCGGGCGCCAAGCCGCCGTCCGCGCCGACGACGCCGAAGCCCGCCGACTTCAACAAGGAGCAGGAGCTCGAGGCCTATCGCGGCATGCTTCTGATCCGCCGCTTCGAGGAAAAGGCCGGCCAGCTCTACGGCATGGGCTTCATCGGCGGCTTCTGCCACCTCTACATCGGCCAGGAAGCTGTCGTCACCGGCATGAAGATGGGCCTGATCGACGGCGACCAGATGATCACCGCCTACCGCGATCACGGCCACATGCTGGCCATGGACCTCTCGCCGCGGGGCGTCATGGCCGAGCTGACCGGGCGCGAGGCCGGCCTGTCGAAAGGCAAGGGCGGCTCGATGCACATGTTCTCCAAGGAAAAGCATTTTTACGGCGGCCACGGTATCGTCGGCGCCCAGGTGTCGCTCGGCACCGGCCTTGCCTTCGCCAACCGCTACCGCGGCAACAAGAACGTCTCGCTGACCTATTTCGGCGACGGCGCGGCCAACCAGGGCCAGGTCTACGAAAGCTTCAACATGGCCTCGCTGTGGAAGCTGCCGGTCATCTACATCATCGAGAACAACCGCTACGCCATGGGCACCTCGGTCACCCGCTCCTCGGCCGAGACGGACTTCTCGCATCGCGGCGCCTCCTTCAAGATTCCCGGCATGAAGGTCGACGGAATGGACGTTCGCGCGGTCAAGGCCGCTGCCGACGTCGCCACCGAATGGTGCCGCTCGGGCGAGGGCCCGATCATCCTCGAGATGCAGACCTACCGCTATCGCGGCCACTCCATGTCGGACCCCGCCAAGTACCGCTCGAAGGACGAGGTGCAGAAGATGCGCTCCGAGCATGATCCGATCGAGCAGGTCAAGGCGCGCCTGATCGAGAAGAAATGGGCCGACGAGAACGAGTTGAAGGCCATCGACAAGGAAGTCCGCGACATCGTCGCCGACTCCGCCGAATTCGCGCAAACCGCTTCAGAGCCGGATGCATCCGAACTCTGGACCGACATCACGCATTAACGGAGCGCGACCATGCCAATCGAAATCCTGATGCCCGCGCTGTCGCCGACGATGGAAGAGGGCAATGTCTCCAAGTGGCTGAAGAACGAGGGCGACAAGGTCGCCGCGGGTGACGTCATCGCCGAGATCGAGACCGACAAGGCCACGATGGAAGTCGAAGCCGTCGACGAAGGCGTTCTGGGCAAGATCCTGATCGCTGCCGGCACCGAGGGCGTCAAGGTCAACACGCCGATCGCCGTCCTGCTCGAGGAAGGCGAAAGCGCCAGCGACATCGGCGGCGCGCCCGCCGCCAAGAAGGCCGATGCACCCGCTGCCGCCGAACAGCCGGCGCCGGCGGCAGAGCCTGCTGCCCCGACAGTTGCCGCCGCGCCGAAGACGGAAGTCGCCGCCGACCCGGATATTCCGGCCGGCACCGAAATGGTATCGACCACGGTGCGCGAGGCCTTGCGCGACGCGATGGCCGAGGAAATGCGCCGCGACGACGCGGTCTTCGTCATGGGCGAGGAGGTTGCCGAGTACCAGGGCGCTTACAAGATCACGCAAGGGTTGCTGCAGGAATTCGGCGCCCGACGCGTGGTCGACACGCCGATCACCGAACACGGCTTCGCCGGCGTCGGCGTCGGTGCTGCGATGACCGGCCTCAAGCCGATCGTCGAGTTCATGACTTTCAACTTCGCCATGCAGGCGATCGACCAGATCGTCAACTCGGCAGCCAAGACGCTCTACATGTCGGGCGGCCAGATGGGCGCGCCGATCGTGTTTCGCGGGCCGAACGGCGCCGCCGCCCGCGTCGCCGCGCAGCACTCGCAGTGCTACGCCGCCTGGTACGGCCATATTCCCGGCCTGAAGGTGGTGATGCCCTATACGGCAGCCGACGCGAAGGGACTTCTCAAGGCCGCCATCCGCGACCCCAACCCGGTGATCTTCCTCGAGAACGAGATCCTCTACGGCCAGGCCTTCGACGTGCCCAAGATGGACGACTTCGTGCTGCCGATCGGCAAGGCACGCATCCACAAGACGGGCTCCGACGTCACCATCGTGTCCTTCGGCATCGGGATGACCTACGCCGTGAAGGCGGAGGCCGAGCTGCGCGGCATGGGCATCGACGCCGAGATCATCGACCTCAGGACCATCCGTCCGCTCGATCTCGACACCATCATCGCCTCGGTCAAGAAGACCAACCGGCTGGTGGTGGTGGAGGAAGGCTTCCCGCAGTCCTCTGTCGGCGACTTCATCGCCAACCAGGTATCGCAGCGCGCCTTCGACCATCTCGACGCGCCGGTGATCACCATTGCCGGCAAGGACGTTCCGATGCCTTACGCGGCCAACCTGGAAAAGCTGGCACTGCCGAATGTCGGCGAGGTCGTCGAGGCGGTCAAAGCGGTCACGTATCGGTAGGGACGATGGTCATGCCGTCAGCCTGGATACTGGCAGCGACTGTCCTTCCGACCGTTCTGGTCGCCCTGTTCGTACGCTTCCTGACCAGTCGCTTCGACGGAACGCTGCTTATCCTCAGCGGCCTGGCCTCGCTGGTCCTTGCGGTTTTTGCTGCCGGCGCCATGCAGGCCGACAGCGAGGACGGGACGATGGTGCTCGCAATGAGCGAAAAGACTTTCAATGCCGGCGTTCTGTCGCCGGTGTTTGTCGTTGCCACGCTGACGGTGATGCGCGGTATTTTCAAATTCTTCGGGGAGTGAACCATGCCCATCAACATCACCATGCCCGCCCTGTCGCCCACCATGGAAGAGGGCAACCTCGCCAAGTGGCTGGTCAAGGAAGGCGACAAGGTTTCCTCGGGCGACGTGATCGCCGAGATCGAGACCGACAAGGCGACGATGGAGGTCGAGGCCGTCGATGAGGGCACGGTCGCAAAGCTCGTCGTGCCGGCCGGCACCGAGGGCGTCAAGGTCAACGCGCTGATCGCCATTCTGGCGGGCGAGGGCGAGGACGTTGGAGCGGCCGCCAAGAGCGGCGGCGGCGATGCGCCTGCCAAGGCAGAGGCGCCCAAGGCGGAGGCCCCGAAGGCTGAACCCGCAAAGTCAGAGGCATCCGAACCGGCGGCCAAGGCTGCACCGGCATCCAAGGCTGACGCCGCGCCGACCGCAAAGGAAGCTTCCTCCGGCGAGCGCACCTTCGCGTCGCCGCTGGCGCGCCGCATTGCCAAGGATGCAGGCGTCGACGTGTCGGCGGTCTCGGGCACCGGGCCGCACGGCCGCGTCGTCAAGGCCGATGTCGAGGCCGCCATCGCCGGCGGCGGCGCCAAGGCCGCCCCTGCCACGAAACCTGCGGCCGCAGCCGCGCCCGCGCCGAAGTCCATGTCCGACGAGCAGGTGCTGAAGCTTTTCGAGGAGGGCTCCTACGACCTCGTTCCGCACGACAACATGCGCAAGACCATCGCCAGGCGCCTGGTCGAGGCCAAGTCCACGATCCCGCATTTCTACCTGACCATCGATTGCGACCTCGATGCTCTGCTGGCGCTGCGTGCCGAGCTTAACGCCGCGTCGCCGATGAAGAAGACGGAGAAGGGCGAAGTTCCGGCCTACAAGCTGTCGGTCAACGACATGGTCATCAAGGCGATGGCGCTGGCATTGCGCGACGTGCCGACGGCGAACGTATCCTGGACCGATACGGCGATGGTGCAGCACAAGACGGTCGATGTCGGCGTCGCGGTCTCGATCCCGGGCGGCCTGATCACGCCGATCATCCGCCACGCCGACACCAAGACGCTGTCGACCATCGCCAACGAGATGAAGGATCTCGCGGCACGGGCCCGCAACAAGAAGCTGAAGCCGGAGGAATACCAGGGCGGCACGACGGCGGTGTCCAATCTCGGCATGTTCGGGGTCAAGGACTTCGCCGCCGTCATCAACCCGCCGCACGCCACCATCCTTGCGGTCGGCGCCGGCGAACAGCGCGCCGTGGTGAAGAAGGGCGAGATCAAGATCGCCACCATCATGTCGGTCACGCTGTCGACCGACCATCGCGCGGTGGACGGAGCGCTCGGCGCAGAACTGATGGTCGCCTTCAAGCGCTACATCGAAAACCCCATGGGCATGCTGGTCTGAACGTCTTTCCGCAGCTGGTCGAGGGAGTACGGCAATGGCAATGACGACGCATCATGGCGAGAAGCTGCGGACCTCATGGGTCTGGATGGCGGTGCTGGGCGCGGGCCTGCGCAGGGTTTAGGGGACGGCGTCGATGAAAACGGTTCTCTGCTACGGTGACTCGCTGACCTGGGGCTACAGCGCCGAAGGTCCGTCGCGCCATGCCCTGGCCGATCGCTGGCCGAGCGTGCTGCAGGCCGAGCTTGGCGATGGCGCACATGTCGTCGCCGAAGGGCTGAATGGCCGCACCACGGCGTTTGACGACCATGTCGCCGGCGCCGACCGAAATGGCGCACGCCTGTTGCCGACGATCCTGACCAGCCACGCGCCGCTCGACCTGGTGATCTTCATGCTCGGTTCGAACGACATGAAGCCCTGGGTGCACGGCAATGCGCTGGCCGCCAAGCAGGGCATGCAGCGGCTGATCGATATCGTACGCGGAAACGATTATCCGCTCGACTGTCCGGCGCCGCAGATTCTCGTAGTCGCGCCGCCTGCCGTCAGCGCGACCGACAATGCCGAGTTCAGAGAGATGTTCGCCGGCGGCGACACCGTTTCGAAGCGACTGGCACCGTTCTACGCCGCGCTTGCCGACGAAAATGGCTGCGCCTTCTTCGATGCCGGAACGGTGGCCGCAACCACGCCGCTCGATGGCGTGCATCTCGATGCGGAAAACACCCGCAATCTTGGCAGGGCTCTGGCGCCGGTGGCGCGCCAGCTGCTCGGCCTGTAGTTCAAGGAGAATGTCAGTGGCCAATTCCTACGATGTCATCGTGATCGGTTCCGGCCCCGGCGGCTACATCGCGGCGATCCGCGCCGCACAGCTCGGCCTGAAGACGGCAATCGTCGAACGCGAGCACCTGGCCGGCATCTGCTCCAACTGGGGCTGCATCCCGACCAAGGCGCTGCTGCGCTCGGCCGAGGTAATGCACCTGGCCTCGCACGCCAAGAATTACGGCCTCGCCATCGAGGGCAAGATCAGCGCCGACGTGAAGGCCGTGGTCGACCGGTCGCGCGGCATCGCGCAGCGCATGAATGCGGGCGTCGGTTTCCTGATGAAGAAGAACAAGGTCGACGTCATCTGGGGCGAGGCCAAGCTCACCAAGCCGGGCGAGATCGTCGTCGGCAAGTCCTCGAAGAAGCCGATGGAGCCGCAAGCGCCGCTGCCCAAGAATACGCTGGGCGAGGGCACCTATACGGCCAAGCACATCATCGTCGCGACCGGCGCCCGTCCGCGCGCATTGCCCGGCATCGAGCCCGACGGCAAGCTGATCTGGACCTATTTCGAGGCCATGGTGCCGCCGCAGATGCCGAAGTCGCTGCTCGTCATGGGTTCGGGCGCAATCGGCATCGAGTTCGCTTCCTTCTACCGCACCATGGGCGTTGATGTGACCGTCGTCGAGGTGATGCCGGCGGTCATGCCGGTCGAGGACGCCGAGATTTCCGCCTTCGCCAAGAAGCAGTTCGAGCGGCAGGGCATGAAGATCCTGCTCGAGGCCAAGGTGACGAAGGTCGAGAAGGGCAAGGATTCCATCACCGCCCATGTCGAACTGAAGGACGGCAAGGTCGAGAAGATCACCGCTGACCGGATGATTTCGGCCGTCGGCGTGCAGGGCAATATCGAGAATATCGGCCTCGAGGCGCTCGGCGTGAAGACCGACCGCGGCTGCATCGTCATCGACGGCTACGGCAAGACCAACGTGCCGGGCATCTACGCCATCGGCGACGTCGCCGGCCCGCCCATGCTGGCGCACAAGGCCGAGCACGAGGCAGTGGTTTGTGTCGAAAAGCTCGCTGGCCTGCCGAACGTCCATCCGATGGACAGGCTGATGATCCCCGGCTGCACCTACTGCAATCCGCAGGTCGCCTCCGTCGGGCTGACCGAGGCAAAGGCAAAGGAAGCGGGCAAGGACATCCGTGTCGGCCACTTCCCCTTCGTTGCCAATGGCAAGGCCATCGCGCTCGGCGAGGACCAGGGCATGGTCAAGACCATCTTCGACAAGAAGACGGGCCAGCTTCTTGGCGCCCACATGGTTGGCGCCGAAGTGACCGAACTGATCCAGGGATTTGTCGTCGCCATGAACCTCGAGACCACCGAGGAAGAGCTGATGCACTCGATCTTCCCGCACCCGACGCTGTCGGAGACGATGAAGGAAAGCGTGCTCGACGCCTATGGCCGCGCGCTGAACGCATAGCAGCAAGGCGCTCGCGCGCCTGTTGGCGGCAGGGCTTTTGACCTATATGCGGGTGACAGGGACCGAAGGAGCCATTTGATGGAACCAAGCGTCGGAATCATGAGCATGCCGGGCGTCGGCTTTTTCGGCATGCTGCTGATCGGCTTCATCGCCGGCTATGTCGCCGAACGGACGATGAACCGCGAGCATGGGTTCCTGACCAACATCCTGGTCGGCATTGCAGGCTCCTTTGTGGGTGGTGCCTTGGCCAGCGTGCTCGATATCCACTACCAGGGCTTCTTCGGAAACCTTATCGTCGCGATTGCCGGCGCGGTGCTGATCCTGTGGCTCTTCGGCCGCGCCAAGGCAAAGGGAGTGAACTGACAGGCATGGTAACGGTTCTCGATACGATCGCCACGGCACCACGGCTGCGCCACCCGGAAAAGGCCCACCGGCCCGACCAGGACGTGTTGCGCAAGCCGGACTGGATTCGCGTCAAGGCGCCGACCTCGAAGGGGTACGCCGAGACCCGCGCCATCGTGAAATCGCACAACCTCGTCACCGTCTGCGAGGAGGCCGGCTGCCCCAACATCGGCGAGTGCTGGGACAAGAAGCACGCCACCTTCATGATCATGGGCGAGATCTGCACGCGCGCCTGCGCCTTCTGCAACGTCTCGACCGGCATCCCGACGCCGCTAGACCCGGACGAGCCCGCCCGCGTCGCCGATGCCGTCAAGCAGATGGGTCTGCACCATGTCGTCATCACCTCGGTCGACCGCGACGATCTCGCCGATGGCGGCGCGGAGCATTTCGCCCAGGTGATCCGTGCGATCCGCGCAGCGACGCCTGCGACCACCATCGAGATCCTGACGCCCGACTTCCTGCGCAAGGGTGGCGCTCTGGAGGTTGTCGTCGCCGCCAGGCCCGACGTCTTCAACCACAATCTCGAGACCGTGCCGTCCAACTACCTGACGGTGCGCCCGGGTGCCCGATACTTCCACTCCATCCGGCTGCTGCAGCGGGTGAAGGAGCTCGATCCGACAATCTTCACCAAGTCCGGCATCATGGTCGGGCTCGGCGAGGAGCGGAACGAGATCCTGCAGCTGATGGATGACCTGCGTTCGGCCAATGTCGACTTCATGACCATCGGCCAGTATCTGCAGCCGACCAAGAAGCATCATCCGGTCAAGAAGTTCGTGACGCCGGAGGAGTTCAAGTCCTACGAGACCGTCGGCCGGACCAAGGGCTTCCTGCTGGTGGCCTCGAGCCCGCTGACGCGGTCCTCGCACCATGCCGGCGACGATTTCGCCCGGCTGCGCGCGGCGCGTGAGGCGCAGCTCGCCAGGACGGCGTAACCGCCCGCCGATGCCCAAATACGAGACAACCCGATCGGTCGCACACGGGCCGATGAAGATGTTCGATCTCGTCGCCGACGTCGAGAAGTACCCGCAGTTCCTGCCGCTCTGCAAGACGCTGACAGTGCGCTCGCGCAAGGAACGCGACGGCGACACGATCCTCGTGGCCGACATGACCGTCGGCTACAAGGCGATCCTCGAAACCTTTACCAGCCAGGTCTATCTCAAGCCGGACGAGCAGGTGATCGAGGTGAAGTATCTCGACGGGCCGTTCCGCTACCTCAACAATGTGTGGCGCTTCGAGCCGGCCGGAGACGGCGGAACGCTGGTAAGGTTTTTCATCGACTACGAATTCAAGAGCCGCATTCTCGGCGCCCTGATGGGGTCGATGTTCGACCGCGCCTTTCGCATGTTCGCCGAGGCTTTCGAGAAGAGGGCGGACGAAATCTACGGCAAGCCAGAATCGGTCAAGTCAGTTGGATAACCGCGCTGCCGAACCCGACGGCTACCGGTTGGCCGTCGGCACACCGGATATCGAGACCTATAGGCGGTTGCGCAGCATTTCGGGTTTGAGCGAGAAGACGCTCGAGGCTGCCGCTGCCGGCCTGCCCAACACGCTTTATGCGGTGACAGTCGTCTGGAGGGATGGCGCCGTAGGCATGGGGCGGGTTGTCGGCGACGGTGGGTGTTTCTACCAGATCACAGACATCGCGGTTGATCCGGTCCATCAGGGCAGGGGATTGGGCAAGCAGATCATGGAGGCACTCGTCGCTCACCTGCGCGCCACCGCGCCCAAGACTGCCTATGTCAGCCTGATCGCCGACGGCCCGGCGCGACACCTCTATGAGAAGTTTGGTTTCGAGCCAACGGCGCCCGCCTCGATCGGCATGGCCCTGCAGCTTTAGGCTTCGGGGCTCATTCGAGCTCCCGCAGCCCCATCTCCAACGCGTGCTTCGCCGTCTCGCGGCGGATGTAGTCGCGGCCGAGATTCTGGAAGACGCGCTTTTCCGTGACCGTGGGCTTGCCTGTCATTGCCAGACCGAACCACACCAGCCCGATCGGCTTTTCCTCCGACCCGCCATCCGGACCGGCAATGCCGGTAACCGCGAGCGTGATTCCGGCGCGCGAGTGCTCGAGCGCGCCGTTGGCCATCTCTGCCGCGGTTTCCTGCGAGACCGCGCCATGCGCTTCCAGCGTGTCGGCCGATACGCCGAGCATCTCCATCTTGGCCTCGTTCGAATAGGTGACGAAGCCGCGGTCGACCATCGACGAGGAGCCGGGAATGTCGGTCAGCCAGGAGATGATCATGCCGCCGGTGCAGGATTCGGCCGTCGCGACGAGGATCTTGCGCCGCGCGCAGGCCTGCAGGAAGCGGTCGGACAGTTCGGCCATGCCGGTCATTCGGGTACCTCGCCAGGGAAAACGACGCTCGCGGTGGCAATCGCCGCGATGCCTTCCTCTCGTCCTATGAAACCCAGGCGCTCGTTTGTGGTTGCCTTGATCGAGATGCGATCGGGCGAAATTTTCAGCATGGCGGCCATGGCCGCGGCCATCACCTCGCGATGCGGGCCGATTTTCGGCGCCTCGCAGATCAGCGTTATGTCGGCATTGGCGATGCGGCCGCCATGCCGGCGAACGATCGCCGCGGCATGTTCGACGAAAATGCGGGAGGCCGCGCCCTTCCACTGCGGGTCCGACGGCGGGAAATGCGTGCCGATGTCGCCCGCACCGCAGGTGGCAAGCAGCGCATCGGTCAGCGCATGCAGGCCGACATCGGCGTCGGAATGGCCGTCGAGGCCGCTCGAATGCGCGATCTCGATGCCGCAGAGCGTGACATGGTCGCCGGGGCCGCTCGCGTGAACGTCGTAGCCGTTGCCGGTCCGCACGTCCGGGAATGTCGCGCGCTGGCTTGTCAGCCGCTGGTTGGCCATGGCGATATCCTGTGCCCAGGTGAGTTTGACATTGTGTGGCGAGCCGGTGACCAGCATCACCGGGATGCGCGCCCATTCGGCGATCGCGGCATCGTCGGTGAAATCGAGCCGGCCGGCCGTATAGGCCTTTTCGTGTGCGGCCAGGATCGGCCAGTAGGGAAAGCCCTGCGGGGTCTGCGCCGCGTGCAGGCCGGCGCGCGGGATGGTTTCGGCAACCGTGCCTTCCGTGCTTTCCCGCTTCAGCGTCTCGGCCAGCGGCATTGCCGGCAGCGCACCCTGCCTCTCGCCGACCGCCGCGATGGTGCGGTCGATCAGATCGTCGTCGACGAAGGGCCTGACGGCATCATGGATCAGCACGATCTCGGGCGGCGCTTCACGCAGCGAACGCAGTGCAAGCAGCGTCGATTCCTGACGGGTGGCGCCGCCATGCACGAAACTGACCCGCTCGCTCTCGCCGGCTGCCTGCGTGAAAAGCGCCTCGTCGTCGCGGTGAATGGCCACCGCGATCCGGTCGACGAGAGGGTGAGCGAGGAAGGCTTCGATCGTGTGGGCGATGACGGGCTTGCCGGCAAGCAGGCGGTATTGTTTTGGCCCGTCAGCGATGCCTGCGCGCTCGCCTCGGCCGGCGGCAACGAGAACCACGACGGTTTTCGGCGAGGTGTTTTCAGGCGCGTTTGTCATGTGCTGACGAATAGTCGCGGCGCCGTCCGAAAACCAGCACATTCCCGAAAGCGTCACAATTTCACAGCAGAGGGACGTTGCGCGCCCATACGAAACTGTCTAAGGAATAGGCACCAAAATAAGGTGCATCGTTTTTGTGCATGATTGATCGTGTAAATCTCGCCGACGCGCTCGACCTGGGCGGCATCGTGATCCGCAACCGGGTCTTTCTCGCGCCCATGTCGGGGGTGACCGATGAGCCGTTTCGCCTGCGCGCCCATGCGCATGGTGCTGGCCTCGTCGTGTCCGAGATGGTCGCCAGCGGCGAACTGGCCAAGGGGCGTGCGAGTTCAAGCCGACGTGTACGCCATTCCGGACTGCCGGTCCACATGGTGCAGCTGGCCGGTCGTGAGGCCGCGCACATGGCCGAGGCGGCGCGCATGGCTGCGGGCGAGGGTGCCGACATCATCGACATCAACATGGGCTGCCCTGCCAAGAAGGTGACGGGCGGCTATTCAGGCTCCGCGCTGATGCGCGACCTCGACCACGCGCTGACGTTGATCGACGCCGTCGTTGGCGCCGTCGATGTCCCGGTGACGGTCAAGATGCGGCTCGGCTGGGACGAAAGCGCCCTTAACGCACCGACGCTGGCGCGCCGTGCCGAGCAGGCCGGCGTGAGGATGGTGACGATCCACGGACGCACCCGTTGCCAGTTCTACAAGGGCCAGGCCGACTGGCGCGCCATCGCCCGGGTCAAGGCGGCGGTCTCCATTCCCGTCGTCGCCAATGGCGACGTCGCCACTGCGGCGGATGCGGCGGAAATCCTCGCCCAGTCGGGCGCCGACGCGGTGATGGTCGGCCGCGCCAGCTATGGCGCACCCTGGGCGCCTGGCGCGATCGTTGCCGGGCTGAGTGGCGGTTCCGCGCCCGGCGCGCCGACGGATGCCGCAGCGATGGCCGACTATGTAGTGGCTCATTACCAGGACATGCTGTCGCTCTACGGCGTCGAGTCCGGGCTGCGCCAGGCGCGCAAGCATCTTGGCTGGTACATCGACCGCCATGCGCCGTCCGCAACGCCGCAGATGCGCGCCGGCATCATGACCGCGACGGACCCGGCGCAGACGATCCGGGCCTTGCGCGACTGTTTCGACGCATCGGCGGCAAATACTGCGACGAGGGCAGCAGCATGAGCGTCACCGCGTCCGCCGACATCGACGATGCCGACGCCGCCCAGATCGTGCTCAACACGATCCGCCGGCCGGTCATCATGGTCGGGCCGGACGGGCGCATCACCTTTGCCAATGCTGACGCCGAGGATTTTTTCCGCTCCAGCGCCTCCGTACTGGCGCGCAAGACCCTGGCGCATTTCGTGCCTTTCGGCAGCCCGATCCTGATCCTCGTCGACCAGGTTCGCGAGCGCCTGTCGCCGGTCAACGAATACCGCGTCGACATTTCCTCGCCGCGCATCGGTATCGAGAAGGTCGTAGACCTCTACGCCGCGCCGGTGCCGGAACTGCCGGGCTCGGTGGTCATCATGTTCCAGGAACGCTCGATGGCCGACAAGATCGACCGCCAGATGACGCATCGCAGCGCAGCGCGCTCGGTGACGGGCCTCGCCGCCATGCTGGCGCACGAGATCAAGAACCCGCTATCGGGCATCCGCGGCGCGGCGCAGTTGCTGGAGACGGCGGTGTCCGACGAGGACCGCGCGCTGACCCGGCTGATCACCGAGGAAACCGATCGCATCGTCTCGCTGGTCGATCGCATGGAGATCTTCTCCGACGAGCGGCCGATCGACCGCTACCCGGTCAACATCCATGTCGTGCTCGACCACGTGAAGGCCATCGCAAGGAACGGTTTTGCAAGCCGGATCAAGATCTTGGAGGATTATGATCCATCATTGCCTTCGGTCTATGCCAACCGCGACCAGCTGATCCAGGTGTTCCTGAACCTGGTCAAGAACGCAGCCGAGTCGACCGGCAACAATTCGAGCGCCGAGATCACCCTGTCGACAGCCTTCCGGCCGGGCATCCGCGTGTCCGTGCCCGGAACGCAGGACCGCGTCTCGCTGCCGCTGGAATTCTGCGTTCGCGACAATGGTCCGGGCGTGTCCGAGGATATCCTGCCGATCCTGTTCGATCCCTTCGTGACCACCAAGCCCAACGGCTCCGGGCTCGGCCTGGCGCTCGTCGCCAAGATCGTCGGCGAGCATGGCGGCATCATCGAGTGCGATTCCACGCCCCGCGGCACCACCTTCCGGGTGCTGATGCCGGCCTGGAAGGGAATGTCGGCAGCGCCTGCCGAAGACGTTGAAGGAAATCCAGCATGACGGTTCAGGGCAGCATTCTTGTAGCCGACGACGATGCCGCGATCAGGACCGTGCTCAACCAGGCTCTGTCGCGGGTCGGCCACGAGGTGCGCGTCACCTCGAATGCCGCGACGCTGTGGCGTTGGGTCGTCGCCGGCGAGGGCGATCTTGTCATCACCGACGTCGTGATGCCCGACGAGAACGCCTTCGACATGCTGCCGCGCATCAAGAAGGCGAGGCCCGACCTGCCGGTCATCGTCATGAGCGCCCAGAATACCTTCATGACCGCCATCCGCGCCTCCGAAACCGGCGCCTACGAGTATCTGCCCAAGCCCTTCGACCTCAACGAACTGCTGGCCATCGTCAACCGCGCCCTGTCGGAGCCGCGCCGGTCCAAGCAGGAAGCGCGAGCCGAGGACCAGACCGAGGCAATGCCGCTCGTCGGCCGCTCGGCGGCGATGCAGGACATCTACCGCATGCTCGCTCGCATGATGCAGACCGACCTGACGGTGATGATCAGCGGCGAGTCCGGCACCGGGAAGGAGCTCGTCGCCCGGGCCCTGCACGAATACGGCCGCCGCCGCAGCGGTCCCTTCGTGGCCATCAACATGGCCGCCATCCCGCGCGACCTGATCGAATCCGAACTTTTCGGCCACGAGAAGGGCGCTTTCACCGGCGCCCAGAACCGCTCCACCGGCCGCTTCGAACAGGCCGAGGGCGGAACGCTGTTCCTCGACGAGATCGGCGACATGCCGATGGAGGCGCAGACGCGCCTGCTGCGCGTGCTGCAGCAGGGCGAATACACCACCGTCGGCGGCCGCACGCCAATCAAGACCGACGTCCGGATCGTCGCCGCGACCAACAAGGACCTGCGCACGCTGATCAATCAGGGATTGTTCCGCGAGGACCTTTTCTACCGGCTGAACGTGGTGCCACTCAGGCTGCCGGGTCTGCGCGAACGCGCCGAGGACGTGCCCGATCTGGTGCGCCACTTCTTCAAGCTCGGCGAGGAGGAGGGGCTGCAGACCAAGCGCATCTCGAGCGGCGGCATCGAACTGATGAAGCGCTATCCCTGGCCGGGCAACGTCCGCGAACTGGAAAATCTGGTGCGCCGGCTGGCCGCGCTCTACCCGCAGGACGAGATCTCGGCCGAGATCATCGAGGCCGAGCTGAAGACCGGAGAACAGGACGAGGCGCCCGGCGGCGCCATGGTCCCGGACAACCTGACCATCGGCCAGGCTACGGAACACTTCCTGCAGCGCTACTTTTCGAGCTTTGGCGGCGAGATGCCGCCACCCGGCCTCTACCAGCGAATCATCGCCGAGGTGGAATACCCGCTGGTTCTCGCCTCCATGACGGCCACGCGCGGCAACCAGATCAAGGCGGCGGAACTTCTCGGCCTGAACCGCAACACGCTGCGCAAGAAAATCCGCGACCTCGGTGTCAACGTCTACCGAGCCTCGAAGCCCGTCTGACCGCTGGTCCGGCGACTCCGGCCCGGTGTTGCTTCACGCTTTCGTGTGCCGAAAATCCTCCAGCAAATCGCACTGGTAGGACCAGCCTTGTTGCATAATCGCCACAATGCGTTGCATAGGTTGAGTGCAAAGGACAGGCACACCAGCACACCATGGCAGTTCAGTCGCCCGTAGCATCAGACCCGCATTTCGAAAGTGCGGCCGCCGCCGACGGCCGTCGGTTGCTGGCCATGCCGGGCGTCGTCGCCGTGGTCGGAGCTCTGCTGACCGCCGCTGTTTCCTTCGCCATCCTCGTCGGCGTCACGCCGATCACGCCGGACGAGGCGACGACCCTGTCGCTCATCGCAATCAACGCCGCCTTCGTGCTGTTCCTGTCCTGGCTGATAGGCAGGGAAGTCTACCGCATCGCCAAGGCGCGACGTCGCGGCAAGGCTGCGTCGCGACTGCATGTGCGCATCGTCGCCATGTTCTCGCTGGTTGCCGTGCTGCCGGCCATCATTGTCGCCGTGATCGCCTCGATCACGCTCGACATCGGCCTCGACCGCTGGTTCGAGATCCGCACCAAGACGATCATCAATTCCTCGCTGTCGATCGCCGAGGCCTATGTGCGCGAGAACGCCCGCAACCTGCAGGGCACGACCCTCTCGATGGCCAACGACCTCGACAACGCCCGCACCCTCTACGGCCTCGACAGGACCGGCTTTCGCGAGTTCATGAGCAAGCAGGCCGTCGGCCGTGCGCTGGCGCATGCTGCACTGATTCGCAATGACGGTTCCTTCGTCATGGCCGCGCACACGCGCTCCGATTTCGAGATGCCGCCGCCGCCGCCCGAATCGGTCAAGCAGGCGACGACCGGCCAGCCCGTGCTGATCGAACCGCGCACCAGCAACGTCGTCGGTGCGATCATCAAGCTGCGCCAGTACGACGACACCTATCTCTACACCATCCGCCTGGTCGATCCCGAGGTCATCCGGGCCCGCCAGATCGTCACCCTCAATACCGCCGAGTACCGCGGCCTGGAGGCGAACCGGCGCACCACGCAGATCGCCTTCGGCCTGCTCTATCTCGGATTGACCCTGATCATCGTGCTCGCCGCCATCTGGACGGGCATCACGGTGGCCGATCGCCTGGTCCGGCCGATCCGCCAGCTCATCGGCGCGGCCGACGAGGTGGCGACCGGCAATCTCGACGTCTCGGTTCCCGTCCGCGCCACCGACGGCGACGTCGCTTCGCTTGGCGACACCTTCAACAAGATGCTGCTGGAGCTGAAGGCGCAGCGCAACGAGATCCTGCACGCCAAGGACCTCGTTGACGAACGGCGCCGCTTCTCCGAGGCCGTGCTTGCCGGCGTCACGGCCGGCGTCATCGGCGTCGATTCCTACGGCATCATCTCCATCGTCAACCGCTCCGCCGAGACCATGCTTGCGATCTCGGCGCAAGCCTCGCTGGGCGAGAACATCTCCGCCATCCTGCCGCATGTCGGGCGTGTATTCGAGATCGGACGACAATCGGGCAGGGCGGTTTATCGCGAACAGGTCACCTTCTACCGGGCAGGCGCCGAGCGCACCTTCAACGTGCAGGTGACCGTCGAGGGCGGCGACAGCCAGACCGACGAAAAATCCTACGTCGTCACGATCGACGACATTACCGACCTGGTACAGGCGCAGCGCTCCACCGCCTGGGCCGATGTGGCGCGGCGCATCGCACACGAGATCAAGAACCCGCTGACGCCGATCCAGCTTTCGGCAGAACGCATCCGCCGCCGCTACGGCAAGGTCATCACCGAGGATCGCGAGGTGTTTGACCAGTGCACCGACACGATCATCCGGCAGGTCGAGGACATCGGTCGCATGGTCGATGAGTTCTCCGCCTTCGCGCGCATGCCGAAACCCGAGATGAAGATGGTCGATATCCGCGAGGCGCTGCGCGAGGCCTCATTCCTGGTCGAGGTCGGACATTCCGACATCGCCTTCGAGCGGGACTTTGCCGACAAGCCGTTGACGGGCACGTTCGACAGCCGGCTGATGTCCCAGGCCTTCGGCAACATCATCAAGAACGCGGCCGAGGCAATCGAGACCGTCGGCAAGGATGTCGGCGACGCGGGCGTGATCCGCATCCGCGCGACGCAGGAAGACGGCATGATTCGCGTCGACGTGATCGACAATGGCAAGGGCCTGCCACGCGAGAACAGGCAGCGGCTGCTCGAGCCCTATATGACGACCCGCGAGAAGGGCACCGGCCTTGGCCTCGCAATCGTCAAGAAGATCGCCGAGGACCATGGCGGTCGTTTGGAACTTCACGACGCCCCCGAGTATTTCCATGGCGGTCGGGGCGCCATGATCAGCATATTCCTTCCCGCATCCGACGGCAGCGGCACGGCCGACGGCGGGAAGGCGGAATCAGTTGAAAGCGAGAAGGTAACCGATGGCGTCTGACATTCTGATCGTCGACGACGAGGAAGATATCCGTGAACTGGTGGCAGGGCTCCTGAGCGACGAGGGGCACGAAACCCGCACTGCCCATGACAGCGACAGCGCACTGGCGGCAATCGCCGACCGCGTGCCCCGCCTGGTGTTTCTCGACATCTGGCTTCAGGGTTCGCGGCTCGACGGCCTGGCGCTCCTTGACCAGATCAAGACGCTGCACCCAGGCCTGCCGGTGGTGATGATTTCCGGTCACGGCAACATCGAGACCGCTGTCTCGGCGATCCGCCGCGGCGCCTACGACTTCATCGAAAAGCCATTCAAGGCCGACCGCCTGATCCTGATCGCGGAACGGGCACTCGAGACGTCGAAGCTGAAGAAGGAGGTTTCGGACCTCAAGCTGCGCAGCGGCGAGACATTCGACCTGATCGGCATGTCGTCGGCCATGAGCCAGCTGCGCCAGACCATCGAGCGCGTTGCGCCGACCAACAGCCGCATCATGATCCTGGGACCGTCCGGCTCCGGCAAGGAACTGGCCGCACGCGCCATCCATGCCCTGTCGTCACGCAAGAGCAGTCCCTTCATCACCGTCAATTCGGCGACGATCACGCCAGAGCGCATGGAGATCGAGCTGTTCGGCACCGAATCGAATGGCGGCGAACGCAAGGTCGGAGCGCTCGAGGAGGCGCATCGTGGCATTCTCTACCTCGACGAGGTGGCCGACATGCCGCGCGAGACGCAGGCCAAGATCCTGCGCGTTCTCGTCGACCAGCAGTTCGAGCGCGTCGGTGGCACCAAGCGCGTCAAGGTCGACGTGCGCATCATCGCCTCGACGGCGCACAATCTCGAGGCGATGATCGCCGACGGACGCTTCCGGGAGGACCTCTATCACCGCCTGGCGGTCGTGCCGGTCGTGGTCCCGGGGCTCGCCGAACGCCGCGAGGATATCCCCTATCTCGTCGATCACTTCATGAAGCAGGTGGCCCGCCAGGCCGGCATCAAGCCGCGCCGCATTGGCGACGACGCGCTTGCCGTCCTGCAGGCGCACAACTGGCCGGGCAATGTGCGCCAGCTGCGCAACAACATCGAGCGGCTGATGATTCTGGTGCGCGGAGACGACGTCGAGGCCCCGATCACCGCCGACCTGCTGCCGGCCGAGATCGGCGACATGATGCCGCGCGCGCCCAGCCAGTCCGACCAGCACATCATGGCGCTGCCGCTGCGCGAGGCACGCGAGATGTTCGAGAAGGAGTATCTGATCGCCCAGATCAACCGGTTCGGCGGCAACATCTCTCGCACCGCCGAGTTCATCGGCATGGAGCGGTCCGCCTTGCACCGCAAGCTCAAATCGCTCGGCGTGTGATGGCGGGCGTGGGCGGAATCGCCTAAGAACGCACGAGCTCCGGAACAGTCGAGAACGCCATGCCGCGCATTGCCTATGTCAACGGACGTTATGTCGCCCATGCCGATGCCTGCGTCCACATCGAGGACAGGGGCTACCAGTTCGCCGACGGCGTCTACGAGGTCTGCGAGGTGGCCAGGGGCTACATCGTCGACATGAAGCGCCACCTCGACCGGCTCGACCGTTCGCTCGGCGAACTGAAGATCGCCTGGCCGATGGCGCGCGCGGCATTCCAGATCGTCATTCGCGAGGTCGTCCGGCGCAACCGTGTCGTCAACGGCCTGGTCTACATGCAGGTCACGCGCGGCGTTGCGGGCCGCGACTTCCTGTTTCCGGCAAACACCAGGCCGGCAGTGGTCGTGACGGCCAAGAAGGTCGATCCGACGCAGGTCTCAAAGCGCGCCGAGGAGGGCATCCGGGTCGTCACCGTGCCGGAAAACCGCTGGGATCGCGTGGACATCAAGTCGGTCGGCTTGCTGCCGAACGTGCTCGCCAAGGAGAAGGCCAAGGCCGCCGGGGCCCAGGAAGCCTGGTTCGTGGACACCGACGGCAACGTCAAGGAAGGCGGATCGTCGAATGCCTGGATCGTCACCAAGGACGGCGCGCTGGTCACGCGTCCTGCGGAGCACGGCATCCTGCGCGGCATCACGCGCACCACGCTGTTCGATGTCGCAGCCAAGCTCGGGCTGAAGATCGAGGAACGCTACTTCTCGGTGTCGGAGGCCAGGGAAGCCCGCGAAGCTTTCATCAGCTCGGCAACCACCATCGCCATGCCGGTGGTCGCCATCGATGGCACGCCGATCGCCAATGGTCACCCTGGATCTGTCACCTTATCCCTTCGGCAGGCGTTTTTTGACATTGCGGAAAAAAGCCCTGCCTGATACCGCAGGTTATCAATAACGCGCATTCCGCCGGGCCTGGGGTTTGGCTCGGCTGAAAAATGTCGATGTGCTTGACATATGCGTACAAATTTGGCGCACTACACGTAGGCCAACGGGGCCGGACGAAAGATAAAAACAATGGCGGAACGTTCGCAAAATCTGCAAGACCTGTTTCTCAATTCAGTCCGCAAGACCAAGAATCCGCTGACGATCTTCCTGATCAATGGCGTGAAACTGACTGGGGTGGTGACATCCTTCGACAATTTCTGCGTCTTGCTGCGGCGGGACGGACACTCCCAGCTTGTTTACAAGCATGCCATCTCCACCATCATGCCGAGCCAGCCGGTTCAGATGTTTGATGGCGAGGAAGCTGGCGCGGGCTCCTGATTGGCGCGTCAATCGGGTGCCGGTCGGGGGACCGGCAAGTCGGACAAATCAACGGCAACGGACCGGCGCGAGGCCGCCACGCGGGCGGTCGTCATCGTGCCGGTGCTGCCGCGTTCCTATCGCACTGACGAGGATTCCGGTCAGAACCGCCCGAGGCTGACCCGGTCGGCCGATGCACGGCGCGATGAGGCCGTCGGCCTGGCGCGTGCCATCGATCTCGATCTGGTGCACACGGCAATCGTCAACGTCAGCGAGCCTCGCCCGTCGACCCTGCTCGGCGCGGGCAAGGTCGAAGAGATTGCGGAGATCGTCAAGGAAGGCCATGCGGAGGTCGTCATCGTCGATCATCCACTGACGCCCGTGCAGCAGCGAAATCTCGAAAAGGCGCTCGAAGCCAAGGTGCTCGACCGCACCGCGCTGATCCTGGAGATATTCGGCCGCCGCGCACGCACCAAGGAAGGCACGCTGCAGGTCGACCTTGCGCATCTCAACTACCAGAAAGGGCGCCTTGTGCGCAGTTGGACCCACCTCGAGCGGCAGCGTGGCGGCGCCGGCTTCCTCGGTGGACCCGGTGAAACCCAGATCGAGGCCGACCGGCGCGCCCTTCAGGACAAGATCACCAAGCTCAAGCGTGAGCTGGAGACGGTGCGCCGCACCCGTGACCTGCACCGCGCCAAGCGCAAGAAGGTGCCGTTTCCGGTCGTTGCCATCGTCGGATACACCAATGCCGGCAAGTCCACGCTTTTCAACCACCTGACCGGTGCCGGCGTGCTGGCCGAGGACATGCTGTTTGCGACCCTCGACCCGACCCTAAGGCGGGTTCGTCTTCCGCACGGCACGCCGATCATCCTGTCCGACACGGTCGGTTTCATCTCCGACCTCCCGACCCACCTTGTCGCTGCCTTCCGGGCGACGCTTGAGGAGGTTGTCGAGGCCGACCTCGTCATCCATCTGCGTGACATTTCGGATCCGGACACGACAGCGCAGGCCGAGGATGTCGAACGCATCCTGCACGATCTCGGCGTCAACGCCGCCGACACCAGCCACGTCATCGAGGTCTGGAACAAGATCGACCTGCTCGATGCAGGCAATCGCGAACGCCTGCTGGAGGAGGGAACAGCCCGCAAGGGCGAACACCCGATTGCCATCTCCGCGGTAACGGGCGAGGGCATCGAAGCGCTCGCCTCGGTGATCGAGGCGCGCCTGTCGGGCTCGCTGGACAAGGTGGACGTCGTGCTGGCGCCCGACCAGATGGGGCTGATGGACTGGCTCTATCGCAATGGAGACGTGCTTTCGCGCACGGACAATGAAGACGGCAGCGTGTCGATCGAGATCCAGGCGACGGCGAGCGCGCGCGAGGAAATCCTCAGTCGGCTGCGCCGCAAGAGCGGTAGCTAGCCAGCCCTATTCCTTGCGCTTGGCCTGCTGCCACAGCGCTTCCATTTCCTCCAGCGTTGCCGCTTGCAGCGTCTCGTTGCGCGCCGTCAGCGCGCGCTCGACCTCGTGGAAGCGGTTGCGGAACTTCTCGTTGGTGCCGCCGAGCGCTGCTTCGGCCTCGATGCCGAGATGGCGGCCGAAATTGACCAGCGCAAACAGCACGTCGCCAAATTCGTCCTTCATGGCAGCCGCATCCTTTTCGGCCATGGCACTGCGCAACTCGCCGATCTCTTCCTCGATCTTGGCGAGGATCGGCTCGGCTTCGCTCCAGTCGAACCCGACCTGCGCCGCCTTCTGCTGCAGCTTCAGCGCGCGCGTCAGCGCGGGCAGGGCGACGGGCACCCCGTCGAGGAAGCCGTGACCATTGTCTTCCGGGTCGAGGCCGCGCGCCACCCGGGCGGCGCGCTTGGCGGCCTTCTCCTCGCCCTTGATCCTCTCCCACATGCCCTTGGCCATGCCGGCGCCGCGCGCCTCCTCGTCGCCGAAGACATGCGGGTGGCGGCGGATCATCTTTTCAGTGATCGCCTGCACCACGTCGCCAAAAGCAAAGTCGCCCTGCTCCTCTGCCATCCTGGCGTGGTAGACGACCTGCAGCAGCAGGTCGCCGAGCTCGTCGCGCAGATCGTCGAGATCGCCGCGCGCAATGGCGTCGGCCACCTCGTAGGCCTCTTCGACCGTATAGGGAGCGATGGAGGCGAAATCCTGCTCGACGTCCCAGGGACAGCCGGTCTCGGGATCGCGCAGTGCCGCCATGATCTCGATCAGGCGGG
Organism: Alphaproteobacteria bacterium; assembly: GCA_018823835.1. Classification (GTDB taxonomy): domain Bacteria; phylum Pseudomonadota; class Alphaproteobacteria; order Rhizobiales; family Rhizobiaceae; genus CAMYMG01. The sequence goes on along the minus strand of JAHJHT010000013.1, from coordinate 751,731 downwards.
AAATGTCGCGGGATGATTGCATCGCGGGATGCTAGCCCTGCTTGTGCGGCTGCGATATGACTTGAGACAGTTTGAGCATCGCTTGTCCACAGATGCAGCCGGCGGACGCATTGCCCACCCGGCTGCCTGAACCAGACCGCCATCCGGAAACCGTTCCATGCAGACTGAGAGTGTCACGGGTCATGGTCCCCGGGCCTTCCTGTCCAGGCGCTGGAACCGGCGCGTGCCGCTGGCGACGATTTTCTGGCGCGACATGATCGTCGTCGCGTCGATCGTCAACGTCGTGGCGGGCGCTCTGGGCCTCATGCTTCTGGGACTCAAGGTCGGCACCGTGCCATCCCTTGCAGTTCTCTTCGCGCCGCTTCCCTACAACGCCTTTCTTCTGGCCTCGGTCTGGCGGACTGCCGACCTTGCCCGCCCCGCGATTGCCGATGTCTACCGCCTGGGCGCGACACTCTGGTTCTTGGCTGCCACGATCATCTGATCTTGCGCGCATTTCGCACAGAGAATAGGCAATCTCGCCAACTGGTTAAAAATCAGGCAACAGATGCTGCGTTGCGCAAAATTGTCACAATGGCTGGAGGACCTTCCGCTACGGCGTCTTGGGGGGACTCCAATCCGGAGGCGTCAAGCCATTGAGAATGAACAGTAAAGTCCCTGTCGTATCGGGCTCCTTCGAAACTGGCATGGCTGTTGCATCGACTATTGCGGTGCAACAACCAATTCGGAGGTGTCCACATGAGGGGAAGTTTCTCAATGATAAGCAAAACACTGTCGGCGTCGGCAATAGCCGCCGGCCTGTTGTTTTCCGCGCCCGCACAGGCGCAGGACGACACGATCAAGGTCGGTATTCTCCACTCGCTGTCGGGAACGATGGCGATCTCGGAGACCACGCTGAAGGACACGATGCTGTTCCTGATCGACGAGCAGAACAAGAAGGGCGGCCTTCTCGGCAAGCAGCTTGAGGCAGTCGTCGTGGACCCGGCGTCCGACTGGCCGCTCTTCGCCGAAAAGGCGCGCGAACTGATTGCCGTCGACAAGGTCTCGGCCGTGTTCGGCTGCTGGACCTCCGTGTCGCGCAAGTCGGTGCTGCCGGTATTCGAGGAACTGAACTCGCTACTCTTCTACCCCGTCCAGTACGAGGGCGAGGAAAGCCAGCGCAACGTGTTCTACACGGGCGCAGCGCCCAACCAGCAGGCCATTCCGGCCGTCGACTACCTGATGAGCGAAGAGGGCGGCTCGGTCGAGCGCTGGGTTCTGGCCGGCACCGACTACGTCTATCCACAGACCACCAACAAGATCCTCCAGGCCTACCTCAAGTCGAAGGGCGTGGCGGACGAAGACATCATGATCAACTACACGCCGTTCGGTCATTCCGACTGGCAGACGATCGTAACCGACATCAAGAACTTCGGTTCGGCCGGCAAGAAGACCGCCGTCGTCTCGACCATCAACGGTGACGCCAACGTTCCCTTCTACAAGGAGCTCGGCAACCAGGGCATCAAGGCCGAAGACATCCCGGTCGTCGCCTTCTCGGTCGGCGAGGAAGAACTGGCCGGCCTCGATACCACGCCGTTGGTCGGACACCTCACCGCCTGGAACTATTTCCAGTCGGTCGATACTCCCGAGAACGAGGAGTTCATCGCCAAGTGGAAGGAATACACCAAGAACCCGAAGCGCGTGACCAACGACCCGATGGAAGCCCACGTCATCGGCTTCAACATGTGGGTCAAGGCGGTTGAAAAGGCCGGCACGACCGATCCGGATGCCGTCATCGACGCCATCGTCGGCGTCTCGGTGCCCAACCTCACCGGCGGTTACTCGTCGATGATGCCGAACCATCACATCACCAAGCCGGTGCTGATCGGCGAGATCCAGGCCGATGGCCAGATGGAAACCGTCTGGGAGACCACCGGCCTCGTCGTGGGTGACGAATGGTCCGACTACCTGCCGGATTCCAAGGACCTGATCGCCGATTGGCGCAAGCCCATGTCCTGCGGCAACTTCAACACCGCCACCGGCAAGTGCGGCGGCAAGGCGACCAACTAGGTCGACGATCAAGACGAACTGCCGGGCGGAGGCACGATTGCCGCCGCCGGGCGCTCCCCCAGGCATGAACGATCGGCATTATCCGCAATGACCATCCTGCGATTGCTCGCCCTTCTGCTGCCGCTGCTGACGGCCTTCGTCGCGCCCGCCGCGGCAGACGAGGCCGAACTGCGCGAGATCATCGCCAAGTTTGCCACCGCCAAGGGTTTTGCGGCAACGAAGTCCATCGTGGAGGAACTCGCGGCGGTGGGTGATCCGGCCGCGGAAAGGCCGCTCGTCGCCTTGTCCGACGGCGATCTCGTCTTCCGCGAGTCTGACCGCGAAGTCTTCATCGGCAAGGAGAGTGGGCGTACCGTCCGGCTTCTCGACCCCCTGACCGGCGAGGTCTTGGGAGAAGCCAAGAAGTCCGAGATCAGCAAGATCAAGGTCAACAACACGCTACGCCGCGTCATCCGCGACGCCGTAGGCGCACTGACGCTGAGTTCCCCCGATCCCGTCGTGCGGATCGCGGCGGCCGACACGATGTTCAAGACACCGAGCGCCGACGCCATCGATGCTCTCGATGCGGCAATCGCCAGGGAAACCGTGTCGAGCGTCAGAAGGAAACTCGAACAGGCGCGCGCCTCCTCGGTGCTGGTTTCGGACCTGCCCGAGGCCGACAAGCTCGCTGCCATCGAGATGATCGCGGAGATGGGCAGCCGTGACGCGGCATCCCTGCTGATCGCCTACGAGGCGCAGTCCGACGGGGCGCTCAAGGATGCGGCCACCGCCGCGATCGCCAAGATCAACGAGACGCTGGCTTTCTGGGCTGTCGCCCAGAACGTCTGGTACGGCATGTCGCTCGGTTCGGTCCTGCTGCTCGCGGCGATCGGGCTCGCCATCACCTTCGGCGTCATGGGCGTCATCAACATGGCGCATGGCGAAATGGTGATGCTTGGCGCCTACACGACCTTCGTCGTTCAGGAACTGATCCGCTCGACCGCGCCTGGTCTCTTCGACTGGTCCCTGGCCATTGCCCTGCCGCTCGCCTTCCTGGTCTCCGGCGCCGTCGGCCTTGCCATCGAGCGCGGCATCATCCGCTTCCTCTATGGCCGGCCGCTTGAAACCCTGCTTGCGACGTGGGGCGTCTCGCTCATCCTGCAGCAGGCGGTACGCACCATCTTCGGCCCGACCAACCGCGAGGTCGGCAACCCGGCCTGGATGTCGGGCGCCGTCGACATCGGCCAGATGTCGGTCACCTTCAACCGGCTCTGGATTCTCGTCTTCGCTCTCGGTGTCTTCGCCGTCCTGCTTTACGTCATGAAGAGGACGCCGTGGGGCCTGCAGATGCGCGCCGTCACCGCCAACCGCCGCATGGCCTCCTCGATGGGCATCAAGACGCCCTGGGTCGACGCGCTCACCTTCGCGCTCGGATCCGGCATTGCCGGCATCGCCGGCGTGGCGCTCAGCCAGATCGACAATGTCTCGCCCAACCTCGGCCAGGGCTACATCATCGACAGCTTCATGGTTGTGGTGTTCGGCGGCGTCGGCAACCTCTGGGGTACGCTGGTCGGCGCCTTCTCTCTGGGCATCCTCAACAAGTTTCTCGAGCCCTATGCCGGCGCCGTGCTCGGCAAGATCATCGTGCTGGTGGTGATCATCCTGTTCATCCAGAAGCGCCCGCGCGGCCTGTTCGCGCTCAAGGGCAGGGCGGTGGAAGCATGATCACAGGGAAACTCTTCGCCGCCGGCGCCGACCGCCGCATCGCCATCACGATCACAATTCTCCTGGCCATCGCCATCATCGTGCCGGTGCTCAACCTCGCGGTGCCGCAGAACAGCGCCCTGCATATTCCGCCCTATGCGGTCGCCCTGTTCGGCAAGTACCTCTGCTACGCCATGCTGGCGCTCGCGCTCGATCTGGTCTGGGGCTATTGCGGCATCCTATCGCTCGGCCACGCCGCCTTCTTCGCGCTCGGCGGCTACGCCATGGGCATGTATCTGATGCGCCAGATCGGCGACCGCGGCGTCTATGCCAACCCGGTCCTGCCGGACTTCATGGTCTTCCTGAACTGGAAGGAACTGCCCTGGTTCTGGTACGGCTTCGACCAGTTCTGGTTTGCCGCGCTAATGGTCATGGTGGTGCCCGGCCTGCTGGCCTTCGGCTTCGGCTGGCTGGCCTTCCGCTCGCGCGTCACCGGGGTCTATCTCTCGATCATTACCCAGGCGCTGACCTATGCGCTGCTGCTCGCCTTCTTTCGCAACGACATGGGGTTTGGCGGCAATAACGGCCTGACCGACTTCAAGGACATCCTGGGCTTCAACGTGCAGGCAGACGCCACGCGCTCGGCGCTGTTCTCCGCGTCCGCAATCGCGCTGGCGCTCGCGGTCTACGTGACCTGGCGCATCATCGGCTCGAAATACGGCAAGCTGCTGATGGCGGTGCGCGACGCCGAGAGCCGCACGCGCTTCCTCGGCTGGCGTGCCGAGAACGTCAAGCTGTTCGCCTTCACCGTCTCGGCGGTGATGGCGGGCATTGCCGGCGCGCTCTACGTGCCGCAGGTCGGCATCATCAACCCGGGCGAGTTCGAGCCCGCCAATTCCATCGAGGTCGTCGTCTGGGCGGCGGTCGGGGGTCGAGCCACGATCGTCGGCCCGATCATCGGCGCAATCCTCGTCAACACCGGAAAATCCTACTTCACCGGTGCGCTGCCCGATTACTGGTTGTTTGCGCTGGGCGGGTTGTTCATCGCCGTCACGCTGTTCCTGCCGCAGGGCATTGTCGGCATGTGGGACGCCTGGCGGGCACGCCGCCGCGAACGGCTTGCGGCCGGCGAGGTCGTCGCACCCCAGGAAGTCGTCGTCCGCCCCGAAACGGCGGCTGCCGGCAAATGGTCCGAGCCGGATTCCGGCGCCGAACCGCAACCGGCCGAGTAAGCCATGTCAAAGAGCCACACGATCCTCTACCTCGACGGCGTCTCGGTCTCCTTCGACGGGTTCCGCGCCATCAACAACCTGTCGCTGGTGCTCGACAAGGGCGAGATGCGCGCCATCATCGGCCCGAACGGCGCCGGCAAGACCACCATGATGGACATCGTCACCGGCAAGACGCGGCCGGACGATGGCGAGGTCTTTTTCAACGGCAGCGTCGACCTGACGAAGCATGACGAGGCCGAGATCGCCATGATGGGCATCGGCCGCAAGTTCCAGAAGCCGACTGTCTTCGAAAGCCATTCGGTCGAGGACAACATCATGCTGTCGCTGAACGGTCCCCGCTCGATATTCCCGGCGCTGTTTCACCGCAGCTCGACAGAGGAGCGGCAGCGCATCGACGAGATTCTGGCCACGATCCGCCTCGACGAGAAGCGCAACGACCTCGCCGCCAATCTGTCGCACGGGCAAAAGCAATGGCTGGAGATCGGCATGCTGCTGGCGCAGGACCCGAAGCTGCTTCTCGTTGACGAGCCGGTCGCCGGCATGACCGATGCCGAGACCGAGGAAACCGCGCGCCTGCTCAAGGAAATCGCCAAGACCCATTCCGTCATCGTGGTCGAGCACGACATGCATTTCGTCCGCGAACTCGACGTCAAGGTTACCTGCCTGCACGAAGGCTCGGTGCTGTCGGAAGGCACGCTGGATTTCGTCTCGGCCGACGAGCGCGTCGTCGAAGTCTATCTGGGTCGCTGACCATGTACTGGCGCTTCGACCTCGACGCACTTCTTTCGCTGGCAACCGCCGCAGAGCAGTCGTCGCTCTCCTTCCGGTCCGGTTTCGACCGGCTGGAAAACTCTGGAAATTTCACCGACCCCCTCCGGCAGGCCGGCGCGCCCGCCACCCCCTTCGCGGGGGAGGAGGGGGACCAAGAGACGAGGATCGCCGGTCATGCTTGAGGTCAAGGACGCCACATTGCACTACGGCGCCGCCCAGGCGCTGCGCGGCGTATCGCTGACCGCCGGCGCCGGCAAGATCACCTGCGTGCTCGGCCGCAACGGCGTCGGAAAGACCAGTCTCATGAGATCCATCGTCGGCCATCACCGGCTGACGAGCGGAAGCGTTGCCTTCGAGGGGAAGGCGCTCGACCGGAGCGCGGCGTATGACCGCGCCCGGTCGGGCATCGCATTCGTGCCGCAGGGCAGGGAGGTCTTTCCCCTCCTGACGGTGCGCGAAAACCTGGAATCCGGCTTCGCGCCATTGAAGCGTGCCGATCGCAACATTCCGGGCCATGTCTTCGAACTGTTTCCGGTGCTGAAGCAGATGCTCGGCCGGCGCGGCGGCGACCTGTCAGGGGGGCAACAGCAGCAGCTGGCGATCGGCCGGGCGCTGGTGATGCGCCCGAAGCTCCTGGTGCTCGACGAACCGACCGAGGGCATCCAGCCGTCGATCATCAAGGATATCGGCCGCGCGATCCGCTACCTGCGCGACCAGGCCGGCATCGCCATCCTGCTTGTCGAGCAGTATCTCGATTTCTGCCGGGAACTGGCCGACGAGGTCAACATCATGGATCGCGGACTGATCGTGCATACCGGCCCGGCCGAGGATCTCGACCGGGCCGAGGTGCGGAAATTCCTCACCGTTTAGGGGTTGAAGGTGTTTCCACCGTCATCGTCGTCCGGGGGCTGACGATCCCTCGGGTCGGGTCTCGAAGCGCCGCCGGGCTCGGTCCTCTTCTGCAGCGCGCTCGACATGCCGCAGCCTCTGGTGACCCGCCGGAATTTTCGCGACAGTGTCTGGTCGCCCGACAGGAAGGGCAGCGCACGCGGTGTGCCGAGAACGTTGAAGATGTTGCGGTTCACCGTTTCGGGCGACTGCACGCCGCCGGACGGCGTCGCGACGACCACGTCGCATTGCCGCGTCAGGTCCTGGCAGCCATTGCTGCCGCAGAACTGGGCCGCGCCCTCCAGGAGCACGATGGCGGTAAGGCCGCCGGCACCGACATAGATGTCGAGCGCCGTGCCGCGCACGCCGAGTGTTCCGGCCGGCGTGTTGATCTGGTAGGCCGACGATTTCGACTGGCCGCTGATCCAGCGGAACGTGCCCCTGGCCGCGTTGAGCGACAGCTTCTGAACGGTCTTGGAATCGTTGAACACGAACTCGTCGATGACGACGGACGAATTCCAGCCGACGGCGAATTTCGTGCCGTCGCGGAACAGGAACTCGCCAAGCCCGGTCTTCGATGTCTGGATGCGCTCGTTGCGGTGCACCGGCGCCATGTAGTCGATGACGGCGCCATTGCCGGTCACTCTGGTCTTCACCAGGGTGGCTTCGCCGACCTTTTCCTGCGCCAGTGCAGGGACCGCCATCAGCATCATGCTTGCTGCCGCGGTTGCGATTCTTCTTGATGGTTGCATCTTGCCTTCTCTCGGGGCGGGGGATTTGGACGGGCGCTCAATACGACCGTCCCTGTAACGGTTTGATGCCGTTACAGGGGGCACCTGTGACCGGCAGGCAACAGGCCGGCCCAGCCTGTCGACATGGCCGGGCGGCCAGGCGCCCTCAGGAACATCCGCCTGCGGACTTCTGTCCGTGGCTCGTGACGGCAGGAGTTGGCGGACCCTGTCGCGCTTGGCTACGAGGCACTGGTTGTCCCTGCGGCATGATTGCTGGTAAGGGTTCGCGACCAACCGACCGGCGCGTATGCCAGGCATGCGCGCGGGGGCGGTCGATGCAATGCAGAGCGTGAATCCGACCCGTGAGAGCCTACGTCCTGACGATCGAACCACCCGGTGGACCACGCCGCAAGTCGATCGCCCAACAACTGGAACCCGCCGCCTTCTCCTGGGAGTTCTTCGAGGGCGTGCGCCGTGACGATGCCGGCCTGCAGGAACTCTATTCGCCATTGCGCAACCTGCTGCTGGCCAAGCGCTCGGTCACGCCATCAGAGCTGGCCTGCTATGCCAGTCACAGGGCCATCTGGCGCCGCATCGTCAGCAGCGGCGAGCGCTATGCGCTGGTCCTTGAGGACGATGCCAGGGTCGTCGACCATGCGGCGCTTTCCTCCGCGCTTGCCGAGGTCGAGCGCGGCGATTTTGACCTGGTCAAGCTGAGCGACCTCAGGCCCAAGCACATCGTCAAGCGGGTGGTGGCGGGACAAATCGAGCTGGTCAGCCACAAGATGCTGGCATCCGGTACGGTCGGCTACGTCCTGTCGGCGGATGCTGCGGCAAGGCTCCTGCAGCGACGGCGGGTGTACCGCGCCGTGGACGAGGACATCGGCCACGCCTGGGAGTTTGGCATCGACGTCTGGTCGGTCGCACCCAATCCCGTGGATGAAGCCCCGCTCGCTGCAGCGACGTCGGCGATCCAGGTCGAACGCCTGCAAGGCGGCGGCAATCCGCTTCGTTCGCTCTACGGCGAGTTGCTGCAGGCGAGAAAGCGTATCCTCACCGCTCGCTATCACTCCCGCCTCCAGGTGCGCTGCTGACAACGGGTGCCTGGGCCGGCCCAGGTGCCAACAAGCGGCTGCCGGCACTTCGACCACCCTGCTTGTAAATGGGCCGGGGAACCATTGTGACCGATCGCGTCTTCCTACACTTGTAGTCTTGCCAGTGACGGCAGAAGGAGCGCCAACGGGTTCACCAATACGACTTGCAGGTTTTTAGCAGATATTTACCCGTCTGCTCCATGCTCGAATGATTCAGTTTCTTTATTTGGGCAGGGGCATTCATGCGAATTCACAAACTTCTGGAAAACAAGAACACGTCCGATGTGACTACCGTGAAGCCGGACTGCAGCCTGGTCGAAACCGCGACCTTGTTGAGCGAAGGGAAGATCGGCGCCGTGCCCGTCGTCGACAGCAAGCAAGTGATGGTCGGCATCATCTCCGAGAGGGATCTCGTACGCAGCCTGGCGGAATTCCAGACCGGTCTTTTTTCCAAGAAGGTCGAGGACGTCATGACCTCCTCGGTGATCACCTGCTGCGGCGACGACGATGTTGAGGATATCTATGCGCAGATGACAGAAAGGCGCATCCGCCACATGCCGGTCATGCAGGATGGCGCGCTCGTTGGCATGTTGAGCTTGCGCGACTTCGAAGCGGCCTACAAATATCTCCAGCAGAATTCGGTCACCGACGACCTGACCGGCATGGTCAATGCGCGTGCCTTTGCCGAACATCTCAAGGTCGAATTCAACCGGTACCGGCGTTTCCAGTTCCCGTTGTCGGTCGTCGTATTGAAGATCGGCGGCTACAGTCAGACGCTTCAACAACAGGGCCAGGCGGTCTGCGAAACGCTGCTGAAGGGACTCGCGGAATCCTTCAAGGAACAGATACGCCAATTCGACATCGTCGGTCACATTTCCGACGATACCTTCAGCGTCATCCTCCCCAATACGGGTTCGGCCGCGGCACATCGCGCCTGCGCGCGGTTGCTGAAGGGCGCCAAGGGCTTTCTGGCGTCAGACGTCAGGGCGGCGGATCTGGAGATCGGACTCGGGCTGGCCTTCGCGGAAGTCGACACCCGCGATCACACCTCGATTTCCGAGCATGCGAACGCGTCGGCGGTCAGGGCGCTGGAGCATGGCAACGAGGATTACAAAGTCGCGGCCCAGAAAAAGCCGGTAGCCGCCTGAACGCGAACAGCGGGCCGGAAACAATTCCGTCTACATGCGGCGTAGAATAGCAAGGACTTGGCGCATGAGGGACCGTGCGCAGTGCGCTTCAGCCTCAAGTGGAGATCATCTTCTTTTCTATTCCTACGCCGGCTGACATTGCCCTCTCGTACTCGAGGGGCACCGTGGCCGAGTCCTGCAGCGCGATGCCGGTCGAATCGAAGATGGTGATTTGCTCGTCCGAAGTCCGCCCGGGCTTGCGGCCGGTGACGACTTCGCCGATCTCGCCGGCGAGATCGGCTTCAGTGATGAGGCCTTCCGAGAGCGGAACGTTGATCTCGCCATCGGTGCGGCACTGCCGGATGTCATCCACGAAAATGCGGGCGCCCTTCAGAAGCCTGCCTTCGAGTTCCTGGTCGCCCTTCTTGTCTGCGCCGACGGCTGCAATGTGTGTGCCCGGCGAAATCCAGTCCGCCATGACGATCGGCCCCCGTGCAGGTGTCAAAGTCACCACCACGTCGGCGCCGCGCACTGTCTGTTCGAGATTGGTCGACGCCTTGATTTCGAAGCTCTCGTATTTAGGTTGCTGTTCCTTCACGAAATGATCGAGCGTGTCCTGGCTGCGGCTCCAGATGCGCACCTCGGACCAGGGGAATACGGCGTTGCAGGTGGCGAGCGCTCCCTCCGCCATGTGGCCCGCTCCGACGATGGCGAGCTTCTTGGAATCCTTGCGCGCCATCCACTTGGCCGAGACGGCCGCCGCCGACCCCGTCCGCATCACCGTGTGATAGCTGCCGTCGACGATAGCGAGGGGAAACCCCGTCTCGGGATGGGTATAAATGAGGATCGAGAACACGGTCGGCAGGTTGTAGTTCTCGCGGTTGTTCTCGCGGATCGAGACCCACTTGCAGGCAGCTGCATGGGGTTCCTCGATGTAGGATGGCATCGCTTCCCATTCGCCAGGAAAACGATCGAGCACGATGTGGCCCTTGGGGTCCATGTAGAAGCGGCCCTCGCCATGCATGCGGTAGGCCTGCTCGACGCAATCATTGTATTCGTGAGGCTCCAGCAGCCCCACCATCTCGTTGCGGCCGAGGATAAGCGTTTTCCTGTTTGCCCAGTTCTCCATTGCTTCTCTCTCCCGAATTTCCCTTGGTGGTTGGTTGAATGGATCAGCGCGAGACTAGGGTGTCATGTATGAGGCGCCGACTTTCTGGCTGACCTCGATGAACCGGCGCTTGGCCATGTTGATGCTGGTACGACGCCAGGCGAGATGCGTTTCGACCAGGACTGGCGGGTTGGTCACGATGGGCCGCGCGGCAATAGCATTCTCGCCGCAAAACCGCGGCATGCCGCAGAAAATCGTTATCCCGACGCCGGCCGTGACGAGGCCGAGAAGCCCGGTCAGGCTCGATGCCTCCTGGCCGACCTTCATCACTTGGCCGGCGCTCTGGAAGGCGTCAACGATGATGCGGCGCAACGTTGGCCACTCAACGCGCGTGCCCATGACGAGCTGCTCTCGGGCAAGGTCATCGATCGTCAGCGACTTCTTTGCGGTGAGCGGGTGGTCGAGTGGGAGCAGGGCGGTCAGACGATGGTGCGCTACCGGCCGGGATTCAATTTCCGAGTTCTGGAACGACCCCTCAATGAAGCCCAGATCGATTTCGTCCTGCAGGATTTTGTCACGCTGCACCGGGGACGTCATGTAGGTGAGCTCGAGTCGGACGTCGGGATTGCTGAGCCGGAATTCGCGGGTGATGTCTGGCACCAGGGAATGGCCGGTGATGGTGGTGTAACCTATGCGCAATATTGCCTTGGTGCCGGATGCAAGCAGTCGGGTCGTATGCTCCGCGACGTGAATGCGGCCGAGAATTTCCTGCGCTTCCACCAGCAGGTACCGCCCGGATTCGGTCAGTCTCACCTTGCGGGTCGTCCGCTCCAAGAGCTTGACGCCAAGCCTGTCTTCAAGTTCGAGCACGATCCGGCTAACCGCCGGTTGCGCCATGTTCTGTCGCTCGGCCGCCCGGTGGAAGTTCAGTTCCTCGGCTACCGCGACGAACGTCGCCAAGTGCTTGAGATCGTATCTGATCATTGATACCGATTTCGTCTTAATGCCCGCAAAATAATTATTTCACATACGAACGATCCATGTCTACTACTTATCTGAATTAGAAAAAGCGTCCGTAAGTGGCGTAGCGGGGATTATATCAATGGGCGAGTTTGCGTTGCCTTTGTGTCTCACGATCGCCACTGCGTTCGGATCATCCGGTCGCCATCCGGTACCGGGCGACGCATCGGTCAAACGCTCTAGTCCAGATGCAGGCAGGTTTGCAGCCTCCCAATCAGGCCCGTTGAGGCGTTGGTCATGATCCGCGTCGGCGTCGACGTCGGGGGAACCTTCACCGACATCGTGCTCGAGCGGTCCGAGCCTGGCGCTGACGCCCAAGTCGTCGTCACGAAGGTATCGAGCACGCCCAACGACCAATCCGAAGGTGTCGTCCAGGGAATCCTGAAAGTCTGTGGCCTGGCAGGCGTCAAGCCCGGCGAGATCGATGCGGTTTTTCACGGCACCACGGTCGCCACCAACATGGTGATCGAGCGCCAGGGTGCAAAGGTCGGCATGATCACGACGCGAGGCTTTCGCGATATCATGCACATGGCCCGACACAAGCGGCCTCACAATTTCTCTCTGCAGTTCGATCTGCCCTGGCAGTCAAAACCGCTGGTCCGGCGGCGCGACCGACTGGTGGTGAGCGAACGCATCATGCCGCCCACGGGCGACATCGAGGTTCCCCTCGCTGAAGACGAGGTGAAGCACGCAGCGGAACTTTTCGCCAAGCGGGGCATGGATGCGGTGATCGTCGCATTCCTCTTCTCGTTTCTCAACAACGAGCACGAGCAGCGTGCCAAGGAAATCGTGAAGTCGATCCTTCCCGACGCCTTCGTATCCGCCTCGTCCGACGTGGTGAACACGATCCGCGAGTATGAGCGTTTCTCCAGCGCTGCGATGAATGCCTATATCGGCCCCAGAACGTCAGCCTATCTCAGAAATCTGGAGGGCCGGCTGCGTGCCAACGGTATCGATGCGATGGTTCGCATCATGCAGTCCAACGGCGGCATATCGACGATCGAGAATTCGAGCGAACTGCCGATCGGACTGCTTCTTTCAGGCCCCGCCGGCGGGGTTATCGGTGGCCGCTGGACCGGCGAACACAGCGACAAGAACAACATCATCACCATCGATATCGGCGGTACGTCGGCCGACATATCGGTGATCGAAAACGGCGAGCTGCGTATCAAGAATCCGCGCGACACGGAAGTCGCCGGACTGCCGGTGCTGGTGCCCATGATCGACATTGATGCGATCGGTGCCGGGGGCGGCTCGATCGCCTACATCGATTCCGGGGGAGCGTTCCGTGTCGGTCCGCGCTCGGCGGGCGCGGTGCCGGGGCCGGCATGCTATGCCAAGGGCGGCGACGAGCCGACTGTGACTGACGCCCAGGTGGTGCTGGGCCGCATGGATCCGGAGCACTTCCTTGGCGGCGACCTGACCATCGATGCATCGTTGTCGGAAAAGGCGATCCGCAAACACATTGCCGAGCCGCTCAAGCTGTCCCTCGAAGACGCGGCGCTAGGCATCCTCAAGATCATCAACAACAACATGGCGCTGGCGATCAACGCCAACTCGGTCGCGAAGGGTGTCGACCCGCGGAATTTCTCGCTTATGGGTTTCGGTGGCGCTGGCCCGCTGCACTCGGTTTCACTCGCCGAAGCCATCCACGCCAAAGACGTGATCTCGCCGGTGCATCCGGGCATTACCGCCGCAACCGGCCTGCTGGTAACCGACCTGCAGTACGAATACACGCAATCGACGCTGATGGTGCTCGACAATGCCAGCGATGCCGAGTTCGGGCGCGTCAACGCTGTTCTCGATGATCTTGTCGCCCGGGCAAACCGGCAGCTCGACGCCGATGGAATTCCGGCTGGACAGCGCCAGTTCCGTCAGGTTGCCGAATGCCGTTATGTTGGCCAGGGTTTTGAACTGCGCGCCGACGTTCCGGATGGCGCCCTTGGCAAGCAGACTGCCGGGGTCATCATCGACAATTTCTACAACGCCCATAAGCAAGTCTACGGCCACGCGTTCCGCGATCAGCAGACCGAGATGGTCACGTTGCGCGTGATTGCGACGGTAAAGGTGGAAACGCTCAGGCTGCCGAGGCTTGGCAAGGGCGGCCGAACAAACCCGCCAGAGGCCGAGATCTACCGGCGGCGTACCGTATTCGACAATGGAGAGGCGGCCGACACGCCTCGCTACCAGCGCGGCAAGCTGCTTGCCGGCGACAGGATCGACGGTCCAGCTCTAGTGATACAGCACAATTCGACGACGATCGTGCCGCCCGGCTATCTCGCTACGGTGCTCGACTTCGGCGACATGCGCATCGAGCGCGATAAGGGATGACCGGTATGGAGAAGACAGTCGATCCCATCACGCTACAGGTTATCGGAGGAGCGCTGCATTCCATCGCTGAGCAGATGGGCAACGTCCTCTACCGAATGAGTTACTCGTCGATCATTCGCGAGAGCCAGGACTTGGGCGCCGGCCTTTTCGACCGTGATTACAACACTTTGTGCGAATCCGACTCCACGCCCATGCACATCGGCTCGCTGCCGGGTTACCTGCGCGGCATCGAAAAGACGGTGCCCCTCGACGCCTGGAAGCCAGGTGACTGCGTCGTCCACAACCACCCCTATTACGGCGCCAGTCACTCGCCGGACATCGGCATTGTCATGCCGGTGTTCTTCGAGGGCGACCTTGTCGGCTTTTCGGCCAATACCGCGCATCATGTCGACATAGGCGCGGCGACGCCCGGACTGGTCATAGACATTCCCGACGTCTTCGCTGAAGGCATGCTGCTAAACGGGCTGCTGCTCTACAAGGAGGGTGTGCGAAACGAGTCGCTTTGGAAGTTCATAAGCGACAACACCCGCGTTCCCAGCCTCGTCATGGGCGACCTAGAGGCGCAGATTGCCTCGGCCGAACTCGGCGTGCAGCGCTTTCAGCAACTCATGGCGACATACGGCAAGGAGACTGTCCTGCAGGCTTCGCGGCAGCTGATGGACTACACCGAGAACATGCTGCGTCGTGAGATCGAGAATATCCCTGACGGCGACTATGTCGCCGAAGGGTTCCTCGACGACGATGGTCGCAATCGTGGCGTGACACTGCCCCTCAAGGTGACAGTGCGCGTACGGGGCGATGGCGTGGAAGTAGACACGACCGGCTCCTCCGATCAGGTTCCGACAGCGTTCAACGTGCCCTTCGACGGTTCGACAAAAGTCGCCTGCTATTTTGCCTTCCGGGCGCTGCTTCTCGATACCTACACGCACGAGGAGTACATCCCGCAGAACGAAGGTTCGTTCCGGCCCGTAAAGGTCACGTCGCCCCTCGGCTCTATCTTCAATCCGATTTCGCCGGTCGCTGCAGAGGCCCGCTTCAGCCAGATCCAGCGGCTCTGCGACCTGATCATCAAGGCGTTGGCGCCGGTGCTGCCCGACAAGTGTACGGCGGGCAACGCGGCCGTGCTTTCCTTCGCAGCCTATTCCGGCGTGCGGCCGAGCGGCGACTACTGGGTATTTCTCGAGGTGAACGAGGCGGCGATGGGCGGCCGCCCGTTGTCGGACGGACCCGACACGGTCGAAGAACTGATGCGCAACACGCGCAACAATCCGCTCGAAGACCTCGGCATGCATCTGCCGCTCGTCTGCGATCGATACGAGGTTCGCGACGATGCACCTCCAGGAGCCGGCAAGTTCCGCGGCGGGGCAGGGGTCGTGAAGTCACAACGATATCTCACGCCAGGTTTCATGACGCATGAATCCGACCGCAACGAGGATGCGCCATGGGGGATATTCGGCGGCAAGCCGGGACACTGTAGCAAGGTGGAGCTCAAGAACACCCAGACCGGCAAGCATAGCTATCAGCCGGCGAAATTCTCGGGGTTGCGCACCGAGATTGGCGATGTCGTCACCTACTATTCGCCGACAGGTGGTGGATACGGCGATCCAATGGAGCGCGAACCGGCCAAAGTTCTCGACGACGTGCTCGACGGCTTCATCACGGTTGACCACGCGCGCGACGACTACGGTGTGGTGCTGTCGGAGGTCGACGACGGCTATGGATGGGCACTCGATGAAGGGGCAACGAAAGCGCGTCGCGCGGAGCGAATGCGCGGTTAGTCGCCTGAAGTTCTGCGGCCAAGCTGCGGGATTTCATTTGCCGATGCTGTCTCCGCAAGGGATAGTGACGGTGTACGGGCAGCAGATATCGGACGACGCGCGTCATTCGATTTGGCTAACAAGACCGGGACAACTCGGCATGCAGATCAAGGCGTTATCCGGTTCACGTGAAAACGCATATGCAATGGGAGAACTGAAATGAAGAAAACAGGTGGACTACTCAACGGAAGGGTTTCGCGACGTTCGGTGCTCAAGGGCGGTGCGGCAGTCGCAGGCGCAACAGCCGTCACTGGCTTCCCTATGGTCTGGGCCCAGAACCTCAAGGACGTGACCCTCATGCACACCGGGATGTCGTATTCTACGCTTCCCGATATTGCCCGACAGGCTACGCAGGATCTCGGATTCAAGGTAGAAATGTCGGTTGTCGATCATCCGGGCCTACTCAATCGCCTCGTTCAGGATCCGAAGTCGCTTGATATCGCCGACCTCGAGATATGGCAAAGCAAGGTCGCGGTCCCGCAGGGCGCATTGCAGGGGATCGAGATTGCAAAGATCAAGAACTGGGGCGAGTTGACGCCGCTCTATACGGAAGGGAAGTTCGGCGGCAAGGAAGCGTCGCGACAGGGCGACTCGCCGTTCGAGTACATCTACCGCGAAGGCATGGACACCAACGGCTTTGCCGGCGGCGTGACGGAATGGGCAAACTTCTGCCCAGGCGTCTACAACGCCGATACGCTGGGCATCCGGCCAGACCTGGTGGGACGCGAAATATCGAGCTGGGCCGACCTGATCTCGGCGGACTTCAAGGGCAAGACCGCCATTCAGAACATTCCGACCAACGGCATCATGGACGCCATGATGGCCTGCGAGTCAGCCGGCCTGCTCACTTATGGGGACAAGGGCAATCCTACCCAGGACGAATTGACCGCTACGATCGCCAAGCTGATCGAACTGAAGAAAGACGGGCATTTCCGCGCCCTCTGGAGCACATTCGACGAAAGCGTCAACCTCATGGCGTCGGGCGAGGTGGTCATCCAGTCCATGTGGTCGCCAGCCGTTACGGCGGTCAAGGCCCAGGGCGTCAAGTGCGTGTATCAGCCTTTGAAGGAAGGCTATCGTGGCTGGGGCAACGGACTGGGCATGCTTGCCCACCTTGAAGGCCTGAAGCGCGACGCCGCCTACGAGTATCTCAACTGGTACAATTCCGGCTGGGTCGGCGGCTTCATTGCAAAGCAGGGCTATTATAGCTCCAACCCGGCCACGGCGATGGCGGCACTGTCGGAGAACGAGCGCGGCTTCTTCTACGAAGGCAAGGCCGCAACCGCCGACATCACGAGCCCGACTGGAGAGAAGACCAACTCGGCAGGCGAAGTTCGCGACGGCGGATCCTACGAGGAACGCTTCTCCAAGGTGGCTGTCTGGAACAACCTGCCGGACGAAGCAGAGTTCCTCTACGCCAAGTGGAACGAATTCAACGCGGCCTGATAACGCAAATTGAAACAACCGGGCGGCGCCACCGCGCCGTCCGGACCTTCGCCCGGCAACGGCTCCGGATTTAAGGTAGGATATGACACCCGCGCCACCTTCACGATCGATGCTGCCAACCTACCTGCAGGTCGCGCCGCTGACCGTCGTGCTCACATTATTCTTCGTCGTCCCGGTGGGGCTTGTGGTGCTGGTGAGCTTCTTCCGATACCAGATGTTGGTCGGCATCGTCCCCGACTTCACACTCAAGAACTATGTCGATCTCCTAACCAACCCGACGACCTGGACGCTCTACCAATCGACGCTGAAGTTCACCCTGATCGTGCTGGCGATCACCTTCGCACTCGGCTTCTGGATTGCCTATTTCCTTGTGTTCCACGTCCGCAACCTGTTGACGGCAATCGGGCTGTTCCTGGTCTGCACCGTCCCGTTCTGGACCTCCAACATCATCCGAATGATCTCCTGGCGACCCGTGCTGGGCAAGGAAGGGCTGATCAACAGCGCTCTTCTAAATACCGGCGTTATAGACCAGCCGATCGAATGGCTGCTCTATTCCGACTTCTCGGTCGTCGTCGCCTATGTGCACCTCTTCACCCTTTTCATGATCGTCCCAATCTTCAATTCGATGGCGCGCATCGACAAGTCGCTTCTTGAGGCTGCGGTCGATGCCGGAGCCAGCCGCTGGGGCGTGATCTGGAACGTGGTCCTCCCGTTGTCGAAAACAGGCATCGCGCTCGGCGCACTGTTCGTAGTGACGCTTGTGATGGGCGACTTCTTCGTCGTCACTGTCATGAGCGGCGGCCTTTCGGGATCCGCCACATCCGGCATATTCAATGATCTGCAGTTCTTGAACTATCCGCGCGCGGCCGCCAACGCCGTGATCCTTCTCATCATCGTGCTCCTGATCGCCGCTTCGATTTTCCGGCTGGTGGATGTGCGCAAGGAACTGGTGAGGTAAGACCATGTCCTCCGCTTCGCCCTCATACGGATCTCGGCCCTGGACATTCTACGTCCTGGCCCTGTTGTTCACGCTGTTCGTGATCTTTCTTTACGGGCCCATGCTGGCAGTGCTTGTGCTTTCGTTCCAGGGTCCTTCTGCGTCCTTGGTCTTCCCGCTGCGCGACCCCTCGCTGATGTGGTTTGACGAGCTGTTCAACCCGCGCCGCACAGGCGACGTGGTAGGAGCATTTAACCGCTCGCTGCCTCTGGCACTGGTGGTGATGGTGCTCACCGTCTTGATCTCCGTGACGGCAGGTTTCGCGTTCCGTCGCCGGTTCAAGGGCGCGACGTTGATCTTCTACACGGCGATAGCCAGCCTGATCGTGCCCGGGCTCGTTCTGTCGATCGGAACGATTGTGACCTTCCGGTATCTCGGTCTTTCGGCGTCGTGGAACACCTCGGGCCTCGGCGCGCATCTTTCCTGGGCCTTGCCTTTCGGGCTGCTCATCATGTTTGCCGTCCTCGGACGCCTGAATCCGTCTTATGAGGAGGCGGCCTACGACCTTGGTGCCAGCAAGTGGCAGACGGTCAAGGAAGTCGTTGTTCCGATTGTTTTCCCGGGCATGATCGCCGTCGCGCTATTCGGCTTCACGCTTTCCTACGACGAATTCCCCAGAAGCTGGCTCACGGTCGGGTCGAAGAACACGCTCCCGCTCGAGATATGGACGATGACGACCAATGTGACATCGCCGGCTCTGTATGCGCTCGGCACCGTCACAACCATCATCTCGTTTCTGGTCATTGCCATCGCGCTCTCGTCCATCCTCTTCATCCAACGCAAGCGGTCCCGCGGAAAATGAACACAATGACAGCAAAAGCCACACCCGACACCGCCGCCGGAACGCGGGAAAGCGGCGAAATCCGACTTGTCGGCGTGACCAAGAAATTTGGAAATGCCTATGCCGTCGAGAGCATCGACCTGACAATTCCGCATGGCTCCTACTGCTGCTTGCTGGGACCTTCGGGCTGCGGCAAGACCACCATCCTGCGCATGATTGCCGGTCACGAGACACCAACCTCGGGTGAAATCTTCATTGGGGAAGACATGGTGGTCGGAAAGCCGCCCGTCGAGCGCGGAACGGCCATGATGTTCCAGAGCTACGCGCTGTTCCCGCATCTTTCGATCCTCGACAACGTCGCCTTCTACCTAAAGATGAGAAATGTCGGGAAGGAAGAGCGCCGGGGCAAGGCACTCGAGATGCTGGAGCGGGTGCAACTCGACCACCTGAAGGATCGCATGCCGGCGCAACTGTCCGGCGGCCAACAGCAGCGCGTGGCATTGGCGCGCTCGCTGATTACCAACCCGAAAGTGCTGCTCCTCGACGAGCCGCTGTCGGCGCTGGACGAGTTCCTGCGCCTCAAGATGCGTGGCGAATTGAAAAGTCTTCAGGACGAACTGGGCATCACATTCGTCCATGTGACCCACACCCAGCCGGAGGCGATTGCACTGGCCGATATGGTGGTGGTCATGGATACCGGTCGCATCGACCAGGCCGACAACGCCAACACCATCTACAACCGACCCAAGACGCCCTATGTGGCGCGGTTCATGGGAGGACAGAATGTCCTGACCGGCACAGTCGAGAGCAATGCTGGCGGAGCAGGCACGCTGAAGTCGGAAGCCGGATCGACGTTTGAGGTCAAGTTGAATGACAGTTCCGCAACAGTCGGTTCGAAGCTCTCGATTGCGGTGCGACGTGATCAGGTCACCATCCGGCGTGGCGACGAGGCGTCGTCCGTCGGTGCGAATTCAATCGCCGGAATCGTCGAGGCGACCGAGTATCAGGGCAGCTACGTCAAGGTCACGCTCAGGGCCGAGGGCGACGAGTTCGTTGCGAACGTGTCCGACCGGGCCTTTTTCGCCGAACCGGTCGAAACGGGCGACCCGGTCGTGGCGACCTGGAATCCTGAAGACATTCATGTGCTGAGCAAGGTCGACACCGGCGGTGCTGGCGATTCCTATCTCGATGGAGGCCACTAGCAAGCGAAGCATGACCGCGCGCCATCGATGATCTGCTGACGGCGCAGAAGAACAAGGACGATCGAAAACAGGTGTGACGCTATGAACGCGCCCGGCCGAGCGGCTGAGTGTGAGGGAGATTTATTGTGCCTGGAGGAGCCTCGGCTGCGAACCACCTTGGTCAACCGACGCGTTCAGTAGCCCGACTTCCACGGCCAGCAAGGCTGGGCTGCAGGCCCTGCCAGCAGTGGTGGAAATAGTGCGATCGAGAGCACGCCAATAAAAGCAGGAGCTAGACGTGAGCAACATCGATGACATCGCCAACCGTACAGCGGCGGGCATTGCTCTCGCCTACCGTTCGGGAGAGGCGAGCCCGGTAGAATTGGTCGAATGTGTGTTGGAGCGAATAGCCGACGCCAAGGGCGACAACATCTTCATCAGTGTAAACGCGACCCGCGCGCGGCAAGAGGCGAAGAAGGCTCAAGGGCGCTACGAAGTAGGCGCTCCGCTGTCGCCGCTCGACGGCGTTCCCATCGCCTGGAAGGACTTGTTCGACGTGGCGGGTTCGCCGACGACCGCCGGATCAACGCTCTTTGGTGAGAGTCCCGCCAAGACGGACCAAGCCTGCGTGGCCATGGCCACTGCCGCCGGTATGGTTTCGGTGGGCAAACTCAACATGACGGAACTTGCCTATTCCGGGCTCGGACTCAATCCCCATTTCGGAACGCCCCTGAATCCCAACAACCGCAAGACACCGCATTCGCCGGGCGGCTCCTCCTCGGGTTCGGGCGTGGCCGTGGCGGGGCGCCTGGTGCCTTGCGCGGTCGGCTCCGATACAGGCGGCTCGGTACGCATTCCCGCCGCCTTCAACGGTGTCGTCGGGTACAAGACAAGCACCGGTCGTCTCGATTCCAGCGATCTTATTCCGCTGGCGCGCAGCTACGACACAATCGGTCCCCTGGCCCGATCCGTCGAGGACTGTATATTGCTCGACATGGCAATGCGGGGAGCGGTAGCGACGCCTGTGCGCCGCAGCCCTGTCTCGTCCCTGACCCTGATCGTACCGCGCAATGTGGTGCTGGACGATGCCGACGATGCGGTGGTCGAAAATTTCGAACGATCGCTTGAAGCGCTGTCGAAAGCGGGCGCTACGGTTCGCCGCGAACGCATCGAGACGCTGGACGACATCATCGAGATGAACGCCAGATACGGCACTCTAACCGCCGCCGAGGCCTACAACGAGTACAGCCACATCATCGACAGTGACAAGGTTGCCGCTGTCGACCGTCGCGTTGTGAAGCGGATCGTTGACGGCAAGCGAATGACGGCCAATGACCTGCTATCCATCCAGCGCGGGCGTCGGAAACTGATCGAGAAATTCGGTGCGCAGGTTGGCTCAGCGCTTCTCGTCATGCCGACGACACCCATAACGGCACCCGAAGTCGCGCCGCTGGAAGCCAGTGACGAGACGTTCCATGCCACCAACGTGAAGACCCTGCGCAATTCCATGCTCGGCAACATCCTCGACCTGTGTGGTGTGGCGATGCCGAACGGGCGCGACGCCGGCAACATGCCGACGAGCATCTTGATTTCCGCTGGCCACGGCGAAGACGAACGCCTCCTCAGCCACGCTCTGGAGATCGAAAAAGTTGTCCGCGATGCGTGCGGCTGGAAATAGAGGAAAGAATGGCCGCGAAACCGAGATCCGAGAAGTTTGAACGCGGGCTGAAAACGCGTCGCGCTGTCCTCGGCGCCGAGTACGTCGATCGCTCGCTGGAGCAGGCCGATGACTTCAACTGGTCAATGCAGGAACTGACCACTGAATGGTGCTGGGACGAGATCTGGAACCGCCCGGGCCTGGACCGGCGCTCGCGCTCGATCCTCAACCTTGGCATGATCGCAGCACTCAACCGACCGCATGAGTTCAAGCTGCATGTGCGCGGTGCCATCAACAACGGGTTGACGAAGGACGAACTCAAGGAGGTTTTCCTCCAGATTGGGGTCTATTGCGGCGTGCCGGCCGCACTCGATTGCTTCCGCATTGCCAAGGAAGTCTTCAAGGAAATGGAGCTTGACTGAAACCGGTCCAAAATCCACCACGGGGCCGATCGCCTTCATCGGGCTCGGCATGATGGGCCTGCCAATGGCTTCGCGACTGGTCCGTGCGGGATTCGACGTGCGTGGCAGCGATCTGTCGGAGCAGGCGCGTTCTGCCTTCTCCGCCAACGGCGGCACGGCAGTTGGCGACGCGCGCGTGGCGGCAGATGGTGCATCGATCGTCATCACCATGCTGCCCGACGACCGCGTGGTTCGCGAAGCGCTGCTGGGACCGCACGGCGCGGTGGCGGCCCTGTCTGCGGGCGCGCTTGTCATAGACATGAGTTCGTCCGCGCCGGTGGCGACTCAGCAACTCGCCGCAGATCTAACACCGAAGGGCATTTCGTTGGTCGACGCGCCCGTGTCCGGCGGAGTAAGGCGCGCTCTCGATGGCTCGCTTGCCATCATGGCCGGCGGCGATCCAGCCGCCATCAAACGCGCTCAGTCGCTTTTCGAGGCGATGGGGAAGTCGATCTTCCCTACCGGTCCGGTTGGTTCGGGTCACGCCGTGAAGGCACTCAACAATTACGTGTCCGCGGCGGGCCTGGCGGCTGCCTGTGAAGCTTCAATAATCGCCGAGAAATTCGGCATCGATCCGAACATTCTGGTCGATGTCCTCAACGCCTCGACTGGACGCAACAATTCGACCGAAGTGAAGATGAAGCCGTTTATCCTGTCGGGCAGTTTCGCCTCGGCATTCTCAATGCAACTGATGGCCAAGGACTTGCGTACTGCAGCAGACCTCGCCGGCCAACTCGGCATCGACGCTGACGGCGCGCGCAACGCAGCGGAACTGTGGGCCCGGGCCTCGCAGACGCTCGGCAAGGGTGCCGATCACACAGAGATCTATCGTTACCTGGCCGCCAGGGGCGGCCCCGCCCAGGAGGATAGCCAATGACACGCATCATCAACGCTGCGGCCGCCCAGATGGGGCCCATCGCGAAGTCGGAAACCCGCAAGGACACGGTCGGGCGACTCCTCGCCATGATGCGCGAGGCAAAGGCGCGCAACGCCGAGCTCGTCGTCTTCACCGAGATGGCCCTGACGACCTTCTTTCCGCGCTGGCTGATCGAGGACGAGGCCGAGCTCGACAGCTACTACGAGAAGCAGATGCCGGGGCCGGATACCCAGCCGCTCTTCGACGAAGCCCGGAAACTCGGCATCGGGTTCTATCTCGGCTATGCGGAACTCGTCGTCGAGGATGGCCGCAAGCGGCGCTTCAACACGTCCATTCTCGTCGATCGATCCGGCAACATCGTGGGGAAGTACCGCAAGGTACACCTACCCGGCCATGCCGAGCCTCAGCCCGGCAGGACCCACCAACACCTGGAGAAGCGCTACTTCGAGCCGGGCAACTACGGCTTCAAAGTGTGGCAGGCATTCGGCGGCGTCATGGGCATGTGCATATGCAACGACAGGCGGTGGCCCGAGACCTACCGAGTCATGGGACTGCAGGGTGTCGAGATGGTCATGCTCGGCTACAACACGCCCTACGACCACACCGGGCACAAGGACATCGACAGCCTCACGCAGTTCCACAATCACTTGTCGATGCAGGCCGGAGCCTACCAGAATTCGACCTGGGTCATCGGCGCCGCGAAGTGTGGGGTCGAGGAAGGCTCCAACATGGTCGGCCAGAGCGCCATTATCGCCCCGTCTGGCGAGATCGTAGCGCAGGCGGTATCGCTGGAAGATGAGGTCATCACGGCACGCTGCGACCTTGACCTCGGAACCCGATACCGCGAGACCATCTTCAACTTCGGCAAGCATCGCGAACCCGACGCTTACAGGCTCATTGTGGAAACAAAGGGCGTAATCCCGTTACCCGACCGATGAAGCGGCAGACAACCCGGTCACAGCCGGGCAGAATGATTGCAATCAAGGGAGAGTGAACAATGTCTACAGTCATCAAGGGCGGAACGATTGTTGCCGCCGACAGGACGTACAAGGCGGACATCCTGATCGAACGCGAAACCATCGCCGCGATCGGCCCCGACCTGAAGGGCGACACGGTCGTGGACGCTGATGGCGCCTACATCATGCCGGGCGGCATCGATCCGCACACGCACCTCGAGATGCCGTTCATGGGCACCACGGCTGCGGAGACCTGGGAAAGTGGCACGTTCGCGGCGATCTCCGGCGGTACGACGCTGGTCGTGGACTTCGTCATTCCGGGACCGGACGGCATGCTGGCCGCGCTCGATGACTGGGAGAAGAGGGCCAAGCGCCAGGCCTCATCCGACTATTCGCTGCACATGTGCGTGAATGGCTGGTCGGAGAAGCACTTCGACGAGATGCCGAAAGTGATCGATCGGGGCGTCAACACGTTCAAGCATTTCATGGCCTACAAGGGCGCCTTGATGGTGAATGACGACGAGATGTTCGCCTCGTTCCAGCGCTGCGCGGCACTCGGCGCCTTGCCTCTGGTTCATGCCGAGAATGGGGACATCATCGCCGCCCTGCAGGAAAAGTACATGAATTCAGGGATTTCGGGACCGGAGGCCCATGCCTATTCGCGGCCACCTGAAGTCGAGGGCGAAGCGACGAACCGCGCCATCATGATCGCCGATGCCGCTGGCGTGCCTGTCTACATCGTGCATACGTCGAGCGAGCAGGCGCATGAGGCTATCAGGCGCGCGCGTCAGAAGGGGATGCGCGTCTTCGGCGAACCGCTGATCCAGCACCTTACCCTCGACGAGAGCGAGTACCAGAACAAGGACTGGGACTACGCCGCAAGGCGCGTGATGAGTCCGCCGTTCCGCGACAAGAAGCATCAGGATTCGCTCTGGGCCGGCCTGTCGTCGGGTTCGCTCCAGGTCGTCGCGACCGATCACTGCGCCTTCACCACCGAGCAGAAGCGCACCGGCATCGGCAACTTCACCAAGATCCCGAACGGCACGGGCGGGCTCGAGGACCGGCTCGCCGTTCTTTGGACCAAGGGCGTCGAGACGGGCCGCATTACGCCCAACGAATTCGTCGCCGTGACCTCCACCAACATTGCCCAGATTCTCAACATCTACCCGCAGAAGGGCGCCATCCTGCCGGGATCGGACGCCGATCTCGTCGTCTGGGACCCGAAACTGTCGAAGACGATTTCGGCTGCTAATCAGAAGTCGATCATCGACTACAACGTGTTTGAGGGCATCAAGGTCAACGGCCAGGCGCGCTACACGCTGTCGCGCGGCGAGGTGGTGTGGTCCTATGGCCAGAACTCCCAGCCCAAGCCGGGTCGTGGAAAGCTCGTCAAGCGCAAGCCGTTTCCGGCCGTCAACAAGGCCCTGTCCGTCTGGAAGGAACTTACCGCGCCGCGCGCCGTCACCCGCTCGGCCGAGCATATGCCAATCGGCGTGTAACCCGCCTGCAGCGACACTCTTCTCTCTTGGGCCCGGCGCTAGTCGTCGGGCTCTCTTTTTGCGCTGCTGCGGTTGTCACGTCACAAGGAGAAGGTCCGCTGCTAGATCAGGCGGCCGATCTCGTTTCGCTCGGCGATAGACCAGAGGCGCGGCATGAGGTCGTCGATGCCGGCCGCGTCGAGTCCTTTTCCGTAAGCTGCAAGTCTGCGCGCCTTGGCGTCAATCTCCGGCCTGGAAAGCGTGTTTCCGGGGTCGCCCTTCGGCTCGTCGATACGGCCCTCGAGGGTCTTGCCGGAGTTGGTTGTCACCGACACCTTGCCGATCCAGCGGTTGGGGTAGGCGGCATCGACCTCCTGATCGAGTGTCATCTCGACGCGGTCGAGGAAGGATCGCGCCGCCGCATCGCCGAGATAGGCGTCGAACTCGGCCATGCCGGCCCGTCGATGCGTGGCTATGAGCCCGAGCGTTGCCGGCATCGAGAACTTTGCCTGATGCACGCTGATCGGGTCGACGACCGGCCCGAGGACGTCGATCGCACCCTGATGGACATGGGCCGTGATGCTGGCGATGTCCTCGGCGGCAAGGTCGTTGGCTTCCAGCACCTGCAGAAGCGCGTCGGCGGCCGGATGCGTGTGGCGGCAGGATGCGTGATATTTGAACGAGGTCTCGAGCACCGCCCAGCGCGTCCCGAGCCGGTCCGTCAGCTTCGCCGGATCGGCGTCACTGGACATGCCGGCGGCCATGCCCTGCCGGCCTTCAAGTATCTGCCTTGCGCCGGTGAAGCCGCCCTTCGCAAGGAATGCCGCGGTCAGTCCATCGGATGCAGCCTTGGCGGTATGCAACTGCTTGGAGTCGGCTGCATCGCGCAGAAACTCCCAGAGGCCCGCTGCCTGCGTTCCGGCGGAACCCAGGGCATGAAGCATCCCGGCTGGATCGAGTCCGAGCAGCCGGCCGACCGCCACGGCCGAGGCGACCGTTCCCGCCGTGCCTGTCGTGTGGAAGACACGGTAGTGCGATCGACCAAGAAACTCGCCGACGCGGATGCCGACCTCGTAGCCGGCGACCGACGCGGCGATGAAATCGCGACCAGAGGCGCCGATGTGCTGGGCGGTTGCGAGTGCGGCGGGAAAGACCACCGCTGCCGGGTGGAATACCGAGCCGTTGTGAACGTCGTCCTGCTCGGAAATATGCGACGCCGCTGCATTGACCAGGGCGGCAAAAAGCGGCGACGTCATCGTGCGTGTTGTAAGGATTTCGGATCGGCCGTCCGTCGGCCCCATGGTCGCTGCGAAGGACTCGAGCGCCGAGATGGCGCGCTGGCCGCGTCCGGAGAGCGCCGACCCTGCCCAATCGACGAAGAAGTCGGTCGTCCGGTCAACAACGGGCTTTGGAATGTCCTCGTATTGCAGTCCCGACGCGAAACCGGCAAGCGCTGCACTTTCTAACCCGGTTGCGCGGGCCAATGCCGGATTGGGTTTGGCTGCAACAGACATGTTTCCCCTCAGAACGAACGCGGCAGGCCGAGTATGTGTTCGGCCACGTAGGACAGGATGAGATTGGTCGAGATCGGCGCCACCTGGTAGAGTCGGGTCTCCCGGAACTTCCGCTCGACATCGTATTCTGCCGCAAAGCCGAAACCGCCGTGAAACTGGATGCAGGCATTGGCCGCTTCCCAGGACGCGTCGGCGGCAAGCAGCTTGGCCATGTTTGCCTCGGCGCCGCAATCCTCGCCGGCATCGAACTTTCGTGCCGCCTCGAAGCGCATGAGGTTGGCTGCCTCGACGTTCACATAGGCGCGCGCGATTGGGAACTGCACGCCCTGGTTCTGGCCGATCGGGCGATCGAAAACGATCCGTTCCCGCGTGTAGGACGAGACCTTATCGATGAACCAATATCCGTCGCCGATGCATTCGGCCGCAATCAGCGTCCGTTCGGCGTTGAGCCCGTCGAGGATGTATCTGAAGCCCTTTCCCTCTTCGCCGACAAGATTTTCGGCAGGGATCTCCAGATTGTCGAAGAACAGCTCGTTGGTCTCGTGATTGACCATATTGCGGATCGGCGTGACGGTCATGCCGTTGCCGATCGCATCGCGCAGATTGACGAGAAAGACCGAAAGGCCTTCCGATTTCCGTTTCACCTCGGCAAGCGGTGTCGTGCGCGCCAGCAGGATCATCAGGTCGGAGTGCTGGACCCGGCTGATCCAGACCTTCTGGCCGTTGACCACGTAGCGGTCGCCCTTCCTGACCGCCGTCGTCTTGAGCTTCGTCGTGTCGGTGCCGGTCGTCGGCTCGGTGACGGCCATCGACTGCAGGCGCAGGTCCCCGGAGGCGATCCTAGGCAGGTAGAGATCCTTCTGCGCCTTCGAGCCGTGTTTCAGCAGCGTGCTCATGTTGTACATCTGGCCGTGGCAGTGACCGGCATTGCCGCCCGAGCGATTGATCTCCTCCATCACCACGCTCGCTTCTGTCAGGCCCAGACCCGAACCGCCATAGTCTTCCGGGATCATCGCAGCCAGCCAGCCAGCCTTGGTCAGCGCGTCGATGAACTCGACCGGATAACTCGCTGCAGCATCGTGCTTGCGGTGGTACTCGGCCGGAAATTCAGCGCACAGCGCCCGCAGCGCCTCGCGCATCTCTTGATGACTGTCCGGTTTGGGAATCATGCGCTGTCCTTCGTACTGAAAAGACTATCGAGACCGAATTCCGCAAGGATCGTCTCGGTGTGCTCGCCAAGCGCCGGTACCGGATCGAGACGCGGCTCCCAACCGTCGCCGCTCACCGGTTTCAGCGCGGGGAGGGGGCCTGCGGGCGAACCAATTTCGCCCCAACGCTGGCGCGCGGCGAGCTGCGGATGCGCCCAAAGTGCCGCCATGTCACTGATGCGCGCCGTGGCGATGCCGGCCCTTTCGAGCCGCGCGATCGCTTCTTCCGTGTTCAGCGTGGAGAAGGTCGCCAGGATCACGGGCTCAAGAACGTCGCGGTGGTTTGCGCGACCGGAATTACCCTTGAAGCGGTCGTCGCCGGCGAGATCGGAGCGCTGCAGCACGTCGGTCGCAAACGCAGTCCACTCGCGATCGTTCTGGAGGCCGAGCATCACCCCGCCGTCCGCGGTCTTGTAGGGGCCGTAGGGATAGATCGTGGCGTGACCGGCACCGTTGCGCTGCGGCGGCGCTGCGCCATCCATCGCGAAATACATCGGGAAGCCCATCCATTCGGCCATCGCCTCCAGCATGGAGACCTCGATGTTGTCGCCCACGCCTGACCGCCCGCGATGGATGAGTGCCGAGAGGATCGAATGATAGGCCGTGACCCCCGCCGAAATGTCGGCGATCGAGATGCCGGATTTCGCCATCTCGTCGCGCGTCCCGGTCACCGACAGGAAGCCGGCCTCGGCCTGGATGAGCAGGTCGTAGGCCTTGCGCTTCTCGTCCGGCCCGCTGCGGCCGTAGCCGGAAATGGAGCAGGTGATGAGCCGCGGGTTGTCGGCGCGTAGCTGCCCCGGGCCAAGGCCGAGCCGTGCCGCGGCTCCCGGCGCAAGGTTCTGGACGAACACGTCTGCCGACGCCAGGATCTTCTTCAATCCCTCGACGGCGCGCTCCTCCTTGAGATCGAGCGCCAGGCTCTCCTTGGAGCGGTTGGTCCAGACGAAGTGGCTGGCCAGTCCGCGCGCCCTCGTGTCGTAGGCGCGCGCGAAATCGCCGCCATCCGGCCGCTCGACCTTGATGACGCGGGCGCCCTGGTCGGCGAGAAGGCGCGTGCAATAGGGGGCGGCAATGGCCTGCTCCAGCGAGACCACAAGCAGTCCGTCGAGCGGCCGGCTCATGCGAGCCTCGCTTCGGCGGTCATGGCCAGGTGTCCCTCCGCATTGGCGGCCCATAGCCGGACCAGCCCGTCGGCGCCGGGAGGCGTCGCATTGACGCTCATCATGTCGCCGTCGAACAGGGGCGACAGGGCGCGGAATGAGAACTGCCTGACGCGCGCCTCGGGTGCGTTGCGGCGCACGAGATCGAGCAACAGCGTGGCGATCAGTGGGCCGTGCACGACGAGCCCCGGATAGCCCTCTTCACGCGTTACGTAGTCCCGGTCGTAGTGAATTCTGTGGCCGTTGAAGGTCAGCGCGGAATACCGGAACAGTTGGACAGCGTCCGGCACGAGCTCGCGCCGCCACTCGCCGATCTCGGCCGTTCGCGGCGAAGGCTTCACTGCCGGGGCCTGCAGCCCGCGATAGACGATGTCGTGTTCGTCCACGATGGCAGCGGGTTGGCCTTCCTGGCCGATTTCATGACGAACTGTGACGAACACCAGCGGTCCGCTGGCGCCGTCCTTGTGCTTGATGGACTGGATCACCGAGCGGCGTTTCGCTGTCTCGCCGACACGGATGTCGTCATTGAAGGCGATGCGGCTGCCAGCCCACATGCGGCGCGGCAGTTCGTTGACGGGCGGCAGGAAGCCGCCTCGTCGGGGATGCCCGTCGGCGCCGATCTCCGATTGGCGGGCGTTCGGAAGGAAGAATAGCCAGTGGGCGAGGGGCGGAACGGCATCGCCGAGCCGGGCGCCTGCGGCGTCGCTGTCCAGCGTCGCGGAAAACCTGTCCAGCGGTCCGGCCGTGATCATGTCTTCGGCCACCTCGGACCGCCCGATCCACGCGGAATAGTCGCCGGAAGTTTGAGTGCCACTCATCGCGTCACGCACTCCGGAAACGGATGTCCTGCGCTCCGCTCCAGAGGGCTCGCCTGCCGACTTCCGGCAACATGTCCAGCCCCGAGCTCAGGGTGATGAAGTGATTGCCCGCGAGTTGTCCCATCTTGCTCGCGAAGTTGACGCCGCCGTAGGCGAGCAAGATCTCGGTTTCGGAAATCCCGCCCGGATAGAGCAGGATCTGGCCCGGTGCAGGGTAGGTGGTATGGTTCTCATAGCCAACGCCGAAGTCGAGATCGCCGAGTGGGATCCAAACCGCCTCTCCGCTCCACCGCACATGCACGACCTGGCCGTCGAAGGGCAGTCGCTTGGCAAATGCGGCGCAGGTAGACGGCGCCTTTTCGGTCTCGAGACGCGCATCGAATACCATGTCGGAAATCGTAATCGTCAAACCTGTCACGCGTAATCCCCCGTCGGCGAAGTGCGGCTGTGACAACAATCTCGAATCGAATATCAATTGATATTGAATTCAGATTAATGTGGAACCACAACGACTTAAGTCTTTCTACAAGATAAAGAAAAATCTGGATTTTTCAATGAGCCCATGTTCCAATCTAGTGGATCAAGAATTCAACATGCCGCTGTAGTGGCCAGAAGGGGAGATCTGAAATTGGCTAAGAAAGAAATCATCTGCGCATTCGGCACGGACATCGATTCCGTCGCCGGCTGGATCGGATCATATGGCGGCGGCGACTCGCCGTCGGACATCCAGCGCGGCATTTTCGCCAGCGAAGTTGGCGTCCCTCGGCTTCTCAATCTTTTCAAGAAATACGATCTGAAGACCAGCTTCTTCATCCCGGGCCATTCGCTCGAGACGTTTCCTGACCAGTGCAAAATGATCGTCGACCAGGGGCACGAGATCGGCGCGCACGGTTATCTGCACGAGAACCCAGTGGCGATGACGCCGACCCAGGAAGAGGCGGTGCTGGTAAAGAGCATCGAGTTGATCGAGAAGCTTTCGGGCCGCAAGCCCCGTGGCTATGTCGCTCCTTGGTGGGAGATGTCCGCGGCTACTGCAGCCCTGCTGCAGAAATACGGCTTCGAATACGACCATAGCCAGGGCTACCGCGACTTCCAGCCATTCTACGCCCGCGTTGGGGACTCCTGGAACGTCATCGACTATTCCAAGAAGGCAGAGGAGTGGATGCATCCGCTCAAGCATGGCAAGGAAATCGATCTCGTCGAGATCGGCGCCAACTGGTATGTCGACGACCTGCCGCCCATGATGTTCATGAAGAAGGCCCCCAACAGCCATGGCTTCGTCAATCCGCGCGACATCGAGGAGATGTGGCGCGACCAGTTCGACTGGATCTATCGCGAAATGGACTACGCGGTGTTCCCGTTCACCATCCATCCCGACGTCAGCGGCCGGCCGCAGGTGCTGCTCATGCTGGAGCGGCTGATCGAGCACATCAACAAGCATGACGGCGTGAAGTGGATGACGTTCGAGGAAATCGCATCGGATTTCCGCAAGCGCTTCCCGTTCTCCGGCGGCGCGCGTCCGGAAGTCATCTGAACGCCTGTGCGTTCGCAACGACAGCCCGGCCGCGAGAACCTCGCGGCCGGCAGCAAGGGAACCGCATAATGTGCTCAAGCTGTGGTTTCCCGGCGGCGCCGGGGCACTGGACCGAGGCGGGGACTGACACACCGCACGATCGTCTGCGCGCCCGGTTCCGGCGTGCCCAGGTGCTGCAGTCGATCCTGCCTGCCTACGGGCTGACCGCGCATGACGGCGCGCAGGTTCCGGGCATTCAGCTCGGCACCCTGTCGGGCAACATCACCATCGTGCGCGATCTCGAGGAAGTCTGGGCGGAGGCCGAACGGCTGTCCGGCGCGGCCATCGACCCGCTCGATCCCCGCATCGTCGGCGACGACGTCTGACCGCCATGGCCGCCGGCAGCGAGGCGAGCGACCCTTCCGACAAGCGGATGCGGCTCACCGTGCTCGGCGGCTTTCTCGGCTCCGGCAAGACGACCTGGCTCCGCCACCAGTTGCATGACGGAGCGCTTTCGGACGCATTCGTCATCGTCAACGAGGCAGCCGAGACGGCGGTCGACGATGCGCTTCTGGGGCAGTCGGCGGCACTCGCCGTACTTGCCGGCGGCTGCGCCTGTTGCGAAGCCAAGGACGGGCTGATCGCACTGTTGCGCTCGGTATGCGACCGACGCGTAAGCCGTGCGGCGGGAGAACCTTCGCTCGACCGGATTGTTCTGGAAACCAGTGGGTTGGCGGATCCTGCACCGATCGTCGAGGCCATCCGCGCCGATCCCATGCTGGTCCATCATATCGTCATCGCCGAGATCGTCGTTGCCGTCGATGGCGTCTACGGACTGCGCCACATCCGCGAGGAGGCGCTGGGCCGACGGCAGATGGAACTTGCCGACCGTCTGGTGGTGACCAAGGTCGATCAGGCCGACCCCGGCGAACTCGCGAGGCTGCTCGCCACGCTGCGGCAGATCAATCCGGGCGCGACGGTCTCCGGCGCCGTGAAGGGGACCGACGCCGCATTGCCCAAACACGCCGGCGCGGTCCCGGAGACGCTGGCCGATCCCGGCGACGCTGCCGGCAGCGCGCCGATCAGGGCACTGAAGATCGATATCGGCGACGAGATAGACTGGACAGCTTTCAGCGTCTGGCTGAGTGCGCTGATTCATGCCCGCGGAGACGACATCTTGCGGGTCAAAGGCGTGATGCGCACGCCGGCCGGCCGGCTTCTGCTGCAGAGCGTAAGGCGCATTGTTCAGTCCCCGGAGATGTTGCCGAACAATGGTGAGGACGCAGACAACCCAAAGAGCAGTCTGGTCTTCATCGGGCGCGGCTTCACGGAAACTGCACTCATCCGGTCGCTCCGCCATTTTTCCGGAGTGAGCGCTGACAGGGCAGGAGGGTCAGACAATGAATGATGTTGTGTATCAGAAGCAGCAGTTCGGCCAGAAGGTCGGGCTGGGCCGTTCGCCGGCGCTCCTGGTCGTCGATTTCGTCAACGGCTTCACCAATCCCGAGATTCTCGGAGGCGGCAACATTCCGGATGCAGTTGCCGCCACGAAACCCTTGCTCACTTTCTTCCGCGAAGCGAGCCTGCCGGTCGTCTTCACCCGCATTGTCTACGCAGATGACGGCGCAGACACCGGCATCTGGTGCATGAAGGTGCCGCGGCTGCGCGATCTGACCGAGAAGGCACATGCCAGTCAGATCGTCGATGCGCTGGCGCCGCGGGCGGGCGAACTGGTGATCCGCAAGACCCAGGCATCGGCCTTCTTCGGAACGCATCTGGCAGCGCATTTCATCGGTCAGGGTATCGATTCCATCGTCCTTGCCGGCTGCACCACTTCGGGCTGCATCCGCGCCAGCGCCATCGACGCGATGAGCATGAACTACCGCGTCACGGTAGCCAGCGACTGTGTCGGCGATCGCGCCATCGGCCCGCATGAGGCCAATCTGTTCGACATGGGGCAAAAATATGCCGACCTTCTTGGTGGAGCGGACATCGTTTCCGCACTGAGCCGCTCACGATCAGGAAGCTCGGACGCTGCAGGTTCAACTACGTAGGTAAGTCTTGGAGCCCTAGCAAACCGTTCATCCGGCGGAGCGACAACCGCCAGGGGCTTTGGATCGTTGGTTATGGCATCCGTTCGGCGCAGTCGCAATTTTGCCGACAAGTGATTGATGTCGGTTACGTTCTGGCGGAGGGAGTGGGATTCGAACCCACGGTGAGCTTGCACCCACGCCGGTTTTCAAGACCGGTGCCTTAAACCGCTCGGCCATCCCTCCAGGTCAACGCCATGATGGCCATCGGCGGTTATGGGCCGCGGCGAGACGTTGGCTTTCTTCCTCTAGGGTGCTCCGTGGCTGCAAGTCAACCGGCCCGCAGCACCGTCCGCATGGCCGCGCGGGCGGCGGATGGCCGCAAGGCATGCCGCCGCGAGGCGCCTCAATTCTGGTCGGCCGGCACCGGCTTGCAATCCTGCCCCCCGCATTCCTCGACCGGCGCCGTCTGGCCGGGCAGGGCGCAATCCTGCCCCTTGCATTCGACCACCGCCTCGTCCTGCGCCGTTTCGCAGTTTTCGCCCATGCATTCGGACTGGGCATGTGCCATCCCGGCCGGCCCGCCGAGAGCGAAAACGATCAGCACTGAAAATCCCCGGATCAAGTCGCGCATTTCGCGCCTCCGCATGTTCCACCCACGGGCCGTGCCACGGGTCGCATTGATTCTGCAGCCAAAGCCTTGCGGCATACTTTCGGAGCGGGAATTGCGGGTTTCCGCTGCCTGGCGCATTCTGCTCGAACGAGGTGCGCCGCGGGATTCCGGGGGTTCCGTCACTGGCTCGGAAGTTGCCACATTCCTGCCCGGTTCCGAACATAGTCGGTTAATAGCCTGATAATGAATTCTCGGGCATAAGGGCAGGGGGCTCTAAGGCCATCTAGACGGTGCGGTTCGCGCCGGGGGACAATTGGACATGCTGAATTCGGCGCGCACGCGTCTTCGCGGCGCCACGACCGTTTCTGTTATCGTACTGGCAGCCGGCATGCTTGCCGCATGCGCTTCGACGCAGCCCAAGTCGATGATCGTCCCCAAGAAGAAATCCAAGGAATATTTTTCCGAGACCGAGTATGGCGTGAAGGCCAGCCCGCGCGTCTCGACCAAGCAGTCCAGGCTGGCGCGCGGCGGCGGCCGCGACCAGATCGGCAAGCCCTACAAGGTGCGCGGCAAGGTCTACTATCCCAAGGAAGAGAAGAATTACGCCAAGACCGGGCTGGCCTCCTGGTATGGCGATGCCTTCCACGGCCGGCTCACCGCCAATGGCGAAATCTACGACATGACGCACCTGACGGCTGCGCATCCGACGATGCCGTTGCCGAGCTATGCCCGCGTCACCAATACCGAGAACGGCTCGTCCGTCGTGGTCCGCGTCAACGACCGCGGCCCCTACGCGCATGGCCGGCTGATCGACCTGTCGAAGCGCGCCGCGGAAATGCTTGACTACACGCATTCCGGCGTTGCCACGGTGAAGGTCGAATATATGGGCCGGGCGCCGCTCGACGGCCAGGACGACGAATATCTGATGGCTTCGTATCGGCCGGGCGATGTTGCGCCTGATCCTTCGGACGGTCTGCCGACGGGAGTCATGATCGCCATGAATGGCCCGACCCCGACAGCATCGGTCAGTTCGGCAGTGTCTTTCCCGGGCGAACTGGCCGACGCCGGCAACCTTGCTCTTCCCGCCTTCGGTCCCATCGCGCCTGAGCGTCCGGCGCCCGATGCCGTCGGCGCGCCTTTCGCCATGGCCTCGCTGTCCTATGCGCAGTCGACCCCATCGCGTGCCTCGACGGCATTCGCGGCACTGGAATCGCAAGGTCTCACACCCGACGCCGTCGTCCGGTCCTGGAAGCGGATGAACGACGGCGCGCCCGGTACCCCGGCCGAACCCTATATCGCGGCCGGCTCCTTCACCCTCGAGGCGGAAGCCGAGCAACTGGCCAGGACCCTGGCGGCATTCGGGCGCACCGAGATCGAGACCTCTGAAATCGACGGCACGCTGTGGTACGGCGTCAATCTGCGCCCAGACGGCCGCGGCTCGCTCGACGACCTGCTGCAGTCGGCCTGGCAGAGCGGCGCATCCGACGCCATCACCGTCCGCGACTGAACCTTCCGGAATTCGGCCAATTCTCACGCCAAATTGAGACGCGCCGGTTGATCCCGCAGCGTCATGCCTGATAGTTTCCACGCTTCCTCAGCAATTTGCAGGACGGCGTGCCCATGATTCTTCGCGGCTCTACCCTGGTCTTCGCAATGCTCGCCTGGCTGGCTCTCGCCATGGCGCCGGCGAGCGCGCAGTCGCAGCTCTACGATACCCGCGCCAAGCAGGCGGTGATGATCGACGCCGAGACCGGCACGATCCTGTTCTCCAAGGACGCCGACAAGCTCATTCCGCCGGCCTCGCTCGCCAAGCTGATGACCATGGAAGTCGTGTTTCACGCCCTCAAGGTCGGCCGCCTGACGCTCGACGACGAGTTCACCGTCAGCGAGAACGCCTGGCGCACGGGCGGCGCCAAGGCCGGTGGTTCGACCATGTTTGCCAAGGTCAAGTCGTCGATCCGCGTCGAGGACCTGATCAAGGGCGTCATCGTCCACTCTGCCAATGACGGCTGCATCGTGCTGGCCGAAGGCATGGCCGGCTCGGAGGAAAATTTCGCCAAGCTGATGACGGAGCGGGCGCGCGAGATCGGGCTGACCCAGTCCGTCTTCAAGAACTCCAACGGCCTGCCGGCCGAAGGCCAGGTCGTGACCATGCGCGAGCTCGCCATGCTCGGGCGCCATATCTGGAAGGAATACCCGGAATACTACAAGTACTACTCGATCCGCGAGTTCGAGTGGAACAAGATCAAGCAGCCGAACCGCAACCCGCTGCTCGCCATGGACATCGGCGCCGATGGCATGAAGACCGGCTACACCGAGGCGTCCGGCTACGCCATCGTCGGCTCGATCAACCGCGGCGGCAACCGGCTGTTCCTCGCCATGAGCGGCTTGTCCGGCGAGCAGGAGCGTGCCGACGAGGCGCGCAAGATGCTGGAATGGGGACTGCGCGCATTCGAGCGGACGAAGCTGTTCGGCGAGGACGAGATCATCGGAGAAGCCCAGGTCTTCGGCGGCGAGAAGTCGGGCGTGGCCCTCAAGGCCGCCGGCCCGATCAGCATCTTCATCCCGCTGACCAACACCAACCGGCTGGTGGCCCGAATAGTCTACCGCGGGCCGCTGACGGCGCCGGTGGAGGAGGGCACCCCGGTCGGCGTGCTGCGGGTCTGGATCGGCGACGCGATGAGCCAGGAGACGCCGCTCTACGCGGCCGAGACCGTCAAGCTCGGGACGCTGCAGCAACGCGCGCTCGACGCGATGGGCGAACTTCTCGTCGGCTGGCTGCGATGAGGACGGCATTTCAGACGCCGCTTCCGGAATCGATTTCATCGCGGCGTGCATTGCGCTAAGGCATGAGCGGCAGCCCTGTCGGCTGCCCTGACACGGACTGGCGGATTTGGCGCGCGG
Organism: Alphaproteobacteria bacterium; assembly: GCA_018823835.1. Lineage (GTDB taxonomy): Bacteria > Pseudomonadota > Alphaproteobacteria > Rhizobiales > Rhizobiaceae > CAMYMG01. The sequence goes on along the minus strand of JAHJHT010000013.1, from coordinate 714,286 downwards.
CTTTTTCATCACTTTCGAAGGCGGAGAGGGCGCCGGCAAGTCGACGCAGATTCGTCTGCTCGCCGAGAAACTGCGTGCCAAGGGCTACAAGCTGCTCGTCACCCGCGAACCCGGCGGTTCGCCGGGGGCGGAGGCCATTCGCCACGTGATCCTGTCTGGCGCCGCCGAACCCTTCGGTCCCGAGATGGAGGCGCTGCTCTTCGCTGCCGCCCGCTCCGACCACGTCGAGCAGGTCATCCGGCCGGCCGTCCAGTCGGGCAAGATCGTGCTGTGCGACCGCTTCCTCGATTCGTCGCGCGTCTACCAGGGAGGTGCGGGAAATCTTGATCCGGCCTACATGCAGGAGATGGAGCGGGTCGCCATAAACGGTATGATGCCTGACATGACCCTCATCTTCGACATCGACCCGGTCGAGGGTCTCAAGCGCGCCAGCAGCCGCCGCGGTGCAGGCCAGGCCGACCGATTCGAGAAGGAGGATATCGACATCCACCAGCGCCGCCGCCGCGCCTTCCTCGACATTGCCGAGAAGGAGCCCGACCGCTGCATCGTCATCGACGCCTCGGGCAATGTCGATTCGGTTGAAAACCTGGTCACCGCCGCGGTCTTTGCCGGGCTCGAGGCGCGGACCAAGGCGACGGCGGGCAGGGCGAAAGGCGCCTGATGTTCGAGCGTATAGCACCGGAACAGCACGACACGCTGGAAGAGGTTCCCGAACCGTCCGAGAACCCGCACCTCTTCGGCCACGCGCAGGCCACGGCGATGCTCGCAGGCGCCTACCGCGCCAACAAGCTGCCGCATGCCTTGCTGCTGGCCGGTCCCGAGGGCGTCGGCAAGGCGACGCTGGCCTTTCATCTCGCCCATCACCTGCTGAAGTTTCCGAAAGCTGCCGACGCACCCGCGCAGCTGGTCGAGCCGGATCCGGCCTCGTCGCTGTTTCGCCAGGTCGCGATCGGTGCGCATCCCTCGGTCCTGCACCTGACGCGCCCCGCCAACGACAAGACCAAGGGCTTCAAGACCGCCGTCACGGTCGAGGAGATTCGCCGGGTCAACCGTTTCCTGTCAATGACCTCTCACGACGGCGGCTACCGCGTCGTCATCGTCGACCCGGCCGACGACATGAACACCAATGCGGCCAACGCACTCCTGAAGAACCTCGAGGAACCGCCGACGCGCACCGTCTTCGTCCTGATCGCCCATTCCGTCGGTGCGTTGCTGCCGACCATCCGCTCGCGCTGCCAGGTGGTGCGGCTGCAGCCGCTGTCGACTGACGAGCTGATTTCTGCCCTCGGCGCCTTCGATCCGCCACCGCCCGAAGACGCAGCTTCACGTCAGGCGCTGCGCGACCGGGCAGGGGGAAGCGTGCGCGCGGCGGTCATCCTGACGCGCTATGGCGGCATCGAGATCGCCGAGACCATCGACCGCACGGTGCGCGCGCGCAACCTCGACGTCGCTCTCGCCCATCGTCTCGCCGACGCGGTCAGCGGCCGCGATAAGTCCATGCAGTTCGACATCTTCAACCGCCAGGCGCTCGACATGCTGGCCGAGGCGGCGAGCGCTGCCGCCCTCAGCGGCGACACGGAGGCCGCTAGCCGTCTATCGGAAGGCTGGCAGGAAACACGCGTTGCGATCGATGAGGCCGAGACCTACAATCTCGACCGCAAGCAGCACGCATTGAACACGATCGCCAGGCTGCAAGAGACGTTTCGAATGTGACGCTTCTCTGCTTCGGGATGGTCTTGGCCATCCTGATGCGCTATCTCCCGCCAACGATTGTCTGTATTTCAGAACGGCCTTTTCCATGTCCCGCGAAAAATTCTATCTCACCACGCCGATCTTCTATCCGAACGGCAAGCCGCATATCGGCCACGCCTACAACGTCATCGCCTGCGACGCGCTGGCGCGCTTCCATCGGCTCGACGGCAAGGACGTGTTCTTCGTGTCCGGCACTGACGAGCACGGCCTGAAGATGCAGCAGACCGCCGAGGCCGAGGGGGTAACGCCGCTCGAACTCGCCGACCGCAACTCGGCGATCTTCCGCTCCATGCTCGAAGCTGTCGGCGCCTCGAACGACGTCTTCATCCGCACCACCGAGAAGCGCCACCACGAGGCCTGCCAGGCGCTGTGGGAGCGCATGGCCGCCAGCGGCGACATCTATCTCGACCGCTACAGCGGCTGGTATTCGGTGCGCCAGGAGGCCTATTTCGATGAGGGCGAAACGACGCTCGGCGAAGACGGCGTGCGGCGCGAGCCGCTCGGCTCGCCGGTCGAATGGAACGAGGAAGAGAGCTACTTCTTCCGTCTCTCGGCCTATCAGGACCGCCTTCTGGAACTCTACGAGAAGCAGCCCGATTTCATCGGCCCGCAGGAGCGGCGCAACGAGATCCTGAGCTTCGTGAAGTCCGGGCTGAAGGACCTGTCCATCTCGCGCACCACGTTCAAATGGGGTGTACCGGTGCCGGGCAACGAAAAGCACGTCATGTATGTCTGGGTCGACGCCCTTACGAACTACATCACCGCCGCCGGCTATCCCGATGAAAATGCTGAGAAATGGGCATTCTGGCCTGCCAATGTCCATGTCATCGGCAAGGACATCATCCGCTTCCATGCCGTCTACTGGCCGGCCTTCCTGCTGTCGGCCGGTGTCGAGCTGCCGAAGCGCGTCTTCGCGCACGGCTTCCTGTTCAACCGCGGCGAGAAGATGTCGAAGTCGGTCGGCAATGTCGTCGATCCCTTCACGATGATTGACCATTACGGACTCGACCAGGTGCGCTACTTCTTCCTGCGCGAGGTCTCCTTCGGCCAGGACGGCAGCTACAATCACGAGGCAATCGTCAACCGGACAAACGCCGATCTCGCCAACGACCTCGGCAATCTGGCGCAGCGCTCGCTGTCGATGATCGCCAAGAACTGCGGCGGCGTCGTGCCGGGCAGGGGCGAGCCGGCGGCTGCAGACACCGCGATCCTCGACCAGGCGCTCGCCGCGCTCGAGACGGCACGCGCGGCCATGGCCGAGCAGGCGATCCACCAGGGGCTCTCGGCCATCTTCGCGGTCGTCGCCGACGCCAACCGGTACTTCGCCGGCCAGGAGCCCTGGGCGCTGAAGAAGACCGATCCCGCGCGCATGGAAACCGTGCTCTGGACCACGGCCGAGATCCTGCGGCGCGTCGGCATCCTGTGCCAGCCCTACATGCCGCAATCCTCGGCCAGGCTGCTCGACCTGCTGGCGATACCGGCCGACCGGCGCGACTTCGCCCATGTCGATGCCGCGAACGCACTGGTCTCCGGCACGCCGCTTCCGGCCCCGGCGGGCATCTTCCCGCGCTACGTCGAACCCGAAGCGCAAGACGCATAGGCCGGCCGAAACATGCTTGTCGACAGCCACTGCCATCTCGACTTTCCGGACTTCGACGCCGACCGCGACGTGCTCGTCGAGCGCGCGCGAGCGGCAGGCGTCGAGCGCATGGTCACCATCTCGACGCGTGTAAAAAAGTTTCCACAAGTGCTTGCGATTGCAGAGCAATATGACTGCGTCTACTGCTCTGTCGGAACCCATCCGCACAACGCCTCCGAAGAGACGGATGTGACCGCCGACGAGCTGGTGCAGCTTTCCTCACACCCGAAGGTGGTGGCGATAGGCGAGGCCGGGCTCGACTATCACTACGACAAGAGCCCGCGCGACCTGCAGATGCAGGGGTTCGTCACGCACATCGAGGCGGCGCGCCGCACTGGGCTGCCGCTTGTCATCCATGCGCGCAGCGCCGACGAGGACGTGGCGGCGACCCTGAAGGCCGAAACAGGGAAGGGCGCCTTCCCCTTCATCCTGCATTGCTTTTCTTCGGGCGCCGAGCTCGCCCGGGTCGGCGTCGAACTCGGCGGCTACGTGTCCTTCTCGGGCATCCTGACGTTCAGGAATTCCGAGGATATCCGCTCGATCGCCGCCGATGTCCCGCACGACCGCCTGCTCGTCGAGACCGATGCGCCCTACCTCGCGCCCGTGCCCATGCGCGGCAAGCGCAACGAACCGGCCTACGTCGCGCACACCGCGTCGGTTCTCGCCGGAACGATCGGCACGAGCGTCGAAGAGGTCGCCGAGAAGACCACCCAAAACTTCTTCAGGCTGTTTTCGAAGATGCCGCGCCCCGCGGGCATGGCAGCCTGAACCGTGGCCGACACGCTGCGCTTCACGATGCTTGGCTGCGGCTCTTCGCCCGGCGTGCCGCGCATCAATGGCGACTGGGGCAATTGCGATCCGGCCAACCCGCTGAACCGCCGGCTGCGCACGGCGGCCATGCTCGAGCGGATTTCAGCCAGCGGCGTCACCCGCGTCATCATCGACACCGGCCCCGATTTCCGCGAACAGATGCTCGCTGCAAAGGTCAACCGCATCGACGCGGTCGTCTATACCCACCCGCACGCCGACCACATCCACGGCATCGACGACCTCCGCGGCTACTGGCTCGAGCAGCGCAGGCTGATCGATGTTTTCGCCGACCGGCCGACGCTGGCGCGGCTGCGGCAGGCATTCGGATATTGCTTCGAGACGCCGGCCGGCGGGTCTTATCCGCCAATCCTCGACGCGCACGAAATCGACCACGACGAGCCATTCACGATAACGGGAGAGGGGGGTCCCCTCACCTTTGTGCCGCTGCCGCAGGTGCATGGTGACATCATTTCGCTCGGCTTCCGCGTCGGGTCGATCGCCTATTGCCCTGACGTCGGCCATTTCCCGGACCCCACGGCAACACGCCTGTCGGGGCTCGAGCTGCTCGTCATCGATGCGCTGCAGTACAAGTCGCATCCAAGCCATTTTTCACTCGACGAGGCATTGCACTGGATCCGCAAGCTGGGACCGCGTCAGGCCGTGCTGACCCACATGCACGTGCCACTTGACCATGCGACGGTGCTGGCGGAAACCCCGGACAATGTCGAACCCGGCCATGATGGCCTGGTGAAAGAATTTCCGATTTGAATCAGCAGGATGGAGTGAGATTCTGATGGCTGGCAGTATTGAGCGTGTGACCGAGGCAGCACGTGAAGCCGGCCTCGATATCGAGGTCCGCCGCATGGGTGCCTCGACGCGGACGGCAGAGGAAGCCGCGGCGCAATGCGGCTGTACGGTTGACCAGATCGTCAAGTCACTGATCTTCCAGGGCAAAGCCAGCGGCGATCTCTATCTTTTCCTGCTCGCCGGTTCGAGCCGGCTCGATCTCGCCAAGGCAGCAGCACTTGCCGGCGAAGACCTCGAGAGAGCCGATCCGCGGCTCATCCGCGACAGGACCGGCTTCGCCATCGGCGGCGTGTCGCCGATCGGCCACCTGGTGCAGATCGCGGCGTTCGCCGACGAAGGGCTGCTCGCACATGACCAGGTCTGGGCTGCCGCCGGTGCGCATGATGCCGTGTTCGCATCTGCGCCGAGGGCGCTGGTAGAAGCCGCAAAAGCCCGCCTTTGCGACGTTGCTGCTTAGTACAAAAGTTCCATAATATATCTTATGCGACTAACGCATATGGCGCCCGACGCCGCGAACCGCTGCCTTTCAGCGCAGGCAGCGGTCCTGCCCCTCGCTGGCCTTGACGTTGCCCGAGCGCTGGCGTTAGTCCAGTCAACGGTATGCGCGCAGGCGAAAGGTTGCCGACAAGATGGAAATTTTCACGGCAGCCGGCTTCACGGCCCTGCTCCAGGTCATCGCCATCGATCTGGTGCTGGCTGGCGACAACGCCATCGTCATCGGACTGGCTGCCGCTGGCCTGCCGACGGACCAGCGCAAGAAGGCCATCCTGATCGGCGTCATTGCCGCGACGGTCCTGCGCATCGGCTTCGCTGCCGTAACCGTGCAGCTTCTTGCCGTCGTCGGGCTGCTGCTTGCCGGCGGCATACTGCTGCTCTGGGTATGCTGGAAAATGTGGCGCGAGCTGCGCGTCTCGGCACAGGAAGCCAACAGCGCCGCCGAGGCCCTGGCCAATGTCGACATCAACCACGACGGCACCATTGCCGGCAAGGCGCCGCGCAAGACACTTGCCCAGGCGGCGCTGCAGATCGTCATTGCCGACGTCTCGATGTCGCTCGACAACGTGCTGGCCGTTGCCGGCGCCGCGCGCGACCATTTCACGGTGCTGATCATCGGCCTGATCCTGTCGATCGCCCTGATGGGCCTTGCCGCAACCTTCATCGCGCGTCTGCTGCACAAGCACCGCTGGATCGCCTATATCGGCCTGCTGATCATCCTCTACGTGGCGGTCGACATGGTCTATCGCGGCGCGGTCGAAATCTGGCCCGTGGTCAACGCCGCCGTCTGATCGCGTTCGTCTCGCGCGGCCGACAGGCCGCCAAGGCTCGTCCTGAGCGGGCTTCACCCGAAATGGCGAACCTGTCCGGGTCCACCCTGGCGATCCGCAGCGACGCGCGGGCGCTTCGCCTTGCATCCCGGGTCAGAGCCTCCGGCGCGCCTCAAGCTGTCGACGCGGCCGCATCCACCGCAAACAAAAAGGGCGCCATAAGGCGCCCTTCCCGTTTCTCCGCTGGCGCGGAAGTTTACTGCGGCAGCTTGTCGTCGACGCCGGCGACGTAGAAGTTGAGGCCGAGCAGTACGCCGTCCTCGGCGACTTCGCCGTCCTTCAGCCACTCGGAGCCGTCCTGCTTGGTGATCGGGCCGGTGAACGGGTTGAGCTCGCCGGAGGTGATCTTGGCCTGCGCCTCTTCGGCGGCAGCCTTCACGTCGTCGGGCATGTTGGTGTAGGGCGCCATGACGACGTGGCCGTCAGCCATTCCGCCCCAGACGTCGACCTGCTCCCAGTTGCCGTCGATCACGGCCTTGATCCGCTTGGTGTAATACGGACCCCAGTCGTCGACGATCGAGGTCAGCTGCGTCTCGGGACCGAACTTGATCATGTCCGAGGCCTGGCCAAACGCCTTGATGCCGCGCTCGGCCGCAACCTGCATCGGAGCGGTGGAATCGGTGTGCTGCGTGATGATGTCGACGCCCTGGTCGATCAGCGCCTTTGCGGCATCGGCTTCCTTGCCCGGGTCGAACCAGGTGTTGGCCCACACCACCTTGACCTTGAAGTCCGGGTTCACGGACTGCGCACCGAGCAGGAAGGAGTTGATGCCCATCACCACTTCCGGGATCGGGAAGGAAGCGATGTAACCGGCAACGCCGGCCTTCGACATCTTGGCAGCGATGATGCCCTGCACGTAGCGGCCTTCATGGAACTTCGAGTTGTAGGTCGAGACGTTCGGGGATTCACGCTTGAAGCCCGTCGCATGTTCGAACTTCACGTCCGCGAACTTCTTGGCAACCGCATTGGTGGCGTCCATGTAGCCGAACGAGGTCGTGAAGATGATGTTGCAACCCGAGCGGGCGAAGCGCTCGATGGCGCGCTCGGCGTCGGCACCTTCCGGCACGCTTTCGAGGTAGGCCAGTTCGACCTGCTCCTCGCCGCCGAGTTCCTTCTGCGCCTCGAGGGCACCCTGGTGATGCTGATACGACCAGCCGAAGTCGCCGATCGGGCCGACATAGATGAAGCAGGCTTTGGTCTTGGCTTCGGCGGCCATCGTCCCGAAGGCGATCGCCGCGGCCGCGGCCGCCATTGTGAGCAATTTTGTTTTCATTTGATCCTATCCTCTTGAGGTTCTTGTTGGGGTCTCATCCCGTTGTTTCTTCTAGCGATCTGGCACGAACGGCCGCCCCAGTGATGCCGGTGTGTTTATCAGCGTCAATCGCCTGTTCCTGGAGATTAGAACAAGGACGACGATGGTTGCCAGATAGGGAAGCGAAGAAAGCAGCTGCGAGGGTATGCCTATCCCCAACGCTTGTGCGTGAAGCTGGCCGATCGACACTGCGCCGAACAGATAGGCGCCGGCAAGTACCCGCCACGGACGCCAGGACGCGAAGACAACCAGCGCCAGCGCGATCCAACCTCGCCCGGCAGACATGTTCTCGATCCACTGCGGCGTGTAGACCAGCGACAGGAAGCCGCCGGCGAGACCCGCGCATGCACCACCGAACATCACGGCCAGATAGCGTATGCCGATGACGTTGATGCCGAGCGCGTGCGCCGAGGTGTGGTTGTCGCCGACCGAGCGCAGCGTCAGGCCGGCGCGCGTCTTGAACAGGAACCATGCCACGCCGAATGTCAGCAGGATCGACAGGTAGAAGATCGGGTCCTGTCCGAAGAACAGCCTGCCGACGAGCGGAATGTCGGTCAGGTAGGGAATGTAGATCGCGCCGAGCTTGACGCCGGGCTGCCCGACGAAGCTCTCACCGATCATGCCCGACAGGCCGATGCCGAGCAGCGTCAGGGCCAGACCGGTGGCCACCTGGTTGGTTACCAGCGTCAGCGTCAGGAAGCCGAAGAGCAGCGAGAACAGCGCGCCGACGACGATCGCCGCCAGAACCCCGAGCCAGGGCGACCCGGTGGTGAGCGCCACGGCAAAGCCGCTGACGGCGCCCATCACCATCATGCCCTCGACGCCGAGATTGAGAACGCCGGAGCGTTCCACGACCAGTTCGCCGAGCGCTGCGATGAGCAGCGGCGTCGCCGCGGTCGCGATCGTGATGATGATCTGTTCAAACATTCTGCGCGGCTCCCTCTGCCTTTGCAGTCGCGCCGACGATCCGCACGCGATAGTGGATCAGCGTGTCGCAGGCGAGCACGAAGAACAGCAGCATGCCCTGGAAGGCGCGCACCGCCTTGTCGGATACGCCGATGGCGATCTGGGCCGACTCCCCGCCGAGATAGGTCAGCGCCAGGATCAGGCCTGCCGCGACGATGCCGAGCGGATTGAGCCGGCCGAGGAATGCGACGATGATGGCCGTGAAGCCGTAGCCGATCGAGATTTTCTCATTCAGGTGCTCGATCGGTCCGGCCACTTCGGAGATGCCGGCAAGCCCGGCCAGCGCACCCGACAGCATGAAGACGAAGAACACCATGCGGCCCGAGGAGAAGCCGGCAAAGCGCCCTGCCCGCGGGCTCTGGCCGAGCACCTTGACCTCAAAACCCTTCAGCATTTTCGACAGCATGAACCAGACGAGCACGGCCGCGACCAGGGCGAAGACGAAGCCGTAATGGGCGCGCCCGGCCTCGGGCCAGATCTGCGGCAGGATGGCATATTCGGAGAAACGGATGGTGCCCGGAAAGCTCATCCCCTCGGGATTGCGCCAGATGCCGCGCACCAGCCAGTCGTTGAAGAGCTGCGCGACATAGACCAGCATCAGGCTGGTCAGGATTTCGTTGGTATTGAAGCGCACCTTGAAGAAGGCAGGGACGGCCGCGTATGCGGCGCCGCCGGCCATGCCGAGGATCAGCATCAGGGGCAGCACGATCCAGGACTGGAAGCCCGGAAACATCACCGGGATGATGGAGCCGGCCATTGCCCCGGCAATGAACTGGCCTTCAGCACCGATGTTCCAGTTGTTCGACAGGTAGCAGACCGAGAGGCCGACGGCGATCAGGATGAGCGGCGCCGCCTTGATGGCGAGCTCGTGCAGCTGCCAGCGGTTGCCGGGGTCCCAGATTCCGGTCAGCGGATCGATGAAGTAGTAGTAGAGCGCATCGAACGGGTTCTTGCCGAGCAGCGAGAACATGATGGCGCCGGCGACCAGCGTCAGCCCGAGGGCGATGAAGGGCGACAACGCGGAGAACAGCGCAGAGTGCTGTGGCCGCTTGACGAGTTCGACGCGCATCAGACGGCCTCCATCGAGTGGTCGGCGTGACCGGGTTCGGCACCGCCCATCAGAAGTCCGATCTGCTCCAGCGTCGCTTCGGCGATCGGCAGCGGCTTCGACAGGTGTCCGTTGTGCATCACCGCGATGGCATCGGAGATCTCGAACAGCTCGTCGAGGTCCTGGCTGATGATCAGCACCGCCGAGCCGCTGCGCGCCAGTCCGATCAGCGACTGGCGGATCTTTGCCGCGGCGCCCGCGTCGACGCCCCATGTCGGCTGGTTGACCACCATAACCGTCGGGCTGCGGTCGAGCTCGCGCCCGACGATGAATTTCTGCAGATTGCCGCCCGAGAGTGCCGCCGCCTCGGGGTCGCGGCCGCTCTTGCGCACGTCCATCTCCTCGATGATGCGCTGCGTGGCGGCGTCGATGGCGCCTTCCTTGACCAGCCCGCCGGCGCCGAGAAACGCCTTGGCGTCGGTGGCATAGCGCGACAGGAAGAGGTTTTCCGACAGCTTCATGCGCGGCGCGGCGCCGTGGCCGAGCCTTTCTTCGGGCACGAAGGCGGCACCCAGCATGCGCCGGCCGGTGATTGACAGCTTGCCGGCATCGTTGCCGCGAATGCGGATCGTGCCCGCGTCGTCCTGAATGGCCTCGCCCGAAACGGCCTCGAAGAACTCGCCCTGCCCGTTTCCGGCAACGCCGGCGATGCCGATAACCTCCCCTGCCCGCACATTGAGTGAAATGTCGCGCAGCGGGGTCGAGAAGGGTGTCGCCGGCTTGCGGCTAAGTCCGCGGATCTCGAGCAGGGGTTCTGCCTTGTCCATGCCCTCGATCGGATCACGCACGACGGCCTGCACCTCGTTGCCGACCATCATGCGGGCGAGCGATGCCGCCGTCTCCTCGCGCGGATCGCAATGGCCGACCACCTTGCCGTGGCGCATGACGGTCGCCCCGTCGCACATCCGCTTTACCTCTTCGAGGCGGTGCGAGATGTAGAGGATCGACTTGCCTTCGGAGCGCAGCCGTTCGAGCGTCTCGAAAAGCTTGTCTGCCTCCTGCGGCGTCAGCACCGATGTCGGTTCGTCGAGGATGATGAGGTCGGGCGTCTGCAGCAGGCAGCGGATGATCTCGATGCGCTGGCGTTCGCCCACGGACAGGTCGCCGACCATCGAAAAGGGATCAAGCGGCAGGCCGTAGCTGTAGGAAAGCGCCTGCGCTTTTGCAGCAATGGTGCCGATTGGCGTGTTGTCGTCGAGCGACAGGGCGATATTCTCGGCTGCCGAGAGCGCCTCGAACAGCGAAAAATGCTGGAAAACCATGCCGATACCGAGCTTTTTTGCAATGCTCGGACTGGCAATCCTGACGGCTTCGCCGTTCCAGCGTATTTCGCCGGAATAGGGCTCCAGCGACCCGAAAAGCATCTTCACGAGGGTCGATTTTCCCGCGCCGTTCTCGCCGAGAAGCGCGTGGATCTCGCCCTTTCCGATTGTCAGGTCGACGCTGTCGCAAGCCTTCAGCGTGCCGAAGATCTTCGTCAGGCCGCGCACCTCAAGCAGGGTTGGGCCGCTCGTCGCAAGGCTTGTCTGCACAACGCCCCCCGTTATGTTTTTTCTGTTCCCGGCAGGCATGGTAGGCGTGACTCTGCCGTAACGCAAAGCGTCGGGAGCCTTGAAAGATTTTCAAGATATTCAGCGATAAACCGGCCCGACTCCTCAGGGAATCAAAACAGTCGTGCCGGTTGTCTTGCGGCTCTCGAGGTCCGCATGGGCCTGGCCCGCGTCTTTCAGCGCATAGCGCTGGTTGACCATGACGCGCACCTTGCCGGAACCGACGACGTCGAACAGCGCGCGTGCACCCGCCTCGAGGTCCTCGCGCTTGGCGATGTAGGTGAAGAGCGTCGGCCGGGTCGCGAAGAGCGAGCCCTTCTGCGCCAGCAGCGAGATGTTGAACGGCGGGATCGAGCCCGACGACTGGCCGAAGCTGACGAACATGCCGAGCGGCTTGAGGCAGTCGAGCGACCCGGGGAAAGTATCGTTGCCGACGGAATCGTAGACGACGTCGCACATCTTGCCGCCGGTGATCGCCTTCACCTCCTCGACGAAATTCTGGTCGCGGTAGTTGATGACATGATCGAAGCCATGGCTTGCGGCCAGCGCCACCTTTTCGGCCGAGCCTGCGGTGCCGATGACTGTCGCGCCAAGATGCTTTGCCCATTGCCCGGCGAGCAGCCCAACCCCGCCGGCGGCCGCGTGAAACAGGATCGTGTCGCCTGCCTTGACCTTGAAGGTGCGGCGAAGCAGGTATTCCGCCGTCAGCCCCTTGAGCATCATGCCGGCCGCCTGTTCGTCCGAGATTGTGTCCGGCAGCTTGACCAGCCGGTCGGCGGCAATCACGCGCTCCTCGCAATAGGCGCCGAGCGGCGTCGTATAGGCGATGCGGTCGCCGGGCTTCAGCCAGTCGACGCCCTCTCCGGTCTCCAGCACCACGCCGGCCGCCTCGCCGCCGGGAACGAGCGGCAGGCCGTTGGGCGGCGGGTAAAGTCCGCTGCGGAAATAGACGTCGAGAAAATTGAGCCCGATGGCCGTGTGGCGCACCAGCGCCTCGCCGGTACTGGGCTTGCCGGGGTCCATTTCCTCGTAGGTCAGCGCTTCTGGACCGCCCTGGGCGTAGACCTTGATTGCCTTCGACATGCTCAGTTCTTCTTCAATCCGAGGGTTGGAAACATCTGCATGATTCCGCCGATGCAGAACAGGTAGATGCCAGTGATGGCTATGCCGAATTTCGTGAACTCGTTGACGTTGGCGGCGAGCACGCCAATCTGGCTGTAGAATTCGGCGAGTGCGGCTTCGGCCAGCGCCAGCATGCCGAAGGCGCACCAGAGCAGCGTCATGCCAAGGTTGAGAGTTCTCAGTCGCTTGACCCGGACGGGGTGCAGGAAATTCACCGGCAGGAATGTCATGATGCCGGCGATCACCACCACCGCGAACGAGATCCACTCGCCCGGCCCGACCACGAACAGCGTGAAGACGATCATGTTCCAGACGACCGGGAAGCCCTTGAAGAAGTTCTCCTTGGTCTTCATCCCGGTGTCGGCGTAGTAGATGGCGCTCGACACCACGATGATCGCCGCCGACAGGAACGACAGCCCTTCGCCCATCAGACCGCGCTGATAGAGCGCGAAGGCCGGGATGAGCACGTAAGTCACGTAGTCGATGATGTTGTCGAGAAGCTCCCCCGACCAGGTCGGCAGGATTTCCTTGACGTCGAGCTTGCGCGCGATCGGCCCGTCTATGCCGTCGACGAAGAGCGCCAGCCCCAGCCACCAGAACATGGCCGTCCAGCGTTGCTCGCTTGCCGCAACGAGCGACAGGAACGCAAGGAAGGAACCGGATGCTGTGAGCAGGTGGACCGAGAAGGCCCTCGCCTGCGGCCAGGTGACTTTTCTTGGTTTCACGGGCCCCGCCAGTCGAGCTTGCAGATCTCGGCCGAACGGCCTGCAAAATTCCAGTTACGTCCAAATGCGCGAAGCTTGCTCTTGTCGGCCTTGGCGACGGTGATTTCCGGTGCGATCCAGTATTCCGAATTGGTGATGACGGTGTCCCTCTCGCGGTCACCGCCGCGGATCGGCGTCACCGCGCCGTCGATGATGTTGGGGATCTGGAACAGCCGCGTCTTGTCCTTCGTCTCGTAGGTGATCGGCACCTGCTCGACGCCGAGGAACTTGCCGACCAGGATCGACAGCAGGCCCGTCGTGCCGCCGGCCTTGCCGGTAAAGATCTTGGTCAGCGCCTTCAGCGCGTAGATCGAGGCACGCTTGTCGACGAACAGGCCGGCGGTCCAGTTGCCGCGACTCATCTGGCCCGGAATCTCGATGATCAGGCCGAGATTGAGGCCGGACAGGTCGGTCTCGCCGAAATGACCGGAATCGATTCGGAACCCCGCCCAGGTCTGGCAGTAACCTTCGGTCGGCGGATGCGTGCCCAGCGACAGGACACAGGGGCAGAACACCGTACAGTTGCAGGAGAGGACCAGTTCTCCCTTCATTGCCCAGCTCTGGTCGCCCATGAATCCTCCCTGCACGCTTATAGCGAGACTAATAGCAGCGCCGTTCCCCAGACAAGCAGTATCGCACCCGCCAGCCGCGTGGCCAGTGTCCCCTTGGTCTGTTTCTCGACCAGGGTAAACAGCGCAAGCAGCGCCATCCAGAAGATGTTCATGACGCCGACCGCAAACATCACCAGCATCAGCGCCCAGCAGCAGCCGAGACACCAGACACCCTGTTCCACGCCGAGCCGCAGAACCCCGGCGGGACGCACCGTCCAGCGCGCGAACAGCACCGCGAAGGGGTTCCGGCATTTCTTGAGGCAGGCCTCCTTAAGGCCGCTGAACTGGTAGAGCCCCGCGAGGCCGAGCGCCGTGGCGCCGGCAATCCCTATGGCGGGATCGAATGCAGCTCCGCCGCGATAGGATTGCAGCGCGATCGTCAGTCCAGCGAAGCCAATCGCAGCCAGCAGCCACACGCCCAGGTAGCCGGCCACCAGTACCAAGGGATGCACCACGGCCTCGCCCTTGCGGCTCGCCGTGTCGGCGATTTCGCAATAGGTTCTGATCATCGGCGCGGCCGACGGCAGCATCATCGCCAGCGCCATCAGGAACCACATCGCCGTCAGCGCGAGAAAGGGGCCCACCCCGGCCTCGCCGAGCGGCACCGGCGCGAGGCAAAGGGCAAAGAACCGCTCCAGGAAAGCCGGCAGGGGCAGGTGGAACATGCCCGAGACCAGACTGTCGCCGGGCGCGCCAGCCGGACCGATTCTGCTCTCGGCGCCACGCACCGCCATCGCGGCGATGACCAGCCACGACAGCGCCACGGCCGAGCCGACGGCGGCATAAACCAGCGCCCGCGGCCGTTCCGCCATGCTTGCGGTCGCGCGTCCGGCACGGTCGAGATGCCCGAACCCCTGATGCTCAACTGTCATTCCATCGGAATGGGCCAAATCGCCGCGTTGTTCAATCCGTCGCCGCTGAACTATATGAACGGTAAGCAATCGAAGGGACCGCATCGAAGTGGACACGAGCAAGCGGGTCATCGTCGCCGGGACCGGGCCGGTCGGACTGATCGCGGCGCTGTCGCTGGCGCGCCAGGGCATCGAAGTCGTTCTCGCTGGCCCTGAAACCGGCCCCGAAGACGGCCGCACGACGGCGCTGATGCGTCCCGCACTTTCACTTCTCGACCGCATCGGCGCGCTTGCCGCACTCGAGGACAAGGCTGCGCCGCTGAAGGTGATGCGCATCGTCGACGCAACGGCACGCCTCGTCCGCAGCCCCGTGGTGACGTTCCGCGCCAGCGAGATCGACGAGGATTATTTCGGGCTGAACATTCCCAATTCCGCGCTGAATGCCGCACTGGCCTCGGCCGTGGCGAGCCAGCCCGCGATCGATCGACGCGCTGAACTCGTGGACGGATGGATGCTCGGGCCGGAAGGTGTCACCGCTTCGTTCAAGGGCGGATCGGCGGTCGAGGCCGCGCTGGCCGTCGCTGCGGACGGGCGCATGTCGAAGGCGCGCGAGGCGGCAGGCATCACGGTATCGGCGCGCAGCTACCCGCAATCGGCGCTGGTCCTGAATTTCGCGCATACCCGCGACCATGCTTTCACCTCGACCGAGTTCCACACGGAGACCGGGCCCTTCACGCAGGTTCCTCTGCCCGGCAATCGTTCGAGCCTGGTCTGGGTGCTAAAACCCGAATCCGCCGCCGAACTGGCCGATCTCGACGAGCAGACGCTGTCGCGTCGCGTCGAGGACCGCATGCAGTCCATGCTCGGTCGGGTCACGGTCGAAGGTAGGCGGCAGATCTATCCGCTGGGCGCGATCCTTCCCCGCCGCTTCGCGCAAAACCGCGTTGCGCTGGTCGGCGAAGCGGCCCATGTCTTCCCGCCGATCGGCGCCCAGGGGCTCAATCTCGGCATCAGGGATATCGTCGATCTTACGGATATCGTTGGGAAAACAAACGCGGACATCGGCGGCCGGGCTGTGCTCGAAGCCTATGACCGCAAGCGCCGGCCCGATATTCTGGCACGTACCGGGGCGGTCAACCTGCTCAACATGTCGCTGCTGTCCGACATGCTGCCGGCGCAACTCGCCCGCAGCGCCGGCCTGGGCATGATCGGCGCCTTCGCGCCGCTGCGTGCGCTGTTCATGCGCGAGGGCCTGCATCCGGGTAGCGGCCTCGCCGCGATCTTCTCCGATCTACGGGAACAGGTCCGGCGGTAGAGTCCCGCTCTTGATCAGCCAGAGCAGCCCGGTCACCGTCGCGATCGACATGCAGGTGGTCAGCAGCACGCTGGCCGACGCCCGCTCGACCCAGACATGGTATTGCTGGGCGATGACGAACACGTTGGTCGCGGTCGGCAGCGCCGCCAGCAGCACCGCCGAGAAGATCCACGTCTCGGAAAAATTGCCGACCCAGCTCAACGCCACGTAGCAGATCAGCGGGTGCAGCACGAGCTTCAGCATGGCGATCGGCACGAGTTCGCTCGGTATCCGCTTCAGCGGCCTCAGCGCCAGCGTCACCCCCATGGCAAACAGCGCGCAGGGCGCGGCAGCGCTCGACAAGTAGGCAAGCAGCCGCTCGACCGGAACCGGCGGCTGGAACTGCATGTAGGCCGCGAAGACGCCGACGGCCGTGGCGATGATGAAGGGATGCAGCAGGATCTTGCGCGCCACCTGCGAAAACAGTTGCAGGGGCGAGCTCTTCTCATCGCCCGACAGCGCCATCATCATCGGCGCGATGGCAAAATGCAGGATGTTCTCGAAGCAGAAGATCAGGGCGACGGGAACCGCAGCCTCCTGGCCGAAGGCCAGCAGCGCCAGGCCGGCGCCCATGTAGCCGATATTGCCGTAGGCTGCGGCGAGGCCCTTGATGGTCGAGGACGCGATTTCCCCGCGCGACATGATCACCGAGCCGACGAACATCAGCGAGAAGATGATGTAGGTCGAGAATACCGAGCCGAAGATGAACTTCCATTCGGTGAGCCGCTCGAACGGCGTCTTGGCCAGCAGCTGGAAGAACAGCGCCGGCAGCGCGACGTAGATGATGAAGGTGTTCATCCAGCCGAGCGCCTCGACCGGCTGCCGCGTGATCCGCGCGACCACGTAGCCCAGGATGATCAGGCCGAAGAAGGGCAGGACGAGACCGACAACGTCTGACATTTTCGAACCCGTTCCCCGAGACTGCGTGCCGTGGCCAACGCGCCGCATCGCGGAACGTCATGTGCGGCGGGATTGAAATACCAACCGTGCTGCGCCAAATAACATCAGAGGCTTGGATGGCAAATGAAATGAAGACGGCAAAATTCGCGATCGGCCAGGTGGTGCGTCACCGCCTGTTCCCTTTCCGCGGCGTCATCTTCGACGTGGACCCGCAGTTCAACAATACGGATGAGTGGTACGAGTCGATCCCGAAGGATGTCCGTCCGCGCAAGGATCAGCCGTTCTACCATCTGCTGGCGGAGAACGCCGAGTCCGAATACATCGCCTATGTTTCGGAGCAGAACCTGCTCGAGGACGAGTCCGGCGAGCCTGTGCGCCACCCGCAGCTGCGCCAGATGTTCGACCGCACGCCGGACGGTCACTACGCGCCAAAGGACCGGCTGCAGCACTAGGATTTTGCCGCCGCAACAAAAAAAAGGCGGAGCCGAAGCTCCGCCTTTTGCTTGTTCCGGTGCGGCGATCAGTTGCCGGCTTTTGCCTTTTCCTGCTCTTCCTTGAGCTTCTTGGCAAAGTCCTCGTTGTTCTTGGCAACGAACTCCTGCAGCTTCTTCTGGCGGTCCTCGATGTCGGACTGCTGCATGGGCGGGCCGTCGAAGGCGCCCGTGAAGCCGGACAGCGATACCTTGACCGGGTTGCCCTGGTTCTGCGAGTTCACCGACGTCAGCGTCAGTTCCGAACCCTTCTTGAACGAGGCGACCAGCTGGTCGGAAAGCGGTGCTTCGGCAATGCAGCGGTCCGGGAAGCAGAGCACGTAGTCGAGCTTCTGCGCCTTGCCGCCGTCGACCTGGAGGCCGATGCCGGGAGGTACGAGGCGACCGGTCGGGACCGTCACCTGGAAGACCTTCTTGTTCACCTTGCCCTTGATCTCGAGCAGGCTGATGCCGGTGACCACCTGGCCGGTGCTGGCGCTGACGATGTTCTGCACGTTGCAGATGTCGACATCCTCCTGCTTGGCGCACGCCTTGAACCAGCCTTTCGGAAGCTGTTGCTGCTGCTGTGCGCTCGACGGCACCGTGGCCGTCGCCAGCACACCCAACGCACCGGCAGCCAACACCGAGGCGCGGTAAAGATCGGTTCTCAGGCTCTTCATATTGTCGGTTTCCTCTCGCATCGTGCGGAAGCGGCGCTGCCCACCGCGTTTCCCTGCTACCTGTTGCGCAATTGAGGCAACAGAATGACTTCGCGACGCGTGTTACACTGCGGCGCGCCGCGAATCCATAGCGACGCAAGCGATTCATTCGCTGCGCTCCCCGATAAGGGCATGTTTGCACGACATGCTATTTTGCACCACGAATCAAACACGCCCACGCTGATGCGGGAGATACGCATGCATCGACGATTCCTGAGCCTCGCCCTGGCACTGGCCATCCTGCCCGTCGCCCCGTGGTCGGCGCTGGCAGAACCCTCCCATGCCCTATCGATGCATGGCGACCCGGCATTGCCGGCCGATTTCGCGCACTTTCCCTACGTGAATCCCGAGGCGCCGAAGGGTGGCCGCATCGACTATGCCGTGCAGGGCACGTTCAACAGCCTCAATCCGTTCATCGTGCAGGGCGACGGCGCGCGCGGCCTTTTCGACGCGGCCTTCGGCGTCACCACCTTCGACACGCTGATGATGCGCTCGCGCGACGAGCCCTTCACGCTCTATCCGCTGTTGGCCGAAACGGTCGAGACCGACGCCGAGCGGAGCTTCGTCGAATTCACGCTCGATGCCCGCGCAAAATTCTCGGATGGAAAGCCGGTCACGCCGGAAGACGTCATCTTCACGATGGAGCTGTTCCGGGACAAGGCGCGGCCGCTCTACCAGAACTGGATCAAGACGGTCGACCGCATGGAAAAGGTCGGCGAGCGCGGCGTGCGCTTCACCTTCAACGAGAGAGCCGACCGTGAGTCGCCACTGCTCCTTGGCCTGCTGCCCGTGCTGCCGAAGCACGCCACCGATGCCGAGAACTTCGACAAGTCCACGCTCGAGCCATTGCCCGGTTCCGGCCCCTATGTGGTCGATGCCGTCAAGCCGGGCGAGTATGTCAGCCTCAAGCGTCGGCCGGACTACTGGGCGAAGGATATTCCCTCGAAGATCGGCTTCGACAATTACGACGAGATCCGCATCAACTACATCCGCGACGAGAACACCATGTTCGAGTCGTTCAAGAAGGGAAACACCGACATCCACGTCGAGAGCGACACCGGGCGATGGGAAAGCGGCTACGACTTCCCGGCCGCGACGGATGGCCGGGTCGTCAAGGAAACCTTCGTCAGCCGCCTGCCCTCCGGCATGTACGGCTTCGTGCTCAACACGCGCCGCGACGTCTTCAAGGACCGCGCCGTGCGCGCCGCGCTGGCCAACCTGTTCGATTTCGAATGGGCCAACCAGAACCTCTATTCCGGCGCCTATACGCGGACCCGCAGCTATTTCGACGGCTCCGACCTCGCCTCCACCGGCGTTCCCGCCAGCGCCGAGGAAAAGGCACTGCTCGCCCCCTTCCCCGACGCGGTGGCACCGGAATTCATGTCGGGCGAATGGACCCCGACGAAATCGGACGGCAGTGGCCGCGACCGCGCCTTCCTCAAGCAGGGGCTCGATGCGCTGAAGGCTGCCGGCTACAGGCTCCAGGACGGCAAGATGCTCGACCCCGCGGGCAAGCAGCTCGGTTTCGAGATCCTGCTCAACGGCCCGTCCGGCCAGGCCATCGCCACCGCCTGGCAACGGACGCTGTCGAGGCTCGGCATCGCGGTGGATATCCGCTCGGTCGACAGTGCGCAGTATCTCAAGCGGCAGCAGACCTACGACTACGACACCATGCTGCAGCGCTACACCTCCTCGCTGTCGCCAGGCGGGGAGCAGGTCGGGCGCTGGGGCTCGTCCTCGCGCGACCTGCCGGGCACCTATAACTTCGCCGGCGTCGCCGAGCCGGCGGTCGATGCGGTCATCGACGCCATGGTGCAGGCGCGCGGCAAGGCCGAATTCGAATCCGCCGTACGCGCCTTGGACCGCGTTCTGCTCAGCGGCTACTACGTCGTGCCGCTCTACCACCAGCCCGACCAATGGCTGGCGCGCTGGAAGCACATCGAACATCCGGACGAGACGCCTATATACGGCTACCAGCTGCCGACCTGGTGGCGCGCGGACTGACAAGCCAAGGGAGACGGACCATGCAGAATGCGATCAGCGTCGATGTCGTGTCCGACGTCGTGTGTCCATGGTGCTTCATCGGCCAGAAGCGCCTCGACAGCGCCGTCGCAGCACTGCCCGAAATCGAGGTCGACATCCGCTGGCGGCCGTTCCAACTCGATCCGACCATTCCGGCCGAGGGCATGGACCGCATGGAATACATGGTGCGGAAATTCGGCAGCGAGGAGCGCCTGCGCGAGATGAACGCGCGCATCGTGCCGCTCGGCGAGGCCGAGGGCATTAATTTCGATTTCGCGGCCATCAAGGTGTCGCCCAACACGCTGGATGCACACCGACTGATCCGCTGGGCGGGAACCGAAGGCAACGGCACGCAGAACATTCTGGTGCGCAATCTCTTCCAGCTCTATTTCGAGAAGGGCGCCAATGTCGGAGACCATGGCGTGCTGCTTGCAGCCGCGACCAGCGCCGGCATGGATGCCCCGGTCGTCGAGACGCTGCTGGCGGGTGATGCCGACCGCGATGCGGTATCGCAGGAAGCAGCGACCGCCTCACAGATGGGCATCACCGGCGTGCCGTGCTTTCTCCTGGAGAACAAATACGCGGTGATGGGCGCCCAGGATTCGGTGACGCTTGCCGACGCCATCAGGCAGGTGGCCGCCGCCAAGGCGCGCGGCGAACTCGACGCCGCCGGCTGATTCAGCCGATCAGACCAGCCGGGACTGGTCGACCGCGGCGCCGATGAAGCTTGCAAACAGCGGGTGCGGCTCGAGCGGACGGCTCTTCAGTTCCGGATGGTACTGCACGCCGATGAACCAGGGATGGTCCGCATACTCGATCGTTTCGGGCAGCACGCCGTCCGGCGACATGCCCGAGAACACCAGGCCGCAATCTTCGAGCCGTTCCTTGTAGTCGATGTTCACCTCGTAGCGGTGGCGGTGGCGCTCCGAGATCGCCTCGTCGCCGTAAATCTCCGCGATCTTGGTATCCTTGACCAGCCGCGCATCATAGGCGCCGAGCCGCATCGTGCCGCCGAGATCGCCGGTCTCGCGGCGCTTCTCCAGCATGTTCCCCTTCAGCCATTCCGTCATCAGGCCGACCACCGGCTGGTCAGTCGGGCCGAACTCGGTCGACGAGGCGTGGTCGATGCCGGCAAGCGAGCGTGCCGCCTCGATGCAGGCCATCTGCATGCCGAAGCAGATGCCGAAATAGGGCACCTTGCGCTCACGCGCGAACTTCGCCGCCAGTATCTTGCCTTCCGCGCCGCGCTCGCCGAACCCGCCAGGAACCAGAATGCCGTGCACCTTCTCCAGCCAGGGCGTCGGGTCCTCTTTTTCGAAGATCTCGCTTTCGATCCATTCGAGCTTGACCTTGACCCGGTTGGCCATGCCGCCATGCGACAGCGCCTCGATCAGCGACTTGTAGGCGTCCTTGAGACCGGTGTACTTGCCGACAACGGCAATCGTCACCTCGCCCTCGGGGTTGTGGATCAGCGATGAGACGTCTTTCCAGCGCTCCATGCGCGGCTTTGGCGCCGGCTCGATGCCGAATGCCGCGAGCACTTCCGAATCGAGCCCCTCGTGATGATAGGCGAGCGGCACGTCGTAGATATGCGGAACGTCGAGTGCCTGGATGACGGCGCTCTCGCGCACGTTGCAGAACAGCGACAGCTTGCGGCGCTCTTCCTTCGGGATGGCGCGGTCGGCACGCACCAGAAGGATGTCGGGCGCAATGCCGATCGAGCGCAATTCCTTGACCGAATGCTGCGTCGGCTTGGTTTTCAGCTCGCCGGCCGTCGGGATGTAGGGCATCAGCGTCAGGTGCACGTAGACGGCGTTGTTGCGCGGCAGGTCGTTGCCGAGCTGGCGGATCGCCTCGAGAAAAGGCATCGCCTCGATGTCGCCGACCGTGCCGCCGATCTCGCACAGCACGAAGTCGAAGTCCTCGTTGCCGTCGAGCACGAAGTTCTTGATCTCGTCGGTGACGTGCGGAATGACCTGCACCGTCGCGCCGAGATAGTCGCCGCGTCGCTCGCGCTCGATGATGTTCTTGTAGATGCGGCCGGTGGTGATGTTGTCGGCCTGGTTGGCCGAGCGGCCGGTGAAGCGCTCGTAGTGCCCGAGGTCGAGGTCGGTCTCGGCACCGTCGTCGGTCACGAAGACCTCGCCGTGCTGGTAGGGCGACATCGTGCCGGGGTCGACGTTGAGATAGGGGTCGAGCTTCTTGATCCGCGCGCGGTAGCCGCGTGCCTGCAACAGGGCCCCGAGTGCCGCTGCTGCTATGCCTTTTCCAAGCGAGGAGACCACGCCGCCGGTGATGAATACATATCGCGCCATGGGATTCATCGCTTAACGCTGCCAACTTGATTCCACCAGCAAAAAATCCGCTGCCGGCCGTTTTTCCCGTGACCGCTGTCGCGGAGGGGTTCGAAAAGAAAAAGGCCGGCTTCACGCCGGCCTTTTACATGGGCGTTGCCGCTGTCGTCAGAGCACGACCACCTGGGTGCCCATCGGCACGCGGCGGTAGAGATCCATCACGTGCTCGTTGATCATGCGGAAGCAGCCGTTCGACGAATCGGTGCCGATCGTCTCCGGCGCGATCGTGCCGTGTATCCTGAGATGTGTGTCGCGGCCATTCTCGTAGAGGTAGATGGCGCGCGCGCCGAGCGGGTTCTGTCCACCGCCCGGCATGCCGTCGGCATACTTGCCGTACTTCGCCGGTTCGCGCTGCTGCATTTCCTTGGTCGGAATCCAGCGCGGCCATTCCTGCTTGTCGCCGACCTTGACCGCGCCCTTGTACTGCAGGCCGTCCCTGCCGACCGCGATCGCGTAGCGGCGGGCCCGGTTGGAGCCCTCCACCAGGTAGAGGTAGCGGGCAGCGGTGTCGATGACGATCGTGCCCTTGGAATAGCCCGAAAACTGAACGGTCTGCGGCTCGAATTCCGGCCGAACCTTGAACTTCTTCTTGGCTTCCTTGAGCTCGAGTGCCGCATCGAGTGCGCGTGTCTCCGGCAGCATCGACTGCTTCTGGACCGGCGCGTTGCCGCCAAACAGGCCCGAAAACAGGGTCTTGGGCTTCGGCGGCGCGACCGCGGCTTCGCTGCGCAGTTCACCATTGTTGCCGGTCTGGACGACCTCCGATGCCGCCAGCCGTGCAACTTCGGCTTTGCGCGCCTCGTCGGCGGCCTTTGCCGCGGCGAGGCGGCGCTCTTCCTCGGCACGCTGCTTAGCCAGCCGCTGTTCTTCCTTAGCCTTGGCCTTGGCTTCGAGCAGCAGGCGGCGTTCTTCCGCAGCCTTGGCGCGCGCAACCTTGCGTTCCTCGGCAGCCTTTTCGCGCGCGATCTTGCGCTCTTCGGCGGCCTTCTGGCGGGCAATCTTCTTCTTTTCAGCGTCCGCCTTCCTGGCGGCGACCTTGGCGTCGCGTTCGGCCTTGGCCTTGGCGGCGAGCTTCTTCTTCTCCTCCGCCTTTGCCTTGGCGGCGGCTTCCTGCTTCTTCTTTTCCTCGGCCGCCTTCTTGGCGGCGAGCTTCTTTTCTTTCTCTGCCTTGGCCGCTTCGACCTTCTTGGCCTTCGCCTCGGCAGCGAGCTTCTTCTTCTTTTTGAGCGCGGCGGCGTCTTCCTTGGCGGTGGCGACCGTCACGACGTCCGTGGTCTGCTCGGCGGCTGGCAGGCTGGGCTGGGTGACCGGCGGCGTTCCGGCGATCGCCGACAAATGCATGGCGAAACCGGCCGTCAGGGCCAGAGGTATGAGAAGGCGAAGCTTCATTGTGACGATCCCGAAGGCGTTGATTGATGCGGAGCGCGGCACTGTTCGACTGAGGCACGAACCAGACTGGCGCAGCGCGCTTTATACGGCATTAGTGCGACAGGGCTCAAGCGGCGCCCTGCCCCGCAGGCCTTCGATTCGGCGAGATGCAGCGCCATTTGCCCGCACTGTGTCCAAACGAACACAGAACGGGCCGGAAGGACGCCAAAAAGCGTCTTACTGGTTGGGAACCTGCGGCTCGGCCGGAGCTGCCGGAGCGGCGTCCGTGGCCGGAGCAGCATCGCCGCCGGTCGAGGGAGCCGCAGCCGGAATATCGTTGCCACCAAGCTGGTCGAGGACGCCGCCGCCACCCTGCTCTCCCTGCGTCGCCGGAACGCGATCGAGAATGTCGAGCGGCTGCGCGCCGTAGCGGGCGATGATCGAGAGGGTCAAAGAGGTCGCGAAGAAGGCGACCGCCAAGATAGCCGTGGCACGCGTCAGTGCGTTGGCCGCGCCACGCGCCGTCATGAAGCCGGAACCGCCGCCGATTCCGAGGCCGCCGCCTTCCGAGCGCTGCAGCAGGACCACGCCCACCAGCGCAAGCACGACCATCAGATGTATGACGATGACAACGGTTTCCATGAATTCACCTGGCGAAGCATTTCGGGCGCGAAGACCGCGGGCCCTGTTTGGAGGAGGCTCGATACAATGCTTTCACGGCATTTCCAAGCCCAAGCCGGGAATATGGGCAATCCCGGCCGTATTGCAACGCACCGGGCGCTTTCAGAGGCGCTGTCGCGCCCCAGTGGTTCCCGCCCGGACCGGGTGCCGCCTACATGGTCCGGTAGGCGTCCGCAATGCCGAGAAAGTCGGATGCCTTCAGGCTGGCGCCGCCGACAAGCGCGCCGTCGACATTCTTCACATGCAGCAGTTCGACGGCGTTGGAGGGTTTCACAGACCCGCCGTAGAGAATCCGCATCTTGGCCGATTCTGCGCTCAACAGCTGCTTGAGTTCCGCCCGGATGTGCGCATGCGCCTCCGCCACATCGGCGGCGGACGGCGTCAGCCCTGTGCCGATGGCCCACACCGGCTCGTAGGCAATCACCGTGTTGGCCGCGGTCGCCGTGGGCGGCACCGATCCGGCGATCTGCCTCGACAGCGTGTCGAGCGTCGCACCGAGCTCGCGCTCGGCCCGCGTTTCACCGATGCAGATGATGGCGACGATGCCGGCGCGCCAGGCAGCCTCTGCCTTGGCACGCACCTGCGCGTCGGTTTCATGGTGGTCCGTGCGCCGCTCCGAATGGCCGACGATCACGTAGGACGCACCGGCATCCTTCAGCATCTCGGCCGAGATGTCGCCGGTATGAGCGCCGCTTTCCTCCGCGTGGCAGTCCTGGCCGCCCGACACCACCGGCGTCTTGGAGAGAATTTCCGACACCCGCGCCAGAAGCGTGGCGGGCGGGCAGATCAGGGCCGCCGTATCGGCGTCCAGACCGCTCATGAAACCGCGCGCAATCGCGTGCAGTTCGGCAATCGACGCGCTGGTGCCATTCATTTTCCAGTTGCCGGCGATGAGCGGATGGATTCCGGGGGTCATGATCGCGTTCCTGTGATTTTCTTGCATTCCCTACCAAATACACGCCACAAAGCAATCGCGTCGGGGAGCAGGCCGGTCCAAAGGGCAGGTCCCGAAACGTCAAATGATTGCCCTTCGCGCTGAAGGGCGCTATTGCGCTCAATATCGAACTGCGCGCCGGACAAGGCGCGGCCAACCGGAATCTCACATGCTTGCTTCGCTGCGATCTGCTGCCGGAACCTGGGTAGCCAAACTCCTCCTTCTCCTGCTCGTGCTGAGTTTTGCCGTCTGGGGCATCTCCGGCCAGGTAGCCAACGGCTTCGGGGGCAACGCCGTCGTGACGGCGGGATCGACCAAGGTGGCGCCGATCGAGTACCGCCTGGCCTATGACCGCCAGCTCGCTGTCATGTCGCAGCAGTTCGGCACCCGCCTCACCCGCGAACAGGCCCGGGCGCTCGGCATTGAGGACCAGGTGCTCGCACAGCTGGTCGCCGGAGCCGTGCTCGACGAGCAGGCGAGCGAACTCGGTCTCGGCCTGTCGCAGGACAAGCTGGCCGCGCTGACCATGGATGATCCGGCCTTCCAGGGCCCGGACGGCCGCTTCAACCGCCAGCAGTTCGAATACGCGCTGCGCCAGATCGGCATGCGCCCGGACGACTATCTGAAGAACCGCGCGGATGTCGCCATCCGCCAGCAGATCGTCGAGGCCGTCTCGGACGGCATCGAGGCGCCCGATACCTTCCTGAAGGCGGTAGCGCTCTATCGCGGCGAGGACCGCACCGCCGAATTTATCGCCATTCCGAAGTCGCTGGTCGAGCCCGTCGAGACTCCCGGCGACGCCGTGCTCTCGACCTGGTTCGAGGAGCGCAAGGCCAACTACGCCGCGCCGGAATACCGCAAGATTTCCTACGTCACCCTGCTGCCGGAAAACATCGCCGACGAGGCGGCGATTTCGGACGAACAGGTCAAGGACGACTACGACTCCAACATCGCCCGCTTCACCACGCCCGAGACGCGCACCATCGAGCAGATCGTCTTTGCGGATCAGGACACTGCACAGGCCGCACTCGATTCCATCAAGGCGGGTGCGACCTTCGATTCCATCGTGACGGCGCAGGGCAAGACGGCTTCCGACACGCTGCTTGGCACCTTCTCCAAGGACAAGGTTGCCGATCCGGCCGTGGCCGAAGCCGCCTTTGCGCTGCAGGCCAATGAAGTGAGCCCGATCGTCGACGGCGCATTCGGCCCGGTCCTGCTGCGCGTCACCGAGATCAATCCCGAGGTCGTGCAGCCGTTTTCCGAAGCGGCCGCTGGCATCCGCAAGGACCTGGCGCTTGCCGAGGCAAACCGCGTCCTGCTGGACGTTCACGACCGCTACGAGGACAGCCGCGCCGCCGGCGAGACCCTGCGCGAGGCCGCCGGCAAGCTCGGTCTCGACGTGGTGACGATCGATGCGATCGACCGCGCTGCCCAGCGCCCCGACGGCTCGGTCGTAAAGGACATTCCGCAGTCGAAGGATCTGCTCAGCGACGCCTTCGAGAGCGAGGTCGGCATCGAGAACAATGCGATCAACATCGGCAGCAACGGCTTCGTCTTCTACGAGGTCGACGAGATCACGCCGCGCCGCGAGCGTCCGCTTGACGAGGTCCGGGAAAAGGCCGTTGCCGACTGGCAGGCCGAGCAGGTCCAGGAGCGTCTTCAGGCAAAGGCCGCCGAACTTGAAAAGCGCCTGAAGGACGGCGCCACGCTCGATTCGCTGGCGACGGAACTGGCGCTCGAGAAGCAGACCAAGCGCGGCCTGAAGCGCGAATCCGACGATACCGATTTCGGCAAGGCCGGCGTTGCCGTCATCTTCGGCGTCGCCGAGGGCGGCGTCGGCGTGGTGCCCTCCCCGACCGGCGACGCTCAGCTCGTCTTCAAGGTCACCGAGGTCTTCGAGCCGGCCGGCGCGGACGCCAATGCGGTTCCCGAGGACGCGCGCAAATCCTTCGCTTCCGGCTTTGCCGACGACCTGCTCGACGAACTGGTCGCCAAGCTGCAGGCGCAGTACAGCGTTACGGTCAACCGCAGCGCCATCGAACAGGCGTTGGCGTTCTAGGCTATGGCCACGCTCAAGACACACATAGCGAAGGTCGCCGGCGGCGAGCCGCTCTCCTTCGAGGAATCGCGCGACGCCTTCGACATCATCATGTCCGGCGAGGCCACACCCGGCCAGATCGGCGGTTTCCTGATGGCGCTGCGCGTGCGCGGCGAGACGGTGGAGGAGATTTCCGGCGCCGTGGCGACGATGCGCGCCAAGATGCTGCCCGTTGCCGCACCCGCGGGCGCGATCGACATCGTCGGTACGGGCGGCGACGGCTCGCACAGCCTAAACATCTCGACTGCTGCGGCCTTCGTCATTGCCGGCGCCGGCGTACCG
The DNA here is from genome assembly GCA_018823835.1 of Alphaproteobacteria bacterium. Lineage (GTDB taxonomy): Bacteria > Pseudomonadota > Alphaproteobacteria > Rhizobiales > Rhizobiaceae > CAMYMG01. The sequence continues at coordinate 686,487 of JAHJHT010000013.1, read as the reverse complement.
GTCGCCAAGCATGGCAATCGCGGCCTGTCCTCGCAGACCGGTGCTGCCGACGTGCTGACCGGGCTCGGCGTCAAGCTCGAGCTCGAACCGAAGGCGATTGCACGCTGCATCGCAGAGGCAGGCATCGGCTTCATGTTCGCGCCCTCGCACCACCCGGCCATGCGCCATGTCGGTCCAACGCGCGTCGAACTCGGCACCCGCACCATTTTCAACCTGCTCGGTCCGCTTTCCAATCCCGCCGGCGTCACGCGCCAGATGGTCGGCGTCTTTTCGCCCGAATGGATCGAACCGGTGGCCGGCGCGCTGAAGGCGCTCGGCGCCGAGCGGGCCTGGGTGGCGCACGGCGACGGCTATGACGAGATCACCGCAACCGGCGAGACGCGGGTCGCGGAACTGCGCGACGGCGAAATCAGCACTTTCACGCTGACGCCCGAGCAGTTCGGCCTGAAGCGGCACAGCAAGGACGATCTGCGCGGCGGCGACGCCGCCTACAATGCAGCCGCCCTGCGTGCCCTGCTCGACGGCGCCCCGGGCGCCTATCGCGACACCGTGCTGATGAATGCCGGCGCGGGCCTCGTCGTTGCTGGCAAGGCCGACGACCTCGCCCAGGGCATCGCGCTTGCCGCCGAGGCGATCGACAGCGGTGCGGCCCGGCAGGTTCTCGACCGTCTGGTCGCCGTATCGAACGGGTAGCCGCGTGGCCGATATCCTGAACAAGATCGAGGCCTACAAGCGCGACGAGATCGCCGCCGCCAAGCTGGCCGTGCCGCAGGCGGAAATCGCGGCGCGGGCGCGCGACGCCGAGCCGCCGCGCGGATTTCTCGCAGCCCTCGAGGCGAAGCGCGCAGCCGGCAGTTTCGGCCTCATCGCAGAAATCAAGAAGGCGAGCCCGTCGAAAGGCCTGATCCGTGCCGATTTCGATCCGCCGGCGCTGGCCAGGGCCTATGCCAAAGGAGGCGCGGCCTGCCTTTCCGTGCTGACCGACCGCCCGTCCTTCCAGGGCGCGCCGGAATTCCTCACCGCCGCGCGCGACGCCACCGCCCTGCCGGCGCTGCGCAAGGATTTTCTCTACGATACCTACCAGGTCCACGAGGCGCGCGCCTGGGGCGCCGACGCCATCCTGATCATCATGGCGAGCGTCGACGACGACACGGCGCGCCGTCTCGAAGACGCTGCTGAAGAGCTCGGCATGGATGCGCTGATCGAGGTGCACGACGAGGCCGAGACCGAGCGCGCGCTGGCGCTGCGCTCACGGCTCCTCGGCATCAACAACCGCAATCTGCGCACCTTCGAGACCTCGCTCGAAACCTGCGAGCGCCTTGCGAGGCTGGTACCCGCCGACCGGCACCTCGTTGGCGAGAGCGGCATCTTCAGCCACGACGACTGCCTGCGCCTCGAACGCTCCGGCATCGGCACCTTCCTCGTCGGCGAAAGCCTGATGCGGCAGGCCGACGTCACTGCCGCCACGCGCGCGCTGCTCGAGGGCGCGTCCGTCCCGGCCGGAACCTGACGCCATGGCCGGTGGGCTCACCCATATCGGCGCCGACGGCCAGGCCAACATGGTCGATGTCGGCGACAAGGCCGAGACGACCCGCACGGCTGTCGCCACCGGAACGGTGACCATGCAGCCGGCGACGCTGGCGATGATCCTGAAGGGCGACGCCAAGAAGGGCGACGTGCTCGGCGCGGCGCGCATTGCCGGTATCATGGCCGCCAAGCGCACGCATGAGCTGATACCGCTCTGCCATCCGCTGTTGCTGACCAAGGTCACCGTCGACATCAAGCCCGACGAGACGCTGCCCGGCCTGCGCGTGACGGCACTCGCCCGCGTGACCGGCAAGACCGGCGTCGAGATGGAGGCGCTGACGGCCGCCTCGATCGCCTGTCTGACCATCTACGACATGGCCAAGGCCGTCGACCGTGGCATGGTGATCTCCGGCATCCATCTCCTCGAAAAGACCGGCGGCAAGTCAGGCGACTACCGGGCCGGATCCTGACCATGGCCCTGGTTCCCGTCGCCGAGGCTCTGGAGCACATGCTCGCAGGCGTTGAGGCCGGGGCCACCGAAACCGTCGCGATTGCCGATGCGGCCGGTCGCGTGCTTGCCGCTCCCCTCTCTGCGCTGCGGACGCAACCGCCCTTCTCGGCCTCGGCGATGGACGGTTATGCCGTGCGCGCCGCCGATGTCGCTACCGTGCCGTCCCGCCTCCGGATAACCGGCACGGCGGCGGCCGGCCGGCTGTTTTCAGGTTCGGTCGGTGCCGGCGAGGCCGTTCGCATCTTCACCGGCGCGCCGGTGCCCGCCGGCGCCGACACCATCGCCATTCAGGAAAATGTCCGCGCGTCGGGCGAAGACACCGTCGAGGTGCTCGAGAGCGTGGCGCGTGGCCGGCACATACGCCCCGTCGGCATGGATTTCTCCGAGGGCGCGCCCCTTCTCGCGCAAGGGCGTCTTCTCGATCCCGCGGCATTGTCGCTCGCGGCTTCCGCCAATCATGCCGCCGTTCCGGTTGTCCGGCGCCCGCTTGTCGCGCTGATTGCAACCGGCGACGAACTCCTGCCTCCCGGCAGCACGACCGGGCCGGACCAGATCATCGCCTCCAATTCCTTTGGCGTCGGCGCCATTGCCCGCCAGGCCGGCGCCGACGTTCTCGACCTCGGCATCGTGCCCGACCGCCTCAACCTGATCGAGGCGGCGGTCGCGAGGGCGATTGCCGCCGGCGCCGATGTCGTCGTGACGCTCGGCGGCGCGTCCGTCGGCGACCATGATCTCGTGCATCGCGTGCTGGTTGGCCTCGGCATGGAACTCGGCTTCTGGAAGATCGCCATGCGGCCGGGCAAGCCGCTCATGTACGGGCTGCTGGGCAGCACGCGCTGCCTTGGCCTGCCCGGCAATCCGGTCGCGAGCCTCGTCTGCTCGCACCTGTTCCTCAAGCCCCTGCTTTCGCGCCTCGGCGGCCGGCCGGTGCTCGACGACACGGTGGCAGCAACGCTCGCCGTCGACATGCCGGCCAACGACCTGCGCCAGGATTATGTGCGGGCAAGCATGGAGCGGAGCGCTACGGCAATCGCCGTCACGCCTTTCGCAGCCCAGGATTCCTCGATGCTGAAGGTTCTCGCCGACGCCGATTGTCTGTTGATCCGCGCGCCCTTCGCCCCGCCAGCCCGAGCCGGCGACCCCTGCCGCATCATCCCGTTACGCTGAACAAACCATCAACAGATTCATTAAAATTTAAACGGTTGCGGAACACAACTGGAACAGATAGTGTTTGTTCTGGTTTTGTTTGGGTTTTGATTCCCGGGGGACATGCGAATGCTGACGCGCAAGCAACACGATCTTCTTCTCTTCATCCATGAGCGGTTGAAGGAAGCCGGCATCCCTCCCTCCTTCGACGAGATGAAGGATGCCCTTGATCTGGCGTCGAAATCGGGGATCCATCGCCTCATCACCGCTCTCGAAGAGCGCGGCTTCATCCGCCGCCTGCCCAACCGCGCCCGCGCGCTTGAAGTGCTGCGCCTGCCCGATTCCATCGCGCCTGGCCTGAATGCGGCGCGCAAGTTCTCGCCAAGCGTCATCCAGGGCAGCCTCGGCAAGCCGAAGCCCGACGCGCGGGACCGTTCGGCCAGCAACGACGACGATTCCTCCGCTGGCGTTTCCGTCCCGGTGATGGGCCGCATCGCGGCCGGCGTGCCGATCGACGCCATCCAGCACCAGACTCACGCGATCATGGTCCCGCCGGAGATGATTTCGGGCGGCAGTCACTACGCACTCGAGGTGCGCGGCGATTCGATGATCGAGGCCGGCATCTTCGATGGCGACACGGTCATCATCCGCAACGCCGACACCGCCAATCCGGGTGAAATCATCGTGGCGCTGGTCGACGACGAGGAAGCCACGCTCAAGCGGTTCCGCCGCAAGGGCGCCTCGATTGCGCTGGAGGCCGCCAACCCGGCCTACGAGACGCGCATCTTCGGTCCGGACCGGGTCCGCGTGCAGGGCAAGCTTGTCGGCCTGATCCGACGCTACTGATCCGGATCGTTCCGGCTGTCGGCTGACGCGCCTTCTGCCGCCGCCGGCCTTGTCCGGCTGTAAGGCGCCAGTCCCCTCGCCTCGCGCGAATAGCGTCGTTGCGCATGCCAGGGGCGGTAGGGTCGCTCGATCGCGAATTCGATCTCCACGGTCGGCGCAAAATTCTCCCCGGTTGCGGCTTCGCTGTTCGACGCTTCGTTGCTGTCTGCCCTGGACCCAAACGTCACCGCCGCGCTGCCCCGCTGCGCCAGATCGCGCCTGCCGACAACGAGGACGTCGCTGCTGCGGCAGGGATCCAGCGCCGTCGCGTCGTCGATCACCACCACACGCGCCAACCCGCAGGCTTCCGAGGCACCGGCCGGGTCCTTCGCATGCACGATTATGGCGCCAGACGCGTGTCGTGCCGCGCATGCCCTTTCGCTGCACACGAAACCCTGCGTTCCATTCGGCTGTCCGGCAAGCTGTTCGACCAACCCGGCAACGCTTGCTGGCGCATTCTTCGCAACAACCGGTCCGACGATGGCGCCCGCCAGCATGGCGCGCTGCCAGTCTCCCGTGGTGAACGCGTTCGGTCGCGTCCGGTTGACCGCCATTCCGGCGTCGCCAGCGTCCAGTCCGACCAGGCGCCCGTCTTCCGAGACAAGCAGGTCCGGCGCCTGTCCGGGCAGCGTCAGCAGGCCGGCGAGCAGCAGCGGGACCGCGGCCGCCCGCAGCCAGGTCGTGCACACAGTCGCGATGACCAGAGCGGCCGTCAGCAGCGTCACGGACAGCCCCGAGACCGGTCCGACGACGTCTATCGGTGAGCGCTCTGAAAACCAGCGGGCGATGGCGACCGTTGCGGACAGGCCCATGCCCATCACGTCGAAGAAGGGACCATCGAGCCCGAACGGCATGGCCAGCGTGCCGAGCACGGCAAACGGCATCACCAGTGTCGAGACGATGGGCATGGCCGCAAGGTTGGTGAACAGCCCGAGCGATGGCATCTGCTGGAAATGATAGGCCGCATAGATGGCCGTTGCCCCGCCGGCGACCAGCGAGGTCATCGCAAGTCCGGCTATCGCTCCGGTCGCCCTGCCGAGCCCCCGCAGGATCAGCGGCCTATCTGTTTGCGTCCTTGCGGGCCGGCGCAGCCGGTAGTCCGCCCATGCCGCATAGGCTCCGACCAGCGCAGCGGTGGCGGCAAACGACATCTGGAAGCTTGGCCCCGCCACCTCGTGCGGCGAGACGGCGATGACCACGATGGCCGAGATCGCGAGGTTGCGCATCGTCAGCGCGGCGCGGTCGAACAGCACTGCCGTCAGCATTACCGCCAGCATGATGAAACTGCGCTGCGCGGCGACCTCTGCGCCCGAAATGAACAGGTAGGCAGCGATACCCGCGACGGCGACGGCCGCGGCATATTTCTTCACCGGCCGGCGCGACGAGAAACCCGGAAACAGCGCAAAGGCGCCCCGCAACAGGCCCATGATGGTGCCGGCCACCAGCGCCATGTGCAGGCCGGAGATCGAGATGATGTGGTAGATACCGGCCCGCCGCAGCGCCTCGTTGACGTCGTCGGGAATACCGGCGCGCACGCCGACCACAAGGGCAGCGGCAATCTCTCCCTCCGCGCCCCCGATCCGCTCGGCAATATGCGCCGCGGCCGCCGCACGCCAGCCCTGGACCATGGCCCGCATCCGCGCGGCAAGCCCAGCTGCTGCAGGGTTCGCGGTCAGAACCGGTCCGCGCAGGAAGAAGCCGCTCGCACCATTGCCGTCGAAATAGCTCCGGAACGAGAAGTCGTAGCTGCCCGGCCGGACGGGCCCCGTCGGCGGCATCAGGCGCACCAGCCCGGTGATCTCGGTGCCGGGAACGATGTCGTCGCCGACAGTGCGGGCCGACACGCGCACCTGGTCGGGCGCGTAACGGAGTACCGGGCGCTCCGTGCGGGTCACCGAGACCGTCAGCCTGTCCCTCCCCTTGGCCATGTGCTCGATGGCCACGAGCCTGCCCGTCAGCTGCGTCGTCACCTCGGCGCCAAGCATCCTGGTGTCGGCGCGCCAGGTCTCCGCCTTGCCGGCAAGCGCGCCGACGACTGCCAGCAGCAGCGCTGCCAGCGCCAGATTGACCGGCGGATGTGACCGGCTGGCCATGACCAGCAAGCCCAGGCATGCGGCCGATATGGCAAGCGGCGCTGCGGATGGCTCGTGACCGGCTGCGAAATAAACCAGCGCACCGGCCGCCATGAATACCGGCGCGAGAACGAAGGCGATGCCGCGGTCGAGTTCCGTGGCAGCCGCCTGCATGATTCCCCGAAACTGCGGCAATCGTGGCAGCAGACGCGTGCGCGGCGCTGCATCGGCAACGGTCTTTCCGAAAATCGCCGGAACATCAATGCCGGAAGCCGGTTGCGCGGAAGGCAGGTTCGCCGCCGGCAAGCCAACGGCAGGCATGCCGGATACCCCGCCTGCCGCGGCAAACATCCTCCGTTCACTGACGTTCTCAGGCGAAACTTCATCCGCCATGACGCGCCTTGCCCGTCTGCCCGCCTCTTGCACCAGAGGCGACCTATGCTACATGAACGCCAGCCTTGCGCACCAGTGGTGCGAAACTCCAGCATGTCCGCGCCCGCGGACGCCTCCCGGGAGAAATATGTCAGACGCCGTCGTCACCCGTTTTGCCCCCTCGCCCACCGGTTTCCTGCATATCGGCGGCGCGCGCACGGCGCTGTTCAACTGGCTCTATTCGCGCCACACCAAGGGCAAGATGCTGCTGCGCATCGAGGACACCGATCGGCAACGCTCGACCGATGCGGCCACCGCCGCCATTCTCGACGGCATGACCTGGCTCGGCCTGGACTGGGAAGGGGAACCCGTTTCGCAGTTCGCCCGCGCCGACCGCCACCGCGAAGTTGCGGAGGAACTGGTGCGGCTGGGCAAGGCCTATCCCTGCTATGCGTCGTCGGAAGAACTCACCGAAATGCGAGAGAAGGCCCGCGCCGAGGGTCGGCCGCCGCGCTATGACGGCCGCTGGCGCGACCGCGACCCGTCGGAGGCCCCGGCAGGCGTCAGTCCGGCAATCCGCATCAAGGCGCCCACCGACGGCGAGACGACGGTGCGCGACAGGGTCCAGGGCGACGTGAAGTTTCCCAACAAGGACCTCGACGATTTCATCATCCTGCGGTCGGACGGTGTCCCAACCTACATGCATGCCGTCGTGGTCGACGACCACGACATGGGTGTCACCCACATCATCCGCGGCGACGACCACCTCACCAACGCGGCGCGCCAGCAGATCATCTACGACGCCATGGGCTGGGACATCCCGGTCATGGCGCATATCCCGCTGATCCATGGTGCCGACGGCGCGAAGCTGTCCAAGCGCCACGGCGCGCTCGGCGTCGATGCCTATCGCGCCATGGGCTACCTGCCCGTGGCCCTGCTCAACTATCTGGCGCGGCTCGGCTGGAGCCATGGTGACGACGAGGTGATGAGCCTCGAAGACATGATCCGCTGGTTCGAGATCGAGGACGTCAACAAGGGCGCCGCGCGCTTCGACTTCGCCAAGCTCGAGGCGCTGAACGGGCTGCACATGCGCCGCATGGACGACGCCGAACTGCTCGACATCTTCGAGCGCACCCTTCCCCATCTGGAAAACGGCGCGCTGATCGCCGACAACATGAGCGAAACCCGCCGTGCGCAGCTGCTGGCCGCCATGCCCGGTCTGAAGGAGCGCGCCAAGACGCTGGTCGAACTCGCCGACGGCGCCGCCTTCCTCTTCGCGCAGCGTCCGCTGGCGCTCGACGAGAAGGCCGCCACTTTGCTCGGCGAGCCCTCGCGCCCTATCCTGGCTGGTGCGCTCAAGGCGCTCGAAGCCGTCACGGACGACTGGTCGCCGGCGGCAACGGAAGCGGCGATCCGCGCCTTTGCCGAACAGGGCGGCCACAAGCTCGGTGCCGTCGCACAGCCTTTGCGTGCTGCCCTTACGGGCAGGGCCACCTCGCCCGGCGTCTTCGACGTGCTCGGCGTGCTCGGTCGGGAAGAAAGTCTGGCGCGGATTTCGGATCAAATCGATTAGGACAATCTTGCTGCCCTAACCCATCTTGAAACCTGCCTTTCGCGGTGCAACATAGTGTGATTGAAGACAATTCGCCGCTCGCGCGGCAACGCCGACAAGGGTTTGGATGACGAGTTTAGACCGGACGATGATTGCTTTTGGCCAAGGGAGTTTGCGATGACGACTGCGAAACTGGAATATGCGGGCAAGTCCCACGAACTGAAGGTTCGCAGCGGATCGGTCGGGCCAGAGGTCATCGACATCGGCGCGCTTTATGCGACAACCGGCGCCTTCACCTACGACCCCGGCTTCACCTCCACGGCGAGCTGCGAATCGGCCATCACCTTCATCGACGGTGACGCCGGCATCCTGCTGCATCGCGGCTATCCCATCGACCAGCTGGCCGAGCACGGCGACTTCCTCGAGGTCTGTTACCTGCTGCTCTATGGCGAACTGCCGACCAAGGCCCAGAAGGACGATTTCGACTACCGCGTGACGCGCCACACCATGGTGCACGAGCAGATGTCGCGCTTCTTCACCGGCTTCCGCCGCGACGCCCACCCGATGGCCGTCATGTGTGGCGTGGTTGGCGCCCTGTCGGCCTTCTACCACGACTCGACCGACATCTCGGATCCATACCAGCGCATGGTCGCCTCGATGCGCCTGATCGCCAAGATGCCGACGATCGCGGCCATGGCCTACAAGTATCACATCGGCCAGCCCTTCATTTACCCGAAGAACGAACTCGGCTTCGCCGCCAACTTCCTGCACATGTGCTTTGCCGTGCCGTGCGAGGAGTACAAGGTCAATCCGGTGCTGGCGCGCGCCATGGAGCGCATCTTCATCCTGCACGCCGACCATGAGCAGAACGCGTCGACCTCGACGGTGCGGCTCGCCGGCTCCTCAGGCGCCAACCCGTTCGCCTGCATTGCAGCCGGCATTGCCTGCCTGTGGGGACCGGCGCATGGCGGCGCCAACGAGGCGGCGCTCAACATGCTGAGCGAGATTGGCCATGTCGATCACATCCCGGAGTTCATCGCCCGCGCCAAGGACAAGAACGATCCGTTCCGCCTGATGGGTTTCGGCCACCGCGTCTACAAGAACTACGACCCGCGCGCCAAGATCATGCAGAAGACGGCGCACGAGGTTCTGGGCGAGCTCGGCATCAAGGACGATCCGATGCTCGACATCGCCATGGAGCTCGAAAAGATCGCCCTGACGGACGAGTACTTCATCCAGAAGAAGCTCTACCCCAACGTCGATTTTTATTCCGGCATCACGCTGAAGGCGCTGGGCTTCCCGACCACCATGTTCACCGTGCTGTTCGCCGTCGCGCGCACTGTCGGCTGGATCGCGCAGTGGAAGGAAATGATCGAGGATCCGCACCAGAAGATCGGCCGACCGCGCCAGCTCTACACGGGCTCCCCCGAACGCGACTACGTCCCGATCGCCAAGCGCTAGGACAGACTGCGGCCGGGCGACGACGCGTCGCTCGGCCGCAAGCCTGCTCTCGGACCAGAGGACTAGAGCTTGCGCCTGATCTGCCCGAGCACGGCCTCTGCGGCGATTTCGCCGGCCGGCCGCTCGGTCGCCATGCGGCGCACCACTTCCGCGAAACCCTGCTTCTGCCAGGCGCGCGCCGGCGTATCGTCGAGCAGCGCCTCGAGCCAGCGTGCGAGCATGCGTGGCCGCACGTAACCGTTGAAGAATTCCGGCGCCACCGGCCGGTCGGCGATCAGGTTGGGCAGCAGCGCCGACCATGTCGTTATCAGCCCGCTCGCCAGTCGCGCGATCCGGTCGAGCTTGTAGCACGAGACCAGCGGCACGCCCGCCAGCGCCAGTTCCAAAGATACCGTGCCCGATGCGATCAGCGCCGCATCGGCTTCGCCAAAAGCCCGCCACTTCTCCTCGGTGCCGGTCACCAGAGTCGGCTTCTGTTCCCAGCCCGCAACGGCGCTTTCCACCATGTCGACCACATGCGGCACCGTCGGTAGCACGAGGCGCAGATCGCGACCGCGCTGCCTGAGGATCGAAACCGTTTCCCCGAACGGCTCGATCAGCCGCTTGACCTCGCCGCGGCGCGAGCCGGGCAGGACGAGCAGCGTCTTCTGCCGGGTCTCGGAAGGCTCGCGGGAAGCTGCCTGTGCCGCGGCCGCCCCGCGCAAGCCAGGATCGCTGGTCAACCGGTGCCCGACATAGGTGCCCGGCGGTCCGCCGAGGCGCTCGAGTTCTGCGACCTCGAAGGGCAGGATGCACAGGATGCGGTCGATATAAGGCTTCATGGCCGGTGCGCGGCCAGGCCGCCAGGCCCATACGCTCGGACAGATGTAGTGCACGATCGGGATGTAAGGATTGGCTGCCCTCACCTTCCTCGCCACCCGCAGCGTGAAGTCGGGACTGTCGATGGTGATCAGGCAGTCGGGAGCCTCGCTCGCAATGCTGCTCGCGGTCTGGCCGATGCGGCGTATCAGCCGCGGCAGGTCGCGCAGCACCGCCGAAACGCCCATCAGTGCGATATCGCCGGCATCGAACAGCGGCTTCAGGCCCAGTTCCTGCAGGTGCCGGCCGCCGACGCCGACGAGCTTGATCTCGCGGCCCGTCGCGACGCGCAACGCCGTGACGATGTCGGCGCCAAGCAGGTCGCCGGATTCCTCGCCGGCCACGATCGCGATCTTCAGCGCGCCGCTCATCGGCCGTCTTCCCGAGCCAGGCCGAAGACAAACATGCCGAACCGGTCAGCCTCCTCGACGACCTTGCCGAAGTCGACTACCAGCGAGTGTCCCGCCTCGACCGCGATCCCGGCAAGACCGGCCTCGTGGGCCGCTCTGACCGTCTGCGGCCCGATCGTGGGCAGGTCGAGCCTCTCTTCCTGGCCGGGTTTGGAGCACTTCGCCAACACGCCGCGCTTGCGGCCGGCGATGCGTCCATGCGACCGGAGATCCTTGACCCGCTGCAGCAGCCCCTCGGTCCCCTCGATGCCCTCGAGCGCGATGGCGCGGCCACCGACGGCCACGGCAGCCTGGCCGATGTCGAGCAGGCCGATGGCGAGCGCGGCTTCTTCGGCTGCCCGTATGTCAGCGAAATCGGCCTTGGTCGGCGCGACCCTCGTCATGCTGCCTGCCTTTGCCAGTAGGTCTGGCATGATCTGGTGCGCCCCAAGCACCTTGATCCCCTGCCCCTCCACCACGCCTGCGATCGTGCGAAGCAGACCGTCGTCGCCGCGTTTCAGCGCCATCAGGGCGCGTGGAATGAAGGTCAGGAAGGCGAATGTCAGCTTCAGGTCGCGCAGCCTCGGCCGTCGGCCGATGCCGCCCGCAAATACCGCATGGGTGACCTTGCGCCGTCGCAACAGCGGCAGGAAGCCGGGAAATTCTTCGAGCGCTATCGTCTCGTGATCGAACTCGGAAAGTTCCGGCGCCGCCTCACCCTCCACCATCACGACCAACGGAGGGATGCCTTGATCACGCAGGTGCTTTGCGAGGTCGATCGGCAACTGGCCGCTCCCGGCGACGATCGCGATTGTGTCGCCGGGCTGCAGGAGTGGGTGGCTCGCCTGCTCAGTCCTCGCCATCGGCGTCGTCGTCGCTGGGTCGGCCGATGCGCGGCACCGAATAATGCCGCTTCTCGCGATTGCTGAGGAAATCGATGATCTCGCGTGCCGCAGGCGACTCGCCGAAGGCTGTCCTTGCCCGCACCAGGTTTTCGCTCACCGGGTGATCGCGGTCGAAGATCACCTTGTAGGCGGCGCGTGCCGCCTGGATCTCGGCGCGCGGCATGCCGGAGCGTCGCATGCCGATGATGTTCAGGCCGCGCAGCGAACCGTTGTTCCCCTGCAGCATGCCATAGGGAATGACATCGCCGAAGACCTTTGCGGCACCCCCGATAAAGGCGTGGTGGCCGATCCGGCAGAACTGGTGAACCGCACTCAGCCCGCCGAAGATGACGGAATCGCCGATCGTCACATGGCCGCCCAGGGTCGCGAGGTTTGCCATCGTGATATTGTTGCCGAGCTTGCAGTCATGCGCGACGTGCACATAGGCGAGAAAGTTGCCGTTGTCGCCGATGGTGGTCGCGCCGCGGCTGGTGTCGGTGCCGCGATGCATCGTCACGCCTTCGCGAATCGTCGTGTTGCGGCCGATCTCCAGCGTCGTGCGGCCGCCCGTGTGCTTGGTGTTCTGGGGGGCAGCCCCCAGCACGGCCGTCGGATAGACGACACTGTCCTGGCCAAGCGACGTCGCTCCCAAGATCGACACGTGGCTGATCAGCTCGACGCCGTCGCCGATGACAGCCTCGGACGAGACACTGCAGAACGGGCCGATCTTGACCCCGGTGCCGAGTTCGGCGCCCGGCTCCACCACGGCCATGGGATGAATTGACGTTGCCGGCATGGCTACTGCGCTTCTTCGGCCGGCACCAGCATGGCTGAGATCTGCGCCTCGGCGACCTTGCCGCCATCGACGATTGCCTCGCAGGCGAAGCGCCAGATATTGCCGCGGTTCTTGACCTTCTTGACGTGGATTTCGAGGCGGTCGCCGGGAACCACCGGCTTGCGGAACTTTGCATCGTCGATGGTCATGAAATAGACCAGCGACGGCTTGTCGTTCGACTTGTTGAAGATGCAGATGGCGCCGGCCGTCTGCGCCATGGCCTCGACGATCAGCACGCCGGGCATCACCGGCTGCTCCGGGAAGTGCCCCTGGAAGTGCGGCTCGTTGACGGTGACGTTCTTGATGCCGATTGCCGAATTGTCGCCGTCGATCTCGATGATCTTGTCGACCAGCAGGAACGGATAGCGGTGAGGCAGCAGCTTCATCAGCGTCATGATGTCCATCGACTGCAGAGTCGATGCGGCTGTTTCAGCCATGAGGGTCTCCCTTTCGCGCTTTGGCCAATGTCTTTATCGCAGCCACTTGGCGAAAGAAATCGCGCATTGGCATGGCTGGGGCGCCGGCCCAGCGCTCGCCGTCCGGAATGTCGTTCATGACGCCCGATGCCGCCGCTATCTGGACCCGGGAACCGATGGTCACGTGGTCGGCCAGCCCGACCCGGCCACCCAGCATCACCCCGTCGCCCAGCGTCACCGATCCCGACAGTCCGCAGTGCCCGGCAATGATGCAGCCGCGGCCGATGCGGACATTGTGGGCGACCTGCACGAGGTTGTCGATCTTGGTCCCCTCGCCGATCACCGTATCGGCCATTGCGCCGCGGTCGACCGTCGTGTTGGTGCCGATCTCGACATTGTCCTGGATCACCACGCGGCCGATCTGCGGAATGCGCTCGGGCCCGGCGGCGCCGCCGACGAAGCCGAACCCGTCCTGGCCGATCATCGCACCGCCATGCACGATGACCCTGTCGCCGATCAGCGCGTACTGGATGCAGGCCGAGGGGCCGACGTAGCAGTTGCGGCCGACCTGGCAGTTGCGCCCGATGATGGCGTTGGGCGCGATGATGGTGCCGGAACCGATCGAAGCACCCGCCGCGATCACGGCGCCGGCCTCGACGATGGCACCCTCTTCGATATGCGCCGAGGGGTCGATATGGGCCCGCGGCGAAACACCGGTCTCGCCGGTCAGCGCATGCGGTGAAGCGGCAGCCGGAAACAACAGCCGCCCGATGGCAGCGAAAGCCGCCTGCGGCCGCGCAGAGACCAGCACGGCGACGCTCGCGGGCACGCTATCGACAATGTCGCTGGTGCACAGCACGGCTGCGGCGCGGATCGAGGCTGCGAGGCCGGCATTGCGGCGCCCCTCGAGATAGACCAGGTGGCCCTCCCGGCCATCCGTGGCCGAGGCGATGCCCGAAATCTCGACCTCGCCCCTGGCGGGATCGACGAGCGACGCGCCGGTCAGATTCGCGACCTCAATCGCCGAATACCGGCGTGTCGGCACGAAAAACACCGGGTCAGTCATACGGGGTCAATATCCAGTAGGTGGCCGCTCCGGACCATGGGCCCGAAGCGATCGACCTGCTTCGTCAGAAGCGGGTCGATACGCCGAAGTTGAATTCCTCCACCTCGTCGGTGTCTTGCTTGAGGAACGGGACGGCATAGTCGACGCGCAGCGGGCCGAAAGGCGATGCCCAGATCAGGCCGATACCGGCCGAGGCCCGCCATTCCATTCCGGTTCCGACGATGTCCGTGCCGGTGACCGAGATGTCGCTGCCGTAAAGCGTGGCCGCGTCGGCGAACACTGCACCCTTCAGTCCGAAGCTCTCCGGAATGACCGGCAGCGGAAACTGCGCTTCGAGCGATGCGTTGAAGTAGGTGGTGCCGCCCACGTGGTCGTCGCCACTGTTCATGTCATAGGGTCCGATGCCGCCATAGGCAAAGCCGCGGATCATCCGGTCATTGCTCTGGAACTGGTCGAACACGCGCAGTCCGTCCGAGCCGAACGCCGAAACGTGGCCTGCACCGCCGCTCAGCAACGCGACGACGTCAAGCTCCTCGGAGAGCGTGTGGTAGTAGGTCGCACGCGTCGTCACCTTGAAGAACTTTGCATCGCCGCCCAGGCCCGCGACTTCGCCCGAAACATTGGCGAAGATACCGGCATGCGGATTCTTCATGTCGTCAATCGTGTTGTAGACGAACCCGCCCGACACCGAGGACTTGATCCACGGGCTGTTCTCGGCAGCGTTGTAGATGGCTGCCGAGAGGTAGCAAGGCGCCGTATTGTACGTAGCGCCGCAGTTGGCGTCGACCGTGTACTCTTCCTTCGACAGGTTATACGCCAGTTGCGCCGAGATGGTCTCGGTGATCGGCAGGCCGAAGCGGATCGTGCCGCCCGTCGTCTCGCTGTCGTAATGGTCGTAGTTGCGCGTGCGACGGTAGATGTCGAAGCCCGCCGAGATGCGGCGTCCGAGGAAATAGGGCTCGGTGAACGACAGCTGGTAGTCGCGCGAGTTCTGCCCGCCACCGGCCGAGAATCGGATGTACTGGCCACGGCCGAGGAAGTTGCGCTCGGTGACGGCACCTTCGATCGACGGGCCTGCACTGTCGCCGCCCGTTGAATAGCCGGCGCCGATCGAGAACTCGCCGGTCGACTTGTCGACGACGTCGACCACCAGGATGACCTGATCCGCCTCGGAGCCCGGCGCCGTCGAAATGTCGACGGTCTCGAAGAAGCCGAGCGCTTCCAGGCGGCGCTTGGCGCGCTGGATCAGCACCTGGTTGAAGGCGTCGCCCTCGCTGACGTCGAACTCGCGGCGGATGACATAGTCGCGCGTACGCACATTGCCGCGGATCTCGATGCGTTCGACATAGGCCTTTGCGCCCTGGTCGATCGCGTAAACGACCGAAATGGTGCGGTCTTCGAAGTTGCGGTCGCCGCGCGGCGTAACCTGCGCGAACGGATAGCCGAGGCCTGCGAGGTGCTCGGTCAGCGCGATGATCGTGTCCTCGACGTCCTTGGCATTGTAGACGTCGCCCGACCGCGTCTCGACCAGCGGCATCAGCGAATCGCCACTCACCTCGGACAACGCGCTGTCGACGCTGATGTCGGCGAAGCGGTAGCGTTCGCCTTCCTCGACGGTGATCGTGACCGTGTATTCGTTGGTGTTCTCGTCCAGCTCGCCGAATGCCGAGATGACCTGGAAGTCGGCATAGCCACGATTGAAATAGTAGCGGCGCAGCGCCTCTTCGTCGGCGCGCAGGCGATTCTCGTCAAAGATATCGTCGCGCAGCACGAAGGACAGGACCGTCGAGCGCTTCGTTGCGATGACGTCCGCCAGGCGGCGGTTGCTGAAGGCATTGTTGCCGACGAAGTTGATCTTCGAAATCTTGGTGCGGCCGCCTTCGTTGATCTTGAAGACCACGTTCACGCGGTTGTCGCCGAGGTCCATGATCTCTGACGTGACGGTGGCGTCGTCGCGGCCGATGCGGGCATAGGCGTCGCGAATGGCCTGCGCGTCGGCATCGAGCGAATCCGGCGAATAGGTGCCGCGCGGCTTCAGCTGCACGGTTGCCGAAAGCTGGACGTCCTTGATCTTCTTGTTGCCCTGGAACAGGACCTGGTTGACGATCTGGTACTCGACCACCTGCACGACGAGCGTGCCGCCGGACTGGTTGATGCCGACATCGGCAAACAGGCCGGTTCCGAACAGGCGCTTCACCGACTCGTCAATGTCGGCGTTCGAGAAGTTCACGCCGGGCTTGATCGTCAGATAATCGCGGATGGTGGACGCGTCGACGCGCTGATTGCCCCTGACGTCAATCGACGAGATGACAGCTGCCTGGGCCGCGGTCATGGACACAAATTGCAACGCAACTGCACTCGGAACGACAAGGGCAGCAGACAACGCCACCGCCGAAGCGGCGCTCAAAAAACCAGATGCTGCCTTCATAAAGCTATTCAACCCCTTCTCGAAGTCCCCGCGGCGAGACCGGCTCGCCGCAGCAAATTCCCTTGACGGTATTAACCGGATTTTCCCTACACGCAAGGCTCCCGGTTAATTTGTGTTTACTTAACCATGTCCCGTGACATTCCCGTCACGCATATCCCGGCACATGGTAAACGCGATCTCAATGGCGACACCTATCCGGCCAGATTCATTCATGTTTTAGCATCCGAACAGATCATTCCAGAAGACGAATGCCATGAAAGCCAGCACCATGAAAAGCCCTACCCTGTAGACCGCTTCCATGGCCCATTCTGACACAGGCCGGCCCTTGACGGCCTCGATTGCATAGAATGCCAGATGTCCTCCGTCGAGGGGTGGAATCGGCAGCAGGTTGAGAATTCCGATGCCGACCGACAGCAGCGCGACAAGCTGGACGAGCCATTCGAAACCCAGTTGCGCGGCCTTGCCGGCCATGTCGGCGATCTTGACGGGGCCGCCGAGCTGGCACTTGTCCTCGCGGCCGACGACGAAACGCTTCAGAAACTGCCCCGTGCGCACGATGATGTGCCCGGTCTCGCGCACGCCTTCGGCCACGGCGCCTGCCGGTCCGTATTCGATCAGCTGCGGCTTGCCGAATTCCTGGTTGTTGACGACGCCGATGAGGCCGATCTTGACGACGTTGCCCAGCGCATCCTTCTGCTCCGAGATCTCGGGCGTCGCGGTAACCGTGATTTCCTTGCCGTCGCGGAGCATCACGAAGACGATCGGATCGCCGGCGCGGCCTGAAACCAGGCGCTGCACGTCGGCGAACGAATCGACATCCTGCCCGTCGACGCGGACGAATCGGTCGCCCGTCTGTATCCCGGCGATGGCGGCCGGGCTGTCGGGACGCACCTCGGCGACGGTCGGCTCCGACACATAGCGGCCGTAAATGCCGAACATCACGGCGAAAACGGCGATGGTGAGCAGGAAATTGGCCAGCGGGCCCGCGACAACGGTCGCCGCGCGCTTCCAGATCGGCTGCGTGTGAAATGCCACCGCGCGCTCGGCCGCGGTCAGCGTCTCAATTTCCCCGGCATCCGGGGTGCTGGTCGCGTTCATGTCGCCGACGAACTTGACGTAGCCGCCGAGCGGAATCGCGGAAAGCTTCCAGCGCGTGCCGTGCCGGTCGTTGAAGCCCAGGAGTTCCGGGCCGAAACCGATCGAGAATGCCTTGACGCCGATGCCGCACCAGCGGCCGACGAGGTAGTGCCCCATTTCGTGCACGAACACGACGACGGTCAGGACGAATAGGAACGGAATCAGCGTGCCGACCAGCAGGCTGTTGGTGCCGAACATCGTGGTCAGTGCTTCGCTCAAACCTAATCCCTCTGAGTCGCTCAACGCCCTGATCCGGGCTTCGCCCGGCACGCAAGGCATTGGAAAATCAGGCATCCCGCCAACATGACGTGCGCCGCATGTGTCATGCCAATCCCGGCGAATCCGTGGCAGTCTGGCCTATCCGGTCAATGGATCGCAAACAGAGCTTGCGCGGGGGTGTCGGCGCCGCCGGACAGCGCACCGATCAGGTACAGGGCCAGGGCCGCTGCCACAAGCCCGTCAACGCGATCCATGACGCCGCCATGGCCGGGAATGATGCTGCCGGAATCCTTGACGCCGTGGCGCCGCTTCACCCAGGATTCGAAGAGGTCGCCTGCCTGCGAGACGACCGAGAGCAGGAGTGCGATCACGGCAAGCGCCGCCAGGTTGGCCGCGCCCGAGAAATAGGCCACCAGCATGGCCGCCAGCACGCCGCCGACGGCGCCGCCAAGCGCTCCGCTGCGGGTCTTGCCCGGCGAGATGCTCGGTGCAAGCTTCGGGCCGCCGACGGCGCGGCCGACGAAATAGGCACAGACATCGGTTGCCCAGACGGCAGCGAACAGGAACAGGATGGCCACCAGACCGGCGCTCGACTCTTCCCGCAGCAGGCCGAGCGAGACGCCGGAAAGCCCGGCATAGGCCAGGCCGCCGGCCGTCCAGCGGTCCGCCTGGCCAAACCGGCCGAGCAGCCAGGCGATGATGACCGCGATGGCAAGCAGCCCGAAGATTGCGGCAGCCGGAACCCGGACGACAAGCGCGACAAGCACGACGGCGAGCAGCAGCGCCGAGACCCATTGCTGCCGGCGCAGCGCAGCCGTCCCCGACATGGCGCACCATTCGTAGAAGACACCGCCGGCGATTGCCGCGGCCAGCAGCCGGAACGCCATGCCGCCGGCCATCGTCAGCGCCACCACGACGGCCACCAGAACCACCGACGAGATGATGCGCAGTTGCAGATTGCTCATCGGGCAGCCCCGCAGCCCAACTGCGCGCTCACAAGGCGATGCCGCGCTCGAGGACGCCGCCGAAGCGCCGTTCGCGCACCGCGTATTGGCCCAGCGCATCGGCAAGGTGGTCGCGGGTGAAGTCGGGCCAGTAGCAAGGCATGAACACCAGTTCGCTGTAGGCCGCCTGCCAGGGCAGGAAATTCGACATCCTGACTTCGCCGCTGGTGCGGATCACCAGGTCCGGGTCCGGAATGCCGGCGGTATCGAGGTAGTCGGCGAAAACTTCCGGTGACACCGCTTCGCTCTTGAGGTCGCCGCGGACGACCGCATCGGCGATCCGGCGCGCCGCGCGCACGATCTCGTCGCGCCCGCCATAGTTGAAGGCGATCACCAGGTTCATGTTCTTGTTGCCGGCGGTCAGCGACTCGGCCTCGTCGAGCAGGCCGCGAATGTCGGGCGCCAGCCCCTCGCGCTCTCCGATCACCCTCACCCTGACGCCGTTCTTGTGCAACTCGGCCAGGTCGCGCCGGATGAACAGCTTGAGCAGGCCCATGAGATCGTTGACCTCGGATTTCGGCCGCGACCAGTTCTCGGACGAAAAGGCGTAGACCGTCAGCCAGGGAATGCCCATCTCGCCGGCGGCACTCACCGTCTTGCGTAGGGCCTCGACGCCAGCACGGTGGCCGGCCAGCCGCGGCAGGCCGCGCGCCTTGGCCCACCGGCCATTGCCGTCCATGATGATCGCGACATGCTCCGGCGTCGTCATTTGCTTGCTCTGGTCCCCTCGGACGCGAGAATTCGCCTCAGACCTGCATGATCTCGGCTTCCTTGGCCGCCAGCAGGCTGTCGACCGAGGCAATCGTATCGTCGGTCAGCTTCTGGACCGAATCGGCCTCTCTGCGATGATCGTCTTCGCTGATATCGCCATCCTTTTCGGACTTTTTCAGGAAGTCCATGCCGTCCCGGCGTACGTGGCGGATGGCCACGCGTGCATTCTCGGCGTAGCCGTGCGCGATCTTGACCAGTTCCTTGCGGCGCTGTTCGTTGAGTTCGGGCAGCGGAATGCGCAGGTTGGTGCCGTCGACGATCGGGTTGAAGCCGAGATTCGCCTCGCGGATCGCCCGGTCGACCGAGCTCACCATGGCCTTGTCCCATACCGAGACCGAGATCATCCGGGGCTCCGGCACGGTCACGTTGGCCACCTGGTTGAGCGGCATGTCGGTGCCGTAGGCCTTGACCTGGATGGCATCGAGAAGGTTGCTCGACGCGCGCCCGGTGCGCAGCGACGCCAGGTCATGCTTGAACGCGTTGATCGCGCCCTCCATGCGGCGCTGAATGTCCGCAAAATCCCCGCTCTTCATGCTGTCAGTCTCCTCGAAACGCTCATTCGGGCAAGTTCAATGGTCGGCCACGACCGTACAGCGGCCGCCGCCCCTCAGGATTTCCCCGAAACCGCCCTGCTCATGTATCGAGTAGACGATTATCGGTATGTTGTTTTCGCGCGCAAGCGCAATCGCCGCCGTATCCATGATCGACAGACCCTTGGTGATCACGTCGGCATGGCTGATGCGCTCGTAACGCGTTGCGTTCGGGTCGGTTTTCGGATCGGCCGAATAGACGCCATCGACCTGCGTTCCCTTGAAAAGGGCATCCGCGCCGATCTCGGCGGCGCGCAACGCGGCGGCCGAATCGGTGGTGAAGAACGGATTGCCGGTCCCGCCCGCGAAAATCACGACCTTGCCGGCGTTCATGTAGGCTGTCGCCTGGCGCTGAGAGAAGCTCTCGCACAGCTCCGGCATCGCGATAGCCGACAGCACCACGGCCTCGACGCCGAGCTTGACCAGCGAGGTGCGCAGCGCGAGCGAATTGATGACGGTCGCCAGCATGCCCATGTGGTCGCCGGTCACGCGATCGCCGCCCTTGGACGCCACGGCAACGCCCCTGAAGATGTTGCCGCCGCCGATCACCACGGCAACCTCGACACCCATCGCACGGGCCTCGGCGATGTCTGCTGCGATGCGGTCCACCACAGACACGTCGATGCCGAAATGCTGCTCGCCCATCAACGCCTCGCCTGACGCTTTGAGCAGGACTCGGCGGTATGTTGGCCTGGCCGTCATGGAATCCTCGTGAGTGTGTGGTTGCCGGTTTGGCTGGCGCGCCGTCCGCCCTGGCGCCGCGTCGGCAATGCGGGGTCTGCGATACACGAAGGGCGCCGCGATGTCACGCGGCGCCCTTGCGCTAAGCCAAAGAAGCGGTTGATGCCGCGTTACTTTTTCACCGTTGCCGCAACCTCGGCGGCAAAGTCGCTGGCTTCCTTCTCGATGCCCTCGCCGAGAGCGAAGCGGATGTAGCCGGTGATCTTGGCCGGCGCACCGATCTGCTTCTCGGCATCTTTCAGCGCCTGCTCGACGGTGACGTCCGGGTTGATCACGAAGGCCTGCTTCAGGAGCACGACTTCCTCGTAGAACTTGCGCATCCGACCTTCGACCATCTTCTCGATGATGTTTTCCGGCTTGCCCGACTGGCGCGCCTGGTCGGAGAAGATCGCCTTCTCGCGCTCGACGGCGGAGGCATCGACGTCCTCGGCCTTCAGGGCGAGCGGGTTGGTCGCGGCGACATGCATCGCCACCTGGCGAGCAAAGGCGTTCGCGGCATGCTCGTCACCGGCAGTCTCGATGGCCACCAGCACGCCGAGCTTGCCCAGTCCGTCGGCAACCGCGTTGTGCACGTAGGTTGCGACAGCGCCCTGCCCGACCGACAGCTTCGCCGAACGGCGGAAGCTCATGTTCTCGCCGATCGTGCCGACGGCATCCTTGATGACCTCGGTCACCGACTTGTCGGAACCCGGATACTTGGAACCGGCGACGGTCTCGGTCTCGCCGCCGAACGCGAGCGCTACCTTGGCGACATTGCTCACGATCTGCTGGAAGGCATCGTTGCGGGCGACGAAGTCGGTCTCGGAATTGACCTCCACGACCACAGCCTCGCGGACGCCGGCATCGACGCCGATCAGGCCCTCGGCCGCGGTGCGGTCGGACTTCTTGTCTGCCTTAGAGATGCCCTTCTTGCGCAGCCAGTCCACGGCCTCTTCCATATTGCCGTTGGTCTCGCTCAGCGCGGTCTTGCAATCCATCATGCCTGCGCCGGTCAGTTCGCGCAGTTCCTTCACTTGTGCAGCGGTAATGCTCATCGTTGCCTCTTTGTCTCGAAATGCGTCGGCGCACCACCTGTCGATGATGCGCCAGCGTCAGAAATCGTGGTCAGTAAGTTGGGAAGGGCCGTTGCCGGCCCTCCGGTTCAAGCTTCGGGCGTCTTGGCCGATGCTTCGGCTTCAGGCGCGGCCGCTTCTGCGGCGGGAGCTTCGACCTCGGCAACCGGCGCTTCGGCGACGGCAGGCTCTGCCGGAGCCTCGACCGAGGCGCCGATATCGACGCCGAGCGCGCCCTGCTGGCGGGCGATGCCGTCGAGAGCAGCCTTGGCGATCAGGTCGCAATAGAGCGCGATGGCGCGGGCCGCATCGTCATTGCCGGGGATCGGGTAGTCGATCTTGTCCGGATCGCAGTTCGAATCGATGATGGCGACGACCGGAATGCCGAGGCGCTTGGCCTCGAGGATGGCGATCGCTTCCTTGTTGGTGTCGACCACGAACATCAGGTCCGGCGTCGAGCCCATGTCCTTGATGCCGCCGAGTGCCTTGTCGAGCTTCTCGCGCTCGCGGTCGAGGTTGAGGCGCTCCTTCTTGGTGAAGCCCTGTGCCTCGCCCGACAGCAGTTCGTCGAGCTTGCGCAGACGTGCGATCGAGTTCGAGATCGTCTTCCAGTTGGTCAGCATGCCGCCGAGCCAACGCGAATTGACGTAATACTGGGCCGAACGCTGAGCCGCATCGGCAACGATGTCGGAAGCCTGGCGCTTGGTGCCGACGAACAGCACGCGGCCACCCTTGGCGACGGTGTCGGAGACAACCTTCAGCGCCTCGTGCAGCAGCGGCACGGTCTGGCTGAGGTCGATGACATGGATGTTGTTGCGGGCGCCATAGATGTAGGGCGCCATCTTCGGGTTCCAGCGGTGGGTCTGGTGGCCGAAGTGAATGCCAGCTTCGAGAAGCTGGCGCATGCTGAAATCAGGCAGTGCCATTCAAGTAGTTCCTTTCCGGTTGGCCTCCACGGACAAACGACGTTCTCGGGAAATCCCTCGACGCCACCGGCGGTCGCCTCCGGATTTCTCCCGGTCGGAAACCAAAGTCCGTGTGTGGAATGAGCGCGCATATAAACGCTGCAGCGCAGCAATGCAAGCGCCCTGCCGCGGTGCCTTCCAGGGCGCCGCTTACGTCCGGCCCATCACCCGGCCAGCAGGATATCCTCGGGAAAGCGCTGCGCCAGAGTGCCGGCAGCCGCGGCCCTTGCGATCCTGTCGAGCACCATGGGATAATTTTGGACCATTCTGGCCCTGTTGCCCTTGCGGCCGGCCGACCGCAGATACAGCCGCTGCTTGATGTTATCCTCGATCGCCTGACCGTACTGCCTGAACCATCCGGCGACCGAACGGCCGCGCGATTGTTCCTGGAATCGCCCGGGCCACGGCGTCTCTGCGAGGTGGGCTCGCCATTCGTTCACAAACCGCTCTTCGACGCCGGTTTTCAACGCGCCCCATGGCTTGTTGCCGGCAAAATGCCGGATGAAGACATCGGACGGCGCGCGGTGCGCTTGGTAGTTCATTGCGTTCCACCGCCAATCGAGCGTCTGCCACCTTCCGTCGAGGACCGCATTGAGCGCGTCCTGGTCGACCAGACTGCACCGATCCGGGTACTCGACAGCGTATTGGCGTGCCGCGGCGAAGATGCCCTCGGAGCGGATGGCCTGCAGGTCCAGCACCATGATTCCCGCGTTCAGGTACGGTGCGCCTTCGGACATCTTCAGCCTGCTACGAAAGCTGCCCTCAACGAGGATGAAGAGGTCGTGAGCCGCCACGACGGGCGAGGCCCTGGGCACGATTGCGAGCAGCGGGGCAATGTCGCTGACCAACGAGATGTCGCAGTCCAGGTAGACCACCCGATCCTCATCGCCCAGGATCTCGTCGAGGAAGAGAGGAAGGTAGGTCGCCCTGCTGTGCTGTCGGCTGACACCGAAACTGTGCCCGTCGAGGAGCGGTGCGGCCTCGACAATCGCGACTTGCGGGCAAAAGGCGAGAGCCAGCGCCTTGTTCTCATCGCTTACGCCATCGGACACGATGATGATGCGCGGCGTTTCCCCGCAATGGCTCACGACCTGCCGGGCAACGACACATGCGAAGGGAATGAACCTGTCATCGCAGGCAAGAACGACAGTCGCTTTCAATTGGTCGCTCGAGCCCGCATGGGTCCGCTCCTTCCGTTTTGTCTCCGGGCCATGGGTTGAACTTAGCGGCCCGCGAATGGATTGCGATAGCGATGCAAGGCGCCGCCATCGCCAATCCCGTCCAGCGCCTCCTGCATTCCTTGGTGCAGCAGCGCAACCGCCTGCTCCGTGGTCCCCTCGAATCCGTGCATCGCAATCGCCTCCGGAACGCGAATGATCGCCGTGCGCGGGCCTGCAGGTCGCGGCACGTAGCGGTTCAGCGTGTCGCGAAAGCTGCCCTTGCAGTGGTCGTTGCGAATCCGCTTGATGTGTTCTGCCAGTTCTTCCTGCGTGACTGTTTCGTTCCTGAAGGCGTAGGCGCCGAGCCTCAGATTAAGCGCCAGCCGCTCGATCTCCGCCTTGATTTGCGGCCCGCGCGAATCTTTTTTTGCCTCGCGCTGCATGCGGCGCGCCACCCGCAGCAGGCCGGCAGGTTCGGAAGGTGGCGTATCGAGCCCAAGCCGTGCGGACAGCTTCGCGCAGATGGCGGTCACCAGCGCGGCATGCCGACCGGCAAACGTTCTGCCTGCCTTCACGTCGATGCCGAGTTGGGCTTCGTCGCGGTCAAGCAGCGTTTCGTAGAGGCGGTACACGCGCTCGGCCAGTGAAAGCCCCTCGCCCGACGCCATCGCAAGCCGCCCCTCGACGTAGCCGCATTCCTTGTGGAGTTCCGGCTCGACGTCGCGCTGGAAAACGAGCTTCCACACGACAGGCGCAACGAACGCCTGGAATCCGGAATTCCCGGCTCGTCCCCGCCGCAGCGCCTCCGAAGCCATCTCGACCGCCCCGGGCATCAGCGGCGCGACGTGGTTGCCATGCCAGCCGACGGCGCCCTCCGGGTGCAGGAGAACGACATTGCCCTTGAGTGCCCAGGCAATGGAATGCTCGCGCGCCGGCTCGCTATTCCCGGGGATCTGGGCAATCAGATTGTTGGCCAGCCAGAACTTTTGCGCCAATGCGCCGAGCCCGTTGACCACGCCATTGGTCGCCCAGAACGCGGCTCTCGGGCAGACGCGCGCGGAAATCTCCTTGTCGAGCATCCAGTCGGTGAAAAATTCCGGGTGGTTGGGCGTGATGAAGGTTGCCTTGCCCGGCCCGCAGGCCGCGGCGAGGCGTGCCTCGTCGTCTGACGGGAAGTCTATGGTCGGTATGTCGGACACGCCGCGCAGCCCGGCAAAGCCCCTGAGCATGACGGCGCGGTTGATTGGTGTCATGGCCCGGATGAGCCATCCGCGCGGCCGTGGAGGAACGAAGACGCCGAGCCGGCTCAAGCGGACTCCCGTACCATGGCGACTGCCTTCGGTCTCGGCTTGTGCACCTTGCCGTTCTTCACCTTGACCCGCCTGAACACGGCGACGATCTCCTCGCGGCCGCAGGCGATAGCCCCCAGCCGGACGGCCCGGTCACGCTCGAAGCCGGTAATGTCGTAATGCGGTGCCGAGGTCTTGGGCGGCCCCTGGTAGAGCAGCCGGTGCACCCCGATCCGCGCCGCGAAGCGATGCAGTTCCTCGGTGTCGTCGGCGAGCAGGTGGCACCAGTTGCGCCCCGCCCAGCGCCATATGGCCTCGTCTACATAGACCGCCATCCGGTCGCTCAGCGTGTGCAGGAAGCCGAATCGGGCTCGAAAACCGCAAGGTCCACCAGCTTGCCCGAGATGACGAATTCGCCGTAGTCCATCTCCAGGTCGCGCGTCAGTCCGTTCTCGTAGAGCTTGAAGCTGATGCGGTATTCCGGCGTATCCTCGCCGCCCTCTGCATTCTCGTCGAAATAGGCAATGTCGACAGGCCAGAATTTTTCACCCGCCAGCTTGTCGAGCGCCTTGACCTCCGGGTCGCCCTTGGACGCTCCCTCCTGCTTGCCGACGATGACGGTAGTGGTCATCGCCTTGTCGGCGTCCTCGGAACCGTCGAAGATCGACGTCTCGTAGAAATTCTCGCCGTCATTGGCTTTGCGGATCAGTTCGAGAAGGTGCTGCGTCGGGAACTGCGTCGCCTCGAGCTCGACGCTCTTCGGTTCCGGCTTTTCGATCTCGACCTTGACGTTGGTGCCGTTGCGCACCGCGTTGCCGCGCAACTCATGGTCGAGATTCTGGTCGATGTAGGATTTCGTGACGAAGCTGAAGTTCTTGCCCTCGGCATCCTCGAAGGTGGTGGTCTGCTGGTCCGTGATCTGCGAGGTTTCCTGCGTGTCCGACTGCGTCACATAGCGGAAGCGAACCGTGTAGCCGTCACAGGCCGACCCCCGGATCTCGTAGACCATGCGGCCCGAAATGCCGGTTATCCCCGAGCGGTCCGAGGCGTTGTCGAGCTTCAGGTCGTAGACGGCGCGATGCTGGATCAGCGGGACGGCGGCAAGCCCCGTTCCTGAGGCCATTACGGGCGATGAGACAAGGGCGATCAGGGCGAGGCGCAATGCGCGCATACAGGTCTCCGGCTTCCCGGCGCGTCGGCGCGCCGCAACAATTGTTTGGACCAGCTTAGAAAAAGTCATGGCGGAAGCGAGGCAAAAATAGCAGCTTCAGCCAAGGCTATGGCCCCCGAACCAGACATAAGGAAAGACGATGGGTGAAACAATCGAAAATCGGCTAACGGAGATGGGCGTGGTGCTGCCGCAGGCCGCGGCGCCGGCGGCCAACTACCTGCCCTACGTACGGTCGGGCAACCTCGTGTTCACCGCCGGTCAGCTGCCGCTCAAGGACGGCAAGCTCGAATATGCCGGGCTGCTTGGCCTCGAGGTCGACACTGCGGGCGGCCGGGAGGCCGCGAAACTCTGCGCCATCAACATCCTGGCGCAGGCAAAGGCAGCGCTCGGCGACCTCGAGAAGATCGGCCGCATCGTCAAGATCACTGTCTTTGTCGCCTCAGCCCCGGGCTTTACCGAGCAGCACCTCGTCGCCAACGGCGCCTCCGACTTCCTCGCCGAGGCGCTCGGCGAGCGCGGCAAGCATGCCCGTTCAGCGGTCGGCACCGCTTCGCTGCCGCTCGACGCGGCGGTCGAGATCGAAGCGGTCATCGAAGTCGCCTGACGCAGGAGCAATCATGAACGGACCTTCCTGGCTGGCCGCGCGGCCGATCGCCCATCGCGGCCTGCACGACATGAACCGCAGCGTGTGGGAAAACACGCTGACGGCCTTCGAGCGCGCCATCGAGCGCAACTATGCCATCGAGTGCGACGTCAACCTGTCGGCCGATGGCGTGCCCATCGTCATCCATGACAGCGACCTGCAACGACTGACCGGCGTCGACGGCTTCGTCTGGCAGCGCAACGCGGCCGAACTTGGCGCGCTGCGCATCGGCGGCACCGCCGACCACCCGCCGACATTGCAGGAAATGCTCGATTTCGTTGCCGGCCGCGTCCCGCTCGTCATCGAACTGAAGGGCGCGCCCGGCCACGACACCGGGCTGGTCGAGCAGGTCGGCACGCTGCTCAAGACCTATGCCGGCGAGGCCGCCATCATGTCCTTCGACCACTGGCTGGTGCGCGATTTCTCCCGCCACGCGCCCGAAATTCCGGCCGGCCTGACCGCGCTCGGCTCCAACCAGGCCGAGATCGAGGCGCATTTCTCGATGCTGGCGCACGACATCTCCTTCGTCTCCTACTGCCTCGCCGACATGCCGAACCGTTTCGTCGACTTCGTCCGCGGCAGTCTGGCCATGCCGGTCATCACCTGGACCGTCCGCGACAAAGCGGCGGTCGAGAAGACCTACGCGCTGGCCGAGCAGATGACCTTCGAGGGCTTTTTGCCGGAAGAACTGACCATTGCCTGACATCGCGCTTGTGCCGCGCCAACTGCGACATAGATAAAGACCGATGGCGAGCGAAACCGAAGGCGAGGCGAACGGGGCAGATGGCGGGCTCGCCATTCGCGTGGTGCCCGGCATCGGCGGCTTTGCCCGCGACGAGTGGGAGGCCCTGTCCGGCGTTTCGCGGGGCATCTCCGAAACTCCCTACAACCCGTTCATTTCGTTCGACTTCCTGCAAACCCTTGAAGAGTCCGGCTGTGCCGTACGCGACACCGGCTGGCAGGGCCACCACCTGCGTCTGGAAAATGCCGACGGCAGCCTGCTCGGCGCCGTGCCCTGCTTTGTGAAGTCGCACAGCCAGGGTGAATACGTCTTCGACCATGGCTGGGCCGACGCCTTCGAGCGCGCCGGCGGCAACTACTATCCGAAGCTGCAGGCGGCCGTCCCCTTCACGCCGGCGACCGGCCCCCGCCTTCTTGTCTCGCACGGCCAGGACCCGGTCACCATTCGCTCGGGACTCGCTCTCGGCCTGCGCGCCGTCACCGAAAAGCTCGGTGTCTCGTCAGCCCATGTCACCTTCGCGCAGGAAAACGACATGGATGCCCTCGAGGGCGCCGGCTTCCTGCGCCGCACCGACCAGCAGTTCCATTTCTTCAACGAGGGCTATTCAAACTACGATGATTTCCTGGCCACCCTCGCCTCCCGCAAGCGCAAGGCACTGAAGAAGGAGCGCCGCGAAGCGCTGTCCGAGGGCATCTCGATCGAGTGGCTGACCGGGAGGGACCTGACCGAGGCCGTCTGGGACGATTTCTACGCCTTCTACATGGACACGGGCGGACGCAAATGGGGCCGGCCCTACCTCACCCGCACCTTCTTCTCGCTGATCGGCGAGCGCATGCCCGATGACGTTCTACTGGTCATGGCCAAGCGCGCCGGGCGCTACATTGCCGGCGCCATCAACTTCATCGGTTCCGACACGCTTTTCGGCCGCAACTGGGGCTGCATCGAGGACCACCGCTTCCTGCATTTCGAGGTCTGCTACCACCAGGCGATCGACTTCGCGATCGCCAACGGGCTGAAGGTGGTCGAGGCGGGCGCGCAGGGCGAGCACAAGCTGGCGCGCGGCTACCGGCCGGTCACCACGCAGTCAGCGCATTTCATCGCCCATGCGGGCCTGCGCAACGCCGTCGCCGACTACCTCGAGCGAGAACGCCGCGAGGTGTCGCGCATGGGTGAATATCTCGACGAGCGCGGTCCCTTCCGGCGGGGCGGGCCGGAACTCAGTGAACGATCGTCTTCGAAAACAGATTGATCACGACGACGCCCGCCATGATCAGCCCCATGCCGGCGAGCGCCGGCAGGTCGAGCGCCTGGCGGAACCAGACCCAGCCGATGGCCGTGATGAAGATGATGCCGGCGCCGCACCACAGCGCATAGACGACGCCGACCGGCATGGTGCGCAGCGGCAGCGACAGGAAGTAGAACGCCAGCGCATAGCCTGCGATCGACACCAGAGACGGCATCAGGCGGGTGAACCCGTCGGTCTGCTTCAGGGCCGTCGTGGCGACCACCTCGAACAGGATGGCGACGATCAGGTAGACGTAGTTGAGAACCATGGGACCCTGCCATTGAACGAGGCGATTCGCCGGACCATTATGGCACTGGGCAATTTTTGGGATAGCGCGCATGACCTACCAGGACGACAACATCTTCGCAAAAATCCTTCGCGGCGAGATTCCCTCGCACAAGCTCTACGAGGACGCCGACACCTTCGCCTTCATGGACATCATGCCGCGCGGCGATGGCCATTGCCTGGTCATCCCGAAAAAGCCCTCGCGCAACATCCTCGACGTCGAGGAAGACAGCCTGGCGGCCGTCGCGCGCACCACGCAGAAGCTCGCGCGCGCCGTTCTGCGCGCGTTCTCGGCCGATGGCGTGACGGTGCAGCAGTTCAACGAGCCGGCCGGCGGTCAGGTGGTCTTCCACCTGCACTTCCACATCATCCCGCGCTTCGAGGGTGTGCCGTTGCGGCCGCACACCGGCGAGATGGAAAAGCCCGAGATTCTCGCGGCCAACGCCGAGAAGATCAAGGCGGCGTTGGCAGCTTCCTAGCCGGCCTTTCAGGCGGCCTTTGCCGCCATCCGCGCCAGCTGCGTCATGATGACGGCGGAACCGGCGAGCCGCTTATCGGCATTCGGCCAGTCGCGCATGAACACCACGCTCTGGTCCGGCCTGATCTTGGCGAGCGACCCCTGCTCGCCGATGAAGCGGACGAGTCCGACCGGATCTGAAAACTCCTTGCCGCGGAAATGGATGACGACGCCCTTCGGCCCGGCATCCAGCTTCTCGACATTGGCTTGCCGGCACAGCGCCTTGATGAAGACGATCTTCAGCAGGTGCTGGACCTCGTCGGGCAATGGCCCGAACCGGTCGATCAGTTCGGCGCCGAAACCGTCGATCTCCTCGGTCGACTGCAGGTCGCCAAGCCGGCGGTAGAGCGCCAGCCTGAGCTGCAGGTCCGGCACGTAGCTCTCCGGGATCATCACGGCGGCCCCGACGGTGATCTGGGGCGACCAGCCGCCATCCATCGGCTCGCCGGTGTCCTTGATCTCGGCGACCGCCTCCTCGAGCATCTGCTGGTAGAGCTCGAAGCCGACTTCCTTGATGTGACCGGACTGCTCCTCGCCGAGCAGGTTGCCGGCGCCGCGTATGTCGAGGTCGTGACTGGCCAGCTGGAAGCCGGCGCCGAGGCTGTCGAGCGACTGCAGCACCTTCAGGCGGCGGTCGGCTGTATCGGTCAGCTTGCGGTTGGCCGGCAGCGTGAACAGCGCATAGGCGCGCAGCTTCGATCGCCCGACGCGACCGCGCAGCTGGTAGAGCTGCGCCAGGCCGAACATGTCGGCGCGGTGCACGATCAGCGTATTGGCGGTCGGAATGTCGAGGCCCGACTCGACGATCGTCGTCGACAGGAGCACGTCGTACTGGCCGTCGTAGAAGGCGTTCATGATGTCGTCGAGCTCGCCCGGCGGCATCTGGCCGTGCGCCGTGCCGACCTTCAGCTCCGGCACCGACGAGGTCAGGAACTGCTGCACCTCGGCGAGGTCCTTGATGCGCGGCACGACATAGAAGCTCTGGCCGCCGCGATAGCGTTCGCGCAGCAGCGTCTCGCGGATCACCAGCGGGTCGAAGGGCGAGATGAAGGTTCTCACCGCCATGCGGTCGACCGGCGGCGTGGCGATCAGCGACAGTTCGCGCACCCCGGTCAGCGCCAGCTGCAGGGTGCGCGGGATCGGCGTCGCCGACAGCGTCAGCACGTGCACGTCACTCTTCAGGTCCTTCAGGCGTTCCTTGTGCTTGACGCCGAAATGCTGCTCCTCGTCGATGATCAGCAGGCCGAGATTCTTGAACTGGATGGCGCTGCCGAGCAGTGCATGCGTGCCGACGACGATGTCGATCGAGCCGTCCGCAAGCCCCTTCTTGGTTTCAGCAAGCTCCTTCGGCGTCACCAGCCGCGACGCCTGGCGGACATTAACGGGCAGGCCCGAGAAGCGCTGCGAGAAGGTCTTGAAATGCTGCCGCGCCAGCAGCGTGGTCGGAACGACGACGGCCACCTGAAAACCTTCCATCGCCGCCACGAAGGCGGCGCGCAGCGCCACTTCGGTCTTGCCGAAGCCGACGTCTCCGCAGATCAGCCGGTCCATCGGCCGCCCGGCCGACAGGTCGTCGAGCACCGAATCGATTGCCGTCTGCTGGTCCTCGGTCTCCTCGTAGGGAAAGCGCGCCGAGAACTCGCCGTAGAGCCCATCCTGCGGCGTTATCGCGACGGCGGTGCGCATCTTGCGCTCGGCGGCGATGCGGATCAGTTGCCCCGCCATTTCGAGCAGGCGCTTCTTGAGCTTGGCCTTGCGCGATTGCCAGGCGCCGCCACCCAGGCGGTCGAGCTGCGCCTCGGCCGAATCCGAGCCGTAGCGCGACAACAGCTCGATGTTCTCGACCGGCAGATAGAGCCTGCCGTCGGCAGCGTAGTGGATCTCCAGGCAGTCATGCGGCGCGCCGAGCGCCTCGATGGTCTTCAGCCCGACGAAGCGACCGATGCCGTGATCGGCATGAACGACGATGTCGCCCGCCGAAAGGGCCGCCGCCTCGGCAATGAAATCGGAGGCGCGCTTGCGCTTCTTGGAGCGCCGCACCAGCCGGTCGCCCAGAATGTCCTGCTCGGCGACAACCGTGAAGCGGTCGGTCTCGAAGCCGGTTTCGAGCGGCAGCACGGCGGCGCCCGCTTGCCCCGGTCCAAGCTTTTCGACTTCGGCCAGCGTTGCCACGCGCTTGACGTTGCCCAGCCCATGTTCGTCGAGGATCTGCGCCAGCCGGTCGAGCGAGCCCTCGGTCCAGCCGGCAATGACGACCTTGCGCTTGGCGGCGCGTACCGCAGAAACATGCGCGACCGCTGCCTCGAAGACATTGGCGTTGGGGTCGGCGCGCTCCTCGGCAAAACTGTGGCCGCTGCGCGCCCCGGCATGCAGCACCTTGCGGGCTCCGGCTTCGGGCGCATCGAAGGGCGAAAACTCGATCGACGCGCGCTCGGGCAGCGCCGCCGAAATGTCGTCCGGCGACAGGTAGATCAGGTTGGGCGGCGTCGGCTTGTAGGGCACGGCGTCCTTCATCGCGCCGCCGGCCTGCTCCTTGCGCGCCTCGTAATAATCGAGGATCAGCGTGTGGCGCTCGTCGATCGCCTCATGCGCCAGATGGTCGAACACCACCGGTGCGCCGGGCAGATAGTCGAACAGCGTGTCGAGCCGCTCGTAATAGAACGGCAGCCAGTGCTCCATGCCGGCGAAGCGCTTGCCCTCGGTGATCGAGGCATAGAGCCCGTCGTCGCGCGACGGTGCGCCGAAAGCCTCGATGTAGTTGCGGCGGAACCGGCTGATCGTGTCGGGCGTCAGCGTCACTTCGCTCATCGCCTGCAGCGACACTTCCTTGCGGTTGCCGGAAGTGCGCTGCGTCGCCACGTCGAAGGCGCGGATCGTCTCCAGCGTGTCGCCGAAGAAGTCGAGCCGCACGGCCTCGGGCGATCCCGGCGCGTAGAGGTCGAGAATGCCGCCGCGCACGGCGAATTCGCCGACGTCGCGCACCGTCGGCACACGCTCGAAGCCCGACATTTCCAGCCGCGAGATGAGGTCGTTCATGTTGACGATGCTGCCGGGCTTGGCACGAAAGCCCTGCGCCTCGATGGTCTCGGCCGGCGGAATGCGCTGCAGCAGCGCGTTGGCCGTGGTCAGGATCACCGCGCGGTGCGGCTTTTCCTTCAGCGCGATCATCGCCGACAGCGCGTCGAGCCGCCGAGCTGCCGAATCCGAACCCGGCGACACGCGATCGTAGGGCAGGCAGTCCCAGGCCGGAAACTCCAGTACAGGCAGGTCAGGCGCGGCGAATGCCAGCGCCTCGATGATCGCCGGCAGCCGCTGTCCGTCGCGCGCGACGAACAGGACCGGGCGATCGCCCGCAGCCTCTGCCGCCACGGCGGCCAGCGCAAACGCCTCGTAGCCGTCGGCAACACCGTCGACGATGAACTGGCCGGGCCGGTCTTGCGGCAGGCCGATTTTATCGATGAGACTCATGATTTCACGTTTCAGGTCGCGACATGGGCGCGGCTCGCCACGATCCTTTTCAGCAGGGCCGTCTGGTGGATTTCTGGAACAGCTTGTTCGCCCGTCACCCAGGACAGCAGGTCGGCGTCCTGAACCTCGAGGAGCCTCTCATATTGGTCGAGTTCGTCCAAGGTCAAGCCGGCCATCTCGGCATCGGCAAAGCCGCCGAGGATCAGGTCCATCTCGCGGATGCCGCGATGCCAGGAGCGGAACAGCAGCTTGCGCCGGCGCGGGTCCAGCCCCTCACTTGATCGCGTCGTCCCGCTCATGCCGTACCTGCCCTGCGTTGATGCGCGCATATAGCGTGGATAGCCGGCCCTGTCAGCCTTGCGCATGCCATGCCGCAGCCTAAGCTGACACCATGCGCCCATCCCTGCTCGATCCGCTGTTTGCCCCCATCACTTCGCTCGAAGGCGTCGGGCCGAAGGTCGCCGGACTGATCGAGAAGATCGTGCCGGCCGACCTCGGCGACCGCCCGGCCCGCGTCGGCGACCTGCTCTTCGTCCTGCCGCACACCGTCATCGACCGGCGCAGCCGTCCGGGCATCGCCGGCTCGGCCGAGGGCGCCATCGTCACGCTCGACCTGCGCGTCGACCGCCACCAGCCGCCGCCGCGCGGCAACCGGTCGGTGCCCTACCGGGTCTTTGCCTTCGACGAGACCGGCGAGATCGCGTTGACCTTCTTCCACGCCCACGCCGCCTATCTCGAAAAGGCGCTGCCGGTCGGCGAGGATGTCGTCGTCTCGGGCCGCATGGAATGGTTCAACGGCCGACCCTCCATGGTCCACCCGGACCATATCGCGCTCGCGGCCGACGCCGCCTCCCTGCCGCTCGTGGAGCCGGTCTATCCGATGACGGCCGGCCTGTCCGGCAAGGTGCTGCGTCGCGCCATCGCGCAGGCTCTGGCGCGCCTGCCTGTCCTGCCCGACTGGCTCGACACCGACGTCGCGCGCCGCCACAGCTTTCCGCCGCTGGCCGCAGCCCTTGCCCGCCTGCATGATCCGAAGGATCCGCTCGACGTATCGCCCGAGGGCGCTGCCTGGCGCCGCCTCGCCTATGACGAGTTCCTTGCCGGCCAGGTCTCCCTGGCGCTGATCCGCGCCCGGCGCCGGAAATATTCGGGCAGGCCATTGGTCGGCGATGGCAAGATCGAGTCCGCACTCCGAACCGCCCTGCCCTATAGCCTCACCGGTTCACAGGAATTTGCCCTGTCCGAGATCGTCGCCGATCTCGCCAGGCCAGAACGCATGTTGCGCCTGCTGCAGGGCGATGTCGGCTCCGGCAAGACGGTGGTCGCATTGCTCGCCATGGCGCGTGCCGTCGAGGCCGGCGGCCAGGCCGCTATCATGGCGCCGACCGAGATCCTGGCGCGCCAGCACCTCGCCACCATCGCGCCGCTCGCCGAAAAGGCCGGGCTCACGGTCGCCGTTCTGACCGGCCGGGAAAAGGGCCGTGACCGCGCCGACACGCTCGCCCGCCTTGCCGACGGCTCGGTCGACATCGTCGTCGGCACCCATGCGCTGTTCCAGGAGCCGGTAAAATTCCGCGACCTCGTCTTCGTCGTAGTCGACGAGCAGCACCGCTTCGGCGTCCACCAGCGCCTGGCCATCACCGCCAAGGGCGAGGCGCCGGACATGCTGGTGATGACAGCGACGCCGATTCCGCGCACGCTGGTCCTCACTGCATTCGGCGACATGGAGGTCTCGCGGCTCACCGAAAAGCCGGCCGGCCGTCAACCGATCCGCACCGTCACGCTGCCGCTCGATCGCGTCGACGAACTGGTCGGCCGCATCCGTGATGCCGTCGCCGACGGCCAGAAAGTCTACTGGATCTGCCCGCTGGTCGAGGAATCGGAAGAGATCAAGCTGATGTCGGCCGAGGACCGCTTTGCCGTTCTGGCAGAGGACTTCGGCAACGCGGTCGGCCTCGTGCACGGCCGCATGAAGGGCGCGGAGAAGGACGAGGCGATGCGCGCCTTCAAGGAAGGCGAAACACGCATCCTCGTCGCCACCACCGTCATCGAGGTCGGCGTCGACGTCCCGGACGCCACCATCATGGTCATCGAGCATGCCGAGCGCTTCGGCCTTGCCCAGCTGCACCAGCTTCGCGGGCGCGTCGGGCGCGGCTCGAAACCGTCATCCTGCGTGCTGCTCTACAAGGACCCGCTCGGCGAAACGGCGAAGCGCCGCCTGTCGGTCATGCGCGAGACAGAGGACGGGTTCCTGATCTCGGAGGAAGATCTCAAGCTGCGCGGCGAAGGCGAGTTGCTCGGCACCCGCCAGTCGGGCACGCCGGGCTTTCAGGTGGCGCGCATCGAGTTCCACGCCGACCTGCTCGAGACCGCGCGCGACGATGCCAGGCTGATCCTGAACCGCGACCCGGAACTGACTTCGGCCCGCGGCGAAGCGCTGCGCATCCTGCTTTATCTTTTCGGGCGCGACGACGCCGTCCGGCTGCTCAGGGCCGGCTGACAGGCACCGCTAGCTTGCCGCCCGGCCGCCCTCTTCCCTGGGCGGCTCGACGAGCTCGGCAACCTTCTTGCCGTTCTTCTTGAGCGGAAGGCGCTCGGGCGCCACGAGGCCGGCCGAAATCACCAGCTTGGCTGCCTCCTCCACCGTCATCGACAGCTCGATCACTTCCGAACGCGGTACGTAGAGCAGGTAGCCGGTCGTCGGATTGGGCGTCGAGGGCATGAAGACGGCGACCGTCTTGCTGACTTCGGGTTCCAGCTTTTCCGTCACCTCGTTCGACTTTTCGCTCGAGATGAAGACGATCGACCAGGTGCCGCGGCGCGGATACTCGATGATCGCGACCTTCTGGAACATGTCCGCCTTGTTGGACAGCACCGTCTCGAAGATCTGCTTCAGGCCGCGATAGATGCTGCGCACCAGCGGCATGCGGTCGAGGATGTCCTCGCCGAGGCCGACAATCGTGCGGCCGACGAAATTGGCGGTCAGGAAGCCGATCATGGTGATCAGGAAGATCGCCACGATCAGGCCGAAACCGGGCACCGCGAATGGCAGGTAGGTGTCGGGGCTGTAACGGGCCGGGATATAGGGTTTGACCCAGGAATCCACCCAGCCGATGAACGACCATGCGAGATAGGCCGTGATCGCCAGCGGCGCAGTGACGATAAATCCCGTCAGGAAATAATTCCTCAAACGCGTCATGGCTGAGCTCTTATGGTGGTCCGACATTGCATGATTGCTCTTGGTTGCGCTGCAACACTAGAGAACACGCAAGCCCATTGAAACAGCGATTTTGAGGCAAAGCTGCGTCTATTCGACCGTCACCGACTTGGCGAGGTTGCGCGGCTGGTCGACATCGGTACCCATGAACACGGCCGTATAATAGGCCAGCAGCTGGATCGGCAGCGCATAGACGATCGGCGCGATGATCTCGGGCATGTCCGGCAGCACGATGGTCTCCATCGTGTCGACGGTCGCCCGCGCCGCGCCCTTCGTGTCGGTGATCAGGATGATCTTGCCGCCGCGCGCCGCCACTTCCTGCATGTTGGAAACGGTCTTTTCGAAGATCCGGTCATGCGGCGCGATCACGATCACCGGCATCTGCTCGTCGATCAGCGCGATCGGTCCGTGCTTGAGCTCGCCGGCCGCATAGCCCTCGGCATGGATGTAGGAAATTTCCTTGAGCTTGAGCGCGCCTTCCATGGCCAGCGGGTAGTTGGTGTCGCGGCCGAGATAGAGCACGTGCTTGTAGTGGGCGAGTTCGCGCGCCACCTTCTCGATCTGCCCGTCGAGCTTCAGCACCTGTGCGGCGTAGCGCGGCGCCTCCGAGAGGCTGCGCACCATCGCCCGCTCCTCCTCGCTGCTGATTGCGCCGCGCGCCGCGGCGGCCCTGACGGCGAGCGAGGCAAGCACCGAGAGCTGGCAGGTGAAGGCCTTGGTCGAGGCGACGCCGATTTCCGGTCCGGCGAGTGTCGGCAATGTCACGTCGGATTCACGCGCAATCGTCGATTCGCGCACGTTGACGATCGAGCCGATCGGGACGCCTGCGGCCTTGCAGTAGCGCAGCGAGGCGAGCGTATCGGCGGTCTCGCCCGACTGCGACACGAAGAATGCGGCACTCTTCGTCGACAGCGGCACTTCGCGGTAGCGGAACTCGGACGCGATATCGACGTCGACGGGCAGCTTCGCCAGCCGCTCGAACCAATACTTGCTGACCAGGCCGGCGAGATAGGCGGTGCCGCAGGCCGAGATGGTCAGCCGGTCGAGCTTGGCGAAGTCGAACGGCAGGTCGAGCGGCCTCGACGTGCCGTTCGCGAAGTCGAGATAGTGGGCAAGCGTATGGGCGATCACTTCAGGCTGCTCATGGATTTCCTTCTCCATGAAGTGCCGATGGTTGCCCTTGTCGACCATGAAGCTGGTGCCCAGCGACTGCTGCCGCTTGCGCTTGACCGGATTGCCTTCCATGTCGAAGATGGCGAACTCGTTGCGGCGCACGACAACCCAGTCGCCGTCCTCCAGATAGGTGATCGAATTGGTGAAGGGGGCGAGCGCAATCGCATCCGAGCCGAGGAACATCTCGCCCTTGCCGTGACCGACAGCCAATGGCGGACCGTTGCGCGCGCCGACGATGAGGTCCTCGTCGCCGCGGAACATGATCGCCAGCGCAAAAGCGCCCTCGAGCCGCTTCAGTGCCCTGTGCGCCGCCTCGACCGGCGGCACACCGGCAGCAAGCTCGCGCCCCACAAGGTGCGCGACGACTTCCGTGTCTGTCTGCGAGGTGAAGCTGTAGCCGTCCTTCTTCAGTTCCTCGCGCAGCTCGGCGAAATTCTCGATGATGCCGTTGTGGACGATGGCGACGCCGTCGGAGAAGTGCGGGTGCGCGTTCGTCTCGTTGGGTACGCCATGCGTTGCCCAGCGCGTGTGGCCGATGCCGATCAGCCCGCCGAGCGGCTCGCCGTCGAGCTTGCGCTGGAGGTTGACGAGTTTGCCCTCGGCGCGGCGGCGCGCCAGTTCGCCATGCTCGACGGTCGCGATGCCGGCCGAGTCATAGCCCCGGTACTCGAGCCGCTTCAGCGCCTCGACGAGCAGCGGCGCGACCGGAGAGTGGCCGACGATCCCGACTATTCCACACATGATATCTGTCCCGATTCCCGCCGGCCTGAGTGGTCACCGCCTGTTTACGGACGGTTGCAGTACGGCGAAAGTCAATTTGCGTTTCGTTGCGTATCAGCCGCAACCATCGCATTTCGCGATTGAAATCAGGTTACCGCGACCGTTCACTTTTTCGCGGCGGCGGAGGCCCTGAGTTCACGCAGGGACTTGCCCTTGCCGGGCAGCGTCTTCTGGCGCGCCCGGCCGAAGGCCAGCGCATCCTCGGGTACGCTTTCGGTAATGACGCTGCCGGACGCGACATAGGCACCGTTGCCGATCGAGACCGGCGCCACCAGCGAAGAGTTGGAGCCCACGAAGGCGCCCTCGCCGATATCGGTGAAGAACTTCGAGTAGCCGTCGTAGTTGCAGGTCACCGTTCCGGCGCCGATGTTGGCGCCTGCCCCCACCCGCGCGTCGCCGACATAGGTCAGGTGGTTGACCTTCGCGCCCTTCTCGACGGTCGCCTTCTTCACCTCGCAGAAATTGCCGACCTTCGCCTTCTCGTGCAGGTCGGCGCCCGGCCGCAGCCGCGCGAAGGGCCCGACATCGCAGCCCGTGGCGATCGACGCGCCCTCGATGTGGCAGAAGGCATGGATTCTAGCGCCTGCGGCCACCTTCACGCCCGGCCCGAACCAGACATTCGGCTCGACCAGCGTATCCTGGCCGATCTCGGTATCGTGCGAGAAATAAACCGTCTCGGGCGCAACCAGCGTCACGCCCGACAGCATCGCTTCGCGCCGCCGCCGCTGCTGCCATATCCCCTCGGCCTCCGCCAGTTCGGCGCGGTTGTTGATGCCGAGCACGCTTGCTGCACTCGCCTCCGTTGCCACGACGTCGAGCCCGGCCTCGGCCGCGATCCCGACGATGTCGGTCAGGTAGTACTCGCCCTTGGCGTTGGCGTTGCCGACCTTGTCGAGCAGCGAGAGCGCATGCTTGCCCGCGATCGCCATCAGCCCGCCATTGCAGAAGCCGATCTGCTTCTCGGCGTCGGAAGCATCCTTGTCCTCGCGGATCGCGACGAGTTTTCCGTCGACGACGATCAACCTTCCATAGCCTGCGGGGCTGGCCGGCCGGAACCCGACGACCACGACCGCCGCCCCCTTCGCCAGTTGCGCGCGCGCCTCCGAAAGCACGTCGGCCTCGATCAGCGGCGTGTCGCCGAACATCACCAGCACGTCGTCATGACCGCGTTCGATTGCCGCGCGCGCGGCAAGCACGGCGTGCCCGGTCCCGAGCCGCTCGGCCTGCACGAAGGTTTCAGGCGCCGGAGACAGCCGCGTCAGGGCGTTACGCACGGCATCGGCGCCGTGTCCGACCACCACCGCGACATCGCCGCCGCCGGCGGAGCGAGCGGCGGCCACGACATGCGCGACCATTGGCAGGCCGGCAATTTCGTGCAGGACCTTGGGCTTGCTGCTCTTCATGCGCGTACCCTCGCCGGCGGCGAGGATGATCGACAGGCAGGAACGTTTCGACATGCTGGGGTTCCGTCTCGGCGGGCTGGATTCGCGGCATGTTCTAGCACCGGCTTTGCCATGCTCCAATCCTGCCACACTGCCATGCGATACAGCCTACGACTCAGCAGGCGACAGCTGGCCTGTATGCCAACACGCGATTTGGCCCCTTGACCGCACTGAGGAGCGCCCATGACCACGACACGGCTTGCGATCTACGGACCGCCAGACCGGGGCCTGCCGCTTCTTGCAGTCGTCATCGACGATGGCGAGGTCCTCGCCTGCGAGGCGGTCCAGTCGACAGCCGAAGCCGAAACGCTGCTCGAAAAGGTAAGGGAAAACCTGCCGGAATTCGTCGCGGAAGCCAGGCGCCCTCGGCCTGAGCCGTCCGTTCAGCCCAGCCGGCCGAGAAGGGGAAAAGTCTCCAGCAGCCAGTAGGAAGCCGACTGGATGCCGCCGGTCAGGAACAGGATTCCGGCAATCACCAGCAGCCCGCCGATCACCTTCTCCACGCGCCCCAGATGCATCTTGAACCTCTGCAGGAAGCGCATGAAGGCACCCGAAAACAGTGCCGCGATCAGGAACGGGATACCGAGGCCGAGCGAATAGGCGGCAAGCAGCAGCGCGCCCTCGCCGACCGTCTCGCGCCCGCCGGCCAGCGTCAGGATCGGCCCGAGCACTGGGCCGATGCAGGGCGTCCAGCCGAATGCGAAGGCCAGCCCCATGACATAGGCGGCTACCGCGCTCGCCGGCTTGCCCTGGCTCTGGAAGCGCGCCTCGCGCGACAGGAAGGGGATCTTGATCAGGCCGAGAAAGTTCAGTCCCATCAGGATGATGATGACGCCCGCCGCCATCGCCAGCGGCTCCTGCCAGACCCGCAGGAAATGCCCGATCGTCGAGGCCCCCGCGCCAAGCAGCACGAAGACGGTACTGAAACCGAGCACGAAGGAAAGCGAAGAGGCGAGCAGCGCCGTGCGCGCGCCGGCCCGTGCCGCGACATCGCCGTCGGCGCGAAAATCCTCGACCGTCACGCCGGCCATGTAGCAGAGATAGGGCGGCACCAGCGGCAGCACGCAGGGCGACAGGAATGAGACGGCTCCCGCGCCGACCGCGCTCACATATCCGATATCGATAGCCATGCCCTGGATTCGCCTGCCGTTGCCCGAATGCGTCCGCCTATAGCCGCCGCCGCGCTCGCGCTCCAGTCACGACTGCGTGGCAAAGCGACGCCGCAGGGGCGGTAGGCTCAGAGCGCGCGGACAGTGACCGGTTTTGCCGGCTCGGCACGCAGCGGGTTCCTCAGCGGCAGGCCGAACTGATCCGCGGCGATCTCGAACACGTCGCCTTCCTCGGCCTTGACCCCGTCTGCAAAGGACAGTGTCGCGGTCCCGAACATGTGGATGTGCACGTCGCCCGGCTGGCGGAACACCGGGTACTTGAAGTGGTGATGCTCGAGATTGGCGATCGTATGCGACATGTTGGCTTCGCCCGACAAGAACGGCTTCTCCCACATCGTCTCGCCGCCCCGCGTGATGCGCGACGTGCCGCGAATGTCTTCCGGCAGCGCCCCGACCAGAATTTCGGGCCCGAACGAGGCGTTGCGCAGCTTGGAATGCGCCAGATAGAGGTAGTTGACGCGCTCGGTCACGTGGTCGGAAAACTCGTTCGACAGCGCGAAGCCGACGCGGAAGGGCGTTCCGTCGTCGCCGATCACGTAGATGCCGGCGATTTCCGGCTCCTCTCCGGCGTCCATCGCGAAATCGGGCGACATCAGCGGTGCGCCGGGCGCAACCGCCATGAAGCCGTTGCCCTTGTAGAACCATTCGGGCTGCACGCCGGGCTTGCCGTTCGCAGGCTTGCCGCCCTCCAGCCCCATCTGGAACATCTTCATGGAATCGGTCAGCGCCTCCGCACCGTCGGCACTGAGCTTCTTGTGCATCGAGTCGCGCGTCGCGGCCGAGCCGAGGTGCGTCAGGCCGGTGCCGGTCAGGTGCAGATGCGCCGCGTCCGGATGGTTGATCGGCGAGATCAGGCGGCCCTGCCTGTATGCGGCCTCGAGATCGACGGTCTTGCCGAAGCCCTTGCGCTCGATCAGTTCAACCAGCCCGACGCCGGCGCGCGCCGCCTCCAGCGCAAGCGAGTAGACGCTCTTTGCGCCGTTCACGACCCGCGTGCCGCTGTCGGTCCGGGCGACCACCTGGATCATGTCGGAACCATCGACAACCTGCGAAATCAGCATCCTGTTCTCCTCGCATCCTCGCCCGCGCGCCGGCGGCGATCCCGCCCCGGATTCGCCCGGCAGCCGGCCCTATGGCCGCGCCGGGAGCACCTGTCGCGCTAGGCCTTGTTCTTGTTGTAAACGTCGAACACCACGGCACCGAGCAGCACCAGGCCCTTGATGACCTGCTGCCAGTCGATGTTGACGCCCATGATCGACATGCCGTTGTTCATGA
This sequence comes from Alphaproteobacteria bacterium, assembly GCA_018823835.1. Lineage (GTDB taxonomy): Bacteria > Pseudomonadota > Alphaproteobacteria > Rhizobiales > Rhizobiaceae > CAMYMG01. The sequence goes on along the minus strand of JAHJHT010000013.1, from coordinate 643,990 downwards.
CGCCCATGATGAAGGCGCCGATCACCGCGCCCGCCACCTGGCCGACACCGCCCGCCATCGAGGCGCCGCCGATGAAGACTGCCGCGATCACGTCGAGCTCGAAACCAAGGCCGGCCTTTGGCGTCGCCGTGTTGAGGCGCGCGGCAAAGATCAGTCCGGCAAGGGCGGCCAGCATGCCCATGTTGATGAACACCAGGAAGGTGAGCCGCTCGGTCTTGATGCCCGAAAGGGCCGCCGCCTTGACGTTGCCGCCCATCGCATAGATGCGCCGTCCGATTGTCATGCGCTTGGTGACGAAGACGAACAGCACGATCAGCACGCCCATCACGATCAGCACGTTGGGCAGCCCTTTGTAGGAGGCCATCATGTAGATGAGGAAAAGCACCATCGCGGCAATGATCGCGTTCTTCGCCACGAAAAGCCCGAACCGCTCGGCGGTATAGCCATGGCTTTCGCGTGCGCGCCTGCTGCGCAGCGCGAGATAGAACATCGCGGCCACGATCAGCACGCCGATCAGCAGCGTCGTGGAGTGCAGCGTCACGTCTCCGATCGTCATCGGTCCGATGACATCGGGGATGAACCCCGCGCTGAGCAGCTGGAACTCGGGCGGGAACGGTCCCACCGAACGGCCGCCGAGCAGCCACAGCGCCAGTCCCTTGAAGACAAGCATGCCGGCCAGCGTGACGATGAAGGACGGGATCTTCATGTAGGCTATCCAGTAGCCCTGGCTCGCCCCGATGAGGCCGCCGACCACGATGCAGATCAGCGTCGTCAGCACCGGGTCGAGCTTGTACTGGACCATCAGCACGGCGGCCACTGCGCCGACGAAGCCCGAAACCGAGCCGACCGACAGGTCGATATGGCCGCCGACGATGACCAGAAGCATGCCGAGCGCCATGATGATGATGTAGGAATTCTGCAGCACCAGGTTGGTCAGGTTGACCGGCTTGAACAGCACGCCGCCCGTCTGCCACTGGAAGAACAGCATAATGGCGACCAGGGCGAGGACGAGCCCGTATTCGCGCAAATTCTGCTTGATCGCCGCCTGCGCGGTCTCCCGCTCCGGATTGAGCGCGCTCCTCGCGGTCTCGGTGCTCATGATGCCGTTCTCACCTTATGCTCTTCCTCTTCGTCCGGCTTGTCGTCGCCGCGTACGATCATGCGCATGATCTTCTCCTGGCTGGCCTCGGCCGCCGGAAGTTCGCCGACGATGCGGCCTTCGTTCATCACGTAGATTCGGTCGCAGACGCCGAGCAGCTCGGGCATCTCCGACGAGATCATCAGGATGGACTTGCCCTGCTCGGCCAGTCTGTTGATGATCGTGTAGATCTCGTATTTGGCGCCGACGTCGATGCCGCGCGTCGGCTCGTCGAGGATCAGCACCTCGGGGTTGGCGAACAGCCACTTCGACAGCACCACCTTCTGCTGGTTGCCGCCCGACAGGTTTCCCGTCACCTGGTAGACGCTCGACGAGCGGATGTTGGTCTGCTTGCGGTAGTCGTTGGCGACGTTCAGCTCGCGCATGTCGTCGATGATGCCGGCCGACGATACCCCCTTCAGGTTCGCGGCCGTCACATTGTGCTTGATGTGGTCGATCAGGTTAAGCCCGTAGGTCTTGCGGTCCTCGGTCGCATAGGCGATGCCGTGCTTGACCGCGCGCCCGACCGTCGAGACGTCGATCGGCTTGCCGTGCAGCGAAACCTTGCCGGAGATGCCGGTGCCCCAGGCGCGACCGAAGACGCTCATGGCGAACTCCGTGCGGCCAGAGCCCATCAGGCCGGCGATGCCGACGACCTCGCCGCGGCGCACATTGACGTTGACGTTCCTGATCGCCACGCGATCGGGGTGGACGGGGTGATGCACGACCCAGTCGTTAACCTCGAAGACAACCTCGCCGATCTTGGGATGGCGCGGCGGAAACCGGTCGTCGAGCGAGCGGCCGACCATCGAGCTGATGATGCGGGCCTCGCTGATGTCGGCCTTTTCCAGCGTCTCGATCGTGCGGCCGTCGCGCAGCACCGTGATGCGGTCGGCAACCTTTCCGACCTCGTTCAGCTTGTGCGAGATGAGGATCGAGGCGATGCCCTGCTCGCGGAACTCCACCAGAAGACTGAGCAGCGCGTCACTGTCCCTCTCCGACAGCGAGGCGGTCGGTTCGTCGAGGATCAGCAGCTTCACCTTCTTGGCGAGCGCCTTGGCGATCTCGACAAGCTGCTGCTTGCCGACGCCGATATTGGTGATGAGCGTGTCGGGGTCCTCTTTGAGCCCGACCTTGCGCAACAGCTCGCCGGCGCGGCGGCGCGCGAGATTCCAGTCGATCACCCCGTAATGCGACTGCTCGTTGCCGAGAAAGATGTTCTCGGCAATCGACAAGAGCGGCACGAGCGCCAGTTCCTGATGGATGATGACGATGCCGACGCGCTCGGAATCGTGGATTCCGGAGAAGCGGCATTCCTTGCCGAGGAAGCGGATCGCCCCCTCGTAGCTGCCATGCGGATAGACGCCCGAGAGCACCTTCATGAGCGTCGATTTGCCGGCGCCGTTCTCGCCGACGACGGCGTGAATCTCGCCGGCGCGCACATCCAGGTTGACGTCCTGCAGCGCTTTCACGCCCGGAAACGTCTTGGTGATGTTGCGCATTTCCAGAATGATGTTGTCCATCGCCGAACTTTCGGTTGACGGGAACGACGTCAGCGGCCGGCATACCCGGGACGTGGCCCCGCGGCAAGCCGCGGAGCCACGCGAAGCACCGGTTACTGGAGTTCTTCGGCCTTGATGTAGCCCGATCCCACAACCAGTTCCTCGTAATTGGTCTTGTCGACGTCATACGGGGTCAGCAGGTAGGACGGAACGACCTTCACGCCGTTGTCGTAGGTCTTGGTGTCGTTGATCTCCGGCGTGCCGCCCGAAAGCGCCGCGTCGACGAGGTTGGCGGTGACCTTGGCCAGTTCGCGCGTGTCCTTGAACACGGTCGAGTACTGCTCGCCGGCAATGATCGCCTTGACCGAGGGGGTCTCGGCGTCCTGGCCGGTCACGATCGGCCACGGCTGGTCGGCCGAGCCGTAGCCGACGCCACGCAGCGACGAGATGATGCCGCGCGACAGCCCGTCATAGGGAGCCAGCACGCCGTGCACGACACTGCCGTCGGAGTAGTTGGCCGACAGGACGTTGTCCATGCGTGCCTGCGCCACGGCGCCGTCCCAGCGCAGCGTGCCGACCTTTTCCATGCCCATCTGGCCGGACTTGATGACGATCTCGCCGGAGTCGATCATCGGCTGCAGCACCGACATGGCACCGTCGTAGAAGAAGAACGCGTTGTTGTCGTCCGGCGAGCCGCCGAACAGCTCGACGTTCCACGGCTTGGCGTCGGGGAAGCGCTCCTTGAGGCCCTTGACCAGCGAGTTGGCCTGCAGGACGCCGACCTGGAAGTTGTCGAAGGTGGTGTAGTAGTCGACGTTGCCGCTGTCGCGGATCAGGCGGTCATAGGCGATGACCTTGATGCCCTGGTCGGCGGCCTGCTGCAGCACTGCCGACAGCGTGGTACCGTCGATCGAGGCGATGATCAGGGCCTTGGAGCCCTTGGTGATCATGTTTTCCACCTGCGCGAGCTGGTTGGGAATGTCGTCCTCGGCGAACTGCAGGTCCGTCTCGTAGCCCTTTTCCTTCAGCGCGGCGACAAGCGCGTCGCCGTCGCTGATCCAGCGCAGCGACGACTTGGTCGGCATGGCGATGCCGATCGTGCCCTTGTCCTGCGCGTGCGCACTATAGCTTACTGCGGCCAGGCCAAGCGCCAGTGCGCCGACCATTGCTTTGATTATTTTCACGTTTCTCTCCCTTGGTGATGACGGTCTAGTGGTGAATGACAGGCGTCGAGCGCAGCGCGAACCTGTCGCGAAGGCGAGCGAACACCGAAGATTTCTGCTGAACCTCCCAGAACATGTCGCGGGCCTTGGCTCCTCCATCTGCCGCGCAAGAATGAACGCGACAGAGCCCGAACGACTGGCAGCTATGACCCAATCGATATAACTGTCAAATGCAATTCACGACGGTTGATATGCATTATGGTTATATCGACTGCAGCCAGCCTTGCCGAAAGGGGAATCGAGCATGAATGACGGATCGACGGGTTCGATGACGGAGTCGCTGGCACAGTCGGGCGAAAGCCTGCTGCGCAGCGGCCTCAAGCTCAGCCACATGCGCATGATCGTCGCGCTGCAGGACACCAGCCAGATCAGCGCCGCGGCGCACATCCTCAACATCTCGCAGCCGGCCGCCTCGCGCATGATCGGCGAGATGGAGGACATTCTTTCGGCGCCGATCTGCAACCGCCTGCCGCGCGGCGTCGAACTGACGCCCTATGGCACCACGCTGGCCCGCCGCGCCCGCGCCATGCTGCTCGAGCTGCGCGAGGTCGACCGCGAGATTTCCGACCTCAAGTCCGGCCGCGGCGGCGCCGTCTTCCTCGGTTCCGTCACCGCGCCGGCGATCGGCCTTGCCGTCCCGGCCATCAAGCGGATCCGCAAGAGCTTTCCGAGCATCGAGATCAGCATGCAGGTCGACACCAGCGCCGTCTTGGCGCGCGAATTGCTGGCCTCACGTCACGATTTCATCATCGCGCGCATTCCCGACGACCTCAATCCGCGGCTTTTCGAGGCGCGCGTCATCGGCATCGAGAAGGCCTGCCTGATCGTGCGCCGCGGCCACCCGCTGGCCGACGGCCGGACGGTGGGGCTCGAGGAACTGACCGGATACGACTGGATCTTCCAGCCGGGCGGCTCGCTGCTGCGGCGGACCATGGAGACGCATTTCATGAGCCACCACGTGCCCCTGCCCGACCGCATCCTCAACACCACCTCGCTGTTGCTGACCCTGGTCATGGTGGCGCAGTCCGACACCATCGCGCCGGTCGCCCTCGACGTCGCAAAGTTCATCAATGCCGACGACGGGCTCGCCGGCGCCATCGAGGTCCTGCCCATCGCCTTCGACATCGACGTGCAGCCCTACAGCCTGATCCGCGCACGCAACCGCGCGCTCTCGCCCGCAGCGAGCCTGCTCTACGACCACATATTGCAGGAGATCCGCTAGGCGACGGGAACGGCCCTGCCCGCCCCGGCAAGCTGCAGTCAGTTGGCGTCCTGCTCCTTGGCGCCGCTGTAGACACCCGACTGCTTGCCGTATTCCTGCGGATTGTCGAACAGGTCGCAGCGCCGTTCCGCCTTGTGGAAGGAAAAGCCGATGCAGGAGGCAATGCCCCAGCATGCCCTTTCGCAGCCGTCGCGGTCCTTCGCGGCCTGGGACTGGTCCGCCTGGCCGGGAAAGGCCCGGTTATTGTAGTATTTCATCACCACCGGCGCGCCCGACTTGACCGGCTGCCGCTCCGAAGACAGGACGCCGCTGGTGGCACGCGGGTTGAGCCTGATCCCACCGAGGTCTCGCTTGAGAAAGCAGCGCCTGTTCCAGCCGTCATAGGTGAAGCCGGCGCAGGCGGAATTTTCCTTGCACTTGTTCTCGCAACCGGGCGCGTCCCAGGCATCGCTTTGCCACTCGTCGCCCGCGGCCAGATCGTAGTGGCTGTAGCGCTGGAAGGTCCTTGCCTGCGATGGCGGAGCCGGCGTCGACGGCGTTGACGGCATGTTGCTGATGCCGGGCGCCTTGGGCGGGCTTCCCGGTATCGTCGGCGGCATCGGCTTTTCAGTGGCCACGGCGGCAGACGCCGCAAAGACCAGGGCGAGGAGCATGGCGAACTGCCGCCCCCGCCGCCACAGGCCGGCGTGATCGAATGCGAAACCCATTGCTGCTGGCCCACCCTTCCCCAAGCAAGGACGCGACTGGAAGTGCCTTCGTCCGCACCACGTTCTCTGGCCCCCGCTCCCCCCGGAGCGCAACGGCCGGTTGCCACGAAAACCTAGCGGCAACCGCGGGCCAAGAAAACCCCGATCGCGGTTTCATGATCGATTTCAACGGGAAGCCGCGAATTCCTGTGTTCCTTCTGCAGAACGCCAGGGCCACCGCCGCCGGATTCCGCCGCCGCCCGGGAACCGCCGCCCGCGCCGGGAATTATGGCGATGAAGAAACCGGAGCCGCAACCATGAACGACAATCACCGCGAAACGGGTGCACGCAAGCTCGAGGCCGACTACCGGCCGAAGGAGACCGACCAGGATGCCGCCTTGACCGAAAAGCCGCAGCCCTACGGCCTCACCGAGCCCTCCTCGGACGTGCCTGAGAAGACCCGCCATTCGGACGGCCAGAATCCTCCCGGCACGTCGCCGGCGGGCGATTCCATGAAAACCGCCGGTGCAGGTCCGGCAATCGCCGAGCACTCCAGGGACGCCGCAACTCCGCATGGCGCTCGCAAGGCAGATCGCGATGTGAAATAAGGCGGGCTTGGACACGACGCCCGCACTCACTGCCTTCTTCGCCCGCCCGGCGGGGGATGTCGCCCGAGACATGGTCGGCGCCGTGCTTTTCGTGCACGGCGCCGGCGGCATCGTGGTCGAGACGGAAGCCTATGCGCCGGACGATCCGGCCTCGCACAGCTTTCGCGGGCCAACACCGCGCAACGCCTCGATGTTCGCAGCACCGGGCACCGCCTATGTCTACCGCTCCTACGGAATCCATTGGTGCCTCAACGCGGTCTGCCTTCCCGGCAGCGCCGTCCTGATCCGTGCCATAGAGCCGACCGCAGGCCTTGACCGGATGGCCGCTCGCCGCGGCACCGAGTCGCGAAAACTGCTCTGTTCTGGCCCGGGCCGCCTCTGCCAGGCGCTCGGCGTCGATGCTTCCTTCGACGGCCTCGCGCTGACCGGCTCCCCCTTCGATTTCAGCCCCGGCAAGGCGCGGCCGGCTGACCTGCTCGTAGGGCCGCGCATCGGCCTGACCCGCGCCACCGAGACGCCCTGGCGATTCGGCCTGCCCGCAAGCCCCTATCTCAGCCGACCGTTCCGGAAGCCGGCGTGAGACCGGCCCGCCCGGTCATGCCGATCACAAAGCCGCGCCGGCGCTGAATTCCGGGCTGGCGCCGCATGCGCATCTACGCGCCGAAGCGCTGTTCCGGTACGCCGCGAATTCCCAGGTCGGTGATCGTGAAGACACTGCCGCGCAATACGCCGTCGCCCGGGAAGCGCGGCAGCGGCGGCTTTGCCATCGACGTGACGTAGATGATGTCGAGATTTGGCCCTCCGAACATCACGCTCGTGATCTTCTTGACGGGCATCTCGATGACGCGGTCGATGACGCCGTCCGGCCGATAGCGGATCAGCTTGCCGTCATAGACCTGCGCGTTCCACAGGCAGCCCTCGGCATCGACCGTCGAGCCGTCTGCTGCGCCCCCCGTCGAAGTGTCGATCTTGGTGAAGGTGCGCCTGTTCGAGACACTGCCGGTTGTCTGGTCGTAGTCGTAGGCCCAGATCTCCCCCGACCACGAGTCGGCAAAATAGAAGGTGTCGCCGTCCGGGCTCCAGCAGGGACCGTTCGAGACGATGATGCCGTCATCGAGCTTGTGGACAGAGAAGTCGGTATCGAGCCGGTAGAGGGCACCGTTCGGTCCGCTTTCCATCGTGTCCATGGAACCGGTGATGAAGCGGCCCTGCTTGTCGACCTTGCCGTCGTTGAGCCGGTTGGCGTCCTTGCCGGGCTCGGGGTCATGGATCAGTTCGACATCGCCGGTCTTGAAATCGAGCGTGTGGAAGCCACGGGCGAGCGAGACGATGGCGCCCTCGCCGTCCTTGCGCAGCGCCATCGAGCCGATCTTCATCGGGACATCCCAAGACCGGATTTCGTGGCCGTCATGGGTTGCCCGGAAGACGCGCCCGTCGAAGGAATCGATCCAGTAGAGCCGCTGCTGCTCGACGTCCCAAAGAGGCCCCTCGCCCAGCGTCGTCTTCACATCCACCACAACGTCGATCTTCATCGCCTGTTCTCCCGTTTCCCGATCTAACCCTTGAAGCGCGGCTCTTCGATGCCGCGCACGCCGAGGCCGTGGACGGCAAAGACGAAGCCTGCCTCGCGCTCCCGATAATACTGATGCTGGTATGGCCTCGCCATCGAGGTGACATAGGCGATGTCGAGATCCGGCCCGCCGAAGATCAGGCTCGTGGTCGACTGGACCGGCAGCCCGACGATCCTGTCGACGACACCGTTCGGATCGAACCGGATGAGCCGGCCCGAATAGACTTCGGCGCTCCAGACATAGCCTTCGGAATCGACCGTGGCGCCGTCCGGAAGACCGCGCATGTTCTCGAAGCTCGTGAAGACGCGCCGCGACAGCACGTTTCCCGTATCCGTATCGTAGCCATAGGCCCAGATCACGCGCCGGCCCGTGTCGGCGAAGTAGAAGGTCGCGCCGTCGGGGCTCCAGCAGGGACCGTTCGAGCAGATGATGCCGCTGTCGAGCGTATGCACCGAAAGGTCCGGATCGAGCCGGAACAGCTTGCCGATAGGCTCACTCTCCTCGAAATCCATCGAGCCGGCGACGAACCGGCCCTGGCGGTCGACCTTGCCGTCGTTCATGCGCGGCCGCATTTCGCCCGGTTGCGTCTCCACAAGGCGTACGGACACGCCCGTCTGGAAGTCGAAACTGTAGAAACCGTCGCGCAGCGACAGGATCGCGCCGCCCTTCTCGCGCAGCGCCATGGATCCGATCGGTTCGGGCAGGCTCCAGCTCTTCCGGTCGCCGCCCGCAGCATCGCAGCAATGGATGCTGGGTCCGTAGGAATCGATCCAGTAGAAGCGCTGCTCGCGCACGTCCCAGAGCGGCCCTTCGCCGAGTTGGTCGGGCCTGTCGCTCAGAACCTCGATACGCAGCATTGTCTCCTCCCCGGGCCGCTCAGAACGCAACCTTGTCGCCGCCCTTCAGTTCCAGGATGGCGCGCGCCTCGTCAGGCGTCGCCACCTCCAGACCGAGCCCTTCGATGATCTTGCGCGCCAGCACCACCTGCTCGGCATTCGACTTTGCCAGCCGCCCGCGACCGGCCCACAGGCTGTCCTCCAGGCCGACACGGATGTTTCCGCCGAGCGACACTGACTGCGCAGCGATGCGCAACTGGCTAGCGCCGGCACCGAGGACGGACCAGCGGAACTGGTCGCCGAACAGCCGGTCGGCCGTGCGTTTCATGTGAGCGACGTCTTCCGGGTGCGTGCCGATGCCGCCGAGCAGGCCGAATACCGACTGGACGAAGAATGGGGGCTTCACCAGGCCGCGTTCGGCGAAATGCGCGAGGTTATAAAGATGCGCGATGTCGTAGCACTCGAACTCGAAGCGCGTTCCGTTGTCGTAGCAGGTCGCAAGGATGTATTCGATGTCCTTGAAAGAGTTGCGGAAAACAAGGTCACGCGTCGCTTCCAGATGCGGCTTTTCCCAGTCGAACTTGAAGGTCTCGTACTTGTCGGCGAGGTGATAGAGGCCGAAATTGATCGAGCCCATGTTGAGCGAGGCGACCTCGGGCTTGAACTGGGCAGCCGGGCGTACCCGCTCCTCCACCTTCATGTAGGGGCTACCGCCAGAGGTAATGTTGATCGCCGCGTTCGTGCCCTGCTTGATGCGCGGCAGGAAGCGGGCGAAGGCTTCCGGCGTCTGGTCCGGCTTGCCGGTCTCAGGATCGCGCGCATGCAGGTGCAGGATGGCAGCCCCCGCCTCCGCCGCCGTGATCGCTTCGGAAGCGATCTGGTCGGGCGTGATCGGCAGGTAGGGCGACATGGTCGGCGTATGGATGGCGCCGGTAATGGCGCAGGTGATGATCACCTTGCCCTTGGCAGTGGTGCCGGATGTCTTGCGCGTCGTCTCGTTCATTTACCAAACTCCTCGTCGGATTTTCTCTTGTGCGCAGCCAGGGCCATCAGGCGCCGGTCGCGCCAGACCTGGCGCACTGCAAGATTTTCGCGCGGCAGCCGCGCGCTGCGGTCTGCCTCCACTGTTTTCATCACATCGCCCGCCCAGTCGACTCGGCGCTGCATCTGCGGAAAGATGTTCGAATAGATCGACTGGTAGCGATCGACATAGTCGCGCACGCCGCCGGGGGCGTTGAGATCGATGGTTTCGAACGGACCCATGAAGGACCAGCGCAGCGCCAACCCGTCGCGAATGCCGATGTCGACGTCCTCGACGCTGGCATAGCCGTCGGAGACGAGCCGGAAAGCCTCCTCGAGGAGCGCGCCCTGCAGCCGGTTCATGATGAAGCCGTCGAGTTCCCGCTTCATCACGAGCGGCGCATGACCCGCCGAGACCAGGAACGCGGACGTTCTCTCGACTGTCTCTTGGCTTGTCCACGGCGCGGGCACCACTTCGGCCGCCGGGATGAGATAGGGCGGGTTGATCGGGTGAACGACCAGGCAGCGGTGGCGCCCGGCAAGATGCTCGGTAAAGGTCGACGGAAGGAGCGCCGAGGTCGAGCTGGCGATCACCGCCTCCGGCGTCGCAACGGCGTCGATCCGCGAGAAGACCTCGCGCTTGATATCGCGATTTTCGGGCGTGTTCTCCTGGATGTGCACGGCGCCTTCCAATGCAGCCTCGAAGTCCGCCACGACTTCGATCCGGTCGAGCACACTCTCCGGCGTCTGCCCGCGCAGCAGGTCATTGGCCGCCAGATCGCCGAGCACGCCAGCAATGAAGTCGCGCGCGCCGCCTGTCGCTTCGGGCGACTGGTCCCACATGCTGACATCATGGCCGGCAGCGGCGAAACTGATCGCCCAGGCCCGCCCGATGAAGCCGCTTCCGACAATCGCGGTTTTCGACATGTCGCTGCCCTCAGAGTGTTTCGACGTTGCCGTCGACGCCGAGCGACTGGCCGGAGATGTTGTATCCGGCGTCGGACAGCAGGAAGGCGACCATGGAGGCCACGTCGTAGGGACTGGTCATGCGCCGAAGCGAGATGTTCTGAAGATAACGGTTCTTCATCTCGTCCCCGGTCACCCCAACCTGCTTTGCCCGGTCGGCAATGACCTTCTCGATGCGCGGCCCCTCGATGATTCCCGGCAGTATGGCGTTGACGCGGATGCCGTGCGGCCCGAGTTCCTTGGCGAGGCTCTGGGTAAAACCAATGACGCCGAATTTCGCCGCCGAGTAGGGCGTACGAAATGCATATCCATGTCGGCCGGCCGCCGAGGACATCGAGACGATGGAACCGCCGCCCGCCGCCTTGAGCATCGGCACCGCGCTACGCGCGCACAGGAACTGCCCGGTCAGGCAGATATCGATGCAGCGCCGCCACTCATCCGGGTCGATTTCATCGACGCCGCCGGTTGGCCCGGCAATCCCGGCATTGTTGATCAGGGCATCGAGCCCGCCGAGAGTCTCCTGCGCCGTCTGGAACAGCCGCTCCACATCGCCTTGCTGCGCCACGTCCGCCTTGACCGCGGCCTCGACGCGGACCGTCTTGCCCGCCGTCGCCAGCGCCTCGTCCGAGACGTCGCAGATCACGACGCGTGCGCCGAGGCGCACCAGCGTATCGGTGATCGCCAGCCCGATGCCGCCCGCACCGGCGGTGACAACGACCCGCTGGCCTTTCAGGCCGGCCAGGAACTCTTCTGCGGAAGCCGGTGCGCGCGTGCTCATTGTCCAGTCCTCTTCATCGGGTGTTTCGTTCGCGTAGAGCCATCACGGCACCCAGCACGACCAGGCCGTAGAGGATGGCCCGCGTCGCATAGGGCAGCGTGGTCCCGGCAAGCAGCATCTGCAGCGATGTCAGCAGCAGGACGCCGCCCAGCATGCCGATATAATGCCCTCGCCCGCCAGTGATAAGCGCGCCTCCGACCACCACGACCGCGATGGAGGGAAGCAGATAATCGTCGCCCATGCCAAGGCTCGCCTGGCCGGAAAAGCCGGTCAGCATGATGCCCACCACGGCGGCGCAAAGTGCGGACAGGATATAGACGAGGATCAGCGTCTTCTCGACCGCGATGCCGGAGAGTTGCGCCGCGCGCAGCCCGTTGCCGATGCCATAGACCCGCCTACCGAAGGCGGTCCGTCCGAGCAGCAACACCGCGAATATGACGAAGCCGATGATGAACAGGACGACCGGCGTCATGCCCGCGATCCTGCCGGTCATGAACCAGCGCAGCATGGGCGACGAGAAGCCGGCCGGCGTGCCTTGTGAATAAAGCAGCGCGAAGCCCTGAAGGATGCCGTTCATGGCAAGGGTCATCACGATCGGGGATATGCCGAGATAGACGATGCCGACGCCGTTGGCGAACCCGACGACGCACGCCATCGCGAGAACGGTCGGCAAGGCATAGACAAGGGCGGCATCCGATCCGTTGACCATGCCGGCGAGCACGATGCCGGAAATGCCGATGATCCACGGGACCGAGAGGTCGAGGCCACCCGTCAGGATGACCGTGCCCTGTCCGAGCGCGAGAACCGCCAGGAAGGACGACAGGACCAGGAGCGAGTTCCAGTATCCCGGGTTGAGAACCGCGCGCCCGAGCCACAGCTGGGTGACCGCGATGACCAGGATCAGGCACACGAATGCCGGCAGCGCAAAGCGCAGCGTCTCGGCGTGGCGAATGTGAAAGGCCGGACGTGTCGCGTTCGAAGGTTCGCTCCGTCGTGCTCCCGATGTCGTCGCCAGCCGCCGATCCACCCTGTCGATCTGCGATGGCAGCGTGCCGGCGCGATATGCCGCGAAGCGCGCCCGGGCCGCCCGCAGCTGGATCGCCAGGACGGAGCCGTGCGACATGGAGCCGGCTAGCACTGCCAGGAACAGGATCGTGCCCTCGGCGATGGTCGAGTAGTAGGCCGATACGTTCAGGACGAGCAGGATGTTGACGACGATCATCAGGATGAACGCACCGAACACCGTGCCCACCGGACCGCCCTGCCCGCCGCCTAGCCGCGTGCCGCCGACAACGACGGCGGCAAACATCGAAAGCAGGAGCGGATTGCCGACGAGTGGATCGCCGCTGCCGGTCTGTGCGCTGATGAACACGCCGGCAAGCCCGTAGCAGCCACCGGCGATGATGTAGACCATGAAGCGCACGAGCACTACGTTGACGCCAACGGCTGCCGCCGAATCCGTGTCGCTGCCGACCGCATAGAGCGCCGTTCCGAAGCGCGTCCCCTTCAGCCACATCCAGAGCAGCAGAACCGCGCAAATGACGACGACCGGCATCGGCAGCCAGCCGGGAATCGCATCGCCCAGATAGAAGGCGCCGAGATCCGGCGACACGAAGCCGCCCGGCTTGTCCATGACCAGAAGCGTCACGCCCTGCAAGATGAACATGGTGGACAGCGTCACGACGATCGGCTGCATGCGCAGGAAGGCGATGAAGAAGCCGTTGAAGGCGCCGACGGCCATGCCGACGCCGATCCCGACCGCAGTCCACAGCGCCGTGCTTGCCTGCATCGACATCGGATCCATGTTCGACGCGAGCACGACGTTGACCAGCGAAATCACGGCGCCGGCGGAGAGGTCGAAGCCGCCGGAAATGATGACGATCGTCTGCCCGATCGCGGCGATTGCCGAGGTCGCCCCGCCGCTCGATAGGAAAGAAATGTCGAAGTAGGTCAGCGGTCCGGCGCCCACCCAATCCACCACCATCAGCAGGACTGCGAAGACGACAGCAGCTATGATCGTGCCGCTGTTGGCGCCGAGCGCCCGGCGAAGGCCCGACGTCCTTTGCATCCTGGTAGAAGCCTGCGCGCTGCTCATGCCGGCACCTCTCCGGCGAAATGGCCGTGCCCGAGGGCCGGGCGCATGATCGCCGGCTCTGTTATTGCATCGCCCTCAAGCTCGACCGCCACCTGGCCGTCGTAAAGCACCAGCACCCGGTCGCACTGGTGCACGAGTTCGGGAATCTCGGTGGAGTGGAAGAGAATCGAACCGCCCGCCTCGACATATTTGCGCATCATTACGTAGATTTCGTGCTTGGTTCCGACATCGATGCCGCGCGTCGGATCGAACAGCAGCAGGATTCGGCTTTGCGCGACAAGCCATTTGGCGATGGCGATCTTCTGCTGGTTGCCTCCGGAAAATGCGCCCGCCCGCGTCCACATGGCGCGCCGGTCGACCTCGACCGTGGCAAAGGCTTCCTCCACGGCTTCGCGTTCCGCCTTTTCGTCGATCAGCCCCATGCGGGTGAAGCGCGAGACGACGGGCAGCGTCGCATTCTGCCGCCCGGAAAGCTTCAGGAACAGGCCCTCGGACTTGCGGTCCTCCGGCACGAGGCCGATAGCCATGTTCGGCCGAATCGCGTCGGCGGGCGAACTCAACCAGACCTTGCGGTTGTCGACTAGGACGTCGCCGCGCAGCACCTCGCCCATGCCGAAGCAGGCGAGGAAGAGATCCTGCTGGCCCATGCCCTGCAGTCCGGCGACGCCGAGTATCTCGCCCTTGCGCAGGTCGAAGCTGACACCGTCGAGCTTGCGGCCGATCTTGAGATCGCGCACGCCGAGAACCGGCGCACCGAAGGCCTGCGCGCTGTCGGGCTTCGGCGGAAATGTCTGCTCGATGGAGCGTCCGATGATCTTCTCGATCACCTCGGAATCGGTAATGTCGGCCACCGGCGTGGTGACGATATGGCAGCCGTTGCGCAGGATGGTCAGCGTATCGCAGAAGGCGCGTACCTCGCGCATGCGATGCGTGATGAAGACGATCGTCGTACCCTCGGCCTTGAGCCGGGCGATGATCTCGCCCAGCCAGTCGACGTCCCGGCCGGCGAGCGTCGAGGTCGGCTCGTCGAGCAGGAGAATGCGCGGCTTGCGGTAGACGGCTCGCGCGATCTCGATCTTCTGGCGCACGGAGAGCTCGAGCGACGAAACCTCGGCATCGAGATCGACCGAGAAGCCGAGTTCGGCGATATGGCGTCGCACGTCCTCGCGCGCCGCGCGGCGGCGGATCAGTCCCGACATGCCCATCGGGGCATAGGGCAGCAGCATGTTGTCGAGCACGGACAGATCGCCAACCAGCGTCATCTCCTGGAACGCAGTCTGGATGCCCAGCTTGTGGGCCGAACGCGGCGTGTCTAGCGCGGCGTGCTCGCCGAAGATCTTCACGCTTCCTTCCGTCGGCCGGATCAGCCCGGAAAGCAGCTTGACCATCGTCGACTTGCCGGCACCGTTTTCGCCCAGCAGCGCATGCACGCTCCCAGGCGCGATCGAGAAGGAAACGCCGTCGAGCGCAACCGTCGCGCCGAACGACTTCAGCATTCCGTCGACCTGGACGGCCGGGTTATTCATCTGGTTTGTCATGATCTTGGACCGCCGCAGGCGTTAGAATGCGGGCGACGCACGGACTGGCGTCCGCGCGTCGCCCAAAGCCCTGGGAGGCTTAGTCTTCCGGCTGGCCGACGAGCGCGGCGTTCAGGCCGACCTCAGGCGTCTGGTCCGAAAAGATCGATGCGAACCATCCGGGATTGCTGACGAGCGCGGGCTTGAAGGCGTTGCAACCGGCCTTCATCTCGTCCCACGTGCCCTCTTCGCAGAGCTTCACCGTCTCGCTGGTCACGACAGGGAGCGGCAGGACGGTGAGCTTGGGAACGTCCTTGCCTTCCAGTGCCTCGACCGCGAGCTTCAGGGCCAGCGCACCCGAATAGGGCGGCGAAGCGTACGAGATGCGCGGCGCGCCAAGCGGGGCATAGGGCGACGAAGCGCCTTCCACTTCCGTGCCTTCCGGCAGCATCTGGATGCGGCCGCCATTGGCGCCCTCACCCGCACAGGGCAGAAGGTCTGCCGGCGTCTTGCCGGCTTCGAGCTGCATGGCGTTTGCGGTGAAGCAGCCAACCTGCATCCACAGGCCGTCTATGTCGTCCCACGTGCGGGTCGCGAGAATCTTGGAGAGTTCGGTGCGCGCTACTGCCTGGCTCCACATGCCGACGGCCTCGCCGACGATCTTGATGTCGGGGTGCTTGGCGAAGACTTCCTTGGCGGCCTTGGTGCGCTGGTCGTCGACCGACGTTCCCGGAACACCGGTGATGGCGATGATCTCGCCCTTGCCGCCGAGCTTGTCGACAAGCCACTCGGCGGTGACGCGTCCGGCCTCTTCCTGGTCGATATGGATGTTGTAGGCACAGGGTTCGGTGATCTCGGCGTCGTAGGCGAACACCTTGACGCCCTTGTCGCAGGCGTTTTTGACGACCTGGTTGAGGGCGGTCGGCGAGATCGGGAAGATCACGATCGCCTGCGCGCCGGCCTGCACCATCGCGTTGATCTGCTGTATCTGGCGCTGGGCGTTCGGACCGGCGACCTGCACCTGCAGATCAACCTTGTCGGCCATGCTCTTGTGCGCGGCCATGGCCTTGACCATGTTGGCCGCCTCGGCCTGCCAGTCATTGCCGATGAAGCTCATGCTCAGATAGATCTTGTACTTCTCCGCCGCCTGCGCAGCCGTGCTTGCGCACAGTGATCCCGCGGCCATTCCGGCCAGCAGCGCAAGCCGCAATGCTTTCGAACCAAATGCCATTTTAGACTCCTCCCTGGAACTGGTTGTCGGACAAGCAGGCCTGCTTCCCAAAGCGCGCTTGCCATCCGATGCGAAGGACCGTAGCATCATTTGATCTAAGATCAATGATAAATTGGGAAGTCGATTTTCGATGGTCCTTGACGCTTGCCGACGAAGGCTGCATGCAATTCTCCCGGTCCCCCGAGAGGTCCAGTTTTGATATCGGCTGCATTGAAGAATAAGGCGAGCATCGTCCCGCTGACGCGAGAGACACTTCAGGATCAGGTGTTCCGGCGCGTCACCGAACTGATCCTCGACGGCAGCATCGTGCCAGGACAGATGGTAACTGTTCAGAGCCTTGCCGATGCATTCGGGGTCAGCCCGATGCCGGTCCGCGAGGCGCTGCGGCGGCTGTCGGCGGCCGACGCACTGACCGTCGTGTCCGGACGCTCGATCGGCATTCCGGCGCTCAGCCGGGCAAGGCTGTCCGACCTCAGGAACGTCAGGTTCGAGGTCGAGGCAATCGCCGGTGGCTGGGCGGCAGAACGCTGCAACGATGCGCTGCGTGCGAGCCTGCGCCAGTTGCTGGAGGCGCTCGACGGTGCCAACGCGGCAGGCGACGTGAAGGCCTACCTGCGCGCCAACTACGCATTTCACTTCACGATCTATCGCGCTTCCGAGTCGGAGAACCTGCTCAGGATCATTGAGAACCTGTGGCTGCAGATCAGCCCTTATTTCAACATGCTGCACGACTCGGGGAACTATTCGACCTCGAACAGGCACCACCGCGAGATGTTCACTGCAATCTGCGAGCGCGACGTGGACAGGGTTCAGGAAGCCATCCGCGCCGATATCGACGGCGCCTATCATGTCTTGATGGGCGTGCTCGACTAGTCTCGGCTAGCCTGGAGCGGATCGGACCGCTCTGCACCGGCTCCCGGTTTTCGCCCGGAAATTGCCCGGTCGAGGCTTCGCGCCCAAGCCAGTTGCGACGTCTCAATGCGCCCGTCGGCAACAGTCAAAGCTGGGTTACCCGCACCGGCCCCTCGTCCGGCACCAGTTCCATGCGGTTGCGAAGCGGCTTGCCGAACAACGCAGCTTCGATCTCGTACTCGTCCCCTGGTGCCGTCTTGACTCCGGAGGCGAAGCTCATCACCGCGGCGCCGAAGAAGTAGGCGTGAACGTCGCCCGGCCGCCGGTGCATCGGATAGCGAAAATGGTAGTGTTCGAGGTTGGCGATCGAGTGCGACATGTGGGCTTCGCCTGACAGGAATTCCTCTTCCCAGATCACCGCACCGTCGCGACGGATACGCGACTTGCCGCGGACTTCCTGCGGCAGCTCGCCGATCAGCAGTTCCGGCCCGATCGAGCAGGCCCGCAACTTGGAGTGGGCGAGATAGAGATAGTTTTCCGCCTCCGTCAGATGGTCCGAATACTCGTTTCCGAGCGCATATCCGATCCGGTAGGGCCGGCCGTCGGGTCCATTGATGTAGAGTCCGACGATCTCGGCTTCCTCTGCCCCGGCCTTGGCAAAGGCGGGCAGCGGCAGCGTTGCCCCCGGCGGAACGACACAAGTCCCGACACCCTTGAAGAACCACTCCGGCTGCACCCCAAGGCCGCCATCGGCCGGTTTGCCACCCTCGAGTCCCATGCGGAAGATCTTGAGCGAGTCGGACTCGGACGCGCCCTCCCCGTGTGTCAGCGTATGCATCTGGTTGCGGGCGCTGGCGCTGCCGGTATGTGTCAGGCCCGTGCCGGTGACAAGAAAACGCGCCGGTTCGGGATGATCAAGCGGCGCTAGCACCAATCCCAGCCGCAGCAGTTCATCGTAGTCGACGGCCGCAGTTCCGCTGCGCTCTTCGACCAGGCTCGCAATATCAATGCCGCGGTCGATCGCAGCCTCCGCGAGTTCCATCACCGTGGCCGTATCCGACAGCGGATGCAGCTGGTTGCCATCCGACGAAACCCGGCCGACATGCCGCTCGCCGTCTGACGACTGATACTGGACGAGACGGATCGCGCCGCTGCCGTTCGAATGCTCGGTCTTCATATCCAACCCCCGTCGACGATGAATTGCTGGCTCGTGCACATGCGGCTGTCATCAGCGGCCAGGAACAAGGCCATCCTGGCGATATCTGAAGGCTGCAGCCGGTCAGGCAGACACTGGCGCTCCGCGATCTGCCTTTCGCCGGCCTCGTCGAGCCAGAGCCGCATCTGCCGCTCCGTCATGACCCAACCCGGCACCATGCAATTGACACGAATGCGCTCGGGACCGAACTCGCGTGCCAGGGCGCGTGTCATCCCCCAGATGGCGGCCTTGGAGGTCACGTAGGCCGGGCAATCGGCATCGCCGACCATCCAGGTGATGGAACCGAAATTGATGATCGAGCCGCCGCCCTGCGCCTTCATGTAAGGGCGCACGGTCTGTGCGGCGAAGAACTGGTGGCGGACATTGACCGCCATGCGGTCATCCCAATACTCGACAGTGACGTCTCCGGTCTGGTGGCGATCGTCGTTGCCCGCATTGTTGCACAGCACGTCGATCGGTCCGTTTGTTGCAACGGCGCTTGCCACGGCCGACCTCAGCGCCTCGATGTCGCGCAGGTCGCAGGAAATGAAGACCGGCGCGTTCCCCGAAGCGGCAAGCTCATTCACAAGTGCTTTCGAAGGTGCCTCGGCCATGTCGACGAACGCCACGTTGCTGCCCTGCGCACAGAAATGGCGCACCAGGCTCTCGCCGATGCCGGAGCCGCCGCCCGTGACGAAGACGCTTTTGCTCTTCAGGCTGGGGTAGATCGCGGGCTTGTCGATATCACCGGTCATGCAGTCGCCTTCTAGTGAGAGTGTCGTGGAATGCCGGCATCGCGCCGGCCTACGAGGAAGTCGAAATCGCAGCCTGAATCGGCCTGCAGCACCTTCTCGACATAAAGGCTCTGGTAGCCGCCAACGGGCGCCACGGGCGGCGTCCAGTCGGCCCTGCGCGAGGCCAGTTCGGCATCGGAAACCATGAGTTCGAGCCGGCGGCCCGCGACGTCGAGTTCGATGATGTCGCCATCGCGCACCAGCGCAAGAACGCCGCCGGACGCGGCTTCCGGGGCGACGTGCAGGACGACGGTGCCGTAAGCGGTTCCGCTCATCCGGGCGTCGGAGATACGCACCATGTCCGAGACGCCCTGTTTCAGCAGTTTGGTGGGCATCGGCATGTTTCCGACCTCCGGCATGCCGGGATAGCCTCGCGGGCCGCAATTCTTGAGCACCATGACCGAACTCGCGTCGATATTGAGGTCTGGGTCGTCAATGCGGGCATAGAAATGTTCGATGTTCTCGAACACCACGGCCTTGCCCCGGTGCTGCATCAATGCCGGCGTTGCCGCAGACGGCTTGATCACCGCGCCGTCAGGCGCAAGGTTGCCGCGCAGGACGGCAATGCCGCCCTCCGGGGTCAGCGGGTTGTCCATCGGCCGAATGACCTCGGTATTGTAGTTGGGTGCATCGACAATGTTCTGGGCGATGGACTTACCGTTGACCGTCAAGGCATGCCCATGCAGCAGGCCTGCATCGTCGAGCGCGGCCATCACAGGGGCGAGTCCGCCGGCATAGTAGAAATCCTCCATCAGGAAGCGTCCCGACGGCATCAGGTCGACGATCGTCGGCACGCCCCGTCCGAGCCGGTCCCAGTCGTCGAGGCTGAGGTCGATGCCCAGCCGGCGCGCGATGGCGATGAGATGGAGGACAGCGTTGGTGGAGCCGCCGATGGCGCCGTTGACGCGAATGGCGTTCTCGAATGCCTGCCTGGTGAGGATTTGAGCGATCTTCACATCGTCGCGCACGAGTTCAACGATGCGGCGGCCGGCCAGATGCGACAGCACGCCCCGGCGCGAATCGACGGCTGGGATTGCCGCGTTGTCCGGCATGCCGATGCCGAGCGCCTCGACCATGCTGGCCATGGTCGAGGCGGTCCCCATCGTCATGCAACTGCCTGCCGAGCGGCTCTGGCCCTGCTCGGCCCCGAGGAAGGCTTCGACAGTCATTCGGCCGGCCTTCACGTCCTCGGCAAACTTCCAGACATGGGTGCCCGATCCGATATCCTGGCCGCGATATTTGCCGTTGAGCATGGGCCCGCCGGAGATGGCGATGGTAGGCAGGTTTGCGGAGGCCGCGCCCATCAGCAGTGCGGGGGTCGTCTTGTCGCAACCGACCAGGAGGATCACCCCGTCGATGGGATTGCCGCGGATGGACTCCTCGACGTCCATGCTGGCAAGATTGCGAAACAGCATCGCGGTCGGCCGCAGATTGCTCTCGCCCAGCGACATCACCGGAAATTCCAGCGGCAGGCCGCCGGCCTCGTAGACCCCGCGCTTCACATGATCGGCGATGCCGCGCAGGTGGGCGTTGCAGGGTGTGAGTTCGGACCAGGTGTTGCAAATTCCGATGACCGGGCGGCCGTCAAACTCGTCGTCGGGGATGCCTTGGTTCTTCATCCAGCTGCGATGCATGAAGGCATTCTTGCCATCGCCGCCAAACCAGGCTGCCGAACGCAGTGCACGCTTCTTGCCGGTCACGTCACGCTCCCTCGCCTGCTGCGCTTTCGATTGAGGTTTTCGACGCCAAGGCGGACGTCTTCCTCGGCATTGTCGAGCAGCACCATCAGTGCCCGCTGCGCCCCGACTGCGTCTCTGGCTGCAATCCGCTCGGCAACTTCCCGGTGCAGCGGCAGCGAGTGAACCTGGCCGCGCGGGTTGTCGTTGGACGGCCGGAAGCTCATCATCAGCGCTGTCTCTATCAGCGCCGCGAGCGATCCCATCAGTTCATTGCCGGTCATCCGGAGGATGGTCTGGTGGAAGACCAGGTCGGGCTTGGCGAACTGCTCTCCGTCGTCGCCGACAGCTTCCATCTGGCTCAGTGCCGCAAACAGCTCTTCGACCTGCTCCGGCGTGGCGCGCTCGGCCGCCAGCGAAGCCGACATCGGCTCGATGGCGCGCCGCAACTCGAACAGGGCGCGCACGTCGCCGGGGTTGATCGGGCCCGCATAGCGCCATGCAAGAACGTCAGGATCGAGGAAATTCCATTCCGTTCGCGGCAGCACCCGCGTGCCGGTCTTGGGCCGCGATTCGACCAGGCCCTTGCCCGCAAGCACCTTGATTGCCTCGCGCAACACCGTGCGGCTGACCCCCAGCATCTCGCTCGAATCGTCGGCGGTTGGAAGCACTTCTCCGGGAAGGAATTCGCCCTGCACGATGCGCATGCCGATCTGCTGGACGACGGAGGCGTGCAGTCCGCCCGCTGCCTGCGCACTACTGGTCGGACCCTGCATCACCATCCGGTGAGCACGGGCAACGCTGAACGACTTTTCATTCTTCATACTAATCATATGATAGTTGTTATGGGTCGGGCGCGATGTGTCAAGGCTGTCGCGGCGCGCATGGCCCGGGGATGACCGATGCGCGGCCCGACCGATCCCGATCGTGATGAAAGCCTGAAGTCTGCGGTAGTTATATCGCCGTCGGCTGCGTGCGCGGCGAACATTCGGCCAGCGTCGACCGCTATGCCTCGACGCCCCCGCGAGCCGATCGCAATGGGAACATCAAGGAGCCCTGCGGCAGCAGGATGCCAGGTGCCTGCATACTTTTACCCTGCCGCTATGGCCATGGGCGTCAGCGGACAAGGAAGCCGCCATCCAACGGAATGGACAGGCCGTTCATCATCGCCGCGGCGTCGCTGAGCAGGAATGCGATGACCTCGGCAATGTCGATCGTCTCGGCGAAGCGACCGATCGGGATCCTGTTAAGCACGGGTTCGGATTTGGCCTTGTCGCTCCAGGCGCGGGCGGCAAGTTCGGTCATCGTGACGATCGGGTTGATGCAGTTCACCCGGATGCCCGACTTGCCGAGTTCGTTGGCCATCACCCGGCTCATTGCGTCCATTGCCCCTTTCGATGCGCAATAGGAGGCATGGTCGTCGAAGCCGATGAAGGAGGAGAGGCTCGAGACGTTGACGATGGCGCCGCCGCCGCCAAGCGCAATGCGCGCGCGGGCATATTCCTGCGCGACGATCATCGCCGCGCGCGTGTTGACCGCATGCACCATGTCGAAGGCCTCTACGGTCACGTCGACAAACGGCTCAAGGATGTTGATGCCGGCGCAGTTGACGAGACAGTCCGCCGGCATGCCATCAAGTGCTGCACGGCGTGCCGCGTCGGCGTCGGCGAGGTCGACCGCGATCGCGGTGCAGTCGATCTCATCCCGCAGGCTGTCGAGATCGGCTTGGGTGCGCGACAGGGCGACGATTCTTGCGCCCTTGCCGGCAAGCAGCCGCGCCGTCTCTCGGCCGATGCCCTTGCCGGCCCCCGTTATCAGGACCGTCTTGCCTTCGAATCCCATTGGCTATTTCCTATCGTCATGCTGCGGAACAGGTGCGGCCGGACCGCTGTCGCGTGTCCGTGGTCCGGCCCGTTGCATCTCTCACGCGTTGAAGAAGCGATACTCCATCCGGTGATCGTAGACTTCGTCCGGCTGCAAGACGCAGGTCGGGAAATGGGCGAAGTTCGGCGTATTCGGAAACTTCTGCGTCTCGAACGTGTAGCCGGCAAACCGGCAGTAGGGCTTTGCCTTCTTGCCGATCACCGTCTCGTCAAGGTAGCCGCCCGTGTAGAACTGCACTCCCGGCTCGGTCGTGCTCAGCTCGAGGCCGCGGCCGCTGGCCGGGTCGACCACGCGGGCGCAGGCATGCAGGCCTACCCCGGCCCCGTTCAGGCACCAATTGTGGTCATAGCCGCCGCCCACCAGGCTTCCGGTCCCAACGTCCTGCAGACTGTCGATGTCCCTGCCGATCGGATGGGCGGACCGGAAGTCGAAAGCCGTGCCGGCGACCGACAGGACTTCCCCGGTGGTGATCAGTTCCGCATCGATCGGCGTGTAGAAGTCTGAATGGAGTTGGAGGACCTGGTCGCGCACGTCGCCGGATCCCTGCCCCGCAAGATTCCAGTAGGCGTGATTGACGGCGTTCAGGATCGTTGTCTGGTCGGTCGTGCCGCGCATGCGGATTTCCAGGACATTGTCATCGGTCAGACGGTAGGTGGCGGTCATCGACACCATGCCGGGAAAACCCTGCTCCCCGTCATGCGAGACCATGGAAAACACGACGGTGTTCCGGACCTCGTCGACCGAGGCCGTCCAGTTCTTGCGGTCGAAGCCGTTGCTGCCGCCATGCAGGTGGTTCGAGCCCTCGTTGCGATCGACCTGGTACGGCGTTCCGTTGAGGACAAATTGACCGTCCTTGATGCGGTTGCCATAGCGGCCGCAGGTAGCGCCAAAGTAGGTGTTCGTCGCGATGTATGAGTCGAGATCGTCGAAACCCAGGACGATGTCCGCGAGGTTTCCATCCCTGTCGGGCATGTGAAACTCGGTGAGACGTGCGCCGAAACTGATGAGCTTGGCTGCATAGCCGTTGCTGTTTCGCAGCGTGAAGCCCTCGACCGGCTCTCCGTCAATCTCGCCGAACCCGAACCGTTCAATCATCCTGCCGATCCACTTCTTCTGCATCAATCGTCATTCGGTTGCTTCCTGCAATGCCAGCTCTGCGCATCTGCTGCCCAGCATCATCGCCGGCGCATTGGTGTTGCCCGAATTGATGTTTGGCATGGCCGACAGATCGCAGACCCTCAGGCGCTCGATCCCCCGCACCCGCAGCCGCGCGTCGAGAACCGCCATCTTGTCGCCGTCCGGTCCCATCCGGCAAGTGCCGCTCGGGTGGAAATTCGTCTTGACGAAGCGGCGGCAGTGGGCGGCGATGGCCGCGTCGCTGGTGTCGTCGGGCGACGGTATGGCGATGCGCTTCACGCGGCCGGCAAGCGGCTGCTCGTGGAAGGCGCGCAGGAAGTATTTCTGCCCCTCGACCATCGTCTGCATGTCGTCCGGATGCTTCAAGAGGTTGGGAGAGACGAGCGGCATGTCGCTCGGGTCGGCCGATCGGAGCTGCACCGTGCCGCGCGATTTCGGCTTGGTGACGACGGTCGTCACCGTGAAGCCGTAGCTGTTCTCGACAAGGCCGGGCGCGCCGCGATCGAGATAGACGATCGGCACGCAGAAGGCCTGGATAGATGGCGTGCCATCGGGATCGACCGGGTTGACGAAGGCGCCCGCCTCGACACCCGCCGAGGTGATCGGGCCGGAGCCGAAAATCTTGAACTGCAGCCCGTTGGCCAGCATGCGCCAGCCTTCCCCCTGCAGGTGGTAGCCGTAGCGACCGTTTGCGAGCGCCGTGATCGGCACCTCGGGGTGGTCGATCAGATTGGCTCCGACGCCCGGCAGGTCGGCGATGCAATTGATGCCGTGCGCGGCGAGATGATCGGCCGGACCGATGCCCGAAAGCATCAGAAGCTGTGGCGTGACCAGCGAGCCGGCCGAAACGATGACCTCGCGGTCGGCGAAGGCCTGGTGCTCGCGGCCCTTGGCATCGCGATAGGTGACGCCGACTGCGACGCCGTCGGATATCTCGATGCGGGAAACGCGGGCGTGGAGCTTGACCTCGAGATTGGGATTGCCTTCGAGCGGGCCAAGGAATGCATAGGCCGCACTGCTGCGTTTGCCGTTGCGGTTCATGAACTGGTAGAAGCCGACGCCGCGCTGGCTGGGTCCGTTGAAGTCGTGATTATAGGGCAGGCCTAGCGCCTGGACGCTTTGCACGAACCAGCGCGACACCTCGTTGATATGGCCGGGGTCGGAGACGAGAAGGGGGCCGGCGCTGCCGTGCAGATCGTTCTGCAGACGGTTGTTGCCTTCCATGCCGCGGAAATGCGGCAGCACGTCGTCCCAGCTCCAACCCGGATAGTCGTTGCCGCCGCGCAGCAGCTCGTGCCATTCCTCGTAGTCGGAGGGGACGCCGCGCATATAGACTTGGGCGTTGACCGACGATCCGCCGCCAAGGACGTTGCCCTGGGGGATGTCGTGCACCCTGCCGTCCAGATGTTCCTGCGGTACCGTCTGGTGGTAGCGCATGAACTTGCTGCCGTAGATCATCTTGAAGATGCCCGGCGGCATGTCGAGCATCGGGTGGCGGTGGCCGTGACCGCCCTCGAGAACCAGCACGCGCGCCTTGCCGTCGGAGACTAGCCTGGCGGCAGCCACGCAGCCGGAAGAGCCGCCGCCGACGATGATGTAGTCGTAAACCTGCTTCACGGTCGCCATTGCTCCTCAGGCCTGGACTGCCGACAGGCCCTTCCAGTCGAATTCGATGCCGTGGCCGGGACGCGATGGCGCGATGGCGAAGCCGTCCTCGATGCGCAACGGCTCGGCGATGTAGCGATCGAGGCCGAAGCCATGCGCTTCGAGGTAGGACCGGTTTGGCGCGGCCGCCAGCAGATGCACGGTGATGTCATGCGCACCGTGCGAGGTGACCGGCAGATTGAACGCCTCGGCAAGATGCGCGATCTTCATGAAGGCGGTGACACCGCCACAATTGGTAACGTCGGGCTCCGGATAGGTGACGCCGCCGCTGGCAATGAGATGCCGGAAATCCCAGACCGTGCGCAGGTTCTCGCCGGCTGCGATCGGCAGGCCGCCTTCGCGCACGACGCGGGCATGGCCGGCCACATCATCGGGCGAGATCGGCTCCTCCAGCCAGGTGAGGTCGGCAGGCGCGAAGGCGCGGGCGGCTCGGATGGCCTCGTCGGCGCTCCACTTCATGTTGGCATCGGCCATCAGCGGGAAATTGTCGCCCAGATGCTTGCGCATGGCGACGACGCGCTCGACGTCTTCGGAGAGCTTCTTGCGACCGACCTTCATCTTGATGGCGCGGAAGCCGCGCTCAAGATTGCCGTCGGTCTGCTTGATGAGATCGGGCAGCGGCAGGAGCAGGTCGATGCCGCCGGCGTAGCAGGGCACCTTGTGGGAGAAACCGCCGAGCAGTTTCCACAGCGGCTGTCCGAGCTTGCGCGCCTTGAGGTCCCAGAGCGCGATGTCGACGGCCGAGAGCGCCAGCACCGTCGGGCCGCCGCGGCCGCCATAATGCATCTCCCACCAGATCTTGTTCCAGATCGCCTCGATCAGGTCAGCATCCTGGCCCTGAACGATCTCGGAAAGCTCGCGCTCGATGATGTTGGCGATGGCGCCGCCATTGCGGCCGACCGTGAACGTGTAGCCGACGCCTTCCGCGCCGTCCTCGTCACGGATCAGCGCGGTCACGAGTTCGAAATCGCGCATCGTGCCGTGCATGGAGTCGGTGAGGATTTCGGGCAGCGGTATGCGGAAGAAGCCGGTGGTGACGGATTGGATCTTGGACATGGGCTCTCACTGGCTGATCGTTCGAAGTGGGATTGTGGGGACATTCTTGCGGGTCCTGGACCGGGTCTTCCCGTTCCGGTTGCGCGAGAAATCAAGACTGGAATGATCGAATCCTGATCTCGGATCGCGCCTCCTTCGCAACCAGATCAGTCGGCGCATCCCTGCTAGTCGAATGCTGCAGGCGCTTATTGCCATGGAATTTCAAAGGACGATAGCGTCCGTGGACATTTCCAGGTTCCGGGAGCGCCGGCATCGAAACGATGCTTGACGGACCGGCAGATTTCAATTTGTATGACAAAAGGGAACGCGGCGGTCGGCGCCGGTTCTCATTCGTTTGCACGGTAGGGCAGTGACACATCGTTCGTCGTCATGTCCTTGGCATTTTTCTATAACTGCGGCTGGTGGCCCCGCACGGCGTGATCCACACATCGGGCCCCTTTGGGAGGAGATATATCGTGATTGACCGGCGTACATTGCTGCAGGTAGCCCTCGGTGGCCTTGCAGCTTCAGGATTCAGCGTTCGCGCAGCTTATGCAGACATGCCCAAGCTGGAGAAGAAGGACAAGTACAAGGTTGGCTTTGCGCAGACCGAGAGCAACAACCCGTGGCGCCTTGCCCAGACCAAGAGCATGAAGGACGAAGCTGAGAAGCGCGGCTGGCAGCTGGTCTATACCGACGCCGCCGGCTCGGCCGCCAAGCAGGTCGCCGACGTCCGCTCGATGATCGCCCAGAGGGTCGATGTCATTCTGCTTGCGCCGCGTGAAGAAAAGCCGCTTATCCCGGCTGTCATGGAAGCCAAGAAGGCCGGCATCCCGCTGCTGCTCATCGACCGTAACGTCGATCAGTCGCTTGCCAAGGGTGGCGAGGACTACGTCGCTTTTATCGGCTCCGACTTCGTCAAGGAAGGCATGCAGGCCGCCGAGGCACTGACGGCCGCGGTTGGCGGCAACGCGAAAATCATCGAACTTCAGGGCACGGTCGGCAGCTCGCCCGCCAATGACCGCATGTCCGGTTTCGCCGACTACATCAAGGATCACCCGGGCATGGAGATCATTGCATCTCAGTCCGGCGACTTCGCCCGCGACAAGGGTCGTCAGGTCTTCGAGACGCTCTATCAGGCGCATCCCGAAGCAACAGCGCTTTATTCGCACAATGACGAAATGACCATGGGCGCCATCGCCGCCATGGAGGCCGCTGGCAAGGTTCCGGGCAAGGATCTGATCATCGCCTCGATCGATGGTACCAAGGACGCCACCCAGGCCCTCCTGGACGGCAAGGTTCTGGTCGTCGTCGAATGCAATCCGAAGTTCGGTCCGGCTGCTTTCGATGCCATCGAAAAATACGGCAATGGCGAAACGCTTGAGCCGCGTCTGGTCAACATCGACCGCGTCTTCACCAAGGAGAACGCTGCCGAATACATGCCGGAAGCATACTGATCCTTCCGACATCGGTAATAGGTGGGAGCCTTTCGGCTCCCACCTATTTTTTGGATTGAATGGCGGGGCCATGACCACTCCACTACTTTCCATGCAGGCAATTTCGAAGAGTTTCGGCGGCATTCCGGCACTCTCTGAAGCTTCGCTTGAAGTGATGCCCGCCGAGATCATGGCGCTGGTCGGCCAGAATGGCGCCGGGAAGTCGACGATGATCAAGATCCTCAACGGCGCGCATGCGCTCGATTCGGGGACGATCCAGTTCGACGGCGCGCCCTGGACCGCGGGTTCGCCGCAACAGGCGCAACGTGCCGGCATCAGCACGATTTTCCAGGAAATCAATTTGATCGGCTACCGTTCGGTTGCCGAAAACATTTTTCTCGGCCGCGAACCGCGCCGCGCCTTCGGACTTCTCGACTGGAAGAAGATCAACGAAGAGGCGGCATCCCTGCTGGCACGTTTCGACGTCAAGGTCGATGTGCGTGCGCCGCTCGAGCTCTATTCCACGGCGATCCAGCAGATGGTCGCGATTGCGCGCGCGGTGTCTTTCGCTGCCCGGCTGGTGATCATGGATGAACCAACCTCGTCGCTCGACGAGGCGGAGGTCACCGTGCTGCTACGCACCGTCACGCAGCTGAAGGCCGAGGGCGTCTCGGTGCTGTTTGTCAGCCACAAGTTCGACGAGCTCTACAAGGTCTGCGATCGTGTCACCATCATGCGTGACGGCAAGACGGTGGCCGTAACGCCCATGGCGGACATCTCGAAACTCGAGCTTGTGGCCAGCATGCTTGGCCGCGAACTCGACGAGGTTCAGAAGAAGGGTGCAACGGCGTTCAAGGGGAGCGCCGGAAAGATCGGCGGAGAGCTCCTTTCGGCGAAAGGTGTCGCGATTGGCCACCTCGTTCGCGATGCCGATGTTGACGTGCGCAGCGGTGAGATCGTCGGCCTTGCAGGGCTGCTTGGATCGGGTCGCACTGAAACGGCGCGCGCGATCTTTGCGGCCGACCAGCGATCCGCCGGCGACATCACCTTCGACGGGGTCACGACGAACTTCAAAGGTCCCCGGGAGGCGATTGCCGCCGGGATGGGCTACTGCTCCGAAGACCGCAAAAGCCAGGGCATCATTCCCGGCATGACTGTCGCGGAGAATCTGACGCTGGCGCTGATGCCGGCACTGACGCGCTCGGGTCTGCTTGACGAAGCCAAGCAGCGTGAGGTGGTCGAGCGCTTTATCAAGGAGATCGGCATCAAGTGCGCCGGCCCCAACCAGAAGATCCGCGAACTGTCGGGTGGCAACCAGCAGAAGGTCCTACTGGCGCGCTGGCTGTGCATGAATCCGAAGCTCCTCATCCTCGATGAACCGACGCGTGGCATCGATGTCGGCGCCAAGGCCGAGATTCAGGCGCTGATCCGGCGCCTCGCGACCGACGGGCTGGGCGTTCTGATGATCTCGTCCGAGCTTGAGGAAATTGTCGAGGGCGCCGATCGGGTGTTCGTGCTCAGGGAGGGGCGCACTGTGGGCGAATTCAACCATGAGAATCTGACCGAGGGCGACATCATGCGCGCCATGGCCCACGATGACGCCGAGGACAAGCGGCACGCCGATGGAGCCCCTGCCCGTGCCTGATCGCGCCCTGTTTTTCCAGCGCTACGGCGTTGGCCTTGCCCTTGTCCTGCTCATCCTTTTCAACCTTGCCGTGACGCCGAATTTCGCCACGTCGCAAACCCTTGCCGTGAACCTGACTCAGGTCTGCACCATCGTCATCGTCGGGGTCGGCATGACCCTGGTGATTGCAACCGGCGGCATCGACCTTTCTGTCGGCTCGCTGATGGCCATTGCCGGCGCCATGTCGCCGATGTTCTTTACCGGGCAGCTGTTCCCGGTTCCCCTCTATGTCGGCATCGCGCTGGGCATCGTCTTCCCCATCATCATTGCCGGGGTGTTCGGGCTCTTCAATGGCTGGCTGATCACCAAGTTCTCGATCCAGCCGATCATCGCCACCCTGGTGCTGTTCATCGCCGGGCGCGGCATCGCGCAGGTCTCCACCAACGGCGACCTGCAGGTCTTCAAGGTTCCCGAGTTCCAGGCGATTGCGATCGGCCGGGTTCTCGGCGTTCCCTTCCAGGTCTGGATCATGCTGGTGATCGTGGCGGTGGCTGCCTTCATCCTTCACCGCACCGTCTTCGGAAAGCAGGTCCTCGCCGTCGGCGGCAACGAGGCGGCTGCCCGGCTGGCGGGCGTTCCCGCGACACGCGTCAAGTACCTCGTCTACCTCATCTGCGGCCTGTGCAGCGGCGTGGCCGGCCTCATCGTCATCGCCATGAATTCGGCGGCCGACGCCAATCTGATCGGGCTTGGCATGGAGCTCGACGCGATCGCGGCGGTGGTCGTCGGCGGCACACTGCTGTCGGGTGGCCGTGCGACCATTGTCGGAACCCTTCTGGGCGCCCTCGTCATCCAGCTGGTGCGCTACACGCTGCTCGCCAATGGTGTCCCGGACCCGGCCGCACTCGTCGTGAAGGCAGGGCTGATCGTGCTCGCTGTCTGGCTACAGAGACAGGAGCACAATTGATGAAGGGCTGGCACATCTCACCCAGCATGGCGGTCGTTGCCGTGCTGATTGTGCTGACACTGCTCGGTGCGTGGCGCTACGACGGCTTCGTCAGCGCCTACAACGTCCAGTCGGTACTGCGTTACAATTCCATGTTCGCTCTCGTCGCACTCGGCATGTGCTTCGTCATCATGACGGGCGGCATCGACCTGTCGGTCGGTTCGGTAGCTGCATTTTCAAGCGTGGTGGCGGCACATCTCAGCGGTTACGGTCTGCTGCCCGGTCTCCTGGGCGGACTTGGCGCCGGAGTGCTGGCCGGCACGCTGAACGCGATCATCATCACCAGGCTGAAGATCCTGCCCTTCATCGCGACGCTGGCGACCATGCTCGCGGCATCGGGAACTGCCCTCCTGCTCGCCAACAACCAGTCGGTCTCGGTTTCCTACGAAACGGGCTTCGTCGACCTGGGGCAAGGCGACCTTCTCAGCTTCATGCGTCCGGAGTGGGTGGACGGGGACAATGCGGGCGTATTCGGCGGAATTCTCGGCTTCATCCTGAGCTTCCCGACGCCGGCATTCATCGCGCTTGCCGCCTATATCGTCGCGGCAATCGTCATCGGCCATACGGCATTTGGACGCCATATCCTGGCATCGGGCGGAGGAACCGAGGCATCGCGCCTGATGGGGCTGCCGGTCGATCGCACCATCTTCTTTGCCTATGTCATCTCGGGCGCTACTGCCGGCATGGCGGGCGTCATCCTGGCGGCCCAGTTCGGCGCGGGACAGCCCATCGAAGGCATCGGCTGGGAGCTGTTTGCCATTGCCTCGGTGGTGGTCGGCGGCACGCTGTTGACGGGCGGAAAGGGGTCCATCGGCGGCACGCTGGCCGGCGCCCTGCTTCTCGGCATCATTTTCACCATCCTGAATTTCGAGAACGGCATGGGCTGGATCTCGCTGTCGGCCTACTGGCAGTCGGTCGTGCGCGGCGCATTCCTGTTCGTCGTCGTGGTCCTGCAGGCAAAGCTGTCGCTACGCGCTCAGGAGTAAGACGGCCGGCTTTGGCGCCGCGAAGGCCCGGATCGAGCATAGTCGAGACCGTGTCGATGGTGAGAATGGCGGTCAACGGGAGCGTCTGTAAGCAATCCCGGCAAGCGGCACCGCTTGAACGCAGCAACGCGCAGCAGGCCTGTGGCAGAGGTCCTCGTGGAACAGTGGGAAGATCCTGGTGAACAGCAGCACACTATATCAGACCGCACTGGCCGAGCTCGGCTCGGTATTTAATCGGCTTGACGATGCCAGCGTCGATCAGGCCGTCGAGGCCATCGCGGCAGCCCGCAGCACCGTCGTATTCGGTGGCGGGCGCGAGCGCCTCCAGATCATGGGCTTTGCCATGCGGCTCTATCACATGGGCGTTCCGGTCGCCGTCGAGGGAGACATGACGACGCCTCCCGTCGGTCCCGGCGACCTGTTCCTGGTCACTGTCGGTCCTGGCGAGATTTCCACGGCGCTGGCGCTGATTGGCGTCGCCAAGGCATCTGGCGCAAGAGTGCTGGTGATCACCGCCCAGCCGCATGGCCGGGCACCAAGACTGGCCGACCAGGTCCTGCACCTGCCGGCGCAGACGATGGCCGACGATCAGGGCGCGGCGCGTTCATCCGTGCTGCCGATGGGCTCGCTCTACGAGGGTGCGCTCTTCGTGCTGTTCGAAGTCATGATCCTCAAGCTGACCAAGCGGCTTGGCGTCACCCCGGACGCCATGCGCGCCCGCCACACCAACCTGGAATAGCCGCCGCTTGCACAAACCGGCCTTGGACCGGCCCGCTTGGCCATGCCAATCGATAAAACCGTTCCGTCCTTGAATGCTAGGCTGACGCCACGTCAATTAATGAGGGATTCCGGATGCGGCGCATTCTCCTGGCCAATCTTGTCGCCGCCATACTGACGCTCCAGGCGTGCCAGTCGGCATCCGACAACTATCATGGGCATCCCTGCACCTTCCGCGGCGGCGAAGCCGGGCTCTGCCGCGGCGGGGTGCAGGTCGGCTTCTGACGGTCTTCCCACACGCGGCATCCACCGCACGCAGCCGGAGTCCCGTCGAAGGCCATCCCGGAGCCCCCGCCGCGCAAGGGTGCAGCGGCAAACATCGGGAAACATTGCTGGTGTGGCGACAGTTGTTTTGGTGAGCGCGCAGGGGCTCGAACCCTGGACCTACTGATTAAAAGTCAGTTGCTCTACCAGCTGAGCTACGCGCTCCCGCGGGTGCGCGAAGCGCCCCGGAAATTGCGGCGGAACATAGGGAGAGTACCCCAGCCGGTCAACCTGAAAAACCGCGCTTCCGCGTTGTCCGCCAGGCCCTGCTTTCACGGCCCCGATGCGCATCTGAAATCGCGCCCCGAAGGATCTGCGGCAGTCGTTCGATCGGGGAACCGCGGACCGGAACATTATCCTAGGTTGTACATTATCACACGATAGGGACAGTTGACTCCTACCCAGACAGAGGAATTCGCAATGAAGAAGATCATGTCAGGCCTGATGGCCACGGCGATCTCGGCCACCTTCGCCCTCTCGGGTATCGCCCCGTCGGCCGCCGCGCCGGTTTATATCCCCACCGCCAAGGTCGCCCAGACGACCGACGTCGTAGATGTGCGTCACCGCAAATGGCACCGTAACGGTTTCCGTCGTGACCGCGGCAATGTCTATTACAACGGTCATCGCGGCTACCGCGAGCGTCGTCGCGGCTATCGCCAGTATAACGGCTTCTGGTTCCCGCTTGGCGCGTTCGCTGCCGGTGCCATCATCGGCGGCGCCCTGAACAACAACAGCAATGTCTACCGCGGCGGCAATGCGCATGTTCAGTGGTGCTACGACCGCTACCGCTCGTATCGCGCGTCGGACAATACGTTCCAGCCCTATCACGGGCCGCGCCAGCAGTGCTATTCGCCTTACGATTGATCGGCACGCAACCAGCCGATCGAAAGAGACCCCCGTGCCGCAAGGCGCGGGGTTTTTTCATGGTCGGCTCAACGTGCGCGACACCGCGTCCCGCCAGCCCTTCAGCTTGGCGGCGCGCGTCCTGTCGTCCATGGCGGGCTTGAAGCGCCGTTCGAGTTGCCAGCTCCTGGCGAATTCCTGTGCCTTCGGCCACACACCCGCCCGCGAACCAGCGAGCCACGCAGCCCCGAGCGCGGTCGTTTCCAGGATTTCGGGCCGGTCGACCTGCGCGTTCAGGATGTCGGCCAGCCGCTGCATCGTCCAGTCAGACGCCACCATGCCGCCATCGACCCTGAGCACCGTCGCGGCGGAGGAATGCTTCCAGTCCTTCTTCATGGCGTCGAGCAGGTCGCGCGTCTGGTAGGCAACGGCCTCGAGAGCCGCACGAGCGAACTCCGCGGGCCCGGAATTGCGGGTAAGGCCGAAGATCGCGCCGCGCGCATCCGCGTCCCAGTGCGGCGCACCGAGTCCGACGAAGGCCGGCACGAGGTACACGTCCTGCGTATCGTCGGCCTGCGCGGCCAGTTCGCCGCTGTCGGCCGCCTTGGCGATCATTTTCGCGCCATCACGCAGCCATTGCACGGCGGCGCCGGCGATGAAGATCGAGCCCTCAAGCGCATAGGTGGTCTTGCCGTTCAGGCGATAGGCGATGGTGGTAAGCAGCCGGTTCTTCGAGCGCACGATGTCGGTGCCCGTGTTGAGCAGCGCGAAGCAGCCCGTGCCGTAGGTCGATTTCATCATGCCGGGCTTGAAGCAGGCCTGGCCGATCGTTGCGGCATGCTGGTCGCCGGCAACGCCGAGGATCGGGATTTCCGCCCCCAGGATCGGCTTTTCCGTGACCCCGAAGTCGGCGGCGCAATCCTTCACCTCGGGCAGCAGCCCTGCCGGGATCCTGAGGATCTTCAGGAGCTCCGCATCCCACTCGTTCTTTTCGATATTGTAGACCAGCGTGCGCGAGGCATTGGTCGCGTCGGTGGCATGAACCTTGCCGCCGGTCAGCCGCCAGATCAGGAAGCTGTCGATCGTCCCTGCCAGCAGTTCGCCCTTCTCGGCCCGCTTGCGCGCGCCTTTCACATTCTCGAGCAGCCAGGCGATCTTGGTGCCGGAAAAATAGGGGTCGAGCAGCAGGCCTGTCTTGCGGGAAAACGTCTTCTCCAGCCCCTGCTTCTTCAGTTTCTGGCAGTGCTTCGCGGTCCGCCGGTCCTGCCACACGATCGCGTTGTGGATCGGTTTTCCGGTCGCCTTGTCCCAGATGACCACGGTCTCGCGCTGGTTGGTGATGCCGATGGCCGCGATGTCGCCGGCCTTGCACTTGGCGGCCTTGATCGCCGCCTTGCAGGTCGTCACCACGCTGTCCCAGATCTCCTCCGGATCGTGCTCGACCCAGCCGGATGCCGGATAATGCTGCGCAAATTCCTTCTGGCCGACGCCGGCGACCTTCATCTTCCCGTCGAAGACGATCGCCCGCGACGACGTCGTGCCCTGGTCGATGGCGAGAACGAAACCCGTCATGATCCCTCCCGAAATGCTGATGCGAACAAGGGAGGCGGCGCTAGGCCGCCTCCCCTGGTTGTTGACGTCCGGGCGCTGTGGCCCGGAGCGGCGGTTACTGCCAGCTCTTGACCAGTTCGTCGTAGTTGACGGTCATCGGCTGGTCCTTCTCGTTCTCGATCTTGAGCTGCGGAGCAATGTTGCCCTTCGAGACGGCATCCTTGTTCCAGTACTCGAGATCGTGCTCCTCGGCCAGCTTCGGACCGATGTCGCCCTGGATGCCGGCGCGCTCGAGGCGCTCCATCACCTTCTCCTGCTCGGCGCACAGCGAGTCCATCGCGGCCTGGGCCGTCTTGGCACCCGACGACGCGTCGCCGATCGCCTGCCACCAGAGCTGTGCCAGCTTCGGATAGTCAGGCACGTTGGTGCCGGTCGGCGACCACTGCAGGCGGGCCGGCGAGCGGTAGAACTCGACAAGGCCGCCGAGCTTCGGCGCACGTTCGGTGAAGGACTGGTGATCGAGCGTCGACTGGCGGATGAAGGTCAGGCCTACATGGCTCTTCTTCACGTCCACCGTCTTCGACGTCACGAACTGCGCATAGAGCCAGGCTGCCTTGGCGCGGTCGTCGGGAGTCGACTTCATCAGCGTCCACGAACCGGCGTCCTGGTAGCCGAGCTTCATGCCGTCCTTCCAGTAGACGCCATGCGGGCTTGGCGCGAAACGCCACTTCGGCGTGCCGTCCTCGTTCACGACCGGCAGGCCTTCCTTGACGAAGTCGGCGGTGAAGGCCGTGTAGGTGAACATCTGCTGCGCGATCTCGCCCTGCGACGGGACCGGGCCGGACTCGCCGAAGGTCATGCCCTGGGCGGAAGCCGGTGCATAGGCCTTCATCCAGTCGAGATACTTCTGGATGGCGTAGACCGAGGCCGGGCCGTTGGTATCGCCGCCGCGTGCAACGCAGGAGCCGACCGGACGCGAGTTCTCGTCGACCTTGATGCCCCACTCATCGACCGGCAGGCCGTTCGGGATGCCCTTGTCGCCATTGCCGGCCATCGACAGCCAGGCATCGGTGAAGCGCCAGCCGAGCGACGGGTCCTTCTTGCCGTAGTCCATGTGGCCATAGACCTTCTTGCCGTCCACTTCGCGGCCGGTGAAGAATTCGGCGATGTCCTCGTAGGCCGACCAGTTGACCGGCACGCCGAGATCGTAGCCGTACTTCGCCTTGAAGTCGGCCATGTTCTTCTCGTCGTTGAACCAGTCGTACCGGAACCAGTAGAGGTTCGCGAACTGCTGGTCGGGCAGCTGATAGAGGTTGCCGTCCGGCGCCGTGGTGAACGACTTGCCGATGAAGTCGTCGATGTCGAGGTTCGGGTTGGTGACGTCCTTGCCGGTATTGGCCATCCAGTCGGTCAGGCTGCGTGCCTGCTGGTAGCGCCAGTGGGTGCCGATCAGGTCGGAGTCGTTGATGTAGGCGTCATAGATGTTTTCGCCCGACTGCATCTGCGTCTGCAGCTTTTCGACGACGTCGCCCTCGCCGATCAGGTCGTGCGTGATCTTGATGCCGGTGATGTCGGCGAACGCCTTGGCAAGCGTCTTCGATTCATATTCGTGCGTGGTGATGGTTTCGGACACGACCTTGATGTCCATGCCGGCGAAAGGCTTCGCCGCATCGACGAACCACTGCATCTCGGCCTCCTGGTCGGCGCGCGAAAGCGTCGACAGATCGCCGATTTCAGCATCGAGGAAGGCCTTGGCTTCGTCCATGCCCGCGAAGGCCTGGCCGGCGCCCAGAAGCAGGACGAGTGCCGTCGTTGATGTCAAGAATTGCCGTTTCATGGGTTTCCTCCCGTTACAGTTCCAAGTTCCATCAGGTGCGCCGCCCTAGGCGCCCCCGATCAGTTCACGCCCTAGACGAGGCGGAATACGCCGATCGCGTAGACCACTGACAGGGCGAGAGCCCACCACAGGTTGGGCCCGATCAGGCCCAGCCAAGCGAGATTGATGAAGCCGCTTCCGAGCAGCGAGATGAACAGGCGGTCGCCCCGCGTCGTCTCGAAGCGCAGCACGCCGACGCGCGGATTGCCGCCCGGCGAGACATATTCCCACACCGCCATGCCGATCAGCAGCGAAAGGATCGTGCCGAAGAAGATCGCGGTCGGCAGCGTCCATGCCATCCATTGCAGGTCCATGATCACACCCTCCCCAGGGCAAAGCCCTTGGCGATGTAGTTGCGGACGAACCAGATCACGAGTGCGCCCGGCAGGATGGTCAGCACGCCGGCCGCGGCCAGCACGCCCCAGTCGAGGCCAGAGGCCGACACGGTTCTGGTCATGATCGCGGCGATCGGCTTGGCGTCGGTGGTGGTCAGCGTCCTGGCGATCAGCAGTTCCACCCACGAGAACATGAAGCAGAAGAAGGCCGCCACGCCGATGCCGCTCGCGATCAGCGGCATGAAGATCTTCACGAAGAAGCGCGGGAACGAATAGCCGTCGATATAGGCGGTCTCGTCGATCTCCTTCGGCACGCCCGACATGAAGCCCTCGAGAATCCAGATCGCCAGCGGCACGTTGAACAGGCAGTGCGCCAGCGCCACGGCAATATGCGTGTCGATCAGGCCGAAGGCCGAATAGAGCTGGAAGAAGGGCAGCGCGAAGACCGCCGGCGGCGCCATGCGGTTGGTCAGCAGCCAGAAGAACAGGTGCTTGTCGCCGAGGAAGCGGTAGCGCGAGAAGGCATAGGCCGCCGGCAGCGCCACGCCGACCGATATCACCATGTTCATGACGACATAGATGATCGAGTTGATGTAGCCCTTGTACCAGGACGGATCGGTGAAGATGACCATGTAGTTGGCGATCGTCGGGTCCTTCGGGTAGAGCGAGAAGGCGCCGAGTATCTCCTGGTTGGTCTTGAAGCTCATGTTGACCAGCCAGTAAATCGGCAGCATCAGCACGATGATGTAGATCGTCGGCACCAGCCACCAGAAGCGCGATTCCTCGCCGCGCCGGCGCATCTTGCGCGCCAGCGCCTCGCTGGCCGCAGCGTCCTGCGGCGCTGTCGCCGACTGGCGCATCAGCCCGTCGCGTCCGTTTGCGGTCGTGTCCTTGCCCTGCGCCATCCTATTTCCCCGCGTCGACGTTGGTCATCACGGTGTAGAAAACCCATGACAGCAGAAGGATGATCAGGAAGTAGATGATCGACATCGCCGCCGCCGGCCCGAGGTCGAACTGCCCGATGGCGATCTTGACCAGGTCGATCGACAGGAAGGTCGTCGAGTTGCCGGGGCCGCCGCCTGTCACCACGAAGGGCTCGGTGTAGATCATGAAGCTGTCCATGAAGCGCAGCAGCACGGCAATCAGCAGCACGCGGTTCATCTTCGGCAGCTGGATGTAGCGGAAGATCGCCCAGCGCGACGCGCCGTCGATCTTGGCCGCCTGGTAGTAGGCGTCGGGGATCGATACCAGCCCCGCATAGCAGAGCAGCACGACCAGGCTCGTCCAGTGCCAGACATCCATCAGGATGACCGTTACCCAGGCGTCGAACGGGTTCTGCACGTAGTTGTAGTCGATGCCGAGCTGGTGCAGCGTATAGCCGAGCAGGCCGATGTCGATGCGGCCGAACACCTGCCAAATCGTTCCGACCACGTTCCACGGAATCAGCAGCGGCAGCGCCATGGTCACCAGGCAGACCGGCACGCCCCAGCCCTTCTTGGGCATGTTGAGCGCGATGAAGATGCCGAGCGGCACCTCGATCGCCAGGATGATGCCGGAGAAGACGAGGTTGCGGCCCATCGCCTGCCAGAAGCGGTCCGAATGCAGGATCTCCTCGAACCAGGCCGTGCCGGCCCAGAAGAAGACATTGTTGCCGAACGTGTCCTGCACCGAATAGTTGACCACGGTCATCAGCGGGATGACGGCCGAGAAGGCGACCAGCACCAGCATCGGCAGCACCATGAACCAGGCCTTGTTGTTCCAGGTCTTTTCCATGGTCTAGCCTCCCATCTCGACGCGCCAGGAATTGGCGTAGAGATTGATGCCTGCCGGGTCGAAGCTCACCCTCGCGTCGGCCGGCACGCTGTCGTCCTCCTTGAGGATCAGCGCTATGTCCTCGCCCTGCAGCTTGGCGCGCACCACCTTGTGGCGGCCGATGTCCTCGACCTTGGTGACCGAGACTGGCATGCCGTCCTTGGAGAAGTGCACATATTCCGGCCGCACGCCGAGCTCGATCGAGCCTTCGATCAAGTCGGGCCGCCCGGGCAGCCTGATGACCTGGCCGCCGAGCCGCGCTTCCGCGCCGTCGAGCTTGACCGGCAGCACGTTCATGCCGGGCGAGCCGATGAAATAGCCGACGAAGGTATGCCGCGGCCGCTCGAACAGGTCGGCCGGCGTGCCAATCTGCACGATCGCGCCGTCATACATCACCACCACCTGGTCGGCGAAGCTCAATGCCTCGGTCTGGTCGTGCGTGACATAGACCATGGTGAAGGCGAAGCGGCGGTGCAGCTGCTTCAGCTGCGAGCGCAGCACCCACTTCATGTGCGGGTCGATGACGGTCAGCGGCTCGTCGAACAGGATGGCGTTGACGTCGGAACGAACCAGGCCACGGCCGAGCGAAATCTTCTGCTTCTGGTCGGCGGTCAGTCCGCGGCACTTGCGGTCGCCGAGTTCGGCAAGCCCGGTCATCTCCAGAATCTCGCGCACCCGGCGGTCCACGTCGGCCTCTGGAACGGCACGATTGCGCAGCGGAAACGCCAGGTTGTCGTAGACGGACATCGTGTCGTAGACCACCGGGAACTGGAACACCTGCGCGATGTTGCGTTCCTGCGTCGACAGGTTGGTCACGTCCTTGCCGTCGAACAGCAGCTTGCCCTCCGAGGGATGGAGCAGGCCCGAGATGATGTTGAGCAGCGTGGTCTTGCCGCAGCCGGACGGGCCGAGCAGCGCATAGGCGCCGCCGTCGTCGAAGGTGTGATGGACTTCCTTCAGCGCGTAGTCCGCGTCGGACTTCGGCGTCCCGTAGGCGTGGCGGATATGGTCGAGGTCGATGCGAGCCATGCGCTTATGCCGCCATTTTCGGCGCGCGCCCGGCCGAATGGCCGTCAGCGTCGAACACCATGATGTGTCTCGGATCGATGAACACCTCGATCGTCTGGTCGGGCTCCAGCATGCGAATGCCGTGCGCCAGCATGACCCACCGCACATCGGCGAAATCGAGGTGCACGAAGGTCTCCGAACCGGTGATCTCGGTCATCGAGACCTTTGCGCGCACCGGCACCGCCGCTTCGTTGGCCCGTTCAAGAGAAAGATGGTGGGGCTGGAAGCCGATCGTGTAGCTCGTATCGGCAATACCGGCGAGGTCGCCCGGTACCGGGAGGTTGACCCCACCATCAAGCTGGAAGCTCGAACCGCTCTTCCTCAGCACGATGGTGTTGAGCGGCGGATCGGCGAATGTCTTGGCCGTTATCAGGTCGTTGGGATTGCGGAAGACGTCGATCGTCTCGCCGAACTGCGTCACCCGGCCCTCCGACAGGGTTGCCGTGTTGCCGCCGAGCAGCAGCGCTTCCTGCGGCTCGGTCGTGGCATAGACAAAGATGGTGCCGGCCTCGGCGAAGAGCCGCGGCAGCTCGGCGCGCAACTCCTCGCGCAGCTTGTAGTCCAGGTTGGCGAGCGGCTCGTCGAGCAGCACCAGGCCGGCATTCTTGACGATGGCCCGCGCCAGCGCGGTACGCTGCTGCTGCCCGCCCGACAGGCTCAGCGGCGTGCGGTCGAGATAGGGCGTCAGCTTCAGCAGCGCGGCAGCCTTCTCGACCTCGGCCTCGATTGTCGCCTTGTCGGCGCCGGCGACGCGCAGCGGCGAGGCGATGTTCTCGTAGACCGTCATCGCCGGGTAGTTGATGAACTGCTGGTAGACCATCGCGATGTTGCGCTTCTGGACCGGCACGCCGGTCACGTCCGCGCCGTCGAACCACACCGAGCCTGATGTCGGCGCATCGAGGCCGGCCATCAGGCGCATGAGGCTGGTCTTGCCCGACAGCGTCGGTCCAAGCAGCACGTTGAGCGAGCCGTGCTGGAGCGTCAGCGACACGTCGCGGATATGATCCACGCCTGTCACCCGCTTCGTCACGTTTCTCAGTTCAAGCATATGTGCCCTCCCAGGCGCTTCCGACGCGCGGCTATTCGGCCGCCGCGTTCCGCATCCCGTGGTTCAGTCCGTTCATGTATGTCTCGAGCTTGGCCGTTTCCTCGCCGCTCAGCACCAGCCCGCGCTTGGTGCGGCGCCAAAGTATGTCTTCCGCCGTAACAGCCCACTCGTGCTCGACAAGATAGCGTATTTCGGCCTCGTAGAGATCGGGTCCGAACTTCTGGCCGAGGTCGGCGAGGGACTTCGCCAGTCCGAGCAGCGTCGCCGCTCGCGTACCGTATAGCCGCGTCAGCCGGCGCGCATGAGAAAGCTCCAGGAAGCCATAGCTCGCCTTGAGCTTCTTCACCTGCGCCTCGAAGCCGGTGTCGAAGAAGTCGCCGCCCGGCAGCACCGATTTTGCCGTCCAGGGCTTGCCCTTGGCGCCGAGAAAACCCTCGATCTTTTCCAGCATGTGCTCTGCCAGCCGGCGATAGGTGGTGATCTTGCCGCCGAAAATGTTGACGATCGGCGCCTTGCCGTCGCCCCCGTCCGACTTCAGCACGTAGTCGCGCGTAGCTTCCTGCGCCTTGGTGGCGCCATCGTCGTAAAGCGGCCGCACGCCCGAATAGGTCCAGACGATGTCCGACGGCCTGACCGGCTTGGCGAAATACTCGCTCGCCGCATCGCACAGGTAGTTGGTCTCCGCATCGCTGATCTTGGCGTCATGCGGGTCGCCGGAAAAATCCTCGTCCGTCGTGCCGATCAGCGTGAAATCGTCCTCGTAGGGGATCGCGAAGATGATCCGCCCGTCCTTGTTCTGGAAGAAATAGGCCCGCGGATCGTCGAACTTCTTCGGCACCACGATGTGGCTGCCCTTGACCAGGCGGACGTTGTGCACGTCGTTCTGGCCGACCGTGCCAGACAGCACGTGGTCGATCCAGGGCCCGGCGGCGTTGACGATCATCCGGGCCCGCACGTCCTCGGTCTTGCCGCTGCGCAGGTCCTCGACCGTGACCGTCCATATCCCCGCCTCGCGGCGTGCGCTGACAACCTTGGTGCGCGTGCGGATCGTCGCGCCGCGGTCGGCCGCGTCGCGGGCGTTCAGCACCACCAGCCTGGCATCGTTCACCCAGCCGTCCGAATATTCGAAGGCGCGCGTGAACAGCGGCTTCAGAGGCTTGCCGGCCGGGTCCTGTCGCATGTCCAGCGTGCGCGTCGGCGGCAGCAGCTTGCGGCCGCCTATGTGGTCGTAGAGGAACAGGCCGAGCCGGATCAGCCAGGCAGGCCGCAGCCCCTTGGCATAGGGCAGCACGAAGCGCATCGGCCAGATGATGTGTGGAGCGCTCTTCCAGAGCACTTCGCGCTCCATCAGCGATTCACGCACCAGCCGGAACTCGTAATATTCGAGGTAGCGCAACCCGCCGTGGATCAGCTTGGTCGAGAAGGAGGATGTGCCGCTCGCGAGATCGCGCATTTCGGCGAGGAAGACCGAGTATCCCCTGCCCGCAGCATCGCGCGCCGTGCCGCAGCCATTGATGCCGCCGCCAATGACAAAGATGTCATGGATCGGTATTGCGTCCAAGAAAGTCCTCCCACGCTTTCGCACTGCACCATTTTCGGCGATCTCGAAAGCGTTTCGGGATTATTTCGAAATAAGAACGAATGTCAAA
Organism: Alphaproteobacteria bacterium; assembly: GCA_018823835.1. GTDB lineage: Bacteria > Pseudomonadota > Alphaproteobacteria > Rhizobiales > Rhizobiaceae > CAMYMG01. Next base: position 601,084 of record JAHJHT010000013.1, on the reverse strand, counting down.
CGAAATGTCGGATTCGCGCCTCGCGCGCTATTCCGCAACCGCGGTCTCGACCAGCACGACTTCTGCTTCGCCGCATATCCTGCGGATGGCCGGCAGATCGCAGCGGTCGGTGATAAAGGTGTCGACCTGGCTCAGATGGCCAATGCGCACAGGTGCGGTCCGCTCGAACTTGGTCGAATCCGAAACCAGGATGACGTGCCGTGCATTGGCGATGATGGCTTGCGCGACCTTCACCTCGCGAAAGTCGAAATCAAGCAACGCACCGTCATGGTCGATGGCCGAGGCGCCGATCACCGCGTAGTCCACCTTGAACTGCTTGATGAAATCCACGGCCGCCTCGCCGACGATGCCGCCGTCCGAGCCGCGCACCACGCCGCCCGCGATCACGACCTCGATCGAGGGATAGACCCGCATCATATTGGCAACATTGATGTTATTGGTGATGACCATGAGCCCGGTATGGTCGAGAAGCGCCTTGCCGACGGCCTCCGTCGTGGTGCCGATGTTGACGAACAGCGAAGCGTGATCCGGGATCAGCCGCGCTGCGGCCTTTCCGATCGCCTCCTTCTCGATGAGCGCGATCTTGCGGCGCGCCTCGTACTCCATGTTTTCGATTCCCGACGGGAACAATGCCCCGCCATGGATGCGGGTCAGCAGCCGCTGTTCGCACAAATCATTGAGATCCTTGCGGATCGTCTGCGGCGTCACACCGAAATGCGCAGCTAGGTCATCGACCAGCACCCTGCCCTCATCCTTGGCGAGCTGGATGATTTCGGTATGTCGTTGCGTAAGGTACATTGATCCCTCCACTTTCGTTTTTAGCAAATAGCACGAAAAACGAAAATAGGGAATTAAGACTAGCCGGCTAAACGAATGTGGCAGTTTTAGTCGCCCGTTTCCGACCCGCTAGAGGCCGGCGGCGATCTGGGTGATCGCCTCGAAGGCGGCATCGACGTCGGCCTCGGTGGTTTCGAACTGGCCCGCCTGGAAGCGGATCGCCACCTTGCCGTCGACGCGTGTCTGCGTCAGGTAGATGCGCCCGTCATTGTTGATGGCTTCGACAAGGCGCAGATTGTGCTCGTCCGTCTCGCGCTCGTCGCGCGCCTGGTGGCGGAACGAGAACAGCGACAGCATCGGCTCGGTAACGATCTCGAAGCCGGGCTGTGCGGCGAGCCGCGCGGCGAGCTTCTCGCTCCACGCGACATGGTTGCGGATCATCGCGCGCAGCCCCTCGAGACCGTGCGCCCGGAGCAGGAACCAGATCTTCAACGCCCTGAACCGCCGTCCGAGCGGCACCGTCCACTCGGAATAGTTCACGATGCCGTCATGGCCGTGGGTCTTGAGGAATTCGGGCCGGATCGCCAGCGTCTTCACCAGGCTCTCGGGGTCGCGCACGAAATGCACCGAACAGTCGAACTGCGCGCCCAGCCATTTATGCGGGTTGAAGACGACCGAATCCGCCTCCTCCACGCCCGTCCAGAAGTGCCGGAACTCCGGGCAGATCATCGCCGACCCCGCCCAGGCCGCGTCGACATGCAGGTAGAGTCCGTGCCGGCGTGCAATGGCGCCGAGTGCTGCCACATCGTCGCTGCCGCCGACGCTGGTGCCGCCGACGCAGGCGATCACGCCCGCCGGACAATATCCTGCCGCCAGATCCTCGGCGATTGCCGCCTCGAGCGCCTCGGGCTGCATGGAGCGCCAGCGCCCGCCTGAGGGAACGCGCACCAGGTTTTCCTCGCCGATGCCCGACACCCAGATTGCCCGATCGATGGAGGTATGCACCTGGTCGGTCGAATAGACGCGCAGCCGCGGCTGCCCGGACAGTCCCTGCCGGTTGCCCTGCCATTCGAGCGCCCGCTCGCGCATGGTCAGCACGGCCGACAGCGTTGCCGACGAGGCGGAATCCTGGATGACGCCGGCAAACCCCTCGGGCAGGCCGAGCGCCTGACGCAGCCAGTCGATCACCTTGGTCTCGAGCTCGGTTGCCGCCGGCGAGGTCTGCCACAGCATGCACTGCGCGGCCATGGCGCTGACCAGGTACTCCGCCACCACCGACACCGGTGCCGCGTTGGCCGGGAAATAGGCGAAGAATCGCGGGTGCTGCCAATGCGTCATGCCGGGCACGATGACGTCCTCGAAGTCGGCGAAGATCGCCTCCATCGCCTCGCCCTCCTCGGGGGCGGATGCGGCGATGCGTGCCGCCACCGCGCCGGGCCGGGTTTGCGCGCGCACCGGCCGCTCGCGAAGGTCGGCGCGGTAGTCCGCGCCCCAGTCGGCAGCCTTATGCGACCATTTTCGGAAATCTTCGCCGTCCATGCTTCCCCCTCAGGCCCGAGGCCTGCCCGTCAGGGACGCAAGCCCGCGGCCATAGCGCCTACTCGACAAAATCCGGCAGGCTCTTGAACGCCATCTTCAGCGCGTCGGACCAGCCCTCAGAGATCTGCCTGTAGTAGGGATCGTCCTGGTTGATGCGTCGCTGCAGCCCCACCTTGAACGTATCCTTCTCGTAGAAGGTCAGGTCGAGAGGCAGGCCGACCGAGAGGTTCGACTTCAGCGTTGAATCGAACGACACCATCAGCAGCTTCACCGTCTCGGCGAAGCTCATCGTCTTGTCGTAGGCCCGCACCAGGATCGGCTTGCCGTATTTCGTCTCGCCGACCTGGAAGAACGGCGTGTCTTCGGTGCTCTCGATGAAATTTCCTTCCGGATAGATCATGAAGAGGCGCGGCTCGGTGCCGCGGATCTGGCCGCCGAGAACGAAGGAGGCGTTGAAATAGGAATCCGCGCTCTGCCCGGTCGGCGACGCATTGGCGATCACTTCCTTGACCACGCTGCCGACCAGTGCCGCCGTCTGGTACATGGAGGGCGTTTCCAGTAGCGTGTGCGAACGGTCGCTCACTGCCTTCGAGCGCTCGTCGAGCAGGCTGACGACCGCTTGCGTCGTCGCCAGGTTGCCGGCCGACATCAGCACCAGCACCCGCTCGCCCGGCTCCTCCCAGACGTGCATCTTGCGAAAGGTCGAGATCGAATCGATGCCCGCATTGGTGCGCGTATCCGACATGAACACGAGCCCGCGATCGATCTTCAGTCCTACACAATACGTCATGGAATCGGTTCCGGCAGCAATTATGCCGGATTACTGCTCCACCGTGAGGCTAACCGCAAGCCGTTCCTCGGCCTTGCCGAGACGAATTCCCGAAACCGGCGTGGCATCGCGGAAATCCCGGCCGGTCGCAATGCGGACGTAGCGCTCGTCGGGCGAGATGCCGTTCGAGGCATCGAAGGCGACCCAGCCGAGGCCGGTCACATGGGCTTCGGCCCAGGCATGGCTTGCCGCCTGGTCGACCGTGTCGTTCATCATCAGGTAGCCGCTGACATAGCGGGCCGGAAAGCCCATCTTGCGCGCTGCCGAGGCAAAGATATGCGCGTGGTCCTGGCAGACGCCGGATTTCTGGATCAGCGCTTCCTCTGCCGTGGTTCCGGCATGGGTGGCGCCGGGCAGATAGGCGACGCGCTCCTCGATCGTGTCCATCAGTCGGTGCAGCCGGTCGAGGTCCGAGCCCTCGTCGATCGACCCGGCAAGGTCGCGCACCGCCTCGCCCGCCGCCGTCAGCGGCGTTTCGCGCTCGAACAGCCAGAGCGGCGCAAAACCGTGATGCGCGCCGGAAACGCCGGCCGTGTTGTGCGTCTCGATCTCCCCGGAGGCCTCCACGCTGACCGCGTCCATCTCGCCGTCCACGCTGATCAGCCGGGTCTCGTTCTCGAAATGGTCGATGAAGCGCACCTCTTCATGCGCGCCCGTCACCTCGATCGCCCACGACAGCACCGTCTGCGTCGAGCCGCCCCGCGGCGTCAGGCGCAGGCGCTGCAACGCATAATGGACCGGCACATCGTAGTGATATTCGGTGCGGTGCGAGATTTTCAGCCGCATGGCATGTCTGGCCTTCTGCCCGTGTCAGAGAAAGCGATAGTCGTTCGCAACTTCAGCACCGAGGCGGTTGTTGTCGTGGATGAAACCGGTCAGGAATTCGTGCAGCCCGGTGTCGAATATCTGCTTGATCGAACTGCCGCGCAGCTTGGCAATTGTCTTCTCGACCGTGTCGTGGCACGGCAGTCGCTCGCCATATTCCTCTTCGCGGAAGCGCAGGTGCTCTCCCAGGAAGCGATAGCAGAAGGTCAGCGATCGCGGCATGCGCCCATTGAGGATCAGGAAGTCCGCGATGTTGGTCGGCTTGTACTCCGCCTCGTAGACCCAGCGATAGCTGCGGTGCGCCGACACCGAGCGCAGGATCGATTCCCACTGGTAGTTGTCGAGCGTCGAGCCCACCCAGGAGACCGAGGGCAGCAGCACGTAGTATTTCACGTCGAGGATGCGCGCCGTGTTGTCGGCGCGCTCGACATAGGTGCCCATCTGCGAGAAGTCGAAGATCTCGTTGCGCAGCATGGTGCCGTAGAACGAGCCGCGGATAAGCGCCGTCGCCCGCTTGATCTCGTCGAGGACGCGCGGCAGTTCGCGTTCATCGATCGGGTCGGCGAGCATCCGCTTCAGGCTCATCCAGCCTTCGTTGATGCTCTCCCAGGTCTCGCGCGTCAGCGCGGTGCGCACCATGCGGGCGTTGAAGCGCGCCGTCTCGATCGACGACATGGCGCTCGACGGGTTGGATGCATCGCGCAGCAGGTAGTCGGACACCGCTTCGGCCGTATAGTTCTCATGCGAGGCGCCGAAGCCGTTGTCGGTGCCGGCCGACAGCACCACCGATTTCCATTCCTCCTCGGCGCTGTGGGTACGGGTCAACGCCATGCGCAGGCCGGCGTCGACGAGACGGGCCATGTTTTCCGTCCGCTCGATGTAGCGGTTCATCCAGTAGAGGCCGTTGGCGGTACGTCCAAGTAGCATCAGGGTTTCCTGTTCAGTCGTCGAGCACCCAGGTGTCCTTGGTGCCGCCGCCCTGCGAGGAATTCACCACCAGTGAGCCCTCCTTCAGCGCAACACGCGTCAGTCCACCGGGCACGATCTGGATGCGGTCCGAAACCAGCACATAGGGCCTGAGATCGACATGCCGCGGCGCCAGTCCCGCCTCGGTCAGGATCGGACAGGTCGACAGCGACAGGGTCGGCTGCGCGATGTAGTTCGACGGATTGGCCGCGAGCTTCTTGGCGAAGGCCTCGCATTCCTTCTTGGTCGAGGTCGGCCCGACCAGCATGCCGTAGCCGCCGGATCCGTGCACTTCCTTGATCACCAGGTCCTTGATGTTCTCCAGCACGTATTTCAGGCTGTCGGGCTCCGAGCAGCGCCAGGTCTCGATGTTCTGCAGGATCGCCTTGCGACCGGTATAGAACTCGATGATCTCCGGCATGTAGGAGTAGATCGCCTTGTCGTCGGCGATGCCGGTTCCCGGCGCGTTGGCGATCGTAATGTTGCCTGCGCGGTAAACGTCCATGATGCCCGGGATGCCGAGTGCCGAATCCGGGTTGAAGCTCAGCGGATCGAGGAAATCATCATCGACGCGGCGGTAGAGCACGTCGATCTGCTTGTAGCCTTCGGTCGTGCGCATGGCGACATGGCCGTCGACGACACGCAGGTCGTGTCCCTCCACCAGCTCGACGCCCATCTGGTCGGCAAGGAAGGCGTGCTCGTAATAGGCGGAATTGTAGCTGCCCGGTGTCAGCACGGCGATGGTCGGCGCCTGCTTCAGGTTTTCCGGCCGCGTTGCCGCCAGCGACTGGCGCAGCAGCTGCGGATAGTTCTCGACCGGGCGCACCCGGATCTTCTGGAACAGCTCCGGGAACAGCTGCATCATCGTCTCGCGGTTCTCCAGCATGTAGGAGACGCCGGACGGCGTGCGCGCATTGTCCTCGAGCACGAAGAACTCGTTCTCACCGGTGCGCACGATATCGGTGCCGATGATATGGGTGTAGACGCCGGCAGGCGGTCGCACGCCGATCATCTCGGGCAGGAACGCCGCATTGTTGGCGATCAGGTGCTTCGGAATCCGACCGGCCCGCAGGATTTCCTGGCGGTGGTAGATGTCGTCGAGAAAGGCGTTGAGCGCCTGGACGCGCTGCTCGATGCCCTGTGTCAGCCTCCGCCACTCGGTACCCGAGATGATGCGCGGCACGATGTCGAAGGGAATCAGCCGTTCGACGGCTTCCTCATCGCCATAGACGGCAAAGGTGATGCCCGTCTTGCGGAACACCCGCTCGGCATCCCGCATCTTGTCGGCGAGTCTGGTTGGATCCTGCCGCTGCAACCACTGGTCGTAAGCCGCATAAGAACTTCTCAGGCCGGAACTCTCCGGCATCATTTCGTCGAAAGCTACCAATCGCGAACTCCCTGTAGACTCCATTTCAATGGCCTCACGCCTGAAAAGCAAGGACATTCGCCAGATTTATGCGGTTTCGGGCGCTCTGGGGGTGAAAAGGCGAAATATGCGAACGACTGACGTGGGGTCATCCGAACAGGCTGCACAACGGATGGGCAGTCTGGGTCGAACATGCCTCCGCGCCGGGAAATTTCCGGCGCGATGAAACCGCCGGGCGAGACCCTGCGTATGGTATCATGTGGCCGTCGCAGCCGCAGACGCATGACCGGTCACCCTGACAGAATGAGGAGAACCAACATGCTTGCCAGAACTCTCGCCCCGATGCTGGTATCGTTCGCCCTTTCCGTGCCCAGCTTCGCCGGCGAAGCGGAAATCAGCTCGGCGCAATCCACCATCGACGCCCAGCTCCGGGCGTTCCAGTCGAATGACGGCGCGCTCGCCTATTCCTACGCCGCACCCAACGTGAAGCGCATTTTCCCCAACGTCGAGATCTTCATGGGCATGGTCGAGAGCGGCTATCGGCCGGTGCGAAGCCCGCGCAACTACGCCTTCGGCAAGGTCGAGGAGCCCAGCGGCACGTCGGTCATCCAGCAGGTCCTGATCCAGGGCCCGGACGGCAAGGACTACGAGGCCGTCTACACGCTAGAACTGCAGCCCGACGGCGTCTACCGCATCACCGGCGTCAGCCTGCGCGCCTCCAACGCGTTGAGCACCTGACCCCGGCTCAGAGGGCCGGCAGGTCGCCCTTCGACCACCTATCGGTGGTCTCTGCCGAGAAATCCTCGAAGCGCTGCGCCTCGATCGCGTCGCGCATGCCCTGCATCAGGTCCTGGTAATAGGACAGATTGTTCCAGGTCAGCAGCATCATGCCCAGGATCTCGTCGGAGCGGACGAGATGGTGCAGGTAAGCGCGGGAATAGTCGCGTGCCGCCGGGCAGCTGCTTTCCGCGTCGAGCGGCCGGTGATCCTCCGCATGGCGGGCATTCTTGAGGTTGATCTTGCCGTGCCGGGTGAAGGCCAGGCCGTGCCGGCCGGCCCGTGTCGGCATCACACAGTCGAACATGTCGATGCCTTGCCCGACCGACTTCAGAATGTCGTCCGGCGTGCCGACGCCCATCAGGTAGCGCGGCTTCTCCACCGGCAGTTCGGGGCAGGTAATGCCCAGCATCTCCAGCATCACCGCCTGCGGCTCGCCGACGGCCAGCCCGCCGATCGAATAGCCCTTCAGGTCCATCGCCTTCAGCGCCTGCGCGGAGCGCACGCGCAGTTCCGGCACGTCGCCGCCCTGAACGATGCCGAACATCGCCTTGCCCGGCTGGTCGCCGAACGCCACCTTGCAGCGCTCGGCCCAGCGCAGCGACATTTCCATGGCGCGCTCGATGTCGTCCTTCTCGGCCGGCAGGCGAACGCATTCGTCGAGCTGCATCTGGATGTCGGAGCCGAGCAGGCCCTGGATTTCGATCGAGCGTTCCGGGCTCATCTCGTGGCGCGAGCCGTCGATATGCGATTGGAAGGTCACGCCCTGTTCGGTCAGCTTGCGCAGGCCCGCCAACGACATCACCTGGAAGCCACCGGAATCGGTCAGGATGGGACCCTGCCAGCCGGAAAACCTGTGCAGCCCGCCAAGCCGCGCCATGCGTTCGGCACCCGGCCGCAGCATCAGGTGATAGGTGTTGCCCAAAATGATGTCTGCGCCGGTGCCGCGCACCTGGTCCATGTACATGGCCTTGACCGTGCCGCCGGTGCCGACCGGCATGAAGGCCGGCGTGCGCACCGTGCCGCGCGGCATCGAAATCTCGCCACGCCGCGCCTTGCCGTCGGTCGCCAGCAGATTGAACTGGAAGGTCTCGCTCATGTTGCCTGCGCCTCGTCGGCCCTGATCGTTTCCATCGGTGCCCAGTCATGCAGCAGCTGCGGGCCGTCGCGTTCGAAGGCGAAGAAATTGCCGCCGCCACCGCCCGGCTGGTCGCGGCTGCGATCAATCGCCCAGCCGGCAAGATGGCACATCAGCAACGTGCCGACCGCGCCGTGACCGACCAGCAGCACATCGCCGGCCGGAGCCTTGGCCAGCGCGGCCAGCGTCTCGCGCACGATGCGCGTCTGGGCGTCGATCGCCCGTTCCCAGCCCCTGACGCTCTTCTCCGGCGCGGCGAAGAACTGGGCTGCGACCTGCTCGAACTCGGCCGGCGGCAGGAAGCCTGTCGCCGAGCGGTCGTTCTCGTGCATGCCCTCGCGGACGCGATGCTCGACGCCCAGCGCCGCCGCAAGCGGGGCAGCGGTGTCGGCCGCCTTGGTCTCACCGCTCGATACAACGACGCGCGTGCCCTGCAGCGCGCCTGACGCCGCCAGCGCCGCCACGCGCCCGCTTCCGGCTGCGTTCAGCCCCCAGCGTTCGACGGGCACCGACGGATCGATCGCGACCTGCGGGTGGGTCAGGTAGCGCACGATCATGTGTCGGCCCTGAACAGCAGGCTGGCATCGCCGTAGGAATAGAAGCGGTACTTGTTCTCGATCGCATGCGCATAGGCTGCGCGCATCGTCTCAAGCCCGCAAAAGGCCGAGACCAGCATGAAGAGCGTCGAGCGCGGCAGGTGGAAATTGGTCATCAGCACGTCGACCGCACGGAACCTGTAGCCCGGCGTGATGAAGATGTCGGTCGGTCCCGACCAGGGCGAGACCGTGCCGTCGTCAGCTGCTGCGCTTTCGATAAGCCTGAGTGATGTCGTGCCAACGGAGACGACGCGGTTGCCCCGCGCCCGCGCCGCATTGATGGCCGCTGCCGTCGCCTCCGAAACGTGCCCCACTTCGGCATGCATCTTGTGGTCGGCGGTGTCGTCGGCCTTGACCGGCAGGAAGGTGCCTGCCCCCACATGCAGCGTCACGAAGTGCCGCTCGATGCCCTTGGCGTCGAGTGCCGCAAAGAGTTCCGGCGTGAAATGCAGCCCCGCGGTCGGCGCGGCCACCGCGCCCTCGTCCTTGGCGTAGATCGTCTGGTAGTCGGTCAGGTCGCGCGCGTCGTCGGGCCGTTTCGAGGCGATATAGGGCGGCAGCGGAATATGCCCGACGGCATGCAGCGCCTCGTCGAGAAACGGACCGGACAGATCGAAGCCGAGCAGCACCTCGCCGCCCTCGCGCTTTTCGAGCACCGTGGCGTCGAGCGCGCCGAGAAAACAGGAATTGCCGTCATGGCCGAAATGGATTCGGTCGCCGGCCGCCACCCGCTTGCCGGGTCGCATGAAGGCGAGCCATTGGTCGGGTGCGGTGCGCATGTGCAGCGTCGCGTCCACCTGCGCCTCGGCCTCGCCGCGGCGTCGGATGCCGGAAAGCTGCGCCGGAATGACTTTTGTGTCGTTGAAGATCAGCAGGTCGCCGGGATCGAGCAGGGAAGGCAGCTCGCCGACCGAACGGTCCTCGGTCCCATCGCCCGCCCTGACGACCAGCAGCCGTGCAGAGTCGCGCGGTTCGGCCGGTCGCAGCGCGATGCGCTCCTCCGGCAGTTCGAAATCGAAGAGATCGACACGCATCAGGTCAGGCGGATCAGCAGCGCCCCGGAGAGCAGCAGCACGGCCCCGGCGACGCGACCGAGCGAGATCTCGCGCACCGCCAGCCCGAGAAAGCCGATCCGGTCGATAGCCATGCCCGCCAGAAGCTGGCCGGTCACCGCAAAGGCCATCAGCGCCGCGGCGCCGATGCGCGGGGCAAGGATGGTCGCGATCGTCACGTAGGAGCCGCCCAGAAGTCCGCCGACGACGAACAGCCAGGGTGCCGGCGCGCGCCAGTCGAGCGAAATGCCCTGCAGCCGGACGATCAGCACCGAGACGATGCCGAGCACGACGGCGCCCGACAGGAAGGAGAAGGCGGCGGCCGGCACCGGAGAGCCGAGCCCGCGCGCCAGTTGCGCGTTGACCGGCGCCTGGATGGCGATGAAGGCGCCGGACACGATGCCGAGCAGGGACCAGATTACACCCATCATTGACGTCCTGGTCCCCTGCCCCTGCCGGTTACTTTACGTCTGCGGCGACTTTCATCGACACGATCTTGTCGGGATCCTGCACCGGCTCGCCGCGCTTGATCTTGTCGACATTCTCCATGCCCTCGATGACCTGGCCCCACACCGTGTACTGGCGGTTGAGGAAGCCGGCGTCATCGAAGCAGATGAAGAACTGCGAATTCGCCGAATTCGGGTTCTGCGAGCGCGCCATCGAGCAGGTGCCGCGCGCATGGTTCATGTTGGAGAATTCGGCCTTCAGGTCCGGCTTGTCGGAGCCGCCCATGCCGGCGCGTGCCGGGTTGAATTCCTTGCCGCCACTCTTGCCGAACTTGACGTCGCCCGTCTGCGCCATGAAGCCGTCGATGACGCGGTGGAACACCACGCCGTCATAGGCGCCTTCGCGGGCCAGTTCCTTGATGCGGCCGACATGGCCGGGTGCGAGATCCGGCAGCAGCTCGATGACCACCTGGCCCTGCGTGGTTTCGAGAATGAGCGCGTTCTCGCGGTCCTTGATTTCAGCCATGATTAAGTCCTTCTTTTCTAATGGATTTTTAGTCGTCTGCCGCGATGCGGACCTTGACCATGCGGTCCGGATCGACCACCGCGCCGGTCTGCGGGTTGTCGCTCTTCTTGATGTTGTCGACGAATTCCATGCCGCTCTCGACCACACCGACGACGGTGTACTGGCCGTTCAAGCCCTCATTGGGCGCCAGCATGATGAAAAACTGCGAATTGGCCGAGTCGGGGTCCTGCGCGCGCGCCATGCCGACCACGCCGCGTACGTAGGGCACGTCGGAGAATTCGGCCGGCAGGTCCGGCAGTGCCGAGCCGCCCATGCCGGCGCGCTGCGAATTGTAGCCGTCGACCATGTCGCCGAACTGCACGTCGCCGGTCTGCGCCATGAAGCCGGCCATCACCCGGTGGAAGGCAACATTGTCATAGGCGCCTTCGCGCACCAGCTTCTTGATCTGCGCTACATGCTTGGGCGCGAGGTCCGGCCGCAGCGCGATGACCACGTCGCCGTCCTTGAGCGTGATGATCATGGTGTCTTCGGGCTCGGCCGCGAAGGCCGGCGAAATTCCCCACAGGGCCGCAAGCATGACGAATAACGAAGCAAGCTTCCTGAGCTGCATGGACGTTCTCCAGAATTCTATTTCGAATTGAATTTAGCGGTGAGCGCCTCGGCGACCACCGCCGGTACGAAGGGGCGGATATCCCCGCCCATCGACGCAATCTGGCGGACAAGTGTGGCGGTAATCGTGCGCACCGAGGGGCTTGCCGGCAAAAAAACCGTCTGCAGATCGGGCGCCATGGTCTCGTTCATGCCGGCCATCTGCATCTCGTAGTCGAGGTCGGTGCCGTCGCGCAGCCCGCGGATCATGATCGCCGCGCCCTGCTGGCGTGCCGCGTCGATCACCAGCCCGTCGAAGGACACGACCTTGATGCGGCCGGCATCGTCGCCGAACTCGTCGCGCGTCGCCGCCTCGATCAGGCCGACGCGCTCGTCGAACTCGAACAGCGGCTTCTTGCCGGGATGGATGCCGATTGCCGCGTAGACGACGTCGGCAACCGCCAGCGACGCCTTCAACACGTCCAGATGGCCGTTGGTCAGCGGGTCGAACGAGCCGGCATAGATGGCGTGGCGCATGGTCATGGACGGCTTCTAGCGAGACTGTGGATCAAAGGCAAACTGCATGAACGGCACATGAACGGGGCTATCAGAAAAGGTTCAAGGCGCGCCCGCTATATGTCGGGAACATCAACGGATGAAACCAAATCGGCCCGCGCCCGTTATTGGCCAGGAGATTGAGACAATGATGATCTACATGCTCGCCGTCGCCATGACCATAATGATGCTGATCGCCACGGCATTCAGCATGCATCAGGAAACCCAGCGTACCCGCGTCAAGCAGAAGACCAGCACCATCCGCGATTTCTGGCCCCGCTAACCTCCAGTCAGCGAAGCCTTTGCCGGGGACGGCCGATCGATCACGTATCGGCGCCGTCTCCGGCAACCTGCCCCTCTGCCGCAGTCGGCGCATCGACGATCTCGTCCTCTTCCTCGCCCTGCGGCTCCGAAATCCTCTCCACGGACACGACCTTCTCGTCACCCGACGTGTTGAAGATCGTCACGCCCTTTGTCGCACGGCTGGCGATGCGGATGCCGTTGACCGGCACGCGGATCACCTGGCCGCCGTCCGATACGAGCATGATCTGGTCGTCATTGCCGACCGGGAAGGTCGCCACCAGCCTGCCGATCTCGTCTGCCTTTGACACGTCGGTGGCACGGATGCCCTTGCCGCCGCGCCCGGTCAGACGGAAATCGTAGGAGGACGAGCGCTTGCCATAGCCATATTCGCTGACCGTCAGCACCATCTGCTCGCGCGCCTTGAGCTCTTCGTAGCGCTCGGCCTGCAGCGTGGTCTCCCCGTCGACTTCCTCGTTGGTCAGCGCGATGTCTTCTTCCTCCGTGCCGGCCGTCTTGCGTTCGGCCGCGGCCTGCTTGAGGTAGCCGGCGCGCTCGGCCGGTGTCGCCTCGACATGGCCGAGGATCGCCATCGAGATGACGCGGTCGCCCTCGCCCATCGAGATGCCGCGCACGCCGACCGAGTTTCGGCTCATGAACACGCGCACGTCGCTGACCCGGAAGCGGATGCACTGGCCCGAATTGGCGGTCAGCAGCACGTCGTCCTCGTCGGAGCAGGTCTCGACGCCGAGAATCTCGTCGCCTTCCTCCTCCAGCTTCATGGCGATCTTGCCGTTGCGGTTGACCTGCACGAAGTCCGACAGCTTGTTGCGCCGCACGGTGCCGCGCGTCGTCGCGAACATCACGTCCAGATCGGCCCAGCTCTCCTCGTCCTCGGGCATCGGCATGATCGTGGTGATGCGCTCGCCATCCTGCAGCGGCAGCATGTTGCGCAGGAATTTTCCGCGCGACTGCGGGTTGCCGATCGGCAGGCGCCAGACCTTTTCCTTGTAGACGATGCCGCGAGAGGAGAAGAACAGTACCGGCGTGTGGGTATTGGCGACGAACAGCCGGGTGACGAAATCCTCGTCCCTGGTCGACATGCCCGAGCGGCCCTTGCCGCCGCGGCGCTGCGCCCGGTAGAGCGACAGCGGCACGCGCTTGATGTAGCCGGAATGGCTGACCGTGACGACCATGTCCTCGCGCTGGATCAGGTCCTCATCGTCCATGTCGGCGGCGCCCTCGAGCAGCTCGGTGCGCCGTGGCGTGCCGAACTCGTCGCGCACGGCGACCAGCTCGTCCTTGACGATCTGCTGGATTCGCACCCGCGACGACAGGATGTCGAGGTAGTCCTTGATCTCGGCGCCGATCGTGTTCAGCTCGTCGGCGATCTCGTCGCGGCCGAGCGCTGTCAGGCGCTGCAGGCGCAGTTCGAGAATGGCGCGCGCCTGCTCTTCCGACAGGTTGTAGGTGCCGTCCTCGTTGATGCGATGGCGCGGGTCGTCGATCAGCAGGATCAGCGATTCCACGTCGGCCGCCGGCCAGCGGCGTTCCATCAACTGCTCGCGCGCCGTCTGCGGGTCGGGCGCCTGGCGGATCAGCTTGATGACCTCGTCGATATTGGCGACGGCGATGGCGAGACCGACCAGCACATGGGCGCGGTCGCGCACCTTGCGCAGCAGGAATTTCGTGCGCCGGCTGATCACCTCCTCGCGGAAGGCGACGAAGGCCTGCAGCATGTCGGTGAGCGTCATCACTTCCGGCTTGCCGCCGTTCAGCGCCACCATGTTGCAGCCGAAAGAGGTCTGCAGCGGAGTGTAGCGGTAGAGCTGGTTGAGGATGACGTCGGAGACGGCATCCTTCTTCAGCTCGATGACGACGCGGTAGCCCTGGCGGTCACTCTCGTCGCGAATGTCGGAAATGCCCTCGATGCGCTTGTCGCGCACCAGTTCGGCCATCTTCTCGATCATCGTCGACTTGTTCACCTGGTAGGGAACCTCGGTGATGATGATCGCCTCGCGGTCGTTTGGCCGCTCCTCGATGTTCACCTTGCCGCGCATCAGCACCGAGCCGCGCCCCGACGCATAGGCGCTTTCGATGCCGGCCCGGCCGATGATCAGGCCGCCGGTCGGGAAATCGGGACCGGGAATGATCTCCATCAGCGCCGGCAGGTCGATCGCCGGATTGTCGATCAGCGCAATGGCGCCGTCGCAGACTTCGCTCAGATTGTGGGGCGGGATGTTGGTCGCCATGCCGACGGCGATGCCGCCCGCTCCGTTGACCAGCAGGGCCGGAAAGCGCGCCGGCAGCACCTTGGGTTCGCTGCCCGATGAATCGTAGGTCTCCTGGAAATCGACGGTGTCCTTGTCGATGTCCTCGAGCAGCTCGTGCGCCACCTTGGTCAGGCGGGACTCGGTATAGCGCATGGCCGCCGGCGGATCGCCGTCGATCGAGCCGAAATTGCCCTGCCCGTCGATCAGCGGCACGCGCAGCGACCAGTCCTGCGCCATGCGCACCAGGGCGTCATAGATCGAGGCGTCACCGTGCGGATGGTATTTACCCATCACGTCGGCGACGGGGCGCGCCGACTTCACATATTTGCGGTTCCAGTGATAGCCGCTCTCATGCGCCGCAAACAGGATGCGCCGGTGCACCGGCTTCATGCCGTCGCGCACGTCGGGCAGCGCCCGGCTGACGATCACGCTCATGGCGTAATCGAGATAGGAGCGCTGCATTTCCTCGATGATCGAAATCGGCTCGATATCGGATGGGCCGCCGGGACCGCGCGGTGTTTTCTGGTCGTTCAAATCTGATCACTTAAACCGTTGAGAATCATACCCCGTCTATATAGGAAGCGGGCCTGATTATCCAAGCGTTCAGGACCTTATCCAGAGCTGAATACTGGCGGAAATTCAAAAGGATATGACCGTCAAAATGCCGCAACGGCAACGACGCGGATTGCCGGCCTGCGACATTGCCGGATTTGCGCCTGCCGGTGAAACTTGTGATCGGTGGACTGGTGTCGGACGGTCAGCCGCGCTAGCCTGCGTGAGGGGAACGCGCCATGCCGTCTTATGACAGTCTTTTCAATGCCTTCGTCACCATACTGGTGACCATCGACCCGCCGGGGCTTGCGCCGCTGTTCCTTGCCGTGACGCGCGGCATGAACCGCGACGAGCGCCGCCAGGTCTCCGTGCGCGCCTCGATCATCGGCTTTGCCGTGATGGCGCTGTTTGCCATCGCCGGCGCGGCCATCCTCTCGGTTTTCGGCATAACGCTGCCGGCTTTCCGCATCGCCGGCGGCTTCCTGCTGTTCTTCATCGCCTTTGAAATGGTGTTCGAGAAGCGTCAGGACCGCAAGGAGAAGATCTCCGACGTCGCCATCACCCGCGACCACATCCACAACATCGCTGCCTTTCCGCTGGCCATCCCGCTGATCGCCGGCCCGGGCGCGATTTCCGCCACCGTGCTGCTGTCGGGCTCGATGCCCGGGCTGGCCGGTCAGGCCTCGCTGGTCGGCATCATCGCGCTTTGCCTCGCCCTCACCTTCGCGGTATTCCTGCTCGCCGAGCGCATTGACGGCATTCTGGGCCATACCGGCCGATCCATCCTGACCAGGCTGCTGGGTGTCATCCTGGCGGCGCTGGCGGTGCAGTTCGTCGCCGACGGGATCAAGGCGATCATGGCGACCTGACGGCTCTCCGCCGCAGCGTGTGGCCCGGGCATCCGTCCTTTTCGGCGGCAGTCAGTCCTTGCGCCGTTTCGCGGCCATCTTCGTCTCCAGGATGCCATAGGCCGGAAAGCACACCGCCTGGTAGAGGCTGACGAACAGGTCGAGCAGCACCAGCGGCACGATCAGAGCGTAGATGAAGGGCGCCGTCAGCACCACCATCGGACGGGCATGGGCGATATAGGTCGACAGCCGCGTCCGCATCTCGCGGTGGCGGCGCAACAACTCCGCCTCGAAATGCGCGCGGCCCTTCTCAAGCCCGACATGCAGGTCGGCCCGCCGCTTGGCGAGTTCTGCTTCCAGTTCGGATTCGAGTGCCTGGATCCTGTCGGCCAGGGTGGCGATTGTGGGTGTCATGGCAGCCTCGGCGCTGGGAACGGTCGGACACCCACCCTAGCATCCGGGTTGCCGCCGCACCGAGCTTTCTTCCCGGCGCGACCAAGGTAGCTGGGATCGGGGCGGCGCCGCCAAAGGCGTTGTCCCGATCCGTTGCGGTCAGGCTACTGCAGGCTGGCCGGTATCGACGACCTCGAAATCATGCGTCATCGTCGCCGTCTTGGAGAGCATGATGGAGGCCGAGCAGTATTTTTCGACCGACAGGTCGATTGCCCGCGCAACCTTTGCCGGCGAGAGAGCCCTGCCCTTGACGATGAAGTGCATGTGGATGCGGGTGAACACCTTCGGCTCGGTTTCAGCCCTGTCGGCATCCATCTCCACGACGCAGTCCTCGACCGCCTCGCGACCCTTTTCGAGAATATGAATGACGTCGTAGGCCGAGCAGCCGCCCGCACCGATCAGCATCAGTTCCATCGGGCTCGGGCCCGGCGAACGGCCCTCAGGCCCAAATGCCGTGCCCAGCACTATCCTGTGACCGCTGCCGGACTCGCCGACAAAGGTCCGGTCCTCGACCCATTTCACGCGCGCTTTCACCGATGCCATTCCTTGTTCCGTTGATCCGGATTGCCGAGCCATGCGGCCGGATCGGCCGCTTTGCAAGCTGACATTACGTCCCATAGGGGCTCGATGAATGGGCCGGGCCGGAAGCTCGATCGGCCAGCCCCACGCCCGTCAGGTCGGGCCTGGCGCCCGGGCGTCTCAGCGCGCCGGCAGCGCCACCGTCATCTCGCGTCCGCCGATGCCGTGCACGAGATCATGCGCGCGCACTACGACGCTTTCGATGCCATCCGGGATTGCGACCGCGAGGCTGCGAGTGAAGGGCTGCTCGTCGACATGCGGGTGAAACAGCGTGCGCGTGCCGAGCACTGCGCCGCTCGCGTCCAACACCTCGAAACGGTCGGCATAGTGGCTCCAGCCCTCGTCGTCGTGGCGTATGGTTACGTCGAAGCTGTAGGCGCCGTCGGCCTGCAACGTGACCTCTACCGCCTCGACATCGGCCTCACCGGCTGAAGCCGGCCACGCCAGGCCGATCAGCGTGGCGAGCCAGAGGGCCGGCAGGAACCCGCGCCGGGCGCCTGCCATTTCAGGGGCGGACATTCGCGTCCGCCCGCTCCGATCAGAACGGAATTTCATCGTCCAGGTCGCGCGATCCGCCGCCGCCGCCGCCACGGCTTCCGCCACCGCCGCCGCGATCGTCAGGACCGGACTGGCCGAAATCGGATCCCTGCGAGCGGCCGCCGCCGCCGGAATAGCCGCCGACCTGCCCGCCTTCGCCCTGGCCGCGCGCATCGAGCATCTGCAATTCGCCGCGATACTTCTGCAGCACGATCTCGGTCGTGTAGCGGTCGTTGCCGGTCTGGTCCTGCCATTTGCGGGTCTGGATCTGGCCCTCGATGTAAACCTTGGCGCCCTTCTTCAGGTACTGCTCGGCGACCTTGGCGAGCTGGTCGTTGAAGATCACGACATTGTGCCACTCGGTCTTTTCCTTGCGCTCGCCCGACTGCTTGTCGCGCCAGCTTTCCGAGGTCGCGATGCGCATGTTGACGACCGGATCGCCCGAATTCAGCCGGCGGATTTCGGGATCGGCCCCGAGATTTCCGACCAGGATGACCTTGTTGACGCTGCCTGCCATGATACTTCTCCAATAGGCTTGCGGGGCGAACAGGCCCCGAATTCGCGCGCATCCTATATGATCGCGCCTGAAACGACCCGGCCGAATGCCCCGCGCTCCGGCACTGTCCACATGTGTTTTGTTCTTTTTTTGTTCTAGATCAACCCGCGGCCTTTTGCAAGATTGTCTCAAGCCGGCGTCCCGAAGTCCGGCGCCTGCCTGGCGTCAGGTCGGAACCCCGGATCACGAACGGCCCTCCCGGCTGCCGCACGCTCGCATCCGGTCTTCGCGCCTCCGGATTGCCCTGACGGATGTGGCACTGCCAGCCCCGGGGCAGCCGCCAGATCCCGCGGTTCGCTGCCAGCCTGCCGGCGCGGCCTGCCGACCACCGTGCAGCCCACGAAATTAGGCCCTGCCGTTCGTCAGAACTGACAGGGCCTCGTTTGGGCATTGCCCAAGATACCGGTCGTCAACGACCAGCTTTCATTTCGGATGCAACGCGGCATTCAGCCGACGATCCGACTTGTCGTCTCTGATTGTAAGGTGATCAGCGACGCGGTTTACCGAACGAATTCAGGCACCTGCGTCAGCTGTGGCTCCAGGCTTCAGTGGAGCCTTGGGGGACTATTAGGTGGCGTCATGCCTCAACTCCTACGTCCGTTTCCACACATGTCGCGCCGTGGCCTCGTCGCTCGTCTGCGGCGTCTCGCAGACCGCCTCGCTGGCAGCGATGAATGTCGCGTCGACATTCGGCCCCGGTGACAAGTGGGAGTCTGTACCCATGGTCCCGACGCGTCAATTGGCAATCAGTCGGCTACACAAATCGTGATCGCCGGCGCACCCAATTGTGCCCGGCCGCCGCCCCGCGATGCGATCGCCCCGACCACGCGCGCTCGCCTGTGCGCCACCCGTTTTGTCAGTAGCGCGTTCGATCTTTGTTCTTTCCGCTTGCCCTTGGGGTCGATTCCTCGCTAGACCACGATCGTGCGAGGCAGGCCCTCGACGCGGCGGGAAAAATACCTAGATAGAGGGTCGGCCGGACATCCCTGCCATCCCGACATTTTTCAAGACGAGGCGGCGGACCGGCAATGGCCGACCATAAATTCCTATCCATTCGCGGCGCACGCGAACACAATCTGAAGAACATCGATCTCGATCTCCCGCGGGATTCGCTGATCGTCATGACCGGCCTGTCCGGCTCCGGAAAATCCTCGCTCGCCTTCGACACAATCTATGCCGAGGGCCAGCGCCGCTATGTCGAGAGCCTCTCGGCCTATGCGCGCCAGTTTCTGGAGATGATGCAGAAGCCGGACGTCGACCAGATCGACGGCCTGTCGCCGGCCATCTCCATCGAGCAGAAGACCACCTCGCGCAACCCGCGCTCGACGGTCGGCACCGTCACCGAGATTTACGACTACATGCGCCTCTTGTTCGCGCGCGCCGGCATTCCCTATTCGCCGGCCACCGGCCTGCCGATCGAGAGCCAGACCGTGTCGCAGATGGTCGACCGCGTGCTGGCGCTCGACGAGGGCACGCGGCTCTTCATCCTCGCCCCCATCGTGCGCGGCCGTAAGGGCGAGTACCGCAAGGAGCTCGCCGAGCTGCAGAAGAAGGGCTTTCAGCGCGTCAAGATCGACGGCACCTTCTACGAGGTCGCCGACGTGCCGGCCCTCGACAAGAAGTACAAGCACGACATCGACGTGGTCGTCGACCGCGTCGTCGTGCGCGCCGACCTCGGCACGCGGCTGGCCGACTCCATCGAGACGGCGCTGAAGCTCGCCGAGGGCCTTGCCGTGGCCGAATTCGCCGACAAGCCGCTCGACGCCAGCCAGACGGGTGCGGATTCCGTCAACAAGTCCGCCAACGAGACGCATGAACGCCTGCTCTTCTCGGAAAAATTCGCCTGCCCGGTCTCCGGCTTCACCATTCCCGAGATCGAGCCGCGCCTCTTCTCCTTCAACAACCCGTTCGGCGCCTGCCCGGCCTGCGACGGCCTCGGCAGCCAGCGCGCCATCGACGCCTCGCTGGTCGTGCCCGACGAGGCCCGCACGCTGCGCGACGGCGCCGTCAGCCCCTGGGCCAAGTCCACCTCGCCCTATTATTCGCAGACGCTCGAAGCGCTCGGCAAGGTTTTCGGCTTCAAATTGGGCGACCGCTTTGCCGACCTCTCCG
Source organism: Alphaproteobacteria bacterium (assembly GCA_018823835.1). Classification (GTDB taxonomy): domain Bacteria; phylum Pseudomonadota; class Alphaproteobacteria; order Rhizobiales; family Rhizobiaceae; genus CAMYMG01. The sequence goes on along the minus strand of JAHJHT010000013.1, from coordinate 580,894 downwards.
ACGACGCGAAGAATGCCATCCTGCACGGCACCGGCACGCGCGAGATCACGTTCAGCTACGACGACGGGCTGCGCTCCTACAAGACGACCAAGACCTTCGAGGGCGTCGTCCCCAATCTCGAGCGCCGCTGGAAGGAGACCGAATCCGCCTGGATGCGCGAGGAGATCGAGCGCTTCATGTCGGCCTCGCCCTGCCCCGTCTGCAAGGGCTACCGCCTCAAGCCGGAATCGCTCGCCGTCAAGATCGCCGGCCTGCATATCGGTCAGATCTCCGAAATGTCGATCCGCAAGGCCAACCAGTGGTTCGAGGAACTGCCGGCCCACCTGACGCCCAAGCAGACCGAGATCGCCACGCGCATCCTCAAGGAGATCCGCGAGCGCCTGCGCTTCCTCAACGATGTCGGCCTCGACTACCTGACCATGTCGCGCAATTCCGGCACGCTGTCGGGCGGCGAGAGCCAGCGCATCCGGCTCGCCTCGCAGATCGGCTCCGGCCTCACCGGCGTGCTCTACGTGCTCGACGAGCCGTCGATCGGCCTGCACCAGCGCGACAATGCGCGCCTGCTCGACACGCTGAAGCACCTGCGCGATCTCGGCAACACGGTCATCGTCGTCGAGCATGACGAGGACGCCATCCTGACGGCCGACTATGTCGTCGACATCGGCCCGGCCGCCGGCATCCATGGCGGCGAGATCATCGCTCAAGGGTCGCCACGCGACATCATGGCCAACCCCAACTCGATCACCGGCAAATATCTCTCCGGCGAGCTTGAGGTCGCCACGCCGGCCGAGCGCCGCGCGCTGAAGAAGAACCGCAAAATCCGCGTCGTCGGCGCGCGCGGCAACAACCTGAAGGACGTCACCGCCGACATCCCGCTCGGCACCTTCACCGCCGTCACCGGCGTGTCGGGCGGCGGCAAGTCGACCTTCCTCATCGAGACGCTGTTCAAGGCCGCCTCGCGCCGCATCATGGGCTCACGCGAGCACCCGGCCGAGCACGACCGCGTCGAGGGCCTCGAATTTCTGGACAAGGTCATCGACATCGACCAGTCGCCCATCGGCCGCACGCCGCGTTCCAACCCGGCCACCTACACCGGCGCCTTCACGCCGATCCGCGACTGGTTCGCCAACCTGCCGGAGTCCAAGGCGCGCGGCTACGCGCCCGGCCGCTTCTCCTTCAACGTCAAGGGCGGCCGCTGCGAGGCCTGCCAGGGCGACGGCGTCATCAAGATCGAGATGCACTTCCTGCCCGACGTCTACGTCACCTGCGACGTCTGCCACGGCAAGCGCTACAACCGCGAGACGCTCGACGTGCTGTTCAAGCAGAAGTCCATCGCCGACGTGCTCGACATGACGGTCGAGGAAGGCGTCGACTTCTTCGCCGCGGTGCCGGGCGTGCGCGACAAGCTGGAGACGCTGAAGCGCGTCGGCCTCGGCTACATCCATATCGGCCAGCAGGCCAACACTTTGTCGGGCGGCGAGGCGCAGCGCATCAAGCTCGCCAAGGAACTGTCGCGCAAGGCGACCGGCAAGACGCTCTACATTCTGGACGAGCCGACCACCGGCCTGCATTTCCACGACGTCGCCAAGCTGCTCGAAGTCCTTCACGAGCTGGTCGACCAGGGCAACACGGTCGTCGTCATCGAGCACAATCTCGAGGTGATCAAGACCGCCGACTGGGTGCTCGACCTCGGCCCCGAAGGCGGCGACGGCGGCGGCGAACTCGTCGCCCAGGGCCGCCCCGAAGACATCGCCGCGGAAGAGCGCAGTTATACGGGGCAGTTTTTGAAGGAACTGCTGGGGAGACGACCGGGGAAACGGGCGCAGGCGGCGGAGTAGAAGGAGCGCCTTGTTGATTCTAGCTTCGCCGTTGATTTTTTGATTGCTAGGTTACCACAAAACAGAAGTCATGTTCGACCGTAGGAGACGCCTTGGCCCCCCGGAAGCTATTGGCCTGAGTCCTTTTAACAGGGGTGGTTATTCCTTCATCGGCTGGCTGCACGTCGCGAGCAGTCGCACCCTTTAAACTCGTCAACAGGCTGTCAAACATCTCTTCCTTGGACAGCCTCCTTCCACCGATACGAACGACAATTCTTGCCTGCGGCGCCAACAAAGGTACGACGCCTTCCCACGCTTCTTTCAAGAAGGTCCAGTAAAGCGTCTTGTTGTAGTGCCGCCCGTCGTCGCGCGCTTGGGTACTCTTGGGTTCTTCGCCCAAGAACCACAGCCGCAACCACTGGTCTTCGCGATAGTTGGTTGTGTCGAGATAGGGGGGCGACGTGATGATGTCAGTCACCCTGCCTTCCAAATGTGGAAATGAAGTCTTTGCCTTCCGCGCGTCGGACTCGGCGATTTCGCCACGATTATCCGGTGGAGGCGTACGAAAGCGGAAATCAACCATGCCGCGCAAAATGGCAAACGCATCCCGGTGAGGCGCGACATAGCCGTGCTTTTCCCACCAGCGCACCGAATAGGCGGGCTTAGTGCTGATCGTTCGCGGCATCCGATTACTGAAATAGTTCGGGCTCCGGTGAGACTCGCCGTGGAGGGCCCCAAGGCAAAGGGCGGCTATGAAGCGGTCGGTGCGATTATCCCGCCAGTCCAGATTGGCCCGGAGGAACCGCACCTGCTCATAGGTGTCAGCATGGAAGCAGGCGTTAAAGAAGTCCGCCATATCATCCGCAAGAACGGGCGGTGGCAGGACAGAAAAGGAACCTTCCAATTCCGCCAGTCGCGCAACCACGTCGTCACGATCTGGCGGATTGCACTTGGCGCCCGTGATGCAAACTGCGACAGGATGTAAGTCACATCCGGCGGCTTCCCTGCCGTTCAGCAATGCTTCGAAGACGGTCGTCCCCCGACCGCAGAACGGGTCAAACACGACTCCGCTGAAGCGCGACGCGGCAAGGTGCTTCTCCACAAACGCTTCGGGAAACATCGCGAAATATGGGCAGATTGAATGGAAGCGGTGCCTCATGCTGCGGCCGCTCCCCTTGCAGCATAAGCCTTGATCCACTCGACCGCCACGGCGAGTTGGTCGAAGGCTTCAATTGCTACCCCTTGATCATGAAGTCCTTGGGCTTCTGTCACCCGGTGGGGGACCCGAAGACGATGAAGAACGTTGCCGAGGACACGGCAGTCATCAAAGAATTCATCGTCTGGACGAGCGAAAGGGATGATGTGATAGCACATCATCATTGTCACGGGCTGTTGCCCGAACCAACGGCTTGGAAACACCCTTTCCAGATGGTGGCGAAGTGACTTTTCACGCCAGTTGTTGCCGGTGGCAACTTGCCCTGCGGCAAGCAGAAAGCCCGGAAGCCCGTCGGGCTGGAGACGGGCTGCAAAAACGTCAATCTGGTCGTCCTGCGGCCTGTCAGGTACGCCTACGGCCGCCTGTAGAACGCCGTCTCGAAACACGCCCCAAATTTCGGCAAGCTTCGTGTGAAAATTGGTCTTGTCCGGTCGGGGATGCCCAAAGGACCAAGCCCGGCCATTCACTTCGGCGGCCAAAGCCGCTGTTGCGAAGTACTGGAAATATTTCCGAAGTTCGATGATTTCAGCGTCCGTCGGGTATACGGCCGATCCGTCGAGAATCGGCGATACCGCCTTCAGGTGCGACAGAATGAGTGAAAGAATATAGGCGGCTTGCCCATAGGAGGGCTCCTCGCCCACATATGTTAGGACATCCCCACTTTCGTCCAGCGTGAACGGATATGACCCACCGAGCGCCTCGCGTCTGCCGTCGATCCGTCCGACGGCACCGGAAACAATTTCTTCCCGGTCGGTCATTTCTTCGTCGACGGTTTCGTAGTCGTCGTTGGCGCCAATCTCTGTTGCGTTGATGAGGTCCTTCGTGAATGACCTAACTTCTTCAGAGAAGAACGCAGTCAATTCGAGGTAGTCGGCGGCAAGATCGAAGTTTGGATTCTTAGTGTCAACTTCATCAAGTGGAAAATAAAGTTCAACTGCCACGGTCTTCCCCCATGGCCTCTCGGAATTTTTTCCTCATTCGATCGTAGATAGTTTGCGCTGTTTCGGTCACGTCCTCTGCAATATTTAGTAGAGATTGATCGCGACCGTCATAGCCTCGAAGACTATTCGCTGCTTCCCGCAGCACGCTACGAGCCCGAATAAGGGACGCTGAAAGGGTTTCATCCGCTGGCCGGGTGCTCGCGTGCGCTTCCACGAGCGTACCACCAGCGCGCAGGATATGGAGGCCTTCGGTGCTCGCGAGCGTTTCACCAAGGATTTTGATGTCGGGGTTCTGCGACTGGATGACCGACTCCTTGTCGTCCTCCTTGGACCCGTAAATCCAAACCAGCACTTCCCGGAGGCGGTCCAGTTTGTCAGCCGGGACCGGATTGGGTTGCGGGTCATACCGGGACCAAGCCGTTTCCAGTCCCAAATAGGTCATGTATGTCGAGCGAGAGAGGGCTGTATACAGATGCGAGAAATTGAACTTGGTGATCTTGCGATCTGTTAGCGAAAAGACGCCCTCACGCTCCGCCTGGTCCAGAACGTAAATCGCGGCAACCATTCGCTTGATGGTGTCATGCCGGTCGCCAATCTTCTCGGAAATTTCCTCTAGCGACACATTCCCGGAGTTGTACCACCCGGCCGCGAACTTTGCCTTTGCGTAGGATTCCCATTTCGCCGCGCCGTTGATGTGCTTGAAGCCGATGAATGACCGGGCTGCATCTCGATCCGGAACGCGATAGACGGATACTTCGGCAAGCGATGCCTCGACCGCTTTGCTGATTTCAGGGACATTGATCTTGATGCGTTCATTTTTGGTGATGGCATCGACCAGCGCCTGTTCGCGAAACAGTCGGATAGCCGCAAGCCTGCGGTTGCCCTCAAGAACTGTGAACTTTTGGTCGGCAGGGTCTAGCCAGACGATCAAAGGCTCTATGTCCAGATAGCCATTCGCCGAAATGGATTGAAGCAGTTCCCCTAACTCCTCGCCTCGGTAAAGCTGTGCGACGATGCTTTCGTCTGTCGTGCGGGCGCTTATGCCAACTAGGCGTGGATTTTCTCGGTCGAGTTTCAGCCAATCGACGCTGACTTTGGTCGTGTCTCCAAGCGGAACATCGGCAGGCTTCTGGATTGAATTGTTCGTCATTTTCCTTGCTCCGCCGTGAGCGTCACACCGCCGTCTACAAAAGTTGCTCCTGCATCTTCGAGAACGCGTTGGATGTCGCGCACCGTTCGGTCATAGGGTGTCCTTCTCCCCTTCTCGAACTCTGCGATTGTCGCAGGCGCTACATCGGCACGTCGGGCCAAGTCGGTTTGGCTCATATGCAACCCGGCGCGCGCCATGCGGCACTGCTCTGGCGTGATGGTCACGGGCAATCGACTCCCACGTACCGCAGAAGAACTTATAGGTTATAGATTTATAATAACATTGAAGGAATACACTGTCTACGGCGCAGCGCGACGGCGTCGAAAAAATTCCGGAGGCTACAGCAATGCCGGACAAAGTGATTGTCTAACGTCGCCGCTCCTTTGCCGCAACCATCCCCGCCAGCAGGCGTTTGTCCTGGCAGCGCCCGTCATTATAATCCCTCGCGCTGACGCCATCAGAAAAACCAGGAGAAACGCCCGTGTCCGAGACCGTCACCCTCACCGACCACGATGCCATCCGCGACTGGGCCGCCGCCCGCGCCGGCGCGCCGGCCATCGTCGACAGCTCGGCGGAGTCGGGCGTCCAGGCGATGCTGCGGCTGGTCTTCGGCCAGCACGCCTACCAGGACCAGGACCGCGCCGAGCGCCTGCCGAATTCGGGCGGCATCGACCTCGTCGAGTGGAGCGAGTGGTTCGAGGCCTTTGATAAGGCCGACCTCGCGCTCGTCGTTGCCGCCGACCGGCCGGGCGTACGCGACAGCTGGCACGAATTCGTCCGCCGCGACGGCAAGGACTGAGCCGCTTTGTCCACGCCCTGCCCGCCGACGCTAGAATTCCGCCCCGAAAAGAGGGCGCGATGGACGGACGGGCAGCGATAGCATTCAACCACCAGGCGCTGAAGCGCGTCGTCGCCGGCCTCGTCGCCATGGCTGGCTGGACTGGCCAATCTCCCCCCTTGAGGGGCTTCGAGGCCCGATCTTCCGATCGAGCCGGTAGGTCGATCGTCGGCCGAGAAGGCCGGGACGCTGCCGAAGCCAGCGGGGACCCGGCGGGCCTCGGAGAATCTCCCCCCTTGAGGGGGAGATGTCCGGCAGGACAGAGGGGGGTCGGTGCAGAACTCACGCCAGACGTTGAAGTTGTACCCTTGGACCTCCGGGTGGGGGTATCTGCAGCGCCGCCACCCCCACCCGACGCTGCGCGTCGACCTCCACTCACGGTGGAGGTGAAAAGACCCGCGCTCACCCTCCCCCGCCATCTGCGCCTTGCCATCCTGCGCTTGCTGCGCCCGGCCGAGTCCGCCGCGCGGCGGCTGATCATCGCGGCGGCGCGCGGCCTGACCGTCACCCTGCCGCCGCCCCGCAAACCCCGCCCCAAGCCGATCCTCGCCGATCCGATACTCCGCCGCTTCGGCATCGCCACCGTGCTGTCGCCCGCCGATCCGGCCGCCGGCGCCTTCGCCGCGCGCGCCGCGAAAGAGACCCGCCCCGACAGACCGCTTGCCCTGCCGCTCTTCGATCCGCCGCGACGCTGCCTGTCAAAGGGGCCGCGCCGCCGCTACGTGCCCGCCCGCGCCGTGCCCCGCATCTGCGTCCCCGGCGGCCCTCATCCTGAGGTGCGAGCCGAAGGCGAGCCTCGAAGGACGCCCGACGACCCGATCGACGCCACGCGCCTGGCCCGGCGTCTCGCCGCCCTTGCCGCCGCCCTCGACGACCTGCCCGGACAGGCGATGCGCTTCGCCCGCCGCCAGGCTTTTCTGCGCCGCGCCGCTGCTGCCAGGCAGGATACGCCGGCACATGGCCGCCCAAGGCGAACCTGGCCGCTGCGGCCCGGCCGACCGCCCGGCGGCCGTCTGCTCACCTACGACCCCGCCGCCCCCGCCCGAAAGAACATCCGCGACGTCGACGAAATTCTGGCGCACGCCCATTCGCTCGCCCTCCACGCCCTGGCGCACCCCGACACCTCTTGACCGCCTGCGCCGCCCGCCCCGGCGCATGCTGACCCTTTTCCGCCGGGAAAGGGATCGCGGGCGTGCGACCTCCCGCCCGGCCTGTCAGGAGACCGCCCCGCCCCCGCTGGACAAGCCCCATCGCCCGCCCCATTTTCCGCCCACGCAAACTAGGAGTCGCCCGATGAATGAACCCGGAAGAATCCGCGCCGGCCAGATTCGGGCGGGCATGGGCGGCTGGACCTTCGAGCCCTGGGAAGGCACCTTCTACCCGGAAAAACTGCCGAAGAAGCAGCAGCTGCAGTTCGCCGCGCGCCAGGTGCCGACCATCGAGATCAACGGCACCTATTATCGCGGCCAGACCCCGGAAACCTTCGCCAAATGGGCGGCCGACACGCCCGAAAATTTCGTCTTCGCGGTGAAGGGCAACCGCTTCGTCACCAACAAGAAGGTTTTGGGTGAGGCCGGCGAATCCATGCAGAAATTCTGGGACACCGGCGTGCACGAACTGGGCGACCGGCTCGGCCCCGTCGTCTGGCAGTTCGCGCCGACCAAGAAATTCGAGCCGGAGGACTTTGAAGCCTTTCTGAAACTGCTGCCGGAAAAGACCGGCGGCGTGGCGCTGCGCCACGTGCTGGAGGTGCGTCACGCCTCCTTCGCCGTGCCGGAATTCGTCGCGCTGGCCAAGAAATACAAGGCGGCGATCTGCTACGCGCATCACCACGACTATCCCGAGATTGCCGACGTGACGGCGGATTTCGTCTATGCGCGGCTGCAGAAGGGCGAGGATTCGGTGCCGACCGCCTACACGCCGAAGGAGCTCGACCGCTGGGCGGCGCGAGCGAAGGAGTGGGCCGAAGGTGGCCAGCCGGACGATCTGCCGCTCGCCGATCCGGCGTCAAAACCGGCGAAGCAACCGCGCGACGTCTTCCTCTACATCATCCACGAGGGAAAGATCCGCGCCCCGCAAGGCGCCATGGCGCTGATGCAGCGGCTTGAGGCGAAGGCCTAGGCCGCCGCCGCCTCGACGACGATCTCGTTGTAGGTATCGAGGTCGACATAAAAAATCCGGGTTATTTCCCGGATCAGGTCGTCATTGTCGTAGCCCTGCTCGCGCAGGATGTTGATGGCGGTGATGATCTCGATGCGGTCGGTCAGCCGCCGCTTCGAATTGTCTTCGACGAAATGCTCCATTGCAAATGTCTCCCGGTCCGTTTTCCAGACGCCTTGACCCAAACAACAGATTACGGGAACACATTAGGGCGCGTTGCTTGCGCGGAACTTGTCGGCAGGGCGGTTGCCCTGCCCGCTTTACGCGAACTACTCGGCCGGGACTCTCGACTCACCGGTCTGTGCCCAGAATACCACAGTTTTTCCGCCATGCACGCGGCGCCTGCGCGGCCCGCCCGTCGCGGCGTCGGGTGAGCGCGTGAAGATAATTCAGCGTTTGAAGACGGGAGGTCAGCCGGCGTCGGCGCTGTCGACATAGAGTGTTTCGAGCGCCAGCCTGGCCATCGGCTCGAAGACGCCCTGGCGCTCGGCCATGTCGATCTCGGCCCCCGTCACCAGATTGTCGACGACGGTGCAGATCGACAGTGCCCGGGCGCCGAGCCTGGGGGGCCCGGAAAGCACCCAGGCCGTCTCCATGTCGCAGGCCCTCGCCCCCAGCGCCCGCGCCGCCGCGAAGCGGCCGAGCGGATCGGGATGGTAGAACACGTCGCTCGAGACCATCGCGCAGGCCTGGTGGTCGATGCCGGCGGCCTGTGCCTGCGCGGCAGCCGCCGCGAACAGCCGTTCGTCCGGGCCGTGCCAGGCGCCCTCCTCGCCGGTCTCCTGGTCCATCGCCGCCGAGCGGGCGATCACCACCGAGCGGAGGGGCACGTCCTCCTCCAGTCCGCCGCAGGTGCCGACCCTGACGATCCGCTTGACCCCGTGCCCGGTCACCAGCTCATGCACGTAGATCGCCAGCGACGGCCGCCCCATCCCGGTCGCCTGCACGCTGACCGGCAGGCCGCGGTAGCGTCCGGTGAAGCCGAGCTCGCCGCGCACCGCGTTGACCCGGCGCGGTTCCTCCAGCAGCGTTTCGGCGATCCATTGCGCGCGCTCGGGGCAGCCCGGCAGCAGCACTGCCTCGGCATAGTCGCCGGGTCCGGCCTCGTTATGCGGCGTCATCGGCACCCCTTCGTCCGCATGCGCACTGCGGCTCGCCGCTTGCCGCCGGCATGGCGGCAGGCGTGGCGACCCGATTGTAGCGCCCGGCCTATTCGGCCTCCAGCATTTCCTTCACGACGGTCGCCAGCTGCTTCAGCGAGAAGGGCTTCGGCAGGAAGCCGAACTTGGCATCTGCCGGCAGGTTCTTGGCGAAGGCGTCCTCGGCGTAGCCGGACACGAAGACGAACTTGATGTCGGGCCGCAGCTTGCGCAACTCGCCGAGCAGCGTCGGCCCATCCATTTCCGGCATCACCACGTCGGACACGACGATGTCCACCTTGCCTTCCAGCTCGTGATAGACCTCGAGTGCCTCGACGCCGGACGACGCCTCGTGCACCGTGTAGCCGCGCGAGGTAAGCGCGCGCACGCCACCCATCCGCACGGCGTCCTCGTCCTCGACCAGCAGCACTGTCGCCGAACCGGACAGGTCCTTGGCGGCATCGGCAGCCTTGGCGGCGGCAGCGGCCTCTGGGGTCGGCTTCTTCTCCTCCGGCTCGCCATCGGTCTTGGCGTCCGCGATGTGGCGCGGCAGGAAGATCTGGAAGGTCGAGCCCTTGCCGACCTCGGAATCGCAATAGATGAAACCGCCCGTCTGCTTGATGATGCCATAGACCATCGACAGGCCAAGCCCGGTGCCCTTGCCCACTTCCTTGGTGGTGAAGAAGGGCTCGAAGATCTGCTTCAACACGTCGGGTGCAATGCCGCTTCCGGTGTCCTCGATCTCCACCACCACATAATCGGCCGCCACCATCTCGCGGTGGCCAAGCGCGGCGGTATCCTGCGCCAGCAGGTTCTTGGTGCGCACAGTCAGCTCGCCGCCGTCCGGCATGGCGTCGCGCGCGTTGACAGCAAGATTGACGATCACCTGCTCGAACTGGCCGATGTCGACCTTCACCGGCCAGAGGTCACGGCCATGGTCGACCTTCAGCTTGATGTTGTTGCCGACCAGCCGGGCCAGCAGCATGCGCAGGTCGGCCAGCACGTCGGTCAGGCTAAGCACTTCCGGCCGCAGCGTCTGCTTGCGCGAGAAGGCGAGCAACTGCCGCACCAGCGAGGCCGCACGGTTGGCGTTCTGTTTGATGTTCATGATGTCCGGGAAGGACGGATCCGACGGACGGTGATTGGTCAGCAGCAGGTCCGAGGCCATGATGATGGCCGTCAGCACATTGTTGAAGTCGTGCGCGATGCCGCCCGCCAGCTGGCCGACGGCCTGCATCTTCTGGCTTTGGGCCATCTGGCCCTCGAGCGCCTTCTGCTCGGTGGTTTCCACCGCGTAGACGATGGCCGATTCTTCCGCTCCCTCGGCGGTCCCGTCGGCGACCGCGTTGACGTAGTAGCGGATGTGGCGGTCCTCGTTGCCCGGCAAAAGCGTGTCGATCGGCGCGATGTCGGCCTGATGCAGCCGCGCCTTCTCCAGCGCGGCGGCGAAAGCCGCGCGGTCGCGCTCGTGAATGACGGTGTCAAGCCGCACCTTGCGGTCGACCGCATCGCGGTCGACAACGGCCGAGAACAGCGAAAGGAACGGCGCGTTGGTGCGCAGGATGCGCCCTTCGAGGTCGACCGCCGCAATTGCCATCGGCGTCGAGTTGAAGAAGCGCGTGAAGCGGATTTCCGACGCGCGCAGATCCGCCGAGGCGTCCTCGCCCTGCATTCGGTTGAGAACGATCGTGCGCGTCGGTCCATTGATGCCTTCGCGGCTGGCCGAGACACGGTGCATGAAACGCACCGGCAACGCCTCGCCGGTCACTGTCGCCAGGTCGAGGTCGATCACTGCGTTGCGCGTCGTGCCTGGGTCGGCCTTTACCGCCCTGACCAGCGCGATGCCGTCACCGGCGACGATTTCCTTCAGCGTCATCGCGCCGGGCGAAAAACTCGCCAGGTCGATGCCCAGCCATTCCGCCAGCGTCGCATTGATATAGGTGAGACGGCCTTCCTGGTCTGCGGAGAAGAAGCCGGCCGGCGCATGGTCGAGATGGTCGATCGCCTTCTGCAGGTCGAGGAAGAAGCGTTCCTGTTCGGCCCTTTCCTTAGAGATGTCGGCCAGCTGCCAGGCCAGCAGCGGCTGACGCTGCCCCGGCACGTTGAAGGCGCGCGCCCGCGCCCTGTACCAGCGGGCCCCCGGTTCGGCGCCGGGCCGGATCGAATGGGCAAGGCGAAACTCTCCGTCGCCCTCCTGGCCATCGATCAGCCCGGAGGCGAGCCGGTAGATCGTCGAGGACGCCTCCGGCACGTCGGACAGCAGATTCTCCACCGTCTTGATGTCAGCCGCCGACGACGCGCCTGTCATCTCGCCATAGGCCTTGTTGGCATAGACGACCCGTCCCTTGGTGTCGGTGACAAGCAGCCCCTGCCCCATCGAATCGGCAAAGGCTTTCGACAGCTCATCTGTCGTCGAGCGCGGCGCGATCTGCACGAAGCCGATGGCGGTGGCAAACAGATAGCCGACACCGATCATGGCCAGGACGCCGAGCATGCCGAGCAGGAACGGATCGCCGAGCCGTTCGCGGAAGATGCCGAAGATGATGGCCGCACCGGTCAAGACAATGATGAACACGATCAGCCGGATGACGGCGCCTGGACGCGTACTCTGATCGACGATCGGAATCGGATAGAAGTCGCCGCGCGTCTCTCGTGCCATTGGAACCTGATTCCCGAAATGGCGGCTCCCCTGCCGCGCCCCGGTTGAATCACATTCTCATGGGCTCGAAAAGGTCTCGCCGGAAAAAGCGCCGGGATAACGCGCCACAACGAAGCCTCCAAGTTTCGGGGAGTCATCTTCACAGGCGCAATGTCAACTTGCAGATGCACGGTGTACGGGTCTACTGTCGCCCGCGATGTGCGGCGGTAGTCTTGGGGAAGTCAATGCTTGAGTGGATCGAAGGTCTGGCGGGTCCAGCATTTGTTGGCGCAGTCCTTTGGACATTCGCTGCCCTTATCCTCCTCGTCATCGTGCTCGTCATCGTCAAGCTGATACGCAGCATGACGTTTGGCACGTTTGTGGCGGGCGGGCGCAATCGCAAGACGCGGCTCGCGGTCATGGACGCGACCGCCGTGGACAGCCATCGCCGCCTCGTGCTGGTACGCCGCGACGATGTCGAGCATCTGATCCTCATCGGCGGACCGACCGACGTCGTGGTCGAGCGCGAGATCCGCTACGGCCAGTCGCCGCGCCGCTCGGCCTTTACCGCAGACAACGGCGCCGAACCGGCTCCCCGCCCGCGCGTTCCCGAACCACAGCCGGCGCGTCCACCCGTGATGGCAAACGCACCGGCGCCGCAACCCGATTACATCCAGCAGCCACCGGTCCATCGCGCACCGCCGCCGCAACCGGCGCGAGCGCCCGAACGGGCAAGGCCTGCGCCGCCGCCGGCACGCGCGCCAAGAGAACAGGCGCCGCCGCCACGCCCGGCGCCACCGCGCCTGCCGCCTGCCAGCATGCCGATCAGCACAGGGGCCGCCAGGGCGCCGAGGCAGCCCACGCATTCAGGCCGCAGCAACAATCTTGACGAGACGCTGCTGAACGAACTCGAAGTGACTTTCGAAGCGCCGCCCCCCAAGGCGGCAAAACCCATCGAGATGACGCTCGACGACGAAATGACCAAGCTTCTCGGCGAACTGGCTAGCCACAAGCGATAGAAGGCGATCACCGAAAAACGAAAAAGGCGGCAAATGCCGCCTTTTTCGTTTTCGATGCTGACAAATCCGGTCAGTCGTCGCGATAGACCTTTTCGCGACGCTCGTGCCGCTCCTGGGCCTCGATCGACAAGGTGGCGATCGGGCGGGCGTCGAGACGCTTCAGCGCGATCGGCTCGCCGGTTTCCTCGCAATAGCCGTAGGTCCCCTCGTCGATGCGCTGCAGAGCGGAGTCGATCTTGGAGATCAGCTTGCGCTGACGGTCCCTGGCGCGCAACTCGATGGCGCGGTCCGTCTCGGAGGAGGCCCGGTCCGCGAGATCCGGGTGGTTGGCGTTCTCCTGCTGCAGGATTTCCAGCGTTTCCCGCGCTTCGCGCAGGATGTCGGACTTCCAGGTCACGAGCTTGGCACGGAAGTAGGACTTCTGCCGCTCGTTCATGAATGGTTCGTCGTCGGAGGGCACATAATCGCTTGCAACGACATCGTTCATTCGACTCACCCCATTACCCATTTTTGGCGCCTATATATTCGCGGCTCCAAGACGGCACAAGATCATTTGGCAGTGCAATCACGCATTGTTGCCCAGGTCTTGGCGGGCCCGGGCCGGGTGAGCGCGGCCAGACAAGTGCCGAGAACGGTTGCGCAAAGCGCCTTGCAGAACTAAACCCGCGACAAGGGCGCATCAGCCAGGGAGTTGTCGTGAGCACACTGTATCTGCTGCGTCATGCAAAGGCCGGCTGGGCCCTGCCCGGTGTCCGCGACTTCGACCGGCCACTGGACGAGTCGGGCCATGTCGATGCGGAAGCGACCGGCTCGGCGATGCGCGAACACAACTACGTGCCCGACATAACCCTGTGCTCCAACGCATTGCGGGCACGCGAGACGCTCAAGGGCATCGCCGGGAGCGCCGACACAGGCCGCGTGCTGTTCTTCGACCGTCTCTACAGCGACGATGCGGCCGGTTACCTGTCGCTGGTGCGCGAACACGCCAATTGCGGCTCCGTTCTGGTCATCGGGCACAATCCGATGATGGAAGACCTGGCCTCCGCCCTGGCCGGCGACGGTGATGAAGCGGCCCGGGCCGTCCTCAGCCACGGCTTTCCGACCTCCGGCCTGGCAGTCATAAGCTTCGACAAGGGGCTTGCCCACGCCGCCCCCGGCACGGGTTTTCTCGAGGCATTCCTGACACCCGCCTGACCGCGAGCGCATCGCCACCGTTACAAACCCTGGCTGCAATGCCTATATCGGTCGTTCACGACGAGGGGCAGAATTCTTGGCGACATCGCTGACCAGCTTCACCGACGAGGCACGCATAGCACTGGATACGATGACCGGACGCGCGACCGGTCTGTTTGCGCCCGCCCTCAGGCTCGGCGTCACCGGCCTGTCGCGCGCCGGCAAGACAGTGTTCATCTCCTCGCTGGTGCACAACATGGTGCACGGCGGCCGCCTGCCGCTCTTCGAGGCGCAGCGCTCCGGACGCATCGCCCGCGCCTTTCTCGAGCCGCAGCCTGACGACGCCGTGCCGCGCTTCCAGTACGAGGACCACGTTGCAGCCCTGGTCAAGGATCGCGAATGGCCGGATTCGACGCGGGCCATTTCCGAGCTGCGCCTGACGATCGAGTATGAATCTGCCTCCGGCTGGGGCCGGCTGTTTTCGCGCGGCCGCCTGTCGGTGGATATTGTCGACTATCCCGGGGAATGGCTGCTCGACCTGCCGTTGCTCGGCAAATCCTACGAGGAATTCTCGGCCGACGCCTTCGAAATGGCCGAACTGCCGGTCCGGGCGCAGCTGTCGCGTGAATGGCGGGCCCTCTCCGAAGCCGTCGATCCGGCTGCCGAGGCTGACGAGACCACGGCCCGCACGCTGGCCGACGCGCTGACGGCCTATCTGCGGGCCTGCAAGCTCGACGAGCGCGCCCTCTCTACCCTGCCGCCCGGCCGCTTTCTCATGCCAGGCGATCTGGAAGGTTCACCAGCGCTGACCTTCGCGCCGCTTCCCAGGCTGCAGGGCCGCCGCGCCCGCTCCGGCTCCCTGCACGCGATGATGGAACGCCGCTACGAGGCCTACAAGACGCATGTCGTGAAGCCGTTCTTTCGCGAGCACATCACCCGGCTCGACCGCCAGATCGTGCTGATCGACGCCATGCAGGCGATGAACGCCGGGCCCGGCGCCATGGCCGACCTGGAACGGGCACTGACCGAAATTCTTGGCTGCTTCCGGCAAGGACACGGCAACCTCCTGACGGACCTTTTCTCGCGCCGCATCGACCGCATCCTCGTCGCGGCTACCAAGGCCGACCACCTGCATCACGAGGCGCATGACCGGCTGCAGGCGATCGTGCGCCGGCTCGCCGACCGCGCCATCAAGCGGGCCAACTTCTCTGGCGCCGAGGTCGAGGTGCTGGCCATGGCGGCGGTACGCGCAACGCGCGAGGGAAGCGTGGAACAAGGCGGCGAAACGCTGCCCGTGATCATCGGAACGCCGCTGAAAGGCGAGACGATCGGCGACGAGACCTTCGACGGGAAGACCGAAACTGCCATATTTCCCGGGGACTTGCCGGCGAGAATTGATTCGGTGTTCGAGGAGTCGAAGGAAGCTTCCGATACGCCCGGACCGGAAGTCCGTTTCGTCCGCTTCCGCCCCCCCAGGCTTGAGCGCACCACCGAGGGCCTGACCCTGTCGCTGCCGCATATCCGGCTTGACCGCGCCCTGCAGTTCCTGGTTGGAGATCACCTCGCATGAACACGCCCAGAAGACCCGCGGCGTTCCGGCTGGAGCCGGAAAAAGCGCCCGAAGAAAAGACGAAGGCCAAGAAGGCAAGCGCAAGCCGCAGTCCGCGTGCCGTGACGACCGACCTTGCCGTTGTGACACCCGACGAAATCGACGCCTTCGACATGGTCGAGGTTGCCGGCGCGGTGCCGCCGCCGGCCGAAGCGCCGAGGCGGCGTTCCTGGTTCGCCCGGATTCTGCTCGGGGCGCTGGGAGTGCTCGTCTCGCTGGCGATTGGTCTGTGGACCGACCAGCTGATCCGAGACCTCTTCCAGCGCGCCGAGTGGCTGGGCTGGGTCGCAGCCGGCGCGGCAGCGCTTGCGGTCGCCGCACTCGGCGTCATCCTGCTGCGCGAAATGCTCGCCGTCGCCCGACTTGCCTCTGTGGAAAAGATGCGGAATCAGGCACTTGACGCCATTACCCGCAACGACCCGACCGCCGCCGGGAAGGTGGTCACGGAGCTTTCCGCCTTTGTCGCCGCCAAGCCCGAAACCGCGGCAGGCCGGCGCGCGCTTGCCGAATTGAAGGATGACATCATTGACGGGGCCGATCTCGTGCGGATCGCCGAGACCGAGATCCTCGGCCCCCTCGACCGCCGCGCCAAGACGCTGATTCTCGACGCCGCCAAGCGGGTCTCGGTGGTCACCGCCGTCAGTCCGCGGGCACTGGTCGACATCGTCTACGTGCTGTTCGAGGCCGGACGCCTGATCCGCCGCCTGTCGGAGCTTTATGGCGGAAGGCCCGGGACGCTTGGCTTCTTCCGCCTGGCGCGCGGCGTGCTGGCCCATCTGGCAGTTACCGGCGCGATCGCGGCGGGCGACGACATCGTGCACCAGATCGTCGGCCAGGGGCTGGCTGCCCGCCTCTCTGCCAAGCTCGGCGAAGGCGTCGTTAACGGCATGATGACGGCGCGGATCGGCGTCGCGGCAATGGAAGTCACCCGACCCCTGCCATTCTCTGCCGAAAAACGTCCCGGCATGACGGAATTCCTGTCCGTTCTGGCGTCGTTCTCCGGGAAAAAGGCGGAAAATTCCGCGAAAACAAGCGAGAATTCCGGCAAAACGCGGGGCTGATGCGCCCCTGCGGAAATTTGAAGCGGGGGCGTCACCGGAGAGGTTCCGTTAACCATTTCTGGGCATGTTCTGGGGAAAGTTTTCCAGTCGAAATTCGTAGCCCGGGTGTCTCTCGATGAAGCGTGCAATCCTGTCCGTAGTCCTGCCGCTTGCAGCATCGGCCGCCCTCCTCCCCGCAACGACTGCGAGCACCATCGGCGCGGAGCGCGACAGCGCCTTCTTCCAGTCGATCGAGGGTGACTGGACCGGACCGGGCGAAATCGTTGCCGGGAAATACAAGGGCACCAAGTTCGTCTGCAATTTCGCCGGCACGACTCCCGACCGCAAGCTCGGCATGACGCTCGACGGCGGGTGCCGCGTCGGCGTGTTCACGCAGAAGATGTCGGCCACCGTCACCCAGAGCAGCAAGTCCGGCTACAAAGGCACCTTCATGGACGGTGCCGTCGGCTCCGGCCTCGATATCGTGTCGGGCAAGGTGCAGGACGGCCGCAAGGTGGTCTTCAACATCCACCGCAACGAGCTGCGCGGCATCATGCAGGCGAGGCTCGCCGACGAGAACACGATGACGGTCACCGTTTCGGTGCGCGTCGAGAAGACCATGGTGCCGGTCATCGGCGTCAACCTGAAGCGCGTCGACACGACCGCCGTGGGCTCCATCGCGCAGAAGTAGGCGCTGGCGGCACTCCGCCGTCGCCATTTGGCAACAGCCGATATCGCAAAGGCCTGCCGGCCTGTTCGCCGGCGGGTTGCGTCCCTATCTTGCCGGTTCTATCCCAGTCGAAGTGCGCGAGACCTCGCGCGCCTCAAGCATGGATCGGCAACATGGCGGCTGAAGTCTCTGGCAGCAATCTGGTCGAGGTGGTGGCTCTGCTGACGGCGGGTGTCGTCGCCGTGCCGATCTTCCGGCGCATGGGCCTCGGCTCGATCCTCGGCTACCTCGCCGCCGGGCTGGTGATCGGTCCCTTCGGCATCGGCATCTTCTCCGAGCCCGAATCCATCCTGCACGTCGCCGAGCTCGGCGTCGTGATGTTCCTGTTTATCATCGGCCTGGAGATGCAGCCGTCGCGGCTGTGGAGCCTGAAGCGCGAGATATTTGGCCTCGGCACGTTGCAGGTCGCGGTCTGCGCGGCGCTGCTGACCGGCATCGGCGTGTCGACCGGCTTTCCGATCAGCGTCTCCTTCGTGGCCGGCGCCGGCTTCGTGCTGACCTCGACCGCCATCGTCATGCAGATCCTGGAAGAGCGCGGCGACACGACGTCGCCAAAGGGCCAGCGGATCGTCTCGATACTGCTGTTCGAGGACCTGGCGATCGTGCCGCTGCTGGCGCTCGTCGCCTTCCTGGCGCCCGGCGGCGAGGAAATGAGCCTGTCGGAGCGGCTGGTCGATGTCGGCATCGGGCTCGGCTCGATCGTCGGGCTGGTGGTCGCCGGCCGCTACCTGCTCAACCCGCTGTTTCGCCTGCTTGCCGATTCGCGCGCCCGCGAGGTGATGACCGCCGCCGCGCTCCTGGTGGTGCTCGGCTCCGCGCTCGCCATGCAGCTTGGCGGCCTGTCGATGGCCATGGGTGCCTTCCTGGCCGGTGTTCTCTTGTCGGAGTCGACCTTCCGCCATCAGCTCGAGGCCGATATCGAACCCTTCCGCGGCATCCTGCTCGGTCTGTTCTTCATGGCCGTCGGCATGTCGCTCGACCTCGCCGTCGTTGCCGAGAACTGGGCCGCCATCGCCTTCTACGTCGTCGCCTACATGGTGGTGAAGGCGCTCGGCATCTACCTCGTGGCGCGGCTGAAATCCGGCCACCGCGAAGCGCTCGACCGCGCTGTCGTCATGGCCCAGGGCGGCGAGTTCGCCTTCGTGCTCTATTCCTCGGCGCTGTCGGTCGGCATCATCGACGGCGAGGCCAACGCCATCCTGACGGCGATCATCATCATCTCGATGGTGCTGACGCCGCTGGCGATCGCGGTGCTGCGCCAGATCACGCCGAAGGACGAGCAGACCCTCGAGGGCGTCGACATCGCCGACGGGCTGAACGGCAGCGTGCTGATCATCGGCTTCGGCCGCTTCGGCCAGATCGTCAGCCAGCCGCTGCTGCTCAGGGGAATCGACGTCTCGATCATCGACAACGACGTCGAGATGATCCAAGCGGCGGCCGATTTCGGCTTCAAGGTCTATTACGGCGACGGCACCCGGCTCGATATCCTGCATGCCGCCGGCGCCGGCCGCGCCCGCGCCGTGCTCATCTGCGTCGACAAGGCCGAGGCGTCGATCCGCATCGCCGAGCACATGAAGAGCGAATATCCCTTCGTGCCGGTGCTGGCGCGCGCCTATGACCGCGGCGCGGCCATCGGCCTGATCGGCGCAGGCGTCGACTTCCAGATCCGCGAGACATTCGAATCGGCGCTGCTGTTCGGCGGCGCGACGCTTGAAAAGCTCGGCGTCACCCAGGAAGAGGTGGCCGAAGTGATCGAGGACGTGCGGCACCGCGACGCCGAACGGCTTGAGTTGCAGATCGCCGGCGACATCCAGTCCGGCAGGCGCCTGATGAAGGGCAACATCCCTGAACCGGTGCCGACGCCGCTGACCCAGCCGAAACGGCCGGGCCAGGCAATGAACGAAGGAGCGGCCGATGCACTCGGCAAGGCCGCTGCCGACTGAGGAGGAGAAAAGCATGCAGGAACTCGACCCGAGAGCGGCGAAAGTCGTCAAATTCTGGCGCGACGCCGGCCCCGAGGCCTGGTTCCGCAAGGATGCAGAATTCGACCGGACCTTCCATGACGAATTCAGGGAACTCCATTTCGCCGCCGCACGCCGCGAACTGGACGACTGGGCGACGCATCCGGAGGGTGCGCTGGCGCTGATGATCCTTCTCGACCAGTTTCCGCGCAACTGCTTCCGCGGCACCGCGCATATGTTCGCCACCGACCCGCTGGCCCGGTATTTTGCGCACAAGGCGCTCGACGCCGACCTCGACCAGCAGGTCGACAAGCAGCTTCGCGTCTTCTTCCTGCTGCCCTTCGAGCATTCGGAAAACCTCGCCGACCAGCATCTTTGCGTCGAAAAGACAGAGCCGCTCGGCGAGGAACTGATGAAATACGCCGTGCTTCACCGCGACATCATCCAGCGTTTCGGCCATTTTCCGCACCGCAACGCGGTGCTAGGCCGCGAGACCTCGCCCGACGAACAGGCCTTCCTCGACGCCGGAGGCTTCTCGGGCTGAATGCCGGCGGTCCGGCGACTGCTACGAGCCGCCGTTATCCACGACCGTCTGGTTGCTGTGCCGCCACCATCTCGGCGAGATGACGAAGCTGGGCCACAGGAAAGACGTCAGCACGTCGGGCGGATCTGCATCGATCCTGAAGTGCAGGAACTGCTTCCGGCCCTGAAAATATTCCAGGACATCGGCCGTGTGCTGCTCCTTCAGAGCACGCCACACATCAGGAACCCGTGACTCGCTCACCCCCAGGTGTTCGGCGTGCTCGGGGATCAGCGCACCGTTCTGGAACGCAGTGCGGGACCTGATCCATGCCTCTGTGTCCCGGTCGTTGAGTACGAAGTAGGAGCGAGGGAAGAGTTGGTCGAACCGGCGGAAGTGCCGGTTGCCGTCAAGAGATTGGCCGGGCAGGCCACCGCTG
The DNA here is from genome assembly GCA_018823835.1 of Alphaproteobacteria bacterium. Taxonomy (GTDB): domain Bacteria; phylum Pseudomonadota; class Alphaproteobacteria; order Rhizobiales; family Rhizobiaceae; genus CAMYMG01. The sequence goes on along the minus strand of JAHJHT010000013.1, from coordinate 560,504 downwards.
AGGTCACTGAAGGCGGTCCATTGGCCCATATAGGCCCTCAGCGCCCGGTCATCGGAAATCCGATGATCGATCTCCCTGGCGACATTGGGAGAATCGGGCCCGTTTTCCCGCCAATGGACAGACCGGATGCGGGCCTTCTGCATCAGAAGGTGCAATGAAATCGTGGCCGTACGGTTGAACCCGATGAAGAAGATCTTCGTGTCAGGGTCGAGCATCTGGGCCGCCCGGTTGGCGACTCGCCTGAGTTTTACTGCAATGCTCATTTCGGCAGTCGTTATAGCATTGCCCAGCCGGGCCCGGGAAGGCCATGGCAGGCAGGCTGCGCGGTGAAGCGTCAGTCGGCCACTAGCGGCTTGCCTGATCAACTGTTGCCGCCCTCGCGGTCGACAGAGGCTGCCGCGTGCGATTGAGCCACCACACGAACAGGCCTCCGACGATATAGGAGATAAGGCCGTAGGCCGCCGGCGGTATCGCCATCTCGGAATTGTTCAGCATGTGCTCGCTCATCGCCAGGGCAATGACGAGCGCCGCATTGTGCAAGCCGATCGACATTGACAGCGCGACGGCTTCCCGCCGCTCGATATTGAGCACTCTGGGCACCCAGAAGCCTACGGAAATACTCGCCACGCTGAAGGCAAGCGCAAGCACCCCGACCGTGGGCCCCCATTCCACCAGCAGGCGCCACTGCCCGATGAGCGCGACGAGCACCACCGTCGCAAGAAAAAGACTGGCCAACAGTTTCACGGGCCTTTCGAGGCGTTCCGCAAAGACAGGAAACCGCCTGTGGATGAAAGCGCCGATGAGGGCTGGAACGATAGCAATGGCGAAGATCTGGAGAACCTGATGGAGTTGCAGCCTGACGGCGCCGTCCTCACCGTAGAATGCCAGCAGCGACAGGTTGGCGATGATGGGCAACGTCACGATCGAGAGCAGTGAACTGACGGCTGTGAGCGAGATGCTGAGCGCGACGTTGCCACCCGCAAGATGTGTGAAGAGCGTCGCGGAAGTTCCACCGGGACTCGCGGCAAGCAGCATCATTCCAACGCAGATGGCAGGTGGCAGGTTGGAAAAGTAGACGAGCACGAAACACAGGACCGGCAGGACCACCACCTGGCAGAAGAGACCGACCAGCACCGGCCAGGGCCGCGCGAGGACCCGGACGAAATCCTCGAGCTTGAGCGATAGCCCCAGCCCCAGCATGATGATGCAGAGCGCAACCGGCAGGCCGATGCTCAATGTCGCACTAGATTGCATTCGCCAACTCCGGTGGTCGAACACAATCTAACGACAAGTCCTTACAAGACCCTGAACCCCACCCCGGTCGCATTTGCCGGGGTCTCAACGCTCGCGCAATCGCCCCGGGTCGCAGCGGTTACTCAGCCGGCTGCACCCTGCCGGCTGATCCGTCATTCTTCGCCACCAGGTCGGGCAATCCCGGCATGCCCGACTGATCCGGATGCTTGCGGACATACTGCGCCTTCAGATCCCAGGACGTCTTGCGGCTGCCATCGTGGCTCCATCCCGGCGCCGCGAACATGTACATCAGCCGCTCGCGCAGCGTGAGACCCGGTTTCGCCACGTCCTTGAAGATCGAGATCCACTCGTGGAATGCCACGAAGAAAAGGTTGAACGTGCCGATGTTCTGGACGAGCCCGTATTTTGGCACGTCTTCCTCGCGCTCTTCGACGAAGGTGCCGAAGATGCGGTCCCAGATAATGAGGACCGCGGCGTAGTTGGCGTCGAGATATCTCGGGTTGTTGGAATGGTGCACGCGGTGATGCGACGGCGTGTTCAGGACGAACTCTATCGGCTTCCACAACTTGCCGACGGTCTCGGTGTGAACGAAGAACTGGTAGGTGAGATTGATGCCGCCGACGAACAGGATCAGCAGAGGGTGGAAGCCCAGCCACGCCAGCGGCAGGTAGAGCAGGAACGAGCCGGTGAAGATCGTGGTCCAGGGCTGGCGCAGGGCGGTCGTGAAGTTGAAGTGCTGGCTGGAATGATGGTTGACGTGATCGGCCCACCACCAGCGGATGCGGTGCAGTCCGGCGTGGTAGACGTAGCGACGGAAGTCATCCAGCACGAAGCACAGCACCGCCGACCACCAGGTGATGCCCGGGTCGAAAATCCGGTAGCTGTAGGCCCATTGCATCATGGCGATGAGCACCACGGCGTAGATGATGCCTGTGGCGACGTTGCCGACCCCCATGAGAAGGCTGGTCATGGCATCCCTGCGCTCGTACTGGCCCTTTGCCTTGCCGAGGCAGACGAGGCCGAACTCGATCAGAATGCCGATGATGTAGAGGGGTATCGCCAGTTGCCCCGTATTGGGCAATTGGATATCCGCCAGACTGTCCATTCCAGACTCCGCGCTACACTATTAAGCATAGTATGCCCCATTGAACTCCCATACGGAAGCGCAAGCGCGGGTCAGACTGACGCTATGTTGTCTGTATTGGGCCGCGTGCGGCGCCAAGCAAGACCAGTACAAGATCGCGTTCTGCACTATCCGAGAATTCGAACCGCATGGGACGCAACGCCACTTCATTGAAGCGGACCCTCAGTGCGCTCTCGGCCTCCGGCACGGCCTCTCTGATATCGGCCGGCCGCAGCTGGCGGACGACGAACCGGTCGCCCATCCCGGACACGAAGCCGGCCGGCCCGGAGGTCATTGCCACGAATGCAGCGCGCCGGTCAGCCGTCAGCACGACCCGCGACACATCGGAAGCATCCAGTTCGGGATACTCCCGGCAGAGCTGGTCGACCGCTTGCGTCTCGGATTCCAGCTGGCCCGATGGCGGTGTCCTGGCGAAGCGCAGCAGCAGGTCGATCAGGATTAGACCACCGACGATCAGCACGACCAAGAGAATTGGGTTCATGATTCATCCAGGCTGGACGGACAAGGCTGGGCGGCGAGACAGAGGAAATCATCATCCGAGAACGCTGATTCTCCTCCGGAGACACCCGTTCGACGCGCAGGTAGCGGTACCCAATCTACAGCCATCATGCTTCGATTCAAGCCGTGTCGGGATGCACCCGCGAGGCGCACCGGGCGCATCAGGCCTGGCGGACGATCCTGCCGATCGCGTTGACCAGGATGCGGGCCGCCGTCAGAGCCGAGATTCCGTCCAGGTCGGCGGGCGGGTAGAGTTCGACCAGGTCGAAGCCGGCGATGCGTCCGCGCCTGTCGGCCGCCTCGATCAGGTCGATGACCTGCAGGTAGCTGAGGCCGCCCGGCGTGCGGGCGGAGACACCGGGCATCACGCTTGGGTCGAGACCATCACAGTCGAGCGTGACGACGATGCTTGCACCTTCCGGGATATGGTGGATCGCGGCTTCGACGCCATGCGCATGAATCTCCCGCGACGTGACGATGCTTGCGCCGTAGCGTCTAGCGTCCTCCAGCTCTGCATAGCGCGCGCTGCCGAGGCCGCGCATGCCGACCTGAACGATGCCGGCGACATGGCCCATCTCGCTGGCCCGCCGCATCGGGCTCGAATAGCCGAAGCGCTCGCCATGGACTTCATCGCGCCAGTCGATATGGGCGTCGATCTGCAGGATCCAGACCGGGCCGGCTTCCGCAAAACCGGCAAGGAAGGGAATCGGCACGGAATCGTCGCCGCCGATCATCAGCGGAATGGCGCCCGCCGCGAGGATGTCGCGCGTCTTCGCCTCGATGAGAGCCCGGTTGCCGGCACTGGCGCCCGGCTCTGTGGGTAGGTCGCCGATATCGATGCAGCAGGGCGCTTGGCCGGCGAAGAGCGGACCGTCGAGATCGAAATCCCAGTTGCCGACGAGACCGGCGTCTTCCAGGCTCGCCGCACGGATTTCCGCCGCGGCACGGTCGTGGCCGCTGCTGTCCTCACCGGGATAATCGCTGCCTTGTGGCGCGCCGAAAAGCACGATGCGTGGAGCCGCACCGCTCGGGAGGGTCTCCGGGAAGCCGAGGAAACTTGCCGATTTCGTCATTGGCCATTCCCTGTTCGAGGGCAATCGCAGTCGGCGATGCTAGTCCTTCCACCAGTCACGACCGCGCGGCACCCGCTCGATGCCGGCCGTGTCGGCGCCGGCCAGATGGTCGGCGAGGCGCTTGCCTCCGGCCAGGAAGTCGGGCGCGATCTCGGCAAGCGGTACCAGCACGAAGGCACGCTCCAGCATACGCGGGTGCGGAATCTCCAGCCCCTCCTCGTGCACCGTCAGGTCGCCGAACACCAGTATGTCGATGTCGATCAGGCGCGGGCCCCAGCGTTCTTCACGGACCCGTTTCAGCCGGCGCTCGGCGTCGAGGCAAAGGTCGAGCAGGCCGCGCGGCGTCAGGCCGGTCGAGACTTCGGCGGCGGCGTTGAGGAAATCCGGCTGGTCCAGCTTGCCCCATGGCGGCGTGCGGTAGAGCGAGGAGACCGCGACCACCTCGGTCCCGGAATCCGCATCGAGCATGCGCAGCGCAGCCCCCATCGAGGCTGCGGGGTCGCCCAGATTGCCGCCGAGGCTGAGATATGCGGTGTGCCTATTGCGGCCAGACAACGGTCACCTCGACATGATCCAGCACGCCCGGAACCGGTGCATTTGGCTTCCTGACGGTGATCTCGGCGCGCTTGATCTGTGGAAAGCGCGCGGTAAGTGCCTTGCCGACCTCGAGCGCCAGCGCCTCGATCAGGAACCGGCGCTCGCCGGTAATGATGGCTTCGATGACCTGGAAGGCATCGCCGTAATTGACGGTGCCCTCGATTGCATCCTCTTCCAGCGCCCTGCCCGGGTCGACGGTCAGCGCCGCGTCGACGTAGAAGCGCTGGCCGAGCCGCTCCTCCTCGTCATGCACGCCGTGGCGGGCGAAGAAGGCGCAATTGGTCATGCGGATCAGGTACATAAGGGCTCAGCTTTCGGCGGCGTGCGGTTCGCGGGCGAGCATAGCATCCGCGAAGGCCAGTGCGTCCATGTTGATTGCGACATTGTGGACCCGGAAAAGGTCGGCGCCCTTGAGGCGCAGGATCGCGCTGGTGGCCGCCGTGCCGACGTCGCGCGCATCGCCCTCGCGCCCGGTGACATGGCCGACGAAGCGCTTGCGCGACGTGCCGGCCATCAGCGGGTAGCCCAGCGCGGAGAGTTCGCCGAAGCGGGCCATCACTTGCAGGTTCTCCTCCGAATCCTTGGCGAATCCGAAGCCGGGATCGAGCACGATGCTGTCGTCGGCAATGCCGGCGTGGCGGGCGATTTCAAGCGACTTCGACAGGAAGGCGAACTGGTCGGCGATGACGTCGGGCAGTTTTTCGCGTTCTCGCCCGGTGTGCATGATGACGAGGCCCGCACCGGTTTCGGCGGCGACGCGCGCGATGCCATGCTCGCGCTGCAGGCCCCAGACATCGTTGACGATATGGGCGCCGGCGGCAACCGCGAGCCGCGCCGTCTCCTCGCGATAGGTGTCGACCGAGATCAGCGCGGCGCCGTCTGCCGCGAGCGCCTCGATGATCGGCAGGATGCGGGCCTGCTCCTCGGCAGCGCTGACCGGCTCGGCGCCCGGCCTCGTCGATTCACCGCCGACATCGACGATCGCGGCGCCTTCGGCCAGCATCGCGCGTGCCTGCGTTAGCGCGGCATCCGTGGAGAGGAATCTGCCGCCATCCGAAAAGCTGTCGGGCGTGACATTGAGCACGCCCATGACGATGGCCCTGGGGCCAAGTTCGAGCTGGCGGCCATGCGCCAGCATCCATCGTTTCGTCGTCATCGCGCCAACCGGGTTTCAGGTCGCGGACCCATGCCGCCTACATGACGGAAAATCAACGGCTTTCGCGCGAAATCGTCACCTGCGGCCAAGCGCATCGGGGCGCCGATTTCCGTTGCGCGCGGACGCCGGCTGGCGCAAGTTCGTCCGATGAGGCCACTTCACATCAAGACCGTCGCACTTGCGGCCTGCCTGGCAGGGCTCGCCGCCCTGCCCTCGGCCGCCGCCAATTTGTCGAAGACTTACAGCTACTTCACCGTCGGCGGCACGACGCTGGAACAGCTCGAGATCGAGCTGGACACGCGCGGGCCGCAGGTCAAGAGCACCGGAAGGCGGCACCCCGGCGCAACCCAGATGGAGTTCTCGACCCGGGTCACCTACGACGACAAGGGCAGCTACTGCCGCATCGCCAAGGCGACCGTTACGGTCAAGGCGCGCATGATCCTGCCGCGCTGGCGCCAGCGCAGCAAGGCGGCAGCGGACGTGCGCGTGATCTGGGACACGCTGGCGGCCGACATCAAGCGCCACGAGGAAAGCCACGTGGTGATCGCCAGGACGCATGCGCGCGAAATGGAGATGGAACTGGAGAAGCTGCGCCGTCAGAAGACCTGCAGCAGGCTGGCCGAGGACGCCAAGGCGGTCAACGCCAGGATCCTTGTCAAGCACGACAAGGCGCAGGAGCGTTTCGACCGCGTCGAGGGCATCAATTTCGAGCGCCGCATGCTCAGGCTGCTGCGCTACCGCATCGAGCGCATCGACAACGGCCAGTTGCCCGGCTGAGGCCGGACGTTCAATCCGACGCTGACATGATCCGGTGTTTCGCCCTGCGAGACGGGCGCTAGGCGACGCCGAGCTTCTTCTGCAGGCTCGTCGAGGACGTGGTGTACTGGAAGACCACGCGCTCGCCGGGGCTGACAATGCGTTTTGCCGCCTGAGCCATCAGCGCCACCTCGTGAAAACCCGACAGGATGAGCTTCAGCTTGCCGGGGTACCAGTTGATGTCGCCGACCGCGAAGATGCCGGGGATCGAGGTCTCGAACTTCTCGGTGTCCACGGGAATCAGGTTTTCGTGCAGGTTGAGGCCCCATTCGGCGATTGGCCCGAGCTTCATGGTCAGGCCGAAGAAGGGCAGTATGCGCGTGCAGGGCACTTCCGTATCGCCATGCGGCCCCTTGATGGTCGCCGAGGAGAGCTTGCCGCCCTCGCCCGTCAGGCCAGTCACCTGGCCGACCAGGAATTCGAGCTCCTCCATCTCCTGCATGGCGTACATCTTGTTGACGCTGTCGGGCGCGGCGCGGAATTCGGGCCGGCGGTGAACAAGCGTCACGCTCTTGGCGATCGGCTGCAGGTTGAGCGTCCAGTCGAGCGCGGAATCGCCACCGCCGACGATGACGAGGTCGTGGCCGCGGAACTCCTCCATGCGGCGCACGGAATAGAAGACGCTCTCGCCCTCAAAGGCCTCGATGCCGGGGATCGGCGGGCGCTTGGGCTGGAATGAACCGCCGCCGGCAGCAATGACGACGATCTTCGCCTCGAAGATCTCGCCCTCGTCGGTAGTGACCCGGAAGGAACCATCCTCCAGCTTCTCGAGGCCGGAAACCATGCGGTTGAAGGTGAATTGCGGGTTGAACGGCTTGATCTGCTCCATCAGCCGGTCGACCAGTTCCTGCGCCGAGACGGAAGGCAGCGCCGGAATGTCGTAGATCGGCTTTTCGGGATAGAGCTCGGCGCACTGGCCACCCGGCCGGTCGAGAATGTCGATCAGGTGGCACTTCATGTCGAAAAGGCCGAGTTCGAAGACGGCGAACAGGCCGACAGGCCCTGCCCCGACAATCAGAACGTCGGTCTTGGTGACTTCGCTCATCGTGCGCCCTCCCGGCGATTTCGCCCGCTAGCCGCTCTATGGCCTCGCCGGCAGTGTATCAGCCCTGCCGTTCGGGCACCTCGACGACGAGGCCGTCGAGCGCGTCGCGCACCTTGATCTGGCAAGACAGTCGCGAGTTTGGCCGGACGTCGTAGGCAAAGTCCAGCATGTCTTCTTCCATGGCCTCGGGCTCGCCGACCTCAGCCGTCCAGGCCTCGTCGACATAGACATGGCATGTCGCGCAGGCGCAGGCGCCGCCGCATTCCGCCTCGATGCCGGGCACCGCATTGCGGATGGCGTTCTCCATGACGGTCGAGCCGTTCTCGGCGTCGACGTCGAAGCGCGTGCCGTCATGCGTAACGAAGGAGATTTTGGTCATTGAGGATCCTGAGACTTGGCATTCCGAGATAATGACTCCGCGCCGCGAGTCAACTGTTGCGCGAAAACGCCGCGGGAGGGCGCAATTGCGTTGCCCCGCCCCACATGGGCGAGCGGCAAGGCGTCGAGGCGGTGCGAAAGGGCTAGCGGTTGATGGCGGCGATGAAGTCGCGCACCTCGTCAACGAGGCGCGAAAGCCGGCGCTCTGCCTGACGGTCGGCGGGATTTTCCTCGATCGCCTCGGCGCAGCGCCCTATCGCGGCAGCACCGACGCTTCTGGCCGAGCCCTTCAACGAATGGGCAAGCTGCTTGCGTGCCTTGACGTCGGCATGAGCGAGTTGGTCGCGTACGGACAGCACCTGATCGACGAACAGGCTGAGCACTTCGCGCTCGAGTTCGCGATCGCCCATAGTCTGGCGAGCGAGATGGGCCAGGTCGATGGGACGCGCCGGCGCGGTGTCGGAAACCTCCCCGCCCGGCATCTGAAATGCCACGGCATCATTCTTGTTAAGGGCAGCCAAGGGAACCTCCGGGACACGCATGACACTACCCGAGGGTAAGTCTTTTAACGTGGACAAGGGGTTAACCGGGCGACATCCGGGGCGGGCTAAAATCCGCCGGAATCATGGCGTTGTTAACCTTATGTTTAAACTTTTACGTATCGGCCGGTTTCCATGTTTCCTTTACCTGTATGTGTCAGTACGATACGGCGGCTCCATATTCAGCCTACTGCGCGGACCGTGTAAAAACAAAAAATTGGTGTTGGCGCACATCGAGTAAAGGGTAACGGCGGCATGGCGAAGAAATCCACGACCACGCGTAGCATCGAGAGCGAAGTTTCAGAGGAACTGGAATACGCGCTCGACCTCGATTTTTCGGGTTCGCCCGAGGACGAACTCGACATGGCAAGCTCCATGGACGACCTCGAGGCGCAGATTTCCCAGGCAGCCGACGAACTGGTACGCGAGGGACGCGGCAACAAGGCCGCGACCGAGGTGAGTCGCGAGAACCGCTCCAGCAAGCCTGCAGCAGCTTCCGCGGCGGCAACAAAGCGGCAGCAGGAGCCCGAACTTCGCCCGGTAGAGCGCCCCACTGTTACACAGCCAGTCACATTCGCGCCGGCAAACGACGACCGCCAGAAAGATTTCCGCTCGATGCTGGGCGGCCTTAACAAGCGCGCCTCCAGCACCGTCAACTGGGTCGTGGCGGCACTGTCCGTCGTCTGGCTGGGCGCCGCCGGGCTTCTCGCCGACCAGATGTTCGGCCCGGAAATCTGGCAGACGCGAACCCTCGAGCAGGTGCTGGCACGCCCGCAATGGGTCATGTTCGCCATCGGCGCCTGCGTGCCCGTGGTGCTGTTCTGGGCCTTTGCCGCCATGGTGCGGCGCGCCCAGGAAATGCGCATGGCCGCAGAATCCATGACCGAGATGGCGTTCCGCCTCGCCGAGCCCGAAAACCTTGCCCAGGACCGTGTCATGATGGTCGGCCAGGCCGTTCGCCGCGAAGTGGCGGCGATGGGCGAAGGCATCGAGCGCACGCTGGCACGCGCCGTCGAGCTCGAAACGCTGGTCCATACGGAAGTCAACCAGATCGAGCGCTCCTATTCCGAAAACGCCGCCCGCATCCGCCTGCTGGTGGATGGCCTGGGCAGCGAACGCGAAGCCGTCGTCACCCATGCCGAGCGCGTGCGCGCCTCGATCACCGGCGCGCATGAGACACTGCGCGACGAGATCGGCCAGGCGAGCGACATCATTCGCGACTCGATCCTCAACGCATCGACCAACCTGTCGATGACGATCACCAATTCCGGCGACACGCTCATCGACCGCATCAACGAAAGCGGCATGAACCTCTTCGACTCGATGGATACTCGCGTCGATTCCATCACCGACCGCCTGTCGACATCGGGCGAGGCTTTTGCCAGCCTGCTCGACACGCGCATCGCCAAGCTGACCGACTCCACCGACAACCTCACCCGCTCGCTGACCGACCTGCTCGACGACCGGACATCCGGCATGGTCTCGCTGCTCGGCGGTGCCGCCCGCACGCTGAGCTCCGAATTCGAGGCAAGCCTGAGCAGCATCGAACGGACGCTTTCCGAGCGCGGACAAGGGCTTATCAGCGAATTCGAAACCAGGGCGCAAGCTCTCGACACCGGCACTGCCAAGCTCAACGCCGCACTCGAGGCGCGCGCCAAGCAGATCAACGAGACGCTGGTCGAGCGCGCCAAGGAGATCGCTTCCACCTTTACCGAGGGTCGCGATACGCTGTTCGGCATGATCGACGAGGGCAAGTCGCGCATCGGCGCGGAAATGTCCGACATCGTCGAGTCGACCTCCTCCATGCTCGAAGCCCGCGCCGGCGACTTTGCCGGACGCCTCGACCATGCCCGCCACGTCGTGTCGCGCGCCTTCGACGCCGACATCGAGAAGCTGGCAGAGGCCCGCGCCGGCATCGACCACGCGGTCGAGAACCACACCCGCAAGCTGTCGGAGGGCCGCGACCGCATGGCCGCCGCCCTGCAGTCGGACCTTGCCAAGTTCGCCGAGGGCCGCGCCAGCATCGATGCCGCCGTCAGCAACCAGGTGCAGAAGCTGTCGGAAGGCCGCAACGCGATCTCGCGTGCGCTTGAAGAGGACCTGCGCAAGATCAACGACCAGCGCGTCACCATCGACACCGCGCTCGAAGCCCACCTCGAAAGGCTGTCCGCCGGCCGCGAAAACCTGTCGAAGGTGCTGCAGGAAGACACGCAGAAACTCACCCAAACCAAGCTCAACATCGACGAGATGGTTGCCGGCCACGTCGGCAAGCTCGCCGAGGGTCGCAACATCCTGTCGCGCGCTCTGGAAGCCGATCTCGAAAAGCTGTCCGAGACCCGCCACACCATCGACGGCATCGTTGCCACCCAGGTCGAGAAGCTGACGGAAGGCCGCGATATCCTGTCGCGCGCCCTCAAGGCTGACCTGTCGGCGATCGACGAACTGGTCGAAAGCCAGATCCAGAAGTTCGCCGATGGCCGCAACTCGATTTCCGAAGTGCTCGAGAGCGACGTCGACAAGCTGAAGGAAGGCCGCAAGGTCATCGAGGAACTGGCCGAGGACCAGGTCAAGAACCTCGACCGTAGCCGCCAGATCCTCGCCGAGGCGCTGGAATCCGACATCGAGGGCATCAACAGCCTGCTCTCCAGCCATGTCGAGAAATTCGCCGTCGGCCGCGAGGGCCTGACCAAGGCGCTGCAGGAAGACCTCGACAAGCTGGCCGAGAGCCGCAGCAGCATCGACGGTCTGGTCGCCGGCCAGGTCGAGAAGCTGGCCGAGGGCCGCGATATTCTCAAGCGCGCGCTGGAAGCCGATCTCGCCAAGCTCGAGGAAACCCGTTCCGGCATCGATACGCTCGTTGCCTCTCAGGTCGAGCGCATTGCCGAAGGCCGCGACATCCTGTCGAAGGCGCTCGAGGAGGACCTCAGCAAGGTCGCCGTCAGCCGCGGCACGATCGACGCGTTCATCAACGGCCAGGTGCAGAAGTTCGCCGAGGGCCGCACCCTGCTGACGCAGGCGCTGGAAGACGACCTCAAGAAGCTCGCCGAAAGCCGCAGCGGAATCGACGGGCTGGTCGCCGGCCAGGTCGAGAAGCTGGCTCAGGGTCGCGACATCCTGACCCGCGCCCTCGAGACCGATCTGCAGAAGCTCGCCGAGACGCGCGACAATGTCGACAAGATCGTCGCCGAGCAGGTGCGCAAGGTCGCCGAGGGGCGCGAGACGCTGTCCCTGGCGCTGCAGGCCGACCTGCAGAAGGTTGCCGAGGGTCGCGCCGTCTTCGACGACGTGGTCAACGATCACGTCGCCCGGCTCGCCGAAGGACGCGACAACCTGGCTTCCGCGCTGGAAAAGGATCTTTCCAAGCTCGCCGATGCGCGCAAGGAGATCGACGACGCGATCGCGGTGCATATCGACACGATCGCCAGCAAGCGTGTGGACATCTCGGACGCGGTCGCCTCCGACGTCGAGAAGATCGAGGAAGCCTTCCGCCGCCAGACCGGCGTCATCGAAGAGCGCACCGGCACGATGGAACGCGCCCTGTCGCTTGGTGTCGACAATGTCCGCCAGGTGCTCGAGAAGAGCGCCGTGACGGTCGCCGGCGCCCTGCGCGAGAAGGTGCTTGAAGTTACCGCCGCCCTCAACGACGAGGCCGGCAACGCGTTGACCGAGGCCGACAAGAAGATGGCCGAGCGCGCCGAGCAGACGTCTGCCGCCCTGCTCAAGCGGGTCGAGGACATCGCCCACGCCTTCGAAGAGGCCGACGGCAAGATCATCGCCCGCGTCGACGAGACCTCCAAGACGCTGGTTTCACGCGGCGAAGAGGTCGCCAACATCATGGCGGCACGCGCCGGAGAGATCCGCGAGAGCTTCGACGAGGCTGACCAGAAGCTGGTCGCCCGCGCCATGGAGACAGCCGGTTCGCTGGCATCGCGCGCCGGCGACATCCTGCGCAACTTCGACGAGGCCGACCAGCGGCTCGGCATGCGCATCGGCGAATCCGCCGACGCGCTGGCTGCCCGCGCTGCCGAACTCGGCCGCATCTTCGACAAGGCCGACGAGAGCCTCGTCGCGCGCATTTCCGATGGTGCCGAGAAGCTCGAGGCCCGCGCCGGCGAACTCGGCAGCATCTTCGATGCAGCCGACAAGAAGATCGCCGAACGCGTCGCCGACAGCGCCGCAACGCTCGGCACCAAGGCCGGCGAGATCGTCTTCAACTTCGAGGAAGCCGACAAGCGCCTTGCCGCGCGCGTCAACGAGACGGCCAAGGTCCTGTCGGGCCGCGCCGTCGAGATCGGCAACGTCTTCGTCGCCGCTGACAAGCAGGTAGCGGCACGTGTCGAGGAAACCACGCAGGCGCTTGCCGCGCGTGCAGCCGAGATCAGCAGCCTGTTCGACAAGACCGACCAGCAGGTCGCCTCGCGCATCGACGAGACCACGCACGTCCTGTCCGCCCGCGCGGCCGAGATCGGCACGCTGTTCGACAAGGCCGACCAGCGGCTGCACGAGCGCATCAGCGAAAGCGCGACGGCGATCGGCGGCCATGCCGAGGGCATCGCCCATGCCTTCGACGCGACCGAGCAGCGCGTCGTTGCCCGCACCGAGCAGACCTCGGCCGAGCTGGAAGCCCGCGCCCAGGCCATCGCCCAGACGCTGGCCGAAGCCGACGAGCGGCTTGCTGCTGGCGCCAAGGCGGTTGCCGAACGCGTCAACGCGCATGTCGAGGATGCCGAAGGCCGCCTCGCCATGGGTGCCGAGACGATGGGCCAGAAGCTCGGCGACCAGGTCGCCCAGGCAGAATCCCAGCTCATCTCGCGTGCCAACGTGATTGCCGAGACCTTCGCCGCCGTCGGCCAGCATATCGGCCAGAGCACGAACGAAGCGGCAAAGACGATCGGCACCAACACCCGCGAGCTGAACTCGATGCTGGCCGAGCGTTCCGCCGAGATCACCAAGATCCTCGACGAGACCGCACGTCCGCTGGTCGATCGTTTCTCGACCACCGGCGACGAGCTGTCGAAGACGCTGGACGAGACCACGACCCGCGCCACCGAGAGGCTGCGCGCAGAGAATGCGACGCTGCTCAACGCGCTTGCCAACCGCACCGCAGAGACCTTGTCGGCGGTCGAAGGCGCCCGCGACAGCCTCGCTTCTGGCGTCAGCGGCCTGATCGACAACCTCGGCCGCTCGAGCGCGCAGCTCAACGAGTTGATCGAGGCTGCCGCCCAGAACCTGTCGCATGTCGACGGTCGCCTGACCGACAGCACGCAGAACTTCGCAGCGACGACCGAGAAGGCGGCCATGACCTTCGCCAGCTCGGCCCGCCTGGTCGACCAGAACACGACCCGGCTGACCGAACTGTCGTCGAACACGCTGCGCGAGGTCGCCTCGATCGCCACCAAGTTCGACGAGCACAGCCGCCTGCTGGCCAGCGCCTCGGACCTGCTCGGTTCGGCGCAGAGCAATCTCGAGCACACGCTCGAGCGGCAGTCTTCGCTCGAGGATCTGGCCGTCGGCCTGGTCAAGAAGTCGGAGGATCTCGAGCAGGTCATGCGCTCGTTCGAGGATCTTGTCGGCAACGCGATGGAGAAGGCCGAGGGCCGCACCCTGCAGTCGACCGAGAAGATGCGCCACGCCTTTGCCGAGGTCATCGAATCGGCGACCACCAAGTTCGCCACCGCGACCGAGGAAATGCGCCAGACAGCGTCCTCGATCCGCAACGAGCTCGAGGACACCCGCGCCGAGATCAAGAAGGGCGTATTCGAACTGCCGATGGAAGCCAAGGAATCGACCACGGCCATCCGCCGCGCCGTCAGCGAGCAGATCAACGCGCTGAAGGAACTGTCGGACATCGTCGCCAAGTCGGGCCGCAACAACGACGTCTCGGAAGTCCGTTCGGCACCGCGCCCGGCGGCACCCGCACCGCGGGCCGCCGAGCCGCCGCGCCGCGCTCCGGAGGCACCGCGCCGTCCTGCAGCACCGACGCCGCCGCAGCAGCGCCAGCCGGTCCAGGCCGAGGCGCGCCCTGCCCGCCAGCCTGCGCCCGAGGCACCTGCCCGCGGCACGATCACGGCCGAGCGCCCCGCCGAGGCGCCGATGCGCCAGGCTGACGCATCGCCGCAAGGCGGCTGGGTTCGCGACCTGCTGTCGAACGTGGCCGAGGACGATACGGCACCTGCAGTGGTGGCCGAGAACGCCCCTCGCCCGACGCAGAGCCCGCGTTCGCCGCTTCAGGTGGTCGAATCGCTGAACTCGCTGTCGGTCGACATTGCGCGCGCCATCGACCACGACGCCTCGATCGAGCTGTGGGACCGCTATCGCCGCGGCGAGCGCGACGTGTTCACCCGCCGCCTCTACACGCTGAAGGGCCAGCAGACCTTCGACGAGATCCGCCGCAAGTACCAGTCAGACAGCGAGTTCCGCGCTGCCGTCGACCGCTACTGCGAGGACTTCGAAAAGCTGCTGAACGATGTTGCCCGCAACGACCGCGACAACGTCATGACCAAGACCTACCTGACCTCGGACACGGGCAAGGTCTACACCATGCTCGCGCATGCCGGCGGCCGCCTGCGGTAGGCTCCGGCACAGCCAGGAACGAAAAAGGCGGGAGCAATCCCGCCTTTTTTCTTGTCCGGAGATTGCAGAGCTTAGCCTTCGCAACGGGACCGGTGGGGCCCAGCGGAGCAGCAGCTATCGGCTATCGGTGCCAGAGTGAGTGGTGCGGAAGCGCGAGGCGCAAGGGCTGGCGCGAGGCGTTCAGCTGCCGATCAGGGCCGTCAGATGATGGAATCGGCCCAGGCGACGATCTCGACGGCGGCCTGGCCGAAAGCGCTGTCGAGCGCCTGCACATAGGCGTCGTTGCCGACGCCGAGCACCGGGGCCGTCGCGTTGAACGTCTTGGACGCCCGCACCACGCCGTTGCGATCGTTGAGTATGCGGATGAAGAGTTCGACATCGGCCTGTTCGCCGGCGCCGACCCTGACCTCGAAGGCGCGAATCTCGGCGATGATCTGGTAGTCGATCGCCAGCCCCTCGCCGGGCTTGCCGACGCCGCCGAAATTGCCCGAGCGCTCAAAGGTCTCGGCAAGCCGCGCCTGCACGATCTTGGGCAGGCGGTCGGCCCATTGCGCACCCTTGAGGAACTGGATGACGCCGGGCGACGGCTTGATGACGATGTTCTCGCCGTCGAGCGCCTTCAGCGCCGAGGGTTCGGCGATAAGCACCTGACGGCGGCTGCGGCCGCGGTTCTTGGCTGCCTCCGGCGCGGTCAGCTCGTAGGTGTCGAGCACCTTGGAGGCGCCCAGAAACGCACAACCGGACAGGATGACCGACAGAGCGACAGCCGAAGACAATAACGCCGATGATCTCAAAGCTGCGCCCCTGGATGAACTCCGGCCATGCGGATCAGGCCATCCCCTCGGCAGTGTTTTGCGGGTGCCGCCAGCCATTGTCAACGCCGCGTCCGGCCGTCGTACTGGCGCACGTTGCCGTCGCCGCCGGTGATGATGCGCTGCGGGTTGCGCTCGAGGTCGGTGATGGCGCGTTCGATGCGGTTGACCGACCGACGCGTGTCCTGGACAAGCGAGTCGACGTTGCGCAGGCCAGGGCCGGAGAAGCGGGACAGGCCATCGAGGATGGCGCCAAGGCGCGAATTCAGCGTGTCTGCGACCTGCCTGAAGGACTTGAGCGTGACGCTGGCGTCGGCAAACAGGCCCTCCGCCTCACCCGAGCCAAGCAGCTTGTCGACCTTCACGAGGATGCCGTCGACGCGCACCGATGCGGCGTTGAGGCGACCGGTAAGTTCGCGCGCATCGGCGATGATCTGGTCGACGTCGTCGGCGCGCGGCCGGAGCTTCTCGGTGAAGACGGCGACGTCGGAGGCCGCCTTGCTGGCGCTCTCGCTGGCCCGCTCGATGTTGGCGAGCGCGCTCTTGACCGTGTCGGCGTCGACGCCGTCGAGCACCTTGTCGACCTTGCCGAGCGTTTCCCCGGCGTCGGTGGCGAAGGCATCGATCGAGGTGACCGCCTGGTCGACATTGTCGACGATCTTGTCGAACTTCGCACCCTGCGCCTCGAGGTCGCCGGTGAATTCCTCGACATTGGCCACGATCGACTTGATCTTGTCGGGATCGACCGAGTTGAGCAGGTTTTCGGCGGCCTTGAGCGTGCCGTCGAGCTTGCCGGAAACGCCGGCGAGTTCCTCCGACAGCGCCGCGACACTGGCCAGGAACTTGTCGACGCCATCGGAATTGCGCGCCAGCGCCTCGGAGAATTTCTGCGTGTTCTCGACCGTCGTGGTGAGCGGTCCGCGCACGTCGTTGGCGAAGCCTTCGAGCTCGGAGAGCACGCGATCAGCGCGGGTGAAGATGTCCTGCGCGGTCTGCAGCAGGTTGGTGACGGCCGACGGGTTGGCGACGATCTCGGCGATCTTGTCCTGTTCCTCGGCAACGTCGAGCAGGTTGGGCTCGTTGAGATCGGCGCCCTTGAGCTCGATATTGGCCTGGCCGGTAAGGCCTGCCAGGCCGATGTCGGCCTGCGTGGACTTGGTGATCGGGGTCAGACGGTCGATCTCGGCGTCCGCGATGGCAACCTTGGGGTTCTGCACGTCGATATAGACGCGCCGCACGTCACCGACCTTGACGCCGTTGAAGAGCACCGCGCTGCCGCGGCCCAGCCCCGAGGCGGAGCCAGGAATGCGGATGCGCAGCGTCGCCGTCTCGCCGCGGTCGCCGATCGCCGAGGTCCAGTAGACGAAGGCGAAGGCCGACACGATGGCCACGATCGTGAAGATGCCGACGATGACGTAGTTGGCTTTGGTTTCCATGCCGCCTGTGTTTCCCTAAGCACGCACGGCAAGGTCGAGTTGCCGCGCCCGCTTACCCCGGAAATAGGATTTGACCCACGGTTCCTCGCTCGCGAGCATCTCCTCGATCGTCCCCTCGACAAGCACCCTCTTCTTGCCGAGCACCGCCACGCGGTCGCAGACGGAGAACAGGCTGTCAAGGTCGTGGGTGACCATATAGACGGTCAGCCCCATCGTATCGCGCAGCTTGGCGACCAGTTCGTCGAACTCGGCCGCGCCGATCGGATCGAGGCCGGACGTCGGCTCGTCGAGGAAGACGATGTCGGGGTCGAGCGCCAGCGCGCGCGCCAGCGCGGCGCGCTTGATCATGCCGCCCGACAGTTCCGACGGGAACTTGTCCGCCGCGTCGGGCCGCAGGCCGACAAGCTCGATCTTGAGCATGGCAAGCTCGTTCATCAGCGGCTTGGGCAGGTCGAGATACTCGCGCATCGGGATCTGGATGTTCTCCTTCACCGTCAGCGCCGAAAACAGCGCGCCATGCTGGAACAGCACGCCGAGCCGCATGTCGATGAGCAGGTTCTCGGTGTCTGTCGCCTTGTCGACGTCGATGCCGAACAGCTTGATCGTGCCGGAGCGCTTCTTGGTGAGGCCGAGCACGGTGCGCAGCAACACGGACTTTCCGGAGCCGGAGGCGCCAACGAAGCCGAGGATCTCGCCGCGCCTGACATCGAGCGAGAGCTTGTCGAGCACGACATTGTCGCCGAAGGCGACGGTGATGTCGCGCACCGACAGGACCACGTCGTCGTCCGGTACCTCGTTCCCAGTTGCGCTGGCGCTGATCTGGCTCGTTTTCATCATGCTAGAAATCGATCGATGCGTAGAACACGGCGAACGCGCCATCGAGCACGATGACCACGAAGATCGACTTGACCACCGAGGCGGTGACGTGGCGGCCAAGCGATTCCGCGCTGCCTTCGACCTTCATGCCCTCGACGGCACCGATGATCCCGATGATGAGGGCCATGAACGGCGCCTTGATCAGGCCCGCGAAGATCGTCGACAGGTCGATGGCGACGCGCAGCCGGTCGATGAAGGCGACCGGCGGGATGTCAGAATAGAGCCAGGAAACGAGGATACCGCCGCCAAGGGCCGAGAAATTGGCGAGGATCGTGAGGCAGGGCAGCGCCACGACCAGCGCCACCAGGCGCGGAAAGACCAGCACGCCGATCGGGTTCAGGCCGATGACGGTGAGCGCGTCGATTTCCTCGCGCATCTTCATTGAACCGATTTCGGCGGTGATGGCGCTGCCGGAGCGGCCGGCGATCATGATCGCCGTCATCAGCACACCGAGTTCGCGCAGGATCAGCACGCCGACGAGGTCGACCACGAAGATGTCGGCGCCGAAATAGGAAAGCTGGTAGGCGCCCTGCTGCGCTACGATGGCGCCCACGATGCCCGACATCAGCACGACCACCGGGATGGCGCCGACGCCCATGCGGTCCATCTGGTTGAAGATCGCGGCGAAATTGACGCTGTGGCCGCGGTCCAGCTTCATCTGACCGCCGCGGATCGTGGCGCCGAGGATGTTCATTGCCGCCATGAAATCGTCGCGCATCTCATAGACGCGCTCGCCGACGGTCATGAAGAAGCGGACGAAGACTCCGGCCTCAGGCTTCCGCGGCTGGCCGTCACGGTTTTCGGCAGCCTCGCGCACGGCATCGAGCAGAATCGTCGCAACTTCGTTCTGGCCCTCGAGGCGGGTCTCGACGCCGCGCGCCCTGGCGTCGACGATGAGCCGCTCGATCAACCAGGCGCCAGCCGTGTCCATCCTGCCGATCCCCGACAGGTCGAGCACCAGTCCGCCCGTCGCAAGCTTGTCGGCGATGTCGCGCATGGTCCTGTCGACGCGGGCGACGCGCCGCGTCGTCCAGTTGCCGGAAAGCGCGCAGGTGAGATGCCCGTCGGAGTCATGCACCGAGACTTTCGGGTCGAGGCTGGCTGCCTGGTCCCGCGTCGAGCTTGCTTCCTCTTCGGCGTTGATCAACATGATGATTCGTCTTATCCCGCCGCGCTTCGGCTGTCACTTTGACCGCAGCGCAATCGCCCGTCCTCGGAGCAGAAAAATCATGAGCCGTGTCCTTTCGGTTGCCGAAGAACGATTTCCGATAGCCGGCGCCTTCACAATCTCGCGCGGAACCAAGACCGAAGCGGTGGTCATGACGTGCTCGATCGCCCAGTCGGGCCGAATCGGGCGTGGCGAATGCGTCCCCTATGCCCGTTACGGCGAGACGCCGCAAAGCGTGCGCGCGCAAATCGAGGCGGCGGCCGACGCGATCTCGGGCGGCGTCGACCGGCTGCATCTGCTGTCGCTGATGAAGCCCGGCGCGGCGCGCAACGCCGTGGACTGCGCGCTCTGGGACCTCGAAGCCAAACTCGCCGGAAAAAGTGTCGCCGAGCGGGTGTGTTCGGAGCCTCCGGTCGCGCTCGAAACCGCCTACACGCTGTCGCTCGGCAGCCCCGAGGCGATGGCCGCACAGGCGCGCGACAATGCCGAAAGGCCGCTTCTCAAGGTGAAGATCGGCGGCGAAGGCGACATCGCCCGCATCCGCGCGGTGGTCGAGGCAGCGCCCGACAGCCGCATCATCCTCGACGCCAACGAGGCCTGGACCGAACGGAACCTGCGCGAAAACCTGGCGGCGGCCGCAGAACTCGGCATCGCGCTGGTCGAACAGCCGCTGCCGGCCGGCGCCGATACGATGCTGGCCAGAATCGATCACCCCGTGCCGATCTGCGCGGACGAGAGCGTACACGGGGCCGACGACCTGGCGCGGCTCGCGGGACTCTATGATGCGGTCAACATCAAGCTCGACAAGACGGGCGGGCTGACGGCAGCGCTCACGATGCGCGACCAGGCCCGCGAACTGGGCCTGTCGGTGATGGTCGGCTGCATGGTCGGCACCTCGCTTGCCATGGCACCGGCGGTGCTGCTGGCGCAGGGCGCCGACTTCGTCGATCTCGACGGGCCGCTGTTGCTGGCGCGCGACCGCACACCCGCTCTTACCTACCGCGGCTCGCTAGTCTTCCCGCCCGAGCCGGCGCTCTGGGGCTGAGCGGCCGGCCAGCACGATCAGGCCGAGCCCGACGGCGGCGATGACCGCCATGACGTAGAAGCCATCAACGCCGAAACTCTCGTAGAGCGGACCCGAAACCAGCGTGACGGCGGCCATCGCAAAGCCGTTGGCGAAGAAGGCGATGCCCTGCGCGGCACCCGTCCGTTCCTCGGCGACGGTCTCGGCGATGACCTTCTGCAGGCCGATGAGGAAAAGCCCGGTCGAGAGGGCGTGCAGGCTCTGCGCGGCGAAGAAGCCGGCGAGCCCAAGCCCGGCGGGGACGATGAGTGGAAAGGCAACCCAGCGCAGCACGGCCGCAGCGCCCGAGACGCACAGAACGCTAGTGGCCGACAGCGAGCCGAACACGCGCGTGAACGTCATGAAGACGAGAACCTCTGCCACCACCGCAAAGGCCCACAGGAAGCCGATGGCAGCGTCGTTGACGCCGATCGACTTCCAGTAGATCGAGACGAAGCCGAAAAGCAGGCCGTGGCTCGCATTGATGATGCCGACGCCGGCGACGATGAGCAGGAAATAGCGGTTGAAGAGCCTCGGCGCCGCTTCCTGAATGCCGGTCGCCGAAAGCGGCGAGGCACGGCGCGGCCTGCCGAGGCGCGGCGCGGTCAGCGAAACGGCGAGCGTGCAGACCAGGCCGCAGCTTATGATGACGGGCACCACGTCGGGACTGGCGATAGCGAGCATCGCGCCGCCGAACAGGCTGGCGCAGAGAAAGGCGATCGAGCCCCACAGGCGCATGGCGGGATAGCTGGAGCCGAAGCGGCGAACCCCCGAAAGCGCCAGCGAATCGGCGATCGGCGACTGTACCGCCCAAACGACGTTGAGTGCGAGCGAGACGGCGAGCACAATCGCGTAGCTCGGCGGCAGGAAGTAGCCGAGCGAAGCGAGGAGCGAGGTGAGGACGAGCGCCACCAGCACGTTGGCGCGGTCGTCGGCGCGGTCGGCCAGCGCGGTGAGCAGCGGGGTCGTGAAGATGCGCAGGAACATCGGCGCCGCGAGAATGATGCCGATCTCGGCGGCGCCAAACCCCTTCGCCTCCAGCCAGAGCGGGAAATAGGGAAGATGCACGCCGATCGGGAAGAAGATGGCCGCAAAGATCAGCGCAATCCGAAACTCGAATCGGCGCGGCTTGACGAGTTGCCCGGGCGAAAGTGGCGGCAATGACATGGACGTTCCGGCATCCCACTGAAGTCGCCGGGACCGAAACGGCGGGCGGCAGACCCGCATACCATGCCAACCACGCAGGCGAAACGGTTACGCGAGCATATGCCAGCCGGAGGAGCCGGCGGCGGGAGGCGGGTGACGACGCCGAGACGCAGCGCGTGGCGGTCAGCCGGGCTGGCGGGCGATCCTCCACGGGGCACCGGCACGGTCGGCGCGACACGCGCCTGAAAAGGCAGGGGCAAAGGGAGGCAGGTCATTCATGCGGCTTTGACCGACCGGTAGTCGATGGCAACTGGAGCCACGGGTTCGGTCAGGGCCGGTGCCTCCGCCTGGATGTGCGGCCAGTGCACTATCTCCATCGTGCCATCGAAATGCTCGA
Source organism: Alphaproteobacteria bacterium (assembly GCA_018823835.1). Taxonomy (GTDB): domain Bacteria; phylum Pseudomonadota; class Alphaproteobacteria; order Rhizobiales; family Rhizobiaceae; genus CAMYMG01. The sequence goes on along the minus strand of JAHJHT010000013.1, from coordinate 538,533 downwards.
CCACCGCGGTGCAGCTTTCGACCCAGTCGCCCGTGTTGATGTATTCGATGTCGCCGAATTTCTCGATCGCGGCGTGATGGATGTGGCCGCAGATGACGCCATCGACCGAAGAGCGGCGCGCCTCGTCGGCCAGCACGTCCTGGAAGGCGCCGATGAAATTGACGGCCTGCTTTACCTTGACCTTGGCCCAGGACGAGAACGACCAGTAAGGCAGGCCGAGCGCGCGCCGCGCCCGCGTCACCGCGCGGTTGGCGAAGATCGCCAGTTCGTAGGCACGATCGCCAAGATAGGCGAGCCAGCGGGCGTTCATCACGACCGTGTCGAACTGGTCGCCGTGGATGACGAGGAATCTGCGGCCGTCGGCAGTCTCGTGGATGGCCCGGTCGGCAACGACGATGCCGCCGAAGTGCGTGCCCTGGAACATGCGCAGGAACTCGTCGTGGTTGCCCGCGATATAGGTGATGCTGGTTCCCTTGCGGGCCTGGCGCAGCAGCTTCTGGACGACGTCGTTGTGGATCTGAGGCCAGTGCCAGGAGCGCCTGAGGCGCCAACCGTCGACGATGTCGCCGACCAGATAGATCGTCTCGGCCTCGTGGAAGCGCAGGAAGTCGATCAGGAAGTCGGCCTTGGCCGCCCTCGATCCGAGATGGACGTCGGAGATGAACAGCGTCCGGAACTGCTTCGGTGCGGGAACAGGCATGGCGTCTCTGTACCGTTGCTCTTGCGCACGCTAGACCCGATTCATGCAACAGGCGTATGACGGTTGCGACCGGGCGGGCCGGGACATAGCCTGCTGCAAAACAGATTCTGGAGGACTACAGGCATGGATCTCGGCATTCGCGGAAAGAAGGCAATCGTGTGCGCATCGAGCCGCGGGCTCGGCAAGGGTTGCGCCATGGCGCTCGCCGAGGCGGGCTGCGAACTGACGGTCAACGGCCGCGACGCCGAAATCCTGGCCCGGACCGCGCAGGAACTGCGCGACCGCTACGGCGTGAAGGTGACCGAGGTGCCGGGCGACGTCGCCGATCCGGCGGTGCAGAAGAAGCTGCTCGCCGCCTGCCCCGCGCCCGACATCCTGGTCAACAACAATGGCGGCCCGCCCTTCCGGCCGTTTTCCGAACTCGACCGCGAGGCGATCCTGAAGGGCGTGACCAACAACATGGTGGCCCCGCTTGAGCTGATCCAGGCAGTGATCGAGGGCATGGCCGAGCGCGGTTTCGGCCGCATCGTCAACATCACCTCGCTGTCGGTCTACGTGCCAATCCCCGGGCTCGACCTGTCGTCGGGCGCACGGGCCGGCCTGACCTCGTTCCTGGCCGGCGTGGCGCGCACGGTGGCCGACAAGAACGTCACCATCAACAACATGCTGCCCGGCAAGCTCGACACCGATCGGCTGCGCGGCCCGCACGAGCCGGGGTCGGTGGAGGACCCGGCCGAAGGAAAGGCGCGGCGCGAGCGGCTTGCGGAAAGCGTGCCCGCCAAGCGTCTCGGCACGCCTGAGGAGTTCGGACAGATCTGCGCCTTCCTGTGCTCGGTGCATGCGGGCTACATGACCGGCCAGAACGTGCCGGTGGACGGCGGACTTTACGTCAGCGCCTTCTAGGCGCGGTTGACCGCGGCGGCGGCAGGCTGACTCGATTTGTCAGCCTGCGGCAGCAAGAAGCTGAATCCGCTGGCGTTTTCGCGACGAGGTCAAGGCATCCAAAATTCGGCCTGGCAACATCGAAAACTCGCCCATGCGTGCTAGAAGCGTGACAGGAAGAAGCCCGGAGGAGACCGCAAGGCGCATGGAAACCGACAAGGAAAAGAACGCCCGTTCCGATCTCGAGGAAGCCGCGCTGTTCTTCCACAAGTATCCGACCCCCGGAAAGCTGGAAATCCAGGCTACCAAGGCTCTGGGCAACCAGCGCGACCTGGCGCTGGCCTATTCGCCCGGCGTGGCCGCACCCTGCCTCGCCATCAAGGACGACCCTGCCCTCGCCGCCGACTACACGGCGCGCGCCAATCTCGTCGGCGTGGTGTCGAACGGCTCGGCCGTGCTCGGCCTCGGCAACATCGGGCCGCTCGCCTCCAAACCGGTGATGGAAGGCAAGGCGGTACTGTTCAAGAAGTTCGCCGGGATCGACGTCTTCGACATCGAGATCGACGCGCCCGGCATCGACCGCATGGTGAGCACCATCTCGGCGCTGGAGCCGACCTTCGGCGGCATCAACCTGGAGGACATCAAGGCGCCGGAGTGCTTCGAGGTCGAGGAACAGCTGAAGAAGATCATGGGCATCCCGGTCTTCCACGACGACCAGCACGGCACGGCGATCATCGTGGCGGCGGCGGTGCTGAACGCGCTGGAACTCGCCGGCAAGGACATCTCGAAGGTCAAGATCGTGACGTCGGGCGCGGGTGCGGCCGCGCTTGCCTGCCTCAACCTGCTCGTCTCGCTTGGCGCGAAGGTCGGGAATATCTGGGTCACCGACCGCTACGGCGTCGCCTACAAGGGCCGCGTCGAGGAAATGGACCGCTGGAAGGACCCCTACGTCAAGGACACCGAGGCGCGCGTGCTGGCCGACGTCATTGACGGGGCCGATGTGTTCCTGGGCCTGTCGGCCGCCGGCGTGCTCAGCCCCGACCTCTTGAAGGGCATGGCCGAAAAGCCGTTGATCCTGGCGCTCGCCAACCCGACACCCGAGATCATGCCGGAACTGGCGCGCGCGGCACGGCCCGACGCCATGATCTGCACCGGGCGCTCGGACTTTCCGAACCAGGTCAACAACGTGCTGTGCTTCCCATACATCTTCCGTGGCGCGCTCGACTGCGGTGCGCGCGCCATCAACGAGGAGATGAAGATGGCCGCGGTGCGCGCCATCGCCTCGCTCGCGCGCGAGGAGCCGTCGGACGTCGCGGCCAAGGCCTATTCCGAGGAGACGCCGACCTTCGGGCCGGACTTCCTGATCCCCTCGCCCTTCGACCCGAGGCTGATCCTGCGCATCGCGCCGGCCGTCGCCAAGGCTGCCTGCGATACCGGCGTCGCGGCGCGCAAGATCGACGACATGCCGGCCTATGTGGAACGGCTGTCGCGCTTCGTGTTCCGCTCGGGCCTGGTGATGAAGCCGGTGTTCTCGACGGCAAAGGCGGCCCAGGCCAAGCGCGTCGTCTATGCCGACGGCGAGGACGAGCGCGTGCTGCGCGCCGCCCAGGTGGTGCTGGAGGAAGGCATCGCAAAGCCCATCCTGATCGGGCGCCCGCATGTGGTGGAGGTGCGCCTCAAGCGCTACGGGCTGCGCATCCGGCCGGGCACGGATTTCGAGCTGATCAATCCGGATGACGATCCGCGCTACCGCACATATGTGGACCTGTTGATCGAGCTTGCCGGGCGGCGCGGCGTCACCCAGGAAGCGGCGCGCCTGATGGTGCGCACCAACCCGACGGTGATTGCAGCGCTTGCGCTGAAGCGCGGCGACGCAGACGCCATGATCTGCGGGCTGGAAGGCCGTTTCGCACGGCATTTGCGCAACGTCGCGCTGATCATCGGGCCGCGCTCCGATATCCGCCGCGACCATGACTTGTCGACGCTGTCGATGCTGATCACCCAGCGCGGCGTGATCTTCCTGACCGACACCCACGTCACCGTCGATCCGACGGCCGAGGAAATCGCCGAGATGACAGTCCTGGCGGCCGAGGAGATTCGCCGCTTCGGCATCGAACCGAAGGCGGCCCTCCTGTCCTTCTCGGATTTCGGCTCGCGCGATTCGCCGAGTGCGCTGAAGATGCGCGCCGCAGCCGACATCCTGAAGAAGGCCGCTCCAGACCTGCAATGCGACGGCGAAATGCATGCCGACAGCGCGCTGTCGGAGCCGCTGCGTCAGCGCGTCTTCCCGCATTCGACGCTGAAGGGCGAGGCCAACCTGCTGGTCTTCCCGAACCTTGACGCCGCCAACATCACCCTGACCACGGTCAAGCAGATGATGGACGCGCTGCATGTCGGGCCGATCCTGCTCGGCACCGCAAAACCGGCGCATATCCTGACGCCGTCGGTGACTTCGCGCGGCGTCGTCAACATGACGGCGATCGCCGTTGCCGAGAGCGCGCACCGGGCTCCGGAGCTGCCGTTGCTCGACCGCCTGGCGGCGACGGCGCCGAGAAAGTCAACGGAAGGTTAACCCGCCCCGGTTAGGCATGGTCATCAGTTTTCGGCTCGGGATTGGATCGAGATGGCTGCCGGACCATTCGGCCTGAGGGGGATCGCAGCAATGGCTGCGCTATGCGCGGCGCTGGCCGGATCCGCCCTGCCCACCGCTGCCGCCTCGCGCGTCTGCCGCCAGCTCGAAGCCGAACTTGCCGCCACGTACAAGCCGACCGCCTCGTCGGCACAGTTGCGTAGGCAGGATGGCTCGATCGGCAAGCAGCGCGAGCAGTTGCAACTGGCGCGCAAGCGGGCACGGCAGGAGGGCTGCGGCTTCTCGCTGTTCGGCCGCGGCGACAAGAAATGCGCGGCCCTCAACGGCAAGATCGAGAAAATGGAGCGCAATCTGGACGCGCTGCAGCGCAAGCGTACGCAGATGGCGCGCGGTTCCTCCGGCGGCAAGTCGCGAGCCAAGATCATCGCCGCGCTCGACGCCAATGGCTGCCGCGACGGCACGACCGAGGCGCGTCGCCTGCCAGGCGGAATCGACCGCAACAGGAACATCCTCGACCAGATTTTCGGCGGGCCGATCCGCCAGCGCGACAATGCGGCCGACAATGTCGTGCGCCGGCCACTCAAAGAGGGCGAAGGCAAAAAGCTCGGCGTGCTGAAGCCGCGCGACGGGCAATGGATCAACGAGAACGGCCAAATCCGCTTCACGGCGCCGCCGGGAAACTACCGCACGCTGTGCGTACGCACCTGCGACGGCTATTTCTTCCCGATGTCAAACGCCTCCTCGCCGATGGACTTCGACCGCGACCAGAAGCGTTGCGAGGCGAGCTGTCCGGGCACCGAGGTGCAGCTCTATTATCACGATGCGAGGGACGAGGAATCCGGCGACATGGTCTCGCCGGGCTCAGGCGCACCCTATAGCGAGTTGCCGACCGCCTATCTCTACAAGCAGGCGGGCGTGCCGAGCCCGGCCAATTGCGCCTGCAGCCGGCAGAAGGAATTCGAGGTCATCGCCGCGAGGCCAACCCCGGTCGCGAATGCGACCGAAACGCCGGAAACCGCACCCGAAGTGCCAGCACCCTCGTCGATCATCACCTTTGGCGGCAGAGAGGGAGCGGACAAGGCGGCGGAGCACCCGGTCGCACCGGAGCGGGAGGTGAACGACGAGGACCGCAAGGTCAGGGTCGTCGCGCCATCGTTCCTTCCCGATCCAGGAGAGGCAATAGATCTGCAAGCTCCGGGCCAGACTCAAGTCCAGTAAGCGCAAGCCGCAGCGGCTTGAACAGCATGCCGCCGCGCCGCCCGGTCTTTTCCTTCACCTCGCTCGTCCAGAGCTTCCAGGTGCCGGCATCCCACGGTTCGGGCGGCAGCAGGTCGAGCGCCGTCCGGACGAACTCGGCGTCCTTGTCGGAAAACTCCGGCGGGTTGGCCGGGCCCTGGTGCACGATCCGCCACCAGTTGGCGGCGTCGGAGAGCTTTTCGATGTTGCCGCGAACGGCGTTCCAGAAGGGCTCGGCGCGATCGCCTGTGATGCCGAAGGCAACGAGCCTGTCCCGCGCGGTCTCGAAGGACATGTGGAGCAGCAACGAACGATTGAGGGCGATGAGGTCGTCAGGATCGAACTTTGACGCCGACTTCGACGTCGAGGTGATGTCGAAGCGCTTGGCAAGTTCGGCCATAGAGGCAACGGCCTCGACGTTATCGGACGTGCCGACGAGCACCGCGAGCGAGGCAAGCGCCATCGGTTCGATGCCGGATTCGCGCAGGCCCGCGATCGACAAAGCGCCGGATCGCTTGGACAGCCCTTCGCCCGAGGCCGTCGTCAGCAGGTTGTGGTGGCCAAACATCGGCGGCTCGGCGCCGAGAGCCTTGAACAGCGCGATCTGCACGCCGGTATTGGTGATGTGGTCGTCGCCGCGGATGACGTGGGTGATGCCCATCTCGATGTCGTCGGCGACCGACGGCAGCGTATAGAGGAAGGAACCGTCCTCGCGCACCAGCACCGGGTCCGACAGCGACGCGAGGTCGACCGTTTCCTCGCCGCGCACGATATCGGTCCAGGTTACCTCGGTGCGCTGCGTCTCGAAGGGATTGTCGGCGAAATTCGGCAGCAGGAAGCGCCAGTGCGGCTTGCGGCCGTCGGCCTCGTGTTCGGCAATCTGCTCAAGGCTGAGGGACAACGCCTCGCGGCCATAGACCGGCGGCAGGCCGCGGCTGCGCCGGACCTTGCGGCGCAGATCAAGCTCTTCAGGCGTTTCGTAGCAGGCGTAGAGCACGCCCGCATCGCGCAGGCGGTCGGCCGCAACCTCATAGGCATCGATGCGGCGCGACTGGTATTCGGTGCCGTCCTGGAAAATGCCCAGCCAGTGCAGGTCGTAGAGGATGGCATCGGCATATTCCTGCTTCGAACGCTCCAGGTCCGTATCGTCGAAGCGCTGGATAAATCGCCCGCCGTTCTGCATGGCGAAAAGCCAGTTGAACAGCGCGGTGCGCGCGTTGCCAATGTGAATGTGGCCAGTCGGCGAAGGTGCGAAGCGAACGGTGACAGTCATGCTTGGGCCGTAGACGATGCTTCGGGTGTAAACAAGGCAGATCGGCGGCGTATTTGTTTTGCCACATAAAGCATTACAAGAGAAACAATAATGCAGTATCCGCCCATGCAGAGGATCTGCAGCGGATAGCTAACGCCCCGGTCGATGAGATAACCGGTCAGTCCGGGTCCCATGGCGGTTGCGAAGACCATGACGGCAACCGTCAGCGCGCGGATCGAGCCGAGGTGGCGCGTGCCGTAAATCTCCGGCCAGAGCGAGCCGAAAAGCGTCGTCGAGAAGCCGTAGGAAAGCCCGAGCAACGCCATGAAGACGAAGGCGCTCCATTGCCCGTCGAAGGTACCGAGCACGAGGCAGGCACAGGCCAGGGGCACAAGGAAGCCCGGGAGCAGCGCGACGCCGGAAAACCGGTCGATGAGCGCGCCCGAGACCAGCGCGAAGGTGATGGTCATCAGCGCCATGACGGTGAACGACGAGGCGAAGAGCTCGAGCGACCAGCCGCGCAGCTCGACCAGATAGACCTGGTGGAAGAAGATCGTCGTGCCGATGAAGCCGGGCGCCATGACGCCCAGCAGCAGGATGTAGAAAACCGGGTCACGCACCACCTCGGCGCGCGTCCAGTCGGGCACGGCGGCGGCACGCGGGGCTGGATCGGTGGAGCGCGGCGTGCGCTCGGCTGCAATCAGGACCGTGATGGCCGGAAGGGCAACCACCAGGAGAAGCGCCGCGGCCAGCAGCCAAGTGTAGCGCCAGCCGCCCCAGGCAGTTGCCGCCACGAAGAGCAACGGGAAGACCGCCTCTCCGCCATTGTGGCCGAGCGTCACCACCGAAATGGCGCGGCCGCGCTGTGCCGAGAACCAGCGCCCCATGGCGGTGAAGGCGGTGTGGGTCATCATGCCCTGCCCGAACAGCCTGAGCAGATAGATGGTGACGACGAGTTGCGCGATATGGACCGATAAGGCCATCGACACGGCGGCGGCCGCCAGCATCGGGATGATGATGAGGGCTACCTTGCGGACGCTGTAGCGGTCAACGATCTGGCCGATATAGGGCAAGGTCAGCGCGCTGCCCAGCGTGGCGACCATGTAGAGCGTGCCGAAGCCGCCATGGGTGAGCCCGTATTCCTGCCGGATGTCGCCGGCCGACAGCGCAATGAAGAAGGTCTGGCCGATCGACGAGAAGAAGGTGAAGAGCAGGCCGCCGACCAGCCAGCGCGCGTTGTCCCGCAGGAAGACGAAGAAGCTGGTCATGGGCTCACGGGCCTGTCGAGGCGCATCTCGTTGCCGTCTGTCGCCGGCCGGAAGCCGAAGGGCGTGTAGAGGCCGTGCGCGTCCGATGTATTGAGCGTGAAGGTCGAGACGGTTCTCAGCGCCGGATGCTCCAGCAGGGATTCGACAAGCGCCCTGGCGATACCCTTGCCGCGATGCTCCGGCCAGACGATGACGTCGGAAATCCTGGCGAAGACCGCGCGGTCGCCCGAGGCGCGGGCGAAACCGACCTGGCGATTGTCGATCAGCGCGATGGCGCAGAGCGAATTGGCGAAGGCGCGGCGATTGATCTCCTCGGTCCGCTGGCCGCCCCAATAGGTGGCAATCAGCAGATCGGAGGTCGCCCGGAAGTCGAGCCGGGCAAGGTCATGAGAGATTTCCATTGTCGCCTGGAGCTAGCCCCGGTCCCGAAACTTGTTGGTGATCGGATAGCGGCGGTCGCGACCGAAATTCTTCTTTGTGATCTTCACGCCGGGCGCCGCCTGCCGGCGCTTGTATTCGGCGATGTAGAGCAGGTGCTCGATGCGGTGGACCGTCTCGCGCGGGTGGCCGCGCGCAACGATCTCGTCGACCCCCATTTCGTTCTCGACGAGGCATTCGAGGATGTCGTCGAGCACTGGATAGGGCGGCAGCGAATCCTGGTCGGTCTGGTCGGGCCGGAGCTCGGCCGATGGTGCCTTGTCGATGATGTTCAGCGGGATGACGATGCCCGACGGTCCGAGCGCACCGGGCGGCACGGTGGTGTTACGCCAGGCCGACAAGGCATAGACCTGCATCTTGTAGAGGTCCTTGATCGGATTGAAGCCACCATTCATGTCGCCGTAGAGCGTCGCGTAGCCGACCGACATCTCGGACTTGTTGCCGGTCGTCACGACCATCGAGCCGAACTTGTTGGAGACGGCCATCAGGATCGTGCCGCGCGTGCGGCTCTGCAGGTTTTCCTCGGTAATGCCTTCTTCCGTGCCCTCGAAGAGCTGCGTCAGGGCATGCGAAAAGCCGTCGACCGGTTCGAAGATCGGTACGATGTCGTAGCGACAGCCTAGCGCGCGGGCACAGTCTTCTGCGTCCTTCAGCGAATCCTTCGAGGTGTAACGATAGGGCATCATGATGGCACGCAGCCGCTCCTCGCCGAGCGCGTCGACGGCGAGCGCGGCGCAGATCGCCGAATCGATGCCGCCCGACAGGCCGAGCACGACGTTCTTGAATCCGTTCTTGTTGACGTAGTCGCGCAGCCCAAGCATGCAGGCGCGGTAGTCGGCCTCCTCCTTCTCGGGGATCTTCGACATCGGCCCGTCGCTGCAGGCCCAGCCCTCGCCCGTGCGCTTCCAGGTGGTGACGGCGACCGTCTCTTCGAACTGGCTCATCTGGAAGGCCAGCGAACTGTCAGCCCCGATGGCGAAGGAGGCGCCGTCGAAGACGAGCTCGTCCTGGCCGCCAAGCTGGTTGGCGTAGATCATCGGCAGGCCACTCTCGAGCACCTGGCGGATGACGACCTGCTGGCGCACGTCCACCTTGCCGCGGTAGTAGGGCGAGCCGTTGGGCACGAGCAGCAGCTCTGCGCCGGTCTCGGCCAGCGTCTCGCAGACGCCGAGATCGCCCCAGATATCCTCGCAGATCGGGATGCCCAGCCGCACACCGCGGAAATTGACCGGCCCGGCGATTTCGGGGCCTGCCTGGAAGACGCGCTTCTCGTCGAACTCGCCGTAATTGGGCAGGTCGACCTTGTGGCGCTCGGCGATGATCTTGCCGCCGTCGGCAAACACGATCGAATTGTGCGTGCCGCTGTCGCGCTTCAGCGGCGTGCCGATGATGACGCCCGGGCCGCTGTCGGCCGTATCGGCGGCGAATTCCTCGACGGCGCGCTCGCAGGCGGCCAGGAAGGCCGGCTTCAGCACGAGGTCTTCCGGCGGATAGCCGGCGATGAAAAGCTCGGTGAACAGAACAAGGTCAGCGCCGTGGCGGGCGGCATCCGCCCTCGCCTCGCGCGCCTTGGCGAGATTGCCGGCAACGTCGCCGACCACCGGGTTGAGCTGGGCGATGGCGATGCGGAGCACGTCGGGAGGGGTCTTGCTGTTCATGGGAGCGGTTTAGCCCGCAACAATTCAACCGGCAATGGCGTTCGCTTGTGCCACTATTCGCCGAGGTGTTCGCGCAACGTCTCGGGCGAACGGTTCTCCCCGATAGACATGGCGAGAATCCGTGACAGGTGGGCGTAAGGCAGGCCGGTGTTGTCATGCCACTGGTTGAGCTGCATCTGTACGCGCGCCAGGTCGCGCTTCGACGTCGGCGTCCCAGCGATTTCGAGGCCGGCGTCTCGCAGCGCGAGAACCATGTCGGGCGAGAGAATGAAGGTGTCCCAGCCGAGCCAGCGCAGCAGATACTGTCCGGTATTGCCGCCGAGCCGGCTGCCATGCTTGCCGAGATAGGCCATCAGGCCGATCTGGTCGTCGGCCGGCCACTGCGCGAGGAACTTGCCGAAGCTGCCGTGGTCGCGGGACACCGACTCGACAAAGGCGGCATTGTCGCGCACCGACCTGATTTTCTGGGGGTTGCGCACGATGCGCTTGTCCGACGCCAGATCGTGCCAGAAGTCGTCCGGCTGGAACAACAGCCGCTTCGGCTCGAAACCGAGGAAGGCCTCCTCGAAGCCCGGCCATTTCTGCTCAATCACCCGCCACACGAAGCCAGCGGAAAACACCCGCTCGGCCATGGTCGAGAGGACGCGGTCGTCGGAGAGGCCGGCGAGTGCGGCATTGTCGGGCGCAGGACCGAGCAGCGCAGCGAGGTTTGGCTCGCCGCCCTTGCGGTCGGCGGCGCGGGCGCGGATTTTCGCGAATGACTGCATGGCTCTCGCTCCGGGATTTGCGCTTTCTGCGCGGCTTCCCTCATATACCGGATCGGAATTCTCGCCGATATCAGTCAGAGGCCGGACATGCCCATTACCGTAGCCGATCTTGCCAGGCGCTGGTTCAAGCGCAACCCCGACAATCTCACCGAGGCCGAGGCCAGGGTCTTGCAAAGCGCCGTCGAACGGCGGCCGCTGTCGAAAGACCTCAACGCCGTCCAGCAGACGGACCAGTCGACGGGCGAGCGGATTGCCGACAAGATCGCCAAGGTGGGCGGATCCTGGACGTTTATCCTGGGTTTCCTCGGCTTCCTGATGGTCTGGGTGGCGATGAACGTCTGGCTGCTCGGACGCGACGCCTTCGACCCTTATCCCTTCATCTTCCTCAACCTCGTCCTGTCGATGATCGCGGCGATCCAGGCGCCGGTCATCATGATGTCGCAGAACCGCCAGAGCCAGCGCGACCGGCTCGACGCCGCGCACGACTACGAGGTGAATTTGAAAGCCGAGATCGAGATCATGGCGCTGCACGAGAAGCTCGACGAGATGCGCCACAGCCAGATCATCGGCATGCGCGACGAACTCGCCCGCATAACCGAGCAGCTGGCGCGTCTCGACCAGCATATCAGGGGCGAGAAGCCGGCAGAATGACCGACAGCATCCACCTTCTGATCGAAAAATACGGGCTGATCGCTGCCTTCGTCGGCTGCCTGGCCGAGGGCGAGAGCGCGGCCATCATCGCCGGCTTCTTCGCGCACCAGCAGGTCTTCGTGCCGTGGCAGGCCTTTCTCGCCGTGTTTGCCGGCGCCTTTGGCGGCGACACGCTGTTCTTCCTGTCGGGCCGCCGGTTCGCCAACCATGCCTTCGTCGGGCGCATGCGCGAGAAGCCGGGCTTCGACCGCGCCTACCGGCTGGTGCAGGAGCATCCCGTCTTCTACGTGCTGATCAATCGCTATATCTATGGCTTCCGCCTGGTCGGCGGCGTCGCGGCCGGCCTGTCGGGCATCAGGCTGCCGCTCTTCATGACGCTGAACGCCATTTCTTCGGCGATCTGGACGGCGCTGTTCTGCGGCGTCGGCTACGTATTCGGGATCGGCGCCGAGCAGATCATCGGCCATGCGCTGCTGAAGCACGAGAGGCTGCTGATCGGGCTGGCTGCCGGGCTTGCCGTCGCTCTTGCCGCGGGACTGGCGGCACGTTATCTCAGCCGGCGACGGCGCGCGGCCTGACCCTTTACCCCACGCCGAGTGCGCGATCTCCCTTTTCGAGGATCAGCGGGATGATGAGGTCCTCCTCGTCGGCGAGGTGGCGGTCGAGCATGGCGACGAGCCGCGTATTGGCATCGGCATAGAGGTCGGCGGCACGGCGCTGTGCGTCATTGTCGCCATGCAGCGCCTTCAGAAAGGCGTTGGCCGTCTCGGCGTTGGCCTCGAGGCCTTCGTGGATGGTGTGATGATCGAGATCGAGAATGTCGAAACCGCGCTTCAGCCGCGGCTCGGCGCGGGCGAAGACCGGGAAATAGTGATGGTCCTCGACATTGTGGTGGCCGTCGAGATTGCCAAGGAAGAAGTTGAGCCGGGGCGCGAAGAACTGCGCGAATTCGGGCGCGGTGGTGCGCTCCTCGCGGTAGTCGGCGATCGCCGCAGTGAGGATGCCGCCGAGCTCGCGAAACATGTCGTGGCGCTGCAGCCACATGTTGGCCATGCCGTGGATGTTGGAATGCGCCTGCCAGTCGTTGCGCGGGTATTTTTCGGCGAGAAAGCGCAGATCGTCCGGCAGGGCGTTGCGGCGCTCGAGTTCGAGAATCGTGCTGTCGGTCATCTGCAGTATCCTTTGGTAACCGACATGTAGGACGCGGCGGCCTAGAGTTGTACCCCCCAAATCGTCTCGACGAGAGCCAACAGCCAGACAGCCGCTGCGAGAATGACCGAGATCAGCACCGCCAGCGAGCCGCAGTCCTTGGCGAGCTGAATGTCGATGTCGAATTCCTTCGACACCGCGTCGCACGACGCCTCGATGCCGGTGTTGAGCACCTCGACCATGATCAGAACCAGGATCGAACCGACGAGCAGCGCATAGCCGCGCCACGTGTCGGACAGGAACCAGGCGAGAGGGATGGCGGCCATCAGCAGGATCAGCTCCTGCTGGAACGCCGTTTCCGTGCGCATCAGCCTGCCGAAGGCACGGACCGAGTTCTGCCAGGCCTTGATCAGGCGTTCCATGCTTTTCCCCAGATCGTCGGAAGGCCGAGCCTTTACAGCATCCTGCCAACCCGAGGGAAACGGTTTTTCGTCGCATTGGCGGTCAAGACCGCAAACCGGATACAACTGCCGACGCCAGGTCGGCAAGATGCCGCGACTGGCTAGTCGCCGGCCACCTTGATGGCGGGCGTTGAACGCTCGAACTGGGGCAGGCCGTCGTCGATGGTGTAGTAGTCGCCCTTGTCGACGACGAAGATATGGCTCTCGGACTTCAGCCCGCTCGGCCGGTCGAATGCGCCGGCCATCACCGAGGTTTCGGCGACCTCGTTGTGCTTCCAGAACAGAGCCGAACCGCAGATGGCGCAAAAGCCCCGCCTGGCGAATTCCGAAGCCGCAAACCAGGTGAGGTTCTCCGCCCCTTCCACTGTTAGATCGGCGTCTGCCACGTTGGTCGCCGCATAGTAGTGTCCGGACTGGCGGCGGCACTGCGAACAATGGCAGTAGACGACGCCGCGCAGCGGCCCCTTCGCCGCGAAACGGACCGCGCCGCACAGACATCCCCCGCCGTGAACCTCACCCATCGCCTGCTCCCTTGTCGGACCGGTGTGTCGAATAACCCGGAATCGCTTTCCCTGCATCGGCCAAATGGCGGCTATCATGACGCCACGGCAGAATTTGCGAGGCCGAAGGACGATACGGCCGAAACGCTTTGGAATTTAAGAAAGTTTTAGCGCGGCGGCGTCTATGGTCACCACGTGGGGAGTGCATCAGGGGGCGCGCTCTTCACGGTTGAGCGCATTGTCGATTTGGTACTCCTCAGGCCCCAGCCCCACCGGACAGCACAACAAGCTGGCTGGGTGAGGCGCGGGTTAGTGGCAAGGTGGGAATGTCAATGCAGGCTTCGACCGCACCGTCAGAAGACAGAACGGACTTTGCCACGAGCGTAGTCGCCACCATGCGCCAGCTCGGAATCGTCGGCCTCCCCCGCAATTATGAGATTTACTACGAGGCGCTTTCGGGCTCCAACCATGAGCTCAGCCTTGAGGTTGTCAGCCTCAGCAACCGCCCGACACAGGATCAGCTCGACCGCATTGGCCGAAAGTTCTTTCCCGACAGGCACGGCACCGGCGTCGTCGAGCATGCCCGAGAGACGATCGCGCGCGAGCTGGAGGAGATTGCATCCATCCTGCGCCACGAGCGCGGACACCTGGAAAAGTACGGCCGCATTCTCGACCAGACTGCCGAAGGGCTGAACAGCCGCAACGTGATCAGCAAGGAACTGCTGCAGAAGATCGTCGACGTGATGTCGGTCGCCACGGTCTCGACCATCGACCACGGCAAGCAGGTGGTGACGACGCTTGGCGACAAGACGACCGAGCTCGAAAGCGTCAAGTCCAAGCTCGAGGAGTACAAGAAGCTCGCAGATACCGACCCGCTGACGCTGATCTGGAACCGGCGTGCCTTCGACAAGGAAATCGCACGCATCTACAACAGCAACCGCGGCATCCTGTTCAACGCGCTGATCCTTGCCGACATCGACCGCTTCAAGGAAATCAACGACCGCTACGGCCACCCGGCCGGCGACAAAATCCTGCAGCAGATCGCCGAGATCCTGCGCACCAGCACGCGCGAAGTTTTCGTTGCGCGCACCGGCGGCGAGGAATTTGCGCTTATCGTCGAGGGTGCCAGCGCCGACGCCACCATGGCGATTGCCGAGCGTATCCGCGTCGCCATCGAGGAGACGGAGTTCGGCGGCGGCCAGAGCCCGACGGTCTACTGCAAGGTTACCCTGTCGATGGGCATTTGCATGGCTTCCGAGGCCGACGGCCCCGAAGACCTCTATTCCAAGGCCGACCGGGCGCTCTATCGCTCGAAGGTAGCCGGTCGCAACCGGGTCACGCATTACAGCGCGCAGCCCGAACAGGCAGGAAAGAACTGGCTGCTCTACAAGAAGGACTGACCGGCCGCGCCAGGCGGCCGGCAGAGGTGGCTCAGCCGTTGGCGACCTTGCGCTCGCTCATGTGGCTCTTCTTCAGAAGTTCCGACACCAGGAAAGCAAGTTCGATCGCCTGATCGGCATTGAGGCGCGGATCGCAATGCGTGTGGTAGCGGTCCTGCAGTTCCTCGTCACGAATGGCGCGCGCGCCGCCGGTGCACTCGGTGACGTTCTTGCCGGTCATCTCGACATGGATGCCGCCTGGATGCGTGCCCTCTGCGCGGTGCACCTCGAAGAAGGACTGTACCTCCTTGAGAATGCGGTCGAAGGGCCGCGTCTTGTAGCCGGCCGCCGTGATGGTGTTGCCGTGCATCGGGTCGCATGACCAGACGACGCTGCGGCCTTCCTTCTGGACGGCGCGCACCAGCTTCGGCAGGTGGTCGCCGACCTTGTCTGAGCCGAAGCGCGCGATCAGCGTCAGCCGGCCCGGCTCGTTCTCCGGGTTCAGCAGGTCGATCAGTTCGAGCAGGCCGTCAGGCGTCAGCGACGGGCCGCATTTCAGGCCAAGCGGGTTCTTGATGCCGCGGCAGTACTCGATATGCGCGTGGTCGGGCTGGCGGGTACGGTCGCCGACCCAGATCATGTGGCCCGACGTCGCGTACCAGTCGCCCGACGTCGAATCGACGCGAGTCAGCGCCTGCTCGTAACCGAGCAGCAGCGCCTCGTGGCTGGTGTAGAAATCGGTCTCGCGCAGCGCGTAGTTGCTCTCTGACGTGATGCCGACCGCCGCCATGAAGTCCATGGTCTCGGTGATACGATTGGCCAGCACCTCGTAACGCTCGCCCTGCGGGCTGTCGGAGACGAAGCCGAGCATCCAGCGGTGCACGTTCTCGAGGCTGGCATATCCGCCTTGGGCGAAGGCGCGCAAGAGGTTGAGCGTCGCGGCGGACTGGCGGTAGGCCATCTCCTGGCGCGCCGGATCCGGGATGCGCGACTTCTCGTCGAACTCGATGCCGTTGATGATGTCGCCACGGTAGGACGGCAGCGTCACGCCGTCCTTCGTCTCGTTGTCCGAGGAACGCGGCTTGGCGAACTGGCCGGCAATGCGGCCGACCTTCACCACCGGCTGCGAGCCGGCGAAGGTCAGCACCACCGACATCTGCAGGAAGACGCGGAAGAAGTCGCGGATGTTGTCCGCGCCATGCTCGGCGAAGCTTTCGGCGCAGTCGCCGCCCTGAAGAAGAAATGCGTCACCGGCAGCGACAGTCGCAAGCTGCTTCTTCAGCTTGCGCGCCTCACCCGCAAAGACCAGCGGAGGAAAGGTGGCGAGCTGCTTTTCGGTGGCAGCGAGTGCGGCCTGGTCCGGATAGGCCGGCACCTGGCTGATGGGCTTGCTTCTCCACGAGTCCGGCGACCATTTCGTCATTGTCTTGATCCAGCATATTGGTGCCGCTGCAATGCGCCGCGGCTTGTGTGTCCCTGACGGGAAGGCGGCTCAATACACGAAGCGGGCAGTTGATTCCAGCCCGGAATGCCCCGGCGCGGAGCAGCGCACCTACCAGCGCGCGAAGAGTCGGCCGGCTAGGAAGCCGGCAATCACCAGCATGGCGATGGCGAGCGGGTACCAGGTGGCGACGAAAAACGGGGAATCGTCGTTGCACTGGGCGGCGTAGAAGGTGGCCGAAACGCCGCCGGCAAGCAGGCCGGCGACGGCGCCGGCAAGCCCCGGTCGCGTTGGCGCGGAGTAGCGCAGCGCCGTGACAAAGACGGCCAGCGGCAGGAGGCCGATCAGCGGGATGAATGTGAGGCAGACCGTGCTGTTGTTGCCGATCCAGTTGGCGCGCCAGACGTCGGACGGCAGGGCGATGAATTCGAGGCCGACGGCGCCTGCAAGCAGCGCCGGCGCGACGAGGAGAAGGCTGACCGGCAGGGCAAGGCTGGCGCCTGGCCGCGCGAGCCTGACAATGAGGAGGAGCGCAGCGCCGGCGAGCGCCAGCGTGACGACAAACTTGAACAGGAAGCGCACCGTCTCGGCGGCCTCGGCAATGTCGGGCCGCGGCCCGAGCAGCACGGCGAAGACCAGGGCGGCAAGCAAGCTCGCCGCCAAGGCGGCACCGGTCCAGGTGGCCTGCAGTGACGGACCGCGAGGTGCCGTGTCGGCGTTGAGCGCCCTGATGAGATCGTCGGTCTTCATCTACTGTTGTCCAAACCGCCTGGCGATTGCCGTCAGGCCACGGTGCAAGGCAACGCGCACCGCCGTTTCCTTCATGCCGAGCTTTTCGGCTGTTTCTCCAATCGAGCGGCCATCTACCGAAATCGACGACACCACGGCCTTCTGGCCTGTGGGAAGCGTTTCCAGCACCCGCTCGATTTCGTGCTCGCTCGCCGTTTCCGGTTCATCGACGGCGAGCGTCTCGGCAATCTCGCCGATCTCCACCTCGATCACGCGGCCGCGCTTGCGGAAAGCGTCAACGAGCTTGTAGCGCGCAATGCCATAGAGCCACGGCGAGATCGGGCTCTCCTGCCGCCATGTATGGCGCTTTACGTGAACTGCAAGCAGCGTTTCCTGCACGATGTCCTCTGCGTCGATACCGCCATGAACGATCCTGCTGCGGCAGAATCCGCGCAACAGTGCAGCGGTCCGCTGCAGGAACAGCTCATAGGCACGTTCATCGCCTGCAATGGCGGCCCGCATCAGCCGGGCAAGCTCGGCCTCCTGATTGCCGCTCACAAGCGATTGCTCCTCATGCTTCGCTGATTCCCGCCGTTTTGTTACTTGCCGGGCCAGAAATTGTCCAAGCCTAATGAATTGCCGGTCACGAAAGCGTGTTTGAAGCGCGGCGTAACAATCTCCCGGGCGGGGCCGAAATGCCCTTTGCGAGGCCGACGAACGGCACTCGCTGCAGAGACACTCACAGGAGAAGACACGATGAACCGTCAAACGCTCGCCCTCGCCCTCGCCGGCTCGCTCGCCACCGCTTTCGCTACCGCTGCCGTCGCAGCGCCGCTGGCGCCCGAGAAGATGGAAGGCATGGAGAAGTGCTACGGCATCTCGCTCGCCGGCCAGAATGACTGCGCCGCCGGCCCCGGCACGACCTGCGCCGGCACGTCGACCAAGGACTACCAGGGCAACGCCTGGAAGGCTGTTCCGGCCGGCACCTGCACCACGATGGACGTCGACGGCCACATGGGCATGCTCGAGGCCATGTAATCCTTCCGGGCGGGAGGCGAACCTCCCGCCCGACCCTTCCGACAGGACCGGGAGACCAGTATGCTTCGCAAATCCGCCCTACCCGCCCGCGCCGGCCTCGGTCTCAAGCCGACCCATTACGCCGATATCATGAGCGGCGAGCCGGACGTCGGCTTCTTCGAGGTTCACGCCGAGAACTACATGGGCGACGGCGGCCCTCCGCATCGCTATCTCGAAGCGATTTCAGCAATTTACCCGATTTCCCTACACGGCGTCGGCCTGTCGATCGGCGCCGAGGGCCCGCTCGACAAGGCGCATCTGGCGCGGCTGAAAGCGCTGATCGGGCGCTACCGGCCGGCCTCGTTTTCCGAGCACCTCGCCTGGTCGACGCATGACAGCGCCTTCCTGAACGACCTCTTGCCGCTGCCCTATACGCCAGCGACGCTCGACCGCATCGTCGGCCATGTCGACGAGGTCCAGCAGGTGCTCGGCCAGCGCATGCTGCTCGAAAACCCGTCGACCTACGTGCTTTTCGAGGAAAG
The DNA here is from genome assembly GCA_018823835.1 of Alphaproteobacteria bacterium. GTDB lineage: Bacteria > Pseudomonadota > Alphaproteobacteria > Rhizobiales > Rhizobiaceae > CAMYMG01. The sequence continues at coordinate 519,873 of JAHJHT010000013.1, read as the reverse complement.
CACGATCGACGAGATCGACTTCCTGGCCGCCGTCGCCGAACGCACCGGCTGCGGCCTGCTGCTCGACGTCAACAATGTCATGGTGTCGTCGGTCAACCACCGGCTCGACCCGGTGCGCTACATCGACCGCTTCCCCGTCGAACTGGTCGGCGAGATCCATCTCGCGGGCTATGATGAGGCGGTCGACGGCGCTGGCGACCGGCTGCTGATCGACGCACACGCAAGTGCGGTGCTCGACGACGTCTTCGCGCTCTATGACCACACGCTGTCGCGCTCGGGCCCGGTGGCGACACTGATCGAGTGGGACAACAACGTGCCTGACTTCGCGACGCTGTTTGCCGAGGCAAGGCGCGCCGAGGCCGTGATGGCCGGGCACGCAGCCGGCAATACGCTTAAGGTCGCCTGAGCCATGCAGGCAACCACAAGCCAATCCGATTTCGTCGCGTCGCTGCTCGATCCGGCCGCGGCCGCCCCCGCCGGCGTGACCACGATGCGGGGCAGCCCGGACGCCGCGCGCTTCGACGTCTACCGTAACAATGTGATGGTCTCGCTGATCGGCGCGCTGGAACAGAAGTTTCCGGTCTGCAGGCAGATCGTCGGCGAGGAATTCTTTCGCGACATGGCGCGCCTCTTTGTCAGGCAGACCAAGCCTTCCTCACCGCTGATCTTCCTTTACGGCGACGACTTTCCGACCTTCATCGACGGCTTCGAGCCGGCGCGGCCGGTTCCCTATCTCGGCGATGCCGCCCGGCTCGAAGTGGCCTGGATGCGCGCCTACCACGCCGCAGATGGCACGCCGCTCGACATCGCGGCCATCGCGGCCATCGGTCCCGAGACGCTCGCCGCGTCACGCATCGTCTTGCATCCTTCGGCTTCGCTGCTGCGCTCACGCTGGCCGGTCGGCTCGATCTGGGAGGCGCACCAGCACAAGCCGGTTGCCAAAATCGGCCGGTCGGGCGCCGAGACGGTGCTCGTCGTGCGGCCGGGCGCCGAGGTGAATGTGCACATTCCGCCACCGAGCGACCGCGCCTTTGCCGAGGCTCTGTTTGCCGGCGCAACGCTCGGCGACGCCGCGCAGGCCGGCAGCCTGGACGGGGATTTCGACTTCGGCCGCGCGCTGGTCGGGTTGGCGTCGCTCGGCATCATTTCCGGTCTGCAACCTGCTTCAGAAAGTGACAATTGATGGCCATGACCCTTGATTCGGAACGGAAATTCCTGCCAGGCGTCATCGGACGCATCGAGGCGATGCTGGCTGCCATTCCGCATGCGCTGCCGCTGCTGGCGCTGCGGATCGCGATCGCGGTGCCCTTCTACAAGTCGGGCCTGACCAAGTGGGACGGCTTCCTGCAGCTGTCGAACGGCGCGCGCTACCTGTTCACGCAGGAGTTCAAGCTGCACATTTTTGGCAACCTTGTGGCCTACCCCTACCCGATCGCCGCGGCCACACTGGCCGGCATCGGCGAGATCGTGCTGCCGATCCTGCTGGTGCTCGGCATCGGCACGCGCTTCGCGGCACTCGGCATTCTGGCCATGACAGCGGTGATCCAGATCACCGTGCCGGAGGGCTGGGCGAATTTCCACCTGCCCTGGGCGGCAATGGCGTTGATGCTGGTCGTCTTCGGCGGCGGCGCGATCAGCCTCGACCGCCTGCTCGGACGCTCGGCCCGCTGAAGCGGCGCCGGCCGTCGGGTCAGGCGGGCCCGACGCGCTCGCCGTCGCGCACGAGGTAGCTCGGCTTGTACATGGTGACGAGTTCTTCGGCCGCAGTCGGGTGAACGGCCATGGTGCGGTCGAAATCGTCCTTGGTCAGGCCGGATTTCAGCGCAATGCCTAGAAGCTGCGCCATTTCCCCAGCGTCTGGCCCGAGGATGTGGGCTCCCAATACCAGGCGCGTCTCGGCATCGACGACGAGCTTGGTCAGCATCTTCTCGTCGCGGCCGGCAAGGATGTTGCGCATGGGCCGGAATTCCGCCCGGTAGATTTCCAGCTCGCCGAAACGCTTCGAGGCCTCGTCCTCCGACAGGCCGATCGTGCCGATCTCCGGCTGTGAGAAGACCGCGGTGGCGATGCATTCGAGGTCCGGCTCGACCGGATTGCCCTTGAAGGCAGTCTCGACGAAGCACATCGCCTCATGGATCGCCACCGGCGTCAGTTGCACGCGGTCAGTGACGTCGCCGATCGCCCAGATGTTCGGGACGTTCGTACGCGACAGCCCGTCGACCACAATGTCGCCCTTCGGGCCCATCTTCACGCCTGCAGCCTCAAGGCCGAGTTCCTCGGTGTTGGGGATGCGCCCAATGGCCAGCATGACCTGGTCGGCCACCAGCACCTCGCCGCCGGTAACGATGGCGGCCAGCCTGCCGTCGTCGTTCTTCTGTATATCCTCGAAAATCGTGTGGCAGAGGATGCGGATGCCCTTCTTCTCCATGTCGGCATGCAGCATGCGCCTGAGATCCATGTCGAAACGGCCGAGAATCTCCTTGCCGCGATAGACAAGCGTCGTCTCGACGCCGAGGCCGTGGAATATGTTGGCGAATTCGACAGCGATGTAGCCGCCGCCGGCGATGACGATCGACTTCGGGAGTTCGGGAAGGTCGAACACCTCGTTGGAGAAGATGCAGTGCTCATGGCCGGGCAGCGCTGCATGCGGATTGGGCCGGCCACCGGTGGCGATCAGGATCTGGTCGGCGGTGACGGTGCGGTTTTCGGCCTCGATGCGCACGGTATGGGCATCGACCAGCGTTGCCCGGCTGTGGAATGCGGTGCCGCCGGCCTTCTCTACGCCCTGCTCGTAGAGGCCCGACAGGCGGCCGATCTCGCGGTCCTTGGCGGCGATCAGCGTCGGCCAGTCGAAGCTCGCCTCTGGCACGCTCCAGCCGTAGCCGGCGGCGTCGGCGAAATGCTCGGGAAATTGCGACGCGTAGACAAAAAGCTTCTTGGGAACGCAGCCGCGGATGACGCAGGTGCCGCCGAAACGGTACTCCTCGGCGACCGCCACCCGCTTGCCGAGGCCGGCGGCCACGCGCCCGGCCCGCACACCGCCCGAGCCGCCGCCTATGACGAAGAGATCGTAGTCGTAGCGGGTCATTGCGGAGCTTCCTTGCAGTTTGGCTGGTGCGAAACAGTTAGGGGCATGGGACCAAAATGAAAAGCCCGGCGAGAGCCGGGCTTTTGTCGATCGGGTAAGGAAGTCAGCGTCGGTTACTGGACCGGCGCGTCAAGACCCTTGAGTTCAGGCGCTTCCGCCTGCGGCTCCGCGGCACCATCTGCAGGCGCCGGGGCGGGGGCCGGTTCGGACTTGACCTGGGCTGACACTTCAGCCTCGAGTTCCTTGCCGACCGCTTCGGTCAGGTCGCGCGCAATGCCGCGCTGCCAGATATCGGCCGCCTTGGCGACCTCGCGGGCGACGATCGGCCCCTCGCGCAGCAGCTTCTTGCCGGCGTCGGTCTGATAGAAAGCAGCGATCGCGTTGAGATCCGGCTCAGAATAGATGCGCGCATAGGCGAGCGCCACCTCGCGCTCCAGGTCGGCGCGGCGGCTTGCCATTTCGATCGTCTTCTTGTCGACGGTCTGAACGATCATTTCCTGCAGGTCTGGGTTCTGCTGGATCAGCTGCTGCTTCAGCGCAAGGGCGGCTGACGGCAGTATGTTGTCATAGGCATCGGTGGCGTGGACCGCGCTGATTGCCGCCTTGGCCGCCTTGATGTGGCTTTCGGGGATTTCCTGGGCAGACGCCTGGGATGCAAACGCGACGAAGGCCGTCGCCACCACGACCCGGGCAGCTTGGCGAACGCTGGATACGAAATGCATGATCGGAAGGACTCCCTCTGTTTCTATCGATTTGGGCGGACGACCCTGATGCCGCCCTCGCCTGCAATTATCGCCTGTTCGGCCATCCCGAGGAACATGCCATGCTCCACGACACCCGGAACGGCATGCAGCGCGTTCGACAGCGCTCTTGTATCCGGAATACGGCCAAAAGATGCATCCAGGATCAAATGACCGCCGTCTGTAACAAATGGCTGGCCTTCCGTCATCCTCAATATAATCGGCCCCGCCAGGCCGAGATTTTCGACCGCCCGTGCGATGGCGATCTCGGTTGCGCGCAGGCCGAAGCGGTTGACCTCGATGGGCAATGGAAAGTGGCCGAGCGTCTTCACCAGCTTGCTCTCGTCGGCGATCACGATCATGCGCGCAGAGGCCGCCGCAACGATCTTTTCGCGCAGCAGCGCGCCGCCGCCACCCTTCACCAAGTTCAGGGCGGGGTCGATCTCGTCGGCGCCGTCAATGGTGAGGTCGAGTTGCGGCGTCTCGTCGAGAGTCGACAGCGCAACGCCAAGCTCGGCGCAGAGGCTTGCCGTGCGCTCGGACGTGGGCACGCCGGTGATCTTCATCCCGCCCGCAACCTTGCCGGCCAGCAGACGGACGAATTCGTCGGCGGTCGAGCCTGTGCCGATGCCAAGGCGCATGCCGTCCTCGACGTGGTCCAGTGCTGCCTGTGCGGCGCGAATCTTGAGTTCTCTCGCGTTCATCTGGTAACTGCCGCCTCCGGATTGGGGTAGCGGCGCTGGTACCATCTTTGTCCCGGCTGGCAAAGGCCTCCTGCCGGCACCAGATGTACCCCGGCTTGCGTCGGCGCGCCGTGCGGGCTATCCGCCATCTGCGCCCGACCGAACGGGTCGAAAGAATGCATGCAGGAACGACTTCCATGAGCAAGCCGATTATCGTCTTCGACCTCGACGGCACGCTCGTCGACACCGCTCCCGACCTGCTCGAGAGCCTGAACCACACGCTGGGCACCGGCGGCGCGATGCTGACCGACACGGCTGGCTTCCGGCAATTCGTCGGCCACGGCGCCAGGGTAATGATCGAACGCGCCTACAAGGCGCAGCAGCGCGAGTTGCTGGTTGAGGAGCACGACCGGCTGTTCGACATCTTCCTCGATCACTACGGCGCCAACATTCCCGGCCGCTCGCAGCCTTACCCGGGCGTCGTCGCGGCACTGGAGCGCTTCGCAGGCGCGGGCTACATCATGGCAGTCTGCACCAACAAGACCGAGGATTTTTCCAGGCGCCTGATCGGTTCGCTCGGGCTCGATGCGCATTTCGCCGCGATCTGCGGGCAGGACACGTTCAACCACCGCAAGCCTGACCCGCGCCATCTGACCGAGACGATCGCCATGGCCGGCGGCAATCCCGGCCGCGCCCTGATGGTCGGCGATTCGCGCACCGACATCGACACCGCCAAGGCGGCGGGCATCCCGGTCGTCGCCGTCGATTTCGGCTACACCGACCGCCATGTGCGCGAGTTCGAACCGTCGAAGGTGATCTCGCATTTCGACGAACTGACCGTCGAACTGGCAAACGGGCTAATTCAGGCGACCGCCGGCGACACGCGTTCTTGACTTAGCCGCCGGCCGCATCCTATATCGCGGCTCGCTTGGCCTTCGGGCTTCGAGCGGGCGATTAGCTCAGCGGGAGAGCACACCCTTCACACGGGTGGGGTCGCAGGTTCAATCCCTGCATCGCCCACCATTTCCTGCCCCACTTTTCCAGTGTGCCTGAATCCAGCCTAGCTCCCCGCCCGACTTGAATCGCGGACAATCAGTTCGACCGGCGTGCGGGTCCTTTCCGGCGGCAGGATGCCCTCCTCCAGCCAAGCGAGCAGCGTTTCGGCCATGCTTTCGCCGAAACCGGCGATGTCGCAGCGCACCGTCGACAGCGTCGGGTAGACCTGGGCGCAGTCCTCTATGTCGTCAAAGCCCACGATCTTGAAGGCGGAGCCGACGGCCCGGCCGATTTCGGCGCAGCCCGACAGCATGCCGAGCGCCACGAGGTCGTTGAAGCAGAGCGCGGCGTCGGCTTCCGCAAATTCGGCGGCGAGTCGGCCAGCCGCCTCGCGGCCGAAGGCGCGGCTGGCCCGGCCCGACATCACCAGCGGCTCGACGCCAGCGCTGGCAAGTGCCTCAAGATAGCCCGACATGCGTTCGTTGGTGACCGCCCTGCCCTCGACCCCTCCGACAAAGGCGATGCGCTTCGCTCCGGTCGTCAGAAGATGCTCGGTCGCCACCCGGCTGCCGGTCAGGTAGTCGGGCGCGGCGAAGGGGAAGCTTTCGGTGTCGGGCATCACCATGCGCAGAACCTGCATGGCCGGGATGCCGGCACGCGCGATCGGCCCGAATGTCGCCTGTTCATCGCCATAGGCAGGCGAGATGATGAAGGCCGAGACGCCGTGCTCGATCATTGCCGAGACGACCTGCGCCTGCAGCGCCGGGTCCTCGTCTGTGTTGGCGACGACGGCGGCGTAGCCCCGCGCCGACAGCGCCATCTGCAGGGAGGTGGCGAACTCCGTGAAGAACGGGTTGCGCAGGTCGTTAATGACCAGCCCGATCAAGCCGGCATTGGCCGAGCGCATATTGGCGGCAGAGCGGTTGTAGACGTAGCCGATACCGGCCATCGCCTCGCGCACGGCGGCGCGGGTCTCTTCCTTCACCTGCGGGCTGTTGCGCAGGACCAGGCTGACTGTGGACTTCGATACGCCCGCGGTGCGGGCGACGTCGATGATGGTCGGCCTGCGCTCCATGGCTGCTACCCCATGCCGTGCAGCTTGAGCAGGACGCCCATGCGCTGCTCGGCCAGATCGGGATGGGTCAGCAGGCCGGCGGCGTCGGCCAGGCGGTAGACCTCGGCATAATGGACGATGTCGCGGCTCGACTGGAAACCAGCCGGCATGATGAAGTGCTTCTGGTGGCCGTTCAGCCAGGCGAGGAAGGCGATGCCGGCCTTGTAGAAGCGCGTCGGCGCGCGAAAGATCTCGCGGCTTAGGGGCACGGTGGGCGCAAACAGCCGGTGGTAGGTGTCCATGTCGCCCTTGGCCAGGGCCTCCAGCGCCTGCGCGGCGGCAGGCGCGATGGCCGCGAAAATACCGAGAAGCGCATGCGAATAATGCTCGCCGTCGCCGGCGATGAGGTCGGCATAGTTGAAATCGTCGCCGGTATAGAGCCGTACGCCGTCCGGCAGGCGCCGGCGGAAGGCCTCCTCGTGCACCTGATCGAGGAGGGAAATCTTGATACCGTCGACCTTGGCGGGATTTTCGGCGATCAGGTCGAGAACGAAATCGCTCGCAGCCGCGACGTCCAGCGACCCCCAGTAGCCCTTTAGCGCCGGGTCGAACATGTCGCCCAGCCAGTGCAGCACGACCGGTTCTGCGGCATTGTCGATCAGCCGGCGATAGACCTTGCGGTAGGTGCCGGGACCGGCGTCGATGGCGGTGAAGGCGCGCGAGGCCATCAGGATGAGCTGCCCGCCGGCCACCTCGATGGCCTCCATCTGGGTCTCGTAGGCGGCGGCGATCGCCTCTGCGCTGGTAAGATCTTCGAGTCCGAGATGGTCTGTGCCGGCGCCGCAGGCAACGCGCGGCTTCATCGGGTGGCGCTTCGCCGCCGCCATGGTTCGCTCGATCAGTTCCTTGGCGGTTAGCCAGTCGACGCCCATGCCGCGTTGCGCGGTGTCCATCGCCTCGGCAAGCCCTAGTCCCTGGTCCCACAGAGACTGGCGGAAGACGAGCGTCGCGTCCCAGTCGACTGCCGGCCGCGTGTCCCACGGGTTGCGTTCGCGCAGCGGGTCCGAGACGACATGCGCGGCGGCGAAAGCGGTCCGTGTCAGCGGCACGGTCGGCGCACGCGGCACCAGAGGCGTGCCGGAGAGGCTGTAGTCCTCGAGGCGATTGTCCGCTGTTGGCAGGGTCAGCATAGCAGGCTCCGTTGGGGTCAGGCCGTGCCGGACATGGGCAGGTCGAAGACGAGGATGCCGTCGAGCCCGCCCTGGGCACTCGCAACCAGCGCCTCGCCGACGGCACGGTGATCGGGATGCGCCTGGTAGGCGGCGAGCGCCTCCCCGCCGGCAAAATCGACGGTGAAGCCATGCATGTAGCCGCGCTCGATCTTTTCCGGGCTCTCCGAGCGCCCCGACGCGATGGCCAGCACGCCCGGAACGACGCTTCGGATGGCATCGAGGTCGGCGAAGATTTTGGCGATGGCCGCGTCGGACACCTCGGGACGGAAGCGGACGAGGACGATGTGGCGGATCATGCTGTCACCCTGTGCTGCGCCTTGATCATGTCGGCGGCCTTTTCGCCGATCATGATCGCAGCTGCATTGGTGTTGGAGGAGACGACGGTCGGCATGACCGAGGCGTCGGCTACGCGCAGCCCCTCGATGCCGTTGAAGCGAAGCTGCGGGTCGAGCACGGCTTCGGCATCGCTGCCCATGCGGCAGGTGCCGGCGGCATGGTGCGAGGTCTTGGAGTGCTGGCAGATGAAGTCGAAATAGTCCTCGTCCGTCTTCACCTCAGGCCCAGGCAGACGCTCGGCCTGGATGAAGGGTTTCAGCGGCCTCTGCGCCAGGATGCGCTGCGTCAGCTTGAGCCCCGCGATCGACATTTCACGGTCGCGCGGATCCTGAAGATAGTTCGGATCGATCAGGGGGGCTGCGGCCGGATCGGCGCTTTGCAGGCGCACCGAGCCGCGCGAGCGCGGACGCAGGTAGCAGGAGTTGAGCGTCACGCCGCCCTGTGGCATGGCGGCGACGCCATGCTCGATGCCGGTACCGAGGCCGAGGTGGAACTGGATGTCGGGCGAGCGTGCCTCCGGGTCGGCATACCAGAAGCCGCCCGTCTCGAAGAGCGAGGAAGCGACCGGTCCCTTGCGGGTCAGCAGGTATTGCAGACCCGCCAGCACCGACAGATGCGGCTTGGCATAGCGGTCATAGGTATGCGGGCCGGATACCTCGCAGATGCAGTAGAGGTCGAGATGGTCCTGCAGATTGGCGCCGACGCCCGGCTGGTCGTGCACGACGGCAATGCCGAGGCTGGACAGGTGCTCGGCCGGGCCGATGCCCGAAAGCTGCAGCAGCCGCGGCGAGCCGATGGCGCCTGACGACAGGATGACTTCGGCCGAGGCGGCAAGCCTTGTGCCGTCCATCATCTCGACGCCCGTAGTGCGGCCCTTCTCGACGATGAGGCGGCGCACCTGGGCGCCGGTTCGCACCGTGAGGTTCTTGCGGCCGCGATTGGGGGTCAGATAGGCCATCGCCGCGGAGGAGCGCCGCGCGTTGCGCTGGGTGAGCTGGTAATAGCCGACGCCGTCCTGCGTCTCGCCGGTCAGGTCGTGGTTGCGCGGGATGCCGAGGGCGGCGGCGGCCTCGAAATAGGCCTCGCAGATCGGCAGCGGCGCGATCGGCTGGCTGACACCGAGCGGCCCGCCCTTGCCGTGGTAGCGGTCCTCGAAGGTGTCGTTGTCCTCGGCCTTGCGGAAGTATGGCAGGACGTCGTCATAGCTCCAGCCGGTGCAGCCCATCTGGCGCCACTCGTCATAGTCCTGGGCATTACCGCGCGTGTAGATCTGGGCATTGATGGCCGAGCCGCCGCCGATCACCTTGGCCTGGGTGTAGCGGAACACGCGGTCCTTCATGTGCCGCTGCGGCACCGAGTTCCAACCCCAGCTGCCGATGCCCTTGGTCATTTTCGCGAAGCCGGCGGGCAGGTGGTAGAAGGGATGCCAGTCGCGGCCGCCGGCCTCGAGCAGCAGCACGCTGACGGCCGGGTCCTCCGACAGCCGCGCGGCGATGACCGAGCCGGCCGAGCCGCCGCCGATGACGATGAAATCGTAGCCTTTCTCCATCACAGCCTCGCAATCGACAGGCCGCCGTCGACCGGGATGACGGCGCCGTTGGCAAAGGCCATCTGGCCGGTGGCGAGCGGAACGACGATCGAACCGATGTCGGCGGGCTGGCCCCAGCGGCCGGCCGGCACGAGGCCGGCCTCGATGCGCGGGGTGTACTTGTCATGGACGGCAGCCGTCATCCCGGTCTCGATGATGCCCGGACGCAGCTCGAAGACGCCGATGCCATGCGGCGCGAGGCGCACGGCGAAGAGCTCGGCCATCATCGCGGCACCTGCTTTCGAGATGCAGTATTCTGCGCGCTCGACCGACACCATGGCGGCGCTGACCGACGTAACGAAGACCATCGAACGGTAGTGAGCAGTCTCGCGGGCAAGCATGCGCTTCGCCACGTGCTGAGCGAGGAAGAAGGTGCCGCGCAGGTTGATGTCGAGCACGGCATCGAAGTTCTCCGGCAGGAGGTCGAGCATGTCGCCGCGCAGCTTCGCCGGGACGCCCGCATTTGAAACCAGGCAGTCGACCGCTCCGAGTTCGGTCTCGACGGCGTCGAGCAGCGGCGGAACGTTGCCGAGGTCTGACAGGTCGTGGCGAAAGTAGCGGGCGTTTGCTCCCAGCTTCCCGAGCGCCGAGACGACGGCTGCATCGTCGGCCGCGGCGAGTGAGGCAAGCGCGACGGCAAAGCCTGCCTTGACCAGCGCCTCGGCGACGCCGAGGCCGATGCCCTGCTGGCCGCCGGTGATGAGCGCGACCGGCTTCATGCAGAATGATCCCGTCGAATGGTGTCGGCGGCGCGCAGCGCCATGGCCGCGACCGTCAGCGCCGGGTTGACGGCGGCAGAGGTCGGCAGGCAGGCGGCGTCGGCCACGAAGAGGTTCGGGTGGTCGAAAGAGCGGCACTCAGGATCGAGCGCGGCACTCGCCGGGTCCGTGCCGATGCGCACTGTACCGCACTGGTGCGACGGCACGCGGCCGTCGAAAAGGCGCGACAGCACGACGGGGAAGCCGGCGGCACGCGCAGTCGCCCTGATCTTGCCGACGAGGCGGTTGTGGGCGACCATGTTGGAGCGCCGCCAGATCAGCTGGATATCGCTGCCATTGAGCACGATGCGGCTTTCCGGGTCCGGCAGGTCCTCCGACATGGCGTAGAGGTCGACGGCGTGGCCGGAGACGTAGCTGGCAACGGGCTTTGGCAGGAACCGGACGTTGGCCTGCAATATGTCGGGTACGACGCGGCCGAGCAGCTGGATGTTGCCAAGCGGCGGACCGCCCTCGCCGTCCGACAGGTACCAGTCGTTGATGCCGAAGGTCTTCTGGTAGACGGAATCGTTGCGGAAGCGCGGGTCGAAGGCGATCAGCGCGCTGGCATTGTGGTTCATGAAGCAGCGGCCGACCTGGTCGGAGGAATTGGCAAGACCCGAGGCAAGCAGCAGGACCGCCGACTGCACCGCACCGGCGCAGAGTGCCACGGTGGCGGGGGTCAGGCGGTGCGTCTCGCCATTCTTCTCATAAACGATCTCGGCGATGCGCTTGCCGTCCGGGCCGGTCTTCAAGCCGGTGACCCGAGCGCCGGTGACGAGTTCGACATTGTCATGCGCGAGCGCGGAGGCCAGTCCGCAGGTCTCGGCGTCCATCTTGCCGGAGCGCGTGTCGGGATAGCCGTCCCAACCGGTCTTGCCGCCCCTTAGCCAGCGCTCGATATCGACGCCAAGCGGCAGGTCGAACGGGCGGGCGCCCGTGGCCTTCAGCCGGGAGCGCACGGCGGCGATTGCCGGCTCGTCCGGCACCGATGCAAAGGGATAAGGACCGGCATGGGCGGGTTCCGTGGGGTCCGAGCTAACGTCGCCACGCACCTGGTAGAGCTTTTCGGCAGCCTCATACCAGGGCGCCAGGGTCTCGTAGGGATATGGCCAGGCCGGAGAGACGCCCTCGGCGTGCTGCATCTCGGCGAAGTCCTCCGCCCGGTAGCGGATCAGGACGGCGCCGTAGAGCTTGGTGTTGCCGCCGACCTGGTAGTAGTTGCCGGGCGCGAAGCGGCGCCCGGTCTCGTCGAGCCAGGTCTCGTCGGACAGGAAGGCGCTGTTGCGGAAGATGCGGTTGGGATCGCGGGCCGGCGCGTCGTCCGGTATCTGCGCGCCCCGCTCGAGAATGACGATGCGCGCGCCGGTCGGCGCCAGGCCGGCCGCCAGCGTGGCGCCGCCCATGCCGCTGCCGATGATGACGATATCGGGCGAGGACTGCATGGAAAATCAGCCGATCCGCAGCTCGGTCTTGGGGTCGAAGGCGACCGCCTTTTCCATGTTGATGGCGAAGGGGAAGGTCTGGCCGGCGCGCACGTCGACATCGGCGCGGAAGCGGCCGGTGACCTCGGTGCCGCCGAGATGGCTGACGACGAAGGTGTCGGAGCCGGCCGGCTCGGTGACGTCGACCATTGCCTCGATGCGGTGGATCGCCTGCGACTTGCGGTCGGCGCCGTCCTCGTCGGTGATCGCCTCCGGCCGGATGCCGAGGATGATCTCCTGGCCGTCATGCGCGGCCATGGCGTTGCCGGGCGCGAAGGGCAGCGAGACGGTCGAGTGATCGGCAAGCCCGACGCGCGCCACGGCGGCGCCGTTCTCGACCGCGACCCTGGCCGGGAAGAGGTTCATCGAGGGCGAGCCCATGAAGCCGGCAACGAAGATGTTGGCCGGGTTGTCGTAGATTTCCTTCGGCGTGCCGAGCTGCTGGACATGGCCGCCAAACATGACGGCGATGCGGGTCGACAGCGTGAGCGCCTCGATCTGGTCATGCGTGACGTAGACGATGGTGGTGCCGAGCTTCTGGTGCAGCTTCTTGATCTCGGTGCGCATGTCGACGCGCAGCTTGGCGTCGAGGTTGGAGAGCGGCTCGTCGAACAGGAAGACGTCGGGGTTGCGCACCAGCGCCCGGCCCATGGCGACGCGCTGGCGCTGGCCGCCGGAGAGCTGGCCGGGCTTGCGCTTCAGGAGCGGCACGATCTGCAGGAGGTCGGCGACCCGCGCCACGGCCTTGTCGCGCTCGGCCTTCGGCACGCCGTGCATCTCGAGGCCGAAGGCCATGTTCTGCTCGACGTTCATGTTGGGGTAGAGCGCGTAGGACTGGAACACCATGGCGATGTTGCGGTCGGCGGGGCGCACGCCGTTCATCGAGCGGCCCTTGATCGCGATGTCGCCCGAGGTGATTTCCTCCAGCCCGGCGATCATGTTGAGCAGGGTGGACTTGCCGCAGCCCGACGGCCCGACGAGGACGAGGAACTCGCCTTCCTCGACCGAGATGTTGGTCTCATGCAGGACCTTGACGGCGCCATAGGCCTTGGTGGCGTTGTTGATGTCGAGGAATCCCATCAGACCTCTCCTTGAATTTCAGTTGCCGCCGGCGCCTCGTTCGGGCTCGGGGCGTTCGTCATTGAAAACGCGTCACAGCCGCGTCTTCTATCGCTACGCTCGACCATTCCTCACCCCTTCACGCTGCCGGCCATCAAGCCGCGCACGAAGTAGCGGCCGGCGACGATGTAAACGAGGAGCGTCGGCAGTGCCGCCATGATCGCCCCGGCGAAATGCACGTTGTATTCCTTCACGCCCGTCGAGGACTGGACGAGGTTGTTGAGCGCCACCGTCATCGGCTGGCTGTCGAAATCCGAGAAGCTGGCGCCGAACAGGAAGTCGTTCCAGATGTTGGTGAACTGCCAGATGATGCAGACCACGGCGATCGGGCCCGACGACGGCAGCATGATGCGCAGGAAGATGGTGAAGAAGCCGGCACCGTCGATCTGCGCGGCGCGCACCAGTTCGGTCGGGAACTGCTGGTAGTAGTTGCGGAAATAGAGCGTCGAGAAGCCGATGCCGTAGACCAGGTGGACGAAGACCAGTCCAGGCACCGTGCCGGCGAGCCCCATCAGGCCGAGCATGCGGGCCATCGGGATCAGCACCATCTGGAACGGGATGAAGCAGCCGAACAGCAACAGCCCGAAGACGATGGTGTCGCCGCGGAAGCGCCACTTGGTCAGCACGTAGCCGTTGAGTGCGCCAAGCACCGTCGAGATGGCGACGGCCGGCACGACCATCAGGATTGAGTTCAGGAAATAGGGCTTCAGGCCGGTCGCCGCGACGCCGATCTGCGCCGTCGACCAGGCGCTCGCCCAGGGCGCGACCGTCCATTCCTTCGGCAGCGCCATCATGCCGCCGGACTGGATTTCCGACAGCGGCTTCAGCGAGTTGACCACCATCACGTAGAGCGGCAGCAGGTAGTAGATACAGAACAGCCCGAGCAGCGTGTAGATGACGAAGCGGGCGCCGGCGCCAGTGCGCACGACTGTGGCGGTTGCGTTGGTCGCCATCACTTCGGCTCCCGCAGTTCGGACCAGATATAGGGGATCATGATCGCGGCGATCGACATCAGCATGATCGTCGCCGAGGCCGCGCCGATGCCCATCTGGTTGCGCGTGAAGGTGTAGGAATACATGAAGGTCGCCGGCAGCTCGGTGGCCGTGCCCGGTCCGCCGCCGGTCAGCGCGATGACGAGGTCGTAGGACTTGATCGCCATGTGGGCGAGCACCACGAAGGCCGACATGAAGGCCGGGCGCAGCTGCGGGATGACGATGCGGCGGTAGAGCGCCCAGTTGGACGCACCGTCGATCTGGGCGGCCTTGAGCACCTCGTTGTCGATGCCGCGCAGACCGGCGAGGAACATCGCCATGACGAAGCCCGAGGTCTGCCAGACCGCAGCGATGACGATGGTGTAGATCGCCATGTCGCTGTCCTTGATCCACTCGAAGGTGAAGCTTTCCCAGCCCCAAGAGCGGACCACCGCCTGCAGTCCGATGCCGGGATCGAGGAACCACTTCCAGGCCGTGCCGGTGACGATGAAGGAGAGCGCCATCGGATAGAGGTAGATGGTGCGTATAAAGCCCTCGGCGCGGATCTTCTGGTCGAGCAGGATCGCAAGCGCGAGGCCGAGAGCACAGCAGATGACGATGTAGAGCGAGCCGAAGATCAGCAAATTGTCGATGGCGATGCCCCAGGCGCGGACCTGGAACAGGCGCGAGTAATTCTGCCATCCGACGAGCTCGAAGCTCGGCAGGATGCGGCTGTCGGTAAAGGACAAATAGAAGGTGAAGGCGATGAAGCCGTAGACGAAGACCAGCACGATCACGAGGCTGGGGCTCAGCACGATCTTGGGCAGCGCATCGCGCAACCAGTCCCCGCCGCGACTGCGGTCCTGAACGGTCATTGTCATCGGTTGTCCTCCCGAACGGGAAAGGGCGACTGCCGCCCTTTCCCTTTTCGCTCTTACTGGGCCAGCGAGACGGCGTTGACCATTTCCTTCACGGCGGTGTCGGAATCGTACTCGCCGTTGAAGTGTGCGGTGATCACGTCATACATCGCGTTCTTGATCGATGCTGGGTTGGCATGGCCATGCGCCATCGAACCGAACAGGTTGCCCGACGACGATGCCGCAGCCAGGTCCTTCATGCCCTGCTTGCCGCAGGCGTCGAAAGCCTCGTCCGGCACGTCGACGCGCGCCGGGACCGAGCCCTTGACGACGTTGAAGGCCGACTGGAACGACGGTGACATGATCGCCTTGGCAAGTGCTGCCTGCTCGGCCGACACCGCATCGCCCTGCTTGAACATGGCGAACTGGTCGGAGTTGAAGGTCACCTGCTGCTGCGTTCCCGGGAAGCGGAAGCAGAGGAAGTCCTCGCCCGGCTTCTTGCCGGCATTGAGGAACTCGCCCTTGGCCCAGTCGCCCATGAACTGGAAGGCGGCGTCGCCGTTGATGACCATGGCGGAAGCGAGGTTCCAGTCGCGGCCCGAGAAGTTGTCGTCGACGAAGGAGCGGATGACCGACATGCGGTCAAAGGTTTCCTTCATCTGGGCGGAGCCCAGCGCAGTCGGGTCGAGATCGACGAAGGCGGCCTTGTAGAACTCGGGACCACCGGTCGACATGGCGACGGCGTCGAAGATGGTGGCGTCCTGCCAGGGCTGGCCGCCATGCGCGACGGCGGTCTTGCCGGCGGCCTTGACCTTCTCCATCGCCGCGACGAGCTCGTCCCAGGTCGACGGCTGTGCGATGCCGAGCTCTTCGAGCAGAGCCTTGTTGGCCCACACCCAGTTGGTGGAATGGACGTTCACCGGCGCGGCGACCCACTGGCCGTCATACTTGGAGAACTTCTGCAGCGCCTCCGGCACGACCGCGTCCCAGCCCTCGGCCGAAGCGATGTCGTTGAGGTTGGCGAGCGCGCCTTCCTTGGCCCAGTCGGTGATGTCGAAGCCGAGCATCTGCACGGCGGTCGGGGCGTTGCCCGAGGTGACGCGGGCGCGCAGGACGGTCATGGCCTGCGTGCCGCCGCCGCCGGCGACGGGCATGTCCTGCCAGCCGATACCCTGCGTCTCGAGATCCTTTTTGAGAACGGTCAAAGCCGAAGCCTCGCCGCCCGACGTCCACCAGTGCAGCACCTCCACATCGCCTGCACGTGACAGCGACGTGGCCGATGCCAGTGTCGCTGCCGCCATCAATGTTACCTTGAAGAACCTACGCATGACTTTCCTCCTGTTTTGGTGCGTTGGTATCCATTTCCCGATGCCTGTCGTCAGCCGGCACTCACCCAGTTTGCCCGGGTCCTGCCGATGCGCATTGCGACTGTCTTGACTTCGAGAAATTCGTCGAGGCCGTAAGGCCCTATCTCCCTGCCCTGGCCGCTCTGCTTGAAGCCGCCGAAGGTCATCTCGGGATATCCGTCCATCCATGTGTTTGTCCAGACCGTGCCGGCCTGCGCGCGGCGCGCAAACTCGAGGCAGGTGTGCACGTTCTCGCTCCAGACGCCGGCGGAAAGCCCGTAGGCGGCATCGTTGGTCAGTGTGATTGCTTCCTCCAGCGTGCGAAATGTCAAGACCGACAGCACCGGGCCGAACACTTCCTCGCGTGCGATCGCCATGTCCGGCGTCACGCCGCGCACCACGGTCGGCTGATAGAACTGGCCGGGAAGCCCAGGAACCGAAAGCGGCGCGCCGCCGAGGCAGACATCGGCACCGGCCGCGACGGCGTCGCGGACATAGCCGTCGATCTTGTCCTGGTGCTGGCTGGTGACGATGGCGCCGACCTGGGTGTTGGGGCTGAGCGGATCGCCGAAGGCCACCTTGCGCGACAGCGCCACGACCTTGTCGACAAAGCTTGCGGCAATGTCCTCGTGCACGATGATGCGGCTCGACGAGTTGCAGCACTGGCCGACGTTGAAATAGACGCCGAAGGTGACCGCATCTGCGGCGCCGTCGAGGTCGGCGTCCGGGAAGATGACCTGCGGGTTCTTGCCGCCGAGTTCGAGCGCCACCTTCTTCAGCGTGCCGGCGGCAGCGACCGAGATCGCCTTACCGACCGCGGTCGAGCCGGTGAAGGTGACCATGTCGACCTCCGGGTGGCTGGCCATCAGGGCGCCGACCGGCTGGCCGTGGCCCAGCACGATGTTGACGACGCCGGCAGGCACGCCGGCCTCGACCAGCAGCTCGCCCATCATCACCGTGGTCGACGGCGTCATTTCCGACGGCTTGATGACGCAGGTGCAGCCGGCGGCGAGCGCGAAGGGCAGCTTCTGGCTGAGGATCCAGAATGGAAAATTCCACGGCGTGATGATCGAGACGACGCCGATCGGCTCCTTCAGCACGACGCCCAGCATGTCCTCGCCGAGCGTGTTGTGGCTGTCGCCGTGCATGGTGCGCGCCAGCGAGGCGGCGTAGCGCCAGAGGTCGGCCGCGCCGCCGACTTCGCCCTTCGACTGCGAGATCGGCTTGCCGCTCTCCAGCGTCTCCAGAAGTGCGATGCGGTCGACATTGGCTTCGATGAGGTCGGCGACCCTGAGCAGGAGGGTGGCACGCGCCTTGCCGGAAATCCGGCTCCAGACGCCGGAATCGAAAGCGGCGCGTGCAGCATCTATGGCGGCCTCCGTCTCGGCCTCGCCGCCCTTGGCGGAGCGGCTGACCAGCATGCCGTGCGAGGGCGACAACCGGTCGAAGGTCGCGCCACCGGCACTCGCGCGCCATTCGCCGCCGATCAGGTGGCGGCCCTCGAAGGGGGCATCCGGGAGATCCGCCTTCGTGGCTTCGATGAGGTTGAGCTCGGTCATGGTCATGTTCCGGGAAATTCGGGTTTGCGTTTCTCGCGGAAGGCGGTGACGCCCTCCGCGCGGTCGGCGGTTGCGGCGATGGCAGCACTTCCCAGAGCCTCGATCATCGCGCCGGCGTCCTCGCCGCGCGCGGCGTGGATCATCGACTTGGCAATTTCGACGGCGCGCGGCGACAGCTCGGCAGCGCGCGCGGCGATGGCCTGGGCTGCGGCGCGCGGGTCGTCGGCGATCTCGGCCACGAAGCCGAGCGCCAGCGCCCGCTCTGCGCCGATGCGGCGTCCGAACAGCGCCATTTCCTTGATGACCGGCTCGGGCAGCAGCCTTGCCAGCCGCTGCGTACCGGACCAGCCGGGCACGATGCCGACGCCGGCTTCGGGCAGTGCGATCGTCGCCCTCGGCGCCATGACGCGGATGTCGCAGGCGGCGGCGAGTTCAAGCCCGCCGCCGAAGGCGTGGCCGTTGAGCACGGCAATCGTCGGCTTTGAGAGTCGCGCCAGCCGGTCGAAAATGCGGTGGCCGTCGCGCACCCAGTGGCGCGCGAACTCGGCCGGCGAAAGATCGCCCCAGCCATTGATGTCAGCGCCGGTGCAGAAGGCCTTTTCGCCTTCGGCGGTGACCAGCACGCAGGAGATACCGGCCAGCCTCTCGATCGCCTCGAGATGGTCCGCCAGCTGGCCGAGCATGGCGACAGTGAAGCAGTTGAGCTTTGCCGGATTGTCGAGCCTGAGCTCGGCGACAGGACCCTGTATCTGGAGGTGGACGGCGCTCATGGCGTCCATCCCATCGGGCCGGCGCCGAACAGGGTCTTGGGCATGACCTTGGCGTTCTCGGCAAGCTTCACGCGGCCCTGCGAGGCGCCGACGATGTCGGTCTCGGGCACGATGCCCGGCATGATCTCGGTCGCGACGAGGCCGTCCTCGCGGAGCCGGATGACGCAGCGCTCGGTGACGTAGATGACGTCCTGGCCCTGCTCGCGCGCCCGCCGGCCCGAGAAGGTGACGTGCTCGACCTTGTCGACCATCTTGGTGAACTTCCCGGGTTTTGCGACCTTGACGCCCGCTTCGGTGAGCTCGATCTGCGCACCCGCCTCGAACCAGCCGGAGAAGACGATCTTCCTGGCATGCGCCGTGATGTCGACGAAGCCGCCGCAGCCGGCCGTCAGATAGGGCCTCTTGCCGAGCTTCGAGACGTTGACGTTGCCCTCGGTGTCGACTTCGAGGAAGGACAGGAAAGACATGTCGAAGCCGGCGCCCTGGAAGTAGATGAACTGCTGCGGCGACGGCACGTAGGCATCGGC
Source organism: Alphaproteobacteria bacterium (assembly GCA_018823835.1). Taxonomy (GTDB): domain Bacteria; phylum Pseudomonadota; class Alphaproteobacteria; order Rhizobiales; family Rhizobiaceae; genus CAMYMG01. Next base: position 500,768 of record JAHJHT010000013.1, on the reverse strand, counting down.
GTTGGAGGCGCAGCCGAAGGCGAAGTCAGTAAGCGGCATGCCGCCGACAGCACCCTGCTCGATTGCCCAGGTGACCGCGTCGGGGTGGCCTTCCTCGAGCAGGATGCGCGGCACCATGGCGCTGATGCCGAAGCCAAGATTGGCTGTCATGCCCTCTCTCAGTTCCATTGCCGCGCGGCGCGCGATGACCTTCTCGACGCCGTGCTCGGCCAGCTTGAAGCTCGACCAGGGGCGCATGACCTGGCCGGAGATCGCAGGATCGTAGAGCGTCTCGCAGGTCTGTTTCTGGTCGGGATCGATGACGACGAGATCGACGAGGTGGCCGGGCACCCGCACGTCATGCGGTCGCAGGCTGCCCGCCGCAGTCGTCCGCTTGACCTGGGCGATCACGATGCCGCCATTGTTGCGCACGGCAATCGCCTGCTCGAGGCCGCCGAGATAGGCGCCCTCGTGCTCGTATGTGAGATTGCCGCGCTCGTCCGCCGTGGTGGCGCGCAGGATGCAGACGTCGGGCTGGATGTTGGGAAAATGCAGCCAGGTCTGGCCGCCGAACTCGACGCGCGACACGATCGGCGCCTCGGCGCCCTTCGCGTTCATCGCGCAGCCCTCGCGGATCGGGTCGGCGAAGGTGTCGAGGCCGACCGTTGTCAGCACGCCCGGCCGGCGCGCGGCGGCCTCGCGGTGCATGTCAAACATGATGCCGGAAGGGACGTTATAGGCGGCGACGCGCTCCTCGACGATCATCTTCCATATCTCGGGCATCGGGAGGCTGGACGGGCCCGACGGATAGGAGCCGGCAAGCACGCGCTTCAGCAGCCCGTCCCTGGCGATGTGGTCCATGCCCTTGACGCCATACATGTCGCCGGCCGCGATCGGGTGCAGCGCGGTGATGTCGCGCGGATGACCCTCGGCTGCAAATCGCTCGCCGATGGCCTTCAGCACGAGGTCGGGGCAGCCGAGCGCCGATGAGGACGACACGGTGACGACGGCGCCGTCGGCGATGCGCGAAGCCGCTTCGGCTGCGGAAACAAGTTTGCTCATTCGATGCCACCATAATTGACGGTCTGGCGGGCACCGCTGCGGGCCGCCTCGCGCACGGCAAGCGCCACGGCAAGCGACTTCACGCCATCTTGGCCATCGGCTGCCGGCTTGCCCTCGCCGCCGACGGCGGCGGCAAACTCGGCGACGCCCTTCTCATAGAGGTCGTAGCTGTCGTATGGCACGGCCTCGCGGCCCGATGCGGTAACCAGTTCGATCTCGCCCACAGGCTGCTGGGTCATCACGCCGCGCGCGAAGATCGAGCCCTCGGTGCCGTGCGCCTCCAAACCGGAGCCCGCGAACGGGTGGGTGAAACTCTCGTGGCTCATCACCATGGCACCCGACGGCATTGTCCAGACTGACATCGCCAAGTCCTCGACCCCCTGCCCCATGCCGGACGACGCCATCTGGGCGACGACCGTCTGCGGGTCCTCGCCAGTGAGGAAGCGGGCGACGTCGGCATCGTGCACGGTGATGTCGGGGATGACGCCGCCTCCGGCTTCGGCCGAGGTTATGCGCCAGCCCTGCAGATGGGCGGGCAGATGGACGGCGTGAAAGAGACGCAGCGACAGCACCCGGCCGATGCGGCCCGACGCAATCAGGTCGCGAATGGCGCGATGGCTGCCCGAGCAGCGCAGATGGTGGTTGGTGGCGAAGACGAGGCCGGCAGCTTCAGCGGCGCGTACCATCGACACCGCGTCGGCGACCGACATGGCGAGCGGCTTTTCGCAGATCAGATGCTTGCCCGCCTCGATGGCGGCCATCGCCTGGGCAAGGTGCTTCTCGTTGGTGGTGGAGATGTAGACTGCGTCGACCCTGGCATCGCCGAGCGCCTCGCCGAGATCGGTGCCGGAGCCCGCAATGCCATGCTGGTCGGCATAGGCCCTGCCGCGTTCGGCCGAGCCGCTGACGACACGCAGAATCTCGGCGCCCTCATGGGCGCGGATGGCCGGGATCATGTATTGGGCAGCAATAGTGCTTGCACCGACGAGCGCCCAGCGCATCGGCTCCTCCCTCATCTGGAACGTTCCAATCAATCTAGTGGAACGTTCCAGAATGAGTCAATGGGCACGACCGTTTTATTGTCGCGGGTTCGCAGACTCTCGGAGCCCATACGTCTTCGCAAGCGAGCTGGTGCCGAAACGAATGACGCCCCGCGAATACACGGGGCGTCGGAATGAAGCGGAGGCTGCGTCGAAATACCGTCAGCTGCTCGGCGTGCGGGCTTCCTCGGTCTTCTCGAGCGCGGCCTCGAGCCGTGCGTCGCGACCGTAGACATCGTCGAAATACTCGACCTTGCCGTTCTTGTCCGGCCAGGCGGTGAAATAGGCGACGTAGACGGGAATCTTGCGCGTCGTCTTCTCCGACGAGTGCCCCTGCCGGAGCTTCGCCTCCACGTGCTCGATGCTGGTGCCCAGTACCGCCGCCGCCATGCCGCGCGGGTCCTTCAGGCGCACGCAGCCATGACTGAAGGCGCGCGCGTCGCGGTCGAACAGCTTCTTCTGCGGCGTGTCGTGCATGTAGATGGCATGCTTGTTGGGGAACAGGATCTTCAGCTCGCCGAGCGCATTGGCCTCGCTCGGCGTCTGGCGCACATTGTAGGGGACCTTGGAGCCGTAGGCGTACCAGTTGACCGAAGAGGACGAAACGCGGCGCCCGCTCGCATCCGTCACCTCGTAGCCGGCGCGGTCGAGATAGCCGGGGTCGTTGCGCAGACGCGGCAGCATCTCATTGACGATGATCGACTGCGGCACGCCCCAGTAGGGATTGTAGTCCACCTGCTCGATCTCGTCGTAGAAGAAGCTGGTCTGGTTTGACGGCTTGCCGACCACGACGCGCATGTTCAGCTTTTCCTGACCGTCCTCGATGTAGCGTGCGGTATAGGCCGGCTGGTTGATGAAGACGCGGTCGTCGCCAAGACGCGACGGCAGCCAGCGCAGCTGCTCGAGCGCGATGACGACTTTCTCGATTCGGTCGGCGCGCGAATTCCCGGCGAGAGCACTGACGGTGCGCGGGCCGACGACGCCATCAGGCCTCAGGCCGGCCTTTTGTTGAGCCGCCTTGATGACGGGCACCAGGTCGTTGCCATAGGTCTCGGTTGTCACCGTGCGCGACAGCAGTTCGCCATATTCGCCGCCCATCTCGTCATCGAGGTCACGGGCTATGATCTGAAGCACCTTCGGAAACTCAGCGCTCTCCTGGCCAGGCTTAAGCAGGAGGTCCGAATCGACAACGATGTCGTTCTCGGCGCTCGCCTTCAAGGCTTCAAGCTCGACGCGCAGACTGCGGTATTCTGAACCCTGCGGGTGGTGCGATTCAAGCGAGACACGCAGGTCGGTGGCTGCAGCCAGACGCTTCAACTCGGCGACACGGTCGATCGGCTTCAGCGGCAGGTCGTAGTAGCCGGAGATGCGGTCGGCCACGACGCGCCCGTTGGTCGCGTCGCTGATATAGCGCAGAACGCGTGCCGTCAGCGTCATCTCGAAGCGGATGAGGTCCTGGTTGCGCGCCGCGTCGCCGGCGGACGACTGGCTGCGCGACGGTACGGCCAGGCTGTAGTCGACGGGCGACAGGCCGTGGCTGCCGGCTTCGCCGAGTACGCGCAGCGCCTCGCGGCCGCGCTCGCTGACGTCGTTGTCGCTGACCCAGATGAAGTCGGGATTGGCGGTATAGTAATCGACGATCGCCTTGCCAGCCTCGGACTCGGCCAGAAGCTCATAGCCGGAAAGGCCGGACACCGCCTCGCGGAAGGCCGTCGATGCCGTTCCGTCGAGCGAGGCCGACTGGCCTATCGCGGCCAGCGGCGCGAAATCCACCTTGCGCAACGCGTCGGCCCGGTAGGTGTAGTAGGACGGGGCGGAAATCTTGGCCGGCGCCGCGCGCACCACGTTGTTCCTCGGTGCGGGTTCGACCGATTCCAGCGGACGCTGCACCTGGCGCTGCGACCGGAAGGTCTGGCCGCTTTCGCGCTGGCTGCCACCGAGCGGCCGGCTGCTCAGGCTTGAACCGGAGCCGCCGAAAAGCCTGTCGAAAAGCCCCTGGGCGTCTGCCTGCGGCATGCCGAAGGAAAGTGTCGCCGCAAGCGCCGTGAGGGGAAAGAGAACCGCCTTTCGAGCAAAGATTTTCATCGATCATCCATTCCGATTTGCCGCGCAACCACTCGTAACACCAGAAGGCGGATGTAAGGCGCAACGTTATCGATTCATACCCGTATCACCAAGTTCTCACAGATTCGGCGTGCAGTGTTGCGCATCGGCTTCACAACATTGTGAGGCTGCGGCAGGTTCCACGCTGTTTTGGCGCAGCCGGTTACGGCAGAGGTCTCAGAGGGCCGTGACTGGCTCGCAGATGAGGAAATCGAGGGCGCGTCGCAGGACGCCGGGATCGGCAAGGATGCGTCGGTGGCCGAGGCCTGGCGCCCAGTGCAACGCGACATGGCTGCCGGCCCTGGCATAGGATGAAGCATGATCGGCGGCGACCTCGCGGTCGTCGGGCGCATGGACGACGAGCGTTCGCGCCGGCACCAGGGCGAGCTGGCTGATGCCGTCATAGCTTTCGAGCGGATGGCCGGCCAGCCGCTTGACGCGCGCTGCGACCGAGGCCCTGGTGCGCGGGCCGATCCCGAGCATGCGGTAGAAATCGTCGAACACGGCGGGCAGCGAACTCGGCGCGGCAATCAGGACCAGGGCGGCAGCATCGACCGGCGCAATACCGGCAACGGAACCGGCGAGCGCATTGACGGCAACCGCGCCACCGAAGGAATGGCCGACGACAGCCGCAAATGGGCCGAACCAGTCGCCGGCAACGCGCACGGCGGCAACTGCGGCGGGCAACGTCAGGCGGCGGCCGGACGATTCCCCATGGCCCGGCAGGTCGAGAGAAACGACACGGAAGCCGGCATTCCTGTAGGATTCGATCAGCGCCTTCATGAACTGCGTACGCGAGCGCCAGCCGTGCACGACGAGCACGGTGCCGGCGAAGGGCCGGCCGTCGAGCGGGCGGAATTCGTGTACCGCAAGGCAGCCGCTGCCGGAGGGAATGCGGTGGTGGCGGGCCTCGGCCATGAAGCCGGCCGCGCGCTCGACCGCCCTCGCCTCCCCCGGCGACATCTTCTCCGGGTCGGGCGTACGGGCAAACAGCTCGAAGGCGACACGGCCGGCCAGACGCGGCGCGAGATGCTCGGCCAGCCCGAAGGCGGTGCGGATGACCTTGACGCCGAATGATGCCATGATACTTGTCCGAAAACAGGTTCGTTCAAACATGAACATAATAGTTCAACCATGAACAGTTCGCAAGACCTCCCTTGGGACAATCCGCGCTTTCGCAACTGGGTCGCCGTGGCGCGCGCCTGCCATGCGGTCGAACGGGCGGTCGCAGTCGCGCTGGCGCCGCTGGACCTGAAACCGGCACAGCTCGACGTCTTGATGAACCTCTACCGGCACCCCGGCATGTCGCAGCACGAACTGGCGCGAAAGCTGCTGGTTGGGCGCTCCAACATCACCATGCTCCTGCCGCAGATGGAGAAGCGAAACCTGCTGCGCCGCGACGGTGACGAGAAGGACAAGCGCGTGCTTCGCCTCACGCTGACCGACGACGGCGTAGCGTTGCTGATGAAGGCACTGAAGGTGCATACGGCGTTGATCGAAAAGGCGATGAGCCAGTCAACACCGGCAGAATGCGACATGCTGGGCGACCAGATGCGCCGTGTGGCCGAAGTCTTGAAGTGCGACTAGCCCGGAATCTCTAGGCAGCCGCCCGTTCAGCCCTTCGCCCGCGCGGCGCGCTGTCGCGGTTGCCGAGATAGGGGCGCGCCCAAGCGACGCATGCTGCGGCAACGCCGACCGCCAGCACCCACCAGGCCGGACGGATCGAGAAAGCGAACTGCAGGTTTGCGGCAAGCACCCTGCCCGGCGGAATGCCGGTGGCCAGCCCGTACCAGGCATATTCGACACCCGCCGTGGCAAGCCCCGCGATGATCGCCGCACCGGCAAGCACCAGCGGCGACGACAGATCGAAGCCGCGCCAGTGGGCGACGCGGTAGAGCATCAGCAGCGCGAACAGGCCGGCCATCAGCGTCGCCTCGTAGACGTCGGCCTTCGACTGCATGAAGAAGTGGAAGGCGCCGAGCAGGCCGATGGCGTAGACGATCCTGTGCAGCCGGCCCCAATTGCGGCCGAGCCGGCGGATTGCCGCGTCCGTCGAGGTGGAGCCCAGCGCGACCAGACCGAGAAGCGCGACGAAGCCGATCGTCAGGTAGAAGCGCTGCACGATCTCGAGCGCCGCCTTGAGGACGTCGAACTTCAGGTCCCATGTATACAGAAAGAGGTGCCCGAGCGCGTAAAACAGTGCCGCCAACCCGATCATGCGGCGCACCATGATGAGCTTCGGCCAGTTGGCGATGCGGCGCAGCGGCGTGACGGCGAGCGACAGCAGCAGGAAGCGGATCGCCCAGTCTCCGGTCTCGTGGATGGCCTCGGTGATCGGCCGCGCGCCGAGCAGGCCGGGCGACCCGGCAGGCACCAGTGTGCCCTGCGCCGCGGACAGGGCCAGAAGCAGCGCCGGCAGGCACAGGCCGGCAAGCACGGCCGCCTTCAGCAGAGAGAATCTTCCGGCCCGGTCGGTCCAGGGTGTCATGTCGCGTCGGCTCCTGCGTTCATGCAGGCTATACGTTGCCGACCGCCGGTTTGTTACCGCCGGCCGGATCACATCGAGTTGAAGCAGGCTACCACATCGAGGCCTTCGCGCGTTCTGGCCATTCGCGGTCATAGGCCGCACCGTCGATCGACTTGCGGCTGGTGATTTCGAGGATGCGACCGGGCGTCGGCAGCAAAGCCGGATCGACGTGGCGCGTCGCATCCCACAGGCTGGAGCGGTGGATCGCGCGCGCACACTGGAAATAGACGTCTTCGACAGAGACCACGATGACCGAGCGGGCCGGCTTGCCCTCGACGGCGAAGGAGGCGCATAGCTCGGCGTCGACGCTGATCAGCGCGCGACCGTTGACCCGGAGCGTGGTCCCGGAGCCCGGCACCAGAAAAAGCAAACCGACGCGCGGGTCTCGGATGATGTTTTTCAGGGAATCCGCCCGGTTGTTGCCGCGACGGTCAGGCATCATCAGCGTCCGGAGGGCGTGCACGCGCACGAAACCCGGCAGGTCGCCGCGCGGCGAGCAGTCCAGTCCCTCCGGCCCGCAGGTCGCCAGCGACACGAAGGGCGAGGCCTCGATGAAGGCGGCGTATTCGGGGATGACGTGATCGAGCTGCTTGACCAGCGAGGACTCGCCGGGCAGCCCGTAGAGCGCTTCCAGCTGCTCGATCGACGAAATCACGGACATGGTACGCTCCATCTTCGGGAAATCCATCTGGCCTCTGCCCGTGACACTATCGTGACAGACGGCGGGCAGGTCGCCCCCTCTATCGGTCGCGCGACAGTCCCTTGGCTTCGAGCGAGGCGAGATAGGCGGCCCAGACTTCGTCCTTCTCGTGGCCGAGCTGGTGCAGGTAGTCCCAGGTGAAGATGCCGGTGTCGTGCATGTCGTCGAAGGTGATCCTGACGGCGTAGTTGCCGACCGGCTCGATCTTCATGATGCCGACCGTGCGCTTGCCGGGCACGGTGACGCGCTGGTCGGGCGAATGGCCCTGCACTTCCGCCGACGGCGAGGCGACGCGCAAGAGCTCGGCCGGCAGCTCGAAAGGCTGATGGTCCGCAAAGGTGACCGTCAGCGTCCGCCGATCCTTCGAGACCCGCAATTCCTTTGGCGCGCTCATCCACAGTCTCCCGAAATTTCCAGGGGCCAAAAACGCCCGTCGCGGCGCAGCCTTAGCGCCCGGCCGCGCCGGATGCACGCCCAATCATTGCCATTTGCCATGCACCACTACCTTGAACCAATAGCCACGAGCCATCAGATGGTTGTATATGGTCGGCACAGGGTTGCCGTCACAAGCATCGGAAGCGCATTCATGGACATGATCGATCCCTTCGGTCGCACCGTCAGCTATCTCCGCGTATCGGTCACCGACCGTTGCGACTTCCGTTGCACCTACTGCATGGCCGAGAACATGGCCTTCCTGCCCAAGAAGGACCTGCTGACGCTCGAGGAACTCGACCGCCTGTGCACGGTGTTCGTCGAAAAGGGCGTGAAGAAGCTGCGGCTGACAGGCGGCGAACCACTGGTGCGCAAGAACATCATGCATCTGGTGCGCCAGCTCTCTCGCCACCTTGAAAGCGGCGCGCTCGAAGAATTGACGCTGACCACAAACGGCTCGCAGCTGACGCGCTTCGCGCCCGAGCTGGTCGATTGCGGCGTCAAGCGCATCAACATTTCGATCGATACGCTCGATGCCGACAAGTTCCACGCCATCACCCGCTGGGGCAATCTCGACAAGGTGCTGGAAGGCATCGACGCCGCCCAGGCTGCTGGCCTGCATGTCAAGCTCAACGCAGTCGCGCTGAAGGGCTTCAACGACACCGAAATGCCGGAGCTCATGCGCTGGGCGCATGGCCGCGGCGCCGACCTGACGGTCATCGAGACGATGCCGCTCGGCGAGATCGACGAGGACCGCACCGACCAGTACATGCCGCTCTCGCTGCTGCGCGCGCAGCTCGAGGAGCAGTTCACGCTGACCGACATTCCCTTCAAGACCGGCGGCCCGGCTCGTTATGTCGAGGTCAAGGAAACCAGGGGCCGCCTTGGCTTCATCACGCCGATGACGCACAATTTCTGCGAGAGCTGCAACCGCGTGCGGCTGACCTGCACCGGCACGCTCTACATGTGCCTCGGCCAGGAGGACGCCGCCGACCTGCGCGCCCCGCTGCGCGCCTCGGAAGGCAACGAACTCCTGTCGCAGGCGATCGACGAGGCGATCGGACGCAAGCCGAAGGGCCACGACTTCATCATCGACCGGCGCACCAGCCGCCCCGCTGTCTCCCGCCACATGAGCGTTACCGGCGGCTGACCGGCCACGCCAAATGGTCCAAGCGGCGCACGCACCCTGCGGTTGCGGTTTCGTGGCTTCCTGCTAGAGCAGCGGAGCCGAAACGCGGAATTTCCCTTGCCACTCTCGCCCAATCTTACCGCCGCTCTCTTCATGTGCCTTTCCATGGCGGGCTTCACAGCCAATGACGTGATCGCCAAATACCTGTCCGATTCGATGAACATGGGCCAGGTGATGCTGCTGCGCGGCCTGTTCGCGACGCTGTTCATCGCCGCGCTGGCCTGGCACCGGGGTGCGCTCAAGACGCCGCGCCTTGTGCTTCAGCCGCTGGTCATGCTGCGTGTGGCGGGCGAAGCGCTCGCAACGATCACCTTTCTGATGGCGCTTGCCCATCTGCCGATCGCCAATGTCGCGGCGGTGCTGCAGGCCCTGCCGCTCGCCGTCACCATGGGGGCGGCGCTGCTGTTCGGCGAAGGCGTCGGCTGGCGCCGCTGGCTCGCCATTGTGGCCGGCTTTGTCGGCGTGGCCATCATCGTGCGCCCCGGATTCGAGGGATTCAGCGCCTATTCCCTGCTGGCATTCCTGACGGTCTGCTTCGCCGCGATGCGCGACCTCGTCACCCGGCGCATCTCGCACGAGGTGCCGACGCTGCTGATCTCGACGGCGACGGCAGCCACTGTCACGCTGTGCGGCCTGTTCCTCGTCGGACCGATGGGCGGCTGGGCGACGCCGACCGCGCCGGATCTCGTGCAACTTGCCATAGCCGCAGCCCTTCTGCTCGTCGGCTACCAGTTCATCATCCTGGCGATGCGCCTGGGCGAGATCTCCTTTGTCGCGCCGTTCCGCTACACCGGACTGTTGTGGGCAATCCTGCTCGGCTTCCTGGTTTTCGGCGAACTGCCGGACTTGCCGATGATGCTGGGCGCCGCCATTATCGTGGCATCGGGACTGTTCACGCTCTACCGGGAAAAGGTGGTCGGCCGCTCCATGGTATCGTCCCAAAGCGTCGGACCGGGAATGGCGCCCGACGGACTGTGAGAGACGGGGCCGCACGGATGGCCGGGATGGCAGACTGATGCAGCGCGTGATCGGCATCACCGGTTGGAAGAATTCCGGCAAGACGACGCTGACCGAGCGGCTGGTCGCCGAACTGACGTGGCGCGGCTGGACGGTCTCGACGGTCAAGCACGCGCATCATGGGTTCGACATCGACCGGCCGGGTACCGACAGCCACCGCCACCGCGAGGCCGGCGCTCGCGAGGTCGCGATCGTCTCGGGCCGGCGCTGGGCGCTGATGCACGAATTGCTCCACGAGGAAGAACCGCCGCTCGAAACGATCCTCGCAAAGCTGTCACCCTGCGACATCATCCTGGTCGAAGGGTACAAGCGAGAGAAGCACAAGAAGATCGAGGCGCGGCGCCTTGATGCGCTCGAGCACACGCCGCTCAGTGCAAGCGATTCCGGCGTTATCGCGGTCGCCGCCGACCACGCCCTACCCGGCGAGAGCCTGCCTGTCTTCGACCTCAACGACATTCCCGCGATTGCCGACTTCGTCGAAGCGGTTACCGCGCTGTCGGCGCCGAAAAGTCGGGGCGACTGACCGAGCCTCCCCTTGTGGGATGCCGCAGCGGCAGACTGATCGCCGGCTAATCTAACTTTCCGTACGAGCATTGTTTGGTATTGCTTTTTCGCTGGAAACAGGCGGATTATCGCCATCTGCAGCGGCACGAGCCGCGGCCATCGATCACCGGGCCTGCCCGGGAAATAAACTGAGAGGGGTTAAGTATGCTTGGAATGAAACGGGTCACGCTCGCAGTTTCGGCAGCGGCATTGGCACTTGTCTTGTCCGGTGCGACCAGTCAGGCGCAGACGGCACTGAAGATCGGCACCGAAGGCGCCTACCCGCCCTTCAACAACCTGACTGCGGACGGCCAGCTCGTCGGCTTCGACATCGATATCGCCAACGCGCTTTGCGAAGAGATGAAGGTGACCTGCGAATTCGTGACTCAGGATTGGGACGGAATCATCCCGGCTCTTCAGGCTGGCAAGTTCGACGCTATCATCGCGTCGATGTCGATCACGCCAGAGCGCGCCGAGAAAGTCGACTTCACCGGCAAGTACTACAACACGCCGCCGGCAATCGCCGCGCCGAAGGATTCGACGCTCACCGGCGTCTCCAAGGAAGATCTTGCCGGCAAGATCGTGGGCGTGCAGGGCTCGACCACGCACTTCAACTATTCCACGGCGACCTACACAGACTCGGAAATCAAGTCCTATCCGACAGCGCAGGAATATCAGCTCGACCTCGCCAACGGACGCCTCGATGCCGTCAACGACGACATCTCGGTGCTCGAGGAATGGCTGAGCACGCCGGAAGGCGAATGCTGCAAGCTGATTGGTCCGGTCCAGTCGGTCGATTCCATTCACGGCCCGGGCGCCGGCATCGCCGTCCGCAAGGGCGAGACCGAGCTTCGCGACAAGCTTGACGCCGCGATCAAGGCCATCCGCGCCAATGGAAAATACAAGGAAATCAACGACAAGTATTTCTCCTTTGACGTTTACGGCGGCTGACAGGGAAGCCGGAAAAACAAAAGCACGAACGGCGGGAGCCAGCTCCCGCCGTTTGCATGATGAAGGCAACGATCCGTAAGGAGTGGGGATGGACAGCGTCTGGACGCTGCTCAGTTTTGGCCCGAAGGGCTGGAGCGATGACATCGCCTATGGCGTCCTGGTCACAATTTCGCTGGCGCTGGCAACGCTGCCGATCGGCCTCGTCATCGGCTTTTTCGTCGCCGTCGCCAAGCAGTCGAGCGAACCCTCGCTGCGCATGGCCGGCAATGTCTACACCACGATCTTCCGCGGCCTGCCAGAACTCCTGACCCTGTTCGTCGTCTTCTATGGCGGCCAGATCGCCGTCGGCCAGATCATCCGCTTCTTCAGCCCCGGCACCGTCGTCGAGATCAACAGCTTCGTCGCCGGCATGATCGCGCTTGGCGTCGTCTTCTCGTCCTATTGCAGCGAGGTATTCCTGTCGGCCTTTCGTGCCATACCGGCCGGCCAGTACGAGGGCGGCTATGCCATCGGGCTCTCCAAGGGCCAGACCATGCGGCTGGTGGTGCTGCCGCAGCTGATCCGCATCGCCTTGCCCGGCCTTGCAAACCTCTGGCTGAACCTGCTCAAGGACACCGCGCTCGTCTCGGCCATCGGCCTGCCGGACACGCTGCGCCAGGCCGGCATCGCGGCGCGCGTCACCAAGGAGGCCTTCCTGTTCTTCGGGGTTGCCTGCCTGGTCTTCCTGGTTCTGGCGATGATCTCCTCGGTCGGCATCCATGCCATTGAGCGCAAGGTCGGCAGCAGCGGGGTAACGCGATGAGCGTCGCCGAGAACCTGGCAAGCCAGGTCGAGCGCCCGCCTGAGCTGCGCCGCCAGTGGACGCGCGGGCGCATTCTCGGCCACGCGCTGGTCGGCCTCTGGATCCTGCTCGGGATCGGCCTGGTGACCTATCTCTTCGGCGCCTGGAATCCCGCGCTCTTCGAACGCTACCTGCCGCTCTACTGGTCCGGCCTGCAGGTGACACTGGCGCTGGTCGGTGCCTCGATGGTCATCGGCGCGCTGCTCTCCGTGCCGATTGCCTATGCGCGCATGTCCAGCAACCGGCTGCTGAACAGCCTTGCCTACGCCTATGTCTACTTCTTCCGCGGCACGCCGCTGCTGGCGCAGACCTTCCTCGTCTATTACGGGCTCGGCTCCTTCCGGGCCGAACTCGACGCGGTCGGGCTCTGGACCTTCTTCCGCGACGCCTGGTACTGCGGCGTTTTTGCCTTCTCCCTGAACACGGCTGCCTACCAGGCCGAAATCCTGCGCGGCGCCATCGAGAGCGTGCCGCGCGGCCAGTGGGAGGGTGCGGAATCGCTCGGCCTGCACAGGTTGCAGACGATGTGGAAGGTGATCCTGCCGCAGGCGATGATCGTGGCGCTGAGGCCCTACGGCAACGAATTTATCCTGATGGTCAAGGCCTCTGCGATCGTCGCCATCATCACCGTTTACGACCTGATGGGCGAGACGCGGCGCGCCTATGCCCAGACCTTCGACTTCCAGACCTATATCTGGGCGGGGCTGATCTACCTGTCGATCGTCGAGGCCTTGCGCCATTTCGTCGACTGGGTCGAGCGGCGCATCACGGTTCACCTCAAGCGCTGACTCCAATCGTCTCGCATGATGCGCTAACAACACCGGACACCGGACTGAAAGGATTCACAAAAATGGCAACGGTCGCATTCCTGGGACTTGGCGTGATGGGTTACCCGATGGCGGGGCACCTGAAGAACAAGGGCGGGCATGACGTGACCGTCTACAACCGGACGACGGCCAAGGCCGAAAAATGGGTCGCCGAGCACGGCGGCGCCTTCGCCGCGACGCCGGCAAAGGCTGCGGAAGGCAAGGATTTCGTGTTCTCCTGCGTCGGCAATGACGACGACCTGCGCTCGGTCACCATCGGCCCGGACGGCTGTTTCCAGGCCATGGCCAAGGGAGCCATCTATGTCGACAACACCACCGCTTCGGCCGAAGTGGCGCGTGAACTCGCAGAAAAAGCCGACGCCGGCGGTTTCGGGGCGCTCGACGCACCGGTTTCGGGTGGCCAGGCAGGTGCCGAAAACGGCGTGCTTACCGTCATGGTCGGCGGCGAACAGACCGTCTTCGACAAGGCACGCCCTGTGATCGACAGCTTTGCCCGCATGGTCGGCCTGATGGGCCCGGCCGGCGCCGGCCAGTTGACCAAGATGATCAACCAGATCGCCATCGCCGGGCTGGTGCAGGGTCTCGCCGAAGGCATGCATTTCGGCAAGAAGGCCGGTCTCGACCTCGAGAAGGTGATCGAGGTGATCTCCAAAGGCGCCGCCGGCTCCTGGCAGATGGAGAACCGCCACAAGACGATGATCGCCGGAAAGTACGATTTCGGCTTTGCCGTAGACTGGATGCGCAAGGATCTCGGCATCTGCCTCGACGAGGCCGACCGCAACGGCGCGAAGCTGCCGGTGACCGCCCTTGTCGACCAGTTCTACAAGGAAGTGCAGCAGATGGGCGGCAAGCGCTGGGACACGTCCTCGCTGCTGGCACGGCTCGAAAGGTAGCCTGGCCGAGCGAACCGTCGGCATGGCCCGACGGTTCGACGCGACCTTAGACGCCGGGGCCCCATTCCAAGAGCCCGAGCGCCGGCGCGTCACACGCTGGCGCTTCACACCGAGGGAGTCGTGAAGCCGCGTGGCGAAGCCTCGGGCGCCACGAGCCTTTCGCGGATGGGGCGAAGCCAGGCTTGTGGGTCGAGTCTGCCCTGAATGTAGGAGGGGGCCGTGAGCGGCCCCAGCGCTTCGAGCCACCGCTTCAATTGTTGAATATCGCGCACCTGCCCCCAGTCCTCCATGATGACGACCGGCAGCCCTTCGTAGAGCGGGTCGAGCGAAGAGGTTTTCACTATGACGATGCAACCGAGACAGAGCGCCTCCCACGTCCTGTGGCAATCGAGCCCGTTACCATGCGCCGACATGACGAAGGGATAGCTTGCGTAGCGGCGCCAGATCTCGAATTGCGGGACGCGCACGGAAGCGAAATCGACGTGCTCGCACCCTTCCACGGCCTTATGCGCTTCATCTCGGGCGGCGGTGGGTTGAAGGTTAAGGTCACTGAAGACCCGCAACTGCCGCAAGGCAGCCGACGGCGCTGATTTCCCTAGCTCCAGGAGCATCGGGAGGAGGCGCGACGCCTTTGCCCTGCCCCGCGCTGTGTGGAGGTCAAGCCCGATGGGAAACGGGATCACAGCCGTGTCGCTTCCGTCGGCGTTCTGGCTGTACCACGCGATCAAATTGGGATGCGATTTGATGGCGGCCACCGTCGGAGGGCTCAGTTCCGAAGGAACCGACAAGTCTCCATCCGTGGTGATCAGGATGAACGGCCGGGTTATGTGGGGCAGCGCGACCTTGGCGAACCGATCGAGGTCGCAGGCCTGGCCCTCTCTCGCTATGGTTCCGAGACGCACCCAGACCAGTCCGGCCGCTGCCCCATAGTGCCGGGCAAAGAAGGCGTCCGACTGCGTGGATTCCGTCCGGCCTCTTCGGTACTTCCAGGGACCGGCAACGTCGCAGAAATCGCCGCCGCCCTTCGACCAGATGATATCGGCCGGGGGCATCCAGCGCAGGTTCAGTTCGTGCAGCAGTTGGCGCAGGCGTTTGCGAGAAAACGGGCTAGCCATTCGCCCTGCTTTCGCTGGAGCCACCCTCGGGATTGACAACATGGAACCCCGGCATGCGGGTCAGCCTGCCTTCGAGCCACTCTCCTTGTCGAGCACCATGTAGTCGAGCGGCATTTCGGTCGTGTACTTGATCTGCTCCATGGCAAATGACGAGGACACGTCGCGGATCTCGATCTTGGCGATCAGGCGCTTGTAGAAGGCGTCATAGGCGGCGATGTCGGGCACGACGACACGGATCAGATAGTCGATGTCGCCGCTCATACGGTAGAACTCGACCACCTCCGGAAAATCCTGGATCACTTCCGAAAAGCGCTTCAGCCATTCGTTGCTGTGCGAATTGGTGCGGATAGAGACGAAGACCGTGACGCGTGCGTTTATCTTGACTGGGTCGAGAATGGCGACACGCCGCCTGATCACGCCCTCCTCCTCGAGCTTCTGGATGCGGCGCCAGCACGGCGTTGTCGAGAGGCCGACCTTCTTGGCGACATCGGCAACGGCAAGGGTGGAGTCTTCCTGCAGCAGACGCAGAATCTTGCGGTCGAGGCGGTCCATGAAAATACTCCGGAGGCGGTATAATCATCCATATTCACAGCAAGCGAGCGCCCCCGCAAGAAAGAAATTCCCATAAAGCGCCAAAATCAGGGACTGGTTTGCCCTGTCAGCTCGAAGTGCGGTCTGCGATTTCCGCTTTGAGAAAAGGCAGCAATTCGTTCTCGAACCATGGATTGCGCTTCAGCCAGCCAGAATTGCGCCAGGACGGATGCGGCAGGGGCAGGACGCGAGGCTGCTTCCCCGACGCCCAGAGCACGCGCCAGTCCTTCACCGTTTCGGTTAGCGACGGACTGCGCAGTGCACCAAGGTGCCAGGCTTGCGCGTAGCGTCCGATCGTCAGGACCAGATCGACCTGGGGCATCAGCGCCATCAGCGGCGCGCGCCAGGCCGGCGCGCATTCGCGGCGCGGCGGCAGATCGCCGCCCTTGGCGTCGAGCCCGGGGAAGCAGAAGCCCATTGGCAGGATGGCGAAGCGCTCTGGGTCGTAAAAGGTCTCCGCATCGACGCCGAGCCAGTCCCGCAGCCGGTCGCCCGACGGATCGGTGAACGGCACGCCCGAGGCATGCACGCGCGTTCCGGGCGCCTGGCCGGCGATCAGGATCCTGGCCGACGAGGACGGCACCAGCACCGGGCGCGGCTCATGCGGCAGCGGGCGGCCGAGCGGTGCCTCGACGCAGAGCCGGCAGCCGCGAACCCGCGCCGTCAGCGTCGAGAGATCGTCGTTCATCTCAAGCGGCGGCGCTCGGACGCGCCGCTATGGCCCGGTGCCAACGCAGCACGTTGGCGAGTTCTTCGGGCACGGCGATGCGCGCCGGTTTCATGAAGTCGAGCGCTACGAGCCCGGTGATGTCGGCGACCGAATAGTCGTCGCCGGCGATAAATTCCCGTTCCCTCAGTTCCTTATCGAGCAGGCGCAGGAACTCGATCGCCTTGGGTTTGTTGGCCTCGCCCCAGTCAGGGACCTGCGGCACCTCCCACCCCTTCATTGCCGGATGAATATGCCGGAAGGCCTGGGCGACGGGAAAGAGCAGGTTGAGCTCCATCCGGCGCTGCCACATCTCCACCAGCGCCTTGCCGACGGCGCCGCGCCCGAACAGGGCCGGTTCCGGCTGGATCTCCTCGAAATAGCGGCAGATGGCGATCGATTCGCAAAGCACCGTGCCGTCGTCGAGTTCGAGCACCGGCAGGCGCTGCAGCGGATTGCGCGACGAGACGTCGGGACCGCGATGTTCCATGGCGGCCATGTCTACAGGCGCGACCGGCACCTCGATGCCCTTTTCGGCCAGGAAGACGCGAACCCGGCGGGGATTGGGGGCCCTGCCCCCGTCGAACAGCTTCATGAAATCCTCCCTGCGTATCAGCACCGGTATAGGGGTGGCGCGGCTAAATGCGAAGCGCCTGGCGGAGCCAGTTGAGGATACGCCCGACGAGCAGGTGCTCGTCTTCGGCCATGCCGCCATGCTGTTTGCGCCAGCCCTGCGGCCGCTCGAAGGTTCCGGACCAGAGGCCCCTCCCCGCCTCGCGAGCCGAAGCCTCCTCGGCGGCGAAGTCGCCATAGGCAACCGCCCATCCCGACAGCACCAGCTGCCGGTTGAGCTCAACGCCGCCGGCCGAACAGGCGGCGAGCAGCCGGTCGTAGCGGTCCCGCTCCCATCCGATGCAGGTCACCGGCCTGCCTGACACCAGCGCGACCAGCGCCTCGCGCGCCTTGGTCCCGCAGGCATAGTCTGAACCGGCCTTCTCGCAGCGCTGCGCGAGTTCGGGCGCATCGATGCCGCGCAGCCGGATTCGCTCACCGTCGAGAGACAGCGAATCGCCGTCGGCGATGCGCGCCTTACCCGAGATGCTGCGCTCGGCGACACCGTCGAAACGGGCAACGACGACAAGCAGCGCCCCGAGGATCGCGGTGGCCAGCAGGAGATCGAAAACGCGGCGCCGAAGGCTAGTCTTGCGGGCCCGCCGGCTACCGAGACGGCGGCTCGAAATGCCCGTTTTCAGCATATGGCAAACAATCTCTTAATCATTCGGCCATAGCCTGCGGTCTTTGGGAACCGTTGCGCGCGTAAGTTGAATTTCATGCCGTTGCTCAGATCAGATACGGCGGACAAAATCATTGTGGACCGCAGGAAACCGCATCGCAACAGCGATGTGGCGCGTGCCGTTCGCAAGACGCGGGACCGTCTTGCCCACCAGACCGGCAGCGTCAATTTCGACCGCGACCTGCTGAAGCTGCATGCCCGCGCAATGAGCCGCAGCGCAATCGCCATCCTGGTGATGGTGATCCTGATCGCCACGGCGGGCCTATTCGCCGGCATGGGCCGATCGATCGTCATCTGGGCGCTTGTCACGCTGACCTGCTACGCGGCGCTCGCTGTAATCGCCAGGCGCACGACGCGCGCCATTTCTTCCGAGCTCGATGTTTCGCGCACGACGCGCAACTTTCTCGTCGCGCATTTCGTCAGCGGCATCGGCTGGGCGTATTTCGCGCAGCTCTACTGCGCCGCCTGCCAGGCCGGCCAGTTTCCGCTCATCAAGGGCATCGTGCTCCTGCTGGCGATTGCCGCGACGGCGCTGGTCGGATCGTCGCTGCGAGGCGCACTGGCCGCGACATTTGCCCTGCCGCTCGCCACCTACACCCTGCTCGGCACCCGCATGCAGACACCTGTAGAGGCGCTGATGGTGGGGCTGTTGATCGCCTCTCTGCCCTTCTTCGCCTACGTCGCCGACCAGTTGAACCGGTCCTCGCTGATGCTCCTTTCCTTCCGCTCCGAGAAGGATGCGCTGCTGGCGGAGGTCGAGACCGCCAAGGCGATGTCGGAGGAGGCCAGACGGCGCGCCGAGGACGCCAACCTCGCCAAGTCGCGCTTCCTGGCGACGATGAGCCATGAACTGAGAACGCCGCTCAATGCCATTCTCGGCTTCTCAGAGGTGATGGGCAAGGAAGTGCTCGGGCCAATGGAAAACCCGACCTACCGCGACTACGCCAAGGACATCCACGAATCCGGCCGCCACCTGCTCGACCTGATTAACGAGATTCTCGACCTGTCTCGTGTCGAGGCGGGCCGCTACCAGCTCAACGAGGAGCCGGTGGTGCTGGCAGACGTTGTGGAGGAATGCTGCCACCTGATGGAGCTGAGGGCGCGCAACAAGGGCATCAAGCTGGTGCAAAGGTTCGAGTCGTCGCTGCCGCGCCTCTTTGCCGACGAACGCGCCGTGCGCCAGATCACGCTGAACCTCCTCTCCAACGCGGTAAAATTCGCGCCGAGCGGCAGCGAGGTCGTCGTGCGTGCCGGCTGGACGGCGGGAGGCGGACAATATGTCTCGATCAAGGACAGCGGTCCGGGTATTCCCGAGGAGGAAATCCCGGTTGCTCTGTCGGCCTTCGGCCAGGGATCGATCTCGATCAAGAGCGCCGAACAGGGCACGGGGCTCGGCCTTCCGATCGTCCAGGGGCTTCTGGCGCTGCACCAGGGCGGCTTCGAGCTGCGCTCGAAGCTGCGCGAAGGCACGGAGGCGATCGCCAGCTTCCCGGCAACACGCGTCATGGAAGAGTTGCCGGCGCTGCCGACGGCGGCAGGAAGCGGAAAGCGCCGCTAGGCGTGCTGCCTGACGGCCGCGGCCATGCCTGAGCTCAGAAGCGCGGCCGCCCTGACGACGCCGGCGGCAATCGCGGCGCCCGTGGCCTCCCCATGCGACAGCTGAAGATCGAGAATCGGCTGCAGGCCGAGCGTTTCGGCAACACGCGCATGACCTGGCTCGGTCGCGACCTGGGCAAGCATGCAATGCTCGACGGCAGTGGGGTTGGCGGCATGCAGCAGCGCTGCCGCAGCGGTCGCCGCCAGTCCGTCGAGGATGACCGGAAGCTTCTCGGCGCGCGCGGCAATGATCGCGCCGGCACAGGCGGCGAACTCGCGACCGCCGACGCGACGGAGTATCTCCAGCGGGTCCTTCTGGCGGCCGTGCAGCGCGATGGCGGCATCGACGACTTCGGCCTTGCGGCCGATCATCGCCTCGTCGGCGCCCGAGCCCGGCCCGACCCAGTCCGCGCCCTTGCCGCCATACAGCATGCAGAAGATCGCCGCGGCGATGGTGGAATTGCCGACACCGACATCGCCAAGGCACAGGAGGTCCGTGCCGCCGGCGATAGCCTCCATGCCGAAGGCCATGGTCGCGGCGCAGCCGAGTTCGTCGAGGGCGGCGTCGCGGGTGATGTCCTCGGTCGGCAGATGGAGCGCCAAGTCAAAGACCTTTAGCCCCAGATCATGCGCCAGGCAAAGCTGGTTGATCGCGGCCCCGCCCGCCGCGGCGAGTTCCACCGCCTGCGCCGTCGCGGCGTGCGGGCGCGGCGAAACGCGCTGCGTGACGACGCCGTGATTGCCGGCAAATACGGCGACAAGCGGCCGGTTGATCTGCGGCGGCGCTCGACCCGACCATTTCGCCAGCCATGCCGCGATATCCTCCATGCGTCCGAGCGAACCTTCCGGCTTATCGGCCCTGCCGAAAAGCATCGCCACGCGGTCGGCGGCGGCCTGATCGCCGGCCGGTAGCGATGCGAGCAGGGACCTGTAGTCGTCGAAGGGAAGCGCGCTGGTCATGTGAACCGTCCGGATTGTCTGCGCGTGCGGCATAGCCGCCGGACGGCGTCTAGACAATGGCCGCCCTTGCATTGGCCAGTCCTTTGTCCCATGTGAAAATGCTCAAACAGGGACGCCGCATGCCGTCTATAGAATCGCCCTGCATCCTCGTCTGCTCGATCGACATGAAGACCGGATACTGCTTCGGCTGCGGCCGCACGCGCGACGAGATTTCCGGCTGGCTCGACATGACGCCGCAGGAGCGCCGCGACGTCATGGCCGGGCTTCCGGCCCGCCTCGAGACCGTCGAACGCAAGCCTCGCCGCGAGACCCGCCGCATGCGCATGGCGCGCGAACGCGGCGAGTCGGCCTGAGCGCCATGGGACGTCTCTTCTGGATAGCAACTGCCATTCTGGGCGGCGGACTGATCCTGCTGGTCATCAACGATTCCAGCGGCCAGGTGCTCGGCATGGGCACCGGCCAGTTCGGCAGCCTGATCTATCTTGGCGCGCTCGGGGCGCTCGTGGCGTCGGGCATCGTTGCCTCGAGCCAGCGGTTCGGCGACACGGCCCGAATGCTGGCGATCTGGCTGCTGGTGATCCTCGCTCTGATGGCCGGCTTCCAGTACCGCTATGAACTGCAAGATGTCGCAAACCGGGTCAGCGGCGGGCTGGTTCCCGGCAGCCCGCTGACCGCCTTCGACGATGAGGGCCGTGCGGTGGTAACGTTGCAAAAACGCATGGACGGGCATTTCGAGGCCAGCCTGGCGGTCGACGGCACGCCGGTCAGCACGATTGTCGACACCGGCGCGACAAGCACCGTGCTGACCGCCGCCGACGCCGCGCGCGCCGGTTTCGACACGGCAGCCCTGAACTTCACCATTCCGGTATCGACGGCCAACGGCACGGCCAGGGCGGCGCGCGTCGTCGCCGCCACCGCCTCGGTAGGCGCCATCGAGCGACGCAACCTGCCGATCCTGGTGGCCGAGCCCGGTCAGCTCGACCAGAGCCTGCTCGGCATGAACTTCATCGGCACGCTCGCCGGCTTCGACGTGCGCGGCGACCGGCTGATCCTGCGCGACTGATTACCCTAAGCTGGCGAAGAAGCGGGCCGAGACGGTGAGGCAGAACAGGCCGAAGCCGACTTCCAGATGCCGCTTCGACAGCCAGTGCGCGATCGTGACGCCGTATGGCGCGACGATCAGCGTGACAGGGATGACCAGCGCCACCGCGAACCAGTTGATGTAGCCGGTCGAGCCGAAAGGCAGGAGCGGGTTGCCCCAGCCGGCCCAGATGTAGCCGATGGTACCGGGGATAGCGATCAGCACGCCGACGCCAGCCGACGTTGCCACCGCCTGGTGCAGCGGGCGGCCGTAGAGCGTCATGAAAGTATTGTTCATGATGCCGCCGCCAATGCCCATCAGGGTGGAGAAAAAGCCGATCAAGAGGCCGATGAAGCTGCGCCAGGGGTTGTCAGGGATTTGCGTGCCGAGACGCCAGCTCTCGCGATTGAACAGCAGGCGGGCGCCGAACAGCAGCGCCAGCACGGCGAAGATGATGCGCAGACCCTCGCTGGAAACCGACGCCGCAACCAGAGAAGCGAGTGCCACGCCGAGCGGTACGGGAATGGCGAGCGTCTTCAGCAGCTCCATGTCGACAGCGCCGCGGGCACGATGCGCCATGAAGGAGCGGATGGAAGTCGGGATGATGATGCCGAGCGAGGATCCGACAGCGAGATGCATGCGTACGCTCTCGTCGATGCCGAAGAGGCCGAAGACCTGGTAGAAGACCGGCACCAGCACCGCACCACCGCCGATGCCGAAGATGCCCGCGAGCAGGCCGGAGATCACGCCCGCGGCCATGATGGCGACCGCGAAGGGCGCGAGCTCGGTCCATCCCATGTCGACAGGCATCAGGCGACTTTCCGAAGGTTGGTTGCGACTGTCAGGCGGCGGCGCGGCCGCTGTCGAGCTCGACCGCGGCAAAGGCCTGCCGCAGAATGTCGGGCCCGGCGCCGGGCCGGTTGACGTCGGTGGACAGGATTTGCCGGTAGCGCCGGGCACCGGGCATTCCGTGGAACAGGCCGACCATGTGGCGGGTGACGTGCCCGAGCCGGCCGCCTTCGTCGATATGGCGCTGGCAGTAGTCCGCCATCGTCTCGATCAGGGAAGCCGGATCGAACTCTCTTGCCGGCCCGCCGAAGATGCGGTGATCGACGTCGGCGAGGACTCCCGGCGTGTGGTAGGCGGCCCGGCCGAGCATGGCGCCGTCGACATGGACGAGATGCTCCAGCGCCTCGTCCAGGGTCAGAATGCCGCCATTGATGCCGATGAATTTATCCGGATATTTCCGCTTCAGCCGGAAGACGCGTCCGTAGTCGAGCGGCGGGATATCGCGGTTTTCCTTTGGCGACAGGCCCTCGAGCCAGGCCTTGCGCGCGTGAACCCAGAGCGCGTCGGCACCAGCTTCGAAAACGCCTGACGCCAGCGTGTCCAGCGCTTCTTCTGGATCCTGGTCATTTACGCCGATCCGGCATTTCACGGTCACCGGGATTGAAACGGCGGCCTTCATCGCGGCGACGCCCTCGGCGACCAGCCCGGGCGTTTTCATCAGGCAGGCGCCGAAGGTGCCCGACTGCACGCGGTCGGACGGGCAACCGACATTGAGGTTGATCTCGCCATAGCCGAAGCTCTCGCCGATGCGCGCCGCCTCGGCGAGCTTTGCCGGGTCCGAGCCGCCGATCTGCAGCGCCAGCGGCTGCTCCTCGGCGTCGAATCCGAGCAGCCGGTCACGGTCGCCATGGATGACGGCGTCGGCCACCACCATCTCGGTATAGAGCAGCGCATGGCGCGTCAGCTGGCGATGGAAGTAGCGGCAATGCCGGTCAGTCCAGTCCATCATGGGGGCCACGGCGAGGATTGTGCGCCTGTCGCGGTAGGCCTTGGCAATGCTGGATGTCATCGGAGTCATGGGCGCCCTTTTACAAGGCAACGCAGCGAAATCAAAGCATGCCGCGCGCCAACGCCCAAACAGGCCAAGCGCCCTGCCCGCTCACTCGCAGTAGATGCCGTAGAGCGTTTCGAGCACGCGCTCGACGTTGGCGGAGGACAGCCGGTAGTAGATCTGCTGCGCCTCGCGCCGCGTATCGACAAGCTTCAGCGCCCTGAGCTTAGCGAGCTGCTGCGACAGCGCCGACTGGCTCATGCCAACCCGCTCGGCAAGGTCGTTGACCGCGATCTCGCCGTCGAGAAGCATGCACAGGATCATCAGCCGCTTTTCATTGGCCATGGCGTCGAGCAGTTCCGACGCCTCGCGCGCCATCGGCGCGATGTCAGCAGATTTCATATTGCGCATATTATCATCTTATCATATAATAACACTCTAACCAGAGTCGTCGTTTCGCCTGCTTTTGTCAATCCTGCCGCTTCGCTCTTCACGCCCAGAACCGGATTGACGCACGTCAAGGAGACGCGACCGGCCCTCGACTAGGAACAGGCGACCATGCGAGCAGCCCGCAACGGGTCCGCCCTCGCAGGCGTCGAACCACGGGAGGTTCAGAAAATGGCAGATGTCGTCGTCCTCGGTGCCGGTTTGGGTGGCACCATCATGGCCTACGAGTTGCGTGAGAAGCTCGGCAGGCAGCACAGGGTTTCGGTGGTCAACAATGGCGACCGCTACTCCTTCGTCCCGTCTAATCCCTGGGTGGCGGTTGGCTGGCGCGAACGCGAGGCGATCGAGGTCGACCTGACCAAGGTCTTCGAAAAGCGCGGCATCGAGCTTCACGCGCAAGGCGCCAAGCGCGTCATGCCCAAGGAGCGCAGCATCGAGCTCAACGACGGCAAGACCATCGGCTACGACTACCTGGTCATCGCGACCGGGCCGGAACTCGCCTTCGACGAGATCAAGGGTTTTGGCCCCGAGCACCACACGCATTCGGTCTGCCATGTCGACCATGCCGTCGACGCCAAGCAGGCCTTCGACAGGCTGGTTGCCAATCCGGGCCCGGTGGTGATCGGCGCCGTCCAGGGAGCTTCCTGCTTTGGCCCGGCCTATGAATTCGCCTTCATCCTCGACAAGGCACTGCGCGACGCGAAGGTTCGCGACAAGGTGCCGATGACCTTCGTCACCTCCGAGCCCTATGTCGGCCATCTCGGCCTCGACGGGGTCGGCGACACAAAGGGCCTGCTCGAGAGCGAGTTGCGCCAGCATCACATCAAGTGGATCTGCAACGCCCGGGTCGACGCCGTCGAGGCGGACAAGATGACGGTCTCCGAGATCGCGGAGGACGGCTCGGTCAAGACCGTGCACGATGTGCCGCAGGTCTTCTCGATGATGCTGCCGGCCTTCCGGGGCGTCGCCGCCGTGCACGGCATCGAGGGCCTGACCAATCCGCGCGGCTTCATCCTTGTCGACAAGCACCAGCGCAACCCGACCTTTCCGGAGGTCTTTGGCGTCGGCGTCTGCGTCGCCATTCCGCCAGTCGGCAAGACGCCGGTTCCGGTCGGCGTGCCGAAGACGGGCTTCATGATCGAATCCATGGTGACCGCCACGGCGCATAACATCGACAAGCTGATTTCCGGCGGCCAGCCGGATGCTGAAGGCACCTGGAACGCGGTCTGCCTTGCCGACTTCGGCGATTCCGGCATCGCCTTTGTGGCGCAGCCGCAGATTCCGCCGCGCAACGTCAACTGGTCGTCGTCGGGCAAATGGGTGCACGCCGCCAAGATCGGCTTCGAAAAGTATTTCCTGCACAAGATCCGTGCCGGCAAGTCGGAGCCCTTCTACGAGCGACTGGCCATGCAGGTGCTGGGCATCGACAAGCTGAAGGCCGTGCGCATCAGCGACAAGGCCGAGCCGGCGGAATGACGCTTGCGCCGGCGACTCCCGGGACTTGCGCTCATGCGTGAAGACCACTATATAAGAATATCATAATATTCAAATGGAGAGACAAATGACCCTCGACCGTTCCGTTCTCGCCTTCGCCGGCGTCATGATCCTTCTGTCAGTCGCACTGACGGCGTGGGTTTCGCCGCTGTTCGTCTGGTTCACCGTCTTCATCGGCGCGAACCTGCTGCAGTCGGCCTTCACCGGCTTCTGCCCCGCAGCTTCCGTGTTCAAGATGTTCGGCGTCAAGCCGGGCTGCGCCTTCGGGGCGCAGTGACCGGCTTCATGCGCGCACTGATCCTGGCAGCACTCGTCGGCGCTTCCTGGCCAGCCATGGCCGGGACGCTGACGCTCAAGCCGACGGCCATTACCGAGTGGAAAGCCGTCTACGGGCGCGTTGCCGCGCATGATCTCGTGCCGGCGCGTGCCCGCATCGGCGGCACGCTGGTCGAACTCAAGGTCGCCGCCGGCGACCTTGTGACGGCCGGCGAGAAGATCGGACTCGTGCGGGACGACAAGTTGGTTTTCCAGATCGCCGCTCTCAACGCGCAACTGCGCTCCCTCCAGGCGCAGCTCGATCGCGCCGAGATCGAGTTGAAGCGCGGCCAGACGCTGGTCGACAAGGGCGTCGTCACCAGCCAGCGCCTCGACCAGTTGCAGACCGACGTCGAAGTGGCGCGCAACCAGATCGGCGCCGTGGAGGCCGAGCGCGAGGTCGTCGTCCAGCAGCAGTCCGAGGGCGAGGTCCTGGCCCCGGCCGACGGTCGCGTTTTGACCGTACCGCTGACGCGCGATGCCGTGATCATGCCGGGTGAGCCGGTTGCCAATATCGGCAGCGGCGGCTTCTTCCTGCGCCTTTCCATCCCGGAACGGCACGGCCAGATGCTGAAGGAAGGCGCCTCGATCCGCATCACCTCGGGCGGCAGCGAATCGACCGGCAAGCTGGTGAAGATCTATCCGCAGATCGAAAACGGCCGCGTCATCGCCGACGTAGAGGTTGTCGAACTCGACAGCGATTTCGTCGATGCGCGCATCCTGGTCGAGGTGCCGGTTGGCGAGCGCGAGGCGCTTATCGTGCCCGAGGGCGCGCTGTCGATCCGCTCGGGCATCGATTTCGTCACCGTCTCGGAGGCCGGTGCCGAAGTGCAGCGGGCAGTCGTGCTTGGAGAAGCCGTAGAGCGCGACGGCGCAACATTCGTCGAGGTTCTCACCGGGCTTTCGGCCGGCGACGTCGTGGTTACGCCGTGAAAACTGCATCCTCAGGCCTCGGCATCGCGGGCAACCTCACGCGCGCCTTCATCGCCTCGCCCCTCACCCCGCTGCTGCTGATCGCTGCTTTCGCTTTCGGGCTGATCGCGCTGATGACCCTGCCGCGCGAGGAAGAGCCGCAGATCTCGGTACCCATGGTCGACATCCGCGTCCGCGCCGACGGGCTGAAGGCCGAGGATGCCGTCAAGCTGATCACCGAACCGCTGGAAACCATCGTCAAGGGCATTGACGGCGTCGAGCACGTCTATTCGCAGACGCAGGACGACGGCGTTCTGGTCACCGCGCGCTTCCTCGTCGGCACATCGGCCGACTCAGCGGTTCTGCGCGTGCACGACAAGGTGCGCGCCAACATGGACGCGATCCCGGTCGGCGTGCCCGAGCCGATGATCGTGGCGCGCGGCATCGACGACGTCGCCATCGTCTCGCTGACGCTGTCGCCGACGCCGGAGGCAGCCAGCCGTATCAGCGCCAACGACCTCACCCGCATCGCCCGCGAACTCCGCTCGGAGATGACCAAGATCGACAATGTCGGCCTGACCTACCTGGTCGGCGAGACAACTGAGATGATCCGCATCGAGCCCGACCCGGCCAGGCTTGCGCTGTTTGGCGTGACGCTGCAGCAACTCGCCGGCAAGGTTCAGGGCGCCAACCGCGCCTTCCCGGCCGGCCGCGTCCGCGACCAGGGCGAGCAGGTCGTGCTCGTCGCCGGCGAAACGCTGCGCTCGCCGGCCGAGATCGGCAATCTGCTGCTCACCTCACGCGACGGCCGGCCGGTCTATGTGCGCGACGTCGCCACCGTAGACTTCGTGACCGACACCAGCGATGCGCTGGTCTCAAGCGTCAGGCGCGAGGGCGACACGATCGAGCGGGCACCTGCCGTGACGCTCGCCATCGCCAAGCGCGCCGGCTCCAATGCGGTCATGGTGGCGGAAGCGATCCTGCACCGGGTGGACCAGCTCGAAGGCCCGCTGATCCCGCACGACATCACGGTCGAGGTGACGCGCGACTACGGTGAGACGGCCAACGAAAAGGCCAACGAGCTCCTCTACCACCTCGGTCTCGCCACCGTTTCCATCATCCTGCTGGTCTGGGTGGCGATCGGCCGGCGCGAGGCGATGGTGGTCGCCGTGGTCATCCCGGTCACCATCCTGCTGACGCTGTTTGCCTCTCGCGTCATGGGCTACACGCTGAACCGCGTCTCGCTCTTTGCGCTGATCTTTTCCATCGGCATTCTTGTCGACGACGCCATCGTGGTGATCGAGAACATCGCCCGCCATTGGGGCATGGGCGACGGCCGCGACCGCAAGCAGGCGGCCATCGAGGCGGTGGCCGAGGTCGGCAACCCGACCATCGTCGCGACCCTGACGGTGGTGGCAGCCCTCCTGCCGATGCTCTTCGTGTCGGGCATGATGGGCCCCTACATGAGCCCGATCCCCGCCAATGCCTCGGCGGCGATGATCTTTTCCTTTTTCGTCGCCGTCATGGTGACGCCCTGGCTGATGCTGAAGATCGCCGGCAAGGCGCCGGTCCATGCGCATGACGGCCACAGCGAGGGCGGCGCGCTCGGCCGCGCCTACGCCGCCGTCGCGCGGCCGATCCTTGCGTCCAAGAAGGCGAGCTGGCTGTTCCTGATCGTCGTCGGCGTGCTGACGCTGGCCTCGCTGTCGCTGTTCTACACCAAGCATGTCACGGTGAAGCTGCTGCCCTTCGACAACAAGTCGGAGCTCTCGGTGACGATCGACCTGCCGGAAGGCTCGTCCGTCGAGGCGACGGACGCGGTGGCGCAGGACGTCGCACGCATGGTGCTCGGTCTGGAAGAGGTCCGCTCGGTGCAGACGCATGCAGGCGCGGCCGAACCCTTCAACTTCAACGGCCTGGTGCGCCACTCCTTCTACCGCACGGAGCCGCAACAGGGTGACGTCGCGATCAACCTCCTGTCGAAGGACGAGCGCGAGCGCTCGAGCCACGAGATCGCGCTGGACATTCGCGAGAAGGTCGCCGCTATCACAGTTCCGCCCGGCACCAGCCTAAAAGTCGTCGAGCCGCCGCCCGGCCCGCCGGTCATGGCGACGCTGCTCGCCGAGATCTATGCCCCCGACGGCGAGACCCGCCGCAAGGTGGCCGAGAAGGTCGAGGCGGCCTTCCGCTCGGTGCCCTTCATCGTCGACATCGACAATTCCTATGGTGTGGCCGCGCGCCGGCTGCGCACGACGATCTCGACCGACGACCTGGAGTTCTTCCGCGTAGAGGAAGGCGACGTCTTCGACACCATCGCCATCCTGAGCGGCGGCACGACGGTCGGCTATTCGCACCGCGGCGAAGGCCGTCAGCCGATCCCGATCCGCATCGAGCGGTCGAAGGGCCAGCGCACGCTCGACGAGCGTTTCCTGACGACGCCGATTCCCGCCAACGTGCTGCCGGGCGACCGCAGCGTCGTAGAACTTGGCGACGTGGTGAAGCTCGGCGAGGAGCAGAGCTCCTTCCCGGTCTTCCGCCACAACGGGCGCGCCGCCGAGATGGTCACCGCCGAACTCGCCGGCTCCTTCGAAGCCCCGCTTTACGGCATGCTCGCCGTTCAGGAGGCGATCGACGCGCAGGACTGGACCGGACTGGAGAAGCCGGTCGTGTCGTTGCACGGCCAGCCGACCGACGAGAGTACGCCGACGCTGTTGTGGGACGGCGAGTGGGAAGTCACCTGGGTGACGTTCCGCGACATGGGCGCTGCCTTCATCGTCGCCCTGCTCGGCATCTACATCCTGGTTGTGGCGCAGTTTGGCTCGTTCAAGGTGCCGCTGGTCATCCTGACGCCGATCCCGCTGACCTTCATCGGCATACTGGGCGGCCACTGGCTGTTCGGCGCGCCGTTCTCGGCGACGTCGATGATCGGCTTCATCGCGCTTGCGGGCATCATCGTGCGCAACTCGATCCTGCTGGTCGACTTCATCCGCCATGCCGATTCGGAAGGCCGCACGCTGACCGAGATCCTCATCGAGGCGGGCTCGATCCGCTTCAAGCCGATCCTGCTGACGGCCCTGGCCGCGATGATCGGCGCGGCCGTCATCCTGACGGACCCGATCTTCCAGGGCCTGGCGATCTCGCTGCTCTTCGGTCTGGCGTCCTCGACGCTGCTGACCGTGCTGGTTATCCCGGCGATCTACCGGGTGCTCAGGACCTGACGCTGGCTCTCGCCGCCTCTCCCATCGCGGAGCGGCGGCCGGCGGCGCGGCAGTTCAGCTATGCTGTCGATAGCTGCCGATGGCCTTGCCGAGGCGGCGCATCAGCGACTTCTCCAGTTCCAGCACGACCATCAGGATGATGCCCGCCGCGACGATAAGCGCGCCATCCTGCAGCGAGATCGCGGCACTGCCGAACAGGCGGTGCATGAAGGGGGCATAGGTGAAGAGGACCTGTGCCGCGGCAACGATGGAAACGGTGATCAGGACGGCCCGCGTTCCCATAAGCCCGCGCAGGCTGAACGACGTCATGTGCAGGTAGCGGACATTGAAGAGATAGAAGATTTCCATCACCACCAGCGTGTTGACCACGATGGTACGGGAAGCGGCCTCGCCAAGACCGCGCTGCAACGCGTATTCCAGCATGCCGAAGACCCCGATGGTAAACAGCACCGACACCAGGGCGACGCGCCAGACAAGGAAGCCCGGCAGGAGCGGCGCGACGCGGCTGCGCGGCGGCCGCTGCATGACGTTCGGCTCGGCCGGCTCGAAGGCGAGCGCCAGCCCGAGCGTCATGGCGGTAATCATGTTGATCCACAGGATCTGCACAGGCGTCATCGGCAGCGCGATGCCGAGAGCCAGGGCAACCACGATGCAGAGCGTCTCGCCGCCATTGGTCGGCAGCGTCCAGCCGATTACCTTTCGGATGTTGTCGTAGACGGTACGCCCCTCGTGCACGGCCGCGACGATGGAGGCGAAATTGTCGTCGACCAGCACCATGCCGGCCGCTTCCTTGGCGGCCTCGGTTCCCTTGCGCCCCATGGCGATACCGATATCGGCCTGCTTGAGCGAGGGCGCGTCGTTGACGCCGTCGCCTGTCATGGCGACGACATGGCCGTTGGCCTGCAGTGCGCGCACGATGCGCAGCTTGTGCGCCGGGCTGGCGCGCGAAAACACGCTCGTCCTCTCGACGACGTCGCGCAATTGTGCGTCCGACAGGCCTTCCAGCTCGGCGCCGTCCATGGCATGGGGATCGTCGGCGATGGCAAGCTGCCGCGCGATCGCCACCGCCGTGCCGTTGTGGTCGCCGGTGATCATCTTGACCGCGATGCCGGCCGAGCGGCATTCAGCGATCGCCGCGACCGCCTCCTCGCGCGGCGGGTCGATGAAGCCAACGACGCCGAGGAATACCAGCCCCTCCTCCAGCGCGTCAAAGCTCAGGTCGGCAAGGTCCTCGCCGGCAGGCATTGCCGCGAAACCGAGCACGCGCTCGCCATTGGCTGCAGCCGCCGCGATGCGCTCGGGCCAATAGGTCTCGTCGACGGGCGATGCCGCCGCGGCGCCGGCCTGCGTCGAGCACATGGCCAGCACCTTCTCGGGTGCGCCCTTGACGAAGATGCGCCTTTGGTCGTCCGGGCCATGGTGGAGTGTCGCCATGAAGCGATGGAGCGCGTCGAACGGGATCTCGTCTAGGCGCTGCCATAGCCGCCGCTCTTCTTCAGGGTCGAAACCGGCCTTCACGGCGAGCGTCACCAGCGCGCCCTCCATCGGGTCCCCGGTTGTGCGCCAGCGACCGTCATGCTCGGCAAGCTGGGCATCGTTGCAAAGCAGTGCCGCGCGGATCAGCGCCTCGCGCACCGGGTCGGGCTGCGTCGGCTCGCCCGATTCATCGCTGATGGCCCCGACCGGTTCATAGCCGCCGCCTGTGACCAAGACCGAAGCACCCGACGTCACGACCCGGCACGCCGTCATCTCGTTGCGGGTCAGCGTGCCCGTCTTGTCGGAGCAGATGACCGACGTGGCGCCGAGCGTCTCGACGGCGGGAAGCCGCCGAACCACCGCGTTGCGGGCGGCCATGCGCTGCACGCCGATCGCCAGCGTGATGGTGATGACGGCGGGCAGGCCCTCAGGAATGGCCCCGACGGCGAGCGCCACGACCACCATCAGCGCGTCGACCCAGTTATAGCCGCGCACCAGGATCGCAAAGGCGAAGAGCAGCACCGCGACCGCAAGCGCGAACCAGCTGAACATGCGGCCGAAGCGGTTGATCTGCTGCAGGAGCGGCGTCGCCATCTCCCGGACCTGCCCGATCATGGTCGAGATGGCGCCGATCTCGGTCGCGGCGCCCGTTGCAACCGCGACGCCGGCAGCCTGGCCGGTGGCGACCAACGTGCCGGAATAGAGCATGCAGGCACGATCGCCGAGCAGCGAGGTCTCCAGGACGGGCTGTTCCCGCTTCTCGGCCGGCACGGATTCGCCGGTCAGGATGGCCTCGTCCACCAGCAGTCCGCGCGCCCGGATCAGCCGGATGTCGGCCGGCACCTTGTCGCCCGCCTCAAGCAGCACGATGTCGCCAGGCACGATATCGCGCGCGTTGACGACGTGTCGCCTGCCGCCGCGCATCACGGTGGCCATCGGCGCAATCATGTCTCGGATGGCGTCGAGGGCCGATTCTGCCTTGCCCTCCTGGATGAACCCGACGATCGCGTTGATGAGCACGACCGCGACGATCACTGCGCCGTCGACGAGATGCCCGAGCACTGCTGCTACGACGCCGGCCGCCAGGAGAAAATAGATCAGCGCGTTGTTGAACTGGGCTAGGAAGCGCAGCAGAGGATGGATGCGCGGGGCCGTCGGCAGGCGGTTCTGGCCGTATCGCTCGAGCCGCGACCTGACTTCCTCGTCGTTGAGGCCGCTGCCCCGCGTCGTCAGCGTGTCGCAGACCATCTCGACCGGCATTGCGTACCAGAGCGGCGCTTCGACGCTTTCCGTAGCCGGCTTCATCGAAGCATCATCCGATTTGTGCGTTGTCACTGTCCGGTCCCGATACTGGCGTTGATCCTCCCTCTCCCGAAGTCGCGTGGCAAGACAACCCGAACGTCAGTGCGACAGCATGACGGGCATCAGCAGGTCGCCCAGGATTCCCCGCGTGGCACCGCCGAGGACGAAATCGCGCATGCGGGAATGGCCGTAGCCGCCCATGACCAGCAACTTGGCGCCACGATCGATCGCGGTCTGCTGCAAGGTCTCCGCGATCGGGCTGTCCTGGCCGCGGATCGGCACGGTCAGTGCATTGAGACCGTGCCGCTTGAGCGAGGCGGCCAGCCGGTCGGCAGAGTTGTCTTCCCCGAGCGGCTTTTCATCCACCACGGTAAGGATCGATATCTCGACGGCGCGCGACAGAAACGGCCGGGCATCCGCCACGGCACGCGCCGCGACACGGCTGCCGTCCCAGGCAATGGCGACATGATCGAGCACGTCGACCTTCCAGAGTTCCGGCAGCAGCAAGGTCGGCCTGCCCGAACCAAAGACCATCGCCTCGGCAGTCATGGCGGAAGTCTCGTTTCCAGCCTCCCACCCGACCAGGCCGATATCGAAATAGCGGGCGTGCATGGCAGCAGTTTCGCCCAGAAGGGCAAGCGGCGCGGCATATTCCTCAATGGTCAGATCGACACCTGCCACCTTCGACCATTTCGCGAGTTCCGACAACAGATGCTTGCCGCGCCGGCGGCTCTCGGCTTCCGCCTTGCGGATCATACCGGGCGTGTCCAGGAGCAGCGTTGAAAGCGCATTGGATACGTCGGGAATGTCCGCGTCGATGGCATGCGCGTGGAGATTCGCGCCGAGATGGCCGGCAACCCTGACCGCGTTTTCCGCAATGGCGTCGGAATTTGCCTGCGGGTAGGTGACGAACGGAACGAAGGCCTGGCGTTTCACAGCAATTCTCCTCTCGGGCGCGCGCGGCGCTGACCGCCGCCTCGCCACTTCGGCGAAGCCCTGTCCATCAATGGCGCGGATGCCGCCCGCCGGCCTTGATCAGCCTCAAACGGCGGGCAGAACTCGAGTCCAGCGCTCAGGGCCATAAGTTCCAGGTGCAGAGCAGTGGATTCATGCGTCCCCTGCCCTGCCGGCGCGCCCGATGCAGGCGCCGGCCCTGAAAATATTCGGACGGCAACGGGACGCCGGACCGCGTCGATGCGGCCCGCTTGATCCGCGTCAAGGCGCGCATGGCTGCAGGTTCTAGGGTCATTCCCAACTGACCGGCCAATGAGGGCAGACACATGAGCTACAAATCCATCATGGTGAACATCGGCATCGACGGGCCGATGGCCCCGATCGTCAAGCTGGCGCTAGACCTCGCCATCCGGCACGAAGCGCGGCTTGTCGGCCTGTGCGCCGCCGACGCTCCGCTGCCGCTGGCAGGCCCCGAGGCGGGCGCCATGGCAGTCGAGGTATGGCAGCAGATGAAGGACGCAATCGGCGAACGGCAGCGGAAGCTCCATGCCGAGTTCGACGAACTTGTCGCCGGTTCCGTGCCCTCCGGCTGGCGGGCTGTGCTCGACAATCCGACCCGGGCTCTTGCGAGGTCCGCCCGCTTGGCCGACCTCGTAGTCACTGCCGCCCCGCAGGGCGCAGCGAGCGGCAATGCCTTCCGCGTCGCCGATCCAGGCAGCGCTGTGCTGCAGGCCGGCCGGCCCGTACTGGTCGTCGCCGAGGGCGCGGAGCACGTGCTCGGCAAGACGGTGGTGGTTGCCTGGAAGGACACGCGCGAGGCAAGGCGGGCCGTGGCCGACGCCATTCCGCTCATGAAACTCGCCAACGAGGTGAGCGTGGTCACCGTCGATGCGCAGCCCGATGACTGGATCCGCGCCGGCGTTGACGACGTCGCTGCCTATCTCTCGAGCCACGGCATCAAGGCCCGAAGCGAGGTGATCAAGGCCAAGGACGAAGGCGAGAGCCTCACGCGCTTCGTGACGTCCTGCCGGGCCGATGTCGTGGTCTCGGGCGCCTACGGCCACAGCCGGCTGCGCGAATGGGTATTCGGCGGAGTGACCCGTTCTCTGCTCGACACGGCCGAACTGAATCGCTTCATGTCGAGCTGAGCCGCAAGAATCCCGCGATGACAAGGCTGGCTGTAGCCCCGCCAGCCACTCACCCCGCCGCGTGAGCGCGCGCTGGTGACGCATCGCCGCCGGCTTTCCTTCAACACTGCAGCGCTGTATCATCCTTGAGTCAGGGATCTTGAATCCAGCCGCGGCGCGCATAAGGCGCGTGGCGGCTTGTGCATGTCGTGCGACAGGTCTTTCGTCGGATGAGCCGACACAACGCAGATTTGCTGGCAACGACGCCTGCGAGAGGAAATTCCGGCATCCGAGACCGCGACCTGCACACCGTCTATTCACGCCAGTTTGAGGGCTGGTCCCGCTATGCGCTGGCCGCTGTCGCCGTTGGCGCAGCTTTCGCCATCCTGTTGGCGCTGGACGGGCGGCTGCCGAACCATACCGGCATCATGCTGTTCGTGCCCGCGATCCTGCTCGTTGCCGTCGTCGGCGGCGCCGGACCCGGCCTGCTTACGACCATTCTTGCCTTGCTCGGCGCCTACCATATCGGCGGGCTGGACGGCGACATGCCAGCGCAACTGCTGCTGCTCGCAATTGTTGGCACTGCAATTGCCTGGGTCGGCGAATTGCTGCACCGCGCCCGGGTCTCCATCGACAAGACCAAGTCGGCCCTGATGACCCGCGAAGCGCACCTGCGCTCGATTCTGGATACGGTGCTCGACGCAACCGTGGTGATCGAGCCAGACGGATCGATTGTTTCGTTCAATGCCGCAGCGGTCAGGCAGTTCGGCTATCTCGAAGCGGAAGTGATCGGCCGCAACATCAAGGTTCTCATGCCGGAGCCCTACCACACCGAACATGACGGCTATATCCACCGCTACCTGACGACCGGCGAGAAGCGAATCATCGGCATCGACCGCGTCGTCGTCGGCCGCCGCAAGGACGGTTCGACCTTTCCGATGAAGCTGGCGGTCGGCGAGATGAAATCCGGCGGAAAGACCTTTTTTACCGGCTTTATCCGCGACCTTACGGAGCGCGAGGAATCGGAAGCGCGACTACAGGAAATACAGGGCGAACTGGCGCGCCTGGCTCGATTGAACGAACTCGGCGAGATGGCCTCGACGCTGGCGCACGAGCTCAACCAGCCGCTCGCCGCGATCGCCAACTACACGCAGGGCTGCGTTCGGCTGCTGCGTGACATGGACGAAGGGCTCGCCGGCCGCATGCGAGAGGCGCTCGAGGAGACGGCGAGCCAGTCGATTCGCGCCGGCGGCATCATCCGCCACCTTCGCGAATTCGTGACCCGCGGCGAGACCGAAAAGACACCGGTCGACATGCGCAGGCTGATCGAGGAAGCCGGCGCGCTGGCACTGGTCGGCTCGCGCGAACGCGGCGTGCGCACCGTGTTCGACTTCGCGCCGGGATCAGCCATCGTCATGGTTGACCAGGTGCAGATCCAGCAGGTGCTGATCAACCTCATCCGCAACGCCATCGAGGCCATGCGCGACAGCGAGCGGCGCGAGCTTGTCGTTCGCGCGGCGCCTGACGAGAATGCCACCGTCACGGTCGAGGTTTCCGACACCGGTCCTGGAATTCCCGAAGAAATCGGCGAGCGTCTTTTCAAGCCTTTCGTGACGACGAAATCGAGCGGCATGGGCATCGGACTGTCGATATCGCGGCGCATTGTCGAGGCGCATGGCGGCGAATTGTCGATGGTGCGCAACGGCCCCGACGGGGTAACATTCCGCTTCACCCTGCCGGCGCTCGAGCCCGGCGCACTTGCGCAACAAGCCAGCGAGGCGATGAATGCAAACCGGTGACTATGTCGTTCACATCGTCGACGACGAGGAGCCGGTGCGAAAGTCGCTGGCATTCCTGCTCACCATGGCGGGTTTCACCGCACGCGTGCACGACTCTGCGACCAGTTTCCTAGCCCTTGCGCCGGGTCTCACCCAGGGGCTGCTTGTCACCGACCTCAGGATGCCGGACATGAACGGCGTCGAACTGCTGACCAAGCTCGGAGATAACGGCGCCATGCTGCCGGCGATCGTGATTTCCGGCCATGGCGACGTGCCGATGGCGGTTGCGGCGATGAAGGCGGGAGCGCTCGACTTCATCGAAAAGCCCTTCGAGGACGAGGTGC
The DNA here is from genome assembly GCA_018823835.1 of Alphaproteobacteria bacterium. Taxonomy (GTDB): domain Bacteria; phylum Pseudomonadota; class Alphaproteobacteria; order Rhizobiales; family Rhizobiaceae; genus CAMYMG01. The sequence continues at coordinate 464,114 of JAHJHT010000013.1, read as the reverse complement.
TGATCGCCTCGATCAAGCGGGCCGCCGAATGCATCGGGGAATCGTCACCACAGACCGACGATGCCGCCAAGGTGCTAGAACGCATGGAGCACCTGTCGGAACGCGAGAAGCAGGTGCTGTCGGCGGTGGTCGCCGGCCTGCCCAACAAGACCATTGCCTACGACCTTGAGATCAGTCCGCGTACCGTCGAGGTTCACCGCGCCAATGTAATGGCAAAGATGCAAGCCAAGAGCCTCGCCGAACTGGTGCGCATGACGCTCGCCGCGGGCCGTGCGCTGAACTGAGCCGATTTGATCTGGCTCAACGCACCGCCCGGAATTTCCTGCGCAACTGCCCGCGAAGATCCCGTTTGGGGCGGGATCGGCAGGAGGCATGTGGCTTGGCAGCCGGAAATCTCGTACTGGTCGTGGTCCCAGACGGCACATTCCGGCGCTCGCTGGAGTTTGCTCTGGAGACGGAAGGCTTCGCCGTCCATTCGCACGCCACGGTTCGCCACGCCTTTTCGTCGGGAACTGCGCGCAAGGCGGTCTGCGCGGTGATCGACGACGCTGCGGTCGAGGACTGGCTTGATGCGGCCGACCAGTTCGGTGGCTTTGCCCGACCCGTCGTTCTCCTGGCCGGCCCCTTCCGGACCGTTCCGGCAATGCCGGGCGTCTCGGTCGTACCAAAGCCCTTCCTCGGGGCGCCGCTCGTCCACGCTGTCCGGATGGCCGCGGAAAACCGCGCATGACGTAAGGTTACGTATATTCCACTAGGGACATGAACGAATTTCGCCCGTCCGCGAAATGGGTGATTGCTGTGCCATCAACCGAAGAGGAGACGGTCATGGCTTTCACGGACAATTCGCCAATCGTGTTGAACACGCAGATCGCCCCGGTTCCGTCCGGTGCCCGACCGGCTACCGGCGCGGCACGCATCCCTTCGCCGACCTTCTACCCGGCCGGCTCCGAGATTTACGCTCAGGGTGAACGCTGCCAGGGCGTCTACCGGGTCGAGTTCGGCGCGGTTCGCGTCTACCGCTTGCTCGCCGATGGCCGGCGACAGATATCCGGCTTCCATCTGGCCGGCGAGATGTTCGGCTTCGAGGCCGACGACACGCATCACTTCTTCGCCGAGGCGATCTGCGCCACTGGTGTCACCATCACCCGGACCGCGCGCACCGCGGAAATGTCGTGCCACCTGCTGCCGATGGCTCTTGAGGGCCTGGTCAGGGCCCAGGAACACCTGCTGGTGCTCGGCAGGCAGAATGCCGTCGAGCGCATCGCCGCCTTTCTCACGGACATGGCCGAGCGTCAGGGCGGCCTCAAGCAGATCGAGCTGCCGATGACCCGCAGCGACATCGGCGATTACCTCGGCCTGACCATCGAGACCGTGTCGCGCGTCTTCTCGAAGCTGAAGCAGAGCGGCGTCATCCGGCTGCCTGGCCTGCGCACGGTGGAAATCGTCAAGTGGCAGTCGCTGCACGACATGGCCGCCTGAGCGGTCGAACCCGGCAATAACTTCCCACCCATCCTTGCCGCGATGTCACCGGCCGCGCTGATCTTCCGCCGGCCGGTCCATTGGCGGGGCCCTAAGCCCGACGGCAGGATCATTTGATGCCGGTCAAGGAAGCGGCGGGCGTGGCCGCTAGTCTGGCGCGGCAAGAGGGAAGCAGCCCATGCCGAGCAAGATTCTCCTCATCGTCGGTCATCCCGACCCCGGGCCAAAGCGCTTCTGCCGTGCGCTGGCCGACAGCTATGCCGAGGGCGCAGAGTCGGCAGGCCACAAGATCCGACGCATCGACATCGCCGCGCTCGATTTTCCGCTGCTGCGCTCGCAGGACGAGTTTCAGCAAGGCTCGGTACCGACGGGGCTGCAGGACGCGGCCGAGGCGCTGACCTGGAGCGAGCACGTCGTCTTCGTCTTCCCGCTGTGGCTCGGCACCATGCCGGCGCTGCTCAAGGGCTTCCTCGAACAGCTTATGCGGCCGGGGGTCGCCTTCGCCTATCCCGAGGCCGGCAGCGGCGGATGGCCCAAGACCATCCTGAAAGGCCGTTCGGCTCGGCTGGTCGTGACGATGGGCATGCCCGGCTTCGTCTACAGGCTCTGGTTTCTCGGCCACGGCATCGCGGGTCTGCGCCGCAACATACTGGGATTCGTCGGCATCCGCCCGGTTCGGCAAACCTACTACGGCCTGGTCGAGGGCGTCAGCGACGCCAGACGCAAGGCTTGGCTCGACGAAATGCGCAGGCTCGGCGCCGGCGCACACTGAACCCACGCAGCGTGCTTCATTCCCACTCTTGACCCGCACTGAAAACCCGTGGCCGCGCCAGTGGCAGCTCGACTGCTTGATGCATCGCAATGCGTCCGGGATCTGGATGCCCGAAGATGCTAGACTATCTTGCATGGGAGCCGTTTGATGACACACACCGGCATCACCAAGTTTACTCACGCCGCCGAGCAGGCGCAGGCTTGGGTCAATGAAATCGCCGATGACCTGGGCTGGAACGAGTCGCGCGCCTACCTGCTGCTGCGCAGCGTCTTGCATGCCCTGCGCGACTGGCTGGAACCGGAGGAGATGGCAGACCTTTCGGCGCAGCTGCCGCTGCTAGTGCGCGGCATCTACTTCGAGGGCTGGAAGGGTCTTGAGCCACCAACGCCTGATCGCAGCAAGCAGGCCTTCGTCGAACGCGTGGCCGCCGACTTCGCCAACAAGCCCCCGGAAGACCCCGAGAGTGCGATTGCGGCCGTGTTCAGACTCCTCGACCGCCATCTATCGGCCGGAGAGATCGTGCAGGTGCGCGGTTCCATGAGGATGCAGTTGCGCCACCTCTGGCCGGCCCATTGACGATGTACCGGGACCGCGCTCACGCAGGCCGCGAGCTTGCCGCCGAACTTGCTGCACTGGACCTGCCGAACCCGATCGTGCTGGCGCTGCCGCGCGGCGGGGTCCCTGTCGGCGTCGAGATTGCAAAGACGCTCGGCGCCCGGCTCGACCTGATCATCGTGCGCAAGGTCGGCGCGCCCGACAATGCCGAACTGGCGGTGGCGGCGATCGTAGACGGCGATCCACCCGACATCGTACTCAACCGCGAGGTCGTCGAGGCCTACCGGCTCGACGAAGCGCAGATATCCGCCCTGGTGCGCAATGAACGCCCTGAACTCGAACGTCGACGGGCTGCCTATCGCGGCGGTCGCCACCCGCTTTCTGTCGAAGGCCGCACGGCGATACTTGTCGATGACGGTGCCGCGACCGGCACCACGATGAAGGTCGCGGTGCGCGCGCTGAAAAGGCGGGCGCCGCGCGAGATCATTGTGGCGCTGCCGGTTGCGCCGGCCGAGACTGTCGCCGACCTGCGGCAAGTCGCCGACCGGGTAATCTGCCTGGCGACGCCCGCCCGCTTCATGGCGCTTGGCTACCATTACCAGAGCTTTCCGCAGCTTGCCGACGACGAGGTGATTGCCGGGCTGCGCGAAGCGGCCGAATACAATCGCCAGGCAAGTCCGCTCGGCAAGCACAAGGCGGCCAAGCCGCCCAAGCCGCGCGGCTAGTGGCCGGGCACCCTACCCTTGCGCCAGGCAACCGGCCCGATGAGGACGCGCCGGGCCGCGGTGGCGCCGGCAGCGACATTCGAGCCGAGCCCGTATTCACGGCACACGGCGTGACCAAGGTCTATCGTTCCGGCGAAGTCGAGGTGCATGCGCTGCGCGGCGTCGATCTCGAGCTCTACGAGGGCGAGATCGCGGTGATGCTAGGCCCGTCCGGCAGCGGCAAGTCGACCCTGCTCAACATCATGGGTGGCCTTGATCGTGCGACCGCCGGCACGGTGCGCTTCCGCGACCATGACCTGACGAACGCCTCTGAACGGCAACTGACCCGCTACCGGCGCGACCATGTCGGCTTCGTCTTCCAGTTCTACAACCTGATCCCGAGCCTGACCGCCTGGGAGAACGTTGCCCTCGTCACGGAAATCGCCAGCGACCCCATGACGCCCGACGAGGCGCTGGAGCTGGTGGGACTGAAGGACCGCATGACCCATTTTCCGGCACAGCTGTCGGGTGGCGAGCAGCAGCGCGTGGCGATTGCCCGCGCCATCGCCAAGCGGCCTGAGGTGCTGCTCTGCGACGAGCCGACCGGCGCACTCGATTCCAAGACCGGCATACTGGTGCTGGAGGCGCTGACCCGCATCAACGAGGAACTGAAAACGACGTTGGCGATCATCACCCACAATGCCGGCATCCGCCAGATCGCGCACCGCGTCTTCACCTTCCGCGACGGCCGCATCGCCGAGACGGTCACCAACGCGACGCGCGCGCAGCCCTCTGAAGTGACCTGGTAGCGGCATGGCGGTGCTCGACCGAAAGCTGATGCGCGACCTCGCCCGGCTCTGGGCGCAGGTGCTAGCGGTCGCCCTGGTGATGGCGTGCGGAGTGGGGACCATAGTGATCGCCGTCGGCGCCTACCGATCGCTGGAGGAGACGCGGGCGGTCTTCTACGACCGCTACCGCTTCGCAACCGTCTTCGCGTCGGCGACGCGCGCCCCTCTGCATCTCAAGGAGCGCATCGCGGCGATCCCGGGTGTCAGCGAGGTCGAGGCCCGCATCGTGCGTCCGGTGCTGCTCGACATGCCGGGCATGGCCGAACCGGCGACCGGTTTCGCCGTATCGATACCGGATCGTGGCGAGTCCGCCGTCAACCGCCTTTATTTGCGCATGGGACGGCTGCCGGAGCCCGGCCGCACCGGGGAGGTGGTCGTCACCGAGCCCTTCGCAGAGGCGCACCGCATGCTGCCTGGCAGCACCTTCGGCGCGCTGATGGACGGGCGCAAGCGCACCCTCACCGTCACCGGCATCGTGCTGTCGCCCGAATATATCTATGCCATCAACTCCGGCGACATGGTGCCCGACCCGCGCCGCTTCGGGGTCTTCTTCATGCCGCGCGCGGCGATGGCCGGGCTGTTCGACATGGACGGCGCCTTCAACGACGTGGCGCTGCGCACGCAGCGCGGCACCAGCCTGCCCGCGGTGATCGATGCGACCGACGCCATCCTCAAGCCCTATGGCGGCAGCGGCGCCTTCGACAGGACCGATCAGATCTCGCACGCCTTCCTCGACAACGAACTGGCCCAGCTGCGCGCTATGGCGGCCATTATCCCGCCGATCTTCCTCTTCGTCTCGGCATTCCTGGTCAACATGATCCTGTCGCGGTTGATCGCGCTTGAACGCGAGCAGATCGGCCTTCTCAAGGCAGTAGGATATGGTCGCGCGGCGATCGCCTGGCACTACGCCAAGCTGACACTGGCGATCGCCGTGATCGGAACGGCCATCGGGGCGCTCGCAGGAAACTGGCTGGGACGTGGCATGACGCGGCTTTACGCCGAGTTCTTCTCCTTCCCCTTCCTGGTATTCCGCCAGAGCCTCGACCTTTACGTGATCGCCGCCGGTATCTGCGCGCTCGCCGCCCTCGCCGGCGCCGTGCGCGCCATCTGGATGGTGGTGGCGCTGCCGCCAGCCGTCGCCATGACGCCGCCGGCGCCGACGCGCTACCGGTCGCTCCTGTCGGGGGCCAGTCACATGGTTGGCTTCTTCTCGCAGTTGACCATCATGGCGCTGCGCCACCTGCTACGCTGGCCAGTGCGCACCTTGCTGACCGCGTTCGGCACCTCGCTGTCGGTGGCGCTTCTGATCACCGCATTGTTTTCCTTCGATTCCATCGACTACATGATCGATACGATATTCTTCCAGTCCGAGCGGCAGGACGTCACGCTGATCTTCGCCGAGGCACGCAGCCCGGGCGCGCTGCAGGCGGTGGAGGCTCTGCCTGGCGTGTTGCGCGCCGAGCCGTTCCGCTCGACGCCCGTCATCCTGCGCAACGGCCACCGCGAGCGTCGGCTGGCGATCGCCGGCGTCCCCGAGCATGCCGACCTCTCCCGCATCCTCGACGACGACCTCAACGCGCTGGATCCGCCCGTCGCCGGTCTTCTGATCTCGCGCCACGTCGCGCAACTGCTCGACCTGCACATCGGCGACAAGGCCGAAGTTGAACTGCTGGAAAAAGACCGCCGCGTCGTTGCCGTGCCGGTGACCGCCATCGTCCAGAACTATGTCGGGCTCGCCGTCTATATGCATGCCGGTGCGCTCGACCGCCTCATCGGCGATGGGCCGCGCCTCTCGGGCGTGCACGCCTCCGTCGATCCGCTGCACATCGACGAGCTCTATGCGGCGGTCAAGCGAACGCCGGCAATCGGCTCGATCGCGCTGCAGGACATCTCGCGCGTGCGCTTTCGCGAGACGATCGGCGAGAACATCACGGTCATGACGACGGTCTACGTGATCCTGGCCGTCATCATCACTTTCGGGGTGATCTACAACTCCGCCCGCATCCAGCTTTCGGAGCGCGCCCGCGAACTGGCCAGTCTGCGCGTGCTGGGCTTTACCCGCGCCGAGGTATCGAGCGTGCTGATGATCGAACTCGCCGTCATCGTGGCGCTGGCCCAGCCGCTCGGCTGGCTGCTCGGCTACCTGTTCGCCTGGTCGGTGGTGAAAGGCTTTGAAAGCGACCTGTTTCGCATACCATTCGTCGTCGACGCCGCGACCTACGCCACCGCCAGTCTCGTGGTGCTGTCCGTTGCCGTGCTGTCGGCGCTGATCGTGCGCGCCCGGATCGACCGGCTCGACCTCATCCGCGTCCTGAAGACAAGGGAATGACCATGACCGGAAACTGGATAAAGCGCGCAGCCATTGCGGCGACGGCAATTGTCGTGATCGGCGGATTTGCCTGGGCCCTGCGCGAAAAGCCCGCCCTTGTCGACGTTGCCACGGTGGTCGAGGCGCCCATGCATGTGGCTGTGCGCGAGGAAGGCGTGACGCGCGTGCGCGACATCTACACCGTGTCGGCGCCCATCGCCGGCCACCTGACACGCATCGTGCTGGAGGAAGGCGACCGGGTCGAGGCGGGCGAGACGATCGTGGCCTCGATCAAGCCGCTCGACCCGCCGCTCCTCGACCGCCGCACCGAGGCGGAGCTGCTCGCGGCGCGCGATGCCGCGCGTTCGGGCGTCGGCATCGCCCAGATCGAGCTGAAGCGCGCCGAGACCGACCTCAAGCTGGCGAATGAAGACCTGCAGCGGGCGCTGAAGCTCTACAAGCCGGGCATCATCTCCGAGAGCACGCTTCAGAAGGCGACGAACGAGGTCGACATGCGCCAGGCGGCTGTCGACGCCGCCAGGGCGACGATCGGCTACCGCCAGGCTGAACTGGCAAGCGCGGAGGCGCGGCTCCTGCAACCCGATCCGGCCAACCCGAACGGCAACAGCTGCTGCGTCAGCCTGATCGCGCCGGTCGACGGCACGGTGCTGTCAGTGCTGGCGCGCAGCGAGCAGGCAGTCGCAGCCGGCATGCGCATCAGCGAGATCGGCGACACGTCCGACCTCGAGATCGTCGTCGACCTGCTGTCGGCCGACGCCGTCCGCATCCGTCCCGGAACGCAAGCCACGATCAGCGACTGGGGCGGCGACGTGACGCTCGAAGCCGTGGTTCGCCGGGTCGACCCGGCAGCCTTCACCAAGGTGTCGGCACTCGGCATCGAGGAACAGCGCGTCAACGCCGTGCTCGACCTGACGGACCCGGATCCGCGCCTCGGCCACGGCTACCGCGTGTTTGCGGAAATGGCGATCTGGGAATGCGAGAGCTGCCTGCACGTGCCGATCAGCGCGCTGTTTCGCAACGGCAACAACTGGAATGTCTTCGTGGTCGAGAACGACCGCATGCGGCAGACGGAAGTTTCAGTCGGCCGCATGAACGACGACCAGGCGCAGATTCTCGATGGGCTTGCCGCAGGCGACGTCGTCGTGGTCCATCCGGGCGATACGCTGGTCGACGGCGGACGGGTGGAAATCCGAGCCAGGTGACGGCGGCGGCTGCTTGCCGCCACAAAAAATCCCCGCCAGGCAAACTGGCGGGGACCAAAGGCCGACCGGACGCAGAACAGGCGGTCAGCGCGCCATCAGAACCGGCAGCGGCGGGTCGGAAAGGATCGACTTCGTCACCCCGCCAAAAATCCATTCGCGCAGCCTGGAATGGCCGTAGCCACCCATGACGATCATTTCGGCCGATGTATCGATGGCATGACGGCGCAGCACTTCGACAACCGAACGGCCGCCACTCGGCAGGCGATCGACGGTGATCTTCGCGCCGTGCCGCGCGAGATAGGCCGCAGCGTCCGCCCCAGGCTCCGCGCCCTGATGGTAGGCGTCGGCGATCGGATCGACGAGCGCCAGGTGGACATCGTCGGCCGCCGCGATCAACGGGCGGGCCTCATGCACGGCGCGCGCGGCCTCTATGCGGGCATCCCAGGCGACCATGATGCGCTTCGGCTTCAGCGTCGCATTGCTATTCGCTGGCACCAGCAGCAGCGGCTTGCCGGAAGAGAACAGGGCACCGTCGATCGTCTTTTCCTTGAGGGTTCCCGTCGCCAGAAGGTCCGGCCCGGCAAGCGTCAGGTCGGCATAGCGGGCGCGCTCTGCAACGGCAGAGGCGCCAGCCGCCATCTCGACATACTGCCCGGTGACATCGGCCGACAGTGCACGGTCGGCGACGAAGGACCTGACGGCCTCGACGCGCTTGTCGAGCTGCTCTTCGTCGGCCTGGCGTTCCTGCAGCCAGCTATCGGAAACCACCGCGCCATAGGCGCCGACCGGCGGCGGCGCAGCCATCGCAAGCACCAGCACCGAAAGATGCGCTCCGACTTCTTCACAGAGGCCGGCAGCAAGCTTGAGATCGTTGTTGGCCGGTTCGGTTCCGGTCACCAGGAGTATAGTCTTGAAAGTCATGGAAATTCTTCCTTTCGCCGACGGTTCTGCCGTCCTGCACGAGATGTCACGCGCAGGTCGCGCGCCTTTCCGGAGAGCCTAGTTCTTGCGGTGCGGCACCTTGACCCGCGACTTCCGATTTTCGCTGAGATCCGCATAGGCAAGCACCGTCATGAAGAAGGCGAATACGGCCACGACGAAAATGATGCCTTCCAGGGTTTCAAGCGGCATGATCGTTCTCCTGTGTCGATTACCGGCACCAGAAGACATCGCTGCGGCCCTTGACGCCTTGATTTCAATCAAGCGGCATCGAAGGCCGAGCCCCCGCTTGTCGTTAGCGCGGCCCCTCGCCTGGCCAGCGCCAGTCGCGCACCATCGGCATGTCGATGCCGTGCTCGCGAATGTACTGCCTGTGCTCGACCAGCCGGTCGCGCATCGCCTGCTTGGCATAGGCCGCCGCCGCGCCGAGTTGTGGCACGCGGTCAATGACGTCGCAGACCAGGTGGAAGCGGTCGAGATCGTTGCGCACAACCATGTCGAAGGGCGTCGTGGTCGAGCCCTCCTCCTTGTAGCCGCGCACATGCATGTTCTCGTGATTGGCGCGCTTGTAGGCCAGTCGGTGGATCAGCCAGGGATAGCCGTGATAGGCGAAGATGACCGGCCGGTCGGTGGTGAAAAGCTCGTCGAACTCGGCGTCGGACAGGCCGTGCGGGTGCTCGGACTTCTGCTGCAGCGTCATCAGGTCGACGACGTTGACCACGCGCACCTTGAGGTCGGGCACGTATTGCCGCAACAGGTCGACGGCCGCCAGCGTCTCCAGCGTCGGCACGTCGCCGCAGCAGGCCATCACCACGTCGGGAATCTCGCCATGGTCGTTGCTCGCCCATTCCCAGATGCCGATGCCGGCACTGCAGTGCTTGATCGCCCGGTCCATGTCGAGCCATTGCGGCTGCGGCTGCTTGCCCGCCACAATGACGTTGACGCGGTCCCAGCTGCGCAGGCAGTGGTCGGTCACATAGAGCAGCGTGTTGGCGTCCGGCGGGAAATAGACGCGAACGATCTCGGCCTTCTTGTTCACGACATGGTCGACGAAGCCCGGATCCTGGTGGCTGAAGCCGTTGTGGTCCTGACGCCAGACATGCGAGGTCAGCAGGTAGTTCAGCGAGGCAATCGGCTGGCGCCAGGCGATCTCCTTCGCGGTCTTCAGCCATTTCGCATGCTGGTTGAACATCGAATCGATGATGTGGATGAAAGCCTCGTAGCAGGAGAAGAAGCCGTGCCGGCCGGTCAGGAGATAGCCCTCCAGCCAGCCCTGGCAGGTGTGCTCGCTGAGAATCTCCATCACCCGGCCATCCGGTGACAGATGATCGTCATTGTCGACCGTCTCGGCGACCCAGGCCCGGTCGGTGACCTCGAAAAGGTCCTGCCACCGGTTCGACGCCGTCTCGTCGGGTCCGAAGACCCGGAAATTGCGTGTCGCCATGTTGTCGCGCATCACATCGCGCAGGAAGGCGCCGGACACACGCGTCGACTCGGCATCCGCGGCGCCGGGCTGAGTGACCGGGACAGCGTAGTCCCTGAAATCGGGCAGTCGGAGCGGTCGCTTCAGCGCCCCGCCATTGGCGTGCGGGTTGGCGCTCATGCGGCGGTTGCCCTCAGGCGCGAGCGCCGCGATCTCGGGCTTCAGCCGGCCCTCGCCGTCGAACAGTTCCTCGGGCTCATAGCTGCGCAGCCAGGCTTCGAGCAGGCCGAGATGCGTGGGCTTTTTCATATTGATCGGCACTTGGTGAGAGCGCCAGTTGCCCTCGGCCGGCTGGCCGTCGACGGTCTTCGGGCCGGTCCAGCCCTTGGGAGAGCGCAGGACGATCATCGGCCAGACGGGCCGCTCCGCATTGCCGCCCTGGCGGGCCTTCTGCTGGATGTCGCGGATGGAAGCGAAGGCGGTGTCGAGCGCCGCCGCCATCTTCTGGTGCATGGCCGCGTGGTCCTCGCCCTCGACGAAGATCGGCGCGTAGCCGTAGCCGCGCATCAGCGCATCGAGCTCGGCGTGCGGAATGCGGGCCAGTACCGTCGGGTTGGCGATCTTGTAGCCGTTGAGGTGCAGGATCGGCAGCACGGCGCCGTCGCTTGCAGGGTTGAGGAACTTGTTGCCGTGCCAGGAGGTCGCCAGCGGCCCGGTCTCGGCCTCGCCGTCGCCGACCACACAGGCGGCAATCAGGTCGGGGTTGTCGAAGACGGCGCCGAAGGCGTGCGAAAGCGAGTAGCCGAGTTCGCCGCCCTCGTGAATGGAGCCCGGCGTATCGGGCGCGGCATGACTCGGAATACCGCCCGGGAAAGAGAACTGGCGGAACAGACGGCACATGCCCGCCTCGTCCTGCGACACATCGGGATAGACCTCGCTGTAGGTGCCTTCGAGCCAGGTACTGGCGACGACGCCAGGCGCGCCATGGCCGGGTCCGGCGATGAACAGCACGCTGGCATCGTCGCGCTTGATGACCCGGTTGAGATGGGCGTAGATGAAATTCAGCCCCGGCGTGGTGCCCCAGTGGCCGAGCAGCCGCGGCTTGACATGCTCCATGGCCAGCGGCTCGCGCAGCATAGGATTGGCGAGCAGATAGACCTGGCCGACGGAAAGGTAGTTCGCCGCCCGCCACCATGCGTGGATCAGCCGCGTTTCCTCGGCGGACATCGGACCGGCCGGGTCGCTGTTCATGATTTCGGGCATTCCCGCACACTCCGTTTCGGTTACGCGGCCAAGCCGCTATGACGTGAAAACACCCAGGCGCGCGACGGGCGATCAAAGGCCTTGCCGTTCGTCCTCTATGGCGCAGGCCGGCCTTGCGAGCCTTGATATCCATCAAGGCGGGCCGGCCGGCGGGCGGGCATGGAAACACAATGAAGATGGCCGACACGGTCCTTACGCTGAATGCGGGCTCATCGAGCCTCAAATTCGCGCTGTTCGACGCGCACGGCGGCGAGGACGCGGGTGCGTTGCTGCGTGGGCTTGTCGAAGAAATTCCGACCAGGCCGCGCTTCAGCGCATCGTCGGCCGATTGCGCGCCGCTCGCGGAAGACGAATGGCCGGACGCTGCCAATGACTTCCCGGCGATCATCGACCGGCTGATCGGTTGGATCGAGGCGCATCGCGGGGACAACAGGCTGATCGCAGTCGGACACCGCGTCGTGCATGGCGGGCCGGCCCACGCGAAACCCGAACGCGTGACGCCTGCGCTGCTCGGCGAACTCGACCGGCTTACCCGTCTCGCCCCGCTGCACGAGCCGCAGAACATCGCCCCGATCCGGGCGCTTGCCGAGTCGCGTCCGGAGTTGCCGCAGGTCGCCTGCTTCGACACGGCCTTTCACCGCACCATGCCCGCCGTCGCGACCCGCTTCGCCCTGCCGCGAAACTTCGAGACGGAAGGCGTCCGCCGCTACGGCTTCCACGGCCTCTCCTACGAGTACATCGCCGGCCACCTCGCCCTGACTGCGCCCGGGCTTGCGTCGGGGCGTGTCATCGTCGCCCATCTCGGCAACGGCGCCAGCCTCTGCGCGCTGAAGGCCGGCAAGAGCATCGACACCACAATGGGATTCAGCACGCTCGACGGGCTAGTAATGGGCTCCAGGCCCGGTACGCTCGATCCGGGAGTCATCCTGCACCTCCTGAAGGAGCGCGGCATGACGGCGGACGAGGTCGAGAACCTGCTCTACCGCCGCTCTGGCCTGCTCGGAATCTCGGGCGGTATTTCGAGCGACATGCGCGTGCTTCTCGGAAGCGACGATCCGCGTGCCGCCGAGGCCATCGAGCTCTTCACCTACCGGATCGCGCGCGAGGTCGGCGCGCTGGCGAGCTCTCTTGGCGGGCTCGACGGATTTGTCTTCACCGCCGGCATCGGTGAGCATTCGGCCATGGTGCGTGCCCTCGTATGCGCAAGGCTCGGCTGGCTGGGCGTGGAACTCGACAAGGATGCGAACGAGCGCGGCGACGGCCTCATCAGCGCGGTTCAGAGTCCGGCAGAGGTGCGCGTCATCGCGACCGACGAGGAGCGGATGATGGCGAGCCACGTGCTGCGGACGGTGCGTGCGGGTCACCCAGCCTGACCAACTGCACACGGCGATCGCCATGCAGCATGGCGTTGTCGTGGCTCGAGAAGATCAGGATGCGATCGGAGAAGCTGTCGATCAGCCGGTCCATGATCCGCGCTGCCTGCCTGCGATCGAGATGCTCGGTCGGTTCGTCGAGCAGGATGACGGAGAGCGGGCTGAGCAGCGCGCGGGCGAGGTTGAGCCGCTGCGCCTCGCCGAGCGAGACCACGTCCTGCCTCAACCAGGCATCGAGCCCGCCGGCCTCGCGGACGCGACCGTCGAGTTCAACCGCCTCCAGCGCATCCCAGCACTCCCGGTCGCTCGCGTCCGGGGCGAACAGATTCTCGCGGATGGTGTCGGCCATGACGGCAGCGTCGTGCAGCCCGAGATGAAACAGCCGCCGACGCGCGGAAGGCTCGAGCGGCACGCCGTCGCCGAGCACCTGGCCGCCGCGCGGTGTCGCCAGCCAGCCGGCCACCTGCTTGAGCAGCGAGGTCTTGCCGCAGCCGCTCGGTCCGGCAAGCACCACGGGACGGCCGGCCTGAAGATCGAGGTGCACCGTGCCGCCGAGTAGCCGGCCGTCGGGCGCAACGAGCGGCATGCGCAGGAGTTCGAGCGTCGCGACGGCGGTCGGCGCCGACGAGGGTTCGCCCGACGACAACTGCGAGCCGGCAGTCCATTCGCGAATGCCGTGGCGGGCCTCTTCTTCCTTGACCCGCGCCACAAGCATGCGCGAGACGCCCTGGACGGTTTCGCCAAGACCCAGCCAGGCGAATGCGAGCAGACCGGCGGGCAACAGCGCCTCGCCGCGGTAGCCCAGGGCCCATGCGGTGCCCAGCACGCAGGCGGCCGCAAGCGGCCCGAAGGCGCCGGCGGCGGTGTCGAGAATGGCCATGTCGCGGCGTGACGAGAGCCGACCCGCCTCGGCCGCTGCAAGGCGGTCGAATCCTGCGTCGAGCATCTCCGTCCAGCGCCGCTCCGCCCGCAGCGGTACCGAAGAAGCGAGCGCCATGCCGAATTGCCTGGCGGCGGCGCGGCGCTCGGCGCGGACGCGGCCCCAAAGGCTACGCGTGCGCGGCAGGAGCCGGCCAGCCAGGATCGCCGTGGCGGCGAGCATCAACAGGATCGGCAGCATCGCCAGCGGCGCAAGCACCAGTGTCGCGACGGCAAGAAAGCCGAGCGCCGCGAGCAGCGATTTCACGGGAAGGCCGATCCGCAGACGCGCGTAGTCGACATCTTCGACATCGTCGATGAAGTCGGACAGGCGGTCCTGGTCGGCAAGCTGCCAGCCGGCTCGGCGCGTCGTCGGCGATGCGGCCATTGCTGAGAACAGCGCACTCCTGCACCGCACCTGATCGAGCAGCGCCGCCTTGTGGCCGACCACCCTCTCGCCATACTTGGCGACGGTGCGGGTCAGCGCAAAGAGGCGCACGAAGGCGGCCGGCACGTGAAAGTTGAAGCTGAAGGCCGCCGGGCCGGCGCCGGCAAGCGCTACGGCGCCGAGAAACCAGGCCGAGACGCCCGTCAGCATGACGCCAGCAAACAGCGCCGTCAGCGCAAGGAAGAGCGCGAGCTTCCAGGTGCCCCTGGTTGCCGGCAGGTCTTGTACGGCGAATTCGGTCTCGATTGATGGCCTCATTGTGCCGCCTCCGAAGTGGATACCCGGTCGTGCCCAAGATCGATGACGGTATCGGCGCAGCCGATCAGCTCGCGGTCATGCGTGGCGACGACCACCAGCCGCTCGCGCGCGCAGTCGAACAGGGCGAGCCTTACCCGGCCGGCATTCACGGCGTCGAGCTTGGCGTTCGGTTCGTCGGCGAGGATGGTGCGTCCCGACAGCAGCGCCCGCGCGATGGCGACGCGCAGCCTCTGTCCGCCCGACAGGTTGCCGCCGCCGGCCGCGATCCGCGCCTCCAGCCCGCCGGGCAGGCTCTGCTCGTCGAGCAGGCCGATGCGGCCGGCAGCCAGCAGGAGCCTGGTGGAGCAGACACCCGGCATGTTCCAGGACAGCACCTCCGCGAGCGAGCCGGGCAGGATGGCGATATCGGTCGAGATCCAATCGACGCCGGTCCCTGCGCCTTCGGGCAGCCGGCCATGCGGCTCCTCAAGCCCAGCCAAGCGGCGCAGCAGCGTCGATTTTCCGGCGCCGCTCGGGCCGACGACGGCGACAAGGCCCTTCAGCGGCAGGCACATCCCGGTTTCGGCGGTCAAGCGGGCAAGTCGCGGCAGAAAGGACGCAGCCGCCGGCGCCTGGTCGGCGGCGTCTAGGAATTCGTCGACCGCTGCGGCGGCTGCCTCGCCTTCGGCCTTGGCATGATACTGCTCGGCGTAACGGCGGAACGGCGCAAAGAATTCCGGTGCGATCATCAGGATGAACAGGCTCTGCCAGAGCTGCAGGTCGTGGAAGCCGGGCAAGGTGACGAGGTTGAGGTGACCGAGGCCGAGGAAGACGGCAAGCACCGCGATCGAGAGCGACGAGAAAAAGTCGATCAGCCCGGAATTGAGGAAGGCGACGCGCAGCACCCCCATGGTGCTGGCAGCGTAGGCGCTCATGCGCGCCTGGAGCTTGTCTGTCTCGCGATCGATGCCGTGGCTGGCGAGGATGGTCGGCAGCGTGCGCACGCGGTCCTCGAACTGCGCTGCAAGCTGGCCGAGCGCCTTTTCCTGCGCGGCGGCGCGCGCCTGGATGCTTCCGCCGACGAGTACGAAGAAGATGACCATGACCGGGCTCGCGACGAGGAGCACGAGTGCGGCCTGCCACGAAACGACCGAGACGGAGGCGGCCGCGAGAAGCGTGCCGATGCCGAGCATCCTGCGCGCCGCGCCATGGCCGACGACCAGCGCCGCGAGCGATTCGGGATGCCGCTGCAGCCCGGCGATTAGCGCGCCGGCCGGGCGTTCATGAACAGCGCGGGCTTCCATGGCCTCGAGCTTGGCGCGCAAATCGTCGCGCGTGCCCTGAGCCACTGCCGATTCGGCCGACGCGAGGCGCAAGTCGCCGACAAGACCAGCGGCGGCCGAAAGCGCCAGCGCAACGAGCGCGACCGCAACGGCCGGCATGGCGACGGTGCCGAACTCGATCATCCGGCCGAAGGTGATTGCCAGTGCGGCGGCGAGCGCAAGCTTGGCAACCAGGCGACCGACCTGCCAGGCAAGCACTGTTCGCAGGCCGTTGCGTCCAAATACGCGCGCACGCGCCATTGAGCGGGATACGGGCCCCGACCGACCCCTTCTGGATGCAGCAATTCGGCTCATGGCCGCCTTGTCTCACGCGGCCGCCAAAGGGGTTTTGATTTGGATCAAGGAGAGGTTGAGCGCCGCCGGTTAGATCGCCGAGGCACACTCAAAGGGGACTTCCATGACCGACCCGTTGCTCGTCGAACTGTCGCGCTTGCAGTTCGCCTTGACCGCGCTCTACCACTTCCTCTTCGTCCCTCTGACACTTGGGCTGTCCATCATGATCGCCATGATGGAGACGGTCTATGTCATGACCAAGCGCGTCATCTGGCGCGACATGACGAAGTTCTGGGGCGTGCTCTTCGGCATCAACTTCGCGCTCGGTGTCGCAACCGGCATCACCATGGAATTCCAGTTCGGCATGAACTGGGCCTACTACTCGCACTATGTCGGCGACGTCTTCGGCGCGCCGCTTGCCATCGAGGGCCTGATGGCCTTCTTCCTCGAGGCGACCTTCGTCGGCCTGTTCTTCTTCGGCTGGGACAAGCTCTCGGCCAGGGGTCACCTCGCCGTCACCTGGCTGGTAGCCATCGGCACCAACCTCTCGGCGCTGTGGATCCTGATCGCCAACGGCTGGATGCAGAACCCGGTCGGGTCGGCCTTCAATACCGACACGATGCGCATGGAGGTCACCGACTTCGCAGCCGTGCTGTTCAATCCGGTCGCCCAGGCCAAGTTCGTGCACACAGTTTCGGCCGGCTATGTCTGCGGCGCGGCCTTCGTCCTCGGCATCTCGGCCTGGTACATGCTGAAGGGCCGCCACGTCGAGCTTGCCAAGCGCTCCTTCGTCATCGCCTCGGCCTTCGGCGTCGCTTCCGCGCTTTCGGTCATCGTGCTCGGCGACGAGAGCGGCTACGAGATCACCGACAACCAGAAGATGAAGCTCGCCACCATGGAGGCGATGTGGGAGACCGAGCCGGCGCCGGCCTCCTTCACGCTTATCGGCATCCCCAACATGGCCGACCGCACTACGAGCTACGGCATCCACATTCCCTGGGTGATGGGCCTGATCGGCACGCGCTCCCTCGACCAACAGATCCCAGGCATCTTCGATCTCGTCGAAAAGGCCGAGGAACGCATCCGCAACGGCATTCCCGCCTATGACGCGCTCGAAAAGCTGAAGGCCGACCGCACCGATGCCGAGGCTCGAGTGACGTTCGAGGCGACCAATGCCGACCTCGGCTACGCTCTGCTGCTCAAGCAGTTCGTCGCCGACCCGCGCGAGGCCACCGAACAAAACATCAAGGACGCGGCCTGGTCGACGGTGCCGACCGTGCCGGCGATGTTCTTCACCTTCCGCATCATGGTGCTGTCGGGCTTCATCCTGCTCGGCGTGTTCCTCGTGTCGCTCTGGTATACGACCCGCGAGGTCGCAGCGCCGCGCTGGCTGTTCCGCCTCGCGCTGCTCGCCATGCCCCTGCCCTGGATCGCCGCCGAAGTCGGCTGGTTTGTGGCGGAGTTCGGCCGCCAGCCGTGGATTATTGAAGGCGTCCTTCCGACCTTCCTCGCGACCTCGGAACTCGGCGTCAGCGATCTTGTCATCACCATCCTGGGCTTCACCCTGGTCTATGGCGTGCTTGCCGTCATCGAGGTGCGCCTGATGCTGGCGGCGATCGCGCACGGGCCGACGGGAGACCATCCCGAGGCTGCGGGCAGTCTGACGCTCGCGCCGGCCCAATGACCATCCGGATCAAGGAAACAGGACGATGATCGACTTTCTCTTCGACTATACGACACTGCGCCTGATCTGGTGGGTGGTACTCGGCGTGCTCCTGATCGGCTTCGCCGTGACCGACGGCTTCGACATGGGCGTCGGTGCGCTGCTGCCCTTCGTCGCCAAGACGGACATCGAGCGCCGCGTCGCCATCAACACGGTCGGCCCGGTCTGGGAGGGTAACCAGGTGTGGTTCGTGCTCGGCGGCGGCGCCATCTTCGCCGCCTGGCCGGCGCTCTACGCGGTCAGCTTCTCCGGCTTCTATCTCGCAATGTTCCTGGTGCTGTTCGCGCTGATCCTGCGCCCCGTCGCCTTCAAGTACCGCTCCAAGCACGACAGCTACCGCTGGCGCAACAACTGGGACTGGGCGCTGTTCATCGGCGGCGCGGTACCGGCGCTGATCTTCGGCGTGGCAGTCGGCAACACGCTGCAGGGCGTGCCCTTTCACCTGACGGACGACCTTCGGCCCATCTACGAGGGCAACCTGTTCGGCCTGCTCAACCCGCTGGCGATCTATTGCGGTCTCGTCTCGATGGCCATGCTGGTCATGCACGGCGCGGCCTGGCTTGCCTTCAAGGCCGACGGCACGGTCGGCGAGCGTGCATCGGCCATCGGGCCGAAAGCAGCTCTGGCGGCGGCGGGGCTCTTCGCCTTCGGCGGCGTGCTGATCTATGCCGGCCTGTTCGGCGGCTACGAGGTTACCAGCCCGATCGTCTGGGACGGCCCGTCCAACCCGCTCTACAAGACGGTGGTGGCCAACGACACGGCCTGGCTGCGCAACTTCCAGGCCCAGCCGCTGCTGTGGCTTGTGCCGCTGCTCGGCATCGTCGCGCCACTCTTTGCCGCGCTCGGCTTCCGGGCCCGCATGGCAGGCCTGACCTTCCTCGCCTCGCAGCTCGCGATCGTCTGCATCATCGCGACCGTCGGCCTTGCGATGTTCCCGATCATCCTGCCCTCAAGCACCAATCCCGGCCATTCCCTGGCGGTGTTCGACGCCTCGTCGAGCCGGCTGACGCTGCGCAACATGCTTATCGCCACGGTGATCTTCCTGCCGATCATCCTCGCCTACACGGCCTGGGTGTACCGCGTCCTGTGGGGCAAGGTCACCGAGGACGACATGCGTGGCCCCGGCCACGCCTACTGAAACGAAGGAGACACGGCCATGTGGTATTTCGCCTGGGTTCTGGGCCTCGGCCTGGCAGCGACCGTCGGCATCCTCAATGCCCTCTGGTACGAGTTGCGCACCGTCCGCGAGCAGCCGGAGACGAAGACCCCGTCCCTGCCGACGCCATGACGGGAACGCTGTCCAGAAACCCGGATCAGACGAGAGGGAGAACGCGCCCATGAAGACCGCGACGATTTCGGTTGCAGCCCTGCTGCTCGGCCTGGCACATAGCCAGGCCAATGCTCAGCAGGTGACCCGCGGCGAGCTGGAATACCTTGATTCCTGTGCCGTCTGTCACGGGCTTGAGGGCAAGGGGGACGGGCCGTTGGCCGACGAGTTGCAGAAGCGACCCGCCGACCTGACGATCATTTCCCGCGAGACCGGCCGCTTCCCCTACTGGCGCGTCTTCGCCATCATCGACGGGCGCTACATCGTGCCCGGCCATGGCGCGCGCGAAATGCCGGTGTGGGGACAGCAGTTCATCGAGGGCGACGTGAAGACCTATGGTCCGAGCGGCGGCGCCATCGTGACGCAGGAACGCATCCACGAGCTGACCGGCTACATCGAGTCGCTGCAGCGCTAGGCGGCGGTGCCGCCGAGTTCCAGCCTGACCAGCGATATTCCGGGCTGGTCGGGATCGCGCTTCACCGCGAAGCCGAAGGCCCGGCAGAGCCGCAGCATGTTGAGGTTGTCGCTGAGAACGATGCCCTCGACCGCAGCGACCTTTTCGGCGCGCGCATAGTCGACGATGCGCTGCAGCAGCGCCCAGCCGATGCCGTGGCCCTGCAGGTCGGTCCTGACCAGCAGGGCGAATTCGCCCTTCTCGCCATCGGGGTCGCGCGACAATCGGCCAACGCCGGCAAGTTCTCCGCCCTCCTCGTCGATTGCCACGAAGGCAATGTCCCTGTCGTAGTCGAGCTGGGTCATCCGCTTCATCGCGCGATCTGCAAAGCTCTTTCGCGGCGCCAGGAAGCGCAACCTGATGTCGTCGGGCGAGATCCTGTCCAGGAACTCCGGATAGAGGGCGATGTCGGCCGGCTTGATCGGCCGCATCTGGTAGCGGCGCCCGCCGGCTTCCATCTGTTTTTCCCAGCCCGCCGGATAGGGTCGGATGGCCAGCGCGGGGTTCGGCCCCGGTTGTTCGACCGCTTCGGGGTCGATCTCGATGCGCGCATCGAGCGCGATGACGCCGTTCTCGTCCGCCAGCAGCGGGTTGATATCGACGGAAACGATGCAGGGGAAGTCGACGATCATCTGCGACAGCCCGTTGAGGGCGGCCGCGATTGCCGCGCGGTCGGCCGGCTTGCGGTCGCGGAACCCGGCGAGCAGCTGGCCGATGCGCGTGCGTCCGATTAGGTCGTCGGCCAGCACATCGTCGAGCGGCGGCAGGGCAATGGCCGTGTCGTCGGTCACCTCGACGGCCACGCCGCCGGCGCCGAACAGGATGGCGGGACCGAAGATCGGATCGCGGCTCATGCCGAGGATGAGTTCCTGGGCATGCCTGCGCACGACCATCGGTTGCACGGCATAGCCCTCGATGTCGGCTTCGGGCGCGCGGCTGCGTACCCTCTCGCCGATGGCGCGGGCCGCTTCCTCGGCCATAGAAGCGTTTTCAAGGTTGAGGACAACGCCGCCAATGTCGGACTTGTGCGAGATCGCCTTGGACAGCAGCTTGACCACCACCTTTTCGTGCTTCCGAAGAATTCGTGCGGCGGCCTTGCCGGCCGCTGCTGCGGTCCTGGCAACGATGGTTTCGGGCACCGGGATGGCATAGGCGGAAAGCACTGCCTTGGCCTCCGGCTCGGTCAGCATCTGGCGACCTTCCGCGGCCGCAGCCCGGAATGTCGTGCGCACCGCCTCGATGTCTCCTTCGACATCCTCGCTGCGGCTCGACGGCACCTGTGTCAGCGCACGCTGCGCCCGCGACCAGTCGGACAGGTACGACACCGCGGTTGCAGCATCGCCCGGCGTCTCGAAGCTCGCCAGCCCGGCGCCCTGCAGGATGCGGCGCGCAGCCGCCGCCGTGTGCTCGCCAAGCCAGCAGGTTACCACCGGTTTGCCGGCGATCATGCCGTCTTTGGCCAGCCCCGCGACCGCACGCGCCGCGTCGGCTGGCGAAGCCAGGCCGGTCGGGCAATTCAGTACCATCAGCACGTCGGTGCCGGGATCCCCGGCCACCGCCTCGACAGCGGCACTGTAGCGCTTGGCCGGCGCGTCGCCGATGATGTCGACCGGGTTGGCATGTGACCAGAAGGCCGGCAGCGCGGCGTCCAGCAGCGCCAGCGTCTCCGGCGCAAGCGCCGCCAGCGTGCCCTTGCAATCGATCAGCCGGTCAACGGCCAGCACGCCGGCGCCGCCGCCATTGGTCACGATACCGACGCGCGCCTGGTCGAGCGGCCGGAAGCGCGCGGTGATCTCGGCGGCGTCAAATAGCTCCGCCAGCCCGTCGACGCGCAGGATGCCCGCCCGCTGCAGCGCCGCGTCAACGACGCGGTCGGCGCCCGACAGCGCGCCGGTATGGGTCGCAGCCGCCTTGGCGGCGGCCTCGTGGCGGCCCGACTTGATGGCGATCACCGGCTTGATGCGCGACGCAGCGCGCGCCGCCGACATGAACTTTCGGGCGTTGGGGATGGTCTCGAGATACATGACCACGGCGTTGGTCGTGGCGTCGCCGGCCAGCATGTCCAGCCAGTCGCCGACGTCGACGTCGGCCATGTCGCCGAGCGAGACGATATGCGAGAAGCCGATGCCGTTGTCAGCCGCCCAGTCGACCAGCGAGGTCGCGATGGCGCCCGATTGCGACAGAAGCGCGATGTTGCCGGGGCTGGCCGCCATGTGGGCAAAGCCGGCATTGAGTTTGACCGGCGGAATCATCAGTCCGACCGTGTTGGGGCCGATGATGCGGAACAGATGCGGCTTCGCCGCGTCGAGCATGGCTTGGCGCAGGCCGTTTTCGCGGGTCAGACCGGCGGTGATGACGACGCCGGCGCGGCAGCCCTTTTCGCCGAGCTCGGCGACGATGCCGGGCACGGTCGCCGCGGGTGTCACGATGACGGCGAGGTCCGGCACGCCGGGGAGCGCCTTAGAGTCCCGAAAGCACTTCAGGCCGGATACCTTGCGGTACTTCGGGTTGACTGGCCAGATATCGCCCTCGAAGCCGCCATCGACGATGTTGTCGATGACCACCCGGCCTACGGAACCTTCCCGCGTCGAGGCGCCAAAGACGGCGACGGACCGGGGCCTGACGGCATGTTCAAGGTTCCTGATGGTCAAGGCGCTTCCTCCGCTTCGCTCGCCAAAAAGTCGTCCCATGCCGATCCTGCCCTGCCCTTGCGCTGAATCAAAGTGGCAGGCAGCTGTCGCGGCTAGTTTCGCACTGGAAGGACGGGCAGCACGCAAACCGCGCATGGCGTGGTCTTGGAGGCGGCGCCGCCGAGGCCTGAAGGGTCAACGCATCGACTCTGGGACGGAGCTGACGGTGAATGAAACGACGCTGAGAAGACTGTTGCTCGGCATCGCCGTCATCGGCCTCGTGCTTGGACTTGCCCTGCGCCATGTCGCGCCAATCGCCACCGGATCGGGGGTCGTGTGGACGATCGCCACGCTGCCCGTCCTTCTCGCCCTTGCCATATCCATCCTGCGCGAGTTCTGGGCCGGCCGGGTGGGCGTCGACGCCATCGCGCTGGTGTCGATGACGGCGGCGCTCCTGCTCGGCCAGCCGCTCGCCGCCGTGGTCGTGGCCATCATGTATGCCGGCGGCACGGTGCTGGAGGATTATGCCCGCGGCCGCGCCGAGCGTGACCTGACCGCGCTGACGGACCGTTCGCCGCGCGTCGCGCACCGCCGTATCGACGGGTCTCAGGAAACCATCGACGTCGGCGCGGTGCGCGTCGGCGACGAACTGCTGGTGCGCGCCGGCGAACTGGTGCCGGTCGACGGCAAGCTGCTGGAAGCCTCCGCCTCGCTCGACGAATCGGCGGTGACGGGCGAACCCCTGCCCGAGCGCCTGATGGCCGGCGACGCGCTGCGCAGCGGTACCATCAATGCCGGCGAGGCGTTCAGCATGCAGGCCACGGCGCTGGCCGAAAACAGCACCTACGCCGTGATCGTCAACATGGTCGCCGCCGCGCAGACGGCCAAGGCGCCGTTCATCCGCATGGCCGATCGCTTCGCCATGGTGATGCTGCCGGCCACGCTGCTCGTTGCGGGACTGGCCTGGTATGTGTCGGGCGACCCGATCCGCGCGCTTGCCGTGCTGGTGGTGGCGACGCCCTGCCCGCTGATCCTGGCAGCACCCGTCGCCTTCATCGGCGGCGTTGCGCGCGCGGCGCGCGGCGGCATCCTGATGAAGGGCAGCGCAGCACTCGAGGCGCTTGCCGACGCGCGCACCGCTGTCTTCGACAAGACGGGCACGCTGACCCATGGCGGCGCCGACCTGATCGACACCGACGTAGCGCCGGGGCGCGACCCGGAAGTGCTGTTGCGCCTGTTTGCCTCGCTCGAACAGGCTTCGCAGCACATTCTGGCGGAGGCGGTGACCCTGGCTGCGCGCAAACGCCACCTTACGCTCGCACCGCCTTCCGGCGTGCGCGAGCATCGCGGCGCGGGGCTGGAGGGCACGGTCGAGGGCGCCGCCGTGCAGGCCGGCTCGCGCTCGCTGGTACTCGGCGACAAGCCCTTGCCGCTCTGGGCCGAACCGGGCGAGCGGCGCTATCACGGCCAGCCGGTGCTCAGGGTCTATCTGTCGCTCGATGGCTCCCTGGCGGCGATCTTCACGCTCGGCGATTCCCTGAGGGCGGACGCCGTGAGCGCGCTTGCCGATTTGCGGGCGGGCGGCATTTCCCGTTTCGTCATGCTGACCGGCGATGGCCGCACCGCGGCGGAGCGCATTGCCGCCGCACTCGACATCGACGAGGTCGTGGCCGAGGCCAGCCCGGCCGACAAGGTTGCTACCGTGCGCGCCGAGAACGCCGCAGCGCCCACCCTGATGGTCGGCGACGGCATCAACGACGCACCGGCGCTGGCCACTGCTACCGTCGGCGTGGCGATGGGGGCGCGCGGCGCCACCGCCTCTAGCGAAGCGGCCGACGTGATCGTGCTGGCCAACCGGCTGCAGCCGGTGGCCGACGCCGTGCGCATCGCAAGGCGCGCCAAGGCGATCGCCAACCAGAGCGTCGTGGCGGGTCTCGTCCTGTCTGGCATCGCGATGGTATTTGCCGCCTTCGGCATGATCACCCCTGTCGCCGGTGCGCTGCTGCAGGAAGTCATCGACGTGGCCGTCATCGTCAACGCATTGCGCGCGCTTGGCGACGGCACTTTCCCCGACTGGCTGTCGCCGGCCGGTCGGCGCAAGGCGGACGTGCGGAACCGAAAGCAGCCGACTTGATCCGCGCCCCTGCCAGGGGTAGCCGCATGAGGCGGTCAGAATGTTCGACGTGGAGGTAGCCAGATGAGTGACAGGATGGTTGTGTGCAGTTCGTGCGGCGGCATCAACCGCCTGCCGGAAAAGCGTGACGCGAGCGCCGCCAAGTGTGGCAAATGCAGCGAAAGGCTGTTTGGCGGGCATCCGCACGATGTCGACGCAGCGACCTTCGACCGCCATGTCAAGCGCAGCACGCTACCGGTGCTGGTCGACATCTGGGCGCCGTGGTGCGGGCCCTGCCTGTCCATGGCCCCTGCCTACAAGGCGGCAGCTGCCGAACTCGAGCCGGACGTCATGCTGCTAAAGCTCGACAGCGACAAGAACCCCGCCATCTCGGAACGGCTGGGCATCCGCGGCATCCCGACGATGATTCTCTTCCATGCCGGCCGCGAGGTCGCGCGCACCTCCGGCGCCATGTCGGCAAGCCAGATCGTCAGCTGGGTACGCGGCAAGCTGCCCGCGACGGCCTGACCGGCGCCGGCATGGACCCGCTGATTGCCCGCCTCGGCCTGGCCCTCGCCATCGGCCTGCTCGTCGGGCTGGAGCGCGGCTGGCGCGAGCGCGACGCACCCGACCGCAGCCGCACCGCCGGCATTCGCACCTATGGCATATCGGGCCTGCTCGGCGGCATCGTTGCGGCGCTGTCGGAGGCTGTCGGCAGCCAGATGGTCCTGGTAGCGGGCCTCTTGGTCTTCGGCGCGATCTTCGCATGGTACAAGGCGCGCGAGGCGTCGCGCGACGACGACTTCAGCGTCACGGCCGTGGTCGCGGCACTCGCCGTCTTTGCGTTGGGCGCGCTTGCCGTCGCCGGCGATTATCGCGCGGCAGGCGCCGGCGCGGCGGCACTCGCCGGCGTTCTGGCGAGCAGAGAGGTGCTGCACAGCCTGCTCAAGCGCCTGACTTGGATCGAACTGCGCTCCGCACTGGTGCTGGCCGTCATGACGGCAGTGATCCTGCCGCTCCTGCCCGACCGCAACGTCGATCCCTGGGGTGGCGTCAACCCGCAGCAGATTTGGTTCTTCACCGTGCTGACGGCGGCCATCTCCTTCCTTGGCTACGTTGCCGTTCGCATGCTTGGCCGCACGCGCGGCCTGCTGGTCGCGGCAATGGCAGGCGCGGTGGTCTCTTCGACGGCGGTGACCGTCTCGCTCGGCCGTACCGCCAAGACCGGCGCCAATCCCATGCCTCTGGCCGGCGCTGGCGCGATCGCCGCGGCGGTCTCGATCCTGCGCGTCTGCACGGTTGTGACGGTGGTCGCCCCCAGCGTGATCCCAGGCATGGTCCTGCCGGCCCTTGCCGCGCTTGCCTGCTTCGCGGCGGTCGGCGCCCTGCTCCTGCGGCGATCGGGCAACCTCGACAGCGGCGAAACCACGGCACGCAACCCGTTCGAACTGATGCCGCTATTTGCCTTTGCCCTGCTCTTCACGGTAGTTGCGGCCACGAGTGCGGCCCTCGCAGGCCGCCTGGGCAGCAGCGGACTGCTGGCGACCTCCACGGTTTCGGGCCTTTTCGACGTCGACGTCGCGGTACTCAGCACACTTCGCCTCGTCGGGCAGGTGATAGAGACCGGTATGGCGTCAACGCTGGTACTGGCCGCGCTCGCCGCCAACGCGCTAGGCCGCCTTTTCCTGGCCATCGTGGTGGGACCGCTGAGGTACAGTATGCCACTTGCGGCTGCCACGGCGGCGGCAATTGCCGCCGGTTATGCCGTACACGCCCTCCTGCCAACTCTTGCGCCGCTGCCTTGACGCGGATCAAGGCACCGGTTGCGACGTTCCCCTATCAACGACCCTGAATGGAGGAAACATGACAACACTTGCCGACCTTACCCCGAACTTCCGCAGCGTGCGTCTGGTGCTGGCGCGCGACAAGGATCACCCCTCCGGCGCACGCGAGGCCGGCTACGATCTTCTGGTGCCACTCGACAAGGACGGCCACCTGATCCCCGAGGAGTGGAAGAGCCATCAGGAAGTCTGCCGCGTGCGCCGCTTCGGCCCGGATGAGAACGACCGTATTGGAAAACTGCGCCGCAAGCCCGGCGGACAATGGTACTTCGACTACGAGGAAGGCACGGACGACGACGAGATCGGCTTCCGTTTTGCCGACGAGCGCTTCGTCATCGGCGAGTACGTCTCGGTGAAGAACGCCGGTAGCGAGCACACCTACCAGGTGGCGCGGGTCGAAAAGCCCTAGTGCAGTAGGCGGCAGGCTCCTAGCCTGCCAGCCGGCGGCGCAATGAATGCTGCAATAGCGAAATTGCGTCCGCAATGCGCCGCTTTCGCGAAATACATGGCTCCCCGGCCGGGGTAGTCTGGCACCAGATCATCCGGGGTGCCCGCCATGTGGAAAGAGATTCGCCCCTTCGTCGCCCTGTTTTCGGGCACGTTCCTGATGATGGTCGGCACCGGTCTCGGCAACGTGCTGATTCCTCTGCGCGCCTCCGCCGAGGGCTGGTCGTCCACGGCAATCGCCTGGATGGGCACCTGCTACGCCATCGCCTTCACCGCCGGCTGCCTGCTGACGCCGCTCTTCGTGCGTCGCGTCGGCCATATCCGTATCTTCGCCGTGCTGCAGACCATTCTTGCAGCCTCGCTGCTGCTGCACGCGTTGGTGCCCAATCCGATAGCCTGGGCGCTGTTCCGCGTCATGGGCGGCCTGACACTGGTCGGCGGCTACATGATCATCGAGAGTTGGCTCAACGAGCGCGTCAGCAACGCAAACCGCGGCACGGTATTCGCCTCCTACATGATCGTTTCCATGTCCGGCGTGGCGGCCGGCCAGTTCATCCTGCCGCTCGGCGACATCATGTCCGACCGGCTGTTCATGGTCGGCGCGCTCGCCTTCGGCGCCGCCCTGCTGCCGGTGGCGCTGTCGGTTGCGCCGGCACCGCAGCCGCTGACCCAGGTCAAGGTCGACGCCCGCGCGCTGTTCCGACGTTCGCCGGCCGCTGTCGTCGGCTCCTTCCTCGCCGGCATCATCTTCGGCAACTGGGTCTATTTCGGCCCGCTATACGGCCAGGCAGTCGGTCTGTCGCAGACCGGCATTGCCACGATGCTGACCGCCGCGATGATCGGCGGCATGGCCTTCCAGGTGCCGTTCGGCAGGCTGTCTGACCGGATCGACAGGCGCTACGTCATGGCGCTGGCCGGCGCAATCGGCGTCGCCGTGTCAACCGCAATGGTTGTCTTCGCCCCGACCAGCACCTACGCCATCCTGCTCGGCATGTTCGCGCTCGGTTCGGTGCTGTTCACCATCTACGCGCTCAACGTCGCGCACGCCAACGACCAGGCGGAAGCCCATGAATTCGTGCAGGTTTCGGGCGGCCTGCTGATCGTCTACGGCGTCGGCAACATGGTCGGCCCGCAGCTGGGCGGCCGGCTGATGGACAGTCTCGGCCCCAAGGGATTCTTCGTCGCCATGGGTCTGATCTATGCGATCTACGGACTCTATGCCCTGTGGCGGTCGCTCCAAAAGGCGACAATGCACCCGGACGACAAGACAGACTTCCGGGTCGTGCCGCCCCTGCCCGCATCGACACCGGAGACGCTCTCCATGGACGCCCGCACCGAGGAAGCCACGGACGGCAGCAAGCTACAGGAGCCCGCCTGACCCCCTGGCTTCCTGTCACCCATCGGCATGCGGTTTCACAACAGCTGACGAATGTTTCTCGGCAGGCAACTTGCGGATGCGCGGCGGCCAACTAGCTAAAGGACAAAGGAACCGCTGCGATGTCCCTGTTCAGCAAGAGACCGGCGATGGCCGGGCTTCTAGGCCTCGCCCTTGCCCTCGCCGCCACGGCGACGACGGCTCTAGCAGACCCGGCCGCGGAAAACGAGGCGGCTCTGCGAGGTCTCACGGCAGCCGAACTGCAGGCCTTGCGCGACGAACAGGGCCGCGCGGCCTTTCAACTGCAGCAGCAGAACTTGCGCGACCGGGACCGTGCCACCGTCGGCGCATCGCAGCCAAGGCTGGACGTGCCAATCCTGCAGCCGAACGGCCAGATCCGCCCCTCAGGCAACAGCTACATCAAGTGAGGTCTGCACGGGTTTAGCGCTGACATCGCCGGTTTGGCAGTCGGCCTAGTCGGAGAGTCCGGCAAGGCGCAGTCCGCCGACAAGCAGTTCCAGGTCGGCCGCACGCTTGTAGGGAAAATAGGTCTTCACCCACCCTGTCGAAAACCCCGGATGGATACGAAAGACCTCGTCCAGTGCGGCGCGGGCCGATGCCGCATCGCCCAACAGGCCAAGGCATGCCGCAAGAAACAGATGCGCATGCATGGCCTCGGGATTGCGGGCGGCGCTGCGTTTCAGCAAGTCGAGAGCCTCCGCGTAGCGATGCATCAGCAGCGAGGCCATTCCCTTGTAGAGCGTGTAGTAGAAGGGATAGAAGGGGTTGAGGCTGATCGCCCTGTCAATCAGGGCATTGATCTTCTCAGGTTCGCCGGAAATTGACAGCGCGCCGGCCAGGTTGGCATAGGCGTCGGCATTGCCGGGCTCTAGCTCGACCCACTGCCTGGCTTCGGCCACCGCCTCGTCCTGGCGCCCCATGAACAACAGCACATTGCCCAGCGCCTCGCAGGCAACTGGCAGAGACGGGTCAAGCGCCTTGGCGTGCTTCGCGATTTCATACGCGCTCTCCAGTTCCTTCTGCGCGCCATGTAGCCAGGCGTGAAGACCGCAAAGCGCCAGCCCCGCATGGGCCGCCGCATAGTCGGGGTCGACCCCTATCGCGCGCTCGAACAGCTGGCGCGCGCGCAGATTGCTCTCCTTGGAAAACAGATGGCGCTGCTCGCGTCCCTGCAGCACAAGATCATAGGCGAGCGCATTGCTGGTATCGGCGCGCTGCCGTGTTGTTTCGCCGTGCGACATCTTGAGTTCGAGTGCGCGCACGATCTCGCGCGTTACCTCGTCCTGCACCGCAAAGATGTCTTCCAGTTCCCTGTCGTAGCGTTCCGCCCAGACATGCCCGCCTTTCGCGCCTTCGATCAGCTGTGCCGTGATGCGCACCCGCGATCCGGCCTTGCGCACGCTGCCTTCGAGCGCGAATTTGACCCCAAGTTCGCGGCATACCTGCCGGATATCGGGATTTTTCCCCTTGTAACGGAACGACGAATTCCGGGCGATGACGAACATGCCCGGCAGCTTGGCCAGGTCGGTGATGATGTCTTCGGTGATCCCGTCGGCGAAATATTCCTGCTCCGGGTCGCCGCTCATGTTGGCAAAGGGCAGGATCGCAACTGACTGATGCACCGAATAGGCCGGAGCGTCCTCGGCTTCCGCCGGAACTGCATCTTCGCCCGGCCTGCCGGAGAGCCGATAGACCCTGACGGGTTCGGCAATGTTCTTCAGCGCATGGTCGCCCATGTCTTCGAAGGAGATGTCGACCTTGCCGCGCACCTGCCGGTAGGCGTCGGCGGAGATGCAGGTGCCGCCGGGTTCAGCCAGCCCTTCCAGCCTGGCAGCAATGTTGACGCCGTCGCCGTGAATGTCGTCGCCTTCGATCAGCACATCGCCGATGTTGATGCCGATGCGGAAGCGGATATGGGTTTCAGGGCCCTGGTTGGCGGCATGGCCTGCGGCCCCCGGATGCCAGCCCATCGCGCATTGCACGGCATCCACCAGGCTGGAAAATTCGACCAGCAGGCCGTCGCCCATCAGCTTGACGATGCGCCCCCGGTGTCTGGCGATGAGCGGCTCGATCATGTCGCGCCGCATGTCTGTCATGCGGCCCAGAGTTCCGGACTCGTCCTGCCCCATCATGCGGGAATAGCCGACAACGTCGGCGGCTAGAATGGCGGCTAGGCGACGCTGCATCCGAGATCTCCCCTGCACAACAGTAGCGGCAGGGCCGTCGGAAAGCCATGCGGTCGCAATGGCGCGCTGCGCCCGCGCCGACTCCTGGCCTTCCGCGCCAGCGCAAAAAAAGGGGCCTCTCGGCCCCTTTTCCTATGCTTGTCGGGATGACCTAGCCGTTGGCCTGCGTCACGGCGCGCTTGGCCATCACCGTGATCAGACTGGCGCGGTACTCGGCTGAAGCGTGCATGTCGCTCATCAGGTTGTCGGCCGAAACCTTCACGCCTGCCGCAGCTTCCGGCGTGAAGCTGCCGCCAAGCGCGGATTCGAGCTCGCTCGAGCGGAATACGCCTTCGTCACCGGCTCCGGTAACGGCCACCCGCACCCCGTTCGGGCCCTTGGCGACGAACACGCCGACAATGGCGTAGCGCGAAGCCGGGTTGCGGAATTTTTCGTAGCCGGCCCTGTCGGGCGCCGTGATGCTCACCGAGGTGATGATCTCGCCGTCCTCGAGTGCCGTCTCGAACAGGCCGGTGAAGAACTCGTCCGCCGCAACCGACCGCTTGTTGGTGACGATGGTGGCGCCGAGCGCCAGGAGGGCCGCCGGATAGTCGGCGGCCGGGTCGTTGTTGGCCACCGAGCCGCCGATCGTGCCCTTGTGGCGGACATGCGGGTCGCCGATCAGCGAGGCAAGATGCGCCACCGCGGGTACGGCCTGCTTCAGCGCGGCATTGTTGGCGACCTCGGCATGCGTCGTGGCCGCGCCGATGGTGACCGTCTTCCCGGACACCGTGATGCCCTTGAGATCGGCGATGTGGCCGAGATCGACGAGGTCGGAAGGCGCGGCAAGCCGCGTCTTCATCGCCGGGATCAGCGTCATGCCGCCCGACAGCGCCTTGGCGTCCTCCGAAGCCAGCAGCTTGGCCGCGTCGGCGACGGAGGAGGCGCGATGGTAATTTACCGAGTACATGCTGTCTCTCCCTTAGTGCTTGGCTGCACGCGCGGCCGCCCAGACTTTCTGGGGCGTTGCCGGCATGGTCAGGTTTTCGTGGCCGAGCGCGTCGGTGATCGCATTGATCACCGCCGGCGGCGAGCCGATGGCGCCGGCCTCGCCGCAGCCCTTGATGCCCAGCGGGTTGCTCGGGCACGGGGTGTTCGAGGTCGACAGCTGGAACGATGGCAGGTCCGAGGCGCGCGGCATGGTGTAGTCCATGTAGCTCGCTGTCAGCAGCTGGCCCGACGCGTCGTAGAAGGCGCCTTCCAGCAGCGCCTGTCCGACGCCCTGAGCGATGCCGCCATGCACCTGGCCCTCGACGATCATCGGATTGATGATGTTGCCGAAATCGTCGGCCGCGACGAACTGCACGATCTCCGTCATGCCCGTATCAGGATCGACCTCGACCTCGCAGATGTAGCAGCCCGCCGGGAAGGTGAAGTTCGACGGATCGTAGAAGGCCGTTTCCTTGAGGCCCGGCTCCATGCCGCCCGGCAGGTTGTGGGCGGTGTAGGCGGCGAGCGCCATCTGGAACCACGGCACGTTCTTGTCGGTGCCCGCAACCTTCAGCGTGCCGTTCTCGATGACGATGTCACCCTCGTCGGCTTCGAGCAGGTGTGCGGCGATCTTCTTGGCCTTGGCCTCGACCTTGTCGAGCGCCTTGACGATGGCCGACATGCCGACCGCGCCCGAGCGCGAGCCGTAGGTGCCCATGCCCATCTGCACCTTGTCGGTGTCGCCGTGCACGATCGATACGGAGTCGAGCGGCACGCCGAAGCGTTCGTTGACGAGCTGGGCGAAGGTCGTCTCGTGGCCCTGGCCGTGGCTGTGCGAGCCGGTCAGCACCTCGATGGTACCGACCGCGTTGACGCGGACCTCGGCCGATTCCCAGAGCCCGACGCCGGCGCCGAGAGATCCCACCGCTGCCGACGGCGCGATGCCGCAGGCCTCGATGTAGCAGGACATGCCGATGCCGCGCAGCTTGCCGGCCTTGGCGGCCTGCGCCTTGCGCTGCGGGAAGCCGGCATAGTCAGCAGCCAGCATCGCCGCGTCGAGCGAGGCGGCGTAGTCGCCGGCGTCGTAGCACATGATGACCGGCGTCTGGTGCGGGAACTGGGTGACGAAGTTCTTGCGGCGCAGTTCCGCCGGCGAGAGGCCAAACTGCCGCGCCGCGATCTCCATCATGCGTTCCATGACGAAGGTGGCCTCCGGCCGCCCTGCCCCGCGATAGGCATCGACAGGCGCGGTGTTGGTGTAGATCGCCTTCACGTTGGCGTGGATGGCCGGGATGTTGTACTGGCCCGACAACAGCGTCGCGTAGAGATAGGTCGGCGTCGCTGACGAGAACAGCGACATGTAGGCGCCGAGATTGGCCTTGGTCTCGACCTTCAGGCCGAGGATATTGTGGTCCTTGTCGAAGGCCATTTCGGCATGCGTGTGGTGGTCGCGGCCATGCGCGTCGGTGAGGAAGCTCTCGGTACGGTCGGCGACCCATTTCACCGGCACGCCGGTCTTCTTGGAGGCCCACAGGCAGACGATCTCTTCCGGGTAGATGTAGATCTTCGAGCCGAAGCCGCCGCCGACGTCGGGCGCGATGACGCGCAGCTTGTTTTCCGGCGCGACATTGTAGAAGGCGCTCATCACCAGGCGGGCGACATGCGGGTTCTGCGACGTCGTCCAGCAGGTGTAGTGGTCCTCGGCCTTGTCGTAGTGGCCGAGTGCCGCGCGCGGCTCCATGGCGTTTGGCACAAGCCGGTTGTTGACGATGTCGAGCTTGACGACATGCGCAGCATTCTTGAAGGCGGCGGCCGTCTCGTCGGCATTGCCGATGTCCCAGTCGAAGATCAGGTTGTTTTCGGCCTCGGGGTGGATCTGCGGCGCGCCCGCGTCCATCGACTTGGAGGCATCCGTGACCGCAGGCAGCTCCTTGTAGCTGATCTCGACCTTTTCGGCGGCGTCGCGCGCCTGGCCCTTGGTGTCGGCCACCACGATCACCACCGCGTCGCCGACATAGCGGACCCTGTCGACCGCGAGCGGCGACCAGGCGCCCATCTTCATCGGCGTGCCGTCCTTGGAATGGATCATCCAGCCGCAGATCAGGTTGCCGATGCCGTCGGCCTTGAGTTCCCTGCCGGTCAGCACCCCGTGCACGCCGGGCATGGCCTGAGCCGCCTTGACGTCGATGCCGGCGATCTCAGCATGAGCGTGCGGGCTGCGCACGAATGCGGCATGCTTCATGCCTGGCACGATCATGTCATCGACATAGCGCCCGGCGCCGGTGATGAATCGCTTGTCTTCCTTGCGCGCAACGCGTGCGCCTACGCCTTCGATACCCATCAGAATTTCCTCCCGGAACGATTGGTGAATGGTGAACGGATCAAAGCGTCGATGGCGTCGCGGTGGGCATCCAGCCCGGCCCGTTCAGCCTCGACGATTCACCATCACCTATGCCGCCTTCGACTTGCCCGACATGGCCTGCGAAGCCGCGAGGATCGCCTTGACGATGTTGTGGTAGCCGGTGCAGCGGCAGATATTGCCCTCCAGCTCGTCGCGCACCGTGGCCTCGTCGAGGCCTTCCGGATGACGCGCGATCATGTCGGTCGCTGCCATGATCATGCCGGGCGTGCAGAAGCCGCACTGCAGGCCGTGATTCTCCTTGAAGGCGGCCTGGACCGGGTGGAGGTCGGCGCCTTCGGCCAGCCCCTCGATGGTTGTTACCGTCGAGCCGGAGGCCTGCGCCGCCAGCATCGTGCAGGACTTCACCGCCTTGCCGTCGACATGCACCACGCAGGCGCCGCACTGGGACGTATCGCAGCCGACATGGGTTCCCGTCAGCCCGAGATTTTCTCTCAGGAAATGGACCAGCAGCGTGCGGTCCTCTACGGCAGCGCTGACGCGCTTGCCATTCACAACCAACGAAACGTCGGACATTTTCCCTCCCTAGGTCATCCGCCTTGGTACAATTGACACCGGTTCCGTTGACGGTCCGGCAGGTCCGAAAGCCTTCAGACCAGGCACTCTTTCGCCAGTCTCCAGCTACGGTTCGGTCAGAATGCAGGCCCACCCCGAAAGCGTATATTGTACTTTCGGTCACGGGCCGCAGCCCAGCCATATTGCATTGGCTCCGCCTTCCGGACAAGTATGCAACAGCGCAGGGGGGCGCTATCGGAGGAGCAAGCAGCTGGGTTGCACACGTACGAGCTATGCCAGCGGCCTGACGGTGCTGACCACCGACACGGCCGACGCCGAAGGCTTTGCACGCTCGGTCGCAACCGAGGCGGAGGCCATCGACGCCGGCTTTGCGCTGCTGTTCTTTTCGCAGGCGCTGTTTGACGCCCACGATCTTGCCGCGGCCTGGGCGACGCATGTCGCCGGCCTGTCCTACGCCGGCTGCTCGACGGCGGGCGAGATCACGCCGGGCGGACTGGAAGAGGGCCATGCCGTGGCGATCCTTTTCCCCGCGGCCGCCTTTTCGGCCGTCAGCACCATGGTTCGTGGCATCAGTTCGCCCGGCATGGAGGCGATCGCCGCCGAGGTCGAACACCTCAAGCTCAAGCTCTACAGCCAGACCGACCGTTCCGGCGGCAGCCAGGTCTTCGCGCTGTCCTTCATCGACGGGCTTTCCTATTCGGAGGAATCGGTCACCTCGGCCATTCACTGGAGCCTCGACGATATCCCGTTGCTCGGCGGCTCGGCTGGCGACGACCTCAAGTTCGAGACAACCACGCTGATCTGCGACGGCGAAGTCGCCTCCGACTGCGCCGTTGTCGTACTGATCTCGACCGCCATCCCCTTCCACGTCTTCAAGACCGAGAATTTCGTGCCGACCGGCGACAAGCTGGTCGTTACCGCGTCGGACCCTGACCGGCGCATCGTCCACGAGTTCAACGCCGGGCCGGCGGCGGAAGTCTATGCATCGGCGGTCGGCGTGGCGCCCGACAACCTGACGCCGCTGAGCTTCGCCTCGCACCCGGTGGTGATGCGTGTCGGCGGCGAGTATTATTGCCGCTCGATCCAGAGGATGCACCCCGACGGTTCCCTGTCGTTTTTCTGCGCAATCGATGACGGGCTCGTCCTGTCCATCGCGCAGCCGACGGGCATGGTGGAATCGACGCGCGAGGCTCTGGCCAGCGTCAACGACCGCCTGGGCGGCATCGACATGATCCTCGGCTTCGACTGCGTCCTGCGCCGCCTGGACGCGCGCAACCGCCAGGTCTCGCGCGACATTTCGGAGCTCTACCGCGAAAACAATGTCATCGGCTTCGGCACCTATGGCGAGCAATACCGCTCGATGCACCTGAACCAGACTTTTACCGGCATCGCCTTTGGCCTTCGGCAGGCCGCGGAATAGCCATGCCTGTTCGCGACATCGACGACATCGACAAGCTGAAGAAGATCAACGCCGCGCTGATTTCGCGCGTCGAGCGGTCGATGGACCAGCAGGGCAACGCGTTTTCGCTGTTCCAGACGGCGATCGGGCTGGAAAACCGCGTGCGCAGCCGCACCGAGGAACTGCGCGCGACGCTGCGCAATCTCGAACAGTCCAACCTGGCTCTCGGCGCCGCCAAGGAAACGGCCGAGCTCGCCAACCTGTCCAAGACGCGCTTTCTGGCGGCTGCCAGCCACGACGTTCTTCAACCGCTGAACGCCGCGCATCTCTCGGTCTCCGCCCTTGCCGAGATCCAGACCTCCGAGGAGGGCCGCACGCTGGTGCGCCAGGTCGAACGCTCTCTGGAGACGATGGAAGACCTGCTACGCACTCTGCTCGACATCTCCAAGCTCGATGCCGGCGTAGTACAGCCGGAGGTTTCCGACGTCTCACTGGAGCGGCTCTTCTCGTCGCTGAAGTCGGATTTCGAGCCGCTGGCGCGCCAGAAGGGGCTGAAGCTCGGCTTCCGCGCCACCGACGCCGTGGTTCGCTCCGACCGCATCCTGCTGCGCCGCATCCTGCAAAACATCCTGTCGAACGCGCTGCGCTACACGCACTCGGGCGGCGTGCTGGTGGCGGCGCGGCGGCGCACTGGCAAGATCCGGGTCGACATCGTCGACACCGGCAGCGGAATACCCGAGGACCAGCGCGAGGCCGTTTTCGAGGAATTCCACCGTGGCGCGGGCGATTCGGCCCTGGCAGGCGGCGGGCTGGGGCTGGGCCTTGCCATCGTGCGCCGCATGGCCGGTGCGCTTGCCCATCCGGTCTCCTTCTCGTCACGCGTCGGGCGCGGCACGGTCTTCCATGTCGAGGTGCCGCTGTCA
Organism: Alphaproteobacteria bacterium; assembly: GCA_018823835.1. GTDB lineage: Bacteria > Pseudomonadota > Alphaproteobacteria > Rhizobiales > Rhizobiaceae > CAMYMG01. The sequence continues at coordinate 427,665 of JAHJHT010000013.1, read as the reverse complement.
GCCGGGGTCCCGAGCGACCTGGCCGGTCTGCGCAGCGGGCTGGAGCGCCCGCGCGGCTACGGCCTGTTCGGCACCAAGGTTCTGCTGGTCGAGAACGATCCGGCTGTCCGCGACGGCATGACCGCCCTGCTCGGCCGCTGGCAGTGCGCAGCGCGGGCCGCCGCCACGACCGCCGAGGCCATCGCGCTGCTGCAGGACGGCTCGTGGCGCCCTGACATCGTGATTGCCGACCAGCACCTTGACCATGGCGACCTCGGCAGCGTCACCATTGGCGCCATACGCGACCGGCTGGGCACCAACGTGCCAGGCCTGATCATCACCGCAGATGCCTCCGACGCGCTGGCCGGCATCGTCAAGGCCAGCGGCATCGAGATGATGCGCAAGCCGGTCAAGCCCGCTCAACTCCGGGCGCTGATGGCGCATCTTCTGGCCTGAAGCCCGCTAAAGCCCCGCCTGCTCGCGAAAGAGTTCTGCGTTGTCGAGCTTCGAGACCTCGATGACCGCCTGTGTCCGGCTGTAGACGTTGAGCTTGCGCAGGATTTCCGAGACATGCGCCTTCACCGTCGTCTCGCCGACCTGCAACTCGTAGGCGATCTGCTTGTTCAACAACCCTTGGCGCAGCATGTGCAGCACGCGCAATTGCTGCGGCGTCAGAGTCGACAGGCGGCGTACCATCTCGGCGCGGTCGGCGCTGTCGTCGTCGGCCGGCAGCCCGGCGTAGTTTTCTGGCACGTGGACGGCGCCTTCCATGACCGAGCGGATAGCCGCCGCCAGGTCGCTCTTGCGTACCGATTTCGAAATGAAGCCCGCTGCACCGTAGGAGAGCGCTTCCGAGATGATGCGTGGGTCGTCGTGACCGGAAACGACCACGACCGGCAGCCGCGGATAGCGCGTTCGCAATTCCAGCAGCCCCTCGAATCCTTGGACACCGGGCATGGTGAGGTCGAGCAGCGCCAGGTCAAAGCTCTGTGCGCCCGAAAGCACATCGAGCGCCTCGCCGATCGATTTCGCCTCGATCGTATCGACGTCGGGATAGGCCATGCGCACCGCACTGTGCAGCGCCTCGCGAAACAGCGGATGGTCGTCGATGATGAGAAACCGGGCGACGTCATTGGTCATGCGGCGAGCCCTCCCCTGCTCCCTGTGCGATTGTCACGATAGACGCAGCGCAGCCTATAGCTCATTGGCAAATAGTACATTGTCGTTTGGCTGGAAGCATCCCGCAGCTTGACCTTCGGGCAAGCAGAAGTCGCCGCGGCCGCTTGCACGATCCCGCGCCGGCATGCTCCATTCGCGGCCCTGATTTGCAATGCGGCCTTCGGCGACGCCCGACCACGGCTGCCCGGAGAGACACCATGAAAGCCGTCGTTTTCGAAGCCTTTGGCGAGCCGCCGACCATCCAGAACGTTGCCGACCCGACGCCAACCCGCGACGGCGTGGTGGTCAAGGTCGAGGCGACCGGGCTCTGCCGCAGCGACTGGCACGGCTGGATGGGTCACGATCCCGACATCTGCCTTCCGCACGTGCCGGGCCACGAACTGGCCGGCACGGTTGCTGCCGTCGGCAGCGGCGTGACGCGCTGGAAGGAAGGCGACCGCGTCACCGTGCCCTTCGTCGGCGGCTGCGGGCGTTGCTTCGAATGCGCCTCGGGAAACCACCAGGTCTGCGAGAACCAGTTCCAGCCCGGCTTCTCGGCCTGGGGTTCGTTTGCCGAGTATGTCGCCATTGATTTTGCCGACATCAACCTCGTCTCCTTGCCCGAAGAGATGGACTTTGCCACCGCTGCCAGCCTCGGCTGCCGATTCGTCACCTCGTTTCGCGCCGTCGTCGACCAGGGCCGCGTCACGCCCGGCGAATGGGTTGCGGTGCATGGCTGCGGCGGCGTTGGCCTGTCGGCGATCATGATCGCCAGTTCGATGGGCGCGAATGTCGTCGCCATCGACCTGACCGACGAGAAACTGGACTTCGCCAGGAAAGTCGGCGCGGTCGCCACCGTCAATGCTGCCGAGACCGGGAATGTCGTGCGCGCGGTGAAACAGATCACCAATGGCGGCGCCCACATGTCGATTGACGCGCTCGGCCACCCGGCGACCTGCTTCAATTCGATCTCGAACCTCAGGCGGCGCGGTCGCCACGTGCAGGTCGGCCTGATGCTCGGCGAGCACGCAAAGCCGCAGATCCCGATGGCCAAGGTCATCGCCTTCGAACTCGAGATCCGCGGCAGCCACGGCATGCAGGCATTCCGCTACCAGTCGATGATGGAAATGATCCGCACCGGCAAGCTGGCCCCCCAGATGCTGGTCGGCAAGCGGCTCAGCCTTGCCGAGGCGCCACAGGCGCTGATGGCGATGGACCGCTTCGAAGGCAGCGGCATCGGCGTGGTGACGTCGTTCTAGACCGCTTCCGCAGCTAGTCGAAGCATCTATGCTTGCCGCTTCTTGCGCCGCTCGTAGAACATGACGAGTGCCTCGGCAGTCAGCGCCGGCCGTTCGTCACCCTCGATCTCGATCGTGTTGTTGGTCTTGACCAGGTACTGGCCGGGGCCCTTGTCTTCCATCGACACGAGCGCCGAGCGCATGCGCACCCGCGAGCCGACACGGACGGGCGCGACGAAACGGACCCTGTCGAGGCCGTAGTTGAAAGCCGCCTGGGTGTTTTCGGGCAGCAGGCCGATCTCCAACGCAAAGGCTGTGATCAGGGAGAGCGTCAGATAGCCATGCGCGATAGGCGCCCGGAACGGGCTTTGCCGCTTCGTCCGCTCGACATCGACATGAATCCACTGGCGGTCGCCGGTGCATTCAGCGAACTGGTCGATCATGCCCTGATCGACCGTCAGCCAGCCGGAAACGCCGACTTCCTGGCCAACCATCTGCCGCATGCCTTCGAACGTCAGTCCCGGCGTCATGTACTAAACCCTGTGTGGTGGTGTGACCGAACGCTATTTGCGCTTCTCGTAGCCCTGCCGGATTTCTTCCATCGATTCGCGGATGCGGGCACGCAGGATCTCGATCGAGTCGGCGCTCGATTTCTTGACCAGTTCGGACATCTCGCCGGCATTCTTGACCGCCGCCTCGAAGGACCTCTTCGCGAAATCGGCCTGCTTGGCCATCATCTCCTGCGGATTGCCCGGCGCGCGGAAGCTGTGTGCCATCTCGGTGACTTCCTGCATCGTCTTCTGCAGCATTTCGCGCTGCCGGTTCATCACCGCCGACGCGCCCGAGGCGGAAGCCTTTGCCGACTTCTCCAGCGCCTCGAGATTCTTGCGGTGGTGACTGAGAATGGCCTCGATGTCGACCTCGGGCATCTTCAGGTCGTGCCCGAGCTTGCTGAACATGTCGCGGATCGATTCGGATTCGGATTTCTTGGCCATGCTGAATTCCTTCGGGCCCCGCCGGGGGCACCCCAGAATAGAAGTTTGACCGTTTGCGTCAATTCGGCGTTGCGCCGCCGCTGGAGAATCCGTGGCTTGCGTGGAGGTGTGACAGGCCATCGTCGAGAAAACTAAGTGGACGCCCGGCATCATGTTTTCTGGCGTCCTGCCTGGAATTGTTCTAGACTGCTCGCTACATTCTTCGATGAACGCTTCCGAGGACCTTCCATGCGGCTGACGCGCCAGACCAACTACGCGATGCGTATCCTGATGTATTGCGCCGCCAATGACGGCAGGCTCAGCCGTATCCCCGAGATCGCAAGCGCCTATTCGGTCTCGGAACTCTTCCTGTTCAAGATCCTGCAGCCGCTCGTCGAGGCCGGCCTCGTGGAAACGGTGCGCGGCCGCAATGGCGGCGTGAAGCTCGGCCGGCCGGCGACCGACATCAACCTCTTCGACGTCGTGCGCGTAACCGAGGAAAGCTTCGCCATGGCCGAGTGCTTCGAAAACGACGCCGCAGAATGCCCGCTGATCGATTCCTGCTCGCTCAATGCGGCATTGCGCGAGGCGCTCAATGCCTTCTTCGCCGTGCTTGAGCGCCACACCATCGCCGAACTGGTGGCCGGCAAGACCGATATGCGCGGCCTGCTCGGCATCGACCTGCTGCCACAGCGCGCCGCACTCGCCAACTGACGCCGACCGCACCGGACACAGAGCGCTCCCGTCGCCGGACCACGTGGCCGACAATTCAAGAAAAACAGAGACTTGCCATGTATATCGCCATGAATCGCTTCAAGGTGCAGACCGGTTCCGAGGAGACCTTCGAGGACATCTGGAAAAACCGTGATTCGAAGCTTGGCGAGATGCAGGGCTTCAGGCAGTTCCATTTGCTGCGCGGCCCGGTCAACGAGGCCGAGGGCTATACGCTCTACGCTTCGCACACGATCTGGGCCTCTTACGAGGATTTTGTCGCCTGGACGAAATCCGAGAACTTCCGCGCCGCGCACAGGAATGCCGGCTCGACCAAGGCCGCCTATATCGGCCCGCCGGCCTTCGAAGGCTTTTCGGTCGTCGAAGGCGCCTGACCCGTCAGGTGCCGACGCTCTCTCTGACCTGCGCCTAACCTGCACCGGCCAGCAGGCTGGCATTGCCGCCGGCTGCCGTGGTGTCGACGCACACCGCCCGCTCATGCGCATAGGCAGCCGGATTGAGCACTTCCGTCACCAGCGGGACGATTGGCCCGCTGCGCTCGGCCAGCATGGCCCTGAGTTTGCGCGCGACGACGGGCGGCCCCGAATAGGCGACGGCATCGATGGCGAGCGAGCGCGACTCTACCGGATCGGCGGTGCCGTCGAGAGCGGCGATCGGCATGCCCTTGCCGAGCAGCGGCTGCAGCGCCGCCGGCGCACCGGGCGCGACGGCCAGCACGCAATTGCCCGCCGCCAATGCCTGCACTGCCTGCGCCAGCAGCGTTTCGCCGTCGGGCCCGAGGCAGAGCACGCAGCCGCGCGCAAACAGCGTCAACGTATTGGCCTCGCCGGTCGGCCCGGGCAGGTCGACAGGGCCAAAGTCGATGCCGGCGGCAGCCGCGATCGCCGCGGCGCCCTTGCCGCGCAGGTGCTTTCTCAACAGGGCGATGCGGTCGCCGCGCGTCGACCAGCCCGGTGCCGTCTCGGGCAGATTGTCGGCGAGGTCGGTGGCGGTCACCTTGGGTCCGGCAGCCGGTTCCGAGCCGGCCTCGGCCGACTTGCGGAAACGGCGCAGATAGTGCGGCCCTCCGGCCTTGGGACCGGTGCCTGACAGGCCCTCGCCGCCAAAGGGCTGCGAGCCGACCACGGCGCCGATCTGGTTGCGGTTGACATAGATGTTGCCGGCATGGACGCCGTCGACAATATGCTGGACACGCGCCTCGATGCGCGTGTGCAGGCCGAAGGTCAGGCCGTAGCCCCTGCGGTTTATGGCAGAGATGACGCGGTCGATGTCGTCGGCCTCGAAGGTCGCAACATGCAGGACCGGCCCGAATATTTCGCGCTCCATCTCCTCGATACCGGAGACGCGCAGGATGTGCGGCGCAATAAATCGACCGTCGGCAGGCGCCTCGAGCTTGGCGATGAGACGTCCCTTGGCCTCCATCGCGGCGCAATAGTCGCCGATTCCCTGCCGGGCGTCCTCGTCGATCACCGGGCCGACGTCCGTCGAGAGCAGCCAGGGATTGCCGAGGCTGAGCGACTGCATGGCTCCTTCGAGCATCGCCATCATCTTCTTCTCGACGTCCTTCTGGACATAGAGGATGCGCAGCGCCGAACAGCGCTGGCCGGCGCTCTGGAAGGCCGAGGCGAGGATGTCGCGCACGGCCTGCTCAGGCAGCGCGGTCGAATCGACGATCATTGCGTTGAGGCCGCCCGTTTCGGCAAGCAGCATGGCGTTAGGCGCGGCTGTCCTTGCGAGCTGGCGCTCGATCGCCTTGGCGACCTCCGTCGAGCCGGTAAAGCAGACGCCTGCGATGCGCGGATCGGCCGTCAGTGGCGCCCCGACCGATGGACCATCTCCCGGCAGCAGCTGGAGCACGTTGAGCGGCACGCCCGCCTCGTGCAACAGCGCGACGGCGCGCGCGGCAATCAGCGGCGTCTGCTCGGCCGGCTTGGCCAGAACCGCGTTGCCGGTAACCAGTGCGGCAGCCACCTGGCCGGTGAAGATCGCCAGCGGAAAGTTCCAGGGCGAGATGCAGACGATGGCGCCGCGCGCCTCGGTGCCCGCCTCCGCCTGAGCGGCCTCGGCGGCGTAGTAGCGCAGGAAATCCACGGCCTCGCGCACTTCCGCCACGCCGTCGGCCAGCGTCTTGCCGGCCTCGCGGGTGGCAAGCGCAAAGAATTCGACGGCGTGGGCCTCGTAGAGATCGGCGGCCTTGCGCAGGATGGCGGCGCGCTCGGCGACCGGCCGCCCCGCCCAGTCCGGCTGCGCGGCAACAGCGATTGCAACCGCCTCCCGCGCCTGTTCGGCACTGGCTTCCGCAACTGTGCCGACAATGTCGTCCGGCCGGGCCGGATTGACGACGTTACGTCGTGGCCCGTCGCCAGCGGCGGGGCTCATCGGAGCCGCCGTCCAGCGCTCCGGTCCGGCAAAACCCGCCCTCTCCCGTTCTATCGCGTCGAGCGTGACCCTGTCGGTGATGTCGAATCCCTTGGAGTTGCGGCGGCCTGCGCCGAAGATTTCAGCCGGCCTCGGAATCGCCGGATTGGCGGCCTGGCCCTGCTTCTCGGCAGCCTCGAACGGATCGCGCGCGATCTCCTCGGGCGGCACGTCCTTGTCGGTCAGCTGGTGCACGAAGGACGAGTTGGCGCCGTTCTCGAGCAGGCGCCGGACGAGGTAGGCGAGCAGGTCCTCATGCGCGCCGACCGGCGCATAGATGCGGCAGCGCGTGCCCTCCGCCTTGCGCACCGCCTCGTGCAGCGACTCGCCCATGCCGTGCAGGCGCTGGAACTCGAAGCTCTCGCGGTCGGGCGCCATGGCGAGGATGGCGGCCACCGTGTGAGCGTTGTGGGTGGCGAATTGCGGGTAGATGCGGTCGGTCATCGCCAGCAGCTTGCGGGCACAGGCGATGTAGGAAATGTCGGTGTTGGTCTTGCGCGTGAAGACCGGGAAGCCGTCGAGGCCGAGCGTCTGCGCACGCTTGATCTCGGTGTCCCAATAGGCGCCCTTGACCAGCCGCACCATGATCTGCCGGTCGTGCCGTTTGGCCAGCGTGTAGAGCCAGTCGATGACATGCGGCGCGCGGGGGCCGTAGGCCTGCACGACGACGCCAAAGCCGTTCCAGCCGGCGAGCTCAGGCTCGGCCAGCACGCGCTCGATCACGTCGAGCGAGAGGTCGAGCCTGTCGGCTTCCTCGGCGTCGATATTGAGCCCCATCTTGGCATGGCGGGCATCGAGCGCCAGGTCGAACAGCCGAGACGCCATCAGCGGCAGCATGGCGTCCTTCTGCGCCACCTCGTAGCGCGGGTGGAGCGCCGATAGCTTGACCGAAATCCCGGGATTCTGGCGGATGTCGGGCCCGTTCGTGCCGGCATCGAGCGACGAGATGGCATCCTGGTAGGCAGCGAAATAGCGCTTGGCGTCGTTTTCGGTGCGCGCGGCCTCGCCCAGCATGTCGTAGGAATAGAGATAGCCCTTGGCCGTCATCGGCCGGCCGCGCTTCAGCGCCTGCTCGATGGTGCGGCCCTGCACGAACTGCTCGCCCATCTCGCGCATGGCCGCAGACACGGCGCGGCGGATGACCGGCTCGCCCAGACGGCGCACCATCGAGCGCAGTGTCCCCTCGATGCCCTGATCGCCGTCCTCCAGCACCTTGCCGGTCAGCATCAGCGCCCAGGTGGAGGCGTTGACGAAGATCGAGGAGGATTCGCCGGAATGGGCCGACCAGTCCTGCGGCGCGATCTTGTCGCGGATCAGCTCGTCGATCGTCTCGTTGTCGGGCACGCGCAGCAGCGCCTCGGCGAGACACATCAGGGCGACGCCCTCGCGCGTCGACAGGCCGTAGGCGGAGAGAAACACCTCCATCAGATGCGAATCAGACGAATTGCGCACCGTGCGCACCAGATCCGCCGCGCGGGCGGAGATTTTCTTGCGCTCGCCAGAATCGAGCGCCGCCATACTGACCAGCCGGCCGAGCGTCTCGGCCTCGTCGGGCAGGTAGTTGGCGCGGATGTCGGCTCTGAGGCTGGAAAGCGTCGGCATGATCAACCCTGTGGCATGGGAGAGGTCGGGACCTGCGGAGACTAGCACAAGACTGAGCGAGAACCCGTTCCGAAGTAGTCGACTTTCTGGTCCGATCGGTCCATACATCGAGCCGAATTATGCCACTATGGACTGCATTTCGGATGACAACGGACCAATTGGACCGGATCGACCGTAACATCATCGCCGCACTGGCGCGCGACGGCCGCCTGTCGATGGCAGAACTGGCCTCCACCGTCGGTCTGTCGAAAACGCCGGTGCAGGCACGCGTCAAGCGGCTCGAGAGGGACGGCATCATCCGCGGCTATTCTGCGGTGGTCGACCGCGAGAAGATGGGCGAAGGCCATGTCGCCTTCGTGCAGGTGACGCTGTCGGACACGCGCTCGGCAGCGCTCGACGCCTTCAACCGCGCCGTGCTGTCGGTCGGCGAGATCGAGCAGTGCCACATGATCGCTGCGAGCTTCGACTATCTGCTGAAGGTGCGCACCACCGACATTGCCGCCTACCGCCGGGTGCTCGGTGAGCGCATCTCCGCCCTGCCCCATGTCGCGCAGACGTCAACCTTCGTGGCGATGGAGACGGTGAAGGACCGCTAGTCACTCGGAAAGCGTGCCGAGAAAGGCAATGAGTTGCCGGCGCTCGCGTTCCGACAGGGTGATGGGGTGCAGCTCGGTTTCGCCGGAGGGCGCCGAGGGCGCCCTCGCATAGTGGTCGACGACCTCTTCCAGCGTCGCGAACTGGCCCGAATGCATGTAGGGCGGGCGCATGGCAGCACCGCGCAGCGACGGCGTCTTGTAGGCGCGCAGGAGTTGCGGCCCCTCTGCCACCCGGAATCGCAGCTCGCCGCAGTCATCGGCGCCAGCGTCGCTGAAGGCACCCATGCAGTTGAACGGATCGGCGGCCGCCTGCAGGACGCCCATCTGGCGCCCGAGATCCTCCGGCAGGCCGGGCACGACGGGAATGCCGGTGTTGTGGAAGCCGTCATCAGTGAATCGCGGCCCATTGTGGCAGGTCGCGCAGTCTCCCTTGCCGAGGAAGAGTTTCAGCCCGGCGATCTCGTCGGGCGTCAGCACGGCATCGCCCTCGGGCCGCTTGCGGGCAGAGAGCGCGGCGGCAAAGCGGTCAAAGCGGGTCTCGACGGGCTCGATTGACCGCACGAAGGCACCGAGCGCCTTGCCGAGATTGGCGAAGACCCGGTCGATCTCCTGACGCTGGCGGGAGTCCATGGCCTCCCATGCCGCGACTTCATCGGGCGTGCCGCGGGGACCGGCACGCGCCGGCACGGCGGAAAGATCGGGCAATGGACCAAAAATGCGCGCGTAGCGGTCGGCAAAACTGTCGGCGACGACATGCGCGTATCCGGCGCGCGTGCCGGCATGCTCCATGGGATCCTCGAGTGGCGTCAGCGCCTGAGCCCAGAGACTGTCGCGGCGGCCGTCCCAGAACTGCCACGGGCTCCAGGCAGCGCCGGCAAGCGGCATGGTGCGCCGGTTGGTGGTTCCGACCGCCTTGGCGCGCGGCAGGTCGTCCTGGAACTGGCGGTCGACCAGATGGCAGGTCGCGCAGGAAACGTCGCCGTCGCGGCTCATCCGCTGTTCGAAGAACAGCGTCGCGCCGAAGGCCGCCGCGGCCGCATCTTCCGCATAACGGTTCGAAGGAGCGGCGGGCGCCGGCGGCAGGGCCGCCAGCGACAGAGAGGCAATGGTGGCCTTGTCGGCCTCGCTGAAGTCGTCGCCGCCACAGCCGGAAAGGCCCGCGGCGGCGATCAGGAGAAGGGCCGGCAATGACAGGCAGGACCGGCGCATGACTGGCTAGAGCACCATGTTGAAGGTGACGCCGTCGCGGGTCTCACCCGACGTGATATCGAAGCTGAGTTCCCACCAGCCTGTCATGCTGAATTTCACTCCCTCCAGCCTGTAGCGGCCCTCGCCGAGGTTTTCGGTTACCTGCGGGCTGGTCGGCAGGCCGTGATTATGATCGGGCATGCCGCCTGCGATCTCGAAGCCGGCATCCGCGACCGGAGCCCCGTCAGGCGTCTTCACCGTAACGATCCATGCATGGAGTTCGCCAAGCTTGATCTCGAGAATTTCCGGCTCGATCGAGACGACAAAGCTGCCATTCGCGGTGGTGCGTGTACGCGACAGGTTGAGTTCCGGCTTGGGCTTCGAGCCCATGTCCGAAATGAAATGGGAGCCGACCGCAAGCAGCGCTGCAAGAGCAATCAAAACGAACAGTTTCGCCTTCACCATGACCTCCGTGAACGATAGGCGCGCCCTACGTCATCCGGCACTGGAAAACGAGAGACCTTTCGGGTCCGAGCATGGCGTCCGGTGTCGCGAAAAGCTATAGCGGCGGAAAGACGCGGAGGGCCGGAATGTCGTACAAGGGAATAGCAGCGATCGGCGAGTGCATGCTCGAGCTCTCGGGCAGCGGCGGGGCGGACTGGCGCATGGGTTTTGCCGGCGACACGCTGAACACGCTGTGGGCACTGAATGCGCTGGCCGGCAAGGACCGGCCGGCAAGCTACGTGTCAGCCTTTGGCGACGATCCATTTTCGCGCGATCAGATCGCCTTTTTCGAGAAGAACGGCATCGGCATTGCCGCCAGCCCGCTGATCGCCGGCGCGCGGCCCGGCCTTTACGCCATCACGCTGGCCGGCGCCGAACGCTCCTTCACCTACTGGCGCAGCGACTCGGCCGCGCGCCAGTTGGCGTCGGACCCCGCGGCCCTGATGAAAAGCCTTGAAAACCAGTCTCTTGTCTACTTTTCCGGAATCACTTTGGCAATCCTGGAGCCGGCTGCGCGCAAAGTGCTCATGCAGGCCATCGCCACCGCCAGAGCGGGTGGCGCGACGATCGCCTTCGACGCCAACTACCGGCCCCGGCTGTGGGCATCGGTCGAGGAAGCCCGCGCCGCCGTCAACGAGGCGCTGGCACTGTCCGACATCGCGCTACCGACCTTCCCGGATGAGGAAATGCTGTTTGGCGACGCCTCGCCGCAGGCGACGGCCAGACGTCTCGCCGCCGCGGGCGTGGCGGAAATCGTCGTCAAGAACGGCGAGCACGCGGCAATGCTGTGTTGCGGTGGCAAGGAAGAGCCCATCCCCGCCGAAACGGTCGCCACACCGGTCGACACGACGGGAGCCGGCGATTCCTTCAATGGCAGCTATCTCGCCGCGAGGCTGGTCGGACGCAAGCCTGACGAAGCGGTGCGAAGCGCACACCGCGTCGCGGCGGCCGTGGTTCAGGTGCGCGGCGCGCTGGCGCCCTACGAGGTGCTGAGGGCGGCGTTTGCCATCCCGCCCGCGGCCTGACGCCGCCGCTTTTTGCTTGGCATTCTGGCGGCGAGATCGATGCGTCAGGCGGGAGGACGAGCGATGATGAAGAACGAAGGCGGGTGCCTGTGCGGTCGCATCCGCTATGCAGCCCTCGCGGCACCGGGCCGGGTGACATTCTGCCATTGCCGGTTCTGCCAGAAGGCGACGGGCTCGGCCTATATGGTCGAGCCGATCTTCGGCAAGGAGGATCTCGTCGTGCTGTCGGGAGCGCCCAAGACCTTCGACCGGGTGTCGGAAGGATCCGGAAAGCTGGTTCACATCCACTTCTGCGGTGACTGCGGCACGAAGCTCTGGCTGAGCTTCGAGCGGTTTCCCGATGTGGTCGGCGTCTACGCAGGCACGTTCGACGACCCTTGCTGGTTTCCGATCGCCCCTGCCTCGTCAAAGCATATCTTTCTCGAAGCCGCACGCTCCGACGTTGTCATTCCCGCCGGTCTACCGACCTTTGCCGAGCACGCCACGACGGCCGACGGCGTGGCGCAGGAAGTGACGGTCTTCGATGAGCACCGGAAGATCGGGCCGTAGGACCGGCTCAATCCTGCGGGCTGCGGAAGCGGTACTCCGTCACCTGGCGATAGGTTTCGCCCGGCCGGAGAACGGCCTGCGGGAAGTATGGCCGGTTGGGTGAATCCGGCCAGACCTGCGGCTCGAGGCAAAAGCCGGCATGGGCGCCGTAGCTGCGGCCGCCGAGGCCCGGGACCGTGCGCGCGACGTTCTGGCCGGCATAGAACTGCAGGCCCGGCTCGGTGGTCCAGACTTCCATTTCGACGCCGGAAGAACCCTGCGCCCAGACTGCATGGCGCAGCGGTCCCCGCGACGCCGAAAGGCAGAAATTGTGGTCGTAGGGCAGTTGCGACCCGTCCTCGTCTTCGCGGACCGGCCGGGCAACCCGGAAATCGAAAGCGGTATTCTCGACGGGCATGACGACACCGGTGGGGATCAACTCGCCGTCGACCGGCAGGTAGGCGGAGGCTGCGATCATCATGCGGTGGTCGAGAATGTCGCCGCTGCCGCCGTCGTCGAGATTGAAATAGGAGTGATGCGCCAGGTTGCAGAGCGTCGGCTCGTCGGTCGTAGCCGAAAGCTCGACGGACAGCGTGCCCGGCGGCCTGATCCGGTAGGTGCAGGTGGCGTCCATGGCGCCCGGAAATCCCATCGAGCCGGCCGGATCGTGCAACGCAAGCGTGACGAAGTCACCGCCCGTTTCGGCCACGGTCCAGACGGCGCCGAAGAAGCCGGCGTCGCCGCCATGCAGCGTGTGCTTGCCAAGGAAATTCTGCGGTCCTTGGTAGCGGTTGCCGTCGATGGTGAAGCGACCGCCTGCGATGCGATTGGCATAGCGCCCTGCAATGGCGCCGAAATAGGGGGAATGGAGCGGATAGTCCTCGAAACGGTCGAAGCCAAGCACCAGCGGCGCGTCATGGCCCGCAAGTCGGAGGTCCTGGACGGCGGCACCGAAGGTCATCACCCGGGCGGTGAGCCCGCCGGCGGAGATTTCGAAACACTGGACCTCTGATCCCTCATCCGTCGTTCCGAAGAACTCACCGCCTGCCATGCATGCCCCACCCTTCCTTACTGGTGGCCGGACGTTCGCCCGGCCACGCAATCTCAAATTCAGAGGCCGAGGCCGCCGATGCAGACATACTTGGTGTCGAGATAGTCCTCGATGCCTTGATGTCCGCCTTCGCGGCCAAGACCCGACTCCTTGACGCCGCCGAAAGGCGCTTCGGGCGTGGTGATCAGGCCCTCGTTGACGCCCACCATTCCGTATTTCAAGCCTTCCATGACCCGGAAAGCGCGACCGAGATCGCCGGTATAGAAGTAGGAGGCAAGCCCGAACTCCGTATCGTTGGCGAGTCTGATCGCCTCTTCTTCGGTCTCGAATTTGAAGACAGGGGCGATGGGGCCGAAGATTTCCTCCTTCATGAACATCATGTCGGGGCTGGCATTCGAAATCACCGTTGGCTCGAAGAACGAGCCGCCGAGCTTGTGGCGATGGCCGCCGGTAACGACCTTGCCGCCTTTGGCCTGCGCATCCGCAACAAATTCCTCGACCTTGGCGACGGCCTTCTCGTCGATCAGCGGCCCCTGCTGCGTGCCTTCCTCGAGGCCAGAGCCGACCTTGAGCTTGGCGCTCGCTGCGGCCAGCTTTTCGACGAACTTGTCGTAGATGCCGGCCTGCGCAAAGAAGCGGTTCGTGCAGACGCAGGTCTGGCCCGAATTGCGGTACTTCGCGGTGACGGCGCCTTCGACTGCGCGGTCGATGTCGGCGTCGTCGAAGACCAGGAACGGCGCGTTGCCGCCGAGTTCCATCGAAACCTTCTTCACGGTCGCAGCGCATTTCTCCATCAGGATCTTGCCGACCTCGGTCGAGCCGGTGAAGGTCAGCTTGCGGACCAGCGGGTTGGCACAGATCTCGTCACCAATCTCGGCGGCCGAACCCGTGACGATATTGACCACGCCCTTCGGGAAGCCGGCATCCTCGGCCAGCGCGCCCCAGGCGAGGCCCGAATAGGGCGTCTGCGTCGCCGGCTTCACCACTGCCGTACAACCTGCGGCCAGCGCCGGCCCGAGCTTGCGGGCGAGCATCGACGAAGGGAAGTTCCACGGCGTGATCGCGGCGATGACGCCGACCGGCTCCTTGGTAACAAGCACGCGGCGGTCGGCCCAGGGCGACGGCACCACGTCACCATAGGTGCGACGGCCCTCCTCTGCGAACCACAGGATATAGGCGGCCGAGGCGCCGACCTCGCCCTTGGCCTCGAACATCGACTTGCCCTGTTCGGTGGTGAGCAACTCGGCGAGTTCCTGCTGGTTGTCCATGATCGCGTCATGCAGGCGGCGCAGCAGCTTGTGGCGCTCGAGGACCGAGGTCTTTTTCCAGGGGTGGAACGCCGCCTCTGCGGCCTCGATCGCGCGGCGCGTCTCGGCACCACCGGATTTCGGCACGGTGCCGATCTTCTGGCCGGTGGCCGGATTGACGACGTCGATGGTGGCGCCGCTGTCGGCCTGCACCCATTCGCCGCCGATCAGATTGGCCTGGCGCATGAAATGGTTGGTTTTCTGGAGCATTATTCTGGCCTCCTGCACCGCCCTGTCCGGACGTGTTGCTGTGATATTTCGATGATCTGGACGCGGCCCGCTAGTACGGCGTCGCACCGGACCGGCGCTGGTTGCGCCGTCATCCGTAGCCGCAAGCTCATACCCCAGCGCGCGCCCGGCAATCAATCGCATTCGCTCAGCCGTCGGCTGGTCCAGCCCAGCTGCCGAACGTTTTCGCGGCTAGCCGAAAACCATCTGTGCGATGGAAAGCCAGAACGCGGTGGTGACTACCGCGCAGGCCGTGGCGATCGTCATCTGGTTGGAGGCGAGTGCCTGACCGGTGCCGAACTGCGTCGCGATCAGGTAGGAATTCACGCCTGAGGGCAATGCCGCTGCGGCGACGGCAACCTTGGCAGTCAGCGGCGGAAGTCCGAACAGCAGCGCCGCAACCAGCGCTGCCGCAGGCATCAGTCCGAGCTTGATGGCAGACAGCGCCAGCGCTGGACCGACATTGCCGGTGATGCCGAATTTCCTCAGGCTGAGGCCGACGGCAAACAGCGCGAGCGGGCCGGCAATGCCGGCCAGCGCATCGACCAGCCGCGCGGCAAGCCCGGGCAATGGCTGGCCGGTCAAGCGCCAGGCGAGGCCGAGCAAGATGCCGATCACCAGCGGGTTTCGCGCCATCCGACGCAGAAAGTCGCGGATCAGAGGCAGAGGCTCGACCTTCTTCGACCTGTCGTGGCTGAAGATGGCAAACAGGATCATCGACGCCATGATCAAAGTCGGCAGATGGACAGCGATGAGCAGCGAGAGAATCTCGAAGCCCTCCTGCCCGAAAAAGCCAAGCGACAGCGGAATGCCGAGGAGCACGAGGTTTGAGAACGCCGAGGAAACACCGCCTACGACACCCGCCTGCGAGTCGCGCCCGAAGATCCGCGTGGTGACCAGATGGCCCGCGGCCCAGGCGACGGCGACGGCGGAAAAATAGGCCAACCAGAGCGCCCAGGGTGCCGAGCCGTGGAAATCGGCGCCGATCATCGTGCGAAAGAGCAGTAGGGGGAGCGCGATGCCGACCGCAAACTGCGTCAGCGCGTCGCCGGTCTCGGTCTTCAGATAGCCGGTCAGGCCCGACAGGTAGCCGAGCGCGATGAGTCCGAAGACATAGAGGGAGGTTTCCAGAGCGGGAGACACACATGCCTGATAGGCCACGGCGGCGGACCGCGCAACGTGGCGAAGACGCGCGATTGAAGAAAAGTACGACCGCCGCGGCACAGGCGCGCATTCGGCACGGGTTGCCTTTCATGCGCCATTCACATCCCTATATTGTGGAACTCAACAAGGCTCCCGCATGCTTCGCATCTCAACGCTCCTGCTCCTGATCGCTCTGACCGGCGCGGCACAGGCGACGGAGTCCGGCTGGGCCCTGTTGCGCGAAGGCGGCCACGTCGTGCTGATTCGCAGTGCCATGGCCCCAGGCACCGGCGAGCCGCACAATTTCGAGATCGACAAGTGCCGCACCCAGCGAAACCTGTCCGATCGCGGCCGCCAGCAGGCGCGCAAGATCGGTGCGCTGATCGCTGCGCGTGCCGCCCCCGTGGAACTCGTGCTGACCAGCCGCTACTGCCGCACCCGCGAGACCGCGCGTCTAGCCTTCGGCGACAGCGAGGACTTCACGCCGCTTGATCCGCCATCCGAGGACGAGGACGAGCGCGCCGTTCAGATCGACGCTATCCTGCAGAAAATCCGGGATTATTCAGGCTCGGGGAACCTCATTCTGGTCACCCATCTCGAAACGATCAAGGTGCTGACCGGGGAACCGGCGCGCGAGGGCGAGGCGGTCATCGTTCGGCCGGACGAGGAAAAGCTGCACATTCTGGGGCGCATCATCTTCAATTGAGGCCGTCTGGCGGCACGTCGCGGTCGGCTGGCCGACAGGCAAATTCCGCCGGGTCCGGCGGCCAGGCAGGGCCGCCACCGGCGATGCGTGGCGCCGCGTCGGGCTGCCGCTCTTTTCATGGCAATCAAAACCGATTAGACAGCCGACAACCATCGGGCGGCCAGCCGCGCCGCGCAATTGAAGGAACCACCGTGCCAACCACATTCGAGAAAGTCGCCAAGATCATCGCCGACACCAGCGAGATCGACATCGCCACCATCACCCCCGAGAGCCACACGATCGACGATCTGGGCATCGACAGCCTCGATTTCCTCGACATCGTCTTTGCGATCGACAAGGAATTCGGCATCAAGGTTCCGCTTGAGAAGTGGACCCAGGAGGTCAATGACGGCAAGGTCTCGACCGACGAGTACTTCCTGATGAAGAACCTCTGCGCCAAGATCGACGGACTGGTCGCGGCGAAGACCGCCTGATCCGGCCAGCCGCTTGAACGACACCCGCAAGCCCATGAAACCGAACGACGTCGTCATCACCGGCATCGGCCTCGTCTCCTGCCTCGGCGAAGGCGCGGAGGAGCATTGGCGCAAGCTGACTGCCGACGAGCCGGCACCGGTCGTGGATGCGGAGCGCTTCGCGCCCTACACGGTGCATCCCCTGCCCGCCATCGACTGGGGCCTGCAGATCGCCAAGCGCGGCGACCAGCGCCAGATGGAAACCTGGCAGCGGCTCGGCACCTATGCCGCGGGCCTGGCCCTCGACGATGCTGCGGTCAAGGACGACGAAACGCTGTGCGCGACCATGGACATGGTCATAGCGGCAGGCGGCGGCGAACGTGACGAGGCGGTGGACGCCGCAATCCTGGCCGCATCTGAAAACCGTGCGGACCAGGGCGTGCTGCTCAACGAGCACCTGACCACCGAATTGCGACCCACGCTCTTTCTGGCGCAGCTGTCGAACCTGCTCGCAGGCAACATATCCATTGTTCACAAGGTCACCGGATCCTCGCGCACCTTCATGGGTGAGGAAGGTGCCGGCGTGTCGGCAATCGAGACGGCGGCCGCGCGCATCCGGTGCGGCCAGTCCACCCATGCGCTGGTCGGCGGTGCCTTCCAGACCGAACATCCCGACATGCTGCTCGGCTACGAACTCGGCGGCTACCTGCATCGCGGGCCCTGGAAGCCGGTATGGCAGCGCCAGGGATCCGAGGGCGGCGGCGTTGTCACCGGATCAGGCGCGGCCTTCCTCGTGCTTGAGTCGCGCCAGCATGCGCAAGAGCGCGGCCGCAAGGCCTATGCGCGGCTTGGCGCGGTCAGTTCCGGCCGCTCGCGGCGTTCGACCACCGACCTTCAGGCCGAGATCGCAGCGCTTGCCGAAAAGACCGGCGTTTCCGGCAATCCCCTGCTTGCCGTTTCCGGCGCTTCGGGTGCCCACAAGGCGACGGCAGCCGAACTTGCCGCGCTGGGCGGCATGACCGGCATCGGACTGCGCGCGTTTGGCACGCTGACGGGCCACATGAAGGAGGCACAGTTCCCCTTCGCCGTGGCGCTCGCGGCACTTGCCGCTCACAACAAGGCGGCTTACCCGGCCTTCGACCGGCAGGCCGAGACGGCTTTCGCCGGCTCCACCGACACCGTGCTTGCAACGACGGTCGGCTATCACCAGTTTGAGGGAATGGCGCTCGTCCACGCTGCGGACTGAGCCGAACCTGGGACAAGATCATGGCTAGCATGACAGACCATCTCGGCAGACCCATCGTGGTCGTCACCGGCATCGGTGTCGTCACCTCGCTCGGTGCCGGCAAGACCGACAACTGGGCAGCACTTACGGCTGGCCGCTCGGGCATCCATCCGATCACCCGCTTCCCGACCGATCTTCTGAACACCCGGATCTCCGGCACGGTCGATTTCCTGCCGTCGAGCGACAAGGGCGCGAGCTCGCTGACCTACGAACTCGCCGAGATGACCGCGCACGAGGCGATTGCCGAGGCCGGCTTCGACACCAGGAACTTCGGTGGCCCGCTGTTTCTGGCCTCGCCGCCGGTCGAGCTGGACTGGCGAGAGCGTTTCTCGCTTTATGCCGCCGGCAGCAAGGAGACTGGCCTCGAACGGCTGCTCGAGGTGGCGCGCGGCCTCAATGCGCTCGATGTCTTCCAGTCGGCGCAGTTCGGGTCTATCGCCGACCGCCTGTCCGACAGCCTGGGCGCGATCGGCCTGCCGATCACGCTCTCCACCGCCTGCGCCTCGGGCGCCACCGCCATCCAGCTCGGCGTCGAGGCCATCCGGCGCGGCGAATGCGAGCGCGCGTTGTCGATCGGTGCCGACGGCTCGGTGACCGCCGAGGCGCTGATCCGCTTTTCGCTGCTTTCGGCGCTGTCGACCCAGAACGATGTGCCGGAGCGTGCCTCAAAGCCCTTCTCCAAGGACCGTGACGGCTTCGTTATTGCGGAGGGTGCCGGTGCGCTGGTGCTGGAATCGCTCGAAAGCGCGGTGAGCCGCGGCGCCACCGTGCTCGGCGTGCTGCGCGGCTGCGGCGAGAAGGCCGACGATTTTCACCGTACCCGCTCGAAGCCGGACGGCTCGCCGGCGATCGCCACCGTGCGCGCCGCTTTGAAGGATGCCGGCATGTCGGAGGGCGAGATCGCCTACGTCAACGCGCATGGCACCTCGACCCCCGAAAACGACAAGATGGAGCATCTTTCGCTGTCGACCGTCTTCGGCGAGCGCATCCGCGACGTCCCGGTTTCGTCCAACAAGTCGATGATCGGTCACACGCTGTCTGCGGCAGGCGCCGTTGAGGCCGCCTTCTCGCTGATGACCATGCGCGAGGGTGTCATCCCGCCGACCATCAACTACGACAATCCAGACCCTGCCATCGACCTCGATGTCGTGCCGAACATCAAGCGCAGCGCCGACATATCGAGCACCATGTCGAACTCATTCGGCTTCGGCGGTCAGAACGCCTGCCTTGTCTTGACGCGGGAACCCGTCTAAGCGAACGCCAAACCGTTCGAAGGGACCATTCCTGCCAATGCGTGCACTGCAACTGATCGAGGACCGTCGGCTCGAGACGGTCGAGGTCGCTCCGCCGCCTGCCCCCGCCCTCGGCGAGGTCACGCTCCGCATCAAGGCGGTGGCGCTCAACCACATCGACGTCTGGGGCTGGCGCGGCATGGCTTTTGCCAAGCGCAAGCTGCCGCTGACGATCGGCGCCGAGGCGTCTGGCGAAGTCGACGCCGTCGGACCGGGCGTGACCGGGCTGGTGCCCGGCCAGCTGGTATCGATCTATGGCGCGCGAACCTGCGGCCTCTGCAAGCCCTGCCGGGAAGGCCGCGACAATCTCTGCGAGCACGTTGCCGGCGTTCACGGCTTTCATCTCGACGGCTTCGCGCAGGAGAAGATCAACCTGCCGGCGCGCCTGCTCGTTCCGGCTCCGCCCGGCGTTACTCCCATCGGCGCGGCCGTCGCTCCCGTCACCTTTGGCACGGTCGAGCACATGCTGTTCGACAATGCCAGGCTGCAGCCGGGCGAGACGATTCTCGTCCAGGCCGGCGGCTCGGGCATCGGCTCGGCCGCGATCCAGCTCGCCAGGAAGATGGGCTGCACGGTGATCACCACGGTCGGATCCGACGACAAGATCGAGCGCGCCAAGGCGCTTGGCGCCGACCATGTCATCAATTACCGCGAGGATCGCTTCGAGGGCGTCGTTCGCAAGCTGACGAAGAAGAAGGGCGTCGACGTCGTCTTCGAGCATGTCGGCGCCGACACCTGGGCCGGCTCGATGCTCTGCATGAAGCGCGGCGGCCGGCTCGTCACCTGCGGCTCGACCTCGGGCGTCTCGACGACCATGAACCTGATGCAGCTCTTCCAGCAGCAGCTGAAGATCTTCGGCTCCTTCGGTTGTCGCATGGAGAACATGGCCAACGCCATGCAGAAGATGGCCGCCGGCCTCGTCGCGCCGGTGATCGATACCGAAGTCGACTTCGACGGCATCGGCGCTGCGCTGCAGCGCATGGAAAGCCGCGACGTCTTCGGCAAGATCATCCTGCACGTCGGCTAGGGGCGGCCGGGGCTTTGACGGGCAAGAAGTACTCGCGCATCCAGTTCATCCTGTGGCGGCACGTAATCCCCCGCCTGCGGTTGTTCAACTACTGGATCATCGCGCGTTTCGCGATGATGGCCCTGTGGCTGCTCAGGCGGCTGCCGGCCGACCAGGCGCTGGATTTCTCCGCCCGCATCGCGCGCCGCATCGGTCCCCTGTTCGGGCGCCACCGCACCGCCGTCGACAATCTGCGCCATGCCTTTCCCGAGAAGGACGACGAGGAGATCGAAAAGATCGCGCTCGACATGTGGGACAACATGGCGAGGCTCGCCGCCGAGTACATTTTCCTCGACGCGCTGTTCGACTTCGATCCGGACAATCGCGAGGCCGGGCGCATCGAGATCGTCGGCGAGGAACGCTTCCTGAAGATCGCTGCGGAGGAGCGGCCGCATATCCTCTTCACCGCCCATCTCGGCAATTTCGAGCTGCTGCCGATCGCCGGCGCCGTCCACGGCATGAAGCTGACCGCGCTGTTCCGGCCGCCCAACAACCCCTACATCGCCGACTACATCCTCTCGACGCGCCAGTCGAAGATGGGCGAGTTGCTGGCCTCCAGCCACGGCGCCGCCTTCGCGCTCGCCGCCACGCTGGCGAAGGGCGGCAATATCGGCGTTCTGGTCGACCAGAAATTCAGCCGCGGCCTGCCCACCGAGTTCTTCGGAAGGCCCTGCGAGACCAATCCCATCGTGCCGATGCTGGCGCGCCGCTTCGACTGCGATGTCTATCCGGCGCGTTGCACCAGGCTGGAGGGCAACCGCTATCGGCTGGAAATCGAGGAGAAGCTCGACCTGCCGCGCGACGTCGACGGTGACATCGACATCGGCGAGTCGACGCAATTGCTCAACGATGTCGTCGAACGCTGGGTGCGCGAAGACCCAGGCCAGTGGATGTGGTTCCACAAGCGCTGGGTGCTGAGCGGCAGGGCCGTTTCCGAGCGCAAGCGCAAGCGCGCCGTCAAGCAGGCGAGGAATGCCGCTGGCTCCTAGACGGGGCACCAGTTCTGACCGGGCCGCGCAAATTCGCTAGCCACCGTAATAGTTCATCACCGCGTGACGCGCCTCGGCGAAGAACAGCCAGCGCTCGACCAGCATGCCCGTGGCATGCGAGGCAACGGCGAGCAGCGCGACGGCGACTGCCGCCCCCTGTGCCGGTCCGGCCGCCAGCAGGCCGACCAGCAGAGCCGCCGGCACGAGCCCGCCAAGCCCGAGCGACAGCATGGCAAGCTTGGCCGCATGCTTGCGCGCCACCCTGAAGCCCATCTCGCGCGTGAGATAATTGTCGTTGATGTGCGGGCGCTCGAAGAGCCGTACCTTGCCGATGAAGCCGAGCCCCGTCGCCGTCTCCGGCGTCGAGATCGGCCGCAGCCTGTTCATGCGGTTGCGCCATGCGAGCTTGGCCGCCCAGGCGGCGGCCAGGAAGATGAGCGCCAGCACGGCGGGAAGCGTCACAGTGCCGCCCCCGGCCGCAGCAAACATCGTCGCCAGCGCGAACCCGCCCGCGAGGCTGAACAGCAGGTAGCAGAGCGGCGTGAGCGGCGTGTGCCACGTCTGCACCGACTTCAGCGAGGCGTAGATCATCGCCGTGCAGTAGACCGTCGCCAGCGACAGGGCAGCGCCGGCCAGCCCGAGCGCCGGAACGTATCGACCCTCGAAGAGAGCCAGCCAGGCCGAGGCGGCGAGCGGCAGGAAGGTGATGACCGCCATCACGCCCTCGCGCGACAGCCAGCTCGAGCGCCATTGCGAAAAGGCGCGCCAGGCGCGCTGCGGATTGCCGAGATGGAGCGTCGAGGAGGCGAGGCCGGCAGCTATCAAACCGAGCGCAAGGACATGCGCGACCCTCGTTGCGGTCGCCATCGGGTCGAGCAGGCCGAGCCCGAGCGCCACGGCCAACCCGTAGCCGAGGCCGGAGACCGTGGTGAAAACGATGATGGAAAGCGCCGGATGCACGTCAGAGCTTCTCCAGCACGCCGTCAAGCCAGGCAAAGAAGCCGGTCGCGCCGTCGGTGTTCTCGGCAAGCAGCGCCTGTTCCGAACCGGCGCCGAGCGCCTGGCGCGGGCGCGGCGGCAGGTACTTGTTGACCGGCCGCGTCCCCTGCTCCGGCATAAGGTCGATGCCGCCGCGCGCCGCGACCATGAGCGACACCTCGGATTGCGGATCGGCAAGATCGCCATAGTGGCGCGCATTGGCCGGACAGGTCCTGACGCAGGACGGCACCCGGTCGATCTCCTGGATCGTCTCGTTGTAGATGCGGTCGACGCAGAGCGTGCACTTCTTCATCACGCCGGCGGCAAGGTCCATCTCGCGCGCGCCATAGGGGCAAGCCCAGGCGCACAGACCGCAGCCGATGCACATGTCCTCGTCGACCAGCACGATGCCGTCCTCGGTCCGCTTGTAGGAGGCGCCTGTCGGGCAGACGGTCACGCAGGGCGCGTCGTCGCAATGCAGGCAGGACTTCGGGAAATGCACGATGCGCGCTTCGCCCGCCTCGCCGACGATCTCGCCGCCTTCCGGGATGACCTCGAAGGAGTGCACGCGGTTGAGGAAGGTGCCCGACACCTCGGCGCCGTAAGGATCCTGGTCCGAAAGTGCCGCGCCGTAACCGCCGGTATTCCACTCCTTGCAGCTGACGACGCAGGCATGGCAGCCGACGCAGACGTCGAGGTCGATGACCAAGCCGAGCTTCCTGGCGGGTTGTGCAGCCGGAAGCGACGTCATTTGGCCCACTCCTGGCCATAGCGCAATTCGTCCGGATGCCCGCGCCTGCCGCCGGGCTCCGCCATCGCCGGGAAGCGCGGTTCGCTCGTCTCACCGGGTTCGGCCTTCTCGATGCGCACCCGAAGGTCGTACCAGGCGGCCTGTCCGGTCACCGGATCGGAATTCGACCAGCGCAGCCCGTCGCCCTTCGGCGGCAGCAACTCGTGGATCAGGTGGTTCATCAGAAAGCCCTTGCGGGCCTCCGGCACGTCCGTGTCCAGCGACCAGGCGCCCTTGCGCTTTCCGATGGCGTTCCATGTCCAGATCGTCGAGGCGTTGACCGCGTCCATCCGCGCGATCTCCACCTTGATGCGGCCATGGCTGGAGATCAGGTGAACCCAGTCGCCGTCCTTCAGCCCGTGCCGGTCGCAGATCGGGCCCGGCACATAGAGCGGGTTCCTGGTGTGAATCTGGCGCAGCCAGGGGTTCATCGATCCCCATGAATGGTACATCGCCGCCGGCCGCTGGGTTATCGCGTGATAGGGAAACTGGTCACGCTCGACGGCGGCTTCCTCGAAGGGGCGGTACCAGTCGGGCAGCGGGTCGAAACTGTCGCGGATGCGTTGCCGGTGCGTCTCTGGCGCCAAGGGCTCGCGCAGCCCCTCGGCCGACAGGCGGAATTTCTGCAGCGTCTCCGAATAGAGCTGGAACGTCACCGGCTGCGGCGTGTCGAAGAAGCCCATGCGCACGGCAAAGTCCTGGTAGTTCCGGTTGGCGTGCTTGAAAAACTGCGCCTCGAGCGGAATGTGCGCCGAGAAGAACGAGCCGTTCTCGATGTAGCGTTTCAGTTGATCGGGGTTGGCCGCCCCACGGCCTGTCCTGTCGCCGTTCGCTCCGCGAAAGCCGGCGAGCGGCCCGATGCCCGGCCGCCGTTCGTGCCGCACGATGTAGTCGGCATAGTCCTTGTAGATGCTGTTGCCGCGCTGATCGACGAAGCCCGGCAGCTTCAGCCGCGCGCCGAGGTCGAGCATGACGCTTTGAAACCCGCGCACGTCGCGGTCGGGTTCGACGACCGGCCAGCGGATGGCATCCTGCACCGCGTCGGGCTCGGAGATCGGCCGGTCGAGCATCGAGATGCAGTCGTGCCGCTCAAGATAGGTCGTGTCGGGCAGAATCAGGTCTGCGTAGGCCACCGTCTCGGAGGCATAGGCGTCCGAGTAGATGATCTTCGGGATTTTGTACTCGCCGGTAGCCGGGTCCTTGTCCTCCAGCATGGCGATGACGCCAGCCGTGTTCATCGACGAGTTCCAGGCCATGTTGGCCATGTAGAGGAACAGCACGTCGATCGGGTACGGGTCGCCGGCATGCGCATTGGCGATGACCATGTGCATCAGCCCGTGCGCAGATATGGGCGCGTCCCAGGAGAACGCCTTGTCGATGCGCTGCGGCTTCCCGTCGGCGTCGACCAGCAGGTCCTCCGGTCCGCGCGGAAAGCCGAGATGCGGGCCCGACAACGGCTTGTTGGAACCGAAATGCTCGGCCTTGCCGTGCGGCGTCGGATGCGCCTCCAGCGGCTTGGGATAAGGCGGCTCGAAGCGGAAGGCGCCCGGGCAGTCGACGGCGCCGATCAGCACCTGCAGCATGTGCAGCGCCCGCGCCGTCTGGAAGCCGTTAGAATGGGCCGACAGGCCGCGCATGGCGTGGAACGACACCGGCCGGCCGACATAGCCGTCATGGCGCTCGCCGTTCATGTCGGTCCAGGGCTGTTCGATGAAGATCGCCTCGTCGAAGGCGGCGCGCGCGATCTCGGCCGCGAGGCCGCGGATCGTCTCTGCGGCGACACCGGTTTCAGCGGCGACCGCCTCGGGCGCATATTTCTCGTCGAGATATTTGTCGGCCAGCAGCGCGAAGGACGGCGTCACCGCGCGGCCGTCCTCCAGCGTGTAACGGCCGGACAACGCGGGCCTTGCCCCGGCGGTCCCTTTCGGAACCACCCGCTCTGTCACCGTCTCGAAGACCAGCGGTTTACCGTCGGCGTCGCGCGCGAACAGGCCGTGTTCGGAAGTCCCCGGCGCGTCGATCACCAGCCACGGCGCGTTGGAGTAGCGCATCAGGTAGTCGACATCGATTTTTCGCGCCTTGAGCAGCTCGTGCACCACCGCGAGGATCAGCAGGCCGTCGGTGCCTGGCCGGATGCCGATCCAGTTGTCGGCGACGGCCGAGTAGCCGGTGCGCACCGGGTTGACGGAGACGAAGCGCGCGCCGTTCTTCTTGATCTTGGCGATGCCCATCTTGAGCGGGTTGGAATCGTGGTCCTCGGCCACGCCGAACATGATGAAGAGCTTGGTGCGGTCCCAGTCGGGCGCGCCGAATTCCCAGAAGGCGCCGCCGATGGTCATGATGCCGGCGGCCGCCATGTTGACCGAGCAGAAGCCGCCATGGGCGGCGTAGTTCGGCGTGCCGAACTGCTGCGCCCAGAAGCCGGTCAATGACTGCGACTGGTCGCGGCCGGTGAAGAAGGCGAGCTTTTTCGGGTCGTCGGCGCGCACCGCCGACAGCCATCCGGTGGCGATGCCGAGTGCTTCTTCCCAGGAAATTTCCTTGAATTCACCGGAGCCGCGCGGACCTGTCCTGAGCAGCGGCGCCCGCAGTCTGGCGGGCGAATAGTGCTGCATGATGCCGGCCGACCCCTTGGCGCAGAGCACCCCCTTGTTCACCGGGTGGTCGCGGTTGCCCTCGATGTAGCGGATCTTGCCGTCCTTGATGTGGACGTCAATGCCGCAACGGCAGGCGCACATGTAGCAGGTGGTCTTGCGGACCTCGTCCGATACCGGTCTGGACAGTTCGACGCGCGGCTTGGACTTCATCGGCCAAAAGGACTCCCTGCAAGAGTCCTAGCCGCGCGATCACGCAAAGGAAATGCTTGCCGCCGCCAAATCAGCTCTTATTCGGCTGGGCCACGCAAGGGCCAGTCCCGCGCCGGCTTGCGGCGCGGGATGCCGACGTCAGTTGACGACGGTGATCCGTGTGTTGCCGGCGCCGATCTGCTTGACCAGCGAATAGAACTGCGCGGCATTCGAGGTGTGAAGGCGCACGCAGCCATGCGAGGCCGGACGGCCGAGGTTCTTGACTGCGCCCGTGCCGTGGATGGCGTAGCCGCCATGATAGAAGACCGAATAGGGCATCGGCGACATGTCGTATTTGCGCGAGTACCACATGCGGTGCAGGCGTGTCGGCCGCCAGGTGCCGCGCGGCGTAACATAGCCCCGGCGAGCGGTGGAAACCTTCCACTTGTAGATGACGCGTCCGTATTTCTTGACGGTCATGGTCTGGCTCGAAACGTCGATTCGCGCTTCGAGCTTCGCAGCCCACCCCTGGAGGGTCGTCCCGAAAAGCATAGCTGCAAACGCCGCCAGAATGAGAATCGGCTTTTTCATCATTGCCCCCTTTTGCCCGCTTTTGACCTGATCGTTGTTTTATGACGTAAGGTGAGCCTGATTACACGCTTCAGGTAAGGGTTTTCCGAAGCCGGTCCTGAAAATTTGAACAAATTCACGTGATAGTTGCAGCGCCGCGTCACCAGGATGTTGACCTGCCACCTTGCCAAGCGCGACCCGAGCCTGCTCAATTCCCGGCATGGAACAGAGCATCGCCAGCAGGATCGACACGCGCAGCGACGAACTCGCCGCGCTGACTGCCGACCTCATCCGGTTTCCGACCGTCAACCCGCCGGGCGATGCCTACAGGCCGTGCGCGGAGTACATCGCCGGGAGGCTTATCAAGCGCGGTTTCGCCATCGAGTTCGTTCGCGCCGAAGGCACGCCCGGCGACAGCGACCGCTACCCGCGCGTCAACATGGTGGCGCGCATCGAGGGAAGCCGCGCAGGCCCGGCGGTCCATTTCAACTCGCATATCGACGTGGTGGAGGCCGGCGAAGGCTGGACCGTCGATCCGTTCGGCGGGACGATCGCCGACGGCCGGGTCTACGGCCGCGGCGCCTGCGACATGAAAGGCGGGCTCGCTGCATCGATTGTCGCGGTGGAGGCCTTTCTGGAAAGCCGGCCCCACTTCCCGGGCGCGATCGAGATTTCAGGCACCGTCGACGAGGAATCGGGCGGCTTCGGCGGTGTCGCCTACCTCGCCGCCAGGGGTTATTTCTCGAAACCCAGGGTAGATCACGTCATCATTCCCGAACCGCTCAACAAGGACCGCATCTGCCTCGGCCATCGCGGCGTCTGGTGGGCCGAGATCGAGACCAAGGGCGAGATGGCGCATGGCTCGATGCCCTTCCTCGGCGATTGCGCCGTGCGCCACATGGGCGCCGTGCTGCATGCTTTCGAGGCGGAGCTCTATCCGGCGCTCGACCGCAAGCAGACGCGGATGCCTGTCGTGCCCGAGGGCGCGCGCCGCTCGACGATGAACATCAACGCCATCCACGGCGGCCAGACCGACGACTTCTCCGGCCTGCCCTCGCCCAACGTGCCCGATTCCTGCCGCATGGTGATTGACCGCCGCTTCCTGCTCGAGGAATCGCTCGGCGACGTGAAGGCCGAGGTGATCTCGATCCTCGACCGGCTGAAGGGGGACCGCGAGAAGTTCGACTACGCCATCCGCGACATCATGGAAGTGCTGCCGCTGATGACCGAGCGCGACGCGCCGGTCGCCTCGGCCATCGCCGAGGGCATCCGCGAGGTTTTCGGCCGCGACCCGGAATATGTCATCTCGCCCGGCACCTACGACCAGAAGCACATTGCCCGCATCGGCCACCTGCACGACTGCATCGCCTATGGTCCGGGAATTCTCGACCTCGCGCACCGGCCCGACGAATGGGTCGGCATCGCCGACATGGTCGAGTCGGCCAAGGTGATGGCCTTCGGGCTGGAGCGCCTGCTCACCGGAAAGGCCGGCGCGTGACGCTGTGTCGGCCCGCGCGGAAAGCTGCGGTTCAATATCGCATTTGCGGGCGGGCTGATGTACTTCTTGCTCGATAAGCGTTCTCGTCCATGTGACCGTCAAATCCGGGAGTAGCCTCATGAAGCCGTGGAAATCCGTTCTCGCCGCCACCGCACTGGCCTTTGCATCGTGCACCGCGGCCTATGCTGCCCGGACCGACATCGTGCTCGGCGTACCGCTTGAGCCGCCGCATCTCGACCCGACGGCCGGCGCAGCGGCGGCAATCGACGAAGTGCTCTACGCCAACGTCTTCGAGGGCCTGACGCGGATCGGCTCGCGCGGCGAGGTAATGCCCGGGCTCGCCGAGAGCTGGACCGTTTCCGAGGACGGCAAGACCTACACCTTCAAGCTGCACACCGGCGTCAAGTTTCACGACGGCACCGACTTCGACGCAGAGGATGTGAAATTCTCTCTCGACCGGGCCCGCGCGGAAGAATCGACCAATGCGCAGAAGGGCCTGTTCGCGGCCATCGACACCGTCAAGGTGGTCGACCCCGCAACCGTCACGGTGACGCTGAAGAACCCGCAGGGTTCGTTCCTCTACAATTTGGGCTGGGGCGATGCGGTCATCGTGGCGCCTGAGTCGGCCGAAACCAACAAGGAAAAGCCGATCGGCACGGGCCCGTTCAAGTTCGACAACTGGGCCAAGGGCTCGTCGATCACGCTGGTAAAGTCCGCCGATTACTGGGGCGAGCCGGCAATGCTCGACAAGGCCGAGTTCCGCATCATCCCTGATGCCGCGGCAGCCGTTCCGGCGCTGCTTTCCGGCGACGTGCAGGTGCTGCCCAACTTCCAGCTCGGCGACGCGCTACCGCAAGTCGAATCCGATCCGCGCTTCAAGGTCGTCATCGGCGCGACCGAGGGCGAGACGGTGCTCTCCACCAACAACAAGAAGCCGCCCTTCGACCAGTTGAAGGTGCGCCAGGCGATTGCCCATGCGCTCGACCGCAAGGCGATCATCGACGGCGCCTCGGGCGGTCTCGGCGTGCCGATCGGCTCGCATTTCTCGCCTGCCAACGCGGCCTATATCGACCTGACCGGCACCTATCCCTTCGACCCGGCCAAGTCGCGCGAATTGCTCAAGGAAGCGGGCTTCGAGAACGGCATCAAGGCGACGCTGAAGCTGCCGCCTGTCGGCTATGCGCGCGACGGCGGCCAGATCATCGCCTCGCAGCTGCGCGACGTCGGCATCGACCTCGAGATCATACCGGTCGAATGGGCCGACTGGCTCGCCCAGGTCTTCAAGGAGAAGGATTACGACCTGTCGATCGTCTCGCATACCGAACCGAACGACATCGATATCTATTCGCGCAAGGACTACTACTTCAATTACGACAACCCGGCCTTCGACAAGGTGATCGAGGAGCTCAACCTGACGTCGGACGACGCCAGACGCACCGAGCTCTACCACCAGGCGCAGAAGATCCTGGCCGACGACGCCGTCAATGGCTTCCTGTTCGAGCTGCCGAAGATCGGCATCTGGGATGCCAAGGTCGAAGGCATGTGGGAAAATTCGCCGATCCAGGCTAACGACCTGACCAAGGTCAGGTGGGTCGACTAGACACCGTCCGGCGGCACGGATTTGCGTCCTTTCGCTGAGCTGCGGCCCCGGGGCGCAGATCCCGCCCCGGCGCCGCTGCCCTGCCCATGACCGCCTATCTCGCCAAACGCCTGCTGATCGGCCTGGCGACTCTGGTCGTCGCCTCGGTCGTCGTCTTCGCCGTGCTGGAGATCCTGCCCGGCGACCCGGCCCGGCTGATGCTCGGCATGAACGCCACCGAGGACGCCGTCTTGGCGCTGCGCAACGAGCTCGGGCTGAACCAGGGCATCGTCATGCGCTACCTCACCTGGACCGGCGGGCTCCTGAGTCTCGACTTCGGGCGCTCCTACACCTATTCGGTCCCCGTCATCGAACTGATCCGCGAGCGCTCGGCAGTTTCGCTGCCGCTGGCGCTCATCGCGCTGGCGCTGTCGACCGCGATCGCCATTCCGGTAGGCGTCTTTTCGGCAGCCCGCCGCGGTCGTCCGGCAGACACCGTTGCCATGGGCGCCTCGCAGCTCGGCGTCGCCGTGCCGAATTTCTGGTTTGCGCTGCTGCTCGTCTATGTCTTCGCGGTCTGGCTGCGGCTGGTGCCGGCGGGCGGCTTTCCGGGCTGGGGCGCGGGCCTGTGGCCGGCGCTCAAGGCCCTGATCCTGCCGGCCGTGGCGCTCGCCCTGCCCCAGGCTGCGATCCTCGCGCGCGTCACCCGCTCCGCCCTGCTCGACGTGCTTGGCGAGGACTTCATCCGCACCGCGCGCGCCAAGGGCCTGCCCAGGCGCACGGTGCTGTGGCGCCACGCGCTGCGCAACGCCATGCTGCCGGTCGTGACCATCATGGGCCTGCAGTTCGCCTTCCTGCTTGCCGGCACGATCATCATCGAGAACGTCTTCTACCTGCCCGGGCTCGGCCGCCTGGTCTTCCAGGCGATCAACCAGCGTGACCTGATCGTGGTCGAGGGCGTCGTCATGCTGCTGGTCGCCACCGTGATCGTCGTCAATCTTCTCGTCGACCTGTCCTACGCCATCGTCGACCCGCGGCTGAGGCACCGGACATGAGCAACCCAGCCGCTTCCGCCCCAGCGTCCTCCGGCTTCCTCGCCCGCGCCTTCCGCAACCGGTCCTTCGCCATAGGCTTCGCCGTCACGGCGATCGTCGCGGCAATGGCATTGGTTTCCTTTTTCTGGACGCCCTACGACGTCACCAAGTTGATCGTTGCCGACCGCATGCAGCCGCCCTCTTCCGCGCACTGGCTCGGCACCGACCATTTTGGCCGCGACATGCTGTCGATGATCATGGTCGGCGCGCGCAACTCGATTGCGGTGGCGCTGGTGGCGGTCGGCATCGGCATGGGCATCGGCGTTCCGCTCGGCTGCTGGGCCGCGGCACGCGGCGGCATCGTCGACGAGGTGCTGATGCGTTTCAACGACCTCGTCTTCGCCTTCCCGGCTCTGCTGTCGGCAATTATGATCA
Organism: Alphaproteobacteria bacterium; assembly: GCA_018823835.1. GTDB lineage: Bacteria > Pseudomonadota > Alphaproteobacteria > Rhizobiales > Rhizobiaceae > CAMYMG01. The sequence continues at coordinate 396,534 of JAHJHT010000013.1, read as the reverse complement.
CCGCCGTCTTCGGCCCGGGCTCCGTCAACGCCATCATCGCCATCGGCATCTTCAACATCCCGGTCTTCGCCCGCGTCTCGCGCGCCGGCGCTCTGGCGCTGTGGCCGCGCGAGTTCATCCTGGCGTCGCGCGCCGCCGGCAAGGGCAAGGCGCTGATTACCGTCGAGCACATCCTGCCCAACATCGCCAACCTGCTGCTCGTCCAGGGTACCATCCAGTTCGCGCTCGGCATTCTGGCCGAGGCCGGGCTGTCCTATGTCGGGCTCGGCGCGCAGCCGCCGATGCCGAGCTGGGGCCGCATGCTGTTCGACGCCCAGACGCGCATGATCGTGGCGCCCTATTTGGCGATCGTGCCCGGCATGGCGATTGTCGTCACCGTTCTCGGCCTCAACCTGATCGGCGACGGCATCAGCGACACGCTCGACCCGAAACTCAGGCGGCGGCCATGAGCCTGCTCGAGATCGAAAAGCTGTCGCTCGACATCGGCACGCTGCCGATCCTCAAGAACGTCGACCTCGCGCTCGAGGCAGGCCAGGTGATGGGGCTGGTCGGCGAATCCGGTTCCGGCAAGTCGATGACGGCGCTGACGATCATGCAATTGCTGCCCGAGGCGGCGCGGGCAACGGGCAGTGTGCGCTTCGACGGGGCCGAGCTGCTTTCGGCGTCGGAAGAGCGCATGTGCGCGCTGCGCGGCGACGACATCGGCATGGTGTTCCAGGAACCGATGACGGCACTGAACCCGCTGAAGACCATCGGCGAGCAGGTTGCGGAAGGCATACGCTGGCACACCGGCTCCAACCGCAAGGACGCCGAGACGCTGGCGCAGAGGATGCTGGAACGCGTCGGACTGCCGGCCGAGCGGTTTCCGCTGTCGCGATACCCGCACGAACTGTCGGGCGGCCAGCGCCAGCGCGTCGTCATCGCCATCGCCTGCGCGCTGAAGCCGAAGCTGCTGATTGCCGACGAGCCGACCACCGCACTCGACGTCGTGCTGCAGGCCCAAATCCTCGATCTGCTGCGCGACCTCGTGGACGAAAACCGCATGGGCTTGCTCCTCATCTCGCACGACCTTGCCGTGGTCACCGAGATGGCCGATCGCATCACCATACTGCGCAATGGCGAGGTGATGGAGGCCGGCGACACTGCCGAAACCCTGTCGGCTCAGGTGCATCCCTACACGCGCCAGCTCGCCATGGCCTCCATGCACGTGCCGGAGCGCACGCGAATGCATCGTGCCGTCGAAGCAGGGCCGCTGCTCGAGGTGAAGGGCATCACGCGCGACTATCCCGTGCGCCGCGACTCGCTGTTCCACCGGCCAAGGCCGTTCCGCGCGGTCGATGATGTTTCCTTCGCCATGGCGCCGGCGCAGTCCGTGGCGCTGGTCGGCCGCTCGGGCTGCGGCAAGTCGACGCTTGCCCGCATCATCCTGGCGCTCGACAAGCCGACCGCCGGAACGATTTCCTTTCGCGGCGACGAGATTACCGGCCGCGACCAGGCGGCGCTGCGCCCGGCGCGGCGCGACATGCAGGTGATCTTCCAAGACCCCTACGGCTCCTTCGACCCGCGCCAGAAGATCGAGCGGCTGGTCGCCGAACCGCTGCACCTGCTCGACAAGCGGCCGACGGCCGGCGAGCGGCGCGAGCGGGTGGCAGCCGCGCTGCACGAGGTCGGCCTGCAGCCCGGCGACATGGACAAGTACCCGCACGAGTTTTCGGGCGGCCAGCGCCAGCGCCTGTCGATCGCCCGCGCCGTCATCACCCGGCCGAAGCTGATCGTCGCCGATGAACCGGTTTCGGCCCTCGACGTGTCGATCCGGGCGCAGATCCTCGATCTCCTGGCCGACCTCAACAGCAGGCTCGGCATCGCCTTCCTGTTCATTACCCACGACCTGACGGTCGCACGCGCCATTACCGACGAGGTGATGGTGATGGACGAAGGCAGGATCGTCGAAACCGGCAAGACCGGCGACGTGCTGTCCAGCCCGCAATCGGCGGCTGCAAGAGCATTGGTCGACGCGGCCCCGGACCTGCACCGGGCGATTGCGCACCGCATGCAGGAACAGGGTTGAAAGCACGCCCCAACTGAAAGGGCCCGCCCCTTGCGGGAGCGGGCCAAGCGGGCAGACCGGACTGGAGGTCAGGCGGTCCACATTCTTTTCTAGTTCTATTCGAGATAGGTGGACGGATCGACCGGCGCCGAGTTCTTGCGCACCTCGAAGTGCAGCTTCGGCGCGTCGGTGGTGCCGCTCATGCCCGAGACCGCGATCTCCTGGCCGCGCTTGACCTTCTCGCCGCGCGCCACCTTGAGCTCGCTGGCATGGCCGTAGACGGTGACCAGACCGTCCTCGTGGCGGACGAGAACCGTGTTGCCGAATTCCTTTAGCCCGTCGCCGGCATAGATGACGACGCCGTTCTCGGCAGCCTTCACCGGCGTGCCTTCCGGCACCAGGATGTCGATGCCGTCGTTCGACTTGCCGCCGCCATTGCCATACCTGGAGATGACGCGGCCGCGCACGGGCCAGCGCATGCGGCCGATGCCGGTTGCGTCGGGCGCGGTCTCGTCGGCCTGCTCGATGACCTTCTCGGTCTTCTTCGGCGGCGTATAGGAAGCGACGTTTTCGGTCTTCGCAGGCGCGGTGGTGGCCGTCGTGACCGGATCGGTCTTGGCCGGTGCCGCGCTGACGACGCGGGTCGAACCGCCGCCTGACGGGATCTTGAGCGTCTGCCCGATGCGGATGAAGCCGTCGTTCATCCCGTTGGCCTGCTTGATGTCGGAAACGCTGACGCCGGTATTGCGCGCGATCCTGGACAGCGTGTCGCCGGACTGGACGGTATAGGTGCCCGATCCGCCGGCTTTCGCCTGGCTGCCGTCCGTATTCGACGTCGACGGTGTTGAATCACCCTGTCGCGGCTTCGGCTGCTGCGGCAGCACGGCAACCGTCTCGCCCTGCTTGTCGGGCTGGCTGGGCTTCTTATCGCCACGCGAGGAGCTCGCATTGGCGGTCTTGGGATTGCTGTCGGGCGACGAGACCGGCGCCTTCTTGGAATAGACGTAGGTCGGGATGAGCACCGTCGAGCCGGCCTTCAGGCCGTCCGACTCGGAGATCCCGTTGGCCTGCATGATGACGTCGGCCGGAACGCCGAAGCGGCGCGACAGGTTGTAGACGGTCTCGCCCGACTTCACGGTAACGCGAGTGCCGCCGGCGTTCGACCAGCCCTTGGTTTCGTGCTGGATCGGCGCTTCCTGCCTTACGGCGGGAGCCTGGTCGCGGTAATCCTCGACCGGCGCCATGGCCGGGGCCGACGCGACACGCATCGGCTCGGATGACTGCTGGCTGGCGGATGAAGTCGACACTGGCGCCAGGGCGCCGCGGCTGACCGAACCCGAATAGGTCCCGTCTACCGGCGCTGCGGCGATCGGCTGCGTATCGGCCGGATAAGGCTGGGTGCCGTTCTGCGGGATGATTGCGCGCTGGTTGGGCGTCGAGGCGGTAAAGATGCCGTCGACCCCGCTGCCGCCATTGAAGCGGGCCACCTGGGAACTGCATCCGGAGGCGACACCCGCGATCACCAGGACCGCTGCACCACGCGACAAGATGCGTCCATTACGACGTAAAACACTGAATTGCATGGCACCAACCCGCACATACTCGAAACACAACTGGCATGATTAAAGCGCGTTAATCTTACTTGTCGGTTAAGGCAGCGGATTTAATGCGAACTTTATTGAGGATTGATTCAGATGGCTGCGGCAATGCCGCTGGCGATCGGCTGCAGACGAACGATTCCGATCTCCTCGCGCTCGAAGCGGCTGCCGACCTTGGTCAGCTTGGTAAGCACCTGTTCGCCCTCGGCGGGACCGATCGGCGCGATCATGATGCCGCCGCTCGATAGCTGGTCGACGAAGTTGCGTGGCAGGCTTTCATAGGCCGCCCACACGATGATGCGGTCGAAGGGTCCCTCCATCGCAAGGCCGCCCGCACCGTCTGCCTGGCGCACGAAGACGTTGGTGAGGCCGAGTGCCTCGAAGCGGCGGCGCGCCTGTTCGGTCAGCGTCTTGAAGCGCTCGACCGTGACCACGCGCGCGGCGAGCCGGGCCATCACGGCGGCCGTGTAGCCGGAACCGGCGCCGATCTCCAGCACCCGGTGACCGGGTTCGATGGCCAGCGCATGCACCACCTGCGCCTGCAGGTCCGCGCCCTCGATCGCCTCGCCGCATTCGATCGGCACCATGCCTTCGGCCCAGGCGGCCTCCTGCCAGCGCTCGGGAACGAAGTCGCCGCGCGGCGTCGCCTCGAAGGCGGCGATCAGTTCCTTGCCGACGATGCCCTTGCCGCGCAGGCGCAGCAGGAACGCGGCAAATCCTTCGCGGCCGTCGAGTGTCATGCAAGCGCCTTCGTCAGTTGGTCGTGCAATTCATGCGCCGTGAGGTCGAGCTTCAGCGGCGTCACCGAAACGTAGCCCGATTTCACCGCATGCAGGTCGGTGCCCTCGCGCAGTTCCGTTTCGTCGCGCCCGAAGCGCAGCCAGTAGTAAGGCAGGTTGCGGCCGTCTGCGCGTTCCTCGACGCCGAGATTGTAGGCGAGCTTGCCCTGCGCGGTTACCCGCGTGCCCTTGACGTCGGCGGCCGCCGTGTTGGGGAAATTGAGGTTGAGGAAGACACCTGCCGGCAGGTCGATCGACAGCAGCCTGTCGATCAGTGCCGGCGCCAGCGCCTCGCTGGTCGCGTAAGGAACGACGCGCTTCTTGTTCTCGACCGAATAGGCCTGGCTCAGCGCCATCGAGCGGATGCCGAGCAGCGTGCCTTCCAGGGCGCCGGCAACCGTGCCCGAATAGGTCACGTCGTCGGCGATGTTGGAGCCCGAATTGACGCCTGACAGGATCAGGTCCGGCGGCTCGGGCAGCAGGCGGCGCACGCCCATGATGACGCAATCGGTCGGCGTTCCGCTCAGCGCGAACTTCTTCTCGTCGATCTCGCGCAGCCGCAGCGGCTGCGACAGCGAAAGCGAATGGGCAAAGCCCGACTGGTCGGTTTCCGGCGCGACGATCCAGACGTCGTCGGAGATGGTACGCGCGATACGCTCGAGGCAGGCGAGCCCCTCGGCGTGGATGCCGTCGTCATTGGTGAGAAGAATGCGCATCGCCGGCTTATCGAACCTCGATCTTGGTCAGGCCGCCCATATAGGGCTTCAAAGCTTCAGGAATCATGACGCTGCCGTCTTCCTGCTGGTAGTTTTCCATCACCGCGATCAGCGCGCGGCCGACCGCCGTACCCGAACCGTTGAGCGTGTGGACAAAGAGATTGCCCTTGCCGCTCTTGTCCTTGTAGCGGGCATTCATGCGGCGGGCCTGGAAATCGCCGCAGACCGAGCAGGACGAGATCTCGCGGTAGGCGTTCTGGCCGGGCAGCCAGACCTCGATGTCGTAGGTCTTCTGCGCGCCGAAACCCATGTCGCCGGTGCACAGCGTCATGGTGCGGAACGGCAGTTCGAGCCGCTTCAGCACTTCCTCGGCGCACTCGGTCATGCGCTCGTGCTCGGCAATCGAGCTTTCCTGGTCGGTGATCGACACCAGCTCGACCTTGTAGAACTGGTGCTGGCGCAGCATGCCGCGCGTGTCGCGCCCGGCAGAGCCGGCTTCCGAGCGGAAACAGGGCGACAGCGCGGTGAAGCGCAGCGGCAGCTTTTCATGCGCGGTGATTTCCTCGCGCACGAGGTTGGTGAGCGGCACCTCGGCGGTGGGGATCAGCCAGCGGCGGTCGCTATCCGGCTCCCACGGCTCTCCTGCAACGGTCGGCGTGCCGGCCGCAAGGTAGAGGTCCTCGGCAAACTTCGGCAACTGACCCGTTCCGAACATCGCCTCGTCGCGAACCATCAGCGGCACCTGCACTTCCTCGTAGCCGTGCTCGGTCGTGTGCAGGTCGAGCATGAACTGGCCGAGCGCACGTTCGAGCCGCGCAAGCTGGCCCTTGAGCACGGTGAAGCGGCTGCCCGAGAGCTTCGCGGCGCGCTCGAAGTCCATCTGGCCGAGCGCCTCGCCGATCTCGTAGTGCTCCTTGACCCAGTTGGGACGTTCGGGCGTCTTGCCGACCTTGTGCTTCAGCACATTGTCCTTCTCGTCCGCGCCGACCGGCACGTCGGCGGCGGGAATGTTGGGCAATTCGGCCAGCGCGCCCTCGAGCTTCGCATCGAGCTCGCGCTCCATGGCCTCGGCGCCCTGCAGGAAGGACTTGATCTCGCCGACCTCGGCCTTGAGCGTCTCGGCCAGCGCGGAATCGCCCGACCGCATGGCGTTGCCGATCTCCTTGGAGGCAGCGTTGCGGCGCTCCTGGCGCTCCTGCAGCTTGCCGAGATGGGCGCGCCGGTCCTCGTCGAGCGCAACGAGTTCGTCAACCTTGGCCTGCGCCTCGTTACTGGACCATTGCCGCTTCACCAGGGCTTCGGCGAGAGCCGTGGGATTGTCGCGGATCCATTTGATGTCGAGCATGTGAGACGGTTCCCTGACTGTGGGCTGAGGGGGTAAACCGCATCCCGGCAGGTTTCAAGACGGGGGCCGTGGCGGGCCGGCATTTTTCCGTTCAAAGTCCGGCTGGGCAATAGGCGCGCGACCTCCTTGCCACGCCCCGAATCCGGTCTGGCCATTGATCCTTCGACGGGCTCGGGATGAGGGTCGAAGGATAGTCGGGAAGCGGGGCGCAGGGCCGGGCCTCTCAGATATTAGTACGTGGCGCAGCTTCTGCGCCCCGCCGACGTTCTTGCCTTGCCGCAGGGAGCAACGAGTTTCACGCACATGCCTCGGCCAGGGCCCGGGTGTGAGGATGACAATGTCCAACCGCGCCACCGTTTCGCGCAGCCACCCGGCGCCGTCCCCTGCCACGCTCGCCCGGTTCGCGACCCCGCGTTCCCGTACAGGAGATGAGGGCATTATGCGGGAGGGTTTGGGGGCGTGGATGAAGCGGGCATGCCAACACTCGCCAAGCCATGATCCAGAAGGGATTTTTCGAGCGAGAGACTGTATTTCATCCTCGCCCGGAGCCGCGCGAGCTCGTCATCCCGGCCAAGCGGCGAAACCGCGCCGAGCCGGGACCCATTGAGAGGCGCGGCCGGGTCGATGGGTGAGTCCGGCGCTGATCGGTGCACGATCAAGGACCGGGCAAGGCAGGACGATGCTGGCAGCGCCTGGACGAGGACCGGGCCGTGCCCGACGACGTTCGGCCAATGGGTCCCGGGTCGCCGCTCGCTGCGTTCGCTTGCCCGGGATGACGCGCGTGGGAGGTGTCGCAGGCAATCGAGCAAGAAACAGCGGCACGTCTTATTCCGCGTCGCATCCCGGACAGGCGGTAAGGCCGCGCCGAGCCATGTCCCACCGGGAAGCGCGGCCGGGCGGCGTGGCCGTTACGCCTCGTCCGGCTTCTCGTCGGCGGCTTCGGCGGGCTTGGTCTTGCCGGCCGCAGCCTTTTCGGCAGCCGCTTCGGCCGCTTCCTTCTTTTCCTTCGCCAGTCGCTCGTTCTCGCGCTGGCGCTCGACCATGCGGGCAGCCCAGATCGAGATTTCGTAGAGCAGGATGGTCGGCACCGCGAGGCCGATCTGGCTGACCGGATCGGGTGGTGTCAGAACGGCAGCGACGACGAAGGCAATGACGATCGCCCATTTGCGCTTGTCGACCAGCGCGGCCGAGCTCAGCAGCCCGACGCGCGCCATCAGCGTGGTGACGACCGGCAGCTGGAACACCAGGCCGAAGGAGAAGATCAGCGTCATGATGAGGCTGAGATACTCCGACACCTTGGGCAGCAGCGAGATCTGAACCTCGCCGCCCTCGCCCGTCTGCTGCATGGCGAGGAAGAACCACATCACCATCGGGGTGAAGAAGAAATAGACCAGCGCGGCGCCGATCAGGAACAGGATCGGCGAGGCGATGAGGAACGGCAGGAAGGCGCCGCGCTCGTTCTTGTAGAGCCCGGGCGCAACGAATTTATAGACCTGCGCCGCGATCAGCGGGAAGGCGATCACCATGCCGCCGAACATCGCCAGCTTGATCTGCGTGAAGAAGAACTCCTGCGGCGCGGTGTAGATCAGCTCAACCCTGCCATCGCCGATGCCGGCCCAGCCGACCGCCCATTTGAACGGGATGACCAGCAGGTTGAACAGCGCCTTGGCGAAGAAAAAGCAGACCAGGAAGGCAACGAAGAAGCCGCCAAGCGCCCACATCAGGCGCGACCGCAGCTCGATCAGGTGATCGATCAGCGGGGCGGAAGATTTGTCGATTTCGTCCTGATCCGTGCTCACTTAGCGTTTCCCGCCGGTTTTTTCTTCGGAGTGGCGGCTTTCGCCGGTTTTGCAGTGACCTTCACAGGAGCAGCGGCGGGTTTGGAAGCCGCAGCGGTGGCCTTCGTCGCGGCCGCCTTCGCAGGCTTGGCAGCCGGCTTGGCGGCTTTCGCAGCAGCAGTGCCCTTCCCGGCCGGGGCGGCTGCCGGTTTTGCAGCCGCAGCGGCGGTGCCGCTGGCCTTGGCGACCGAGGGATCGTCCATTGCCGGGAAATTGCCGGCCGGTGCGGCCTTGGCCGGCTGGTCGGCAGCACCCGGCACCGCCGTGGCACCCGACTTCAGCGGCTCGGAAGACGTCGCCGAGGGTTTCGGCTTCATCGCCGTGTCGAGGCCGGAGCGGACATCGGCTGCGGCCTTCTCGAACGGGTTCAGCTGCTTCTTGATCTCGTTTGCGGGGTTAAGACTCCGCAATGCGTCGACGGATTCCTTGACCCCATCGAGCTCGGCTTCCTTCAGCGCCTCGTTGAACTGCTTCTGGAAGTCGCCGGCCATGCCGCGCAACTTCTTCGTGGTCTGCCCAAAGGTGCGAAGCATCTTGGGCAAATCCTTGGGTCCGACGATCACGATCATGATGACCGCGATCACCAGCATCTCGGTCCAGCCGATATCAAACATGGCGCTCGTTCCGGCTCAAAGGCACGCGACCGTCCCTTGCGGGACGGGCAATCAGCTCTTGGAGGCCTTTTCCTTCGTCGCGCGCACGGGCTCGTCGGTGCGGTGTTCGACGGTCTTGGGATCGACGACCTCTTCCTCGTCGTCCGCCATGCCCTTCTTGAAGCTCTTGATGCCCTTGGCCATATCGCCCATGAGCTCGGGAATCTTGCCGCGACCGAAGATCAGCAGCACGACCACGAGGACGATCAGCCAGTGCCAGATTGAAAACGAACCCATTGTCACTCTCTTTCGAATTTTGCGTTCAGACGATGATCTATGCGTTTTCGTCGCCGGATACAAACACAAGTACGTCAGACTTTCGCAGCGAAAGCCAGAAATCTCGTGTCGAGGGAGACAAGCGGCCGCACCTGACGCTGGCCTTGACCGGCTTATCGGCGCCCGGAACGGCGAATTCGATCAGTTCAACGACGCCGAGATAGCGGCGCGACAGGATGCGCGCCTCGATCTCGCCTTCCGTCTCGCTGACGTCGAAGCCGGACATGCGCACGGCGACCGTGGCCTCGTCGCCATCGGCGAATCCCGGTGCCTCGACGCGGCCGACCGGCGTGTCGACCATGCCGCCGCTGGCGCGGACCCGAAAGCAGTTGAGCTCGGAGAAGAAGCCGGCGGCAAACAGGTTGACCGGCCGGAGGTAGATTTCCTCGGCGCGGCCGGTCTGCACAAGCGCGCCGTCCCTGAGCAGCGCGATGCGGTCGCCCATGCGCATCGCCTCCTCCGCGTCATGCGTGACGACGATGGCCGTGGCGCGGCTTTCGCGCAGGATGGACAGCGTCTCGGCGCGTACGGCGTCCTTGAGGCGCGAGTCGAGACCGGAAAAGGGTTCGTCCATCAGGAGGACAGCCGGCCGAGGCGCCAGCGCCCTGGCAAGCGCCACCCGCTGCTGCTCGCCGCCCGACAGCACGTGCGGATAGGCATCGGCATAATGGGCGAGCCCGACACGCGAGAGCGCGATTGACGCCTCCTTGCGGGCCTCGTCGCCCGACAGCGCGGTCAGGCCGAAGCGGACGTTGTCGAGGATGGTCAGGTGCGGAAACAGCGCGAAATCCTGGAAGACCAGGCCGATCGAGCGCTTTTCGGGCGGCAGGAACACCGAAGGCCCGGCGATCTCGCGGTCGTTGAGGATGACGCGACCCGCGGTCTGCGGCTCGATGCCGGCGGCGATGCGCAACAGCGTGGTCTTGCCGGAGCCGGAGGGTCCGAGCAGGCACAGCACCTCGCCCGGTTCGGCCGAGAAGCTGACGTCGTTCAGCGTCTCGGAGCCGTTCGCATAGGCATGGCTGATGCGCTCGAAGGCGAGCCGTGCGGCGAAGGTGACGCCGGCAGTGACCCTGCTTTGCGAATGTCGGTCCTGGGTTTTCACGCAAGAACTCCGGATCAGCGGGAGCGGCTCTGCGCTCCGGCGTCCGGGTCAATCATCTGTGACGCGGGGTGTCAACAGACCGAGTTCCTCGAGGTCGATGTCGGTCAGCGGATCCTCGTCCTCGCCGAGCAGGTCGGGATCGGAAGGCGGCAGCGGCACCGAGAAATTGCTTGGCATGCGCGCCGACAGCAGGCCGGCGCCCTTGAGCTCCTCCATGCCCGGCAGGTCGCGGATCTCTTCCAGGGCGAAATGGTCGAGGAACTGCTCGGTGGTGCCGTAGGTGACCGGCCGGCCCGGCGTGCGGCGGCGGCCGCGCATGCGGATCCACTCGGTTTCCATCAACAGGTCGAGCGTGCCCTTGGAGGTCTCGACCCCGCGGATGTCCTCGATCTTGGCGCGCGTTACCGGCTGGTGGTAGGCGATGATGGCCAGCACCTCGAGCGCGGCGCGCGACAGCTTCTTCTGCTGCACGGAGTCGCGGCTCATCAGGAAGCCGAGATCGCCGGCGGTGCGGAAGGCCCAGGCCTCGCCGACACGCACCAGGTTGACGCCGCGGCGGGCGTAGATCTGCTGCAGTTCGGCCATCGCGGCGGGAATGTCGATGCCGTCGGGAAGCCGCTGAGCGAGCTGCTTGTCGCTGACCGGCTCGGCGCTGGCGAAGACGATCGCCTCGGCCATGCGCACGGCTTCGGCAAGATGCAGCCGCTCGGCCGGGTTGCGGGCCGGCGCGTCGCTGTCCGGCTCGGCGCCGACCGCAAAGGGAACGACGGATGCGTTGGCGCTTTCGCTCATGAGGCCACCTCGACGGGTCGGGCTTGCTGACGGTTGCGCAGGTAGAGCGGCGCGAAGGCCTCCTGCTGGCGGATTTCGACGACGCCCTCCCGCACCAGTTCGAGGCTGGCGGCGAAGGAGCTGGCCGTTGCGGTCGCGCGTTCCTCGGGGCTCGCCAGATAGTCGAGCAGGAACTTGTCGAGCGCGGTCCAGTCCTTGAAGCTGCCGACCAGCCGCGTCAGGATGTCGCGCGCTTCCTTGAGCGACCAGACGCTGCGCTTGGCGATGCGGACATTGTTGATCGCCTTGCGCTGGCGCTGCACGGCATAGGCGGTGAGCAGGTCGTAGAGCGAGGCGGCGTATTCGTTGCGCTTCTCGACGATGACGAGCTCGGGCATGCCGCGCGCAAAGACGTCGCGGCCGAGACGGTTGCGGTTGACCAGCCGCGCGCCGACGTCGCGCATGGCCTCGAGGCGCTTCAGGCGGAACTGCAGGACGGCGGCCAGTTCCTCGCCGCTTTCGCCCTCGTCGCCCGGCTGCTTGGGGATCAGCAGCTTCGACTTCAGGAAGGCCAGCCATGCGGCCATGACGAGGTAGTCGGCCGCGAGTTCCAGCCGCAGCTTGCGCGCCTGCTCGACGAAGATCAGGTATTGTTCGGCAAGAGCCAGGATGGAGATGCGGGCAAGATCGACCTTCTGGTTTCGCGCCAGGTGCAGCAGCAGGTCGAGCGGGCCTTCGAAGCCGTCGACGTCGACGACCAGCGACGGGTCGCCGGTCAGGCGCGCCTCGTCGTTGCCGGCCCACAGCTTGTCCATGGGCGCCGGCTTGGCTGGCTTCGTTTCCGCTGCTTCCGCCACTGCTGGCAGGTCTCCTATGCTACCGCCTCGAAATAAGTTGCGAACTCGGCACGCAGTTCCGCCTCGTCCGATGCGTCCGTATTGCCGACATGGCCGAGCGCCTGGTTGGCGCGTTCCAGCGGCTTGCCGTAGAGCCCGCCGGTGCGCGATGCGATGCCGGCCATTTCCTCCATGACGCCGTTGCAGTGAAGGACCAGATCGCAGCCCGCCGCAAGGATTGCCGCCGCCTTTGACGGGAAATCCCCAGAAAGCGCCTTCATCGAGGTGTCGTCGCTCATCAGCAGGCCGTCGAAACCGATCTCGCCGCGAATGATCTCCTCGATGACCTTGCCCGAGGTGGTCGCCGGGTTGTCCGGGTCGACGGCGCTGAAGATGACATGGGCCGTCATCGCGGCGGGAAGATGGTTGAGCTGGCGGAACGGCTCGAAATCGTGGCGCTGCAGTTCGACCAGCCTGGCATCGACTGTCGGCAGCTCGAAATGCGTGTCGGCGAAGGCGCGGCCGTGGCCTGGGATGTGCTTCATCACCGGCATCACGCCGCCGGCCATGAGACCCTCGGCAGCTGCGCGACCGAGCGCGATGACGGCGTCGGGCTTCTTGCCGTAGGCGCGCGCGCCTATGACGTCGCTGGCGCCCTCGATCGGCACGTCGAGCACCGGCAGGCAGTCTGCCGTGATGCCGTAGCGAGAGAGGTCGAAGGCGTGCAGCCGGCCGAGCAGCCAGGCAGCGCGCTCGCCCTCGTCATGGTCGTCGCGCCACAGTGCGCCGAGTGCCGCGCCTGCCGGATAGTCCGGCGCCAGCGGCGGGCGCAGGCGCTGTACCCTTCCCCCCTCCTGGTCGATGAAGATGGGCGCGTCGTCGCGGCCGACGCAGTCGCGCATTTCGGCGACCAGGTCGCGGATCTGCTCGGGCTCGCTGACATTGCGGGCAAACAGGATGAAGCCCCACGGGCATTCGCCCCGGTAGAAGCGGACTTCCTCCCGGCTGAGCGACTTGCCGAGGCACCCAAGGATCATGGCTTTTGATTCGGTCATGGCACAAAGTTACCGTGAACCGCGCAATGCCGCATCCTTGAATTCACGCGCGCCCCGCAACGCAAAACCGGCGCGGGGTGAACCGCGCCGGCTGGCATTTCGTAGAGCGGGTAGCCCGTATCAGCGCGACACGAAGCAGTTGCCGCCGGCCGCCTTGTAGGTCTCGCACAGCGCGATCGCATCGTTGCGGCTGGGCGCCGGCACGCGGACGCGCCAGAACGTGCCCTTGCCTGCGATATCGGCCTTGACGATGTTGACCGGCCGGCCTTCGAGCACGCTGCTGTAGCGGCGCGCAAGGTTCTGGTAGGACGACTGCGCCGCCGCCTCGTTGGGCTGCGAGGCGATCTGCATGGACCAGCCGCCGCCAGCCGCAGAAGTGGCAGCCGAGGCAACCTGATCGGGCTTGACCTCGCCAACGACATCGATCGGCTGTTCGGCCGGGCGCTGAGGCGCGATCGGCGCGGTGGCCGGCGTGTCCGTGGCGCGGGGCGCAGCAGCGGTCTCGACCGCCGGAGCTGGTGCCGGGGCTTCCGCGACTGCGGCTGCAGGCTCTTCTGCGGGTTCGCCGTTCATGACCGAAGGCTCCTCCTCGAAGGTAGCCATGGCTTCTTCCTGACCCGCTGCCGGCAACGCGCCGGTGGAATCGGGCACCGGCTCGGTAACCGCGGCGCCGGCCGAAGCGACGCTGTCGGTCGCGAGGTTGTCGCTTGCAGCTTCGGTCTCTTCGCGCGGCACAAGTGTGCCGTCCGGCCGAACGACCATCGTCCTGACCTTGCGCGGTGCAACGGCGGCGAGCTGGGCGTCGCTCTGGTTCTCGGTCTCCTGCAGGATCTGCTCGATGCGGTCCTCGCTCTTGGCCGCGACGACCGGATCATCCTCGATATCTGCCGGCTCTTCGGCGGTGGTGACAAGTGTCTGCTGCTGCGGGTCGGTAGTCGTCCCCTCGCCGGCAACGGTCTCGTACACCTTGCTGTCCTGGTTGGGCACGGTGGTACCGCCGGGATTTTCCGGCTTGACCTTCACCGGGCCGTCATCGGCCTTGACGATGGCGACCGTTTCGGCCCCGTCGTCACCACCGGAAGACAGCGCGAAGGCACCGAGGGCGCCGATCAGCGCAACGCCGCCGACAATGGCGGCTACCATCAGGCCGCGCCGCTGCGGGCGCTCCTCGCCGTGCGCATGCGCCATGCCGGGAACGGCCAGCGCGTCGTCAAGGTCGGGATCGTAGCCGAAATCGTCGTCGGCAAAGCGCGAGGCCCGCGTCGGGCGGCTGCCCGGCAGATCGTCGACAGCCGGGTAGTGGTCGGGCTCGCTGTGCATGCCCGGGATCGTGGAAGCGTTCCGGCTGCCCTGGGCGACGCTCGGCCGGTAGGCCTGCTCCTGGACCTGGTAGCCATTGGAGACGCTCTCCGCATAACGACCGGCGGGCTCGGCTGGCGCGGCGTCTGAATCGTTCAGGTCGTGCAACAGGCTGGCAAAGTCCGAATCCAGGTCGTCATAGGCCGATACCGGCGGAAGCTCGTCCTGGTAGTCGACATCCGGGATGTCGAGGTCGTCGGCCAGTGCCACAGCGCGGTCGGCCACCTCGATGGTCTCCACATCTGGAGCCTCGTCATAACCACCATCGCGGGCATCCAGTGCGGCGGGATCGGTCGGAAGCGGCTGCGAATACTTGGCGGTCAGCTCGGCAATCACGGCGAGCGGATCCTCGCGCATGGGATCGCGCGGTTCGTCAGATCGGGCCGACGGCCAGGCGGCAGCCTTGCGGTCGCGGTAGTCAGCGCCGGAATCGTCGGCGCGCTGCTGCTGGCGTGTGCCGAAGGACGTCGCCCGCGAGAACATGCTGGGCCGCGGCGCCGCAGCGGCAACGGTTGCGGCGGTGGCAGCCGCAGCGGCCGGCAGATAGGGGTTTGGAGCCCGCGCGGGCGCATGGCGGTCGTCTGACTGCGCCGGCTGACTGGCGAAGGCTGGCGTGTAGAGATCGTCGTCGGCCTCGTCGGGCTGCGCCGTATGGGCAGCCTCGGCCTCGGCCGCCGCTGCAGCCTCTACCAGATCGTCGAGTTCCCATGCCAGGTCGTCTCCGCCCTGGGCTTCGGCGCGGGGTTCGGCCGGAACAGAGGCAGCGACCGGCTGTTCGACCGGCGCGTTGGAAGCGGCGTAGTCGCCCAGCAGGGCCTTCAGTTCATCCTCGAGGTTGAAGGCCGAGGCCAGGTCGGCCGGCAGCGGATCACGGTCGCGATACTCGGCAGCGGCAAGGTCCATTGGCGACGGGGCACGCGGAGCAGCGGGCTCGGGCACGTCTTCCCGTGCCGGCTCTTCGTAGGCTTCCGGCTCCAGATCGTCCGGCTGGGCATAGGCCTCCGGCTCCTCATAGGGGTCCGTTTCGGGGTCGTTCTGCTCGACGGACAATTCCGCTTCGCCGGAGGCGAAGTCGATATCCTCAAAGCCGAAATCGGCGTCGCCGGACGGCTCTTCGGCAGATGCGGGGACTTCTTCGACGTAGGCTTCCACGTCATGACTGCCGCGAAGTTCCGCGGCAAATTCGGGGGTACGTTCGGCTTCCGGCTCATAGGCCTCGGGCTCGTCCGCGCCGAGGTCGAGATCGGCAGCGTTCAGGCTGAAATCGAAATCGGCCTCGTGCTCAGCCTCATCGGACAGTCCGATTTCGGCAGCGGCCGGCGCGAATGAATCGTCGTCGGACGCCTCTCCGGACAGGTCCAGGTCCGACGGGTCAAGATGAAATTCGGCCTCCTCGGAGGCAGGCTCGGCCGGCTGGACCTCTACGGGTGCAGCGTCGGCCTCGAAGTCGTCGAGATGAAGATCATCGGCGTGGAGGCCCAGATCCATGTCGTCATGCGTCTCAGCGTCAGCCTCGGCAGACGGCGCGACAGCCTCCTGCTCATGCGCCGCCGTGGCCTCGTCCTCCGGCGCACCCAGCACGGAAGCATGATCATCCAGGCCGAGATCGACGTCGTCCATCGCGGCATGGAGTTCGGCAGCGATGTCGTGGTCGACATGCTCGTGATCGCCCTCGACGGGCGCCTCGGCCACCATATCCGGTTCGTCCGCAGGCTCTCCCGGCTCTCCGGACGGCGCGAAATCAGACTCGACGGAGGCGGCGATTGCAGAATCGAAATCGAAGTCGATATCCAGTTCGCCGGCCTCGGGTTCCTGGTCTCCGGCATGCGCCACGGGGGCAGCAGGCTCGGGCTCGGCGGCAGCCTGCGGCACGGCATCATAGCCGTCGTCGTCGACCGAGAACTCGCCCATCAGCTCCTTCTCGAGATCAATCGAGAAGTCGTCGGAATCGTCATGGTCGGAAGCGTGGCTATCCTGCTGCGCGGAATCGCGGGGTGCGGGTTCGGCCTCAGCCTCCCTCGCCGCCTTTTCGGCCTCAGCCTGCTTGACCGACTGGCGGGGATCAAAACCCATGATCCTGGTCAGTTCGGCAAACGGATCGTCGTCCGCTAGCTCGACCTGATCGCCAATTTTCAGCTGGTTTCCGTCTGCCATTCTTTTTCCCGAACTCACACACATTCGGACGCCATGGACGTCGCGCAAGGTTTGCCACTACCAGCGCAATGTGGGCAAAAGGTGACAGGTTTCGTTCGGTTTTTTGGCCTAGCGCATCTCGGTCGGGGCCGCCGCTCCGATCAACGCAAGGCCCGACGACAAGACGTCCGAAACAGCCTGCACCAGACCCAGTCTGGCATAGGTCAATTCTGGGCTGTTAACCTTAACAAAACGTAAGTCATTGTTGTCGGTACCGCGATTCCACAGGCTGTGGAGCGTGCTTGCCAGGTCGTAGAGATAGAATGCGATGCGGTGCGGTTCATGGGCCATCGCGGCGCTTTCGATCATGCGCGGATATTCAGCCAGCTTGCGAATAAGGCCCACCTCGCCCTCGTCGGTCAGCAGGTGTCCGTAGCCGGCGAGGCTGTCGCGGCCGAAATCGCCGTCCGGCAGCTGTTCCTTGGCCTGCCTGAACACCGAGTGGCAGCGCGCCGAGGCATACTGCACGTAGAACACCGGATTGTCCTTCGACTGCTCCGTCACCTTGGCGAAGTCGAAGTCGAGCGGCGCGTCGTTCTTGCGATAGAGCATCATGAAGCGGATGGCGTCGGGTCCAACCTCCTCCACAACCTCGCGCAGCGTGACGAACTCGCCGGAGCGCTTCGACATGCGCACCTGCTCGCCATTGCGGTAAAGCTTGACGAGATTGCAAAGCAGCACCGTGAGGTCGACCTTGCCGTCGGAAACCGCCTTTGCCAGCGCCTCCAGACGCTTGACATAGCCGCCATGGTCGGCGCCGAGCACGAAGATCAGTTCGTTGAAGCCGCGCGAAATCTTGTCGTAGATGTAGCCGACATCGGCCGCGAAATAGGTGAAGGAGCCGTCCGACTTGACCAGCGGCCGGTCCATGTCGTCACCAACCTCGGTCGAGCGGAAGAGCGTCTGCTCGCGATCTTCCCAATCGTCGGACTTCTCGCCCTTGGGCGGCGGCAGGGTGCCCTTGTAGATGTGGCCCTTGAGCGTCAGTTCGTTGATCGCGGTGCGGATCTTGCGGGCGTTTTCGGCATGCAGGGTGCGCTCGGAGAAGAACACCTCGTGATGCACGTTGAGCAGGGCCAGATCCTCACGGATCATCGCCATCATGGCGTCGATGGTGCGCTCCTTGACCAGCGCCAGCGCTTCGTCTTCAGGCATGTCCAGCAGCGTGCGGCCGAATTCGGCGGCCAGCGACTGGCCGACCGGCACCAGGTAATCGCCCGGGTAAAGGCCGGCCGGAATCTCGCCGATAGCCTCGCCGAGCGCCTCGCGGTAGCGCAGCATGGCCGAGCGGGCGAGCACGTCGATCTGTGCGCCGGCGTCGTTGATGAGGTATTCCTTGGTGACGTCGTAGCCGGCAAAGGCCAAAAGGTTGGCCAGCGCATCGCCGACCACCGCGCCGCGGCAATGGCCGACATGCATCGGGCCGGTCGGGTTGGCAGAGACATATTCGACATTGGTCTTGATGCCGGCGCCGATGCCGGAGCGGCCATAGTCGCTGCCCTCGGCCAAAATGGTCTTCAGGTGTGCCTGCCAGAAGCCGTCCGACAGCCGCATGTTGACGAAACCCGGGCCGGCGACATCGACGTCCGACACATCGGCATCTGCGCGCAGCGCCGCTGCAAGGGTCTCGGCAAGCGCGCGCGGGTTCTGGCCGGCATTCTTGGCGAGCACCATCGCCGCATTGGTCGCAAGGTCGCCATGGGACGGGTCGCGCGGCGGCTCGACCGTGATCCGCGACAGCTCGAGCGGCGCACCCTCTTTGTCTTTGAGATCAAGACCTTGAACGGCTTTTATGACTCGCTCGTTGAAATCGGCGAAGATATTCATCTGGCTTACTCTGGAAATCGGGGCATGGCGCGAGTTCGCGCCAAAGGCGGGCGGGCTCTAGCCCAAATCCGGCGTATCGTCAAACAGTCGGCGGTGCTCCTTGAGCGCGTAGGTGTCGGTCATGCCGGCGAGAAAATCGGCCACGTCGCGCGCCTTGATGCGGTCCTCGGCGCGGTCGAGCCCCTCGCGCCAGCCCTCGGGCATCTCGCGCGGATCGGCGAAATAGGCGTCGAACAGCTCGTTGACGACGCGCTCGGCGCCGGTCCGGACACGCACGACGTCGGGGGCGCGGTACATGTTCTTGTAGAGGAAGGCCTTCAGTTCCTTCTCCTCGGCGGCGAGCCGCGGCGAGAAGGCGACGATGGTCCTGCCCGCCGCGCGGATGTCGTCGGCGCTCTGCGGCGCCAGCCGCTCCAGTGCGGCCGAGGCGGTGGCGATGACGTCCTCGACCATGATGGTGATCTGGCGGCGCATCAGCTCGTGGCCGGTCCGCACCGGATCGAGCCCGGGATAGCGCTCGCGCACGCCCTTCAGGATGCCAGCGGGCAGCGCCACGCCGGCCAGCATGTCGAGCGACAACAGGCCGGCACGCAGGCCGTCGTCGATATCATGGGTGTTGTAGGCGATGTCGTCGGCTATCGCGGCGCATTGCGCCTCCAGCCCGGCATGGCGGTCGAGCTCGAGGTCGAAAAGCCCGGAGAAATCGCGGATGGCCTGCGGCACCTCCTCCTTCAGTCCCTTGCCGGAAGCATCGGTCAGCGGGCCATTGTGCTTGACCAGGCCCTCGAGCGTCTCCCAGGTCAAGTTAAGCCCGTCGAACTCGGCATAGCGGCGTTCGAGACGGGTGACGATGCGCAGAGACTGGGCATTGTGGTCGAACCCGCCCCAACTGGCCATCCTGGCGTTGAGCGCATCCTCGCCGGTGTGGCCGAAGGGCGTGTGGCCGAAATCATGCACCAGCGCGATGGCCTCGGCGAGGTCCTCATCGCAGCGCAGCGCGCGCGCCAGCGCCCTCGCGATCTGCGCGACCTCGATCGTATGGGTCAGCCGGGTGCGATAGTGGTCGCCTTCATGGGCGATGAACACCTGTGTCTTGTGCTTCAGACGGCGGAATGCAGTGGAATGGATGATCCGGTCGCGGTCGCGCTGGAACGGCGTGCGTGTCGGGCTCTCGACTTCCGCCTGGAACCGGCCGCGCGATCGGGCCGGATCGCAGGCGTAGGCAGCGCGCGGGCGGTAGCCGAAGCCGATGTCGGGGAGATGCCCCTGCTCGTCCATGTGCGACCGCCACCCGTTGACTTGCTCCCCGCCCGTTCATACCTATGATGTGAACGCGAACGCAAGGTGACGCCAATGGGCGCAGACGCAAAGACCGGCATGAAGGTCGAAGTAACGGACGCCGCGGCCAACCGCGTGGCGAAGATCGTCGCCGGCGAAACGGGCAAGAGCGCGCTGCGCGTCTCGGTCGAGGGTGGCGGCTGCTCCGGCTTTTCCTACAAGTTCGACCTGGTCGATGGCCGCAACGACGACGACGTGGCGATCGAGAAGAACGGCGCCACCATCCTGATCGACGAGCTCTCGCTGGTCTACATGGGCGGCTCGGTGATCGATTTCGTCGACGATCTGATGGGCCAGTCCTTCCAGATCAGGAACCCCAACGCCGTCGCCTCCTGCGGCTGCGGCACCAGCTTCTCGGTCTGAGACCGCCCCCCATTTCCGGATAGCGTTATGAAAAAGGCCGCGATGACGCGGCCTTTTCCTTTTGAATGACGCGTTCCGTCGAGTGGAGCGCGAGCCGCCTCGCGACTCAGGTCTGTGGCGCGCCGTCCGGCACGATCGGCTGGCGCGCCTTGGTGTCGAGGACGGCCAGCGCCGCCTTCAGCTTGGCGCGCAGCCGCGCCGCGCGCTCCGGGTCCATGCCCGACATGTCGAGCACGAGCGACAGACCGTCCTCGTTCTCGCTGATCAGCGTCGTGTCGGCCGCCGGCGCGGGGCTGGTGCGCTCGACGAGGTAGGGAATGACCTCGCGGCTGATGCCCTTCATGCGGATCGGATCGGTAGGCTGGGCTTCGACGAAGTCCTTCACATGCGCATAGGTTTCGTAGCTCAGCATGATGCCGCCGGCCGGCGCGATGCTCTGCAGCCGCGCGGCGAGGTTCGCCTCGGCACCGATGATCGTGTAGTCCATGCGGTCGTCGGAGCCGAAATTGCCGACATTGCAGTAGCCGGTATTGATGCCCATGCGCACGCGGAACGGATGCTCGATGCCCTGGTCGAGCCATTTGCGCTGCAGTTCGGCCAGCCTGTCCTGCATCTCGTTTGCCATGTGCAGGCAGGCACGTGCGTCCTCGGCAGCCCCAAGCGTGTTGGGATCGCCGAAGAAGGCGAGGATCGCATCGCCGATGAACTTGTCGACGGTGGCACCATGCGCGATGGCGATGCGCGACATCTCGGTCAGGTATTCGTTGAGCAGCGCAGTCAGTTCCTCCGGCTGCATGCGCTCTGTCGTGGCGGTGAAATCGACGATGTCGGAGAAGAAGATGGTCAGCTTCTTGCGCTCGGCCGTCACCTTGACGTCCCGCTCGCCGCTGAACACGCTCTTGTAGATTTCCGGCGACAGGTATTTGGCGATCTTAA
Source organism: Alphaproteobacteria bacterium (assembly GCA_018823835.1). Classification (GTDB taxonomy): domain Bacteria; phylum Pseudomonadota; class Alphaproteobacteria; order Rhizobiales; family Rhizobiaceae; genus CAMYMG01. Next base: position 375,499 of record JAHJHT010000013.1, on the reverse strand, counting down.
GCGACACGGTAGCAAGGAAGCTGTTGGCCTCCTTCAGTTCTTCGTTGAGGGCGCTGACCTGACGCGACTGGCGCCATTGCTGGTAGACGAAATAAACGCCGGTGAGAGCCGCCAGCGCGAAATAGACGAACAGATAGCGGACGCCGATCGAACTGAGCGCCAGCGGCTGCGTCACGGTGACGGACTGGATTCCCCGAACGTCCCCGACTTTCCAGTCGGTCTTGGGGCTGTCGGGATGGCTGTTGTGGCAGGCCACGCAGGTTTGCGTCATTCGGATCGGCGACGCGATGGCGACCGTGCTGTTGAGGTCGCCCCGCGTCTGCTCGACGACGTTCAGCGCAGGGTCGGCGCGGAACTTCGCCAGCGCCATCGTCTGGAATTCGTCGAGTTCGTGCGGCGCCCTGCCCGCAAAGGCGTAATCCGACACGAAATCGTAGCGCACCGCATTGTCCTGCGCGCTGATGAGCTTTCCGAGCTCCAGAGAGAACGTCGCCGGAATCGGGATGGCGCCCGGTATGTCATGAAAATTGTCGGAGGCGGTGATCGCCACGCCCGGTGGCGCCTGCAGAATCCGACCGACCACATCCCTGGCATAGAGATCGCGGATATCGTTGATGATTCGCGTCATGTCGGTAGCCTGCTGGCGCGACAGATGCGCGGTCAGGTCCTTCAGGTCGAGCATGACGGCGACGGGCAGCAGCAGAAGCAGGGAAATGACTGCCACGAGTGCCGGCACGAAGCGGCGCCACGGCTTTGTCTCGGGGATGATGGCTGCATCTGTCATGGATCTGTCTCCACGCGGTCGCTGTCGCTTGTGGCGGTTCGACTATTCTTTACAATGCCAGGGCTTGCCTTTGGCCAAGGCTAGCCTGCAAAGGACGTAGCGACCATGAAAATCGTCACCTGGAACATCAACGGCGTGCGCGCGCGGCTGGGCAATCTGCTGCACTGGCTGCAGGAAAGCGCTCCCGACATCGCCTGCCTGCAGGAGATCAAGACGGTCGACGAGCAGTTCCCGCGCGCCGAAATCGAAGCCCTCGGCTACCATGTCGAGACGCATGGCCAGAAGGGGTTCAACGGCGTGGCGATCCTGTCCAAGCTGCGCTTCGACGAGGTCAACCGCGGTCTGCCGGGCGACGAGAGCGACGAGCAGGCCCGCTTCATCGAGGGCGTGTTCTCGACCGACAAGGGTGTGCTGCGCGTCGTCTCGCTCTATTTGCCCAACGGCAACCCGATCGATGACGACCGGAAATTCCCCTACAAGCTGTCATGGATGGCGCGGCTGGAGGCCTGGGCGACCGGGCGGCTGGCGCTCGAGGAGCCGCTGGTGCTGGCCGGCGACTATAACGTCATCCCCGAGCCGATCGACGCCAAGAACCCGCAGAACTGGCTCGGCGACGCGCTGTTCCAGCCCGAGACGCGGCAAGCCTTCCGGCGCCTGGTCAATCTCGGTTTCACGGAAGCGGTGCGCGCCACTACCGACGCGCCCGGCACCTACACGTTCTGGGATTACCAGGCCGGCGCCTGGCAGAAGGACAACGGCATCCGCATCGACCACCTGCTGCTGTCGCCGGAAGCCGCCAACTTTTTCGGTTCTGCCACGATCGAAAAGCACGTCCGTGCCTGGGAAAAGCCCTCAGACCATGTGCCGGTGGCGGTGAACCTCACCGTGGGAGCCGTCTGACCGGCGTCACGGCGGGAGGGTTCCCGCCAGTCTCCGGCGACAGGCTTGCCGTCTAGTCTGCCTTGTCGCCCGCGTCGGGTCGCACGACGTCGACCGGGCTGATGCCGAGGAGCTCGAGCGTGCGCCGCAGCAGCCGCACCTCGTTCTCGGCAAGCTCGTTGTCGGCCTTGGCGATCTCGGCCATGTGCCGCGCCAGTTGGCGGCGGCGGTCGATGTCGAGCTCGCGAAACATCTCGATGGCCTGCGCGCCATTGGTCTCGTAACCGAAATTGTTGAGATACTCGATCACGCCGTCCATGCTGTCGCGGCCGATGCCGAAGGCCTCGTTGCAGATGCGGCGGAAGGTCTGCATCTCGCTGTCCTTGACGACGCCGTCGGCGAGGATCATGCGGAACAGCAGCAGCAATTCTGCCGACAGCACCGGGTCACCGGCGACCTTGCGCACACCGGCGTCGCCCTCGAAGATGTCCTTGAGTTGAGAAAGCAGTCCTGAAGCCATAGCGGTTCCTCGAGTCTGCAGGATTACTAGCGCGAAATCCGCCTTGCGCAAACGAAAAGCGTGTGGTCGATACGGGGACCCGCCCGGCGACCCAGCGCCCCGAGATCATGCCCGACCTCGAAATCCAGATCGTCCTCCTTCTCGGCCTCGCGGCATTTGCCGCGGGCTTCATCGATTCGATCGCCGGCGGCAGCGGCCTGATCACTATTCCGGCGCTGCTGCTGGCCGGTTTTCCGCCGGTCGCCGCGCTCGGCACCAACAAGCTGCAGGGGCTGTTCGGCACCGCCTCGGCGGCACTTCACTATGCGGCCAAGGGCCATGTGGACCTGAAGCGCCAACTGCCGGCCGCGATGCTTTCCTTTGCCGGCGGCGTGCTGGGCGCGCTTCTGGCGACCGTCATTCCCGGCGGAATCCTGACGGCCGCCCTGCCCTTCATCCTGGTCGCTATTGCGCTCTATTTCGCGCTGAAGCCCGGCATGGACGATATCGACCGCGCCGAGCGCCTGCCGCCCTTCCTGTTCGGCCTGACGGTCGTGCCGCTGATCGGCTTCTATGACGGCGTTCTCGGCCCGGGCACCGGTTCCTTCTTCATGCTGGCCTTCGTGTCGCTCGCCGGTTACGGCCTGCTCAAGGCGACGGCCCACACCAAGCTGCTGAACTTCGCCTCCAACCTCGGTGGATTCGTGCTTTTCGCGCTTGCCGGCGCCATCTACTGGAAGATCGGCCTCTTCATGGGCGTGGCGCAGTTTTTCGGGGCCCGACTCGGCGCCGGCCTCGCCATCGCCAAGGGCGCCCGGCTGATCAAGCCGCTGCTCGTCATCGCCTGCGTCGCACTGGCGGCACGGCTGCTGATGGACCCCGCCCACCCGCTGAGGACTATGCTGGGCTTCTGATTCAGCGCGCCGCCGCGAAGATGGCGTCGCAGTCGAGGTGCTTTTCGAGATGCGCGGCAAGCTGGTCTAGCGCGCGCTCGACCTCGGCGCGATAGTCGACGATGCCGCCGCGGATGCCGAGGCTTGCGAGATAGGCGGCGCGAAATTCATCCGACGAGAACATGCCGTGCATGTAGGTGCCGAACACCTTGCCGTCGGCCGACGTCGCGCCGTCCTCGACGCCGTTGATCACCGCCGACGGGCGCAGGCAGTCCGCACCCGTCGTACGGCCGAGGTGGATTTCGTATCCGGTCAGCGGCACGTCGAACTGCAGCGAAAGCGCCGTGACGTTGCGCACCGTCTTTTCCGGCTCCATCACGGTTTCGATGTCGAGCAGTCCGAGCCCATCGGCCTCGGTGACGCTGCCCTCGATGCCGTCGGGATCGCGCACCAGGCGGCCGAGCATCTGGTAGCCGCCGCAGATGCCGATGACATGGCCGCCGCGCCGCCGGTGCTCGGCAAGGTCGCGGTCCCAGCCGTTCTCGCGGAAGCGCAGCAGGTCGCCGATCGTCGACTTGGAGCCTGGAATGACGACCAGCCCGGCGTCGTGCGGCAGCGGCCTGCCCGGCGCCACGAAGACGACCTCGACCTGCGGCTCCGCCTTCAGCGGATCGAGGTCGTCGAAATTGGCAATGCGCGACAGCATCGGCACTGCGACCTTGAGCGCCCCGCGCCGGCCCTCGGCAAGCCGCTCCAGCACGACGCTGTCTTCCGACGGCAGCAGCGCGGCGGCCGGCAGGAACGGCACGACGCCGAACGAGCGCCAGCCGGTGAAGCGCTCGATCGCCTTGAGCCCGTCGTCGAACAGCGAGACGTCGCCGCGGAACTTGTTGATGATGTAGCCCGCGATCATCTTGCGGTCTTCGTCGGGCAGGATGAGATGCGTGCCGGCGATCGAGGCGATGACCCCGCCGCGGTCGATGTCGCCGACCAGCACCACCGGCACGTCGGCGCGGGTGGCGAAGCCCATGTTGGCGATGTCGCGCGGGCGAAGGTTGATCTCGGCCGGCGAGCCGGCGCCCTCGACGATGACGAGGTCGGCGCCCTCGCCCACCCTGGCCCAGGAGTCGAGAACCGCCTCCATCAGCTTCGGCTTCAGGAGCTGGTAGTCGCGCGCCCGCGCCTCGCCATACACCTTGCCCTGGACGACGACCTGGCTGCCGATGTCGCTCTGCGGCTTCAAGAGTACCGGGTTCATGTGGATCGACGGCGCAGCCCCGCAGGCGATGGCCTGCAGCCATTGCGCGCGACCGATCTCGCCGCCGCCGGTCTCGCCCGGAATGTCGGCGACGGCGGCATTGTTGGACATGTTCTGCGGCTTGAACGGCCTGACGACCATGCCGCGATTCCTGGCCGCGCGGCAGAGGCCGGCGACCAGCACCGTCTTGCCGACGTCCGAACCGGTGCCCTGCAGCATGATCGCCCGCGCCATGCCTAGCGCTCCCCCGCCCGCGCGCCGGTGATGGTGGAGCGCGCCGCCAGCGGCCCGCCGCGCCACAGATAGAGCGCCAGCAGCGGCTCGTGGCCGGTGCGCATGGCGTGGTTGACGTTCGATGCGTGGTGGACGATCTCGCCCGCCGCGCGGCGGCGATACGGCCCCTCGCCCATGCGCCACTCGGTGCCCCCGGTCAGCGGGATGTAGATTTCCTCGGCGACATGGTGATGGTCGGGATAGGCGATGTTTGGTCCAAGAATCAGGAAGCCGCCGGCAGCCTTGCGGTTCTCGAAATGGCCGCGCGTGCCGAACACTTCGAGCCAGCCGTAATTGTCCATGAATTTCTGGCCGAAATCGGCGTTCGTGTAGGTCTGGCCCCAGCGAAAGTCATGGCAGCGCTCGTCGAGGAAGCGGACGACGGGTGCTGCCTGTTCGCCGGCGATCCGTGCCGCTCTGGAGAGTTGGCCAAGGCACGGCAGGCTCTTGGGTTCGAGCCTGCGGGGGCGCATCTGCCAATCATTGCCATCGATGAAATGCGAGACGGCAGGACTGTCAGCCTGGGCGACGAGGCGTTGGAAACCCGCAAGCAGTTCGTCGAATACGGTGGTCACGTCTCATCCCCATCGTGTGCGGCAGTCCGGTTGCGCGCGCGCATCATTGGTCTAGATTGGATGACGCGCATAGGCAAAAGTTCTGGAGGACGCCATGGATGCCGCAGTCGAGGTGCCGGCTGGCCAGTTCGAGCTCAACGAGGACCAGCGCGCCATTCAGGCCATGGCCGAGAGCTTCGCGGACGAGCGCGTCGCGCCCCATGCGCTCGCCTGGGACCGGGAGTGTCATTTTCCCGCCGATGTGATCCGCGAGACGGGTCCGCTCGGCTTCGGCGGCATTTATGTCGGCGAAGATGGCGGCGGATCGGGCCTTGGGCGGCTCGACGCCGTGCTGATCTTCGAGGCGCTGTCGCGCGCCTGCCCGGGCTTTGCCTCCTTCATCTCGATCCACAACATGACCGCATGGATGGTCGACCGCTTCGGCAATGACGAACAGCGCGAGCGCCTGCTGCCGAGGATGGCGTCCATGGAGTGGCTGGGCAGCTACTGCCTGACCGAGCCGGGTTCGGGCTCGGATGCCGCGGCGCTGAAGACGCGCGCCGTGCGCGACGGCGACTACTATGTGGTCAATGGCGCAAAACAGTTCATCTCCGGCGCCGGCGACAGCGATGTCTACGTCACCATGGTGCGGACCGGCGGCGACGGGCCGAAAGGCATCTCGACGCTTGTCGTGCCAAAGGACGCGCCCGGCCTCTCCTTCGGCGCGCCGGAGCACAAGATGGGCTGGAACATGCAGGCGACGCGGCAGGTGATCTTCACCGACTGCCGCGTTCCGGCCGAAAACCTGCTGTCGGCGGAGGGCGACGGTTTCCGCATCGCCATGGCCGGGCTCGACGGCGGGCGGCTGAACATCGCCGCCTGTTCGCTCGGCGGCGCGCAGGCCGCGCTCGACAAGACGCTGGCCTACATGGCCGAGCGCCAGGCCTTCGGCCGGTCGATCGACCAGTTCCAGGCGCTGCAGTTCAGGCTGGCCGACATGGAGACCGAACTCCAGGCGGCGCGGATCTTCCTCTACGCCGCGGCGACGAAGCTCGACCGCCGAGCGCCGGATGCGGGAAAATGGTCGGCGATGGCCAAGCGCTTCGTCACCGACACCGGCTTCAAGGTGGCCAACGAGGCGCTGCAACTGCACGGCGGCTATGGCTACCTGCACGACTATGGCATCGAGAAGCTGGTCCGCGACCTGCGCGTGCACCAGATACTCGAGGGAACCAACGAGATCATGCGGGTTATCGTCGCCCGCGCGCTGATCGGGCGGTGACGGGTGAATGGGACACGGCTGAATCGAAGTGCTCAGCGTCCGTCCCGGTTCACCCTTGTCCATTGACCATGCTTTCTTGACCTTCCGGAGGAACACATGACCACCATCGCCTTCATCGGCCTCGGCAATATGGGCAACCCGATGGCCGCCAACCTCGTCAGGGCGGGTCACGCGGTGCAGGGTTTCGACCTGCAGCCGGAAAACCTGTCGATCGCGGCCGACAATGGCGTCGTCGCGGAAGCCGATGTCGCCGCCGCGGTAAAGGGCGCGGAAGTGGTCATCACCATGCTGCCGGCTGGCAAGCACGTTCTGTCGGTGCATGAGGAGATCGCGGCGGTAGCGTCCAAGGGCACGCTGATCATCGACAGCTCGACCATCGACGTCGATTCGGCGCGCAAGGCGCACGAGATCGCTGCCAGCCACGGGCTGCTGTCGATCGACGCGCCGGTTTCGGGCGGCACGGGCGGTGCGGCGGCCGGCACGCTGACCTTCATGGCCGGCGGCTCGGAAGAAGCCTTCGCCAAAGCCGAGCCGATCCTCAAACCGATGGCCGGCAAGATCGTGCATTGCGGCGCGGCGGGCGCCGGCCAGGCGGCCAAGATCTGCAACAACATGATCCTCGGCATCTCGATGATCGGCGTCGGCGAGGCCTTCGTGCTGGCAGAAAAGCTCGGCCTGTCGCACCAGGCGCTGTTCGACGTCGCCTCGACCTCGTCAGGCCAGTGCTGGTCGCTGACCACCTACTGCCCGGTGCCGGGTCCGGTGCCCACCTCGCCGGCCAACAATGATTATCGTCCGGGATTTGCCGCGGCCCTGATGCTGAAGGACCTCGGACTGTCACAGGACGCGGCCAAATCGGCCGGCGCCTCCACGCCCCTGGGCAAGCATGCGGCGGAACTCTACGGCCGCTTCAACGAGAGCGGCCACGGCCACGAGGACTTTTCCGCGATCATCCGCTATCTCCGGGATAACCCTGCGTAAATATTTGTTTCGCAGGTATATTTGCGAATTAGGCAAGAAAAGTCGCAAATTTAGGTTTGCTTAATCTCCTGATAACCGCGCGGTAACGATGTCCCTATAGAACGGACTGCGAGGCGGTCATCGCAGCCGCCTCCACGCTCCGGATCAGGTCTCGCGTACCGGAGCCGTTACCATCGCAGTGTATTGTTGGCGATGGGCCATGCGTATCGATGGCAAAGCCGTGTTCCTGTCGGGAGCGCGGTCTTTGCCGTATCAGCCAAGCGGCGACAATCTCTTGAAATTGGCCTTGACGCGCCGGCTTGCCGGCCTGAGCGCGGCGTTCACCGTGCGCTCGACAGCGACGCCATTGAGGATCGAAGGCGTCCTGCCTGAAAACACCTCGGGCCAGAACTGAGTGGCCGAATGGATCAGCGACATCTGGGCGGCGAATACGCCCTCGGCGATTGCCGAGGTCTTTTCGTGGACAGCACGTTCGGTCTCGGCGCGGCGCGTTTGACCGCTGCCGGCTTCGGCTGCCATCAACGGCAGTCGCATCAGCGCCACCATAGGCGCGAGCATGAGGTCTCCGGCGATCGACGTCGACTGCCGTGCGGTCTTGCGCTGCTTTTTCATGGAACTTCCGATGCTGAAAACGCCGGGATGCGGCGTGCACACTATAAGCCGGCCAGCCGCGTTTCGTTCCTGTTCACTGATCGATGATCGGGCGATTGCGAAAGGGTGCGGCCGAAAAGCCGCACCCTGCCGCGCTGCGGACTAGCGCAGGTCGGCTTCAGCCAGGTCGAGCGCCTTCAGGATGCGCTCGCAGGCAAGGTCGATCGTCTCGCGCGTCCAGATCAGCGGCGGCGAAAGAATCATCGTGTCGCCCGTGGCGCGCAGCATCAGCCCGTTGGCGATCGCGTGATCGCGCACCAGGACGGCCGCCCTGCCGACCGGCTGGAAGCGCTCACGCGTCTGCTTGTCGCTGACAATCTCGATGGCGCCCATCAACCCGATGGCACGCGTCTCGCCGACCAGCGGATGCCCCGAAACCCGCTCCTGCAGCGCCTTGGCGAAATAGGGGCCGGTGTCGGTCCTGACGCGCTCGATCAGCCCTTCGCGCTCGATGATCTCGAGGTTCTTCAGCGCCACGGCGCAGCACACAGGGTGCCCCGAATAAGTGTAGCCGTGGTAGAACTCGCCGCCCTTGTCGACCAGGGTCTTGGCGATGCGGTCGCCGACGAAAAGCGCCGACAGCGGCAGGTAGCCGGAGGTCAGCGCCTTGGCCGTGGTCATCGTGTCGGGCTCGATGCCGAAGGTCTGGGCCGCGAACCATTCGCCGGTGCGGCCATAGCCGGTGATGACTTCGTCGAGCATCAGCAGCACGTCGTATTTGCGGCAGATGCGCTGGACTTCCGGCCAGTAGCTCGCCGGCGGGATCTTGACGCCGCCTGCCCCCATGATCGGCTCGCCGATGAAGGCCGCCACCTTGTCGGCGCCGACTTCGAGGATGGCGTCCTCGATGGCCTTGGCAGCGCGCAGCCCGAAATCGTGCTCGCTCTCGCCGGGTTCCGCCAGTTCGTAGGCATAAGGCATCATCACATGCACGATGTTGGGCACCGCGCCGCCGAGCTGGTTGTGCATGCCTTCCATGCCGCCGAGCGACGTCCCGGCAACCGTCGAGCCGTGATAGGCCATCTTGCGCGAGATGATGCGGTTCTTCTCCGGCTTGCCCTCCAGCGCCCAGAAATGACGCACCAGCCTGAGCGCCGTATCGTTGCTTTCCGAGCCCGACGAGCCGAAGAACACCTGGTTGAGCCCTTTCGGGGCAATCTCGGCGAGTTTCTGGGCAAGCAGCACCGCCGGCGGCGTCGCCGACTTGAAGAAGGAATTGTAGTAGGGCAGCTCCTTCATCTGCTCGTAGGCCACCTCGGCCAGTTCGTCGCGGCCGTAGCCGATGCTGACGCACCACAGTCCGGCCATGCCGTCGAGCAGCTCGTGCCCCTCGCTGTCATAGACATAGGGACCCTTGGCGCCGACGATCATGCGCGAGCCGGACTCACGCAGCTCGCGGTGGTCGGTGAAGGGATGAAGATGGTGCGAGGCGTCGATCGCCTGCAGCTGCTTCAGCGAATGGTTCTTGTAGGTCATGGGCTTGCAGCCCTCCGTTGAATCTGTCCGGCAGAGCCGGGCGAAGGAATTCAGCGTGACGGAGGCGGCGAATAGCCGATGCGCGCGCAGAGCCGCAGCATCTCGGCATGCAGTGTCCGGGACGACGGTTTGGAGGCGAAGTCGCCCAGAATATGTTGCCTGTCACTGCAAGCCATGGTGCGACTGTAGTCGAGCCGGCCGCTGCCTATCAAGAGGGCGTCGATCACCGGTCGCGGCGCCAGCGCACGAGGCTGCGGTAGAGGGAAAAGACGACGAGCGTGCCGCTCAGCACCGCGATGACGGCTGGCAGGCCGCTCGGGCCGACATGCTGGATCGCAAAGCCAGATCCCGGCGGGCCGATGATGCCGCCGACGCCCCACATCAACCCGAAGGCGGCGTTGCCGGCGACCAGCATCGAACCGCGGAAGCGGTTGCCGAGCTCGACCAGCGCCATCGTATAGACACCGTAGCCGACGCCACCGATGACGAGCAGCACCGGCCAGACCAGCGGCGTGGTGATGACGGCCGTCAGTGAAAGCGCGCAAGCCATGGTGAACGCCGCACAGACGACGATCATGGAGCGCGCGCCGAAGCGTTCGGCCAACAGGCCCAGCGGAATCTGCAGCACGATGTTGCCGAGCGACATTACCGAAATCATTGCCGCTAGCGTCGGAGACGGCAGCGCATAGGCGGCGCCAAAGACCGGCAGCAGCGAATAGACGCTCTGCTGGGTCGCCGCTGCCACGGTTACGGCGACGAGCAGCGCGGGCGCCAGCCGCCAGAAACTCCAGAAGCCGCCCGGCCTTTCTTCGTCCGCCTCGAAGCCGGCGAGGTTTGCGGTGGTCAGATAGAGGATCAGCGCGCAGCCGGTGAAGCCGACGACGCCCACCAGCAAGGGCGGCCAGCCATGGCTGCCGACCAGCGCCAGCGTCAGCGGGCCGGCGGCGTAGCCGGCCCCGGTAACCGCGTTGAAGATGCCCATGATGCGGCCGCGACGCGCCTCGGGCGCCAGCGCGATCATCCACACCTCGCCCAGTATGTAGAGCGGGTTGATCGCCACGCCGATCAGGAAACGCACCGGAAACCAGGCGAAATCGTTCTGCATCAGGCCGATCGCCGCAAATAGGATGGCTGCGGCGAGCGCGCTGAACACGGCGAGCCCCCTCGCCCCGAAACGCTCGACGAGCGCCGGCACAAAGATCGACGAGGCGATCAGCCCGGCGGGCGTCATGGCCGCCGACAGGCCGATATAGGAAGGCGACATGCCCTGGCGCTGCATCAGGAAGGTAAACAGCGGGTAGCTCAGTCCCTGCGCGACGGCAAAGACCGACACGCTGGCGGTGACACCGAGGAGAGCGGCGCGCGGCATGGGCTGGTCGGGCACTTCGGGCGAAGAGCGAATCTGCATCGCCTCCGCTAGCACAGCTTTTCGGACTGCGCCTCAGCGTCCGGCGGCATATGCGTCGCAGCCGGGACAGCGGTAGCCATTTTCCGGCGCATTCTTTTCAGGACAAGGGATCGGGCGCAGCCGCGAGCGCCACGAAAACCGGCACTGTCAGGCTGAATTGACCGATTATGCCCTGTTTTGTTGCTTTTTCCGAGAAACCGCACGGATACACAGCTGAAATCCCGCAGCATCGGTCCGATACACAGTAACCCTAAGTCAGGGCACGGCTGGTGGCACAGTCATGAACCAAGAGGGAATTTTTGAAATGGAACAGTCATGGACGGTCGACAAGTACGACGTACCGTCTGGCGACCTCGAATTCTGGGCGCGGCGGCGCGGATTGATATCCGATGCCGGGCCCAGGCGTAATGCGAGCAAGTCTTCAGGCGGATCTGTTACATCCAAGGCCCTGCCCGGACGCTTCGCGGTCGCGGCATGGCTGGCGGTTGCAGTACTCATTGCCTACAACATGGCGACGCACGCGGAGCCCTTCGGCGCGCTGGCGCTCGCCGCGGCATCCTAGGCATCGCCTGCCTGCAGGCGGCAGTTTGAAGGGCGTGTCCTTGCCCCGGGACGCGCCCTTTCCTGTACAGGCAAGACAAGTTGCGCAATGTCGCATCCCTCGCGCAAAGGGTCGCCGGCTCCGCAACCCTGCCGCGCCCGCCGGTCCATGATGCAGCGCATCATAGCACCGCGTGAGGATTTCATGACCGCAGCTCTTCAACCTGCTGAACCACCGCTGGCCACCGACAGGGCCCGCCGCGGCGGCCGCGCCGGAAGCCGTGCCCGGGGCTCGGCCGCCTTCGAACAGCCGGCATTCCGGCAGCTGAAGAACCCGTTCCAGCCGACCAAGCTGGTGTCGGACGACGAGCTGGAATCGATCCACCTGGCCTCACTGAAGGTTCTCAAGGAAATCGGCGTCGACGTGCTGCACGAAGAGGCGCGCCGCATCATGAAGGAACATGGCGCCGACGTGCGCGAAGGCACCGAGCGGGTGCATTTCGACAGCGACATGCTGATGGAACTGGTCGCGCACTGCCCGTCGGAATTCACGCTGCACGCGCGCAATCCGGCGCACAACGTCCGTTTCGGCGGCAACAATCTGATCTTCTCGCAGATGGGCTCGGCGCCCAACTGCTCCGATCTCGACAGCGGCCGCCGTCCCGGAAACCAGGTGGATTTCCGCAATCTCATCAAGCTGGCGCAGATGCACAACGTGCTGAACACGACCGGCGGCTATCCGGTCGAGCCGACCGACATCCATCCGGGCGTGCGCCATCTCGAATGCATCCGCGACCTCGCCACGCTGACCGACAAGGCGTTTCACATCTATTCGCTCGGCAAGGAGCGCAATGTCGACGGCATCGAACTGGCCCGCATCGCGCGTGGTGTTTCACGCGAGCAGCTGCAGGACGAGCCGTCGGTCTACACCATCATCAACACCAACTCGCCGCTCAAGCTCGACGTGCCGATGATGGAAGGCATCATCCAGATGTCGGGCAACGGCCAGATCGTCATCATCACGCCGTTCACGCTGGCCGGCGCCATGGCGCCGGTGACGATCGCCGGCGCGCTGGTGCAGCAGAACGCCGAGGCGCTGTCGGGCATCGCCTTCACGCAGATGGTGAAGAAGGGCGCGCCGGCCGGCTATGGCGGCTTCACCTCCAACGTCGACATGAAGTCGGGCGCGCCGGCCTTCGGCACGCCCGAATACATGAAGGCGCAGCTCGTCGGCGGGCAGCTGGCGCGCCGCTACAAGATTCCCTACCGCACCTCCAATGTCTGCGCCGCCAACCAGGTCGATGCGCAGGCCGCCTATGAGAGCGTCTTCTCGCTCTGGGGCGCGGTGCAGAGCGGCGCCAACTTCATGCTGCATTCGGCCGGCTGGCTGGAAGGCGGGCTGCGCTGTTCCTACGAAAAGACGATCCTCGACATCGACCTGCTGCAGATGGTCGCCGAGTTCCTGACCCCGCTCGACCTTTCGGAAGACGCGCTCGGCGTCGAGGCGATCCGCTCGGTCGGACCGGGCGGCCACTTCTTCGGTACCCAGCACACGCAGGAACGCTACAAGACGGCGTTCTACTCGCCGATCCTGTCGGACTGGCGCAATTTCGAGAGCTGGGCCGAGGCTGGCAGCCCGACCGTGCTGGAGCGCGCCAATCGCGTCTGGAAGGAACGGCTCGCCGCCTACGAGGAGCCCTACATGGACCCCGCCATCCGCGAGGAGCTCGACGCCTTCGTCGCAAAGCGCACCGCCGAAGGCGGCGCGCCGACGGATTTTTGAGTTCCCTGCCACCAATCGCTGACCGCCGTCTCACGCCGGCAACGGATTCATTCTCTTCACATACGGACCTATCCTCATGAAATCTCACGTCAAAGCGGTTGTCATCGGTGGCGGCGTCGTCGGTTGTTCGGTGCTCTATCACCTGGCCAAGGCCGGCTGGACCGACATCATGCTGATCGAGCGCTCGGAGCTGACCTCCGGCTCGTCCTGGCATGCGGCGGGCGGCTTCCACACGCTGAACGGCGACCCCAACGTCGCCAAGCTGCAGGCCTATACGGTGCAGCTCTACAAGGAGCTGGAGGAGCTTTCCGGCCAGTCCTGCTCGCTGCACCTGACCGGCGGCGTGATGCTGGCCGACAGCCCCGAGCGCATGGACTTCCTGCGGCTCGCGCACGCCAAGGGCCGCTATCTCGGCATGGACACCGAGCTGATCACGCCATCCGAAGCCAAGGCGATGTTTCCCTTCATGGACGAGAGCCATTTCGTCGGCGCCATGTGGGACCCGGTGGAAGGCCATCTCGACCCCTCAGGCACGACGATTGCCTACTCCAAGGCGGCAAAGAAACTCGGCGCCGAAATCGTGCTCCGAAACCCGGTCAAGGAACTGACGCAGGAGCCGGACGGCACCTGGAACGTCATCACCGAGCAGGGAACGGTCAAGGCCGAGCACGTGGTGAACTGCGGCGGCCTGTGGGCGCGCGAGATCGGCCGCATGGTCGGCGTCGAGCTGCCGGTGCTGGCCATGGAGCACATGTACCTCCTCACCGAGCCGATGCCCGAGGTCGAGGCCTTCAACAAGGAGACCGGCCGCGAGATGGTCGGCGTGCTCGACTTCAAGGGCGAGATCTACACGCGCCAGGAGCGCAACGGCATCCTGCTCGGCACCTATGAGAAGGCCTGCAAGCCGTGGTCGCCGGTCAACACGCCGTGGGATTTCGGCCACGAGCTGCTGGCGCCCGACCTTGACCGCATCGCGCCATCGCTGGAACTCGGCTTCCAGCATTTCCCGGGCATTGCGAATGCCGGCATCAAGCAGGTCATCAACGGCCCCTTCACCTTCGCGCCCGACGGCAACCCGCTGGTCGGCCCGGTGCAGGGCCTGACCAACTACTGGGTCGCTTGCGGCGTGATGGCCGGCTTTTCGCAAGGCGGCGGCGTCGGCCTAGCGCTCTCGAACTGGATGGTAAACGGCGATCCGGGCTTCGACGTTTGGGGTATGGACGTGGCGCGCTGGGGTGAATGGGCGAGCCTGCGCTACACCAACGCCAAGGTGCGCGAAAACTACTCGCGCCGTTTCTCGATCCGCTTCCCGAATGAAGAACTGCCGGCGGCAAGGCCGGCGCAGACCACGCCGCTCTACGACACGATGGTCAAGCAGAACGCCGTGATGGGCGACTCGTGGGGGCTGGAGACGCCGCTCTGGTTTGCGCCGGAGGGCTCCGAGCCCAAGGACATCGTCTCCTTCCACCGCTCCAACGATTTCGAGCACGTCGGCAACGAGGTGCGCGCCGTGCGCGAGCGGGTCGGAGTCACCGAGATCGCCAACTTCGCAAAGTACGAGGTTTCGGGCGCCGGCGCGGAGGATTTCCTCAACCGGCTGATGACCAACCGCATGCCGAAGAAGGGCCGCATCGTGCTGACGCCGATGCTGAACGAGTTCGGCAAGCTGATCGGCGACTTCACCATCGCCAGGGCCGGCGACGAGCGCTACATGATCTGGGGCTCCTCGGCCGCCGCCAAGTACCACATGCGCTGGTTCGAAAAGCACCTGCCGAAGGACGGCTCGGTGCGCATCCACCGCTTCGACCAGACGCTGGTCGGCCTGTCGATCGCCGGCTCCAAGAGCCAGGAACTGCTGCAGAAGCTGGTCGACGTCGACGTGTCGTCGAAGGCCTTCCGCTTCATGGATTTCCGCGAGATGGCGGTCGGCGGCGCGCCCTGCATGGTCAACCGCATTACCTATACCGGCGACCTCGGCTACGAGATCTGGATGGCGCCGGCCTATGAGCGGCTGGTCTATGCCGAGATCAAGAAGGCCGGCGAGGAATTCGGCATCGTCGATTTCGGCATGCGCGCCCTGCTGTCGATGCGCCTGGAAAAGAATTTTCCGACCTGGTTCCGCGAACTGCGGCCGATCTACGGTCCCTTCGAAGGCGGCATGGAGCGCTTCGTCAAGCTGGAGAAGAACGACTTTGTCGGCCGCGAGGCAGCCGCGAAGGAGCATGCGGACGGTCCGAAGCTGAAGCGTGTCTCGATGATCGTCGAGGCGACGGATGCCGACGTGATGGGCGACGAGCCGATCTGGGCCAGGGTCGGATCGAAGGACTACGGCACCGTCGGCAAGACGCACGAATTCGGCGCGCCGCGCTTCGACGCCGCCGGCAAGGAAGTGCGCGGCTCGACCGCGGCGACCGGCGCGTCTGCCGTACGCGGGCTGGTCGATGGCGACTGGCGCGTCGTCGGCTGGGTGACCTCGGGCGGCTATGCGCATTACGTCGAAAAATCGATGGCGCAGGGCTATGTGCCCGCCGAACTCGCCGAGAACGAAAGCGAAGGCATGTTCGAGATCGAGATTCTGGGCCACCGCCGCCCTGCCCGCATCAATGTCGAGCCGCCCTTCGATCCGTCGGGCGAGAAGATGCGCGGCTAGGATCGAGCTGTGCTAGCATGCCGGCCGAACAAGCCGGCATGCCGCCGGACCTGAAAGGGAATTCAATTGGCTGCAGAACCACGCTCCCCCCGCCTCGCCGTCCTGATCGATGCCGACAATGCCTCGGCCAAGATCGCCGACGGCCTGTTCGAGGAAATCGCCAAGATCGGCGAAGCCAGCGTGCGACGCATCTATGGCGACTTTTCGAGCCCCCATTCAAAGGCCTGGGAAAACCAGCTGGCCAAGCACGCCATCATCCCGCAGCAGCAATTCGCCTACACCAAGGGAAAGAACGCTTCCGACATCACGCTGGTGATCGACGCCATGGACCTTCTGCATGGCGGCCGGCTCGACGGCTTCTGCCTGGTCTCCTCCGACAGCGATTTCACCCGGCTTGCATCGCGCATCCGCGAACAGGGCGTAGACGTCTACGGCTTCGGCGAGCAGAAGACGCCGGAAAGCTTCCGCCAGGCCTGCCGCCGCTTCATCTACACCGAGAACCTGCTGCCGGCTCCGGCGTCCAGTGCCAACGCGTCGCAAGGCGCCGCCAAGCCGCTGCAACCGCCGAGCGCTGCAGTACCGATCATCAGCAAGATCATCGAGGAAATGGACAGCGAGGACGGCTGGGTGCTTCTCGGCGTGGTCGGCAACCGGCTTGCCAACCTGACATCGGACTTCGATTCCCGGACATTCGGCTCCCGCAGCCTGGGCGACCTGGTCAAGAAGGCGGGCGCCTTCGAGGTCGACCACCCGAAGGAAGGCTCGATGCGGGTGCGCATCAAGCCTGCGGCCGAGAAACCGGCGACGGCTGCGAAGACCGGCCGGTCGCGCCGCAAGAAGACCTAGCGCTCCAGGGCCGCAACGCACGAGACCTTCCATGGAAAGCATGGTTCCCGCTTCCTTCGGCCGTCACAGAAAGATCATGCCGTTCGAGCCGGGCGCGGCCGACTCGGTGGAGGCTTTGCGCGCCAAGGCGCGGGAAAAGGCTGCCGCGCTCAACCAGCATGCGCTGGGCTACGGCGCGCTGGCCGAGGCGGAATGGGCAACTGCCGGCATCGCCGCCCCCGACCTGCCCGCCATGCGATCATACCGGCTGGAGCGCATCCGCGGCGAGCTGAAGCGGCGCGGCTATGCAGGCGCCCTGCTCTACGACCCGATCAACATCCGCTACGCCACCGACTCGACCAACATGCAGCTCTGGGTGGCGCACAACCCGACGCGCCACTGCTTCGTGGCTGCCGAGGGTCCCGTCGTGCTGTTCGACTATTTCTCCTGCGAGCACCTGTCCGACCATTCCGGCGTCGTCGACGAGGTGAGGCCCGCCGTTTCCTTCATGTACATGTATGGTGGCGAGCTGAGCGAAAACCGGGCGCGGCGCTGGGCGGCAGGCATCGCCGATCTGGTGCGCGAGCACGGTGGCGGCAACGGCCGCATCACCGTCGATCACCTGAACCCGGAAGGCGTAGCGGAACTGGCGCGGCTCGGCGTGAGCGTCGGCAATGGCGAGGCGGTGATGGAACAGGCGCGGCTGATCAAGTCACCGGACGAGATCCTGTGCATGCGCCGCGCGATCGTCGCCTGCGAGGCGGCGATGGGCGAAATGGAGGCCGCTTTAAAACCGGGCATTTCGGAAAACGGACTATGGGCGGAACTGCACCGTGGCAACATCGCGCGCGGCGGCGACTGGATCGAGACGCGGCTGCTGGCATCGGGCCCGCGCACCAATCCCTGGTTCCAGGAGTGCTCGTCGCGCACAATCGAGGCGGGCGACCTCGTGGCCTTCGACACCGATCTCATCGGCCCCTACGGCTTCTGCGCCGATCTGTCCCGCACGTTCCTGTGCGGCGACAGCGAGCCGAGCGAGGAGCAGCGCTGGCTCTATCGCACGGCCGCCGACCAGATTGCTTTCAATACGGCGTTGATGCAGCCCGGCACGTCATTTCGCGAACTCGTCGAGCGCTCGAAGAACCCGCCGGATGACTGCTTTCCGGCACGTTACGGCGTGCTTTATCACGGTGTCGGCCTGGCCGACGAATACCCAACCCTGCCGCATGCCGCGGATTGGACGGCGGATACGCCGGACGGCGTGCTGGAGCCCGGCATGGTGCTCTGCGTCGAAAGCTATATCGGCAGGCTCGGCGGCCACGAGGGTGTTAAGCTGGAGGAACAAATCCTCATCACCGCCACCGGCAACGAAAAACTCTCGCACTTTCCTCTCGATCCGCGGCTGAACGCGCGCTGACCTCGCACGGCGGCCTAGTGCCTGTGGCGCGAATGCAGGTCGTTATTGATCAGCAGCAGATAGGACACCACGGTCGCAATCACGAGCGGGGCGAAGACGGTCAGTGTCGGCAGCAGATAGTCGGACATGGCGATGCTCCTTTGCGCCATGAACGCTGCAATGGCGGTCAGGTTGCACGGATCGCGCCAATGTGAACGGCGGTGAGGTCAGGCCCAAGCTAGCGAGACGCGGATTTTCGCCAGCGTTTCGGGCGGCGTCCGGAGCGAGGTGATGAGAGGCAGACCCTTGCGCCTCGCCGTCCAACCCACGGCCAAAACCTCCTGGGCGCGCCGTTCGTACTGGCGCGCAAGCTGCCAGCTGCGGCAATCGATGGCGCAGACATCCGCCCTGCCCTCGGCTACCGCCACGATCGAGCCGCGGTGCGAGCCGGTCTCCAGCCTGTCGGCGAAGATTGCGAGGCTTTCGCCCGCAGCCTCCAGGTCCCGCGTCAGCGCCAGGATGCCCGACATCGAGTCCGGCCCGTTAAAGGCGAGGCGTTTTCCGCGCAAAGTGTCGATCGGCAGCACGGCGCAGCCATCGGCCGGCGGAAGGCTTGCGCCGCCGTCGCCTCGACGCATCAGCACGGCGCTTGAATAGTACTCGCCCTGCCCGCCCTCGATGCCGTCATAGCTGGGCTGGCCGGCGACCGCGACATGCGCCGACAGGCCATGTTCCATCGGGCCCCAGCAGGTCTGCGCCAGAAGCAGCGCCGGGTGACGCCAGAGCGTATGAAAGTCGAGTTCGTCGGCCGGCAGTGTCGCCGGGTCCGGCGCGATGACCCGGCCGGCCCCGTCGCGGATGCCGCCAGGCACTGCCGGCATCTCGGCATTGCGGCGCGTCAGGCTTTCCGGCGCCTCGATGCCAGCCTGTCGAAGTCGCTCGCGCAGGCGCTGCCACTCGGCGTCGACGGAGGCACGCGCCTCGGGCCAGTCATACATCGGAAGGGCAGCAAGGAGCGCGTTCATGCGGTCCTTTTGCCAAAGCCGGCGGCAAAGGCAAGCGTCAGCGCGCTATTCCTTCGGCGGCTCGGCGGGAACAGCCGCGGCATCGAGGCCGGTCAGCGTGTGGCCGTGTACGTGCGGGCGGAAGGCGCGGCCGGGGTCCGGCATGCGGCGCAGCACCGGGTGCGCCACCGGCTCCTTGGCGCGGAAGGCATAGCGCCACAGCATCGCGGCGTAGCCCGAAAAGACATAGCCGTTGTTCATCGCGATCCACTGGTCGCGGCGCTCCTGGAACAGCGCCGGCAGCCTGTACCAGGCGACGTTCGGGCTCTTGTGGTGCACGAGGTGCAGGTTGTTGTTGAGGAACAGCAGCGACAGGGGCGAGCTCTCGACGATGATGGTGCGCCCGTCCGGCCGCTCCGACCATTGATGCTCGGCATAGGTGCGAACCGCGATCAGGGACTGGCCGAGCCACACCGGGCCGAGCACGTAGAGCCAGACCGGCATGCCGAAGCCATAGGCCACGACCGGCAGCACAAGCGCGAGGCCAAGCCCGTGCAGCAGCCAGGCGCGGCGTACGGCGCGGTCGCCCTCCGAGATCAGCTTCAACTCGGAGAGCACGAAGCCGATCGTTGCCAGGGGCGGCCCGATGATCACGCGGCCAAGCATGGTGTTGTTGATGCGCAGCACCGCCTTCATCGCGGGCGGCAGGCCCTGGTGGTGCCAGAGCGCCTGGTAGTAGCTTTCGGGATCGTCGAACGGGTCCGTCAGACGTTCGTCGGCGTGGTGGCGCAGGTGCAGCGTCTTGAAGCGGCGAAACGGATAGACGAGCCCCACGGGAAGCGCGACGAGCAACTCGTTGATCCAGCCCTTGCGGGTCGGGTGGCCGTGCGATGCCTCGTGCATCAGCGAGGACTGCATGGCCAGAACGACGGCAAGCAGGAGAAGAGCCGTGATGGGGTAGGATGACCAGAGGAAAAAGCCGA
This sequence comes from Alphaproteobacteria bacterium, assembly GCA_018823835.1. Classification (GTDB taxonomy): domain Bacteria; phylum Pseudomonadota; class Alphaproteobacteria; order Rhizobiales; family Rhizobiaceae; genus CAMYMG01. The sequence goes on along the minus strand of JAHJHT010000013.1, from coordinate 355,380 downwards.
TGCCGGCCCAGGCGGTGTAGGTGACGATGATCAGTCCGACGGTCGGCCACTCGATGGAGCCGTTTCGCCGCGCGTGATTGCTGCCTGACATTCCTTCTCTCGCGCCCCTCAACGCCGGAACCCCCGCGATTCCTGACAGCATTGTGTCAGTAGTCTTCGGTGCCAACAACGCGACAATGCGCACAAAGCGTTGATTTTGCGCACCACTCACGGCAATTGTGGTACATTGTCACCAGCAAGACGGAATTTCGATCCGGAATAAGCCGCATCACCCTGCGGAAACGGAAAATTCATCTTTCGAGGAGCCGGAATGGACAAGAGGAATCTCTCCGACCTGTTTCGCGAGCGGCTGAAGACGCTGCTGCAGCGATCCGATCTCAACCAGTCGGCCTTTTCGGCGGCGGTCGGCATTGATCGATCGGCGCTGTCGCAGTTGCTGTCGGGCACGTCGACCCGCCTGCCTCGCGCCGAAACGCTGCTCAACATCGCTGCCGAGCACAAGGTGTCGCTCGACTGGCTGCTTGGCCTCAGCCAGGACGAGGGCGTCACCGGCGAGATCCGCGCCAGCCTCGAGATCGAGGAAGGCCAAAGCGATTTCGACCGCACCCTGCTCGCCCGCTGGCACGCCGAGGCCGTCGGCACCAAGATCCGCTACGTGCCGGCCGGCCTGCCCGACCTTCTGCGCACCGAAGCGCTGATCGACTACGAATCCGACATTTCCAACCGCAGCCGCGAGCGCCAGGCAGGCGAGACGCAGTACCGGATCGACTACAACCGCCGGCCCGAGACCGACATGGAGGTCTGCATGCCGCGCCACACGCTCGAAATCTTCGCGCGCGGGCACGGCATCTGGAGCGGCTTTCCGGCAGAGCAGCGCCGCGAACAGCTCGCCCACATGGCCGAGCTTCTCGACGACCTCTACCCGACCTTCCGGCTGTTCCTCTATGACGGCAGGCTGCGCTATTCGGTGCCCTACACGATCTTCGGGCCCTACCGCGCGGCGATCTATGTCGGCGACATGTATCTGGTTCTGAATGCCACCGACCCGATCCGCACGCTGACCCGGCATTTCGACAATCTGATCCGCGCCGCCGACATCAACGCCCACGAGGCGGCCGCCTATGCCCGCAAGCTGGCCGAGACAGATTTTTCGACGGAATGACGCCGGTCGCGCCAATCGGCTCGTTGACTGGACATAAAGACTTCTTTATATCGTTATCTCAAATAGATTTGCCGGAAAGCCGACTGCCATGACCAATCCCATCGACGCCCTGCTCGCCGAAAAAGGTGTTCTTCTCGCCGACGGCGCGACCGGAACCAACCTCTTCGCTATGGGGCTGGAGGCCGGCGAGGCGCCTGAGCTGTGGAACGAGAGCGCGCCGGAGAAGATCACGGCGCTGCACCGGAATTTCGTCGATGCCGGCGCCGACATCATCCTCACCAATTCCTTCGGCGGAACCAGCCACCGGCTGAAGCTGCACAACGCGCAGGACCGCGTGCACGAGTTGAACAAGCGCGCCGCCGAGATCGCCCGCGCCGTCGCCGACAAGGCCGGCCGCAAGGTCATCGTGGCCGGCTCGGTCGGCCCGACCGGCGAGCTGCTCGTGCCGCTTGGCGCCATGACCTATGACGAGGCGGTCGCCTCCTTCGAGGCGCAGTTGCGCGGCCTGAAGGAAGGCGGCGCCGAGATCGCCTGGATCGAGACCATGTCGGCTCCCGACGAGGCCCGTGCCGCCGCCGAGGCCGCCATCCGCGTCGGCCTGCCCTATACCTACACGGTGTCTTTCGACACGGCCGGCCGCTCGATGATGGGCCTGGCGCCGAAGGACATTCACGGCATCGCCGACAGCCTGGCGGAGAGCCCGGTGGCGGTCGGCGCCAATTGCGGCGTCGGCGCTTCCGACATTCTCTCCTCGCTGCTCGACATGACCGAGGCGCGGCCCGATGCGACGGTGATCGTCAAGGGTAATTGCGGCATCCCGCAGTTTCACGGCACCGAGATCCACTATTCCGGCACGCCCGAACTGATGGCCGACTATGTCCGCATGGCGGTCGATTCCGGTGCGAAAATCATCGGCGGCTGCTGCGGCACGTCTTTTGCGCATCTCGCCGCCATGCGCGGTGCCCTCGACAGCCACACGAAGGCAACACGGCCAACGGTCGAGGCGATCGAGGCGCGCATCGGCCCGATGCGCAACAAGCAGGCCAGCCAGAGCGGCACCACCGGCGAGACCGGCGATGCACGTCGCGAGCGCCGCCGCGCACGCGCCTGACGGCCTTGCGGCTCAGGCCTGTCCGGCCGGGCCGCGCAACACCAGATCGTTGAGCGCGCGGCAGTAGCGCTCCTCCTCCCGCTCAAGCCATTCATAGGCTTGCGGCCAGCTCGCCGGGTCGGTAGCCGCAAGCGGCAGGCGGCCGAGGTAGCAGCAGCCCGGGAAATCCCGAAGGCCCGCGCCCAGGGTCCGGCCGAGACCGGGTTCATACGCCGACAGCCGGCTGGCCGTGGTCGCAAAGCTCTCGCCGCGCTGCCCCCTGACGAAAAGCCCGACGCTGCGGTTGGCGACATAGAGCGACAGCACGAGGTCGTCGGCCAAGATGCGCCAGCGCGAATAGAGGCTGCCATGCACGATCAGCCCGTCGCCGCGCCGTGCGATATAGCCGTCCCAGAAGCGCCTGATCTCGGGCGCCGAGAGCGAGCGCAGGCTGCCGTGCGAAAAATCCCATTCGTCCAGTTGGCGCTCCGGCATCGCTTCGTTCCATCCCCCGCAGTCGCCGGACCATAGCCATTCCGCACCCAAAGCGCAGGCCGCCGCCGGAGCATTCCTGACATTCCGGGTGCCGTAAGCAAAAAGACCGGCGGAGCTTTCGCCCCGCCGGTCTGCCTCACCCGCCCATCGGTCGTGCCCGTGTCAGAACGATCCCATCTGCAAGGACGCGGCCGTCATCGCCACTACCGCTTTCCGCTGTCGAGCGCCGAGGCAAGGCGCGCCAGCGAGAGGAATTCCGACCGGTAGCCAAACGGGTCGGCTCCTCGGGCGGCGGTGGCAATCTCGATGATCCTGTCGTAGCCGAAACCGGCTGTCTGGTCGGTGTCGCGCAGCTTCTGGCCGAAAGCGGCGACCGCGACGGAGAAGCGCTGGTCGGCACTTGCCGCGTCGAAGGACGACACCTCGTTGGCCTTCGTCACCGGCGTGGTGATCAGCTTGGAGACGTCTTCGTCCGGCAGCTTGTAGCGGATCTTCACGAAGGCATATTCGTCGGCATGGGCAACGCCGCCATTGTCGGTCGAGGCCTCGCCGTAGTGCAGGTCGTCGATCTGCTGCGGCGCGCCCTTCGGCGTGATCTCGTAGATCGCCGTCACCGAATGGCCCGAGCCGATCTCGCCGGCATCGACGCGGTCGTTGTTGAAATCCTCGGTGGCAAGCGCCCGGGTCTCATAGCCGATCAGCCGGTATTCGGAGACCGAGGCCGGGTTGAACTCGACCTGGATCTTGACGTCCTTGGCGATCGGGAAGAGCGTCGAGGAAGAATCCTGCACCAGCACCTTCTCGGCCTCGGCCAAGGTGTCGATATAGGCCGCCGTGCCGTTGCCGTTCTGCGCGATGGTCTGCATCATCCGGTCGTTGAGGTTGCCGCGGCCGAAGCCGAACACCGACAGGAAGACGCCGGACTTGCGCTTTTCCTCGATGATGCGCTTGAGATCGTCGTCGTCGCTCTGGCCGACATTGAAGTCGCCGTCGGTGGCGAGCATGACGCGGTTGACGCCATCCTTGACGAAGGACTGTTCCGCCAGCCGATAGGCCTCGCGGATGCCGGCCTCTCCGGCCGTCGAACCGCCGGGCGTCAGCGTATCGATCGCCGTCAGGATCTTCGCGCGCTCCGACACCTTGGTGGGCTCGAGCACCGTCCCGGCGTTTCCGGCATAGGTGACGATCGACACCGTGTCGTCGGGGTCGAGCTTCGACACCAGGAGCCTGAAGGCCGACTGCAGCAGCGGCAGCTTGTCGGGTGCGTTCATCGAGCCGGAGACGTCGAGCAGGAAGACGAGATTGGCCTTCGGTTGCTCGGCCGCAACGATGTCGTAGCCCTTGATGGCGACATGCATCAGCCGGGTGTGCTCGTTCCACGGCGTCGGCATGACGGTGACGGTCGAGTTGAACGGCGTCGCGGCCGAGTCCGGCCCCTGCCAGTCATAGGGGAAATAGTTGATCATCTCCTCGACGCGCACCGTGTCGGCCTGCGGCAGGAACCCTTCCTTCAGCGAACGACGGACGAAGGAGTAGGACGCCGTGTCGACATCGATCGAGAAGGTCGAGACCGGGTCGGTGGTGGCCGAGCGCACGGGATTGGTCTTGAACTCGGCGAAGCGCTCGCGGTCTTCCTGATCGATGATGATCGGGTCGGGAAGCGGCGGGCTGATCGCCTTGTCGGCCATCAGCTTCGACGTTGCTGCGACGCCCGGCTGAAAGGCCGCCCTGCCGCGGCTTTCGTCGGACGGCGCGGAAAGCAACCCGGAGACCTCGCGGGAAACCGCCTCGCTCTCGGCCGGCGCCGCGTCCATTTCCCGCTTCGGTGCGGCGGGCGGAGCCGCGAGTTCGGAAAGCACGTCGCGTTGCTGTTCGTCGCCGTCCTTCTTCTTCAGCTCGGCCGTTGCCTGGTCCGCCTCCTGCCGCGCAGGCTGCTCGGCGGCATCCTGGCCGATGCTGAAGCGGAACGGGGACTCCTCCATCAGGTAGAAGGTGGCGTAGCCGGCGATCGGCAGGGCGACCAGTCCGGCCAGTGCCGGTGCCGCGAGAAGCTTCTTTTGCATCGTTTCCCTCCAGAGCTTGCGTATCTGGTGGGTAAGACGAAGCCCTTCGGCCGATCCTTGGGGTGCGGTCGAATTATTTTCGCCGTCGAAGGCCTGCATGGCCGCATGCATCGCGCGCGCCCTCGCCTCGGCGCCCGGTTCCGGTGCCTTCATGCGGCCGAGCCGCTCGAGTTCCTTGTCGTCGACCATGGTCACACTTCCCCGGCCGTGCGCATCAGCGTGCGCAGCCGTTTCTTCGCTTCATGGATGTGCCAGGAAACAGTCGCCTCGGCGCAGGCCATCGCATCGGCCGCCGCCGCATGGGTGAGCCCCTCGCCATAGACCAGCAGAACCGCATCGCGCTGCTTGTCCGGCAGTTGCCGCACCGCGAGCCAAAGCGTCTCTGCCTGGTCCTCGGGCTCGGGCTCCACGCCGCCCTCGATCAGCGCCTGTACGCCGAAGGCATCGACCTTGGCCGTTTCGCGCGCGCTCTTGCGCTTCATGTCGCGCGCCGCGTTCAGCGTCATGGCATAGAGCCATGTCGTGAAGGCGGAGCCGCCGCGATAGTCACGGATCGCCCGGCCGAGCCGCGCGCAGACTTCCTGCGCAATGTCCTCGGCATCGGGTTTGGAACCGCACCAGCGCCATGCCACGCGGTAGACAAAGCCATAGTGCCTTTCGACCAACGTGCCGAAAGCCGCCCTGTCGCCCTTTTGAGCCTGACCGATCAGATCGAGATCGGAAGCCTCGGTTTCTTCCAGCATCATCGCCGTCATTTGTCCGTTGGACGAATGCTTTTGGGCGATCCTTGGGGTGATGGAAAGATTTTTCCGGCTTTTCTCACGCAGCATGCGGGGACGCACGGCGCAGCGCGCGTCCCCCGAGCGAAATGCGCTGCCGCCTACATGTGGTTTGCCGGGTCGGTTTCGGCGTTGTAGGCGACCAGCCATACCTTGAGGATGAGGACGGCCGTGGGGATGGCGAGGACCGCGGCGATTATCCAGAGGTCTTTGCCTTCGACCCCCAGAATGGCGGCAATGAGCCAGCCCAGGGTGCCGAAGCAGAACACGATCTGGACGGACAGGAAGAACGCGGCCGACACGAAATAGGTGAAGGTCCGCACAGTGAGATGGCGAGTCATGAGACGTGTCCCAGGTCCACGCGGGGGCCAGCCGATATTCGGCTGCCGGCGGCGTGGCGAGATTGATGAGGGGTGTGGATGGTCCGAAGACCGGCAGTCCTCAGTCCCGCGGTGGACCGCGCACACGCGTCAGCCGGACGCGACCGTCGTGCATCGACAGCCAGGCCGGGGCGGAACCGGCCGCGTCGGGGTGCGGCAGGCAAAGAGCCGCATCCTCCGGCCGCAGCGTCCCGTCGGAAGCCGGGAAGATCTTGCTGTGCTGCCCGTTTCGGGTCTCGAGGTCCTGTTCGGGATGCGTGAACCGCAGCAAGGCCGACGGGCCCGCATCGGGAGCGGCGGTTAGCAGCGATTTCGGCGTTGGGGCTGTCGGGATGTGGGCGTCAGCCGCTGCCAGCGAGGCGGCGATCAACGCCAGTGCGAGCACCAGGCGGGCGAGCCCGTCGCCGAGATACGACAGAAGACGACGGATGTTCATCGAAGGAGCTTCGCGCCAGTGACCGCCCTTCCCTTAGAGGCTTTTCCCGCCGGGCGGAAGAGACCTGAATGGACGAGTTCCGGTCTTTCGATATTGCGGCGGCTCGTCGCAGCAGGCTCGCGGCGGCGTGGGTGCTGCCGCGAGCCTGTCGATGAGTGCGCGGGTTACTCGGCTGCCTGCGCGATGAGGCTGGCGAGGTCCATCCGGCCCGAGACCCGACGGTCGTAGTCGTCGGCGAGCGCGGAAAGGGCTGCAGCACCGTCGCCCTCGAAGGACGGGCCGTGCATCAGGGCAAGCGTCTTCGGCGCCAGCGCCGAAAGGCCCCGGATCGTCGCGCCCATGCCCGGGTTGAGGCTCGAATAGTTGAACAGGTCCTCTGCCGCGACGGCCGGGCCGACGATGTCGCTGCCGGTGATGTCACGGTCGTTGCCGAGCTGCGTGAACAGGTCGCCGCACATCAGCGTGCCCGTGGTTTCCTCGAACATCACGCCGGCGTCCCAGCCGTGCGGCGTGTGCGGGGTGTCGATGAAGCGCACGCGCTTGCCGCCGCCGAGGTCGATGACCTCGCCATCGGCCAGCATGCGCGGCTTGCGGTCGGCGAAGTCGTCGAGCGAGACCATGCAGCCGGTAGCGCCATGCGCGGGCGTCGCCTGCGGTGCTACGGCCAGCCATTCGTTCATGGCGCCGCATTCGTCGGCCTCGAAGTGGCCGAAGGCCAGCCAGCGCAGCTTCTCGGGCGGCAGGATGCGCGACAGCGCATCGCGGTTGAGCGCGAACATCTTGCGCAAGCCCGTGTGGAACATCAGCGGCTCGTCGCCCATGACGAGGAACTGGTTGAAGGTGAAGCCGGCCGGCGGCGCGATATCGGTTACGAAGGTCGACAGTCGGAATATGCCATCTGCGATCTCGGAAATCCTGGTTTCCATGACGTCCTCACGGTCAAGAGCACAAGGTTTGGCTGCGGCAGGCGCAGGGCGCTGGACAGCCGGTTCAATTTCATAGTACATGTCTGTGTATTGAATTTTAAGGCCTTCGTCAATATTGGATGAACGCCATTGTGCAGTGAAAAGAAATGGCGCGGACATACACACTCGGAAAGCGGGCAGAACAGCAGGCGGAGACCCGGCAGCGCATCGTCGAGGCGGCGGTGGACCTGCATGGCAGCGTCGGGCCGGCAGCGACGAGCCTCTCGATGGTCGCGGAGCGCGCCGGCGTGCAGCGGCATACGCTCTATGCGCATTTTCCGGACGAGAGGCTGCTGTTCGAGGCCTGTTCCGGGCTGGCCATGCAGCGCGACCCGCTCCCGGACCCACAGTCCTGGCAGGAGATCGGCGACCGGAGGGAAAAGCTCAGAACCGGGCTCGCGGCGATTTACGGCTGGTACGAACGCAATGCCGACCTCGCAGCCTGCGTGCTGCGCGACGCCGAGCACCACGCCCTTACGCGCGACATCGTGGAAGCGACGATGGGTCCGCCCATGGCGGCCTGCCGGGCCGTGCTCGGCGATGGGTTGCGGCCGCCGGCCGTGGCGCTGCTTGGCCTCGCCATGAGTTTTGCAACCTGGCGCACGCTGACACGCGACGAGGGGCTGACCACCGGCGCGGCTGTCGCCGCGATGACGGGGGTGGTCATCGGCGCCCCCTAGGACTGCGAGGGAACACTCGGCGCCTTTTCGACTTTGGTACCCGACACCGGAACCAAGGGAGACGCCAATGTCCTACGGACGCTTCGCCGCCATGATCGCAACCTCGACGGTCGTGATGTTCGGCCTGATGTATCTCAACACCTACGCAATCGACCATGTCTGGTTCAGCCAGACGCGCGCCTGGATGGCGTTGCTGATGGGCGCCGTGATGGCCTTCATCATGCTGGCCTTCATGCTGAAGATGTACGACAGCCGCGCCACCAACATGGCGATCTTCGCTGGCAGCGTGATCGTCTTCGCCGCTTCGCTGTGGCTGGTACGCAGCCAGGAGACGGTCGACGACGTTTCCTACATGAAGGCGATGATCCCGCACCACTCGATCGCCATCATGACCAGCCGGCGCGCCCATATCCGCGACCCGCGGGTACGCGAACTTGCCGACGGCATCATCAAGGCGCAGGTGGAAGAGATCGGCGAGATGGAAGCGCTGATCGCCGATCTCGAGCGCAACGGCGTCCCCGCCGATGCGCCCGATCTTCAGCCGGCCCAATAGGCCGGATCGCCGTCAGCCGACGGCGGCAGTAACGATGATCTCGACCTTGTACTGCGGCGTAGCGAGCTTGGCCTCGCCGGTAGCGCGCGCCGGCGGGTTGGCCGGGTCGACCCAGGCGTCCCAGACCGAGTTCATCTCGGCGAAATTCGCCATGTCGTCGAGCCAGATGATCGCCTGCAGTATGTTGGCCTTGCTCGAACCGGCCTTGGCCAGCAGCGCGTCGATGGTCGCCAGGATGTCCTTGGTCTGCGCGGCGACGCTGTCGCCTGCGCCGACCTGGCCGGACAGGTAGATGGTGCCGTTGTTGACGACAATGTCGCTCATGCGTTTGCCGATACCGATGCGTTGAATGGCCATTGCCGTCTCCTTGCTGTTTCAGTGCGGCCCTCACTACGTTTTGCACCCCCCGCAACGCAAGGGCAGCCAGCCGGAAATTGGGTAAGCCAGGCATTCCCCGCGGTGGATAGCGGGTCGGTTGCAACTCCGTCGCGTTGACATATGTAATAACATCACATACCAGATTGTCCTCGACGAACCACCGAAAAGCCCCTCGCGCAACAGCCATGACAGACGCCTGCCTGACCTTCCGCGACCTCACCCTCGGCTATGGCAGCCACCCCGCCGTGCATCATTTGAATGGCGTGGTTAAGAAGGGCTCGCTGACGGCAATCGTCGGCGCCAACGGGTCGGGAAAGTCTACCTTGATGAAGGGCGTCGTCGGCGTGCTGAAGCCGATGGCGGGCGCCGCGACGAAGGCCGGCGATGCACAGATTGCCTACCTCCCGCAGCAGTCCGAGCTCGACCGCACCTTTCCGGCCCGCGTTGTCGATCTCGTTTCGCTTGGTCTCTGGCCAAAGCGCGGACTGCTCGGCCGCTTCACCCCGCAAGATCGCGGCGTCGTTTCGCGGGCGCTCGCAGCCGTGGGCCTCGAGGGTTTCGACAAGCGCGGCATCGACACCCTGTCGGGCGGGCAGTTGCAGCGCGCGCTGTTTGCCCGCGTGCTGGTGCAGGACGCCGAGATCATCCTGCTCGACGAACCCTTCAACGCCATCGACGCCAAGACGGTGATCGACCTTGTCGCACTCATCAAGCGCTGGCATGGCGAAAGCCGCACCGTGATGGTCGCCGTGCATGACCTTGACCTGGTGCGGGCGCATTTCCCCGAAACCCTGCTGCTGGCTCGCCGCCCCGTTTCCTGGGGCCCGACGGCCGAAACGCTGAAGCCGGAAAACCTTCTCAAGGCGCGACGCTTCGAGGAAGCCTGGCTCGACGACGCACCGTGGTGCGAGACCGACGAGATCGGCCATGTGCACGGCCACGCAAGCGACCACGCCCATGACCACCCCTCCAGGGTGGCCTGATGCTTTACGATCATCTGATTGCGCCCTTCGTCGAGTTCGGCTTCATGCAGCGCGCATTGGCCGGCTCGCTCATGCTGTCGGCCGGCGCCTGCCCGGTCGGCGTGTTCCTGATGCTGCGCCGCATGAGCCTTGCCGGCGACGCCATGGCGCACGCCATCCTGCCGGGCGCCGCGGCCGGATTCCTGCTTTACGGGCTCGAGATCGTGCCGATGACCATCGGCGGGTTGATCGCCGGCGTCATCGTTGCGCTCGGCGCCGGGGCGGTTTCACGCTTTACCATCCAGAAGGAGGACGCCTCGATGGCCGCCTTCTATCTGATCTCGCTGGCGCTGGGCGTCCTCATCGTGTCGCTGCGCGGCTCGAGCGTCGACCTGATGCACGTGCTGTTCGGCACCGTACTGGCGCTGAACGACGAGGCCCTCACACTGATCGCGACGATCGCCGGCACGACGCTGCTCCTTCTCGCCGTCTTCTGGCGGGCGCTTGTCGCCGAGTGCCTCGATCCGCTCTTCCTGCGCTCGGTGAGCCGGCTCGGCACGCCGGTGCACTTCATCTTCCTCGGCCTTGTCGTGCTCAATCTCGTCGGCGGCTTCCAGGCACTCGGAACCCTGCTGTCGGTCGGCTTGATGATGCTGCCGGCTGCCGCTGCGCGCTTCTGGACAAGCCGGGTCGGGCCGATGTGCGCGCTGGCAGTGGCCATCGGCTTCGCCTCCTGCATCGCCGGACTGCTCCTGTCCTACCATGCGTCCCTGCCCTCCGGGCCGGCGATCATCCTGTCCGCCGGCGTCGTCTATCTCGCCTCGATCCTTGCCGGTCCGCGGGGTGTGCTGAGGGCGCGCGTCCGCCACCACCGCCACCGCACCGCCTGAAGAAGGAACAGCCGATGCTGCGCAGAATTGGGCTTGCCGCCACCTTGATAGCCACGACCCTGGGCAGCCTGCCGGCCGCGGCCGAGCCGCTGAAGGTCATTGCAAGTTTCTCGATCATCGGCGACTTCGCGGAAAATGTCGGCGGTGACCGCATCGAGCTCAGGACGCTTGTCGGTCCCGACAGCGACGCCCATGTCTATGAGCCGAGGCCGGCCGATGCGGCCGCCATGGCCGGCGCCGACGTGGTGCTGGTCAACGGCCTGCATTTCGAGGGCTTTCTGCAGCGTCTGGTCGAGGCAAGCGCCACCAGCGCGACTGTCGTCGAACTGACGAAGGGCGTCGAGCCGCGCGAGATGGGCGGCGACGCCCATGGCGACGAGGAAGCCGACGGCCATGGCCACGGCGCCATCGACCCGCATGCTTTCCAGTCGATCCCGAATGCAAGGATCTATGTCGCAAACATTGCCGACGCCTTCTGCAATGCGGACGCCGAAGCCTGCGCGACCTACCGCGCAAACGCCGCCACCTATACCGCAAGGCTCGACGAACTCGACGCGAAGGTCCGTGCTGCGGTCGCGGCCATTCCGGTCGACAAGCGCACCATCATCACCTCGCACGACGCCTTCGGCTATTTTGCGCATGAGTACGGCCTCACCTTCCTGGCGCCGGAAGGCATATCGACCGAGGCGGAGGCCTCCGCCGCCGACGTTGCGGCGCTGATCGAGCAGGTCCGCCACGACAAGGCCTCGGCCATCTTCATCGAAAACATCACCAACCGCCGGCTGGTCGAGCAGATCGCCAGCGAAACCGGTGTGCGGATCGGCGGGACGCTTTATTCGGACGCCCTGTCGGTGCCCGACGGCCCGGCTGCGACCTATCTCGAACTGATGGAGAACAACATCGGCGCCATTCGCGGCGCTATACTGGGAAGCTGAACTCCCGGTTGCCCAGGCGGCTCGGGAATGGATACACTTGTATCGACAGACCGCCAGGCGGTCGCCACAACGAGGACGACAGATGGAATATCGCCAGATCAGCGACCAGTATTCAGTTGCCGGACAGATTCTTCCCCAGGATGTGGCCGCCATCAAGGCTGCCGGCTTCAACAGCGTGATCTGCAACAGGCCGGATGGCGAACAGCCTGGCCAGCCCTCGGCAGCGAGCGTCGAGGCGGCAGCGAAGGCGGCCGGCCTGGAATTCCGCTACATCCCGGTCATCAGCGGTCAGGTCACCGGCGAGAACGTCGCCGAGCAGGCCGCGGCCCTGCAGGACCTGAAGGGCCCGGTCTTCGCCTATTGCCGGTCCGGCGCCCGCTCGACAAATCTGTACGGGCTGATCCGCGAGATGGGCGAGTAACGACGCCAGGCACTCACGCCTGGCGCGCGAAGGCCGCCATGTGGAAAGCTTGCTGGTCCGGAACATAGCGGTAGTCCGTCCCATAGGGACAGGCATTGCGGTCGAAACAGCCGCCGGTCATGCAGTCTTGGCCGGTCGCGCCGCGCACATGCGTCAGACAAGCGGCGTGGTTGAAGCCCGCAGCCGAATGCGCGCCGACGGGACAGGCACTCAGGCAGGGTTTTCCGGCACATAGGTCACAAAGGTGAATCGCTGCGCGAGGCGGCGCAAGGTCCAGCTCCACATCGAAGAGCAGCGCTCCGCGATAGGCGTGCCACAATCCGTAGTCCGGATGCATCAGGATGCCGAGCGGCGACGGACGCAATCCCTCGGCACGCATCGCCCATTGCTGGAACGGCTGGTAGGGCCGGTCGTTGGGCGAGACCGCCCTCGCCCCGCAATCTTCGGCAACCGCACCGATCACCGCCCGCGACCATGCGTCCAGCGGATTGTCGAGTCCGCCGGGCTGCGCCGCGCGCCAGCGCAGAAAATGCGGCCAGGGTTCCGCACCCGCCTGCCCGACGAGCAGCACGGCCCGCGCCGGGTCCCCGGCGGGGCCGAACGGCGGCTGGTCCTCATGGTGGAAGTTGAACCCGCCGCGCAGGATCAGGCCGTGGCGCAGGAGCGCCGCGGCGACATTTTCGAGAAGCGCTGGCCGCCCCGCGGTCACGCCCGGCTTCTTTGCGGCCTCAGCATGCGCGTCAGCACGTCGGTTCGGGCATAGAAATGCTGCCACAGCGCCCCCGCCGTGTGCAGGACAACGGCCGCGATGATGACGGGCTTGGCCAGCTCGTGGACTTCTCCGGCTGCGCCGACGCCGAGAAACCAGGCAAGGGCACCGGTCACCGGCATGCCGAGGATCGCCACATAGAGCAGCCCGTGGACGGTCCCAGCCACGATGCGCTGCGCCTTCGAGCCGCCCTCGGGATAGGCAGGCACGCCGCGCCACAGGCGAAGGCCCAACCGCGCCAGCGCCAGCACAAGCACGGCGATACCGACATAGACGTGGATATTGGCGTCGAACAGGGCGTCCGCCGAGATTTCGGTTCCACGCCGGAACGCCCGGTAGGCAGGCACGATGTCCTCACCGATGATGAGCTGGAGAATGACAAGCACGGCAATCGTCCAGTGCAGCGCGACCTGCGCCGTGGAGTAGCCCGTGGGACGATGAAGAGTAGCCATGGCAGTCGTTTCCCTCGATGACGCACTGCACAAGATTAGGCTGTGGCACCCGGAAAATCACAAGTTGACGCTTGTTCATCTTGGCCGTTTTCCGCCAACCGCGACAGCAGGCCGCAGCCCTACTTTCTGTCCGGGTCGGAAAACGCGCTGCGCCAGACTTCCTTGTGGATGATGTTGGCCACTTTAGCCCGGCCTGCATCGGGCTCCTTTCAAGTGAAGGCGTCGGGCATCGACTCCTTCTTCCTTGCGATGAAGTCGAGGAGCCCGTCGTCGATGCCCTGGTCGAGCGCAGGCGCTTCGTAGGTTTCGAGCCAGCGCCGCGCCAGTTCGTTGGCACGCTGCGGCGCGGTCTTCTCGCCTTCGGCCAGCCACTGCTCGTAGGAATTGTTGTCTGCGATCGCGGAGCGGTAGAAGGCCGACTGGAAGTTCGCCTGCGTGTGGTCGCAGCCGAGATAATGGCTGCCCGGACCGACCTGGCGGATGGCGTCCATTGCCTGGCCGTTCTCGGAAAGATCGACACCCTGGGCGAATTTCTGCTGCATGCCGAGCTGGTCGATGTCCATCATGAACTTCTCGTAGCAGGAGGCGAGCCCGCCCTCGAGCCAGCCGGCCGAGTGAAGCACGAAATTGGCGCCGGCAAGGATCGTCGAGTTCAGCGTGTTGGCGCTTTCATAGGCCGCCTGGGCATCCGGCACCTTCGAGGCGCAGAGCGAGCCGCCGGTGCGGAACGGCAGGCCGAGGCGGCGCGCCAGCTGCGCGGCGCCATAGGAGACCAGCGACGGTTCCGGCGTGCCGAAGGTCGGTGCGCCCGACTGCATGGAGATCGACGAGGCGAAGGTGCCGAAAAGCACCGGCGCGCCCGGCCGCACGAGCTGAGTGACGGCCGCGCCGGCGAGAACCTCCGCCAATACCTGCGTCAGCGTGCCGGCAACCGTCACCGGGCTCATCGCGCCCGCCAGGATGAACGGCGTCACGATGCAGGCCTGGTTGTGCCGCGCATAGACCTTCAGCGCGCCGAGCATGGTGTCGTCGAAGACCATCGGCGAGTTTGCGTTGATCAGCGACGTCAGAACGGTGTTGTTGTCGACGTAGTCGTCGCCGAACACGATCTTGGCCATCGCCACCGTATCCTCGGCGCGCTCGGGCGCCGTCACTGAGCCCATGAACGGCTTGTCGGAATATTTGATGTGGCTGTAGATCATGTCGAGGTGGCGCTTGTTGACCGGCACGTCGACCGGCTCGCATACGGTGCCGCCCGAATGGTGGATCGACGGCGCCATGTAGGCGAGCTTCACGAAATTGCGGAAATCCTCGATGGTGGCGTAGCGGCGCACGCCATCGAGGTCGCGCACGAAAGGCGGGCCGTAGACCGGCGCGAAGACCGTGGCGTCGCCGCCGATCTGCACCGAGCGCTCGGGGTTGCGCGCCTGCTGGGTGAAGGTGGACGGCGCGGTCTTCAGCAGCGAGCGCGGCAGTCCCTTGGGGAAATGCACGCGGTCTCCCTGGACGTCGGCACCGGCTTCTTTCCACAAGGCCAGTGTCTCGGGGTCGTCGCGGAAGATGATGCCGGTTTCCTCGAGCACCGTGTCGGCATTGGCCTCGATCAGCGCCAGGCCTTCCTCGTCAAGCACCTCGAAGGACTTGATGGCGCGCTTGATGTAGCTCTGCTGGATGCCAGGGCCGCCGCCCGAGCGGGCTGCACGCCGCGCTGCGGCGCCGCCGCTTGCTGCACGGCCGCGCCGTGCCGTCGAGGCTTCCTGATCGGTAGCGAGATTGTCGGCCATAGAATCCGTCCTGCAAAGATATTGGCGCGATCACGCGCGCTCCGTCGCCCGGATCGTAGTCATGCACCTTATTGGAAACGGCTTGGCAGCGCCAAGACCTGTCGCAAAATCGACAAGGAAAGCGATTGATTTCCAGTCGCTTTCCTTTTGCAGGAAGTCGCAAATCAGCTAAGGGTTCGGGCACCGTGCAGGCTAGGTATGGGCCT
Source organism: Alphaproteobacteria bacterium (assembly GCA_018823835.1). GTDB lineage: Bacteria > Pseudomonadota > Alphaproteobacteria > Rhizobiales > Rhizobiaceae > CAMYMG01. The sequence goes on along the minus strand of JAHJHT010000013.1, from coordinate 339,980 downwards.
AGAAGCGCGCGCCGTGACACCCGCCCGGTTCTAACTGGAGCATAGAAAAATATGTCCGACGACGAAATCATCCTTTCCGAACTCTCCGACGACGAGCTCGTGCAGCAGATGCATGACGACCTTTACGATGGCCTCAAGGAGGAAATCGAAGAAGGCACGCAGATCCTGCTCGGCCGCGGCTGGGCACCCTACAAGGTGCTGACCGAGGCGCTGGTCGAGGGCATGCGCATTGTCGGCGAGGACTTCCGCGACGGCATTCTCTTCGTGCCGGAAGTGCTGTTGTCGGCCAATGCCATGAAGGCCGGCATGTTCATCCTGCGCCCGCTGCTCGCCGCCACCGGCGCTCCCAAGCAGGGCAAGATGGTGATCGGTACGGTCAAGGGCGACATCCACGACATCGGCAAGAACCTTGTCGGCATGATGATGGAAGGCGCCGGTTTCGACGTCATTGATCTCGGCATCAATAACCCGGTCGAAAAATACCTCGCCGCCATCGAGGAGCATCAGCCCGACATCATCGGCATGTCGGCTCTGCTCACGACGACCATGCCCTACATGAAGGTCGTCATCGACACGATGAAGGAAAAGGGTATCCGCGACGACTACGTCGTGCTGGTTGGCGGCGCGCCGCTCAACGAAGAATTCGGCAAGGCCGTCGGTGCAGACGCCTACTGCCGCGATGCGGCCGTGGCGGTCGAGACAGCCAAGGACTACATGAAGCGCAAGCACAACGTGCGCGCCTAGCAACGGCCACGCTGGTCACGGCCCGGGGACGGGCCGCGACGCGCTGCGGAGGTGGCCTAAGCCGCTCAGTCCGGCTATTCTTCGATCGCGTTGGCCGTGGCTGCGACATCGCGCTTAACGCCGCGAACGGTGTTTGCGCAGGATGCTACGGCCAGGGCGCACACGAGGATCGTGGCAAGCGACGCTAGACGCGACAGTTTCATGGACAGTGTCTCCCTCAGGGGCTGATGACGCGCAGGGCAACGGATGAAACGATAGTCGGTTCCGACCGCCTCGGGCAAGCTCCCGCGGGAAGAAGCGCCGCACTATCGACAGGCAGGCCGATGATAGACAAGCCAGTCGACACGCCGGACGTGATCGCGAAAGGCGGCAACATTGCTGCCTCGGCCCCGCTCGACAGGAGGGTGAGGGTCATTGCCTGCGGCGCCATCGCGCGCGAAATCATCGCCATCTGCCGCAACAATGGTCTCACCCATGTCGACCTCGTCTGCCTGCCGGCGATCTGGCATGTCTATCCTGCGAAGATCGCGCCGGCGATGCGCGCGGCCATCGCCGAAGCCCGCAACGAGGGCTATCAGCGCATCTTCATCGGCTATGCCGAATGCGGCACCCAGGGCGAGCTCGACAAGATCTGCGCCGAGGAAGGCATCCAGCGGATCGGCGGCCCGCACTGCTATTCCTTCTTTACCGGCAACGAAGAATTTGCAGCCGCCTCCCACCACGAAATCACTGCCTTCTACCTGACCGATCTGCTGGCACGGCAGTTCGAGGCCTTCGTCATCGAGCCGCTGAGGCTCGACGAGCATCCGGAACTGCGCGACATGGTGTTCGGCAACTACACCAAGATCGTCTACCTGGCGCAGACCGAGGATGCCGAACTGCAGAAAAAGGCGAAGTGGGCGGCTGACTATCTTGGCCTCGACTACGAGTACCGCTTCACCGGCTATGGCGACCTGACGCCGGCCATCATGACCGCGGGCGCCTGACCAAAACAGCGGCCCGACATGCCCCCCGACAGAAAAGCGCCGGATTCCGCTGTCTAATCCGTCTCCGACAACGGAGACCGCCATGACCCTTCGCCACTTCGCGCTTACAGCACTGCTCCTCCTGCCCGCGGGAACGGCGCTCGCAGACGGCGTCGTCCAGAAGCTGATGACGCAAAACGACAAGGCGCGGCTCGAGGCCTTCGATGCGACGCGCAAGAGCGCGCTCGACGAGGCCCGGGCGGGCGGCACGCCTGCCGACATCGCCGTGCTGGACGAACTCGTCGCCCGAGAGCCGCAGCCCTTCCAGGGTCTTGACCTCACCGGCGACTGGCAATGCCGGACCATCAAGGCCGGCGGCCTTGCCGAACTGATCGTCTATGGCTGGTTCAGGTGCCGCGTGACTGACGACGGGTCCGGCTGGATGCTGACCAAACTGACCGGCTCGCAGCGTACCACCGGCCGCTTCTACGACGACGGCGACGCCCGCCTGATCTATCTCGGCTCCTTCTCCGTCAACGATGAGACGGCCAGGCCCTATGGCAGCGGGCCCGAAAGCGACCAGGTCGGCTATGCCTACCGCATCGGCGAGCAGTCATGGCGCATCGAGCTTCCGGCGCCCTATTATGATTCCAAGCTGGACATCATGGAGTTGCGGCGCTGAACCGGGTCGCGCGGGTTGAATTTCCGACCTCCGCACGGCAAATAGAGCTGCGCCGAGCACTCATGTCATCTTGGGTTAACCCGCCCGGGACAGAATGGGCTTCAGGGCGTACCCCGGTGGGGCTTGGGATCGATTCGGCATGAAAGCGGACGCAGACAGTTTTGAGAGCGGTCTCATTGGCACGCCGAAACACCGGCGCTCCAGGCGGCTTTCGGTGCTGTTCGCCCAGCTTGCCCGCGATGCAGACGGGCCGGTTTCCATCGCCCACATGCGCAATGCGCTCGGAAACCGCAGCTTTGCGCCGCTGCTCGTGCTGTTTGCCGCCTTCAACCTGCTGCCGCTGCCGCCCGGCGCCTCTGTCGTGCTCGGGATCCCGCTGATCATCGTCTCGGCCCAGATGGTCTACGGCTCCAAGCAGGCATGGCTGCCCTCCTTCCTGATGAAGCGCTCGATGAGCGCCGACCAGTTCCGCCGCTTGATGGACTGGATCATTCCGCGCCTGATCCGCCTGGAAAGGCTGGTCCGTCCGCGCTACTGGCCGTTCTGGCGCAGGCAGGGCGACCGGGTGATAGGCATGGTCTCGCTGTTCCTGGCCATCGTCGTCACCCTGCCGATACCGCTCGGCAACTGGCTGCCGGCCCTTGCGACCGCGCTTCTCGGCCTGGCTCTCTCCGAACGCGACGGCATCCTGCTTGCCATAGCCGGCACCGTGGGGATCGTTTCGCTGGCGATCGTCGCGGCCGTCATCGGCGCCGCAAGCTTTGCCACTCACGCCGCGCTCGGCTGGTTGATGTAGCGGACCGGATGCCGGATTCCCGTATTGTCATCGTCACCGCCGGTGGCCCGCACGTCTGGGTCATCGTCAACGCCGTGCAGGACAGGCTCGGTCCCGTGACCGTGGTCATGGAAGAGCCTGAATCCAAGGCCCGCCTGCTGCGCAACCGCGCCCGCAAGCTCGGCTGGTTCAACGTTGCCGGCCAGCTCGGCACCATGGTCTTCACAAGGCTCCGCAAGCTCTTTCTCTCCCGACGCGATGCAACCGCGCTTGCTGGCGAGAGTGTGAAGCCGGAGCCCGTCGCGGACCAGGCGATCGTCACGGTGGGCTCGGCCAATTCGCGCGAACTGGTCGACACGCTGGAGAAACTGCGGCCGCAGGTCGTGCTCCTCGCCGGATGCCGCATGCTGTCGCAATCGACGCTCGACGGCATCCCCTGCCCGGTTCTCAACTACCATGCCGGCATCAACCCGAAATACCGCGGCATGAACGGCGCCTACTGGGCACTGGCGACCGGCGACGCGGATAATTTCGGCGCCACGGTGCATGCGGTCGATGCCGGCGTCGATACGGGCGACGTGATCTACCAGGTTCGTGGCAGGCCCGAAGCGGGCGACAATCTCACCAACTACGCGCTGCGGCTCGCGGTCATGTCGCGCGATATCTGTGTCCGCGCGGTCGAGGATGCGCTCGAGGGGCGGTTGAGACCGGTCCGGACCGACATGCCCTCGCAGCAATGGTACCACCCGACGCTCTGGTCCTATATCTGGACAGGCGTCACCAAAGGCGTCTGGTAGCCACGCGCATTTGATCGGCTTTGGATTGCGACACCGCCGCGCGTCGTTTTTGAAGGCGCGCGCGTCGTCCCATAACAAGCAGGGGCCGTGCGCTTGCGGCAATGCTGAAATCCTTGAAATCGCGAGAGTTGCATGGCCGACCTGATCATCGTCTTCTGGCGCGATATCCCCGCGCAAGTCATCGTCAAGAAGGGGCGCCAGAACGCCAAGCGCGAACTGCCGCTGCGCTTCACCGAGGCGATCGACATGTGCGCCATGCGCACCGGCGCGGCCGAGACCGACGACTACCTGGCCGAATGGCGCAAGGCGGATCCGATACCGGTCGGTGACGATCTCGAGGCCGAGGCCGACAAGGCACTTGCCGACTATGACGCCAGATACGACCGCGAGCGCCTCGTCGCGCTCGTGAAGGCGGGCGGGCGGGAAAATGCCTGAGACGAACCGCCACTCGACGACCGCCGCGGGGCCGGCAAGTGCTGCACCCGAAACCGTGCCGCCGAGCGCCGCCTTGGGCGTCACCCAGGCAACCATCGTCAAGAATACGGCGCCCAAGAGCGCCTACAAGCCCGCCGACGTGTCGCCGCAGCGCCGTGTCCAGCGCTCCTACGCCATCCGCCTCTGGTCGGTGCGCCATTCGCGCACGCTGGAGTGGTTCTATGCGAAATTCGCCGATCTCTTCCTGACGCTGCATCCGATCTGGAACGCCATCGGCTATGGCCGCGTCGAGGGGCCGATCAAATTCGTCGAGAAGCGCGTGAAGGGCTTCATGTTCGACTGCCGCATGTGCGGCCAGTGCGTGCTGTCCTCGACCGGCATGTCCTGCCCGATGAACTGCCCCAAGCAGTTGCGCAACGGCCCCTGCGGCGGCGTCCGCGCCAACGGAAATTGCGAGGTCGAGCCCGACATGCCCTGCGTCTGGGTGAAGGCCTGGGAAGGCTCGCGCAACATGGTCAACGGCGACGCCATCCTCAACGTCCAGAAGCCGGTCGACCAGTCGCTGCGCGAGACCTCGGCCTGGCTGCGCGTCACCGCCCAGAGCGCGGCGACGCGCGAAGCGGTCAAGCAGGTGTCGGCATGAGCATTCACGACCAGAACCCGGCCGGCATCGACCTGCCGCTCGATCCCCTGCCCGGCCATTCCTCGCGCGGCCGGCTGGAGCGCGTGCTGCGGCGCGGCGAGTTTGCCGTCACCGCCGAGCTCAACCCGCCCGACAGCGCCAATCCGCAGGACGTCTACGACCGCGCCAAGATCTTCGAGGGCTGGGTCGACGGCATCAACGCCGTGGACGCCTCCGGCGCCAACTGCCACATGTCCTCGGTCGGCATCTGCGCGCTGCTGACCCGCATGGGCTATGCGCCGATCATGCAGATCGCCTGCCGCGACAAGAACCGCATCGCCATCCAGGGCGACGTGCTCGGCGCCGCGGCCATGGGCGTCGGAAACATCCTGTGCCTGACCGGCGACGGCGTGCAGGCGGGCGACCAGCCGGGCGCCAAGCCGGTGTTCGATCTCGACTGCATGTCGCTGCTCGAAACCATCCGCATCATGCGCGACAACGGAAAGTTCCTGTCGGGCCGCAAGCTGACGACGCCGCCCGCCGTGTTCCTCGGCGCCGCCATCAACCCCTTCGCGCCGCCCTATGATTTCCGCCCGCACCGGCTCGGCAAGAAGATCGAGGCCGGCGCGCAGTTCGTGCAGAGCCAGTACTGCTTCGACGTGCCGATGTTCCGCGAGTACATGAAGCGCGCCACCGATCTCGGCCATGTCGAGAACTGTTACATCCTGTGCGGCGTCGGTCCCCTGGCCTCGGCCAAGACGGCACGCTGGATCCGCTCCAACGTGCCGGGCATCCACATTCCCGATTCCGTCATCCAGCGGCTCGAGGGCGCTGCCGACCAGAAGAAGGAAGGCAAGCAGCTCTGCATCGACATCATCAACGAGGTGAAGGAAATCCCGGGCGTCTCCGGCATCCACGTGATGGCCTATCGCCAGGAGGAATACGTCGCCGAGATCGTGCATGAATCGGGCGTGCTGAAGGGTCGTCAGCCCTGGAAGCGCGAGGCGCGCGCCGACGACCAGATGGTTGCCGACCAGCTCGAGCACCTGCTGCACGACGAAGCCAACGCCAAGACACCGCAGCAACTGGTCAAGGAAGCCGCGCAATAGGGCGGCTAGCCGTCCGGAACCTGCCAGCGCTTGATCGAAATCAGATAACGATATAAAGAAGTCTTTATATCAAACGGAGAGATTCATGACCCGCACGATTGTTGCCTCTGCCACGCGAGAAATCGTCATCGGCTTCGACCAGCCCTTCTGCGTCATCGGCGAGCGCATCAATCCGACCGGCCGCAAGAAGCTCGCCGCCGAGATGATCGCCGGCAATTTTGAAACCGTCATCAAGGACGCGCTCGAGCAGGCTGCCTGCGGCGCCACCATGCTCGACGTCAATGCCGGCGTCACCTCGGTCAACCCCAACGAGACCGAGCCGGGGCTTCTGGTGCAGACGCTCGAGATCGTGCAGGGCCTGGTCGACCTGCCGCTGTCGATCGATTCCTCCGTCACCGCTGCGATCGAGGCGGCACTGAAGGTCGCCAAGGGCCGCCCGCTGGTGAACTCCGTCACCGGCGAGGAGGAAAAGCTCGAGGCGATCCTGCCGCTGATCAAGAAGTACAACGTGCCGGTCGTGGCCATTTCCAACGACGAGACCGGCATTTCGATGGACCCGGACGTGCGCTTTGCCGTCGCCAAGAAGATCGTCGAGCGCTGCGCCGATTTCGGCATTCCCGCGCACGACGTGGTCGTCGACCCGCTGGTCATGCCGATCGGCGCTCTGGGCGACGCCGGACGCCAGGTCTTTGCACTGCTGCGCCGCCTGCGCGAGGAACTCAAGGTCAACACGACCTGCGGCCTGTCCAACATCTCGTTCGGCCTGCCGCACCGCCACGGCATCAACGCCGCCTTCATCCCGATGGTCATCGGCGCCGGCATGACCAGCGCCATCATGAACCCGGTCCGGCCGCAGGAAATGGAAGCCGTGCGCGGCGCCAACGTCTTGAACGGCACCGACAAGGACTGCACCAACTGGATCCGCACCTACAAGGATTACAAGCCGGCCGAAGGCGGCGCGGCGGTTGCAGCGCCGACGCAGGTCAACGCGCCGGGCGAAGGCGGCTCGGGCGGCGGACGCCGCCGCGGCGGCCGCGAGGCCCGGATGGGTCGGGGCTAAGCAAGACAACCGTGAACCCTCCCGCAAACATCACCGATCCGCTCGTCCTGTTCATGCCCTCGGGCAAGCGCGGGCGCTTTCCCGTCGGCACCACCGTGCTCGACGCGGCGCGCCAGCTCGGCGTCTATGTCGAGAGCGTGTGCGGCGGGCGCGCCACCTGCGGCCGCTGCCAGGTCGAGGTGCAGGAAGGCAATTTCGCCAAGCACAAGATCGTCTCCTCGAACGACCACATCTCGGCCCTGGGCGCCAAGGAACAGCGCTACGCCGCGGTGCGCAACCTCATGGAGGGTCGCCGCCTGTCCTGTTCGGCGACGATCCAGGGCGACCTCGTCATCGACGTGCCGCAGGATACGGTCGTCAACGCGCAGACGATCCGCAAGGCCGCGACGGACCGCATCATCGAGCGCAACCCGGCCGTTCAGCTCTGCTATGTCGAGGTTGACGAGCCCGACATGCACAAGCCGCTCGGCGATCTCGACCGGCTGAAGGTGATGCTGGAAAAGGACTGGGGCTGGCAGGACCTGCTGGTCTCGCAGCACCTGCTGCCGCAGGTGCAGGGCATTCTGCGCAAGGGTGGCTGGAGCGTCACCGCGGCTATCCATCGCGACCTCGACTCCTCGCGCCCGACCATCATCTCGCTGTCGCCCGGGCTGAAGAACGAGGCTTACGGCATCGCCTGCGACATCGGCTCGACGACGATCGCCATGCACCTGGTGTCGCTGCTGTCGGGCCGCATCCTCGCCACCTCCGGCACGTCGAACCCGCAGATCCGCTTCGGCGAGGACCTGATGAGCCGCGTTTCCTACGTGATGATGAACCCGGACGGCCGGGAGGCGATGACCAGGGCGGTCCGCGATGCCGTCAACGAGCTGACGGCCAAGGTCTGCGACGAGAGCGGCGTCGACCGAAACGACATCCTCGATGCCGTCTTCGTCTGCAACCCGATCATGCATCATCTGTTTCTCGGCATCGACCCGACCGAGCTCGGCCAAGCGCCCTTCGCGCTCGCCGTCTCCGGCGCTGTGCATACATGGGCGAGCGAGATCAACCTCAAGATCAATACCGGCGCGCGTGTCTACATGCTGCCCTGCATCGCCGGCCATGTCGGCGCCGACGCCGCGGGTGCCACCCTGTCGGAAGGCCCCTACCGGCAGGACAAGATGATGCTCCTGGTCGATGTCGGCACCAATGCCGAGATCGTACTCGGCAACCGCAGCCGCGTCGTTGCCGCCTCCTCGCCGACCGGACCCGCCTTCGAGGGCGCCGAGATTTCGTCTGGCCAGCGCGCCGCGCCGGGCGCCATCGAGCGCGTCCGGATCGACCCGGAGACGCTGGAGCCGAAATACCGCGTCATCGGCTCGGAAAAATGGTCCGACGAGGCGGGCTTCGACGAAGCCGTCCAGGCGACGGGCGTCACGGGCATCTGCGGCTCGGCGATCATCGAGGTGGTGGCCGAGATGTACCTGTCGGGCGTCATCTCCGAGGACGGCGTCGTCGACGGCTCGCTCGCCGCCCGCTCGCCGCGCATCGTTCAGAACGGCCGCACCTGGTCATACCTGCTGCGCGACGGCGAACCGCGCATCACCATCACCCAGAACGACGTGCGCGCCATCCAGCTCGCCAAGGCCGCGCTCTATGCCGGCATCAAGCTCCTGATGGAAAAGCAGGGCGTCGAGACGGTGGACATGATCCGCTTCGCCGGCGCCTTCGGCTCTTTCATAGACCCGAAATACGCCATGGTGCTGGGCCTCATCCCGGACTGCGCCCTCGACGAGGTCAAGGCGGTCGGCAATGCCGCAGGCACCGGCGCACTGATGGCACTGCTGAACCGGGACTACCGCCGCGAGATCGAGAAGGAAGTCGCCGGCATCGAGAAGATCGAGACGGCGCTGGAGCCACACTTCCAGCAGCTCTTCATCGACGCCATGGCGCTGCCCAACAAGGTCGATCCCTTCCCGAAACTGTCGGCGGCGGTGAAGCTGCCGCCGCGCAAGACGGTCAGTGCCGAGGGCGTGGCGGGCGATACCGCGCCGCGCCGGCGCGGCCGCGAGGGCCACGCGGCAAGGCGCGCCAGGGACTAGGCGCCTAGAACTTGCCGGTTTCGCGGAACGTCTCGAAGGTCGCGCGGATATGGTCGGCGGCCGCCTGCACCGGTGCGTCGGCGTCCGGCGCCACATACATGCCGAGGCTGTAATTGCCGATCTCGGGCAGGCCGTCCTTGGCGGTCAGTTCGACCATGTCGGTACCGAGGAAGGATTTGGGCAGCGGCGCCACGGCGAGATCGGCCATGATCGCCGAGCGTTGGCCGGCCGTGTGGGCGCTCATATAGGCGACGCGGTAGTTGCGCCCTTCCCGGCCGAGTGCCTCGACCGCGCCCGCGCGCCAGGCGCAGCCCTCTTCCCAGAGCGAAACCGGAAGCGGCTCGCGCATATGCGCGCAGCCGCCCTTGGCGCCGGCCCACACGATCGGTTCGGAGAGCAGTACCTCGCCGCCCGCCATGGAAGACTTGTAGGACGCCGTCACCAGCGTGATGTCGAGGCCGCGATCGTCCATGCGACGCCTCAGATTGGAACTCTGGTCGATGATCACGTCGACGGCGACCGAGGGATGCGACTGGGCGAAACGCTTCAGCACATGCGGCAGCACGCGTTCGCCGTAATCGTCGGGCGAGCCGAGCCTGACCACACCTGAAATGTCGGGAATGATGAACTTCGACACGGCCTCCCGGTTGATCGCCAGCATGCGCCGCGCATAGCCAAGCAGCATCTCGCCGTCCGGGGTCAGCGAAACGGAACGCGCGTCGCGCGAAAACACAGACCGGCCAAGGATATCCTCGAGTTTCTTGATCTGCATGGATACGGCCGAAGGCGTGCGGAAAACCGCACTCGATGCCGTCGTGAAGCTGCCGGTCTCGGCAATGGCGACAAAGGTGCGCAGCACGTCCAGATCGAGCAGCGGCAGCGGGTGATTGAGGGGGGCGTTCATGACCGCGTAACCTTCAATTAAACTGATCCCAAACATCATTTCAATTCGATTGATTGAACACCAGATCAGCGCGATAGTCAACGTCATCGAAGGCATCCGCTCTTCGGTCCGGCCTGTAACAAGACTGAAACACGGGTGCCCTAGAGGCGAAGTCCTGCCGATACGCAGGCTTCGTATTCACGCCAGGAACCGGTATTGCCCGGTTCGCAACCCGAGAGGAAAATGTCATGTCCATCATCGCATCGATCGGACGCATTGCCGCCGAATTCAGTGCTGCGCGAGCGCGCCATCATACCGAACGCACGATCAGGTCACTGCCCGTCGAACTCCAGAAGGACATCGGCTGGCCGGATGCCTTCAACCTGCAGAACGGCCTGCGCCGCGGTTCCGACTCCTGGACAGGAAAGCACTGACCGTGACCGACCCGAAAACCATCTCGCCTGCCGAGTGCTTCTATGCATCCGGCAGGCCTTTTTCGTTGCGCTGCCGACAGGCCTAGCGCCCGCCTACCCCGCAGGCCGCACCGCCGCAAGAAGCCGGTGACGCCGGCCAGAATTCCCCGACAACTCCATCGCCTCTACTGCCTGCCGAAACGCGACGCATTCGATGTCGCATTCCTCTCTTGTCGCTTCGCATTTGCCGCTTATCGACGGCGCGAACGCGCCTATATGTGCAGCAGAAACGAGATGCCCCACTCCTTCCAGCGAAGGCACCCCGTGTAACGACCACTGCATGGAGACGTGTCATGAAGTTCCTTTCCCGCCTTTTCGGCAAGCGCCGCGAGATGAACCTGTCCACCGCGCTGGAGCGCCAGAAGCTGAGCCGCACCATGCCGGGCCAGACCGGTGCCGTCGCCGCCGCCCGCCTCGGCATCATCGCCTGATATTCCGGCCTGCCCGAAAGGGCAGCTGACAGACATTCCTAGAGCGCTGCCGGTTCGCGAGACCGGCGGCGCTTTTGGCGTTTTCGCGCGCGTACGGGCAGCCGGATGCGCCTCGCTCTGCCAGCCGGAGACAGAAATATAATTGTCCCGTATGCGGCACGGCTAATTGACAGCGCCCGGATTTCCTGATGTCGATTTTGCTGATCGCGACATTCCAGTCGCGCGTGACGCGACGTCTGGTTCGCGTGTGTGTTTAGCGTGGGGGTCCCGTGAACGCCGATAAGAAGCCGATCAAGCGCTCGCTGGTTTTCTACCTCATCCCCGATTTCACGATGATCGCCTTTGCCACGGCGCTGGATCCGTTGCGCTCGGCCAACCGCATGCTCGGCTACGAGGCCTACAAGTGGCGGCTGGCCAGTCTCGACGGCAAGCCGGTTCGCGCCTCCAACTTCGTCGAGTGTGCCGTCGACACCTCGCTGGAGGACGAGCGGCGCAAGATGGCCGGCCCGGACCGCCCTTCGATGGTGATCGTGTGCAGCGGCATCAACGTCGAGAAATACCACTCCAAATCGACCTTCGCCTGGCTGCGCGAGGAGTATAATCGCGGTGTAGCCATCGGCGGCCTGTGTACCGGAGCGCATGTGCTGGCGACCGCCGGCCTGTTGTCCAACAAGCGCTGCGCCATCCACTGGGAGAACCTGCCCGGCTTCTCCGAGGCTTTTCCGAAGGCCGATGTCTATGCCGATCTCTTCGAGGTCGACCAGAACATCTACACCTGCGCCGGCGGCACGGCGGCGCTCGACATGATGCTCAAGCTCATCGGCGACGATTTCGACGACAACCTCGTCAACCGCGTCTGCGAGCAGGTGCTGACCGACCGGGTACGCAGCCCGACCGACCGCCAGCGCCTGCCGCTGCGCGCCCGCCTCGGCGTCCAGAACTCCAAGGTGCTGGCGATCATCGAACTGATGGAAGGCCACCTGTCGGAACCGCTGTCGCTGATCGAGGTCGCCGACCACGTCGGCCTGTCGCGACGCCAGATCGAGCGCCTGTTCCGCACCGAGATGGGCCGCTCGCCGGCGCGCTATTACCTCGAAATTCGCCTCGACCGGGCGCGGCATCTCCTGATCCAGTCATCGATGCCGGTGGTCGAGGTCGCGGTCGCCTGCGGCTTCGTCTCCGCCTCGCATTTCTCGAAATGCTACCGCGAGCTCTATTCGCGCTCGCCGCAGCAGGAGCGCCTCGACCGCAAGCAGTTGCTGGCCGCCTGACGGTCCGCAAGGGCGACCGCTGACCTGCGGACGGCCTTGTGCCCTGCATGCAGGATCACTGCAGGGGCTTGCCGAGGATCAGGAGCGGACAGGACTGCGCCACCGGATAGTCGCCACTCGAAACAAGCTGCACTTCGCCAAAATGCCGCGATGCTTCCTCCGCGATGGTATCTCCATCGGCCCAGGTGCAGACCGTGTCGGAATTCTTGTAAGTTTCAATCAGACTGAAAACATTCGGTTGCCAGCCGGCGGCAGCGAGAAGTGCGTCCCTGTCTGGAAACATTTCATTGATCGCATCCAGAACGGCGCTCATTTTCAGCGTTCCGTCACAGTCCCGAGGGGCGAGCACCAACGACACGCGCAGCACCAGTTCGGCAATGGCTTTCATTCTGCCCGCGAGGGCATCTTCCTTGATCGCAGCAAGCGTTTCCGGAGTCTCGCTCCTCGTAAAGAGCCGAATTGCGGCGCGACCGTCGGGCCTGAGCACTCGGGCGATCTGTCCGAGGACTTCCAGCCGGACCGCCCGATTTGGAAGCACCCCGAGACAACCATCACCCACGACCGCGTCGCAGCTGTTGTCTTCGAGCGGCAAGTCGGCCCAGTTACCGACCACGGCACGCCTCGTCGCATCGTCGCCGATCCACAGCGCACCGATCATGTTTGGCATGAGGTCCACTGCGATCATGGTTTTTCCCCATCGAGCGAATTCCGGCGTCACCCCAAGCAGGACGATATCGGTATCCGCCGTGTCGATCTCACGTTCAAACGCACGAACCACCTCGGGATGAGGCCTGAGCGGCGGCTTCAGAATGTCCCACGTTTCGCTGATCTTTGCCCACATGTCGGACATGCCACCCCCACTTTCCATTCATTGCCGTCTGTGCGAACAACTTGGTTACCTTACGTCAGACAAAAGCGAAAGTGTTTGAGGACATATGGCCCGGATCGTCTTGATTACGCACGAATATGACCGGTTCTCGAATCGACGCGGGCTGTTTCATCGGCATAACCGCTACATGTTTGCCACCGCGGTGCCCGAGCTGCGCGCCCGAGGACACACCTGCATCGTGCTGCAAGGGCTGGGCGACCGTCCGCAAGGCGACGCCGCGCTGCTGCATGTCGATGCGACCGTCACGCCGCAAGACTATGTCGACTACGCCAGCAGCTTCCCGATATGTGTGAATCTCCGAGCCACCGACATATCCAAGCGAAAGATCAGCCAGGCGGTTGTCGAACCCGGCGGCAGCTGGGAAGGCCCGGTGATCGTGAAGAGCAATTACAATCATGGCGGCTCGCCGGAACAGCATCTCAACCGAATGGCGAGACGGTCGGGACGGCCCATGCCATTTCCGGAAGCGCGGCGTCTCAAGGACTACAGGGTCTACGACCATTCCTCGGAGGTGCCCCCGGAGGCGTTCGATGATGCCACACTCGTCGTTGAGCAGTTTCTGCCCGAGCGGGAGAAGGACGGTTATGCCATGCGCCACTGGATCTTCTGTGGCGACGGCGAGTTATGTGGCCGGTTCGTTTCCAGGAGCCCGCTGGTCAAGGGTGGCGACATATTCCGCTTCGAGCCCGCCGAAGTGCCTCAAGACTTGCGTCGCAGGCGCCAGGAACTCGGCATCGACTTCGGAAAGTTCGATTTCGCCGTCCATGACGGCAAGTCCTACCTCTTTGACGCCAACAAGACGCCGGGGGCCGCACCTCGCAATGTCGATGCGATCTCGCCTGCAACCCTGGCCGACGGTTTTGAGGGCCTTATCCGCGGCATCCTCTGAAATTCGGCCCGCGGGCCGGCGCGCGACGGGTCGGCCGCTCAGCGCGTGTCGTCGTCGTACATCCAGCTTCGGTTGCGCCACATCTTCTCGCCGATCATGCAATCGTAGGGCGATGCAGCTTGCGCGCGAACGACCGGCGGGTGCGCCGACTCTTCCGCAACCCAGGCCGGCGAGTGCAGGCCTGCCAGTTCGAGCACCAGCTTGCGCCGGATCGCCTCGGGAAACTGCGACCAGTCGTTGACCGGGATCATGAAGGCGCCCGGACCGCCGATCACGCAGTCGGTGTAATACTGGTCGAGATCGTTGACGTCATAGGCGCTGGTGAAGCCGCTGCTCGTCATCAGCGGCAGGCCGTTGATGGTGATGCGCTGCCGGGTCACCGCGTCGCGCGTCAGGTCGACCGGCGCGCCCTGGTTGTTCGGTCCGTCGCCGGAAACGTCGATGACCCGCTTGATGCCCTGGAACGGGCTCTCGGCGAGCAGGTCGGCGCCGAATTCAAGCGCCCCCGAGATCGATGTCCGGCGCGCGCTTCTTGGCGGCTGCGAGGCGAGCTGCCGCGCCACGTGCTCGGCATCGCCGCGACTGGCGATCACTGTCCATGGCACGACCACGTTGTGCGATACCGTGCCGGCCCATTCGAAATAGGTCACGGCAATCTTGCCGTGAACCCCCTCGGCTATCGCCTGGAGAACCCGCTCATGCGTCAGTGCGGCGGCATAGCCCGCGCGCTGAATCTCAAGCTCGGCCGGTGACATGGACAGAGACACGTCGACTGCCAGCACGAGCTCGACGTCAACCGGCTCGGCGGCGTCCGCACCCAGGGAGAATGACAATGCGGACGCCAATGCCGCGCCGGCCCCAAAACCCCGCCACACGGATCCTGGACGATTCATGCCTGGATGTTACGCCAATATCGGGCGCTGCAAAGCCGGAGCCCGCCATTCGGCTTCACAATGTTGCGATCACGATTATCGCCCGGAGCCCGAGGAGAGATAATCGTAATGGTTGCATAACAATTGACGATACACGCATTAGGTGTTATCAACCGCGCTACATCGGGTTGCAGGCCGCCAGCGGGGTTGGAGCGATGATGACAGACTTCTTTTCGACGATCGGCACGATCGTCGCCGCCTTCTTCATCCTGTCCCTTGCCGTCGAGACGATTCTGGAGAACTTCAGGGGCGTGCTCGCGCTGGTCGGCATCCCGCTGCTCAAATCCAAGACCTCGCTGGACGACGCGCTCGCCGAGGTCTCGGAGTTCGTCAAGCCGGAGAGCAGGGAATATGCCCGCTTCGCCGGGCTGGTCGAACTCGTCAAGGTGCAGGCAGGCGCCATGGACGAGACCCGCGCCCGCTGCACCCGGATCATCGAGGAGCTCGCCCGCGCGATAGACCCGGCCGACAAGGACGCAGTGATCGAGCGCGAGCGGCTCTGGCTGCACGAGACGGCGGCGCCGCTGCGCGCCGCCATGGCGCGGAGCGAGGAGAAACGGGTCTTTGCGCTGCGCATCATCTCGGCGGCGATCGGCGTCGCCGTCGCCTGGTATGCCGACCTCAACGTCCTGCATATCACCGGGGCCGGCACGCCCGGCCGCCCGGAGGTCGAGTTCGTCGGCTACCTGCTCTGCGGTCTCGCGGCGGCCGGCGGCAGCTCGTTCTGGCACGACCAGCTAGACCGCGTGCGCAGCGTCAAGCAGATCGGCCAGCAACTGGCGTCGTTCGGAACCGAGACGGCCAAGACCTAGCGCCGGTCGTCACCCGGACGCCTCGGGGCCGCAGCCAGCGTCAGCTCTAGCTCCGGGGCTTGAGGTTCTCCGGATCGTAGAGCGGCTTGTAGCCCACCGCCGCGACCTCGACCGGATAGGTCTCGCCAAAGTACTCGACCGCCAGCTTGCGGCCCTCCAGGCAATGCGACCAGGGCAGGTAGGCGAGCGCAATGTTCTTGCCGATCGTCGGGCCGAAGGCCACGGATGTTGTGAAGGAGCGGCGGCCGAGTTCATCGACCAGCGTCTCGCCGGTCGTGGGATCCATCACCGGCATGATGCCGACGGGATAGCGCGCGACACCCTTCGAATCGACATTGTCGGTCATCACCAGCGTGCACAGCATTGCCGGCTGGTGCTCGCGCGCCCGGTATTCCAGGTGCTTGGCCTTGCCGCGGAAATCGGCGTCCTTGACCTTCGGTCGGGCGAGGTCGGCCTCCAGCAGGTTGTATTCGGTCAGGAGGTCGGCATTCTGCAGCCGCAGGCTCTTTTCCATGCGGCGGGTATTGGCATAGGTCTCGACGCCGAAGGGCATGACGCCGGTCTCTCGCAGCGCATCCCACACGGCCAGCCCGTCCTCGTAGCGCATGTGCAGTTCCCAGCCCTGCTCGCCGACATAGGAGATGCGGAAGGCGGTGACGTCCTTGCCGCCGATCTTCAGCGGCTTGATCGCGGCGAAGGGGAAGTTTTCCTGCGACAGGCTGTCGGGATTCTCGACCACCTTCTGCAGGGTCGTGCGCGCATTCGGCCCCCAGATGCCGAGCGTGACGAATTTCTCGGTCACGTCGGTGATGGTTACGTCGAAACCCTTGTCCTCAGCTTCGCGGCGCATGTAGTGGAAATCGCGCGGGCCGGCGTCCGCCCCGTCGATCACCCGGCAACGGTCGGCCATCCGGATGACGGTCAGGTCTGCCCGCACCATGCCCTCGTCGTCGAGGAAATGGGTGTAGATGCCCTTGCCGATATTGGCGTCGCCGCCGATCCGCGCCGCGCAGATCCACTCCATCAGCGCTACATGGTCCGGCCCCTCGACGTCGTACATGGCGAAGTGCGACAGGTTCACGATGCCGCAATCCTCGCTCATGGCGAGGTGCTCGGCGTTGGAGACACGCCAGAAATGGCGGTTGTCCCATTCGTTCGCACGGACCGGCACGCGGTCGCCGTATTTTTCCAGCAGCGGTTCGTTGGCGGCATAGCCGTGCGCGCGTTCCCAGCCGCCGAGTTCCATGAAGTGTCCGCCGAGTTCCTTCTCGCGCTCCCAGAAGGGCGAGCGGCGGATATTGCGTCCCTTTGAGAAAGGCTCGCGCGGATGCACCGCCGGGTTATAGACCTTCTGCGCCGTCTCCGTGCAGCGGTCGTGGATGAACTGTTCCCCGGTCTGGTGCGGATAGAAGCGCGCATAGTCGAGCGCGTGGTGGTCCACCTCGGTGCGACCGTCGGTCATCCAGTCGGCGATCAGCTTGCCCATGCCGGGCCCATCCTTGACCCAGACGGCGACGGCGTACCACAGCCCCCTCACCTTCTGGCTCTCGCCCATGGACGGGCCGCCGTCGGTCGTCACCTGCAGCAGGCCGTTGAAGGAATGGCCCTCATTGTAGCCGAGTTCGCCGAGGATCGGCGTCAGTTCCATGGCCCGCTCGAGCGGCTCCAGGATCTGTTGCATGTCGAGATCGCGCTGCGACGGCGACAGCCGGGATTCGTGCTTTTCCAGAAGCTCGCGCGGATGACACAGTCGCGGATCCTTCTCCTCGTAATAGCCCCACTCGATCTGTCCGCCTTCTGCCGTCTTCGGGTCGCCGGTGTCGCGCATGTAGGCAGAGTTGCCCTGGTCGCGCAGCAGCGGCCAGCCGATCTCCTTGCCGGTGCCGGCAAACTCGTTGTACGGCCCGAAGAACGTCAGCGGATGGTCGATCGGCATGACCGGAAGGTCCTCGCCTGCCATCTCGGCGATCAGCCTGCCCCAGATGCCGGCGCAGACGACGACGTAGTCGGCCTCGATCGTGCCGCGGTCAGTGACGACGCCCTTGATGCGGCCGTTCTCGATGACCAGCGATTTTGCCGGCGTATTGGCGAAGGCTTTCAGCTTGCCGGTGGCTTCCGCCTGGTCGACCAGCTTTCCGGCAACGGTCTGGCTGCGCGGAATGACGAGGCCCGCGTCGGGGTCCCACAGGCCGCCCTGCACCATGTCCTCCTCGATCAGCGGGAATTTCTCTTTGATCTCGGCCGGCTCTATCAGCCGGGCGCGCGTTCCGAAGGCCTTGGCCGAGGCGATCTTGCGGCGGATCTCCTCCATCCGGTCGTCGTCGCCGACGCGCGCGACCTCGAGCCCGCCGATGCGCGCGTAGTGGCCCATCTTCTCGTAGAAATCGATGGAATAGAGCGTCGTCCAGCAGGACAGGAAGTCGTGGCTGGTCGTGTAGCAGAAGTCGGAGGCGTGCGCCGTCGAGCCGATGTCGGTCGGGATGCCCGACTTGTCGATGCCGACGATGTCGTCCCAGCCGCGCTCGATCAGGTGGTGGGCGACCGAGGCGCCCACGATGCCGCCGAGCCCGATGATGACGACCTTCGCCCTTGCCGGAAATTCTGCCATTGGACGCTGCTCCGAAATGCTGATGCGGGCCGACTATATGGCCGAGCCGCACGAGGATTGCAGCCTGTTTGCGACATTGCCCGAAAGCCGCGCGACGACCGGCCCCGCGATTGCCCGATACGGCTGCCGCCGCGCCTCATCGGAACCACAGAAAAGGGACCGCCACAACGACAAAAGGCCGGACTGTCGTCCGGCCTTTGTCGTTCTGTGGAATGCGCGATCTACTTGACGCGGCCGACGCCGCCGACGATCTCGACCGTCTCGCCGCCACTCAGCGCCTCGAGGTCACCATTGGGCATGGTGACGAAGCATCCGTTAGGGCAGAACTCGACGGTCTCGCCCGCGCCAAGCGCCAGTTCCGACTTGCTGCCGCCCTCGGTGACGATGAGGGTGCGCGGCTCGCTGTCGCGGTTGACCGCGCTCGCCGCCACGGCGGATGCCACGGCAGCCAGAAGCGCGCTTGTAACGACGATTGATCTCAACATATGTGCACCGGTGTTGCCACCGCCCCTATTTCCAGAACGGGCATCTGAGCCCTTGGTGAGACTCTATAGGGCAAGCAAGCTGAACGGCAACTGAATGCATCGTTCACTCACGGCCTGCCTATTCCGGATCGGGCTTGCGCGACCGGCTGCGGCTCCGGCGCGCCGGAGCGGCGGCCGCCGTACGGCGCTTGCGCTCAACCAGCGCCGCTTCCGCCTGGTCATCGTCGGTCGGCCAGGGTGCCTTCGGCGCCGGGGTTCGGATGTTGAGATCGCGCTGCGGGAACGGAATCTCGATGTTCTCCTTGGCGAAGGCGTCGAGGATGCCGAAGCGCAGGTCGTTCTGCACGATGCCCAGATTGGTCACATCGGCAAGGAAGACGCGTAGTTCGAAATCCAGCGACGAATCGCCAAAGCCACCGAACAGCACGAAAGGCTCGGGGTTCTTCAGCACCAGCGGGTGTTCCTGCGCCAGCGTCATCAGGATCTCGTGCACGCGCCTGGCATCCGAGCCGTAGGCGACACCCACGGGCACCTCGACGCGGCCGAGCTTGTTGCGGTGTGTCCAGTTGCCGACCGCGCTGTTGATCAGGTCCGAATTGGGCAGGATCACCGTCTGGCGCTGAAAGGTCTCGATCTCGGTCGCCCGCACGCTGATCTTCTTGACCGTGCCGGAGAACTCGCCGGCCACGATCCAGTCGCCCGCCTTGAAGGGCCGCTCGACGAGCAGGATCAGGCCGGAGACGAAGTTGGAGACGACGTTCTGCAGGCCGAAGCCGATGCCGAGCGACAGGCCGCCGGCGATCAGCGCCAGGTTCGACAGGTCGATGCCAGCCGACGAGATGGCGACGATGGCGGCGAGCGCCAATCCGGCATAGCCGACAACGGTCTTGATCGAGTTGCGCACGCCGGCGTCCACGCGCCCGCGCGCCATGACAGATCCGTCAAGCCAGCCCTGGAACCAGCGGGTCAGGAAGTAGCCGACCACGAAGACCGCGATGCCGGTCAGGATGCCCGTCGGCGAGAACCGGAACGTGCCGATGGTGAAGCCCGAGCCCAGCCTGTAGGCCCAGGCTTCGATGTCGCCGGTCTGGAAGCCCCACATCAACAGGATCAGCGGAAGGAAGATCAGGATGATCATCGCGTTGATCAGGAGGCTGACGACGAGGCCGAACTGGTCGAGCGTTGCATCGTCGGTATTTCCCTTGCGCGCCATCCAGCGGCCAAGCGAAGTCTCGGCAAAGCCGCCTTCCGCGCCGACGGCCCGCGACGACAGGATGCCGATATAGGCCGTGATCAGGATCGTACCTGTCACGACGATCTGCAGCGAGATGAAGATGGCAAGCCCGATATAGCCGAGCAGCGCGACCAGAATGATGATGGCGCCAAGCGCGATGGACGTGTAGCGCAGCCATACCCGCCATGGCCGCCAGGCCCCCTCCTCGGCCTTCAACAGGCCGATCAGGATCAGCAGCACGCCGACGATGATGGCGGCGAAGAAGCTGCGGATGATGGTCAGCGACAGCGGCGACCCCATCTGGTCGTTGACCACGGTCAGGAAGTTGTTGAAGCCAATCACGATCGCCATTGCCGTCACCAGCAGAACCAGGCGACGCGCCGTGCCGGAGCCGATCGACATCAGCCGCCAGTTGGGCAGGCTGGGCGAAAGCACGGCGCGGGCCAGCCGGTTGACGCAGAATACCACGCCGATGACGAGGAAGAGCGCGTTCAGGAAAACGCCGATATCCCCGCGCAATATGTTGAAATAGTTGAAGAAAAAGAGAGTGGACGCAAGGAATGCGGCCACCGCTGCAGTGGGCAGCAAGGTCGACCAGAAGGCAAGCGACAGCCGGCTGAGATAGGACGGGGCCTCGGCCAGCGGATCTGCGTCGAACACCCGGTTGAAGACGCGGCGCCCGCCGACCAGCAGGACCGCGGCCGCGGCCAGCGCGAAGAACGTCGCCCCCAGGAAGGACTGCAGCTTGAACTGGAACACGAAGCGCAGCCACGAGGCGATGGCGCTGTAGAGGCTGGTCACCTCGGTACGGATATCCGCCAGCATCTCGCTGCCGAAGGCTTCGGTCAGTTCGTAGCGCTTGGTCAGCATGTTGCGGAACAGGTCGCTGCGCATCACGCCGATGCGGTCGATAAGGTTGCTGACCCTGATCGAGAGGGATTCGGCGACGCCGAGCACGGCGTTGATCTCGGCCTTTTCGGCAACCAGTTCCTGCCTCTCCGAGGCTATGATGTCAGGCTCGGCAGGCTGGCCCTCGGCAGGCGCCGGGCCGAGCTGTTCGAGCCGGGAGCTGATTTCCGCCAGACGCGGCCGGAAGGCGACGGCGGTCGACAGCAGGCTGCGCGACAACTCTTCCAGCTTCAGCCGTATCTCGACCAGGCGTGCATCGTTTTCGGCGTTGGCGGCAACCCGCTTCTCGAACTCGTCCGTCTGCTTGGCGATTGCGTCGATGGCCTGGCGCTGGCTGTTGATCAGCGGCGACCCGGTGCTCCCGACGCCTTGCGCAACGGCCGCCATCGGCCAGGCCATGGTCATGGCCAGGAAAAGGACGGCAAGGAGGTTGCGCGGGCGGAAGTCCATTTTTCTCGGGCGACTCACATCGGTTCAGGGCGCAAAACGCGCGCGCCATTGATAGTGACCGCCACGGGAAGCGGCAAGCCGCCTTGCCCAATGCGGTCGGGCGTGCGACACGCGATGGCGCTAAAGTGGTCTTGGCGTGCGGACCTGCGCTATAGGTTTCGCCCGACGGCCAAAACGGACAATGGCAGCAATGCGGGAATACTCGGCGCTTTCTCTCATCAGGAACGCCTTCAGGGGCAACACCGACTGGAAGCCGGTCTGGCGCAAGGCCGAGCCCAAGCCGGCCTACGACGTGATCATCGTGGGTGGCGGCGGGCACGGGCTCTCCACGGCCTATTATCTGGCCAGCGAGTTCGGCATCACCAATGTCGCCGTGCTCGAGAAGGGTTGGCTCGGCTCCGGCAATGTCGGCCGCAACACCACCGCCGTGCGCTCCAACTACCTGCTGCCGGAGAACAACCGCTTCTACGAGTTCTCGATGGATCTCTGGGAGAACCTGTCGCACGAGCTCAACTACAACGTGATGTTTTCGCAGCGCGGCTGCCTCAACCTCGCGCACACGCCGGCGCAGCTCGACGACTACGCCCGGCGCGGCAATGCGCTCCGCCACGAGGGCATCGATTCCGAACTGATGACGCCGGCCGAGATCGCCCGCGAAGTGCCCGCCCTCGACATGACGCGCAGCGCGCGCTTCCCGATTCTCGGCGGGCTGATGCAGCGCAGCGCCGGCACGGCGCGCCATGACGCGGTGGCCTGGGGCTATGCGCGCGGCGCCGACCGGCTGGGCGTCGACATCATCGAAAACTGCGAGGTGACGGGCTTCCTGCGCGATGGCGACCAGGTCACCGGCGTTCAGACCTCGCGCGGCGAGATCCGCGCCGCCAAGGTCGCGGTGGCAGTGGCCGGACACACTGGCGAAGTCATGAAGCTTGCCGGCATCGACCGCATGCCTATCGAGAGCCAGGTGCTGCAGGCCTTCGTGACGGAATCGCTGAAACCCTTCCTCGACACGGTGCTGACCTTCGGCATGGGGCACTTCTATGTCGCGCAATCCGACAAGGGCGGGCTGATCTACGGCGGCGCGCTCGACGGCTACAACAGCTACGCGCAGCGCGGAAACCTGCCGCTCGTCGAGGAAGTGATGAGCGAAATGCTGGCGCTGTTTCCGAGCCTTGCCAGCGTGCGGCTGCTGCGTTCCTGGGGCGGGGTCACCGACATGTCGATGGACGGCTCGCCGATCATCACGACCGGCCCCCTGCCCGGCATGTACCTGAACTGCGGCTGGTGCTACGGCGGCTTCAAGGCGACGCCGGCGTCGGGCTTCTGCTTCGCCCACACCATCGCGCGCGACGAACCGCACCCGCTCAACGCCGCCTTTTCGCTCGACCGGTTCCACCGCGGCGCCGTCATCGACGACAAGGGCCAGGGCGCGACGCCCAACCTGCATTAGGGGCAAAAGAGCGAGATGATCATCACCTGTCCCTATTGCGGCCCGCGCGACCTCTCCGAATTCGCCTACCAGGGCGACGGCAACCGCAAGCGCCCCGATCAGGCTTCGACCAGCCAGAAGGCCTGGAACGCCTATGTCTACGACCGGCTGAACCCCGCCGGCGAGCATAACGAGATCTGGCAGCATGCCGGCGGTTGCCGGCGCCACCTCGCCGTCACCCGCAACACGCTGACCCATGCGATCTCGAAGGTCGGATTTGCAGGCGCGGGCGCCACCAGGAAGCCGGCACCGCGCCGCAAGCCGAGGCAGAAATCATGAGCCCGCGCCGCACCGCCAGCGGCGGGCTGATCGACCGATCGAGGAGCATCCGCTTCAGTTTCGACGGCGATTTCTACACCGGTCATCCGGGGGATACGCTGGCCTCGGCCCTGCTGGCGCAGGGCGTCACGTTGTTCGGCCGCTCGTTCAAGTACCACCGCCCGCGCGGCGTGCTGACGGCGGGGGTCGACGAACCGAACGCGCTGGTAACCGTGCTGCGCGGCGATGCGCGCGAGCCCAACATCCCGGCAACCATGCTGGAGATCTACGACGGTCTGACCGTGGTCAGCCAGAACCGCTTTCCCTCGCTGGCCTTCGACGTCGGCGCGGTCAACCAGCTCGGCGGCAAGATCCTGGGCGCCGGTTTCTACTACAAGACATTCATGGGCCCGGTCTTCGGCCCGCTCAAGGGCACCCGCTTCTGGATGTTCTGCGAGCACTTCATCCGCCGCGCCGCCGGCCTCGGCCGCGCCGGCAAGGTTGCCGACCCCTCGCGCTACGAGCGCATGAACGCCTTTTGCGACGTGCTCGTCGTCGGTTCCGGCCCGGCCGGCCTGATGGCGGCGAAACAGGCCGCTTCAAGCGGCGCGCGCGTCGTGCTCGCCGACCTCGAGCCGAGGCTCGGCGGCTCGGCCAACTGGTCGGGCGAGAGCATCGACGGCACGGCCGCCGCCGAATGGGCGGCAGCGACGGTCGCCGAACTGAAGGCAAGGCCGAACGTCCGGCTGCTGCCGCGCACCACCGTCTGGGGCTATTACGACGACAACACGCTGTCAGCCCTCGAACGCGTCACCGACCACAAGCGGACCGCCCGCAAGGGCGAGCCGCGCCAGCGGCACTGGACGATCCGCGCCGGCCGCGTAGTGCTGGCAACCGGCGCCTTCGAGCGACCGATGGTGTTTCCCGGCAACGACCGCCCGGGCGTGATGCTGGCCGCTTCGGCGGCGCGCTACGCGACCGAGTTCGGCGTGCTGCCGGGAGGGAAGATCGCCGTCTTCGCCAACAATGACGGCGCCTACCGCTCGGCGCTGGCGCTGCGCGAGGCCGGCACCTCGATCGTCGCCATCGTCGACGTGCGGGCCGAGGTCTCGACGGCGGCACGCGAACTGGCCACGAAGGCCAAGGCCGAGATCCTGGCCGGACAGGCGGTCGTCGCCACCGAGGGCGGCAAGACCCTTTCGGGCATCAAGGTGCAGACTTTCGATGCCGCGACCGGTGTCGTCAGGGGCGATGCCCGCTCGATCGATGTCGATTTCCTCGCCGTCTCCGGCGGCTGGTCGCCGATCATCCACCTGGCAAGCCAGGCCGGCGCCCGGGCCGTCTGGGACGAGAAGGCGCAGGCCTTCATGTTGCCGCCCGCCACCGAGCGCTGGACCGGCGCCGGCGCCTGCGCCGGAGAGTTTTCGACCGGCGAGGCGCTTGCAGGCGGTGCCGCGGCAGGCTCCTGGGCCGCCGGAGGCGCCAGCGCGACCGACCCGGTACCTGAGGCCGGCGGCGCCGTGCTCGACATCGCCCCCGCGCCGGTCTTCGAAATCCCCGCCGGCGGCAAGGCCTTCGTCGACTTCCAGCACGACGTGACGGCCGACGACGTGCGGCTGGCGCATCGCGAGGGCTTCATCTCGGTCGAGCATCTGAAGCGCTACACCACGCTCGGCATGGCGACCGACCAGGGCAAGACCTCCAACATCCCGGGCCTCGCCATCATGGCGAACGCGCTCGGCAAGCAGATTCCGGAAGTCGGCACGACCCGTTTCCGCCCGCCCTTCGCGCCCGTCTCGGTCGGTTCGCTCGCCGCCGAACGCTATGGCGACATTCGCCCGGAGCGGCTGACGCCGATGCATGACTGGCATGTCGACAACGGCGCGACGATGTATTCGGCCGGCCTCTGGCATCGCCCGATGATCTACGCCAGGCCTGGCGAGACCGTCGACCAGGCTTATGTGCGCGAGGCCCGCACGACGCGCGAAAAGGCCGGCATCGTCGATGTCTCCACCCTGGGCAAGATTGCCGTGCAGGGGCCCGACGCTGGTGATTTTCTCGACCGCGTCTACACCAACATGTTTTCCACCCTTCCCGTCGGCAAGGCGCGCTATGGCCTGATGCTGCGCGAGGACGGGTTTGCGATGGACGACGGAACCACCTGGCGGCTTGCCGAGGACGATTTCCTGATGACCACGACCACGGCCAATGCCGGCAAGGTCATGCAGCATCTCGAATATCTGCTCGACGTCGTATGGCCCGAGCTCAGGGTCCACCTCACCTCGGTCACCGACCAGTGGGCTGGCGCGGCAATCGGCGGCCCCAGGGCGCGCGAAATTCTAGCCGCCTGCGTCACCGGCACCGCGGTCGACAACGAGACCCTGCCCTTCATGGGCATCGTGCATGGCGAGATTGCCGGCGCGCCGGTGGTCATCTGCCGCCTGTCCTTCTCCGGCGAAATGGCCTTCGAGGTCTATAGCGGCGCCGGCCACGGCACCCATGTCTGGCAGGCGCTGATGAAGGCCGGCAAGCCTTTCGGCCTGGTGCCCTACGGGCTGGAGGCGCTGGGCACGATGCGCATCGAGAAGGGCCACGTGACCGGCGCCGAGATCGACGGCCGCACCACAGCGCGCGACCTGCACCTCGACTGGATACTGTCGAAGAAGAAGCCCTTCGTCGGCTCGATGATGATGGACCGCGAGGGCATGACGTCATCCGACAGGCTGCAGCTTGTCGGCATTATCGCCCTCGACAACAGACCGCTCAACGGCGGCGCGCATATCGTCGAGCGCCTCGACCGCGAGACGCCGCGCGATTCCATCGGCCACATCACGGCGGCCTGCTATTCGCCGGTGCTGCGCAAGCATATCGCGCTGGCGCTGGTGCGCGGCGGCAAGAGCCGCCACGGCGACCGTGCCTACGTCTCCGACCCGCTGCGCGACCGTTTCGGCGCGGTCGAGATCGTCAGCCACCACTTCTACGATCCGGAAGGGAAGCGCCTGCATGGTTGACCAGCTGTCGCCGCTCGAACCGGTCCTGCATTCGGGCCGTCACGGTCACGTCGCCAACGGTGTCGGCGTGACGCTATCCGAGACACGTCCGGGCTCGATCGTCCAGCTCGCCGCCTGGCCGGGCAAGGAAAAGGCGCTCATCAAGTCGGTGAAGCAGCTAGCCGGCATCGCCCTCCCCGACGGCGCCGGCGGCGGCATCGCGACCGAGGCGGCAAGCGCCTTCGGCATCGCGCCGGGCCGCTTCCTGGTTATCGGCGAGGAGGAAGGGCTGGCCGCAGCCTTCGCCGCGGCGGTTGCGCGGGACACCGGCACGGTGACCGACCTGTCGCACGGCCGTACCGCGATCCGCATTGCCGGTCCGAAGGCGGACTGGGTGCTGTCGAAAATCTTCGCCATCGACTTCGCGCTGCCGGCCTTTCCGCTCGGCTCTGGCGTCTCGACGGTGCATCACGACATCTTCGCCCAGATCCAGCGCACCGGTGCCGAACGGTTCGACACCTATGTCTTCCGCTCCTTTGCCCGCTCCTTCTGGCACGCGCTCTGCCGCGCCAGCGAAGAGGTTGGCTACGAGGTCAGGTGACGGACCCCGGCCCAGGCTCGACAAGCAACGCGTCGCTGAGCGCACGCAGCAGCCATGCTGCGTAGGCCGTCCGGTCAGTCCCCTCGACATTCCGCATCAGCATGAAGAGCTCGGGACTGGCGAGCCGCCAGATCGCCGCCGTGGCCTGCTCCTCGTCCTGTCCGTCGCGCAGAGGAGCGGTTGCCAGCAGCGCACGCGCCACGAACCCGAGATTGCGGCGGCGTCCGTCGTGGAACTCGCGGTAGAGCGCCTGCAGCCTCCGGTCCGTCGCCGCGCCTGCGCGCACCACGTCCATCAGCGGCGCCACCCGTTCGAGCACGCCCGCAATGTCTTCGGTGAAGATGGCAAGCTGGCGACACTGGTCGCGTGACGCCGCGATGGCGCGCGGCGCCGACTGGTCGAGCAGCGGCACCTCCGCCTCCTCTCCCCTGACCGCGGCGCGCAGCGTCTCGACCATCAGCGCGCTCTTGCTGCCGAAGGAGGCATAGATCGTCTCCGGCGAGACCTTTGCGCGGGCTGCGATTGCCGCGATCGTCGTGCCGCTCCACCCTTTGGCGACGAAACAGGCGCGTGCCGCCTTCAGCACGGCTGCCCGCGTCTTCGCCGTGGCGGCGGCGCGCCTTGTCTGCCGGTAGCTTCGCGGGGACTTTACTTCATCCATATTTCGCTACAGTATCACTGTATTTAAATATTGCGCAACCTTCGGCCTTTGCCCCGGGCTGCCGTGGAGACGGATCCTATGGAAAGCTTGCTCAAGCCCACCTTGCAACTCCTGGCCATCCTTGCCGCTGCCATGGTCTCAGGCAGCGTGTTCGGCATCTGGCGGGGCTACGATCCGGCGGGCTATTCGCCGGCCGCCTTCGTCGAGGTTCATCAGGGCGCAGTGCGCGGGCTGAACGTGCTTCTGCCGGCGATCGGTCTCGCCGCCATCCTTCTCACCGTGATCCTAACGGTCCAGGCGGGCCGCCAGTCGCGCGCATTTCCGCTCTATCTGCTTGCCCTGCTGGGCTTCCTCGCCGGCGGCATCGTCACCCGCTTCGGCAACCAGCCCATCAATGCCGTGATCATGCAGTGGACGGCCGCGTCCATGCCGGCGGACTGGCAGGCGTTGCGCGACAGTTGGTGGACCTGGCACAAGCTGCGGCTCGCAGCCTCGGTCGGCGGATTGCTCTTCCTGGTGGCCGCTGTGCTTGCCGACCGGCCAGGCGCCGGCTAGTCGAGGAAGGTCACCCACTCTTCGAGCGGCGCACGGTCGGTGCGCAGGTCGTTTTCGGGCTTCGAGACGTCCTCGTAGCCGAGCGCCATGCCGCAGACGACGATTTCCTCGTCCGGGATGCCGAGCGCCGGCCTGATCTGGTTGTGATAGGGCGCAAACGCCGCCTGCGGGCAGGTGTGCAATCCCTTGGCGCGCGCCGCGATCATGATATTCTGCAGGAACATGCCGTAGTCGATCCACGAGCCCTGGTTGAGGCGGCGGTCGATGGTGAAGATCATGCCGACCGGCGCGTCGAAGAACACGAAGTTGCGGTCATGCTGTGCCCGCATCTGGTCGACATCGCGCTTGCCAATGCCGAGATGGCCGTAGAGCGCATAGCCGACGGCGCGCCGCCGCCCGTAATAGGGCTCGAAGAACTTTTCGGGATAGTATTTGTACTCGTCCCACTTGGCCTTCTCGGCCCGGATGCCGGACTCCAGCACGGCACGCGACAGCCGTTCCTTGGCCTCGCCGGTGGTGACGTAGACGCGCCAAGGCTGCATGTTGGTGCCCGAGGGGGCGCGCGCGGCGAGCTTCAGGATGTCGCTGATGGTTTCGGCATCGACGGGATCGGGCAGAAAAGCCCGCACCGACCGGCGCGAAGCGATAGCTTCCTCCACGGTCTCGGCAATATCGTCCTGTATTGCGTCTTTGTCTCGTGCCAGCATATTTCCCCGCCCGGGTACGGCTATTGCGACCGTGCCCAAGCCAAAGGCCGCATACGCTCACAGCCTTTGCACTGTCACCAACTGAGGGGCAAGTAAATCTTCCCGCGCGGGTGAAAAGGAACTTGATTTTTTCAACCGCCTGCGCTCTCGTGAAATTCCAATCGATTTTTTCACGGGACCCGCCCTTTTGCCCGAGTCCGCATCATTCTCACCGGCGCACGGCCTTGATGGCGACCAGATCCTGGCACGCGACCTGCGCGCGCTGCGCAAGGCGCGCGGACTGACGCTTGCCGAGATCGGCGCCAGGCTGAAGCGCTCCGTCGGCTGGCTGAGCCAAGTCGAGCGCGGCCTGTCGATTCCCTCGCTCGGCGACCTGCGCGCCTTCGCCGAGGTCTTCGGCGTGCCGGTCAGCCTGTTCTTCGGCCATGAGGCCGAGGACAGCGAACGCGGCGTTGTGGTTCGCGGCGCCCGGCGGCGTTCGCTTGGTACCAGCGAATCCGGGCTGGTGGAGGAATTGCTCTCGCCCGATCTTGGCGGCAGTTTCGAGATGCTGCGCTCGGAATTCGCGCCCGGCGCGGCGCTTTCGGAAACCGCGCTGCGCCAGACCGAGGAGGCCGGCTACGTGGCGTCCGGGCGCTTCGACATCGAGATCGACGGTGTCTGGCATCACCTCGCCGAGGGCGACAGTTTCCGCTTCGCGGGCAAGCCGTTCCGCTGGAAGAACCCGCATGCCGAGCCGGCGGTCATCATCTGGGTCGTGTCGCCACCCGTCTACTAGAATTGCCTGCCCGACGGCAGGATTGGGAGAAGAAATGGCTGGAATTCCTTCGACGGCGCGGGTCGTCATCATCGGCGGCGGCGCGGTCGGCGTCTCGGCGCTCTACCATCTGGCCAAGGCCGGCTGGACCGACTGCGTGCTCCTGGAAAAGAACGAGCTGACCTCGGGCTCCACCTGGCACGCCGCCGGCAACGTGCCGACCTTCTCGTCCTCCTGGTCGCTGATGAACATGCAGCGCTACTCGACCGAGCTCTATCGCGGCCTCGCCGAGGCGGTCGATTACCCTATGAACTACCACGTCACCGGCTCGCTGCGCCTTGCCCACACGAAGGAGCGCATGCAGGAATTCGAACGCGCCAAGGGCATGGGCCGCTACCAGGGCATGGATATCGACGTCATCGGCGCCGACGCCATCAGGTTGCGCTATCCTTTCATCGAGACGCATGACCTGAAGGGTGCGCTCTACGACCCCAATGACGGCGACATCGATCCCGCGCAGCTCACCCAGGCGCTCGCCAAGGGCGCCCGCGACATGGGCGCCAGGATCGTCCGCTTCTGCCCGGTGACCGGGGCGCGGCGCGAAAACGGCGAATGGATCATCGCCACCCCGGAAGGCGAGATTCGCTGCGAATACGTCGTCAATGCCGCCGGCTACCGCGCCGCGGAGGTCGGAAGACTGTTCGGCCGGAACGTGCCGATGATGGTGATGAGCCACCAGTACATCCTGTTCGAGGAAATCCCCGAACTCGCCGCCTGGTCCAGGGAGGCAGGGAAGAAACTGCCGCTGCTGCGCGACGTCGATACCTCCTACTATCTGCGGCAGGAGAAGAACGGCATGAATCTCGGCCCCTACGAGCGCAATTGCCGCGCGCACTGGGCCGGCCACAACGACCCGATGCCGGAGGATTTCTCATTCCAGCTGTTTCCCGACGACCTCGACCGGCTGGAGCACTACCTCAACGACGCCATTGCCCGCGTGCCGATCCTCGGCACCGCCGGCCTGTCCAAGGTCATCAACGGCCCGATCCCCTACACGCCGGACGGCAACCCGCTGATCGGCCCGATGCCGGGCGTGCCGAACGCCTTCGAAGCCTGCGTCTTCACCTTCGGCATCGCGCAAGGCGGCGGCGCCGGCAAGGTGCTCGCCGAATGGGTGACGGGGGGACAGACCGAGTGGGACATGTGGTCCTGCGACCCGCGCCGCTTCACCGCCTTTGCGTCGGACCCGGACTATTGCGTCGCCAAGGGCATGGAGGTCTACGGCCACGAATACGCGATCCATTTCCCCCACCACGCCTGGCCGGCCGGCCGCGACATGAAGCTGTCGCCGATCCACGACCGCATCAAGGCGCTGGGAGCGCAGTTCAACGCCTATAACGGCTGGGAGCGCGCCACCTGGTATGCAAAGCCGGGCGACGACACCTCGGAGGAATCGACCCAGACCTTCGCCCGCTCAGGTCCATGGGAGAAGCGCGTGCGCGAGGAATGTCTCGCCGTGCGCGATGCCGCCGGCATTCTCGACCTGCCCGGCTTCTCGCGTTTCAACCTCGAGGGTCCGGGTGCTGCCGACTGGCTTGCAGAGCAGATCACCGGCCTCGTGCCTAAAGTCGGCCGTATCGGCCTTGCCTATTTCGCCGACGAGGGCGGCCGCATCGTCACCGAGATGTCGATCGTGCGCCACGAAGAAAACCTGATGACGCTGATCACCGCCGCGGCGGCGCAGTGGCACGATTTCGAATGGCTGAAGTCGCATATGCCCGACAATGCCGGCTTCACGCTGGTCGACCGCACCGAGGAATACGCGACGCAGATCCTCTCCGGGCCCAATTCGCGGAAAATCCTCGCCGAGGTGTGCGATGCCGACCTCTCCATGCCCTGGCTGACGCATCAGGAGACCACCATTGCCGGACGCTGGGCAAAGCTCCTGCGGGTCTCCTTCGCCGGTGAACTCGGCTGGGAGATACACACGAAAGTCGCCGACACGGCCACGGTTTTCGACGCCGTCTGGGAGGCGGGCCAAAAGCACGGGCTGAAACCCTTCGGCATGTTCGCGCTGAATGCGCTCCGGTTGGAAAAGGGCTACCGCGCCTGGAAGGGCGACCTGTCGACCGACTACACCATCCTGCAGGGCGGGCTCGACCGTTTCGTCAAATGGGACAAGCCCGCCTTCCGCGGCAAGGCAGCACTCCTCAGCGAGAAGCAGCAGGGCGTCAAGAAGCGCTTCGTGACGCTCGCGGTCGACGCCGGCGAGCACGACGCGCCCTACATGTCGACGCTCTGGCACGACGGCAAGGTCGTCGGCGAGACGACGTCAGGAGGCTTCGGCTACCGGCTGGACAAATCGATTGCGCTCGGCATGCTCCGCGCCGATCTCGCCGAACCCGGCACGAAACTCGAAGTCGAGATTTTCGGCGAGCGCTTTCCGGTCACCGTCCAGCCGGATGAGCCGATGTGGGACGCCAAGAACGAGAGATTGAGAGCCTAGAATGCCGAAACCCTCGAACCGACTCTCCGGCATCCTGCACTCCGGCAAGGATGGCTGGGAGGTTCACTTCGCCGCCATGACCCGCAAGGAAGCCGGCGAAGACATCATCATGCTGTCGGTCGGCGACCACGATTTCGACTCCCCGTCCGAAACCGTCGAGGCCTGCGTCCGCGCCGTGCGGGCGGGCTACCACCACTACACGCAGCTGCCCGGCATCCCGTGCCTGCGCGCGGCGATGGCGAGGATCTCGACCCGCTGCACCGGTGTCGAGACGGGTGCAAACAACATCATCGCCACGCCGGGCGGCCAGCTGGCGCTCTATGCCGCCGTGCAGGGCACCCTCGACAAGGGCGATCACGCGGTGGTCGTGGCGCCCTATTACGCCACCTATCCGGGCACCTTCCGCGCCGCCGAGGCCGACTTCACCGTCGTCGAGGCCGATGCCGCCGACGGCTTCCAGCCGCGCGCCGACGCGATCGAGAAGGCGCTGAGGCCCAACACCAGGGCCATCCTGCTCAACACACCGAACAACCCGACCGGCGCGATCTATTCGCGCGAGAGCCTGGAAGGCATCGCCCGCCTCTGCGTCGAACGCGACCTGTGGCTGCTGTCGGACGAGGTCTACTGGGCGCTCGCCGAGGGCCATCACGTCTCGCCGCGCGCCCTGCCCGGCATGGCCGAGCGCACACTGGTCATCAACTCGATGTCGAAGAGCCACGGCATGACCGGCTGGCGTATCGGCTGGCTGACCGGACCCGAGAGCATGATCACGCAGCTGACCAGCCTCAATCTCGTGACCACCTACGGCCTGACCGACTTCGTCTCGCGCGCCGCCGCCGAGGCGCTGGAAAACGACTATGGCGTCGAACAGATCGCCGGCATCTACAACGGCCGCCGAAAACTCTTCCTCGACGCCATCAGGGGCGCCAACGAGTTCACGGTGCGCGGCTCTGAGGGCGGCATGTATGTCATGCTCGACGTCTCGGCGATCGAGCCCGACGACGAGAAATTCGCCTGGGGCCTGCTCGACGGCGAGAAGGTAGGGGTCATGCCCGGCTCAAGCTTCGGCGAGGCCGCTGCCGGCCACATCCGCATCAGCCTCTGCCAGCCCGACGGCATCCTGCTGGAAGCGGCGGCGCGGCTGCGCCGCTTCGCCTCGGCCTACCGCAGCAAGGCCGCATGATCGTTCAACACTCCCCTCGCCCGGCCGCGACTTTGGCCGTGCCGGCCGAGGGCCCCTCTTTCCGGAGCACCGAGAGCCGATGGTAGAACTTCCCAAGAGGGCCCGCGCCGTCATCATCGGCGGCGGCGTATCCGGCTGCTCGGTCGCCTATCACCTGGCAAAGCTCGGCTGGACCGACATCGTGCTCCTGGAGCGCAAGCAGCTGACGTCGGGCACGACCTGGCATGCCGCCGGCCTGATCGGCCAGCTGCGCGGCTCGCAGAACATGACGCGGCTGGCGAAATATTCGGCCGACCTCTACGTCCGACTTGAGGAAGAGACCGGTGTTGCCACCGGCATGCGCCAGGTCGGCTCGATCTCGGTGGCGCTGACCGAGGAGCGCAAGCACGAGCTCTACCGCCAGGCGACGGTGGCGCGCGCCTTCGACGTTGACGTGCGCGAGATCTCGCCCGCCGAGGTCAAGCAGATGTATCCGCATCTCAACACCGACGGCGTGGTCGGCGCCGTACACCTGCCGCTCGACGGCCAGTGCGACCCGGCCAACATCGCCATGGCGCTCGCCAAGGGCGCCCGCCAGCGCGGCGCAAGAATCGTCGAGGGCGTCAAGGTCACCGCCGTTCACCAGAAGGACGGCCGCGTCAGCGGCGTGTCCTGGGCGCAGGGCGGCGAGGAAGGCACCATCGACACCGACATCGTCATCAACTGCGCCGGCATGTGGGCGCGCGAGCTCGGCGCGAAGTCGGGTGTCTCGATCCCGCTGCATGCCTGCGAGCACTTCTATCTCGTCACCGAGGCGATCCCCGGCCTCGGCCGCCTGCCGGTGCTGCGCGTGCCCGACGAATGCGCCTACTACAAGGAAGACGCCGGCAAGATGATGCTCGGCGCCTTCGAGCCGGTTGCAAAACCCTGGGGCATGAACGGCATTTCGGAGGATTTCTGCTTCGACCAGCTGCCCGAGGATATGGACCATTTCGAGCCGATCCTCGAAATGGGCGTCAACCGCATGCCGATGCTGGCGACCGCCGGCATCCATACCTTCTTCAACGGGCCCGAGAGCTTTACGCCCGACGACCGCTACTATCTCGGCGAGGCGCCGGAACTGGCCGGCTACTGGATGGCGACCGGCTACAATTCGATCGGCATCGTCTCGTCGGGCGGCGCCGGCATGGCGCTGGCCCAGTGGATCAACGACGGCGAAGCGCCCTTCGACCTCTGGGAAGTCGACATCCGCCGCACCCAGCCGTTCCAGAAGAACCGCTCCTATCTGAAGGCGCGGGTGACCGAGACGCTCGGCCTGCTCTACGCCGACCATTTTCCCTACCGCCAGATGGCCTCGGCGCGCGGCGTGCGCCGCTCGCCGCTGCACGAGCATCTGAAGGCGCGCGGCGCGGTGTTCGGCGAAGTCGCCGGCTGGGAGCGCGCCAACTGGTTCGCCGGGGAAGGCCAGGAGCGCGAATACCGCTACTCGTGGAAGCGGCAGAACTGGTTCGACAACAACCGCGACGAACACCTGGCGGTTCGAAACGGCGTCGGCCTGTTCGACATGACCTCCTTCGGCAAGATCCGCATCGAGGGCCGCGACGCACTGGCCTTTCTGCAAAAACTCTGCGCCAACGATCTCGATGTGGCGCCCGGCAGGATCGTCTACACGCAGATGCTGAACGTCCGCGGTGGCATAGAGAGCGACCTCACCGTCAGCCGCCTGTCGGAAACGGCATTCCTCGCCGTGGTGCCCGGCGCCACGCTGCAGCGCGACCTCGCTTGGCTCAGAAGGCATGTCGGCGACGCCTTCGCCGTCATCACCGACGTGACGGCCTCCGAAAGCGTGCTCTGCCTCATGGGACCGCACTCGCGCGACCTGATTCAGAAGGTGAGTCCGAACGATTTCTCCAACGAAACCAACCCGTTCGGCACGTTCCAGCAAGTCGAGATCGGCATGGGGCTCGCGCGCGCCCACCGCGTCACCTATGTCGGCGAACTCGGCTGGGAGCTCTATGTGCCGACCGACCAGACCGCCCACGTCTTCGAGGCCATCGAGGAAGCCGGCGCCGACTTGGGCCTGAAACTCTGCGGCCTGCACGCGCTCGATTCCTGCCGCATCGAAAAGGCGTTCCGGCATTTTGGTCACGACATCACCGACGAGGACCATGTGCTGGAGGCCGGCCTCGGCTTCGCTGTGAAGACCGGCAAGGGCGATTTTCTCGGCCGCGACGCCGTGCTGAGGAAGCGCGAAAAGGGGCTGGAGCGGCGGCTGGTGCAGTTCCGCCTGCGTGATCCCGAGCCGCTGCTCTTCCACAACGAGGCGATCGTCCGCGACGGCCAAATCGTCGGCACCATCACCTCGGGCAATTATGGCCACCACCTCGGCGGTGCCATCGGCCTCGGCTACGTGCCCTGCAAGGGCGAAGGCGAAGCCGATGTGCTTGCTTCTTCCTACGAGATCGAGATCGCTGGCGAGCGCCATGCCGCCGAGGCCTCTTTGAAGCCGATGTACGACCCGAAGGCGGAAAGGGTGCGCGCCTAGGCGCGGCCGAAGGATGCGGGATCTCGCCGCCAGGGCCTGGGTCGAGGTGGCGGACCTCCTCGACCTGCAGCTCTCGCCGCTCGGCCTTCTTGCCATCGAGGCGCTGGCGCCCGGCACGGGAAACGCGGTTCTCGATATCGGCTGCGGCGCCGGTCAGTCGGTCTTGCAACTCGCGGAGCGGGTCGGGCCGGCAGGCAGGGTCACCGGCGTCGACATCGCGCCGCTCGTTCTCGACGTCGCACGCCGCCGGGGAGCCGGGCGGGGCGGAGTGAATTTCATCGAAGCCGATGCCCAGACCCTCGCCCAGCCCGACCGCAGGTTCGATTGCCTGTTCTCGCGCTTCGGCGTCATGGCCTTCGCCGATCCTGCCGCCGCCTTCGCGAATTTCCACCGCATGATGAAACCGGGCGGCCGGCTGGCCTTCGTCTGCTGGCGTGCGCTGGAGGAAAACGAACTCGACCTGCTGCCGCTGCTCGCGGCCGGACTGGAGGACCGCCTCGACCCAACGCCTTTCAGCTTCGCCGACCCCGGGCACATCCGGAAAATCCTGGAGGCCGCCGGCTTTCGGGATATTGCCGTCAAGCCCCATGATGTGAAGGTTTCGAGCGGCGGCATCGATGCCATGCTCGCCGTGCTCATGAAGGTCGGGCCGCTCGGCAGGATCTTGCGCGAGAACCCGCAGCTGCGTGGAGAGGCCGAGCCCCGCGTGAAAGCGGCACTGGCCGAACTTGGCGACCCTGCCGCGGTCTCGCTCAACGCAGCAGTCTGGGTGGTCTCCGCCCGCACCTGACTACAGCTGCACGGCCCGCTAGAACGTCGCCAGCCTGCGCTTCACCTTCTCCAGATATGCCGCACGGCTCTCCGCCGTCGAGCGGTCCATGTCGTAGTGCGCGAGGTAGAACGTTCGGCAGCGCCCAGCGCAGAGCGCCCGCAGGCCGCGCAGGATCGTCTTTCGCCCCGGCTGGCCGATCATCACCGACCACCACCACGGCGCGCCACAAGTGGTGACGACGCCAACATGACCGATATGCGGGACGAGCGAAACGATACGGCCGCCGTCGGCCGGGAGCTTGAAGGCAACGTCGGTCGCCCAGACGCGGTCGAGCCAACCCTTCAGCATGGCCGGCAACCCGTACCACCACGTCGGATAAACGAACAGGATCGCCTGTGCCCATTTGAGATTTTCGATATGAGGCGCGAGTTTCGGATCGGTCGGCGCGCGATCCATCTGGCGGCGTTCCTCGGCGCTGAGGACCGGATCGAATCCTTCGGCGTAGAGGTCAACCAGCCTTATCTCCCAGCCGCGATCGGAAAGCGCGGCGACGGCCGTATCGCGCAGCGCCGCACCGAAACTTTCCGGCACTGGATGGCAGTAAACGACGAGGCACCTCACTGGTGGCATCAGAAAGCGTCCATTTTCGCCGCCACCTTGGCCGTGAATTTTTCGCGTGTCGCCGGTGTGGAAAGATTCATGGAATAATGCGCCAGGTAGGACACCGGTGCGCCGGGCTTCACGGTCAAGCGCAGCGTGCGGCTGACGAGCTTTTTCGGCGGATTGCCCATCAATACCGCACGAAACCAGCTGCCGCCATAGGTGGTGACGGCCGCAACCTTGCGAATGTTGTGAAGATTGGGTGTCGCCTTGCCGTCGACCATCCGGAACGAAACGCCGGGCAGAAACACGCGGTCGAAAAATCCTTTGAGGATGGCCGGAAAGCCGTAGTTCCAGACGGGGAAGGAAAGCACCAGTGCTTCGGCGTCGAGCAGGCGGCGGACATAGGGATCGACCGCGTCTTGAGGCCCACGCGGATCATGATACGCGAGCCGCTCGGCACGGGTAAGGCGCGGATCGAAATCCTCCGCGTAGAGATCGCAATCGTCGACGCTGTGGCCGGCAGCCGTCAGCCTCTCGACGATCAACCGGTGCAGCGCCGCGTTGAAACTCGTCTCGACCGGGTGCGCGTAAAGGACGAGAATCCTCATCGCCTTCTCCGGAGCGTTTGGGAAGATACCCCCCTCTGGCCTGCCGGCCATCTCCCCCACATGGGGGGAGATTGTCTGTCATCGCCGACTTGGCCAATCGCCTGACGAAGGGCGGCGGCATCGAAGCTGCCGATCTCCCCCCTTGTGGGGGAGATGTCCGGCAGGACAGAGGGGGGCGCGAAGAAGTGCATGCGAATTATGACGCCCTCTGCAGGCCCTTGAACAGGAAGGTCTTGCCCGTCCGAAAATCGTAGTCGGGGTTCTCCCAGGCAATCATCTTGCCAGGGTTGAGAAGGCCCTGCGGGTCGGCCTCCCGCTTGAAGGCTAGCTGCACCTCGTCGGTCTGCTTCATGCCGCCTTCCTCCAGCGTGTAGCGGTGCGGATTGAAGACCGGGCAGCCATGCGCCTCGAAGCTGCGGATGATCTCGTCGAGACGCTCCTCCGTCGTGAAGCGGACGAGGTTGAGGCCGAAGCAGGTGATGTTGCCGTCGAAGCGCACGAACTCGAGATGCGAAAACACCTCGCCGGGGAAGAGCCCGTCGATTGTCTCGACAAGTTCCATGTGGCCGGGAAACGGATAGAGCGACTGCAGGTAGGTCATGGCTGGATCGACGCGCAACGCCCTCAGCGTGGTGTGGTTCCAGGCAAGCTCGTAGGCCGGCGGCAGGCCCTTCCTGTCGGCGTCCGGGGCGGTGGCGGCGTTGAAGACCACCGTGCCGCCCGCGCGCCTTGTGAAAGCGAGGAAGGCGTCGAGCGAATGCGGCGCGACCATAACGGCGCAGATGCTCTGCCCCTCGCTGAGGAATTTCTGGTGGCGCTTGAAATAGAGCCAGGGCACCGGCGCGGCGATCGGCGTGATCAGCTTGGTCAAGAGCCCGTCCTGGCAGGCCAGGGCATTGCCGTAGCGCGCGGCATCCATGAAGCTGTCGAAGCCGACGATCACGTCGACCCAGTCATAGGCGGCCGTCAGCGGCATCTCGACCTCGGTGATGATGCCGTTGGTGCCATAGGCATGCGTCACCTTGTGCAGATCCTCGCCGGTCAGGTCGAGCACCCTGGGTTCGGCCTCCATGGTGACGACGCGCAACCTGAGCACGTTGCCGAAATCGCGCAGGCCGCCGAAATTGATCGATCCGACGCCGCCCGAGCCGCCCGCGATGAAGCCGCCGATCGAGGCGGTGTGATAGGTCGAGGGGTGCATGCGCAGTTCCTGGCCCGAATGCGCCCGCGTCGCCTTGTCGATGTCGGCGATGACGGCGCCCGGCTCGCAGGTGACGCGGCCGGGCGAAACCGCCGTTACCGCGTTCATGTCGGCGAGCGACAGCACGACGCCGCCCGACAGCGGCATCGCCTGCCCGTAATTGCCGGTACCGGTACCGCGCGGCGTCACCGGCACGCCGTGCCGGTGGCAGGCGGCGAGCA
The DNA here is from genome assembly GCA_018823835.1 of Alphaproteobacteria bacterium. GTDB lineage: Bacteria > Pseudomonadota > Alphaproteobacteria > Rhizobiales > Rhizobiaceae > CAMYMG01. The sequence goes on along the minus strand of JAHJHT010000013.1, from coordinate 300,808 downwards.
CGCGGATCACTTGCGCCTCGTCCTTCGGCGAAACGACGATGTCGCCGGTGACGTTGTCGAGCTGGCGCTTCAGGACCGGGCTGTACCAGTAGAAATCGCGGCTCTTCTGCTGCACGATCGCAGGATTGTCCTCGATCCTGATACCCTCGAGGTCCTGTTTCAGGGCGGCTACATCCATTCCGTCACACCATCAAATCGTCGAGTTCGGCATAGTCGGGTATCTCGCGCAGGATCGCCCGGCCGTCGCGAACGACGATGCGATCGGATTCGGGCCGCGACAGCAGTTCCGTCCAGCTGCGGCCGCGAAAGACGACGAAGTCGGCCGGTCCGCCAGCGGCCAGGATTCCCGCCCCGTCGAGTCGCATGATCTCCGCGGGCGTCGCCGCGACTGATTTTGGCCAGTCGCCGACCGGGTGGTCGAAATGCAGGATGCGCGTCGCCATGCGGTAGACCTCCAGCATGTCGAGATCGCCATAGGCGTAGAACGGGTCGCGCGTATTGTCGGAAGCCACGGCGACAGGAATGCCGCGCGCCTTCATTTCGTGCAGAAGGGTCACGCCGCGCCAGCGCGGCGTCGTGCCGTCCGAACGGCGGTCCTGCAGATAGAGATTGCACATCGGCAACGACACAACGCCGAGCCCTGCACGCGCCACCTTGTCGAGCGTGTCCAGTACCTCGCGGTCGGGCTGGCGCGCCAGCGAGCAGCAATGGCCGACAAGGATCCTGCCCTTGAACTCGTTCCAGATCGCCGCCTCCGCGATCTTCTTCAGCGATACCGCCGCCAAATCGTCGGTCTCGTCGGCGTGGAAATCGAGGTCGAGCCCGTGTTCCTTGGCGGTCGCGAAGACATGGTCGACCAGTTCGTCGAGGTCAGGCAGCATGTAGGTGACGACGCCGAGCACCCCCTTCGCCTCCACCACGCGTTTCGCCAGCCTGGCGAACCACTTCCTGTCGCGCACCCCCTCGATGCCGAGCAGGCAGGCGCCCTGCAACTCGATCCGGCCGCGCCATTTCTCGCGCATCATCTCGAAGACCGGCCAGGAGATTTCCTCCTGCGGCGCCACGCTGTCGATATGGGTGCGCAGTGCCTTGGTGCCGTGCGCATAGGCCGAGCGCAGCGAGAAATCCATGCGCCTTGCCACGTCGTCGGCGTTCCAGCGTGCCGCGCGATCCGCCCCGGTCGCGTCGAGCGCGCCCATGAACGACCCGTCGGGATTGGGCTTGCGCGGCCAGATATGGCCCTTGTCGATATGGGTGTGGCAGTCGACGAAACAGGGCAGCACGATGCGCCCCTTCAGCGCGATGCCGGCGGACGTCGGATCATGCGGCGCGATGGAGGCGACCTTGCCGTTATCGACGGCGATGTCGGCAAGAAGGAATCCGTCGGCATCCCGCTCCGCCGTCAGTCCCGGCGTCAGCGAGCCATGCACGCGCGCACCAAGGAGCGTGTAGGAACCGCTTGTCGGAAATTCGAGCACGCTCACCCTCACCGCTCCTGCTTCAGCGCGCTCTCGTGCCAGCGACGCAGCACGAGGTGCGAGATCAGCGACAGCACGAGGAAGATCACGATGCCGGTGAAGGAGATCAGGATCAGCGCCGCGAACAGCCGTGGCGCATTCAGCCGGTAGCCGGCCTCGATGATGCGCGATGCCAGCCCCGAGGACTGGCCGGTCGAGCCGGCGACGAACTCCGCCACCACCGCGCCGATCAGCGAAAGGCCTCCGGCGATCTTCAGCCCGCCGAGGAAATAGGGCATTGCCGCAGGCAGCCGCAGATGCACGAGCTGTTGCCAGCGCGTCGCGCCGTTCAGCTTGAAGAGGTCGAGCAGGTTACGGTCGACCGAGTTGAGCCCGAGCGTGGTGTTCGACAGAATCGGGAAGAAGGCGACGATCCAGGCGCACAGCAGCAGCTTTGCCGTCTGGTTGTCGACATAGATGTTGATCAGCGGAAAGATCGCCACGATGGGCGTCACCTGAAGCACGATGGCGAAGGGAAAGAACGACATTTCCACCCATTTCGACTGCGTGAAGAGCACTGCCAGCCCGACGCCACCGGCCACAGCCAGCGCCAGCCCGAGGAAGGTGATCTTCAGCGTCACCAGCAACGAGCCGAACAGCAGCCCGGCATCGGCGTAGAGCGTGTGGAGCACCTCGCCGGGTCGCGGCAGGATGTAGCGCGGGATCTCGTTCCACACGCAAATGCGGTCCCACAACCAGATCGCCACCACCATGATGGCAAGCGGCAGCAGCCATTTGCCGATGCGTTCGAAGCGCTGAGCGCGCACCCGGCGCGCCTCCTCCGGGTCGAGTGCGAGCGACACGGCGGGGCGATCAAGGGCGGTCATCGTCGGCCCTTGCGTTCATCGCGTCGACAAGCACCTGCGACGTGTCGCGGCAGAGCGCCGCGTAGTCGGGCGACGTGCGGAACGCCTCGTCGCGCGGATAGGCGGCATCGACCGCGATCTCGCCGAAGACGCGTCCCGGCCGCGCCGCCATGACGACGATGCGGTTGGACAGGAACACGCTTTCGAACACGCTGTGCGTCACGAAGACGACCGTGAATTTTTCCTCCTGCCAGAGCTCCAGCAGGTCATGGTTGAGCCGGAAGCGGGTAATCTCGTCGAGCGCGGCGAAGGGCTCGTCCATCAGCAGCAGGCGGGGCTTGGTTACCAGTCCGCGGGCGATCGACACCCGCATCTTCATGCCGCCCGAAAGCTCGCGCGGCATGGCTTCTTCGAAGCCGGTCAGGTGCACCCGTCCGATCATCTCGCGGATCGCCGGTGTCGCCTGGGCCCGCGAGACGCCGCGCAGCCGTAGCGGCAGCCAGACATTGTCGAAGACATTCGCCCAGGGCAGCAGCGTCGGCTCCTGAAACACGAAGCCGATGTCGGCGCGTCCGCCGGCGCCCTCGCCGCGCCAGTCGAGCAAACCGGTCGTCGGCGTCGACAGGCCGGCAATCAGCCGCAGCGCCGTCGACTTGCCGCAGCCCGACGGCCCGAGAAGGCTCAGGAAATCGCCTTCCCGGATCGTGAGGTCGACCCTGCCCAGCGCGGTGACGCCGTTGGAAAACGTCTTGCCGACGTCTCGCAGCATCAGCAGGGGTTTTCCCCCCGCGGCCTCGGCCGTCTTGGGCTCCATCGTCTGCAGCATGCGGCCGGGCTTACTTCTTCAGGTCTAGCCCGACACCCTTGTTGACGAAGTCGAGCGTGTAGGACTTCTTGATGTCGATGCCCTCGGGCAGAACCTTCGCCTTGACCATCTTGTCGTAGAAGCTCTGCACGCGCTCGTCGGTCATGGCGCCGATGCCCAGCTTCTCGGTATCGCCGGAATCGACGATGCCGAACTTCTTCATCTGCGCGATGGAGAAGGCGATCTGCTCGTCGGTGATGTCAGGATTGTCCTTCTTGATCATCTCGTTGGCGGCCGTGTTGTCGCCGTAGAGGTAGGTGTACCAGCCCTTGGCCGAGCCATCGACGAAGCACTGGACGACCTCCGGCCGCTTGTCGATCGTCTCCTGCATGGTCTCGATGGTCGTCGAATAGGTGTCGTAGCCATAGTCGGCCAGCAGGAACTGGTTCGGCACGAAGCCGCCTTCCTTCTCGATGGCATAAGGCTCGGAGGTCACATAGCCCTGCTGGATCGACTTCTTGTTGGCGATGAAGGGCGCGGCGTTGAAGGTGTAGGGCACGCGCTTGGAGACATCGAAGCCGTATTCGGTCGCCATCCACAGCAGGAAGCTCTGCGCGCCCTCGTCGCCGATGATGTACTGCTCGGCCTTCGGCAGGTCTTCCCAGGTGTCGAGCCCCTCGCCCGGATGCGACATCACCACCTGCGGCTCCTTCTGGAAGGAGGCCGCGACGACGCGCAGCGGAATGTCCTGCGTTACCGCGTCGAAGGCCTGCTGCATGTTGCCGCCCATGTAGAAGTCGATCTTGCCGGCCAGCAGCAGCGGCCTGCCGCTGACCTGCGGTCCGCCCTGCATGATGGTCACTTCGAGGCCGCAGGCCTCATAGGTGCCGTCTGCGACAGCCTGATAGTAGCCGCCATGCTCGGCCTGGGCGAGCCAGTTGGTTCCGAACGTCACCGGCTCGGCCAGGACGCCCGTTGCGGACGTAGCGGCAAGCGCGACAGCGCTCGCGGAAATCATGAGAAACCTGTGCATCGACACCACCCTCAGTTTGTCCCTCGCTCCATGCGCGGGAAATGTTGTTCACCACCGATTTGCGAAGCAAGACGCGTGCCACCGGGCTCCCTGCCACGGGACGGCCCTCAGGCGATGTGCGGTGCCGAAACAGCCAACAGGCAAGCCGGTATCGTGCCTATTTTTTAATCTCCTGTCCACGCCGCAAAGATGCCTGGCGAGCATCTTGAAGAGGTGGACGGTCCGGCCCTACGATGCGCCGATGTTCAAGTACCTCACGCCGAAATCGATCCGCCCTCCCTTCGCGAAATACAGCCATGGCGTGGAGGTGCCGGCAGGCAAGCGACTGGTGCTCTGCTCGGGCCAGCTCGGCGTCGGCCCCGACGAGGTGATCCCGGAGGATGCCGGTGCGCAGGCCGAGCTTTGTTTCGCCAACATCGCAGCGATACTTGCCGAGGCGGGACTTGGGCTCGGCGACATCGTTCGCATCAACGCCTATGTCACCGGCCGCGAGCACCTGAAGCCTTACATGGTAGTGCGCGACCGGCTGTTTTCCGAACCGGCGCCGGCATCCACGCTGATGATCGTCTCGGGCTTCGCGCGGCCGGAGTTCAAGGTCGAGATCGAGGTGACAGCCGCCGGATAGCCGCAAGCCGCTCCGCCGCCATCGTTGCGCGGGCGGGCGTGGCGCTCTACAAGTCGGACCCTGTCGGAGAGGTCAGCGTGGCAACGAGAAAAGTCTGGTGGGGCGATTATCCCACAACCGAATATGCATCCATCGACCCCGAGGCGACCATCGCGGTTCTGCCGGTGGCGGCGATCGAGCAGCATGGCCCGCATCTTCCGGTCTCTACCGACACCACGATCATGCATGGCATGCTCGACACGGTCATCGCCCGCCTGCCGGACGATCTCGACGTCAGGATCCTGCCGGTGCAGACCGTCGGCAAGTCGAACGAGCATGTCCATGCACCGGGCACGTTGACGCTGCCGGCCGCCACGCTGATCGAGGCCTGGACTGAGCTTGGCGCCTCGGTGGCACGCGCCGGCGTCAGGAAGATTGTTGTCGTCAATTCGCATGGCGGCAACGAGGAGATCATGGGCATCGTGACGCGCGAACTGCGCGTGCGCTTCGGCATGCTGGGGGTCAAGACCAGCTGGTCACGCTTCGGCCGGCCGGCCGGTCTCTACAGCGACATCGAGGATCGCTTCGGCATCCACGGCGGCGATTTCGAGACCTCGGTGATGCTGCATTTCCGCCCGGACCTCGTCGACATGACAAAGGCCCGGAATTTCGCCTCCAGCGTGCAGCGCGCCGAGCAGGAATTCGAGCTCTTGAGGCCGACGGGCACGCATGCGTTCGCCTGGATCGCCTCGGATCTCAACCCGCATGGCGTGGTCGGCGAGGCGTCGCGCGCCACCGCCGAGAAGGGCCGGCTGACGGCCGAGTTCCAGGCCGACGGCTTCGTCCGCCTGCTTCAGGATGTCCGCAAGGCAAAACTCGCGGACTGGCTCGCCCCGACCGCCTGACCTGAAGGCTCAGCCGTCGATCGGCAGCGCGAAGGGCACGCCCTCGAAGGCATCCGCCCCGCGACCGATCGCCTTGATCGCCTCGACCATGCGACCCTGCCGCCCGAGCATGGCGTCGGCCAGCGTCACCAATCGGATGTTCGGCGTCGCCGAGGGCGACAGCCAGCGCAACGTCTTGGCCAGTTCCGCCTCGTCGCGCTTCGGCGCTAGTGCCGCCGCGATGATGTAGGCCGACGCGGTAGAGCGGCTGATGCCGGCATAGCAGTTGATGACCAGCGGCCGCGCGCGGTCCCACTCTCCCGCAAAGTCGAGCAGCGTTCGGACATGCGCTTCGCCGGGCGGCGTCATGCCCTCGCGCGGCTCGGCAATATCGTGCAGCGACAGGAAAAGATGGTGCTCCTCCCTGATCGCGGCCGGCCGCGTCATCGCCGTGCCGGCGGCAAGCAGCGAAACCAGCCTCTCGGCCCCGGCCGATGCAACCGTCGCATCGACCTTCGACAGTGGACAGACATGGATCATCGCGAACCTCCCTCGCCGGCTGAAAATGCCGCAAGCCCGGCCTCGAGCCTAGCCCATTCCTCTTCCGAGCCAGGCAGGCCCGTGCGCAGCACGTGCGGACACCCGTCAAAGCTGCGGATCAGAATGCCCTGACTGCCGAGCGACTTGAACAGGGGCTGCGCGAGCGGCGTGGTGAGATGGCGGAACAGGTCGGTACCGCCATCGACCTCGAAACCGAAAGACGAAAATAGTGCATCGAGCCGCTCGGCGTCCTTTCGTAGCCGCGCCCGCATCACGTCGGCCCAGGCCGCGTCGCCGAGCGCCGCGATCCCGTACTCGAGCGCCGGGCCAGCAACCGACCAGGGCCCTAGCCGCTCGTCGAGCTGCTTCGCCATGTCGGGAGCTGTGACGGCAAAGCCCAGCCTAACGCCGGCAAGCCCGAAAAACTTGCCGAAGGACCTGAGCACGACGATGCCGCCCTCCCCGACATCGCCGCACAGCGATTCTTCGCGCGCTCCGACATCCATGAAGGCCTCGTCGACGACCAGCAGGCCCCCCTTGCCTTGCAGCAGCGCGGCGAGATCCAGCAGGCGCGCGCGGGAAACGACCCGTCCGTCCGGGTTGTTCGGGTTGACGACGATGGCGAGGTCGGCCGCAGCCAGGTCCTCGAAGTCGGTTACCTCCTGCGCGTCGTAGCCGCAGAGCGCGGCCGCGCGGGCATGCTCGGCATAGGTCGGGCCGAGGATCAGTGCACGCCCTGGCGCGCGCAGCGCATAGACCAGCGGCAAAAGGATCTGCGTTCCCGGCGCCGCAACGACGTGCGCGGCGGAGGGCGCACCATAGGCGCGTGCCGCGATGGCTGCGAGTTCGCGATGGCGCGAGGGCTCCGGAAGCCGGGTTAAGGCGGTGGCGGGCAGGTCGAAAAGCGGATAGGAGTGCGGGTTGATGCCGGTGGACAGGTCTATCCATGGCTCGGGCGCATCCGGGAACAGCGCACGCGCCCGGTCGAGGCTGCCGCCATGATCCACCACAGCCGAAATATCGCGCTCCGGAAATCCCATGTCAGTACTGCTTGCCTTCCTGTCGCTCGTGCTCGAGTCGCAAACCGGCTATCCCGACCGGCTCTACAAGGCCATCGGCCATCCGGTCAGCTGGATCGGCTCGCTGATATCCTCTCTCGACCGCTTGCTCAACCGCCCCGCCGAGAGCGACCGCAGGCGTCGCCTTTACGGCGTGCTGGCGCTGGTCGCCATTGTCGGCCTCCCTGCCGCCATTGCCGGCAGCCTCGAGTTCCTGCTCTCTTCCTATCACGCCGGGCTTGCCGTGCTGGTGATCGCCGGTAGCACGCTGCTGTCACAGCAGAGCCTGGCCGAGCACGTCAAGGCGGTTGCCGAGGCGCTCGAAACGGACGGGCTGGCCGGTGGCCGCGAGGCCGTCTCGAAGATCGTCGGCCGCGACCCCGAGCAGCTTGACGAGGCCGGCATCTCGCGCGCTGCCATCGAGAGCCTGGCCGAGAACTTTTCCGACGGCATCGTGGCGCCGGCCTTCTGGCTGGCGCTCGGCGGGCTGGCCGGCGGCGTTGCCTACAAGGCCGCCAACACCGCCGATTCCATGATCGGGCACCTGACCCCGACCCACCGGGCCTTCGGCTGGGCCGCCGCGCGCTTCGACGACCTGGTCAATCTGCCCGCCTCCCGTATCGCCGCCCTTCTGCTGGTCGCCGCCGCTGCCCTGACGCCCGGCGCCGACGCCGGCGCTGCCTGGCAGGCGGTCCTGCGCGACGCCGGGAAGCACCGCTCCCCCAACGCCGGCTGGCCCGAATCGGCGATGGCTGGCGCGCTTGGGCTGGAACTCGCCGGCCCGCGCGTCTATTCCGGCAAGATGGTCCGGGATGCCTTTATGGGCGAAGGCGGCCGGCGCATCGCCACCGCCGCCGACATCAGGCGGGCCCTGAAGCTGTTCTGGCTGGCCGACTTGCTGCTGATCGGCCTGCTAGGGCTTGCGGCCCTGCTGTTCTTGCTTCTGTAAGCGGCCTCACCGTCAGAGAACTTTAGAACTCGATACCCTGCTGCGCCTTCACGCCGGCGGCGAAATGGTGCTTTACCGCGCCCATCTCGGTAACGAGATCGGCCGCCTCGACCAGCGCCGGCTTGGCATTGCGGCCGGTCACCACGACATGCAGGTCGGACCGCCGCGCCTTGAGCGCCGTAACCACGGAATCGAGATCGAGATAATCGTAGCGCAGCGCGATGTTGAGCTCGTCGAGCACGACTAGGCTGATCGTCGGATCGCCGAGCAACTCCAGCGCCTTGGCCCAGGCGGCTTCGGCTGCCGCAATGTCGCGCTTCACGTCCTGCGTTTCCCAGGTAAAACCCTCGCCCATCGTGTGCCAGACGATCCGGTCTCCGAAGGCCGCGAAGGCATCCTTCTCGCCGGTGTGCCAGGCACCCTTGACGAACTGCACGACGCCGACGCGCTTGCCATAGCCGAGCATGCGCAGCGCCAGCCCGAAGGCGGCGGTCGTCTTGCCCTTGCCCGGACCGGTGTTGACGATCAGCAGGCCCTTTTCGGCAACCGTCTTGCCGGCCACCTCCGCGTCCTGCACGGCCTTGCGCTTCGCCATCTTGGCGCGGTGCTTTTCCTCGGCTTCGCTGTCGATATTCTTCATGTCACTTCACCTTGAGCGGCAGTCCGGCCACCATGAGCAGCACATGGTCGGCGCGCGCCGCGATGCGCTGGTTGAGCCGGCCCTGGGCGTCGCGGAATTGCCGGGCCAGCCTGTTGTCAGGCACGATGCCGAGCCCGACCTCGTTCGACACCACGAACCACGGCCCGCGCGGTGCGGCAAGCACGGCCTCGAGCTCGCCCGAGACCGCTTCGAGATCGTGTTCGGCGAGCAGATGGTTGCTGAGCCACAGCGTCAGGCAGTCGACCAGCACCGGGCGCCCGTCCGGCACGGCGCGCAGGGCGCCGGCTAGATCGAGGGGCGCATCGACGGTCTCCCAGCCCTCGCCGCGCCTGTCGCGGTGGAGCGCGATGCGCTCGACCATCTCGTCGTCATACGCCTGCGCCGTGGCGATATAGGCCCAGGGAGCCGGATGCCCGACGACGAGCGTCTCGGCATGCGCACTCTTGCCCGAGCGCGCGCCGCCGAGAACAAGGGTCAGGCTCGGGGCGTCAGGCAAAGCTCTTGCTGGGCCCGCCCGCCGTTGCGAGCAGGTGCTGGCGAACCATGCCCACCATGCCGCCGAGCAGCACCCAGAATATCAGGCTGGTGACGGTCGCCGCGACGACGAACTGGTGATGCAGGCCATCCGGCAGCGGGGATTCATGGCTGGCCGGCTGCGGCGCGCCGATGAGGTGCGGCGTGACAATCAGTGCCACGCCGACCAGCGAGAACACGACAGACCCGCGAAACGCAATCAGCGCCAGCCCGGCGGCCGTTGCGGCGACGGTCGCGATCCACCAGACCTGCCGGTCCATCAGGTCGGCGGTCGGCATGGTCGGTAGTTCCGGCGGCAGGCCGAGGCCGGGCGCCAGCGTGAAGACGGCAAAGCCGGCAAAGCCCCAGAATACGCCCTGGCGCCAGCCGGCGATGCCGCCCGCAAATTCCGAGGCTGCAACGAGAAGCAGCGCGAAGCCTATGCCGGTGACGATGTTGGCGAGCGCAGTGAAAGCGAAGCGCTCGAAGCCGTCGGCGGGCGCCCAGGCGCCGCCGTCATGATCCTCGGCGGCGGCCGCTTCATCCTGCGCCCCGGCAGTCGCTGCCGTCGCCGTGCCATGGTGATGGCCCGACATGCCCGCGCCTTCGAAGGTCTCGGCCTGGAGAATCAGCGGCACGGTGGCGAAGGTCTGCATGGCCGTCATGACGAGACCCGCAAACAGCCCCGCGATCGCCGCGGCGAACACGGCGTTGCGAAACAGGTTCATGATGTCAGATCCCGTTTAGTGGCAGGGAAAAGCCATCGAATGCCGGTAGTCGTGACCGGCATTGTGGACGATCTCGGCATGCGAGAAGCCGACGAAGCCGACGACGAAAAGGCCGAGCAGCGCAACGGCGCCAAGCTGGACGGCGCGCGAAGCCGAGGAGGTGGCCGTGGCGAGAGAAGAAGCAGCGGTATTCATCAAATTGTCCTTTCGCCCTCCACCCGAGGGCACCTCGTTGACTTCCGTCGCCGGCAGGTCTCCTGGCTCGCGGAGTGTCGCCCTACCCCGCCTTCCCGAGGCGGATGCCTCAGTGGCCTTTGGGGAGAGCTACCGCTTACAGTTGCGGGGGCAGCCACGGCTTTGGGCAACAGGCCCGCACCGCATTCCCTCTCGGTCCTTCCGGAACCGACGACAGCGGTGACTATAGAGGAGAATGAAAATCCCGGCAAACCAATTAACCGACAAACACGGCGCTCTGAATGTCGCAACCGGGGCATTCATCGGCTACTGGCGCCGCCGTCCAAGGGTACGAATCGTATGATTCGGATGCGGTGAGCGCGCGGGAATTGACAAATTATCCGGCCCCGTATCCCCTGCCAGGCAGGGAGTGTGGCCATGCAACACGACATCGCCGAAAGTGACCTCTATTCCGGGCTTCGCCGCGCCGAGGCGACGCTTCCAGCCAGCGCCTATCTCGACGCCGGCGCCTACCGGCGGGATCTCGAGGCAATCTGGTATCGCCGCTGGGTGCATGTCTGCCGCGAGGCCGAAATCGCCGAGCCGCTGGCCTACCGGGTCTTCACCATCGGCGACCAGGAAATTCTCGTCCTGCGCGACGAGACCGGCACCTTGCGCGCCTTTCACAACACCTGTCGTCACCGCGGCTCGCAGCTTTGCGCCGCCGAATCGGGCCGCCTGAAGGCCCGGCTTCTCACCTGCCCCTACCACGCCTGGTCCTACTCGCTGCGCGGCGACCTCGTCCGCGTGCCCTCGAAGGTCCTGCCGGAGGGGTTCGACAAGGCCGACTTCCCGCTGCACGCCGTTTCGCTGTCGGTCTGGCGCGGCCTGGTCTTCGTCAATCTCGACCCCGGCGCCACGGATAACGTGCAAGACACCTTCGACCGCGACTCCGCCGACCTGACGAACTGGCCGCTCGAAGACCTGGTCTCGGGCCACGTGTTCAGGAAGGTGATGAACTGCAACTGGAAGATCTTCTGGGAGAATTTCAACGAATGCCTGCATTGCCCGGGCGTCCACAAGCACCTGTCGCAACTGGTGCCGATCTACGGTCGGGGCATGATGGCCAGGCACGACGACCCCGACTGGGCGCGCCACGCCGACAATGACGCGCCGGAGTTTTCCGGCCGCCTGCGCGCCGGCGCCGAGACCTGGTCGGCCGACGGCCACGCGCACGGGCCGCAATTTGCCGGCCTGACCGACGCCGAGCGGGCCGTCGGCCAGTCCTATGCGATGAACCTGCCGTCAATGTTCATCGTCGGCCATGTCGACTATGTCCGCATCGTGCGCCTGCTGCCGCTCGGACCGGAAAAGACGGAACTGACGGCCGAATGGCTGTTTCCGGAGACGCCGTCTGCCGACGCGCTCGACAACATCGTCTCCTTCGGCACCCAGGTGCTGGAGGAGGACGCCGGCGTCTGCGAGATCAACCAGAAGGGCCTGCATTCGCGCCGCTTCGAAGCGGGCGTGCTGATGCCGGAGGAATACGACCTTTACCGCTTCCACGAATGGGTGCGCGCCCGGCATCGCGCCGCCGAGCCGGTCACATCGACTTCGGCAGATAGCGCCAAGTGAGAAAGCCGCAGATCGCGGCGAAAACACCGAGCGAGACGAACACGCCGCCCAGCCCGAAGAAGGCCAGCACGATCGAATAGGCGAGCGGCGGCAGCAGCTCGGAAAAGTCGAGATAGGTCCGGTAGACCGCCGACATTTGTGGCCGCTCGTAGGAGCGCACGGCGCGCATGAAGGCGGTCGAGCCGAGCGCGTCGAGCGCGATGGCAAAGCAGGCGCAGCAGAGCAGGAAGAAGCCGGCGACGAGCGGAAACCGCTCGCCGCAGAGCCCGGCGGCAAACAGCGTCCCGGTCATGGCGAAGAAGGCCAGCGACATGATGTTGCGGGCGCCGAAGCGCTTGCCCGCCCTGCCCCAGAACACCGCCGTGAACAGCAGTGCGTTGCCGGCCGAAACCAGCAGGCCGCCAGCCAGTGCGCCCTGCCCGGTCACCACCATGAGGATCGGCGAATAGACGAAGAAGGTCGTCCAGAAGCAGGACCGGCCGAAGGCAATGAGCCATGCGAGCCTCAGCCGCGGCTGGGCGACGAAGCGCCCGATATTGGCGAGCGGGTTGGCCGGCCTTGTCTTGCCGGGACGGATCAGCTTGTTGTCGCCGAGCCGGTAATACCAGAACAGCGCCAGAAGCACGCTGCAGAAGGCGATGACCGCGGCGTGCGGCGCGATGATGCCGAAGTGCGTGTAGAGCAGGATGCCGAGCGTCGGCCCTGCCGTCCAGCCGAGCATCGACCAGGCCATGCGCAGCGATTCGGAGCGCATGAACTCGGTCTTCTTGATGTGGTCCATGATGTAGAGGTTGAGCGTGATGCCGAGCGCGCTGGCGCCCATGACCCGGGACAGCATACCAAGCAATTGCCCGGTCAGCGTGCCGGTCAGGAACAGCACCGAACCGAAGGCCAGCAATGCCACGCCGGCCGTATAGACCCAACGCCGCGAGAAGCGGGCGATCAGCATCGGCATGAACAGCGTCGCCGAAAGCCCGAGCAACGCCACCACCGTATAGAGGATCGAGACGCCCTGCTCGCTCTTCAGTATCTCATAGGCCTGGATCGGGATGACGCTGGCAATCGACGCCCGGGCGAAGGATTCCAGGCCATAGAGGCTGGCAAAGGTGCGCGCCCCAGCCGGCGGAACGGCGGGAAGCCAGATGGGATGCCGGACCTGAGTTGCCATGTGCCTGCGAGAATCGTGCGACCGGACAAGATATGCAGGCGCGAGCCGCGGCCGATAACAGGAAACCGACCTGAAAGCGGCGCAAATCCGGGCTGGCTATCGTTTGGTGCATTCTGGCCCAAGGCCCGGCGCAGAATTCAAGGCGGCGATCCCTTGCAGGCGCTCGCGCCCGCCATCCATTTCCTGTATTTCGTTCTAGCCCGCCCGTGCTAACGGTGATTCAATAGATCAGCCGAATCCAGCAACTGCCGGATAGATAAGTCAAAGTGCCAGACAAGCCGCAGCCCAGACAGCGCATCGACGCCATCGACATTGCGCGCGGTGTCGCGCTGCTCGCCATGGCGGTCTACCATTTTGCCTGGGATCTCGAATTTTTCGGCTATGTCGATCCGGGAATGACGGCGGTTGGCGGCTGGAAGATCTTTGCCCGCTCGATCGCCTCCAGCTTCCTTTTTCTCGCTGGCGTCAGCCTGTTTCTGGCTCATGCCGACGGCATCAGGTGGCGGGGCTACTGGCGCCGGCTTGCCATGGTCGCCGGCGCGGCGCTGGCCATCTCGGTCGCGACCTATTTCGCCACGCCCGACAGCTTCATCTTCTTCGGCATCCTGCACCAGATCGCGCTCGCCAGCGTGCTGGGGCTTGCCTTCGTCCGGCTGCCCGCCGTGCTGACCCTGGTTGCCGCCGGCCTGGTCGTCGCCGCGCCGCGCTTCCTGCGCGACGCCTTTTTCGATGCACCCTGGTGGTGGTGGACCGGCTTGTCGGAGGCCTACCCCCGCTCCAACGACTATGTCCCCGTCTTCCCGTGGTTCGCAGCCGTGCTGGCCGGCATCGCAGTTGCGAAACTCGCCAGGAGCAGCGGCCTGCTTGACCGCCTCGCCGCGATCCGCAGCGGGCGCTGGGCTCAACCGGCGGCCTTTGCCGGCCGCCACAGCCTTGCCGTCTACTTGATCCACCAGCCCGTGCTGATCGCTTGCGTCTGGCTCTTCGCGCAGGTCGCGCCGCCCGCTGTCGAAAGCCCCGACGTGCTGTTCCTGAGGTCATGCGAGCGCGCCTGCAATGACAGCCGCGACAGCGAATTCTGCACGCGCTACTGTGTATGCATGATCGATAAGCTGCAGACCGAGGGGACTTTCGATAGGGTGATTGCCGGGGACGAGGACCCCGACCTGCGCTCCAGGGTGGAGGGTTCCGCGGAAGCCTGCACCGTCGAGACGGACAACGCCATGCCTGAGGGGGAGTTACGATGAGCGAAGCAGGCAAGAAGCCAAGCATCATCCCGTTGCCGCCGCTGATCTTCATGGCGGGCATCGCGGTCAGCCTGATCCTGCACGCCTTCTACCCCCTGCCGTGGTTCAATTCGCCCTTCTCCGACATTCTGGTCGGCGCAGGCTGGCTGTGCCTGCTCGGGTTCGCCGCGCTGTTCTACACGGCCGTGCGGACGATGATGCGCGCCAAGACGACGATCAATCCGAATGGGACGCCCGACCATCTCGTCATCAGCGGGCCCTTCTCGATCACCCGCAACCCGATCTATCTCGCCGACGCGCTGCTCCTCATTGGCGTCGGGCTGGTCTCAGGCATCGCCTGGTTCCTGGTGCTGGCCATCGTCTGCGCGTTCATCACCCAGAAGGTCGCCATCGAGCGCGAGGAAAGAATCCTGCTCGAGAAATTCGGCAAGCGTTTCCACGATTATTCGAAGCGGGTGCGCCGCTGGATCTGATCCGCGCCTGTCGGCTCAGGTATTGACGCCGAGTTCGGCAAGCCGCTCGACGCAGGACTCCTCGGCCTGGTCGAGTTCGGCCAGCGTCTCCTCGAGGTCGCGGCGTTTCTGGCGCAGGTCCTCGCGCTTTTCCTCGATCCGCCGGATCATCAGCTTGAGTTGCCCCACCTCGCCCGGCGGCGCCTTGTACATCTGGATGATTTCGCGAATCTCGTTGATCGAGAAACCGAGCCGCTTGCCACGCAGGATCTGCCGCACGAGATGCCGGTCTGACGGCTTGAACAGGCGCGTGCGGCCCCGCCGCACCGGCTGGATCAGCCCCTCGTCCTCGTAAAACCTCAGCGTTCGCGTCGATATGCCGAACTCACGGGTCAATTCCGTGATCGAATAATATTCCCGCATCGTGTTTCGTGTCCCCAACGTCCCCAGCGCGCGGACTTTGGCATTGCATTTACGTCAAAGTCAAATTTTGGGAAATTGCGCAATCGAATCCGTATGATGCGCTCAGCCTATGCCGAGCCACCAGCTCGCCAGCCCAAGAAAAGCGAAGAAGCCGACGACATCGGTCACCGTGGTCACGAAGACCGAGGAGGCGATTGCCGGATCGATACCGAAACGGTCGAGCACAAGCGGGATCAGGATGCCTGCAAGTGCTGCCGCCATCATGTTGATGATCATGGCCACGGCGATGATCTGCCCGAGGCTGGGGTCGGCGAACCAGAGGCCCGCGACGATACCGACGACGACGGCGAAGAAGACGCCGTTCAGCGCGCCGACGGTCGCCTCGCGGCGGATGATGCGGCTGGCATTGTAGATGTCGATGTCCTTGGTCGCCAGCGCGCGCACCGTGACGGTCATTGTCTGGGTGGCGGCGTTGCCGCCCATGGAGGCGACGATCGGCATCAGCACGGCCAGGGCCACCATCTGCTGGATCGTGGCGTCGAACAGGCCGATCACCAGCGAGGCGAGGATCGCCGTCGCCAGGTTGACGGTCAGCCAAGGCAGGCGCGCGCGCGAGGTCGTCATCACGGTGTCGGACAGTTCTTCGTCGCCGACGCCGCCCATGCGCATCAAGTCTTCTTCGGCCTCCTGCTGGATCACGTCGACGACGTCGTCGATGGTCAGCACGCCGACCAGCCGCTCGTTCTCGTCGACGACGGCGGCCGACAGGAGATCGTACTGCTCGAATTCGCGGGCGGCCTCTTCCTGATCCATCGTGGCCGGGATGGCATGTCTCGTCTCGTGCATGATGTCTTCGATCTTGACCGTGCGCTTGGCGCGCAGCACCTGGTCGAGATCGATGGCGCCGAGCAGCTTGAAGGTCGGGTCGATGACAAAAATCTGGCTGAAGCGCTCGGGCAGGTTGTTGTCCTCGCGCATGTAGTCGATCGTCTGGCCGACCGTCCAGAATGGCGGCACGGCGACAAATTCGGTCTGCATGCGCCGGCCGGCGCTCTCTTCCGGATAGGCGAGCGAGCGGCGCAGCCGGATGCGTTCCGTGAACGGCAGCTGCGCCAGGATCTCGTCCTGGTCCTCCTGGTCGAGATCCTCCAGGATGTAGACCGCGTCATCGGAATCGAGTTCCTGGACGGCCTGCGCGATCTGCTCGTTGGGCAGGTTGTCGACGATGTCGAGGCGGATGGCCTCGTCGACCTCGGTCAGCGAGGAAAAGTCGAAGTCCTTGCCGAGAAGTTCGACCAGCGCGCGCCGTTGCTCCGGCAGCAGCGCCTCGAGCAGGTCGCCGAGCTCCGACTGATGCAGGTCGCCGACATCCTGCTTGAGCACGAGGATGTCGCGGTCGGCGATCGCCGCGCCGACATGGGCCAGGAACGTGGCGAGGATGACGCCGTCTTCGCCATAGATTCCGGTATCGGGCGCCTCGGCCGTTTCGTCGGCGGGCGTCGTGTCGTGCTGTTCGTCCAACGGCGCCTCCCTGATCCGGATTCCGCGAAAGATTCGAGGTCAGGTCTAGCGCGCATACCGCCTGATTACCAAACGAAATACGCTCCAACAGGCAGCTGCGCGGGGCGACACACACCCTCGGGCGCGGACGGACGCCGGTGCCCGTGGGGTCAGCGGGCGAAGATGACGAGGGTGCCCGAAGCGTCCGTCTCGGCGGCCACGACGCCGGCCGGCGCAAGACCTCTTTCGGCGAGGACTTCCGACAGGCGGCTGTCGTTGCGGACGGCTTCCCTAAGCCGCTCGATTTCGTCTGCATGGACGGCGAGCGAAGCGTTGATCACTGCCGCGTCAATGCCGTCGAACAGGATCGATATGTCGCGCACCTCGATGGGCTGCGCCTCGCCCGTTTGCAGCCTGTCGGCCATCGTGCCTGCCGCGCCGATGGCGTCCACGATGTGCCCGGCACTGTAGCTTGCGGCCCCCTCCGGCGCCGCCTCGCCATTGCCATCGCTATCCCGGTCCTGCTGCTCGGGCAGTTCGGCCGGCGGAATCACCGGCGTTTCACCGACGTCGGGTGCCTGCTCAACCATGTCCGGATCGCCTGCTGCAGGCGGCTTCAGCACGCCGTTGCACTTGTCGAGCGTGTCCGTCAGCGAGCCGCTGTCCGGTTGTTCTCCGGGCGTCACCTGGCAGGGTGAGCCGGGCGCCTCTTCGGTCGGTCCGGTCGTCTGTGCGGACGCCGACTGCACACAGGCCATCGACGCGAGCATCATCGGTATCAGGGCGGTCTTGCGTAGAGACATGGGTCCTTCCTGTCATTCTTACTGCGCCTCCGGTCGGAGGTGCTTGAGAAAGCAACAGGTTTTCGGACCGAATGTTCCCGCAAAGCGCCACATGCTGGCCAGAGATCCATCGCCTCGGGGCGAGACGGAACGGCCTGGCATCATGAAGGCCCCCGCTTTGGCGTCCACACGAACGCCAGCCTGCCCCTCCCGGCAGTGCCGGATGGCCGCTGAAACCTCTGAGGGAATGAGCTGGAAAAATGGTGCGGTCGAGAAGACTCGAACTTCCACGGGTTGCCCCACAGCGACCTCAACGCTGCGCGTCTACCAATTCCGCCACGACCGCACGTGGTAGGCCGGAACGAACCGGCTCGCGGCGTGTAGCAAATAGCATCCGGCGAAACAAGTGAGCATCCGGCATTATTCGGCGGGACGCGACAATGCGGCCCGCACCCGCCGCCCGGCGGTAGAAAGGCTGCAAAACTTTACCTTTCTGCGGCACGTCGCCATATGATGACGACGCCACGGAGACCACCCCATGCAACGCAGCCAGATCGCGGCTTCCTTTATGCCGTCGCCCGGTTCCGATCCGGTCGAATGGCGAATCGAACCGGGGCTCACCGCCTATGCCGAAGCGCTGGCCTTCATGGAGGCGCGTGCCGACGCCATCCGCAAGGGCGAAGCCGGCGAGCTGGTCTGGCTGGTCGAGCATCCGCCGCTCTACACGGCAGGCACCAGCGCCCGCAGCGACGACCTCGTCGAACCCGACAGGTTCCCCGTGTTCGAGGCCGGCCGCGGCGGTGAATACACCTATCACGGCCCCGGCCAGCGGGTGGCCTATGTCATGCTCGACCTCAAGCGGCGGCGAGAGGACGTCCGCGCCTTCGTCGCCGCGCTCGAAGAGTGGATCATCGCCACCCTCGACCGCTTCAACGTCAGGGGCGAGCGGCGCGAAGACCGCGTCGGCGTCTGGGTGGTGCGGCCCGACCGCCCTGCATCGCCGGACGGCTCGCCCGCCGAGGACAAGATCGCGGCGATCGGCATCAGGCTGAGGCGCTGGGTCAGCTTCCACGGCATCGCCATCAACGTCGAGCCCGACCTGTCGCATTTCTCCGGCATCGTGCCCTGCGGGGTCGCCGATCACGGCGTCACCAGCCTGGTCGACCTCGGCCTGCCGGTCACGATGGCCGATCTCGACCTGGCCCTGAAATCGGCCTTTGCGGAGGTCTTCGGCCCGGCGCGGGAAACGGCGCCGTCCGCGGCCAGGAAGGCAGGCTAGCGGCATGATCAGACAGCTCGAAAGACTGGCCGCGCTGGCGGCACTCATCGCGCTCCTCGCCGGGCCCGCCGCGGCCCAGCAGGCCGCCGACGCCGTCGCGCCCGAGGCGCCCTCCGCCGTCACCGAGCGCCAGGCGGTCAAGGCCAGAAGCCACATGGTCGCCGCGGCCAACCCGCTTGCCGCACAGGCGGGACTTGAGGTGCTGCGCAACGGCGGCAACGCCGCAGACGCGCTGGTCGCCGTGCAGACCGTGCTTGGCCTCGTCGAGCCGCAATCCTCCGGGCTAGGCGGCGGCGCCTTCCTCGTCTGGTACGATGCTGCAAGCGGCACCGTCACCACCTTCGACGGCCGCGAGACCGCGCCGGCCTCGGCGACGCCCGACCTCTTCATGGGCCCGGACGGCAAGCCGCTCGGCTTCTTCGAGGCCGTCGTCGGCGGCCGCTCGGTCGGCGTGCCGGGCGTGCCGCGCCTGCTCGAGACGGTGCAGGCGAAATACGGCAAGCGCGACTGGGCCGGGCTGCTGCAGCCCGCTGTCGAGCTTGCCGAGAAAGGCTTTGCCGTTTCGGCACGGCTCCACACGCTGATTGCGGGCGATGCCGGCAAGCTGGACAGCCAACCCGCCTCCCGCGCCTATTTCTACGCTTCGGATGGCGCCCCCCTCGCCGAGGGAACGATCCTGCGCAATCCGGATTACGCTGCGACGCTGAAGGCCATGCAGGCGGGCGGTGCCGACGCCTTCTACACCGGCGGGGTAGCCGACAGCATCGTCGCAGCGGTGAAGGGACACGAAGCAAATCCCGGTGGTCTCTCAGCCGGCGACCTTGCCGCCTACCAGGTCAAGGAGCGCCCGGCCGTCTGCGCGCCCTATCGCGGCCTGTCGGTCTGCGGCATGGGTCCGCCCTCCTCCGGCGCGCTGACCATCGGCCAGATTCTCGGCATGGTCGAGCCCTTCGACCTGGCGGCACTCGGCCCGGACGATCCCGAGAGCTGGCGCATCATCGGCGACGCCACGCGGCTCGCCTTCGCCGACCGAGGCCGCTACATGGCCGACAGCGACTTCGTCTCCATCCCCAAGGGGCTGCTGAACGCCGGCTACCTGCAATCGCGCTCGGCCCTGCTGCGCCGGCCTACCGCCCTGCCCGACGATGCCGTGGCCGCCGGTTCGCCGCCCTGGGACAAGGCCGAGCTGCGCATCGACGGCGTCTCGCTCGACATGCCCTCGACCAGCCACTTCACCATCGTCGACGATGACGGCAACGTCCTGTCGATGACCAGCTCTGTCGAAAATGCATTCGGCTCGCGGCAATTCGTGTCCGGCTTCCTGCTCAACAACCAGCTGACCGACTTTTCCTTCGCGCCCGAGCAGGACGGCGAGGCCGTCGCCAACCGGGTGGAACCCGGCAAGCGGCCGCGCTCGTCCATGTCGCCCACCATCGTTCTGGCTGACGGCAAGCCGCTCTACGCGCTCGGCTCGCCGGGCGGCTCGAGCATCATCCCCTACGTCGCGACCACGCTGATCGCGCTGGTCGACTGGAAGCTCGACATGCAGCAGGCGATCGCGTTGCCGCATCTGCACAACCGCTTCGGCACCTACGACCTCGAGGCGGGCACTCGGGCAGAAGGCCTCGCGCCCGAACTCGAGGCGCTCGGCTACAAAACGCGGATCGGCGACCAGAATTCCGGCCTGCACGGCATTGCCTTCGGTCCGGACGGGCTGACCGGCGGCGCCGATCCACGCCGCGAGGGCGTCGCTGTCGGCGACTGAGGCAGGCTCAGGCGATCTTCGAGACGGCCCAGATCAGGCCAAAGCCGTGGATGGCGAAGACGGCGAGCAGTGCTGCGCCGATGGCGAAGCGGTCGAACACGCCTATCGGCTTCAGTTCGTAGCGCGGCTTTATGCCGCCGCCCGCCGTCAGCAGGCTGAGGATCGCGAACACCGCGCCGACGGCGGCGATGAACCATGTCTGCATGCCGGCCCAGCTGGCGACCGCCAGGAAGCCGCCGAGCAGCAGGAACGAGGCGAGCGCCAGCAGCGGCGGGCTGGGGCAGATCTGGCGCAGCACCTGTCCGCCGTCGAATTTCCACACCGGCACCAGGTTGGCGATGTTGAACAGCGCCATGCAGCCGGCAAGCGCAGCGAGCAGCATGGCGGCAAGGCTCCAGCCGGCGGCCGAGGCATAGCTGCTGGAGGCAATCGCCAGCGGCACGAGGAAGGCCGAGAAGCCAGCCCCCATCAGCGCGACGAAGGCCACCTCGAAGCGACTGTCATAGGGCCTGCCGCCGATGGCGATGCCGCCAAGCAGCGGCAGGAAGATCATCCTCACCCGCCGGTGCCCCATGAGGCGGAAGGCCGCCATGTGACCGAGCTCGTGCAATGCCACCACGCTGGTCAGCACGAAGGCGAGCACCAGCCCGCCGGGCGTCAGGCCGAACAGCGGCCACAGCAGGAAGGCCGACAGCACGGCAAAGCCGACCTGGCTTGCCGGATGCTCGAACAGCCCGCCCGAGCGGTACTTGCCAGTCTCGGCCCAGATCTTCAGCTTGCGCATCTCGCGCCTCAGCGCGAAGTAGCGGAACACCAGGAAGGCAAGGCCGCGGTAGCGGTCGGTGCGCGTCAGCGTCACCAAAACGCCGTCGTCGCGCAGCGCAAGATCGGTTGTCTCACGGTAATTCGACCAGAAGGACGGGTCGAGCGAGCTGTCGTCGACCACGCGCATGGCAAACCGCCTGCCCTGCACGACATCCTCGAGCCTGACGGTGCGCTCGATGGGGCTGCCGTCGCGGCTCTCCCATCTGAGCTTCAGGCGCGCGAGTCCGGAATCACCCTCGACCGGCTCCGCGCCGATATATTCGCCCGACCAGTCGGCATTGTCGCCGAGCGGCCACAACGCGCTCCACAGCCGCTCGCGGCCGACCGGAATGAGTTTTGATATCCTGAACGTCCTGACGCCGACGGGCGCCGCCAGCAACAGGAAAATCAGGCCTATGTTGAGCGCCACCAACAGCGCCGACACGAGAAGCGTCAAGGACATCACTCCGCAGGATCGCGGAAAACCTATCGGCGTCGGTGAGAAGAAAGACTTAATGACGGCGCAAGGGCGCGCGCCGTCCGAGGGCCAGAGGCCGTCTTAGAAGGCGCCAATCCACAGCGCGACAGAAACGAGGAAGGTGCTCATGCACACAAGCGAGACGACATCCTGGATCAGGTCGGTCATGGGAATCTCTCCTGTTGTTGATCTATTCCTTGTTTGTTCTCATTTTGTTCAAATGTCAAACGCTGCGTTAACCGCAGGGTTAAGCATTGGTTACCGGGCGCTTGAGGCCGCCGCGAGACGGTCCGCCGTCCCGGTCATGTTTTCGTGATGGGAAGAATGTCGCCGGGCAACGAGCGCGGCGCGGGCGCTAGGCCTTTTCCAGCGGTACCACCTTGCCGTCCTGCAATGTCACGCGCCGGTCCATGCGCGAGGCAAGCTCGTGGTTGTGCGTGGCGATCAGCGCCGCCAGGCCCGACTGCTTGACCAGCGCCGCCAGCGCGTCGAACACGTAGGAGGCGGTGACCGGATCGAGGTTGCCGGTCGGTTCGTCGGCGAGCAGGATAAGCGGCGCGTTGGCCACCGCGCGGGCGATCGCCACGCGCTGCTGTTCGCCGCCCGAAAGCTCGGACGGCCGGTGATGCGCCCGCTTGCCGATCTGCATGTAGTCGAGCAGCTGTTCGGAGCGCGCCTTCGCCTCGGCCTGCGGCAGGCCCTTGATGATCTGCGGCATCATGATGTTCTCGAGCGCCGAGAACTCGGGCAGCAGGTGATGGAACTGGTAGACGAAGCCGATGTCGTTGCGGCGGATCGCCGTGCGCTCGTCGTCGGAGAGCCGCCCGCAGGCGCGTCCGGCCAGGATCACGTCGCCGGCGTCCGGACGCTCCAGCAGGCCTGCCGTGTGGAGCAGCGTGGACTTGCCGGCGCCGGACGGCGCGACCAGCGCCACCATCTCGCCGGGCACCAGCGAAAAATCGGCGCCGTTCAGGATCGTCAGCTTGCGCTGACCCTGCACATAGTGGCGCTCGACGCTCTTCAGTTCGATGATGGGGTCGCTCACTCGTACCTCAGTGCTTCGACCGGATCGAGCTTTGCGGCGCGCCAGGCCGGGAAAATGGTCGCGATGAACGACAGAACCAGCGCCATCAGCACCACCGACAGCGTCTCGCCAAGGTTCATCTCGGCCGGCAGCTGGCTGAGGAAGTAGAGTTCCGGATTGAACAGGATGGTCCCCGAAATCCAAGAGAAGAACTGGCGGATGGATTCGACGTTGAGGCAGATGACGATGCCGAGCAGCACGCCGGCTATCGTGCCGGTCACGCCGATGGCGGCTCCCGTCATCAGGAAGATGCGCAGTATGGCGCCGCGCGAGGCGCCCATGGTGCGCAGGATGGCGATGTCCCGTCCCTTGTCCTTCACCAGCATGATAAGGCCGGAGATGATGTTGAGCGCCGCCACCAGCACGATCAGCGTCAGGATCATGAACATCACGTTGCGCTCGACCTGCAGCGCGGAAAAGAAGGTCTGGTTGCGCTGCCGCCAGTCCGAGATGAAGACTTGGCGCTGCGTCGCAACCTCGACGTCGCCGCGCAGCGAGTCGACATCGTCCGGACGGTCGACGAAGACCTCGATGGTCTGGGCGCGGCCTTCCATGTTGAAATAGAGCTGCGACTCGGCGAACGGCATGAAGATGACCGAGGAATCGAATTCCGACATGCCGACGTCGAAGATCGCGACCACAGGGTAGCCCTTCACCCGTGGCGACGCGCCGAGCGGGGTGACGTCGCCGTCTGGCGAGATCAGCGTGATCGTGTCGCCGAGGATGAGGCCGAGATTGTTGGCCATGCGCTGGCCGATGGCGACGCCGCCCAAATCGTCGAAGCCGACGACCGAGCCCTGCTTGATGTTGCCCGACACCACCGACAGCTTGCCGAGGTCGTCGCCGCGAATGCCGCGCACCAGCGCGCCTGTGCCGGCTCCGACGCTTCCCGAGGCCAGCACCTGTCCGTCGATCAGCGGGATGGCGTATTTGACGCCGGCCACGCCGTTGATGCGGTTTGCGATCTCGGCATAGTTCTCGAGCGGGGTGTCGAGCGGCTGCACGATCAGGTGACCGTTGATGCCGAGGATGCGGGTGAGGAGTTCCGTGCGAAAGCCGTTCATCACCGCCATCACGACGATCAGCGTGGCAACGCCCAGCATGATGCCGAGGAAGGAGATCGAGGCGATCACCGAGATCACCGTCTCCTTGCGGCGCGAACGCAGGTAGCGCCAGGCGACCAGCCGCTCGAAGGCGGAAAAGGGTCCGGCGCCGGCAGGCTTGGCGACAGCGCTCATTTCGTGCTGCCGAACCGCTTCGCCACGTCCGCGATCGGCAGCGTCTCACGCTCGCCGGTCTTGCGGTTCTTGATCTCGGCCTCGCCGGCGGCCGCGCCGCGCGGCCCGATGATGACCTGCCAAGGCAGGCCGATCAGGTCGGCAGTGGCGAACTTGCCGCCCGGCCGCTGGTCGGTGTCGTCGTAGAGCACGTCCTTGCCGGCTGCCGTCAGCGCGGCCTCGAGCTCGCCGCAGATGCGGTCGCACTCGGCATCGCCTGCCTTCATGTTGATCAGGCCCACATCGAAAGGCGCCACGGCTTCCGGCCAGATGATGCCGTTGTCGTCGTGGCTCGCCTCGATGATCGCCGCGATCAGGCGTGACGGGCCGATGCCGTAGGAGCCCATGGAGACGCTGTGGTCCTTGCCGTCCGGCCCGGTAACCTTGGCGCCCATCGGCTTGGAGTACTTGTCGCCGAAGTGGAAGATGTGGCCGACCTCGATGCCGCGCGCCGACAGCCGGTCGTCGCCGGCAATGGTTTCCCACGTCGTCTCGTCATGCATCTCGTCGGTCGCCGCATAGGGCGTCGTCCAGGCGTCGACGATGCCGCCGATTTCCGCATCGTTGGCAAAGTCGGTGTCCTCGCCGGGCACCGGCAGGTCGAGGAAGGCGCGGTCGCAATAGACCTGGCTTTCGCCGGTGTCGGCCAGGATGATGAACTCGTGGCTGAGGTCGCCGCCGATCGGCCCGGTGTCGGCCCGCATCGGTATCGCCTTCAGCCCCATCCGCGTGAAGGTGCGCAGGTAGGACACGAACATGCGGTTGTAGGCAGCCTTGGCGCCTTCGAAATCGAGATCGAAGGAATAGGCGTCCTTCATCAGGAACTCGCGAGAGCGCATCACGCCGAAGCGCGGCCGCACCTCGTCGCGGAACTTCCACTGGATGTGGTAGAGGTTGAGCGGCAGGTCCTTGTAGGAGCGCACATAGGAGCGGAATATCTCGGTGACCATTTCCTCGTTGGTCGGGCCGAACAGCATGTCGCGGTCGTGTCGGTCCTTGATGCGCAGCATCTCCTTGCCGTAGTCGTCATAGCGGCCGCTTTCGCGCCACAGATCCGCGCCCTGGATTGTCGGCATCAGGATCTCGAGCGCCCCTGCCCGGTTCTGTTCCTCGCGCACGATCTGGCAGACCTTGTCGAGCACGCGCTTGCCGAGCGGCAGCCACGAGAAGCTCCCCGCTGCCTGCTGGCGGATCATCCCGGCGCGCAGCATGAGGCGGTGAGAAACGATCTCGGCCTCGCGCGGATTTTCTTTCAGGATAGGCAGGAAGTAGCGCGAGAGCCGCATGATTGATCCGTCAGAAGGGGTCGAGAATGTTGCGCCGGAATCGGCAATGCCATGCGCGATGCATGCACGCGCTTCATAGCCATTTCGTGGCCGGTTGGAAACCCGCACAAAAGCGAGCCGGATTGGGATTTTCAGACTGTCCGTTTGGCAAGCATCTGCTGTCCAGAAATTGTGCAGTGCAGCACAATGAAGCCCCCAATGTGACAAATTTCCGCGTGACATTGCGCGCGGCGTTGGTCTAATGTCTGGCGATAAACGAGGGAGCGAAGCTCAATTTGCTCTCCTACGCGGTCAAAGTCTTGGGAGGATGCGATCTAGGCGCGTGAATTCGCTGCCGCCGGTTACCGGAAAACAGATCGGACGCGTTCATTTTGCAAGGCTTCGTGCCTTGCATTTTTTTTGTGCAATCAGATGTTTGCAGCCGCGATGTGACTCGTTGCGCGAGCTCGTCCGCTCAGAGGTCGGGCACCAGCCGCGGTATGTCGTCGAAGCCATAGCCTAGCCCCTTGGTCAGGCCGTAGAAGACCCCGATCAGGATCGCCGTTACCAGCGTCGTCCACAGCATGGCACGCACCACATGCGGCCCGCGTGGCGCGCTCGACACCGTGCCGAGCGTCACGTCGTCTTCCTCGTCCTGCGTCTTCAGGCCGAAAGGCAGGATGGCGAACAGCACCAGCCACCAGACGACGAAGAAAAGCGCCGTCATCGATACCCAGTTCATTTCTGCTCCAGTTCGACCAGCGTGCCCATGAAGTCCTTGGGATGCAGGAAAAGCACCGGCTTGCCATGCGCGCCGATCCTGGGCGTTCCGTCACCCAGCACGCGCGCGCCCGCGTCAGCCAGGCGATCCCTGGCAGCCAGGATGTCGTCCACCTCGTAGCAGACATGGTGCACGCCGCCGGCAGGGTTCTTGGTCAGGAAGGCCGCGATGGGCGAGGCCTCGCCCAGCGGCTCCAGCAGCTCGATCTTGCTGTTGCCGGTGTCGACGAAGACCACCGTCACGCCATGCTCGGGCAACGCCTGCCTGTCGCTGACGGCAGCACCGAGCGTGTCGCGATAGACCGCCGTTGCGGCCTCGAGATCAGGCACGGCAATGGCGACGTGGTTGAGGCGCCCGAGCATCAGATGGCCGGCGCATGGTGAGTGGTGAACGGCGAATGGTCCGCGATCGCGCTTGTTTCCGCGCGCCCGCGGCGACTCCGCCCACTATCCTTCACCATCCTGCCATTCTCCATTCGCTGCTACCGTGTCACGAAGACGGTCACCAGCGGCTTCTTGCCCCAGGCTTCGTTGGCAGCACCGCGCACGGCGCGACGCACCGACTCCTGTACCAGGTCGAGGTCTTTTCGCCTCTGGCGGGGTATGCTTTCAAATGCGCCAATCGCCGCATCCAGCATCACGTCTTCCATGTCGTCGCCCTTGGCATTCACCATCGCGACGCCGATCGCCACGATGTCGGGATCGCCGGCCAGCTCGTAGCGCTCGTCGAGCACCACGTTCACCGCCACATGCCCGGCAAAGGACAGCTTGCGGCGGTCGCGGATACCCATCGTTTCGTCGTCGCCGATCAGCCGGCCGTCCTTGTAGACCCGGCCGAACGGAACTTTGCGGAGAATTTCCGCCGCACCCGGCGCCAGCAGGAGCATGTCGCCGTCCCGCACCTGCGCCACCTGCCCGATGCCGGATGCCGACATCAGCGAACCTTGTGCGACGAGATGCGCCGCCTCGCCATGCACCGGCACGCCGATCTGCGGCCGCGTCCACTCGTACATCTTGCGCAATTCGCTGCGGCGCGGATGGCCCGACACGTGCACCAGCGCGTCGCTGTCCTCGATGATCCTGATGCCCTGGTCGATCAGCTGGTTCTTGATCTCGAGAATCGCCTTTTCGTTGCCGGGAATGGTCCGCGAGGAAAACACGACCGTATCGCCGGGCGACAGCGCCACCGACTTCATCTCGTCGCGCGCCAGCTTGGCAAGTGCTGCGCGTCCCTCGCCCTGGCTGCCCGTGCAGATGACGACGAGATTCTCACGCGGGATGAAGCCGTAATCCTCTTCCGCGATGAAGGGTGGAATTCCCTCCATGTAGCCGAGTTCACTGGCCACTCCGATCATGCGCTTCAGCGAGCGGCCGAGCACCAGCACCTGGCGGCCGCTGTCGCGTGCCGCCTCGGCGATCGAGCGCACGCGACCGACATTCGACGAGAAGGTGGTGATCGCTACCCGGCCCGCCGCCTTCTGGATGACGCCGCGCAGGCCCTCGCCCACCGCCTGCTCGGACGGGGATTCGCCTTCGCGCATGGCATTGGTGGAATCGCAGATCAGCGCCAGCACGCCGGCGTCGCCGATGGCGCGGAAGCGCGCCTCGTCCGTCATCGGGCCGATCTCCGGCGCCGGGTCGAGCTTCCAGTCGCCGGTATGGACGACGGTGCCGAGCGGCGAGGTGATCGCCAGCGACATCGGCTCGGGGATCGAGTGGCTGACCGGAATCGCCTCGATCTTGAAGGGGCCGACCTCGAACGTGTCGCCGCCGCGATAGACAGTCACCGGGATTTTCGGCGCGCCGCTTTCGCCCTGACGCTTGGCCTCGAGCAACCCGGCCGCGAAGGGCGTCATCCACACCGGCGCCTTGAGCTTCGGCCAGATGTCGAGCAAGGCACCGTAATGGTCCTCATGCGCGTGCGTGATGACGATGCCGCGCAGATTTGGCAGCTGCTCCTCGATGAAGCGCGTGTCCGGCAGCACGAGGTCGACGCCGGGCAGTGTTGCGTCCGGAAAGGTAACGCCGACATCGACGATCAGCCATTCGCGCTTGTCGGCCGGCCCGTAGCCGTAAAGCGCGAAGTTCATGCCGATCTCGCCGACGCCGCCGAGCGGAACGAAGACCAGTTCCGCGCCCTTGGATTTAGCCATGGATGTTCACCTTTCCTGGCGCCTCACGCAGCGCCTGCGGATGCGACCGCGCCGAAATGCACGTCACCCGCTGCAATTTTCACGATGTCGCCGCCGTTCGCCCTTATGACGAAGCGGCAGTCCTCGTCGATCGTCTCGAACACGCCGCGCACGACATTTCCGTCGACGCGCACGGCAACCTCAGAACCTAGTCCTGCCGCGCGAGAAAGCCAGCGCTGGCGGATGCGCGACAGGCCCTGCCCCCGGTCCCAGTCGCGGCTGTTGTCTGTCCAGGCGTCGGACAGCGCCAGAAACAGCGTCTCCGCGTCCACCTTTGCCCCGAGCGCCTTCAGCGACGTTGCCGGGTAAGGCACACCGTCGGGATGCGCCACGACGTTGACGCCGATGCCGACCGCCAGCGCGAAGCGCCCGCCGCCGATGAGCGAGGATTCGAGCAGGATCCCGGCGAGCTTTGAACCGTCGGCCAGCACGTCATTCGGCCATTTCAGCTCGAAGCGTGCGCCTGCGCCGCCCCCCTGCCCGCCATCGACGCCGACCGAAATCCGCGCGTTGGGAATGACCGCGTTCAGGGCGTCCGACAGCGCCAGCCCGGCGACGAAGCCGAGTGTCGCGGCAAGCCGGAGATCGTGGCTGTCTACGACGAGAAGCGTGGCGGCGAGATTCCCGGTCGGCGTGTCCCAGGCCCGGCCGCGCCGGCCACGCCCGCTTTCCTGACGGCTGGAAACCACCCAGAGCTTTCCGGGATCACCCGCCCGCGCATGGTCGAGTGCCAGCGCGTTGGTCGAGCCGACACTCTCATGCGCTTCGAGCCGGTATCCATCCGACAGGGCCGTCGGAGCCAGCGCGAAGCCCATCGCCTAGAAGAAGGTCCTTGCCGCGGCTTCTGCCATCGTGCCGATAGGTCCGATGATCAGGACGTAGAACAACACGAAGGCGCCCGACACGCCGAGCACCAGCCGCAGCGAGCCCGCCATCGGCACGAAGCTGCCGGCCGGCTCGTCGAACCACATGAGCTTGATGATGCGCAGGTAGTAGTAGGCGCCGACCACCGAGGCCAGCACGCCGATCACCGCCAGCGCGTAGAGCCCGGCATTGATGGCGGCGAGGAACACGTACCACTTGGCCCAGAAGCCGGCGAGCGGCGGGATGCCGGCCAGCGAGAACATCAGGATCGTCAGGATCGTCGCCATGATCGGGTTGGTGCTCGACAGGCCGGCGAGATCGCCGATCTGTTCGACGCTGCCTTCCTTGCGCCGCATCGCCAGAATGCAGGCGAAGGTGCCGAGCGTCATCACCAGGTAGATCAGCATGTAGATGACGACGCCGCGCACGCCGTCCTGGCTGTTGGCGGAAAGACCGACAAGGGCGAAGCCCATATGGCCGATCGACGAATAGGCCATCAGCCGCTTGATGTTCTGCTGCCCGATCGCCGCGAAGGAGCCGAGCACCATCGAGGCGATCGAGATGAACACCACGATCTGCTGCCAGTCGGCGGCGATCGGCTCGAAGGCCTGCATGGTGATGCGCACGATGAGTGCCATCGCCGCCATCTTGGGCGCCGCGGCCAGGAAGGCGGTAACCGGCGTCGGCGCACCCTCGTAGACGTCCGGCGTCCACATGTGGAACGGCACGGCCGAGATCTTGAAGGCCAGTCCGGCCAGCACGAAGACAAGGCCGAAGACAAGGCCGAGCTGGCGTTCGGCACCCGAGAGCGCGGCGGCAATCTGCTCGAAGCCGACGCTGCCTGTGTAGCCATAGACGAGGCTGATGCCATAGAGCAGCATGCCCGACGAGAGCGCGCCGAGCACGAAATACTTCAGGCCGGCTTCCGACGAGCGCAGATTGTCGCGGTTGAAGGCGGCAAGTACGTAGATGGCCAGCGACTGCAGCTCGAGCCCGAGATAGAGCGCGATCATGCTGTTGGCCGAGATCATCAGCATCATGCCGAGCGTGCAAAGCAGCACCAGCACAGGAAACTCGAACTTGTCGAAGTTGAGTTCCCTGGCGAAGACGCCCGACATCAGCAGCGCCGCGGCCGAGCCGGTCAGCGCCAGGATCTTCATGAAATGCGCGAAGGGATCGACGAGGAACGCACCACCGAAGGCCTCGCCGCTGCCGCCCTGCAGCGCCATCCAGCCGCCGGCGGCGATCAGGATGGCGATAGCCAGCCCGTTGATCATGCCGTAGGCGCGCGCGCTCGAGAACACGCCGATCATCAGCAGGGCCAGGGCGCCGATCACGAGGATCAGCTCCGGCATTGCGAGCGACAGGCTTGAGCTAAGTTCCGGCGTCATGGTTCGCCCCTCAATTCGCCACCGCGCTATGCGCGGCGTCGAGCGATATGCTGATTGTGTTGACGAGCGCCTCGACCGAAGTGGCCGTCGCGTCGAAGATCGGCGCCGGGTAGACGCCGAAGAAGATGACGAGCACGACCAGCGGATAGAGGATCAGCTTCTCGCGCGCGGACAGGTCGAGCATGCCCTCGAGGCTCTCCTTGGTCAGCGCGCCGAACACCACCTTGCGGTAGAGCCACAGCGCGTAGGCCGCCGACAGGATCACGCCGGTCGTCGCGAACAGCGCCACCCAGGTGTTGACCCGGAAGATGCCGAGCAGCGTCAGGAACTCGCCGATGAAGCCGCTGGTGCCGGGCAGACCGACATTGGCCATCGTGAAGATCAGGAAGGCGACCGCGTATTTCGGCATGTTGTTGACGAGGCCGCCATAGGCCGCGATCTCGCGGGTATGCATGCGGTCGTAGACGACGCCCACGCACAGGAACAGCGCGCCCGATACCAGGCCGTGCGACAGCATCTGGAAGATCGCGCCCTGCACGCCTTCCTGGTTCATGGCGAAGATGCCCATGGTCACGTAGCCCATGTGGGCGACCGACGAATAGGCGATCAGCTTCTTCATGTCCTCCTGCATCAGCGCCACCAGCGAGGTGTAGATGATGGCGATGACCGACAGCGCGAAGACCAGGGGAGCGAGGTCGATCGAGGCAAGCGGGAACATCGGCAGCGAGAAGCGCAGAAGGCCGTAACCGCCCATCTTCAGCATGATGCCGGCCAGGATGACCGAACCGGCCGTCGGCGCCTCGACATGCGCGTCGGGAAGCCAGGTGTGCACCGGCCACATCGGCATCTTCACCGCGAAGGAGGCAAAGAAGGCGAGCCACAGCCATGTCTGCATGTTGGCGGGGAAGTCATGCGTCAGCAGCGTCGGGATGTCGGTCGTGCCGGACTGGTAGAACATCGCCATGATGGCGAGCAGCATCAGCACCGAGCCGAGCAGCGTGTAGAGGAAGAACTTGAACGAGGCATAGACGCGCCGCTTGCCGCCCCACACGCCGATGATGATGAACATCGGGATCAGGCCGCCCTCGAAGAAGACGTAGAACAGCACGATGTCGAGCGCCGTGAAGACGCCGATCATCAGCGTCTCCAGCAGCAGGAACGAGACCATGTAGGCCTTCACGCGCTTGTCGATCGATTCCCAGCTCGCCAGGATGCAGAACGGCATCAGGAAGGTCGTCAGGATGACGAACAGCATCGAGATGCCGTCGACGCCGACATGGTAGGAGATGCCGGAATCCATCCAGTCGGCCTTCTCGACCATCTGGAATCCGGGATCGGCATTGTCGAAGCCGATCCAGATCAGCAGCGAGAGCACGAAGGTCAGGATCGTCGTCCACAATGCGATGGCGCGCATGTTGCGCTTGGCGCTCGCGCCGTCCTCCCGGATCAGCAGGATGAACAACGCGCCAGCCAGAGGCAGGAACGTGACCGTGGAGAGAATGGGCCAGTCGGTCATGGTCTAGAACGAGCTCCCGAACATCATCCAGGTGACGAGGCCGGCAACGCCGATCAACATGGCAAAGGCATAGTGGTAGAGGTAACCGGTCTGCAGCTTGACGACCCGGTTGGTCACGTCGACCACGCGCGCCGAGACGCCGTCGGGGCCGAAGCCGTCGATGATGCGGCCGTCGCCGGTCTTCCACAGGAAGCTGCCCAGCCGCTTGGCCGGATTGACGAACAGCATGTCGTAGAGCTCATCGAAGTACCACTTGTTGAGCAGGAACCGGTAGAGGAAGCGGTGCTGCGAGGCCAGCGTCACCGGCGTCTGCGGCGAGCGGATATAGAACTGGTAGGCCACCAGGAAGCCGAGCACCATGGCGACGAAGGGCGACAGCTTCACCCACAGCGGCACCTCGTGGATGGCATGCAGAATGTGGTTGTCCGGCAGAGTGAACAGCGACGCCTTCCAGAACTCCGCATAATGCTCGCCGACGAAATATTCGTGGAACACGACGCCCGCAAACAGCGCGCCGGCAGCCAGGATGAACAGCGGCACCAGCATCACCATCGGCGACTCATGCACGTGGTGCATCACGTCGTGGCTGGCACGCGGCGCCCCGTGGAACGTCATGAAGATCAGCCGCCAGGAGTAGAAGCTGGTGAACGCAGCGGCGATCACCAGCAGCCAGAAGGCGTAGAACGCCACGGTGCTGTGACCGGCGAAGGCGCCTTCGATGATGGCGTCCTTGGAGAAGAAGCCGGCCGTGCCGATGATCGTGCCCGGAATGCCGACGCCGGTCAGCGCCAGCGTGCCGATGATCATCATCCAGTAGGTCTTGGGGATCAGCTTTCGCAGGCCGCCCATCTTGCGCATGTCCTGCTCGTCGGAGACGGCATGGATCACCGAGCCGGAACCGAGGAACAAGAGCGCCTTGAAGAAGGCATGCGTGAACAGGTGGAAGATCGCCGCCGAGTAGAAGCCGAGGCCGAGCGCCACGAACATGTAGCCGAGCTGCGAGCAGGTCGAATAGGCGATGACGCGCTTGATGTCGTTCTGCACCAAGCCGACGGTCGCGGCGAAAAAGGCGGTGATGGCGCCGACGCAGACGACGACGGTGAGTGCCGTATGCGACAGTTCGAAAATCGGCGACAGGCGCGCCAGCATGAACACGCCGGCCGTCACCATGGTGGCGGCATGGATCAGCGCCGAAACCGGCGTCGGGCCTTCCATGGCGTCGGGCAGCCAGGTGTGCAGCGGCACCTGCGCCGACTTGCCCATGGCGCCCATCAGGAGCAGCAGGCAGACGATCGTCAGCGCCGACTGCTTGTCGAGCGCGTAGCCGAGGAAGGTGAGGACCGCCTCGCCATGGGCGGCTGCTTCGGCAGCCACGCCCTCCGCGCCATGTCCGCCAGCCGGCAGGAAGGTCGACGCATTGGCGAAGATGGTGCCGAGATTGACCGAGCCGAACAGCACGAAGACACCGAAGATGCCGAGCGCGAAGCCGAAGTCGCCGACGCGGTTGACCACGAAGGCCTTGATGGCAGCGGCGTTGGCCGACGGCTTCTTGTACCAGAATCCAATCAGCAGGTATGAGGCGAGGCCGACGCCCTCCCAGCCGAAGAACATCTGCACCAGGTTGTCGGAGGTCACCAGCATCAGCATGGCGAAGGTGAACAGCGACAGGTAGGCGAAGAAGCGCGGCCTGTGCGGATCGTGGTGCATGTAGCCGATCGAGTAGATGTGGACCAGCGTCGACACCGTGTTGACGACGACCAGCATGACGACCGTCAGCGTGTCGATCCTCAATGCCCAGTCGGCCTGCAGGCCGCCCGATTCGATCCAGCGCATCACCGGCACGACAAAGGCTTCGCCCTCGCCGAAGGCGACGGTGAAGAAGGCGATCCACGACAGCACCGCAACGACGATCATCAGACCGCTGGTGATGTACTCGGACGCCTTGGCGCCGAGCGAGTTGCCGAACAGTCCGACGATCAGGAACCCGACAAGGGGGAGAAAGACGATGGCCTGGTACATCTCAACCCTTCATCATGTTCACGTCTTCGACCGCGATGGAGCCGCGGTTGCGGAAGAATACGACGAGAATGGCAAGGCCGATCGCGGCTTCCGCGGCGGCCACCGTCAGCACGAACAGGGCGAACACCTGGCCGACAAGGTCGCCGAGCGCTGCCGAGAAGGCGACGAAATTGATGTTGACGGCGAGCAGGATGAGTTCGACCGACATCAGGATGACGATGACGTTCTTGCGGTTCAGGAAGATGCCGAACACGCCGAGCGTGAACAGGATCGCCGACACCGTGAGGAAATGTGCAATATCAACCGTCATCGTCAGATGCCCTTGCCCGTCTCGACCTTCTTGACCTCGATCGCGGTGGCCGGCGTGCGCGCAACCTGGGCCGAGATGTTCTGGCGCTTGACGCCCGGCTTGTGGCGCAGCGTCAGCACGATGGCGCCGATCATGGCGACCAGCAGAACCAGTCCGGCGATCTGGAAGTAGAAGAGGTAGTCCGTATAGAGGATGTCGCCGAGTGCTGCCGTGTTGTGGCGCGTGGCGATGTCCGGGGTCGGCTGCGAGATCGTCGAGGCAAGCTGCGGCGCAAACGCGTAGCCGCCAGTTACCACGATCAGTTCTGCCGCCAGAATCAGCCCCACCACCGCGCCGATAGGCGCATATTGCAGCGCGCCGCTCTTCAGTTCAGCGAAATCGACGTCGAGCATCATGACGACGAACAGGAACAGCACCGCCACCGCGCCGACATAGACGACGAGCAGGATCATCGCCAGGAACTCAGCCCCGGTCAGCAGGAACAGGCCGGCCGCGTTGACGAAGGTCAGGATCAGGAACAGCACCGAATGCACGGGGTTGCGCGCGGAAATGACCATGAAGGCCGATCCGATCGCGATAAAGGCGAAGAGGTAGAAAAATACCGCTTCCAGTCCGTTGAGCATGGGTTCCCCCGGTTATCCTGTTCGGTCAAGACGCGAAGCACGCCCTGTCCGTTTGTGGTCCTTGCCCCCGCCTCCGGTCGACAAAGCCGCGTGTTCCTTAGACGAGGCGTCCCGCCCCGTCCATCGTTCAAACTTCAGCGATACGGCGCATCCAAAGCGATGTTGCGCGCCAGTTCCCGCTCCCACCGGTCGCCATTGGCGAGCAGCTTGTCCTTGTCGTAGTAAAGCTCTTCGCGCGTCTCCGTCGCGAACTCGAAATTCGGCCCCTCGACGATGGCGTCGACCGGGCAGGCTTCCTGGCAGAAGCCGCAATAGATGCACTTCACCATGTCGATGTCGTAGCGCACCGTGCGGCGCGTGCCGTCGTTGCGGCGCGGTCCGGCCTCGATGGTGATCGCCTGCGCCGGGCAGATCGCCTCGCACAGCTTGCAGGCAATGCAGCGTTCCTCGCCGTTCGGATAGCGGCGCAGCGCGTGCTCGCCGCGAAAGCGCGGGCTGAGCGGCCCCTTCTCGTGCGGATAGTTCAGCGTCGCCTTCGGCGCGAAGAACTGGCGCATCGACAGGAAGAAGGCGCCGACGAACTCGGCCAGCAGCAGCGACTTGGCGGCTTGTGCGAGAGCGCTCATCAGGAAAGTCCCGTGATCTTGAGGAAGGCCGCGGTGGCGATGACCATGAACAGCGAGATCGGCAGGAAGACCTTCCAGCCCAGCCGCATCAGCTGGTCGTAGCGGTAGCGCGGCACGAAGGCCTTCACCATGGAGATCATGAAGAACACCATGCAGACCTTGAGCACGAACCAGATGACGCCCGGCACCCAGGTGAAGGGTGCGAAGTCGAACGGGGGCAGCCAGCCGCCGAGGAACAGGATCGTCGTCAGCGCGCACATCAGCACGATCGCCACATACTCGCCGAGGAAGAACAGCAGGAACGGCGTCGAGGAATATTCGATCATGTGGCCGGCGACGAGTTCCGATTCGGCCTCGACAAGGTCGAAGGGCGGCCGGTTCGTCTCGGCCAGCGCCGAGATGAAGAAGATGACGAACATCGGGAACAGCGCCAGCCAGTGCCAGTCGAGCAGCGTGTTGGGCAGGCCGAGCATGGTGCCGAGCCCATCGCGCTGGGACAGCACGATGTCGGTCAGGTTGAGCGAGCCGACGCACAAGAGCACGGTGACGATGACGAAGCCGATCGAGACTTCGTAGGACACCATCTGCGCGGCCGAGCGCAGCGCACCGAGGAACGGGTATTTCGAGTTCGACGCCCAGCCGCCCATGATCACGCCATAGACCTCGAGCGAGGAGATGGCGAAGACGTAGAGGATGCCGACATTGACGTTGGCGATGCCCCAGCCCTCGTCGACCGGGATCACCGCCCAGGCGGCAAGCGCCAGAACGGCCGACACCAGCGGCGCCAGCAGGAACACGCCCTTGTTGGCGCCGGACGGGATGACTGGCTCCTTGAAGACGAACTTCAACAGGTCGGCAAAGGCCTGCAGCAGGCCCCAGGGCCCGACCACGTTCGGTCCGCGGCGCAACTGCACCGCCGCCCAGATCTTGCGGTCGGCATAGAGGATATAGGCGACGAAGATCAGCAGGACGACGATCAGTACGACCGACTTCAACAGGATGATCAGTGCCGGCAGCACGTAGAATGAGAAGAAGGATTCCATCGACCTACTCCGCGGCCTGCTTGAAGCCGCCCCTGGCCAGGGCCGAGCATTCGGCCATGACCGCGGAAGCCCGCGCGATCGGGTTGGTCAGGTAGAAATCCTTGACCGGTGAAGCGAAGACGCCCTTGTTCAGGCGGCCGCCGGTGCGCGCGAGCCTGGCGATGTCGCCGCCCTCGCCCGCCGCGATCTGGTCGACGCGGCCAAGATGCGGGAATTCGCCGTAGAGCTTGCGCCTCAGTTCGGCGAGCGAATCGAACGGCAGCTTGTGGCCAAGCGCATCCGACAGCGCGCGCAGGATCGCCCAGTCTTCCTTGGCCTCGCCCGGCGCGAAGCCGGCTCGGTTGGTCTGCTGCACCCGGCCCTCTGTATTGACGTAGGTGCCTGATTTCTCGGTGTAGGCCGCACCCGGCAGGATGACGTTGGCGCGGTGCGCGCCGGCGTCGCCATGCGTGCCGATATAGACGACGAAGGCGCCGCCGGTCTGGCCCATGTCGACCTCATCGGCGCCAAGCAGGAACAGCACGTCGCTGTCGCCCAGCATGCCGGATACGTTCTTGCCGCCCTTGCCGGGCACGAAGCCGACATCGAGCCCGCCAACGCGCGCAGCCGCCGTGTGCAGCACGGCAAAGCCGTTCCACGCGTCGGTCACCGCTTCGACCGCCTGGGCGAGCTTCGCCGCCTGGCCGAGAATGGCCGCGCCGTCGGATCGCGATATGGCGCCCTGCCCGACGACGATCATCGGCCGGCTTGCCGCCTTCAGCTTCCTGAAGAAGCTGCCGCTGCCGTCTGCCAGCGTCTTCAGCGATTCAGGCCCGGCGCCGAGCTGCTCGTAGTCGTAGCGCAGGTCGCCGACCTCGCCGATCACGCCAACCGGCAGGTCGCCCTGCTTCCAGCGCTTGCGGATGCGTGCATTGAGCACCGAGGCCTCGAAGCGCGGATTGGCGCCGATGATCAGCACCGCGTCGGCCTGCTCGATGCCCTCGATGGTCGGGTTGAAGATGTAGCTGGCGCGGCCGAGCGCCGGGTCGAGAGCGGCGCCGTCCTGCCGGCAGTCGATGTTTTCGGAGCCGAGCGACTGCATCAGCAGCTTCAGAGCGTACATTTCCTCGACGGTCGCGAGATCGCCGGCGATCGCGCCGATGCGCTCCGGCTTGGCCTTGCCGACGGCCTTGCGAATGGCGTCGAAGGCTTCCGGCCAGCTTGCCGGCACCAGCTTCGATCCCTTGCGCACATAGGGCCGGTCGAGGCGCTGCGAGCGCAGCCCGTCCCAGATGAAGCGGGTCTTGTCGGAAATCCACTCCTCGTTCACCTGCTCGTTGATGCGCGGCATGATGCGCATCACTTCGCGGCCGCGCGAGTCGACGCGGATGGCGGACCCGACCGCGTCCATCACGTCGATGGATTCGGTCTTGGTCAGTTCCCAGGGACGCGCCTGGAATGCGTAGGGCTTGGAGGTCAGCGCGCCGACCGGGCACAGGTCGATGACATTGCCCTGCAGTTCCGACGTCATCGCGCTTTCGAGATAGGTGGTGATCTCGGCATCCTCGCCGCGGCCGATCAGGCCGAGTTCGGAGATGCCCGCCACCTCGGTGGTGAAGCGAACGCACCGCGTGCAGTGGATGCAGCGGTTCATGATGGTCTTGACCAGCGGGCCGATGTACTTGTCCTCGACCGCGCGCTTGTTTTCCTGGTAGCGCGAGGAATCGACGCCGAAGGCCATCGCCTGGTCCTGCAGGTCGCACTCGCCGCCCTGGTCGCAGATCGGGCAATCCAGCGGATGGTTGATGAGCAGGAACTCCATCACGCCTTCGCGGGCCTTCTTGACCATCGGCGTGTTGGTGAAGATTTCCGGCGTCTCGCCGTTCGGGCCGGGGCGCAGGTCGCGCACGCCCATGGCACAGGAGGCCGCCGGCTTGGGCGGTCCGCCCTTCACCTCGACCAGGCACATGCGGCAATTGCCGGCGATCGACAGCCGCTCGTGGAAGCAGAAGCGCGGAATCTCCGCGCCCGCATCCTCCGCTGCCTGCAGCAGCGTGTAGTGGTCGGGTACCTCGATCTCTTTCCCGTCGACCTTCAGCTTCGCCATATCGCCTCAAACCCCTGCGGTCAGCCCGCAAACTCCGTCACCGGGTGCCCGTCCGGCACCCGGAATGTCAATTCACTGCTTCGGTCCGGCCGCAAGCGCCTTCGCCTGCCCCAGCCAGTCGTCGCGGGCGATCCTGCCCTTGAACGAAAGATAGTCGTCGACCCAGGCAATCTCCGGCTCGCTCCAGCCGGCGATCTGGTCGTAGGTCCAGACGCCGAGCCCGTTCAGCACCGCCTCAAGCTTCGGACCGACGCCCGAAATCGCCTTCAGGTCATCCGGCGCCGCGGGCCTTTCCATCGCCTTGGGCTGATGGAAATCCTCCGGCATCAGTTCGGCCGCGGCTTCCTTCGCCTCGACCGGCACCTCGACCGTTCTGGTTTCGACATCGGCTGCCGGCTTCAGTTCCACGACGTCAGCGCCGCCGACGATCTCGTCCGCCGCCGAGCGCGCCTCGTCCATCATCTTCCTGGTCGTCGACTTCGCCTTGGTGGCGGGCGACCGTGGCCTGCCGGCGAACGACTTGGCATCGCCCGGCAGGTCGTCATAGATCGGCGAATAGAGCCGCTGGGCGGCTTCCGTCGCGCCCTGGAACGCGCCCATCCATACGCCGAGCGCATGGAACGCCAGCCCGGTCCCGAGCGCCGACATGGCGGCAGCACCGGCCATAGGATGCGCCAGCAGGTTGACTGCGCTGCTCATCTCCTTGGATAGCTTGTCCGACATTTCGCTTCTCATCGTCTCCAGCGTCTTCAACTCGCTCTGCAACTCTTCGGGTGTGGAAAACATCGACATTGGTCTCTCCTCGTCGTGTTGGTTCCGTATCCCCGCCTTGCTTCGTTTCCAGATCGGACCTTGTGGCCCGCACTTTCGCTTATGTTATTCCGCCGCCACCAGAACCGGTTCGGCGTTGTGCGCGTTGCGCGAGAACTCGTCGATGCGCCGCTCCACCTCGCCGCGGAAATGCCGCATCAGGCCCTGGATCGGCCAGGCAGCCGCGTCGCCCAGCGCGCAGATCGTGTGGCCTTCCACCTGCTTGGTGACGTCGAGCAGCATGTCGATTTCGCGCTTCTGCGCCTCGCCGCGCACCAACCTTTCCATCACCCGCCACATCCAGCCGGTGCCTTCGCGGCACGGCGTGCACTGGCCGCAGCTCTCGTGCTTGTAGAAGTAGGAGAGCCTGGCGATGGCCTTCACGATGT
Source organism: Alphaproteobacteria bacterium (assembly GCA_018823835.1). GTDB lineage: Bacteria > Pseudomonadota > Alphaproteobacteria > Rhizobiales > Rhizobiaceae > CAMYMG01. The sequence continues at coordinate 260,728 of JAHJHT010000013.1, read as the reverse complement.
CCGTCGACTTGTCCATCACGATGACGGCCGCCGTGCCGAGGCCCGACTTCAGGTCGCGCAGCGCGTCGAAATCCATCGGCGCGTCGATGATCTGCTCGGCCGGCACCAGCGGCACCGAGGCGCCGCCCGGGATGACCGCCAGGAGATTGTCCCAGCCGCCGCGGATGCCGCCGCAATGCGTCTCGATCAGTTCGCGGAACGGGATCGACATCGCCTCTTCGACGGTGCACGGATTGTTGACGTGGCCGGAGATGCAGAAAAGCTTGGTACCGACATTGTTCGGACGGCCGAAGGACGAGAACCATGAAGCGCCGCGGCGCAGGATGGTCGGCGCCACCGCGATCGACTCGACATTGTTGACCGTGGTCGGGCAGCCATAGAGGCCGACATTGGCCGGGAACGGCGGCTTCAGGCGCGGTTGGCCCTTCTTGCCCTCGAGGCTTTCCAGCAGCGCTGTCTCCTCGCCGCAGATATAGGCGCCCGCGCCATGGTGGACGTAGATCTCGAAGTCGTAGCCGTTGATGTTGTTCTTGCCGATCAGCCGCGCCTCGTAGGCCTCGTCGATGGCGCGCTGCAGCGCTTCGCGCTCGCGGATGAACTCGCCGCGCACATAGATGTAGGCCGCGACCGCGCCCATGGCGAAGCCGGCGAGCAAGCAGCCTTCGACCAGCGTGTGCGGGTCGTGGCGCAGGATGTCGCGGTCCTTGCAGGTGCCGGGCTCCGACTCGTCGGCATTGACGACGAGATAGCTCGGCCGACCGTCGCTCTGCTTGGGCATGAACGACCACTTCAGGCCGGTCGGGAAGCCGGCGCCGCCGCGGCCGCGCAGGCCCGACGCCTTCATCTCGTTGACGATCCAGTCGCGCCCCTTGGCGACGAGGCCGGCCGTGCCGTCCCAGTGCCCGCGCGCCATCGCGCCCTGCAGCGAACGGTCGAACATGCCGTAGATGTTGTTGAAGATGCGGTCTTTATCCTGAAGCATGATCGTTCCTCAGACCGGTTTCTTGCCGAAGACGCGGAGATATTCGTCTTCGCCCTTGGCGAGCGCATCAGCCTGCTTGACCCAGTCGTCGCGGTCGATGCGGCCCTTGAAGTTCAGATAGCCGTCGACCCAGTCGCGCTCGGCCTTGGTCCAGGCGGCGACCTGCGCAAACGTGTAGATGCCGAGCGAATGGAGAATGCCCTCGAGCACCGGGCCGACTCCCGAAATCAGCTTGAGATTGTCAGGCGTGGCGGGCGCATCGATCTTCGGCGGACGGTTGGCGTCCGACAGCGACGGCTTGTCGCTCGCCACGGACTTCTTGCGGGCAGCGCCGATCGGCTCGCCGCGCAGCAGTTCCGGCGACTTGTGTGCCACCTCTCCCGACTTGGTGATCGGCGGCTTGCGCTGCTTGTCGACCTTCTCGACGGCCGGCGACGCCTTGTTGGCGGCCACCGGGTCGAACAGCGGCGCTGCGACGCTCTCCTTCTTCTCGGTCTGCTGGTTGGCCTTGACCGGCGACGGGGACTTCACCGCCCCGTTGGTCTCGGCAGCACGCGTCTTCGGCTTGGCCGCCTTTGACGGCGGCACTGAGGCCGAATCCTCGGCGGCTGCCGGCTTCGCGGCCTTCGCCTTGCGGCCCTGCTTGGTCACGGCCTTCTCGTCAGTCAGCGACGTCAGGCCCGGCAGCGGCTCCGAAACCTTGCGGCCGCTCTGCGGTCCGACCGGCACGTGCACGCCCTTGCCCATCGCGAACTGGTCGATGATCTCTTCCAGCCGTTCCGGTGTCAGGTCCTCGTAGGTATCCTTGAAGATCATGACCATCGGCGCGTTGACGCAGGCGCCGAGGCACTCGACCTCTTCCCAAGACAGCATGCCACGCTCGTTGGTATGGAACTGCTCGGGATGGATCTTGCTGCGGCAGACGTCCATCAGCCCTTCGGCGCCGCGCAGCATGCAGGGTGTCGTACCGCAGACCTGCACATGGGCGCGCCGGCCGACCGGCTTCAGCTGGAACTGCGTGTAGAAGGTCGCGACTTCCAGCGCCCGGATGTAGGGCATGTCGAGCATGTCGGCGATCGCCTCGATCGCCGGCTTGGTCAGCCACCCTTCCTGCTCCTGGGCGCGCATCATCAGCGGGATGACCGCCGACTGCTGGCGTCCCTTCGGGTACTTCTTCACCGTCTCGGCAGCCCAGGTGCGGTTCACGCGGTTGAACGCGAAACCTTCGGGCTGTTCGGATGCATCTGCTAGTCGGCGTACTGACATTTAACGATCGACCTCACCAAACACGATGTCGAGGGAGCCGAGAACGGCGGAGACGTCTGCCAGCATGTGGCCGCGGCAGATGAAATCCATCGCCTGCAGGTGCGCAAAACCCGGCGCCCGCAGCTTGCAGCGATAGGGCTTGTTCGTGCCGTCGGCGACCAGATAGACGCCGAACTCGCCCTTCGGCGCCTCGACAGCGGCGTAAACCTCGCCGGCCGGCACGTGATAGCCCTCGGTATAGAGCTTGAAGTGGTGGATCAGCGCTTCCATCGACCGCTTCATCGCGGCGCGGTTCGGCGGCACGACCTTGCCGTCGAGGTTGGATACCGGTCCGACCTTCTCCTTGCCGAGCAGCAGGTTGACGCACTGGCGCATGATCTCGGCCGACTGGCGCATCTCCTCGACGCGGATCAGGTAGCGGTCGTAGCAGTCGCCGTTCTTGCCGATCGGGATGTCGAAATCGAGTTCCGAATAGCACTCGTAGGGCTGCGACTTGCGCAGGTCCCAGGCAGCGCCCGAGCCGCGCACCATGACGCCCGAAAATCCCCAGGCCCAGGCATCTTCCAGCGTCACCACGCCGATATCGACGTTGCGCTGCTTGAAGATGCGGTTCGGCGTCAGGAGATTGTCAAGATCATCGACCGTCTTGAGAAACGGGTCGATCCACTTGCCGATGTCATCGACGAGCTTCTCGGGCAGGTCCTCGTGGACGCCGCCGGGGCGGAAATAGGCGGCATGCATGCGCGAGCCGGAGGCCCGCTCATAAAACACCATCAGCTTCTCGCGTTCCTCGAAGCCCCAGAGCGGCGGCGTCAGCGCGCCGACGTCCAGCGCCTGCGTGGTGACGTTGAGGAGATGCGACAGGATGCGGCCGATCTCGGAATACAGCACGCGGATCAGCTGGCCGCGCTTCGGCACGTCGATGCCCATCAGGCGCTCGATGGCGAGCGAGAAGGCATGCTCCTGGTTCATCGGCGCGACATAGTCGAGGCGGTCGAAATAGGGGATCGCCTGCAGGTAGGTCTTCTGCTCGATCAGCTTCTCGGTGCCGCGATGCAGCAGGCCGATATGCGGATCGACGCGATCGACAACCTCGCCGTCGAGCTCCAGCACGAGGCGCAGCACGCCGTGCGCCGCCGGATGCTGCGGTCCGAAATTGATGTTGAAGTTGCGGACGGAAGTTTCAGCCATCACTGCTTCGCCTTCTCGTCGCCCGGCAGCACGTAGTCCGTGCCTTCCCATGGCGAGAGGAAATCAAAATTGCGGAATTCCTGCTTCAGCTCGACCGGCTCATAGACGACGCGCTTCACCTCGTCGTCGTAGCGGACCTCGACGAAACCGGTGAGCGGGAAATCCTTGCGCAGCGGGTGGCCGTCGAAGCCGTAATCAGTCAACAGGCGCCTGAGGTCCGGATGGCCCGAGAACAGGATGCCGTAGAGGTCGTAGGCTTCGCGCTCGAACCAGTCGGCGCCGGGGAACACGCCCGTCACCGACGGCACCGGCGTCTCCTCGTCGGTCATGACCTTGATGCGGATGCGCGTGTTCTTGGTCGGCGACAGCAGGTGGTAGACCACATCGAAGCGCTGCGGGCGCGACGGGTAGTCGACGCCGCAGACGTCGATGATCGAGATGAAACGGCATTTCGTGTCATCGCGCAGGAAGGTCAGCACGGGAACGATGTTCTCGGCGCCCGCATGCAGCGTCAGTTCGCCATAGGCGATGTCGGCGCTGACGATCTTGTCGCCGAGCTTGCCGGTGATATGCGCCGCAAGGCTGTTCAGCACGTCGCTCATCCCCTCACCGCTCGATCGTGCCGGTGCGGCGGATCTTCTTCTGCAGCATCAGGATGCCGTAGAGCAGCGCCTCCGCGGTCGGCGGGCAGCCGGGCACGTAGATGTCGACCGGCACCACCCGGTCGCAGCCGCGCACCACCGCGTAGGAATAGTGGTAATAGCCGCCGCCATTGGCGCACGAGCCCATCGAGATAACGTAGCGCGGCTCCGGCATCTGGTCGTAGACCTTGCGCAGGGCCGGCGCCATCTTGTTGGTCAGCGTGCCGGCGACGATCATCACGTCCGACTGGCGCGGCGAGGCGCGCGGCGCGATGCCGAAGCGCTCGGCGTCGTAGCGCGGCATCGAGATGTGCATCATCTCGACAGCGCAGCAGGCGAGGCCGAAGGTCATCCACATCAGCGAGCCGGTGCGCGCCCAGGTGACCAGGGCTTCCGACGAGGTAACGAGAAAGCCCTTGTCGGACAGTTCCTCGTTGAGGTCGCCGAAGAAGCGGTCGTCCGACCCGATCGGCTTGCCGGTGGTCGGATCGATGATGCCCTTCGGCTTGGGGGCGACCAGCGTGTTGGGGCTCAATCCCATTCGAGCGCTCCCTTCTTCCATTCGTAGATGAAGCCGATGGTCAGCACACCAAGGAAGACCATCATCGACCAGAAGCCCAGCATGCCGATCTTCCCGAACGACACTGCCCATGGAAACAGGAAGGCCACTTCGAGATCGAAGATGATGAACAGGATCGACACCAGGTAGAAGCGCACGTCGAACTTCATGCGCGCGTCGTCGAAAGAGTTGAATCCGCACTCGTAGGCGGACAGCTTCTCAGGATCGGGATTGCGGTAGGCAACAAGGAAGGGCGCTGCGATCAGCGCGATGCCGACCACGAGGGCGACGCCGATGAAGATGACGATGGGCAGATATGAAACCAGAAGTGAATTCATGCCGCGGTTCCGTTGGTACCACTCCAACCTGATCTACAGCACGATACCCTAATCTGGAAGCGTGACAGATTACCCCTGGGGCAGGCCCAAGGGTTCATGCTGCATTGCGGCGAGGGTTAGCGCAGCGCTCCGGGTGAAGCAAGTCAAACCTTGTCCGAAATGGGACCTCGGCACGGCCACCGCACGGCATTTTCGAAAACGCACGCTTTGGCGCTTTCTCTACAAGATTACTCCACTTATCTCTCCTGACACATCCTTGCCGCGCCGCTGCTAGTCTCGGCGCCTCGGGAGGCGATTCTCCCGCGTCTCCGACAGCAGAACAGGTCCGATCCGAAAGCCCGCGCCGCCGATGAAGGAAACCCTCCCGCTCCCGCTCGTTCGCCGCATCGCGCTTGCCGCGCAGGGTTTTGGCGAAGCCCGACCGACCGGCGAGATCAACCGCCGCCACCTCAACCGCGTGCTTTCCCGACTCGGCCTGCTGCAGATCGATTCGGTCAGCGCCGTGGTGCGGGCCCATTACATGCCGCTCTTCTCGCGTCTCGGGCCCTACCCGATGGCCGTGCTCGACGACGCCGCCATCGGCCGCAAGCGGCGTCTCTTCGAATACTGGGCGCACGAAGCCTCCTTCCTGCCGGTCGAGACCTGGCCGCTGATGCAGTGGCGCATGCAGCGTGCTGCCGGCAACGAGGGCATCTATGGCGGGCTGGCGAGATTCGGCCGCGAGCGCGCCAGCCTGATCGAAGAAATCTACCGCCATGTCGCCGACCGCGGACCCATGGCCGCTTCCGAGATCGACGGCGCGAAGGGCTCCGGCGGCTGGTGGGGCTGGAGCGACGAGAAGCACGCCTTCGAATGGCTGTTCTGGGCCGGCCGCATCACCACCCATTCGCGCCGCGGCTTCCAGCGCCTCTACGACCTGCCCGAGCGTGTCATCCCAAGGGACATCTTCGACGCCCCCGTCCCCGCCCCCGCTGACGCGCACCGCGAATTGCTGCGCATCTCGGCCCGGGCGCTGGGCATCGCCACCCACAGCGACCTGCGCGACTATTTCCGCCTCTCGCCGGCCGACATGAAGGGGCGGCTGGAGGAACTGGTCGAGGAAGGCGAACTCCTGCCGGTCGCCGTCAGGGGCTGGAAGCAGCCCGCCTACCTGCACAAGGATGCCCGCCTGCCGCGCAGGATTCGCGCCCGCGCCCTGCTCGCCCCCTTCGACCCGCTGGTCTTCGAGCGCTCGCGCGCCGAGCGCCTGTTCGATTTCCGCTACCGCATCGAGATCTACACGCCGGCGGAAAAGCGGCAGTACGGCTACTACGTCCTGCCCTTCCTGCTCGGCGACACCATCGTCGCGCGCGCCGACGTCAAGGCCGACCGCCCGGCCGGCGTGTTGCGCGTGCTCGCCACCTACGCCGAGCCCGGCGCGCCGCCCGAGACCGCCGCCGAAATGCTGGAAGAGTTCCGGCTGATGCAGGCCTGGCTCGGCCTGGAACGCATGGAAGTCGTGCCGAAAGGCGACCTCGGACCGGCGCTGGCGGCATTGGCCTGAACCGTCCACGGCCGGATTGCGATGGCCGAGGTCGCTTCCGTGCGTTGACACGCACGGGCCGCCAAGCCTAAATCCCTGATCGACGGTCTCCTCTCCGCAACGGGAGGAGCTAAGAGGGAATGCGGTGCGGGCAAACTGCCCAACGCCGCGGCTGTCCCCGCAACTGTAAGCGACGAGCCTGCGCCGAAAGCCACTGGAAAAAATTCCGGGAAGGCGGCAAGGGCTGAGACCCGCGAGCCAGGAGACCTGCCGTCAACGATATGATCCGACCGTCCGGCGGGTGTCCCGGACAAGGAGCGCGTTTTGAAGATCGTACCGATTTCCCCGCAAGGGGTACCCGCAGCCGCATCCGCCGACCAGGCGGAGGTGACCATTGTCGTCTGCGCCTCCTGCCGCAACGAGACCGGCTCCGATGCCCACCCGCGCGCCGGCGCCCTGCTTGCCGAAAGCACGCTGGCCGCCGCCGACGAGACCGTCACGGTGCGCCAGGTCGATTGCCTCGGCAACTGCAAGCGCCGGCTCAGCGCCGCCCTGCTGCGCGACGGCCACTGGAGCTATGTCTTCGGCGACCTCAACGCCGACAGCGGCCCGGACCTGATTGCCGGCGCAAAACTCTTCGCCACCTCTGCCGACGGCCTGATCCCGTGGCGCGGCCGCCCCGATTCGCTGAAGCGCGGCCTCGTCGCCCGCATCCCTCCCCTCGACGCCCTCAAGGACATTTCATGACCGCTTCCACCGCCCGCGTTCCCTGCACCGTCATCACCGGCTTCCTCGGCGCCGGCAAGACGACGCTGATCCGCCACATCCTCGAAAATGCCGGCGGCAAGCGGCTCGCCCTCATCGTCAACGAATTCGGCGATGTCGGCGTCGATGGCGAGATCCTCAAGGGCTGCGGCATCGACGCCTGCCCGGAGGAAAACATCGTCGAACTGGCCAATGGCTGCATCTGCTGCACCGTGGCCGACGACTTCGTGCCGGCGCTCGACCAGATCCTGTCGCGCACGCCGAAGGTCGATCACATTCTTATAGAGACCTCCGGCCTGGCTTTGCCCAAGCCGCTGGTCCAGGCCTTCCAGTGGCCGACGGTAAAGAGCCGCGTGACCGTGGACGGCGTCATCGCCGTGGTCGATGGCGCAGCCCTTGCCGACGGCAAGGTTGCTTCCGACATGGATGCGCTGACAGCCCAGCGCGCCGCCGACGAGTCGCTGGACCATGACGATCCGGTGGAGGAAGTGTTCGAGGACCAGGTCGCCTGCGCCGATCTCATTATCCTGTCCAAGAGCGACCTCATCGACGCCGCCGGCGCGGCCCGCGCCAATGCGATCATCGGCGAACATCTGCAGCGCGCCGTCAAAATCGTGCCGGCCTCGAACGGCATCATCGATCCCTCGATCCTGCTTGGCCTCGGACTGGCCGTCGAGGACGACATCGAGAACCGCAAGACGCATCACGACGACGAGCTCGACCACGAGCACGACGATTTCGACAGCTTCATCATCGACATTCCCTCGATTTCCAGCCCCGACGACCTCGCTTCGCGCGTCTCGGCGGCCGCCGAGCAGGAAAACGTGCTGCGGGTGAAGGGTTTCGTCGAGGTCGGCGGCAAGCCGATGCGCCTTCTCGTCCAGGCCGTCGGCCCGCGCGTCAATCACTATTACGACCGCGCCTGGACCGCCGCCGATGACCGCCGCTCGCGACTCGTGGTGATCGGCCTGAAGGGTCTGGACCGCCCGGCCATCGAGAAGATTCTGGTGGGGTGAACGGCGTGAGAGCCTGGCGCTCCTCCATACGCGATTGGCTGATCTCCCCCCTTGTGGGGGAGATGTCCGGCAGGACAGAGGGGGGCAACGTCGAGCGCGACCTTTCCCAACCCGGCATCCGAGCGGGGTGTCCATGCACATCCTGACCACCTCCTCCGCCTCGCTCGACGATCTCGCCGAACCCATCGACCTGCGTCAGACGCCGGCCGACATTCTGGCGCTCTCCTTCACCGACAGTGACCTTGCCGGCATGGCGGCCGCCTGGAACGCCGGCGCGGACTCGCTCCCCTCCATGCGGCTTGCGGCCCTGCGCAACCTGCGCCACCCCATGTCGGTCGATCTCTGGATCGACAGCGTCGCCTCGCGCGCCAAGGTCATCCTGGTGCGCATTTTGGGCGGCTATGAATGGTGGCGCTACGGCTGCGACCAGCTCGCTGCCGTCGCCCGGGCCAGGGGCATCAAGCTTGCGCTGCTGCCCGGCGAATGCCGCGACGAGGATCTGAGGCTGATCGAGGCCTCGACCCTGCCGCGCGCCGAGCTCGACGCTCTGCTCGACTATTTCCGCGAGGGCGGCCCCGACAACATGCGCGCGCTGGTAAATCGACTGGCCGGGCTGGCTGGAGCGGAAACCACCCCGGCAGCGCCCGTTTCAGTGCCCAAGGCCGGCTTCTACGATCCGCTGGAGGGCGTGGTCCCCCACCCCCCTCTGGGCTGCCGCCCATCTCCCCCACAAGGGGGGAGATTGAGCTCTCATGCGGGCCTTGCCCAACCTGGGACGCTAGCGACGGCTTTGCGAGATGGTGCAGAGACATCCGAACAGCTGATCTCCCCCCTTGTGGGGGAGATGTCCGGCAGGACAGAGGGGGGCGCGACAGAGCACGATGTTTCGGCGACCGCCTCCGCCCCCATCATCCCCATCCTCTTCTACCGCTCGATGCTGCTCGCCGCCGACGTCGCGCCGATCGACGCGCTTGTCGCCGCACTTCGCGCCAGGGGCCTCGTCCCGGTGCCGATCTTCGTCGCCAGCCTCAAGGACCCCGTCTCGCTCGCCTTCGTCGAGCAGGCCATTGCCGACCTCGCGCCCGCCGCGATCGTCACCGCCACCGCCTTCGCCACCGGCGCCGAGCCGGGCAGCGAGACGCTGTTCGACCGCGCCGGCGTGCCGGTGTTCCAGGTCATCGTCGCCACCACCCGCCGCGAGGCATGGGAGGAGAGCCAGCGCGGCCTGGCGCCCGCCGACCTCGCCATGCATGTCGTGATGCCCGAACTCGACGGCCGCATCGTCGCCGGCGCCATTTCCTTCAAGGCCGAAAGCGAGCCGGACGCGGCGCTGGCCTTCCGCGCCATGGGCAACCGTGCCGAGCCCGACCGAGTCGAGCAGGTCGCCGCCCGCATCGCCGCGATGATCGACCTGCAGCGCACGCCGCGCGCAAGCCGAAAACTCGCCATCCTGATCCCCGACTATCCGAGCGCACCGGGCCGCACCGGCTATGCCGTCGGCCTCGACGTGCCGGCAAGCGTGCTCGCCATGCTGCACGACCTCAAGCAAGGCGGCTACGCCGTTGAGTCGATTCCGCAATCGCCGCGCGCCCTGCTCGACCTGCTGGAAACGCCGAGCCAGGGACTGAGCCTCGCCGACTACACCGCCGGATTGGAGAGCGTTCCCGCCGAGGCCCGTGCCGCGGTCGAGGCTGCGTGGGGAAAGCCCGCCAGCGTCTTCGATACACCCCCCTCTGGCCTGCCGGCCATCTCCCCCTCAAGGGGGGAGATCAGCAGCTCCAGCCCCGGCGATCATTCGGCAACGTCGACAACTGGCGAGGCGGCCGATGACGAATCAATCTCCCCCCTTGAGGGGGAGATGTCCGGCAGGACAGAGGGGGGTACCGACAGCCACGAGCCTCTGCCTGAAAATCCCCACTTCACCTTCCGCGCCGCCACCTTCGGCAACGTCACCGTTGCGCTTGCTCCCGACCGCGGCCGTTCCGCCGACCGCCGTACCGACTACCACGACCCGACCTTGCCGCCGCGCCATGAACTCGTCGGCTTCGGCCTCTGGCTGCGCCAGTCCCTCGGCTGCCACGCGCTGGTCCATGTCGGCGCGCACGGCACGCTCGAATGGCTGCCCGGCAAGACGGTGGCGCTGAGCAGCGCCTGCTTCCCCGAAATCGTCGCCGGCCAGCTGCCGGTCGTCTATCCCTTCATCGTCAGCAATCCGGGCGAAGCCGCCCAGGCCAAGCGCCGCATCGCCGCGGTCACGCTCGGCCACCTGCCGCCGCCGCTGACGGAGGCCGGGCTCGACGAGAACCAGCAGAAGCTCGAACGGCTGGTCGACGAATACGCCCAGGCCGACGGGCTCGATCGCCGCCGCCGCGACCAGCTGGCCAAGCTGATCGTCGAGACGGCCGCGAAGACCGGGCTCGCCACCGAGGCCGGCGTCGGGCAGGCCGACGCGCCCGACGAGGCGCTGCGCCGCATCGACGCCTGGCTCTGCGACCTCAAGGATTTCGCCGTCAAGGACGGGCTGCACGTCTATGGCCGCGCCGAGGAGGACGAACCGGACCCCATGCGCCGCCTGAGCGCCGGTAGCGAGCGCGACGCGCTTCTTGCCGCGCTTGACGGCCGCCACGTCGCCGCAGGCCCGTCCGGCGCGCCGTCGCGCGGACGCACCGACGTGCTGCCGACCGGCCGCAACCTGTTCACCGCCGACCCGCGCACCATGCCGACGCCGACCGCCTTCGACATAGGTCAGGCCGCCGCCGACGAGGTGCTGCGCCGTTACCAGCAGGACAATGGCGACTGGCCGCGCTCGCTGGTCATCGACCTCTGGGGCTCGGCATCGCTGCGCACCGGCGGCGAGGAGATCGCACAGGGCCTGTCGCTGATGGGCTGCCGCCCGCAATGGGATGCCGCCACCGGTCGCGTCACCGGCATCGAGGTGCTGCCGCCCGCCACCGTCGGCCGCCCGCGCGTCGACGTCACCTGGCGCATATCGGGCCTGTTCCGCGACATGTTCCCGACCCAGATTGCCCTGATCGACGCTGCCGCCCGGGCCGTCGCCGCGCGCGACGAGGATGCGTCCGAAAACCCGCTCGCAGACTCTGCCCGGCAGGCGGGCGCCATCCCGTCGCGCATCTTCGGCTCCTCGCCGGGCACCTATGGCGCGGGTCTCGAAGACCTGCTCGCATCAGGCGACTGGAGCGACCGCGGCGAACTCGGCCGCGCCTATCTCGATGCCGCTTCGCATGCCTATGATGGCGCCGGCGGCGAAGGCGTTGCGGCGCCCGGCGCCTTTGCCGAGCGCATCGCGGGTGCCGACCTGCTCGTCCATTCCGGCGACGATCCCGGCCGCGACATTCTGGAAGGCTCGGCCGACGTCGCCTTCATCGGCGGCTTTTCGGCGGCGATCGCCCTTCTGGGCGGCAAGGCCGACGTCATCGTCCTCGACACCACCGACCCCAATCGCCCGAGACCCCGCTCGGTCGGCGAGGCCGTCACCCGCGTCGTGCGGGCGCGCGCCGTCAACCCGCGCTTCATCGAGGGCCAGATGCGGCACGGGCCGCGCGGCGCCTCCGAATTCGCCGAGACGGTCGACCGCCTGATCGGCTTTGCCGAGACGACGGCGGCGATCCCCGGCGCGCTGATCGAGGCGCTGCACGACGCCTATGTCGGCGACGACAAGGTGCGCGCCTTCATGCTGCGCGAAAACCCGGCCGCCGCGAAGTTCGTCGCCGAGCGCTTTGCCGGCGCGCTGCGGCGCGGCCTCTGGCACCCGCTCAGGAACAGCATCGGCGACGACCTCGAGGCGTTGGTCGCCGAGGCGCGCGCCCTGCAGGTGGCGGCATGAACGCGTTGGCGGTCAAGGCATCGCCACTTGCCGGCGGCTTCACGCGGCGCGGCGCCTGCCCGGCGCTGTCGGCGCCCATGCAGACCGGCGACGGCCTGCTGGTCAGGCTCAACCCGGTGGCTGGAGGATTGTCGCCCAACGCCTTGATCGGACTCTGCAAATCAGCTTTGGCGCACGGCAACGGCGTCATGGAGGTGACCGCGCGCGGCAGCTTGCAGATCCGCGGACTGACAAAGAGTTCCGCGCAGCATCTCGCTGCCGAGGTCGACGCGCTCGGCATCGCCGTGCGCACCGGCGTTCCAGTCGCCACCGGCGAGCTCGCCGGCCTCGACCCGGACGAGATCGCCGACCCGATGCCGCTTGCCGAGCGCATACGTGCCGCTATCGCTGCCGCCGGGCTCGACGGCAAGCTCGGCCCGAAAGTATCGGTCGTCGTCGATGGCGGCGGCCGCTCCTGCCTCGATGAGGTTTCGGCCGATGTCAGGCTGACGGCCCGTCGGGCGGGCCCTGAGACGCATTGGCAGGTCGCCCTCGCGGGCGACGCCCGCTCGGCTACCCCTCTGACGGTCGAGAACGAACAGCAGGCGACTGAGACCGCACTCTCCCTCCTCTCCGCCATAGCCGCCCTCGGCCCGACTGCCCGCGCGCGCGATCTGTCGCCATCGGCAAAGCTGCCGATCTCCCCCCTTGTGGGGGAGATGGCCGGCAGGCCAGAGGGAGGTACTGACGCCGCCACCCTCCTCGGCGTCTTTCCCCTCGCCGACGCCCGCATTGCCCTCGGCATCGCCCTGCCGTTCGGCCACGCCGACGCCGTCGAGTTGGTGGCCTTCGCCCAGCAGGCCGCATCGCTTGGCGTCGTCGACATTCGCCTCGCGCCGACGCGCACGATTCTGGCGCTCTGTCCCACCAACAATGCCGCCGAGACGCTGCAGCAAGCGGCCCAATCCCTCGGTTTCGTCGTCACATCGACCGACCCCCGCACCGCCATCTCCGCCTGCCCCGGCTCCCCCGCATGCGCCTCCGGCCACATCGCGGCCAGGGAGCTTGCCGCTGCTGTCGCACACGACCTTGCCGACCTCATCGGCACCGCGCTCCACCTCCACATTTCCGGCTGCGCAAAGGGCTGCGCGCATCCCGGCAAGGCTGCGCTGACCGTTGTCGGCAGCGAAATCGGGGCGGGAATTGTCGTTGACGGGACGGCGCGCGATCTTCCGCTTGCCTACACGGCTCCCGAGGGTGCCCGCGACGGACTGGCCCGGCTGGCACAGGCGTTGCGGAAGGGCGGATCGCCCTCCCGGATACGCGATGCAGAACAACTCGCCGAGGCGTTTGGAAAAGAATGACGATGACGGCTTACGACTACATCCACGACGGCAACGCGATCTACGAGCGCTCCTTCGCCATCATCCGCGCCGAGGCCGACCTGTCGCGATTCTCCGAGGCAGAGGCCGATGTCGCGGTGCGCATGATCCATGCCTGCGGGCTGGTCGAGGCCGCACAACACTTTGTCTTTTCGCAAGGATTTGTCGCGGCGGCGCGCAATGCGCTGCTCGCCGGCGCACCGATCCTGTGCGACGCCGAGATGGTGTCGCGCGGCGTGACGGTCGCCCGGCTGCCCGCCGGCAACGAGGTGATCTGCACGCTGCGCGATCCGCAGACCGCTGAACTCGCGAAGCAAATCGGCAACACGCGCTCCGCCGCCGCCATGCGGCTCTGGGGTGAAAAACTCGGCGGCGCGGTCGTCGCCATCGGCAACGCGCCTACCGCGCTGTTCTACCTGCTCGAAATGCTGCGCGACGGCGCGCCGAGGCCCGCGGCGATTGTCGGCATGCCGGTCGGCTTCGTCGGTGCCGCCGAATCGAAGGAAGCGCTGGCCGAAAGTGGGCTCGGCATTCCCTATGCCATCGTGCGCGGACGCATGGGCGGCAGCGCCATGACGGCGGCCGCCATCAACGCTCTTGCGAGGCCAGGCCTTTGAATACGTTGGCAAAAGGCCGTCTGGTCGGTGTCGGCACGGGTCCCGGCGACCCGGAACTGATGACGCTGAAGGCGGTGCGTGCGCTGAAAGAGGCGGACGTGGTGGCGCATTTCGCCAAGCGCGGCAACAACGGCAATGCCCGCACGATCACCGGAGCACACTTTCGCGAGGGGTTGATCGAATTGCCGCTCCTCTATCCGGTTACCACCGAAATAGACAAGGAAAACAACGACTACCGGCGAATGATCACGGATTTCTACGAGGTATCTGCACACAAGGTCGCCGAACACCTCGATTCCGGCAGGAATGTCGCCGTTCTCTCCGAGGGCGACCCGCTATTCTATGGTTCCTACATGCATCTGCATGTCCGACTGTCGCACCTCTATCCGACCGAAGTGATTCCGGGCGTCACTGCCATGTCGGGGTGCTGGTCGCAGACCGGCGTGCCGATCGTCCAGGGCGACGACGTGCTGACCGTGCTGCCGGGCACGATGAGCGAGTTCGAGCTGACTCGCCGCCTCGCCGACACAGACGCGGCTGTCATCATGAAGGTCGGGCGCAATTTGCCGAAGATCAGGAAGGCACTCGCAACCGCAGGCCTGCTCGACCGGGCGATCTATGTCGAGCGCGGCACCATGGCGAATACCAGCTCGGTGCGGCTGGCGGACAAGCCCGACGACAAGGCGCCCTATTTCTCGATCGTGCTGGTGCCCGGATGGAGCAGCAAGCCGTGAGCGGCCATGTCGCCGTCATCGGGCTCGGACCCGGCAATGCCGACCAGGTGACGCCGGAGGCGAGCCGCGCCGTCGCGGACGCCCGATGGTTTTACGGCTACGGACCCTATGTCGACCGTCTGGCGCTCAGGCCGGACCAGGTCAAGGTCGCCTCGGACAACCGGGAAGAGATTTCGCGCGCTTCGGCAGCACTCGAAAAGGCGGCAGGCGGCGAACGCGTCGCCGTGGTATCGGGCGGCGATCCGGGCGTCTTCGCCATGGCCGCCGCCGTCTGCGAGGCGATCGAGGCGGGACCGGCGGAATGGCGCGCCATCGACCTCACAATCGTGCCGGGCGTCACCGCGATGCTGGCGGTCGCCGCACGGATAGGCGCGCCGCTTGGCCATGATTTCTGCGCCATCTCGCTGTCCGACAATCTGAAGCCGTGGGAACTGATCGAGAAGCGCCTCGACGCGGTATCGGCCGCCGGCTTCGTGATCGCGCTCTACAACCCGATCAGCAAGGCCCGCCCATGGCAGCTTGGCCGCGCCTTCGAGACGCTGCGCAAGAACCTGCCGGCGACGACGCCGGTCATCTTCGGCCGCGCCGCCGGACGGCCCGACGAGCGGATCGAGGTTTTCCCCCTCGCCGAGGCCGATCCCGAAAAGGCCGACATGGCGACCTGCGTGATGATCGGCTCGCCGGAAACCCGCATCATCGAGCGCGGCGACAAGCCAGCGCTGATCTACACGCCGCGCTTTTCGGCGGGAGCCAGCGCATGATCGACGAGCGCCAGAACTTCCGCGACGCTGTTCCCGGACGTCAGGTCCGGCAGCGTGGGCCGGCGGAACAGAAAGACGTCGATGCCGAGCTTTCGCGCCGCCGCGATCTTGCCATAGGTCGCCTGCCCGCCGCTGTTCTTGGCGACGATGGCATCGATGCCATGCGTGACGAGCAGCGCCCGGTCGTCTTCTTCGGAAAACGGACCGCGCGCCAGAATGTAGGTCGCATCGGGTACGGCAAGCGGCGGCTCGACCGGATCGACGCTTCGGATGACATAGCCGTGCTGCGGGGCGGCCTCGAAACCGGCGATTTCCTGCCGACCGAGCGCCAGAAAGACCTTTCTGCGCGCCTTGCCGAGCGCGGCGACGGCTTCGCCGGCATCATTGACCGTCGTCCAGCGGTCGCCTTCGACAGGTTCCCAAGCCGGACGGCGCAGCGCCAGCGCGGCGACGCCGGCAAGCCGGGCACCCTCGGCCGCATTGGCCGAAATCTGCGCCGCATAGGGATGCGTCGCGTCGATCAGCAGATCGACGCTTTTGTCTCTCAGATATCCGGCCAAACCTCCGGCTCCGCCAAATCCGCCGCTGCGCACCGGCACGCCTTGTGCGACCGGGCTTTCGGTGCGGCCGGCAAGCGACAGGGTGATCGCACAGTCGCCGCGCGCCGCCAGCTTCGTGGCGAGCTGCCGCGCTTCCGTCGTGCCGCCGAGGATCAGGATAGTGTGGGTCATCATGCCTGCTGAAGCGCTCAATCACGCCGGCCGGCCATGGCTCACCATCGTCGGCATCGGCGAGGACGGTGTAGCGGGCCTCGGCGACGAGGCCAAGCGCCGCATCGCCGGGGCCGAGTTCGTCTTTGGCGGCAGCAGGCATCTGTCTCTGGTGGAAACACTTGTCACCGGCGAGGCCCGCGCCTGGCCGAGCCCCTTCGACAGCGAGATGCGCGACGTGCTGGCGCTGCGCGGCAAAAAGGTCTGCGTGCTGGCCTCCGGCGATCCCTTCTTCCACGGCGTCGGCGTGACGCTGGCGCGTCATGTCGCGGCGGATGAGATGCTGGCGCTGCCCGCCCCCTCCTCCCTGTCGCATGCCGCCGCGCGGCTCGGATGGGCCCTGCAGGAGATCGAAACCGTCTCCCTGCACGGCCGCCCGCTCGACCTCATCCGGCCGCTTCTGCATCCGAAGCGCCGCATCCTCGCGCTGACCTCGGACGCTGAAGGCCCTGCAGCAATTGCCGCGCTGCTTACCGAATGCGGCTTCGGCGCGTCGCGGATGATAGTGCTCGAAGCGCTTGGCGCGCCGGACGAACGCATCAGGCAGGCCCCCGCCGACGCCTTCGACCTCGAAAACATCAATCCGCTCAACGTTCTGGCGCTCGACGTGGAATCATCCCGCGAGGCCAGAACCCTGCCGTTGACGCCGGGACTTGCCGACGATCTCTTCGAGCATGACGGCCAGATCACCAAGCGCGAGGTGCGCGCCGTCACGCTGTCGGCACTGGCACCGCGCCGCGGCGAACTGCTGTGGGACATCGGCGCCGGTTCCGGCTCGATTTCGATCGAATGGATGCTGGCCGACCCGTCGATGCGCGCCATCGCCATAGAGGCAGACGCGGAGCGCGCCGCCCGCGCGGGCCGCAATGCATCGGCCTGCGGCGTGCCGGGTCTCAGGATTATCGAGGGCGCGGCCCCTGCCGCGCTGACCGGCCTGCCGACGCCCGACGCCATCTTCATCGGCGGCGGCGGCACGGACCAAGGCGTCATGGAGGCGGCGATCGAGGCGCTCCCGTCAGGCGGCCGGCTCGTCGCAAATGCCGTGACGCTGGAGACCGAGGCGCTGCTGCTTTCCGAACAGGCGAAGCGCGGCGGCGACCTCGCCCGCATCGGCATTTCGCGCGCCGTGCCGGTCGGCTCGATGCACGGCTGGCGGCCTTCCATGCCGGTGACGCAATGGTCGTGGGTGAAGCCGTGATCGCGGCGGGCATAGGCTGCAAGCGGGGCGCCAGCGGCGTCGAGGTTTCGGCCGCCGTCGAGACCGCGCTCGAGACGCACGGACTGGAGATGACGGCGCTCTCGGCGCTCGCCACCGCCCGGATGAAACAGGGCGAGGCCGGCATCATCGTCGCCGGCGCAGCCCTCGGCCTGCCGGTCATCCTGGTCGACGAAGCCGCCCTCAAGGAGATGGAGGCGAGGACGCTCAGCCAGTCGGCGCAGTCGCTCGCCGTCACCGGCACGCCGTCGGTGTCGGAAGCTGCCGCACTTGCGGCTGCCGGCGAAGGATCGCGGCTTCTGGGGCCGCGCATCGTCGTCGGCAATGTCACCTGCGCGCTGGCAATCGGCGGAGACGGCGCATGAACGTGCACTTCATTGGCGCCGGTCCGGGCGCCGCAGACCTGATCACGCTGCGCGGCGCAAGACTGCTCGCCGCCTGCCCGGTCTGCCTCTATGCCGGCTCGATCGTCGCGCCGGAACTGCTTGAGCATTGCGGGCCAGACGCGCGACTGGTCGACACGGCGCCCATGTCGCTCGACGAGATCGAGGCAGAATATCTCGCCGCCCACGCCGCCGGACAGGATGTCGCGCGGCTGCATTCGGGCGATCTGTCCGTGTGGAGCGCGGTCGCCGAGCAGATCAGGCGGCTGGAGAAGCACGGCATACCCTACACGATGACACCGGGCGTCCCTTCCTTCGCAGCGGCCGCGGCGGCTCTCGGGCGCGAACTGACCATCCCGGAGGTGGCGCAATCGCTGGTGCTGACGCGCATTTCCGGCCGCGCCTCGAAGATGCCGCCCGGCGAGACGCTGGCCGGGTTCGGCCGAACCGGCGCGACTCTGGCGATCCATCTCGCCATCCACGCCATCGACCGGATCGTCGAGGAACTGACGCCGCTCTATGGTGCCGAATGCCCGGTCGCCATCGTGTTTCGCGCCTCGTGGCCGGAGGAACGCATCATTCGCGGCACACTGGCCGACATCGCCGACAGACTTGCCGCCGAGCCGGTCGAGCGCTCGGCCATCGTGTTCGTCGGCCCGTCGCTCGGGGCCGAGAATTTCCGCGAAAGTTCGCTTTACGACGCCTACTACCAGCGCCGCTTCAGGGGGCGCGACGGGTTATGACGCGCGCATCCGCACCCAGGATGGAATTGGGATCTGCCCTAACCGGTCGGCTTGAAATCTGCGTGGCCCATCAGCTCCCCGTCGCGGTTGAAGATCAGCACTTCGAGCTCGATTTCGGGACTCTTCAGCACGCCCGCCGCCGTCTTCCAGGCGCCCTCGGCGATTGCCCTGCCGACCGGAACGCCGGCCGCCGTCGCCTCGCCAAAGGCCTGCGCCACCGTGTTGGCGCCGCGTATGCTTTCGGCCAGCGCCGCGTCGGCTCCGGCCGAGACGGCGACCTCGGCCAGGGCGTCGAGATCGGCCGGGCCGCGCTTGGAGTGCAGGTCGAGCATGCCCTGCGCCAGCTTGGTCATCTTGGCGACGCCACCGGCCACGGTGACGCGCGGCACGGGATGGTCGCGGATGTATTTCAGCATGCCGCCGGCGAAATCGCCCATGTCGATGAGTTGCACCTCGTCGAGGCCGTAGCGCTTCTGCGCTGCGATCTCGGAGGCATTGCCGGTAGCGCCGGAGACATGGGTGTAGCCCATGGCGCGCGCCACATCGATGCCGCGATGGATCGAGTGAATCCAGGACGAGCAGGAATAGGGAATGACGATGCCGGTCGTTCCGAGGATGGAGATGCCGCCGAGAATGCCGAGCCGCGGATTGAGCGTCTTGACCGCCATCTTCTCGCCGTCGGGCACCGAGATCTCGACCTCGAAATCGGCCCCCTGGCCCGCCACCTCGGCGATGGCCGCAGTGATCATCTGGCGCGGCACGGGATTGATCGCCGGCTCGCCGACCGGGATCGGCAGGCCGGGCCGCGTCACCTCGCCAACGCCTTCACCGCGCCTGAAGGTCACGCCGGAGCCGGGTTTGCCCCGCCGCACCGTGGTAATGACCAGCGCGCCATGCGTGACGTCGGGATCGTCGCCGGCGTCCTTGACGATGCCGGCCATCGCCGCGCCGTCGCCGAGTTCCGACTGCGCCAGCGCAAAGCCGACGCGCTGGCCGGCGGGCAGCGTGATCTCGACCGGATCGGGAAATTCGCCTGCTACAAGCGCCGCGCAGGCGGCCTTGGCCGCTGCGGTGGCGCAGGCGCCGGTGGTCCAGCCGCGTCTGAGGGGACGGTCTTCGTCAATCATCAGCCGATCTATACGGCGGCTGCCGCAGCAAGTCATGAACGAAAGCGTCGCGCGTGAGTCTCGAACAGGCCATCGGCAACCTCAACTACCGGCAGAAGGAACTGCAGCCCGGCCATGTCTGGCTGGTCGGTGCCGGGCCGGGGGATCCCGGCTGCCTGACCCTCGACGCGCTGTCGGCGCTCTCCCAGGCCGACGCGCTGGTGCATGACGCGCTGGTGTCGGACGAGATCATCGCGGTGGCGACGCAGGCCGAGAAATTCTATGTCGGCAAGCGCGGCGGCCGCCTGTCGATCCCGCAGCACGAGATCAACGCGCTGCTGGTCAAACTGGCGAAGGAAGGCCGCAAGGTGGTGCGCCTCAAGGGCGGCCACCCCTTCGTCTTCGCGCGCGGCGCCGAGGAAGCGCTGGCGCTGGTCGCCGAAAACATTCCCTATCGCGTGGTTGCCGGCATCACTTCGGCCTTCGGCGGCCTGACGGCGGCCGGCATTCCGGCAACGATGCGCGGCGTCAACGGCGCGATCATCCTCGCCACCGGCTTTGCCGCGACCAGCGACGACCGCCCGGACTGGGCAGCGCTGGCCCGCACCGGCCAGCCGATCGTCATCTATATGGGCCTGACGCATATGGCCAAGACCGTCGACAGCCTGCTGTCGGGCGGGCTGGCGCACGACACGCCGGCGGCGATGATCGAGAACGCCACGCATGCGCATGAGCGCACGGTGGTCGCGACGCTCGGCACGTTGGTCGAGGCGGCGGAGCGCGAGCACATCGTGTCGCCGGCGCTGATCGTGGTCGGCCACATCGTCGCCAAGCGCGAGAAGCTGCGGGGACCGGAATGACCGCCCGCGCCATCATCATCGGCGCACCGCGTTCGGGCTCGGGAAAAACCTCGGTGACCATCGGGCTGCTGCGCGCGCTGGCGCGCCGGGGTTTGCGGGCACGCGGCGCGAAATCGGGGCCGGACTACATCGACCCTGGCTTTCATACGGCCGCCACCGGCCTGCCCGGCGTCAATCTCGACAGCTGGGCGATGGCGCCCGGCCTGCTCGGCGCGCTGGCCGGCGAGGCGGCGAAAGACACCGACATCGTCGTCATCGAAAGCGCCATGGGCCTGTTCGACGGCATTCCGGCCGGTGCGGGCCGCTCAGGGGCCGCCGCCGATCTCGCGCGGCTCTACGGCCTGCCGGTGCTCCTGGTGCTCGACGTGTCGGGGCAGTCGCAGACGGCGGCAGCGGTCGCCAAGGGCTTTGCCTGCTACGATCGGGACGTGCGCATCGCCGGCGTGGTGCTCAACCGGCTGGGCAGCGAGCGGCATCGCAAGCTTGCCGGCGAGGCTATTCACGCGCTCGGCCTGCCGGTCGTCGGCGGCATCCTGCGCGACCCGACGCTGTCGCTGCCCGAGCGTCATCTCGGTCTGGTGCAGGCCGGCGAACATGCCGACCTGCAAAAGCATCTCGACCGGCTGGCCGACATGGTGGAAGCCTCGCTCGACATCGACGCCATCCTGGCGCTGGCGACGCCGCTCGAACCGCCGCTTGCCGATTTCAAAAACGCCCTGCCGCCGCCCGGCCAGCGCATCGCGCTCGCCTGCGACGCCGCCTTCACCTTCCTCTATCCGCACCACGCGCTGACCTGGCGCGCCGTTGGCGCCGAGATCGTGCCCTTCTCGCCGCTTGCCGACGAGGCGCCGCCGCCCGATTGCGACGTCTGCTGGCTGCCCGGCGGCTACCCGGAACTGCATGCGGCGCAGCTGTCAGCGGCGTCGAGCTTTCGTGCCGGCGTAAAGGAATTCGCGGCAACGAAGCCGGTCCATGGCGAGTGCGGCGGCTTCATGGCGCTCGGCGAAAGCCTGACCGATGCCGACGGCGCGAGCCACGCCATGCTCGGCCTGCTCGGTCATTCGACGAGCTTCGCCAAGCGCAAGATGAATCTCGGCTACCGCCAGGCGACGCTGCGCACCGACGGGCCGCTCGGCCGGGCCGGCAGCGTGGTGCGCGGCCACGAGTTCCACTACGCGCAGATGACCGAGGCCGGTTCCGACGAGCCCTTCGCCGACCTCGCCGACGGCCTCGGCAATCCACTACCAGCCTCGGGCGGCCGGCGTGGCAACGTGTCGGGCACCTTCTTCCATGCCATCGCTAAGGGCTGAGCCATGACGCTGCCGCCGCTTCGCCAGCTCATGCAGGACATGGCGCTTGCCCTCGTCTTCTTCACGCGGCTGCCGCTGCCGCATTTCAATTTCGGCACCCGCACGCTGGCGCAGGCGATCTGGGCTGCACCGCTCGCGGGGATTGTCATCGCGCTGATATCGGGCGTGGTGTTCGCGGTTGCCGGCATGGCCGGGCTGTCACCAAGCGTCGCGGCGGCACTGGCGCTGGCTGCCGCCATGCTCGCCACCGGCTGCCTGCACGAGGACGGCCTGTCGGACGTCGCCGACGGATTCGGCGGCGGCAAGACGCGCGAACGCAAGCTCGACATCATGCGCGACAGCCGCATCGGTGCCTATGGCGCCGCGGCCCTCATCATGTCGGTGCTGATCCGCTGGAGCGCGCTGGCCGATCTCGGCAGCGCAGGTTTCGCCTTCTCCGCCCTCGTCGCCACCCATGTCGCCTCGCGCGCGCTGATGCCGGCGCTGATGCACCTGACGCCGCCGGCGCGCAGCGACGGCCTGGCCGCCGGTGCCGGCAGCGTATCGCAGGAAACGGCGATCGTCGCGGCGGCAATCGGCGCTGTCGCCCTGCTCTTCTGCCTCGGTCTCTCCGGCGCGCTTGTCGCCACCCTCCTGCTTGCCATGATCTTCTCGCTCTTCCGGCTCGCCTGCCTCGACCAGATCGGCGGCCACACCGGCGATACGGCCGGCGCCCTGCAGCAGGCCAGCGAAATCGCCATTCTCGTCACCGCTTCCGCCATCCTGTCCTGACTCGTTTTCGGAGATTTTTCCCCCATGGCCTTCAAATCCTTCGATGAATTGCGCGCCGCCTGCCAGAACCTGCAGCAAGGCAGCGACAGCGCTGCTTCTGCTGTCGCGCGCCGCCAGGACACGCTGACCAAGCCGCAGGGCAGCCTCGGCAAGCTCGAGACGATCGCCGCCTGGCTGGCCCGCTGGCAGGGCCGCGACATGCCGAGGCTCGATCACGTGCAGGTCGTCGTCTTCGCCGGCTCGCATGGCGTCACCGCGCAGGGCGTCTCGGCCTTCCCGGCCGAGGTGACGTACCAGATGGTCGCCAACTTCTCGGCCGGCGGCGCGGCGATCAACCAGCTGGCGCGCGCCGCCGGTGCGGAGCTTTCCGTCGTGCCACTGGAAGTGGAGCGGCCGACCGGCGATTTCACGCAGGAAGTGGCCATGGACGAGGCCGATTTCCTCGCCGCCGTGTCAGCCGGCTACGCCTCGGTCGGCAAGGACACCGACCTGATCTGCTTCGGCGAAATGGGCATCGGCAACACCACGACGGCGGCGGCCCTGGCCGCGGCGCTTTTCGGCGGCGACACGGTCGGCTGGGTCGGTCGCGGCACTGGCGTCGACGACGCCGGCCTCGTGCGCAAGGTCTCGGCCATCGACCGTGGCCTGGCGCGCCACAGGGACGTGCTCGGCGACCCGCTGAAGATTGCCGCCGCGTTGGGCGGCCGCGAGCTTGCCGCGATCATGGGCGCGACGCTCGCCGCCCGCCACCAGAACGTGCCGGTGCTGCTCGACGGCTTCGTCTGCACCGCGGCGATGGCGCCGCTGCAGAAACTCGACCCGAGCGGGCTCGACCATGTGCTGGCCGCGCATGTCTCGGCTGAATCAGGCCACCGCAATCTCCTGAAGGCGCTCGACCTCGCACCGCTCTTCGATCTCGGCATGCGGCTCGGCGAAGGCTCCGGCGCCGCCCTCGCCATCAACATCGTCCGCGCCGCCCTCGCCTGCCACACCGGTATGGCAAGCTTTTCAGAGGCAGGGGTGTCGGAGGGGTAGAAGGACCCGCCTATCCCGGAGCCGGAACTCCCCACGCCTTCGTCATCCCGGTGTGAGCTCCCACCTGCGTCATCCCGGAACCGGAGCCAAGCGGAGGTATCCGGGACCCATTGAGTTGGCGCGGCCGATCTGCGGGTTTGGCGGGACCTCAATGCAGCGCACCGGGAATTTGCGAGGACCGGGCCGCGCTCGACGATTGCGCGACCAATGGGTCCCGGGTCTTCACTCGCTGCGCTCGCTCGCCCGGGATGACGACGGCACCCAGCTTCGCGAAGCTGGTTGTCGCCCAAGATGACGAACGTGGTTTGCCTCCACGAAGGGTCTTGCGAAGTGGCCTCGCTCCCGCTGAAATGTCCGCATGGCCGGCTACGTCTACGTTCTCGCATCGCGCAAGCATGGCACGCTCTACACTGGGGTGACGAGTGATCTTGAACGCCGTATCTGGGAGCATCGCGAGGAACTGACCGGCGGCTTCACGAAGAAATATGGCGTCAAACGCCTCGTCTGGTATCGCGAATATGTCGACATCGGTGAGGCGATTGTCGACGAGAAGCGCATCAAGAAGTGGCGCCGCAAGTGGAAG
This sequence comes from Alphaproteobacteria bacterium, assembly GCA_018823835.1. GTDB lineage: Bacteria > Pseudomonadota > Alphaproteobacteria > Rhizobiales > Rhizobiaceae > CAMYMG01. Next base: position 236,354 of record JAHJHT010000013.1, on the reverse strand, counting down.
CTCGAACTGATCGAGGCGATGAACCCAGGGTGGGACGATTTGTATGAAGTCTTGAACCGATAGCTGGTCTACGCCAGTCACACCCTCGTCATCGCGAAACCGCGGATCAGCGCACTCTCATCCTCCCAGAACCGCGCTTCCCCGTTCTCGTCATTGCGGGTGTGAGCTCCCACCTGCGTCATCCCGGAACCGGAGCGAAGCGGAGGTATCCGGGACCCATTGAGCTGCGCGGCCGATCTGCGGATTTGGCGGGACCTCAGTGCAGCGCGGCGACACCTTGGATTTGCTAGGACCGGGCCGCGCTGGATGATTGCGCGGCCAATGGGTCCCGGGTCTTCACTCGCTCCGCTCGCTCGCCCGGGATGACGAAGGTAGTGGGTCACGCCGGGATGAAGAAGGGGCGGTCACGCCGGGATGATGAGGCCGGGTGGTTACATCCCCCACCGCAACGCCGCCGTGTGCACAGGCGCGTCCCAGAATTTTTCCATCTCGGCGTCGAGCATGGTCAGCGTGATCGAGCAGCCGGCCATGTCGAGGGAGGTGACGTAGGAGCCGACCAGCGAGCGCGCGACCGTGATGCCGTGCGCCTCGATGAATTTGCGCGCGCTGTTGTACATCAAATAGAGCTCGACCGCGGGCGTGGCGCCAAAACCGTTGATGAAGAGCAGCGCCCTGCCCTTGGCGGCGCTGCCGAGGTCGCCGACGATTGCCGTGCAGATTTCCTCGGCGATCGCGTCGGCCGGCTCGAGCTTGGCGCGGCGGCGGCCGGGCTCGCCGTGAATGCCGACGCCGAACTCCATCTCGTCTTCGGCGATCTCGAAATTCGGCTTGCCCGCGGCGGGCACCGTGCAGCTGGTCAGCGCCACGCCCATCGAGCGGGTCGCCTTGTTGACGCGGTCGCCGAGCGCCTTGAGGTCGGCGAGGCCCATGCCGGCTTCGGCCGCGGCGCCGACGATCTTCTCGACGACCAGCGTGCCGGCAACGCCGCGCCGCCCGGTGGTGTAGAGCGAATCCTCGACCGCCACGTCGTCATTGGTGATGACGCTCATCGTGCCGTCGGCCATTTCGGCGGCCATCTCGAAGTTCATCACGTCGCCCTCGTAGTTCTTGACGATGAACAGCACCCCGGCACCGGTGTCGACGGCCTGCGCCGCCTCCAGCATCTGGTCGGGCGTCGGCGAGGTAAAAATCTGGCCGGGACAGGCGGCGTCGAGCATGCCGTGTCCGACAAGCCCGCCATGCAGCGGCTCGTGGCCCGAGCCGCCGCCCGAGATCAAAGCCACCTTGCCCTGCTTGAGCTCCTTGCGCTGGATGAACTTGTGGCCGCCGCCAAGCGCCAGGATGTCGGCGTGCGCGGCGGCAAAGCCGTCGAGGCTCTCGGTCAGCACGTCGTCGACGGCGTTGATGAATTTTTTCATGGAAATATCCTCCCGAGGCGATGGCTAGCTGCTTTTGCCGGTAATGCTGGTGATGCGCTGGATGAACTCATTGACGGCGCGGTCGAGCGCGGCGTTCTGCTTGTCGTCGCCGAGATCCGGCACGGTGAGCGACAGGTGCCTTGTCTTGCGCATGCCCCCTGCTGCCGGAGTCTTGCCGGGATGCGCCACGTGGTAGGCGGCGAGGAACTGGTCGCGCTCCGCGGTGCTGAAATGGCAGACCGAAAAGATCTGCGGAAGATGCTTGGACGGGATCGCCATCGTGTAGGACGGACTGCAGATCTGCGTCACGAAACTGCGATGTTTTCCCAGCGCATCGGCCAGCCGCTGCCGCATGCCCGACGGCCGCTGGTCGATGACCGCCGACAGGATGGTCTTGTAGGCGCGGATCGCCGCATCATTGTCGGACTCCGCCATGGCTAGAAAGCCACCTCGGCGATGGCGGCCTTGGCCATCGCCAGTTGCGCCGGCGCGACCGAGAGGTCGCGGAGGCCGGCTGCCAGCAACGCCGGGATCGCCGCCGGGTCGCCGCCCGCATCGCCGCAAAGGCTGACCGAAATGCCGTTGGCCTGGCCGAAGGCCGCCACCTCGCCGATGAGCCTCAGCACCGCCGGGTTGTGCACGGAGTTCAGCGCCGCCACAGTGCCGTTGTCGCGCGCCGCCGCCATCACGTATTGCGTCAGGTCGTTCGAGCCGATGGAGAAGAAGGCGACCTCGGCGAAAAGCTCAGGCGCGATTGCTACCGACGGCACTTCCACCATGATGCCGAGCGGCGGCATCATGTGCGCCACCCCGGCAGCGGCGAGTGCCGCCGCCTCTTCCACGAACAGCGCGCGGGCGCGGGCATATTCCTCCGGCACCGCGATCATCGGGAACATCACCTTGAGCGTGCCATGCATGCCGGCGCGCAGCAGGGCCCGCACCTGCACCCGGAAGACATCGGGCCGCGCCAGCGACAGGCGAATGCCGCGCAGGCCGAGGAAGGGATTGGTTTCCTCGACCGTATAGCCCGGCACGGGCTTGTCGCCGCCGGCATCCGCCGTGCGGATCGTCACCGGCTTGCCACCGGCCCATTCCAGCACCCTGCGGTAGGCCGCGTATTGCGTATCCTCGTCGGGCAGCACCTTGCCGAACAGGAATTCCGTGCGCATCAGGCCGACGCCGTCGCAGGTCGCAATGTCGATGCGCTCGACGTCGGACGGATCGGCGACATTGACCTGCACCCTGACCGGCACGCCGGACTTCGTCGCCGCCGGCCGGCCGAGGAAATCGCCGGCCTTCTCGCGGCGCGCCGCATAGGCCTCTGCAGCCGTCCTGAAACGCCGACGCTCGGCATCGGTCGGCGCAAAGACGATGCCGCCATGCTCGGCGTCGAGCAGCGCCTCGCCAGAAACCCCGTTTGCCGCTGGCCCCAGCCCGACCACCATCGGCACGCCGCGGGCGCGCGCCAGCATGGCGACATGGCTCGCAGAGCTGCCGGATTTCAGCGCGATGCCGCCGCCGGCGGACCAGTCGGTCTGCAAGAAGCGCGTCGGCGCGATGTCGTCGCCATGCAGGATGGCGCCGGCCGGAACGGAAGCGCCACCTTCGGACACCAGCGCGCGAAACACCTGGTCTCGAATGTCGCGTATGTCGGCAGCGCGGGCGCGGAAATATTCTTCGTCGGAGGTCTCGTAGCCGGCGATTTCGGCGTCGAGTGCGCTGGTCCAGGCAGCATCGGCGGGCAGACCCGTTTCGATCGCCGCGAAGGCCGGACCGGTCAGCGCGTCGTCCTCGATCATCGCAAGCTGGAATTCGAGAATCTCGCCCGCCTCGCCCTCGGCGGCGGCGATCAGATCCGCCAAGCTTGCGCTGGCAGCGGCAATGGCGTCTTCGAGCGCGGCCTTCTCGGCCGCGGCAGAACCCTTGGCGACATAGGCGCCGAGCGGCCGGTCGAGGTCGAACACCGGACCCGCAGCATAGCCCGGCGAGGCGGCAATGCCCTTCAGTTCAAGCGGTCCGGGCATGCACCCCGTCCTCGTCGAAATCGCGCTCGACAAGGGCTTTCAGCGCGGCGACTGCCTCGGCGGCGCCCTCTCCTTCGCCACGCAGATAGAGCGTCGTGCCCTTCGGCGCCTTGGCGGCCATCACCTTGACGATGCTCTTGGCGTCGAACCACGGGCCCTCGGCGGCAAGCGCCATCTCGACCTTGGCGGCGAATGTCTTGGCGAGCTTGGTGAACTTCACCGACGGACGCGCATGCAGGCCCACGTCGTGGGTGATCAGGACCGTCGCTTCCGCAGATGTCGTCATTCTCGCTTCCAATCTCCGGGCCGTTCGGCCCGGCCTTTCATTCCGTTCCCGCCTGCGCCCCGATAGCGAGGCCCGCGCGGTTCTTGTCCTAGGCCGGCGACAGTTCCTGCGCCGTTGCCACCACCTGTTTGAGCGTCGCGCCGCCAGAGGCCTCGGTCGCGGCCATCACCGCCCCCTCGACCACCGGCGCGTTGCAGATCACTATCCGGCCCGAGCGCGGCTCGCCGATCATCTCGATCGCCATCTCGCTGTTGGTCTCTGCACCGCCGAGATCAACGAGGATCGCCACGCCCGCATCCGACCAGGCTTCCTCGATGGCATCCATGATCGCGCCGACCTGCGTGCCGAGCCCGCCTTCGGCGTTGCCGCCGCACCAGGCAAGCGGCACCTCTTCGCCGACCATCTGGCGTACCATGTCGGCGGTTCCCTCGGCCACCAGCGGCGAGTGCGACACGATGACGATGCCTACATTGCTCATGCATTTCCCCCAAGCACTTCAGCCACGCTGCGCAGCAGCAGCGCCGAGGAGCGCGCGCCGGCATCCATGTGCCCTATCGAACGGTCGCCGAGAAACGAGGCGCGTCCGCGCGTCGCCTTCATCGGCACGGTAGCCTCCGCCGCCTTGTCGGCCGCAGCTGCGATATCGGCGGCCGTGGAACCCGCCGCCAGCGCCTGCGCCACGGGGTAGAGCACGTCGAGCATCGTCTTTTGCCCGGCCTGCGATTTTCCCCGCGCCGCCACCGCATCGACCGCCTTGGCAAAGGCGGCGTTGAGTTCGGCCCTCCCCGGCTCGGCCGGCAGTTCCTTGCCGAGCGCCATGAAGAAGGTGCCGAACAGCGGGCCGGAGGCGCCGCCGACCGTCATCACCAGCTTGGTGCCGATGGCCTTCAGCGCGTCGGGCAGCGGCTTGGCGGCAATTGCAGCCGCGTCGGCGCGCACGCCCTCCAGGCCGCGCCTCATGTTCAGCCCGTGGTCGCCATCGCCGATTGCCTGATCGAGCGCCGTCAGTTCGTCGGCATGCGCCGTGATCGTGTCGGCGCAGGCTGAAATCAAAGTGCCAAGGTCCAGTTGCTGCATGTCCGTCATTATCCCGAAATCCTGTTGCCGGCGCCGTCGAAGAACAGCGGCGCGCGGTAGCGCACGGTGACCGCATCGCCCTTGCGGAACGGCGTGTCGGTATCGGTCAGCGTGATCAGCTTGCGGTCCTTCACGGTGAGATGAAGGTGGTTCTGGTCGCCGAGATGCTCGACCCAGTCGATCGTCCCGTCGCCATGGCCGTTGGCCGATTTCTCGATGGTCAGATGCTCGGTGCGCGCCCCGATCGTCTTGGTGCCGGTCGGTACCGCCGCGTCGGGCAGCAGGCCGACGGGGATCAGGTTGATCGCCGGCTGGCCGAGGCGCGCCGCGACATGCAGGTTGGCGGGCTCCATGTAGATCGCCCGCGGCGACCCGATCTGCACCAGCAAGCCGTCGGCCAGGATGCCGATACGGTCGGCCATGGTCATCGCCTCGATCTGGTCGTGCGTGACGTAGAGAACGGTCGAGCCGAGTTCGGCCTGGATGCGCTTCAGTTCGAGCCTGAGCTCGGCGCGCAGCTTGGCGTCGAGCGAAGACAACGGCTCGTCCATCAGGTAGATCGCCGGCTTGCGGACCAGTGCGCGGCCAATGGCGACGCGCTGCATCTCGCCACCGGAAAGCTTGGTCGAACGGTTGTCCAGCTTGTGATGGATGCGCACCATCCTGGCCACTTCCTCGACGCGGCGGCGGATCTGGTCGTCGGGCATGCGGCGCGCCGGCGAGCGCAGCGGAAAGGCGAGGTTTTCGTAGACGCTGAGATGCGGGTAGAGCGAATATTGCTGGAACACGAAGGCGACGTCGCGCTCGGCCGGCTCCAGCCTGGTGGCGTCGTGCCCGCCGATCTCGATGCTGCCGCTATCCGGCTTTTCGAGGCCGGCGACGAGCCTGAGCGTCGTCGTCTTGCCCGCACCGGTCGGCCCGAGCAGCACGACGAATTCGCCATCCGCGATCTTGAGGTCGAGATTGGCGACGGCCTGGTGGTCGTCGAACGCCTTGCTGACGCCGTTCAGGAATACATCAGCCATGCTGCTGGCCCCCGTCATGGATGGAGGAGCGCACGACGCGGCCCGAGGCCTTGTCGAAGATCGACAGCCGCGCGCCGTTGAGCGCCAGACCGACCGGCTCGCCCATCGCAAGCCGCATGTCGGCCGGCACGCGCGCCTTGATCATGCCGTCGGCGGTCTCGACCGCCACGATCTGCGTGGTGCCGAGATATTCGGTGCCATAGACCGAGCCGCGCAGCTTGGAATTCTCGTCGAAGCGTATGTGTTCGGGCCTGATGCCGAGCGCCATTTCGGCGGGCGCCATGTCCTCGCGGATTTCGGGCACCTCGACACCGGCGCCCTGCACGGTGACTTCGCGCGCGCCCCTGGCCAGTCCGCTCTTGAACGACAGAAAGTTCATCGGCGGCGATCCGATGAAATCGGCGACGAACATCGAGGCCGGACGGTCGTAGATTTCCTGCGGCGTGCCGAACTGCTCGATCAACCCGTTGCTCATCACGGCGATCTTGTCGGCCATCGACATGGCCTCCATCTGGTCGTGCGTGACATAGACCGTGGTGGCGTGGATGCGGTTATGCAGCTCGCGCAGTTCGTGCACCATCAGGTCGCGGAACTCGGTGTCGAGCGTGCCGAGCGGCTCGTCCATCAGGAAGCATTTCGGCCGCCTGACAATGGCGCGGCCGAGTGCGACGCGCTGGCGGTCGCCGCCGGCGAGCCCCGACACCGGCTTGTCGAGAAGATGGTCGATGCGCAGCAGTTTTGCCGTCTCCTCGACGCGCTCCTTGATCTCGGCGCGCGGCATGCCCTGCGCCAAAAGCGGGAAGCCGATGTTCTTGCGCACATTCATGTGCGGATAAAGCGCAAAGAGCTGGAACACGAAGGCGATGTCGCGTTCGCGGGCGCGGCGCATGGAGACGTCCTCGCCGTCGAGCAGGATCTGGCCGGAGGTCGGCAGTTCGAGTCCGGCGATCATTCGAAGCGTCGTCGTCTTGCCGCAGCCCGACGGCCCGAGCATGACGAAGAACTCGCCATCCTCGACGGTGAAGGTGGAGTTCTGGACCGCGACGAACGATCCGAATTCCTTTCTGAGATTTTCGACCCTGATCTCTGCCATCGCCCTACTCCGGAAACTTCGAGACGATGATGAACATGACCGTGCCGACCAGCATGGTGATGAAGGAGTAGGTGTAGAGCACCAGGGCAAAGGGCTGGAACAGCATCAGGAATCCAAGTCCGATCAGCGCGATGGCGATGTTTTCAAGCAGGCCGCGGCGCAGGAATACCGGCCAGTTCGACTTGCGTTTGACGATGGACTGGTTGCTCATTTGCGCACCGCCCCGAACGTGATGCCGCGCAGCAGCTGCTTCCTGAGCAGGATGGTGAAGACCAGAATCGGCACCAGGAACACCGTCGTTCCGGCGGCCACCGCCGGCCAGTCCTGACCGCCCTCGCCGATGATGGTCGGGATGAAGGGCGGTGCCGTCTGCGCCGTGCCGGAGGTCAAGAGCGAGGCGAAGGCGTATTCGTTCCAGGCGAAGATCAGGCAGAAGATCGCCGTCGCAGCAATGCCGGTGGTGGCCTGCGGCAGCACGACCTTGAAGAAGGACTGCATGCGCGTGTAGCCGTCGATCATCGCCGCTTCCTCGTATTCGCGCGGTATCTCGTCGATGAAGCCTTTCAGCAGCCACACCGCCAGCGAGACGTTGACCGCGGTGTAGAGCAGGATCATGCCAAGCGCGGTGTCGGACAGGCCGAGCTCGCGATACATCAGGTAGATGGGGATCGCGACGGCGATCGGCGGCATCATGCGCGTCGACAGGATGAAGAACAGGAGGTCGTCGGCGAGCGGCACCTTGAAGCGCGAGAAGCCGTAGGCCGCCAGCGTGCCGAGAAATACCGCGCAGAAGGTCGAACCGAAGGCGATGATCAGCGAATTGACGAAGCGCGGCAGGAAGTTGGACTGGCCGGCGATCACCATGTTGCGCTTGCGCGTTGTCTCGTCGCAGAAGGTCTCCGCAGGCGGTAGCGAGGCGATGTACTCGGCGGTCTGCCGCGTGCGCGTGGTGAACAGGTTGCAATAGCCCTCGATCGACGGCGTGAAGATCACCTTCGGCGGGTAGGAGATCGAGTCCGGCGGGGTCTTGAAGCTCGTGGCGAGGATCCAGAAGAGCGGGATCATCGACACGAGCGCATAGACCACCACAACGGATCCGGCGATGCGCCTGGAAACCTTGCTCGGCTCAACGACTGAGTGGGCCGTGGCGCTCATCGGTTTTTCACCTTGTTCAGCACTTTGACGTAGATGTTGGCGAGCCCGAAGACCGCGACGAAGAGGATGATGGCGAAGGCGGAAGAATAGCCGGTTCGCCATTTCTCGAAGGCTTCGCGTTTCAGCGTGATCGAGGCGACCTCGGTGGTCGAGCCCGGTCCGCCGCCGGTCAACAGGTTGACCATGTCGAACATCTTGAAGTTCTCGATGCCGCGAAACAGCACCGCCAGCATGATGAAGGGCAGCGCCATCGGCAGCGTGATCGACCAGAACTGCCGCCAGGGCGAGGCGCGGTCGACCTCGGCGGCTTCATAGATGTAGTCGGGAATGGAGCGCAGCCCGGCCAGGCAGATCAGCATGACGTAGGGCGTCCACATCCAGGTATCGACGATGATGATCGACCACGGCGCCAGCGACACGTTGGACAGCATCTCGATCTCGGTCGGCGGAATGCCGGTGAAGAAGGAGATGATGTAGGTGAACAGGCCGATCTGCGGCTGGTAGAGAAAGCGCCAGAAATTGCCGACCACGGCCGGAGACAGCATCATCGGCACCAGGATGACGGTCGTCCAGAAGGCGTGGCCGCGAAACTTGCGGTCGATGAGATAGGCCAGCGTGAAGCCGATCAGCGTCTGCAGCGCGATCGTCCAGAAGACGAAGTGAGCGGTCGCCTGCATGGCGATCCAGGTGTCGGCATCGCCCAGGATGCGCGAGTAGTTCTGCAGGCCGATATTCTTGATATCGGCGTTCGGCCGGTTGGCGCGGTAATTGGTGAAGGAGAGCTGGATCGCCCAGATCAGCGGGAAGATGTTGATCGCCAGGAGCAGCAGGATTGTCGGCGCAATGAAGATCCAGGCGACCATCCTGTCGGAGAGGCCGCGGACCTTCTTGGCCAGAGGCTCCGGCGTCGCGTGCGCCGCGGCAGTTGCCGCCCGGTCGAGTATCGATGAGTTGGTATCGGTCACGAGGGGCTTTCCGCTGGGCATGTCAGACATTGTTCGAGGTTCCGTCCCGCGTCGATATTACACGACGCGGGGCGGGCTTGGGAGGCGCGGGCCTGTCAGGCGCGCCGGTTCCGGAAGGCGGTCCGCCCTCCGGGATAGGCGGTCACATCTTGCCGTCGTCCTCGAACACTTCGGTCCAGTCGGCGACGAGCGAGTCGAGCGCTTCCTTGGCCGTACCCTGGCCGGCGACGACGTAGTCGTGGAAGCGCTTCTGCGATGCCTGCAGCAGCGAGGCGTAGCTCGGCTCGGCCCAGAAATCCTTCACGATGGCCATCGAGTCGAGGAAGGTCTTGGCGTAGGGCTGGCTGGCCTCGAAGGTCGGGTCTTCGACCACCGACTTCAGGCAAGAAAAGCCGCCGAGCGACCACCACTTCTTTTGCACGTCTGTGGTGGCGAACCACTTGATGTACTGCAGCGCGGCGTCCTGCTTGTCGGAGTAGGCCACCACCGAGATGCCCTGGCCGCCGAGCTGTGCGAACTTATCACCGTCGGGACCCGCCGGGTTGGCGAAGAAGCCGACCTTGTCGCCGCCCACCGCCTCGTCCTTGTGCAGGCCGGGCCATGTGAAGGCGAAGTTCATGTGCATCGCCACCTGGCCGGATTTGAAGGCGTCGATGCCCTCGCCCATGTAGCTGTTGGATGCGCCTGGAGGCGTGCAGCAATCGTAGAGCGACTTGTAGAATTCAAGGCCGGCTACCGACTTGTCGGAATTGACGAAGCCTTCCATTTCGTAGGGCTTGTCCGGGTTCTCGTATTTGAAGCCGTAGGAATAGAGCACGTCCATGACGCCCATCGTGACGCCTTCGGAGCCACGCTCGGTATAGATCGACGCGCCATAGACGGTCTTGCCGTCGATCTCGCGCTTCTGGAAGAACTCGGCGATTTCCTTGAGCTCGGCAAAGGTCGCCGGCGGCGCGAGATCACGGCCGTACTTTTCCTTGAACTCAGCCTGAATTTCCGGCTTCTCGAACCAGTCCTTGCGGTAGGTCCAGCCGACGACGTCGCCAAAGGCCGGCAGCGACCAGTAATTCGGCGTGTTCTTCGGCCACTCCGAATAGCCGACGACCGTTGCGTCGACGAAGTCGCTCATCTTGATTCCTTCCTTGTCGAAGAAATCGTTGAGCTTGACGTAGTGGCCGTTCTCGGCCGAGCCGCCGATCCACTGGCTGTCGCCGATGATCAGGTCGCACAGCTTGCCCTTGGAGTTCAACTCGTTGAGGAAGCGGTCCGCATAGTTGGTCCAAGGCACGAATTCGAACTTCATGCCGATGCCGGTTTCGGTGGTAAAATCCTTCGACAGTTCGACCAGCGCGTTGGCCGGATCCCAGGCGGCCCAGCACAGCGTCAGGTCTTCGGCCTGCGCAACGCTGGTAATGGCCGTCGACGCGAATAGCGTCGATGCCAGCCCGATCGTCATCTTGGTCAGTGATTTCATGCCTACCTCCCATTTGCGAAACACGCCCCGATGGCGGCTTCAAAAGAATTCGACCCCGCTCCTCCGGGGCACCAAACAATGCCGGCGCGCAGCCGTCGATTTGTTTAGTAATTTGTTTAGTGATGCAAAAATTACTAAACAACGCAAGGCCAATTTTTGCTGCAATGCAGCGCAAGCGCATTCGCAAAACCATCCCGCTTTGGACAGCATCCATGACATTTCTCGCGGTTTGTGGCGCAGATTCAACGAAATTTGCCGAAGTTGACGCCATGCTGCACTGCAACCTCTGCCGGTTCCGAAACCGGCGGATAAGGGCTCACAGCCGGATTTTTACTAAACAATCCGATGCTCCCTGCCTTGGCTCGGGGCCCCCGGGTCGGCCCACCCGGCTCCACCCGCCCCCTTCGCGCGGCCAGCCAGCTGCCACCCCTCCATGCCCTTCTCCCGGCGAGCCATCCCACCGGGACCAACAGCGCCGACCGAACCGTCCCGCGCCCGGCCGCAATACGGCGCGGTTGCCAGAAGGATTCTGGGCGTATTCAATGCTGATTCAGGCAGGGAGCCCGACATCCATCTCGGCGGGGCGCCGCTGGCCGTTGCCGACTGAGAAAAACAAGAAACCAATGGAGGAAACCACAATGATGTTCACCCCACGCAGACTGGCCTTCGCCGCTGCATTGCTGCTGGCGACGCCCTTTGCAGGCAGCGCGCAGGCCTTCGAGCCCGAAGCCACCGAATGCATCGCTCCGGCAAACCCGGGCGGCGGCTGGGACTTCACCTGCCGGCAGGTCGGCAAGGCCATGCAGGACCTGAAGCTTGTCGACGGCACCGTACAGGTAACCAACATGGCCGGCGGTGGCGGCGGCGTTGCCTATGCCGAGGTCATCAACAAGCGCAATGACGACAACGGCCTGATCATCGCCGCCTCGTCCGCCACCTCGACGCGCCTTGCCCAGGGCGCCTTCCCCGGCAACACCATGGACCAGGTGCGCTGGGTCGCCTCGGTCGGCGCCGACTACGGCGTCATCGCGGTCGCCAAGGATTCCCCGATCAACACGCTTCCCGAGCTGATGGAGAAGATCAAGGCCGACCCGACCTCGGTGTCGGTTGCGGGTGGTTCGGCGGTCGGTGGCTGGGATCACCTGAAGGTGCTTATCGCAGCCCGGAAGGCCGGCATCGACGATGTCCGCCAGATCAAGTACGTGGCCTTCGATGGCGGCGGCGAGGCTGTCACTCAGTTGCTGGCCGGTTCCGTTCAGGCATTCACCGGCGATGCCTCCGAGGCCAAGGGCTTCGTCGATTCCGGTGACATCAAGGTGATCGCCGTCCTGGCACCCGAACGCATGCCCGGCGACTTCGCCAACTTCCCGACCGCCAGGGAACAGGGCATCGACGCCGTCGGCGCCAACTGGCGCGGTTTCTATGCGCCGGGCGGCATGTCCGAAGACGCCTACACCTTCTGGGTCGACACCATCGGCAAGGTCTACGATTCCGAGGAATGGAAGGGCATCATGGCCGCCAACGGCCTTGCACCGCTCGATCTTCGTGGTGAGGAGTTCCAGAAGTTCGTCGCCGAAAACGTCCAGGAGATCCAGGACCTGTCCAAGGAAATCGGCATCCTCCAGTAGGTCGCTTTCTTCGCCATCGGCCCGCGCGCACAGGCTGCGCGGGCCGTCTACCGCGCCGTCTTGGGAGGGATTGCGATGAGTGACCGCATTTTGGGCGGCATCTGCGTGGCGCTCGCCGCGTTCTACATCTGGGGTGCGACCCAGATCCAGCTGAGCTTCATCTCCGACCCGGTCGGACCGCGCACCTTTCCGATCATCATCGCCGTGCTGGTCGGGCTTTCCGGCCTTGCTATCATGCTGCGTCCCGACCCCGAGCCGGAATGGCCGGCCATGGGGCGTTTTCTCGAGATCGCGGCCGCGGTGGTCGTGCTCGTCGCCTATGCCCAGGTGCTGCCCGAGCTCGGTTTCGTGATCTCCACCGCCTTCGCTGCCGGCTTCCTGTCATGGCGGCTCGGCGCCGGGCCGATCCAGGCGACCATTGCCGGCATCCTCATCGCGGTCGGCATCTATGTCGTCTTTCACCTGATCCTCGGCCTGTCGCTGGCCCGCGGACCCTTCGGCTTCTGAGGAGTGTGATCCATGGACGTGTTCTCCTCGCTCGGTGACGGATTTCTCATCGCCTTCACGCTGCAGAATCTCGGCCTTGCCCTGGTCGGCTGCTTCCTCGGCACCATCATCGGCGCACTGCCCGGACTGGGGCCGTCGAACGGCGTCGCCATCCTCATCCCGCTGGCCTTCACGCTCGGCCTGCCTGCCACCCCGGCGCTGATCCTGCTCACCTCGGTCTATTACGGCGCCATGTATGGCGGCCGCATCTCGTCGATCCTGCTCAACATCCCCGGTGACGAGCCGGCCATGATGACGACGCTGGACGGCTTCCCGATGGCCAAGAAGGGCCAGGCCGGCGAGGCACTCGCCATTTCCGGCATCGCCTCCTTCGTCGGCTCCTTCTTCGCGACCTGGGGCCTGGTCTTCCTCGCGCCGCAGCTCGTCAAGGTCGCGCTGCTGTTCGGCCCCGGCGAGTATTTCGCGCTCTTCGCGCTGGCCTTCGCGACGCTTGGCGGCATGGCCAGCCGCAACCAGGCCAAGGCGGCGCTTGCTGCCGGTCTCGGGCTTGGCATCGCCATGATCGGCGTCGACGGGCAGACCGGCGTGCCGCGCTTCGCCTTCGGCGAGGTGCATCTCTATGACGGCATCGATTTCCTCGTCGCCATCGTTGGCCTCTTCGCGCTGTCAGAGGTCTTCCTCTTCATCGAAAGGCGCGGCACTCCCGAGGCCAGCGATGCGGCCGGCAAGGTCAAGATTGGCCGCATCACGCCGCCGGCCGCCATGCTGAACCGCACCTGGTGGGCGATGGCGCGCGGCACCGTGGTCGGCTTCGTTGCCGGCGTGCTTCCGGGCGCCGGCGCCTCGCTTGGCTCGTTCATGGCCTATGCACTGGAAAAGAAGGTCAGCGACAAGGACGGCACCTTCGGCAAGGGCGACCCGCGCGGCGTGGCCGCACCCGAAGCCGGCAACAACGCCTCGGCCGGCGGCGCGCTTGTGCCGATGCTGGCGCTGGGCGTTCCAGGCTCCGGCACCACCGCGGTGCTGCTGGCCATGCTGCTGGCGCTCAACATCACGCCGGGCCCCCTGCTCTTCACCAAGAACCCCGATGTCGTCTGGGGCCTGATCGCCGCGCTCTTCATCGGCAATGTCATGCTGCTCCTGATGAACATCCCGCTGGTCGGCCTGTTCGTTCGCGTGCTTCTGGTGCCGACCAAATACCTGATGCCGGCCGTCGCCATGATCTCCTTCGTCGGCATCTACGGCATTTCGGGCTCGACCTTCGACCTGATGGTGATGATCCTCTTCGGCGTCGTCGGCTGGGCCCTTCGCAAGCTCGACGTGCCGCTCGTTCCCGTCATCCTGGGCGTGCTCCTCGGCAACCAGATGGAGGTCAATCTCAGGCGCGAGATGACGATCGCCAACGGCGAGTGGCTGGCGCTGTTCGATTCCTGGCTGTCCATCGGCTTGTGGACCTTCGCGATCGTCGGCTTCCTGCTGCCAATCGTGATCGGCAGGAGGGCCCGTTTCCGGCCCGCGCGCAGCACGGCGACAGAAGGCATCGATCCGGACTGACGGAGCATCCGCGCTGCTTGCGGGACATGCCGCCCACCCGCTACGGTGGGCGGGTGAAATCTCCCGAATCCGAACGTGATGGCCCCGACTTCGTGCCACGCCCGCACCAGGTCGCGGCGCGCGATGCGATTATCGCTGCGCGCCGGGCCGGAAAGCCGGGATTCCTGCTCGGCGACCTGACCGGGCTGGGCAAGACGCTGTCGGCCTGGCTGGCGATTTCGGCCATGCCCGATACCGAAGTGCTGATCGTCTGCCCGAAGGGCGCCATCCCGCAATGGCGGCGCACCATCGCCCGCTCGCCCGACACCGGCAAGTCGGTGACCCTGATGAACTTCGAGCGCACCAAGTCGCTGATGGCGCCGCCGGCCGTCAGCACGAGGCGCTCGACGCGGGCAAAGAACAACGAACTTGCAAGGCACGGCGCGCCGAAGCGCACATGGCCGCTGGTAGTGATCGACGAGGCGCACCGCATCCGCAACCCGAACTCGCAGCAGGGCATGGTCTGCCGGCAGGTGGCGGCGGCTGCCGATTTCACCATCTACATGAGCGCCACGGCCGGACAGGCGCCGCACGAACTCTCCTATCTGGCGAACCTGCTGGCCCATGCGACCGGCGATCCGGGCGGCGGCCTCGACGCCTTTCGGGCGCTGATGAAGCGTCTCAGGATCGGCCGCGCCAAGGGCCGCTGGAAGAACTGGTCCTGGGAGCCCAACGAGGCCGACCGCCGGACCATGTCAGACCTGCTTTACAAGGGCGAGAACGCCATCGGCCTGCGCCGCCGCCCCGAAGACATCGCCGGCTGGCCGGAGGTGCAGCGCGAACTGGCGCCGATCGCCCTCGATGCGCCGTCCCGCCGCCTCTACGACGCTACCTGGCGCGAGTTCCGGCGCGAGCTCGGCCTGGCCGGCGGCTCGACACGAAAACCCGCCGGCTGGGCCGCCGATCTGCGCTTTCGCCAGAAGGCCAGCCTGCTCAGGACCGCCGGCACCGCCGACTTCGCCGACGATCTCCTGCGGAACGGCCAGCAGGTCGCGCTCTCGGTCGCCTTCCTCGAAACGAGCACCATGCTGTTGGAAAAGCTCGCGGCGCGCGGCTGGCGCGTCGGCGAAATCAACGGCACGCAATCGGGCGACCGCAACGAGGCAGTCCGCCTCGCCTTCCAGTCCGGCGAACTGGACGCCGTCATCTTCACCGTCACCGAATCGATCTCGCTGCACGAGGGCGAACTCGCCGGCGGCGAACGCGAACGCTCGCTGGTCGTGCATGACATGCGCCATAGCGCCATCCAGCTGCAGCAGATCGAGGGTCGCTGCCACCGCGACGGCAAGCGTGCGGTGATCTACTACGCCTACGCCGAGGACACGGTCGAGGAGAGGATCGCGGGCACGGTGGTCGGCCGCATGGCCTCGATGGAGGGCATGGCCGGCGACGACACCATGCTGCTCGATCAGATCGCCTCGGCGGTGGAGGCATCGATAGGCAACGCCTGAGGCCTGTTGAAGCCGCCCGTCAGTTGACGATCGGCTGGCGGTAGCCGACGCGCGGGCAAAGACCGTTGTCCACGGCATGGTAGCCGCAGGGCGGGCCATAGACGACGCCGCTGTCCGGCGGCGGGGCCGACTGGCAGCCGGCAAGCGGAACTCCGGCGAGCGCCAGGACGATCAGAAGATACCGCATCGCAATCTCCAGTTTGTGGCTCCGTGCCTACCATGGCGCACGCCGGGGCGCCACATCCGCGCCTGCCGGCGTCGTGCCTTGCCGACAGCTCAGCTTGCGAAGACCGACCAGTTCATCGTCCGGGCGAGCTTTTCGAGTGCGATCGAGCCGAGCTTGGAATTGCCGTTCTCGTTGAGTCCCGGCGACCAGACGGCAAGCGATGCGACGCCCGGCACGATGCCGATGATGCCGCCGCCGACGCCGCTCTTGCCCGGGATGCCGACCCGGAAGGCGAAGTCGCCCGAGCCGTCGTAGTGGCCGCAGGTCAGCATCAGCGCGTTGATGCGCCGCGCGCGCTGCGTCGAGACGACCGAGTGGCCGGTCAACGGGTTGCGGCCGTCGAAGGCGAGGAAACGCGCCGCCTGCGCCAGCTGGCGGCAGGTCATGGCGATGGCGCAATGGTGGAAATAGACGCCCAGCGCCAGCTCCGCCTCGTGGTGCAGGTTGCCGAAGGAGCGCATGTAATTCGCGAGCGCCATGTTGCGAAAGCCCGTCGCCCGCTCGGACGCCGCCACCTCGCGGTCGATGAAGACGCTGTCGTCATCGGCAAGGAACTGGATGAAGCGCAATATCTCGCCGATCGCCTCGCGCGGCTGGTGGCCGGCGAGCAGCACGTCCGAGACGACGATCGCGCCGGCATTGATGAACGGGTTGCGCGGAATGCCGTGCTCCATCTCGAGCTGCACGATGGAATTGAACGGGTTGCCGGACGGCTCGCGCCCGACCCGCTTCCACAGCGCGTCGCCGATCTTGCCGAGCGCCAGCGTCAGCGTGAACACTTTCGAGACGCTCTGGATCGAGAAGGCCTCGTCGGCGTCGCCGGCTGAGAGCACCTGACCGTCGGCCAGCGCCACGGCGATGCCGAACTTGCCGGCGTCGATCGTGCCGAGCTGCGGAATGTAGCTGGCGACAGCGCCGCGGTCGGTGCGCTCGGCCATCTCCGCCGCGAGCTCGCGCAACACGCCGTCGAGCTCGGCCATGCCCGCTACTTCAGCCAATTGCCGATCCTCTCGAGCGCCAGCTTCATGTCTTCATGGCTGCCGGCATAGGAAAACCGCATCGTGCGGTGGCCGGCCAGCGGATCGAAGTCGCGCCCCGGGGTCGCCGCCACATGCGCCTCGGCAAGCATGCGGCGGGCGAATTCCATGCTGTCATTGGTCAGCTTCGACACGTCGCAATAGGCGTAGAAGGCGCCGTCCATCGGGGCGGCGAGCGTGAAGCCGAGCGCCGGCAGCCGCTCCATCAGGAGTCCGCGGTTGAGCGCATAACGCGCCTTCACCGCCTCCAGCTCCGCCGTCGCGCCGAAGGCCTCGACCGCCGCGACCTGCGACAGTTCGGGCGCCGAGATGTAGAGGCTCTGCGCGATGCGCTCGACCGGCCGCACCAGCTTTTCGGGCAAAACCATCCAGCCGATCCGCCAGCCGGTCATGCAGTAGTATTTCGAGAACGAGTTAATCACCGTCACGTCGCCGTCGATGCCAAGCGCGGTGACGTCGGCGCCCGCATAGGTCAACCGGTGGTAGATCTCGTCGGAGATCACCGCGATGCCGAGCTCCCGCGCCGTCTCGATCAGGGCCCTGAGTTCCGTTTCCGGCACCACGGCGCCGGTCGGGTTGGCGGGACTGGCAAACAGCACACCCTTCAGCGGCTTTTGCGCGTGCGCGTCGCGCAGGTGCCCGGCATGCAGGTAAGCATCACCGGCAAGCTCGATCTCCACCACCTCGAGGCCGAGCGCGGCCATGATGTTGCGGTAGGCCGGGTAACCGGGCGACGAGATCGCTACCCGATCGCCGGGGTCGAACATCGCCAGGAAGGCCAGGTTGAAGGCCGCCGAAGAGCCGGTCGTGACGGCGATTCGCGAGGCCGGCACGCCGAGCCCGTAATGATGGAAGTAGTGCAGCGAGATGGCGCGGCGCAATTCGGCGATGCCGAGCGTGTCCGTGTAGCCGATCCTGCCCGCCGAGAGCGCCTGCCGGGCGGCCTCGCGCACCGCCTCCGGCGCCGGGTCGGACGGCTGGCCGACCGCCATCGAGATCACCGGGTGGCCCTGCGCCTTGAGGGCATTCGCCTCGGCCAAGATGTCCATCGCATGGAATGGCTCGACATTGCTGCGTCTGGAAATCGCTATGGCCAAATCAGTCCCCTCGCTTCCCGCGCCGCGGGTCTTGCGCCGCACAAATGCCCGAATGATGTGGGGATCACAAGTTCATGAACTTCCTGATGCCGCCTTTCCATCGCCTGTTTGCTCGTTTACCTGTGATTTCCACCATGCCAACCATGACCAGACCCCTTTCCGGCCACTTCCGCTCCGCGGCAACGCTGCTGCTCGCGCTGTTCGTCCTCTCGTCGACGGTCGTGCGTTCCTATGCCCAGAATATCCCCGTCGTGCGCGACGCGGAGATCGAGGCGCTGGTCGCCGATTACGCGCGTCCGATCTTCAAGGCCGCCGGCCTGTCGAAGTCGGGCATCGACATCATCCTGGTCAATGACGCGAGCTTCAACGCCTTCGTGGCGGGGCGACGCATGTTCATCAACACCGGCGCGCTGCTGCAGGCCGAGACGCCGAACGAGATCATCGGCGTCATCGCGCACGAGGCCGGGCACATCGCCGGCGGCCACCAGGACCGGCTGCGCCAGCAACTGGCGCGCGCCCAGACCATGACGGTCATTGCCACGCTTCTCGGCGTCGGTGCGGTTGTCGGCGGCGCGGCAGCCAACCAGAGCGGCCTCGCCCAGGCAGGCGCCGGCATCGCCGCCGGCGGTTCGGAGTTTGCCCGCCGCGGCCTGCTCGGCTACCAGCGCTCGGAAGAATCGACCGCCGACCGCTCGGCGATTTCCTATCTGGAGGCCACCGGCCAGTCGGCCAAGGGCATGCTGGCGACCTTCGGCCGTTTCCAGAACGCCCTGTCGCTGTCGGGCGCGCGCGTCGACCCCTACCAGGTCAGCCACCCGATGCCGCGCGACCGCATCGCCAACCTCGAACAGCTGGCCAAGAAGAGCCCCTACTACGACCGCAAGGACCCCGAGGCCCTGCAGTTGCGCCACGACATGATGCGCGCCAAGATCGCCGTCTACATGAAGGGCCAGGCCGCCGCCTCGCGGCTGTTCCGCAACGCGCCCAAGGGCCTTGCGGCGAAATATGGCGACGCCCAGGCGACCTTCCTGTTCGGCAACCCGAAGGCGGCGCTGAAGAAGGCCGACGCGCTGCTCGAGGCGCAGCCCAACAACCCCTATTTCCACGAGCTGCGCGGCGACATCCTGTTGCGCGGCAACCGCCCCGCCGAAGCCGCGCAGGCTTATGCGCGCGCCGTCAAGCTCGATCCGGCCAAGTCCGGCATCCTGCCGATCGCCTACGGCCAGGCGCTTATAGCAACCGGCAAGCCGGACGAGCTCAAGCAGGCAGTCAGCGAGATCAAGCGCGGTCTCGGCCGCGACAAGGAGAACTTCAACGGCTACGCCTACCTGTCGCAGGCCTACAACCAGCTCGGCCAGGTCGCCGACGCCGAACTGGCAACGGCCGAAGGCTATTATTACAGCGGCAACTACCAACAGGCGAAGATCTTCGCCATGCGCGCGCAGCAGAAGATGAAGCGCGGCTCCCCCGCCTGGGTGCGGGCGCAGGACATCGTCAACTACAAGGCGCCGAAGAAAAAGAACTGAACCTTTTCGGCGCGCATCGCGACACAGGGTCGACAATGCTGAAGGACATGAGGACGGAAACGAGATGAACAGGGCAATCTATTTGGGCGCGGCCGGTACGGTCGCCGCAGTCGCAATGCTGGCCGTCGGCTTCGGCGCCGGTCGGCCGCAGATCGCAAGCGCCAATGCGGCGCAGCAGCAGGTCGCCACGGCGGACGTCAACCGCTCCCAGATCGAGCTGATCATCCGCGACTATCTCGTCAACAATCCCGAGGTGCTGCTGGACATGCAGCAGGCACTCGAGGCCAAGCAGGCCGAAGAGCAGCGCGTCGCCCATCTGGAAGTCATCAAGGACGCCAAGCAGCAGATCTTCAATGCGTCCTACGATGGCTATGTCGGCAACCCCGACGGCAAGACCACCATCGTCGAGTTCTATGATTACAATTGCGGCTACTGCAAGCGTGCGCAGGAAGACATGCTCGCCCTCACCGAGGCAGACCCCGACCTGCGCTTCGTACTCAAGGAATTCCCCATTCTCGGGCCCGATTCCCAGAAGGCCAGCATCGTTTCGATGGCCGTCCGCACGCTGATGCCCGAGAAGCACGGCGAATTCCACAACCTGCTGATCGGCGCCCCCGGCCGCGCCAGCGAGGCGGCAGCCATCAAGATCGCACTGCAGCTCGGCGTCGACGAGGCAAAGCTGCGCGAGGAAATGAAGAACCCCGCCATCACCGAGGCCTTCTCCGAGACCTACGATCTCGCCAACAAGCTGCAGATCACCGGCACACCCTCCTACGTCGTCGGCAATGAGGTCGTCTTCGGCGCACTTGGCAAGGAAGTCCTGGGCGAGAAGATCGCTGCGGCCCGCGCCTGCATGGCCGACGCCACCTGCTGACCGCGACATCCGCGACCCTGGCCGGCCTGTGGACAGAAAAAGAAGGCGCTTGCGCTCTTTTCGCAGCCGGTTAAGCCCACTATAGAGGTCGCGGCGCGCCGGAACTTGCCGGCGCGGGAAAAGGTGCACTTCTTGAAGACGGTATTCGTTCTGAACGGCCCCAACCTCAACATGCTCGGCAAGCGCGAGCCGGGCATCTATGGAACCGGGACGCTTGACGACATCGCAGCCAGCTGCCGCGCGGCCGCCGAGCCGCTTGGCCTGGAGGTCGATTTCCGGCAATCGAACCACGAAGGCGATCTCGTCAGCTGGATTCAGGAAGCGGGCGGGAATGCCCTGGGCGTCGTGCTCAATGCCGGCGCCTACACCCACACCTCGATCGCCATTCACGACGCCATCCGCGCCAGTGCGCCCATGCCGGTCGTGGAGGTGCATCTCTCCAATATCCATGCGCGCGAGGAATTCCGCCATAAATCAATGGTCGCTCCCCATGCACTCGGCATGATCTGCGGCTTCGGCCCTCTCGGCTACACGTTCGCCCTGCAGGCGCTCGCTGCGCGGATCTGACGAACCGGACAATGAAAAAGGCGTTGAAATGACAACAAAGAAGACCGGCATTGACCAGCAGATGATCCGCGATCTCGCAGGGATCCTGAACGACACCAACCTGACCGAGATCGAGGTCGAGCTCGGCGACATGAAGGTTCGCGTCTCGCGCCAGTCGCAGGCAGTGCACGCCGTGGCCGCACCCGCGCCCTATGCGCCGCCGCCGGCCCCGTCGGCAGCCGCCGCGCCCGTCGCCGCTGCCGCAGCAGCTGCCGAGGTTTCCAAGAACGCCGTTTCCTCGCCGATGGTCGGCACCGCCTACATATCGCCCTCGCCGGATTCCAAGCCGTTCATCGAGGTCGGCCAGACCGTCAAGGAGGGCCAGACCCTGCTCATCATCGAGGCGATGAAGACCATGAACCAGATCCCGTCGCCACGCGCCGGCACGGTCAAGGCGATTCTGTTCGAGGATGCTCAGCCGGTCGAGTACGGCATGCCTCTCGTCGTGATCGAATAGCGCCGGGATAGCCAGCGCATGTTTCACAAAATCCTCATAGCCAATCGCGGCGAGATTGCCCTCCGGGTCCTGCGGGCCTGCAAGGAACTCGGCATCCAGACCGTCGTCGTGCATTCGACCGCCGACGCCGACGCCATGCATGTGCGTCTCGCCGACGAAAGCGTCTGCATCGGCCCCCCGCCGGCGCGCGACAGCTATCTCAACATCCACCAGATCGTCGCGGCCTGCGAAATCACCGGCGCCGACGCGGTTCATCCCGGCTACGGCTTCCTGTCGGAGAACGCCAAGTTCGCCGACATCCTGGCCGCCCACAACATCACCTTCATCGGTCCCTCCGGCGACCATATCCGCATCATGGGCGACAAGATCGAGGCCAAGCGCACCGCCAAGCGCCTCGGCATCCCGGTCGTGCCCGGCTCGGACGGCGCCATCACCGATGATGTCGAGGCGCGCCGCGTCGCCATCGAGATCGGCTTTCCGGTCATCATCAAGGCTTCCGCCGGCGGCGGCGGCCGCGGCATGAAGGTGGCGCGCACCGAAGAAGAGCTTTCCGAAGCACTCTCGACGGCGCGCTCGGAAGCCGGAGCCGCCTTTGGCGACGATGCCGTCTACATCGAGAAGTATCTCGAGAAGCCGCGTCACATCGAGGTCCAGGTGTTCGGCGACGGCATGGGCCGCGCCATCCACCTCGGCGAGCGCGACTGCTCGCTGCAGCGGCGTCACCAGAAGGTCTGGGAAGAGGCGCCCTCGCCGGCTCTCAACGCAGAGGAGCGTGAACGCATCGGCTCGACCTGCTCCAAGGCGATCGCCGACCTCGGCTATTCCGGCGCCGGCACGATCGAGTTCCTCTACGAGGATGGCAATTTCTACTTCATCGAGATGAACACCCGCCTGCAGGTGGAGCATCCGGTCACCGAGGCGATCACCGGCATCGATCTCGTGCACGAGCAGATCCGCGTCGCCTCCGGCGGCGGCCTGTCGGTGACGCAGGACGAGATCAAGTTCAACGGCCACGCCATCGAGTGCCGCATCAACGCCGAGGACGCGCGCACCTTCGTGCCCTCGCCCGGAACCATCACGCATTTCCACACGCCGGGCGGCCTGGGCATTCGCGTCGATTCCGGCGTCTATTCCGGCTACAGGATCCCGCCCTATTACGACAGCCTGATTGGCAAGCTCATCGTGCATGGCCGCAACCGCGTCGAATGCATGATGCGCCTGCGCCGTGCGCTCGACGAGTTCGTCGTCGACGGCATCAAGACCACGCTGCCGCTGTTCCAGGACCTGGTCGGCAATCCGGACATCGCCAATGGCGACTACGACATCCATTGGCTGGAGAAGCATCTGGCAAAAACGGAGTAGCGCCCGCGCGCGTCAGCCGCCATGACCCGCCCTTACGCACCAGGCTACCGCATCCCGACCGAGCTGCTGCTCAAGGCCTATGCCTCGGGCGTGTTCCCGATGGCCGAGAGCGCGGCCGACCCGGAAGTCTTCTGGGTCCGCCCGGAAACCCGCGGTGTCATCCCGCTCGACGACTTTCACGTTCCCAAGAGCCTGCGCAAGGCGATTCGCCAGCGTCACTTCGAGATCCGCTTCGACCATGACTTCGAGGCGGTCATCGACGCCTGCGCCGAGAAGCGCGAGGAGCGCAGCTCGACCTGGATCAACGCGCCGATCCGGGAAGCCTATGTCGAGCTTCACCGCCGCGGTCATTGCCACTCGGTCGAGGCCTGGCGCGATGGAACGCTTGTCGGCGGCCTCTATGGCGTCAGCCTGGGGCGGGCCTTCTTCGGCGAAAGCATGTTCTCGAAGCAGACAGACGCATCGAAGGTCTGCCTGGTGCATCTCGTCGAGCGGCTGCGCGAGCGCGGCTTCGTGCTGCTCGACACGCAGTTCACCACCGAGCACCTGAAGCGCTTCGGCGCGGTCGACGTGCCGCGCGGGCGTTACGAGAAGATGCTGGCCGAAGCGATCGGCGGCGAGCCCGTCACCTTCGCCTGACACGGGTCTGACGGCCGAGAGCCGTCACAAACCGTCGAGCATTGCCGGCAGGTCCGCAAGCATCGCGTCGCGCGCACCAAAGCCTGGCGTCAGCTCCTGCCGCCTCGCATGCTTCTTCATGCGCGCGAAGACGATCGTTCGCCCGTCCTTCTGCGCCCAGCCGACATACCAGCCGATCGGCCGGTTGCGGTCCGGCTTGCCGTTGGCCTGGGACGCGAAGGCAGCGCCCGTCTTGCCGCGAACCGTCCATCCGCCCGGCAGGTTCGCGACAGGCAGGATCGCCTTCGTCATCTCATGGGCATGGGCGCTGACCGGAAGCTCTCCCTTGACCAGCCCGGTCAGGAAGTCGACCTGTTCGAGCGGCGAGATCCTGAGCGACGAGCTCAGCCAGGCGCGTGTCAGCCCGTTATCCTTGCCGGCATCGCCCGACACGTCGGCATTGCCGTAGCCGAAGGCCGCCGCATAGCCCGCAAAGCGCGCCATGCCGAGCGACAGCGTCACCTGCTGCGAGTACCAGACCACCGAATCGCGCATCCAGACGGTCGGGCCGGTATCGGCGCGCCACGACTTGATCCAGTCGGCGTAGCCTTCCTTGAAGGGCAGCGTCGGGTTTTGAGCGTCCTGCAGGATGCCGGCATCGTAGCCCATCAGGGCGATCGGGATCTTGAAGGTCGAGGCCGGCGGCACGCGCTCGTCGCAGATGCCTTCCTGCAGCAGCACCCTGCCAGTATCGGCATCGGCCAGCACGGTGCATTGAGTGTCGGCGGCAAGCGCCGGCATGGCCGACAGCGCAGCGATCGCCAGCAGCGACAGGGCGCCCGCCAGTCTGTTCACGGCAGCCGGCAGCATCTAGGGCGTGACGCGCGTGCTCTTGGGCGCCGGGACGTCGGAGCTCTGCTTGCAGCTCTTCAGCCAGACGTCATAGACCGCGTGCTCGACGGCATTGAGCCCGGGGCTCTCGGCGAACATCCAGCCGGAAAAGATCCGCCTGATCTTGCGGTCGAGCGTGATCTCGTCGACCTCGACGAAGGAATCCGTTCGCGGCGCTTCTTCGACCGGCCGCGAATAGCACACGCGCGGCGTCACCTGCAGCGCACCGAACTGCACCGTCTCGTCGATATAGACGTCGAAGGTGATGATGCGGCCGGTGATCTTGTCGACGCCGGTGAATTCGGCGATCGGGTTGCTGACGCGCTCCGCCCGCGCGGGCATCTGCCCGGCCGCAAGGCCCGCCGCCAGCAAAGCCGCGAGGCCCGCCATTCGCCTGATCCGACCTGTTCTATCGTTGAAAACCATACGGAAGGCACCGGAATATTCGCCCGCCCCTTTGGGGTTCGGGCATCTCGTCGCTAATGGAACAGCTACGCAACTAGATGGCAATTGTGGCGACATCAAAACCCGGCCACCCTGCCGTCGGCTTGCCGCAAACGCTAGTTTCCCGGCGTCCAGGCGTCGTAGTCTCCGGTCACCTGCGGCCGCTTGGTATCGCTCAGCACCGAGCCCTTCGGCCGGTAGGCGGCCGACGTACCCGTGTGATTCGGCTCGTGCGGCTTTTGCCAATCGCGCCGGCGGTAGTTTTCCTCCGTCGGTGCGACGTCGACCCGGTGGTGCATCCAGCCGTGCCAACCGGGCGGGATCATCGAGGCCTCGGCATAGCCATTATAGATCACCCAGCGCCGCGTGCGGCCTTCCGAATCGGTGCCGCCCTCGTAATAGACGTTGCCGAACTGGTCCTGACCGACCTTCGTGCCCTTGCGCCAGGTATGGAAGCGCGTGCCAAGCGTCTGGCCGTTCCACCAGGTGAAGAACTGGGTCAGGAAGGTTTTCATCGAGATCCTCTTGGCGGGCGAAGGGCGGTCGGCGCGGCCGAAATGACGGCGGCTGCGCGAACGGGGAACTTATGGCTTTCCGGGCGTTGCATTGCAAGGCCCGATGGCGGCCGGCAGCCCGTTCGCATGCGTCCTCATGCAGCGCCCGGCACCGCGCGCTCGAAGATCAGCGCCGGCAGGCCGGAATCCTCGGTGCCGCAATTGCCGGTCCGCCCGACCTCGACGAAGCGTTGCGACAGGTAGAAGCCGATCGCCTTCTCATTGGCCTCCTCGACCTCGAGGCGGAAGCGTTCCGCATCGGGAAAGCTCTCGATCACTTCATCGAGCAGCGCGCCGCCGATGCCGCGCCCCTGCATGGCGGGCGCCACGTAGAGCTGGTGCAGCATCACCGTCTTGCCGTCGGCCTTCGCTTCGGCATAGGCGACGCCGCCCAACTGCTCGCCGTCGTCGGCCACGAGAAAATCCGAGTTCGGCACCGTCAGCCGACGCTTCAGCGCGGCGATCGAATGCCACTCGTCGGTAATTTCCGTGACTTTGTCGGCGCCGTAGATCGAATCGTAGGTCGCGTGCCAGGTCTCGACCAGCAGCGCCCTGATGGCGTCGAGGTCGGGTTCGCTGGCGGTGCGGACGAACATCCGGAGCTACTCCTCGATGCCGAGCTTGGCCTTCACCAGCTCGTTGACCGACTTCGGGTTGGCCTTGCCGCCGGTCGCCTTCATCACTTGGCCGACGAACCAGCCGGCCATCGTCGGCTTTGCCTTCGCCTGCTCCACCTTGTCGGGATTGGCCGCGATGATCTCGTCGACCGCCTTCTCGATGGCACCGGCGTCGGTCACCTGCTTCATGCCGCGGCTCTCGACCAGTTCGCGCGGGTTCCCGCCCTCGTTCCAGACGATCTCGAACAGGTCCTTGGCGATCTTGCCGGAAATCGTGTCTTCCTTGATCAGGTCGATGATCTCGCCGAGCTGCTCGGGCGAGACCGGCGCCTCCTCGATGTCCTTGCCGGCCTTGTTCAGCGCGCCGAGCAGGTCGTTGATGACCCAGTTGGCGGCCGTCTTGCCGTCGCGGCCTGCCGCCACCTTCTCGAAATAGTCCGCGATCGCCTTTTCCGACACCAGGATCGAGGCGTCATAGACGGACAGGCCGAGGCTCGACACCAGCCGCTGCTTCTTGACGTCCGGCAATTCCGGGAGGCCGACGGCCAGCGCGTCGACATAGGCCTGGTCGAACTCCAGAGGCAGCAGGTCGGGATCGGGGAAATAGCGGTAGTCGTGCGCCTCTTCCTTGGAGCGCATCGAGCGCGTCTCGCCCTTGCCGGGGTCGAACAGGCGCGTTTCCTGGTCGATCTTGCCGCCATCCTCGAGGATGGCGATCTGCCGCCGCGCCTCGTAGTCGACGGCCTGGCCGATGAAACGGATCGAGTTGACGTTCTTGATCTCGCAGCGCGTGCCGAAATCCTCGCCCGGCCGGCGCACCGACACGTTGACGTCGGCGCGCAGCGAGCCCTCGTCCATGTTGCCGTCGCAGGTGCCGAGATAGCGCACGATGGTGCGCAGCTTGGTGACATAGGCCTTGGCCTCGTCGGCCGAGCGCATGTCGGGCTTCGACACGATCTCCATCAGCGCCACCCCCGAGCGGTTGAGATCAACGTAAGAGAGCGTCGGGCTCTGGTCATGAATCGACTTGCCGGCATCCTGTTCGAGATGCAGCCGCTCGATGCCGACCTCGATGTCCTCGAACTCGCCCTTCTTGTCGGGACCGACCGAGATGGTGACGGTGCCCTCGCCGACGATCGGCTGCTTGAACTGCGATATCTGGTAGCCCTGCGGCAGGTCGGGATAGAAGTAGTTCTTCCGGTCGAAGACCGACTTGTGATTGATCTGCGCCTTCAGCCCGAGCCCGGTGCGGATCGCCTGGCGCACGCATTCCTCGTTGATGACGGGCAGCATGCCGGGCATCGCCGCATCGACGAGGCTGACATTGGAATTGGGTGCCGCGCCGAAGGAAGTGGACGCGCCGGAGAAGAGTTTCGATTCCGACGTCACCTGGGCATGCACCTCCAGGCCGATGATGATTTCCCAGTCGCCGGTGGCTCCGGGGATCAGGCGTTTCGGATCGGGTGTGCGTGTATCGATGAGCATGGCGGCCTGCATTCTGGCGTCACGTGCGGCCACGTGAGCGACTGTCCGGGTTTCGCCCCTTCGCTAGTCCAAACCGCCAGGAGAGACAAGACCCGCGGCGCTGGCTGGATTCAGCAGGCCAAACCGGGGTAAACGTCCCCATCCTTGGAGATTGGATGTTTCGTAGCGCTGAGACCCGGTAAGGCCCTGACCTCTCAGGAGGCAGGGCAGGAAACCTGAAACACCGTGCCGCGATCGCTCGCGGCAGGAAGCTGAGGCGCAGGAAGGCAGTCGCCTCCTGCCGTGGCGAGCCCTATCGCATCACGCGCCGCGGCCTCGAACTCGTGCGCTCGCAACTCGACAACAGGTAACGTCGAAGAACGCCCCTTCGCCGGCCGTCGGCCGGCGGAGGGACTGCGCGCGAGCGTGAGGAAGCGTCCCGCCCGCTTGATCCTGGTCAAGGCGGCGATGTTCCAGCATGGCAATCTCCCCCAAAACAGGGAACGGCATGATGGGAATTTTCGGCTTCCTGGCTTCCGGCGCTTCGTCCGGCGGCCTGATGCACCGCATGATGCAGGCGCTCGGCGTAGACCGGCAGCTGAAACACCTGCCCGGCCATGGCGCGGTGGAAACCCGCGCAACCGAGCGCTGCAGCCATTGCGAGCATGAGACGGAATGCGCGGGCTGGCTAGCCGCGAACGAGAATGCAAATCCCGACGAGCCGCCGGAATTCTGCGCCAACCGCGATCTCATCGCCCGCCTGAGCAAGCTGCCGCCGGCCCCCTGACGGGCGGCAGCCGCCTTCTGCTACGCCGTGGCGATGTAGCTGCGGATTTCCTCGGCTTCCCGCTCGACGTCCTCGATGCGCCGCTTGACCACGTCGCCGATCGAGATGATGCCATCGAGATGGCCGTCCTTTTCGACCGGCAAGTGGCGAAAGCGTCCCTTGGTCATGATTTCCATCACTTCGTTGATGGTGTGGTGCTCGTTGCAGATCTTGACCTTGGGCGTCATTACCTGGCGCACGGTCTGGTCAAGCGAGGCTGCGCCGTCCTTGCCGATCACCCGCACGATGTCGCGTTCGGAAATGATGCCGACGATCTTGCGGTCGCCATTGGTGACGACAAGTGCACCGACGCGGTGCTCGGAGAGAATTCGGATGGCTTCGGACAGGGGTTCGTTGGGCCCGAGCGTGAAGACATCGTGCCCCTTGGTCTCGAGAATGGCTTTAACCGTCATGGCGTCCTCCTCCTGAACCGGTCGGGCGCCCACCTCCAGGGCGTCTGCCCGATCATTGCAGCAATGGTGCTACCGGAAGGGCCGCATTTCAAGTGACGAGTGGCAAATGCCGCGCCGCCGCGGTCGCGGCGCCTGTTTCACGCGGCCCTGCGGCGCCGGTCCAGGTCGAACGCCGAGATGCCGAAGAATCCGAGCAGAAAGCCACCGATATGCGCCTCCCACGCAATCTGGCTGGTTTCCCCAGGCACCAGGCCGACCAGCCCGGTAATCAGGTTGATGACCATCCAGACGGTGAGGAAGGTCACCACGCCGCGCGACATCAGCACCACGCGCACCGGCAGCACCGGCCCGCCGAAGGCCGCGCGTCCGGAGCTGCGGTCGATCCGGAAGCCGAAGCGCGCCGCCGCGCCCATCATGCCTGAGATCGCGCCCGAAGCGCCGACCAGCGGCGACTGGTCCTGCATGTGCAGCACGTAGTGCAGCGCCACCGCTGCAATCGAGGCGGCGACCCAGAACAGGACAAAGCGTGCCGTGCCGAGACGGTTTGCCAGCGGTGAACCGAAGGCGCCGAGCCAGACCATGTTGACGGCAAGGTGCGCGAAGCTGCCGTGCAGCAGCGAATAGGTGACCGGGCTGGTGAAGGTGTAGATGTCGATGGGCACCGCGCCGGAATAGCGGATCGGGATGAAGGCGCCTCGGATCAGTACGGCATAGTCCTGCGCCATCGTCAGGACGTGGAACTGCAGCACGTAGATGCCGACGCACACAGCGATGAAGAACATCACCACCCGGGGCAGGTTGAACACCGGCTCGCGGCGCGGCGGCGGCGCTTCCTGTTCGCTTTGTTCGGGTGCCGCGGGCGGCGGGGCATCGGTGTTGGTCATGGCGAGGCCTGTAGCCGACGCCTGCCCGAATCACAAAAAGAAAAACCGTCCGAAGTTTCCTTCGGACGGTTGGTCGAGCCCCCTGCTCTCCCCAAGATTTTGACTGAAGTGCTGCTCACTTCGTGCATTTGGTGTGCCACGGACCCGTTTGGCGCGCAACGTATACCATTCGTTAACCTTAACGTACCCGTGCCGTGAACAACCCGAAACCGGACTGGCATGCATCCTGCTGCGGACCGCATGTAGGTCATCGGAGGGTGCGATTCTGTTCACCGATGGCACAGCAGAAACAGAGCGCGGAGCCAGGTATTGTCATGTTGAAGGGATCGGTTGAACTTTTTCGGTACTGGAACCGCCTGCGCAATGGACGACCGGCGCCCACGCGCACGGAAATCGAGCCGGCCGACATCAAGACGCTGCTTGCCGACACTTTCATCCTCGAGAAGGATACCCGCGGCGAAGCCGTCTTCCGGCTCGCCGGCACGCGGCTCTGCGCCGTCTACGGCCGCGAGCTCAAGGGGTTCTCCTTCCCTTCCCTGTGGCGCGAGAAGGACCAGCGCCTCGTGGCGAGGCTGGCGCACGGCGTCTTCGAAACCAAGTCCGTCGTCGTCATCGCCTTCGAGGGCATCAGCCGCAATGGCCGCTCGAACCCGTTCGAAATGCTGATCCTGCCGCTCGACGGCGGCGTCGCCAATCCGCGCTGCCTGGGCGTCATGTCGGCCGCCGCCAAGCCGTTCTGGCTCGGTGCCGATCCGGTTGAGGCCGCCGACATCGAGTCCGTTCGAGTCATCGATCCGGATCGCGAGGCGCAGGTTGTCGGAAGCCGTCAAGAGATTGATGTGCCTGCGCTTTCGCCGAACGAATTGCCACCGGAAGGCGAACGCCGCAAGATCGGCGGCTCGCGCCGCATCCGGCACCTCGTCGTGCTCGACGGCGGTCGCGAGGAGTAGCCGCGAAAGAAGCCCCTCCGGGGCCTGCGGCTTACGCCTTGTTAACCTATTTGGCGCTAACTGAACTCGACACACTTCGTGCGTGGCGAAGATCTTTCAGCGAGGATACAGCAACGATGAGGTCAGCGGCGATCAATTATGCGCCGTCAACGGCTGAAAGGCGTAATTTTCAACGCGTGCGCGTGAAGATCTACGGCCGTTTCATGCTGGAGGATCGTACGGAGCACCCCTGCCAGGTGATGGACATGTCGCCCGGCAACGTGTCGCTTCGCACCGACCGCATCGGTCAGCCCGGCGAAAAGGTGATTGCCTATATCGACCATATCGGCCGTGTAGAGGGCGTGGTCACGCGCACCCTTCAGGACGGCTTCGCCATGACGGTCGTCGCCTCCGACCGCAAGAAGGACAAGCTGGCCGCCCAGCTGACCTGGCTTGCCAACAAGCACGAACTCGACCTGCCGGAAGACCGCCGCCACGAGCGCGTCGCGCCGCGCAATCCGACGAGCGTCCTACAGCTTACCGACGGCCGCCAGTACGAGTGCCGCATCATCGACCTGTCGCTCTCCGGCGCCGCGATCGAAATCGACGTCAAGCCAGCACTCGGCGTCCAGGTCACGCTCGGCACCATGCGCGGCCAGATCGTGCGCCATTTCGAGGATGGCCTGGCGATCGAGTTCGCCGTCATCCAGCGACCCGAGACACTCGACAGCGAATTCAGCGGCGCCCCGCGTTCCTGACGTCCGCAAGGGCGGCGCTTCAGCTTCCAGTCAGGCCCGGTCTGCTTTGCAGCCGGGCCTTTTTCATGACCTGGCTCGACCTGCCTGCCTGCGTCGCGCTGCCGACGCTGCGCACGCTTGCGCTTTCCGTGCTGCCCGATCGCTAAAATTTTAGTCAAATGAGATTCATGTTTTAGTCTTGTTTTCCGCAAACTAGACGCAGGTTTTACTCAACATCTACTGCGTAACTTTGCGTGACATAAATCGACCCGTGTCATTGTCTCCTCGAACGGGGAGACTTGCTATGACGCAAAAGAAGGGGACGTCATTGCTTCTGGCAGTGACCATCTGGCTCGGCGCTTGGGGAAGCGCTCATGCCGGACAGGCATTCATGCATACCGGTGGACGCACCACCCAGCCGATCGGCCACTACGAATTCTGCCAGCGCGAACCCATCGAGTGCCGCCAGAAGACGGCGCGCCAGGCGCCGACGGTCCTGTCGCGGCCGCTCTGGGCCGAGATCGTCTCGATCAACAACGCGGTCAACATGGCCGTCGCGCCGCGCACCGACATGGAGATCTGGGGCAAGGAAGAGCTCTGGTCCTATCCGACGAGCGTCGGCGACTGCGAGGACTACGTGCTGGAGAAGCGCCGCCGCCTGATGGCGCTCGGCGTTCCGGCCGGCGACCTCCTGATCACCGTGGTTCGCCAGCGCAGCGGCGCCGGCCATGCGGTACTGACGGTCCGCACCAGCCGCGGCGAGTTCATTCTCGACAACCTCGAGACGCGCGTCCTGCCATGGGCCGATACCGAATACAGCTACCTGAAGCGCCAGTCGGAGGTGAACTCCGGCGCCTGGGTCGCGATTGACGACGGCCGCAGCGCTGTTGCGGTCGGCTCGGTCAACTAGGCGAGGCAAGAATCGAGGCTCCCTCAAGGGGGCCTCCAGTGAAAACCCGGTCGGTCCCCACCTCCCCGTCCCCAACGATCGGGTCCAGGAGCCGGTCCCTGTCCCCGGGGCCGGCTCCGCCTTTTTCAGGCCTGCCGTGCCTTGCCGGAAGCAGCAGGAACGTCGGCAACCTCCGTCAGCCCTGCCGTGAAGCGCCTGCCGTTCGCGGCATAATGCGCCGCCGACGCCCGCAGTCCTTCGATTGCCGCCTCGTCGAGCGTCCGCACCGCCTTGGCCGGGGCACCGACGATCAGCGAGTTGTCCGGGAATTCCTTGCCCTCGGTGACCAGTGCGCCGGCGCCGACCAGCGAATTTCGGCCGATCCTGGCGCCGTTGAGGACGATCGCCCCCATGCCGACCAGGCTGTTGTCGCCGATCGTGCAGCCATGCAGGATGGCCCGGTGGCCGATGGTGCAGCCGAGCCCGACCGTCAGCGGAAAGCCCGGGTCGGTGTGCATCACCGTGTGCTCCTGCACGTTGCTGCCCTCCCCGATGGTGATCGCGTCATTGTCGCCGCGCATCACCACGCCGAACCATATCGAGACATCGCGCCCGATCGAAAGTTTCCCGATCAGCGTCGCGTCGGGCGCCAGCCAGTTGCTCGGGCGGTCGTCGAAATGCGGCGCGACGTCATCGATGGCGTAGATCGGCATGTCAAGAATCCTTCCCTGGGGCGGTCAGGATAGGAGAGCGGCGGCGCGCTGCGCAAGGTCGACGGCCACGATGCCCGTCGCCAGGGCCCAGCCGCCGGCCAGCAGGATGCAGATCAGCATGAAGAGCGTCGGCACGTGCTCGCGCCGCCAGGCGGCCAACGCCTCGTTGACCAGCATGAAGGGCCCCGCCCCCGCCGTCGCCGCAAGCGAGCGCAGCACATGCCCGTTGGCCACGAAGGGCTCGCCGAAGGACACCCGGCGGCCCGTCACCAGTTCCAGTGTCGAGCCAACCAGTCCGCACAGCGTCAATCCGGCCAGAAACGTGAAGCAGATCGGCACCAGCGCCATCATCTTTACCATCCGTTTACCATGAAAAAGCAAAGTCGCTTTTGACGGGGCCTCGCAAGATGCGTGCCGCGACAGGCTGTGCCGGAGGGGGACACCGATGCCGGTCATGAGGGCAATGCGATGACGCACACCACGGGGGCGGAAGAGCCCACCTTCCGCACGGTCGATTCGTCGCTGATGATGAAGGTCTTCTACGCCTTCCTGGCGCTGGCCCTGCTGTCGGCGGGAATCAGCGCGGCGGGCAAATGGTACGGGCGCTCGATCGCGCTGGCCGGACACACCGATTCCACCGCGCTGCGCGAGATCGTGATCGGCAACAACGTCGTCTCGGCGCCCGAAAACATGATCCGCTTCGAGCGCGCCCGCCATGACGGCACCGCGCCGCGCCTCGACCTCTATCTGCGCTGGCCGGGACTCGACGGCTACACCGACGCCGCGCGCGCCGACTTCAACCATGCCGGCGAGACGCGCCGCATCATCTTCTTCTCCTTCGAGGAGCGCATGATGACGCGCGACATGAGCGGCCGCCTGGCGCCGATCTATTCGCCGATGCTGGTCAAGCCCGGCAAGCCGGGGCCGGCCGGCATCACCTTCTATCGCTTCTCGGAAAAGTCGGGCTACCTGAACGAGGTGCTGGCCGTGGCGGCCGAGCCGGGCCGCGAGCCATTCGTCGCGCGCTGCCTGAGCGGCGCGAGTGCCGTGGAATCGCTCGCGCCCTGCGAACGCGACATCCATGTCGGCGACAATCTCAGCCTGTCATACCGCTTTCCGCAGGAACTGCTCGGCGAGTGGCGCGAGCTGGACGCCGCCCTGCGGAAGAAGGCGGCGGCGATGTTGCGGACCGGCCTCTAGCGGCCGGCCGGCGCAGGACGCCGGGGCGTCACGCGATCAGTCGAGGTCGATGTCGAGAATCGCCATCGAGAAATTGTAGTCGCCCTCTTCCTCGTCCTTGTAGACCAGGCCCAGGAACTCGTCGCCGATATAGACCTCGCAGGAATCCTCCTTGCGCGGCCGGGCCTTGATCTCGAGATTGGGGTTCTGGAAGACCCGCTTGAAATAGCGGTCCAGCTTGAGGATTTCGTCCGGCTTCAATGCATCTCTCCGGTTAGCGGGTTCGGCGCGCTTCTGACACGGCAAGGATGGCGATGTAAAGGCGACAGGACGATTGCCCGCCCCTGCCGCACGACGCACCGCTGCGAAAGCAAACAGCCCGAACGCAGCCCGGTTCAGATGTCGAAGCTCGCCACCTGGTCGAGATTCTGCGACGACAGCAACTGGTCCATCTGGCGCGACGGGTGGTCGCAGCCGGTCTCGCCGACGACGCGCGCCGGCACGCCGGCCACCGTCTTGTTGTGCGGCACGGACGCCAGCACCACGGAGCCCGCCGCCACCTTGGCGCAATGGCCGACCTCGATGTTGCCGAGAATCTTGGCGCCAGCGCCGATCAGCACGCCGTAGCGGATCTTGGGGTGGCGGTCGCCGCCCGCCTTGCCGGTGCCGCCGAGCGTCACGCCGTGCAGCATCGACACGTCGTCCTCCACCACCGCCGTTTCGCCGACCACCAGCCCGGTGGCGTGGTCGATGAAGATGCCCTTGCCGATGCGTGCGGCCGGGTTGATGTCGGTCTGGAACACCGAGGAGGAGCGGCTCTGCAGGTAGAGCGCGAAATCCTTGCGTCCCTCGTTCCACAGCCAGTGCGCCAGCCGATGGGTCTGGATGGCGTGAAAGCCCTTGAAGTAGAGCACCGGCATCAGGAAGCGGTCGCAGGCCGGATCGCGGTCGTAATAGGCCTGGATATCGACCCGCACGGTCGAGCTCCATTCCGGATTGGCCTTCAGCATCGCCTCGAAGCTCTGGCGGATGATGTCGGCGCCGATGTCCTGATGCGCCAGGCGTTCCGCAAGGCGGTGGATCACCGCCTCCTCGAGGCTGCCCTGGTTCAGGATCGTCGCATAGAAGAACGTCGCCAGCGGCGGATCGCGGTCGACCGCCTCGGCGGCTTCCGTCCTGACCGCGTCCCAGATCGGGTCGATCGGTTCGGGCCTCTGGCTGCGCGCCACGCTCAGCGTATTCATCGGCGGACTCCGTTGTCGGTCTGCTACGTGTGACGGTGATATAGGTGACACCATAGCATTATTGAACTCAATTTTCCTTAGTGCTCGATCAAATGAAATTGGTTCACCGCGAAAATGCCCGGCATGGAAAACGAAACTTTGCTCGATGACGACATCAGAAACGAGCTGACGGTGCTCTATCGCGGGGCCGGCCGCCACTACCACGGCCTCGACCATGTCGAGGCCCTGCTGGCGCTCTGGCGCGAGCACCGCGCACTGATCGACGACCCCGCGGCGATCGAGGCCGCGATATGGTTTCACGACGCCGTCTATGACAGCCGGAGGAACGACAACGAGCATCTGAGCGCCCTGCTGGCGCGCGAGAAGCTGGCCGGCCGCGTGCCGGAGGATCGGCTGGAGCGCATCGTTGCAATGATCGAGGCGACGGCGACCCACACGCCGCCGGTGGCCGGCAATCCGCAAGGCTTTGGCGACGCGGCGCTCTTTCTGGACATGGACCTGTCGATCCTCGGCGCCCCGCCCGCCGCCTTCGACGCCTATGAGGAGGCCATCCGCCGCGAATACGCCTGGGTTGACGACGCCGACTGGCGCAAGGGCCGCGCCGGCGTGCTGCGCCGCTTCGCGGAGCGTCCCCGCCTCTATCTGACGGATACGTTCAGGCAGAATCTCGAGGCGCCCGCGCGCCGCAACATCGAACGGTCTCTCGCGAGCCTTTCGGGCTGACTACGGGTTCCTGCGCCACCGCTTGCCCCAGCGCACCGCGCCGCGCCTTCTGAGCCGCCTGATCCCGGAATGGTCGTGCGACAGGACAAGCAGCCCGAGCGGAATCATCCAGAAACCGAGCACCGGCAGGAAGCCGAGCGTGCCGCACAGCACCAGCGTGACGCCGAGCGAGATTCGCGCCGCGCGCGAAGCCGGGATGCCGATCTTGCGTCCGAAGACGTTGATCGTGCGCCGGCGTGGCATCTCGGCGGGCTCGGCCTCGTCGATCACGGGTGGTTCATTCTGCACGCTGCCGCCGTCCGCCTTCGCTGAAGCCTTGGATCGGGCGCATCCGCGCCCCATATCGTGGGATATGATGCCCGGCCACGGCCTTTGCGAGTAGGGACGCAAAACAAAAGGCGAAAAAAAGGTTGTCGCCTCTTTGCAAAGCCGAAAATGGTTTGCTATAGGCAGCCCTCGCTCACGCGAGCCCTGTTCCCCGATAGCTCAGTTGGTAGAGCATTCGACTGTTAATCGAATTGTCGCAGGTTCGAGCCCTGCTCGGGGAGCCAGATCGCCCTTAAGGCATTGTTTCTGTTGCGTTTTTGGCCTTGAAAAATTGCGGGCCGCCATCTAGGCCGCCATCAATTAATACCGATTAATACCGCTAAATGGCTCCCGATCCGGGAGCCGTGCGCGATTGGATGATACTGATCGCTAGGATTGACCGAAGGTCATCCTCGGCCCCAATGTGCTGCCGCAACTAAGATCGGTGCCTGAAATAGCGGGGGGCGGCATGGCCGAAGCTACCGATAAAATATTTGAAGCCAGAAAACTTCGATACGAGCAGCTTCAGCAGAACATGAGGTCGGCCAACGAGCTGCAAGGCCAATATGGCCGTTGGCTGATTGCGTCCCTTCTTCTCGTGCACGGCGGCAGCATCCTTCTGCTCGCCCAATCGCCTAATATGATCACGACGGTTCTTCCCGCCGTCTATTGGTGGCACGTTGCGGGTCTCGTTCTCGCGCTTATGTGCGGCTTCGCCGCATGGGCAAACTGGAATTATCACGTGGTCCTTTACGACAACGTTTCGCCAGCGATGATCTACGATGACAATGAGTGGCCCAAGTTTGACCCGAAGGTTCAGACCAAGATTGGCAGGACGCATTGGGCCTCGATCTCTCTTGGCCTGTTGTCCGGCGCTTGCATACTGGGGGCCGCTATATGCGGATATGCCAAGATGGGTTTGCCATCCGCCCCATGATTGGCTGAACGAAAAAGGGCGACCCTGCGGTCGCCCTTTTGCTCAAAAGAAGTTGCCTTGCTCGGCCTTTGGCGGCGCGTCAGGCGCGACAAAAAGATCCTTCTGCCGCGTAGCCTCGTCCACCCTTCGGCAGGCGATCTCGAAGTATTCAGGGTCCAGCTCTATCCCAGTCCCGTTGCGACCGAGGCGCTGGCAGGCAACAAGAGTTGTGCCGCTACCCATGAACGGGTCGATCACTTGGTTGCCCGGATCAGTGAACAGACCCAAAATCTCCCTCATCAACGGGTTCGGCTTTTCAGTGGGGTGTAGTCCGTGGCGGTCTGGCTGGTTTGTGTTATGCGTGAATACTCCCCGTCGCCCGCCACCGTTCCATCTGCTGTGGCCGTTACCGCACCACGCAGACGCAATGCACTCGAAGCCCTGAGCGGGCATTTGTCCATTGAATTGGGGGCTGCTATCGGGCTTCACCCACACCATGCCGCGCTTATACTTTAACCCAGCGCGCTCCATGCTATCACGCCAAGCCGCCACGCCTTCAACTTGACAGAACGCGAGCATCCAGCCGCTACAATTTGCAGCCGCCCACTCTGGTATAAAGGAACGCAGTCCCTCCGTAATTGCCCCAAAGCCCAGTTCTATAGCCTCGCCAGACTTAGCACTTTTCTGGGTCCTTATCATTGCAGAGTGCGCCTGAGCTTCAAATGGTGGATCAGTCACCACCGCATTGAACCTCCCTAGCTGCGGCATCACCTCAAGGCAGTCGCCAAGATACAGCGTCTGGCCGCCGATGACCTCCT
This sequence comes from Alphaproteobacteria bacterium, assembly GCA_018823835.1. Taxonomy (GTDB): domain Bacteria; phylum Pseudomonadota; class Alphaproteobacteria; order Rhizobiales; family Rhizobiaceae; genus CAMYMG01. The sequence goes on along the minus strand of JAHJHT010000013.1, from coordinate 198,308 downwards.
TACGCTTCCACATGCGTGAGCCTCCGAAAGATCGCTCTGATGGCCCAAGCGCGCGTGAAAGACGCGACGAAGAACATGGCTGTGACGGCGGCAGATTGCGCCGGGCCGTAGCCAAGCACGGTCATCGTGAGAACCCACGAGACGACAATTCCAATGCAAGCATTTGCCAGCGCCTCGACCGCATCAATGATTTTGTGATCGGTGCTCGGTTTCCTCTGCCCACCGATCCGCTCCTCTCGAAACGCCATCCGTTTACCTCTTTCAATAAAAATATTCGCCACGTATATATATACGCTAGATATATTCTTATAGGCAAGAGGTAATAGACGTGACGTATACGGATGGGCTAGGTTCCCCGGCTATGGAAGATAAGCCGTGGCAAAACCGGGCGAAGGCGGCGGGACTTTCTCAGAAGGTCTTGGCGAAGCTGCTCGGCCATGCGGAGATCACCGTCTCGCGGCAGCTAAGGGGGCATTGGGAAAGCGGTGTCCCCCAGCACGTCAAAGCGGCCATCATTGCCTGGGAGCTGATGACCCCCGAGCAGAGGCAAGAATGGGTATCAAATTCGGCGGACCTTTAGGCCGCCATCTAGGCCGCCAAAAACAGCGCGCTTAATTGCAGTTGATCGTCATGCGGCGTTAGGGTTTCGTTCGCCGGATGGCTCTCAACCCTTTGTAAAATATAGCGTAATGCGATTGATTGATATTTGCTGATACCGGCGCACGGTTGTTTGCTCGGGGAGCCACTTACCTTTTTAAGTCATTGTTTCCGTTGAGTTTTCGGAAAATGGCTCATTCTAGCCCGCCCAAAAACAGCCCAAAATCATGCGCTTGGATGATGCCCATTGCATGGATAATGGAAAAAGACCGCCGAAGCGGTCTTTCAAAATCATGGACGATCAGGGTTAGTCAGAAGCGCCGCCGCTCGATCCAATTGGTTTATTTTCCGTACATCATCCAGCACGGCTCGACGGCGATAAAGGCGGCGTATCCAAACTTTGCGATTTGACCCCATCCCTCCGTGAAGCACCGCCAACCTTTCTCATTATCTCCGTCATGATCTGGCTGTTGACCATATTTTGCGGTGCTTTGGAGCCAGTCGAACGCAACCTCTGCGCATCTATCCATGTTGAGTGGTGACGGGAACGGCCGCATCGCTTCATGTTGGTCCAGAAGAAAACGAGACGATCCTCATCATTGGCAAACCCAACCGCTTTGCTCTCCCCGGCAAGGGACATTGCGATCTTGAGCCGCTCAAGGCTCTCACCGTTTACGTTTAGAATTCTATTGTCAGACATCTTTCCCTCTTTCCATAAAAATATTCGCCACGTACATATATACGCTAGATATATTCTTACAGGCAAGAGGTAATAGACGTGACGTATACGGATGGGCTAGGTTCCCCGCCTATGGAAGATAAACCGTGGCAAAAACGGGCAAAGGCGGCGGGACTTTCCCAGAAGGTTCTGGCAAAGCTGCTGGGCCATGCCGAGATCACAGTGTCGCGGCAGCTACGAGGGCATTGGGAGAGCGGTGTCCCCCAGCATGTGAAGGCCGCTATCATTGCTTGGGAGCTGATGACGCATGAGCAAAGAGCGGAATGGGTCACCCGCACCGAAGCGGCGGCGGGAGGCGACGGCTGAAATGCGACCGGCCCCGGCACCGCCGACGATAGCTTGCGTGGAATGCGCCGAGGCTATACCGGCGGCTGCGCGGAAGTGCTCGAAGTGCGGCTCCTATCAGAACTGGCGTCGCCATGTCCCGTTCGGCCAGTCAACTCTCGCCCTGGTAATTTCTTTCATCGCACTAGCTAGCTCTCTGGCGCTGGGGAGTAAGGCGATTGTGGAAACTGCATCCGGCCTTCTGAATGCCCCAAATTCTCGCATTGGGCTTGCCGTAGCCACTTTAGACGAAGAAAAGGCAAGCATCCTCCTGTCAAACTCCACCAGCAGAAATATTGTCGTCAAAGACATCGTATGCGGCCTTCACATTCCAATAGACGCCGATCAAATCAATCGAGATCTCCTCGCTTCCAAGCGGGACGAGGATACGTTGAGCGACGTATTTCTCGACGCTAATGAGGCAATCGGCGTATTTCTCATCAGCTACACATTGGATGGGAACGTAGTCCTCCCGCCAAATGGACGCGTTCTAATCCAAGGCCTGACCGAACATATTTCACCGCCATTGAAGACGGAGCGACCATCCGAGCCGAAGTTAGCGGAGAAGGTGGGTAGCTATTGCACGGCAAGCGGCGTCGATGAGGCAAATGATTTTTCAGTCGGTGCTGTAGGGTTGCCAATCGACAGTGTCCTTAAGCTGGACATAGTGACCTTCATCAACCTTGCAGATTTTTCGCCATCCCAGCAGGAGGACAAGGCAAAGCTCTTAGCCCAAATAAACGCCGTGAGGAACGCGAACCGATCAGCCCGTGAGGCGGGAAAGCCTCAATAACATCGCCCTTATTGGCCCGCCCACTAGCCCGCCCAAAACAGCGCGTTCTATTGCAATTGATTGATATGGCGTTTTAGGAGCCAGCGGGCAATTCTTCGCCAAATATCTGAAAAATATATATTTTTGAGATTGGTTGATATTGGCTGATATGAGAAACCCGCGTTTGCTCGGGGAGCCACTTCCTTCCAAACGTCGAGATTTCCGCGGAAAGCGCCTTCCGCCGCCGTTCCCGCTCGACCGCAGCCCCCCCCCGGTGATCCAATCCCCGCCCGCGCCCGTATTCCCTCCAAACACGTCCCCTTGGATGGAGAATGCCCCGTGAAGACCTATCTCGTCGCCTATGCCGCCACCGGCCTTGCCTTCCTCGTGCTCGATGCGCTGTGGCTGTCGAAGATGGGGCCCGCCTTCTACAAGCCGGTCATGGGCGATGCCGCGCTCGAGGGCTTCCGCATGGCTCCGGCGATCATCTTCTACTTTCTCTACCTCGTCGGCATCATGATCTTCGCCATCTCGCCGGCGCTCGACGACGGCCGCTGGACGACAGCGCTCGTCTATGGCGCGCTGTTCGGCTTCTTCGCCTATGCCACCTACGACCTGACCAACCAGGCGACGCTGAAGAACTGGAGCACGGCGCTGTCGGCCGTCGATATCGCCTGGGGCACCTTCGCCACGGCGATGGCGGCCACCGCCGGCTATCTCGCCACCGGCGTTGTCGGCCGCTAGGTCTGGGCGTCCCGCGCGGCGGAAAACTGCAGCCCGGCGATCACCACCAGCGACCCGGCGCTAATTGCGTTGAGCGTCAGCAGCCGCGCCAGCGCGTCCTCCGGCATGGCGACGACGCCCGACGGATCGAGCGCCCCGACGGCGAAGAAGGCAACACCCGTCAGCGCCGCGAGAAAGAGGCCGAGCCAGGTCTCGCCGCGCCGGAACTGCAGCGTCGCGATCATCAGCACCGGCCCGAGAAACAACAGGACACCCGTTCCGGGCGGCATCAGCAAGGCGGTCATCGTCGTGTTGGCGATGCCGGCGACCGGCAGCAGCGCCCGGCCAGCCAGCGCGTCGCGGCGCGACAGGAATGGAACAGCGAGAAAGAACGGCGTCGTCAGCAGCGTGAACAGCGTCGGCCAGGCGGCCGGTCCGGCGATCCACCAGACATAGACCGGATAGAAGGGCTGGCTTGCAGCGACGATCAGCGCGAGGGCATTGCTGGCGCGCGCCAGCGGATCCGGATGCGCGACGAAGCGGTCATAGGCGGCGGCGTAGCTCACCGCACGTCCCCGCCCGCCCGCGGGATCGGCCAGAAGGCCCTCACCCGCCGCTTGTAGTCCTCGAATGCCTGACCGCGCGTCTCTTCCATGTGCTTTTCGAGCGGCGGGATGCCCGATACCCTGACCAGCAGATAATACATCAGGAGCGGCGCGAGCAGCGCCAGCCAGCCCTGCCAGTAGCCGCCGGCAATGCCGATCGCGACCAGCGGATAAGCGAGCCAGCCCAGCCACTCGAAGAAATAGTTGGGGTGTCGCGACAGAGCCCACAGGCCCCGATCCATGATCTTGCCCCTGTTGGCCTCGTCGTCGCGGAAGCGCTGCATCTGGTGGTCGGCAATCGCCTCGCCGGCAACCGCGACGGCAAACAGCGCCAGCGCCAGGATGTCCTGCAGGCGCAGGTCAGGCGCCGGGTTGCGCGCCGCGACATAGACGGCAAGCACCAGCACGAAGCCTGCAGTCGCCTGGCTCTGCAGGAAGCCGAACATGCGCAGCTCCGCCCCCTCGCCCCATTCCCGCCGCAGCGCCTGGTAGCGCGGATCGACGCCGTGCCTCAGCGTGCGCCGCGCCAGATGCAGCACCAGCCGAGCCGACCATGTCGCCACCAGCACGGCAACCAGCGCCTGTCGCCACCACTCTGCCCCGGCCGAAGGCAGCAGTGCGGCAACGACGCCGACGGCCCCCACCGCCGCCGACCAGGTGACGTCGACCCAGCCGGATTTCCCGGTCCGGCTTTCGTAAAGCCAGGCGCCGCCCATCGCGAGCGACAGCAGCGCGGCAAGGACGAGCAGATGGAGTGCGGTCATGGAGACTTCCTGACTGTTTCACGCCGGCGCGCGGTGCGCGGGCGAAACTGATTGTCACCCGGATACGTGGCTCCACCTGCGGCGGATCACCGGTTGTCACGAAATGCACCGCTCGACTGATCCGCCGGCGGCACCGGCCCGTATACCAACCCGACTGACACCAGGACGCCCATTGCATGAACACCGTCACGCCCATCCACGGAACCCGCCGCCACCTCAAGATCGCCGTCGTCGGCAGCGGCATATCCGGCCTGTCCGCCGCCTGGCAGCTCAGCCGCTCGCATGACGTGACGCTGTTCGAGGCCGACGACCGGGTGGGCGGCCACAGCCACACCGTCGATGTGGGCGGCGTCGCCGTCGACACGGGCTTCATCGTCTTCAACGAGGTGACCTACCCGAACCTCACGGCGCTGTTTGAGCATCTCGGCGTTGCCACCAAGCCGTCCGACATGTCCTTTGCCGTCTCGCTCGACGACGGCGCCTTCGAGTATTCGGGCTCGAGTGCCGGGCTGTTCGCCCAGAAGCGCAACCTGTTGCGCCCAGCCTACTGGTCGATGATGCGCGACATCTTCCGCTTCTACAAAACCGCGCCGCGCGACGTGCCGACGCTCGGCCTGACCTCGCTCGAGGACTATCTCGACAGCAAGGGCTACGGCGCCTCCTTCCGGCGCAACCATCTCTACCCGATGGCGGCGGCCATCTGGTCGACGCCTGCGGCCGAGGTGTCGCGCTTTCCGGCCCGCGCCTTCATCCGCTTCTTCGACAATCACGGCCTGCTCAACCTCGGCTCCCGGCCGACCTGGAAGACGGTCGACGGCGGCAGCCGCAACTACGTGGAAAAGATGACACGCGCCTTTTCGGCCGGCGTCAAGACGGCCAGCGGGGTCAGAACGGTCCGCCGGCTTGGCGACAGCGTCATGATCGAGGACAGCAACGGCGCCATTGAAGGGTTCGACCACGTCGTCATCGCCACCCATGCCGACGCCGCGCTGAAGATGCTGGAACGGCCGACGGCCCGGGAGCAGGAACTGCTCGGCGCCTTCCGCTACATCGACAACGAGGCGGTGCTGCATGCCGACGACAGCGTCATGCCGAAGCGCCGCGCCACCTGGTCGAGCTGGAACTACACCGCCACCCGTGACGGCGAGCGCTGCCGCGACCTGTCGGTCACCTACTGGATGAACGCGCTGCAGGGCATTCGGGCCGACAACCCGATGTTCCTGACGCTGAACCCGATCCGCGACCCGGACCCGAAGAAGATCTACCACAGCCAGGTCTACAGCCACCCGGCCTATGATTCGACGGCGGTCGCGGCACAGGAAAGACTGTGGTCGCTGCAGGGCAACCAGAACACCTGGTTCTGCGGCGCCTATTTCGGTGCCGGTTTCCACGAGGACGGCCTGCAATCGGGTCTCGCCGTTGCCGAGCAGCTTGGCGGCGACCGCCGGCCCTGGGACGTCGCCGAGGAATCCGGCCGCATCACGCTGGGCAGCCCCGCGGCCCGGCCCGACCTGGCGAGGGCGCTGGCATGAAGAAGACCCTCTCCGCGCTCTATGCCGGCTCGGTGATGCATCTCAGGCTTCGCCCGCGCCGCCACCGGCTGAACTATAGCATCTTCCAGCTGCTTCTCGACCTCGACGAGATCGACGCGCTCGACGGCAGCCTGCGGCTGTTCTCGCGCAACCGGTTCAACCTGTTCAGCTTTCACGACCGCGACCATGGCGACCGCAGCGGCGGCAGTTTGCGCTGCCATGTCGAGCGCGCCCTCGGTGCCGCCGGCATCCGGCCCGCCAGTGGGCGCATCGCGCTGCTCACCATGCCGCGCATCCTCGGCTACGTCTTCAACCCGCTCAGCGTCTATTTCTGCTATGACCGCGGCGGCAGCCTGCACGCCATACTCTACGAAGTCGCCAACACCTTCGGCGGCCGCCACGACTACGCCTTCCAGGTCGCGCGGCCCTGCGAGGACGGCTGGCTGGAGCATGGCTGCGACAAGCGTTTCTTCGTCTCGCCCTTCATGGACATGGATCTCGGCTACGCCTTTCGTGTCCGCCCGCCGGAGGAAGGTTTCAACCTGTCGATCATGGTCGGTGACGCTGAAGGCCCGATGCTCTCCACCGTGCAGACTGCCGAGCGGAGGACGCTGTCGGACGCCACGCTGGCGCGCGTCGCGCTGGCCTATCCGCTTATGACGCTGAAGGTCATCGCCGGCATTCACTGGGAGGCCGTCCGCCTGTGGCTGAAGGGCGTCCGCCTGCGCCCGATCCCGCGCAATCCCAAGCCGCGCGCCGCGGCCGATGGCGGCGTCGTCCAGGCCGTGCCCGAGCAATGACCGCCTTGTCCGCCCCCGCAATGATTGCGATGATGCGGCCTGTCGCGACGGCTTCGAGGAAGGTCCATCATGCAACATTCTGGTCCGGCGCCGGACCCGACCGCCTGCGGCGCCTGCCCGGGAAACGGCTCGTGACGGGACGGGACGAACTCGCCGCGCCGACGGCGGCCGAGCTGTCGCATCTTGTGCTGCGCGTCGCCAGGTCCGACCGCCAGGCCTTCGAGCAGTTGTTCCGCCACTTCGCGCCGCGCGTGAAGGCCTATATTCTGCGCGGCGGCGCCGAGCCCGGCCTCGCCGAGGAGGTCGCGCAGGAAACGCTGCTCGCCGTCTGGCGCAAGGCGTCGGGCTTCGATCCGGCCAAGGCCGGTGCCGCGACTTGGATCTTCACCATCGCGCGCAACCTGCGCATCGACCGTGCCCGCCGCAAGGGCCCGCCGCCGACCTTGGGCGAAGACCCTAGCCAGCAGGCCGAGGCGCCGCCACCCGCCGACGAGGTGATCGCCGCCGCCGAGCGCGACGACCGCGTGCGCCGGCTGGTCGAGACCCTGCCCGCTGAGCAGGCAGAGGTCCTGCGCCTCTCCTTCTTCGCCGAGGAGCCGCAGACCGAGATCGCCGCGCTGCTCGGCATTCCGCTCGGCACCGTCAAATCCCGCGTCCGGCTGGCCATGGCCCGCCTGCGCACCGCACTGGAAGATCTGGAGCGATGATAGAATTTCACCCCACCGATGACTCTCTGGCCAGGCTTGCCGCCGGCACGCTGGAGGCCGGACCGACCATCGTCGTGCGCACCCATGTCGACGGCTGCGAGCGCTGCAGAAATGCCGTCGGCCGCCTCGAGGCGGTCGGCGGCGCGCTGCTCAACGCCATCGAGCCGGTCGCCATGCAGGCCGACGCCTATGCCCTGCTCGAGGCGCGCCTCGATCGCCCGGCCCCTGCCACGAAGGCTGTAGCACCTGCCCGCGCCGTTCCCGCCAACGGCCCGATAGAGCTTCCGGCGGCGCTTGAGGGCCTGGAGATCGGCCGCTGGCGCTGGCTGGCGCCCGGCGTGCGCCGCAGCCGCGTCACCATTCCCGGCGCGCCTGACGCCGACCTCGTGATGTACCGCATCGGCCCCAACAGGCGCCTGCCCCATCACGGCCATGCCGGCTCGGAATACACCCAGGTCCTGTCCGGCTCCTTCTTCGACGAGACCGGCCATTACCGCCCCGGCGACCTCGTCGAGGCGGACGGCGACGTCGACCACCAGCCGCGCGTCGGCCCGGAAGGCGAGTGCATCTGCCTTGCCGCCGTCGAGGGCCGCATGCTGCCCAACGGCTTCTTCGGCCGCATGATGCGTCCCTTCGTCTGACCGGCCGCCGGCCCGGCTAGTAGCTGTGGCGGGTCGCCTTGACCCGCCGCACCAATGCCACGTCATAGGATTCGCCGAGAAACTCGAACAGCTGGCGTGGATAGTCCGCGTCGGCCTGCCATGCGTCGTAGCTGAACAGCAGCCCGTTCGGCATCTTTTCGTTGACGATGCGCACCCTCGGGTGGTCGAGCCGCAGCGGTATCGGGTGCTGGTTTTGGATCAGAAGCGTGGCGTCGCCAAGCCGCGTCTGCTGCAGGAAACAGGCCAGCGCCTCGCAGATCAGGCCATAGCGTCCATAGGTCCCCATCAGGCAGTCGACTTTCATGCCCGCAGTCGAGAACCGGGCATTGCCCGGCGCCAGCCATGCTGTCGGGCACGAGAGCCGCGGCTTCCCTTGGCATTGCCGGCCTGCAGCCCTATCTGTCCAGTTCGCGCCGCCTCCGGCAACGTCCCACCCCGCCAGCCCGCTGCCGGGCAGCATACCGTCAGGGTCCACCATGATGACTGCAGCCGCCCAGAACCCCGTCGCCGGACCTCATTGCCCGATCTGTGGCGGGGTCGAGTTCGGCCCCGGCCCCAAGGGGCGCATGGCGCCGAATGGCAGGGCACCGCGCTGCGCCGGTTGCCAGTCCCTCGAGCGCCACCGCATCTTCCGCGTCATGTTCGACCGGCTCGGCCCGCAGGATTTCGCAACGTGGAAGGCAATCCAGTTCAGCCCGGATCCGACGGCCGACCCGGCCTGGTTCGCCGAGCATGAGCTGTCCGTTTATGGCGAGCCCGGCGGCCTCGACATCCAGTCGATCGACCGGCCCGACGCCGCATACGACCTCGTCATCTGCTCGCACGTGCTCGAGCATGTCGGCGACGACCGCAAGGCGCTGCACGAACTCCTGCGTATTGCCGGGCCCGACGGGCTGCTTTACCTCGCCTTCCCCGATCCGTTCCGTGAAGACGTGACCCGCGACTGGGGTTTTCCGAAACCGGAAAAACACGGCCATTGGCGGGTTTACGGCAGCGATGTCGTCGAGCGCTTCAAAAAATACCTGCCCGACCAGCCGGTACTCGCCTATCGCGGCGAGGATCCGGTCACCGGCGAATGGGAAGGCGCCTTCCTGCTGCCGAAGTCGCCCCAGCGCCACAGGTGGATCGCCGAGCGGCTGGGCAGCGCGCTGACGCTGTTTTCGGGCCCGGCCCTGTGACCGGCGGCCGCTAGGCTCCCACCATGGCCGTCAGGCGCTTCAGTTCGAACACCGCATAGCTGACGTAGCGGCCCTCGTTATAGGCGCCGTCCCAGATCAGAAACCCGGTCACGATGCATATGCCGATAACGTATCGCATCTCAGCTCCTCCATTGCGGGAATCATCGGCCTTTTTATGCATTCAAGCAACGGCCAATTGCCTGCCGTCCGCCGTGAATCTAACGCAGCGTGACGTTGACCTGGCCCGCGACGGCCCGCGGGTCGGTCACGGCTGTGCGCCACCCTCCCTTGATATTTTCGCCAATAGTGCCAGATTTCCCGGCAAACGACCCTGAAACAGGGGCCGACTTCGCCGAAAACGAGCGGTTCCGGCGCAGACAGGCCGCTTTTTCGGCGATTTTCCGGGCCGTTTCCGGTATATTCGCGCCACGGTCGAGCGATTGAGGGAGGAGAGATCGTGGCAGGCAGGCTTGACGATGGCGCGACAATTGCGCCGGACGACGCCGTCAGGCTCGACGCGCGAAATTTTTCCGAGATCGCTCGCGGCCTGCCAGCCAAGGCGCGCATGGTGCTGTCGGCGTCGCTGAACCTCGAGCGCGGCTCGCTCAAGATCACCCTGCCCGACCTGCGCAAGATCCTCGTCGTCGGCAAGGCGCCCGGCCCCGATGCCGAGGTGACGCTGAAGAACTGGAAGCTGCCGTCGCGCGCCTTTGCCGGCGGCACCATCGGTGTTGCCGAGTCCTACATGGACGGCGACTGGGAAAGCCCCGACGTCACGAGTTTCCTTGAGCTTTTCGTCGTCAATGTCGAGGCCGGCGAGACCGTTGCCGGCACCTCGAGCTGGATCATGGCGACCATCCACCGCCTGCATCACTGGCTGAACCAGAACACCCGCCGCGGCTCGCGCAAGAACATCTCGGCGCATTACGATCTCGGCAACGCCTTCTACAAGGAGTGGCTCGACCCCACGATGACCTATTCCTCGGCGTTGTTCTCGACCGGCGCCAACGACCTCGAAAGCGCCCAGACCGCGAAGTACCGGGCGCTTGCCAAGGACCTCGACATCGGCGCAAGCGACCACGTGCTCGAGATCGGCTGCGGCTGGGGCGGCTTTGCCGAATTCGCCGCGCGCGAGATCGGCTGCAGGGTTACCGGCCTGACGATCAGCAAGGAGCAGCACGACTTCGCCGTTGCCCGCATGGCCAAGGCGGGCCTGTCGGACAAGGTCGAGATCAAGCTGCAGGACTACCGCGACGAGACCGGCAAATACGATCGCATCGCATCCATCGAGATGTTCGAGGCGGTCGGCGAGAAATACTGGCCGGTCTTCTTCGGCAAGGTGAAGGACTGCCTCAAGGCCGGCGGCAAGGCCGGCATGCAGATCATCACCATCAACGAGCAGGCCTTCCCGATCTATCGCAAGCGGCCGGACTTCATCCAGCGCTATGTCTTTCCGGGCGGCATGCTGCCGACGCCCGCGATCCTGAAGTCGCTCGGCACCGACCACGGGCTTTCCTACCTGCGCGAACGCGTCTTCCCGCAGGACTACGCCCGCACGCTAGCCGAGTGGCGCAAGCGCTTCTGGGCGTCGTGGGAGAACATCAACCCGCTCGGCTTCGACGAGCGCTTCAAGAAACTGTGGGAGTTCTACCTGTACTACTGCGAAGCGGGCTTCCGCGCCGAGTACATCGACGTCCGCCAGGTGATCTACAAGGCCTGAAGCTGGCAGGGCAAAGGTCCCGTAGCGAGGGCCGGCATGTTCCAACAAGGCAGGAGACGAGCCATGCGAACCCTCATGATACCCGCATTGCTTCTTTCGATGACCGCAGTGGCGAGCGCCGACCGTCAGGCGGCCGACAACTGCGCGGCGGGCCTCGATCCGGCGGCCAAGACCATCTACGACGAGACCATGTCCAGCAATCCGACGCCCGCAACCGCCAAGGACATCGTCGTCAGCGAGGTGAAGAAGCAGATCTCCGCCGGGACGCTGACCATGTCGCAGGGCAAGGCTGCCGGCGAGGCCGCCGGCGTCTGCCTCAAGATGCTGCCGCAGTAGCCGGACCGCCGCTAAAGCGTGATCCGGTACCTGGCAAAACCGTCGGAGCCCTCGCCGGCCGGCTCGATCGTCACGCCCTTCACCTCGGCGATGTGCTCCTTCGCCTTGGGCCCGGTCTCGAAGATGACGCTGGTGCCGTCGAGCGGCGCGAAGCTCCAGTTGGCGTCGGCCGTCGGGTTGATCGTTCCCTTGTCGACGATGTAGCGCACGATCACGTCGCGGTTGGTGTCCGGCGCCTCGAAGATCACCTTCGACTGGTTGATCTCGGGGAAATTGCCGCCGCCGCCGGCGCGGTAATTGTTGGTGGCGACGACGAATTTCTGCGCCGGGTCGATCGGCTTGCCGTCGAACATCAGGTCGACGATGCGGTTCGAGCCGGCGTTCAGCACGGCGCCCTTCGGGTCGTATTTCGGCGGCTGCGACAGGTCGATCCTGTAGGTCACGCCGTCGATGACGTCGAAATTGTAGGACGGGAAGTCCGGGTTGATCAGCGGCTGGTCCGCCTTGCCCTTCTCGATCTGGTTGAAGATGCCGGCCGACATTTCCAGCCATTCCTTGACCTGCGCGCCGGTGATCTCCACTGCTCGCACCGTGTTCGGATAGAGATAGAGGTCCGAGACGTTCTTGATGGCGATGTCGCCCGCCGGCACGTCGGTGTAGTAGCCGGCGCCGCCTCGCCCGCCCGACTTGAAGGGAGCTGCTGCCGAAAGTACCGGCAGGTCCTTCCACTGCGTCTCCCTCAAGAGGTCCGTGATGTACCAGGTCTGCGCCTGGCTGACGACCTGCACCGAAGGATCGTCGGCCACCAGCGCGAAATAGGAATAGAGCGGCGCCGAACTCTTGCCGACCGGGCGGCGCACATATTCCAGCGTCGCCTCGTGGTCGTCCTTCAGAGCTGCGACCACCTTCGGGTCGTCCTCGACCGTCGGCACGTTCTTCTTGTCGACGCGCTCGTAAATCGGCCGCGCCTCGGAAGTCGCCGAGACCACCTTCCACGTGCTGCCGTCGCGCTCCAGCAACAGGTCGATGAGGCCCATATGCGAGCCCCAGAAGCCGCCCATCACGGCCGGCGTGCCCTGCAGCGTGCCCTTTGCCGCATCGACGCCGGCAAGATCCTGGAAATCCTTGTTGCCCGGAAACACCAGATGCTGGTGCCCGGTGAAAACGGCGTCGATGCCCTCGACACCGGCGACGAAGAAGGACGCGTTCTCCATCATCGTGTCTTCTTTGGTGTCGATGCCCGAATGCGACAGCGCGATCACGATGTCGGCGCCCTCCTCGCGCATCTGCGGCACCCAGGCCTTGGCTGCCTCGACGATGTCGCGCGTCACGACATTGCCGGTCAGGTTCTTGGCGTCCCAGATCATCACCTGCGGCGGCACGAAGCCGATGATGCCAATGCGGATCGGCTGCTCGGTCCCCGCGCCGTCCTTGATCGTGCGGTCGAGGATCACGTACGGCTTGAGATAGAGCTTGTCGTCGCGCGGGTTGGAGGCCAACTGCGTGCCGCGCACCAGATTGGCGCAGACGAAGGGGAAATTGGCGCCGGCGATCACCTTGTCCATGAAGGACAGGCCGTAGTTGAATTCGTGGTTGCCGAGCGTCGAGCATTCGTAGCCGAGAAGGTTCATGCCCTTCATGATCGGGTGGACGTCGCCCTCCTTCATGCCCTTCTCATAGGCGATGTAGTCGCCCATCGGGCTGCCCTGCAAAAGGTCGCCATTGTCGATCAGCATGGCGTTGCCGGCCTCGGCGCGGATGGCGTCGATCAGCGAGGCGGTGCGCGACAGACCCATCGTGTCGTTCGGCTTGTCGGCGTAGTAGTCATAGGGCAGCAGGTTCACATGGATGTCGGTGGTTTCCATGATCCTGAGATGCGCCTGATTGGCCTGCGCGCGGGCGGCGAAGGGATGCAGCATCACCAGCGCGCCTGCAGCGGCAGAACCGGCCAGGAAGGACCGGCGCGAAAGCGGAAGAACGACATGGGACATGATTTTCCTCGTGAACTGAAGCGATACCCCGAGCCAGAGACAGCAAGTTTCGCGCCGAAGTCATGGCAAGTCCAGCAGGAAGCAATGACACCACAATGACTGTCCTTGCGTCATCAGCTTGTGCGGAATGCTGGGCAACTACTTTTGCCCGCATCGCCTCGGTTGATCAGCCGGGCGCTGCGCTGGCCCGCGGCATGGATCCAAGGCCAGCCAGGCGAGACCGGCCAGTCGGCTCTGCACCCATAGATAGCCGCGCCTTGTCGCAATACCCGGCCGGGAATTCGGCCGCAGCATGTCGCGATCGCGCGTGCCGGCCGGCTGCAGGCGCACTAAACCTTCCCGCCACGGAGAGGAGCAAGCAGGTGACTGACGAGCCCGAAGCCGGCGAAGGCGCGCACTACGCCTCGCCGCCCTGTTTCATGCACGAGCTCGACGCCAATGGTGCCGCGCGGCCCGTCGACGCCGCGCCCTGGGCCGATGTGGCGCGCTGGCGCAAGGCCGAGCGGGCGCGCCTGATCGAGGCGCGGCTTGCAATCCCGGCCGATGTGCGCGCCTCGATGGCGCAGAAGATCGCGGCAGGGCTGGACGCCGCCATCGGTGACGTTGCCGGCCGCCTGGTCAGCCTCTACTGGCCGTTTCGCGGCGAACCGGACATGCGCCCCTGGATGGCCTCGGTGATCGATCGCGGCGGCGCCGTCGCCCTGCCCGTCGTGGTGGAGAAGGCGCAACCGCTGGTCTTTCGTGCCTACAAGCCCGGCGACCGGCTGGAAAAAGGCGTCTTGAACATCCCCATTCCCGCCGAGGGCGAGCCGGTGCTGCCGGACGTCGTTATATCGCCGATCGTCGGCGTCGACCCACAGAACTACCGGCTCGGCTATGGCGGCGGCTTCTTCGACCGCACCCTGGCGGCGATGCCGAAAAAGCCGCTGGTCATCGGCATCGGCTACGAGATGCAGCGCATCGCCACCATTTACCCGCAGACGCACGACATCCCGATGGACCGGATCGTCACGGAACAGGCCTAGGCGAGCTCGGGCTTCATGCCGACGGAAGTGCGGTCGACGACCTCGCGCAGCGCAAAGGAGGAATTGATCTTGGTGACGTGCGGCATGGCTGTCAGCCATTCCTTGTGGATGCGCTCGTAGTCCTGCAGGTCGCGCGCGGCGATGCGCAGGATGTAGTCGTACTCGCCCGACATCAGGTGGCAGGAGAGGATGTTGGGGCACCGCTTCACGGCAGCCTCGAAGTCGGACAGCGTCTTCTCGAACTGGCCTGACAGCGAGATATGCACGATTGCCGTCATCTGGTGGCCGAGCGCGGCGTTGGAGAGCTGCGCGTGGTAGCCGCGGATCACCCCGGACTTCTCGAGATTGTCGAGCCTGCGCGAGCAGGCCGACTGCGACAGTCCGACCCTTTCGGCCAGCGCCGCATTGGGCATCCTGCCGTCTCGCTGCAGCCAGTCGAGAATGGCGATATCGATCCTGTCCAATGACATTCGTCGAATTTCCTTCGAATAATCGTCTCAGATGATCAACGATTAGCGAATCGAGCGTCTCCACGCAACGACATATGCAAACACGTTCGGTGCCCAATCTGGTACATTCTGCGGATGGAGAAAGCGGCTGCATTGCCGCGGAGGAGAGAGAACGATGCGCGTCGGCTGCCCCAAGGAAATCAAGAATCACGAATATCGCGTCGGCCTGACGCCGGGCGCGGTTCGCGAATACGTCGCCCACGGCCATGAAGTGCTGATCGAGACCGGCGCCGGCGCCGGCATCGGCGCTGACGACAATGCCTACCGCGCGGCCGGAGCGACGATCGCCAAGACCGCCGCCGACGTGTTTGCCAAGTCGGACATGATCGTCAAGGTCAAGGAGCCGCAGCCCGGCGAGTGGGTGCAGCTGCGCGATAACCAGATCCTCTATACCTATCTGCACCTGGCGCCCGATCCGGAGCAGACGAAGGGCCTGCTCGCCTCCGGCGTCACCGCCATCGCCTACGAGACCGTGACCGACGACCGCGGCGGCCTGCCGCTGCTCGCGCCGATGTCCGAAGTCGCCGGTCGCCTGTCGATCCAGGCCGGTGCGACCGCGCTGCAGAAGGCCAATGGCGGCCGCGGCATCCTGCTCGGCGGCGTGCCGGGCGTGCTGCCGGCCAAGGTCGCCGTGCTCGGCGGCGGCGTCGTCGGCCTGCATGCCGCCAAGATGGCGGTCGGCCTCGGCGCCGACGTCACCATCATCGACCGCTCGATCCCGCGCCTGCGCCAGCTCGACGATATCTTCAACGGCCGCGTCCACACCCGCTACTCGAGCATCGAGGCTCTGGAGGAGGAATGCTTCTCGGCCGACGTCGTCGTCGGCGCCGTGCTGATCCCGGGCGCCGCAGCACCGAAGCTCGTCACCCGCGAAATGCTGTCGGGCATGAAGAAGGGCGCAGTGCTGGTCGACGTCGCCATCGACCAGGGCGGCTGCTTCGAGACATCGCACGCCACGACCCATGCCGACCCGACCTACGAGGTCGACGGCATCATCCACTATTGCGTCGCCAACATGCCGGGCGCGGTGCCGATCACCTCGGCCCAGGCGCTCAACAATGCGACCCTGCATTACGGCCTGCAGCTTGCCGACAAAGGCATCAAGGCGATCCTCGACGACCAGCACCTGCGCAACGGCCTGAACGTCCACAAGGGCCGCATTACCAACGGCGCCGTCGCCGATGCGCTGGGCTACGAACTGGCCGAGCCGAAGGTCGTGCTGGCCGCCTGAGCGGTTCGCGAACCCTTCAAAAAGAGCAGTTTCCCGGCGGCCGCGGGGTGCCCACGATTGGGCAGCTCGCGGCCCTTTTTGCCCGTCGAAGGCCATTTTCCCAACGTTTTCCGATTTCTGCCGCAATCTGTTGCGCGTTTGCTACAGAAACGGCGAAGACGAACTGATAAGCTTCCCCTGCGTTAATCGTGGGGGTGGGTAAAGTGTTGTTGAAAAAAATCAGTGGTCTTCTGCTTGGAGCCGTCTCAATCGCGACCGTGGCAACGGCGGTGCATGCCGCAGATGCGGTGATCCCGGAACAGCCAGTCGAGACCGGCTTCAACTGGAGTGGATTCTATGTCGGACTGGGCGGTGGGTTCGGCGCCAACGTGCCGAAACTGAGCACAGCGCTCGTTCCCGGTGGCTCGTTCGACGGTATCGGCGCCGAAGGCCTCTTCGGCGAAGTCACGGTCGGTTACGACTACATGGTTTCGCCCCGCTTCCTGGTCGGCGCCTTCGCCGACGCCCACTACGGCAACATCGAGACCACGCTGGATATCCCGGCACTTCCGCTCAACGTCGATGTGACGGACAAGTACGGCTTCGATGTCGGCTTGCGGCTCGGCTATCTCGTTACGCCGACAACGCTGGGCTACGTGCTCGGCGGTTATGCCTGGCAGAAGGCGGAGCTCGACGCCGGTGGCCTCGGCGGCGAATTCGACTGGGACCGCGACGGCTATTTCCTTGGCGTCGGCATGGAGAGCGTGATCACCGGCAACTGGACGCTGAAGACGGAATACCGCTTCACGCAGTTCAGTTCGTTCAACGCGCTCGAGGAGTTCGGCGCGCCGCCCGGATTTCTCGACAGCGCCTCGTCGAGCCATACCTTCCATGTGGCGGCCAACTACCGTTTCGGCGCGGAGAATGGCGGCGGATCCAGCTTTGAGGTCCCGTTGTACAACTGGACCGGCTTCTATGCAGGCGGTGCGCTCGGCGCCGGCGCGGTGGTGCACGAGTTGAACTCGAACATCGCGCCCGGCGGTATAACGTTCAACGGTCTCGGCGGCGAAGGTGTGTTCGGCGAACTGAGCCTTGGCTACGATCATGACTTCGGCAACTGGGTCGGCGGCATCATGGTGGACGGCCGCTACTCGGGTATTTCAACCGAGCTCAACACCGGTGCGTTCGGCGCCGGCACCTTCAGCATCGACGCGGACTATGGCTTCGA
The DNA here is from genome assembly GCA_018823835.1 of Alphaproteobacteria bacterium. Classification (GTDB taxonomy): domain Bacteria; phylum Pseudomonadota; class Alphaproteobacteria; order Rhizobiales; family Rhizobiaceae; genus CAMYMG01. The sequence goes on along the minus strand of JAHJHT010000013.1, from coordinate 180,886 downwards.
TGTCATTGCCCGGGCCGGCATGAAACTGAACGACGGCACCCTGGCCTACGCCCTGGCCGGTTACAGCTGGCAGCACTTCGACCTCGACGCGTCGAGCGTCGGCTTCACTCACGACTGGGACTCGCACGGCTTCTCGGTCGGCGGCGGCCTCGAGACCGCGGTGAACGAACACGTCACGGTCAACCTCGAGTACCGCTATTCGCAGTTCGACAGCGAGGACTTCTCGTCGCTGCTCAGCGCACCGCCCGGCAGCCTCGAAAGCGAAGCGTCCTTCCACACCGTCCGTCTCGGCGCGAAGTACAAGTTCAACTGAGCTACAGACCTTGCGTTGAAAAAGGCCCGTCGCAATCGAGCGGCGGGCCTTTTTTCGTTGCCTGCCCCGCTGCGCGGTATGGCAGCGAACGCGGCAGATTCCCGCTCCGGCTAGCGCCTACTCCAGGAAGTCGTCGAAGCGGCGCAGCGTGACGCGGCGGTTGCGCCAGTTCTCGTTCTGCGTCGGCACCATCAGGAAGTCCTCGCCGTAGCCCACGGTTTCGAGCGCCCGGCGCGGGATGCCGAAATCCCGGACCAGCGTCCGCTTGAGCGAGGCGGCGCGATCCTCTGAAAGCAGCAGGTTGGCGGACTGCGAGCCGACCGCGTCGGTATGGCCCTCGATCAGCACCCTCGTGCCGGGCCGGCGGCTGAGCAGTCGATCGAGCGCATCGGCGATGTTCTCGACCTTGCCGTATTGCGAGCGCGGGATTTCCGACGAGCCGAAGGCAAAGTTGATCGACTGGATATCGATCGAGGGCGCCATGCGGCGCAGGTCGGGCCGGCGCTTGAATTCCCGCACCGTGACCCTCTGGTCCGGGCGGATCTTCATGCGTGGCGCCACTTCGAGCTGTCGTTCGATCTGGCTCGCCGAAGGTGTGGCTGACTGGGCCGCGGCCAGCGACGGGAACGCGAGGGCCGCAAGTGCAAGGGCAGCGAAAGAGCGGCGGGTAAGCATGGTCGGTCTCCATTGTTTCGGGCCATCGCCCGCATCGACTGGACCCACATTTGCAGAGGCAAGCTGAAGCCGCGGTGAACGCCGCATTCAGGCGGCATTGCCTGCCAGGGAGCTTCGGCGCCTAGCCGCGCATGACGCTCTTCGAGCGTTCCGCCAGCGTCAGCGGCTGTACCATTTCCTTCTGCTGGCCCACCGGAGAGAAGCCAAGCTTCTGGTAAAGCGGCAGCGCGGCCGGATGGTCGAGCGTGCAGGTCTGGACCGAAATCTGCTTCGGCCCGGTCGACCAGGCCGCCTCGATGGCGGCGCCGAGGAACCAGCGGCCGAGCCCGAGGCCCGTGGCATGCTGCATCATGCCGAAATAGGCGATTTCGGTCTCGTCAGGCTGGTGCGGATTGATGTCGAAGAAGCCTGCAGGCACGCCGTCGAGATAGAGTACCCGGATGTCCCGGCCCTTGGCGTGGATCTTTTCGGCGAGTTCCTCGTCGCTCAGCCGAAGCACGTTGACCCAGTGCCATTTCCGGCCGACCCGGTCCATCAGGTAACGGTAGAAGTGCAGCGGCATGTCGCGCGTCTTCATCAGCGCGATGTGGCGGTTCATCGGTGGATGCGCGTAGTGCGCCGGCTGCCGGGTCATTTCGAGGAAGGTTACCGTGACGGGGATCGCCTCGGGCCGCTTTGCTGCTTTGGTCATTCCTTGCCTGTCTCCACCGGCGTGTCCGATCTGCTGCCCCATTCGCTCCACGAGCCGTCATAGAGGCGGTTCGCCGAATGGCCGAGTGTCTCGAGCGCCAGCGTGATGATCGCGGCGGTGATGCCCGATCCGCATGACGTGACGACGGGTCTTTCGAGATCGACGCCGGCCGCCTCGAAACAGGCGCGCAACTGGTCCGGCGGCAGCAGGCTGCCGTCGCGCGAGAGCAGCGACGCAGGAAGGCTGCGGGCGCCCGGCATGTGGCCGCCGCGCACGCCTTGCCGCGGCTCCGGATCGACCCCGGCGAAGCGGCCGGCCGGCCTGGCGTCGGCGATCTGGCTCTCGCCGGTTTCGACGATCCGCCGCATGGCGTCGAGAGACGCCACGCGCGTCTTGTCGAGAACCGCGTCGAAGAGGTCGGGCGCGATCCTGGTGGCCTCGTCGGTGACCGGACGGCCCTCGCTCTTCCAGCGGTCGAAGCCGCCATCGAGAATGAACACCTTCTGCGCCCCCATGACGCGGAACATCCACCAGACCCGCGGCGCTGAGAACAGCCCGGGACCGTCATAGACGACGATCGTGTCGCTGATGGCGATGCCCATCGATCCGGCATGGCGGGCGAAGGTGCGCGCGTCGGGTAGCGTATGCGGCAGGGCAGAGTCCGGATCGACCACCGCGTCGTGGTCGAAGAAGATGGCGCGCGGGATGTGGGCGGCCTCGTATTCGGCGCGCGCGTCCCGACCCTGCGCCGGCAGGTACCACGACCCGTCGACGACGCTGAGACCCGGATCCTTCAGATGCGCCTCGAGCCAGTCGGCCGTTACGAGGAATGGGGAATCTTCTTTCATGTCTTCTCCCTTGCGCAGATTGGAGGCCGAAAACCACTCCATCCACGTCGCATTTTTCGTACCGCGCCGAAAACAGCAAAGCTACTAAAAGTGAAGATGTTTCGAGGGCGGTAGCATGAACACGTTGCTGGACTTCACGGCCTCACCGGCGGACGAACTTGCCGCTGCCATCGAAACCCTCGTGGCCAATGCCGCGATCGCCTATGCCGCATCCGGCGTCGATGCGGCGGCCGACCTCGTCCCCTTCCGGGCCACCGCAGCACGCGCTGCCGTTACCCAGCCGCCCGCCCTGGTCAACATAGCAGCGGCGCTCGAGGGGATGCCGCACGGCGCGCTGCGCACGGCGCTCGAGGCCTGCGCGTCACGCCTGCCATGGACCGCCGGCGACCTGCCCAAGAGCAGCGCCATCGTGGACCGGTTCACCTTTATCGAGATAGCCGGCCCCGATGGTCTTGGCGGCTCCGACGCGATGCGCTTCGGCCTCTACCTTCAGGCGCCTATGACCGACTATCCGCCCCACGATCACGAGGCGGAGGAATTCTATTACGTGCTGTCGGGCGACGCGCAGTGGCAGAAGAACGACGGCCCGTTCGCAAACATGCTTCCCGGCACGATGATCCATCACCTGCCGCGCGACCGCCACGCGATGCGCACGCTCGATGCACCGCTGCTGGCGATGTGGATATGGACGGGCGACATCAACATGGCCACCTACCGGCTCGACGGGGCTATGGAAGCCTAGCGAGTCTGGGCGCGGAGGCCAGCGAACGCGTCACTCCGCGGGCAACGGACCGAAGCGGATGCGGAAGCGGCGGTTCTCGCGCCCCTTCTTCTCGATCTTGCCGATGTGAATCTCGCCGACTTCGCCGGTCGACTTCACATGGGTGCCGCCGCAGGGCTGACTGTCCACCCTGCCCTCCTCGCCGATGCAGACCAGCCGGATGCGGCCGGTGCCGGACGGCGGACGCACGTTCTTCGACTTCACCAGGCCCGGATTGTCCGCGAGTTCCTCGTCGGTGATCCAGCGCGTGAAGATCGGATGGTCCGCACTCACCAGTTCCATCAGTCTTTCGGTGGCATCGGCCTTGTTTAAGGCGGCATCCGGAATATCGAAATCGACGCGCGACTCCTCCGGACCGACCGCAGCGCCGGTGATTGGATAGGGGCAGATGACGGTGAGCAGGTGGCAGGCCGTGTGCATGCGCATCAGCCGGTAGCGCCGTTCCCAGTCGATCGCCAGCCGCAGGGTCTCGCCCACCTTCGGCACGGTCTCGTCAGCCACCGGCACGTGGATGATATCGTCCTTGGTCTCGCCGGTGATCGTCGCGGCGATCTCGATATTGCCGCCACGCGGAAAATGCAGGTGCCCGGTGTCGCCCGGCTGGCCGCCGGAGGTGGCGTAGAAGATGGTGCGGTCGAAGACGATTCCGCCGCGATCGTTTACGTGGAGCACCGTCGCCTCGGCCGTCCTGAGATAGGCGTCGTCCCGAAACAGGGTCTCCGTCGCAAAGCTCATTGCGGAACGGTCTCGAAGGGCACCGATATGTCGGAAACCCCTTCCATCCAGCCGGGCACGGGCAGGCCCTTGCCACGCAGGAACTCCGGATTGAAGAGCTTCGACTGGTAGCGCGTGCCGTAATCGCACAGGATGGTCACAATGGTGTGCCCCGGACCGAGTTCGCGCGCCAGGCGGATTGCGCCGGCGATGTTGATGCCCGACGAGCCGCCGAGGCACATGCCCTCCTCCTGCACCAGGTCGAAGACGATCGGCAGCGCCTCAGGATCGCTGACCTGAAAGGAGAAGTCCGGCGTGAAATCCTCAAGATTGGCGGTGATGCGGCCCTGGCCGATGCCTTCGGTGATCGAACTGCCCTCCGATTTCAGCACGCCCTCGGTATAGAAGCTGTAGAGCGCGGCGCCGAGCGGGTCGGCAAGCGCGATCTTGACGGTCGGCTTCTTGCCCTTCAGTCCGGCAGCGACGCCGGCCAGCGTGCCGCCCGTGCCCACCGCCGACACGAAACCATCGACCCTGCCATCGGTCTGCGTCCAGATTTCCTGCGCGGTGGTGCGGATATGGCCGTCGCGGTTGGCGACATTGTCGAACTGGTTGGCCCAGATGGCGCCGTTCGGCTCGGTCTTCGCCAGCTGCTCGGCCAGCCGGCCCGACACCTTCACGTAGTTGTTGGGGTTCTTGTACGGCACTGCCGGCACTTCGATCAGTTCGGCGCCGAGCACGCGCAGTGCATCCTTCTTCTCCTGACTCTGCGTGTCGGGAATGACGATCACGGTGCGGTAACCGAGCGCCTTGGCGACCACGGTGAGGCCGATGCCGGTATTGCCCGCAGTTCCCTCGACGATGACGCCGCCTGGCCGGAGCAGCCCCCTCGCCTCGGCGTCGCGGATGATGAACAGGCCGGCGCGATCCTTGACGGACTGGCCGGGGTTCATGAACTCGGCCTTGCCGAGGATTTCGCAGCCGGTTTCCTCCGAGGCGCGTCTCAACCGGATGAGCGGCGTGTTGCCGATCGTGTCGATCACCGAACGGTGCATGGATTCGTTCCTTCTTTGTCGAGCACGACCCTAGAAACCGCCGGGCAGCCTTTCAAGGGAGGAATTTTCGCTCCGCCGGGCATATCCGGACGCCAAGTCTCAGCAACTGCGCCGGCGCGCCATATTGCATTCGCCGTCACCATCGTTAATGACGGACGGCAGCATTCACGGGTGGCACAATGGCAATCTACAGGGCCGGCCCAAGCGACGGCGTGGCCTGGCTTACAGGCGGAAGCACCGGCATCGGCCGAGCGTTGGCACTGGACCTTGCCCGCGAAGGCTGGACGGTGGCCGTCACGACCCGCGAGCAGGACCGGCTCGACGATCTTGTCGACGAGGCCTCTGGGGTCGCAGGAAAGATCCTGCCCTTCTATTGCGACGTAACCGACGAGGCCGGCATGGCGCGAACGGTCGAGGCGATCGAGGCGAATGCAGGAAAGGTCGTGCTCGCCATCTTCAACGCCGGCACCTACTTCCCCGTCCACGGCGAGGCGCTCAGCCTGTCGGCTTTCAGAAAGACCTACGACGTCAATCTGTTCGGCGCGCTGCACGGCATGATACCGGCGGTCGAAGCCATGCGGAAGCGCGGTCGCGGCCAGATCGTGCTCGTCGGCTCGGTGACCGCCTATTTCGGCTGGCCGAGCACCGGCGCCTACGGCGCCACCAAGGCAGCGCTCAACCTGATGGCCGACTCACTGCGCTTCGACTTCGACAAGATGAACATCCGCCTGCAGATCATCAATCCGGGCTTCGTCGACACGCCGCTGGCGGCCAAGAACAGCTTCGTGATGCCAGCGCTGATGCCTGTCGAGCAGGCCTCGGCGCGCATGATGAAGGCGATCCAGTCGGGCGGTTTCGAAACGACCTTCCCGCGCCGCCTGACCTGGGGCCTCAAGCTGCTGCGGCTGCTGCCGCGCGACGTCGTCCACCACTTCCTGTCCTACGTGACGCGCTGGAAGGGCCGCCCGCTCATGCCCGGCAGGTCATGGGAGGATGACGGGCTGGAAAACCTGCGTCCGCACATGCGTGAACTGCCGGACCACGGCAAGCTGGCAAAGCGCGCGCGCAGGGGCAAGAAACCCGCGCGCTGAGCGCCTTACGGCGTGGCCGGCTCCGGCATCGCCTCGTCCTGATAGACCGGGACACCATCGATCAGCGTCGCCAGCACCTTGCTTGATGCGATCTCGGTCGGTGGCACCTTGGTGATATCGCTGGCAAGCACGACGACGTCGGCACGCTTGCCGACCGTCAGCGTACCGGAATTGGCCTCGTCGAACGCGGCATAGGCGCCGTTCACCGTATAGGCCTTCAGCATGTCCATCAGGTCGAGCTTGTGCTGCGGCGTCAGCACGCGGCCCTCGGCGTCTTCGATGTCCTGCCGTGTCACGCCGGTCTGGATCGCCTCCAGCGGGTTCATCGACGAGACGCTCCAGTCGCTGCTGCCGACGATCGTGGCGCCCGCCTGCTTCAACGCGCCGAAGGGATAGAGCCATTCGGAGCGTTCCGGCCCGATCTTTGGCTCGGTCAGGTCGACGATATAGGTGTCGGGATAGGCCCACAGCGCCTGGATGTTGGCCAGTACACCAAGCTCCTTGAAGCGTGGAATGTCGGTCGGGTCAATCAATTCGAGATGCGTGATCTGGTGGCGGCTGTCGCGCGCGCCATTGGCCTTCTGCGCCGCCGCATAGGCGTCGAGCGCCACGCGCACGGCGCGGTCGCCGATGGCATGGGCGTGCAGCTGCAGCCCGGCCTTGTCGGCTTCAACGGCGATTGCGTCGAGCTGTTCTGGCGTGAACAGCAGCTCGCCGCTCTCGTTGCTGCCGACATAGGCCTCGAGCAATGCGGCTGTGCCGGTCTCGATGACGCCGTCGATGAAGAGCTTCAGCGAGGTGATCTTGAGATGCGGCGTTGCATAGCGCTGCTTGAACTCAAGCGTTCGCGCCACGCCGGCGGTCCCCTCGTCCGCCTCGACCTTGACCGCGGCCTCGACCCGAAGCGCCAGATTGCCGGCCTCGTCGGCGCGCTTGTAGCCGTCGAGCATCCAGGCTTCGGCGGATGGGTCGATGATGGCGGTGATGCCGTAGCTCAGCGCCTCCGCCTGTGCCGTCTCGAAGCCGGAATCCACCTGACTGTGCGGGTATTCGGGCAGCAGCTTGCTGACCAGTTCCATGGCACTTTCGCGCAGCAGGCCGGTCGGGTTGCCGGCGGCGTCACGCTCGATGCGGCCGCCTTCGGGATCCTTGGTGCTGGCGTCGACGCCCGCGGCCTTGAGCGCCGCCGAGTTGGCCCATCCGGAGTGGCCATCGACCGCGCTGATGAACATCGGTCGGTCGCCGGTCACCTCGTCGAGCATGGCGGCATTGCCCTCCGGAAAGGCCGCTATGTCCCAGCCGGCACCGCGAATCCATGCGCCCTCGGGCATGTCGTCGATGTTGGCGGCCTCGATCGCCTCGCGAACGCCTTCCTTGTCGACGACTTCCCACAGGCCGACGTCGAGCGCCTCGGTGGCGCTCCAGATCAGGTGGTTGTGGGAGTCCTGGAAGCCCGGCATAACCAGCGCGTCGGCCGGCAGGTCGTAGACGGTGGCGCCGTCGAGGTAGGGCGCGACATCCTCAGCCGAGCCGACCGCGGCAATGCGCCCGTCGACCAGTGCGATGGCGCTGGCTTCCGGCCGTGCCTCGTCCATGGTGAGGATGCGCGCGCCGCGCAGGACGACAGTCCCGTCTGCGGCGAAGGCTGCAACCGAGCTCAAAAGGAGCGCAAAACCAGCGGCGCCGAGGCCGGACCTAGAGAGCAAACCAGCCATGACGATCATTCCCGCCTGTTGTTGATGTGGCGCCAAGTTATCCGGCGCAATGGCGGCGTCAAGATACTGTTTTAATGTCGCGATCCGGCATGTCGCGCGGCTCGTGCGGACGCCCGGATTCAGGTCGTTTCCGGCTTCGCGTCGCGCGCCAGCAGGTACACCAGCAGGCTTGCCCCGAGCGTCAGCACGTAGAAGCCGAACAGCGCCGCATAGCCCGACCCAGGCGAACCGGCCCCCGAGGCGGCGGTGACGACGCCACCGGTCGCAAACTGCATCGCGCCGACCCCGCCGATCGCGAAGAAATTCATCAGCGTCACGCCCCGTCCGGTCAGGTGTGCCGGCACGAAGGCGCGCGCATGCGCCATCAACAGCCCGTAGGAACTGCCGCACAGGCCGACAATGACGAAGAGCACTGTCGTGCCGACGATGCCCGGAACCGGAACGAGCGTGAGATAGACAAGCGCCAGCAGGCTCATCGCGTTGCCGCCTGCCGCGACCCATTTGCGGGTTCGGAAGATGGTGTCGAGCGGTCCATAGAGGAACGACCCGGCAACCATGGCCAGCGCCATGAAGAGCGTCACCTGGCCGATGACGATGGCGTCCGCGCCATAGACCTCGGCGAGATAGGGGCCGGCCCAGAGCCCGCGGATGCCGGAGGTCGGCGCGTAGTTGAGCATGGTCAGCGGGATGATCGGCCACAACACGCGCAACCGAAGGAGTTCGCGGTAGCCGGCAAAGCCGCTCGACGGCCCGCTGCTTCCCCCGGGCTCGGCCGGATCGCGCACCAGAAGCGCGACGGCGAGCGCCGTCAGGAGCGTGAACACGCCAAGCCCCGCCATTACCGGGCGCCAGCCGAAAGCCTCCGCCGCGCTGGCGAGCGGCGACGCGCCGATGACGTTGCCGGCCGTGCCGAAGGCGACCATCCAGGAGGCCAGCACGGCAAAGCGGGCCGGCGAATAGCTTCTGGCGAAGATGAACAGCGAGCCCATCAGCACGGGCGCGCAGCCGATCCCGATCAGCGCCATCGCGGCAATGATCATCCAGGGAGACGTTGCCAGCGCGAACAGGAAGGCGCCGAGCCCGGCGCCGGCGGCCAGCATCAGCGAGGCGGTGCGCCGCGGCCCGAAACGGTCGAGCGAGACGCCGACGGCGAACTGCGCCAGCGCGAAGGCGATGAACCAGGCGCCCGAAGCCGCCGAGAGCTCGGCCTTGCTCATTCCGATTTCCGTGGTCAGCGCAGGCGTCAGCACCGCCATGAAGGACCGGTAGAACTGCGACAGCACGTATCCGATTGCGAGCGCCGCTATGCCGGCCATGAAAAGCTTCCCGAGAGACGTGTTGCGGCCTAGCGCATCGTCCGCCCGGCGGCAATTGGGCCAGACCCGCGTGCCTGTTCTCGCAAAAGAAAAAGCGCCGCGGTCTCTCGACCGCGGCGCTCTCAATCGTCAGGTGGCTTTAAGTCAGGCCGCGCGAGGCGCCCTGTTGCCGCCGAAGCGGCGCTTGCCGCCATAATTCCTGCCGCCGCCGGGCTTGCCCGAGACAGCCTTCTTGCCGCCACCGGGCTTCTGGTCCCCGCGCGGGCGGTTGCCGTTGCGGTAGCCGCCGCGGTCGTTGGCGGCCTCCTGGACGCGCTCGTTGCGCTCCTTGGGATCGCGCACGGGGTCAGGCTCGCCGGTATGGTCGGCCGTGATCGGCAGCTTCGCGCGGATGATCCGCTCGACCGAGCGCAGCTTCGAGCTCTCGGACGGATCGCACAGCGTGATGGCGATGCCGTCGGCACCGTTGCGGCCCGTACGGCCGATGCGGTGGACATAGCTCTCCGCCTCGTCGGGCAGGTCGAAATTCACCACGTGGCTGATGCCGGGAACGTCGATGCCGCGCGCGGCGATGTCGGTCGCCACGAGGATGCGCACCGAGCCGTCGCGGAAGCCGTTGAGCGCCTTCTGGCGGGCGTTCTGGGACTTGTTGCCGTGAATGACGGCGGCGTTGAAGCCGTCGCGCTCGAGATCGCGAACGACGCGGTCGGCGCCGTGCTTGGTGCGCGAGAAGACGATCACCGAGCTCATCGCCGGGTCGGCGAGCATGGTCGACAGCACCTTGCGCTTCTGCTTGGTGCGGGCAATCACCACGCCCTGCTTGATCTCGGCCGCGGTCGTGCCCTGGGGCGCGACCTCGATGTGGACCGGGTCCTTCATGATGCCGCGGGCAAGCTGCTCGATCTCCGTCGGCATGGTGGCCGAGAAGAGCGCCGTCTGCTTGTCGCGATGCACCGCCTTGGCGATGCGGCGGACGTCGTTGATGAAGCCCATGTCGAGCATGCGGTCGGCCTCGTCGAGGACGAGCCAGCGCGTCTCGGCAAGGCTGATCTCGCCTTCCCGCACCAGGTCGGTCAGACGGCCGGGCGTGGCGACGAGAATGTCGACGCCGGGCGCCATCTTGCGAACCTGGCTGGAACGCGAGACGCCGCCGAGCACGAGGGCGGTGGCGACATGCAGGCCCTTGGCCAGGATGCGGATCGTGTCTTCGATCTGCACCGCGAGCTCGCGGGTCGGCGCCAGGATGAGCGCACGGCAGGTGCGCGGCGAACGCTTGGTGCCGAGCGCGATGATCTTGGTCAGGATCGGCAGGCTGAAGGCAGCCGTCTTGCCGGAGCCCGTCTGGGCAACGGCCAGCACGTCGCGGCCGGCGAGATGTGGCGGAATGGCACCGATCTGGATCGGCTTCGGCGTATCAAAGCCTGCAACAACGGTCGCCTTGAGCAGCGGACCGGTGATGCCGAGCTTGGCAAAGCCGGTCAGTTCAGCAGTATTTTCAGCGGTGTTTACCGCAGTGTTTTCTATCGTCAATTTATTCTTCTTTCGCGCGGGCATAGCCGCAAAACAGCCCTCACGCGGGGCGCAACCCGCGGCGGACGAAAATTCATGAAACGACAAGGCGGCGGACACTTCAGTGTCCGCGCGGCTGCGCTGTCGTGCCCGCGGACATTCTGTCCGTGGGGCTTTTCCGCCACTTGCCGATCTTCGGTAAGGGAGAAAACAGACGCAACCAGTCCTGTTGAGGAAGGCCGGAAATCCAGCCTACGCGCCTATTGCGCCGCATATGGGCCATCCCGGTCGAAATAGCAAGGTAATTCGCTGCACTGCAGCAAACCGGCTCCGGGACCGGCGCGTTCCGGAGCAGGGTTGCATTGCCCCTGCCCGCGACGGTTATGTCCCGCCAGCAGGTGCTTGCGCTGGCGCGACGCCATGTTACGACAGGCTCGTAAAACGTGCGGGGGGAATGCCCACTATGAAAGACGTGCTCAGCGAACTCGAGCGGCGGCGCGAGAATGCCCGCATGGGCGGCGGCCAGGCCCGCATCGACGCGCAGCACAAGCGCGGCAAGCTTACCGCCCGCGAGCGTATCGAGGTTTTTCTCGATGAAGGCTCGTTCGAGGAGTTCGACATGTTCGTCGAGCATCGCTCCACCGATTTCGGCATGGAGAAGCAGAAGATCGCCGGCGACGGGGTCGTCACCGGCTGGGGCACCGTCAACGGCCGCACGGTCTTTCTGTTCGCCAAGGATTTCACGGTGTTCGGCGGCTCGCTGTCGCAGGCGCATGCCGAAAAGATCCAGAAGGTGCAGGACATGGCGCTGAGGAACCGCGCGCCCATCATCGGCATCTACGATGCCGGCGGCGCCCGCATCCAGGAGGGCGTGGCCGCACTCGGCGGCTATGCCGAGGTGTTCCAGCGCAACGTGCTGGCCTCGGGCGTCATCCCGCAGATTTCCGTCATCATGGGTCCCTGCGCCGGCGGCGACGTCTATTCGCCGGCGATGACCGACTTCATCTTCATGGTGCGCGACACCTCCTACATGTTCGTCACCGGGCCGGACGTGGTGAAGACCGTAACCAACGAGACGGTGACGGCAGAACAGCTCGGCGGCGCCTCCATTCACACGACGAAATCGTCGATCGCCGATGGCGCCTACGACAACGATGTCGAGGCGCTGCTGCAGATGCGCCGCCTCATCGACCTGCTGCCGGCCTCCAACACGGCCGAAATTCCGGAAATCGCCTGCAGCCAGCCGGCCGACGCCGACGACTTGTCGCTCGACCGGCTGATCCCGGACAATGCCAACAAGCCCTACGACATCAGGGAACTGATCCTGAAGACCTGCGACGAGGGCGACTTCTTCGAGATTCAGGAAAGCTTCGCGAAAAACATTGTCATCGGCTTCGGCCGCGTCGAGGGACGCACCGTCGGCTTCGTCGCCAACCAGCCCATGGTGTTGGCCGGCGTGCTGGATTCGGACGCCAGCCGCAAGGCCGCGCGATTCGTGCGCTTCTGCGACTGTTTCTCGATCCCGCTGGTGACGTTCGTCGACGTTCCGGGCTTCCTGCCGGGTACGGCGCAGGAATATGGCGGCCTGATCAAGCACGGCGCGAAGCTGTTGTTCGCCTATGCGGAGGCCACGGTGCCGAAAGTGACCGTCATTACCCGCAAGGCCTTCGGCGGCGCCTATGACGTGATGGCGTCAAAGCACCTGCGCGGCGACATGAACTATGCCTGGCCCACGGCGCAGATCGCTGTCATGGGCGCGCGCGGCGCGGTCGAGATCATCTATCGCAAGGATATCGGCGACGCGGAGAAGATCGCGGCCCATACCAAGGCATACGAGGACCGCTTCCTGTCACCCTTCGTGGCGGCGGAACGCGGCTATGTCGACGAGGTGATCATGCCGCACTCGACCAGGCGCCGCGTGGCGCGTGCGCTGCGCATGTTGCGCAACAAGAACCTCGAGAACCCCTGGAAGAAGCACGACAACATCCCGCTCTAGGCGGAAAGACCGATCAGCTCAGGGCCGGCCGGTCGAATTCCATGGCGGCGCTGTGCATCTGCGCCTGCGCCATGACCTGCGCCGTGATGTCTTCGAGCGCGACGTTCTCGCCTTCGTGGCGGGCGCGGATCTCTTCAGCCAGCAGCGGGATGTTCACGACCCCGTAGCGATGCAGCGCGGACTGTACGGTCGCAGACAGATCGTCCAGGAGTCGGGGTGAAAATAGTACTTTCATGGTGTTTCTCGCTCTGATTTCGCGTGACCCCACTCACGACATTTCCATGCCAGCGACTATGCACCCGACAAGCCCGGAGCACAATAGCAAAATACGATTTTCCGTAATATTTTCAGATAGTTAGTAGATTGCCTCCTTGCGTAATTGACAGCAAGGAACGTCCTGTTAGCAGCTACCGCCGGAGACAGGCTCGGCTCAGCCTGCGACCTTGATTAAGAATACGCATCATGCCAAGAATGATTGGAACTAGTCGCTTACTCATTCGTTTGGACCTGACTTTCGTTGCGTTCCGCTTCCACAGGTCGAGGGCATTGTGATGGCTGAACTTGAGCGTCCCGAGAGACTTCAAATCATGCTGAGCGCCTCGGAACTCGAGGCCTTGGAAAACTGGCGTTTTGACAAGCGGATGCCCAGCCGCGCGGCAGCCGTGCGCGAATTGCTGCGCCGTGGCTTGGCGTCGGACGGATTTCTGGTGGCGGAGACAGGCGCGAAATCGCAGGATTTCGGGGTTGTCAGCCAGCAGGACAGCAAGGACGGCGCCTGAGGGCTCGGGCGGAGCCGGTCGCTGCCCTGCCCTTCAATAGCCCCCTCAGCCGATAGCAGGCGACTTGGACCTCAGTGCCTCTTGGCCTGCACCAGATAGGCCTCGATCTCGGTCTCGCCGAGCCACTTTGCCGCTTCCAGCCGATGCAGGCCCTCGACCAGCACATGGCGCTTGCCGTCGTGACGCACCTGGATCGGCGTATTCATGCCGTTCTCCAGGATGTCCTCGGCCAGAATCCGCACCGTTTCGGGATGCAGCGTCTTCTTGCGCGCAGTCGGCACGTAGATGTCCTCGACGGGTACCTTGGTGATCCGCAGCATTGTGCACCCCGCGCAGGAATTGCGCCCTGCCCTTGGTAGAAGCTTTGCCTGCCCGCGCCAAGCCTTGGCGCAGCCAGTCAGGGACAGGGGTTGCCGAAGCGCTGGTGGATGGCATCGACGGCCTTCAGCATCTCCTCGGTAAAGTCCACCTGGGCCGAGGACAGCGCCATGTCGAGTTGCGCAATGCTGGTCGCACCGATGATGTTCGAGGTCATGAAGGGACGGCTGGTGACGAAAGCGTTGGCAAACAGCGCCGGTTCCATGCCGAAGCTGCGCGCCAGTTCGTTATAGGCAAGCAGCGCCTCGGCGGCATTCGGTGTCTGGTAACGCTGGCCTCGATTGAAGAGGGTCGTGCGGGCGCCTGCCGGAAGCGCGCCGTGATCGTACTTGCCGGTCAGATAACCCTGCGCCAGCGGCGAGTAGGCAAGCAGCCCCACGTCTTCCCGGTCGCAGACCTCGGCGAGGTTCACTTCGAAGGTCCTGTTCACGAGGTTATAGGCGTTCTGGACCGAGACCGGGCGCGGACCGGCGCCGCGATCGGAGTCGGCAACATACTGCATGACGCCCCACGAACTCTCGTTGGACAGGCCGAGATGGCGGATCTTGCCGTCCTTGACCAGATCGTCGAAGACGCCGAGCGTCTCGGCGATCGGCGTTTCGTCGGCGTCGCGTGTAGCGGGCCATGCCCCCACCCGCGTCGGGTTGCCGCCCCAGGCGATCTTCCGGTCCGGGAAATGAATCTGGTAGAGGTCGATTCGGTCTGTCTGCAGCCGCTTGAGCGACTTGTCGATGGCATCGAGGATGTAGGCGCGAACGAGCTTGGATGGCCGGCCACCCCGGAACCACTCGTTGGCGGTGCGTCCGACCACCTTGGAAGCGAGGACGACGTCGTCGCGGTTGCCGCGCGCCTTCATCCAGTTGCCGATGATCTCTTCGGTGCGGCCCTGCGTCTCAGGCCTAGGCGGGATGGGATAGAGTTCGGCCGTGTCGAGGAAGTTGACGCCGCGCGAAAAGGCGAGGTCCATCTGCTCGTGGCCTTCCTGCTCGGTGTTCTGCTGGCCCCACGTCATGGTTCCGAGGCAGATTTTCGAGACAGAAAGGTCCGTCCGGCCAAGGCGGCGTTTTTCCATTGGGCAACTCCGGGTGTTCTGCTGAAGCGCAGGGCGCAGGTGAGAATCCCGTTCTAAACGCCTGTCCGGAAAATGAAAGCTCTCGGCCGGTCGCCCGTCCGCGCGATCACCGGGACGGGCTGCAAATATCAGCGGGCTGATGCCCTCTCTGCCCGACGCCGGGCTTCGTCGATCAGGCCGTTGGCGACCTGCATTCGGGCCAATGCGCGCGAACGCAGATGCGGCGCCACCCGGTCGGGATGGTTCTTCATCGCAAAACTGCGGCGCAACCGGCCAAGCTCGGCGGCACGCACGGAGGAGAGGCCGAGTTCGGCGGCGATGACATCGGGATCGACCGAAAGCGGCGGCTCGGGCTCGGAAGCGCGGACAGGTTCGGGTTCTGCCTCGTCATGCGGCGGGTCGGTGTCCGACTGCTCATCGGCTAGCGCGTCACGGTAGGTGGCATCGGCATCACGACCCGAAACACGGATGCGCCCGGAATGCAGCTCATCGACCACAGCGAGATAGTCGAACGGGATCGTCGGCCGGGCGGCCGAGTCTTCCTGCTCGTCGCGGGCAACGAACAGATCGTCCAGCAACGCGCTGAAATCGCTATGCGTCTTGCTTCCCGTGGTCGCCTCCATGCCGGCGCCTCAAGCGCCGTGTCAGATGGCGACAGTAGCGCGTGGAGCGTTAAAAATGCCTGTCTCGAAAGCACTGCAATTTAGTCGAAAAAAGCCGGGCTACACCGAAGGGTGCAGCCCGGAAGTGGATGCCCGGCTGCAAAGTCCCGGACACCGCCAGCAAATACGGCACGGCGGGCCCGGAGGTTTCACGGCATGCCAATCTTTGCCGATTTATGACGACAGCCGCGGCGCAACGGCGTCGCGGAGCATGGCTGCCATGCAGATGCTGCACTGCACAATTCGCGAGAATCACCTACATTTAGCGTCGGGAGGAAAACAGGCAGGGGCTATAGCTCATGGGTTTCCGAACAGAATTCTTCTCCCGACCACGCCCGCAGGAAGAGGCGAAATACCGCGCCGCACTGGCGTTGCTCCATGCGATGAGCAATGCCGACCGCGCGGATATCGGCGTCAAGCCTGCCGACTTCCCGCGTCTCGCCCGCGAGATGGCGCTGAAATAGCCGGCCCGGCCCGGCTCCTTCAGTCGGCGCCGAAGAAGCTCTGCTTGCCGAGCGGCACACCGTTGTGACGCAGGATGGCGTAGGCCGTCGTCACGTGGAAGTAGAAATTCGGCATGGCGAAATTCAGCAGGTACTGCGCGCCGGCGTATTTCAGCTCGCGCTGACCGACCTTCAGTTCGATAGGCCGTTCTTCCGATCCCTCGATATCGCCGGGTGCGAGGCTTTTCAGATAGTCGATGGTTTTCGCGATCCGAGCCTGCAGTTCCGCAAAGCTCGCTTCCGTATCGTCGTAGGGCGGCGCCTCCTTGCCGGCCAGGCGGGCCGAGGCGCGCTTGGCGTGGTCGGTGGCGATCTGCACCTGTCGGGTCAGCGTCAGCATGTCCGGCGCAAGCCTTGCCTGCAGGAAGACCTGCGGATCGATCTTGCGTTCCGCTGCGTTGGCCTCTGCCTTGGAGAGCACGTGGCCAAGGGCCCTGAGCCGCTCCGAAAACACCGGAACGGAAATATCATACATCGATAGCGTCACGAAAATTCTCCCTGCGCGCGGTATGCGTGCACTGGCTGAGATAGTGATGGCTACCGCGCCTGCGCAAGGCCATGCGCGCGCCGCAATCGATGCTAGATTGGGCCAGACGCGGTTTCGAGGAGGCAATCATGTTGAAGGCGATTTTTCTGGCGGTGCCGGCCGCCCTGTTCGCAACGGTGCTCGCCACCGCTTCGGCCGGTGCCGCAGAGCCAGCCTATCTCGACGACCGCACGGATGCGGCTTCCCTCGTCAAATCGCTCTACAACGCCATCAACCGGCACGAATATGCCCGCGCCTGGGATTACTTCGGCGATGAGAAGCCGGCCAGCGATTTCGCGGCCTTCGCCCAGGGCTACGACACCACGGCGGAAGTGAAGGTCATGACCGGCAGCCCGGCGTCGGAGGGCGCCGCCGGCAGCACCTTCGTCTATGTGCCGGTCGCCATCCTCTCCATCGACACGGACGGCGGCGAAAAGGTCTATGCCGGCTGCTACACGGCGCGCTTCGTCAACCCGCAGATCCAGGAGCCGCCCTTCAACCCGCTGCATATCGAGAAGGGCAGCCTGCAGGCAGTCGAGACGGCCTTCGAGGATTCCGTCCCGGCGCAATGCCCGGACGCGCCGCCGCCAGAAGCATCGGATGCGCTGCTGCAGCAGGCCAAGGCCGCCTTTGCCGCGACGCAAGGCGACTGCGAGCCCGACCGGGCGCCCGAAGGCGAGGAGGCGCCGGTCTCATACGCCATCCCGTTCCGCTACAAGGCTGACGGCGACGAGCAGCCGATGCGCGAGGCGAGGCTCTTCCGCTTCTTCTGTTCGATGGGCGCCTACAACATCACCCACGTCTACTACCTGCACAACGAACTGGACGGGCTGCGCGAGTTGCAGTTCGCCACACCCGACATCGACGTCCGCTATGTTGACGACAATCCCGACGGCCAGGTGGATTCGGTCAACATCATCGGCTTCCTGACCGCCGACCGACTGGTCAACTCGGCTTTCGATGGCGCAACGCAGTCGATTTCCGCACACAGCCTTTGGCGTGGTATCGGCGATGCGTCGTCAAGCGGGCTGTGGATCTTCCGCAACGGCGATTTCTCATTGGTGAAGTACGAGGTCGACGCCTCCTACGATGGCGAGATCAACCCTGAAACCGTCCTGGACTACGACACCGCGCCCTGACCACTAGGGCCTGGCCGACAGCATCCAGTTAAGCGTCTCGCGCCAGTCGGTCATGCGGATCGGCGTGCCGTGCGTGCCGCTTTCGAAGCGCACGAAGCGGGCCGGATAGCCCGGCGCCTTCTTCAGGATGGAGCGGTAGAAGGCCTCCTGGCTGTCGACCGGAAACACCGTGTCGCGACTGCCCTGGCCGAAGAAGACAGGTACCCTGCGCTTGAAAGCCGCGCTCGACGTGAAGCCGTCGTCCCAGAGCGAGCCGAGCAGCAGCAGACCTGACAGGCGCGGCGCGACGGTCTTGTCGTTGGCCAGCGACCAGCACAGCGCGCCGCCCATCGAGCCGCAGGCGACGAACACCGGCGCACCGGGAGACTTTTCCGCGTAGTGGCCGATCAGTGCGGCGATCTCGGCTGTGCCGCCGGCGCCGAAATCGGAGAAATCGGGCGACAGGTAGAGCCCGCCATTGTCGGCCATCAGGTTCTTGATGCGGTTGAAATTGCCGCCGAACGTATAGTCGTCGACACCCTGCTTGCGGCTGCCGCCCTGCCCGTGCAGGTAGAGCGTGATGACGCGCGCGCCATCCGTCTTGCCGACGGCGACGAAGCGGATCGTGCCGGCATCGGTCTTCAGCGCCAGATCCTGCTGCACCTTGCGCACGCCGGTCGAGACGTATTTCGCGTGAACGCGCCGCTCGGGCACCTTGTCGCGCCTGTCGATGTCGCGCGCTTCGCTGTAGTCGACAACGCGATAGGCGCCGCCATCCTCAGACGCGATGATGCCCGGATAGGCAAAGAGCTCGTCCTTGAAGGGTTTGAGCGTCAGCTCGGCGGCATGCGCCAGGGCAGGCAGAACGAGGAAGGCCGCAGCAAGCAGCAGGCGGGCGCAGACGGCGCCGGCTCGCGCTATGGGCTCAGAAGTCGCTGCAATCATCACGTCAGTCCTGCAGCACGCCACCGGCGCTTTCCATGGCGTCGCGCGTGTCGACGTCGATGCCTGCCCCCTCGCCGATCTCGACGTCGATGACCGGCATCAGCTCGGCCTCGACAAGGTGGCGCGCACCGGTATCGCCCTGCAGCTGCGCCACGGCGCCGAACAGCGAGCGCGGCAAGAGCACGGGATTGCCGCGCTTGCCATTGTGGGTGGCGCGCACGACGGTCTGGCCGCCGGCCTTACGAAATGCCGAAATCAGTCGGTCGAGGTCCGCTGCGGAAATCACCGGCATGTCGCCAAGCACGATCAGCGCGCCCGCCGCCTCCAGCGGCACGGCGGCGATCCCGGCCTTCAGCGAACCGGACAGGCCGTCGGCAAAGTCCGGGTTGTGGGCGAACTGCACGTCGAGGCCGGCTAGCGCCTCGCGGATGCGGGCCGCCTGATGGCCGGTGACGACAGTGGTGCCGGCCACACCCGAGGCGAGCGCACGCTCGGCCGACTGGCGGATCAGTGGCCTGCCGTCGAACAGAGCCATCAGCTTATTGGGCCCGCCCATGCGGCTGGAGCGTCCTGCGGCGAGCACGATGGCGTGGACATCGGTAGCGGCAGGCGGCGTCGGGATTTCGCGCGGCTGTGGCCGGGTCGGGATTTCCATCAGAAGGCCGCCGACGCCCATGCCGGCAATATCATTCGACGTCACGTCGAGCCCCGCGATCAGCCGGTCCAGGACCCAGTCAAAGCCGTTCTCCTTGAGGCTGCGCGCGCAGCCCGGCGCGCCGATGACGGAGGTTTTGCCGAGCCGGCCCAGCACCAGCAGATTGCCCGGATCGACCGGCATGCCGGCGCGCAGCACTTCGCCGCCGGCCGCACGGATCGCCGCCGGGATGACGTCCTCGAAATCGCACAGCGCAGACGCTCCAAAGACGATCACCATGTCATGGTCGGCGGCAAGCGATGCGATGGCCTTCGCAACCGGTTCGGCTTCGTGCGGCGTGCGCAACTCGTTGCCGATGCTGCTGCCCGAACGGGCAAGCCTGGCCTGGGTGATGCGGATCGTCTTGGCGAGCACGCTGTCCTTGACGCTGGGCAGCACGGTCTGGACCACGCCGACGCGCATCGGGCGAAACGGGTGAACGGCGAGGGTCTCGCCCGCACCGAGGATCGCGGCCGCCTGCCCGACCAGGCCTTCTGCGACGGCGAATGGAATGATCTTGACCGTCGCCACCATCTGGCCAGCCTCGACGGCGGAGTACTGGGCAAGTGTTGCGACCGTGATCGCCGGGTCGACGCCGTTGACGCGGTCCACCATCGCCTTGTCGACGGTGAAGACACCGGTCTCCACCGCGTGCAGGTTGACGCGGCCGGTTGCGGCGGGCCTTGCCTCGACGCCGGCATGGCGCATCGCCTCGGCAAGCCGCGTTGCCGCGGCATCCTCGCCGAGATCGTCGGGCGACAGCCGCGCCGCCACTACGGTCTCTATACCGGCAGCTTTCAGGACGGCGATGTCGTCGGCGCCGAGCACATGGGCCTTGCGGAAACGCTTGTCGCCGGCGGTCGTGGCATGCGCCAGGACCGCCCCGACTGCGTCCGAAACAGCAACCGGCCCGAATTTCATGCCGCCTCACCCTTCGACTTGAAGCCGGAGCCGCGTGCATGGAAGGCGCGGATCAGTTGCGCCAGCACCGCCACGGCGATCTCGGCGGGGCTTGCCGCACCGATGTCGAGCCCGATCGGCGCATGGATGCGCTCGACTTCTTCTGCCGTCGCGCCGAGCGCAAGCAGGCGCTCCACGCGGTTGGCGTGCGTCTTTCGGCTGCCGAGCGCGCCGACATAGAAGCATTTCGCGTCGAGCGCCGCCTTGAGCGCGAAATCGTCGATCTTTGGATCATGCGTCACCGCGGCGAGCGCCGTGTAGCTGTCGAGCGGATGTTCGGCCAGAACGGACTCCGGCCATTCGGCGTGCAGCGTGATATCCGGAAAACGGTCAGCGCTGGCGAAGGCTGTGCGGGGATCGATAATCTCCAGCGGGTAGCCGGCAATGCGTGCCATCGGCGCCAGCGCCTGGCTGATGTGGACGGCGCCGACCACCACCAGGCGCGGCTGCGGCAGGTGCACGTTGAGGAAATAGCTGCGCCCGCCGGCCTCGGCCGACCCGGAATTGCCGGTACGAAAGGCTCTCGCGACCGCTTCCCCCAGCTCGCCGGCAACCTCGTCATGCTCGTGCACGATACGGCTGCTGCCGTCGCCGAGATCCGTCAGCAGGATCGCGGCGCGGCGCGCGCGGCGTTCGGCATTGAGGGTCTTGAGCGAAGCGATATCCATGGCTCAGGCCCCCTGCACCAATGGCTCGACATAAACCCTGATACGGCCGCCGCAGGACAGGCCGACCTGCCAGGCAGTCTCGTCGGCAACACCGAATTCCAGCATTTTCGGCCTGCCGCTGTCGATCACCTCGACGGCTTCGGTGACGACCGCGCCTTCGACGCAGCCGCCCGACACCGAACCGTGGAAATTGCCGTCTGAGTCGATCACCAGATGGCTGCCGACCGGCCGGGGTGCCGAGCCCCAGGTTTCCACCACGGTTGCGACGGCAACATTGCGGCCGTCATTCACCCAGCCTTCGGCGATGAGCAGCGGATCGCGGGCATCATCGAGATGTGCGGAATTTTCCATGACGAAGTCTCCTTCAGGACTCAGGCGGCGCGGCCTTCCAGCCACAGCCGCGGATCGACATTGCGCGCGCTCGACTTGTCGAGGGAAGCGCACAGATCGGCCAGGGCATTGAGATTGTGCACGGCGCGGAACTCGTCGACATGCGGCAGCATCGCCTTGACGCCGCGCGCCCGCGCCTCGAAGCCGTCGAAGCGCAGGAGCGGGTTCAGCCAGATCAGACGCCGGCAGGATTTTCTCAGCCGCTCCATCTCCTCCGACAGGCCGGCAACGTCGTCGCGCTCGAGCCCGTCGGTGATCAAGAGCACGACGGCGCCCTGCCCCAGCACACGCCGCGACCACAGCCGGTTGAACTCGTGCAGCGTGTCGCCGATGCGCGTGCCCCCCGACCAGTCCTGCACGGCCGCCGAGCAATCGGCGAGCGCGTCGTCCGGATCGCGGTGGCGCATCTGGCGCGTCAGGTTGGTCAGCCGCGTGCCGAATACGAATGTATGCACGCGCCGCCGCTTCTCGGTCAGCGCATGCAGGAAATGCAGGAAGATGCGTGTGTACTGGCTCATCGAACCGGAAATGTCGGCAAGCACGACGAGCGGCGGATGCACCTCGCGCGGCGAGCGGAATTTCGGCAGGATCAGTTCGCCACCGGTGCGCGAGGCGTGGCGCATCATGGCGCGCGGGTCGATGCGTCCACCATGCGGATCGGCGCGGAAGCGGCGCGTGCGCACCGTGTCGAAGGGCAGCCTGAGCGCGGCGATCTCGCGCTTGGCGTCGGCGATTTCGGCCGCGCTCATCTGGGCGAAATCCTTGCCACGCAGCATCTCGTTGCCCGACACGGTAAAGCGCGCGTCGATGTCGATGTCCGGCACCTCACGCGGCTGCTGGTTCTTCTCGTGGCCCTCGAACATCGCCTGGGTGACGCGGTTTTCCGCCGCGCGCGGCTTTTGCCGTTCCTTGTGGTCGGGGGCGACGGGCGAAAACATCGCCAGCATCTTCTCGATCAGCTCGCGCGACTTCCAGAACAGGCGGAAGGCCTCGTCGAAGGTCGCGTGGTCCTCGTGCCGCGAGACGAGAACCGCGTGCAGGGTCCAGTAGAAATCGTCGCGGTCGCCGATGCCGGCGGCGAGCACTGCCTCGATGGCATCCATCACCGAGGCCGGTCCGACCCGCATGCCGGCCTTGCGCAGCGCCCTGGCGAAATAGACGATGTTGTCGGCAATGCGCCCGTCTGGCCTGGCGGAATTGGATACGGCGGCGTCCATCGCCCCTACTCCGCCGCGGCCGAAAGCTCCGCCTGAACCTCCTTGAGGATGCGGCGGCCTTCGCCCTGCTCGATGCGCGCGATGTCGTCCTGGTATTTCAGCAGCACGCCGATCGTGTCCGAAACCGTTTCGGGGTCGAGCGCCACCTTGTCGAGCTCGGTCAGCGCGCTTGCCCAGTCGATGGTCTCGGCAACGCCGGGAACCTTGAACAGCTCGATCTCGCGCAGCTTCTGGATGAAGCGCACGACCTCGGCCGACAGGCGGCTGTTGGCCTGCGGCACCTTCCGCGAGACGATTTCGAGCTCGCGCGCGGCGTCGGGATAGTCGACCCAGTGGTATAGGCAGCGGCGCTTCAGCGCATCGTGAATCTCGCGCGTACGGTTGGTGGTGATGATGACGATCGGCGGTTCCTTGGCCTTGATCGTGCCGAGCTCGGGCACCGTGACCTGGTAGTCGGAGAGAATCTCCAGCAGGAAGGCCTCGAAAGCCTCGTCGGTGCGGTCGAGTTCGTCGATCAGGAAGACGGGTGCTGCCCCCTCCTCGCCGGTCAGCGCGTCGAGCACCGGCCGGCGGATCAGATATTTTTCGGAAAAGACGTTCTTTTCCATATCCTTGCGGTCGACGCCTCCGGTCGCCTCTTCCATCCGGATCTCGATCATCTGGGCGGCGTAGTTCCACTCGTAGACCGCCGAGGAGACATCGAGGCCTTCGTAGCACTGCAGCCGGATCAGCCGGCGCCCGAGCGCCTGAGCCAGAACCTTGGCGATCTCGGTCTTGCCGACGCCGGCCTCGCCCTCGAGGAACAGCGGGCGCTTCATGCGCAGCGCCAGGAACAGCACGGTCGCCAGCGAACGGTCGGCGACGTAATCGGCACCGGTCAAAAGCTCGAGCGTCTCGCCAATGGTCTGCGGCACCGCGCGCGGTTTCAGGTCGCTCATAAGGTCTCCGTGCTTCCGGCCGCGGCTCAGGAGATGCGGTAGTCGCGGTTGAAATAGATCAGGGGATGAAGGGTATCGCCGATGCGAATCCCTGTCACCTTGCCAAAAAGGACACGATGGGTGGCATGGTCCTTGGTGTCGATGATCTGGCAGTCGAACACTGCAAGCCCGCCGAGCAGGGTCGGCGCGCCGGTGGCAATCCTGTCCCACTCCGCGAGCGCGAAACGTTCCTCGGCCGGCAGGCCGGTCTGGCCCGAAAAGGCCTCGGCCAGCGCCTGCTGGTCGCTGGCAAGCGTGTTCAGCGCGAAATTGCCGTTCTGGACGAAGGCTTCGTTCTTGGCGTTCTCGCGGTTGAGGCAGACCAGGACGGTCGGCGGCGCGTCGGAAACCGAGCAGGCGGCGATGACCGTGGCGCCGCGCCTGCCGGCCGCGCCATCAGTCGTGATGACGTGGACGGCTCCGGCAAAGCGCGCCATCGCATCGCGGTATGTCTGCGGCCCGACTTCATTCTTCTTCAGCACAGAAAATTCCCATGTTCGACAATTCGTATATATGGCCCGAAGGCAGGCGCAACAAGCAAGGGCCAAGGCCGGACAGGCCTGAATTCGCATGTTGCGCTCTCCCGGGGCAGCCTTTACCTCTTTGACCCACATTGCCGCCGTCCGCCGGACCGGCCACTGGGGAACGAACGCCGCCGCATGCGAATTCCGATCCGAATACTGGGCACCCTTGCAGGAATGGTGTTGGCCGGACAGGCCGCCGCCGAGATTCGCATCGGCCTTGCGGCACCGCTGAGCGGCCCCTCCGCTCTGCTCGGCGAACAGATGCGCGCCGGCGCCGAAACCGCGGCTGAGGCGCTGAAGGACCCGGCCGTCACCCTCGAGATTGCCGACGATTCCTGCACCGGCGCCGGCGGTGCGCGGGCGGCGCGGCAATTCGTGGCGGCGCGCGTCCAGGCCGTCGTCGGCTTCCTGTGCGGCGAAGCGATCGAAGCAGCCCTGCCGATTCTCAAGGAGGCAGGCATTGCAACGATCGCCGTCGGCGTGCGCCTCGACAGCCTTACCGACCGCAAGGTCCGCACCGGCTGGAGCGTCTACCGGCTGGGCCCACGCGCCGACAGCGAGCGCGAGGCCGCCGGCAGGCTTCTGTCGCGGCTGTGGCAGAAGGATCTCTTCGCCATCGTCGACGATGGCACGATCTATGGCCGCGAGATTTCCGAAAGCGTGCGGCTTGCCGCCGAACAGGCCGGACTGAAGCCGGTCTTCGTCGACACGTTCCGGCCCCAGGCCGACAACCAGATCGGCATGATCGGACGCCTGAAGCGCGCCGGTGCGACGCATGTCTTCGTCGGCGGCGATGCCGGCGACGTTGCCGTGATGGGACGTGACGCCGCCGAACTCGAGGCCGATCTGGTGATCGCCGCCGGCGAGACCCTGCGCGCCCTTCCAGGCGACGTGCCGCTTGCCGCCGGCACGCTGATGGTGGCGCCGCCCGAATGGCGCGAGACTGCCGACCCTGTGGCGTCAGCCGCCTTTGCCGAGCGCAACGTGCTGGTGCTGGGCTACGTGCTGCCGGCCTACGCGGCAGTCGAGGTTGCCCGGCAGGCAATCATGGAGTCCGGCGCGCCCGACGCGGCGCTGTCCGAGGACCTGTCGAACCGCGAATTCTCCACCGCGCTCGGAGCCGTGAAGTTCGACGCCAAGGGCGACCTCGCGGAGAATCCCTACCGGCTGTTCCGCTTCGATGGCACCGGCTTCAAGCCGACAGTCTATCCCTGATGTTCAGGACCGGCCCGCGCAATCTCATAACCGACGTCGCGGGGCTGCGTGTCGGCAACGCTGCGGATGAGCGGCTGAAGTCAGGCGTCACCGCAATCATCTGCGACGAGCCGGCCGTCGCCGGTGCGCAGGTTCTTGGCGGCGCACCCGGCACACGCGAGACCGACCTGCTGGAACCGCACAATTCCGTCGAGACCGTCAATGCCGTGGTGCTGTCGGGTGGGTCGGCCTTCGGGCTGGATGCCGCATCGGGCGTACAGGCAGCGCTCCGCGAATCTGGCGTCGGCTTCGAGGTGCGCGGGCTGCGCATACCGGTCATTCCTGCCGCCATCCTGTTCGACCTCGTCAATGGCGGTGACAAGGGCTGGGGGCGCTACCCGCCCTACCGTGAACTCGGCTACGACGCCGCGAAGGCGGCAGCGACCGACTTCGCGCTTGGCACCGCCGGCGCCGGCGCCGGCGCGCTGACGGCCGGGCTGAAGGGCGGGCTGGGCTCGGCTTCGACGGTGCTCGACAGCGGCGTCACCATCGGCGCACTGGCCGCGGTCAACGCGGTGGGATCCGTCACGGTCGGCCGCACACGGCACTTCTGGGCCTCTCCCTTCGAGATCAGCGAAGAATTCGGCGGCCTCGGCTACCCCTCGCCGATGCCGGACGACGCCCGACGCATATTGCTGAAATTCCGTGACAAGGCGGTTGGCGCCAACACCACGATCGCCGTCATCGCCACCGATGCCGTGCTCACCAAGGCTGCAGCCAAGCGGCTGGCGATGTCAGCTCATGACGGCTTTGCGCGGGCCATCTGGCCGACCCACACGCCGGCCGATGGCGACATCGTGTTTTCGCTGGCGACGGGGCGCAGTGGAGTGGAAATGTCGGGTGACGAGGCGATCGACCTCTACGCCGCCGCCGGCGCGACAATGGCCCGGGCCATTGCGCGCGGCGTGTTTGCCGCGACGCCGGCGGAGGGCGACCTGTTTCCGGTGTGGTCCGCCCGCACCGGTTGATCGACGCCCGGCGTCAGGTCGGGTCGGACTTTTCTTCCTCGAAGCTCACCGCCACGTCGCTATTGGCCGACAGGCGGACCTTGTTCCCTTCGACTTCCGCGATCAGGGCGGCCGGAATGTAGTGGTGATGGCCCTTGTGGGAGCCCTCGCCGCTGTCCTTCTTGGTCAGCTTGATGCGGTCACCCTCGATGCCGTCGACCGTGCCGACATGAACCCCGTCAGCGCCAATGACTTCCATATGTTCGCGAATCTTGCTGGTGTCGCTCATGCTCGTCTCCTTCGGTTGATGGCGGTCAACGGCCGGCGGCCGATTGGATGCCTGCCCGCGATAAAACGCAACATTAAGACTCTGTTATGATACTGGGCCGAATTGGTCGCTCCCCAGTGCGGAAAGAATCATGAATGTCGGCGCTTGCCCGGCCGCGCCGCGCAGCATGCGGCTGGCACAGAGACTGAGGCAGGCGCTTCCGCCTGTCCTGCCGACGCTTGGCGGTGCGATCGGCTGGGGCATCGCCGCTGGTGTCTGCGCCCTGAGCGGGCTGATGCTCGACGACTGGCAGACACCGGCAAAGATCCGCGCCGTCTTCCTGCTCTTCGCGCTCGGCGGCTTCGTCGCCTTCCCCTTCGGCCTCTATCTCGCGCGACTGCTGGCGCAATGGCGCCAGACCGGCGAGACCGCCTTCGCCGCCGCCTTCGTCGCCCTGACACTGACGACGATAGCCGCGACCGCCGCGCTCTATGGCCTGCAGTATAGGGAATATTACGCGCAGTGGCACGAGGACGCCTTCACCCGCATCTGGTTCCTGCAGTTCATCCACACGCTTGCGGCCGCCGCCTACCAGTTCGCCGTGCTTGGCGTGAGACTCTATTTCCCGCTCGGCTTCCTGGCTCTGCTTGCCGCCTCGCTGTGGTTTGCGCGCCGTCCGCGTTGAGGAATTGCGCCGCCTCTGTTAGGGAGCGGCGTCATCAATTGCCGGACTGGAACCGCTCAACATGATCCCCCGCTATTCTCGCCCGGAAATGGTCGACATCTGGTCACCCGAAACGCGTTTCCGCATCTGGTTCGAGATCGAGGCGCATGCCTGCGACGCACTGGCCGAACTCGGCGTGATCCCGAAGGAAGCCGCGAAGACCATCTGGGAGAAAGGCGGCGCCGCCACCTTCGACGTCGAGCGCATCGACGAGATCGAGCGGGTCACCAAGCACGACGTCATCGCCTTCCTGACGCACCTGGCCGAATTCGTCGGACCAGACGCCCGCTTCATCCACCAGGGCATGACCTCGTCGGACGTACTCGACACCTGCCTCGCAGTGCAGCTGGCGCGCGCCAGCGACCTGCTGCTTGCCGACATCGACGCGCTGCTGGCCGCGCTGAAGAAGCGCGCGTTCGAGCACAAGGACACCGTCACCATCGGCCGCAGCCACGGTATCCATGCCGAGCCTACGACATTCGGTGTCAAGATGGCGCTGGCCTATGCCGAGTTTTCGCGAGCCCGCGAGCGGCTGGTCGCCGCGCGCAAGGACGTCGCCACCTGCGCCATCTCGGGTGCCGTCGGCACCTTCGCCAACATCGATCCCTTCGTCGAGGAGCATGTCGCCGAAAAGCTCGGGCTGACGCCGGAGCCAGTCTCCACGCAGGTTATCCCGCGCGACCGGCATGCCATGTTCTTCGCCACGCTCGGCGTCATCGCCTCATCCGTCGAGCGGCTGGCCACCGAGATCCGCCACCTGCAGCGCACCGAGGTGCTGGAGGTCGAGGAATATTTCTCGCCCGGCCAGAAGGGCTCGTCGGCCATGCCGCACAAGCGCAACCCGGTGCTGACCGAGAACCTGACGGGGCTCGCCCGGATGGTCCGCGCCTTCGCCACGCCGGCGATGGAGAATGTCGCGCTGTGGCACGAGCGCGACATCTCGCATTCCTCGGTCGAGCGGATGATCGGGCCGGACGCCACGGTGACGCTCGACTTCGCGCTGGCGCGGCTGACCGGTGTCATCGACAAGCTGCTCGTCTATCCCAACAACATGCTGAAGAACATGAACAAGTTCCGCGGCCTGGTGCATTCGCAGCGCGTGCTTCTGGCGCTGACCCAGGCCGGCGTTTCGCGCGAGGACGCCTACCGGCTGGTCCAGCGCAACGCCATGAAGGTCTGGGAACGGGGCGCCGATTTCCTCGAGGAACTGCTTGCAGACCCGGAGGTCACCGCGGCGCTGCCTGAGGCAGAGATCCGCGAAAAATTCGACCTCGGCTATCACACCAAGCATGTCGACACGATCTTCCGGCGCGTCTTCGGCGAGGCCTGACGGAACTGCGAAGCCTATCCCGGCGTTGTGGCGCAGAATGTCATTCCGGGGTAGCGACGATGTCTGAAGATCACATGATTCCAGAGACTTCGGTCGAGGAACAAAGCAGCCGGGTAGGCTGGTTCGCGTCCGGCTTTCTCGTTGCGGCCGTGCTGATCGGCCTGCTGCTCTTCACCGACGGATTCTTCGGCGGCAACGGCACGGAGGCCATGGCCGACACCCCGGAAAAGATCATCGAAGCAAAATAGCCCCGTCGGTTTTCACTAGCCGGGCTCGCCCGGCACGGTCCTGATGACCGTGCCCCAAGGGTCGGAGCGTTCCGACGCCGCATTCGCCGCGGAGGAACGCATCTCCACCCAGCTCAACCCGCCGAGAGCGGGATCGCGGGGACCAGCACCCGCGCTGCTCCAGGAATTGGCACCGATGTGATGGTGATAGCCGCCTGAGCTCAGGAAGACCGCGCTCGGCCCGTACTTCGCCATCGTATCCAGCCCGAAGGCATCGCTCCACCAGGCTTCCGCCTCGGCCGGATTGCCGGCGCGCAGATGGACATGGCCGATAACCGTGTTTTCGGGAGCGCCCTGCCATCCTGCGTCGCCTGCAGGCACGGTGCCGACAACGTCCGGAATGTTCAGCCTCTCGGTCGCCATGGCGATCTGATTGCCGTTCATCTTCCAGGCCTCGCGCGGACGGTCGGCATATATCTCGATGCCGTTGCCCTCGGGATCGCTGAGGTAGAGCGCCTCGCTGACCAGGTGGTCGGAGGCGCCGTCGATGCCGATCCGGTTGGCGATGGCGAAATTGATCCAGCGGCCCAGATCGGCGCGTGATGGCAGCAGGAAGGCGGTGTGGAAGAGGCCGGCCGCCTTGGGATCGTCGGGCCTCGCCGCACTGTCCGCCTCGATCGCCAGCAGCGGTCGCTCGCGGGCGCCGAGCAGGATCGTCCCGCCGTCGCGCGACAGTTCCTCCAGCCCGAGCACCATGCGGTAGAAGGCCGCCAGCCCCTCGGCATCGCGTGCCTTCAGCCCGACGCGCGAGACGCTGATCGGCGTCGTCGCGGCAAATGGCAGTTCACTCATGGCATGCTCCGGCGTTGTTCCATCGGCTTCGCCGAATAGATCGCCCTTCGCGCCCGCGCGCACAAGTGCGCCAATGGCGAACACCGTGTTCAACGTTCGCGCGAACAAGGTCGCATGGCTCCGGTTGAACCTTGGCGGCGCGATGGCTAAATGCGCGGCATGAAAGTCAAAGACGCAGATATACTGATCGTGCCGGGCTACACCAATTCCGGCCCCGAACACTGGCAGACCCGCTGGCAGGAAAAGCTGTCGACCGCGCGCCGCGTCGAGCAGGCCGAGTGGTCGAAGCCCGTGCGCGAGGACTGGACGGCGGCGATGGCCGAAGCGGTCAACCGGGCCGAGAAGCCGGTCGTCGTGATTGCCCATTCGCTCGGCGTGCCGACCTTCATCCAGGCGATCCCGCAATTTACCAGGCCGGTCGTCGGCGCCTTCCTGGTGGCGCCGCCCGATGTCGCCAATCCGGAGATCCGGCCGCGTCACCTGATGACCTTCGGCCCCTACCCGCGCGATCCGCTGCCCTTTCCGTCGATGACGATCGGCAGCCGCAACGATCCCTATTGCCCGAGCGGCGTTGCAGAGGACATCGCCGCGGCGTGGGGATCGCTCTACCTCGACGCCGGCGAGGCCGGGCACATCAACGCCGATTCGGGCTTCGGACCTTGGCCCGAGGGCACGATGGCCTTTGCCAAGTTCATTTCAGGCCTGCAGGCCTGATCACTTCACCGTGGCGCGCGCCTGCCTGAGCAGGCTCTCCGCGCCGTGCTTGATGATGGCGTGCTCGGAGCCGAGCGCGAGCAACTGATAGCCCATCGAGACGAACCGGCCGCTGATTGCCGGGTCTACGACGTAGATCGCCGCGAACTTGCCGGCCTTGCGGGCGCGCGCAGCGACTTCGCCCACCGTGTGCATCATGTCCTCGAGCGACGGGTTGACCGTCTCGCCGCTGCTCCAGGCGATCGAAAAATCCGACGGCCCGAGGAAAATGCCATCGATGCCCGGGGTGTCCAGGATCCCGTCGAGTGCCTCGACCGCCGCGCGCGTCTCGACCATGGCGAAAGAAATGGTGTCGGCGTTGCTGTCCCTCAGCCACTCGGCATGCGTGGACTTTCCGTGGCGCGGAAAACCGTAGGTAGGTCCCCAGGATCGTTCGCCGACCGGCGGATACTTCATCGAGGCGGCAAAGCGCTTGGCATCCTCCACCGAGTTCACCATCGGTGCGATGACCGCCTCTGCGCCGAAATCGAGCGCGCGGCTCGCCATGTCGAAGCGGCCGACGGGAACCCGCACCAGCGCCGCCTTGCCGGCACTCAGCACCGGCGCCAGGCTGCGCAGCACGCTGTCCTCGTTGTGTCCGCCGTGCTGCATGTCCAGCGTCACGGCGTCAAAGTCCTGGGCCGCCACGACCTCCACAGTGAGCGCGTCGGGAATGCCCGACCACGCCGTGTAGAGCGTCTCCCCAGCCGCCAGCCTAGAAACCAAGGACATGTCTTCCTCCCCCTCGTCGCCGCCATAATCGGCCGCAAAATACACAATAATGCAAAGAAAAACCGCCCGGAGGCCGGGCGGTCGGGACTTCTTGGGGCTGGCCGGCCTCAGCCGGCGTTGATCTGCTCGACCGCGACGACCATCAGATCGTCCATCGTCTTTCGGATATCCTGTTCGCTCTGGCCGACACCGGCGGCGTCGAGGTCGCCCTTCACCTTGCGCAGCACGTCATTGTCGCCGGCCTCGACCATGTCGGAGGCGACCACTTCGCGCGCATAGGCTTCCGCATCGGCGCCCGACTTGCCGAGCTTTTCGGCCGCCCACATGCCGAGCAGCTTGTTGCGGCGCGCCGCAGCCTTGAACCGCGTTTCCTCGTCGAGGACGAACTTGCGTTCAAATCCCTGCTCGCGGTCTTTCATGTTGCTCATCGATGGTCCTCCGGGTGGGTACGACTGTGTCGGACGGGATATGGTGGTTCAGCAGCACAAACCAAAACCCGACGCTGCGGTCAATACGCTCCCGACCTTAGCGCGCTGCGGCATTTCCGCAAGGAAACCGGTTGATCGTCGGTATTGCCGATTGAGGAATGGCGGCGATTGGGATAGACACCGGCGTTGAAACCTATCGTCACCGCATATATGTGTCGCGGGTGGCTATATGGTTGCCGCCCCGCCAGAAAATCCAGAGAATCAAATGAAAAATCGCCGCCGCATTTATGAAGGCAAGGCCAAGATACTCTATGAGGGGCCGGAACCGGGCACGCTGATCCAGTTCTTCAAGGACGATGCGACCGCTTTCAACAAGAAAAAGCATGACATCGTCGACGGCAAGGGCGTGCTCAACAACCGCATTTCCGAGCACATATTCAACCATCTGAACCGGATGGGCATCCCGACCCACTTCATCCGCCGTCTCAACATGCGCGAGCAGCTTATCAAGGAAGTCGAGATCATCCCGCTCGAGGTGGTGGTTCGCAACGTCGCCGCCGGCTCGCTGTCGAAGCGGCTCGGTCTCGAGGAAGGCACGGTGCTGCCGCGCTCGATCATCGAATTCTACTACAAGGCAGACGCGCTCGACGACCCGATGGTCTCGGAAGAGCATATCACGGCCTTCGGCTGGGCGAGCCCGCAGGAGATCGACGACGTCATGGCGCTCGCCATCCGCGTCAACGACTTCCTCTCCGGCCTGTTCATGGGCGTCGGCATCCAGCTCGTCGACTTCAAGATCGAATGCGGCCGCCTCTACGAGGGCGACATGATGCGCATCGTGGTCGCCGACGAAATCTCGCCCGACTCCTGCCGTCTGTGGGACGTCGCCACCCAGGACAAGCTCGACAAGGACCGTTTCCGCCGTGACATGGGCGGTCTCGTCGAGGCCTACCAGGAAGTCGCCCGCCGCCTGGGCATCATGAACGAGAACGAGCCTGTGCGCCCCTCGGGCCCCGTGCTCGTGGCGTCGACGGACGGCGTCAAGGGCAAGCCGCACTGAGGCTTGCGCCATACCGCAGCAAGGATGACTGAGTTGATCAAGGCCCGCATCACCGTAACGCTTAAGAACGGCGTGCTCGACCCCCAGGGCAAGGCCATCGAACACGCGCTGACCGCCATGGAGTTCGGCGGTGTCGGCTCGGTTCGCCAGGGCAAGGTCTTCGACGTCGAGCTGGCGGAGAGCGACCGCGCCAAGGCCGAGGCCGACCTCAAGGCGATGTGCGACAAGCTGCTCGCCAATACCGTCATCGAGAACTACCAGGTGGAGATCGCCTGACGTGAAGTCCGCCGTCGTCCTGCTTCCCGGCCTCAACCGCGACCGCGACATGATCGCGGCACTGACCAAGATCTCCGGCAAGGCGCCGGTCACGGTCTGGGAGACCGACACCGAGATTCCCGACGTCGACCTGATCGTCATCCCGGGCGGCTTCTCCTATGGCGACTATCTGCGCTGCGGCGCCATCGCGGCGCGCATGCCGGTGATGCGCGCGGTCGCCGAGAAGGCTGCAAAGGGCGTGCAGGTCATGGGCGTCTGCAACGGCTTCCAGATCCTGCTCGAAACCGGCCTGCTGCCGGGCGCGCTGATGCGCAACCAGTCGCTTAAATTCGTCTGCCGCGAGGTCAAGCTGCGCGTCGAAACCGCCAATACGAGTTTCACCCGCCAGTACCAGCCGGGCCAGGTCATCCGCACGCCGGTGGCCCACCACGACGGCAACTATTTCGCCGATCCGGACACGCTCGCCCGCCTAGAAGGCGAAGGTCAGGTGGTGTTCCGCTATGCCGAAGGCACCAACCCGAACGGCTCGATCAACGACATTGCCGGCATCGTCAGCGCCAAGGGCAATGTGCTCGGCCTGATGCCGCACCCCGAAAACCTTATCGAGGATGCGCATGGCGGTAGCGACGGCCGCGCACTCTTTGTCGGTGCGCTCGGTCTGCCGGACACACAGCCGGCGCATGCCTGAGGCATCCGCCAAGGCCGCGTCGCCGGACAAGACCAAAATCCTACTCCTGCCCGAATGGCGACCGTAAAGATGAACAAAACCGGGCTTTTCGTAGCGCTTGCGCTGGCCGCCTTCGGGCTCTCCGCCTGCCAGTCGGATGACAAGCCGGGTGCCTCGCACGGCTCTGGGAAAAGCGCCTCTCTGCGCGCCATGGAGCAGGTGACGATCGCCGCCCACAAGTGCTGGATTGCCAGCAAGGACCCGGCCTTCAAGGGCTACAGCCTTGCCAACGAACTGAATTCCTTCAGCGGCACGCCGCGCTTCCTGCTGGTTCCAAAGAACAATTATGGCGGCAAGCCGCTGCTGGTGGTGCAGGCGAGCGGCCATTCCAGCCGCGTCGAGGTATTCGGCCCTTTGATGCAGGAATCGCTCGGGGCCCGCATCGGCAGCGATATCGCCCGCTGGCAGGGCGGCAGCGGCGACTGCAGCGCGAGCACGTAGCCGATGGCACGTGCGCTTCAGATCGCCGGCCTGATTGCAGGCGTCACCGGTCTGGTCGTGCAGTTCCTCATCACCGTGCCGGCCTCTTTGGAAGCTGGCCGAAGCCTTGCCGGGTCCGTCGTCTTCTATTTCAGCTTCTTCACCATCCTGACCAACATCGCCGCCGTGCTGGTTCATGTCTCCCTGCTCTCCCCTGCCGGCTACGCCTGGCTGCCGATCTTCGCGGAGTCCCGGGTTCGTGCCGGCGTTGCGGTCTCGATCACCCTTGTCCTTCTGGTTTATGCCACCGTCCTGGCGCAGATATGGGAGCCCGAGGGGCTGTTCCTGTTTTGCGACGTGCTCCTGCACTATGTGACGCCTGTGCTTTTCGTGGCCTGGTGGCTTGCCGCGGGCGCTAACGGAAAGACGCGATGGTCCGATGTTCCCCATTGGATGCTTTACCCGCTCGCCTACCTCTTTTACGCGTTGGCCAGGGGGCAATTCGCCGGCGAGGTGCCCTACCCGTTTCTCGACGTGGCGGCCAACGGAGGGGCTGCGGTCGCGCTCTCGGCACTGGCCGTGCTCGCGGCTTTTCTTGTGCTGAGCATCCTCGCCGTCCTTGCGGACCGGGGCGTTTCCCGCTTTAGGACGGGCTAGGATCAAACGGATAGACAGATGACCATTCCCAACAAGGTGAAGATCACCGACGACATGATCGCCGCGCACGGCCTGAAGCCGGACGAGTACCAGCGCATACTCGACCTCATCGGCCGCGAACCGAGCTTCACCGAACTCGGCATCTTCTCGGCCATGTGGAACGAGCACTGCTCCTACAAGTCGTCGAAGAAGTGGCTGCGCACCCTGCCGACCAAGGGGCCGCGCGTCATCCAGGGCCCCGGCGAGAATGCCGGCGTGGTCGATATCGGCGACGGCGACTGCGTGGTCTTCAAGATGGAGAGCCACAACCACCCCTCCTACATCGAGCCCTACCAGGGCGCGGCGACCGGCGTCGGCGGCATATTGCGCGACGTCTTCACCATGGGCGCACGCCCTGTCGCGGCGATGAACGCCCTGCGCTTCGGCGCGCCGGACCACCCCAAGACGCGCCATCTCGTAGCCGGCGTGGTGTCGGGCGTCGGCGGCTACGGCAATTCGTTCGGCGTGCCGACCGTCGGCGGCGAAGTCAATTTCGACGCCCGCTACAACG
Source organism: Alphaproteobacteria bacterium (assembly GCA_018823835.1). GTDB lineage: Bacteria > Pseudomonadota > Alphaproteobacteria > Rhizobiales > Rhizobiaceae > CAMYMG01. Next base: position 145,564 of record JAHJHT010000013.1, on the reverse strand, counting down.
GCAACATCCTGGTCAACGCCTTTGCCGCCGGCATTGCCAGGACCGACGCAATCTTCCTGTCGGAGGCCAAGGGCGTCGGCCTGCCGGTCGTCTATCTCGGCGCCAAGACCGGACGCGACGGCGTCGGCGGCGCGACCATGGCCTCGGCCGAATTCGACGACAGGATCGAGGAAAAGCGTCCGACCGTGCAGGTCGGCGATCCCTTCACCGAGAAATGCCTGCTGGAAGCCTGCCTCGAACTGATGGCGTCGGGTGCGGTCATTGCCATCCAGGACATGGGTGCGGCCGGCCTCACCTGTTCGGCCGTCGAGATGGGCGCCAAGGGCGACCTCGGCATCCTGCTCGACCTCGACAAGGTGCCGGTTCGCGAGGAGCGCATGTCGGCCTACGAAATGATGCTCTCCGAGAGCCAGGAGCGCATGCTGATGGTGCTGCGCCCCGAAAAGGAGGCCGAGGCCGAGGCGATCTTCACCAAATGGGGCCTCGACTTCGCCATCGTCGGCGAGACAACCGACGACCTTCGCTTCCGCATCATGCATCAGGGCGACGAGGTCGCCGACCTGCCGATCAAGGATCTTGGCGACAAGGCGCCGGAATACGATCGCCCCTGGGTCGAGCCGAAGAAGCCCGCGCCGCTTGCTGCCAACGACGTGCCTCAGGCCGACGTCGCTGCTGCGCTGCTGAAGATGCTGGGCGGTGCCGACCTCTCCTCGCGCCGCTGGGTCTGGGAACAGTACGACACGCTCATCCAGGGCAATTCGCTGCAGCTGCCGGGCGGCGATGCCGGCGTAGTGCGCGTCGAGGGGCACCCGACCAAGGCGCTCGCCTTCTCCTCCGACGTGACGCCGCGCTACTGCGAGGCCGATCCCTACGAGGGCGGCAAGCAGGCGGTGGCCGAATGCTGGCGCAACATCACCGCGACTGGCGCCGAGCCGCTCGCCGCGACCGACAATCTCAATTTCGGCAATCCCGAGCGCCCCGAGATCATGGGCCAGCTGGTCGCCGCGATCAAAGGCATCGGCGAAGCCTGCACGGCGCTGGAGTTCCCGATCGTCTCGGGCAACGTCTCGCTCTACAACGAGACCAACGGCCAGGGCATTCTGCCGACGCCCACCATCGGCGGCGTCGGCCTGCTACCCGACTGGGCGGCCATGACGCGCATCGGCTTTGCCGCGGAAGGCCAGTCGATCCTGCTCCTCGGCGCGCCCGAGGCCTGGGGCAGCCACCTCGGCCAGTCGATATACCTGCGCGACATCCACGGCCGCGCCGACGGTCCGCCGCCGCCGGTCGATCTCCTCCATGAGAAGCGCGTCGGCGACTATGTGCGCGGCCTGATCCGCGACGGCGTCGCGACCGCCGTCCACGACGTCTCCGACGGGGGTCTCGCCGTTGCGCTCGCCGAGATGGCGATGGCGTCCGGCATCGGCGCCGACGTCAGCCTGCCCTTCCCGACCGATCCGATTCCTGTCTGGTTCGGTGAGGACCAGGGCCGTTACATCGTCACGGTCGACCTCGACGGCGAGGAACTGCGCATGCTGATGGACGAGGCCACGCAGGCCGGTATTTCGGCGCCGCGCATCGGCCGCACCGGCGGCGTTGAATTGAAACTGCACGGAGCGCGTGGCATACCGGTTGCAGATTTGAAGGCTGCGCATGAAGGCTGGTTCCCCCGCTTCATGGACAGCTGAGCGAGGAAAAACAGCATGGCAATGGACGCTCACGAGATCGAACGGCTGATCAAGGAAGGCATTCCGGATGCCCAGGTGACGATTCGCGATCTCGCCGGCGACGGCGACCACTACGCGGCGGAAGTCATAGCCGAGAGCTTTCGCGGCAAGTCGCGCGTGCAGCAGCACCAGATGGTCTACGAAGCGCTGAAGGGCAACATGGGCGGAGTTCTGCACGCGCTGGCCCTGCAGACGAGCGCGCCGCAATAGTGGCCGCGGGCGTTCTTGAGGACCTTGTCGAAAGCGTCGTTGACAGCGCGCTGAACGAGATCCTCAAGAAATTCGGCGGCACCAAGCGACGCAGCCGCCGCCGCAAGACCCGTTCGACGACGTCCCGGCGCAAGACGACACGCTCGCGGCGCAAGACGGCAAAGCCCGCGAGAAAGCCTGCCAAGCGGCAGACCAGCCGCAAGCGCACGACACGAACCCGTTCAAAGACGCGGCGCAAGTCTTAACAATTGCGTGCGGCGACTTGTTTCGGGTCGCCCCAAGGTCTATTTGGGAGTCATGTTTCGAGCCTGCCTCCCACGGGCATGAAAGGACGTTCAATGAGCGGAATTAGCGAGTACATCGACAACGAATTGAAGAGCAACGACGTTGTCCTGTTCATGAAGGGCACGCCCGGCTTCCCGCAGTGCGGGTTCTCGGGTCAGGTCGTCCAGATCCTCGATTACGTCGGCACCGACTACAAGGGCGTCAACGTTCTCGATTCGAACGAACTGCGCCAGGGCATCAAGGAATACTCCAACTGGCCGACGATCCCCCAGCTCTACGTCAAGGGCGAGTTCGTTGGCGGGTGTGACATCATCCGCGAGATGTTCCAGGCCGGCGAGTTGCAGACCTTCCTCGCCGAGAAGGGCGTCAGCGTCAAAGCTTCGGCCTGACGACAGAACACCGCTGCGGCCCGATCCTGGGCCGATCTGTCGAATGCGCCGGCTGCCGGCGCATTCCTTTTTGCGTCCGCATTTGATTGGAAGCGCGACATGGACCAGCAGGCCTCCCCTACAGGCCGCGCGAGCGGCCTCTCTCTTTCGCGCTTCGAGTTCATCGCGCTTGCCGCCGCACTGATGGCGCTCAACGCGCTCGCCATCGACATCATGCTGCCCGGCCTGCAGCAGATCGGCGCCAGCCTCGGCGTCGAGAACGAGAACCACCGGCAGTATGTCATCAGCGCCTACGTCGGCGGCTTCGGCATTGCCCAGCTGTTCTTCGGCCCGATCTCGGACCGCTTCGGCAGGCGCGCGCCCCTGCTATTCGGCCTCGCGGTCTATGTCGCGGCGGCCTTCGCCGCAGCCTTCGCGCCGAGCTTCGAGGCCCTGCTCATCCTGCGCGTCATCCAGGGAGCGGGCGCAGCGGCAACCCGCGTCATCACGGTCTCGGTCGTGCGCGATACGTTTGGCGGCAGGGCGATGGCCGAGGTCATGTCGCTGGTCTTCATGGTCTTCATGATCATTCCCGTGGTCGCGCCCGGCATCGGCCAGGTCATCATGCTGTTTTCGGAATGGCACATGATCTTCGTCGCCATGGCCGGCATCGCGCTCCTCTTCACCATCTGGACGGCCGTGCGCCTGCCCGAGACGCTGCACCCGGAATATCGTCGCCCCTTCACCCCGAAGGTCATCGCCGACGGCTTCCGTATCGTGCTGACCACCCGCGTCTCGCTGCTCTACATGCTGGCGACGACGGCGATCTTCGGTTCGCTCTTCGGCTTCATCAACTCCGCACAGCAGATCTATGTCGGCATCTACGACCTCGGCGTGTGGTTCCCGGTCATCTTCGCCGCCGTCGCCGGCATGATGGCGGTCTCCTCCTTCGCCAATGCGCGGCTGGTCGGCCGCTTCGGCATGCGCCGGCTCTCGCACGGCGCGCTGCTCGGCTTCTGCGGCGTCACCACCTTGTGGTTCGTGCTTTCGCTGCTCGGGCCCCTACCGCTCTACGTCTTCGTGCCGCTGTTTGCGATCGCCATGCTGCAGTTCGGCTGGATCGGCTCCAACTTCAATTCGATCGCCATGGAGCCGCTCGGCCACATTGCAGGCACCGCCTCATCGGTACAGGGCTTCACCCAGACCTTTGGCGGCGGCGTCATCGGTGCGGTGATCGGCCAGGCATTCGACGGCACCACGACCCCGCTGGCCGCCGGCTTCTGCGGCGTCGGGATCGCCGCGCTGGTCTTCGTGCTGATTGCCGAGAAGGGCAAGCTGTTCCAGGCCCACCACGCCCCGCCGGCGAAACAGGCCGCCTAGCGGCCGTCGCTGCCGGACGGCGCGCCGGCGCCCGGCTGGCCGGCTGTGCCGGCAAGCCCTATAAAATCGAACAGCTTCGTGTCGAGCAGATGCGACGGGCGCACATTGGCGAGCGCGCGGATCATCGTCTCCTTGCGGCCGGGCATGCGCGCCTCGATGTCCGAGAGCATCGCCTTCATGGCGTTGCGCTGCAGGCCGTCCTGGCTGCCGCACAGATCGCAGGGAATGATCGGGAACTGCATCGCTTCGGCGAATTTCTCGAGATCGGCTTCCGCACAGAGGCTGAGCGGGCGCAGCACGAAGACATCACCCTCGTCGTTGAGCAGTTTGGGCGGCATCGCCGCCAGCCGGCCGCCATGGAAGAAGTTCATGAAGAAGGTCTCAAGGATATCTTCGCGGTGGTGGCCGAGCACCAGCGACGAACAGCCCTCCTCCCGCGCGATGCGGTAGAGGTGGCCGCGCCTGAGCCGCGAGCATAGCGAACAATAGGTGCTCCCCTCGGCGAGCTTCTCGGTCACCACAGAATAGGTGTCGCGGTACTCGATGCGGTGAGGAACGCCATGGCTTTCGAGATAGGCCGGCAGGATGTGCTTGGGGAAGTTCGGCTGGCCTTGGTCCAGGTTGCAGGCCAGCAGTTCGACCGGCAGCAGGCCGCGCCATTTGAGGTCGAGCAGGATGGCCAGCAGCCCGTAGGAATCCTTGCCGCCCGACAGCGCCACCAGCCAGCGGTCGCCCGGCCTGACCATGCCGAACTGCTCGATCGCCTCGCGCGCCTGACGCACCAGCCGCTTGCGCAGCTTGTTGAACGACACCGACGAGGGCACATCGCGAAACATAGCGTGGCCAGCCTCGTCGATGGCGTCGCTGATCGGCTCTGGCATCACGTTCATGGCGCGGGTTCCGGCTTGTTCGTGACCGGCTTAGCGGACCGGACCACCAAAGAAAAGGCCGCCCCGAAAGGCGGCCTCGATATCGTCGGAAAGCGAAAGCCTGTTAGCGCGAGTAGAACTCGACGACCAGGTTCGGCTCCATCTGCACCGCGAACGGCACGTCGGCAAGCGCCGGGACGCGGGCGAAGGTGGCGACCATCTTGTTGTGATCGACCTCGATGTAGTCCGGCACGTCGCGCTCGGCGAGCTGGACGGCCTCGAGGACGACGACGAGCTGCTTCGACTTCTCGCGCACCTCGATGACGTCGCCGGCCTTGCAGCGATACGAGCCGATGTTGGTGCGGCGGCCGTTCACGTTGACATGGCCGTGATTCACGAACTGGCGGGCCGCGAAAATGGTCGGCACGAACTTGGCGCGGTAAACGACCGCGTCGAGGCGCGACTCGAGCAGGCCGATCAGGTTCTCGGAGGTGTCGCCCTTGCGGCGGTTTGCCTCTTCATACGTCTTGCGGAACTGCTTTTCGGAGACGTCGCCGTAATGGCCCTTCAGCTTCTGCTTGGCGCGCAGCTGCAGACCGAAGTCGGACAGCTTGCCCTTGCGGCGCTGGCCATGCTGGCCGGGACCGTATTCACGCTTGTTGACCGGGGACTTCGGACGGCCCCAGATGTTTTCGCCGAGACGGCGGTCGATCTTGTACTTTGCGGATTCGCGCTTGCTCATCGCATTCCCTTTCAAAAAGATACACCCGGAACATCATGTTCCAGGTGAAGGAAACGCGCCCTCCTCTGGCCTCCGTTTTCGAAGCCTGACAGGATTTTCCACGCACGCTTTGCGGAAAAAATCCACGGGACACGTCAAATGAAACACCGGGCATTGCTGCCCGGTGCTGGCGGGTGAATAGGCGAAGAACCGTGAGAAGTCAACGCTTCTGACGTGGAAGCGTCCGGCGACGCCAGAGCCGCCGGGGGATGCTTCAATCGCCGGATTTCTTGTTCGGCAGGCCCTTTCGCTTCGTCTCGGCGAACTCTTCGAGTTGGTCTTCGCTCATCGACTCGTACATTCCCTTCGATGCGCCCTTGAGTTCGGACTTCTTTGTCTCGCCGCGCTTCGCCGACAGGGCGGCGCCGGCGGCCTTTTGCTGTGCCTTCGATTTTGCTGGCATGGAACGTCTCCCGTTATCCTGGTCCGGGAAAAACGCCCTGCCCCGTGGCGGGTTCCGGGCGGGGGAAAGGATCGCCCGGTCAGGCGACCTGCAGTCCAAAACCCTGCATCAGGCGGCGGGTCGGAAAATCGGGCGCGCCGGAGGTGAAGACCGCCCGGTCGGCGGACTGGGCGATTTGCGAGGCGTGCGAGGCCGGAAGCAGCGACAGCGCCCGCCGCGCGATCGCCTCGGCGGGATCGAGCCAGTCGACCGGCCACGGCGCGGTCTTGCGCATCCGGTTGACCAGGAACGGATAGTGCGTGCAGGCGAGCACCACGATGTCGGTGCGCTTCCCCTCGCGTTCTACGAAACAGGGGGCAATCTCCGCGCGAACCGCTTCCTCGTCGACGAAGCCCTGGCGCATGTAGATCTCGGCCAAGCCCGCAAGATTGTCGCTGCCGACCAGCCGGACATGGCATTTCGAGGCCCATTGCGTGATCAGGTCGCGCGTGTACTGCCGTTTCACCGTGCCCGGCGTCGCGAGCACCGAGACGAGGCCCGAGCGCGTCCGTTCGGCGGCCGGTTTGATCGCCGGCACGGTGCCGACGAACGGCGTGTCGGGAAAGGCGACGCGCAACGCGTCAAGCACAAGCGTCGAGGCGGTGTTGCAGGCGATCACCGCGATTTCGGGATCATGTTCCTCGATCAGGCGGCCGAACAGCTCGACGATCCGCTGCTGCAGGGCGGCTTCCTCCCATGCGCCATAGGGAAAGCCGGCATCGTCCGCGACATAGACGAAATGCCGCCCCGGCATCAGGACGCGCGCCTCGCGCAGCACCGTCAGCCCGCCAATGCCCGAATCGAAGACGAGCACCGGACGTTCAGTCATTGCCGTCCTCGCCCTTCAGTACCGCCGGTTTGCGGCGGTAGTCGCCATCGCCATGAAGGGCTTCGTCGGCCTCTGCCTTGCGGTCCGGATATCCGGCGCCGCGCGGTTTTCGCGGGGAGAAATAGTCGAGAGAAGAAATCACGCCGCGCAGCACCTTGATCTCAGCCAGGCCGAAGCCCGGGCGGGTCAGCACAGCGCGCAGATTGTCGAGCATCTTGGGCTTCTTTGCGGCCGGCCTGAAATAGCCGCGCGCATCGAGCGCCGACTCCAGGTGGTCGAGCAGGCCATGCAGGTGCTCCTTCGGCGCGGGCACGACCTCGGGCGAGGTGAAGGCCGTGTCGGTCTCCGCCTCGAGCCCGGACTTCATCCACTCATAGGACATCAGCAGGGTCGCCTGGGCGATGTTGAGCGAGGCAAACTCCGGATTGACCGGAAATGTCACGATCTCGTCGGCGAGCGCGACCTCCTCGTTGTAGAGGCCGAAGCGCTCCCGCCCGAACAGGATGCCGGTCCTTTGCCCTGACCTGCAGCGCGAGCGCAGCACCCTGCCCGCTTCGACGGGACTGGCGACGCGCTTGAAGCCGTCCCGCTGGCGCGCCGTGGTCGCGACCACGAAGTTGAGATCGGCGAGCGCCTCCGCAAGCCCTTCGAACACCTGCACCGCGTCGATCACGTGGTCGGCCTTGCTCGCCGCGGCACGCGCCTTCTCGCTCGGCCAGCCGTCACGGGGATTGACCAGCCTGAGCTCGGCGAGGCCGAAATTGGCCATGGCGCGCGCCACCATGCCGATGTTCTCGCCAAGCTGCGGCTCGACGAGAACGATCACCGGGCCGTTGCCCACGCTTCCCGTGCTGTCGTCGTCGCCGTTCATTGCCAGAAGTCTCTCCCGCTCAGGACTGCGCGTCCCTGCCACAACTGGGCGCGAAATTGAAGAAGCCGCGGCCGGATACTGCAAGGACCGCACAGAACCGACGCTCGGCGTTTGCGCGCTTCCATGGGCTTTGCTATAGGGCTCGAACTTCCAATCACGCGGCAGCGGAACCGACCGCGCCATTCCCGACAAGAGGCAATTGCATGGCAAAGATCAAGGTGGACAATCCGGTCGTCGAGCTCGACGGCGACGAGATGACCCGCATCATCTGGCAGTTCATCAAGGACAAGTTGATCCATCCCTACCTTGATATCGACCTCAAATATTACGACCTCGGGGTCGAGCACCGCGACGCCACCGACGACCAGGTGACGATCGATGCGGCGAACGCCATCAAGAAATACGGCGTCGGAGTCAAATGCGCCACGATCACGCCGGACGAGGGCCGCGTCGAGGAATTCGGCCTCAAGAAGATGTGGCGCTCGCCCAACGGCACGATCCGCAACATTCTCGGCGGCACCATCTTCCGAGAGCCGATCATCATGAAGAACGTGCCGCGCCTTGTGCCGGGCTGGACCAAGCCGATCATCGTCGGCCGCCACGCCTTCGGCGACCAGTACCGCGCCACCGACTTCCTGTTCCCCGGCAAGGGCAAGCTGACGGTCAAGTTCGTCGGCGAGGACGGCACCACCATCGAGCACGAGGTCTTCGACGCGCCTTCGTCGGGCGTCGCCATGGCAATGTACAACCTCGACGATTCGATCCGCGAATTCGCCCGCGCCTCGCTGAACTACGGGCTGCTGCGCGGCTACCCGGTCTATCTCTCGACCAAGAACACCATCCTCAAGGCCTATGACGGCCGCTTCAAGGATCTCTTCCAGGAGGTCTTCGAGGCCGAGTTCGAGGAGCAGTTCAAGGAAAAGAAAATCTGGTACGAGCACCGGCTGATCGACGACATGGTGGCGTCGAGCCTGAAGTGGTCGGGCGGCTATGTCTGGGCCTGCAAGAACTACGACGGCGACGTCCAGTCCGACACCGTGGCTCAGGGTTTTGGCTCGCTCGGCCTGATGACCTCGGTCCTGATGACGCCGGACGGCAAGACGGTGGAAGCCGAGGCCGCCCACGGCACGGTGACGCGTCACTACCGCCAGCATCAGAAGGGCGAGGAAACCTCGACCAACTCGATCGCCTCGATCTTTGCCTGGACGCGCGGCCTCGCGCACCGCGCCAAGCTCGACAACAACGACGCGCTCAAGCGCTTCGCCGACACGCTTGAGAAGGTCTGCATCCAGACCGTGGAGTCCGGCTACATGACCAAGGACCTGTCGCTGCTGATCGGCCCCGACCAGCCCTGGCTGTCGACCAGCGGTTTCCTCGACAAGATCGACGAGAACCTGCAGAAGGCGATGGCCTGAGCGGTCGTCCCCAACGTAATGAGAGAAGCCCCGGAGCGATCCGGGGCTTTTTTTTTGCCCATCAGCGGCCAGAATCGATGCGGTCCTGGCGGGCGAGAAAATCCTGGCGAAAACGGGCCATCCAGTCCGCGCTGGTGCTGTCGGCGAGCTTTCTGACACCGGGTTCGATACCATCGGCCGCCGCACGATCGAGGCCCAGTTTCTCCAGGACAATCAGCAGGGTCTCTACCGGATCGGCCGACAACTCGTCATAGGAGATGCGAAGTGGATCGATCTCCTCGCGCCTGAACCACGCCTCCCAGTTGCGGTCATAGGCGGTCATCGTCTCGACGCAGGCCCTTAGCCTGTCGAAATCGTAGGCAGGTTCGCGATGCGGCGCCAGGCGCTCCAGTTCCGTGCCGTCGGGCGCCACGTGCCAGAGTCCGGACTGTTCCGCCTTCAGGTAGGAGACGGCCTGGGCCAGCTTGTCCGGCCGCGTCAGGTGAATGAAAAGGGTGGTGCCGAAGCGGCGCGCGAACCGCTCGCTGTGCGGCATCTCGCCCGGTTCGACGACAGCGAGCTTTTCGCAGAGGAGGTCCAGGCCGGGCTGCTGCTGGCGAAGCCCGAACAGACCCGTGCCATAGCGCCCCTGGCGCATCGCCTCGCTGAATGCTGCGTCAAGCACCTCGCGCTCCGAGCTGCCAGCGTCGGGCACGATGCCGAGCTCTTCTAGCCAGTCGGCGACGGAGCTGCCGTAGAAGTAGGAGGCAGGCCTGCTGGCAACGCCCGTTGCCGCAAGCAGTGTGCACAGCAGCGTGCTGCCGCTGCGCGGCGACGTGCAGATCACATAGGACTGAAACGCTGTCATTGCCCTGTCATCGCCTCCTGCCGGTGCGGCTAGGCCCCGTCGTCGCGGTCCTCATCAAGGCGAAGTTCTTTCGACGCCAGATCGCCGTTCTTGCCGATCCCCTCCGAACTTATCCGCTGCAACGCGACCCGTTCTATCACCTCGCCGATATGTGGCTTGCGCTCGATCAGGCCCTGCATGTCGGCGGCGTCGAGAACCAGCAACTTGGTCTTCGATACGGCGCGCACCGTAGCCGAGCGCTTCGATCGCTTCAGCAGCGCGATTTCGCCGAAGAAATGCCCCTCGCCGAGCCGCACTGGCTGTCCGGGTACCTCGACCGCTACTTCTCCGGTGGCGATGAAGTACATGCTGTGTGCGGCGTCGCCCTTGCGCACGATGACTTCACCCGCTTCGGCCGAAAGCGAATTGAGGTAGCGCATGATATCGGCAATGTCGGCGGCCGGAAGCTCGTTGAACAGCGGAACGCGCGCCACCATGCTCCAGGTGACGACGAAATCGCGGCGCTGGATAACCTGCGCGAAGGAGGTCGCCAGGATGCCGACCGGCAGTGCCAGCATGGCAATGCCGAATACAGCCGTCAGCGAAGCAACCATCTTGCCCATCGTGGTGATCGGCACCACGTCGCCATAGCCGACGGTGGAAAGCGTGATCATCGCCCAGTAGAGCGCATCCGGCACCGTGCCGAACTTGTCGGGCTGCGCCTCATGCTCTGCCCATTGCATGAATGAGGCGCTGATCAGCGCCAGCCCTATCAGGAACATCAGGCAGGACAGCAGTGCCGTCCGCTCGCTCTGCACGGCGTCGGCCAGCGACCGCATGCCCGGCGAATAGCGGGCGAGCTTGAGGAAGCGCAGGAGCCTCAGCACCAGCAGCGCCGGCAGGTCGATCACCCCGGCGAGTTCGAGGTAGAAGGGCGCAATGGCCACGAGATCGATGAGCGCCCCGGCCGAGAAGACATAAGCGAGCCTCGCTCGCCAGGGCGCCATCTCGCGGTAAGGCGGATGCTCTACCGCCACCCACAGCCGCGCCAGATATTCGACGCTGAAGGCCACCACCGCGGCGAACTCGATGGTGGCAAAGAGGTCGTCGAATCGTGCGTCGAGCGCAGGCACGGTCACCAGGACGGAGCCGGCCACGCTGATCACGATGAGCGCAATGATGACGCGCTGGAGCACCATCCCGACTGGATGGTCGCTGCCCTGGTCCAGCAGGTCGTAGACCTGCTGGCGCATCCGGCGTGAACCCAGCCGCTTCAGCAGCCGCTTCGGCCTGGCGCGACGCCGCCGCTTTGCTCGTTCCGGCGGGGCGCTTGTCATGGTTTGCCTCGGTTCAGCTCTCGCTGATCGCCGACCGCACCGCGGCAATCGCCTCGTCGGCCTTGGACGCGTCGGGGCCGCCGGCCTGGGCCATGTCGGGCCTGCCGCCGCCACCCTGCCCGCCGAGCGCGGCGGACGCCACGCGCACCAGCTCGACGGCGGTGAAGCGGCCGGTCAGGTCGTCGGTGACCGCAACCACGACGCTCGCCTTGCCGTCCTCGCTGGCGCCGACGAAGACCACCACGCCCGAACCGAGCGAGGTCTTGCCGGCGTCGGCCAGCGACTTCAGGTCCTTCGGCGCGACACCCGACACTGACTTGCCGAGGAAGCCGACGCCGGCGACTGTCTCGCTTGCGGACCCGCCGCTGTCGCCGGTACCGCCGAGCGCCAGCTTCTTGCGCGTCTCGGAAAGTTCGCGTTCGAGCTTCTTGCGCTCTTCGAGCAGCGCCTCGACGCGGCCCGGCACATCGGCGGGCGCAACCTTGAGCACGGCCGCCGCGCTCTTCAGGCGGCGGTCCTGTTCGTCGAGATACTGGCGCGCCGCCTCGCCGGTCAGCGCCTCGATGCGGCGCACGCCTGCGGCCACCGCGCCTTCATGCACCAGCCGCACCAGCCCGATGTCACCGGTCGCCGAAACATGCGTGCCGCCGCAGAGCTCCACCGAATAGGGCTTGCCTGCCTTGTCGCCCTCGAGCCCCGTGCCCATCGACACGACGCGTACCTCGTCGCCGTATTTCTCGCCGAACAGCGCCATGGCGCCCTCGGCGATGGCGTCGTCGACCGTCATCAGCCGGGTCGAGACGGGGCTGTTCTGCACGACGATGGCATTGGCCATGGCCTCCACCCGCTCGAGTTCGGCGTCCGAGATCGGTTTCGGGTGCGAAAAGTCGAAACGCAGCCGCTCGGGCGCGACCAGCGAGCCCTTCTGCGCGACATGCGGACCGAGTACCTCGCGCAACGCCTCGTGAACCAGGTGCGTCGCCGAATGGTTGGAGCGCAGCCGGGTGCGGCGACGATGATCGACTTTCAGTTCGACCGGCACGCCGGTCTTGACCGAGCCCTTCAGGACCTTTCCTGAATGGACGAAGAGGCCATCCGCCTTCTTCTGCGTATCGGTGATCTCGATCACGAAACCTTCGCCCGACATGGTCCCGGTGTCGCCCATCTGGCCACCGGACTCGCCATAGAAGGGCGTCTGGTTGACGATGACCGCGACCACGTCGCCCTCGCCCGCGCTGTCGACGACGGCGCCCTCCTTGACCAGCGCCTGCACGATGCCTTCGGCCTGCTCGGTGCCGTAGCCGAGGAATTCCGTCGCGCCGGCCTTTTCCTTGACGGAGAACCAGACGGTTTCGGTCGCCGCGTCGCCGGAGCCTGCCCAGGCAGCACGTGCCTCGGCCTTCTGGCGCTCCATCGCCTCGTTGAATCCGTCGAGATCGACCGAGACGCCACGCTGGCGCAGCGCATCCTGAGTCAGGTCGAGCGGAAAGCCGAACGTGTCATAAAGCTTGAAGGCGGTCGCGCCATCGAGCCGGTCGCCGCTGGCCAACCCATCCGTGGCTTCTTCCAGCAGGCCGAGCCCGCGCGCCAGCGTCTTACGGAAGCGCTTCTCCTCGAGCTGCAGCGTCTCGGTGATCAGGCTCTCGCCGCGCACCAGTTCCGGATAGGCCTGGCCCATCTCGCGCACCAGCGCAGGCACCAGGCGCCACATCAGCGGATCGGCAGCGCCGAGCAATTGGGCATGGCGCATGGCTCGGCGCATGATGCGGCGCAGCACGTAACCGCGACCCTCGTTCGACGGCAGCACGCCATCGGCGATCAGGAAGCTCGAGGCGCGCAGATGGTCGGCAATGACGCGGTGGCTTGCGCGGTTCTTGCCCTCGGCACGCACGCCCGTGGCATCCTCGGAGGCACGGATCAGCGCCTTGAAGAGGTCGATGTCGTAATTGTCGTGTTCGCCCTGCAGAACGGCGGCGATGCGCTCGAGCCCCATGCCGGTGTCGATGGAGGGCCGCGGAAGGTCGACGCGCTCCTCCTTCGTCACCTGCTCGTACTGCATGAAGACGAGGTTCCAGATCTCGATGAAACGGTCGCCATCCTCGTCCGGGCTGCCGGGAGGGCCGCCGGGAATCTCGTCGCCGTGGTCGTAAAAGATCTCCGAGCACGGGCCGCAGGGACCGGTGTCCCCCATCGCCCAGAAATTGTCGCTGGTGGCAATGCGGATGATCTTCTCGTCGGGCAGGCCCGCGATCTTCTTCCACAGCGCCGCGGCATCGTCGTCGGTGTGGTAGACGGTGACCAGCAGCTTGTCGGCTGCCAGCCCGAACTCCTTGACCAGGAGGTTCCAGGCCAGCTCGATGGCGTTCTCCTTGAAATAGTCGCCGAAGGAGAAGTTGCCGAGCATCTCGAAGAATGTGTGGTGCCGGGCCGTATAGCCGACATTGTCGAGATCGTTGTGCTTGCCCCCGGCACGCACGCATTTCTGCGACGTCACCGCGCGCGAATAGGGCCGCTGCTCGAGGCCGGTGAAGACATTCTTGAACTGCACCATGCCCGCATTGGTGAACATCAGCGTCGGGTCGTTGCGCGGCACGAGCGGGCTCGATGCCACGGCCTCGTGACCATTCTTCCTGAAATAGTCGAGGAATGCCGACCGGATCTCGTTCACGCCACTCATACGGAAGCCTTCTGGTGAAAAACCGCCTGTAAACGGCGGGAAATTGGACAGCGCCTTTTAGCTGTCGCGCCCTACCCTGTCCAGAAACTCGACATGCGTCGAGTGCCGGAAGGACCGGACGGGCCGCGGCACATGGCGCGGGCCGGCCGGCAGCGCCAAAAGCAAGACCGCCGGCCAAGCGGCCGGCGGTCTCCAAACGCGGTAAAAATCTGCGCTGTCGGCTACATTGCGCCGGCTTCGCCATCGCTGTCGGCGTCGTCCTCGAAATCGTCGCGCGAGCCTTCCTCGAGGAACTTCTCGGCAATCAGCCCGGCATTCTGCCGCAACGCCAGTTCGATCTCGTTGGCGGTGTCGGGATTATCGCGCAGGAACAGCTTGGCGTTCTCGCGACCCTGGCCGAGGCGCTGCGAATTGTAGGAGAACCAGGCGCCCGACTTCTCGACCACGCCGGCCTTGACGCCGAGGTCGACCAGTTCGCCGGTCTTCGACACGCCCTCGCCATACATGATGTCGAACTCAACCTGCTTGAAGGGCGGTGCAAGCTTGTTCTTGACCACCTTGACGCGGGTCTGGTTGCCGACCACCTCGTCGCGGTCCTTGACCGAGCCGATGCGGCGGATGTCGAGCCGCACCGAGGCGTAGAACTTCAGCGCGTTGCCGCCGGTCGTGGTTTCGGGCGAGCCGAACATGACGCCGATCTTCATGCGGATCTGGTTGATGAAGATGACCATGGTGTTGGAGCGCGAGATGGAGGCGGTCAGCTTGCGCAGCGCCTGGCTCATCAGGCGGGCCTGCAGGCCGGGCAGCGAATCGCCCATCTCGCCCTCGATCTCGGCGCGCGGCGTGAGTGCGGCGACCGAATCGACCACCAGCACGTCGACGGCGCCCGAGCGCACCAGCGTGTCGCAGATTTCCAGCGCCTGCTCGCCGGTATCCGGCTGCGAGATCAGGAGGTTTTCCAGATCGACACCCAGCTTGCGCGCATAGACCGGGTCGAGCGCATGCTCAGCGTCGACGAAGGCGCAGATGCCGCCCTTCTTCTGGGCTTCGGCCACCGTGTGCAGCGCCAGCGTCGTCTTGCCCGAGCTTTCCGGTCCGTAGATCTCGACGATGCGGCCGCGTGGCAGCCCACCGACGCCGAGCGCGATATCGAGGCCGAGAGAGCCGGTCGGCACCGTCTCGATCTCGACGATCTTCTCGTTGGCGCCGAGGCGCATGATCGACCCCTTGCCGAATGCGCGTTCGATCTGCGAAAGCGCAGCATCCAGGGCCTTAGTCTTGTCCACCGATTTATCCTCTACGAGCCGCAATGAATTCTGAGCCATGATATCACCCCTTGGTCGCCAATGAAGGCTGGAACGTCCGCTGTCCTCGTAATTGTGTACCTGTTTTGTTCCAATTTTGCAAGGGGATGCAAGCCCTTGAAAAACCAGATTATATCGATTTTGTTCTATTTTTATTCCAGCCAATGAGGCCATGATGCGCGCCGCCGGGCCTGAAGACGCCGCCCCGGCGAGCCGGCCCGCGCTGCATATCCGGGCGATGATTCGGCCCAGGCAGTTGCCGCCCCGGTGCGCCGGACCTATTGTCCGCGCGAAGCATCAGCCCCCGAGCCGCCGGAAGCACAATGACCCAGCCTGAGATCCTCGCGGTCGGCGGCGCCCATATCGACCGCCGCGGCCAGGTGAGCGGCGCCTTCGTGCCCGGCGCCTCCAATCCCGGCATCATGCGCGAAGAGGTCGGCGGCGGCGCCTTCAACGCGCTGCGCAACGCCGTCCAGCGCGGCGCGGCGGGCGCCATCCTGTCGATGCGCGGCGGTGACACCGCAGGCGACGCGGTGGCGCGCGCCATCGCCGAGGCGGGCATATCCGACCTGTCTGCGGTGTTCCTAGACAGGGCAACGCCGAGCTATACCGCGCTGCTGGACAAACATGGCGACGTCGTCGCCGCGCTCGCCGACATGG
Source organism: Alphaproteobacteria bacterium (assembly GCA_018823835.1). Classification (GTDB taxonomy): domain Bacteria; phylum Pseudomonadota; class Alphaproteobacteria; order Rhizobiales; family Rhizobiaceae; genus CAMYMG01. The sequence goes on along the minus strand of JAHJHT010000013.1, from coordinate 129,583 downwards.
CGCTTTATGATCTCGCCTTTCCGAAGCAGATGCGCCGCTCGAAGGTGCGCGAGGCGGTCGATGCAGCAGACGCGCTGCTGTGTGACGCCAACCTCCCCGCCACGGCCCTGGAGAAGCTGGTGCCGCTCGCTGCCGGCAAGCCGGTCTTTGCCATTGCCATCTCGCCGGCCAAGGCGGTGCGGCTCACAGGGGTGCTGCCGTTGCTGACCTGTCTCTTCATGAACCCGCGCGAGGCGGCCGCCCTTGCCGGAACTCAGACGGGCGGCGCGGATGCGATGGTCGGGCGGCTGCGCGATGCCGGCCTTGCGGCGGGCGTCGTCACGCAGGGACCGGGCCCGGTGCTGGGCTTCGACCCGAAGGGCATCGTCGCCATCGAGCCGCCTGCCCCGCGAACAATCGCCGACGTGACCGGCGCCGGCGATGCGCTTGCCGGCGCGACGATTGCCGCCATGCTGCGGGGCTTGGAACTCGCCGAGGCCCTGCGCGAGGGCATGGCCGCCGCCATGCTGGCGATCGAGACCCCGGCCTCGGTCCCGAAACTCCCGGCGGACGCTTTCGCCGCGGCGCTGGCCCTTGTGCCGCAGCCGGTCGAAATGCGATGACATCGGCATTCCGGAGAGAGAAATGACGCCAGCTTCCGCCCGCCCCTTCGTCGATGTCCTGCCCGCCGTCGCCAAGGCGCTTGCCGCCGGCAGGCCGGTCGTTGCGCTGGAAAGCACCATCATCACGCATGGCATGCCCTATCCGCACAACAGCGCCATGGCGGCCGAGGTCGAGCGCATCATCGCCGAGGAAGGCGCAGTCCCGGCGACGATCGCCGTCATGGACGGGCGCATCCGCATCGGCCTGTCGGACGGGGAGCGGGAATCGCTTGCGGTCACCGACGGCGCGATGAAGCTGTCGCGTGCCGACCTTGCCTATGCCGTTGCCGAAAAGCGTACGGGCGGCACCACGGTCGCAGCCACGATGATCGCCGCGCACATGGCGGGCATCAAGGTTTTCGCGACGGGCGGCATCGGCGGCGTGCACAAGGGCGCGGAGGCGAGCTTCGACATCTCGGCCGACCTCGACGAACTGGCGCGCACGCCGGTCATCGTCGTCTCGGCTGGCGCCAAGGCGATTCTGGATATCGAGAAAACGCTGGAAGTGCTTGAAACAAGAGGCGTTCCGGTCGTCGCCTATGGCTCGGACGTGATGCCGGCCTTCTGGTCGCGGCAGTCCCCCTATGCCGCGCCGCTCAGGCTCGACGATCCGAAGGCAGTGGCGAAATTCTTCGCCACGCGTGCAGCACTTGGGCTTGCCGGCGGCATGCTGGTCGCCAATCCGGTGCCGGCCGACGAGGAAATCCCGGCGGAGCGGATGGCCGGCTTCATCGAGGCCGCGCAGAAGGCGGCAGTCGCGCAGCGGATTTCCGGCAAGGCGGTGACGCCGTTTCTGCTGGCAAAACTGTTCGACCTGACCGACGGCGCCAGCCTGAAGACCAACATCGCGCTGGTCGAAAACAATGCGCGGCTGGCGGCGCGCATCGCCCGGGCGCTCTAGCCGCTACTTTCCGGCCCGAAGCCCCGCCTCGTAGGCCTTTTGCGCCCAGACAGTCATCTCGTCGGGATCGTCGAGCGCCCCGTCGGGCACGGTCCAGTAAGGCATGGCGACCGTCTTGCCGTGACGCGAATGGACATAGGTCCACTGCTTGCAGCCGGCGCTCTCGTAGTCGGGCTGAACGACCGCATCGCCCTTCAGCATCAGTTCACCGCGCAGTTCGAGGGCAAAGATCGTCCCCTCGAAATAGATGCCCTTGCCACCGAACATGCGGCGAATGCTGACCGGCCCCAGCCCGGCGAAGAGATCTGAAATGGCATCGTGATCCATGCGCCGACTATGGCAGCAGACACAGGGCCTGTCATTGCCGGGCGACGAGCCGCGCCCTATCCTGCTGACACACAGGGAGCGCTGACATGCCGTTATTGCTGAAAGGTTCGTGCCGCTGCGGCGCGGTCAAATTCGAGGTCGAGAGCCACACGCCGGCGCCCTTCATGCTCTGCTACTGCTCGATCTGCCGCAAGCAACAGGGCGGTGGCGGCTACGCCATCAACCTTGGCGGCATCTCGGATACGCTGAAGGTGACGGGGAAGGGAAATCTCGGCGTCTATCGTGCCGAGATCGTCGACGACGAACGCCCGAAAGGCAAAGTCTCGACCGGCGAGCGCAATTTCTGCACGAAATGCGGCTCCGCACTCTGGCTCTACGACCCGACATGGCCGGAACTCGTGCATCCCTTCGCCTCGGCCATCGACAGCGAATTGCCGAAGCCCAAGGAGCGGGTGCACATCATGCTGAAGTACAAGCCGTCATGGGTCGAGCCGGACATCCGCGATGGCGACAGGGCTTTCGACCTCTATCCGGAAGAATCCATCGCCGACTGGCACAAGCGCACCGGAATGTGGGTCGAATAGAGCCTCAGGCGGCGCCGGAAGCGCGGGCTTCGGCCAGCGCCTTCAGGTCGGCGGGCTTCAGTTCGACGGATTCGCCGCAGCCGCAGGCCGAGCTCTGGTTCGGGTTGCGGAAGGTGAAGCCAGTGCGCAGCGTGGTCTTTTCGAAGTCCATTTCGGTGCCGAGCAGGAAAAGTGCTGCCTCCGGTGCAACATAGACATGCGCGCCGGCGTGCTCGATATGGTCGTCTCCCGGCTTCGGCTCGGTCACCAGGTCGACCGTGTATTCCATGCCGGCGCAGCCGCCCTTCTTGATGCCGAGGCGCACGCCCTTCGCGCTCTCGCGCGTGGCCATGATCTCATTGACGCGCTCGGCGGCAGCGTCGGTCATCGTGATGACGGCAAAGCGTCCCATTGTCTCACTCCGATCCCTGCGGGTTAAAGGCCCGCCGGATTGTCATACAGCCAAGATGGTGAAGATTCGGCGCATGTGCAAGGCCGAGGCTAGTACCACCCCACCGCGACCTGCGCCTCTTCCGACATGCGGTCGGGCGTCCAGGGCGGGTCGAAGGTCATGTTGACCTCGACATCGGAGACGCCTTCGACGGTGCTGACGGCATTCTGCACCCAGCCGGGCATCTCGCCGGCGACCGGGCATCCAGGCGCGGTCAGCGTCATGTCGATCTTGACCGAGCGGTCGTCCTCGATGTCGATCTTGTAGATCAGGCCGAGCTCGTAGATGTCTGCCGGGATTTCCGGGTCGTAGACCGTCTTCAGCGCCGAAACAATGTCGTCGGTCAGGCGCGCCAGATCATCGGCCGGAATGGCCGAAACAGGCGCGGTGTTCGCTTCCGCCGTGGTTGCAGGCGCCTCGGCCGGACTTTCGGCGGCTGTCGTGTCGGTCGTCAGCTTTGCGTCTACCATGATGCTCACCCGAAGAACTTTCGTGCCTTTTCCAGCGCCTCGACCAACGCGTCGACCTCGGCCCTGGTATTATACATGCCGAACGATGCCCTGCATGTGGAGGTAACGCCAAAGCGTTTCAACAGCGGCTGGGCGCAATGGGTGCCCGCGCGGACGGCCACACCTTGCCTGTCGATTACCATCGACACGTCATGGGCGTGAATGCCCTGCAGCTCGAAGGAGACGATGGCGCCCTTGTCCGGCGCGTCCCCGAAGATGCGCAGGGAATTGATGGAGCGCAGCCGCTCATGCGCATAGGCCTTGAGGTCCGCCTCGTGAGCGGCGATCCGCGCACGGCCGACGCTTTCCATATACTCAAGGGCCGCTCCCAGCCCGATCGCCTGGACGATCGGCGGCGTGCCGGCCTCGAAGCGGTGCGGCGGATCATTGTAGGTAACGACGTCTTCCGTCACTTCCTCGATCATCTCGCCGCCGCCCATGAAGGGCCGCATGCTCTCCAGCATCGCCTTCTTGCCGTAGAGCACGCCGATGCCGGACGGGCCGTAGACCTTGTGGCCGGTGAAGACGAAGAAGTCGCAGTCGAGATCCTGCACGTCGATCGGCATGTGGACGGCAGACTGGCTGCCGTCGACCAGCACCGGAATGCCGCGCTCATGCGCGATGCGGCAGATTTCCTTGATCGGCGTGACAGTGCCCAGCGCATTCGACATCTGGGTGATCGCGACCAGCTTGGTGCGGTCGGTCAGGCGCTTCTCGAACTCTTCGATGTGGAAGGCGCCCTGATCGTCGACCGGCACCCAGATCAGCTTGGCACCCTGCCGTTCGCGGATGAAATGCCACGGCACGATGTTGGAGTGGTGCTCCATGATCGACAGCACGATCTCGTCGCCCTCGCCGATGTTGGGCATGCCGAAGCCATAGGCGACCGTGTTGATCGCCGCTGTCGTGTTGGAGGTGAAGACGATCTGATCGACGCTCGGCGCGTTGAGAAAGCGGCGAACGCTCTCGCGCGCCTTCTCGTAGGCGTCGGTCGCGGCGTTCGACAGGAAGTGCAGCCCGCGGTGGACGTTGGCGTATTCGCTGGAGTAGGCGTTCGTCACCGCGTCGATGACCACCTGCGGCTTCTGCGCCGAGGCGCCATTGTCGAGATAGACCAGCGGCTTGCCGTAGACCTCGCGCGACAGGATCGGGAAATCCCGGCGAATCGCCTCGACGTCGTAGGGTGCGTCCGTCACTTTCTGGTCCATCTCCAGCCTGCTACCCGTGTGCCGCGAACCAGCCGTCGAGCATCGCCTCGAGGGCTTCGACCAGCGCTTCGTCCTCGAGGTCCTCGATGACCTCGGCGACAAACGCCTTGACCAGCAGTCCGCGTGCCGCCTTCTCGTCGATGCCGCGCGCCATCAGATAGAACAGATGGTTGTGGTCGATCTCGGTGACGGTGGCGCCATGGCCGCACTGCACGTCGTCGGCGAAGATTTCGAGTTCCGGCTTGGTCGAGAACTCGCCTTCGTCCGACAGCAGCAGCGTGTTGCAGGCCATCTTGGCGTCGGTCTTCTGGGCATATTTGGCGACGTTGATGCGGCCCTGGAAGACGCCGCGCGCGCGGCCGGTGACGACGTTGCGGATGATCTCCGTTGAGGTCGTCTCGGGCACGGCGTGGTCGAGCACCATGGTGACGTCGGTATGCGTGTCGCCGGCAAGCAGGTTGACGCCGCGCAGCGTAAACGAAGCGCCCTCGCCCGCTGCCTTCACGTTGATTTCCTGGCGCACCAGCTTGCCGCCGGCGTTCATCACGAACAGCGTCAGCTTCGAATTCTTGCCGAGTTCGGCATTGAACTGGCCGAAATGGCTGCTGCCCTCCGGCTGGTCCTGGACGATCAGCCAGGTCAGTTCGGCGTCGTCGCCGAGGGTGAGATGGCTGATGGAGCTGACCAACGCCGGGGCACTTCCGCTCTGGCGTTCGATGATCGTCGCCTTCGCGCCCTTGCCGACGCGCACCGGCAGGCGGACATGCGCCTGGCCGCCTGCATGCAGGTTCTGCACCTCGACCGGGGCGGCGAGCGCCGCGCCATCGGCAATGTCGAGCAGGTAGCCGTCGGCGACGAAGGCCGTGTTCAGGGCACCGACGGCGTCGTCGCTCTCGCGCGCGCCCAGTGCTGCCGAGAACGAGCCGTCCTCCAGCATGTCCTTGAGGCGGCGTATGTCGAGCCCGTCGACCTTGGGCAGCTTGGCCGACGAAGCGCCATTGAGCAGCGAGATCGCGGTCGCGTCGGCTACCAGCGGCGTCATCGGTTCGGCAATTGCCGTCCCGTCATACGTCTGGACCGTCGTCAGCAGCCGGCGAAGGTCGGTGTAGTGCCAGGCTTCGATGCGCCGTGTCGGCAGACCGGCCTTGATCTGCTCGATCGCGTTGTCGCGCTTGAGCATCACGTCGCCGTCGCCCGGCAGCAGCGAGAGCCGCTCGCCGAAAGCGTCGATCAGGGCCGTCTCGGCCGGGGTTCGCTGTGGTGCTGCATGCATGTTCATGACAATCACCTATGCCGCCTCGCCGATGATCCCGGCGTAGCCATTTGCCTCGAGCTCCTGCGCAAGGTCCTTGTCGCCGGACTTGATGACCTGGCCCTTGTAGAGAACGTGCACGCTGTCCGGCACGATGTGATCGAGCAGGCGCTGGTAATGCGTGATGACGATGATCGCGCGGTCTGGCGAACGCAGGGCGTTGACGCCGTCCGAGACGATCTTCAGCGCGTCGATGTCGAGCCCGGAATCGGTCTCGTCGAGCACGCAGAGTTTTGGCTCCAGAAGCTTCATCTGCAGGATTTCGGCGCGCTTCTTCTCGCCGCCCGAAAAGCCGACGTTCAGAGGCCGCTTCAGCATCGCCATGTCCATCTCGAGGCCGCCTGCGGCCTCCTTCACGCGGCGGATGAAATCCGGAATCTTCAGGGGCTCCTCGCCGCGCGCCTTGCGCTGCGCGTTCATCGCGACCTTGAGGAACTCCATCGTCGCGACGCCCGGTATCTCCATCGGATACTGGAACGCGAGGAAGATGCCGGCTGCCGCCCGCTCGGCCGGGTCCATCTCGAGGATCGACTCGCCATTGTAGAGGATGTCGCCCTCGGTGACCTCGTAGTCGTCGCGGCCGGCCAGCACATAGGACAGCGTCGACTTGCCCGAGCCGTTCGGGCCCATGATCGCAGCGACTTCGCCGTTCTTGACGGTGAGATTCAGCCCACGGATGATTTCCGTGCCAGTCGAGGCGATGCGGGCGTGCAGGTTTCTGATTTCTAGCATTTGTTCTTCCTGAATATCTTGTCGCCGGTCAGCCGACCGAGCCCTCGAGCGAAATGCCGATCAGCTTCTGCGCCTCGACGGCGAATTCCATCGGCAGCTGCTGGATGACGTCCTTGACGAAGCCGTTGACGATCAGCGCGATCGCTTCCTCTTCGGGAATGCCGCGCTGCATGACGTAAAATTTCTGGTCGTCCGAGATCTTCGACGTCGTCGCCTCGTGCTCGAACTGCGCGGTAGAGTTCTTGGCCTCGATGTAGGGCACGGTGTGCGCGCCGCATTCCTCGCCGATCAGCAGGCTGTCGCACTGCGTGAAATTGCGTGCGTTGGTCGCCTTGCGGTTGGCCGAGACCTGGCCGCGATAGGTGTTCTGCGAGAAGCCGGCGGCGATGCCCTTGGAGATGATGCGGCTCGACGTGTTCTTGCCGAGATGGATCATCTTGGTGCCGCTGTCGATCTGCTGGTGACCGTTCGACACGGCGATCGAATAGAACTCGCCGCGCGAATCGTCGCCGCGCAGGATGCAGGACGGGTATTTCCAGGTGATCGCCGAGCCGGTCTCGACCTGGGTCCAGGAAATCTTGGAGCGGTCGCCGCGGCAGTCGCCCCGCTTGGTGACGAAGTTGTAGATGCCGCCCTTGCCCTCGGCGTCGCCAGGGTACCAGTTTTGCACCGTCGAATACTTGATCTCCGCGTCGTCGAGCGCGACCAGTTCGACGACCGCGGCATGCAGCTGGTTCTCGTCGCGCTGCGGCGCCGTGCAGCCTTCGAGGTAGGAGACATAGGCCCCTTCCTCGCAGATGATCAGTGTGCGCTCGAACTGGCCGGTGTTCTTCTCGTTGATGCGGAAATAGGTCGACAGCTCCATCGGGCAGCGAACGCCCTTCGGCACGAACACGAACGATCCGTCGGTGAAGACCGCCGAATTCAGCGTCGCATAATAATTGTCGGTCGTCGGCACGACGGTGCCGAGATACTTCTTCACCAGCTCGGGATGCTCGCGGATGGCTTCGGAGATCGAGCAGAAGATGACGCCGGCTTCGGCCAGCTCCTTCTTGAAGGTGGTCACCACCGAAACGGAATCGAACACCGCATCCACGGCGACGCGCCGCGGCGCGGCATTGTCGTTTACCTCGTCGGGATCGGCATCGTCATTGGCGGGCTTCTGCACGCCGGCCAGGATTTCCTGCTCGCGCAGCGGGATGCCGAGCTTTTCGTAGACCTTCAGGAGTTCGGGATCGACCTCGTCGAGCGAGGTCGGGCCGGGCGTCGAGGTCGGCGCGGCGTAGTAGTGAATGTCCTGGAAGTCGATCTTCGGGTAGTCCACACGCGCCCAGGTCGGCTCCTCGAGCGTCAGCCAGCGGCGGAACGCCTCCAGGCGCCACTCGAGCATCCACTCGGGCTCATCCTTCTTGGCCGAAATGAACCGGATGATGTCTTCGTTCAGGCCCTTGGGGGCCTTGTCCATCTCGATGAGCGTCTCGAACCCGTACTTATACTGGTCGACGTCGATCTTGCGGACCCGATCGATCGTGTCCTGCACTGCAGGCATATCGCGTTCTCCATCCTTGCAAGGTTCAAGGCCCTGCAGTTTTCAAACTATGGCGCCGCCGCAGCGGCACAGTTCATATAGTGCGCCCCGTCCGGAAATTCACCCGGCAAGACTGCATGATGCAGTCCTGAAAACGCACTTCTCTTCGGCCTCTCGGCCAATTCATCTGCAATCAGGCGGCTTGCGTCGCCCTGCCGTGCAGTCTTTGCAGCATTGCCGCCAGCGCCGACCGGAACATGTCGATCTCCGCAACGGTGGTTCGCTCGCCGACAGAGACGCGCAGCGCGCCTTCATTGTCGTCGAAACCCATGGCCTTCAGCACATGGCTGGGACCTGTACGCCCCGAGGAACAGGCTGATCCGGCGGAAACCGCTACGCCGGCCAGATCGAATCCGATCTGCGCCGTTTCCGCCTTGAGGCCGGGAATAGCAAAAAACGTCGTATTGGCAAGGCGCGGCGCGCCGCGCCCGAAGATTTCCGCGTCGGGCGCCAGTTCGAGCACGGCGGTTTCGATGCGGTCACGCATCGACCGGACGGCCTCGGCTCCCGCCAGCTTTTCGCGGGCCATCCGTGCCGCGGCGCCAAAGCCGGCGATTGCCGGCAGGTTTTCGGTGCCGCCGCGATGTCCGCGTTCCTGCCCGCCGCCCGAGACCAGGGGAACGGGCATCATCAGGTCGGAAGCCGCGACGATGGCGCCGGCGCCGAGCGGACCGCCGACCTTGTGCGACGACAGGATGAGATAATCGGCGCTGCCGTCTGCAATATCGAGCGGAAGTCGGCCCGCGGCCTGCACGGCGTCGACCACGAGGACGCCGCCGGCGGCCTTCACCAGCGCGGCAATGGCCGGGACCGGCTGGATGACGCCGGTCTCGTTGTTGGCGAGATGGATCGCCACCAGCGGCAGGCCTTCGGCGCGGTCATGCTGCGCCAGAGCGGACCGCAGCGCATCAAGGTCGCACAGACCATTGCCGTCGACGCCGACGCGAACGACCTGGTCGGCGCCAAAGCGCCCGCCATTGAGCAGGCAGGGATGATCGGCGGCCGAAACGTAGAGCCGCGACATGCGGACTGCGCCCCGCCCCATCTTCCAGTCGGGAGAAAGCAGCGTCGCGGCGGCCTCGGTGGCGCCCGACGTGAAGACGACATGGTCTGCCTTGCCGTTGACCAGCGCGGCCACGGCCGCCCTTGCCTCCTCGACGACGCGCCGCGCAAGCCTGCCCTCGGCGTGCACCGAGGAGGGGTTGGCCGAGGCATCCAGCGCGGCAAGCATCGCCGCCCGCGCCTCGGGAAGCAGCGGCGCGCTCGCATTGTAGTCGAGATAGGCGCGAAGGCCGGTCATTTCGGCTGCAGATGTCCCGTTGTCTGGCATTCTGGCTTCAAGGCGCTTTATTTCCTTGAATTTGCAGGGTCAGGCGTCCTATTTAGCCGCTTTGCCGGCCGGGTGGAAACGCCGCCCAGTTTTGAACAATTCTAAACTAGCTTTTAAGAAGGCGCGGGTTCCGCGTCAAGGCTGGCCCAGAGTTGATCCTGCCGGCCTGATGCTGTTGCGCGGCGATTGGAGTTACTTATGCCTGAGGTTATTTTCGCTGGTCCTGCGGGTCGCCTGGAGGGTCGCTACCAGCCGTCGAAGGAGAAGAGCGCCCCGATCGCCATCATCCTGCATCCGCACCCGCAGTTCGGCGGCACGATGAACAACAAGATCGTCTACGATCTCTTTTACATGTTCCAGAAGCGCGACTTCACCACGCTGCGCTTCAACTTCCGCGGCATCGGCCGCAGCCAGGGCGAGTTCGACCACGGCACCGGCGAGCTGTCCGACGCCGCGGCAGCACTCGACTGGATCCAGTCGCTGCACCCCGATTCCAAGACCTGCTGGGTCGCCGGCTATTCCTTCGGCGCCTGGATCGGCATGCAGCTCCTGATGCGCCGGCCGGAGATCGAAGGCTTCATGTCGATTGCCCCGCAGCCCAACACCTACGACTTTTCCTTCCTCGCGCCCTGCCCCTCGTCGGGCCTGATCATCCATGGCGATGCCGACAAGGTCGCACCGCCGAAGGACGTCCAGGGCCTCGTGGACAAGCTGCACACGCAGAAGGGCATCACCATCACCCAGAAGACGCTGCCCGGCGCCAACCACTTCTTCTCGAACGACGCCGAGCTGCTGATCGAGGAGTGCTCCGACTATCTCGACCGACGGCTTGCCGGCGAACTGTCCGACCCGCGGCCGAAGCGCCTGAGATAGTTCTGCCGACGCGCTTTTCCTGAGCGCGAACGTGACAAGACAACCCCAAGTCTGATTCTGCATGTCAAGTGCCGGTGGATACTGTCCACCGTCACTCGACAGCCGATTTGCTGCGTGCAAGCTTTTTTGTGTGACCGAATCACTACCTCACACGGGGGAACCAGCACGTGAGCAAGTTCGAGATCTACAAGGACAAGAAGGGTGAGACGCGGTTCCGTTACCGCGCCGGCAATGGCGAGATAGTATTCAGTTCGGAAGGCTACAAGCAGAAGGCATCGGCGACCAAGGCGATCGCGTCGATCAAGAAGGACGCCGCCGGCGCGGCGGTCGAGGAAATCGCCCCGGCGGCCAAGAAACCGGCGGCAAAGGCGAAGTCAGCGGCCAAGCCCGCCAAGGCAGCTGCAAAGCCGGCGGCAAAAACGACAGCCAAGCCCAAGGCCGCCGCCAAACCAAAGGCGGCTGCAAAACCGAAGGCAGCCGCAAAGCCCAAGGCAGCCGCAAAGCCCAAGGCAACTGCGAAACCCAAAGCCGCCGCCAAGCCAAAGACGGCCGCCAAGAAGTAGCACGCCACGACGGCCGGATCGCCGGGCGCATCGTAGACGGAAGGTCTACCGCGCGCCCAGCGTCGGTCGGGCGAGAACACCGCCTGTCGCCGGTTGGCGGCAGCCGGTCGTGCCCGGAAACGTCAGCGGAAGCCCTTTGATGGACCTCACCGCGAGGTAGGCCCACGCTTCCGCTTCGGTCGCGTCGCCATTGAGACCAGCGTCTTCGGCGACGATCACCTCGGCCCCGCTCTCTGCCGCCCCCGCGCGCAGGTCGCCGACGATATGCGGGTTCTTGCGCCCGCCGCCGCACACCACCCAGAGCTTCGGCCTTTCGGGCAGATGGGCAACCGACTTCAGGATCGCCTCGGCCGAAACGGCGGCCAGCGTGCGGGCGCCGTCGGACAGTTCCATCCCTTCGGCGAGTTCCAGCGTGAAGTCGTTGCGGTCGAGCGATTTTGGTCCGGCCTTGGCGAAGAACGGATTGTCCAGGTAGCGCAGCACGACCTGCGCATTCACGCCGCCCTCGCTGGCGATCGCGCCGCCGGCATCGAACGGCACCCCCCCTTCGCGCGACACCCACTGGTCGATGAGCGTGTTGCCGGGCCCGGTGTCGAAGGCGACCGGATCGCCTTCGGCCGGCACGCAGGTGATGTTGGAAATGCCGCCGACATTGACATAGACGACCGGATAGCTGCCGCCGAAGGGAGCAGGCAGCGATCGGGCGAGCGCGGCGTGGTAGGCCGGCACCAGCGGGGCGCCCTGCCCGCCGCAGGCCATGTCGTTGGCGCGCATGTCGAAGACCACCGGCACGCCCGTCTGCTCCGCCAGCAGCGCGCCGTCGCCGAGTTGGACGGTGACGCCCTTTGCCGGCCGGTGCAGCACCGTCTGGCCGTGAAAGCCGATGACATCGGGCGCCCCCGAGGCGCCGGCCGGACCGGCGAGGAATTCCGCGACGGCGCGCGCGTGTCTCAGCGTGATCTCGTTTTCCAGCGCCGCCAGGCCGTCAGGCCGGTCTCCCCGCTCGACGATTGCCTTTGCGGTTTCGAGCGACTTCTCGAGCGTGCGGCGAAAGGCGGCCTCATAGGGAATGAAGGCCGAGACGCCGGTCTCGATGAAGTCCAGCCCGTCGGTGCGCAGCATCGCCAGGTCGATGCCGTCCATCGACGTGCCGCTCATCAGGCCGACCGCGCGCAAAATGGTCATTTTCTCTGCCGTTCTTGTGATTCCCTAGCGACGGATGCTAAACGCCCGCGACCATCCATGCCACGGTTCGGCGCGAAAGCCTGGGCCACTCCGGGAATCGAAGACATGTCCGCCTACAAATCCGACTTCCTGCGCGTGCTCGACGAGCGCGGCTTCATTCATCAGCTTTCCGATCCGGAAGGGCTGGACGCCGCCGCCAGGGCCGGACGCATCACCGCCTATGTCGGCTACGACGCGACGGCCACCAGCCTGCACATCGGCAACCTGATCTCGGCGACCATGCTCTACTGGCTGCAGGAGACCGGCCACAGGCCGATCACGCTGATGGGCGGCGGAACCTCGATGATCGGCGATCCGTCCTTCCGCGACGACCAGCGGCAACTGCTCACGCCCGACACGATTGCCGGGAACATCGAGGGCATCAAGAAGATCTTTTCGCGCATCCTGGACTATGGCGACGCGGCTACAGACGCCGTGATGGTCAACAATGCCGACTGGCTGATGAAGCTGAACTACGTCGAGTTCCTGCGCGACGTCGGCCGCCACTTTTCGGTCAACCGCATGCTGACCTTCGACAGCGTCAAGCTCCGGCTCGACCGCGAGCAGTCGCTTTCCTTCCTCGAATTCAACTACATGATCCTGCAGGCCTACGACTTCGTCGAGCTGAACAAGCGCTACGGCTGCGTGCTGCAGATGGGCGGCTCGGACCAGTGGGGCAACATCGTCAGCGGCATCGACCTCGGCCACCGCATGGGCACGCCGCAGCTCTATGCGCTGACCACCCCGCTGCTGACCACCGCGTCCGGCGCCAAGATGGGCAAGTCGGCAAGCGGTGCGGTCTGGCTCAATGCAGAGAATTTCTCGGCCTATGATTTCTGGCAGTACTGGCGCAACACCGAGGACGCCGATGTCGAACGCTTCCTGAAGATCTTCACGCGCCTGCCGCTCGACGAGATCGCCAGGCTGGCGGCACTCGGCGGTGCCGAGGTCAACGAGGCCAAGAAGGTTCTGGCGACGGAGGCCACGGCCATCGTGCATGGTCGCGAGGCGGCCGAGCAGGCTGCCGAGACGGCGCGCAAGACTTTCGAGGAAGGTTCGACCGCCGACACGCTGCCGACCGTCTCGGTAGACAGGCAGGCGCTGTCGGAGGGCGTCGGCATCCTGTCGCTGTTCGTGACGGCCGGGCTTGCCGCATCGAATGGCGAGGCTCGGCGCCACATCAAGGGCGGCGCCGTGCGCCTCAACGACCAGCCGGTGAGCGACGAGCGGTTGATGGTCACCGAGGCCGACATGTCGTCCGATGGCGCGGTCAAGCTCTCGCTCGGCAAGAAGAAGCACATCCTCGTCCGGCCGGCCTGAATCAGCCGGACTTCGGCGGCTACCTGAACTCGAAGATCGACCGGAAGATTCCCGGTGCGACGATCGACAGCGGGTTGATGCTGACGTCCGGAGAATCCGCGTCGCCTTCCAGCTTGAAGGTGACGCCGAGCAGGCCGCGGTCGCGGCCGTTGCCGAGCAGCAGCCCGACGATCGGCAGCTCGCCGAACAGGCGGTTGATGCCGTAGGCCGGCATGAAGGTGCCGGTCATGTCCATGTTGCCCTGCTTGTCGTAGAGCGTCCCCTGGAAGGTCGCGCCGATCACCGGTCCGCGCAGCACGCCGTTGGCGAGGGTCAGTTCGCCGGTGCCCTTGCTGATCTGCGTGAAGCCGCGGTCGAACTTGACCCGCGAGGTGTCGATGTCGCGTTTCACGGCCTCGTTCAGGCTCATGCTGCGGCCGTTTTCGGTCGGCGCCTTGGTGGCGACGATCGAATTCATGCGGGGCTCGTTGACGATGAAGAAGTCGCGCGCGTCGACCTGGCCGGTCATCTGCCCGTCCGACGCGCCGTTGAGCGCAAGCGCGATCTTGCCGCCTTCCATGTGCTCGTAGATGTCTAGGAACCTCAGGACCGCGCCGGCATCGTCCGATTGCATCTGCATCGAGCGCGAGCCGCCGTCGGCTATGTTCCGTATCTGCACGCCAGCGCCCGAACTCGCCTTGGCCGTGACCACAAGGCTGTTCACCTTGTCGCCCGAGCCGCTGTAGTCCAGTTTGACGCCCGAGAAGCGCTCGCCGTGGAACCCGGTCAGCGTGTCGACATCGAGATGAACCGCAACCGAGCCGGTGTTCGAGGCCTTCGTGGCAGTGCTGGTATCGGCGGTGAACTGGCGCACGACCGATCGCGCATCGAGCGAAGCGCCGCGAATATCGACCGAGAGCCCCTTGCCGGAGCGCTTGATAGCCACGGCGACACTGTCGTCGCGGTTCAGCCGGACCTTGGCGAACATGGCAGACGACAATCCGCCACCAGACAGCGCGATGTCGCCATTGATTCCGAACGTGCTTCCCGACAGGAAGAAGTCGGACAGCGTCACGGAGTCTCCGTCGGCCTCGAGCAGGAAACTGACGTCGGACGCGATGCCCGGCCCTTTTGTCCATCCCGCCCAGGGAATGTCGAGTTGCGCGCCGGTGAGATCGGCCTTGATCTGCTTGCGGCCGGGCTCGGTCGCGTCGACGGTGACCTTCACGGTTCCCTTGACCAGGTCGGAAATGCCGGGGGCCATGACTTCGCGCGTCTTGTCGGTGAGCGCCATGGTGATAAGGCGCTGGCGCTGCGTACCGCTCTTGCCGACCGGTTCCGTCGCCTCGATCTCCGCAGGCACGCCGTTGAGCTTTGCCTTGGCGTCAATCACCGCCTTGGTCCGGTCGACGGTGATCGTGCCGGCTGCCTCGGTCACCATCTGGCCGTCGATCGGCTCCGAGATCGCCAGGTTTTCGTAGTCGAGGGCGACGTTCCAGGCCAGCGTCGAGGCGTCTATGCCCCGCTGGAGCGGAATTTCGGCGGTCACATGGCCCGACACGTCTCCCGAAAAAGCCTGCGGCGGCAGCCCGACAAAGCGCATCGCGTTGATCGGGTCGTATGAGGCCAGTTCGGCGACTGCCGGCGCATCGCCGACCACGTCGATGTCGAGAGAACCGATGACCGGCGGGACGTTCGCCTGCTTGACCGCCAGCGTGCCGTTACTCGCGGCCACCGTCCTGCCGCTCGGCAGGTAGACGGTGCCCGAGGACAGCGCGATATCGACGTCGTTGCCCTTGAAGCCGACGACGCCTGTGGCGTCGCGCACCGGCGGGATCAGCCCGGCGGTGTCGAAGCGCGTACCCTCTACCGCGAAGGTCCCGAAGACCTCGTCGCCGGTCAGCGGCACACCGTTGCCGAGGCGCCTCGGCTCAACCTGGAACTGCAGGGTCGCGTCGGTGATGCGTCCGCCGAAGAGGTTCTGCATCACCCATTCGCGCGCCTTGTTGGCCGAGAACCAGGGCCACAGCTGCTTGACGTGCGAGACCGACATGTCATGCACGGAAAAGGCGGCCGACATACCGGGCGCGCCGTCCTCGACCATCTGCACCGAGGCGGTTCCCAGCACCTCGCCGCGCCCGGTCTGCACCACGATCTGGTCGGCCGAAAGCCGGCGCTCGGTTTCGCTGAATTGCCCGGTCAGCCGGACAGAAGTGGTCATTGCCGGCTCCGGGGAGCCCTCCGGCGCGATCAGCGACCGCGCGCTGGCGAGTTCGTAGCGGTAGGCCCCGTCCGTGCCGTCGGTCGTCGTGGCGGGATCGATGACACCGCGGAAATCGAAGATGGTCCGGCCGACCATGGCGCGCAGTCTTTCGATGCCGATCCGTCGGCTGCCCGCCACGAAGGCGGCGCGCAGTTCCAAGTCGCCTTCAAGCACGCCATGCTTGCCGAGGTCGATCCCGGACCCCTTCAGGGCGACGCCGAGCCGCAGGCCGGCGGGATTGCCCCCGCCCCCCTCGGAGCCGCCCATGACGACGTCGATCAGGCCGAGGCGGCTGCCGCTGTCGAGGACGGCACCATCTGCCGCGGTTTCGCGCGCCCTCATCTCGAGCGCGGCGATGCGCTGCGTGGCAAGATCCCTGGTCGCCGAAGCTTCGAAATGCAGGCTTCGGCCCGCAACTTCGACCTGCGCGTCGAGCGCGAGTTTGCCCGGCGACGTCTCCGACAACAAGGCGGTGGCAACCCGCAGCCTCCCCGCTTCGCCCTTGCCCGGCAAGACCAGGTCGACATCCTGCAACGAGATGCGCCGCATGGCATTGCTGCTGATCCGGTCGAACGCCTTGTGGACGCCGCCAAACACGATGTCGATGATCCTGTCCGTCGACAGCAGGCCGTCGTCGCCGCGCAGCATCGCGGACCAGTCGGCCGTATCGCTTTGCGGCGTGTCGGGCGCGACGATCCGTGCGTCTGAAAGCCGAGCGCTCGAAAGCCTTAGTTCGCCCGACAGGAGCGGCAGCAGGCGCACGCCGAAGCGCACGAGGCCGGCATCGGCGATAGCGCTGCCGTCGGCCGCGTTCTTCAGGCTGACGTCGCGAACCTCGAGCGCCAGGAAGCGCGAGGCGTCGAAGGTGATGCGTGCCGGACCGACGGACGCGTCGATGTCGTAGCCCGCGAACTCTTCCAGTCCCTGTTCGGCAGCGACGCGCAACCGCTCCGAGCCGATTCCGGACACGCCGATTGCGTAGACCGCGACGGCAGCCACGACCAGCAGGCCGACAAGGCCCGCCAGCGTGTAGCCGACAACTTTCTTCAGCCGCGCCGGAACCCAGCGCCTCCGGGGTTTGGGGTCGAGATTGCCAGCCGACGGAAGGGTCTCGAGATCGGTGATCTCGTCACGTCTGAACCTAATCTTCTCGTGCTTGAGGTGCTCGTGGTCCACCCGATCTTCCGATTTGACGCTTCAAACGTGGACGAATCCGCTGATTACGATATATGCCTGCGACCCCCATGTAACCTTAAACAAAGGCTTAGAAATGGCTGATCTGGATGCAGGACGACCGGCCCCCGACTTCGAGCTGCCGAGGGATGGCGGCCAGACCGTCCGGCTTTCAGACTTTCGCGGCAAAATCGTGGTGCTGTTCTTCTATCCCAAGGACGATACGACCGGCTGCACGGCGGAAGCCATCGACTTTACCCGCAACCTGCCGCATTTCGACAGCGCCGGCGCGACAGTAATCGGCATGTCGCCAGACAGCGTCCGGCGCCACGAGCGCTTCAAGACAAAGCACAATCTCGGCATGCCGCTTGTGTCCGACGAGACGCACGCGACACTCACCAGCTATGGCGTGTGGTCCAAGAAGAACATGTTCGGCCGCGACTACATGGGCGTGGTGCGCACCACCTTCCTGATCGACCGCGCAGGCACGATCGCCCGCATCTGGCGCAATGTCCGCGTTTCGGGCCATGCTGCCGAGGTGCTCGCGGCAGTCAGGCAAATGTAGCCGCCCACAATCCCGTTCGGAACCTTCGCCCCCTGCCTGCATTGTGGGGTGGAGTTTCACATCCAGCGGGAGAGCACCATGCGCAGTCTGATTCTTTGGCTTATCGGCATTCCGATTCCGGTCATCATCCTGATCTGGCTGCTCACCTGACCTGTTGACAGCTTGCCTTTACGAACGCGCCCGGTCGGCCTCGCCGCCCGGGCGTTTTCTTGTGCGGTCTACGCGGTTTGCAACCGCCCTTTCCGAAGTCGATCGGGACCGAAAACCAGAGGCAAAGCTTTGTTAACCCTAACAATGTGTAATGCGTCCTGTCGCACATCACGCGGTATGGAAAAGCAGTCCCGTGAAAAACGCAGGTCAGTCCACCGTCTTCGGAAAACGCAGAGAGCCGCACACGGTCATCATTGCGCGTGGCGATGAAATCCGACATTTCACGATCAGGCCCTGGGTGGCTGCCTTTCTCGGCTCCGCCCTCGCCGCCATTGCCATAGGCTACCTGCTCGCCACCTCGTATCTCGTCCTCAGGGACGACCTTATCGGCGCCGCTTCCGCCCGCCAGGCCCGCCTTCAGCAGGCCTACGAGGACCGCATCTCCACCTTGCGCGCGCAGGTTGACCGCATCACCAGCCGCCAGATGCTCGACCAGCAGCTGATGGAGACCAAGGTCGGTGAATTGCTCGAGCGCCAGACGCAGCTGACGCAGCGCCACGGCCGTCTCGGCCCCCTCATCGACCGCGTCGAACATGGCGATACGCCGCTGCCCGCCTCCGCACCGGTGCCGTCAGGCAAGCCCGACCAGCGCGCCGCGCTCGTTCCCGACACCGTGCTGGCCCTTGCCGACACCGTTTCGCCCGGCGACGTCGCGACGCCCTTCTCCTTCTGGTCGACGCGCCAGGCCATCTCGTCCGGCTCGACCTCTGCCGACCAGGCCGACCGGCTGTTCGTCGCCATCAACAAGTCGCTGCGCTCGATCGAGACCGAGCAGATCAGCCGCATCAACACGCTGGCCGAGGATGCCTACCAGACCGCCGACGCGATCTCCGAGGCTCTCGAGGCCGCCGGCCTGCCGGTCGACAAGGACGATTCCAAGACCGGCATAGGCGGTCCGCTGGTCGCCATCGACAGCCCGGAAATGTTCGAGAGCAAGGTACGCGAACTGGACGAGGCGCTCGACATGCTGGAACGATTGAAGGCCGAGGCACGCAGCTTCCCCATCGCCAACCCGGCGCCAGGCCGGTCCATCTCAAGCACATTCGGTGTCCGCAAGGACCCGTTGATCGGCACGCCGGCCATGCATTCGGGCATGGATTTCCGTGCGCCGGCCGGTTCACCCGCGCGCGTCACCGCCCCCGGCAAGGTCATCAAGGCTGGTTGGTACGGCGGCTACGGCCGCATGGTCGAGGTCGAACACGCAAACGGCTTCAGCACGCGCTACGGCCATCTGAGCAAGATCCTCGTCAAGGAAGGCCAGCCGCTCGCCGCCGGCGACACCATCGGCAAGGTCGGCAGCAGCGGTCGTTCGACCGGCCCGCACCTGCATTACGAGGTGCGCCGCAACGGCGATGCGCTGAACCCGGTACGCTTCCTGAAAGCCGGCAAGAAGGTCAGCAGCTACCTCTGACCTGCCGGACAAAACCGGCCATGCGACAGCGCCTGCGCCGCGCTACCGGTTGCCCGATCCGCTCACCCTCACGCATTTGCGCACCTGGCAGGCCTTGTTGTCCGTGGTCGGCACGCTGAACAGCCGTGCCCTCTGGGTGCTGCTGCATTGCCGGTTGTCCCGCACATAGCGGTCGTAGAGCTGGATCGACGGGTTGTTTGGCGCCGGGTAGCGCAGGATGGCGGCCCCATCGACATCGAGCGCGGCGACGACCCTGGCGCAACTCATCGCCGTCGTCTGGTAGCGTGAAATGGCGCCGGCTTCGGTCGCGATGAGCAGCGCCGGCACGAGAATCGCAACATGCTTCATGAAACCGCTCCGACATCCTCAGGACGGAAGATATCACTGCGCCGCCCCGGAAGCGCGTGAACTTGTCGTGAGCACAGGCGCCAGAAAGACAACGCAAGACCCTGCGACGACAGGCGTCGATGAAGCGGACTTTCAAGGGAGCGGACATTCAGGCGAAGCGCCGGAGCGGATGGCTCAGGCCGACGTCAAAATGGCGCGAGTGACGGGACTCGAACCCGCGACCTCCGGCGTGACAGGCCGGCACTCTAACCGACTGAGCTACACCCGCGCACTGACGCCGTGCAAAGGGGCAAGGCGTCGTTGGGCGCTGGATAAGGGGTTCGATGGGGAGTGTCAAGCGCGCGGTGAGACCTATTCTGCAAGTCTTTCGATGTTTCGCTGACTTGCCGGGCAAACCATCCGGCAACCGCCCTAAAACACCGCACCGGCCGGCCGATTTTCCTTGCGGACGCGGCGCGAACTGCTTAAACGTCCGCACCCTGTCGGGCGATTAGCTCAGTTGGTAGAGCGCTTCGTTTACACCGAAGATGTCGGCGGTTCGAGCCCGTCATCGCCCACCAGATTTTTCCATGTCAACGCCAGTGTGCCGGACGGCCATCCGCGTCAGTCGAGCGCCACCGTCTTGGTCGCGTCGGTGACGAGATCGGCGATCGCACCAAGGTTCTCGATCAGTTCCTGGCGACGGGCGGCCGGCAACGCGGCCAGGCGCTGCACCAGCCCGGCACCGAACAGGCCGCGCGTGCTGTTTACCAGTTCCGCTCCCTTGGCCGTCAGCCGCGTATAGACGATGCGGCGGTCGCTGGTCGAACGGTAGCGCTCGACGATTGCCCGCTGCTCCAGCTTGTCGAGCACCATCACCACGGTCGCGGCGCTGAGGTCGGCATGATCGGCCAGCGCTTGCGTCGTCACTTCGCCGAGCTCCGCCACGCCGGTCAGGATGACCAGTTGCGGACCGGTGAGGCCGGTTGCCTTGGCAAGCGCGCGCGACTGCAGGTCGTTTGCCCGAACAATTCTTCGGATCGATTTCAGGAGCAAACGCGTTTGGTCGGCGGGCGCGGAGCCCGTCGATGGCGCTGTGTCGGAACTGTCTATCATCGAATTATTTGACATCTAATCATTCGAACTCTAACTACTAACGCATCCCTTTGCAAGTTTGACAATCTGATATGGAGGCTCCTGCCCGAGCATGTGCGGAATTTGCGGCGAAGTAACATTTGACGGGTCGACCCCGTCTGTCCTGGCCATTTCGAGAATGTCCGACACCCTGGCGCCACGCGGCCCCGACGATTCGGGCATCGTGTCCTACGGCAATGCCGGCTTCGGTCACCGCCGCCTGCGCATCATCGACCTGTCGGAAAAGGCCAGGCAGCCGATGGTCGACGGCATGCTCGGCCTGACCATCGCCTTCAACGGCTGCATCTACAATTACCCGGAACTGCGGCGCGAACTCGAAGCCGCCGGCTACAGCTTCTTCTCCAATGGCGATACCGAAGTCATTCTGAAGGCATGGCACGCCTGGGGCGAAGCCTGTGTCGAGCGCTTCAACGGCATGTTCGCCTTCGTCATCCAGGAGCGCGACAGCGGCCGCATCATCGTGGCGCGCGACCGTTTCGGCATCAAGCCGCTCTATCTGTCGCAGAGCGGCAAACGGCTGCGCTTCGCCTCGTCGCTCCCCGCCCTGCTCAAGGCCGGCGACGTCGACACCTCGATCGACCGCGTCGCCCTGCACCACTACATGAGCTTCCACGCCGTCGTGCCGCCGCCGCGCACCATCATCAACGGTGTCAAGAAGCTGCCGCCGGCGACGATGCGCATCATCGAGGCCGATGGCCAGTTCGAGGATCGCCGCTACTGGGACCCGCCCTTCGGCCGTGCCGCCGACGAGAGCACCATGTCTGCCACCGACTGGCGCGACCGCCTGCTCGAGGAACTGCGGGCCGCTGTCAAGCGCCGCATGGTGGCTGACGTCCCGGTCGGCGTGCTGCTCTCGGGCGGCGTCGATTCGAGCCTCATTGTCGGCCTGCTCGCCGAAGCCGGTCAGACCGAGCTGATGAGCTTTTCCGTCGGCTTCGAGGAAGCCAATGGCGAAAAGGGCGACGAGTTCGTCTATTCCGACTTGATCGCCAAGGAGTTCGGCACCGACCACCACAAGATCTTCGTGCCGTCCGCCGGGCTCATGGACGCCCTGCCCGGCACCTTCCAGGCCATGTCGGAGCCGATGGTTTCCTATGACAATGTCGGCTTCTACCTCCTCTCCAAGGAGGTCTCCAAGCACATCAAGGTCGTGCAGTCCGGCCAAGGCGCCGACGAGGTCTTCGGCGGCTACCACTGGTACCCGCCGCTTGCCGACAGCAACGATGTGGTCGGCGACTATGCCCGCGTCTTCTTCGACCGCAACCACGAGACGCTGAGGCGCCAGCTCGGCGCGGACTGGACGGACGACCGCGACTACAGCCGCGAACTCGTCGCCCACGAGTTGCAGCGCCCCGGCGCCGACACGCCCGTCGACCGCGCGCTCAGGCTCGATTCGACCGTCATGCTCGTCGACGACCCGGTCAAGCGCGTCGACAACATGACCATGGCCTGGGGCCTGGAGGCGCGCGTGCCATTCCTCGACCACGAACTGGTCGAGCTGGCGGCCCGAATCCCGCCAGAGCTGAAGCTCAAGGATAATGGCAAGGGCATCCTCAAGGACGTCGCCCGCATGGTCATCCCGAGCGAGGTGATCGACCGCAAGAAGGGCTACTTCCCGGTGCCGCAGCTGAAATATGTCGATGGGCCCTACCTCGACATGGTGCGCGATGCGTTGCAGACTCGTACGGCGCGCGAACGCGGCCTGTTCCGCGAGGACTACCTGGCGCAACTCTTCGAGGCGCCCTCGCAGCACATCACTCCGCTGCAGGGGTCTGAGCTCTGGCAGGTCGGCCTGCTGGAAATGTGGCTCCAGACGCATGGAATCTGACACCATGGCCAAGGCGGTCGGACACAAGAAGAAATCCGGTACATCGCGCGGCGAGCGTCCGCTCGATCACCGCCTGCAGCGGCTGCGCGTCAATTCGATGAAGGAACAGCCGGGCGGCGAAAGGACGGTGCGGTCCGAGGACGTCACGCTCGACTGCGGCTGGGGACGGCTGCTGTTTGCGCAGACCTTTACCTCCGACGCCGCGCTCGTGGCGGCGCTTCGCGACGAAAGGCCCGGCCAGCGCGACATAGCCTTCTACGTGCGCGATCCGCATGTGCTTCTCACGCTGGCGCCGCAGGAGACGTTTCTCGATCCGTCGCACACCTATCGGCTCAACCTCGCGACATACCGGCCCGGGCGCAGGCAGCCTCAGGGCTTCTTCATCCGCCGACTGACCTCCGAGGCCGACGCCGAGGCGGTCAATGCCATCTATGCCGCGCGCGGCATGGTGGCGGTTTTGCCGGAATTCTTCTGGTCGAAGCGCGACAGCCGATCGCTGACCTATTTTGTCGCCGAGGAAGAAGCCACGGGCGACATCATCGGCACGGTAACAGGCGTCGACCATCACCGCCTGTTCCAGGACCCGGAGCACGGCTCCTCGCTCTGGTGCCTGGCGGTCGATCCGCAGTCGAGGCATCCGGGTATCGGCGAGATGCTGGTGCGCCGGCTTGCCGAGTATTTCCAGGCGCGCGGCGCAAGCAGCCTCGACCTGTCCGTGCTGCACGACAACGAGCCGGCGATCGGGCTATACGAGAGCCTCGGCTTCCGCCGGATTCCGCTGTTTGCGGTGAAGCGCAAGAACCCCATCAACGAGAAGCTGTTTTCCGCGCCCATCGCACAGTACGACGCGCTGAACCCCTATGCGCGCATCATCATCGACGAGGCGCGCCGCCGCGGCGTCCATGCCGAGGTGACCGATGCCGAGGGCGGCTTCTTCCGCCTCTCCTATGGCGGCCGCTCCATCCACTGCCGCGAAAGCCTGTCGGAACTGACCTCCGGGGTCGCCGTCTCGGTCTGCGACGACAAGGCCGTCACAAGGCGCATCGTTGCACGCGCCGGCGTGGCGGTGCCCGAGCAGATCGCCACCGGCGACGACGCCGCGGTCGAGGCCTTTCTGGCCGAGCATGGCTCCGTCGTGGTCAAGCCAGCCCGCGGCGAACAGGGCCGTGGCGTTTCGGTCGGCCTGACCCGCATGGACGATGTGGCAAAGGCAGCCGCCGAAGCCGGAGAAATCTGCGACCGCGTGCTGGTCGAAAGCTGCTTCGACGGCCAGGACCTGCGCCTCGTCGTCATCGACCACAAGCTCGTGGCCGCCGCCATCAGGCGCCCCCCCTCCGTCGTCGGCGACGGCCATCGCTCGCTGGCGACGCTGATCGAGCGACAGTCGCGCCGCCGCGCCGCAGCGACCGACGGCGAGAGCCGCATCCCGGTCGACGAAGAAACCCTGCGCTGCCTCGCCGCCGGCGGGCGCAGCCTCGACACCGTGCCGGCCGAGGGCGAGGAGGTGATCGTCCGCAAGACGGCCAACCTCCATACCGGCGGCTCCATCCACGACGTTACCGGCATCGTCCACCCTGCCCTCGTCGAGGCGGCCAAGTCGGCAGCGAGGGCAATCGACATCCCCGTCGTCGGCATCGACTTCATGGTCACCTCGCCGACGCAGCCCGACTACGTCTTCATCGAGGCCAACGAGCGGCCGGGCCTTGCCAACCACGAGCCGCAGCCGACGGCCGAGCGCTTCATCGACCTGCTGTTTCCGCAGTCGCGCGCCCGTGTACCGGGCGCAACCGGAGCGCCTGCATGACAGCACTCGAGATCGACACCGAATATCTTCTGCTCAAGCTGCGCCATCTGTTGGCCATCGACAGCCCGACCGGCCTGACCGACAATGTCGCCCGCTACTGCAGCCGCGAACTGGAACTCCTCGGCCTCAAACCCGAACTGACGCGGCGCGGCGCCATTCGTGCCGTCAGCCAGGGCGGCAGGCGCCATGGCGCCCGCGCCATCGTCTCGCATCTCGATACGCTCGGCGCGCAGGTGAAGGCGATCAAGGCGAACGGCCGCCTCGAACTCGTGCCGATCGGCCACTGGTCGGCGCGTTTTGCCGAGGGCGCCCGCGTGAATGTCTATGCGCGCGACATGGTGTTTCGCGGCACCATCCTGCCGCTCAAGGCCTCGGGCCACACCTATAATGACGAGATCGACACCCAGCCGACCGGCTGGCCCTATGTCGAACTCCGCCTCGACGTCGTGACGACCAGCGCCGCCGAAACGACGGCGCACGGCATCGAGATCGGCGACATCGTCGCCATCGACACGCAGTCGGAATTTCTCGAGAACGGCTTCATCAACTCGCGTCATCTGGACGACAAGGCCGGCGTCGCCATCATGCTGGCGACCATACAGGCTTTCGAGCGCGCGGAATGCCAGTCGCCCGTCGACATCCACTGGCTGTTCACCATCGCCGAGGAAGTCGGGGTCGGCGCCTCGTCGGTCATCGCGCCCGAGATCGCCTCGCTGGTAGCCGTCGACAATGGTACGTCGGCGCCCGGCCAGAACTCCGCCGAGTTCGGCGTCACCATCGCCATGGCCGACCAGTCCGGCCCGTTCGACTACCACCTAACCAAGCAGCTCGAGACGCTGTGCCAGAAGAACGGGATTTCCTACCAGAAGGACATCTTCCGCTACTACCGCAGCGATTCCGCCTCCGCGCTCGAGGCCGGTCACGACATCCGCACGGGCCTCGTCACCTTCGGCGTCGACGCCTCGCACGGCTACGAGAGGATCCATCTCGACGCGTTGCGCTCGATCGGCGAACTCCTGCTGCATTACGTCACCAGTCCGATGGCGATCCAGCGCGACGTCGAGGATTTTGTCGAGGTCCAGGACTTTACCAAGTAGGCGCGCGGCCATCATCGGCCGCAGCCTGGAGGCGTGGCTCAGCGCTGCGCGGCTGCCCAGGTCTCCGCCACCGCCACCACGGCCGCGTTGATGGGCCCGGAGGGCAGCGCCGGAAACACCGACGCGTCGACGACGAACAGGTTGTCGAAGCCGTTCACCTTCAGATCCCGATCGACCACCGCTCCGGCATCCCGTCCCATCCGGCATGTCCCGGCGGGGTGATGATGCGTCGAGGCGGCCCGCGCGATGAAGGCGTCGATTTCGGCGTCCGAGCGGACGCCGGGGCCCGGCAGCACCTCTTCCTCGCGCCAGTCGTCGAGTGCGGCATGGTTTCCGACCGTCCTTGCGGCTCGCAAAGCCACGCGGAACAGGTGACGGTCATCCTCCGTCCCGAGATATTGCGGGTCGATGACCGGCCGGTCAGCCCTGCCCGGCCCGCTGGGCCGGATGCTGCCGCGGCTCGTCGGGTGGGTAACGCCGCAAAGGATCGTGAAGGCCTGCCCGTAGGGCGGCGCCTCCAGGCCCGCTGCCGCCGACGGCGCGACGACGCAGGCCAGCACGATGTCGGGTTGTCCCGAGGCACGGGAGAAATCCGCGCTGTCGAGATACATCAGCGATTCGGAATGCTGCAGCCGCGATGGCGGCACCGGCCGCTTCGACCGGTAGACATTGCCGAGCGCAAGAAGGTGGTCCTGCAGGTTGGCACCGATTTCGCGCCGCTCGCTGGTGCAGGCAATGCCGGCGCCCCGCAACACTTCCGGGTCGCCGATGCCCGAGCGCATCAGGATCAGCGGTGACGATACCGCGCCGGCTGAGAGCACGATGCGGTCGGCCGAGATCCGCCGCGTCGCAGCGCCGGCAACGCAAATTGCCGCCACGGCGCGCTGGCCGTCGAGCTCCAGGTGCTCGATCTCGTGCCCGGTGAGCAGCGTCAGGTTCGGCCGCGCCAGCACCTCGGGCGTCAGGTAGGCGTCGGCAACGCTGAGGCGGCGGCCGTTCCTGATGGTCAGCGAATTCTGCGACGTACCGATCAGTTCGCCGGCGTTGTGGTGGTCGAGCGCCGGCACGCCCAACGCATTGCCGGCGGCCATGTAGGCGCGCACGACCGGGCTGACCTCCTGGTCCGGCAGGTAGACGTCGAGCGGCCCCTCGCCGCAGTCCGCCGTTCCGCGATGCCCGGTCAGCCGTTCGCTGCGCTCGAAGCCGGCCAGCAGTCCCTCGTATGACCAACGCTCGCCGCCGGCCTTTGCCCAGCTGTCGAAATCGCGCGGATGACCGCGCACATGTGCCATGGCGTGCAGGCAGCTGGAGCCGCCGACGATCCGCCCGCGCGGCCACTCATGCACGCGCCCGGCGGTGAATTTCTGCGGCACGGTTCGGTAGGCCCAGTCGAAGTCGCGGTCCTGCAGCGCCGGCCATTTCAACGGATCTGCAATGTCGGGATCAGCAGGTATGCCGCCTGCCTCGACGACCCCGACGAGGCAGGCGGCATCCTCGCTCAGCCGGCTCGCGAGCACGCTTCCGGCCGAGCCGGCTCCGACGATAAGGACGTCGAAATGCTGCGTCACGCGCCGACCGTGCCCGGCACAAATTCCATTCGAATGCGGAAAATCATGCCGCGAATGCGCCCGCGTTCGACCTTTCGACAATCTGCTTCTGAACCGACAGGAGATGCGCCCGCATCGCCGTCTCCGCCGCTTCGGGATCGCGCTGCGAAATCGCCTCGGCGACCTGCCGGTGTTCGGCGTCGCGCTGCGCGATGCGCTTTGGACAGGTTGGGGCCGCCGTGCGCGCAACCTTGACCCGCGCATCGACGCCGACCTGGCGCAGCATGCGGTAGATTTCGGCGGCGAGATGGTTGCGCGCCGCCCCTGCGATGGCCAGGTGGAAGGCCAGGTCGGCCTCTCCGGACTCGGCATTTTCCGGCGTGGTCGCGGCCTCGAGGATGCGCGCCGTTTCGAAGGACGAGGCGCGCAGCGAGGCAAGGCGCGCCAGACCGGGCTCGATCAGCAGCCGCAGTTCCAGCACTTCGATCGGATTGGTCACCCGCACCAGCTCTTCGCCGTAGCGCGGCCAGGCCGTCGGTGCGCGTCGCGTGCGCGCCGGCTTCAGGTCGCCGGCACGGCGCATCGCCTCGAGCGCCTTGCGCAGCTGGTGCCGCTTGACGTTGAGCTGCTCGGCAAGGTCGCGCTCCGAGGGCAGCGGCCTGCCCTCCTTCTGGATCTGGCGGATGGAGCCGATGATGTCGTCGACGTCCGACAATACGAGTTTGGGTTCGAATGCAGCCAATGCAATGTCTCCTGCCGATCCTGCGCTGAGGCGCATGACGCCTGCCAGGGGCGTCGATTCTGTCGCAAACTCACACAACCAACTCAACCATCTGTACAGTTAAGCGCATTGGTTGACAATATCAGTTGAGCGGTGGTTGAGTGGTTTACCGGTCGAGCCGCCGTCATGGCGTCGACCCCATCTTGAGGAAACTAGATGCCAGTTGGCGAAACCTTCGACTATGTCATCGTCGGCGCGGGCTCCGCGGGTTGCGTCATGGCAAACCGCCTGAGCGCGGATCCGGGCGTCCGGGTCCTGCTGCTCGAGGCCGGCGACTGGGACCGCGACCCGATGATCCACATCCCGCTGGGCTGGGGCAAGATCCTCACCGAGCGTCGCCACGACTGGATGTATTTCTGCGAGCCGGAAGCCAATGTCGGTGGCCGCAAGGTGGAGTGCGCCCGTGGCAAGGTGATCGGCGGCTCGTCCTCGACAAACGCCATGGCCTATGTGCGCGGCAACCGCGGCGACTACGACCGCTGGGCGGCAAGCGGCCTGACCGAGTGGTCCTACGAGAAGGTTCTGCCCTACTTCAAGCGCCAGGAGCGCTGGGAGAAGGGCGAGAGCGAATATCGCGGCGGGAGCGGCCCGCTCAACACGCAGTTCTGCCGCTACAAGGACGAACTTATCGAGGCCTATGCGGAGGCTAGCCGCAGCGCCGGCTATCCGCAGACCGACGACTACAACGGCGCCGTCCAGGAAGGCTTCGGCCGCCTGCAGATGACGATCGACAAGGGGCGCCGCTCCTCTGCGGCGACCGCCTATCTGCGACCGGCCATGCGTCGCAGCAACCTGAAGGTCGTGACCGGCGCAATGGCGACCAGGATACTGCTCGCCGACGGCAGGGCCACCGGCATCGCCTACCGCCATGGCGGCGTTGACAGCCAGGCCTTCGCCCGTCGCGAGGTGGTGCTGTCGGGCGGCGTCATCAACACGCCGCAACTCCTTATGCTGTCCGGCATTGGCAACCACGAAGAGCTTTCCGCACACGGCATCGAGACGGCGCTCGACCTGCCCGGCGTCGGCAAGAACCTGCAGGACCACGTCTCGGTGATCCTGATGTACCGCCGCAAGACGCCTGGGCCTTTCCACCGGATGATGCGGGCCGACCGGATCGGCCTCGATTTCGCAAAGACCTACCTGACCGGCTCCGGCTTTTCAGGCGACGTGCCGGGTGGCGTCGTGGCCTTCCTGAAGAGCGACGAGACGCGCCCCCTGCCCGACGTGCAACTGTTGTTCACCGCCGCTCCGCTTGCCGCCTGGCCCTACATGCCGCCCTTCAAGGCCCCCTTCGCCGACGGTTTCGCCAGCCGCATTGTCGCGGTTCAGCCGGAGAGCCGCGGCCATGTCGCGCTGGCATCCGACGATCCGCTGGCCGCCCCGCTGATCCGCCAGAACTTTCTGTCCGCCGACCGTGACTGGCAGTCGCTGCGCGCCGGCTTCCGCGTCGCCCGCAACCTCGCGGCGCAGCCCTCGATGGCGCCCTTTGTCGCCGCCGAATTCTTTCCCGGCCCGCAATGCGAGAGCGATGAGGAGATCGACGAGCACATCCGCAAGACGTCGATCACCGTCCACCACCCCGCCGGCACCTGCCGCATGGGCGTTGACGAAGGCTCGGTGGTCGATCCAGAGCTGCGCCTGCGCGGCCTAGCCGGTCTGCGCATCGTCGACGCCTCGGTGATGCCGGACCTGCCCTGCGGCAACATCAATGCGGCTGTCATCATGATTGCCGAGAAGGCCGCCGACCTCATCCGCGCCGATGCATCGGAAGGCCTCCAGACCGCTGCCGCCTGACAGCGGCGGCAGCTTCAACCATTTTTTGGTTGGTTGAGTTCTTATTTGCATGAACCGGCATCGCTACGGGTTCGCCTTCCGGCCGCTTGCTGCCGTTTTTAGCGAATGATTTCAGTAGGATAGTATCGAAGAAAGCACGCTGTCCGCCCATTCTGAATGCCCGGTCAAAAACTTTTCGAATTCGCCAATTTTGCCATTGTCGGTCATAACCAATGCGGATACGGTTGAGTTGGTTAAACGCATTTGCCTTTGAACCTGAAAGGTGGCCCCCATGTCCGCGTCGCAAGCAGCAAACGACGTCATCAGCAACAAGAAGGCGGCCCTCAAGGGGCTCTATGACGATCTCTACGGGAAAAACATGTTCCCCTTCTGGGCGACGTCCGAAGGCGTCGACCATGACGAGATCAAGCAGCTCATGGCGACCAACAAGGCGGTCCCCTTCGTCTGGTCCTATTCCGACATCGAGCCGCTGCTGCAGCGCGCCGCCCAGCTGGTGACGATGGACGACAGCGAGCGCCGCTCGCTGATCCTCGTCAACCCCGGCCTGGCGCCCAAGCGCGCTTCGGTCAGCACCATGTACACCGCATACCGGCTGAACGATCCCGACGAGATCATGCCGCCGCACAAGCATTCGCCGAGCGCGATCCGCTTCGGCCTTACGGGCGAAGGCAACTTCACCGGCGTCGAGGGCGAGGATGTCGTCTTCGGTCCCGGCGACATGGTGCTTACCCCGAATGATGCCTGGCACAACCACGGCACGGTCGGCGGCGAGCAGGCGGTCAACCTTTCGGTCCTCGACCTGCCGCTGGTCGAAACTCTCCACGCCGTCCATTTCGACCACAAGTACACCGAGATGGTCGACGGCAAGGAAGTCGAGAAGAAGGTGCAGACCGCACGCTTCCCGAGCGACTACTCGCAGCGCATCTATGGCGAAGGCGGCATGATGCCTCGCTTCGTCGACCACAAGCGCGGCGGCGGCCTATCCTCCCCCATGTATGTCTACCGCTGGGAGAAGATGGAAGCGCTGCTCGACGCCCACAAGGACTGGGACGGCGACCCGCATGAGGGCATCGTCATCGACTATGTCGACCCCACGACCGGCGGCCCGGTGTTCCACACCATCAACTTCTATGTCCAGATGCTGCGCCCGGGCGAAAAGACCTTGCCGCAGCGCGAGACCGCGAGCCTGCTGCTGGCGCCCTTCCGCGGCAGCGGCCATTCGATCATCGACGGCAAGCGCTACGACTGGAACCAGTTCGACACGATCGCCATTCCGGGCGGCTCCTGGGTCGAGCATGTCAACGGCTCGTCGACCGAGCCGGTAATCTTCTTCGGCGCCACCGACGCACCGACCCAGAAGGCGCTGCTTCTTTACAAGCGCTGGGGCCGCAACCAGGCGGGCGACCTGCTTCGCATCGTCTGATCATTCAACGCGGCGCCCGCCAGGTGGCATCGCGACCGTACGTGTAGGGGGCGTCAGTTTTGGTTTCAGCGTTCAACACCAAGCAGATCGGCCACGTCGACTGCCCCGGCGGCGGCCAGGTCTGGGTCGACGGCAACATCCTCTACATCGGCCACATGCGTCCGCCGAGCGGCACCACGCTGGTCGACATTTCCGACCCTCGCAATCCCAAGAAGATCGCCACCATCGACGTTCCGCCCGGCTGGCACTCTCACAAGGTGCGCGCCCAGGACGGCCTGATGATCATCAACCACGAGCGCTTCGGCAGCGAAGGGCCTGCCGATTTCGGCGGCGGGCTGGCGATCTACGACACCACGCGACCGGCCGAGCCGAAGCTGATCTCCAAGTGGATGACCGGCGGCAAGGGCGTTCACCGCTACGACTATGACGGCCGCTACGCCTACATCTCGCCGACCGCCGACGGCTATGTCGGCAACATCGTCATGATCCTCGACCTGATCGACCCGGCCAACCCGGTCGAGGTCGGGCGCTGGTGGATTCCTGGCCAGCACACCGGCGGCGGCGAGGAATATCCGTGGCACGACTATGTCACGCCGCGCTGTCACCACCCGCTGCGCATGGGCGACCGCCTCTATGTCAGCTACTGGCACCACGGCCTGTTCATTCTCGACATCTCCGACATAACCAGGCCGCGAGCCATCGCCCATATGAATTCGAGCCCGAGCTTCCCGCACCCGACGCACACCTGCCTGCCGATCCCGCAGGACCTCAAGGGCCGCCGCATCATGGTGGTTGCCGACGAGGACGTCGCGAAACTGCACCCCTCGCCCCCCGCTTTCGCCTGGATCTACGACATTACCGACGAGACCAACCCGCTGCCGATCTCGACCTTCCAGGTTCCCGGCATCGACCTCGACGGCGCGCCGCAGCCGCCCATGACCGGCTGCCACCAGCCGTCCGAGCGCTTCAAGGGCTCGATCATCCCCTTCGCCTGGTTCGCGCAGGGCCTGCGTCTCGTCGACATCGCCGACCCCTTCGCGCCCAAGGAAGTCGGGCATTACGTGCCCGATGCCCCGGCCGGCGCCGAGCGCTCTTCGTCCAACGACGTCACCATCGACGATCGCGGTATCGTCTACCTGATCGACCGCGTGCGCGGCGTCGACATCATCGAAACCAGTGTTCTGTAGGAGCGGGTCTTGAGCGACAGCACGCGAAAATCAGCCACCCACTATGCCATCGGCAACAAGAACCCCAACCTGCCGTTTCATCCGGCGGTCCGGGCGGGTGACTTCATCTTCGTCTCCGGCCAGGTGCCCAAGGACGAGAACAACAACATGATCAGCGGCACCATCGAGGAAGAGACGCTGGCCACGCTGAAGACCATCGAGCGCGTCATCGCGCACGAGGGCGCGACACTGTCGGACGTGGTACGCATCACCACCTACCTGGAGGACACGCGCGACTTCGGCCGCTACAACCGGGCCTTCCTCGAAGGCATCGGCGACGCCGTTCTGGCGCGCACGACCGTCGAGGCCAAGGCCGTCATCAACACCAAGATCGAGATGGACGCCATCGTCTACAAACCGCTGCCGGCTGTGAAATAGCCGGCGCAATCGAGATGAGGATTTAGAAATGTACAGACTGTTGGGACGCCAGACATCGGGCAACGTCCAGAAGGTTCTCTTCATGCTGGAGGAGATCGGCGCCACATATGAGCGCGAGGACTACGGCCGCCTGTTCGAGAACACGCAGACGGCGGAATACAAGGCGATGAACCCGACCTCGAAAGTGCCGACGCTCATCGATGGCGATACCGTCATCTGGGAGTCCAACACCATCCTGCGCTATCTCTCGGCCTCCAACGGCAACGCGCTGAACGGCTCGACGCCGGCCGAGAAGACCGAGATCGAGCGCTGGATGGATTTCCTGCTCGCAGCCCTCAATCCCGGCTACATGACCGCCTTCAAGGGCGCCAAGCTGACGCCTGAGGAGCAGACGCCCGAGTACAAGGATGGCGTCAAGGATCTCGCCGCGCAGCTGCAGATCATCGATACCCACCTCGCGGGCAAGGAATACCTAGCGCTCGGCAAGCTCACCATCGCCGACATTGCCTGCGCGCCGATCCTCAAGCGCTGCGTCGACTTCAAGATCGGCCGTCCGGCCATGCCCAACCTCGAGCGCTGGGTTGCCGCAATGGCTGCGCGTCCGGCCTTCCAGGCAGCGACGAAAGCCGCCTGATGATCAAGCGGGTCGCCCTCATCGGACTTGGGACGATGGGTCCCGGCATCGCAGCGCGCCTGGCGCGCGGCGGGCTGGACGTGGCGGCCCATGATGTTGCGCCCGCCGCGGTCGAGAAGGCCAAGGCCATGCTCGGCATCGCCGGCGGCGTGCTCGACCGGCTGGGCATAGAGGCGCCTTCGGAAGGCGCCGGCAGCGTACGCTTCGCGGAATCGCTCGCCGAGGCGGTCGAGGGCGCCGACCTCGTCATCGAGAACGTGCCCGAAAACATCGACATCAAGGCCGAGACCTACCGCGCCATCGACAGACTGGTCGGCACATCCGTGATCGTGGCCTCGGACACCTCGGGCATTCCGATAACCAAGTTGCAGGCGCATATCTCGCATCCCGAACGCATGGTCGGCATGCACTGGTCGAATCCGCCGCACATCGTGCCGATGATCGAGGTGATCGCGGGCGAAAAAACCGCACCCGAGACGGTGGCGACCATTCGCGACCTGATCCGCTCGATCGGACTGCTGCCCGTCGTCGTCAAGAAGGACGTGCCAGGCTTCGTCGAGAACCGCGTCCTCTACGCCCTGCTGCGCGAGGCGGTCGACCTCGTCGAGCGCGGCGTCATCGAACCCGAGGACCTCGACACCTGCGTCTCCTGGGGCATCGGCTACAAGATCGCCGTCATCGGACCGATGGCGCTGCTCGATATGGCCGGTCTCGACATCTACAAGTCCGTCTCCTCCTTCCTCAACGCCGACCTCGCCAACCGCTCGGACGTCGCGCCGATGGTGGAAGAGATGACGGCTGCCTCGCGCCTCGGCATCAAGTCGGGCGGCGGCATCTATTCCTACACGCCCGAAGAGGCCGGAGCCCTGCAGGCCGAGCGCGCCCGCAAGCTCGTTGCCATCCGCCGCATTCTCGAAGACCGGGAGTGAGCGATGCACGGTTCGGCTGAGCAGGTTCGGGACCGGGGCGATCTGATGCAAGGCCTGCTCGCCGCCGCGAACGCCGTCGCCGGTGCCGTCCACTGGGTGCTCGGCCTCGCCATGCTGGCCATCGTCGCGATCAACGTCGCCAACGCGACCGGGCGCTATTTGCTTGGCTTCTCGATGACCGGCGCGGACGAGGTGATGGTCTACACCATGATCTGGATGGTGATGGCCGGCGCCGTCCTGTCGCTCGCCTCGCGCGACCATATCAGCATCAATCTCGTGCCCTCCTACGCGACGGGCCGCACCCGTCATCTGCTCAACGGCATCCACGACCTTGCGGCTTTATTCTCCTGCGCGCTGGCCACCTATGCCTCCTGGGGCTTCGTCACCCGCATCGCCGCCATCGGCCCGCGCAGCATGGGCCTCGGCCTGCCGATGGTCATTCCGCACGCCGCCCTCCTCATCGGCTTCGCCGCCCTGACGCTGACCGCGCTGGCCCTGCTTCTGCGCGATGCCGATGCCTGGTCGCGCAACGCGGGGGCGGACCGGTGAGCGCCGTGCTGACCGCCCTGCCCGTCGGGCTGCTCGTGCTCGGCACGCCGATCTTCGTCGTCTTCCTGGCTGCGGTCGCCTTCGCGGTCTTCTTCGTGCTTCCGACGCCGCCGATCGCGCTGCACCAGGTGCTGTTCGGCGGCCTCGACAACTATGCGCTGCTCGCCATTCCCTTCTTTATTTTCGCCGGCGAACTGATGGGTACGAGCGGCATCGCCGCGCGCCTGATCGCCTGGGTGCTGGCACTGGTCGGACGGGTGCCGGGAAGCCTCGGCGTCGCCACCGTCGGCGCCTCGACCGTCATGGGCGCCATCTCGGGCTCCAGCGTTGCCGCCGTCGCGGCCCTCAGCAAGACGCTCTACCCCGACCTCGAGCGATCGGGTTACGGCAGGGAGCGCTCGGCAGGGCTGCTGGCCTCGAGCGGCGCCATCGATATCGTCGTGCCGCCCAGCATCGCCATGATCCTCTACGGGCTGGCCGCCGAGCAATCGATCCCCCGCCTTTTCATGGCGGGCGTCCTGCCCGGCCTGCTGATCGCCCTGATGATGTGCGCCTTCGTCGTCGCCGTCGCGATCGTCCTGCGCATTCCGGTCGTCGGCCGTTTCGACGCCGCCGTGGCGCTGCGCGCCACGCGCCATGCGGCCGCGGCACTGTTCATGCCCGTCTTCGTTCTCGGCGGCATCTACAATGGCTGGTTTTCTCCCACCGAGGCGGGCGGCTTTGCCTGCCTCTACGCCATCATCGTTGCCCGCTTCGTCTACCGCACCATGGGCTGGGCCGACATTGTCCGCGCTGCCGGCAATGCCGCCATGCTGTCGGCCCGCATCCTGATCATCGTCGCCGTTGCCGGCGTCGTCACCTGGCTGTTGACCACGCAGGGCGTGCCGCAGGCGGCGGTCGGATGGATCCAGTCGATGCAGCTCGACGCCTTCGCCTTCCTGCTCTCGGTCAACCTGCTGCTGCTCGTCGTCGGCTGCTTCCTCGATCCCACATCGGCGATCCTGGTGCTTGCGCCGCTGCTGGTGCCGATCGCCGTCTCGGTCGGCGTCGACCCGATCCACTTCGGCATCGTCATGACCGTCAACCTGGCCATCGGCATGTTCACGCCGCCCTTCGGGCTCAACCTCTTCGTCGTCCAGTCGGCGACCGGACTGCCCGCGCACACCATCTACAAGGGCGTAATGCCCTTCGTCGGCGTGCAGATCGCGGCCCTGCTGATCATCACCTACGTGCCGGCGCTGTCGCTGGCGCTCGGGCAATCGCTCTAAGGAAAAGGGAACACGATGATTTCAAAGATCCTCAAGGCCGCCGCACTCTCGACCGCTCTGGCAATGCTGCCGATGTCGGTCCTTCCCGCTGCCGCCCAGTCCACCATGAAGCTCGCTACGGCGACCATCAACGACGTGCAGCACGAATGGCAGAAAGTGTTTGCCGAGGAGCTGAAGAACCGCGTCGGCGATGCCGTGACCACCGAGATCTACCCGGCAAGCCAGCTCGGCGCCATTCCGCGCATGGCGGAGGGCGTGCTGCTCGGCACCATCGAGGCCTTCACCACGCCGACCTCCTTCATGACCAATGTCGATCCGCGCTTCCAGGCCTTTGACGTGCCGGGCCTCTTCAAGTCGCCGCAGGATGTCGACAACGTCATCCACGACCCCGAATACCGCGACCACATGGAGGAGATGTTCCTCGACAAGGGTCTGCGCATCATCGGCGCCATCTACAACAGCCCGACCGTCGTCTTCACCATGAAGCCGGTGACCACTTTGGACGAACTGAAGGGCATGAAGATCCGCACCTTCGCCTCGCCGATGCAGGTCAAGCCGATGGAACTCGTCGGCGCCTCGCCGCTGCCGCTCGCTCTCTCCGAGGTCGTGCCGGCACTGGAATCCGGCGGCCTCGACGGCATGCTCGTCGGCATGCCCATCCTCACCGCGTTCAAGTATTACGACGTCGGCAAGAACATCACCGACCTGCGCTTCGCCGAGATCGTCTCGGTCACCGTGGTCAACGAGATGTGGTTCCAGTCGCAGACCGACGAGGTCAGGAAGGCGATCATCGAGGCCGGCCGCGCTGCCGAACAGTCGGTGTTCCCCTGGGGCGTCGAGAACGTCGCCAGGACTTACAAGATCTGGACCGACAATGGCGGCGTCATCAACACGCTGTCGGATGCCGACCAGCAGAAGATGGACAGCGAGTTCCAGGCGCTGGCCGCCGAGCTGGTCGACGCCGATCCGGCCGTCAAGGAAGAGTACGAGCGCATGAAGGCGCTCGTGGCGGCCAAGGCAAAGTAATGGAAGCGCGCGCCGCCTATCCGCAGTTCAGACGATCGGCCGTGCCGGCACAGCTGACCGGCCGTTCGGCCGGCAGCGCCGCGCGCTCGAGCTCGATCTGCGCGCGGGTGGCGTATGCGCGGCCTTCGAAGCCGCACCACAGCCGCTCGACCGGCAGGTTCTCGCGCTTGTCGTTGAGCACGGAGTACGTCCCTGTGTCCGGGTCGAACCAGAGCTCGATGCGGATGTCGGCCCCGGGTGCTGCCGTTGCCAGTTCGACCGAGTACCAGTGGGCAATGTCGGCGCTGCAGGCAATCGCCTCGCCGGCGGCATTGTTCAGCGCCAGCGACACCGGCGAAAGGCCGTCGGTTCCGGTGCGCACCTCGACATGGTGCAACTCGACCGCATGCACCGTCGACGCGGAGAGAACCAGAGCGAAAACCAGATTTCGGAGCATTTGTGTAAGCCTCTTTTCTTATGGCTTACAATATACCTCGCGTAATGCGCAATAATAAAAAGAAGAATAAATCAGTTCAAAACAATGGAGAGGCTTCTATGTTGAAACATCTTAAAAGCAGTGTCAGCGCCGTGCTGCTCGGCACCTTCGTCCTGGGCAGCGCCTATGCAGCCGAGGTGAAGTCCATCGCCATCCTGACGCCCGAAGAAGGCACCGACTACGGCTGGAACCAGCAGGGCGTCGATGCCGCCAAGGCTGCTGCAGAGGCAGCCGGCGTCGAGGTCATCATCGCCCAGGGCCTCGGCTACGGCGACGTTCGCCCGACGCTGCGCGAACTGGCCGGCGACGGCGCCAGCCTGATGATCGCCCACGCTTCCGGCTACAACACCGCGGCGCCGGAAATCGCCAAGGAAATGAAGGTGCCGGTCGCCATCGTCGATACCCCTGCCGGTCTCGAGAAGGGTCTCGTTGCCGACTACACGCTGAGCGGCCATGAGGGCGCCTATCTTGCCGGCCGTCTCGCTGCCAAGATGTCGCGTTCCGGGCAGGTCGGCATCGTCGTCTCGGGTGAGCCGCCCTCGTGGAACTCGCAGTCGGCTGCCTTCGCCGAAGGCGTCAAGGCCGAAAACCCGGAGGTGAAGGTCACCTACGCCGTGATCGGACCCGCAGCCTACAGCGACGCGGCCGGCGGCAAGCGCGTCACCGAAAGCCTGATCGCTTCCGGCGCCGACATCATCTTCGGCCAGGGCAACGGTTCGAGCTTCGGCATGCTGCAGGCGGTCGAGACGACCAAGGCCGGCGACGGCGGCAAGGTCTATTTCATCGACGTGATCGGCGACAAGACGCCGATCGACAAGGGCTTCCTGCTCTCGTCGGTGGTGTGGAACATCACCCCCGTCTACTCGGCGATGATCGCCGACCTGAAGGCCGACACCTTCGGCTCGCACGGCTACTCGATCGGCCTCAAGGACGATTCCGTCAAGCTCTTGAAGACCGACGCCATCCCGGCCGAGACCTGGACCGAGATCATGGCCCTGCGCGACGACGTCATCTCCGGCAAGATCAAGGTCGAGCCGATCTATGATGCCGCCGCTGTGCGCGCGCTGATGACCAGCGTCAGCGAATAGTCCATCAAGACGGACCGGCGCGGCTTGCCCGCGCCGGTCCGAACGATTGCGCTTACCCGGATATTGCATGACCAGACCTTCTCAATCGTCGACGACCGAGCCACACGACATCGTGGTGCTCGAAGGCGTGACCAAACGCTTTCCCGGCGTCGTCGCCAATGACAGCGTCGACCTGAGAATCCGCTCCGGCGAGGTCCATGTCCTGCTCGGCGAGAACGGCGCCGGAAAATCGACGCTGATCGGCATGCTGTCGGGGCTGCAGCAGCCCGACGAGGGCCGCATCCTGGTCGACGGCAGGCCCACCCCCATCACCTCGCCGCGCCACGCCCTGTCGCTCGGCATCGGCACGGTGTTCCAGCACATGATGCTGGTGCCGACCCTTACGGTCGCGGAAAACCTGCTGCTTGGCGGTCCGTGGTGGCAGCGCCCCCGCATCGGCCAGCTCGAGGCGCGCGTCGCCGAGATCACCAAATCGCTCAACATCACGGTCCGCCTGCATGCCAAGGTTTCCGAGCTGTCGCTCGGCGAGCAGCAGCAGGTCGAGATCCTGCGCGCCATGGTGCGCAACAGCCGCCTGCTTATCCTCGACGAATCCACCTCCATGCTGACCCCGCAGGGCATCGAGGAACTCGGCGCGCTGATGCGCCGCCTCGTCGAGCAGGGCCTGGCCATCGTCTTCATTACCCACAAGCTCAAGGAGGCAGCCGCCTTCGGCGACCGCATCTCGGTGCTGAAGCTCGGCCGCAAGGTCGGCGAGATCACCCCGCCGCGGCTGAAATTCCTCGGCGAGAAGGCCGCCATCACAGAGATCGTCGAGATGATGTTCGGCAAGCAGACCGACGACCCGGAAGCCGAACGCCATGCCGGCTCCTTTGCAAAGCCGGACGCCGCGCCGCTGCTCCAGGTACGCGACCTCTCGGTTGCGCCCATGGCGGACTCGCCCGGCCTGTCCTCGGTTTCCTTCGACATCCGCCCGGGCGAAATCCTCGGCATCGCCGGCATCGACGGCAACGGCCAGAAGCAGCTGGCCGAGGCGCTGTCGGGCCAGCTTGCGACCACGGGCGGCTCGGTCGAGCTCGACGGGCGCTCCATCGATGCCATGGATGTCGGCCAGCGCCGCGCGGCGGGACTGCGCTACCTGACCGATGACCGGCTGGGCGAAGGCACCGTCGGCACCTTCCCCGTCTCGATCAACTTCTTCCTCAAGCAGGTCGGCGAAGAACCGTTCTGGCGCCGCGGCTTCGAACAGCGCGGCGAGATTGACAGCCGTGCCGGCGAGCTGGTGCGCGAATACGACGTGCGCACGCCCAGCCTGAAGACGCCGGTCGGTCGCCTGTCGGGCGGCAACATCCAGAAGGTGCTGCTGGCGCGCGAACTGGCCGACGGCGCAAGGGTGGTGATCTTCAACAAGCCGACCTACGGCCTCGACCTGGCCAACACGCTGGCCTCGCGCCAGCGCATCCGCGACACCGCGGCGCGCGGCCTGGCGATCCTGCTGATCTCGACTGACCTCGAGGAACTCTTGAGCATGTGCGACCGCATTGCGGTGATTGCCAATGGCCGTCTGGTCGGCGATGTGCAGAACGAAGACGATGTCCGCACCACGGTCGGCCGCATGATGGTCGGGGTGGCAGCATGAGCGTCGAAGCCACGGGACCCGCCGAAGCGACGGCCGTCGATTCCACCCCTGCACCCGCCGGCGGCGGCTTCGTGCATCGCCTTCTGATGGCGATCGGTCCGATCCTCGCCGCCCTCGTGCTTGCCGGCGCCATCCTGCTTGCCGTCGGCGTCGATCCCCTCACCTATTACGGCACCGTGCTGCAGCGCGGCCTGCTGTCGCCGCTCGGCATACAGCAGACGCTGACGCGCATGGCGCCGCTGCTCTTCGTCGCGGCCGGGCTGATCGTCGCGTTTCGCGCCGGCATGTGGAATCTCGGCGGCGACGGCCAGTTCCTGCTCGGCGCGGTCACCGCAGCGGCCAGCGCTCCCCTGCTGGTAGAGGTGTTGCCGGGCTGGATGGCGCTCCCCATAGCCTTCGTCCTGGCCACGGCGGTCGCCATGATCTGGTCCCTCGTGCCGGCTCTGCTGCGCGCCTACCAGGGCGTCAACGAGATCATCACCACACTGATGATGACCTTTCTCGGCACCTCGCTTGCCAATGTGCTGGTCAAGCTCGTCTTCCTCGACCCGGCGACGACCGTGCCGCAGACCCGCACGCTGCCCGTCGAGGACCGGCTGCCGCGGCTCTTCGACACCACCATCACCAGCGGGCTTATCTTCGGTCTCGTCGCCATCATCGCCGTCCACCTGATGATGACCCGCACCGCCTTCGGTCTGAAGCTGCGCATCGTCGGCGCCAATCCGCGCGCCGCCATTCATGCCGGTCTCGGCGTGCCGAAGCTGACCGTCGCGGTCTTCGCGCTCTCGGCCGGCCTGGTCGGCCTCGGCGGCGCCGTCGACATTGTCGGCGTTCAGGGCAATGTGCGCGCCGACTGGAACCCTGCCTATGGCATGGCGGTCATTCCGGCCGTCTTCCTGGCACGCATGAACGGCTTTGCCGCGATCGGCTTCGTCTTCCTGCTGTCGGTGCTGTCGATCGGCGGCGAGAGTGCCGCGCGCCGCGTCGGCGTGCCCAACACCTTCACGCTGGTGCTGGTCGCCATCGTCCTCGTCATGCTGGCGCTGGCCGAATATTTCGACCACCGGCACAACCAGTCGCGAAAGGCCTGAGCGATGACCGGCCTGTTCAGCGAAGTCTTCCTCGGCGCGCTTCTCTTCGGTGCTGTCACGGCCGCGATCCCGCTGCTGCTTGCCGGCCTCGGCGAGCAAATGTCGGAGAAGGCCGGCGTCCTCAACATCGGCATCGAGGGCATGATGATCTGCGGCGCCTATTGCGGCTTCGTCGGTGCCTTTTACTCCGGCTCGCTGTGGCTCGGCTTCCTGACCGGCGCGCTCGGCGGCATGGCCGTGGCCCTCGTGATGGCGCTGCTCTGCGTACGGCTCGGCCTCAACCAGATCGTCATCGGCATCGCCCTGACGCTCGGCCTCGAAGGGCTGACGGCGCTGCTGCATCACTTCCAGTTCTCGCGCAGCTACCCGCGCCTGCCGGCCGCCGACGCGACCGTCATTCCCGTGCTGTCCGACATCCCCGTGCTCGGCCCGGCGCTGTTCAAGCACCATCTTCTGGTCTACCTCGCCGTCGCGCTGGTCGTCGTGATGAGCATCATCTACCGCCGCACCCAGCTCGGGCTGAACCTGCAGGCGGCCGGCGACAAGCCGGCGGCGCTCGACGTTGCCGGCGTCGATGTCATGCGCACGCGCACCATCGCGGTGCTGACCACCGGCGGCATGGCCGGCCTCGGCGGCGCCTATCTCGCCAATGTCGGCGCCGGCCTGTTCATTCCCTTCATCACCAACGGCGCCGGATTCCTCGGCATCGTGCTCGCCATGCTGGCGCGGGGACGCCCGATCTGGGTGCTGTTTGGCGCGCTGCTGTTCGGCATCTGCCTGTCGCTGACCACCGCCATGCAGGTCGCCGGCATCAACATTCCGACCGACGTCATCCAGATGCTGCCTTTCCTGGCGGTGATGATCATGCTGGTGTTGTTCGGCAGGCGCGCCAGCCTGCCGGCGGCACTCGGCATTCCCTACGAGCGCGGGGCGCGCTGACGACAACCAACGGACG
Source organism: Alphaproteobacteria bacterium (assembly GCA_018823835.1). Taxonomy (GTDB): domain Bacteria; phylum Pseudomonadota; class Alphaproteobacteria; order Rhizobiales; family Rhizobiaceae; genus CAMYMG01. The sequence goes on along the minus strand of JAHJHT010000013.1, from coordinate 87,426 downwards.
CGGCGGGAACCCGCGCACAGAAGGAGGGTGAACAAATGACGGATACCAAGGTCTATTTTCTCGACGGCGGCTCGCTCGTTCTCGACGGCTATCACATCTTCTGGAACCGCGGCCCCGGCGGCGAAGTGCGCTTCCCGAGCTATTCCGTCCTGATCGACCACCCCGAGGGCCGGTTCATGATCGACACCGGCTACGACTACGACCACGTCATGAAGGTGCTGCCCTTCGAAAAGCCGATCCAGAGCAAGGATCAGACCATGCCCGGCGCCCTCAAGCTGATCGGGCTGGAACCCAAGGACGTCGATGTCGTCTTCAACTCGCACTTCCATTTCGACCATTGCGGCGGCAACAAGTATTTTCCCGACGCACGCAAGATCTGCCACAAGCTGGAAGTGCCGCAGGCCTGCAACCCGGCCCCCTTCGAGCATCTCGGCTATTCCGATCTGAGCTTCTCGGTCGAGGCGGCCGAAGCCCGCGGCGTGACCGACCAGCTGCTGCCGAACGCCACGCGCGCCAACACCACCTTCGAAGGCGTCGAGGGCGACTTCGAGCTCGCCAAGGGCGTGCACATGATCTACGCGCCCGGCCACGCCGTCGGCAACTACGCGGTGATGATCGAGCTCGCCAACCGGCGGCCGATGATGCTGGTGCTCGACGCCGCCTATACGCGCAAGAGCTTGGAGACGCTCTGCCAGGCCTCCTTCCACATCGACCCGGTCAAGGGCATCGAATCGATGCACAAGATCCGGAAATACGCCGAGGACAACGACGCGGAGCTGTTCTTCTCGCACGACATGGAAAGCTTCGAGACCTATCAGACCGGCACGCGCTTCTACAGCTGAGCGGGCAAACGCGGAGAACAGACCCATGCGCTATTCCGACCACGCAAAGCCGGTGATCACGCTGACCGCCGGGCCGGTGAACGCCTACCCCGAAGTGCTTTCGGCGCTCGGCCGCACAGTGCTTTACGACTACGACCCGGCCTTCCAGCTGTTTTACGAGAACGTCGTGCTGAAGGCGAAAAAGGCGCTGCGCCTGTCCAACATGCCGCTGATCCTGCATGGCGAGCCGGTGCTCGGGCTGGAGGCCGCGGCGGCGTCTCTCATCACGCCCGACGACGTCGTGCTCAATCTTGCCTCAGGCGTCTACGGCAAGGGTTTCGGCTACTGGGCCAAGCGCTATTCGCCGAACCTGCTAGAGATCGAGGTCCCCTATAACGAGGCGATCGATCCGCAGTCCGTCGCCGACATGCTGAAGAAGCACCCCGAGATCACCGTCGTCTCGGTCTGCCACCACGACACGCCTTCAGGCACCATCAACCCGATCAACGAGATCGGCGCGCTGGTTTCGGCGCATGGCGGCTATCTGATCGTCGACGCGGTCTCGTCTTTTGCCGGCATGGACACCCACCCGGACGACTGCAAGGCAGACATCTACGTCACCGGCCCGGGAAAATGCCTCGGCGCGCCGCCTGCCCTTACCGTCATGGGCGTCAGCGACCGCGCCTGGGCAAAGATGAAGGCCAACCCGCTCGCACCGCGCGCCTCCATGCTGTCGATCGTCGACTGGGAGAACGCCTGGTCGAAGGACCAGCCCTTTCCGTTCACGCCGTCGGTCGCCGAGGTGAACGGGCTCGACGCCGCGCTTGACCTCTATCTCGACGAGGGTCCGGAGGCCGTCTGGGCCCGCCACGAGCTGACCGCAAAGGCCATGCGCGCCGGCGTCGAGGCGATGGGGCTGTCGGTCTGGGCCGCCACGGAGGCCATCGCTTCGCCGACGACGACTTCGGTGCGCACCCCCGACGGGGTCGACGAGAAGAAGCTCCGCCAGTCGGCGCGCGAGCGCTACGGCGTCGTGCTGTCGTCTGGCCGCGGCGAGACGATGGGCAAGCTGACGCGCATCGGCCACATGGGACCGACGGCGCAGCCGATCTACGCCATCGCCGCGCTCACCGCACTTGGCGGCGCGCTCAATGCCGGCGGCGGCAACTATCAGGTCGGCAAGGGCATCGAGGCGGCGCTCGCCGTCATCGACGCCGATGCCTGACAGGCACATCCAACAGAACACTCAGGGGACACAGGAGCATTTCATGACTGACCGGCTGGCAGGAAAGACCGCCCTCGTTACGGGGGCGGCACAGGGTATCGGCAAGGCCATCGCGGCACGGCTCGCCGCCGACGGCGCGACGGTCTACGTCGCCGACATTAACGGCGAAGGCGCCAAGGCGGCTGCGGCAGCCATCGGCGGCAAGACCAAGGCCGTCACCGTCGACATATCCGATCCGAAATCCGTCACCGCCATGTTCGACGAGATCAAGAAGGTCGGCGGCATCGACATCCTGGTCAACAATGCCTCGATCGTGCCCTTCGTCGCCTGGGACGACGTAGACCTCGACCATTGGCGCAAGATCATCGACGTCAACCTGACCGGCACCTTCATCGTCACCCGCGCCGCGACCGACCAGATGCGCGCCGCCGCCAAGCCCGGCCGCGTCATCAACATCTCGTCCAACACCTTCTTTGCCGGCACGCCCAACATGGCCGCCTATGTCGCCGCCAAGGGTGGTGTCATCGGCTTCACCCGGGCGCTCGCCACCGAGCTCGGCCAGTACAACATCACCGCCAACGCGGTGACGCCGGGCCTGATCGAGAGCGATGGCGTCAAGGCCAGCCCGCACAACGGCGCCTTCGAGTTCGTCGAGATGCTGCAGGCGGTCAAAGGCAAGGGCCAGCCCGAGCACATCGCCGACGTCGTCAGCTTCCTTGCCTCCGAGGATGCGCGCTGGATCACCGGCCAGACATTGAATGTCGACGCCGGCATGGTCCGCCATTAGGCTGGCAGCCGCAACCACCGGGAGGAATATGTGAGCAGCACCGACAAGGCGCGCGCGGCGTCGATCATCGAAATCATGGCGGCCGGGCGCGCGGATGCACCGGCCATCGCGGCGCCCGACAGGGCGCCCCTCAGCCATGGCGGCCTGCGTGAGCAGATCGCCCACACCGCCAGCGAACTCAACGCGCTCGGCATCGGCCGCGGCGACCGCGTCGCCATCGTGCTGCCGAACGGCCCGGAAATGGCGGCGTCATTCATCGCACTGGCCGCCACCGTTGCGACGGCGCCGCTCAACCCCGCCTACCGGGCCGACGAGCTGGACTTCTACCTGAGCGACATCGACCCCAAGGCGATTCTGGTCGGCGAGGACGATGACGGACCGGCAGTTGACGTTGCGAAGCGGCTTGGCATCGGCGTGTTGCGCCTGCATTTTGCTCCGGACCAGCCCGCCGGCAGCTTCAGCATCAAGGGCGATGCGGTCGGCGCGCCAGCCGCTCCCGGCCATGCCGGAGCGGAACACATTGCCCTCCTGCTGCACACCTCGGGCACCACCTCGCGTCCCAAGCTGGTGCCGCTCAGCCAGGCCAACCTGGCGGCCTCGGCCCGTCATATCGGCGCGACGCTCGGCCTCGGGCCGGACGATGTCTGCCTTAACATCATGCCGCTGTTCCACATTCACGGGCTGATTGCCGCCGTGCTTTCCTCGCTCGCCGCCGGCGGCAGCGTCGTCTGCACGCCGGGCTTCAACGCGCTCCGCTTCTTCCAGTGGCTCGGCGATGCCAGGCCGAGCTGGTACACGGCGGTGCCGACCATGCACCAGGCGATCCTGTCGCGCGCCGCGCGCAATCCGGAAATCGTTGCAGCCGCAAAACTCCGCTTCATCCGCTCCTCCTCCGCCTCGCTGCCGGCGCAGGTCATGGCCGAGCTTGAATCGACCTTCGGCTGCCCGGTCATCGAATCCTACGGCATGACGGAAGCCGCCCATCAGATGACCTCCAACCAGCTGCCGCCCGGCCAGCGCAAGCCGGGCAGCGTCGGCGCCGCAGCCGGCCCCGAGGTGGCCATCATGTCGCCCGACGGTCTGCTGATGCAGACCGGCCATGGCGGCGAGATCGTCATCCGCGGCCCGAACGTGACGGCCGGCTACGAGAAGAACCCCGAGGCCAACGCCAGCGCTTTCGCGCATGGCTGGTTCCACACCGGCGACCAGGGCGTGCTCGACGAGGACGGCTATTTGCGCGTGACAGGCCGGCTGAAGGAAATCATCAACCGCGGCGGCGAAAAGATCTCGCCGCTCGAGGTGGACGACGTGCTGATGGACCATCCGGCCGTCGCCCAGGTCGTCACCTTCGCCATGCCGCATCCGAAGCTCGGCGAGGATGTCGCCGCGGCCGTCGTGCTGCGCGAAGGGCTTGTGGTCACCGAGATCGAGATCCGCGACTTCTGCTCGGAGCGGCTCGCCGACTTCAAGGTGCCGCGCCGCGTCCTCATCCTCGAGGAAATTCCCAAGGGCGCCACTGGCAAGCTGCAGCGCATCGGCCTGGCAGCCAAGCTCGGTCTCGCCTGATGCGGGTCACGGTCTTCGGCGCCGGCGCCATCGGCGGTTATCTCGCGGCCAAGATGGCGGCCACGGGCCGCGTCGACCTGTCGGTCGTGGCGCGCGGCGCGCATCTCCAGGCAATCGAGAAGGACGGCCTGCGCCTCGTCGAGGACGGCAAGGAGACGGCGGTCCCCGTGCGCGCAGCCGAGCGGGCAGCCGACCTCGGCGTGCAGGACTATGTCGTGCTGGCGCTCAAGGCCCACTCGGTCGGTCCGGCGCTCGCCCAGATCGCACCGCTCGTCGGCCCCGACACCGCCGTGGTGACCATGCAGAACGGCGTGCCCTGGTGGTATTTCTACAAGCTCGGCGGAGAACTCGACGGCACGCGCCTCGAAGCCGTCGATCCGGGCGGCTTGATCTGGAGCGGGCTCGGGCCTGAACGCGTCATCGGCTCGGTCGTCTACCCCGCCGTCGAGGTCGACGCACCCGGCCTGATCCGCCATGTCGAGGGACGGCGCTTCTCGCTGGGCGAACCGTCCGGCGAAAAGAGCGAACGCGTCACCCGGCTTGCCGACGAAATGATCGCGGCCGGCCTGCAGGCACCGGTGCGCGAAGACATCCGCAGCGAGATCTGGGTCAAGCTGTGGGGCAATCTCTGCTTCAACCCGATCTCCGCGCTGACCGGCAGCACGCTCGAGGCAATCGTCGCCGATGACGGCACGCGCGCGCTCGCCAGGGCGATGATGCTGGAGGCGCAGGCCATCGGCGAAGCGCTCGGCGTCCGCTTCACCATTGACGTCGACCGCCGCATCAAGGGTGCCGGCGCCGTCGGAGCGCACAAGACCTCGATGCTGCAGGATCTCGAGCGTGGCCGGCCGATGGAAATCGACGCGCTGGTCACCGTCGTGCAGGAACTTGGCCGCCTGACAGACCGACCGACGCCGACCATCGACACTGTGCTGGCGTTGGTCCGCCGCCTGGCCATCGAGCGCGGCTGCTACCAGGCCTGACCGGCCGGCGGACCGTCGATTGTCGGTCGCAGACCCCTATTCGATGCCGGCTGCCGGCGCCTCGTCGCCGTCGGCGGCTTCCGGGGTCACGTCCAGCACGGCCGCATGCATGATGATCTTTGCCGCGCCCTCGGCGCAGTCCTTCATGCAGGGCTCAGCCTTGTCGGCGTATTGCGGTTCCGCCTTGCGGTCGTCGTCGACGAAGTTGGCCTCGTTGGGCAACCTGACGCTTTCGAAATTCGACTTCGACAGCTCGAACTCCTCGTCGGTGACGATGTCGTTCAGATAGAGCAGGTAGGCGGTCAGCGCATAGACGTCGTCGTCCGACAGCGAGCGGGCGTTGCCGAAAGGCATCGCGCGCCGCGTGTAGTCGAACACGGTCGACAAATAGGGCCAGTAGGAGCCGATCGTCTTGACCGGCCGGTCGTCGCTCAGCGTGCCCTGCCCGCCCGCAAGCACCGGCCAGCGGCCGACAGCCTCGCCGAAATCGCCGTGGCAGGAGGCGCAGTTCTCGTCGAACAGGATCTCGCCTTCCGCCACCGTGCCGTGGCCGTCCGGAAGGCCAAGTCCGTCGGCGCGCACGTCGATGTCCCAGGCCGCGATCTCTTCCTCCGTGGCGGGGCGTCCGAGCTTGAGATGGGCACCGGCGCCTTCGGCGGCGGGCTCGGCGACGGCCGCGGCTTCCACTGCTGCCTCGGGCACGTCGGCCGCAGCAGCCTCTACAGGCGCCGCGGCTTCTTCCGCGGCCGGCTCGGCGGCACTCTCGGTCGCGGTGGAGAAGGTCGACAGGTAGGCGATCATGTTGGCGAGATCGCCCTCGTCCTTCAGGCCGGAAAAGGCCATCTTGGTGCCCTTCACCATCGCCTTGGGGCTTGTGAGATAGGTCTTGAGCGTTTCGTCGTTCCACACCAGCCCTTCCTCGCCGGCCTTCGCCATGGCCTTGGAGTAGCGATAGGATTCGACGGTACCGGCGGTACGGCCCATCAGCTCGTTGAGATGCGGCCCGACTCGGTTCTTGGCGCCCTCGCCCACGGCGTGGCACGCCTTGCACTTCGCAAACAGCTTTTCGCCGGCGGCCGCGTCCTGCGCGCCAGCAGACTGGACGGCGATCAGCAGCGTCGCCGCGGCGGCGATGCCGATTTCAAGAAATTTCGACATTCTCGACCACTCCGTCCTTGCTGACATGCCAGGTTTGAATCCCGTTATTGTGGTAGATGGAATTTTCGCCGCGCGCGGCGCGCAGCGCGTTCTTGGTCGGCTGCACGAAACCCTGTTCATCGATGGCGCGCGACTGCAGGAACAGCTCGGAGCCGTCCCAGTCGAACTCGTAATAGAAGCGGTGCAGCGCCAGCGAAAGGCTCGGCCCGTCGATGCGGGCGGTGTGCCAGTTGCGGCCGCCGTCCACCGAGACGTCGACGCGCTTGATGGTGCCGTTGCCCGACCAGGCAAGCCCGCTGAGCACGGTCCGGCCGCGGCCATGGGTGATCGGCGCCTGCGGGCTCGGGCTGGTAATTACGGACTTCACGTCCATCGCCCAGGTGAAGCGCCTGGCCTTTCCGTTGGCGAGCAGGTCGGTGTATTTCGACGTTTCCTCGCGCTGCTGCCAGGGCTGGTCGCCCACCTCGAGGCGGCGCAGCCACTTGACCCACATGTTGCCTTCCCAACCCGGCACCACGAGGCGCAGCGGGTAGCCCTGCTCGGGACGCAGCGCCTCGCCGTTCATGGCAAACGCAACCATGCAGTCGTCGAGCGCCTTCTCGAGCGGGATCGAGCGCGTCATCGCCGAGGCATCCGCGCCTTCGGCCAGCACCCACTTGCCCGCTGTCGTGACGCCGGCCTCGGCCAGAATGTCCTTCAGCAGCACGCCGGTATACATCACGCAGTGGATCATGCCGTGCGTGAACTGGCAGCCGTTGAGCTGGGCGCCGCGCCACTCCATGCCGCTGTTGGCTGCGCATTCGAGGAAATAGACCTTGTTGTGGCGCGGGAAGCGCTTGAGGTCGGCCATGGTGAAGACGAGCGGCTTGTCGACCAGGCCGTTGATCATCAGGCGGTGGCTCGCCGGGTCGATCTCGGCAATGCCCGCATGGTGGCGCTCGAAGCAGAGCCCGCTCGGCGTGATGATGCCATCGAGTTCGTGCAGGGGCGTGAAATTGACCGAGGAGATCGGGTCGGCCGTCAGCCACGCCACGTTCTTGCGCACCACGCCGGCCTCGAACTGCGACGGCGTGCCGTAGGGACGCGCATCGACGCCATCGCCCGGGTAGCGGTTCCAGTCCTGGACCTCGGTAATCAGCGGGTCGCCGGCAGCGACCGCCCTGCCCGCCGCCGCCGCGCCGGCAAGCGCGACGCCGCCTGTCAGACCGGCCTTCAGAAAGCCGCGGCGCGTCGCCGTTCCTTTACTGGGTGTATCCGTCATGCGCATGTCCCGATACTGCAAGAAGTGAACACATATTGATTTTCATATGTATCAAACCGGACCGCCCCTGTCCAACGGCATGGCGGCCGGATGACTACGCCGCGACCGTGACCGAGCGGTTTTCCTCGAGCGTCACGACAGGGTTCTTCGCGAGATAGTCCTCGACGACCTCCCAGATCGGCGGGCCCTCGGTCGCCTCGTTGATCGAGGCCCAGCCGGCGACGACATATTCCTTGGAAGGCTCGATCGCCTCGCCGCTCTTCAGCAGCGTCATGCCCGAGATGCGCCCGCCCATGCTGCCATTGGGGTCGATCGTGTAGCCCATGCCGCCGACGCGCACCATGTCGCCGCCCTGCTGGTAATAGGGATCCTTGTTGAACAGATTGTCGGCGACGTCTTCCAGGATGTCCTTCAGCGTCGAGCCGGTCATCGTCGAGCGGTAGGCCGCCGGATAGGTCATGGCGCAGGCGTTGTGCAGGTCCTCGACCGTGATCTTCTGCCCGGGCAGGACGGACGTCCCCCAGCGGAATCCCGGCGACAGGGCAATGTCGGCCTCGCGCACGTCGATCAGCGCCTGGCAGATCAGGTCGTCGAAGGTGCCGTTGAAGTTGCCGCGCCGGTAGAGCAGCGATTCCGTCGTCGCCAGTTCGCGCTTCAGCTCGGCCTCGTAGGGTGCGCGCAGGTCGGCCACCAGCGCTGTCATATCCGCGTCTGGCGCGATCACGTCGGAAAAGACCGGGATCAGGCGATGCCTGAAGCCCTTCATCTCGCCGCCCTGCACCTCGAGGTCGAGCCGCGTCACGAACTTGCCGTGCGAGCCCGAGGCAATGAGCAGCGTCTTGCCGACCAGCACCGGTTCGGGCAGCGCGTCATGGGTGTGCCCCGTCAGGATGACGTCGATGCCGCTCACCCGCGACGCCAGCGCCCGGTCGACGTCGAAGCCGTTATGCGACAAGAGCACGATAAGCTCGGCGCCGTCGGCGCGCGCCGCCTCGACATTCTTGACGACGTCCTCCTCGCGGATGCCGAACGACCAGTTGGGGAACATCCAGCGCGGGTTGGCGATCGGCGTATAGGGAAACGCCTGACCGAGCACCGCCACCTTGACGCCGCCCTTGTCGAACATCTTGTAGGCTTCGAAGGCCGGCTCGTTCCACTCGGCGTCGTAGATGTTGCCGCCGAGAAAGGCGAAGGGAAGACCGTCGATGATCTCCTGCACGCGCTCCGCCCCGTAGGTGAACTCCCAGTGGCCGGTCATCGCGTCGGGCGCCAGCGCATTGAACGCCTCGACCATGTCCTGGCCCTTGGTCTGCAGCGAGGTGTAGCTGCCCTGCCAGGTGTCGCCGCCATCGAGCAGCAGCATGTTGTCGCCGCGCTCGGCGCGGATGCGCTTGACGATCGTGGCGATGCGGTCGATGCCGCCCATCTTGCCGTAGGTCTTGGCAAGGGCGGAAAAATCCTCCGACGTCAGCGCGTAGGCGTGCGGCGAGCCGGGTTCGATGTTGTAGAGCTTGAGCAGGTCGGCGCCCGTCACGTGCGGCGGCAGGCCGGCCACTTCGCCGACGCCGAGATTGACCGACGGCTCGCGGAAATAGACCGGCATCAGCTGGGCGTGAATGTCGGTGATGTGCACCAGCGTGACATTGCCGAAGGCGTCGAAGTCGAGCAGGCCGTCTTCCGTCAGGCTCTGCTGCGCGGCGGCCTGTGACCAGCGGCCGACCAGCCCCGGTCCGGCGATTGCCGAAAGAGCGGCCGTCGCCATGAGGAACTCGCGCCGTGAAAACATCTGAATCTCCTCGCGTCAACGCAACCGCCCCGGCGTGCGGCCGGGACGATCCGTTTATGCCTGTCTGGTTGCGGCGGCCCCTGCCGGACCGCCGTGATCGCTACTGCCGCACAGCCGGCGTTTCCACCGACAGGCCCGTGCCGCGCCAGGTCACATAGACCTCGAGCGCCAGAAGTTCGTCCGAGAAAGCCTTCGGCATCTCGGCCCGCGTGTCGCGGATGCAGCCGCGGAACCGGTTCTGGATCGATACCAGGCCGCCGGTGTTGAAGCGGTAGGTCGGAAAGCCGTTCACCTGGCCCTGGCTCAGATGGTCGGCACGGATGTACTTGCCCATGCTGGCCTCGTGGCACGATGCGCAGGACAGGTTGAGCTGGCCGGTGCGGGTGTAATAGACGTCCTTGCCCTTGTCCCACCAGCTCTGCATCTCGCCCTCGCTGAGGTCGAGCTTGACCGGCATGCCGAGCGACTGGTGCTTGATATAGGCCGTCAGCGCCTTCTGTTCGTCTGCGTCGAACTTGTAGGCTTCCGCTCCCATGTTATCGACGCGGCACTTGTCGATCTGCAGCTCGATGTCGATCGGCCGCTTGGCATCTGCATCCCATTTCGGGAAGCGCGCGCCGACGCCCTTCATGGTCTCTGCCGCGTCGTTGTGGCAGGAGGCGCAGGACTTCCCGGCCGATCCCTCGACCGTGGCCCAGATCTCCTCGCCGCGTTCGACGTCGAGCATGCCCGGGTTGGCGAAGGAATCGGCTTCCGCAGCGCGGGTCTCGGCCTCGCGGAATAGCCATCCCGACAGCACCTCGTCGAACGGGTGCCCTTCCGGTGCCGGCGCCCGACTGATCATTTCCTGACCGTCGATGAACAGCTGTTCGTCGACCGGCTCGGCCGATGCGTGGAAGGCAAGTCCGGAAACCGCCGTCGCGGCAATCGCAATCGCCAAAGAGATTTTCTTCAAGACTCGGTTCCTCCCAAAAAGCGCGTCCGGCACTCGATCCCCTGCTGCGGGGATTTTCATTCTTACTTCACGTCGATCTTTTGCTCGTCGCTGTAGGTCGAACCGTTGTCGTCCACCCAGGTGAACTTGAACGTTCCGCTCTCGGTCACCTTGGCGGTGAACTCGAAATAGGGGTTCGCCGAGATCGCCGGATCGAGGTCGCATGAGAACACCGGCTGGCCGTTGAACTCGCAGCTGAACTTATTGATGATCTGCCGCGGGATCACCTTGCCTTCCTTGTCCTTGCGCTGGCCGGATTCCATGTCGTGGCTGATCAGCGTCTTCAGCACGATGACCTCGCCGGCCGAGGCGGTCTTCGGAACTTTGACGCGTGGTTTCGGTGTTGCCATTTTCTACAGTCCTTCCCGTTCCATCAGCCGCCGCAGCCGCCGATGGTGACCTTGACTTCCTTCTTGTCCATGAACACCGATCCGTCGGCCATCTTGGCGACGGCGATGACGTTCTGGGTCTTGGCGAGCCGCATGCGCGTGGTGGCCGCGGCCGACCCGCTCATCGCGGTGAAATTGAAGGTCGCGACCTCGGGGTTCGGGTTGCCCTCGGCGAGGATGATCACCGATTCGACCATGTCGTCGCCCGTCATCGCGCTCTCGACATTGACCGAGATCGGAACGGTGTTGCCGTTCTCCGCGATCTCGGGCGCCGTCAGCGTCAGCTTGCCGCTCTCCGGCGTCTTGCCGCCGGTGAATTCCATGATGCGCTTCTCGGTGTCTTCCGCCGAGGCGTAGGCCGGGACCGTACGGATGCCCGCAACCACCGCAAACGCGGCGCCTGCCGACAGGGTCAGGGCCTGTCTTCTGTTGAGTTTCATCGTTATCTTCTGCATGGCCGCGCCTATTCCTTGAGTGTTGCGAGATATGCCACGACATCCTCGACCTGCTGCGCCGTCAGGATCGTCTTTCCGACGAGATCCTCGCGGACGTTGACGCCGACATTGAGAGAGTAGAAGCCAGGCATCACCGTCTCGCTGCCGAACACCTGCTTTGAATCGGTGACGATGGCGCGCAGTTCTTCGGGCTTCCAGCGGTCGGCGGCGCCATCAACCGTCGGCGCAACGTCGCCGTGAAACAGCTCGCTCTTCATCGACGAGTTGGCGTGGCAGGCAAGGCAATTGCCGAGCTTGCGGTCCTTGAAAACGCTGGCGCCCTCTTCCGGATTGCCGGGGACGCCTGTCAGTGACGTGGTGACCGCGAGATCTTGAAACTTGACGTCGCCAGGCGCGACATCGGCTGCGAACGAGGCCCCGCTGCTGAAAAGCACCGCCAACGCCACTTGCGAAACCTTGCTCAGGTTCATGTCCGCACTTCCTCCACTTGTCGGGGACCGGTCTTTCGGCCAGTCCCCTTCTTCTCCCTTTGCACAGGATAGCCGCACTGCTTTCCGGCATCAATGCAAAAATATAATTTTCTGCATATGTTCTCGAACAAGGCGTCCGGCATCACTCCGCGTCGAGCTTGCCCGCAGCCCGCAACTCGTTGATCTTGCGGGCGTGATAGACTTGGAAGTGCTCGTCCTTTTCGTATCCCTTCTCGGCGACCCACCGGAACATGTCGAGGAAGGTCCATTTGCCGAATGCGCCGGGCATGGTTGCCACGGCGGCGTCGCGAACCGAGATATTCTCGGGCGCCGATTCGGGCAGGAACACGATTGTCGGCGTGAAAACGTAGCCCCATTTGCGCGCCGCCGTTTTCTCGGTCAGCACCTCGCCGTCGAGGTCGGTCACCTCCTCGTCGCCGAACATGTTGTACTGCACGACGTGGAAATTGGCCTTGATGAAGTCGCGCACCTCCGGGTCGCTCAGCAGCTCCTCGTGCATCCTGGCACAGTAGATGCAGCCGCGCTGTTCGAAGATCACGGCCAGCCGCTTGCCGTCGGCCTTTGCCGCCTCGATGTCCTCGGCCATGTCGCGGAAGGTGATCGTGAACCAGTCTTCCTTGTGCAGCCCGTCGTCGCCAAGTTCGGCCGCAGCCGGCAGCGCACCGGCAGCGATCAGCAGGAATGCGCCGAATGCCATCTTCAACATCATCTGTCTCCTACCCAATGGTCTGGAAAATCGGGAACGTCTCGAGCAGCCAGTACGAGATCGTCGCCATCTGGCCGGTGACGAAGAGGATGCCGGTTAGCACCAGCAGCGCGCCCATCGCCATCTCGACCTTGTGCATGTGCTGCTTGAAGCGCGCGGCCCAGCCGAGGAACCGGCTGGCAAACAGCGCGGCAAGCACGAAGGGAAGTCCGATGCCGAGAGAATAGACGGCAAGCAGCATGGCGCCGCGTGCCGCCGACCCCTCCGAGCCCGCCACGAACAGGATCGCCGCCAGCACCGGGCCGACGCAGGGCGTCCAGCCGAAGGCGAAGGCCAGCCCCATCACATAGGCGCCGGCGAAACCGGCGGGCTTCCTGGCCACCTGCACGCGCGCCTCGCGGTAAAGCATCGCGATCCTGAAGACGCCGAGGAAATGCAGCCCCATCACGATGATGACTACGCCCGCGATCACCGAAAGGATGTCGAAATACTGAGCTATGGTCTTGCCGATGACGCTCGCCGTGGCGCCGAGCGCCACGAACACGGTGGCAAAGCCCAGCACGAAGGCGATCGCCGACAGCACCACGCGGCGGCGCTGGGCGGCCGTCGGCACTTCCGACCTCAAATCCTCGAAACTGACCCCGGCGAGCCAGGCGAGATAGGGCGGAACGATCGGCAGCACGCATGGCGATACGAAGGACAGGAGTCCGGCTAGGAAGGCTCCCCCGATACTGATGTCGAGCATTTCAGATCCTGCTTTCGGCGACACGCTGGAAAGCGCGCTCTTCCCGCCAGTGCTTTAGGCTGTGGAAGATATTCGAAAAATCATATATGTTGCAAACCCTAATTGGACGCCGCCGATGACGCTTTTCCGGATTCCGGTTCTGGCCCTGCTTTGGACGGCCCTCGCCGCCGTGCAGCCGGCAGTCGCGGCCGAACTGCTGATGCTGGAGCAGCCCGGCTGCGTCTGGTGCGCCCGTTTCAACGCCGAGATTGCGCCCGCCTGGCCCAACACCGAGGAAGGCATGCTGGCGCCGCTTCGCCGGGTCGACATCACCGAGCCCTGGCCCGAGGACCTCGCGGGCATCCGCAAGGAGCGCTTCACGCCGACCTTCGTGCTGGTCGAGGACGGCAACGAGATCGGCCGGCTGCGAGGTTATGTCGGCGACGAATTCTTCTGGTATCGTATCGGCGAATTGCTGGCCGGGCTGAAGTCGGGTCCTGGCAAAGGTTGACTTTGCGTCCACTGATGCAACAAGACGTCGCGTGCAATCGACGATGCAACTGAAATGGAACGATAAATGGGCTTGCCGAAGATAGGTGACAGCCAGTCCCCGGAAGATTTCGACGCCCTGCTGGCGCAGGCACGCAAGGCGAGCGACTTTCTCAAGGCCTTGTCGCATGAGAGTCGCCTGCTGATCCTGTGCCTGCTGGCGGAGGGCGAGAAGTCCGTTTCCGAACTCGAGGACATCATGAAGATGCCGCAGGCTGCGGTGTCGCAACAGCTGGCGCGCCTGCGTTTCGACCGCCTGGTCAACACACGCCGCGACGGCCGCGTCGTCTATTATTCGATCGCCAGCGCCGAGGTATCGTCGGTGATCGGAACGCTGTATGATCTGTTTTGCGCCCCGGTCAGGAAGCCTGGTTGAGCGGTTGCATCGCCGGTTCGGCCAGCTGACCGTGCCGACAGGGAAGAGTGGGAGGAAATGACCGGTCTGGGCGAATCGCCTTGGTTCCTGGCCTTCGCTGGATTGGCCACGGGCTTCGTCATGGGCTACGCGGCCCGTCGGCAGCATTTCTGCACCATGTCGGCGCTAGAGCGCCACTGGTACGCCGGTGACAGCACCGGCTTGCGCACCTGGGTCCTCGCAGCGGCCGTCGCCCTCCTGCTGACGCAGGCGCTCGCCTTCGCCGGGCTGATCGAACTGCAGCAGAGTTTTTATCTGACATCGGATTTCGGCTGGACCGGCGCCATCATCGGCGGCCTGGCCTTCGGCTTCGGCATGGCGCTGGTCGGCACCTGCGGCTTCGGCGCGCTGGTCCGCACGGGCGGCGGCAGCCTGCGCTCGGTGGTCGTGCTTGTCATGCTCGGCCTGTCGGCCATGGCTGCGCAGCGAGGCCTGGTCGCGCAATTGCGCGTGCGCCTCGTCGACGATCTGGCGCTCGACCTGTCCTTTGCCGGCGACCAGTCGATCGGATCGATCCTTTCCGCAGTGAGTGGCGCCGACCTACGGCTGGCTGTTGCGGTGCTCGCCGCGCTCGCGCTGCTGTGGTGGGTCTTTCGCGATCCCGCCTACCGGCGCCAGACCGGCGGAATCGTCACCGGCACGGTCATCGGCGCGGCAATCGCCGTCGGCTGGCTCGCCACCAGCTTCGCCTACCGTCACGCCTTCGAGCCGGTGCAGATCGAGGCGGGCTCATTCGTCGTCCCGGTAGCGGATGCCATCCTGCAGTTCGTCACCTATACCGGCGTGTTGCCCGACTATGGCGTCGGCCTGGTCCTCGGCGTCGTCATCGGCGCCGCCGCCTGCGCGCTGCGCAGGCGTGACATTCGCTGGGAGGCCTGTGACGACGCCCGCGAACTGGGCCGGCATCTCGCCGGCGGCTTCCTGATGGGCACCGGCGGCGTCTTCGCCTTGGGCTGCACCATCGGCCAGGGCGTCACTGCCGTTTCCGCACTGGCCATTTCCGCGCCGATCGTCATGGTATCGATCTGGATCGGCGCGCGGCTCGGTCTGTCCTACCTCATAGAGGGCTCGGCCTTCGCGGCGTTCCGCTCCAGTCTCACCCACCCGGCCGAGTAAGGGCCCTCAGAGCGGCACGAAGCGGTAGGCGGAGCCCTGCCGCTCGACCGTGCCACCGCCCGGATGCGGGAAATGGAAGCCGATCACGCGAACCTTGTCGCCGGCCGCGCGGTCGAGCAGCGCCGCCCGCGTCTTGGCCCCCAGCGCCGGATCCTGGTCGCTGCCCGTCGGCCAGTCCGGCTTCTCGAAGGAGATTACGGAGTTGGTGACGGCGTCTCCGACGATCAGCACCGGCTCGCCGCCGCCCTCCACCATGAAGGAAATGTGGCCCGGCGTGTGGCCGTAGGTCGCCACCGCCTCGACGCCGGGCACCACCTCGTCGCCCGGCTTGAAGAAGGCCACGCTGTCCTCGATCGCCGCGAAGCGATTCTGCGCCCCCACCACGAAGGTCTTGCGCTCCTCCGGCATCGCGGCAAGCGTGTCGGGCGACGACCAGAAATCCCATTCGGCCTGGTTGATGCGGTGCTGGGCATTCGGAAACACCAGCTCGTCGAAATCGTCCGTCAGGCCCCACAGATGGTCGGGATGCGCATGGGTGAAGATCACGTCGGTGACGTCCCCTGGATCGACCCCGGCCTCGGCAAGGCTGTCGAGCAGCTTGCCCGCCGTCGGCATGAAGTTGGCGCCCGACCCGACGTCGAAGATCGCCAGCCGGTCGCCGCGCCTGAGCAGCGTGACGTTGCAGTCGGGCCTCAGCGCATCGGTTGCCATGCCGTTCGCCGACAGCATGGCTTCGAGCTCGACCTGGTCGACGTCCGGGAAGACGAAGCTCATCGGCAGCGTCAGCGAGCCGTCGCTCAGCGTCGTCAGTTCCGCGTCGCCGGCGCTCAGGCGTCCTATCGCCAGCGCGGGCCGCGGCACGCACGCTAGCGTCAGCGCGCCCGCCGCGCCTCCGATCAGGCTCCGGCGCGTGAAGTTTCCCCGCCCTGCCCCCGGCATCGACATCTTCATGGCGCCTGCTCCTCCGATTGACACATTCGATTTTTTGCATCTTTATAGATCACACCAAGGGCGTCAATCGAAACGCAGCCGCGTCCGGCGCGGCAGGCTGGCAGGACCCGCCGACGGGTCCGCAATCCTCAGCCCACCGCGCCTCACCGGAAGCCGTTGCAAGCGACGCCCGAAGCACCGGGAGGAATGCAATGCACGTCTTGAAAACCGTGGCCATGGCCGCGGCAATGTCGCTCTTCAGCATCGTGGCCCAGGCGCAGGAGGCGGTGCACAAGCTTGCCATCCATGTCGACGAGAACGATCCGGCGGTGATGAGCCTGGCGCTCAACAACGCCCAGAACGTCCGCAGTTACTACGAAGCCAGGGGCGAGAAGGTGGTGATCGAGATCGTCGCCTACGGGCCCGGCCTCAACATGTTTGTCGCCGGCACCAGCCCGGTGAAGGATCGGATCTCGGCCATGTCGCTCGAAAGCCCCGAGATCACCTTCGCCGCCTGCGGCAACACGCATCAGAAGATGGTCGAGAAGGCCGGCAAGGACGTGCCGCTGCTCGAGGAGGCGAAGATGGTGCCATCCGGCGTCGTGCGCCTGATGGAACTTCAGGGCGAAGGCTATGCCTATATCCGGCCCTGAGCCGCAGGCTCACTGGAGCAGCCGGCCGCCCGGCCCGGCGACCACAAGAACGACAAAAGGGAGAATCGCATGAACAGGCTCGCTTCCATCATCATGGTCGCCTTCGCAATGGCTCTCGCCGCCGGCCAGGCCCGCGCACAGGAGGATGTCACGACTTATACGCTCGAGGCGCCCTTCGTCGATGTCGCCGGCGACCTGTCGGATGCCATCATCAACCGCGGCTACGTCATCGATTATCATGGCTTCGTCGGCGAGATGCTGCAGCGGACCGCCGGCGATGTCGGCGCCAGCAAGCCGCTCTACAAGGATGCGGAACTGTTCCAGTTCTGCTCGGCGGTGATTTCCCGCTCGGCGATGGAAGAGGACATCCGGAACATCGCCTACTGCCCCTACGTGCTGTTCGCCTACGAAACCGAGGAGAAGCCGGGCACCGTGACAGTCGGATTCCGCCGCCTGCCCGACGGCGGCGGCCGCGACCAGGTCAACGCGCTGCTCGACGAGATCGCCCGGGAAGCCGCCGGCCAGTAATCGCTGGTGCGGGGGAGATGCCGGCGCCCGGATCGGGAGCACCGGCATCCCCGCATATGCACTCCCATCGCCTGTCTGTCGTATCCGCGGCGGCAGGTTGTCCTCACCTGGTCCCCCTGCCTCTGCCGCGCGCGCCGACCCTGAAGAGCTAGCCTTGTCGCGAGGTCGGGAGCGGAGGTACGCCTGGTCGCACCCCGCAAGTGCCCGGAGTCCGGTCCGGCAATACCGCAGCAGCCCGACCGGGCAGTTATCCGGTTAGGTCAGTTGATCGCGTCATAGGCTGCGGTGAAGCCCGTCAGCGCGAACTTCAGGTCGATCGGCCGCTTGGCGGAATCCTCGAAATGAAGCGCCAGTTCCTTGCCCGCCCTCAAGGCGGCGAGCACCGGGGTGCTGAGCTGCTCTGCGGCGTAGCAGCCGGCGCCGTCGGTAGCCAGACACAAATACGGCAGTTCCCAGAAGCGCAAACGTTGTTGAAACCAATGGTGGGTGCGACAGGGATCGAACCTGTGACCCGCTGATTAAGAGTTAGCTCTTAGATCAATAAGATCAATTACTTACCGAAGAGTCTCTGCTTTTTCCGCACGTTTTTCAATCCGGTTCACTCCGGCGACTTTTGCCTCGGGTTTTTTCCAGCGTGATGCGCCATTCATCACCGGTTCTATAGTCACCTGGAAAGTAGGTATGCACCTCTCGAAGAGGCAAAGGGAGATGAATCTCCCGATAGTGTCGCCAATGCTCGTGGGTGAAAAATGTTATGTCCGTGAGCCCCTTCTCAGGCGGCTCGCTGTTGAATGTCATCAGGTAGCCAAAGGGTGGAAAACTGATTTCAGCAAACACATGACTTCGCGGGCCCCGACCCATATTCATTAAACCTGTTATCCCGGCTTGCCGAGTTCTCGAAGATTTTGGGCTTATCATAAAGCAGAAGATTCTGATGTTTGGGTCGATTCCAATCGCCTCCCTGTCGAGTACGTATTTTCGAAGAGAGGGATTTGCATCGAACATGCCAGGACCACATGCACTCGCGAACATGCAAACCAGCTGCTTCGCTACAGCGCCCGGGAGTATCCTGAACGGCAGTGCCAGCTGGCTGCCCCCGGCCATGTAGAACGTCATCGCCTGATACGTCCAAACTACGTAATGCCTGGCGTACCAAGCACCGGTCGAATTATTGCAGACTTGGCATAGCGTGTACCCACCGGCGCCCTTCCGACTCGTGCCGTGTCTCATAGCGTCGGGATGAAGGAGTTCGCCTTCGATTCCACTGTCGAAGTAGTGACGCAGATCGGCGTGCCGGATGCTTGATGAGTTGAAAGCTGCTTCGGGAGGGACGTGTTCAAGAGTCAATCGGCTGGGAACACCGCAGACCGAGCATTTGCCGAAATGGAGCTTCTTTTTCATCTGGCAATGACTCTAAGCGACCGACTGCGATCAAATCTAGCGAAACTGCCGCAGCGCGTGCGGCATGAGATTTTGCCGCACAAGTCCGAAAATGTCGCCACCGGAATCTTGTCGAGGGCGCTAAGATATTGAAATTAATAGGCAATTTTGGTGGGTGCGACAGGGATCGAACCTGTGACCCGCTGATTAAGAGTCAGCTGCTCTACCAACTGAGCTACGCACCCGTGCGGCCGGCGAACCGGCGGTCGCGGCGGATATAGCCATAGCGCCTCGCCCTGTCCACCCCTTATGCGCAGATCGTCGAAAAGGCTTCGCGATACCGGGCCCGCGGCGCATGCGGGGCGCCGCAAATGCCCGGACCGCCGGGAAAGCCGGCAACAGTCCGGCCGCGGGCGCCAGGCTCAGGCAAAGAGCAGGCCTTCGGCGACCTTGACCGCGTGGCCGCCGATGCGGGCGCCTGCCATCTTTGCGTTCTCGACGTCGATCTCCAGCCTGATTCGCGACGGCCGCCGCATCTCGATGCCCTGTTCGATCCAGAAGCGCGCCAGCCCGTCCACGGGGCGGTCGAAATGCAGCACCGTGCCGGCGAAGGCCGCCGCCGCCGAGCCGGTCGCAGGATCCTCGTAGGAGGGCGCGCCGGGCACGAACATGCGGGCATGAAACGCGCTGTCGTGCTGCACGGTCTCGCGGCAATAGGCATAGGCCGAGGCGACGATGCCCTCGCCCTTGGCCGGCGCCAGTTCCATCCACGCATGGTTGTTGAAGTCGATCCTGGCCGCCGCGTCCAGGCTCGCGACCGGGATCGTCACATAGGGCACGCCGGCCGACCACAGGCTCGGCCGGTGGTTCTCGAAGCCGATCTCGTGCGCGTCGAGGCCGAGGGCGGCCCCAAGTGCCGCGGCATCGGCCGACAGCGGCATCTGCTCCGGCAGCTTCGGCAGGTCGAACTCGGCGAAGGCAACGCCCTCGCCCGTCGTCACGGCGCAGCGCACCGGCCCGACGTTTTCCTCCAGCACGAACATGCCGGCCGTGCCGTTGTCGGCCACCTGCTCGGCCAGCGCGATCGCCGAACCCACCGTCGGGTGGCCGGCAAAGGGCATCTCGTAGTCCGGCGTGAAGATGCGCACCCGCGCGCGGTGACGCGGGTTTTCGGGCGGCAGGATGAACACCGATTCGGACAGGTTGAACTCGCGCGCGATGGCCTGCATGGCGGCCGTGTCGAGCCCCTCGCAGTCCAGGACAATGCCGAGCGGATTGCCGGCGAGCGTCTTGTCCGTGAACACGTCGTAGACGAGATATTTGCGTGATTTCATGGGGTTCTCGCTGTTTCCCGACTCAACATGAGCGAAATTTAACTTGTAATGGCGGCCGTTCGGGCCGACCTGTCAGCGTAGGGATATGCGTGTTGGCGCGTAGGGATATGCCGAAGCACGAGGACGCGCAATGGACCAGATCGTCGACAGGGACAGCAACAGCCAGCACGCCGTGCCTCCCAAGATGGCGCCGGGCGGCGAGCCGGACTCCGCGCGTGAGGCGCTCGGCCTGGGCATGGAACGGGCCGGCCGCCGGCGCGGCAGGACCTGGCTTTTTGCGGCTGCCGCATTGGTGCTTGCCGTGGCCGCGCTCGCCTACTGGCAATTCGGCACCGCGACGCCGCAGCTTGCCTATGCCACCCAGCCGGCGGCAAAGGGTGACATCACCGTCGAGGTCTCGGCCACCGGAACGCTGCAGCCGCTGATCCAGGTCGACATATCGAGCGAATTGTCGGGCGTGGTGCGCTCGGTCGCCGTAGAGGAAAACCAGCTTGTGAAGAAGGGCGACGTGCTGGCGGAACTCGACACTGTCCGCCTTGCCGCCCAGATCGAGCGTGCCGAGGCCTCCACCGCCGCCGCCAGGGCCAAGGTCACAGAGGCCAGGACGACGTTGCAGGAGACGGAACAGGCCCAGGGCCGTTCGGCGGCCCTGGCGAAGCGCGGCATGGTCACCGATCAGGCGCTCGAGGCGGCCACCGCCGCACGCGACCGCGCCGCCGCCAATGTCGAGCTCGCCGAGGCCAATCTCGCCATCGCCGAGGCCGATCTCAAGCTGCAGCAGGCCGACCTGCAGAAGAGCACGATCTACGCTCCCATCGACGGCATCGTGCTCACCCGCTCGGTCAATCCCGGCCAGACGGTCGCGTCATCGATGCAGGCGCCGGTGCTGTTCGTGCTGGCCGCCAATCTCGAGAACATGGAACTGAAGGCGGCGGTCGACGAGGCCGACATTGGCGGTGTGGAGCACGGCCAGACCGCGCGCTTTACCGTCGATGCCTTCCCGGAAAGAAAATTCGACGCCGAGATCCGCGAGATTTCCTTCGCCTCCGTCGCCACCGAAGGCGTCGTCACCTACGATGCCCGCCTAGACGTCGACAACCAGTCCCTGCTGCTGCGCCCCGGCATGACCGCCACCGTCGCCATCGTGACGCGCGAGGCGAAGGACGTGGTCACCGTCCCGGCCGCCGCCTTCCGGTTCAGTCCGCAGGCGACCGGCCAGCGCTCCATGAGCCTGCGCGACCTGTTCATGCCGCGCATGGGCCGCCGCGGCGGACAGCGCCAGGAGCAGCGCTCGGCCGAACCCGGCACGCGCACGCTCTACGTCCTGAAGGACGGCGCGCCGGAGGCCGTTCAGGTGAAAACCGGCGCCAGCGATGGCGAGAACATCGAGATCCTGTCGGGCGTGGCCGAGGGCGACCCGGTCGTCACCGGCGTGCGCCAGCCGCGCGGCTGACCGCCATGGCGCAAAGCCCGCTCATCAGTTTCGACAAGGTCTGGAAGACCTATGGCCGCGGCGAGGCCAAGGTCCACGCACTGGCCGGCGTCGACCTGTCCATCGCACGCGGCGAGTTCGTCGCCATCATGGGCCCGTCGGGCTCCGGCAAGTCGACCGCCATGAACATCATCGGCTGTCTCGATACGCCGAGTTCGGGCCGTTACGGCTTTCTCGACGTCGATGCCGGCGGGCTCGACCGCGGCAGCCGCGCCACGCTCCGCAACCTCTATGTCGGCTTCGTCTTCCAGGGCTACAACCTGCTGCCGCGCACCACGGCGGCCGAAAATGTCGAGCTGCCGCTGATCTATCGCGGCGTGCCGGGGCGCGAGCGGCGCGAGCTTGCCATGCGCGCGCTGGCCGAGGTCGGGCTTGAGGGCCGCGAGAGCCACACGCCCGCAGAACTGTCCGGCGGCCAGCAGCAGCGCGTGGCGATTGCCCGCGCCATCGTCACGCGCCCTACCCTGCTCGTTGCCGACGAGCCGACCGGCAATCTCGATACCGCGCGCAGCCACGAGATCATGGACCTGATGACGCGGCTGAACGAGGATCTCGGTCTCACCATCGTCATGGTCACGCACGAGGCCGACATCGCCGCCTATGCCGGGCGCACCATCGGCTTTCTCGACGGCAACGTCGCCTCCGACACCCGAAAGCTGGAGGCGGCCTGATGCTGTGGGAAACCGTCCGCCTCGCCCTGCTCTCGGTGCGCCGCAACGTGCTGCGCTCCTTCCTCACCCTGCTCGGCATCGTCATCGGCGTTGCCGCCGTCATCGCCATGATCACCATCGGCTCCGGCACCACGGCGAAAGTGCGCAATGACATCGCCAAGCTCGGCAGCAACCTCCTCGTCGTGCGCGCAGCAAGGCCGGACCGCTCCGGCTCGACCTCATTCACCCCCAAACGGCTCGACGAGCGCGATTTCACGGCACTGGCCAAGGGCCTCGACAATGCCAAGGCGGTGTCGGCCGCGGCGCAGAAGCAGGTGCGCGTCGTCTATGGCGCCGAGAACGTCGCCGCCGAGGTCACCGGCACCGACCCCGCCTATTTTACCGCGCGCGACTGGGACATCGCGCTCGGCCGCCTGTTCACCGAATCCGAGGCGCGCGGCGGCACCGGGGTCTGCGTCATCGGCGAGACCGTGCGCAGCCAGTTCTTCGGCGCTGGCGACCCGCAGGGCCAGGCCATCCGCGTCAACCGCATGAGCTGCAAGGTGGTCGGCGTGCTGGCAGCCAAGGGCACGTCGGGCTTCGGCCAGGACCAGGACAATGTCGTGCTGATGCCGCTCTCGGCCTTCCAGCGCCGCATTGCCGGCGACCGCGACATCGATTCGATCTATGTCGCGGCCCTCGACGGCGTCGCCACATCGTCGGTCCAGTCCGACATCGAGACGATTTTGCGCGAAACCCGCCGCATCGCGCCCGGCGCCGACGACAATTTCGACGTCCGCGACATGACGCAGATCGCCGACGCCATGACCAGCGCCACCACCACCATGACCGGCATGCTGGGCGCGGTGGCAGGCGTCAGCCTGCTGGTCGGCGGCATCGGCATCATGAACATCATGCTGGTCTCGGTCACCGAACGTACCCGCGAGATCGGCATCAGGCTGGCCATCGGCGCGCATGAAAAGCACATCCTGATCCAGTTCCTCGTCGAGGCGACGGTGCTGTCGCTGCTCGGCGGGCTGATCGGCATTGCGCTGGGGCTCGCGCTCGCCGGCGCGGCGGCGGCTGCGCTGTCGATTCCCTTCGCGCCGAGCCTTGCCATCATTGCGCTGGCGGTCGGCTTCTCGGCGCTGATCGGGATGGTCTTCGGCTTCTTCCCCGCCCTGCGCGGCGCCCGCCTCAACCCGATCGACGCGCTCAGGCACGAATAGCCCGCCTAGCCGCCCTCGCCGCCGAAATGCCAGTCGATCAGCGGCTTCATGTGCGGCATCAGCCCGTCCGGCAGGTCGCCGGCGTGGCGGATGATCACCGGCCCGTCGATTTCCGGCTCGCTCTCTTCGGCCACGAAGCCTTTGATCCGCGCCGCGATCTCGTCGGCCTTCATGTCGAGATGGTAGCGGCGGAAGATCACCGTGCCCTTTTCGGTCGAAAGCGCGTGGCACAGCGCGCCGCGCCGCGCCTGCCCGATGTCGAGCCCGGTTTCCTCCAGCACCTCGCGCGCCATGTTGTGGTGCAGATCGACCCGGCCGTCCGGAAAATCCTCGGGCTCGAAGGATCCGGCCGCGAAATAGACTTTTCCCGCATTGACCGTATGCGCCGCCATGCGGATCGCCACCAGCGCATTGTCGCTCGCCACCAGCACGGGATGGGCAAAGGCGTGCGCCGCGGTGCCGGCCCGCTCGCGCCGCCAGTACATGAAGGTGGCGTAGCGCACCGCGTGGCAGCGGCCGACGAGGCGCCGGTCGGCGTAACCGAAGGCAGACAGCAGCACCACGGTGCCATCGAAGATTGCCGGCCTGGCCTGCAACTCGGTGTGCCAGTTCTGCCTGATGGCATCGGCGTTGGCGAGTTCGAACGGATGCGGCGCCGGGTCGAGAACCACATCGACCGCATCGACCGGCAGGATCACGTCGCAGGGGATGTCAAAACTCAAGGCCGAACTCCGTCAGGCGATGTCGAGCGTCACGGCGACGGGGCAATGATCCGAGGCCTTCGGCCGGTCCCAGCCGGTGCGCGGGTAGCGCTCGACCTCCTGGCCGGGCGGAAAGATGGTCCTGAAGGGCTGGCCGCCGCGCACGATGTCGGGCACCGCCCTTGCATTGCGCCGCGCCAGTGCCGGCGACAGCAAGATGTAGTCGAGCTGGCACAGGTGCCGCTCCTGCGGCCCGCGGGTATGGTAGAGCGTCCAGCGATCGAGTTCGGGCCGCCGCTCCACGACGTTCTCGCAGAAGCCGTCGGCCAGCAGTATGTCGACGCTCGACACTGCCTCGTCGACCACCTCCATCCGGTATCCGCCGTCCGCCGCGTCGTCGATCACCACGCGCTGGCGGTAGTCGTTGAGGTCGCCGCAGATCACCCAGCGCTTGTTGGCTGCATGATCCTTGCCGAAGCGGTCCTCGATGATGCGCTTCACCGCCCTTGCCTCGGCGATGCGCACCGGCATGGTCGCGTCGCGGCCGTTCATGCCGTTGCGCGCGCCGCCCATCGACTTGAAGTGCACCGAATAGATGGTCATCGGACGTCCGCCGATCTTGATGTCGATCTCCAGGCAGTCGCGTCGGAAAATGCGCTCATTGGGATCGTTGCCGAGCTCGGCGAGTTCGGGCGTATGCAGTCCGAATTGCTCGTAGGTGACATGCGCATGGCTGGTCAGGCGAACGAACTCGATCGGCTGGCCGTGCGCGGTTTCGTCCCGCATCATCACGGCGACGTCTATGCCGCGCATGTCGTTGCCGGTGGCAATGTATTTCTGCATGTAGCCGTGCCCGACCATCTTGAACAGATAGCCGTACTCGAAGGCCTTCAGCGCCTCCAGATTGTCGACTTCCTGCAGGCAGATGATGTCCGCCCTGGTCGCCGCGATGGCAAGCGCCGTCAGTTGCCTGGTGTCATCGGCATGGGCGATGGTGCGCGCCTGTTCGAGCTGCTTGTATTCGGCCTCGTTCTTGATCTCGAACAAGGCGAGCGTCCGGTCCTGGTGCAATTGATTGCGAAACCCGGAATAGTCGAACCTGTACATCAGGTTCTCGACGTTGAAGGTGGCAAGGCGCAGCGACATGGCTCGACCTTTGCAGTCTGTCGCTGCCAAAGACAAGGCCGGCCAGCCGTTTCATGCCGATGGCGCCGGATTGCCGTTCATCCTGGGTTCATGCGGCGGTGGAGATAGTGGCCCCTCTCCTCCGAATGGTGTGGCGTGGGGCCTGTGCATTTCATGGAGAACGCTATGAACCTGCAGATTTTTTCGCAATGGCGGCCGCTGGCATTGATGCTCGGCCTGCTGGCAGGCATGTCGCTCCCGGCGGCGGCCAGTCCGCTCGCCGCGATCCCCGACCGGGGAACGCTCCTGCCCACGGTTTCCGAGGGCCGGACCGACGTGACGCCCGTCCACTCCACCAATCCCCGCTGGAAGAAGAAGCGCAACTATCGTCGCGACCGGCGCTATGACCGACGCTATGACAGGCGCCACGACCGGCGCTACCACCGCCGCATCTATCCCCGGCTCTACCTGCCACCGGTTTACCCGAACTACCGCTATGTCGAACCGCGCCGTTACAACCACGGCTCGCGCCATGTGCGCTGGTGCTACAACCGCTACCGCTCGTATCGCGCCTGGGACAACACGTTCCAGCCCTATCACGGCCCGCGCCGGCAGTGCCGCTCGCCCTATTGGCCGTAACGCAGGTCACTACGGCCGTCCCGGCCGGCGCCTCGCATGGGGCGCCGGACATGCTTTTGACTTGACGTTGCGGGAACGGATTCCCGCCGATTCTGTTAGGAAAGCGTCAAGCAGCCACCTCTTACACGGAGGTGGGGGAGAGCAATTGGGAACTGAGTAATGAGTAAGCCGACCAGCGACCGGCGGCACAGAAATCGCGTGATCAAGGGCGGCGCGATCCTTTCGGGGATCACCAATTCGGCAATCAGCTGCACCATTCGCAATATGCATTCAGAAGGTGCCGAGCTTCGAGTCGACCCCGAGGCGCGTATCCCCTCGGAATTCCTGCTCTATGTCGCGCTGGACGGCGTCGCCTATCGCGCGCATCTGCGCTGGCGCACCCTTGACCGTTGCGGCGTCGAATTCACCGGCACCGAACCAAAGCCGAGCTGGCACTACGGCTGACCGTCAGTCCGCTCGCACCGTTTGGATATCCCAAAAGTCAAAAGGCCGGCGGGTTGCCCCGCCGGCCTTTCTTCGAGCGCCTGTCGCGGCTCAGTTCTTGGCCTTGTCGACCAGCTGGTTCTTGGCGATCCACGGCATCATGGCGCGCAGCTTGGAACCGACCTCCTCGATCTGGTGGCTGTCGTTCATGCGGCGGATGCCCTTGAAGCGCGCCGAACCCGAACGGTACTCCTGCATCCACTCCGAGGTGAACTTGCCGGTCTGGATGTCCTTCAGCACGCGCTTCATCTCGGCCTTGGTCTCGGCGGTGATGATGCGCGGGCCCGAGACGTACTCGCCCCACTCGGCAGTGTTCGAAATCGAGTAGTTCATGTTGGCGATGCCGCCCTCGTAGATCAGGTCGACGATCAGCTTCACTTCGTGCAGGCACTCGAAATAGGCCATTTCGGGCGCGTAGCCGCCCTCGACCAGCGTCTCGAAGCCGGCGCGGATCAGCTCGACCAGGCCGCCGCACAGCACCACCTGCTCGCCGAACAGGTCGGTCTCGCACTCTTCCTTGAAGTTGGTCTCGATGATGCCCGAGCGGCCGCCGCCGACGCCGCACGCATAGGACAGGCCGAGATCGAGCGCGTTGCCCGATGCGTCCTGGTGGACAGCGACCAGGCACGGCACGCCGCCGCCCTTCTGGTATTCGCCGCGCACCGTGTGGCCGGGGCCCTTCGGCGCCACCATCAGCACGTCGACCGTCGCCTTCGGCTCGATCAGGCCGAAATGCACGTTGAGTCCGTGGGCGAAGGCAATGGCCGCGCCGTCGCGAATGTTCGGCGCGATCTCGTCGCGGTAGATGTCGGCCTGCAGTTCGTCAGGCGTCGCCATCATCATCAGGTCGGCCCACTTGGCGGCCTCGGCAACCGTCATCACCTTGAGGCCGTCGGCCTCCACCTTCTTGGCCGTTGCGGAGCCCTGCTTGAGGCCGACCGCCAGTTCCTTGGCGCCCGAATCCTTGAGGTTCAGCGCATGTGCCCGGCCCTGCGAGCCGTAGCCGATGATGGCGACCTTCTTGCCCTTGATGAGATTGAGATCGGCATCGCGATCGTAATAGACACGCATTGTACGTTTCCTTCCTGGTTGAACTTTACAGTGAGCGGATTTTCGGGCGGTTTGCCGCCCCGAAAAGGGTGAAGAACTGGTCGACGGCGCGCTTGGCGTCGCGTTCGATGGCGGCCGTCGATAGCTTCAGCGTATCGCCGAGCAGCAGCCTGATCTGTACGTCGCGCCCGACCAGACCGAAGAAGGTGCGGAACGCCTCCTCGGCATCGTCGAAGGCCAGCAGCCCGGCGGCCCTGCCTGCGTCGAGCAGCGGCTTCAGCCGTTCGCCGATGGCAAAGCGCCCATTGGCCAGCACGATGGAGCCGAGATTGCTCTTGCCCGAACCGGCATGCGAGACCGCCACGCGGTTCAGCGCGATCGAGGTCGCGCTCGAAATGACGCTCAGCCAGTTGACCGCGAAACCCTCGAGACTGTCGCGCAGGGCGGCGGCGTCGAGGTGCTGCCGGTCGTAATTGCCCGCCCTCACCTTCGAGGCCTGCCACTGCACGGTCGCCGTCAGCAGCCCGTCGCGGTCGCCAAACCATTTGTAGAGCGTTTCCTTGGAGCAGCTGGCCCGCCGCGCCACCGCCGTCATCGTAAGGGAATCGCCCTCCTCGACCAGCAGCCGCAGTGCCACGTCGAGCACCTCGGTCTGCCGCGCCGTCAGCGCCTCGCCATTGTCGATGGTGGTCTGCAAAACCTATCCTGCACGCTCGTTACCGCCGGCAGACCGTTTCTGCCGTACCGTACGTTACGGTTCGGACGCTCAATGCCCGAATGGGACGGGGATTGCAAGCCTCATTTCCGCGACCAGTCGCATTCTGCAAGGCCCGCCGCCCTGAACGGGTCGACCAGCGTTCCTGCCACGAGGGACGCCAGCACCTGCGGCCCGGGCGGGATTTTTGCGACGGTCGCCACCAGCCGGTCACGAATGAAGGGCAGCACGGTCGAGTCGGACTGGTAGAAAGGCGTGAAGGCCCGCGACAGGGTCTGGAAGACCCGCACATGGCGACGGCGCGACCGCGCATAGGCGTCGAGCGCGTCGTCGACGCTGGCGGCGCGCTCGAGCGCGAATGCCAAGGCTGCGGCATCGAGCAGCGCCATGTTGGCACCCTGCCCCAGCTGCGGGCTGGTCGAATGCGCCGCGTCGCCGATCACCGCCAGCCGCCGCCCCGCCGGGATCGCCAGCGTGTGATGCCCGTACTGCGCAAGAGAAAGCTGCTCGAAGCTGCTGATCTGACTCGTGAAAGCCTCGCAGTCCGGCCACAGCGAAAGCACCCTGTCCTTCCAGGCATCGAGCCCTTCTGCCCGCACCCTGTCGGCATCGCGCGGCTTGATGCTCCAGAAGAACGCCGCCATCGGCTCGGCTTCGGCATCCGGCCGGCCGATCGGCAGCACCCCTATCATCACGCTCGCCTTGTCGTAGCGCTGCAGCAGGGCGTTGGCGTCGAAGCCCTTGCCCCGCCAGCCGAGTGAGGCCCAGAAGGCGCCGTAAGCGAGCGGCATTGGCTCTGCGGCCCGCCTTGCATGGCGTTTTAGCCTCGACCGTGTGCCCGTTGCATCGACCACAAGGTCGAAAGCGCCGAGTTTGCGGCCGTTTGCGCCTTCGAGCACCGCCCTTGCGCCGCTGCCATCGACGTCCTCGACCTCGGCGCCGGTCGTGATCGGCATGCCCTCGGCGACGGCAGCGGCGTGGAGCACGCCAAACAGCGCGGCGCGGTGGACGGCCAGGCCGAAGCGGCCGCCGCGCTGCGCCCCATAGCGCACGTCTAGCACGGTGCGCCCGCTGCGCGCGTCCGCGCCATGCAGCCTGTCGATCCGGCTGCCAAGCGCCTTGATCCCGTCGAGCAGCCCTAGCGCGTCGAGCACGGTCAGGCCGGTCGGCTGCAGGATCAGGCCGGAACCGACCGGCGCCGGCTGTTCGAAGCGCTCGAAAAGGACGACCCTGTGCCCCGCCCTCTTGAGGAACAGTGCGGCCGCGAGCCCTGCCGGCCCGGCGCCCGCGATCGCGATGTCCAGCTTTTGTGGCGGCGCCATTCCGGGACCCGGTCGCGCCTAGATCGCGACCTGCGTGCCGATCTCGACGACGCGGCCTGTCGGAATCTGGAAATACTCCGTCGCGTCGGACGCGGTTCTCGCCAGCCCGATGAACAGCCGGTCCTGCCACAGCGGCATGCCCGAACTGGCGGACGCCTTCAGCGAGCGCCGCGACAGGAAGAACGACGTCGTCATGATGTCGAACTTCCAGCCCTGCTTGCGGCAGATCGACATGGCCTTCGGGATGTTGGGCTGTTCCATGTAGCCGAAGGTCAGCGTCACCCGCATGAACAGGTCGTTGATCGGCTCGAGATTGGCGCGGTCGCCCTCTGGCACCGTCGGCGTCTGCGCCGTTACCACGCTCAGAATCACGTTCTGCTCATGCAGCACCTTGTAGTGCTTCAGGCTGTGCATCAGCGCGGTCGGCGCGCTGTGCGGATCGCTGGTCAGGAAGACTGCGGTTCCCGGCACCACCATGGGCGGCTTCTTGGCCAGGTTGTCGGCCAGGAAGTCGAGCGGGATTTCGTTCTTGCGGGTCTTCTCGAACAGGAAGCGCGAGCCGCGCACCCAGCTCCACATGACGATGCCCATCATGAAGGCCACGCAGATCGAGACCCAGCCGCCATCGGCAATCTTGGCCGCGTTGGCGAGGAAGAAGCCGGTATCGACCGTGGCGAAGATGATGGTGAGCGGCAGCGCCAGGCCGAGCGCCCATTTCCAGCGGTGACGCATGACGACGAACAGCAGGATCGTCGTGACCAGCATTTCGCCGGTCACCGAGATGCCGTAGGCGGAGGCCAGCGCGCTCGACTCGCCAAAGCCGACCACCAGGAACATCACGCCGACGGCCAGCAGCGTGTTGACCCTCGGCATGTAGATCTGGCCCGACTGCATCTCCGAGGTGTGCTGGATCGCAAAACGCGGCAGCAGGCTCAGCTGCACGGCCTGGCGGGTCAGCGAATAGGCACCTGAGATCACCGCCTGGCTGGCGATGACGGTCGCCGCGGTGGCAAGCCCCACCATCGGCAGCAATCCCCATTCGGGCAGCATTTCGAAGAACGGGTTCCGTGGCGCGCCGCCATGCGCAAGGACGTAGGCGCCCTGGCCGAAATAATTGAGCAGCAGGCACGGGAAGACGATGGCGACCCAGGCCGCGACGATCGGCTTGCGGCCGAAATGGCCGAGGTCGACATAAAGCGCCTCGGCGCCGGTGACGGCCAGGAACACCGCGCCGATGGTCACGAAGGCGACCTCCGGCTGGCCGAACAGGTAGATCACGCCGTAGTAGGGATTGACCGCGAAGACCACGGTCGGATCGTCGGCGATGTGCGTGATGCCGGCCAGTCCGATGGCGATGAACCAGATGGCGGTGATCGGCCCGAACACCTTTGCCACGCTGCCCGTGCCGAAGCGCTGCACGGCAAACAGCACCGCCAGGATCACCAGCGTGATCGGAACGATGTACTCGTCGAAGGCCGGTGTTGCGACGCTCAGGCCCTCGACGGCCGAAAGCACCGAGATCGCCGGCGTGATGATGGCGTCGCCGAAAAACAGCGCCGCGCCGCAGACGCCGATGGTCAGTATGGCCGCGCTGGCGCGCGGATAGGCCCGCCGGGCGAGCGCCATCAGCGACAGCGTGCCGCCCTCGCCGCCATTGTCGGCGCGCAGAACGAAGATCACGTATTTGATCGTCACGATGACGGTCAGCGCCCAGACGATCAGCGACAGCACGCCCAGAACCTCGATGCGCGTGGCTGCCTCGTCATGTGAGGCCGCGTGCAGCGCCTCGCGAAAGGCGTAGATCGGGCTCGTGCCGATATCGCCATAGACGACGCCGAGCGCCCCGAGCATCAAGACACGCGTGCTTTGCTTCGGAGCCGCGGAATGTCCCGTCTCGCCGGTAGTCGGTACTTCGCTACCGGGGTCCTTCTGGTCCATCAACACTGCCACTCCGATAAAGCGGGGGGCTTTACGCCGGCAGGCCCGCCAAAGCAAATGCCGTTTTGCAGGGCTTGGGCCGCGACCCATGCGCTGACTGCATTGCGTGCGCCTTTTACCATCCGCAGGCGAAAAGGAAACGTTTGATCGTGCCGGCCATGCCGAACTCCAGCGCGTCGGCCGTCAGCCCGTGGCCGATGGAGACCTCGGCCAAGCCGGGAATGCGCTGCATCAGCGGTGGCAGATTGGCGACGGTGAGATCGTGTCCGGCATTGACGCCCATGCCGAGAGCCATTGCCGCCTTCGCCGCTTTGTCGAGCAATTCCAGTTCCTTGCCGGCAGCAGGTGAATCGGAATGGCAGCCGCCATAGGGGCCCGTATAGAGCTCGATCCTGTCGGCACCGGTCTCGCCGGCCAGTTGGGCCATGCCGGGATCCGGATCGCAGAATACCGACACCCGCATGCCCCCTTTCTTGAGCCTTCTGGCAACCGGCACCAGCAACGCGGCATCGGCGGCGAAGTTCCAGCCGTGGTCGGAAGTCGCCTGCGCCGGATCGTCCGGCACCAGCGTCACCTGATTCGGCTGGATTTCCTCGACAAGGTCGAGAAAGGCTTCTGTTGGATAGCCCTCGATGTTGAATTCGGCGGCCGGAAACTCGTCGTCGATCAGCGCGCGAAGCTCCGGCAGGTCGCTGAAGCGGATATGCCGCTCGTCCGGCCGCGGATGCACGGTCAGGCCGTGCGCCCCGGCGGCAAGCGCGATGCGGCCGAGCCCTGTGACGCTTGGCCATGGCAGGTCGCGGCGGTTGCGCAGCATGGCGATGGCGTTCAGATTTACCGAGAGCTTGGCGGGCATGCTATGACCTTGACGCGAACGTATGCCCTTCACCTAACACGCCGGGACACGGAACAGACAGGGCCAGTTCGCATTTGCACCGGGAACCACGCCGGTACCGACCTAGGGAGGCCGACATGATCTACGAAAACCCGCCAAGCATCCGACGCGTCGAGACCGACCGCCCGGACGCCTGCGCTTTCGAAATCACGGGCCACATCACCGCCGCCGACATCGAAAACCTCTACGGCCTGCTTGAGGCCGAATATGCCCTGCATGAGAAGCTGGACCTGCTCGTGCTGATCCACGACTACGAGGGTTTCGATTGGAGCGCGGCCTTCACCGAGGGCGCGCTCGTCGGCAAGACCCATGCGCTAAAACACATCCGCAAATACGCCGTGGTCGGCGGGCCGGAATGGATGCGCGGCGTGATGGGCTTCTTCAAGCCCTTCTTCTCCATCGAGATGAAGCATTTCGACCTCGACAAGGCCGGGGATGCCTGGGCTTGGCTCGGTGCCAATCCGGTGGAAACCGCCTGACGAAGGGCTCGCGCCGGGTCAACCTGCGTCCACCACCTGCCCACTTTGCGGTCATATGGCCGACACAGGACGTGTCCACAAGGCGCCCATGCCTGCTAGAAGCGATTCATGACCCCTCGCCTGACCCTTCGCATCACCGACATGCTCTCCGACGCCGGCGACGTCGCGCGCGTCAACGAGGACGCCGCTGGCGGTAACCGTTGCTCGGCCTTTGTCATCGATGGCGCTACCGGTCTCGGCGAAAAGAGCATCGTCGGGCTCGAGGGTTCCGACGCGGCGTGGCTGGCGCGCCTGGCCAAGACCTTCTTCGAACAGCAGGTCACGCCGGGCCGCAACATGGCCGACATCGTGCGCACGCTGAACAAGCAGGCCGCCACCGTCGTGCACGATTCCTCCGGCGGCCTGCCCATTGCGCCCTGGAGCCTGCCGGTTGCGGGTTTCCAGCTTGTCCGGGTCGAGGGCGGGTCTCTGGTCGCTTACGGGCTCGGCGACTGCCGGCTGTTTCTCACCGGGTCCGATGGCGTCACTGTCGATGCCACCGCGCTGCCCGGCAGCCATGTGAACGAGCGGGAAGGCGCACGCCGCGCCATTGTGCATGCCGGCGGCCTGGCGGCGGTCCGCGCCCTTTCGGACGAGCCGACAGTTCGCGACGAATTGCGCCGGCACCGCGCCACCTATAACCGCGACGACTCGTCCGTCTGGACGCTCGGCACCGAGCCGGCAGCGGCAAAACACTTGGTGGTCGAGAGGCTGGTGGCCGAGCTGCCGGCCATCGGCCTGCTTTGCACCGACGGCTTTGCTGCGCTGAGCGACCAGTATGGCCGCTACAGCCCGGCCGAACTGGTCGCGACGGCGAAATCGGCGGGTCTCAAGGCGATGCTTGCCGAACTCAGACGCATCGAGCGCGCCGAGGACCCCGATGGCAGGCTCTATCCGCGCTTCAAGGTATCCGACGACGCCACGGCGCTGCTGTTCGAGGTCGTCGTCTGACGCCGGGCCGAAGCCTCAGCGCACGATGGTCAGCCGTTCCGCCGCGCGCGTGATCGCCGTGTAGAGCCAGCGCTGGCGCGTCTCCTTGAACGCATAGCTCTCGTCGAACAGCACGATGTCGTTCCACTGCGAGCCCTGCGCCTTGTGCACGGTCAGCGCATAGCCGTAGTCGAAATCGTCGAAACGCTTCTTCTGCTGCCACGGAACATCGGCATCCGGGTCGTCGAAGGCCGACTTCAGCAGCTTGATCTTGGCGACGCCGCGGTCCGGATCGTCCTCCTCCGGCGAGACCAGCAGGTTGATGCCGGGCTTCACCGTCTCGCGCGACGAGGTCATCACCTTCCACAGCGAGCCGTTGAGCAGCCCCTTGGCCGGGTCATTGCGCAGGCAGACCAGCTTGTCGCCGGCCTGCGGATAGTTGGCGCTAAACCCCTTCAGCTCGCGCAGCCGCTGGTTGTAGCGCTTTCGCGTCCGGTTGGTGCCGACGAGAACCTGGTCGGCCTTCAGCACCAGTTCCTGCGTCACGTCTTCCTTGCCGATCACTTGCGCCGTGCCGTAGTCGCCGCGCATGAATTCGCGCCCCTCGCGCACGTCGAGCGCCAGCCTCAGGATCGGGTTGTCGCGCGCCTGTCTGTGGATCTCGGTCAGGAGGATGTCGGGCTCGTGCTCGGTGAAGAACCCACCCCCCGAAATCGGCGGCAGCTGCGCCGGGTCACCCAGCACCAGGATCGGCGTGCCGAAGGTGAGCAGGTCGCGGCCGAGTTGCTCGTCCACCATCGAGCATTCGTCGACGATGATCAGCTTGGCCCGCGACACCGGGCTTTGCCGGTTGAGCGAGAAGGTCGGCGACATCGACGTCTTGCCGGTCACCTCGTCGGAGATCGATTCCTCGCCCTTCGGCCGGTAGATCAGCGAGTGGATGGTGCGTGCATTGGTTGCGCCCTTGGAGCGCAGCACCTGCGCTGCCTTGCCGGTGAAGGCGGCGAACTGCACCTGCCCGTCGACATGCTCGGCGAAATAGCGCGCCAGCGTCGTCTTGCCGGTGCCGGCATAGCCGAACAGGCGGAAAATCTGCGGACGGCCGTCCTTCAGCCACCGCGCCACCGCCTTCAGCGCGTCGTCCTGCTGCGGAGAAAATTCCATCGGCCTGACTGACAGGATTCGGGGGCGCGGGGCAAGGCCTTCGCGGCGGCCTCACGCTCGGCATGCGGACTCGCCCGTCCATGGCTTTCGAAGTGCCCCGGCAGCGGCCTGTCGAAAGCTAGTCGAGGCGTGCCCCCCGGGCCGGCGCACTTGTCGCGCCTCCCATGTTGCAATGCAATATCAAACCATCCTATAGAGGCTCTTCGACTGGACCCGGGAACATGCCGGGTGGCTCTTCCGGCCGCCGATCCGCCGGACAACTCATCGCAGCTGCGCCCCGAGCGGATCCACCGATCCGACGGGCCTGCATGGAATCCGGACGTCATGATCTCCCTAAACGCTTACCGCAACCAGTGGTTCGGCAACGTCCGCGCCGACGTTCTCGCCGGCCTTGTCGTCGCCCTCGCGCTCATCCCCGAGGCGATCGCCTTCTCGATCATCGCCGGCGTCGACCCCAAGGTCGGCCTTTACGCGTCGTTCTCCATCGCCGTCATCCTCGCCTTCACCGGCGGGCGCCCCGGCATGATCTCGGCCGCTACCGCGGCCACGGCGGTGCTGATGGTCACGCTGGTCAAGGAGCACGGGCTGCAATACCTGCTCGCCGCCACCGTGCTCGCCGGCCTGCTGCAGATCGGCGCCGGCCTGCTGAGGCTCGGCTATGTCATGCGCTTCGTCTCGCGCTCGGTGATGACCGGCTTCGTCAACGCGCTCGCCATCCTGATCTTCATGGCGCAGCTGCCCGAGCTCATCGGTGTGCCCTGGCTGACCTATGTCATGGTCGCCGCCGGTCTTGGCATCATCTACCTCTTCCCGCTGATAACGAAGACAATCCCCTCGCCGCTGATCTGCATCCTCGTTCTGACCGCCATTGCGATGTGGTTCGGCTTCGACGTCCGCACGGTCGGCGACATGGGCGAGCTGCCCTCCACCCTGCCGATCTTCCTGATCCCGCAGATTCCGCTGAAGCTTGAGACCCTTCTCATCATCCTGCCCTATTCGGCCGCGGTGGCGGCGGTCGGCCTGCTGGAATCGCTGATGACCGCATCCATCGTCGACGAACTGACCGACACGTCGAGCGACAAGAACCAGGAATGCATCGGCCAGGGCATCGCCAACACCGCGACCGGCTTCATCGGCGGCATGGCCGGCTGCGCCATGATCGGCCAGTCGATCATCAACGTGAAGTCCGGCGGTCGTGGCCGTCTGTCGACCTTCTGCGCCGGCATCCTGCTGCTCTTCATGATCGTCGTCCTCGGCGACTGGGTGAAGCAGATCCCGATGGCAGCCCTTGTCGCCATCATGATCATGGTGTCGATCGGCACCTTCTCGTGGTCGTCCATCGTCAACCTGCGCCACCACCCGCGCTCCTCCTCGATCGTCATGCTGGCGACCGTCGTCTGCGTCGTCTTCACCCACAATCTGGCGATCGGCGTTTTCGTCGGCGTGCTTCTGTCCGGCATCTTCTTCGCCTGGAAGATCGCCCAGATCTTCCGCGTCACTTCGACCCTGTCGGACGACGGCAAGGCGCGCACCTACGTCGTGGAAGGCCAGGTCTTCTTCGCTTCGGCCGACGACTTCACTGCCGCCTTCGACTTCAAGGAGGCGCTGGAAAAGGTCGTCATCGACGTCAGCCGCGCGCATATCTGGGATATTTCCAGCGTCGCCGCCCTCGACACGATCGTGCTGAAGTTCCGTCGGGACGGCGCCGAGGTCGAGATCGTCGGTCTGAACAAGGCGAGCGAGACCATCGTCGACAGGCTGGCCGTCCATGACAAGCCCGGCGCGCTCGAAACCTTGATGGGCCATTAGCACCGATCGCAGCGCGAAATCTGGCGGGCCGGCCTCGCAAGGGGTAAAGGTCGCAACATAGTGAGAGAGCCGGCTGCGCAATCGCTCCGGACGCAGGGAGAAACCCATGTCGAAACTCATCGCCCTCGTCGACGGCTCGATCTACGCGCGCAGCGTCTGCGACCATGCCGCCTGGATTGCGGGACGTACCGGCCAGCCGGTCGAACTGCTGCACGTGCTCGGCCGGCGCGAAACCGCCAGCGTCCCCTCCGACCTCAGCGGCTCGATAGCGCTCGGCGCGCGCACCGCGCTGCTTTCGGAACTCGCGACGCTCGACGAGCAGCGCGCCAAGCTGGCGCAGAAGCGCGGCCGCGCCATACTCGACGACGCAAAGGCCGCCGTTGAAGAAGACGGCGTCGGCGACGTGACGACCAGGCTTCGCATCGGCGATCTCGTCGAGACTGTCGCCGAGATGGAAAAGGACGCCGCGATGCTGGTCATCGGCAAGCGCGGCGAAGGCGCCGATTTCGCAAAACTGCATCTCGGATCCAACCTGGAGCGCGTT
This sequence comes from Alphaproteobacteria bacterium, assembly GCA_018823835.1. Lineage (GTDB taxonomy): Bacteria > Pseudomonadota > Alphaproteobacteria > Rhizobiales > Rhizobiaceae > CAMYMG01. The sequence goes on along the minus strand of JAHJHT010000013.1, from coordinate 49,971 downwards.
GTCAGGGCAATGCACAAGCCGGTTTTCGTGGCCTCGCGCGCGTTCAAGCCGGTCGAACGCTTCGTCATCGCCTATGACGGCGGCGCCAGCGCCAACCGCGCCGTCGATTGCGTCGCCAAGAGTGCGATGCTCAAGGGCCTCCCCTGCACGCTGCTGTCGGTCGGCGCCGACACCGCGGAGAACCGATCGCGCCTCGACGCTCCCGCAAGAATCCTGCGCGATGCCGGCTATACGGTCGAGGCGCTGCTGCTGCAGGGCGACCCCGACGAGGTCATCGGCGCGCGGGTCGAATCCGAGCATGAGGGCCTGCTGGTGATGGGTGCCTACGGCCATTCGCGCATCCGCAGCCTGGTCATCGGCAGCACCACCAGCGCCATGGTCCGCCGCTGCAAGATCCCGGTCCTGCTCATCCGCTGAATGCTGACAGGGATCCGGTCGCTACCCTTCCGGGTCGTTCTCCAGCAGGATCGGCTTGCCATGCGGCGTTGCGTGCGCGGCGCGCTGCCATGCCGCGGCGAGCCCGTCTATATCGCTCGCCCCGGCGATCCCCTTGGCGCCCAGCATGCGCTCCAGCGCGCGCAGCCAGCACTGGTAATAGTCGCTGCCGTCGGCGGCGACGCCGGGGCGCTTCACTTCTGCCGACAGCATCTCGGCCCATTCCGGCCAGGCGAACAGACCGCGCTGGTGCAGCGCTACCACCATGGCGAAGGCCTCCGCCTGCCAGGGCGCGTCAAACACCGGCGGATCGATCTCCGCGTGGGGCTCACGCTGGTTCAAGATAGCTCTCCCAGGCGTCGATCGACACTGTCAGCGTCGGATCGGCGTCCTCGCCCCAGATCTCTTTGCCCGTGAACACAACCGTATAGACCCGCTGCGGGTTTTCACCCTCCCCATGAGCATTGCTGTCGGGAAAGACAAAACCCTCATGCACGGTCTCCACCACGCCCTCCTTCCGCCGCGCATAGCGCGGCAGCCTCGTATGCCCGGCCGGGCTGAAGTTCTTCGTCACCACGCGGTCGCCCGCCTTGAAGCGTGGCGGCGCCTCGACCGGGCGATCGCAGGGCCCGCCGCGCGCCAGTGTCGCCGGCACGTCCGCTGCCTTCAGCACCCGCCTTGGCGTCGCCGCGCCGTCCACCGCCCTGCCCTTTGCGAGGTCGCGTTCGCTGACGAAGCCGTGCCGCTTCAGCAGCCGCTCCAGCCCCTTGATCCAGATCTCGTAGTAGCTCGATGACAGGTAATCGACCGGATGCCGGTTCTCGCGCGCATGGCGGCTCTCGTCGATGTTCCAGGCACCGAGCGCACCCGAGGCAAGCGTCAGGCCGAGCGCGCGTTTCTCCCATTCGGCATGGAAAACCGGCTCGTCGATCTCCGGCGCGACCGGCCCGAGCCCCATCTGGCCGCCAAGGTCGTGCGGCCCGTTCATGCCGCCTCCGGCGTCAGCGCCACACCGGTGCCGATCATCGAATCGCGCGTCACCAGGCCGGCCAGCTTTTCCTCGCTAAAACCCTCGGTGCCCGCCGGCCGCTCGGGCACGACGAGGTAGCGCAGTTCGGCGGTCGAATCCCAGACCCGGATCTTCGTGTCGGCAGGCAGCGTCAGCCCGAACTCTTCCAGCACCCCGCGCGGATCGATCACCGCCCGGCTGCGGTAGGGCGGCGCCTTGTACCAGACCGGCGGCAGCCCGAGCACCGCCCACGGGTAGCAGGAGCACAGCGTGCAGACGACGAGGTTGTGCGTGTCGGGCGTGTTGAAGGCCGCCTGCATGTGCTCGCCCTGCCGGCCGGTGAAGCCCAGCGAGGCGATGGCCGCCGTCGCATCCTTGCGCAGCCAGTCGGCATAGGCCGGATCGCTCCAGGCCTTCGCCACCACCCTTGCGCCATTGCGCGGCCCGACCTTGGTTTCGTAGGTGTCGACGATGACGTCGATCGCCGCCGGATCGACCAGTCCCTTCCGGGTCAGGATCGTCTCCAGCGCGCGCACCCGCGCCGCCATCGGGTCCAGTTCATTGTCGTGGTCGTGGTCGTGATCATGCGTCATGAGCGGAAATTATGCCGGCGCGCCTTCCGCCGCAAGAAGGCAGGCCTCAGCGCAGCATCGGCCAGAGCGTCGCCGCCAGCAGCACGCCCATCGCGATGTTGAACCACTTCAGCCGCACCGGATCGGCGAGAAATCCGCGCAGCGCCATGCCGAAGCCGGCCCAGATCGACACCGACGGCAGGTTGATCAGCGGAAACACGATGGCCACCAGCAGAATCGATAGGAAGGGCTGGCTTGGGTTTGTGTAGACGGCCATTGCCGTCACCGCCATCACCCAGGCCTTCGGGTTTACCCACTGGAACGCCGCCGCCTGCAGGAAGGTCAGAGGCTCCGCATTGGCCGTCGCCCTGGACGCCATCGACCGCGACATGGCGATCTTCCAGGCGAGGTAGAGCAGATAGCCGCCGCCCGCGAGTTTCAGAGCGATGTCCAGCGCCGGAAACGTCTGCAGCGCCGCGCCAAGACCCAGTCCGACGCCGAGCAGCAGCGAGCAGAAACCGCAGGAAATGCCCAGCATGTGCGGAACCGTGCGCCAGAAGCCGAAATTCACGCCCGACGCCAGCAGCATGAAATTGTTGGGCCCAGGCGTCACCGACGTGACGAGGGCAAAGACGGAAAGGGCAAGGAAGATTTCTGCGGACATGCGCGGGCGGCTTTCCCGTTCCGATAGCATTGGCGATAGACCCGCCTACGCCACAAGTGCGCCGGGGTCGACCATCCATGATTGCCGAGCGGTTGTGTCAGCCCGCCCGCGGGCCGCTGGCGCCGCCTCAGGCCGGCTCCGTCGAGGCGCCCGCTGCGTGCGAGAACTTGTAGGTAATGTCGGCAAAGGAATTTGTCGGGAAGACGTAGAAAAAGCGCAGCATGCCGATATCGAGGTTGCGAACGCCGTGTTCTGCCATCGGCGGCACGTAGACGCAGTCGCCGGGTTTCACCAGGTGGTCGACGCCGTCCAGCGTGACGATGCCCGTGCCCTCGAGGATGAAGTAGACCTCGGCCGGCTCGTGTCGGTGCAGCGCCAGGAAACCGCCCGGCTCGAAGATGGCGATGCCCGCGGTCAGTTGTTCGGAGGGCGTCAGGTCGCCGGTGATCAGCGTCTGCCAGCCGAGAACGCCGCGGCCGCCCGGCTCGGCCCAGCCATCCGATGCCGCGCCGGCATCATGTGTAACGAAAGGCACCGACATCGCTCTTGGGCTCCGGCTGGATCTGCCGCGATCCTAGCCGGCGCAACACCGGCCGCTGCATCAAAAACGGCTGGTCGTGTCGCGAAACTGAAACCCTGTGCGGGTGCGCGCAGGCGCCGCCACCCGCGCGGGGTCACATCCCCTGCGGGCCGCGATTCATCGCCGCCACGCCGGTGCGGCAGACCTCGACCAGCCCAAGCGGTTTCATGATGGCGATGAATTGCTCGACCTTCGATACCTTCCCGGTGATCTCGAAGATGAAGTGCTCGGTATTGGCGTCGATGACGCTCGCCCGGAATGCGTCGGCAAGCCGCAGCGCCTCGACGCGGTCGTCGCCCGTTCCGGCCACCTTCACAAGCGCCAGTTCGCGCGCCAGCGCCGGCTGGCCAAGCTCCTCGGCCATCACCGACAGATCGACGACGCGGTGCACCGGCACGATGCGCTCGAGCTGGTGCTTGATCTGCTCCAGGACATGCGGCGTGCCGCGCGTCACGATGGTGATGCGCGACAGGTGCTTCTCGTGCTCGGTTTCCGAAACGGTCAGGCTTTCGATGTTGTAGCCGCGTCCCGAAAACAGCCCGATGACCCGCGCCAGCACGCCCGGCTCGTTGTCGACCAGCACGGAAAGCGTGTGGTTTTCCGGCTTTTCCGTTTCCTTGGCGATGAAATAGGCTGATCCGGTCGGCTGAAGCTGTGCGTTCATGGCATGAATCTCGTTCTCAGAAGTCTGTGCTAAGCCGCTGCTTTGGCGGCACTGTTTGTTCGCCTAGACGAGTTCCCTGCCCTTGGCGTCGATGGCATTGGCAACGGCTTCGTCGGTCGCCTCGTCGGGCAGCAGCATTTCGTTATGCGCCTTGCCGGATGGGATCATCGGGAAGCAGTTTGCGAGCGAAACCACGCGGCAGTCGAAGATCACCGGCTTCTTCACCTCGATCATCTCCTTGATCGCGGCGTCGAGATCGCCCGGCTTCTCGCAGCGTATGCCGTGGCCGCCATAGGCCTCCGCCAGCTTGACGAAGTCCGGCATCGCCTCCGTATAGGAATGCGACAGCCGGTTGCCGTGCAGCAGCTGCTGCCATTGGCGCACCATGCCCATGTACTGGTTGTTGAGGATGAAGATCTTGATCGGCGCATTGTACTGCACCGCGCAGCTCATCTCCTGGATCGTCATCTGCACCGAGGCGTCGCCGGCGATGTCGATGACCAGTGCGTCGGGATGCGCGATCTGCACGCCCAGCGCCGCCGGCAGGCCGTAGCCCATCGTGCCGAGCCCGCCCGACGTCATCCAGCGGTTCGGCTCGTCGAAATGAAAGTGCTGCGCCGCCCACATCTGGTGCTGGCCGACCTCGGTGGTGATGTAGGTGTCCCTGCCCTTCGTCGCCTCGTAGAGGCGCTGCACGGCATATTGCGGCATGATGACGTCGTTGTTCGGCGTGAAGGCCAGCGAATCGCGCGCCCGCCACTTGGCGATCTGTTCCCACCAGGGATGCAGCGCCTTCTTGTCCGTCTTGACGGTCGCCCGCCACAGCCGGACCATGTCTTCCAGCACGCGGCCGACATCGCCGATGATCGGCACGTCGGCGCGCACGTTCTTGTTGATCGACGACGGGTCGATGTCGATGTGGATCTTCTTCGAGTTCGGCGAAAACGCGTCCAGCCGGCCGGTGATGCGGTCGTCGAAGCGCGCGCCGATGCACACCATGACGTCGCAGTCATGCATCGCCATGTTGGCTTCGTAAGTGCCGTGCATGCCGAGCATGCCCATCCAGCTCTTGCCGCTCGCCGGATAGGCGCCAAGCCCCATCAGCGTCGAGGTGATCGGGAAACCCGTCAGTTCGACCAGTTCGCGCAGCAGCTGGCTGGCTTCAGGCCCGGAATTGATGACACCGCCGCCCGAATAGATGATCGGCCGCTTGGCCGTGGCCATCAGTGCGACCGCCGCCTTGATCTGGTTGAGGTCGCCCTGGATCGTTGGCTGGTAGCTGGTGCGCGGCGCGGTCTGCGGTGGCGTGTAGATGCCCTTGGCAAACTGGACATCCTTCGGGATGTCAACGACCACCGGCCCCGGACGGCCGGTCGTGGCGACGTGGAACGCCTCGTGGATGGTGGCGGCGAGCTTGTTGACGTCCTTGACCAGCCAGTTGTGCTTGGTGCAGGGCCGCGTGATGCCGACCGTGTCGCATTCCTGGAACGCGTCCGAGCCGATCAGCGAGGTCGGCACCTGCCCGGTCAGGCAGACCAGCGGGATGGAATCCATCAGCGCGTCCTGCAATGGCGTCACGGCGTTGGTTGCGCCGGGGCCCGAGGTGACCAGCATGACGCCCGGCTTGCCGGTCGAGCGCGCATAGCCTTCGGCGGCGTGGCCGGCACCCTGCTCGTGGCGCACCAGTATGTGCTCGATGTCTTCCTGCTGGAACAGCTCGTCATAGATCGGCAGCACGGCGCCGCCCGGATAGCCGAAAAGGTGGAGGACGCCATTGTCCCTCAGCGCCTGCACCACGATCTCCGCGCCCGTCATTTCGCGCTGTTCGTTCTGTCCGTTGCTCATCGGTCCGCTTCCGTTCTGGCTTTGCCGTCTGGCGGCTGTAGTTTCTAAGTCTGTCTCGGGCAATAAAAAAGGCCCCCGAGGGAGCCTGTGTCTTGCGCATGGGAGGATTTCGCCCGGCGGTTACACCGCCTTGCCCACGCGCTTTCCTACTACGAGAATGCTTATCTTTTTCATCGCGGCGAACAATAAGGTCGGATCGCTGCGGAAGTCAATTGCGTTCTTTCCGGGCGTCGCGCCAGCTTGCCAGGGAGCCGGCGAAAGCCTGCATTCGCGGTGCAGGGAGCCCGATCGCTGCAATTGTAGGCTCCGGCTTAACATTGGTTCAACCATCCCTGCACACCCTGCCTTAACCGCGCATTGCTAGGGTCTCCGGAGTGGACAGGGGAACATCCGAAATGTTTGCATCCGACACCTCGACCGGCGAGGCGACGTCGCAGGAGCGCCGCGACGACAGGCAGAACCAGGACCGCACGCTGGGCAATGTCGTGCGATGCGACGGCGCGCGCGCAACGATCGCGGCCTACGCCGACAGCGACGTCGGCTCGCCCGACAGCCTGTGGACCGTCGGCCGCATGATCTCCATCAATCTCGGCGTGGCGCGCACCGTCGGCCTCGTCTATGCCATCGGCAAGGCCGATCTGTCGTGGACCCACGGCGAACTGAACGCCATCGAAGTCAACGTCGAGCTGATCGGCGAAGTGCGCGACCGCGACGGCTCCGGCGTCCCGGTCTTCGACCGCGGCATTACCGTCTATCCGCATATCGGTGCCGTCGCGCACCGCATCCGCACCGGCGACCTGCAGGCCGTCTACGATCTCGCCGGCCGGCCATCCGTCTCCATCGGCGACCTGTCGCAGGACGAGAGCATCGACGCCCGCATCGCCATCGACGACACGCTGGCCCGCCACTTCGCGGTCGTCGGCACCACAGGCGTCGGCAAGTCCACCGCCGTGTCGCTCCTGATGCGCAAGGCCATCGAGGCGCGGCCCGACCTGCGCATCCTGATCCTCGACCCGCACAATGAATTTGCCGCCACGATGCCCGAGAAATGCGTGCGCGTGGATTCCAGCTCGCTCGACCTGCCCTTCTGGATGTTCCGCCTCGAGGAATTCGCCGAGGTGCTGTTCCGCGGCCGCGAGACCGTGCCGGAGGAGATCGACGCGCTGCGCGATCTCATCCCTGCCGCCAAGAATCTCTACCGCAATCCTGCTGCCGGTGCTTTCCTGCGCCGCGGCGTCGACGCGCTCACCGCCGACACACCGGTGCCATACCGCATGGCCGACCTGATCAAGCAGATCGACGAGCGCATGGGCCTGCTCGACAGCAAGGTGGACCGGCCGACACTGAAATCGCTGCGTACCCGCATCGAATCCGCCGTCAACGATCCCCGCTACCGCTTCATGTTCAATTCGCGGCTGATCGAGGACACGATCCACGAGACCATCGGCAAGATCTTCCGTGTTCCGCATGAAGGACGTCCGGTAACCTGCTTCGAAATGGCCGGCATGCCGTCTGAGGTTGTGAATTCGGTCTGCTCGGTCCTGGCGCGGCTCGCCTTCGACCTTGCGCTTTGGAGCGAGGGCAAGCTCAAGCTGCTCGTGCTCTGCGAGGAAGCGCACCGCTACATGCCGGCCGATTCCCGGCTCGGCTTCGCGCCGACCCGCCACGCGCTCTCGCGCATCGCCAAGGAAGGCCGCAAGTATGGCTGCTATCTCGGCGTCGTGACGCAGCGTCCCGGCGAGCTCGACCCGACCATCCTGTCGCAGTGCTCGACCTTCTTCGCCATGCGACTTGCCAATGAGCAGGACCAGGCGATCATTCGCTCGGCCATCGCCGATTCCTCGGCCTCGAGCCTCGCCTTCCTTTCTTCGATGGGACAGCGCGAAGCGATCGCCTTCGGCGAGGGCGTCGCGACGACCATGCGGCTGAGGTTCGAGCGCATCGAACCGAAGCTGATCCCCGGGGCCGGCCACCGCGACGAGGACGCCATAAGGTCCGACGGCACCGACGTCGACCTGCTGACGATCGTGGAACGCCTGCGCAACGTGCCGAAGGCGCAGACCAATCTCGGCTTCTCGGAGCCGGTCAATGCTCAGCTGCAGCCCGGCGACCCGGGCTACCGCAAGCCGGACACGGCAGCGCCCTCTCCCAAGCCGGTGGCCAACCAGGACGATCTCGATTTCGGCTACGGCCTGAAGCCCGGCAAGTTCGGCTCGCGCGCCGTCTGATCCACTGCGGCCGAAGGACAGGCTTTTCGAACCCGGGGCCCCTGGCTCCGGGTTTTTGCTATCGCTTGGACTTGCGCCAACCGGCTCGCCGCGCGTCGGCCTCCGAGCAGAACCAGCGCTCGCCCCATTCCGGCGAAATCCGCGTCTGGGCGTAATAGTCCTGCCCCGGCACATGGTAGATGCGCTCGCCTGTGATGATGCTGACATTGCCCTTGATGGCGCATCCGGACCCAGGCAGCGCCGCCGCCAGGCCTCCCAAAGACACGTCGCCGAAGGCGTAGATCGTGCCGGCCAGGCCGATGGCCAACATCGCGGCAGGCATGGTTAGCGGGTGAGGTCCGTTGCGGCGGTGCGCAAGGCCCCGATGCCGGGCGTTACGTCGCGGGAATTTGTCCAGCTTCGGGTTCCATGTCATGGCGGCATGGTCGCTCGCCCGCATTGACATCAAGCGAAGGTCAGGACTGCAATTTTGCTAAAATGCCGCCATGCCGTTCGGCAGTCGGTTCAGGCACTGACGCGATTGCGCCCGCCCTTCTTGGCTTCGTAGAGATGCTGGTCGGCGCGCCGGAACAGGCTCTCGGCGCTTTCCTTGCAATCCCACACGGCGATGCCGACGCTGGTCGTGACCCTCAGCGTGACATTGCCCGACATGATCGACAGGCCCGATATCGCCTTCCGGATGCGCTCGGCGAAGCGCCGCATCATCTCGTCATCCATGTTGGGCGCCACGACGGCAAACTCCTCGCCGCCCAGACGCGCCACGATGTCGTGATAGCGCGTCAGGTCCTTGAGGCAGTCGGCCACCGCCCGCAGCACCTCGTCGCCGACGTCGTGCCCGTGCGTGTCGTTGACCTGCTTGAAGTGGTCAAGGTCGAGGATCATCAGCCCGACTGGCCGCTCGATACGCCGGAACTCGTCGAGATACTCCTTCAGCGCATCGTCGAAATAGCGCCGGTTCTGCATCCCGGTCAGGCCATCGGTGAGTGCCGCCTTTTCCATGGTCTGCGACCGGGCGCTCAGCGACGCGGCCATGGCGCGCAGCTTGCTTTCCTCGTTCACGTGGATGCGGATCAGCGGGTAGATGAAGAAGATGCCGAAGAACAGCGCCGTAGTCAGCAGCACGCCCGTGGCAAAGAGCACCTTCGAGAGATAGGCGACGTCGCCGAACCGGCCGGCATCCGAAGTCACGTCGGCAAGGGTGAACAACACGCCATAGGCGTGCAGCGTCAGGACTCCCGCAGCAAGAATGACCGCGATGAACACGAAGAACGCGGTTTCGGACTTGTGGAAGCGCATCAACCCCTCGCAGGCGGAATGGGCTCAGATAGTGCCACGACGAGCCTTAAAGAGCGTTAAGCGCGACCACCGAAACCTGCATGCGCGGTAACGTTCGGTTGACCCTGTCCTCAGCTAACCGGGGATATCGTGCCCACCGACGTGAACGGCCCCTTGCCATCCAGCCGCTGCCATTCGGGCCCGAACTGGTTGCGGAACCAGGTCGACTGGCGCTTGGCATATTGCCTGGTCGCGATCTTGGCTTGCTCGATGGCCGTCTCGACGCTGGTTTCCCCGGCCGCGGCAGCCAGCAGCTCGCGCACCCCGATCGCCTTCAGGGCCGGCAGCGCCGGGTCGAGTTTTAGCGCGCCCATGGCCTTGGCCTCGTCCATAGCGCCCTCCGCCACCATCGTGTCGAACCGCGCGTCGATGCGGGCGACCAGTTCGGCCCGCACCGGCTCGATCACCAGCAGCCGTGCGCTTTCGGCGTCCACCAGCGGCGTGCCGCTTTCGCCCTGCCAGTCGAGGATCGACCGGCCGGACGCCTGCAAGACCTCGAGCGCCCGCACGATGCGCTGGCCGTCGCCCGGTTTCAGCGTCGCTGCCGCCGCCGGATCATCCCGCATCAGGATCTCGTGCAGCCTGTCGGGCCCCTGCCGCTCGAGCTCGTTGCGCCAGTGCGCGCGCACGTCGGCGGGAATGTCGGGCATCTGCGACATGCCGCCGAGCAGCGCCCGAAAATAGAGCCCGGTGCCGCCGACGAAGATCGGCCTTGCCTTGTCGAGTTCGCCGCTTTCGGCAAGCGCGGTAACGTCACGCAGCCAGGCACCGGTGGAGTAGGCGATGCTCGGGTGAACATGGCCGTAGAGCAGATGCGGCGCACGGGCGAGATCGGCCGCGCCGGGCCGCGCGGTCAGCACGCGCAGCACGGAATAGACCTGCATGGAATCGGTGTTGACGATGACGCCGCCAAGCTTCTCTGCGAGATCTAGCGCCAGGCCCGACTTGCCGCTGGCGGTTGGCCCGGCTATCAGGATCGCGTTCCTGATTGGCCCCTCGCCCCCGCCGGATTTTTTCATGCCGCTCGTAGCCACGCTGATTTCCCATCCTGCCGCGCGCCTGCTCACGCCGCCGCTCGCGACTATCGCTTCGGCAGCCGTCGGCGCAAGCGCCATCGACTGGCTGGCCGACCGCGTCGCCTGCGATCTGGCGCTGCCCGCCGGCCTTGGCAAGGCCGCCGCCATGGCCGCTCTCGCCGACAGTCTCGCCGGTACAGACATCGACTTCGTCGTCCACGACGCGGCCACGCGACGCAAGAAGATCCTCATCGCCGACATGGATTCCACCATGATCGACCAGGAATGCATAGACGAACTTGCCGACGAAGTCGGCCTCAAGGACCGCGTTGCGGCCATCACCGCGCGCTCGATGAACGGCGAGATCGCCTTCGAGCCGGCGCTGCGCGAGCGCGTTGCGCTGCTGAAGGACCTCGACTTTTCGGTCATCGACCGCATCATCGACAACCGGCTGACGCTCGCCTCCGGCGGGCAGGCGCTCGTCCGCACCATGCGCCGCAACGGCGCCTGGACCGCCCTCGTTTCGGGCGGCTTCGACGTCTTCACCCGGCGCATCGCCGAACAGCTCGGCTTTCAGGAAAACCGCGCCAACCGGCTGATCGAGACCGGCGGCAGGCTTGCCGGCGAGGTCGCAGAACCCGTTCTCGGCCGCGCCGCCAAGGCCGACGCGCTGAACGAGATCGCGGCGCGCCTGGGGCTCACCCCTGCGGACGCCATTGCCGTCGGCGACGGCGCCAACGATCTCGACATGCTGCGGCTTGCCGGCATGGGCGTGGCGCTGCACGCCAAGCCCGCGGTAGCCGCGGAGGCCGGCATCCGTATCGACCACGGCGACCTCACCGCCCTTCTCTACCTGCAGGGCTATCGCGAAGCCGAGATCGTCGCATGACGCTGCTGCGCACCGAGCGGCTGATCCTGCGCAACTGGCAGGAGCGCGACCGCGAGCTCTTCCACCGCATCAATTCCGACGACCGCGTCATGGAGTTCTTTCCGTTTCGCCGCAGCCGTGCCCAGGCCGACGCGGTGATGGACGAGATGCGCGACGCCATCGCTGAGGACGGTTACGGCTGGACGGCCGCCGAAATCGCCGAGACCGGCCAATGCATCGGCTTCGTCGGCCTCAACGCCGCCGAGATCGTGCCCATCGTGCCGGCAGGCACGCTGGAGATCGGCTGGCGGCTGGCGCCGGAATTCTGGGGCAAGGGCTATGTCACCGAGGCCGCCCGCACCCTCCTCGACCACGCCTTCGGGCCGCTCGGTCGCGACGAGGTAATCTCCTTCGCGGTCTGGAACAACCACCACTCCACTGCCGTGATGAAGCGGCTCGGCATGCGCGCCGACCCCGGCGAGTTCCTGCATCCGGAAGTCCCGGACAACCAGCCTGAACTGAAGCGCTTCGTCCTTTACAGACTGTCCCGCACGCATTGGGAAAAACAAAAAAGCCCGGCATCATAGCCGGGCTTTTGTGTTTCAACCCAACGGGTTGAGCGAAACAACGGAATCAATCCATCCGGATCGTGACGAAGCGCAGCTCGCCGGTCTTCGACGCCAGCATCAGGAGCGCGTTCTTGCGTCCCTGCTCCTTCAACGCGGCGATGCGGTCGAGCACGTCCTTGGGCATCGCGACGGTCTCCTGCGCGATCTCGGTGATCACCTCGCCGGCCACGACGCCACGTTCGGCGGCAGCCGAATTCTCGGCCACCTCGGTAACGATGACGCCGGAGACGTCCGGTGCGATGCCGAACTTGCTGCGCGCCTCGTCGGTCAGTTCGCCGATCGTCATGCCGAGCACCGAGGCTGTGGCAACCGGACCGCCCTCGTCGCTGCCGGACGAGCCGTCGGCCTCGGCGAGCTTTTCGCCCTCTTCAAGCCGACCGAGCGTCACCTTGACGGTGACTTCCTTGCCCTTGCGCAGCACCACAACGTCGACTTCCTTGCCGACCGGGCTCTCGGCCACCGCGAGCGGCAGTTCGCGGCTGTGACCGATATCCTTGCCGTCGAAGGTGATGATGACGTCGCCGAGTTCGATCGAACCGTTGTCGACCGGCCCGCCCTTGATGATGCCGGACACCAGCGCGCCCTTGGCGTCTGCCAGGCCGAGGCTCTCGGCGATCTCGTCGGTTACCGGCTGGATGCGCACGCCGAGCCAGCCGCGCCTCGTCTCGCCGAACTCGACGAGCTGCGCCACAACGCCGGTGGCGAGTTCGGAGGGGATCGAGAAGCCGATGCCGATCGAGCCGCCCGAGGGCGAGATGATCGCGGTGTTGATGCCCACCACCTCGCCAAACATGTTGAACAGCGGTCCGCCCGAATTGCCGCGGTTGATCGCCGCGTCGGTCTGGATGAAGTCGTCATAGGGGCCCGAATCGATGTCGCGGTTGCGCGCCGAGATGATGCCTACCGTCACCGTGCCGCCGAGGCCGAACGGATTGCCGATCGCCATGACCCAGTCGCCGATCCGCATCTTGTCGGAATCGCCGAACTTGACAGCCTTCAGCTTTTTCCTGCTCGCATCGACCTTGAGGACGGCAATGTCGGTCTTGGTGTCGGTGCCGACCAGTTCGGCTGTCAGCTTCGAGCCATCGGAAAAATTCACCTCGATCTCGTCCGCGTCGGCGATCACGTGGTTGTTGGTCACCACGATGCCCTTCTCGGCATCCAGCACGAAGCCGGAGCCCAGCGACTGCACCTTCTGCTGCGGGCCGCTGTTCTCGCCCTGGCGGTCCTTGAAGAACTCGTCGAAGAAATCCTGGAACGGCGAGCCGTCCGGCGCCTTCGGCATCGGCACCGTGTTCTGCCCCTCGGTGCCCTTGACGTTCTGCGAGGTCGAGATGTTGACGACCGCCTCGAGCAGGCCCTCGGCGAGATCGGCGACCGAGGCCGGTCCGTTGCTCTGCGGCACCGCCTGCGCATGCGCGGCAGGCACCGGCGAAAGGCCGAGCGTCGCGGCGGGCAGGAAAGCGATGGTTGCGCAGAGGAGCGCCTTCCGCACGGCGGGCAGAAAACGGTTGGAAATCATGCGGAAGCTCCCGGTGCGTCGTGAAGGGTCATGGCCTGCGGACGGCCAAGCGTCATGTTGGCAAGAAATACGGCGTGTTTGCGACTTTGGCTATCAGGGCAAGGATAAATCCTGCGTTATCCGCGCACCATCCAGACAATGCCGACGCCAGCAGCAATGGCCACCAGCCCGGCGATGCGCAGCACGTTTTCGGGGGTTGCGAGCACTTCGGCGGCGAGCCGCTTGGCAAGGCCCGGAAAGCCGCCATAGACCAGGCCCTCGACAACGAGGACCAGGCCAATGGCGGCCAGGAAGTCCGTCACCGGACTTCCTCTATTGGCTGGTGCCGGTCGCAGGCGCCGTCGTGGCAGGCTCCGACTGCGGTGCCGGAGCGGGGAGTCCCGGCGTGTCCGATCCGCTGGAATTGCGGAAGAAGCGGAAGAACTCCGAGCTCGGCGACAGCACCATGGTCGTGCCGGTGCCCTGCAGGGCGGCCCCATAGGCGTTCATCGAACGGTAGAATTCGAAGAAGCCAGGATCGCGCTGGAAGGCGTCGGCAAACACGGCGTTGCGCTGCGCTTCGCCTTCACCGCGCAGGATTTCCGATTCCTTGCGCGCTTCGGCGATGATCTCGACCACTTCGCGGTCGGCGCGGGCGCGGATGCGCTGCGCCGCCTCGCGGCCACGCGCCCTCAGCCTTTCGGCCTCGGCGAGACGCTCGGCCTTCATGCGGTCGAAGGTCTGCTGCGACACTTCCTGTGTCAGGTCCGTACGGCGGATGCGCACGTCCTCGACCTGCAGGCCGAGCGAGGTGGCGTCGGGCCGCAGCTGGTCGGCGACCTCGCGCATCATCGCGGCGCGCTCTTCTGAGAGCGCCGACTCGAAGCCGCGCACGCCGTAGACGCGACGCAGGGCTGCATCGAGACGGGTGCGAAGGCGCTGTTCGGCGAGTTGCACGCTACCCGAAACGGCCTGCCTGAAGGTCCGTGCGTCCGAGATGCGGTAGGCGACGAAGGCGTCGACCTCGTAGAACTTGCCGCCCGAGACCTGGACGCGGATGTCGTCGAGGTCGAAGCGCAGGATGCGGTCGTCGATGATCTGCACATTGTCGGCCTCGAAGAAGCCGAAGGGCAGCTTGAAGTAGAGACCCGGGTCCTTCTTCACGTCGACGATCTCGCCGAAGCGCAGCACGATAGCCTGCTGGCGCTCGTTGACCACGAAGATCGACGAGAAGACCAGGAACACGATGGCCGCCAGGACGATGGCGATGAATGGAAGACGGTTTGCCATCAGTTTGCTCCTTCAGCCGGCGCGCGCTTGGCCAGTTCCGGCAGCGGCAGGTAGGGCACGACGCCCTGTCCGCTGCCCTGCTCGATGATGACCTTGTTGGAATCCTTGAGCACCTTTTCCATCGTCTCGATGAACAGGCGCTCGCGCGTCACTTCCGGGGCCTTGGCATATTCGTCATAGACCGAGATGAAGCGCTGCGCCTCACCTTCGGCTTCCTGCACGACCCGGTTCTTGTAGGCGGCCGCTTCTTCGCGGATCTGCGCGGATTCACCGCGTGCCTGGCCGAGCTTCTGGTTGGAGTACTGGTTCGATTCCTCGACGAAGCGGTCCTCGTCCTGCTCGGCGCGCTGCACCTCGTCGAACGCGTCGGCGACTTCGCGCGGCGGTGCCGCGTCCTCGATCGAGATCGCGTTGATGCTCAGCCCCGTGCCGTACTGGTCGAGTGTCGTCTGGATGATCTGCCGCACCGTGTCGGCAATGCCCTGGCGGTCGTCGCGGAAAATGTCCTGCGCAGGACGCTTGCCGACGGCCTCGCGCATGGCACTCTCGCCGATCTGGCGCACCATGTCGTCGGGATTGGCGACATTGAAGAGATAGGCCTCCGGGTTTGAGACCTGGTAGGCGATGGAGAACTTCACGTCGACGATGTTCTGGTCCCCCGACAGCATCAGGCCCGAAGACGTGTTGCCGCGCACTTCACCGAGGTCGACGAGTTTTTCGGCCGTGTTGGCATACTCGACCGTCTCGATCGGCCACCAATGGAAGTGCAGGCCGGGCTGCGACAGCTCTTCCTTGGGCTTGCCGAAGCGCAGTTCGACAGCCAGCTGGTCCGGCTGCACCGTGTAGATCGCCTGGAACAGCCACAGCGCCACGAGGCCGAGCGCGATCAGGCCGAACAGTGCCGGCGTCGCGCGGCCACCGCCGGGCAGCGCCTGCTTCAGCCGGTCCTGGCCGCGGCGGATGATGTCTTCGAGATCAGGGGGAGACCCCTGCGGGCCGCTGGGACGTGGTCCCTGCCCCCACGGTCCGCCGCCATTGCCGTTGCCGCCGCCCCATGGGCCGCCGCCGCCGCTCTTGTCGTTCCAGGGCATGAAAGTCCTTTCGGTGTTCTTAAAACCCATGCGCGCCGAAACGTTGCGGCGCGCGCTCCCGTGATGTCTTCTATAGGGATGCGCGGCTGCGCTTTCAACGCAACCGGGCCGGTCCGTGTCGAATAGCCGCCGGAATCCCGGTCTTCAGTCAGTCAATGCACTGCCGGGCGTCTCTCGTAAACCGTATAGCGTGTCGCATGGCTGTCCTTTTCGCCTGCCGGGAAGTTCCGGCTGCTGACCCGGCGCCACGTTTTCAGGTCGATTGGCGGGAAGTGCGTGTCGCCTTCCACCTCGGCCAGAACATGCGTGACATGGAGCCTGTTGGCGAGCGGCATCGCCTGCTCGTAGATCTGGCCGCCGCCGATGATGCAGATCTCATCGACGCCGGTCACGCAATGCGCGCGCGCCCGCGCCAGCGTTATCGCGTCCTGCAGCGAGATCACCGTGTCCGCGCCCTCGGCGCGAAAATCAGGGTCGCGCGAAACCACGATATTGTGCCGGCCGGGCAACGGCCGGCCGATGCCCTGCCAGGTCTTGCGGCCCATGATGATCGGCTTTCCCATAGTATCCGCCTTGAAGCGCTTGAGATCGCTCGAAAGCCGCCATGGCAGGCCGCCCTCGCGGCCGATCACCCCGTTGCGGGCGATCGCGACATAGATCGCGATATCCATTCTCCACTGGTTCTCCGGTTGGAGGGCTAGACCGCGATCGGCGCCCTGATCGTCGCGTCGGCGACATAGTTCTCCAGCGCAAAATCCTCGAAGCGGAAGGCGAACAGGTCCTTCACCTCGGGGTTGATGCGCATCGTCGGCAAGGACTTGGGCTGGCGCGACAGCTGCTCGCGGGCCTGTTCGAAATGGTTGGAATAGAGATGCGCGTCCCCGAGCGTCAGGATGAAGTCGCCGGGCTCGAGCCCGCTCACCTGCGCCACCATCATCGTCAGCAGCGCATAGGAGGCGATGTTGAAGGGGATGCCGAGGAAGATGTCGCCCGAGCGCTGGTAGAGCTGGCACGACAGCTTGCCGTCGGCGACGTAGAACTGGAACAGGCAGTGGCAGGGCGGCAGTGCCATGGCGTCGACCTCGGCCGGATTCCAGGCCGAAACGATCAGACGGCGGGAGTGAGGATTCTTCTGCAACTGATTCAAAAGATTCCGGATCTGGTCGATCGGCTTGCCGTCGTGCCCGCCCGGCCAGGAGCGCCACTGCTTGCCATAGACCGGCCCCAGATCGCCGTTCTCGTCGGCCCATTCGTCCCAGATGGTGACGCCGTTGTCGTTGAGATACTTGATGTTGGTGTCGCCGTTCAGGAACCACAGCAGCTCATGGATGATCGACTTCAGGTGCAGCTTCTTCGTCGTCGTCACCGGAAAGCCGTCGGCGAGGTCGAAACGCATCTGGTAGCCGAACACCGAGCGGGTGCCCGTGCCGGTCCGGTCGCTGCGGTCCGAGCCGTTTTCGAGCACATGTTTGAGAAGGTCGAGATACTGGCGCATGATTCGGGCTCGTTGGGGATTTCCGCGATCCTACAGGATGGCGTCCGGCGCGAACATAGTCATTCCCGCTGCCCACAGATCTCCCGGCGGCCTGCGCAGGAAACCCTGCAGCGGCCCTTTTCATCCGCCGCACCGTTCCCTATATTAGCCGTGTCAGCTTGTCTGACTATGGTGATAAACAGGCGATGTAATAAGCCGTTCGGACCCGGGGGCGGTACCCGGCGCCTCCACCACAAGCTGCCCTGCTGGGCGGTTTCTGATGGGGGCGAAATAGGATCGACGAAGGTGTAAAGATCGTACTTTTGCCCGGCATGGTACCACCGTTATCGGACTAAACTTGTAGTTGCAAATGACAACTTTGCGGAAGCACGTCTCGCAGCGTAAGCTGTGCGATAGCTTCAAATTCAAGCCCTAGCGGTTCGCACTGCTAGGCGGGGTTCGGAGGTACCTGGCAACAGAAACCTCCACTTTCCCTCCCCCTTGTTTCCAAGAAATTTCGGCCTGCGAAGCGTCACTCGGCGGCGGCCGTGGCCGCACCTGCCCCTGCCCGCCGGATCGTCACCAGCGTCAGGACGAGCGCCAGGGCCGCGCACGCGGCAATGCCTGTCACCATCGGCATCGGCAGCCCGTTGGCGAAGAAGCTCGTCACCGTCATGGCGGCCACGCCGGTCACCATGTGCAGCGTGCCCATAAGCGCCGATGCCGTACCGGCTATCTCGCCATGCTCCTCCATCGCCAGCACCGAGGTCGTTGGAATGACCAGGCCCAGAAAGCCGTAGGCGACGAAAAGTGCCGCGGACATGAAGGCGAGCGATTCGAAGCCGGCCGCCATCGTTGCCCACATGGCGACCATCACCCCGGAGAACCCGAAGACGGCGATCCGGACCACCCGGTGCAGGCCGAACTTGCCGGTCAGCCAGCCGCTCATCTGCGAGACGCTGAAAAACGACACCGCGTTGACCGAGAAGAACAGGCTGTAGACCGACGGCGACATGCCGTAGTGGTCGATGATCACGAAGGAAGAATTCGCCAGGTAGACGAAGAAGCTGGCAATCCCGAATCCGCCGATCAGCGACAGGCCGATAAAGTTGCGGTCGGCCGCCAGCACCTTGTAGCCGCGTCCTGCCGAGGCGAAGGAACTGGCCCGGCGCCGTTCTGCCGTGCGCGTCTCGGCAAACCCGAACGTCAGCAGCACCGTCGACAGCACTGCTGCCAGTGTCACCGCCCAGAACACGGCGCGCCATCCGAAGGCTGCGATGATGAAGCTGCCGGTCAGCGGCGCAAGGATCGGCGAGATGCTGAACACCAGCATCAGCAGCGACATCAGCTGGGTCGCCTCGGCGCCGGTGTGCAGGTCCCGCACCACGGCGCGCGGCACGACCATGCCGGTCGAGGCGCCCAGTCCCTGCAGCAACCTGAAGAAGATCAGCCATTCGACGCCCGGCGCCAGTGCCGCGCCGATGCTGGCGGCTGAAAACAGCGCGAGGCCGCCATACATCACCGGCTTGCGGCCATGGATGTCGGCCAGTGGACCGACGACGAGAGGCCCGACAGCGAAGGACAGGAACAGCACGACGAGGCTCATCTGCACGGCCATGGCGCTGGCCTGCAGTTCGGCGCCGATCGTCGGCAGCGCCGGCAGGTACATGTCGATGGCGAAGGGGCCGATGGCCGAAATCAGGCCGAGCACAATCGCGATGCGCAGAAATCCAACGTTCATCTTTAGGGGTCCTGGATGCCGGCCGGGCCGGGGGTGGAGGAGTGATACATCATAAGGACGTTTCAGGAGCGTGTCGCCCGACAATAAAGCCGACCGACTTTACTGTTTCCCCTGGGAAAGCTTGTGCCCTGCGTCTGTCACGACTAGCATAGTCGCAATGAAAGCTTACGCATCGGCCCTCCGCAGCCACGAGGCGAAAAGACTCTCCATCATCGAAGCAGCCAGTGCGGTTTTCGGTCGCGAGGGTTTCTCGGGCGCCAATCTCGACGTCATCGCCCAGGAAGCGGGCGTCTCGCGCCAGACCCTCTACAATCGACACGGCGACAAGGAAAAGCTGTTCGTGGCTGTGGTCGGCGAACTCACGACGCGCATGGCCGCCATCTGCGTCGAGGCCATGACCACCTTCCCCGACGAACCCAGCCACCTGGAGGACGACCTCACGGCTTTCGCCCTGCGGGTCAACCGGGACTGCATCTGCAGTCGCGACGGCTATCTGTTGCGTCGGCTGGTTCAGGGCGAAAGCGCGCGCTACCCGCACCTCTTCACAGGATGGGAGGAACAGGGAGCCGCCAAGGCGTGGGACGCCCTTGCCACCGGCCTTGAAGGGCTTGCCCGGGCCGGCTGGCTCGACATCGAGGATGCCCACCTGGCGGCGCGCCAGTTTCTGGCCCTGATCCGCTCCGATCTGCAGGTCTACATCCTGCTAGGCGAGACGCCTGACGACGAAACACTCGAAAAGGCGTCGCGAAGCGCGGTCAGGACCTTCCTCAGGGCGTTCGTGCCGCGCGGTTGAGGCCAGCCTGCGGCTTTTTCGCCGCAACCTTGGGCCACGCGCACGATCCGGTGCATCGTGCTCGCTATCTCCGGTTTACGGCGGCCCCAAGCTTGATTACAGCTATTCTCAAGATTCAACGGAAACTGCCTGCCACATGGCCGAAGACCACATCCGCTACGATATTCTCGCCCAGGAGGCCTTGCGCGGCGTCATGCGCAAGGTGCTTGCCGAGGTTGCGCGGACAGGCCTGCCGGGCAACCACCACTTCTTCATCACCTTCGTGACCGGGGCGCCCGGCGTTCGGATCTCGCCGCGCCTGCGCGAGCGCTATCCCGAGCAGATGACCATTGTGGTGCAGTTTCAGTACTGGGACCTCAAGGTAACCGACAGCGGCTTCGAGATCGGCCTTTCCTTCTCCGACGTGCCCGAACGTCTCGAAATCCCCTTCGCTGCAGTCCGCGGCTTCTATGACCCTTCGGTCAATTTCGAGCTCGAGTTCGACGTGAAGACCGACACTGCCGATGTCGGCGAGGCCGACGAAGCCGTCGAGGAAGCGCCCAAGAAGGCAAAGGGCGAGGCTGCCGCCAAGCCGGCTGCCGCCAAGAAGGGCGACGCCAAGAAGAAGGCTGCCGAGGCAGCCAAGGAAGAGCCCGCCGAGGGTGCAAAGGGCGCCGAGGTCGTGTCGCTCGACGCCTTCCGCAAGAAGTAGCCATGTCCTCGGTCGTCAACCTCCGACTCGCCCGCAAGCGCAAGGCGCGCGCCGAGAAGGAGCGGATGGCCGAAGAGAACCGCGCCCTGCATGGCCGCACAAGGGCCGAAAAGCTCAGTGAGCGCAGGCAGTCGGAAAAGTCGGCCGCTTTCGTCGACGGCCACCGGCTCGAACCCAAGGGTCGCGACGGCGCTTCATGAGCCCGGTCCGCAAGCGCTCGGTGACCATTCGCGGCCACCGCACCAGCTTCTCGCTGGAACAACCTTTTCTCGAAGACCTGCGCGCCATCGCCGAAACGCGCGGCGTCGCCCTCGCCGCGCTGATAGCGGAGATCGACGCGGCCAGGCCGCGCAGCGACAACCTGTCTTCTGCGCTCCGTGTCTTCGTGCTCGAACAGGCAAAGCTGCCGCGCACGCCCTGAAACCTACTGGTTGCCGTTCAACATCTGCATGAAGCCGTCGTCGAGGTTGAGCTTCGGCAATTCCTCCTGCCGCGGCTGGACAGGTGCCGGCAACGGCGCCCGCTCGACAGCCGCCTCCCCGCTGGCCGGCGGCTGTTCCGCCCTGGCTTCCGCCTCGCGGCGGCGTTCCTCGGCCTTCAGCCGCGCGTCTTCCTCGGCCTGGCGCTCGGCCTCCTGTTTCAGGCGCGCCTCCTGCTCGGCCTTCTTCTGCGCTTCGGCTTCGGCCTCGGCCTTCTGTCTGGCCTCTTCTTCCTGCTGGCGCAGCACGTCGAGCGCGGCGTCATGCTCGCGCTGCAGGGCCGCATAGTAGCGAACCTCGCGGCGCAGGCGCTGTTTCTCGAGCAGGGATGCCTGCATGCCTTCGACTCGCGCCTGCTCGGCCTCCAGCGCGCGCTGGGTCAGGAATTGCGCCAGCGGCTCGCTGTCGAAGACCAGCCCGGCCGAGTCCAGCGGACCGTCCAGGCTGAAACGCAGCGCCGGCTCCGAGCCGACCAGCGCCTCGATTCCGGGCCGGTAGCTGATCGTTCCGTCGGCCGACACGGTTTCCGCGTTGAGGTCGGCCTGCACGTCGACCTCGACGGTCGCCGCCGCGTTATTGAGCGTCAGCGGCGGCGCGCGCATCACCCCGCCTGCGACGGTGAAGGCAGCCTCGGCGGGCTCCGCCGCAAAACGGCCGGCCGCCGCAATCGCCGGCGCAAAGGCCGCCGTTCGCTCGGCGTCGATATCCTTGCCGGCAAGGTCGGCCCGCGCGATGAACTGGGCCAGCGCATCGGGGTTCAGCCCGTCGATGACCAGCGAGCGCAAGGCTGCCGTTCCCGAGCCGCCAAGCGTCGCGACGAGCCCGCCGACCGACTTGCCGCTCGCAGACAGCGCCGCCGACAGGTCGGCCCGTCCGTGCAGCCCGGCAGCATCGATTGTGGCCGCCAGATCGGCGTCCGCAAACTGCATCTGGGTCGAGAACAGTCCCGTCCCGCCATTGTTCTTGATCTCGAGGCGGCCGCTCACCTCGCCGCCGAATAGCTTGGCCTTGAGATCGGCGATCCGCAGCCCCTCCCCGTCGAGCTTCAGCGACAGGCCGGCATCATAGGCGGTGACGCTTGGCCCGGCGATCAGCGTGCCGGCGGCAATCTCGACATCGGCGCTGAACGGAGCCGTCACCGCCGGCTGGAACGGCGTCTGCGACCATTGCCCCTCGCCGCCTTCCAGCGCCGCTTCGCCAAGCACCATGGCCGCGATCGGGTCGAGCACGAGCTCGTCGACCGTCAGCTGGCCCGAAACATGCGGCTTGCCGTCCTTGACCACGGCGTTGACGTCGCCGGCGACCGCCCCTTCGCCCAGCGTGCCGGAAAGCCCGGTGAGCACGGTCAGCCCGTCGGCGTAGTCGGTCTCTGCTTCGAGATCGATCGGCGTGCCGAGCCCCATGCCGGGCAGGCCCATGCCGGTCGTCATCAGCCAGGGCTCGATATCGGCGGCGTGCAGCCTGGCCCTGCCCTTGAGCCCGATGCCGCCGCCCGCCAGCCGCGTCGATCCGTCGAAGAATGCCGACAGGTCGCCCGCCGTCAGGCTGGCCACCGTGGCGAGTTCTCCCGACAGCGGTCCCCTGACCGTCAGGTCGGTTTCTCCGGCGTCGGTCATCAGGTCGAGGCCAAGCACCGGCACGCCGTAGAGGACCATGAGCTTCGTCGCGTCCGCATTGCGTCCCGACAGCACCAGCGAGACTTCGCCCTCGCCGGCGTCCTCGGGCTTTCCGCTGCCAGACAGCGTCGCCGACAGCGCCGTGCCGCCGACATTGCCCTGCGCGCTGACCGCAAAGCCCGTGCTGCCGTCTCCGTTTTCCGCCGAGGTCGCCACCACGTCGAGCCGCGCGTCGGCAAAGAGGTCCGGGTAGCGCCTGGCGCGCTCGGCGAGGCCCTTCACCACCTCATTGTCGCCATGACGCACCAGGAGCGCGTCGATCAGCGGCACCAGGTCGACGGACACCAGCGAGGCATCGATATTGCCGGCCAGATTGTCGGGAAAGTCGCGCAAGGTCCCGGTCGCGCTGACGGTCGCGCCGGCCAGCCCGCCGATCGAGAGGCGATCGATCTCGAGCAGCCCCTCGCGCAGCCTGAGCGCCGTGTCCACCGTATCGGCGGTCAGCCCGGCGGCGCTCACCGGTCCGGCCTTCACCTGGAGGTCGAGGTCGCGGTCGGAGAAGCGGATCGCCCCGACATCGCTGACGAAGAGCGAGGCGAGTGCGGCAAGCCCGTCGACGTCGAGCGCGCCGCCTTCCAGCGCCAGCGAGACGGCGGGCTTGGCGCCCTGCGGCTGGCTGCTCTCGGCATGGCCGCGGAATGTCGCATTTCCGAGCCCGAGTTCGAGGTTGTCGAAGCGCTGCCGTTCCCTGCCGAGGTCGACGTCGGCGCGAAAGCCTGCCGCCGGCAGGCGGCGGATCGCGTCGTCGACATCCTGCGCCACCCAGGCCGCGAATCCGGACGGCTGGCCGATGGCAAGCAGCAGCGAGCCCTTGAAGCCAAGCTCGCCGTCCGTGCGCAGCAGCCCGTCCGCCTCGAGCTTGGTTCGCCCGGGCAGCGTCGCGGCCAGCGATTTCACCATCCAGCCTTCGCGTGCCGGCGCGGCCGACAGGCGCACCTCGCGGATCGTCGTGTCCCCGGCGACGACGGCCGGCAGGTTGACCTCCAGCGTGCCGGGTATGGTCGGGCGCGGCATGTCGGCCAGCGCCTCCTGCGTCACCGCAAGGCGCTGCGCCAGCGTCTGGCTGCCGGCAGAGTCGCCGGCGCCGATCGCCTCGTCGAAGCGCACCTGCGCGCCGTCCACCGTCACCTCGAAGCGCGCCTCTTCGCCAAGCTCGATGAAGCCATTGCCGTCGGCCGAATAGGGGTTGGACAGCGGGCCCGTCTCGAACAGGAATTCGTCGAAGGACAGCCTCTCGTGGTCGAAGGAGAACTTGCCGTTGATCCGGTAGCCCGGTCCCCGGCTGGCGTCGACAGGTTGCGCCTTGTCGCGCCGCGCGGCGACCTTGAAGAGGCCCGAATAGTTGGCCGCCCCCTGGTCGAAACGCACATTGCCGTCCGATTCGACCGACACGGCATAAACTTCAGGCTCGGCCTGGATCCTGAGACGCATCGCGCCCGAGGCGTCCACCTTGCCGGTGTTGACGGTCACATCGGTCAGCATGCCGTCGAGCCGCATCGACCCGGTGACACGCCACGGACCTTCGAGCGACTTCGCCGACATCTGCGTGTTGATCTCGGTCAGCCTGTGCGTGCGCCCGCTCGCGGCATGGCGCAGCGCGATCTGTCCCTCGGTCACCGTCAGCTTCTCGATCGAGATCTGGCTGGCGTCCACCGGTCCCGACGGGCGCACCGCCCAGTCGACCGTGCCATCCTCGGCAATGTCGATCGTAGCCTTGGGCCGCACCAGCCGCATGTCGAAGATCAGGATGTCGCCGCGCAGGAACGGCGCCAGTTCGGCATCCATTGAGAAGGTCTCGACGGTCATTGCCGGCTCGCCCGAGGGGCCGCCGCCCACCGACACATCGGAAAACGTCACGGAGGGAAACGGCAAGAGCCGCGCCGTGGCGTCGCCATTCACCGTAACCTTGCGGCCGAGCACGACGCTCGCCTCCCGCTCGAACTCCGCCCGGTAGCTCGACCAGTCGACGAAATAGGGCATCACCAGCGCCGCCGTCAGCGCCAGTACGATCAGTCCACCGATGATTACGAAGAGCCGGGCCAGCTTGCTACCTTGCGTCCTGAATGAAACGGACGCCTAGTCTAGCTGCATCCGCGTGTCGATAAAATGGTCTTTGTCATCAGCAGTTTCCCGCCCTGCCCCGCCTAGGACAGCGGGAATATCTTGCCGGGGTTCAGGATGTTCTGCGGGTCGAGCGCCTTCTTGATCGCCCGCATCACATCGACGCCGTGGCCGAGTTCCTGGTCGAGGAAGCCCATCTTGCCCTGGCCGATGCCATGCTCTCCCGTGCAGGTGCCGTCCATGCGCACGGCGCGGCTGTTCAGCCGTGCGACGAATTTCTCCGACAGCGCGATTTCGGCCGGGTCCTCGACGTCCATCAGCACCAGGACGTGGAAGTTTCCGTCGCCGACATGCCCGACGATCGGCGCGATAAGCCCCATTTCGGCAATGTCGGCCTCGGTTTCGGCGATGCATTCGGCAAGCCGCGAGATCGGCACGCAGACGTCCGTCGACAGGCCGCGCGCGCCCGGCCTCAGCGTCAGCGACGACCAGTAGGCGTCGTGGCGCGCCTTCCACAGCTTGGCCCGTTCCTCGGCGACCGTCGTCCACTGGAACGCGCCGCCCCCATACTCGGCGGTGATCTCGCCGAAAGTCTCGGCCTGCTCGGCCACGCCCGCCTCGCTGCCATGGAACTCGACGAACAGGCACGGGCTCTCCGGATAGTCGAGATGCGAATAGGTCTTCATGGCCCGCATCTGCAGCGCGTTGACCAGTTCGATGCGCGCCACCGGGATGCCCATCTGGATCGTCGCGATGACCGCCTCGCAGGCCTGTTCGACGGTCGGGAACGGGCACACGCCACCCGACACCGCCTGCGGGATGCCGGCGAGCTTCAGGGTGATCGACGTGATGATGCCGAGCGTGCCCTCCGAGCCGACCAGCAGCCGCGTCAGGTCGTAGCCGGCCGAGCTCTTCTTCGCCCGGCGCCCCGTCGTGACGACGCTGCCGTCGGCCATCACCGCCGTCAGCGACAGCACGTTGTCGCGCATCGTGCCGTAGCGCACCGCATTGGTGCCCGAGGCGCGCGTCGCCGCCATGCCGCCGAGGCTGGCATTGGCGCCCGGATCGATCGGAAAGAACAGGCCCGTGTCGCGCAGATATTCGTTGAGCTCGACGCGTGTAACCCCGGGTTCGACCGTGCAGTCGAGGTCCTGCGCATTGACCTCCTTAACCCGGTTCATCCGCGACGTGTCGACCGAGATGCCGCCGCCCGGAGCATTCACGTGGCCTTCCAGCGACGATCCGACACCGAAGGCGATGACCGGCACGCGATGCTCGGCGCAGGCGCGCACGATCTCCTGCACTTCTTCCGTCGTTTCGGGAAAGGCCACGCCGTCCGGCGCCTGCACGGGAATGTAGGTCGTCGTGTGCGCATGCTGCTCGCGCAGCGACTGGCCGGTCTGGAAGCGTTCCCCGAAGCGCTGCTTCAGGATGCCGAGCACGGCGGCAATACCCGTTTCGTTGCGTTCGACGGTCTGGAGGTCGCTGAGTGCCATGGTTTCCTGCGCGATTGGGCCATCGACGGCCGCTTCGTGACGTCTATGATCGATTCAATCGCCGACCGTAAAGGCTAAATGCGATTCCCGGAAACGAATGTCGGCGGCAGCGCGCTGTCCGGGCAAACCACGCAACACAGGCAGGCACATCATGGCAATACCCGCGCCCTTCGTTTCCCGCGTCATGGAAATCAAACCCGACTGGATCGACTACAACGGCCACCTCAACATGGCCTACTACAACGTCCTGTTCGACACCTGCTCCGATGACGCCTTCGAGACCATGGGGCTCGGGCCAGCCTACGCAAAGGACCGCCGCCTCACCATCTACACGGCCGAGGTCCACCTCTGCTACGTGCGCGAACTTCATCTCGGCGACAAGGTGACGGTCACCTACCAGCTGATCGACCACGACACCAAGCGCCTGCGCGCCTACCAGGAAATTCGCCACGCCGACGGCTGGCTCGCCGCCACCTCGGAAAACCTGTCGCTGCACATCGACATGACGGGGCCGAAGGTCGCCCCCTTCCCGCAAGACGTCATGGTGCAGGTCGAGGCGATGGCCGCCGCGCACGCTGCCCTGCCAATGCCCGAGCGCGCCGGCCGCTCCATCGGCATCGCCCGCAAGGCATGATTGCCACACCTGCCTGAAATCAGCCGCCGCTCACGATTTCCTGTCTTGTCGTTAACCTTACTCAAAGATTAACGTGGAGCCCGAAACCTGGACGTTGATCGGAGCGAGCGACTCGCCCGAGAAGCGCCGGGGCGGGAACAGGGCGACGACCAGGCTCGAGTGCAGGCATGATACAGGACATCGGAACGGCGGCGAACAAGCTCGCCGAAAACCCGCGCATCACCGACTATGACTTCTGGCGGACGCTGAAGAATCTCGAGAACGAGATCTTCCGCAAGTCGACCGACCGGCAGCCGATTCCCATCGAGATGCTGCGCTGGCGGGCCATCATCCGGCAGGCGCGCTCGCGCCGCGGCATGGCCTGACCGTCTCATTGCCATTCCCCAAGGGCGGGCGTAGCCTGTTTGCCGGCTGATATCCGCCGATGGCCGCCTGCGCGGCCCGGGAGGAGGAATGGCTGACACGTCCCGACACGATGCCTGGCAGGCAGGCGACAGCTACGACGCCTATATGGGCCGCTGGAGCCGGCAGGTCGCGCCGCGCTTCCTCGACTGGCTCGACGCGGGCGACGGCCTGGAATGGCTCGAAGTCGGCTGCGGCACCGGCGCGCTGTCGGCAGCCATCGTCG
Source organism: Alphaproteobacteria bacterium (assembly GCA_018823835.1). Lineage (GTDB taxonomy): Bacteria > Pseudomonadota > Alphaproteobacteria > Rhizobiales > Rhizobiaceae > CAMYMG01. The sequence goes on along the minus strand of JAHJHT010000013.1, from coordinate 22,571 downwards.
CCCAGTGCGACCCCGCCAGTCTGGTCGCAATCGACCCCTCGGAGGGCTTTGTCACCCGGGCCAGGGCCAACGTGCCGGACGAGCGTGTCAGCTTCCGGGTAGGCGACGCACAGACACTCGACCTGCCCGACCGCAGCCGCGACGTGATCGCCTCCGCGCTCGTGCTGAACTTCGTTCCCGACAGGATACGGGCGCTCAAGGAGATGAGGCGCGTCGCGCGCGAGGGCAGCCGCATCGGCTTCTACGTGTGGGATTATCCCGGCGGCGGAATCGAGTTCATGCGCGCTTTCTGGAACGCCGCCACCGACCTCGATCCCAAGGCAATCGAACTCACGGAAGGCAGGCGCTTCCCCTTCTGCACGCCGGACGGGCTGGCGACGCTCGCAGCGCATGGCGGATTGCAGGACGTCGAGGTCATTGCCATCGAAGTGCCGACGCTGTTTGCCGACTTCGACGACTACTGGCGGCCCTTCACGCTGGGCGCCGGCCCGGCGCCGGGCTATTGCATGAGCCTCGATCCGGCCGCCCGCGAGGCGCTGCGGCAGCGCCTGAGCGACAGCCTGCCGCGTCGCGGCGACGGCGCGATCTCGCTTTCGGCCAGGGCCTGGGCAGTCCGGGCGACGGCCTGAAGAACGCTATCCGTCTCAGGCCGCCGGGTGCGCAGCGGCAAACGCGCCGATCAGCCGCTGGTAGTCCTCGGGCGCCGGAAACCCCTCGAAACTGTGGCGTGCCGGTGTCCGGGCCCAGGCCAGCTTCTCGCCCGTCATCGTCTCGATGAAGGGCTCCGTCCACCGCGGATCGTCGAGCATCGTCGGCCGCACGTTGACGAAGTCTTGGCCGGCGATGCGGGTGAACATCCACGTCTTGCAGTCCGGGCAGAAATAGTGGTCGAGCCGCGGCCCCTGGATGCCGCCCTTGACCGGCTCTCCGGCGGTGACGCGAAACGCCGCCGCCGGAACCATCGCCGTCAGCGAAAAGGCGCTGGAGCTCATCTTCTGGCAGCCGCTGCAATGGCAGGCGGATGTCATGAAGGGCGGCGTGCTGATCTCGATGCGGGTGTTCCCGCAGCGGCAGGAACCCGCAATTTCCTCAGTCGCGGCAGTCATGGTCGCAAACTCCGTCCGCCGGCGGGGGACCGCGCCGGTCTTGACCCAAGTCTGGACCGGTTCTCGGTGCGGCAGAAGTAGCGACCGCCTGCCCGCTAGCCCAGATGCTCCTTGAAGAAGGCGACCGTTCTCTCCCAGGCAAGCTCGGCCGCGGCCTTGTCGTAGCGCGCCGACGACGTGTCGTTGTTGAAGGCGTGCTGTACGCCGTCATAGATGTGGATGGTGAAGTCCTTGCCTTCGGCCTCGAGCGCCGCCTTGTAGGCGTCGATGCCGGCATTGATGCGCTCGTCGAGCCCGGCATAATGTAGGAGCAGCGCCGCCTCGATCTTCGGCACGTCGGCGGCATCCGCCTGCCGGCCGTAATAGGCAACACCCGCGTCGAGGTCCGGCGATGCGACCGCGATCGCGTTCACCGTGCCGCCGCCCCAGCAGAAGCCGACTGCGCCGACCTTGCCATTGCTGAGTTCGTGCCCTTTGAGGAAGCTCACCGTGGCCACACCGTTGGCCGCCGTCTGCGCCGCGTCGAGTTCGCCGAACATCGCGCGCGCCTTGTCCTCATCGTCCGGCGTGCCGCCGAGCGGTGACAGGAAGTCCGGCGCCAGCGCCACGAAGCCTTCGAGCGCCAGGCGGCGCGCGACGTCGCGTATATGCGCGTTCAGCCCGCGATTCTCGTGGATGACGATGACCGTCGGCAGCTTGCCGTCCCGGTCTGCCGGGCGGACGAGATAGCCTTTCATCTCGCCTTCGGCGCCGGGCCAGGTCACGTCCTCGCCAGTCACTCGCTCGTCATCGGGGGCCACCATCTCGGCTGCCGCGGGATTGGCCGCCAGAAGCGGCACGATGGCGGCCGCGGCCGCGCCCGAACCTGCCAGCCTGGTCAGTTTGTCCATGAAACCGCGGCGGTCGAGCGTCATATGGGTGTATTCGTCATAGGCGTCGATCATCGCCTGGGTGATTGCTGGCTTCGTCATGTCTTGCTCCCTTGGATGCCCCGCGCTTCCTGACCTGGGAAACCTAGGAGGCTGGCGGGTCAGGTCCAATCAAACATGGGTGAAGCGAGGCGCCGCCTGCCCCAACGGCAGTTCGGCGGCAGCCCTTGAAATGATTGTGTTTTGTATCGCAACAAATCTGATCTATTGTTCCGCAATTCGACTTCGCAAGGAGGGTGCGTATGGAACTGAACCGCAGGGAAATCGTGCTGGGAGGCCTTGCCGCGGTGGCGACGGGGGTCGGCGGGTTACCCGCCGAGGCAGCCACGTCCTATTTCGCGGGCACCGCTGTAGACAACGGCGTGACCTACAAGAAGACCAACTTCGCCAAGATCGACAAGCAGTGGCACAAGCAGATCGTCAAGTACAAGAGCAGCGAGCCTGCCGGCACCATCGTCGTCGATACGATCCACCATTTCCTCTATCTGGTCATCGAGAACCAGACCGCCATCCGCTACGGCGTCGGCGTCGGCCGCGAGGGCTTCCAGTGGTTCGGCCGCGCCAATGTCGACCGCAAGGCGCTATGGCCGAAATGGACGCCGCCTCCCGAAATGATCGAGCGGCATCCCGAGCTTCCGGCTTTCGTCGAAGGCGGCTCTCCCCGGAACCCGCTCGGCCCGCGCGCGCTCTACCTCTTCCGCGACGGCGTCGACACGGGCTACCGGCTGCACGGCACCTTAGAGCCCTGGAGCATCGGCACCGATGCCTCGAGCGGCTGCATCCGCATGTTCAACGAGAGCGTGATCGACCTCTACCAGAGGTGCCCGGTCGGAACCGCCGCACAGGTTCTGCCGCATATCGCCGACCAGGCGCCGAAGGGATGAGCGCAGCACCAATGACCCTCTTCATGCAGCTTGCCCGTGCTGGCCTCATGGCCGGCACTTTGGCGCTCGTCGCCTCCTGCACCACCACCAAGCTGGAAACGCCGGGACTGCCGCCCAATGCCGGCGGCCAGACCAACGACCCGGCCGCGGGCTTCGCCAATGTCCAGCCAGGCAGCGAGGAGGATTTCATCCTCAATGTCGGCCGGCGAACCTATTTCGCCAAGGGCTCGGCGGTGATCGACGAGACCGCGCGCGTGACGCTGGACAACCAGATCGCGTTCTTGACCAAGTACCCGAACTGGTACGCCAAGATTCAGGGCTTTGCCGACGATCCGGGCGGCGATGCCAAGATGGTGGCGCTGTCGGCCAAGCGCGCCGAGAACGTCATGAACTACCTCGCCGCCGGCGGCGTCGATCCGCGCCGCATGTGGTCCAAGGGCTACGGCAAGGAACGCATCGTGCGGGACTGCACGGAGCGCGCCTGCCAGGTGCAGAACCGCCGCGTCATCACCAACCTTCGCGAGTCCCGCGAAGAGTAGGATCGAGGCCGGGCCGCGGCCTCGATCGGAATCCCGCGACATGAACGCGCCTTCGGGCGCGTTTTTCGTCAGGCCCTGCCCTTGCCTGTGCAACTGGCGGCAGCGGCGCGGCCATTGCTGGTCTTTCGGCCCCGAATCACTACATTGGGGCGATGCCGGATTTTCCCGACGATATGCCGTTCTTCGACGAAGAGCCCCAGCGCCGCACGCCCTCCCCGCAGCCGGACGACGCCTCTCGTGCGCCTTCCGGCATCGCCGCGCGCGCCATGGCCGCGCGCCAGGGCCACAACGCCCCGCCCGATTACCTGAAGGGCCTCAACGCCGAACAGCGTCTCGCGGTCGAAACCACCGAGGGCCCTGTGCTCGTTCTTGCCGGCGCCGGCACTGGCAAGACGCGCGTGCTGACCACCCGCATCGCCCACATTCTCAGCCTCGGCCTTGCCTGGCCCAGCCAGATTCTCGCCGTCACCTTCACCAACAAGGCGGCGCGCGAGATGAAGCACCGCATCGGCATGCTGGTCGGCGAGGCCGTCGAGGGCATGCCCTGGCTCGGCACCTTCCACTCGATCGGCGTGAAGATCCTGCGCCGCCACGCCGAGCTTGCCGGCCTGCGCTCCGACTTCACCATTCTCGACACCGACGATGTCATCCGCCTCATCAAGCAACTGATCCAGGCCGAAGGCCTCGACGACAAGCGCTGGCCGGCGCGGCAGTTCGCCATGATGATCGACGGCTGGAAGAACAAGGGCCTCGGCCCCGCGGAGATTCCGGAAGGCGACGCCCGCGCCTTCGCCAACGGCAAGGGCCGCGAGCTCTTCGCCGCCTACCAGGAGCGCCTGAAGACGCTCAACGCCTGCGATTTCGGCGACCTGCTCTGCCACCCGATCCGCATCCTGCGCGCCAACCCCGACGTGCTGGCCGACTACCACAAGCGCTTCAAGTACATCCTCGTCGACGAGTACCAGGACACCAACACCGCACAGTACATGTGGCTGCGCCTGCTGTCGCAGCGGCCGAAAGCCTCACGCACCGGCGACCTCCAACCGGCCGAAGGCCGCAAGCCCGACCGGGCGTCGGCCGGTCAAGCCGCCCCCGCGGAGGCCAGCGAGCGAAGCGAGCGCGCGGCCCTGAGCGAAGGCAAGGTCAACATCTGCTGCGTCGGCGACGACGACCAGTCGATCTATGGCTGGCGCGGCGCCGAGGTCGACAACATCCTGCGCTTCGACAAGGATTTTCCGGGCGCCACCATCATCCGGCTGGAATGCAACTACCGCTCCACTGCCCACATCCTCGGCGCCGCCTCGCACCTCATCGCCCACAATGAGGGCCGCTTCGGCAAGACGCTGTTCACCGACCGCGACGATCCCGACGACGGCAAGGTTAACGTCCACGCAGCCTGGGATTCCGACGAGGAGGCGCGCGCCGTCGGCGAGGAGATCGAGCAGGCGCAGCGCAAGGGCCACAATCTCAACGACATGGCGATCCTGGTGCGCGCCTCGTTCCAGACCCGCGCCTTCGAGGACCGCTTCATCGAGATCGGCCTCAACTACCGCGTCATCGGCGGCCCGCGCTTCTACGAGCGGCTCGAAATCCGCGACGCCATGGCCTTCTTCCGCGTCGTCGCGCAGGGCGCCGACGACCTCGCCTTCGAGCGCATCGTCAACGTTCCCAAGCGCGGTCTCGGCGAAGCCGCCATCCGTCAGATTCACGACACCGCCCGGGCTCTCCGCATTCCCATGCTGGAGGCCGCTGCGAAGCTCGCCGAGAGCGACGAGCTGAAGCCCAAGCCGCGCGCGGCGCTGCGCGAAGTCACCGCGAACTTCGCCCGCTGGCAGGCCGCAATCGAGACCACGCCGCACAACGAACTGGCCGAGACCATCCTGGAGGAGTCCGGCTATACCGACATGTGGAAGAACGACCGCTCGGCAGAGGCGCCGGGCCGGCTCGAGAACCTCAAGGAGCTGATCCGCTCGATGGAGGAGTATGAGAGCCTGCGCTCCTTCCTCGAGCATGTCGCACTGGTCATGGACGCCGAGCAGAACGCCGAGCTCGACGCCGTCAACATCATGACGCTGCATTCGGCCAAGGGCTTGGAGTTCGAGACCGTCTTCCTGCCCGGCTGGGAGGAAGGCCTCTTCCCGCACCAGCGCGCGCTCGACGAGGGCGGCCGCTCGGGCCTCGAGGAAGAGCGCCGCCTCGCCTATGTCGGCCTGACCCGCGCCAAGAAGAACCTGCACATCTGGTTCGTCTCCAACCGACGCATCCATGGCCTGTGGCAGTCGACCATCCCGTCGCGCTTCCTCGACGAACTGCCCGAAGCCCATGTCGAGGTCGCCGACGCCGGCAATTCCTATGGCGGCTACGGCGGCTCGTCCTTTGCCTCGGGCCGGGGCGGCCGGCAGAACCCCTATGGTGCCTCGCGCTTCGACGATGTCGGCGGCGGCTCCTTTTCCAACACCTACGCCACGCCCGGCTGGCAGCGCGCGCAACAGAACCGCAGCGAGGCGACCGACCGCAACTGGGGCACCCGCTCCGGCCACCAGGTCGAGCGCATCGGCTACGGCGAGACCGATTCAGGCTTCGGCGCCGGCCGCACCTCGGTCAAGTCGCGCACCATCGACGGCGAGCTGGTCGCCAAGTCGGTGTCGAACGAACCCTCCCCCTTCTCCGTCGGCGACCGGGTGTTCCACCAGAAGTTCGGCAACGGCAACGTCTCGGCGATCGACGGCAACAAGCTCACAATCGACTTCGACAAGGCCGGCCAGAAGCGCGTGCTGGATGGGTTTGTGACCGGCGTTTGAGCCCGCAGCGCGCTTAACCCTCGCCGCGCAAATCTGCCCGCAACGATTGACTCTCGGGCCAATCGTCTCAAAAACTCCACTTTTCACTGACAGTCCGCCTTGGGAACGGCGGGAACTTTGGGGGATTGACCGGGGGACAGCACGACATCGACACTGCGTCGATAAGAAAAACACAACCGGGCAAAGGGTTGATTAACCATCTTTGTCCATCCTTCAGATCAATCGGCAACGAAAACGGTTCGGCCACCGGCCGGCCTTCAGTTGAAAGACACCGCGCCGCGTATCGGTTGCGGGTTCGCTTGTGAGAAGTTGTGTGTATGGCGTTCGTGCGTAGCAATCCCCGGGGCAGGCGTCCCCGTTCCACCTTCGGCATCATCATGGCCGGCTTCGGCCGTCTGCTCCGCTGGCTGACGATTCCCGCCATCGGTCTGGCGCTCGCCTGCTGGTGCGTGATGACCTTCGCCAGCCTCTATTCGGCGTCGTCGCTGACCTCGAAGCCAAGCTTCGTCGCGCAGGCCATGCCAGTCTCGCCGGCGAAGATCGGTCCTGGCGATCCCCGCAAATACGTTGCCGCCGGCGCCCCGTCTGTCGCGCAGGTCCAGCCTGCCGCGCCGTCCCGGGTCGAGGCAAAGGCCGAGCGCGTCGCCCTGGTGGCGCCTGCCAAGCCGGCCCCGGCCGTCGAACCCGCCGCCGCGGCCGTTGCCGCGGACCCCTTCGCCGAAATCGCTGCCAAGGTCTCGCGCGACAAGGTGCTCGCCGCGCTGGCGCAGGCCGGCATGACGATCAATTACCCGGCAGAAGAAGCAGCCGGCGCGCAGGAAATCGTCGTCGCCGCACTTTCCGACGATCAGGCAGCCGAAACGGCGCTCGCCATGGCAACGCCCCTGCCCGACCGGTTCGGCCCGGCGACTGTCGCCGCCGTATCGAAGCCCGTTGCGCCCGACGCGCCGCTTGTCATCGCCCCTGCCGGCAGCACGCAGCCCACCTTCCGCATGGCCTCCGCAGCCACCGCCGAAGCGGCCTGGGGCAGCCTTGCCCGCCTGCTGGTCGAGGAACCGGCCGCCGAGGAGACGGCTGTCGAGGAGCCTGTCCAGGTGGCGATGGTCCCGCTGCCGGAAGCCGCCGCCAAGCCGGCGCGGCGTCCGAAGGCCGAGCAGTCCGAACCCGAAGCCCTTGCCTTTGCGAAGCCCGACCGTCCGGTCGATCCGAAGCCCTTCAACAAGCTGTTCAAGCGCCAGGAGAAGGTGGCCGTCTACGACATCGCCGCCGGCCTGGTCTACATGCCCGACGGCAGCAAGCTCGAGGCACATTCCGGCATCGGCAAGATGGCCGACAACCCGAAATACGTTCATGTCAGGAACAACGGCCCGACGCCCCCCAACACCTACAAGCTGACGATGCGCGAATCCCGCTTCTACGGCGTCGAGGCAATCCGCATGACGCCGCTGACCAGCCAGCCGATGCACGGCCGCGACGGCTTCCTCACCCATTCCTACCTGCTGCGCAGCCGCCGGCCTGAATCGCACGGCTGCGTCGCCTTCGCCAACTACCCGCTCTTCCTCAAGGCCTTCAAGCAGGGCAAGGTCACGCATCTCGTCGTGGTTCCGAGCCTGAAGGACGCGACCGTTCCGAAGGTCCGCACCCAGCGCGGCGCCTGACCCTCTGGCCAGCCCGGCGGCGGCGGCCTATAAGCCGCCATCGCCGCAGCCGGAGACCAACATGGACGTCAGGGATTCGAACGGGACCGCCCTCGCCGACGGCGACACGGTTCACATCATCAAGGATCTGAAGCTCCGGGGCTCCTCCACCGTGCTGAAGCGCGGCACGGTCATCCGCGGCATCCGCCTCACCGGCAACGAGGGCGAAATCGAGGGTCGCACCGACAAGATCAAGGGCCTGGTGCTCAAGACCGAGTTCCTCAAGAAGGCCTGATCGCCCTCACCGATCAAGATACTTGTGCAGGATTGAGTTGATCAGCGTCTGGTAGGGCATACCCTCCTCGGCGGCGCGCGCCTTCAGGCGCGCCAGATCGCGCTCCGGAATCGAGATTGAGATGCGCTCGCGCTTGCCGCTGAGAACGCCTTCCGCCGCCTCCTGCCAGAATGCCCTTCGCTCCTCGATATTGCCGACCGTGGTCCACTCGCCACGCTCGGTGCTGTCGATCAGCTCGCGCTCCTCGGCTTCGTCCATGCGGTTCTTTTGCATCTCAGCCTCCAAGATATTCCCGAGTCGCCTTGCGGCTGGGGAACAGCGTTTTGAAGAACACCCCCTCGTCATGTCTCACAAACGGTACGATCCAGGCGTAACCATCGATTGCAACGACAAGCTGGCGCTGATGACCATATCTTTCTTCGTTGGGATGTTTGCGTTCATCCAGCAACGCACCGTCCACCAGAGCCACCAGAACCCTCTCGAAGCCGAAACCATGCCTTTGCTTCAATTCGGCATTCTTCTCGGCGCTCCATTGGATGTCGACGTCCATTCAGTCCTCAATATATATTAGATATATATAACTTCAATGCACCTCGCCTGCCAGCTCCGTCTCGATCTCTGCGCTGCCCTCCAGCGTCTTGTGCACCGGGCAGAGGTCGGCGATTCGCAGCAGCCCGGCGCGCTGGTCCTCGTCGAGGTCACCCTCCAGCCGGATGATCCGCACGAAGCGGTCGATCTTGCGCGGCTTCTCCAGGTCCTCGCTGTCGTCGGCATGCGATTTCGAATGGCTGACATCGACCGTCAGGCCGGTCAGCGGGATGTTCTTGCGCTTGGCATACATGCGCAGCGTGATGGAGGTGCAGGCACCAAATGCCGCCGACAGATACTGGTAGGGCGTCGGCCCCATGTCGCTGCCGCCGACGGAAACGGGCTCGTCTGCCAGCAGGTGGAATTTCCCGTCGACCGACACGCGCTGCAGCATACCCGACGCCTCGGCTTCGGCCACCCGCACCACGCCTTCCGGATGCTCCGGATCTTTGGTCTTTTCCTGCTGGCCGAGATAGCGCGACACCCAGGCGCCGATGACGCTCGCCGCATATTCCGCGTCGGCACGGCGCGTCAGCAGGTGGTCGGCGTCATCGAGCGACACGAAGCTCTTCGGGTGCTTCGCGGCCACGAAGATCGCCGAGGCATTGTCGATCCCCACCGTCTGGTCGCGCGGCGCGTGCAGCACCAGCAGCGCCTTGCGCAGGCTGCCGATCGCCTCCTGCAGCTTCGTCTCGGAAATGTCCTCGACGAAGCCGCGCTTGATGACGAAGGGCCGGCCGCCGAGCGTCACCTCCGACTGGCCCGTCTCGCGGATCGCCTCGACCGAAGCGCCCAGGGCATGCAGCACGTGTGAGGGCTCGGCCGGCGCGCCGATCGTGACGACCGCGCGGCTGTCGGGAATTCGCGAAGCCGCGGCCAGCACCGCCGCGCCGCCAAGCGAATGGCCGATCAGGATGGCCGGCGGCGCGATCTCGCGACCGAGGCATGCAGCGGCAGCCACCAGGTCCTCGACATTGGAGGAAAAATTCGTGTTGGCGAATTCGCCCTGCGAATGGCCGAGCCCGGTGAAGTCGAAGCGCAGCACGGCAATCCCGAGGTCGGCCAGCGTGGCGGCAATGGCGCGCGCCGCGGCAATGTCCTTGGAACAGGTGAAGCAATGCGCAAACAGCGCCGTCGCGCGCGGCTTGCCGCGTGGCATGTCGAGACGGGCGGCAAGCATTGCGCCGCTATGGCCGGGGAATTCGATCTTTCGTTCTGGCATGGAATCCCTCCCTCGACAGGAAAGGATGGCCGATGAAGGGATCGCGTGCAAATCACGCGCCCGGCATGCCGGTCCGGGCATCCACCGGCAGGCTGGTCCGGGCTCCCTAGCCCCGCATTTCCTTGACCTTCTCGGCCGCCGTTGCCGCGAGATCCGCGTAGCGCGACTCCAGCGCACGCGCCTTGTCGACGACGGGGAAATCATGGCCCATCGATTCCAGCGCCGCCTTCAGCTTCTCGACGAACTGCGCCTGCTGCTCCAGCGCGGCAAACAGCGCCTTTACCTGGTCGATCGTGATCTCGGGGTCCGACAGCATCTTCGGCACCTGCTTGCGCATCTTGTCGCCGGCCTTGATTTCGTCGTCGAGTATTTTCAGCCAATCCGCCACAAGCAGTCTCTCCGCGCTTCAACTATGCCCGCGCCCCCCGAGGGCTGCACGCGTTGGAGCGCGACTGTAGCCTTCCGGATGTGCCGTCGGCAAAGAATCTTTGCCGCAGCGGAAACGCGCTCCGCGCCAACCCGCAAACCCGAGCGTGAATCAAGACATCAGCCCATGCGGGCCAAGCAATTGATATCGATATGTTTTTCGAATAATCGCTGCCCCGCTTGTCCACGCTTTTGCGGCTGCGCGCATAATGCCCTCATCTCCTGTACGGGAACGCGGGGTCGCGAACCGGGCGAGCGTGGCAGGGGACGGCGCCGGGTGGCTGCGCGAAACGGTGGCGCGGTTGGACATTGTCATCCACACACCCAGGCCCTGGCCGAGGCATGTGCGTGAAACTCGTTGCTCCCTCGGAAAGGGCAAGAACGTCGGCGGGGCGCAGAAGCTGCGCCACGTACTAATATCTGAGAGGCTCGGCCCTGCGCCCCGCTTCCCGACTGCATGCAATGGCCAGACGGCGTTTGCCGGGCGTGGCAACGAAGAAGTGCGTCCCGATGCCGGATTTGATATCCAGTGCTGGACCGGCAGGCCATCCCTCCCCATTTTCGGGCTCAAGCGCCATGCCAAATTCTGGCAACCCCAGGCCGCCCAGACAGACGGAGACTTTCATGACCACTGACATCCAGACCGCCCTTCCCGCCCTGGCCGCCGGCCGCGTCGCCGTCATCACCGGCGGTGCCAGCGGCATCGGGCTGGCGACCACGCATCGCCTTGCCGGACTCGGCATGAAGATCGTGCTCGCTGACCGTGCTGGCGCGGCCCTCGATGCCGCCGCGGCCGAAGTCGCAGCGACAGCTGGCGACGCCGGCAAGGTTCTGGCCGTCGCCTGCGATGTCGCCAAACCCGATGATCTCGCCAGCCTCGCGGACGCAGTCTATGCGCGTTTCGGCGGCGTTTCCTTCCTGATGAACAATGCCGGCGTCGGCAACAACCCCGGAAAGCCCTGGGAAAATCTCGACGCCTGGAAGGCGCTCGTCGACATCAATTTCTGGGGTGTCGTGCACGGAGTCCAGGCATTCGGCGCCAGGATGCTGGCACAGGACACGCCGGCGATGATCGTCAATACGGGTTCCAAGCAGGGCATCACCACGCCCCCCGGCAACCTCGCCTACAATGTCTCGAAATCGGCGCTCAAGACCTACACCGAGGGACTCTCGCATGCGCTGCGCAATGAGCCCGGCGCAAAGGTCAGCGCCCATCTGCTCATACCGGGCTTTACCTACACCGGCATCACCGAGGGCGCGACCTCAAAGCCCGCCGGCGCCTGGACCGGAGAACAGGTCGCCGACTTCATGCTGGAAAGCCTTGTGCGTGGCGACTTCTACATATTGTGCCCCGACAACGACACGCCGCGCGCAACCGACGAGCGCCGCATGGCCTGGTCGGTCGGCGATATCATCGAGAACCGCCCCGCCTTGTCGCGCTGGCATCCCGACTATGCCGATGCCTTTGCGAAGTACGTCGGCAGCTAGGCGTTCACTCCTCTTCCGAGCCCGGCATGGTCGTGCGCACCTTGCGGCGCTTGGCAGCCGGGCGGCGGAAGATGCTGAGCCGCCCGTTGGTCTCGAAGAAGGCGACCTCGACCTCGCCGATATCGCGCACGCCCTCCTGGCGCAGCAGCGTGAAGAGCTCGCGCTCCGTCAGCGAACCGGAGCCGAGCTTGTGCTCCAGCACGGCGCCCTGCTCGATGACGCAGAGCGGCCCGCCCTCGATCCTGGTTTCGAGCGCCTTGTTCCGCTGCAGCACGAAACCGGTCGCCCGGTGCAGCACGATCACCACGGTAATGACGAGAATGCCCTGCAGCAGGCCAACTTCGGGATAGAACATCGGATCGCCGGCTGCCGAGCCGATGGCCACGACGAGAACGAACTCGAACGGCCCGATCTGCCCGATGGCGCCCTGCCCGACCATCCGCGCCAGGAAGATCGTGTAGAGATACATCACCAGCGTGCGCAGCACGACCTCGAGATAGAAAGCCCAATGAGCCGTCTCGGCTTCACCGAGGAGAATTCGGGACAGTTCGAACTGGTATTCCATGAAACCCCTCGGCCTTGCGCGCTGAAAACGCACCGTCACCAAACGAGTTCCCTGCAGCCGGTCTGGCGAAAGACCGGAGAGCGTCAGGCGCGCTCCCAGCGATCGAGAAATTCCTCGATCGCCAGCGCCTGCATGTCGGGCACGGCGTCGGCCAGCCGCTCGACCGGCCAGTCCCACCAGGCAAGCGCCTCGATGCGTGCGGCGATCCCGGCGCTGAAGCGCGGCCGCAACGCCTTGCCCGGCGCGCCGGCGACGATCGAATATGGTGCCACGTCTCGCGTCACCACCGCATTGGCGCCGATAACCGCGCCGTTGCCGATCGACACCCCGGGCAGCACCACCGCGCCGTGACCGATCCAGACATCGTGGCCGATCCGTACCGTCTTCACCTGACGTCGCGCCTTGAAGCCGGCATCGACGCCCAGCCAGCGAAAATACTCGTTCGGCCGGTAGCTCACCTTGTGCTGCGTGATCCGTTCGATCGGGTGTTCCAGCGCGTTGATGCGGCTGTTGGCGGCAATCGAGCAGAACTTCCCGATCTCGGTATAGATCGCCTCGGCATGCCGCTCGAAATAGGAAAAGTCTCCGACCACGACCTCGCGCAGCACGACGCGCTCGCCGATCGCGGCATAGCGGCCAAGCCGGCAGGCTTTCAGCTCCGCCGTCGGATGAATGCGTGGTTCGGAATCCTTGAAGCGGAGCGATGGGTCCATGCCGGCGGATTTACGCCGCCCGGTGCCGCCCCGCAAGCCGGCCTATTCGGGCTTGCCATTCGTCCACACCACATCCTGTCCGTAGAGCGGCACGGTCGTCAGCGACATCTTGGCCGAACCGTCCTGCACCTGCCGCGAATGCGCGAGGTACATCAGCGTGTTGTTGGCCTTGTCGTAGATGCGGTTCACCACCTGCTGCTTCCAGATCAGGCTGATGCCCTGGTTGAAGATCTCCTCGCCATCCTCGCTCATGTCGATGTCGCCGATCCTGATCGGCCCTGTCTGCCTGCACGAGATCGAGGAGTCCGACGGGTTCTCGAACCAGTTGCCCTTCTGCAGCCGGTCGACGACGCCGCGGTCGAAATAGGAGACGTGGCAGGTAACGCCCTCGACTTCGGGGTCTTTCACCGCCTCGATGATGATGTCGTTGCCGAGCCAGTCGACGCCGACCTCGCCGACCTGCTGGGCGATCGCCGGCAGTGCCGCGAAGAGGACGGCGCCCGCAATGGCGCCCGGTACAACGTGCCGCATCAGAAATTCTCCCGAAGATTCAACTCGACCCGAAAATGGGTCCCCGTGCTGGCCGATGCAAGCGCGGCATCATGGCCCTTTGAGCCAAACGGCCATCGCGCTATAAGGATGCATGAAACAGATCGCGTCGATGCCGGTCTCCGCACTCGCAAGGATTTCCTTGGGCGTCGCGCTTTTTGCCGGCGTCACCGGGCTCGCCTTTGCGGCCTGGATGAACAAGGGCGCCGGCATCTTCATGGCGATGATCGAAGGCGGACTCGCCTGGTGCTTCTAGCCCCGACCTCTGCTGCAATTTGAACGGAAGTTGCCCACCATGATGCGCTCGATCCTTATCGGCATTCTCGTCCTGATGGCTGCCGGCGTCGGCTTCATGACTTTCGAGTGGTACAGGCAGCAGAATTCGGCCGAACCCTACGGCGCGGCGTTCACGCTCACCGACCAGAAGGGCCAGCCCATCACCGAAGCCGCCTTTCGCGGCCATCCGAGTGCGGTGTTTTTCGGCTTCACCCACTGCCCCGAAGTCTGCCCGACCACGCTGTTCGAGATGGATGGCTGGCTGAAGAAGCTTGGCGACGAGGGCAAGGACGTTAAGGCCTATTTCGTCTCGGTCGACCCCGAGCGCGACACGCCTGGGGTGATGGACGCCTATGTCGGCAACGTGTCGGACCGTATCACCGGCATCACCGGCGACCCGGAAAAGGTCGCCGCCATGGCCAAGGCCTTCGGCATCTATTCGCGCAAGGTCGATACCGGCGACGGCGACTACACCATGGATCACACTGCCTCGGTCATCCTGCTCGACAGCGCGGGCGTCTTCGCCGGCACGATTGCCTATGGCGAAAATCCCGAAGCCGCCTATACAAAGCTGCGCCGCCTGGCGGCCGAAGGCTGATCTCGCCGCTCCAGCGAACCGGATACCGATGACCCAGACCCGCTTCCACGTAACGTCGGATCGCGCCAGCGCAGAGCGCCTGTTTTCCGCGCTCGAAGTCGCCTTCGAGGAAGAGGGCTATCCGCTCGCCGCCTTCGACACCGACGAGGTCAAGGGCATTCGCGAGGTCTCGCTCTATACCGACGACGAGCCCGCAAGCGTCCGGCAGCGCATCGAGGCGCTGCTTGGGGAACTGGCGATCGAGGCTGACATCGACGCCGAGCTGCTTCCCGACATCGATTGGGTTGCGTTGTCGCTGGAAGGCCTGCAGCCGGTCCGCGCGGGCCGCTTCCTCGTGCACGGCTCGCACGACCGCGACCGCCGCCGCATCGGCGACCTCGCCATCGAGATCGAGGCCGGGCTGGCTTTCGGCACCGGTCATCACGGCACCACGTCGGGCTGTCTGGAGATGATTGAGATCGTCGGGCGCCGGGAGAGGCCGCGCAATGCGCTTGATCTCGGCACCGGCAGCGCCGTGCTCGCCATCGCGCTGGCCAAGATGCTGCACATCCCGGTTCTGGCGACCGACATCGACCCGGTCGCAACCAGGGTGGCAGGCGTCAATGCAAGGCTGAATGAAGTATCGTCATGGGTCGAGACGCGCACGGCGCCGGGTTTTCACGACGCCATCTTCCGCGCCCGCGCCCCCTTCGACCTGATCGTCGCCAACATTCTCGCGCGGCCGCTGATGAGCCTGGCGCCCGAGATGGCCCGCTTCGTCACGCCGGGCGGCTCGGTCATCCTGTCAGGCATTCTGGAGCGCCAGCGCAATGCCGTTCTGGCCGCCTATGGCGGCCAGAAGTTCCGGCATGTCCAGACGCTCTGGCGCGACGGCTGGGTAACGCTTCACCTGAAGCGCTGATCCGTCCTCGGACGCCTAGATGTAGGAGCTGATATGTGGCTGCTTGCGCAGTTCGGCGCGGTCGTAGCCATGCGCCCTCAGCGTCTCGTCGTCGAGCATCAGCAATGCGCCATTGACGTAGCTGTTGGCCTGGCGGGCACGTGCCGCGATCACGGCATTATAGGCGTTGCGGAAAAATCCGGTTCTCTTGGTAGCCACGGTCGTTCTCCTTTTCGAGACGATGTCGTAACTCCTCCACGACGAGGAAGGTAAGCGTGACTGACCTTTTCTAAAAGTGACGATTGCGCATGCCTGCCATCGGATTATGCACAGGTCACTGGCTGCCGGATTCTTGAGCTTTGCCGGGACGGGTTGGACCAAGGCCTGCGCGTTGCAAGCGCGAGGGTGTCCGGCTAGGTTCGGCCCGCTTTCGAGATGTGAAAGGCAAGATGTGAATGTTCCAGACCTTTGACACCGAAGGCGACCGCACCCAGGGCAAGAGCCGTGTTGCGCAGCTCCGCGCATGGATGGCAGACAACGACGTCGACGGCTTCATCGTGCCCCGTGCCGACGAGCACCAGGGCGAATACGTGCCTCCCTGTTCCGAGCGGCTGAAATGGCTGACCGGCTTTTCCGGATCGGCCGGCGTGGCCATCGTTCTCGCCGACCGGGCCGTCATCTTCGTCGACGGCCGCTACACGCTTCAGGTGCGCGACCAGGTCGACCTCGACGTGTTCACCCCCGACAGCCTCATCGACAATCCCCCTTCCGAATGGATCGGCAGCAATCTCCGCAAGGGTTTTCGGCTTGCCTTTGACCCCTGGCTACACACCGTCGGCGACGTCAAGACGCTGTCGGATGCCGCCAGCAAGGCCGGTGTCACGCTGGTGCCCCTCGATGCCAACCCGATCGACCGCATCTGGGCCGACCGGCCGGCGCCGCCGCTGGCACCCGTCGAGATCCATCCGATCTCCTATGCCGGCGAACTGGCCAAGGACAAGCTGGCGCGGCTGGCGGCCGCCATCGCCGTCGAGGGTGCCACCCACACGGTGCTGACCGATCCCTCCTCCATCGCCTGGGCCTTCAACATTCGCGGCGGCGACGTGCCGCACACGCCGCTGGCGCTCGGCTTCGCCGTGCTCGCCGCCGAGGGGCCGCACCTGCTGTTCATGGACAAACGCAAGCTGCCGATGGTTGCCGAGGCCTACCTGACGCAGCTCGCCGACCTGCGCGCGCCCTCCACGCTTGATGACGAGATCGCCGCCCTCGCGAAGACCGGTGCGAAGATCGCCCTCGACCCCGCGCTCGCCGCCGAACGGCTGAAGACGCTGGTGATCGGCAATGGCGGCAGCGTCGTTCCCGCCGCCGACCCGGCCCGCATCCCGCGCGCCACCAAGAACCGCGCCGAGATCGAGGGCAGCCGCGCCGCCCACCGCCGCGACGGCGCCGCCCTTGCCCATCTGCTTTGCTGGCTGGACGGCCAGAAGCCCGACACGCTCGACGAGATCGCCGTCGTCACCCGGCTCGAGGAAGCGCGCCGGCTGATCGGCGAGGAAACCCAGATGCCGCTGCGCGACGTCTCCTTCTCGACCATCGCCGGTGCCGGCCCCAACGGCGCGATCATGCACTACCGCGTGTCGCGCGATACAAACCGGCCATTGCGCGACGGCGAGCTTTTCCTGCTCGACTCGGGCGCCCAGTATCAGGACGGCACCACTGACGTCACCCGGACCGTGCCCATCGGTCGACCGACCGACGAGATGCGAGAGCGCTATACGCTGGTGCTGAAGGGCATGATCGGCATCTCGCTCTTGCGCTTTCCTGCCGGAACCCGCGGCGCCGACATCGACGCGGTAGCGCGTCTGGCGCTCTGGAAGGCCGGGCTCGACTTCGCGCATGGTACCGGCCACGGCGTCGGCTCCTATCTCGCCGTCCACGAGGGACCGCAGCGCATCGCCCGAACCGGCACGCAGAAGCTGCTCGAAGGCATGATGCTGTCCAACGAGCCCGGCTACTACAAGCCGGGCGGATACGGCATCCGGCTGGAAAACCTCGTCCTCGTCACGCCGCCGGCCGAACTTCCCGGCGGCGACATCGCCATGCACGGTTTCGAGACGCTGACGCTCGTCCCCTTCGACCGCCGCATGCTCGACACCGGACTGCTCAACCGTGAGGAACTGCAGTGGCTGGATGCCTATCACGCCAGGGTGCTGGCCGAGATCGGCCCGATGGTCGGCGGCGAAACGCTCACCTGGCTGACCGAGGCCACCGCACCGCTGCCGCACGACGACAAGCGCTGATCCACGCGGCAGGAAGCAGTTGCGACCGCGCCTTCAGGCGATGAACTGTCTCAGCCCGATCAGCACGGCGGCGCCGATGAGAAACATGGTCATCAGGCTGACACGCAGCGAGGCGAGCCCGGCGACCACCAGCGCGATCATCTCGGCGGGGCCGGCCGAGATCGCGGCTGGCGCCACCAGCGTCGTCAGCACGGCCGCGGGAACAGCATTCAGCCCGGCCTCGACGCGCGGATGGACATGCACGAAGCGCGACAGAACCAGGTGGCCGCCGACCCGCGCCGCGTAGGTCATCACCGCGCCCCACAGGATGATCCAGCCGATCGTGCTCACGACGGGTTGCTCCCGTCCTTGTCGAGCGGCATCGATGCGGCCAGGATGATGCCCGCTGCCGCACCGATGGTGACGTGCCAGGGCGAACCCACGGTCTTGTAGGCGATCACCGAGGCGATGGCGCTGCTCACCACCACCGGCAGCCAGAAGGGCCGGCGGCGGAAGTCCATCACCAGCCCCAGAAAATAGATCGGCAGCAGGAAGTCGAGCCCGAGCGCCCGCGGGTTCGGGATGAGGTTGCCGAAGGTGCCGCCGATCCCGGCCTCTATGACCCAGCAGACATAGATCGGCAGTGCCATGCCCATGTACCAGGCGAAGGTGATCGCCTCGCCCCGCCCGCCCTTGATTTCAGATTCGGCATATTGCGGATCGACGAGGAAGAAGAAGCCGACCGCCCGTTGCAGCGGCGGCCAATGCCGGATGCGCCGTCCCACGGCGCCCGAATAGAGCACGTGGCGAAAATTGACCGCGAAGATCGACAGCACGATCAGCCACGGTGCGATCCTGGCCCCAAAGAGGTCGAGTCCAACCATCTGGCTGGCGCCGCCATAGATGCTGGCGCTCATCAGAACCGCCTCGGTAACCGAAAATCCGTTGTCGACTGCGAGCGCCCCGAACAGCAGTCCGAACGGCGCCGAGGCGACGACCACTGGCAGGCCGACCTTAACGCCGCGCCAGAAATCGCCCGTCCAATCCTGTTCTGATAGTGTTTCTGCAGACATGTCGGCTCCAAATTCGCTGCGACATATAGGCAGGGAGCTCAAGGAAGTCAGGTGAATTCGATTGACCCAGCGGTCAGCGGAAGTGATGCACATTGCCAGCCATGCATTGCAGTCGGATGCTGCCTTTCCCAGCAATGGCCAATCCCGCGGCCCGCCTGTAGCCTCCCGACCCGCAGCCGCCGATCGACCCTTCACCTGGAGCACCCATGAAAGGCATCAACCACCTCGTCCTCGCCGGCCACGACATCGATGCGCTGGGCGCCACCTGGGCCGCACTCGGCTTCACGTTGACCCCACAGGCCCAGCACCCCTTCGGTACCGGCAACCGCGTCATCCAGTTGCATGGCGGCTATCTTGAACTGCTTGCCGTCACCCGCCCGGCAGACGTGGTGGAACACCAGCCCGGCATCTTCTCCTTCCCGGCCTTCAACCGAGACTACCTCGCCCGCCACGAGGGCTTTTCCATGCTGGTCCTCGACACGGCCGACGCCACCGCCGACATAGAGGCATGGCGGGCAGCGGGTCTCGAGACCTATGCGCCTTTCGATTTTTCCCGCATGGCGAAGCTGCCCACCGGCGAGGAACTGCGCGTCGGCTTTTCGCTCGCCTTCGTCACCAGTCCCGCCGCGCCGTGGCTCGGCCATTTCGCCTGCCAGCACCTTGCGCCCGCCTATTTCGAACAGCCGCAATACCTTCGCCACGCCAACACGGCGAAGAGGATCGCTGACGTCTGGATCTCCGGTGACGGTGCGCTCGACCTTGCCGGTCATCTCGCCATCGTCATCGGCACGGCAGGCGTCGCGGAGGAAGCGGGCCGCATCGTCTTTCGCACGCCGCGCGGCGCCGTCGTGCTGGCAACGCCCGTGCTCTTCGAGCAGAACTTCGGCATGGCGCCGCCGCACGTGCAGGACGGCCCTCACCTCGCCGGGCTGACGATTGCCTGCGACAGCCTCGCGCCATTCGCAGGCATGGGCCTCGAACGCGTCGGCGATCGCCTCGTGCTGCCGCCCCAAAAGGCCTTCGGCACCGCAGTCGGTTTCGTCGAAGCCTAGTCCGTGCGGCCGATCCGCTGAAACCACTGATCCTCGTCGATCACCTCGATGCCGAGCTCGCTCGCCAGTTTCAGCTTCGAACCCGCGCCGGGGCCGGCGACCACCAGGTCGGTCTTCTTCGACACCGAACCGGCCACCTTTGCTCCCAGCTTCTCGGCCATCGCCTTGGCCTCGTCGCGCGACATCTTTTCGAGCGACCCGGTGAACACCACCGTCTTGCCGGCGACCGGCGAGGACACCGTGCCGACCGGCTCTTCGTCGAGCGGCGTCACCTCGGCCAGCAGGTCGTCCACCGCCTGGCGGTTGTGCTCCTCGGCGAAGAAGTCGACCAGCGCTTCGGCGACAATCGAACCGATGCCGTTGATGCCGACGATTTCCTGCCACTCGGCATTGCCGGCGTCGCCCTTGCCCTCCGGCATCCTGGCCGCCTCCGCCGCCGCGCGCATCGCCCCAAAGCTGGTGAAGTGGCGGGCCAGCCGCTTGGCGTTGGTTTCGCCGATATGGCGAATGCCGAGCCCGAACAGGAAGCGCGAGAACGCTACCTGCCGCCGGTCGTCGATCGCTGCAAACAGCTTCTTGACTGAAATCTCGCCAAAGCCCTCGACCTTGTCGAGACGCTGCATCGAGCCCTCGAGCGTCGCAGGCAAAGCCTCCTGCCGCTTCTTCAGCGTAAAGATATCGGCCGGGTTGCGGATGCGCAGCGCTTCCTGCTCGGCATTGAAGAAGAATTCGATCTGCTTTTCGCCGAGCCCCTCGATGTCGAGCGCATTGCGCGACACGAAGTGGCGGATGCGCTCGGTCGCCTGCGCCGGGCAGATCAGCCCACCGGTGCAGCGTCGCACCGCCTCGCCCTCCTCGCGCACGGCATGGCTGTCGCAGAACGGGCAGCGGTCGGGGAAGACATAGGGTTTCGCATCGGCCGGCCGCTTTTCCGGCACGATGTCGAGCACCTGCGGGATGACGTCGCCGGCGCGCTGGATGATCACCGTGTCGCCGATGCGGATGTCGTGCCCCTCCTCGCGGATCGGCTCGCCCTTGGTGCCGTTCCCCTTGATGTAGTCCTCATTGTGCAGCGTCGCATTGGTCACCACCACGCCGCCCACCGTCACCGGCTCCAGCCGTGCCACCGGCGTCAGCGCGCCGGTGCGGCCGACCTGTATGTCGATGGCATTGACCACCGTCATCGCCTTTTCGGCGGCGAACTTGTGCGCCGTCGCCCAGCGCGGGCTGCGCGAGCGGAAGCCGAGCCGCTCCTGCAGGTCGAGCCGGTCGACCTTGTAGACGACTCCGTCGATGTCATAAGGCAGTTCGGCGCGCTCCGCCTCGATGGCGTGGTAATGCGCCAGGATCGCCTCGGTCGTGTCGAAGCGCTCCATTCTGTCGTTGACCTGGAAACCCCAGTCGGCAAAGCGTCGCACGACGTCGTACTGCGTCTTGCCCATCGGCTCGCTGGTCTCGCCCCAGGCATAGGCGAAAAACTTCAGCGGCCGCGATTTCGTCACCTCGGGGTTCTTCTGGCGCAGGCTGCCGGCAGCCGAATTGCGCGGGTTGGCGAAGGTCTGACCGCTCTCGGCCATCCGCTTCTGCAGCGCAAAGAAATCGTCGCGCCGCATATAGACCTCGCCGCGTATGTCGACGATGTCGGGTGCGTCCTTCGGCAGGGTCTGCGGGATCTCGCCGATAGTGCGGATATTGGCGGTCACGTTCTCGCCGGTCGTGCCGTCGCCACGCGTTGCCGCCGTCACCAGCTTCCGGTTCTCGTAGCGCAGCGACATCGACAGGCCGTCGATCTTCGGCTCGGCGGTGAACACCAGCTCGTCGTCCGGCGACAGGCTGAGAAAGCGCCGGACGCTTGCCACGAAGTCGGCGACGTCTTCGTCGGAAAACACGTTGTCGAGCGACAGCATCGGGACCGAGTGCACGACCTGCCCGAACGCTCCCGAAGGCGCCGCACCCACCCGGCGCGACGGCGAATCCGCCCGCACCAGTTCGGGAAAGCGCAGCTCTATCGCCGCATTGCGCAGCCGCAGTTCGTCGTATTCGGCATCCGAGATCGTCGGCGCGTCCTCGGCATGGTAGCGCCGGTCGTGGCCGGCGATCTCCTCGGCAAGCCGCGCCAGTTCGGCTGCCGCCTCTTCCTGGGTCAGCGTCTCGACGGGTGCTAGCGGCGTGGCCATGGCAGGAATCCGGTGCTGTTCAGCCGCGGACTATTGCTGGAGCCGGGCCGCCGGTTCAAGTGCCTGCGCGAAAGCCTCTTGCCAATGTGACCGCCTTTGACCGGGCTCTGCCCTCAACGCTCGATCCGGTGTGAACGGCGGCCGGTCCATCGACATGGACCGCCGCGTCATGTCAGGAGCCGGGGCCGACCCGCATCAACTAACCGGCGCGTCGGCGCAGGGCCGGATGCATTTCCTCGAGCAGCCCGTCGATCACGCCCGACATCTTGCCCGACATGTCCGGCCGCCACAGTGCGAAGGCGACATTGGCCTCGACGAAACCTTCCGGCGAGCCGCAGTCGAAGGTGCGGCCGCGGTAGTGGTAGCCGTGGAATTTCTGCTCCTTCTCGAGCTTCAGCATGGCATCGGTCAGCTGGATCTCGTTGCCGGCGCCGCGCTCCTGGTTCTCCAGCACCTTGAAGATCTCCGGCTGCAATATGTAGCGGCCGTTGATG
>JAHJHT010000015.1:0-2500 GCA_018823835.1 Alphaproteobacteria bacterium | reverse complement strand
CCTGGTCTGTGCCACCCTCCTCCACTTGCGTAGAAAAGGGTCACGCTTCTTCCGAAGTTACGCGTGCAATTTGCCGAGTTCCTTCAGCATAGTTCTCTCAAGCGCCTTGGTATACTCTACCAGTCCACCAGTGTCGGTTTCGGGTACGGTTTATAAGGAGGAGCTATTTCCTGGAACCACTTCGCAGCCAGATCAATCCAATAAGATCTGACAACACACGTGATCCGTCACTACCTCCAAGCTCACGAATATTAACGTGATTCCCATCGTCTACGCATTTCTGCCTCGACTTAGGGGCCGGCTAACCCTGCTCAGATTAGCTTTAAGCAGGAACCCTTGGACTTTCGGCGGGGGTGTCTCTCACACCCCTTACGTTACTCATGTCAGCATTCGCACTTCTGATACCTCCACCGCCCCTCGCAGGTGCGGCTTCATCAGCTTACAGAACGCTCCGCTACCGCTTGGCCCTTGCGGACCAAACCCTAAGCTTCGGTGTATGGCTTTAGCCCCGGTACATTTTCGGCGCAAAGACCCTTATTTAGACCAGTGAGCTGTTACGCTTTCTTTAAATGATGGCTGCTTCTAAGCCAACATCCTGGTTGTTTTGGGATCCTCACATCCTTTCCCACTTAGCCATAACTTGGGGACCTTAGCTGTAGGTCAGGGTTGTTTCCCTCTTCACAATGGACGTTAGCACCCACTGTGTGTCTGCCGACTAGTACTCCCAGGTATTCGGAGTTTGGTTAGGTTTGGTAATCCGGTGAGGACCCCTAGCCCATCCAGTGCTCTACCCCCTGGGGTATTCGGTCGACGCTCTACCTAAATAGATTTCGCGGAGAACCAGCTATTTCCGAGTTTGATTGGCCTTTCACCCCTAGCCACAAGTCATCCCGAACTATTGCAACAGTTATGGGTTCGGTCCTCCAGTAAGTGTTACCTTACCTTCAACCTGCTCATGGCTAGATCACTCGGTTTCGGGTCTAATGCGACGAACTGAACGCCCTATTCAGACTCGCTTTCGCTGCGCCTACACCTATCGGTTTAAGCTTGCTCGTCACACTAAGTCGCTGACCCATTATACAAAAGGTACGTGGTCACCATTTCAGGCTCCCACTGTTTGTAGGCAATCGGTTTCAGGTACTATTTCACTCCCCTTGTCGGGGTGCTTTTCACCTTTCCCTCAGGTACTAGTTCGCTATCGGTCATGCACGAGTACTTAGGCTTGGAAGGTGGTCCTCCCAATTTCAGACAGGATTTCACGTGTCCCGCCTTACTCGAGGACAATGATTTGCATTACGCGTACGGGGCTGTCACCCACTATGGCCCTACTTTCCAGAAGGTTCCGCTTTTCTCATCATTGCCACTGGCCTGGTCCGCGTTCGCTCGCCACTACTTGCGGAGTCTCGGTTGATGTCCTTTCCTACGGGTACTTAGATGTTTCAGTTCCCCGCGTTCGCCACTTTACCCCTATTTTATTCAGGGTAAGTTACCTATTAGCGATACTTGTAAACCACAGCCGCCGCCGAACCGAAATTCAACGGCAACTCTGATTTTACAAGTACCTTAGGTGGGTTTCCCCATTCGGAAATCTACGGATCAAAGGGTATTCGCACCTCCCCGTAGCTTATCGCAGCGTATCACGTCCTTCATCGCCTGTGCATGCCAAGGCATCCACCAATTGCCCTTAAGACACTTGATCGTTCTCATTGCCAATGCCCATCCGCAGTTGCCTGCAAACGGTATTGGCACAAAAAGACCAGCTTCTTGAGACCTGTCCAGGGGTGCGGTTAGGCAAACCCATCATGTGCGGGAGATTGAGCGTCTCACCGCGACAAACCGAGGCCTTCAACATGCCGCCAGCCGATCGAAGCCTAAGCTTCTCAAGGGGGCCGCACTCCAGCCAAGGAGTCCGAACAAATCTTCTCTTTACGATGTCAAAACAGAACAGGCAGTGGACCAGAAGTCCGCTGCAAACCTATATGCGAATGACCATTTATCCTCTCAACACCATCACCTCGAAAGAGGTTGGTGGAGCCGGACGGGATCGAACCGACGACATCCTGCTTGCAAAGCAGGCGCTCTCCCAGCTGAGCTACGGCCCCTGATACCTGTTGAAAGGAAAATTGGTGGGCCTGGGAGGACTTGAACCTCCGACCTCACGCTTATCAAGCGCGCGCTCTAACCAACTGAGCTACAAGCCCTCAACCGAACCCTGCCGGCATTAACCGGATGGGCGCGCCTAAAGGCTGGCCCGAAGGTCGGCCAGAAGGTCGATCAGTCATTCGCGAAGAAAGAGAAACGAAGGCGGCAGATCCCGCTATTGTATGCACGGCCTCAGAGCTGAGTGCTCTGGACCTTTGTTCCAAGTATGCCAGAAGGCAGAGGCTCCACGAGGAAGCGTTTCCATTGAGGCATATCCTTAGAAAGGAGGTGATCCAGCCGCAGGTTCCCCTACGGCTACCTTGTTACGACTTCACCCCAGTCGCTGACCCTACCGTGG
>JAHJHT010000012.1 GCA_018823835.1 Alphaproteobacteria bacterium | reverse complement strand
TTGACAAATTCCGCGAACAGTTGTCGAAGGCGATTGATGTTGAACGCTGGAAACATGCGACTTTCAGGATCCGCGCAATGGCGCGTGGCGCTTGCGGTCGTCTTTTTTCTGGTCAGTTCGCTGCAGGGCACACTGTTTGCATCAGCAGGCTCTTTCGGCCAGATGAACGCAAAGACCGCCGCCCATCACGAGATGGTCGTGGATGCCGCAAGCGATCATCACCATGGCCAGGCGGCTGATTCTGCTGCGCCGGCCGAAAAAAAGCACCATGGCGGCAAGTCCGTGGCCGACAAGGGCTGCGAGGTGCATTGCGCACCCGCCAGCGCCGTTCCGGTCGATACGGTCAAAATCATGCACGCCGTTGCGCGGTGTTTTGCTCAATCGGTTGCCGCCGTCCTGATCGACGGCAACTATGCCGAATTCATCCGGCCTCCCCGACACCTGATCTGACACGCCCCAACCGGGGTTAGCGCGCCGCGTCCGGAATCCGTTCCGGCGCGGCACCGAACGCACGTCAGCCTTCAGGGTCTTTCATGAATCTTGCACATCGAGCGATACTCGTGTCGCTGCTGTCCGTATCCGGATGCGCAGCGACGCCGCCACCCGACATCCTGCCAGCGGTCAGTCCCGTCGATCCCACACTCGGGATCAGGCCGACCCACCATCACCCGGTGATCGTCGACTATCACCCGCGCCAGCCGGTCGAACCGCAGAACTGGCGCAAGCTCAATGACGACCTGTCCCCGGCAAAAACGGGGGCGGGAACATGAAGCATCCGATCTCGAAAATCATTGTGGTTGTCGGTCTGCCGCTCCTGCTGGGAGCATGCTCGACCACTTCCTCAATCGACACGATGTCGGACACAGCCGCCTCGTTCGCCCCTGTGTCTGCACGGACTTCAGCAGTAACGGCCACCCGCGCGGTATGGGTCCAGTCGGCCGCCGAGGCCAGTGCCGTCTCGGCGCAGGTCAGCGGCCTTGTCCGCAACAAGCTGATCGGTCCGGACGTCGCGGTGCAGGTCGCCTTGCTCAACAACAAGGGCCTGCAGGCCGCCTATGCGGATGTCGGCATGAGCGCCGCTGATGTCTGGCAGGCATCCCTGCTGGTGAACCCGACCGTGTCCGTTGGCATGATCGGCATCGATCCGGTCCGCACGGTCGAAGCTGCGGTGGTCAGCAACATCCTTGCCATGATCACGCGGCCGCGCCGCGTGGCCATCGCCGAGGTGCGCTTCCGGCAGGCGCAGCTGGTGGCGGCTGAGGAGACGCTGCGGCTCGCCGCCGATACGCGGCGCGCCTGGATCAATGCCGTCTCGGCCTGGGAAACGGTTTCCTACTACAACAAGGCGCAGCAGGCAGCCGACGCCGCATCCGCGCTCGCCGCGAAACTCGGCGAGACCGGCGCCTTCACCAAGACGGGGCAGGCGCGCGAGCATGTCTTCTACGCCGAGCTCACCGGCCAGGCTGCCGAAGCCCGGCTCGCTGCACGCACAGCCAAGGAGGAGCTCACCCGCCTGATGGGGCTGTGGGGAAGCGACGTCGATTACAGGGTGCCCAATGCGCTGCCCGCCATCCCGCGTTCGGTCGCCGCCAAACGCGCAATCGAGGCCGAGGCGTTGCAGAACCGCGTCGACCTGGAGATCGCCAGGCTGGCTCTCGAGGCCGAAGCTCGCTCCCTCGGGCTCACAGAGGCGACCCGCTACCTGACCGATCTGGAGCTGCTTGCCGGCGTCGAGGTCGAGCGCGAGAGCGACGAGGAGGGCACCACCACGACGGCGGTACCGATTGCCGAAGTCGAATTCGTCATCCCAATCTTCGACACCGGCAAGGCGCGGATGCGCAAGGCCGAGCTCGCCTACATGCGCGCCGCCAACCTCTTGGCGGAGAAGGCGGTGAACATCCGCTCGCAGGCGCGCGCCGCCTACGATGCCTACCGCTCGACCCATGAGATCGCGCGCCACTACCGCAACAATGTCGTGCCACTGCGGGTCAAGATCGAGGAGGAATCGGTCCTCACCTACAACGGCATGATCACCAACACCTTCGAGCTGCTCGCCGACACCAGGGCGAAGATCAACTCGATCATGCTGTCCCTCAACGCCAAGCGCGCCTTCTGGCTCGCCGATGTCGACCTCGGCACGGCCATTCACGGCGGCGGGGGTTCGACGCCGGCTGGCGGCGGTATGGTCGCCGCGGTCGCCGATGCCGGCGGCGGACACTAGGAGCGGGAGAAGAACATGGTCACAAGACGTCAGCTAATCGGCGGCGGTGCTTTTCTCGCCGGCGCGGCCGCCTGGTCGAAAACCTCGGCGATGGGCCTGCCCGATGCGCCGGTCATGGAATCGCCGGACATGCAGCCGCCCATCTTCCCAACCAGCGGAACCGACTACCAGCCTGTGGTCACATTGAACGGGTGGACCCTGCCGCACCGCATGAACAACGGGGTGAAGGAGTTCCACCTCGTTGCCGAACCGGTGGAGCGGGAACTCGGACCCGGCATGACCGCCTATCTGTGGGGCTATAACGGTCAGTCGCCAGGCCCGACCATCGAAGCGGTGGAAGGCGACCGGGTGCGCATCTTCGTCACCAACCGGCTGCCCGAGCACACCACGGTGCACTGGCACGGAATGATCCTGCCCAACGGCATGGACGGCGTCACCGGCCTGACCCAGCCCGGCATCCCGCCCGGCAAGACCTTCGTCTACGAGTTCGACCTCGTGAAGAGTGGCACCTTCATGTACCACCCGCACGCCGACGAAATGGTGCAGATGGCGATGGGCATGATGGGCTCCTTCGTCATCCACCCGAAGGACCCGGGCTTCATGCGCGTCGACCGGGACTTCGTCTTCCTGCTCAACGCCTTCGACATCGAGCCGGGCGCCTACGTGCCGCGCGTCATGGAGATGACCGACTTCAACCTGTGGACCTGGAACAGCCGGGTGTTTCCGGGGATCAGCCATCTCGTGGTGGCGAAGGACGACAGGGTGAGGGTCAGGGTCGGCAACCTGACCATGACCAACCACCCGATCCACATGCATGGCTACGACTTCGAGGTAACCTGCACCGATGGCGGCTGGACGCGGCCCGAAGCGCGCTGGCCGGAAGTCTCCATCGACATCCCGGTCGGCG
>JAHJHT010000011.1 GCA_018823835.1 Alphaproteobacteria bacterium | reverse complement strand
GCATGGCTACGACTTCGAGGTAACCTGCACCGATGGCGGCTGGACGCGGCCCGAAGCGCGCTGGCCGGAAGTCTCCATCGACATCCCGGTCGGCGCCATGCGCGCCTACGAGTTCGACGCCGTGCATCTCGGCGACTGGGCGATCCACTGCCACAAGTCGCACCACACGATGAACGCCATGGGGCACGACGTGCCGACTTTCATCGGTGCGAACAAGACCGAGGTGAGCAAGAAGATCCGCACGGTGCAGCCGGACTACATGGCGATGGGCAACCGCGGCATGGCCGACATGGGCGAGATGGAGATGCCGCTGCCCGACAACACCATCCCGATGATGACCGGCTGGGGCCAGTTCGGCGCGATCGAGATGGGCGGCATGTTCTCGGTCGTCAAGGTTCGCGAGGGGCTTGCCGCCGACGATTACAGCGACCCCGGCTGGTACGAGCATCCCGAAGGAACCGTCGCCTACGAGTGGACCGGCGACATTCCCGAACCCGTCAAATCCGACGACGCAAAAACGATGACTCCGGCAACTCCGCACGGCGGTCACAAGCAGGGATAGTTCCCGCAACCAAAGACAAGGAAGCATGATTCATGAATCGACTGACAGTTTTACTCCCGGCGCTGCTGCTGTTCGCATCGCCGACGCTCGCATCGGGCACTCACGACGGTGGCCACCACGACATGATGGCGATCGGCAAGGCCGGCGAAGCCGCCAAGGCGAAGCGGACGGTGATGATCACGATGCTGGAAAACGACGACGGGCAGATGCTCTTCGAACCGGCCCTGCTGAAGGTCAAGGCAGGCGAAACCGTTCGCATGAAGTTCGTCAACAAGGGCGAGACCGACCACGAATTCGTCATGGACGGCCATGCCGAGATCATGAAGCACAAGGAACTGATGGCGAAATTCCCCGAGATGGAACACGACGACCCCAACGCCATCCGGCTGGCACCCGGCGAGACGGGCGAGATCGTCTGGACCTTCGCCAAGGCCGGCGGATTCCATTTCGGCTGCCTCATTCCGGGCCACTACGAGTCCGGAATGAAGGGCGAAATCACCGTTAGCCACTGATCAAAACACAGGAACGAGACAATGAAAATGATCATCAAGACGATCGCGATCATCGCAATGTCGCTCACCCTTGGCGGAACCGCGGCCGCGGTCGAATACACCAAGGGCGAAGTCACCAAGATCGACGCCAAGCAGAAGAAGCTGACCATCAGGCACGAGGAACTGAAGAACCTCGACATGCCGCCCATGAAGATGGTGTTCGTCGTGGCCGACGAGGCCATGCTGGAACAGCTTGAGGAAGGCCAGCGGATCGAGTTCGTCGCCGAGAAGGTCAATGGCCGTCTGACCGTCACCGAGATCAAGTAGCTGAAACCGGGGCGGCAGGCTTTGGTCCTGCCGCTCCCTCAACCGTGGAGAAGGAAGATGGGTGAAATGATGTCGGACGGAATGATGTGGGGCATGGGATCCTGGGGCGTTGTCGGACTGGTCGTGATCGCGCTCGTCGTCGCCGCGCTGGTCAAGTATGTTTTCTTTCGATAGGAGGCCGGAAATGCCCAGAATCCCAGTTTCTGTGCGCAGCGCGTTGGTCGCTGCCGCCCTGCTCGCTCCGGGCGCGGCCGTCGCCGGAGAGGCGCTGGAAGTGCTGAAGTCGGCCTCCTGCGGCTGCTGCATCGCCTGGGGCGAGCACATGCGCGAGAACGGCTTCGATGTGACGGAGCGCAACTTGGCGGCCGCCGACCTGATGGCGGCCAAGACGAGGGCCGGCCTGAAGCAGGGCCAGACCTCCTGCCACACCGCCCATGTCGGCGGCTACGTCGTAGAGGGCCACGTCCCGGCCAGCGAGGTCAGGCGTCTGCTGTCGGAAAGGCCTGACGCGATCGGGCTCAGCGTGCCGGACATGCCCTACGGCTCGCCGGGCATGGGCGAGCCAGGTCCGGACGCTGACCCCTATGATGTTCTTCTCCTGATGCGGGACGGCTCGACTAAAATTTACGCCAGTTACCCCTAGACCTATCTCTACGAACTTGTCGGCCCTCAATGGACAAAATTGCGGGCCCCAAGCCCGCGAACATCCGCGAAATCATGGTTCATCACGTCGTGCGATCATCGATCAGATGGTTTGGTTTCGCGAGACCATTCAATGCCTTCATGTCGTTCAGGCGGATTGTCGTTCCGTCAACGTCGACGCCATAAGGCTTCAGCGTGTTGAACGCGCGGGACAGGTTTTCAGGCGTCATCCCGAGCAGCGATGCCATTGTTCGCTTGTCGTAGGGCAGCTCCACCCTGCCGGTCTCCCCCTGATCCCTGTGGTAGCGGATAAGTCGATTGGCCAGACGCTCGATGGCGGTTCGGAGCTTGATGTCCTTGTGCTCCTTGACCACGGCACGATAGCAGCCCGCCAGTTCGAGAACGATCGCGCGTGCGAACGCTTCGTCCGCCCGGAACGCCCGACGAACATCTTCGACGGGAATGAGCAGGACTTTCGATTTTTGGCAGGTGCGTGCCGACATCAGATAGACGGCATCCTTGAGCACCGCGGCAAGAATGAACGTACCGACCGGCCGGACCATACCCATGGTCGACTCCCGACCGTTCGCCCGTGCGTAGAGTTCGACGCACCCCTCGATCACGACGTGGAGGAAGTCTGCTGGATCGCCTTCTGCGATGAGATCGAGTTGTGCCGGAAAGGTCTGCAGGTAGGCAGCTTGCACGAGCGCATCGAAATTCGATTCGTCCATGCTCTCGAACAATCCGAGGGACCGGACTTCCGGCAGGTCAGCTGTTCGCATGATGGCTATCCTTGATATTTATCAAGCGTCGGATTGACCGTCTACTCACCCTACAAAACAGAACCAACAAGCACTCTTGATGCAGACGCCCCTCGGTCTTGCCGTGGTCGTCCCTGAGGCTTGTTCCTTCAATTCGCTGCGCGATCCTTGATCTCGATCAAATGCGATGAAGCGACAGCGATGGTTATTGCCCCTGATTGTTTGCTGCGGCGGTGCAACCCGCCCGAGATTTGGGGGACTAGCAGATGCATTCGCTTGAGGGCGTCACACGCACAGACCAGAACCGCGCATTGGGGCTCAGCACCATCGCATTCACAGTCTGTTTTGCAGTTTGGACGATCTTTGCGATCATCGGCGTGCAGATCAAAGCCCAGCTCGGGCTCAATGAGACGCAGTTCGGCATCCTGGTTGCAACGCCGATTCTGACCGGATCGCTGACCCGGCTGATGCTGGGCATCTGGACCGAACAATATGGCGGTCGGCTGGTTTTCCCGATCCAGATGCTGCTGACGGCGGTGGCCACCTGGCTGCTGACCCAGGCGGAAACATTTCCGATGTTCCTGGTCGCGGCACTCGGCGTTGGCTTGGCGGGCGGCTCGTTTGCAATCGGCGTCGCCTATGTCTCGCATTGGTATCCGCGCGAGAAGCAGGGTACGGCACTGGGCATATTCGGCGCCGGCAATGTCGGCGCGGCCGTCACCAAGTTCGGCGCTCCTTTCGTCATGGTCGCCTTTGGCTGGCAGGCGGTGGCCAATATCTGGGCGCTCGCGCTGGCGGCGATTGCCGTGATCTTCTTCGTTTTCTCCAAGAACGATCCCGTATTCGAGGCACGGCGCAAGTCGGGAGGCAAGGCTGCGAGCATTGCGGCACAATTGGCGCCGCTCAAGAACCTGCAGGTCTGGCGCTTCTCGCTCTACTACTTTTTCGTGTTCGGCGCCTTCGTGGCGCTTGCCCTGTGGCTGCCGCATTACCTGGTCGACGTCTACAGCGTCGATATCCGCACCGCAGGCATGGCCGCGGCGGCGTTTTCGCTCTCGGCCAGCATCTTTCGTGCCTATGGCGGACATCTGGCTGACCGGTTCGGCGCCCGCGCGGTGATGTACTGGACCTTCGGGTTCGCCCTCGTATTGCTGTTCATGCTGTCCTACCCGGCAACGACCTACATCATACACGCCAGGGGCGGCGACATCACCTTCTCGACGCAGATGGGCTTCGGCGCCTTTGTGATGATGATCTTCGGCCTCGGCTTCTTCATGAGCCTCGGCAAGGCGGCGGTCTTCAAGCACATCCCGGTCTACTATCCGGACAACGTCGGCTCGGTCGGCGGTCTGGTCGGAATGATCGGCGGGCTAGGCGGTTTCGTGCTGCCCATCGTCTTTGGTGCCCTGCTCGACCTGACAGGCATCTACACGACCTGCTTCGCTTTCCTGTTCCTCCTTGTCGCAATAGCCCTGATCTGGATGCACCTGGCCGTGCGCAACATGGAGCGCACGAATCCGGGCGTGGCACGCGATGCGCTGCCCGAACTCCCGGAGTTCGAGGGCATGCCGATCCCGGCCGCGGCTTCGAGTGCCACACTGACAGAATGGGATCCGGAGGACGCCGGTTTCTGGGCTTCCAAGGGGCGCAGCATCGCCCGGCGCAACCTGTGGATTTCGATCCCGGCCCTGCTGCTCGCCTTCTCGGTCTGGATGGTCTGGTCGGTGGTGGTTGCGCGCCTGCCGGCCATCGGCTTCAACTTCACTCAGGGACAGCTGTTCTGGCTGGCGGCGCTGCCCGGTCTGTCGGGCGCCACGCTGCGCATCTTCTACAGCTTCATGGTGCCGATCTTCGGCGGTCGCTTGTGGACGACGCTTTCGACCGCTTCGCTTCTGCTGCCGGCAATGGGCATCGGCTATGCGGTCCAGAACCCCGAAACGCCCTACCTGATCTTCCTGGTGCTTGCGCTTCTGTGCGGCCTTGGCGGTGGCAACTTCGCCTCGTCGATGTCCAACATCAGCTTCTTCTATCCGAAAGCGGAGAAGGGCAACGCACTGGCGTTGAACGCCGGCCTTGGCAATCTCGGCGTGTCGGTCATGCAGTTCCTCGTGCCGCTGGTCATCACCATGGGCGTTTTCGGCGTCCTTGGCGGCAACCCGCAGCCGCTGTCGGATGGCGGGCAGCTGTGGTTGCAGAATGCCGGTTTCGTCTGGGTGCCGTTCATCATCGTGGCCACGATCGCCGCCTATCTGGGCATGAACGACATCGCATCGGCCAAGTCGTCCTTCGCGGATCAGTCCGTGATCTTCTCGCGGTTCCACAACTGGGTCATGTGCATACTCTACACCGGCACCTTCGGCAGCTTCATCGGCTACTCGGCAGGCTTTCCGCTGCTGATGAAGACCCAGTTCCCGGAAGTCAACGCGCTGTCCTATGCCTTCCTCGGGCCGCTGGTCGGCGCCTTGAGCCGCGCAGGAACAGGCTGGATCTCCGACCGCTTCGGCGGCGGACGGGTCACATTGTGGGTGTTCGTCGGCATGATGCTGGCTGTCTTCGGTGTGCTCCAGTTCCTGCCGTCCGATGGTGCCGGTGGCAACTTCTGGCTCTTCTTCGCCTGCTTCATGGCGCTGTTCTTCCTGACCGGCGTGGGCAATGCCTCCACCTTCCAGATGATCCCCGCGATCATGCGTCGGGAAATTCCCCGCCTGATGCCAAAACTGGATGCGGCAAGCATGCAGAAGCAGATCGAACGCGAGAGCGCGGCGATCATCGCCTTCACCTCCGCAATCGCCGCCTACGGCGCGTTCTTCATCCCGAAATCCTACGGCACGTCAATCGCGATGACAGGCGGGCCAAACGCAGCGCTCTGGGGCTTTGGCGTCTTCTACGCCGTCTGCACCGTGCTGACGTGGCTCTACTACACCCGCCGCAACGCCCCGGTTCCCTGCTGAGCGGATGAAACGAAAGGACACTTTAGATGTCACACCTTCTGGACCGTCTCAATTTCCTGGCTCGCAAGAACACCGGAACCTTTTCCGAGGGCCACGGGGTCACGACCAATGAAAACCGGGACTGGGAAGACGCCTATCGCAAGCGCTGGCAGCACGACAAGATCGTCCGCTCCACCCATGGCGTGAACTGCACGGGCTCCTGCTCCTGGAAGATCTACGTCAAGGGCGGCATCGTCACCTGGGAAACCCAGCAGACGGACTATCCGCGCACCCGGCCGGACCTGCCCAACCACGAGCCCCGCGGCTGTTCCCGTGGGGCGAGCTACAGCTGGTACATGTATTCGGCCAACCGGGTGAAATATCCCCTGGTGCGCGCGCGGCTGGTCAGACAGTGGCGCAAGGAAAGGGTGATGAAAACGCCCATCGGCGCCTGGACTGCAATCCAGGAGGATCCTGCAAAGCGCAGCGACTACATAAAGGTGCGTGGCCATGGCGGATTCGTCCGCTCGACATGGGACGAGGTCAACGAGATCATCGCTGCGGCCAATGCCTACACGGCCCGCAAGTGGGGACCGGACCGGGTCATCGGGTTCTCGCCGATCCCGGCCATGTCGATGGTCTCCTACGCCGCGGGATCGCGCTACCTGTCGCTGCTCGGCGGCGTCTGCATGTCGTTCTACGACTGGTACTGTGACCTGCCGCCGGCCTCGCCGATGACGTGGGGCGAGCAGACGGATGTTCCGGAATCGGCTGACTGGTACAATTCCGGCTTCCTGATGCTCTGGGGTTCCAACGTTCCTCAAACGCGGACCCCGGACGCCCATTTCTACACGGAAGTCCGCTACAAGGGCGCCAAGTCGGTGGTCGTATCGCCGGACTATTCGGAGGCCGCGAAGTTCTCCGACATGTGGCTGCATCCGAAGCAGGGCACCGATGCTGCGTTGGCCATGGCGCTGGGGCACGTAGTGCTGCGCGAGTTTCATCTCGACCGGCAGGCGGAGTATTTCGAGGATTATTGCCGCCGCTACACCGACATGCCGATGCTGGTCCGCCTGGTGAAGAAGGACGGCCATTACATCCCGGAAAAGCTGCTGCGCGCGTCCGACTTCAAGGGCGGGCTGGGCGAGACCAACAATTGCGACTGGAAGACTGTCGCCGTCGACCGCAAGACCAAGAAGATCGTCGTGCCGAATGGCTCCATCGGATTTCGCTGGGGTCAGCAGGGCAAGTGGAATCTCGAGAACAAGGACGGCAAGGGCAAGGATGTCGAACTCGACATGACCTTCATCATGGATGGGGACCATGACGAGATCGCATCCGTCGGCTTCCCCTATTTCGGCAATCGCGAGCACGACCACTTCCAGGGAACCGACCACGACAGCGTCCTGCTGCGCTCTGTTCCTGCCAGGAAAGTGAAACTTGTCGAAGGTGACGCGCTCGTCGCGACCGTGTTTGACCTGTTCGTCGCCAATTACGGACTCGACCGTGGCCTGAAGGACGGCAGCTGCGCGACGTCCTATGACGACAACCAGCCCTACACGCCGGCCTGGGCCGAAAAGATCACGGGCGTGCCGCGCGACCAGATCATCACGGTTGCCCGCGAGTTTGCGCTCAATGCCGAAAAGACCAATGGCCGGTCCATGGTCATCCTCGGCGCCGGTCTGAACCACTGGTACCACATGGACATGAACTACCGGGGGATCATCAACCTCCTGGTCATGTGCGGCTGCGTCGGCCAGTCCGGCGGCGGCTGGAGTCACTATGTCGGGCAGGAAAAGCTGCGTCCGCAGACCGGCTGGCTGCCGCTGGCCTTCGGCCTCGACTGGAGCCGCCCGCCGCGGCAGATGAACTCGACATCCTTCTTTTACGCGCATACCGATCAGTGGCGCTACGAAACGCTGAAGGTCGACGAAATCCTGTCGCCAACCGCGCCGGAAGGGCCATGGGACGGGACGCTGATCGACTACAATATCCGTGCAGAGCGGATGGGGTGGTTGCCGTCGGCACCGCAACTCAAGTCCAATCCGCTCGACATTGCGAAAGCAGCGGCGAAAGCCAGGAAGGAACCGAAGGATTATGTCGCCGCACAGCTGAAATCCGGCAAGCTGGAGATGTCGTGCGTCGATCCGGACGACGAGGCCAACTGGCCGCGCAACCTGTTCGTGTGGCGCTCGAACCTGCTTGGATCATCGGGCAAGGGGCACGAATATTTCCTCAAGCATCTCCTGGGGACGTCGCACGGACTGCTCGGCAAGGACCTCGGTGAGGAAGGCCGGCTGGAATCGAAGGAGGCCGTCTGGCACGACGAGGCGCCGGAAGGAAAGCTCGACCTTCTGGTCACGCTCGACTTCCGCATGTCCACCACCTGCGTCTACTCCGACATCGTCCTGCCGACCGCGACCTGGTACGAAAAGAACGACCTGAACACCTCCGACATGCACCCCTTCATCCATCCGCTGACAAGTGCTGCGGATCCGGCCTGGGAGGCGCGGAGCGACTGGGACATCTTCAAGGGCATTGCCAGGAAGTTCTCGGAGGTCGCCCCCGAAATCCTCGGCGTTGAAAAGGACGTGGTGCTGGTGCCGATCCTGCACGACACGCCCGGCGAACTTGCCCAGCCATTCGATGTGAAGGACTGGAAGAAGGGCGAAACGGATCTCATCCCCGGCAAGACAATGCCGGCAGTGGCGGTCGTCGAGCGCGACTATCCCAATCTCTACAAGCGCTTCACCTCGCTTGGCCCCTTGCTGGAAAAGCTTGGCAATGGCGGCAAGGGCATTTCGTGGAACACCGACGATGAGGTCGAACTGATCGGCCGGCTGAACGGCATCGTGACGGAGGAGGGCGCCTCGAAAGGCCGTCCGAAGATCGAGACCGATATCGATGCATCGGAAGTCATTTTGTCGCTCGCGCCAGAAACCAATGGCGAAGTGGCGGTCAAGGCCTGGGAGGCTCTGTCAAAGTTCACCGGCCGCGAACATGCTCATCTGGCGCTGCCCAAGGAAGACGAAAAGATCCGCTTCCGGGACGTGGTCGCGCAGCCGCGCAAGATCATCTCGTCGCCGACATGGTCGGGCATCGAGTCCGAGAAGGTCTGCTACAATGCCGGCTACACCAACGTCCACGAACTGATCCCGTGGCGGACCCTTTCCGGCCGCCAGCAGCTCTATCAGGATCATCTGTGGATGCGTGCCTTCGGCGAAAGTTTCTGCGTCTATCGCCCACCCATCGACACCAAGTCGATCAACCCGATCATCGAGGCGAAATCGAACGGCAAGCCGCAGGTGGTGCTGAACTTCATCACGCCGCATCAGAAGTGGGGCATCCACTCCACCTATTCCGACAATCTGATGATGCTGACCCTGA
The DNA here is from genome assembly GCA_018823835.1 of Alphaproteobacteria bacterium. Taxonomy (GTDB): domain Bacteria; phylum Pseudomonadota; class Alphaproteobacteria; order Rhizobiales; family Rhizobiaceae; genus CAMYMG01. The sequence continues at coordinate 163,467 of JAHJHT010000011.1, read as the reverse complement.
ACCGCGGCGGCCCGGTTGTCTGGATTTCGGAAACCGACGCGGCCAAGGGCGAACTCGTCGACAATGACTGGGTCGAGGTCTTCAACACCAACGGAGCCATCGTGGCCCGCGTGGTCGTTTCCCAGCGCATGAAGGAAGGCACGATCTTCATGTACCACGCGCAGGAGAAGATCGTGAACACGCCGGGATCGCAGATCACCGGCCAGCGCGGCGGCATCCACAACTCCGTCACCCGGGCGATCATCAAGCCGACCCACATGATCGGCGGCTACGCCCAGCTTTCCTACGGCTTCAACTACTACGGAACGGTCGGTTCGAACCGCGACGAGTTCGTCGTCATCCACAAGATGGAGACAGTCGACTGGATGGAAGGCCCCTACCGCGAACCCGCACACAAGGAGGCAGCAGAATGAAAATCCGCGCCCAGATCGGAATGGTGCTGAACCTCGACAAGTGCATCGGCTGTCACACCTGCTCGGTCACCTGCAAGAACGTCTGGACGAACCGCGAAGGCGTCGAATACGCCTGGTTCAACAATGTCGAGACCAAGCCCGGCATCGGTTATCCCAAGGAGTGGGAAAACCAGAAGAAGTGGAACGGCGGCTGGGTTCGCAAGGCCAATGGCAAGATCGAGCCCAAGATGGGCGCCAAGTGGCGCATCCTCGCGAAAATCTTCGCCAATCCCGACCTGCCGGAAATCGATGATTATTACGAGCCGTTCGACTTCGACTACGGGCATCTGCAGACGGCGGCCGAAGTCCAGACGGCGCCGACGGCACGCCCGCGCTCGCAGATCACCGGCGAGCGCATGGAGAAGATCGAGTGGGGACCGAACTGGGAGGAAATCCTCGGCGGCGAGTTCTCCAAGCGTTCGGTCGACTACAATTTCGAAGGCATCCAGAAGGAAATCTACGGCGAGTACGAAAACACTTTCATGATGTACCTGCCGAGGCTGTGCGAGCACTGCCTCAACCCGACCTGCGTGGCGGCATGCCCGTCCGGTGCAATCTACAAGCGCGAGGATGACGGCATCGTCCTGATCGACCAGGAAAAATGCCGGGGCTGGCGCATGTGCGTCTCGGGCTGCCCCTACAAGAAGATTTATTACAACTGGTCTTCGGGCAAATCCGAGAAATGCACCTTCTGCTATCCGCGCATCGAGTCCGGTCAGCCGACAGTCTGCTCGGAAACCTGCGTCGGCCGCATCCGCTATCTCGGCGTCATACTCTACGACGCCGACCGCATCTCTGAAGCGGCTTCCACCGCTGACGAAAAGGACCTCTATGAGGAGCAGCTGAAGGTCTTCCTCGATCCGAACGATCCGCTGGTGATCGAACAGGCCCGCAAGGACGGCGTTCCGGATGCCTGGCTGGAAGCGGCTAGGAAGTCGCCAGTCTACAAAATGGCGATGGACTGGAAGATCGCCTTTCCGCTCCATCCTGAATACCGGACCCTCCCGATGGTCTGGTACATTCCGCCATTGTCGCCGCTGCAGAACGCGGCCCAGTCCGGCAAGATCGGGATGGACGGCAGCATACCGGACGTCCGTTCGCTCCGAATCCCCGTCCGCTATCTCGCCAACCTCCTCACCGCGGGCAAGGAAGAGCCGGTCGTTTCCGCGCTCGAACGCATGCTGGCCATGCGCGCCTACATGCGAGCCAAGACGATCGATGGCGTCATCGACAATGCCATTGCCGAGAAGGTGGGAATGACCGCGCAGATGATCGAGGACATGTACCACATCATGGCGATCGCCAATTACGAGGATCGCTTTGTCATCCCGACCTCGCACCGCGAAATCTCCGAGGACGCCTATGACGTTCGCGGCTCGTGCGGGTTCTCGTTCGGCAACGGCTGCTCCGGCGGCGAGTCGGACAGCGATCTGTTCGGCTCAAAGCGTACCCGCACGGTCCAGACGCCAACCGACCTCTTCAAGGAGAAGGTCTGATGAACGCTGCTCTCAAGGTCATATCGCTGCTCTTGTCCTATCCTTCCGAGGAAATTCGGCAGGCAATTCCGGAAATGAAGGCGGCGCTCCAGACCGCGGGTATCGGAGACACGCATACCGCGCTGCTTGTCCGGCTGGCCGACGACATCGCGGAACACGACCTCTACGATGCGCAGGAACGCTACGTGTTCCTGTTCGACCGCACACGCGTCCTGTCGCTGCATCTCTTCGAGCACGTGCACGGGGAAAGCCGCGACCGCGGCCAGGCCATGGTCGACCTGATGGCGATGTATGATGCCGACGGTTTCGAGATCGACACCAGGGAACTGCCGGACTACCTGCCGATGTTCCTGGAATATTTGTCGATGAAGCCGGCACCGCAGATCAGCGAATTGCTCGGCCAGACTGTGCATATTCTGGCGGCAATTAGAGAGCGGCTGAAGAAGCGCAAGTCGGTCTACAGCAATGCTTTCGCGGTGCTCGAGGCGATGGCGTCGGCAAAGCCGGACCCGAAGCTTCTGCATGACCTGCTGGAAACGCCCTCCGATGATCCGGCCGACCTCGAGGCGCTGGATCGCATCTGGGAGGAGGAAGCGGTCACGTTCGGCGGCAATGCGGGCGAAAACGCCTGCGGCCCCGATCGCCTGCAGCGCCAGATCCGGGCATCAAACCGCAGGCCTGCCGATATCCCACGAGGCAAGACCGTCTAGGAGGACGAGACCATGTCTGATTTCCTGAACATCCTTCTTTTCGGGATCTATCCCTATATCGCGCTGTCGGTACTGATACTCGGCACCATCATCCGCTACGACCGGGAACCATACGGCTGGCGGTCCGGATCCTCGCAGCTGCTGCGACGCAAGCAGCTGGTCTGGGGATCGGTGCTGTTTCATGTCGGGGTGATCGTGATCTTCTTCGGGCATCTGATCGGCCTGCTGACGCCGATAGCCCTGTTCGACGCGCTTGGCGTCAGCCACGGCGCCAAGCAGATCCTGGCCATCGTCGCCGGTGGCATCGCCGGGGTCATGGCGATCGTCGGTGGGTCGTTGCTGGTGCATCGTCGCCTGTTCGATGCCCGTGTCAGGGCGACGTCCAGCACGTCCGACACGGCGATCATCATCCTGCTCTGGATCCAGCTTGCGCTCGGCCTGATGACGATCCCCGTGTCGCTGCAGCATCTGGACGGTCATGAGATGGTGAAATTCATGACCTGGGCACAGGGCATATTCACATTCAACACCGCTGCCTCAGCCTACGTCGCCGATGCGTCGATCATCTTCAAGCTGCACCTCTTCCTCGGCCTGACGATCCTGCTGCTGTTCCCGTTCACACGGCTGGTCCACATGCTGAGCGTGCCGCTGCGCTACATATGGCGGCCGGGGTATCAGGTCGTGCGTGAGCGCAATCACCGGGCAGCACAGACCCGGCTTCCGGCGGAGTAGAAGCCATGGCGACAATCTACAAAAACCCTTCACTCGCAGTTCCAGATGGCATCCCGCCAGCCAGGGGCGAGAGCTACTCGTCCTACCAGGAGCCGGATACGCGCGTGCCGCCAAAGGCCGGCCCCGTCATCCCCAGGATATCGGTGAATGGCACACCGGTTGCCGAAAGGGACATCCTCGCGGAAGCGCAAAACCATCCGGCCAAGAATCCCGGCGCCGCTCTCCGCGCAGCGGCAGAGGCGCTGGTGATCCAGGAACTGCTCTGGCAGGAAGCCAGCCGCCTCGGCATCGCCGGAAAGCCGGGGGCAGGGCAGGATGGAAAGATCGAGACGGAGCGGGACGCTGCAATCAGGGCGCTTGTCGAGGACCAGGTCGCCGCGCCATCTGCCAGCGAGGAGGAAAGCCGGCGCTATTATGACCGGCATCCCGACAAGTTCCGCAGCGAACCGCTCTTCGAGGCTCGCCACATCCTGTTTGCGGCGCCTGAGTCGGATGCGGCAGCGCGTGCGGCGGCGCGCGAACTGGCAACGAGCCTTTGCGCCAGATTGTCGGAAGCCCCCGAAGCGTTCGCGTCTGCCGCCATGGAGTACTCGGACTGCCCGTCGCGCGAACATGGCGGCAATCTCGGGCAACTGTCGCGAGGCAGCACGGTGGCCGAGTTCGAGACGGCGATGTTGAGCATGGAAGCGGGAAAAATCTCGGCGACGCCGGTCGAAAGCCGGTTCGGGTTCCATATCATCGCGCTCGATCGAAAGATCCCGGGCGAGCGTCTCCCGTTCGAGTTCGTCGGCGCGCGGATTGCGGCATGGCTTGAAGCCTCGTCGTGGTCGAAAGCGGTGTCGCAATACATTGGAGTGCTGGCAGGCCAGGCCAAGCTTGAGGGTATCTCGCTGGGTCAAGCAAACGGGCCTCTCGTTCAGTAGAGCGCTTCGGATGGCAAGCTGAAGAATGATCCCGCCGCTTCGCCGGCGGAGTGCACCGCGACAAGGATGAGAAGCGTCATGCTGCCCAAAACCGTCCACAGTCCGTCGCCGGAGCGGCCATGTCTTGCCGGCAAGGCAGGGGAGGTCCTTCCCGTCGACATCGCCGGCACCAAGGCAATCAAGGCTGCCGTGCCTATAACCTGCGCCGAGACGCTCCCGCTGATCGACGCCGCTGGACGAGCCTGCGCATCGCCGATCGTCTCGACCATCGACCTGCCGCCCTTCGACAATTCGGCGATGGACGGCTACGCGGTGCGGCTTCGGGACTTTTCCGAACCCGGTCCCTGGGGCCTGCCTGTCGTGGCCAGGATTCCTGCCGGCCAACCCGCCACTTCGTCCTATCCAGCAGGATGCACGGTCCGGATCTTCACTGGCGCTCCGGTGCCGCAGGGTTTTGACGCTGTGGTCATGCAGGAGCATTGCGAGCGTTCGGGCGACATGGCCACCTTTTCGCTGAAGCCGCCAGCCGGGCAGAACATAAGGCGTGCCGGCGAGGATGTCTCCAAGGGCGCGGCGGTGGTCGCGGCTGGCGAGCCTCTGACACCAGCCAGGATCGCGCTTCTTGCAGCCATCGGCACGGCCACAGTGGAAGTGCGGCGCAAGATCCGCATCGGCCTGATCTCGACAGGCAGCGAACTCGTCGAACCGGGCGAGCCGCTCGGTCCAGGCCAGATCTACAATTCCAACCGCTTCTTCCTGCGCGCGGCACTCGACCGTCCGTGGATCGAAACCGTCGATTTCGGCATCGTCGCCGACGATCCGGAAGCGATCCGTACGATGGTCAGCGAAGCGGCCCGCAGCTGCGATGTGGTGATCACCACCGGCGGCGTGTCGGCCGGCGAGGAAGATCACATGATGGATGTGCTGAAGCGCGAGAATGCCGAACTCGAAGTGCTCAAGGTTGCGATGCGGCCCGGCAAGCCGGTGACGGTCGGCAGGATCGGCAGCGCGCTGTTCTTCGGTCTGCCCGGTAACCCCTACGCCACGGCGGCGACCTTCGCGCGGATGGCCTTGCCGGCGATCAAGAGGACTGCGGGGTTCCAGAATCTCTCGGCGTCGTGGATGCCCGCCGTTTCCGGATTCACCTACCGCCGCAAGCAGGGACGCACCGAGTATGTCCCGGTGACATGGAGCCGGCGCAACGCCGATGGCCTCCCGATTGTAGAGATGCTCGGACGCGGCTCCTCCGCCAGTCTCAGTCCGCTGGCGATGGCGCGCGCGACGGCAGTCTTGCCTCCTGACCTCGCAGACATCGAGCCGGGCATGACGCTACGCCTCGAACCCGTTTGCGAGTGACCGGAACTGGCCAACCGGATTTACCGGCGCTGCCAGGCGCCGGGTAACCCCGAAAATCACAGCAGAACGCAGCAAGCCGCCATGGCAAGCCTTGGCTAGGGGAAACCCGGGTCACCATCGCTTTGATGACAGGGCATTCTTGTCGAAGCAGGAATCCTGGGCTGCGGGTAGGAGGGGCTTTGCTTAGGCAAAGTTTGTCTGGCTGCTCCTCACGTCACATCCCTGCATTGAAAGGCGACTCAAACAACACCGCCGGTGCTCGGTGAAAGCAGTTTCAGTTCAGCTTCCGTCGGCCCAGGGCGGCTGGACACCAGCTCCGGGCATCAGTTTTGGGCACCACTTGGGAAAGGCCGATTCGACATGGAACGCAGGCGTTCCGAGACGACCGGACTTCCGCGGATTTCAAGGGTTTCTGGAAGCGAAGTGGCTGGGGAACCTGGATTCGAACCAGGACTAACGGAGTCAGAGTCCGTGGGTCTACCGTTAACCTATTCCCCAGCAGGCCGGTCGGTGCGAGCACTGCCGGCAAACCGTGTCAATTCCGGCTGCGTTGTAGCCATGAGTGGCAAATAGTCAAGCCCGCGGGGAGATACAATCTCAACTCCAAAGACTTTCGCGCGCTCCCTCAGACTGCCGCCGCCTCAGCGGCCGAGGAACTGGTCGCGTTCAAACAGCAGCACGACGAACAGCGCCAGGATCAGCGGCACGATCAGATAGAAGAGGCGGAAGACCAGCAGCGCGGCGAGCACGGCGCTCGGGTCCATTTCCGACATTCCGGTGAGGAAAACCACTTCCAGCACGCCGAGGCCGCCGGGCGCATGCGAGATCTGCGCAACCGAAAATGACACCAGGAAAATACCAAGCACCGTCAGGTAGCCCGGATTGCCGGCGGCCGGCAGCGCGAAATAGATCACGGCCCCGGCGGCCAGCAGTTCCATCGGTCCGATCAGCAACTGGCGGCCGACGATCGGCAGGGTAGGGTAGTGCAACTGGAAGCCGCCTATCCTGAGCGGCTTCAGGCCGAGCAGGCTGCCGATCACGTAGGCCGCGACGAAGGCCAGCCCACCAAACGCGGCGACCTGGGCGGTTTTCGGGCCGGCCAGGTCGGCGAAGCGGTCGAGCAGGTCCGGCACGCCGAGCAGCACCACGCTGATTACCAGGACCGTCGACAGGACGAAGGTGAACCAGCAGAACGCCACGAGCACGCCCACGTCCTGCGCCGTCAGCCCTTTGGTCGTATAGGCCCGGTAGCGGATGACCGCGCCGGAAAAGACCGAGCCGCCAAGATTGTGCGACAGCGCGTAGGTCGTGAACGAACAGAGCGCGACGAATGTCACCGGCACGCGCTTGCCGAGATGGGCAAGCGCCATCCGGTCATAATCGGCGAGCGCCAGATAGGCGATCAGCGAACACAGCGCCGAGGCCGCCCAGGCGGTCGGCGGTATCGCGACGATGCCGTCACGCACATCGTCGAACGACGTCCCGCGCAACTCCCCGACCAGCAACCATACAGACACCGCGACAGCGGTCAGCCCCACCACGGGCCAGAAGATCTTCTTCAAAGTCATAGCCAGAATGTCATCGGCTGCCGAAATGGTTGCTAGGAGGGTCTGTGGCGCGCTGCCCGTGCATCGGCAAGCATTGCCCCATCCAAGCCGGCTATTCAACCGCGGCGCGGTTTACGCGGGGTTTGCTGCTCTCCTCACTCTGCGCTTGGTGATCCTCCCGGGCGCTGCTATCCTGCCGGCAACTGAAGATCGAGTAGCGCAGGCTGCGTCCCCAGGGTTCGCGCGGCGCATGAAGGGCATCAACGTGGAAGACCGCGAGACCGGCGCCGGAGCGCCGGAAGCGGGTGGGTCAGGGAGTTTCCTGGCGCCGGAAATCGGCGCCGCAATTCCGGCGACCGGCAAGACGGCTGACGTTCCGTCTGCGCAGAAGCCGGACAGCGGGCTGCACCCGAAGCAGAAAGCCAAGAGACGGCGCAAGCGCAAGCGCGGCCGCAAGGTGTTCGCGCGCGATGGCGTGCAGGCGGTTCCCGTCGGATCTCCGGCGCAGGGCAGTTTGCCGCCCGCAGCATCTCCCGACTTACCGCCGCAACCGGCAACGGCCGCGATCCTGCGCGAGCCGCGACTGCCGCAGCGCCAGGACCTGCCGGTATTTGCAGCGCTCGACCTCGGCACCAACAACTGCCGGCTGCTGGTTGCGGTGCCCGGACGCCCCGGCCAGTTCCGCGTCATCGACGCCTTCTCGCGCATCGTGCGGCTGGGCGAGGGGCTGTCGGCCAGCGGCCGCCTTTCGGAGCCGGCGATGGACAGGGCGATCGAGGCGCTCAAGGTCTGCAGCGACAAGCTCAACAATCGTACTGTCGAGAAGTTCAGGCTGATCGCGACTGAAGCATGCCGCTCGGCCGAGAACGGTGCCGAGTTCCTCGACCGTGTAAGGGTCGAGGCCGGGCTGACGCTGGAGATCATCGACCGTCAGACCGAGGCCCGGCTGGCCGTTTCCGGTTGCGGGTCGCTGGTCGAGCGCGACACGGACGGCGTCGTGCTGTTCGACATCGGCGGCGGCTCTTCCGAGATCGCGCTGATCGACGTGCGTGGCCACCGCTCACCGCGGCTTGCCAGCCACATCGTCGCCTGGACCTCGCTGCCGGTTGGCGTTGTTTCGCTGGCCGAGCGCTTCGGCGGCCGCGACGTGACGCCCGAGATCTTCGGCGCCATGGTCGACAGCGTGAAGCAGATGCTGGCCAGTTTCGACGGCCGCGACCGGCTCGACCATCTCGTGCGTGACGGCAAGTTCCATTTGCTCGGCACCTCGGGCACGGTGACGACGCTGGCCGGCGTGCATCTCGGGCTCGAGCGCTACGACCGCCGCCGTGTCGACGGGCTGTGGATGGACCGCGAGAGCGTAGACCGCATGGTCGAGAAGTTGCTCGGCTGGGATTTCGAGGCGAGGGTCGGCAATGCCTGCATCGGCGCCGACAGGGCCGACCTGGTGCTTGCCGGCTGCGCCATTCTCGAGGCCATCCGCGATACTTGGCCGGCCGACCGCGTGCGCGTCGCCGACCGGGGCCTGCGCGAGGGCATCCTCTCCGAACTGATGGGCGACGCCGGGGTATGGCGGCGCAACTGGCGAAACAGGCAGCGTCCATGACCACCAAGAAACCAGTCAAGCCGGGCGCGACCCGCGTCCTCAGAACCCGCATCAAGAAGAAGCGCGGACTGAAGGAATCCTCGCGGCGCTGGCTCGAGCGCCACATGAACGATCCCTATGTGCAGCGCTCCAAGGCCGACGGCTACCGCTCGCGTGCCGCCTACAAGCTGATCGAGATCGACGACCGCTACAAGATCCTCAAGCCCGGCATGAAGGTCATCGATCTCGGTGCCGCGCCGGGAGGCTGGTGCCAGGTCGCCGCCGCCCGCACCAAGTCGCCGCCCGAGAAGCCGCACGTGGTTGGCATCGACTATCTCGGCATGGATCATGTTCCCGGCAGCGAGGTGCTGGAGATGGATTTTCTGGACGACGCGGCGCCCGCACGGCTTGTCGAGGTGTTGGGCGGTAACCCGGACATCGTGCTGTCGGACATGGCCGCGCCGACCACGGGCCATCGGCGCACCGACCATATTCGCACCGAGCATCTTTGTGAGGTCGCCGCCGATTTCGCCATTTCCGTGCTCAAGCCGGGCGGCCATTTCCTGTCCAAGACCTTCCAGGGCGGAACCGAGCACGCGCTGCTCGACCTTCTGAAACGCAATTTCCGTTCCGTGCATCACGTCAAGCCGCCGGCATCGCGCGGCGAATCGGTGGAACTCTATCTGCTCGCCAAGGATTTCAAAGGTCGGGCAGAAGGTCAGGACAGCTGAACTTCAGGCCGCCGGCGGCTCCTCGCCGGCCGGTCTCCGCAGCCGGTGTCCGGAAACCGAACTGCCTGCATCCTTGGGCAGCCGCGCGAACGGGATAAGGGAAAGCGCGGTGATCAGCCCGACGGTGAGGAACGCGACCGTGAAGGAGCCTGGGCCGATCGGCTCTCCTGACAGGTAGCTCGTACCCTCGAGCAGGCCGCCGCCGACCGCCACGCCGACGGCAATGCTGATCTGCTGCGTGGCCGCCGAGATCGCCGTGGCCTGGCTGGCCTCGCCGGCGTCGACGTCGGCGAAGACGAGCGCACCCGCCGAGGTGAAGAAGAGCGAGCGCAGGAAGCCTGATCCGATCAGCACGGCGATGATGACGGCGTGCGAGGTCGATGGCGTGAACAGCGCGCTTGCGGCGATGAAGCCGCCACCGAGGAACGCCGTCGCGGCCAGGACCGTGCGGAAACCGCCGGCGCGCAACGTAAAGGATGCCATGAACTTCATGGCGATCGCGCCGAAGGCTGACGCGAAGGTCAGCATGCCGGACTGGAACGGCGTCATGCCGAAGCCTAGCTGGAAGAGCAGCGGCAGGAGAAAGGGCGTTGCGCCGCTGCCGACGCGAAACAGCGCGCCGCCGCCGACGGCCGCGCGAAAGGCCGGATTGCGGAACAGGCGCAGGTCGAGGATGGGATCTGGCGTCACGCGGGCATGGCGGAAATAGAGCGCGCCGGCACCCAGTCCGACCAGCAGGACGATGACCCCGACAATCGGCGGCAGCGCAGGCAGGCTGATCACCGAGAGGCCGAACACCACGCCGGAGGCGGCGATCCCGGACAGCAGGAAGCCGGGCATGTCGAGCCGTCTAGCGTGTGCCGGTTCGATGTCCGGCAGGTAGCGCCCGGCCAGCCAGATGCCGGCAAGTCCGATCGGCACGTTGATCAGGAAGATCCAGTGCCAGGTGATGAAGGTGGTGATGAAGCCGCCCACCGGTGGGCCGACGAGAGGGCCGATTAGCCCGGGAATGGTCAGCCAGGCCATGGCCGACACGAGGTCGCTCTTTTCGGTCGCCCGCACCAGCACCAGCCGCGCCACCGGCGTCATCATGGCGCCACCCATCCCCTGCAGGAAGCGCGCCAGCACGAATTCGAGCAGCGACCCGGAGGAGGCGCAAGCGACGGAGCCGATGACGAAGACGCCGATCGCCGCGCGAAATACCAGCTTTGCGCCCAACCTGTCCGCCACCCATGCGCTGACCGGGATGAAGATCGCCAGGGCGACGAGATAGGCCGTCAGCGCCAGCTTGAGCGCGATGGGAGAGGTCCCGATGTCGACCGCGATCGCCGGCAGCGAGGTGGCGATCACTGTCGAGTCCATGTTCTCCATGAACAGGGCGACCGCAAGAATGAGCGGGACGGTTCTTCTCACGTGTTTTCCCGGACGAACTGCGATGTGCCGGCAGCCGGTCGTGCCGGCGCCGCCCGGCGGTTAGCACGGCCTGCCGGATCTGTCCCCGGCCTTTTCGCGGAATCGCACGAACCCGTTTCAGGAAGGGTTGGCTTCCGCGTCCGAACCGGGCTTTTCAACCTGCATGTCTCGTGGTACCAGCCCGTGCCAATCCTGAAAGGGAAGATTCGAGTCGGCGCGGTCCTCTGGGCTGGCGCCCGTTTCGCATTACGAGGATCGGCAATGGCAAAAATCATCGATACGGCTACCGGCGCACTGGCGCTGACCTTTGACGACGTACTGCTGCAGCCGGGCCATTCAGAGGTCATGCCGGGCGAGACGGATGTAAGGACGCGCATCGCCGGCGACATCGAGCTCAACATTCCGATCCTGTCGGCCGCCATGGACACGGTGACCGAATCCCGGCTAGCCATTGCCATGGCGCAGGCCGGCGGCATCGGCGTCATCCATCGGAACTTTACGCCCATCGAGCAGGCCGAGCAGGTTCGTCAGGTCAAGAAGTTCGAGTCCGGCATGGTCGTCAATCCGGTGACGATCGGCCCCGACGGAACGCTGGCCGATGCCCGTGCGCTGATGGACACCTACCGCATTTCCGGCATCCCGGTGGTCGAGAACGGCGGAAGCGGTGGCCAGATCACCGGTCGCCTTGTGGGCATCCTGACCAACCGTGACGTCCGCTTCGCTTCCGACCCCTCGCAGAAGGTGTCGGAACTGATGACGCACGACAACCTCGTCACGGTCAGCGAGAGCGTCGATCCTGACGAAGCCAAGCGCCTGCTGCACCAGCGCCGCATCGAGAAGCTGCTGGTGGTGGACGCCGACTACAATTGCGTCGGCCTCATCACCGTCAAGGACATCGAGAAGTCGCAGCTCAATCCGCACGCCTCCAAGGACGTGCAGGGACGGCTCCGCGTTGCGGCCGCCACCAGCGTCGGCAATGACGGTTTTGAGCGCGCCGAGCGGCTGATCGACGCCGGCGTCGACCTGCTCGTCATCGATACTGCGCACGGCCATTCGCAGCGCGTGCTCGACGCCGTGGCGCGTGCCAAGAAGCTTTCCAATTCTGTGCGCATCATGGCCGGCAACGTGGCGACCGCCGACGGCACGCAGGCGCTGATCGACGCCGGCGCCGACGCTGTCAAGGTCGGCATCGGTCCCGGCTCCATCTGCACCACCCGCATCGTCGCCGGCGTCGGCGTGCCGCAGCTCTCGGCCATCATGTCGGCCGTCGAGACAGCCCACCGCGCCGACGTCTCGGTCATCGCCGACGGCGGAATCAAATACTCAGGAGATCTGGCTAAGGCATTGGCCGCAGGGGCTAATGCGGCGATGATCGGCTCGCTGCTCGCTGGCACGGACGAGAGCCCGGGCGAGGTCTATCTGCACCAGGGCCGTTCGTTCAAGGCATACCGCGGCATGGGTTCCGTGGGCGCCATGGCGCGCGGTTCGGCCGACCGCTACTTCCAGGCCGAAGTGCGCGACACGCTGAAGCTGGTGCCCGAGGGCATCGAGGGTCAGGTGCCTTACAAGGGGCCGGTCGCCGGCGTCCTGCATCAGCTCGCAGGCGGTCTCAAGGCCGCCATGGGCTATGTCGGTGCCCGCGACCTCGAGCAGTTCCGCGACCGTGCAACCTTCGTGCGCATCTCCAATGCCGGCCTGCGCGAAAGCCATCCGCACGACGTGACGATCACCCGCGAAAGCCCCAACTACTCCGGCGGCATGTAAGCGGCAACGCAACCGCGACAGGCACCGGTTTTCCGGTGCCATGACAAACTTTGATTTTGCAGGTAACCTTACGTCAACTGGTGGCGAATGGGGGACTTGTAGTCGAATGCTTCTGTTGCGCGGAAGACCACCGCAAGGAACCGTCCTAATTGCCGCCCTGGTGCTGCTGGCCGCCTGCAACGACAAGAATGCCTATGTCGCGCCGCCGCCGCCCAAGACGCAGGTGGCGGTACCCCTGAAGCAGACCGTCACCCCCTATCTGACGGCGACGGGCAGCGCCGACGCCGTCAACTCGACCAGCCTGGTAGCCCGCGTCGCAGGCTTCATCCGCGAGATCGACTATCAGGACGGCGATCAGGTCGCCGCCGGCAAGCGCCTGTTTCTGATCGAACCCGATCCCTACAAGCTTGCACTCGACCAGGCACAGGCCGAGAAGGGTTCTGCTGACGCTTCCGCAAGGCAGACCGACGCCGAACTCAAGCGGCAGCAGGAACTTCTTGCCCAGAAGGTGGTCTCGCAATCGACCGTCGACCAGGCCGCTGCCGCTGCCGCCGTCAATGTCGCCTTGCAGAAGCAGAGCGAAGTCGCCGTCAAGCAGGCCGAGCTCAACCTGAGCTACACCGAGGTCAAGGCGCCGTTTGCCGGCATCGTCTCGGCCCGCCAGGTGTCGATCGGCCAGCTGGTCGGCCAGGGCAGTCCGACCACGCTCGCCACCATCGTTCAGCTCGACCCGATTTACGTCAATTTCAACATCAGCGAGCGTGAGGTCCTGCGTATCCGGGCCGAGATGGCATCGCGCGGCATCACGGCTGACGACCTGAAGAAGGTCCCAGTCGAGGTCGGCCTGCAGAACGAGGACGGCTACCCTCACGCCGGCACGCTCGACTATATCGCGCCGGGCCTCACGGCATCGACGGGCACCCTTGCCGTTCGCGCCGTGCTGCCCAACGACAAGCGCGGGCTTCTGCCCGGCAATTTCGTGCGGGTGCGCGTGCCGCTTGCCAAGGAACCCGACCGGCTGCTCGTGCCGGATCGGGCGATCGGCACCGACCAGCGGGGCCGCTATGTTCTCGTTGCCGGCAAGGACGATGTGGTCGAGCAGCGCCCCGTCGAGATCGGACAGCTCGTGGGCGAGTTGCGCGTCATCGAAAAGGGCATCGCGCCCGATGACCGCGTGCTGATCTCGGGCCTGCAGTCCGTCGTCGCCGGTGGCAAGATCGATCCGGAGGTCAAGGATCTTGCGGCGGCGACGAAATGATCTCCAAGTTCTTCATCGAGCGGCCGGTTCTGGCCAATGTGATCGCCATCCTGATGGTGGTCATCGGCATCGCCTCGCTGCTGTCGCTGCCGGTGTCGCAATACCCCGATGTCGTGCCGCCCACCGTTTCGGTGACGACCCGCTACCCGGGCGCCAGCGCGACGGCCGTCATCGACACGGTCGCGCTGCCCATCGAGCAGCAGGTAAACGGTGTCGAGGGGATGCTTTACATGCAGTCCTTTGCCGCCTCCGACGGCAGCTACAATCTGACGGTTACCTTCGCCATCGGCACGGATCTCGACCAGGCGCAGGTGCGCGTGCAGAACCGCGTCTCGTCCGCGCTGGCATCCTTGCCGCAGTCGGTTCAGGTGCAGGGTGTCAATGTCCAGAAGAAGTCCGCCTCGATCCTCGAGATCGTGACGCTCACCTCGCCGAACGGCGAGTATGACAGCCTCTACCTCGCCAACTATGCGACGATCAGCCTGAAGGACGAACTGTCCCGCATCCCGGGCGTCGGCGACGTCAACGTCTTCGGCGCCGGGCAATACTCCATGCGCGTCTGGCTGGATCCGGAGAAGATGCGGGCGCGCAGCCTGACTACCCAGGATGTCGTCCAGGCGCTCCAGCAGCAGAGCGAACAGGTCACGGCGGGCCAGATCGGCGCTCCGCCGGCACCCGACGGCCTCGCCTTCCAGTACACGGTCGAGGTCGCGAGCCGCCTCAACGACCCGGACCAGTTTGGCGCTGTCATCGTCAAGACCGGCGAAAACGGCGACATGACGCGCGTGCGCGACATCGGTCGCGTGGAACTCGGTGCCCAGGGATACGGGCAGTCGTTCAGCCTCGACGGCAAGCAGGCGGCAGGTCTCGCCATCTTCCTGTCGCCCGGCGCCAACGCGCTCGACGTCGCCGGCAAGGTCGAGGTCCGCATGAAGGAACTGGCGGCAGATTTTCCGCAGGATCTTACCTATTCGATCCCCTTCGACACCACGGTCTTCGTCAGCCAGGCCATCGACGAGGTCTACAAGACGCTGCTCGAAGCGGCCCTGCTGGTCCTGGTCGTCATCCTCGTCTTTCTGCAGGACTGGCGCGCCATGCTCGTTCCTGCGACCACGGTTCCGGTCACCATCATCGGTGCCTTTGCCGCCATGGCCGCGCTCGGCTTCACGGTCAACCTGTCGACGCTTTTCGCCATCGTGCTTGCCATCGGCATTGTCGTTGACGATGCCATTGTCGTCGTCGAGAGCGCCTCCCACAACATGGAGCGTGGGCTTTCCGGCCATGACGCCGCCATTGCTGCGATGGACTCGCTGTTCGGGCCGATCGTCGGCATCACCCTGGTGTTGATGGCGGTGTTCCTGCCGGCTGCTTTCCTGCCCGGCCTGACAGGCCAGATGTATGCGCAGTTCGCGCTCGTCATCGCGGCGACAGCCCTGATCAGTGCCGTCAACGCAGCGACGCTGAAGCCCACCCAGTGCGCAAGCTGGCTGCGGCGTCCCGTGCCCCCGGAGAAGCGGAACGCCTTTTTCCGCGGTTTCAATTCGGTCTATCAACGGCTCGAAAACGGCTATGCCGGGCTGATCGGTTCGATGGTGCATCGAAGCGGCGTCATGGCGCTGATTGCGCTGCTCATTGTCGGCGGTGCCGGCTATGGCATGTCGCGCCTCGCGACGGGCTTCATCCCGATCGAGGACCAGGGCTATCTGCTCGCCTCGGTCCAACTGCCCGATGGCGCTGCCTTGGGTCGCACGGAAGCGACGATGCAGCAGATCTCGAAAATTGCGAAGGAGACGCCGGGCGTCGACCAGGTCGTGACGATTTCCGGCCTCTCGGCGCTCGACAACAATTCGCCCCTGGCCAACGCAGGTGTCGCCTACATCATCCTCAAGGACTGGAGCCTGCGCGGCAAGGGAGAGGATCTTGCGTCGCTCTACGCGACGCTGAACGAGAGCCTCTCCAACATGGAAGATGGCCAGGTGCTGGTCCTGCCGCCTCCGCCGATCCAGGGTATCGGCAACGCAGCCGGCTTCACCCTGCAGGTCGAGGTTCGGGACGGCAGCTTCGACCTCGGCAAGCTGCAGAGCTCCGTTCAGGCCGTCGTCAGGGCTGCCGAGACGCAATCGAGCATCGAACGGATCTGGGCACCGTTCCGCGCCACCGTCCCGCAATACTCCGGCCAGATCGACCGCGACAAGCTGCAGTCGCTCGGGCTCAACACCGACCAGGTATTCCAGACCATCGCCGGCTATCTTGGCTCCACCTATGTCAGCCAGTTCAACAAGTTCGGCCGCGTCTTTCAGGTCTATGTGCAGGGCGATTCCCAGTTCCGGGTCACGCCCGAGGACATCGCCCGGCTCAATGTGCGCAACAAGAACGGCGACACGATCCCCATCGGCACAGTGCTCGAAATCGAACCAAGCGTCGGGCCTTCGCTGATCAGCCTCTACAATCTCTATCCCGCCGCCTCCGTCATCGGCGTGCAGGCGCAGGGCTTCTCCACGGGTGATGCGATGAACCTGCTCGAGCAGGTCGCGCACGACAAGCTGCCGCCCGGCACGGGCTTCGAGTGGACCGCACTGTCCTACCAGGAAAAGCTCGTCGGCAATCAGATCTACATCGTCTTCGGCATGGCGCTGCTTCTCGTCTATCTGGTTCTTGCCGGTCAGTACGGCAGCTGGCTGGCGCCGGTATCGATCCTTCTTGCGGCTCCCATGTCGCTCGTCGGACCGGTGCTGGTTCTGTCCGCGCTCGAGGTGGCCAACAATCTCTACGTTCAGATCGGCCTGATCCTGCTGATCGCCCTGTCGGCGAAGAACGCGATCCTGATTGTCGAGGTTGCTCGCGAATTGCGCGCGACAGGCAAGCCCATTCTCGATTCTGCGGTCGAGGCGGCGCGCGTAAGGTTCCGGCCGATCCTGATGACATCCTTCGCCTTCATCCTTGGCGTGGCCCCGCTGGTCCTGGCCACCGGTGCCGGCGCCAGCGCGCGCAAGTCCATCGGCATCACGGTCTTCACCGGCATGATCGCCTCGACGCTGCTCGCCGTTGTCTTCGTGCCGTCGTTCTACGTCGTCGTGCAGCGCTTCGAGGAGTGGCTGGCGTCGCGCAAGAAGACGGTCCCTGCCTGAAACCCGGCGCTACTGCGGGTCCGTGCGTGTGGCGGAGCGGCTTTCACAAAGCGGCCGGTTTCCCGCCAGAAAAATTCCCCAAAACGACCCGGAATGTGGCCGGAACGCTTTGATTGTTAACGAGTTCTGTAGGCGAAGGGGCCAACAGAAAGGTACTACGATGAAACGCACAAGCCTGATTACCACCACTGCACTCCTCGCTTCGCTGGCCGCCGCGCCGGCTTTGGCTCTCGACGCCAATGTGGGCGCCAATGCCAGCTCGGACGTCGGAGCACAGGTCGACAGCGGCGGCGTCAACGCCGGAGCGGGTATGAACACGGATGCGCAGATCGGTGCCGGCACGAGCGCCAGCGACGGTTCGGCGGCCGCTACGACCGATGCCGGCATCACTGCCAGCACCTCGTCCGACCCGAACTTCGGCATGCTGATCTCCTCGCTCAACGCCAGCGCCAACACGGCGGCCGAGGTCCAGGCGATGACCGATGTTTCGAGCGTCAGCGTCGTGAAGATCGACGACCTCGAGAAGGGCAACAACCAGGCAGCCGTCAGCAATGCCATCTCGAAGAACGCGGAAGCGACCGCTGAACTGCAGGCGGCCATCGAGGCCAACAGTGCGCTGAAGGCCGAACTCGAAGAGCAGTCGGTCGAGGTCTCTTCGGTCGTCGCCGCCCATGTCGGTGCCGGCGGACAGCTTACCGTCTTCGTGCAGTAAGCAGTCGGGATTGCCCAACTGCCACGGAAGGGCCGGCGAGAGCCGGCCCTTTTCCTGTCCTGTGCATTGGCAACGCACCGGACATGGCAGCTGGCGTTGGCGCCGCCGGCGGACTACGTGTGTGGACACGGAGAACGATGAATGAATCAGACCGCGATTTTCTGGCCCATGCTGGCGCAGGTCTTGCTGGCCTACATCGTCTATGCGGTTCTGGGCCGTCGCCGCTTCGGCCCGCTGATCGCAGGCACTGTGCGGCCGCGTGTCTTCGCCAATCGGGGCGGGGAGCCCGAGGGCAGCGCCACCGCCTCCAACAATCTGATGAACCAGTTCGAGCTGCCGGTACTGTTTTACACGCTCTGCCTGTCGCTCTACGTCACGGCGGGCGTGTGGTACCTGACTGTCGCTGTCGCTTGGCTATTCGTCGCGCTGCGCTATGCCCATGCGCTGGTGCACCTGACCAGCAACCGGCTCGGCCTTCGCAGCGCGCTGTTCGCCGCCGGCTACGCCGTGCTCGGTCTCGGCTGGATCGTGTTCGCCCTGCGCATTGCCGGCGGGCCGTAAGCGCGCGGCTATTCGGTGATGTCGAACACGGCGATCTTGCGCTGGTCGAACTTGATGCCGATCTCGCCGCGAACCAGCCGGATCGCATGATTGCCGAACACCTCGCGCCGCCAGCCATGCAGCGCCTGCACGTCTGCGCTCTCGCCCTCGGAGGCAATGCGATCGATATCGTCGCTGGTGGCCAGCACCTTGGCCGCAACGCCTTCCTTCTCCGCTACCAGGCGCAGCAGCACCTTCAGCAGTTCGGCGGCGGCGTTTGACCCCTCGGCCTGCTGCTGAGGCCGCGGCGCCTTCGGCATTTCATCCTTGGGCAGCGACAGCGCCTTGTTGATGACCTCCAGCAGCGCCGTGGCCGTCGACGAGCGTTCCCAGCCCTTCGGCGTCGTGCGCAACCGGCCGAGCGCCGTCGTGTCGCGCGGCTGCTGCTGCGCGATCTCGTAGATGGCGTCGTCCTTCAGTACCCGCCCGCGCGGCACGTTGCGCTCGCGCGCCTCGAGTTCCCGCCACGTCGAGACCGCGCGCACCACGGCCAGTTCCTGCGGCTTGCGCAGCCGCATCTTCAGCCGCTTCCAGGCGTCCTCGGGCTTCGGGTCGTAGGTCTCGCGCGACGTCAGGACGTCCATTTCCTCGTTCAGCCAGTGGGCGCGGTTCTCGCGCTCGAGCTCGACCTTCAGGTGCTGGTAGACGTCGATCAGATGCGTCACGTCGGCAAGCGCGTAAGTCAGCTGCTTTTCGGACAGCGGGCGGTGACGCCAGTCGGTGAACCGCGACGACTTGTCGAGATGCTGGCCGGTGATGCGCTGCACGAGCTGATCGTAGGACACGCTATCGCCGAAGCCGCAGACCATCGCCGCGACCTGCGTGTCGAACACCGGGTGCGGGATCAGGCCGCCGCGATGGAACACGATCTCGATGTCCTGGCGCGCGGCGTGAAAAACCTTCGTCACCGCTTCGTTGGCCATCAGCCGGAAGAACGGATCGAGGTCGATGTTGGACGATAGCGGGTCGATCAGCGCGGTAACGCCCGGCGATGCGATCTGTATCAGGCAGAGTTCAGGCCAGAAGGTAGTTTCGCGAATGAACTCCGTATCGACGGTGACGAATTCGGACTTCTCGAATTCTGCGATGACGGCATCGAGTTCTGCCTGGAGGGTAATTACATGCATGAAAACTCAGGGTCTCATAGGAGAAAGGGTTCCATTCCATTTCAGCCGGCGGGGCTTTCGTCAAGCTACCGCAGGTCAGTCGGCCGACGGCGGCTTTTCCGCGTTGCCGGGGCGGCGCGCCAGCCGTGCGAAGATCGTCGAGGTTCGAAGCATGGCGATGAAGCGCCCGCGTTTGCTGGCCGGAACGCTTTCGCGCGCCCGCATCCGGTAGAGGATGATCAGGATGAGGATCACGTAGACCGCGGCGCAGAAGGCAAACAGCGACTGCGGGCCGAGCCGCTGCATGAAGGTTGCCGCCACGAGCGGCCCGCCGATGGCGCCGAACGAGTAGAACAGCATCAGCGCGGCGTTGACGAGCACGAACTCGCCCTTGTCGGCGCGGTCGTTGGCATGCGCGGCCGACAGCGAGAACATCGGCATGGCGAAGGAGCCGAAGACGAACACCAGGCCAAAGTTGACGAGCGTGCTGGTGCCGGCCAGGAAAACCAGGGCGAGCGCCGCGACCATTGAACCGGTCGCCGTCAGCAGCAGCACCTTGCGCCTGTCCCAGATGTCGGAGATGTGGCCGAGCGGATACTGGATCAGCGCGCCGCCGATGATGCCGACGCTGATGAAGGTCACCACGTCCGTCACCGACATGCCGATCTGCTCGGCGTAGACCGGTGACAGGGTCCGGAACGAACTGTTGGTGACGCCCACCGCGATGCAGCCGATGCAGGCGAGGGGAGAGATCCGCCAGACGCGCGCCAGGTCGAGCTTGACCCCCTCCGGCGCCGTCGGGTTCGAGCGGTCGCCGAGCGAGACCGGCACCAGCGACAGCGTAATCATGATCGACATGATGGCGAAGATGGTGAAGCCGTCCGCGCCGAAGACGGGGATGAGAAATTGCGCCCCGGTCACCGACCCGATGTCGATGATGCGGTAGAGCGCCAGCACGCGCGCCCGGTTGTGATTCTGCACGCCCGAGTTCAGCCAGCTCTCCATGATGGTGAACAGGCCGGCGAAGCAGAAGCCGGTGGCGAAGCGGATGGCCGACCACACCAGCGGATCGATGATCAGCACCAGCATCAGCGTGCCCGATGCGGCAATCGCGGCGAGCGCCGAGAAGGATCGGACGTGGCCGACGGCCTTCATGATGCGGGTCACGAAGATGCAGCCGAGAAGGAAGCCGCCGAAATAGGCCGTGCCCATGAAGCCGATGGTAGAGGGCTCGAAGCCCTCTTGCGCACCGCGCAGCGCGATCAGCGTGCCTTGCAGCCCGTTTCCGCCAAGCAGGATGCCTGCGGCGATGAGAAGCGGAATCAGCGGACGGATGGAGGACATGGGGGCAGGTGATCCGCTAGCGGGTGCCCCTTCTTGGGCCATCGAGCCGGCGATTGCCAGCAGCAATGGCCGCGCAGGTTGGGCCACACCGCCCTTTACCTTGACAAATCAGGGTCTCCATGCGCTTTTCGCGCGAATTTTCAGGCCCGGCTTCGAAGCGTCGGCGCCGTTCCCCAACGTCCCGGATCGAACAATGACCATGCACCGTTACCGCAGCCACACCTGCGCCGCCCTCAGGAAGTCCGATGTCGGAGCCGATGTCCGCCTGTCCGGCTGGGTCCACCGCGTCCGCGACCATGGCGGCCTTCTCTTCATCGACCTGCGCGACCATTACGGCATGACGCAAATCGTCGCCGATCCGGATTCCCCGGCCTTCAAGACCGCCGAGACACTGCGCGGCGAGTGGGTCGTGCGCGTCGATGGTTCGGTCAAGGCGCGAACCGCCGAGACGGTGAACGCCAACCTGCCGACCGGCGAGGTCGAGGTTTTCGCCAGCGAGATCGAGGTCCTGTCGGTGGCCAAGGAACTGCCGCTGCCGGTCTTCGGCGAGCCCGAATATCCCGAGGACATCCGCCTGAAGTACCGCTTCCTCGACCTCAGGCGCGAAACGCTGCACCGGAACATCATCCAGCGCACCCGGATCATTTCCGAGATGCGCAACCGCATGAGCCAGAGCGGCTTCTTCGAGTTCTCGACCCCGATTCTGACCGCATCGTCGCCCGAAGGCGCGCGCGACTTCCTGGTGCCGAGCCGCCTCCATGCGGGCAAGTTCTACGCCCTGCCGCAGGCGCCGCAGCAGTACAAGCAGCTGATCATGGTGTCGGGCTTCGACCGCTATTTCCAGATCGCGCCCTGCTTCCGCGACGAAGACCCGCGCGCCGACCGGCTGCCCGGCGAATTCTACCAGCTCGACCTCGAGATGAGCTTCGTCGAGCAGGATGATGTCCTGTCGTCCGTCGAGCCCGTCGTGCGCGGCGTCTTCGAGACCTTCGCCAACGGCAAGCCGGTGACGAAGGAATTCCCGCGCATCCCCTATGACGTCGCGATGCGCAAATACGGTTCCGACAAGCCCGACCTGCGCAACCCGATCGAGATGCAGGAGGTCTCCGACCATTTCCGCGACTCCGGCTTCAAGGTGTTCGCCAACATCCTCGCCAACGATACCAAGGCAG
Organism: Alphaproteobacteria bacterium; assembly: GCA_018823835.1. Lineage (GTDB taxonomy): Bacteria > Pseudomonadota > Alphaproteobacteria > Rhizobiales > Rhizobiaceae > CAMYMG01. Next base: position 141,438 of record JAHJHT010000011.1, on the reverse strand, counting down.
AGGTCTGGGGCATCCCGGCCAAGACCGGCGGCAGCCGTGCCTTCTGCGACCGGATGAATTCCTGGGCGCAGGGCGAAGGCCAGCCGGGCCTCGGCTACATCTTCTGGCGCAAGGAAGGCGACAACATCGAAGGCGCCGGTCCCGTCGCCAAGAACATCGGCCCCGAGCGCACCGAGGCCATCCGCGTCCAACTCGGGCTCGACGACGGCGACGCCTGCTTCTTTGCCGCCGGCGACCCGGCCAAGTTCGCGTCCTTCGCGGGGGCCGCGCGCACCCGCGCCGGCGAGGAGCTCAACCTTGTCGACCGCGACCGTTTCGAGCTCTGCTGGATCGTCGACTTTCCCTTCTTCGAGTGGAACGAGGACGAGAAGAAGATCGACTTCGCGCATAACCCATTCTCGATGCCGCAGGGCGGCATCGAGGCGCTCAACGGCCAGGACCCGCTGACCATCAAGGCCTACCAGTACGACATGGTCTGCAACGGCTTCGAGATCGCCTCGGGCGGCATCCGCAACCATCTGCCCGAGACCATGGTCAAGGCCTTCGAGATGGTCGGGCTCAGCCGCCACACCGTCGAGGAGCGCTTCGGCGGTCTCTACCGCGCCTTCCAGTATGGCGCGCCGCCGCATGGCGGCATGGCTGCCGGCGTCGACCGCATCGTCATGCTGCTCGTCGGCGCCAAGAACCTGCGCGAGGTGACGATGTTCCCGATGAACCAGCAGGCGCAGGACCTGCTGATGAACGCGCCGTCCGAGGCTTCGCCGCAGCAGTTGCGCGAGCTCAGCCTGCGCGTCGCGGCGCCGAAGAAGGAAGATTAGGAGACCCGGCCAAGCGATTCATAAGAATCGAAAAAGTCACGGAGAATCGAAAGGGGCCCGGCAGCGATGCCGGGCCCCTTTTTTTGATCTGATGGGCGCTTACTGGTTGGCGCGAACCTTCAGCCCCAGCATTTTCCACAATGCATTGGCGGTCACCGACACGTCGTTCGGGTTCGACATTGCTGTCGCCATGATCATCGCGAAGGGCACAGGCGCGTCCGGCTCGGCCGCGATCTCGATGCTCTTGGGATCGTCCAGGTAGGTGTTGACCGCACTCGACACTTCCGCCGTCAGGTCCGGGCTGTTCAGCGTCATCATCGCGAAAGGCACGCTCGCCTTGGCCATGTTGACGATATCCGCGGGCTTCTGGCCCTGCATCTGTGCCACAAGACCGATTGCCTTGTTGGTCAGCGACGCGTCGTCGAAGCGCAGCGACACGCTGTTGAAGGTCACCTGCTGCAGGAGGCCGAGCATCGCCATCTGGCTCGCCGTGCTGTCCGCGCCGTCGCCGGCCTCGGCCATCTTTGCCGAAAGGTCCCGGATCGACTTCACGACATCGGGCGTGAAGCCGCCGAAATCCAGCGTTGTCCCGAACGTCCCAACATTCTCGAACGATACGTCGTATTGCGACAGCGACCACCGTCCGTCCTCGGGCTGCCATGAACCGGCCATCTCCAGGTAGCCGTTGACGGTGTCATAGCCCAGAGCCTGGACAATGCCCTTGTATTGCGGGTCGTCGATCAAGGTCAGGTCGACGCTGAATTTTTCGGCGGCGCCGCTGAATTCCATCGGCCGCCCGCCTTCAGGCGGCTTCATCTCGAAGCCCAGTCCTTCCAGCGCGAAGGCCCTTTTGCCGCCGACGTCGACGCTCATGCTCGCCAGTTCCATGCGATCATAGGCGACCACCATCGAGGCCATCGGATCGGTGGCGTCGGGCGCAGGCAGCCGGAGTCCGCTCATCACGAGGGCGCTGACGTCGACCGCGACGCCATCGCCGGACTTGGAGAAGGGGCTGGTCGTCAGCGTTTCGATCGAATAGCCGCTACCGTCCTCGCCGACGCCGGTCAGAGTAATCCGGCCGATGGGCAGGGCATCCTTTTCGTCGACGGGCTTCACTGTCACGCCTTCAAGGGTCATCTCCGAGGAATCGCCGGAGACATTGTTCCAGGCGAGGTCCATGCCCTGCTGCAAGGCAAGCACCTTCAGCCTTTCGGCGACTTCCGAGGCGTCCTGGCCGAAGGCCGGGCCGAATGGAAGTCCGAGCAGGACCGAGGAGAAGGCAAGGGTCCGCACCAGAGCCAATTGTTTTGTCATCGAACGTTCTCCACGGTTTATCCGCTGCGTTTCTCACGAATCCGCACGAACTGGACCGGAAGAAGGCGAGCGGCGGCACATTGCGCGAAAAACGCTGCGGAAGGCAATCGCTCCGGCCAAACATTGGCGGCGATAGTGAAGGGCTTCTTTCCCGCGCTGCAACCCTGCGCAGGCGACTTCTGCGAGCAGAAACCCGGATGCCGCAAGCGGGGCTGCAGCGGCGCTGCGCGCGCACTTGCCGCGAATCAGCGTCTCGGCTAACCCGGCACCATGGGAAAAAGCCTTTTGCCGCCGGGATCGGGCGGCGGTGATCACATCGAACCGGTCGACCTGAAGAAGGCGCTCGAAGAGCGCTATCTCGCTTATGCGCTGTCGACCATCATGCACCGTGCGCTGCCGGACGTCCGCGACGGCCTGAAGCCGGTGCACCGCCGCATCATGCACTCGATGCGCCTGCTGCGCCTCAATCCCGATCAGGGCTTCGCCAAGTGCGCCCGCATCGTCGGCGAGGTGATGGGCAAGTTCCATCCGCACGGCGACCAGTCGATCTACGACGCGCTGGTCCGCCTCGCGCAGGATTTCGCCGTCCGCTACCCGCTTGTCGACGGCCAGGGCAACTTCGGCAATATCGACGGCGATAACGCCGCCGCCATGCGCTACACCGAGGCGCGCATGACCGATGTAGCTGTCGATCTGCTGTCGGGCATCACCGAGGATGCGGTCGATTTCCGTCCTACCTACAACGAGGAAGACGAAGAGCCGGTCGTGCTGCCCGGTGCCTTCCCCAACATCCTGGCCAACGGCTCATCGGGCATCGCCGTCGGCATGGCGACCTCCATCCCGCCGCACAATGCCGCCGAGCTCTGCGCCGCCGCGCTGCACCTGATTGACAACCGCGAGGCCTCGATCGCAGACCTGATGACCTCGCCGGAACAGTGGGCCGAGATCCAGGAGCGCGCCAAGACGGACCCGATGGCCCTGCTCGAATGCAAGGTTCGCGGCCCGGACTTCCCGACCGGCGGCATGGTGGTCGACGACTGGGCCTCCATGCAGGAAGCCTATGCCACCGGACGCGGCGGTTTCCGCCTGCGCGCGCAATGGCATCAGGAAGATCAGGGCAGGGGCACCTGGAATATCGTGCTCACCCAGATCCCCTATCTGGTGCAGAAGTCCAAGCTGATCGAGAAGATCGCGGAACTGCTGATCGCCAGAAGACTGCCGCTGCTTGAGGACATCCGCGACGAGAGCGCCGAGGACATCCGCGTCGTCCTGGTGCCCAAGAGCCGCACCGTCGATCCCGGGCTGCTGATGGAATCGATGTTCAAGCTGACCGAGCTCGAGACCCGCTTCCCGCTCAACATGAACGTGCTGTCTCGCGGCAAGGTGCCGAACGTTCTGTCGCTCAAGAGCGTGCTTTCGGAATGGCTCGAGCACCGCAAGGAAGTGCTGGTCCGTCGTTCCAGCCACCGCCTCGCCGAAATCGAGAAGCGTCTTGAAATCCTCGGCGGCTACCTGATCGCCTACCTCAATATCGACGAGGTGATCCGCATCATCCGCGAGGAGGACGAGCCCAAGCAGGTCATGATGGCCCGCTGGGAACTGACCGACAACCAGGCCGAGGCCATCCTCAATATGCGCCTGCGCGCCCTGCGCAAGCTCGAGGAGTTCGAGATCCGCAAGGAGTTCGACGCGCTCTCGGTCGAGAAGAAGGAAATCGAGCTGCTTCTCGGCTCGCCCGCCCGCCAGTGGAAGACCATCCGCTGGGAAGTCGGCGAGACGCTGAAGAAATTCGGTCCGCAGACCGAGCTTGGCCGGCGCCGCACCGAATTCGCCGACGCGCCCGAGCATGACCTGACCGACATCGCGCATGCGATGATCGAAAAGGAGCCGGTCACCGTCGTGATTTCCGAGAAGGGCTGGCTGCGCGCGATGAAGGGTCACCTGAGCGACCTGTCGCAGCTGACCTTCAAGGAAGGCGACAGCCTCAAGCTGGCCTTCCCGGCGCAGACGACCGACAAGATCCTGGTCTTCACCACGGGCGGCAAGTTCTACACCATCGGCGCCGACCGGCTGCCCGGAGGCCGTGGTCACGGCGAACCGATCCGCATCATCGTCGACATGGACAACGATCAGGACATCGTCACAGCCTTCGTGCATGACCCGGCGCGCAAGCGCCTGCTTGTCAGCCATGCCGGCAATGGCTTCGTCGTGTCGGAGGATGAGGTCGTCGCCAATACCCGCAAGGGCAAGCAGGTGATGAACGTGAAATCCCCCGACGAGGCGTCGCATTGCGTCACACTCGAAGGCGACCATCTCGCGATCGTCGGCGAGAACCGGAAGATGCTGGTCTTCCCGCTGGCGGAAATTCCCGAAATGGCGCGCGGCAAGGGCGTCAGGCTGCAGAAGTACAAGGATGGCGGCGTCCTCGATCTCAAGACGTTCAGTGTCGAGACCGGCCTTTCCTGGCAGGATTCCGCCGACCGGACCTTCTCGCGCAGCCGCGAGGAACTGACCGAGTGGTTCGGCGCCCGTGCCTCGGCCGGACGCCTGGCGCCAAAGGGCTTTCCGCGTACCGGCAAGTTCGGCTAGCCCGCACCGACAGGCCGCAGCATGTGTCGCGGCCATCGTCGCGAACTCACCCGTGACCACATCAGGCTGGGGTCCGCAGCCTGGCACTGTCTCGCGTCGATACCATCGACCTGCATCCGCCTCGGCCACCGGCGCGCCGGAGCCGGACAGGTAACGCGCAACTCCCATGACATCACGTTGTCAGGAGCGAAACGGATTTCCGCTTGACCGCGAATGATCGTTCGCATAATTGGCGAACGATCATTCGCAAACTTTGAGAACGAATGTTCGCTTTCAAGGACTGAACCATGGACGACACCCTGTTTTTCGAGGCAACGCAGGCGGAGCCGCTCGACGGCCATGTGCACAGCCGCGCCGAACGGCGTGACCTGCAGGCACAGCGCATTCTGGACGCCGCCAAAACCTGTTTTGTCCGTTCGGGCTTCCAGGGAACCTCGATGCAGCAGATCTGCTCCGAGGCATCGATGAGCCCGGGCGCGCTCTACCGCTATTTCCCGTCGAAAGAATCGCTGATCGAGGCGATCTGCGAGGTCAACCGCCGGCAGGATGCCGAGACGTTCGCGGCGATGGAGAATTGCTCGAACGTCGTCGACGGGGTCGTCAACTGCGCGATCGACCATTTGCGCTTCACGCACGACAACGGCAATGCGCCGATCTTCGCCGAGATCGCGACCGAATCCCTGCGCAACGAGAGCATTCGGGCGATCGGCGACAACTGCATGGTCGACGTTCGCCACAAGTTTCACGACTACCTTCGCGGCGCGCTGGAGCGCGGAGAGATCGACCCCGTGGTCGAGCTTGAGGCGCTCCTGCCGATGATCCTGGCCATCGGGCAGGGACTGGCGATTGCCGATCTGCCCAATCAGGGCGTGTCGTTCGACAAGGTCGAGACGATGCTGCGCGCGGCGACGGTCGCGATGCTGCGGCCGGTCGACGCCAGGGATACTGCAGGCAACTGACCGGTTCGCCGGCCATAACCACGAGATGATGATGAGCGATTGCAAATCACGAGCGCTGCTGTTTGCGGCTGTGACACTGGCAGGCGGATTTCTGGTCGCGCTGCCCTCCATGGCGCTCGCCGCCGATGCCGAGACGGTCAAGGAGCAGACGCCACCGGCGATCCGTGTCGTCGCCGCTGAAAAGCGCGAACTCGTCGAGCGCCTTTCGGTCAACGGCACGATCGTGGCCCGCGAGGAGGCGGCCGTCGGCACCGATCTCAACGGGCTGACGGTGCTGGCGCTCAATGCTGACATCGGCGACACGGTCAAGAAGGGCGACATCCTGGCAGTCCTCGACCGATCCATGCTCGACACGCAGCTTGCCCAGATGGAAGCGACCCGCGCCCAGGCCGAAGCCAACATCGCGCAGATGCAGGCCCAGATCGGCGATGCCGAGGTGGCCGTCCGGCAGGCCGAGGAAGCGCTGGAGCGCGCCAAGGCCCTGCAGCTCAAGGGCGTTGCCACCGACGCGCAACGCGACAATGCTGTGAATGCGCTGGATAGCGCGCGGGCCAGGCTCGATTCAGCCAAGAAGGCCGCGACCGCCAGCGAAGCCCAGCTTGGCGTGGTCGACGCGCAGAAGCGCAACGTCATGGTCCAGATCGAAAAGACCGACCTGCGCGCCCCGGCTGACGGCCTCATCCTGGCGCGCGATGCCACGCTTGGCGGCGTCGTCATGCCGGGCAGCGGCCCGCTCTTCCGCATCGCCATCGATACCGACTTCGAACTGGCGGCCAATGTCGCCGAGACCGACCTGCCAAGCCTCTCCAAGGGACTGAAGGCCGAGGTGGCGATCGCCGGCGCCGATGACGGCGTGGCGGGCGAGATCCGCAGGATTTCACCCGAGGTCGACAGGGCTTCGCGGCTCGGCTCCATCCGCATCTCGCTGGCGCCCGGTTCCGAGGCTCGTCCGGGCACCTTTGCGCGCGGCGAGATAGAGCTGTTTCGCCGCGAAGGCATCGCGGTTCCGACATCTGCGGTGATGTATGTCGGCGAGGATGCCTTCCTGCAGCTTGTCGAGGACGGCCGGATCACGACCGTACCGGTCACGCTCGGCCCCCGCGCCAGCGGCTTTGTCGAGATCGTGGCGGGCCTGTCGGCCGGCCAGGAAGTCGTCTCGCGCGCCGGCACCTTCGTTGCCGACGGCGACATGGTGACGCCAGTGCGTGACGAAAACACGGGAGCCATCAAGCCGTGAACTGGAACTTCTCCGCCTGGTCGATCCGCAACCCGGTTCCGCCGATCCTGCTGTTCATCGTGTTGATGGCGCTCGGCCTGATGAGCTTTTCGAAGCTGCCGATCACGCGCTTTCCCAATATCGACATCCCGCTTGTCTCGGTAACGGTGATCGATCCGGGCGTGGCGCCCAGCGAACTTGAGACGCAGGTCACCAAGCGCGTCGAGGACGCCGTCGCCAACATCAGCGGCGTCAAGAACGTCATCTCGACGCTGACCGAGGGCAACTCGCAGACCGTGGTGGAATTCCGTCTCGAGGTCGAGACGCAGACCGCCGTCAACGACGTCAAGGATGCCATCGAACGCATCCGTTCCGACCTGCCGGCGACCGCCGACGAGCCGATCGTCAGCAGGATCGACGTCGAAGGCCAGGCGATCGTTACCTACGCCGTCTCCGCGCCCGCCATGACGCTCGAGGAACTGTCCTGGTTCGTCGACGACACGGTCATCCGCAAGCTGCAGGGCCTGAAGGGCGTCGCCCGCGTCGACCGCAATGGCGGCGTGACGCGCGAGATCAAGGTCGAGATCGATCCCGACCGGCTGATCGCGCTTGGCGTGACGGCCAGCGACGTCAACCGCGCGTTGCGTTCGGTCAATGCCGACATGACCGGCGGCAGTGCCGATTTCGGCGGCCGCGACCAGTCGATCCGCACGCTCGGCGGCGCCGAAAAGGTCTCCGACCTCGAGGCGCTCGAAATCCCGCTCTCGGGCGGCCGCAAGGTGCGGCTGTCCGACATCGCCACGGTGACCGATTCCTGGGAGAAGCCGAAATCCTTCGCCAGGGTCAACAACCAGACCGTGGTGTCCTTCGGCGTCTTCCGCGGCAAGGGCGAAAGCGATGTCGAGGTGGCCAGCCGGGTCGAGGGAGCCGTCGCAGAACTGCAGCAGGAATATGCCGACGTCTCGATCGGCAAGGTCGACGATTCGGTGAGCTACACCGAGGGCAACTACGACTCCGCGATGGAAACGCTGATCGAGGGCGCCGTGCTGTCGGTGATCGTGGTGCTGATCTTCCTGCGCGACATCAGGGCGACCCTGGTCTCGGCCGTCGCACTGCCGCTGTCGATCATCCCGACCTTCTGGGCCCTCAACATGATGGGCTTTTCGCTGAATCTCGTCAGCCTGCTCGGCATCACGCTGGTGGTCGGTATCCTCGTCGATGACGCGATCGTCGAGATCGAGAACATCGTCCGGCACATCAAGATGGGCAAGACGCCTTACCGCGCCGCCCTCGAGGCGGCCGACGAGATCGGCCTCGCGGTCATCGCGATCTCTGCCACCATCATGGCCGTCTTCGCGCCGGTGTCCTTCATGAGCGGCGTTGCCGGGCAATATTTCAAGCAGTTCGGCCTGACCGTCGCGGTCGCCGTGTTCTTCTCGCTGCTGGTCGCCCGCCTCATCACGCCGATGATGGCGGCTTACTTCCTGCGCAGCCATGGCCATAGCGAGCCGAAGCCCGGCATGGCGATGCGCGGCTATGAATGGCTGCTGCGCGGCAGCCTGCGCTTTCGCTGGGTGACCCTCGCAGCCGGCATCCTCTTCTTCGCCGGGTCGATCTACGCGATGGGTTTCCTGCCGTCGGGCTTCATCCCGCGCGAGGACGCCAGCCGCATCATCTTCTCGCTCGAACTGCCGCCCGGCAGCCGGCTCGAGGACACGCGCGAGACCACCGACGAGGTGACGGCGCTGATGCGCGAAGTGCCCGAGGTCGAAAACGTCTACGTCATCGGCGGCTCCAGCCCGACCGGCACGCTCGAGCCACGGCGCGCCACCATCGTCGCCGACCTCAAGCACAAGTCCGAGCGCGACCTGCCGCAGCACGAGATCGAGGAGATCCTGCTCGCCAGGATGGAGACCGTGCCGGACCTGCGCGCGTATTTCGTCAACGACCGCGGCGAGCGGGCGCTGGCCTTCGGCGTCATGGGCACCGACGGCAAGCTGCTCGACGAGCAGGCGCGCAAGATCCAGAGCGAGATGACGGCGACCGGCCAGTTCCGCGCCGTCAGCTCCAATGCCGCGCTCGACCGGCCGGAAGTGGTCATCGAGCCCGACCTGGCACGGCTTGCCGAGCTCGGCATCTCGACGGCGACGATCTCGGAGACGCTGCGCGTCGCCACCATCGGCGACATCGACGCTAATCTGGCGAAATTCACCGAGGGCGACCGCCAGATCCCGATCCGCGTGCAGCTCAACGAGGCGGCGCGCGACGACATCGACGTGGTCAGCCAGCTTCCGGTGACCTCGCCGTCCGGCGTCACCGTGCCGCTTTCATCGGTCGCCACGATCCGCTTCGGGCAGGGCCCGTCGTCGATCGCCCGCTTCAACCGCGAGCGCCGCGTCGTCATCAGCGCCGACATGGCGCCCGGCGCCGAGCTCAGCGAGGGCCTGGCGACTGTCTGGCAGCTGCCGGCGGTCAAGGAAATGCCGGCCGGCACGCGCATCCAGGAAACCGGCGACGCCGAGGTCATGGGCGAGGTCTTCGCGGGCTTTGCCACCGCAATGTCGACCGGCCTGATGCTGGTGCTGGTTGTGCTGATCCTGCTGTTCGGCTCGGTGTTCCACTCCTTCACCATCCTGGGCTCGCTGCCGCTTGCCGTCGGCGGCGTGGTGGCGGCGCTGTGGCTGACCAATTCGGCGGTCTCCATGCCGGTGGTGATCGGTATCCTGATGCTGATGGGCATCGTCACCAAGAACGCCATCATGCTGGTCGATTTCGCCATCGAGGAGATCAAGATGGGCGTGCCGCGCAAGGACGCCATCATCGATGCCGGCCGCAAGCGCGCGCGGCCGATCGTGATGACCACGATCGCCATGTCGGCCGGCATGGTGCCGGCGGCGATGGCGCTCGGCGACGGCGGCGAGTTCCGCGCGCCGATGGCGACCGCGGTGATCGGCGGCCTGCTGGTCTCGACCTTCCTGTCGCTGATCTTCGTGCCGTCCTTCTTCACGATCATGGACGATGCCGCCATCGGCACGTCGAGGCTGTGGCGCTGGCTGGTGCGGCCGAACGCGGTGGACGAGCCGGGCGCGGAAGAGCACGCGGCCGAAGTGCACCATTTGCCGAAGCCGAAGGAAGAATACCCGGTCGCGGCCGAATAGGCCGCGTCCCTTCCACTGCAGGGGCGGGCGCCGGAGAGACCCGGTCGCCGCCTGTTTCGGGCCAAGGCCCTCCGTTGCCACGCCTGCCTTCGCATCTGGCCATTGCCTTTCGAAAATCAGCCTTCGCATCCGCATTGCGAAGGCCGGGAAGACGGGGCGCGGGGCCGAGCCTTCCTAGAATGGATATGTGGCGCGGCATCCGCGCCCCGTCCGGCGTTCTTTGGCCTTCCCATCCCCCACGGAAAACGGACCTTCCGGCATGCGCCGGTGGTTTCTACGTCGCGGCGCCAACGACATACGGGCGCCTGGTCTCCGTCGCATCTGCGCGGAGAATCTCGGGGACTCCGGGTCAACCCTCCGGCTCGGTGGCCACGTTAGCCGCATCCCCGAAGCGCCGGCTCCTCCCCGCAAATCACCGTCATGACCGGCGTTCCCGCAGGAGGAACTGCCGACATGGTAGTCGGGTCGGAAGGGGTGTGGACGAAACGGCCTGTCGGCCGTTCGCGGCACCTTGCGCCGCAAGGCACAGCGCGCATGAGCGGGCGGCATTTGTCCACGTCTCAGGCGCTGCCGCCCGGCAAATGCCACAATCTGGCTGAAAGTCGCGGTCCGAACGGGGAAAGCCAATGAACGGAATCACGATACGGGGCACGGGGCGGCTTGCGGGCGTAGCAGCCATGCTTTGCCTGCTTGTGGTCGCCGGCTGCCAGAGCGTGCTGCCGAGCGGCGGCAACGGCGTTGGCGCCTCGGGTTCGGGCGCGGCCTACCTGGCGGCGATCCGCTCGGAGAACGGCCTGCCGCCGCTGAAGTCGGACAGCAAGCTGGAGCGTGCCGCAGCGCAGCAGGCAGGCTTCATGGCGAGCGCCGGCGACATGGATCACAGCACCGGCTGGGGCAAGGGTTTTTCCCGCCGCATGAAGCAGAACGGCATTGCCGGACCTGCCGCCGAGAACGTCGCCTATGGCGCGATGACACCGCAAAAGCTGTTTTCGATGTGGATGGATTCGTCCGGCCACCGCCGCAACATGCTCGACCCGCGCTTCGGCCATTATGGTCTCGGCTCGGCGACGGACGGGCAGGGCCGCCGCTACTGGGCGCTGGTGCTTGCCAAGTAGAGCGCCGGCGACCTGAGCGGTCGCCGCGCGAGGTCAGACCGGGTGGCGGACCATGGCCGCGGCGCGGCGCTTGCGGCCCTCGTGCAACTGCCAGAACGAGTGGGCGACCAGCGCCACGACCAGGATCGTGCCGCCGATCAGGCTGTTTCGCGTCGGTACTTCGTAGAAGATCATCCACATCCAGACCGGCGCGAGCACGGTCTCGAGCAGGTAGAACATCGCGACTTCCGGGCCGGAAATATAGCGCGGGCCGGCGGCCAGGCAGAAGAAGGCCAGCGGCGTCACCACGGCGCCGTTGAGGATGATCCACCAGGGCGCTTCGACGTTGTAGCCGGTCTGCGAGACCATGAAGGCGGCGATGGCGAACGGGAAGATGACCCCGATCAGGGCTGTGAAACCCATGTCGCGCCCGCTGGCGCGCGACACGGTGATGGCGCAGGCGATCAGGAAAGCGGAGCTGGCCGCCATGACGTCGCCGAACAGATTGCCGGTGCCGACGGAATCCCCGACGATGATGAGGATGCCGAAAACCATGACGGCCATGGCCAGCAGCGTGGCCGGCCGCAGCTTTTCCTTCAGGAACAGCCAGGACAGCAGCGCCGCGAACATGGTGTTGAACGCCAGGATGAAGACGAGATTGGCGGTCGTGGTATTGTAGACGGCGGTGATGAAGGTGATCGAGCCGAGGCCGTAGAGACAGGCGACGACGAAGCCCAGCCGGCCGGGAATGAGTTTCGGTGCGTTGGGCGTGATGGCTCGCCAGATTGCCCAGGTCACCAGCGCCGCCAGGAATGTCACGCCGCCGCGCAGCATCAGGATCGACCAGGCGTCGCCGCCCGACAGGCGGATCAACGGAATGTCGATGGTCAGCGCCAGGCCGCCGATACCGGTAATGAGCAGACCCTTGGCGTGGTCGCTATGGTGATCCGACAAGGTTGGGCGTGCTCCGTTGCGATTCAACGGCAGCTAGACGGCCGGTGTCAGGGTTTCTCGGTGTAGCGTTCCCAGCCCTTGGGGCCGAGGTGCTCCTGCGGAAGGAAGCGCACCTTATATTCCATCTTGCGGGAGCCGTTGACCCAGTAGCCGAGATAGACATGGGGCAGCCCGGCGGCGCGGGCGCGCGCGATGTGATCGAGGATCATGAAGGTGCCGAGCGAGCGGTCGTCGAATTCCGGGTTGAAGTAGGAATAGACCATCGACAGGCCGTCGGCCATCTTGTCGGTCAGCGCCACGGCGATGAGTTCACCGGTGCCCCTGCCGGTAATGAAGCTGTCGGGGCCGCGCTTGCGGTATTCGATGACCTTGGTGTCGACATGCGTGTCCTCGACCATCATGGCGTAGTCGAGCACGGTCATGTCGGACATGCCGCCCTTGCGGTGGCGGGCGTCGAGATAGGTGCGAAACAGCGAATATTGCTCGGTCGAGGGCTCGGCGTCATGCATCTCGCCGATCAGGTCGGAATTGCGCTGGATGACGCGGCGCATGTTCTTCGTCGTCTGGAATTCGTCGGCGATGATGCGCACCGAGATGCAGGCGCGGCAATGTTCGCAGGCCGGCCGGTAGGCGATGTTCTGCGATCGACGGAAGCCACCCTGGGTCAGCAGGTCGTTCATCTCCGGCGCCTTGTCGCCGACGAGATGGGTGAAAACCTTGCGTTCGAACTGGCCCTCGACATAGGGGCAGGGCGAGGGCGCGGTCAGGAAGAACTGCGGCGACTGGGTCGGGTGGTGCGTCATCGAGTTCCGGATTCAACTCCTAACGAATCGCTCTACCTTGAAGCGTGACACGAAAATTTCAACAGGATTATGGTCGCAAACGCTTGCCAGCGTTGCAAGTCTGCCTTTCGGGAAGGGCCGGCCTCTAGCGGTCGGCGCGGATGACGACGGTGCCCAGAAGCAGGTCGTGCAAGGTGCGCTTGCGCGCGTTGAACAGCGTGACCAGCAGGATCAGCGGCGTCAGCACCGCGTTGCCGGCCCAAAACAGCACGGAATGGACGATGGCAAGCATGCCGTCGACCGGCTGCCCGTCGAGGCGTTCCAGCCGGATGCCCATCATGCGCATGCCCGTGGTAGCCTGGTTCGGCCCGCCAAGCGTGTTCCAGACATAGATCAGCGCGACGACCGGCGCGAGGATGCCGAACAGCGCCCAGCCGAGGCCGAGCGTCAGGAGGCCGAGCAGCGCCACCAGGATGCCGAAGGGGATGAGCAGCAGGGCGACGATCAGGTAGTCGATCAGGAAAGCGAAGACGCGGCGCGAGCGCACGCCGTCATAGGCGCGGATGTCGTCCACTGCCTGGCCGAGGATTTCACCGTCTATCGTGCGTTCGTTCATGGTCTTTCCCAGTTCCGGCCGGTCGATCTGGAGGGCCCGGCTTCAGCCTGAGAGATGGGGAAAGCGGGTAAAATTTCAAGGTTGAGCACCCCTGGAAGGGTCAAGCCCGGCGGCGCGATCGGCGATTGAGTTTGTCAACTTTCTGACGTTACTCTGTTGCGGTGCAGCAAAGCCGGTTCGGGGCGCGGGGGACTGATGGAACATTACGAGATGCTGGTCATTGGCAGCGGGCCTTCCGGCCGGCGTGCCGCGGTGCAGTCGGCCAAGCTCGGGCACTCCGTGCTTGTCGTCGACAAGGGCATGCGGCTTGGCGGCGTCTCGGTGCATACCGGCACGATCCCGTCCAAGACGCTGCGCGAGACGGTGCTGAACCTGTCGGGCTGGCGCGAGCGCGGCTTTTACGGCCGCGGCTACCGGGTCAAGCAGGACATCTCGGTCGGCGACCTCGTGCGGCGTCTGCACAAGACGCTCGACCACGAGGTCGAGGTGCTGCAGCACCAGTTCATGCGCAACATGGTGCGCAGCATGCAGGCGGCCGCCACCTTCAAGGACGCCAACACGGTGAGCCTGGTGACCGAGGCCGGCGAGCACAGCGAGGCGAGCTTCGACCACGCGCTGATCTCGGTGGGCACCAGGCCGCACCGGCCCGCCGAGGTGCCCTTCGACAGGAAGCGCGTCTTCGACAGCGACGAGATGCTGGAGCTCGACCAGCTGCCGCGCACGCTGACGGTGATCGGCGGCGGCGTCATCGGCGTCGAATATGCGACCATCTTCTCGGCGCTCGACGTGCCGGTGACGCTGATCGAGCCGCGCAATTCGATCCTCGATTTCGTCGACCGCGAGATCGTCGACGACTTCATCCACCAGATGCGCGACCGCGGCATGACCATCCGGCTGGGCAGCGCCGTGAAGGAGATACTGTCCAAGCCCGACTGCGCCGAGGTGACGCTGGCCGACGGCCGCTGCATCCGTTCCGAAATGGTGCTCTATGCCGCCGGCCGCTCGGGCGCCGTCGCCAATCTCGGCCTCGAGGCGGTTGGCATCGACGCGGATTCGCGCGGCCGCATCAAGGCCGACCCGCAGACCTTCCAGACGACGGTGCCGCACATCTACGCCGCCGGCGACGTGATCGGCTTTCCGAGCCTTGCCTCGACATCGATGGAGCAGGGCCGGGTCGCCGCCTGCCACGCCTTCGGCGTGCCGCTGCCGCCGCCGCCCGAAACCTTCCCCTATGGCATCTACGCGGTGCCGGAAATCTCGACCGTCGGCCAGTCGGAGGAACAGGTGCGCGAGAGCGCCGTCCCCTACGAGGTCGGCGTGGCGCGCTTCCGCGAGACCTCGCGCGGCCACATCATGGGCGTCGATACCGGCTTCCTGAAGCTGATCTTCGCGCTCGACACGCGCCGCCTGCTCGGCGCCCACATCGTTGGCGAGGGCGCCACCGAGCTGATCCATATCGGCCAGGCGGTGATCAATCTCGGCGGCACGGTCGACTTCTTCGTCAACAACACCTTCAACTATCCGACGCTGGCAGAGGCCTACAAGATCGCCGGGCTCGACGCCTGGAACCGCATGGGGCGGGGCTAGGCCGCGCCGGCTGCGGCATCGTCGTTCAACAAAAAAATGCCGGCCTCGTGTCGGCTTCTCCGGCCCCGGTTCGTCCTAGAGACGCATCAGAGGAGAAGCCCATGCCCAGAATGATCTTCGTCAACCTGCCGGTCGCCGACCTGAAGCGCGCGACGGCGTTTTACGAAACCATCGGCGCAACGAAGAACCCGCAGTTCAGCGACGACACCGCATCCTGCATGGTGTTTTCCGACACCATCTACGTGATGCTGCTGACGCACGCGAAATATGCCCAGTTCACGTCGAAGGAGATCGTCGACGCGCGCAAGAGCAGCGAGGTGCTGATCGCGCTGTCGGCCGACAGCCGCGCCGACGTCGACGCCCTGGTCGAGAAGGCCAAGACCGGCGGCGTCGTCATCGACCCGACGCCGACGCAGGAGCACGGTTTCATGTACGGGCGCAGCTTCGAGGACCCGGACGGCCACATCTGGGAAGTGTTCTGGATGGATGCGGTTGCCGCGACCGGCGCGCAGTCCGCCGCCTGACCCGGCGAAAGAGAGGAGGAAAGCATGGCAACGACTGTCTCCAAAGTCGCTCCCTTTCTCTGGTTCGCCAGGGAGGTGGAGGAAGCGGCGCGCTTCTATGTATCGCTGATCCCGGGTTCCAGCTTCGACGGCAGCTGGACGCTGGCGGCGGAGTCGCCGAGCGGGCCGCCCGGATCGGTCAAGGTCGTCGAGTTCACGCTGGGCGGCGTGCAGTTCCAGGCCATGCAGGCCGGCCAGATGGACGCGTTCAACCACGCCGTCTCCTTCGTCATCAACTGCGACGACCAGGCCGAGGTCGACCGGCTCTGGGCGGGGCTCGGCGAGGGCGGCACCTACGAGGCCTGCGGCTGGCTGAAGGACCGCTACGGCGTGTCCTGGCAGATCACGCCCAAGGTGCTGATCGAGATGATGAAGGACAAGGACCGCGCGCGCGCCGGGCGCGTGGCCGAGGCGATGCTCGACATGGTCAAGATCGAGATCGCGCCGCTCGAGAAGGCCTATGAGGGCTAGCCGCCCTGCGGTCGCCTCGGCAGAAGCGCCGAGGCGGCAATGCCGAGCCAGCCCAAAATCATGATGCTGCCGCCGGCAGGTGCTGCCATCGGGAAGAGGCGCGTGCCGGCATAGTCGCGCATGACGAGATCGCCGCAGAACAGCAGCACGCCCAGCAGCAGCGCGGCCGTGGCCGAGAGCATCACGCGGTTGCCGCCGAGCATGCCGACGGCGAGGAAGACCGGCGCGTGGGCAAGCAGGAAGGAGGCGGCGATGCCGAGATTGGGGCCGGCCGAATGCGCCGCGGCCGCCGACAGCGCGACTCCGGCCGCGCCGCAAAGGCCGCCGATGGCGATCAGGATGGGGTGGGTGGACATTGAATCGCTCCTGCTTTGCTCCAGCCTAGGAGATCGCGGCGGCCGCCGCGAGAGGCCCGGTGAAATCCGTTCGGGCGCCTGGGGGCTGTCCTCGTTTTGGCCGGCTGGCCGGCGTGATCCGGCCCGGTCGGGTCCGCAAGTCCTGCCGCCAGTTCCGCGCAATCTGTTGGCCCGCAGCGATGATTGTCCTAGGCTCGTCCAGGCAGATCGGGGGTGGCTTGGCATTGGCATTGGTCGGACGTGCGAGATTGTTTCCTCGAACATGGCTGGACCGGCCCCGTGCCTTGCTTGGCGCAACCAGGGCGAATCTCAGGGCCCTGGCCAGGGGACGTCGGCTCGCACCCGGCTCCCTGCGCCCGCCGACCGCTGCGGAACTGGGCGATGAACGCCACCTGCTGAAGCGCTTCGAGCGCCACGGCCCGGTCTTCAAGGCCTGGCTCGGCGGCAAGGTAACGACCTGCCTCATCGGCATTCCTCTGGGCCACCGTTTCCTTGCCGAATGCGAAGACTGCATAGAAGCCGCAACGCCGGATCTGAAACCCGTCTTCCCGCAGGGGTTCCTGCGCCAGATGTAGGGCGAGACCCATGCGCATTATCGCAAGCTCTTCGCGGAGGCACTGCGCGCCGCCGACTACCGCGCCCATCAGGAGGGCAACCGGCAATCGATAGACCGCGCGCTCTCGGCAATCGCCGCCGAGCCGCAGCCTGCCGAACTCGGGGCCGCCCGGGACCTCGTCAGGCAGGCGGCGACGGAGACGCTGTTCCGGATGGTGCTGGGCGTCGAGCCTGGCTGGCACGGCCATGACAGGCTTGCCGAAGCGTTCCGCGCCTACGCTCCCGACGGCACCTTCGTGTCGCCGGCGCCGCAGCAGATCGCTGCCTATGGCGAGATGAGCGAGCTGCTTATGCTGCGCGCCGGCGGGATCGAGCGCGAGCAGGCGCTTCCCAGCATGCTGGCAAGCATCGTTTCGTCCGGCGGCCTCGACGAGACCGCCGTCGGCAACCTTCTCCACATGACCGAGACCGGCCAGTTCGACCTGACCGGCCTATGGTGCTGGATCCTGTCCATACTCGGTCGCAACCCGGCATTTGTGGAGCGGATCGCAGCGGAAGGGGACGAGAGGCGGCGGGACGCCCTGTGCACCGCCGTCGCGCAGGAAACGCTCCGGCTCGCGCAGAGCGAATATGTGACGAGGCGTGCCACGCAAGACATAGTCTTCGAGGGTTTCCTCATCCCGAAGCGCACCATGGTCCGGATCGCCGTCTGGGAAGCGCACAAGGACCCCGGCATTTTCGATGAACCGTTTCGCTTCGATCCGATGCGGTTCGTCGATCAAGAGGTTCCCGCGGACCGATATGCGCCGCTCGGGATCGGCAAGAGACGCTGCCTGGGAGCAGGCTGGGTCGTCGGGCTGAGTTCCCTGTTCGTGCAGCAGATCGTGTCCGGCTTCCGGATAGAGACGGTCGGGCCGGGAGGCGCCTTGCGCGGGCGCTTCCATTTCGAGCCGAGCGACAGGCTGGTGGTTCGTCGCAGAGAACGCGACGGGCTTGCCGCCCGGAACTGAACGGCGGTCAGCCCTTCAGCATCTCCGCCACCCTGGGCGCGAAGTAGGTCAGGATGCCGTCGCAGCCGGCGCGCTTGAAGCAGAGCAGCGATTCCAGCATCGCCCGCTCGCCGTCGATCCAGCCATTGGCGGATGCCGCCATGATCATCGAGTACTCGCCCGACACCTGGTAGGCAAAGGTCGGCATCGAGAAGGCGTCCTTGAGCTGGCGGATGATGTCGAGATAGGGCAGGCCGGGCTTGACCATGAGCATGTCGGCGCCCTCCAGAACGTCCTGCTCGGCCTCGCGCAGCGCCTCGTCGCCATTGGCATGGTCGAGATAGTAGGTCTTCTTGTCGCCCTGCAGCAGGCCCGCCGTGCCGACCGCCTCGCGGTAGGGTCCGTAGAAGGCCGAGGCGAACTTCGTCGCATAGGACATGATGGCGACGCCCTGGAAACCGTTGGCGTCGAGCCCGTCGCGGATCGCGCCGACGCGCCCGTCCATCATGTCGGATGGCGCGATGATGTCGGCGCCGCACTGCGCCTGGATGACAGCCGCCGCGACGACCTGGTCGACCGTCTCGTCGTTGACGATGACGCCGTCGCGCAGGATGCCGTCATGGCCGTGGCTCGTGAAGGGATCGAGCGCTGCGTCGGTGATGATGCCGATTTCGGGCACCGCCGCCTTGATGGCGCGGGTGGCCCGGTTGATGACGTTCTCTGGGTCGAGGATGTGCGAACCGGTCTGGTCGCGCAGCGCCAGGTCGACATTGGGGAAGGTGGCGAGCGAGGGGATGCCAAGCTTCGCGGCGCGCTCGGCTTCCCTGACCGCGAGATCGACGCTCATGCGGTAGACGCCGGGCATGGCGGCGATTTCCTCGCGGCGGTTTTCGCCGTCGATGACGAAGATCGGCCAGATCAGGTCGTCGACGGTCAGCCGGTTTTCCTGCACGAGGCGGCGCGACCAGTCGGCCTTGCGCATGCGGCGCAGGCGGCGGGAAGCGGTGATCTCGTCGACGCTGCGGCTGGTGGTTACTGCCCTTGCAGGGGTGAACTTGTTCATGGTGTCTACTCCGGATCGAGCGGCTTTTAGCACGAGGGCCGGGCGTTCACCAATGCCTCGGGACTGGTCCAGAGCGAGGCCGGATTGCGGCTGGCGACCAGGCGCGAGGTCTTGCTACAGTATCGGCAATGGGCAATTGCCGGCTGCGTGCGGCCGGATTCGAAAGCGGAGTGCAGTCATGCAGAAGACCATCCCCGACGTGACGGGCGGAGCAGAACTTCTCGCCAAGCAATCCGCCGTCGATCACCAGGGCAGCCTGCGCCGCGTGCCGATAGAGGGCGTCGTGTTCAGGCCGGTGCGGCCGGTGCCGCATGAGGATGGCCACGTTGCCGAGGTTGCCCGCCAGGACTGGGAAGAGATCACCGCGCCGATCGTGCAGGTCCACACGACGACGACCTATGCCGGCCGCATCAGGGCCTGGGGCCTGCACCAGGTCAGCACCGACCGGCTCTTCGTCGTGTCGGGACTGGTCAAGATCGTCGTCTTCGACGGCCGCAACGGTTCGCCGACCCAGGGGCGCATCAACGAATTCACCGTCAGCGAAAAGAATCCGGGCCTGCTGACGATTGCTCCCAACCTCTACCATGGCTGGAAGAACATCGGCGTCACCGAGGCGATCATCATCAACATGCCGGACCGCATGTACAACTACGAGTCGCCCGACGCGCTCGATCTGCCCTGGGATTCGGAAGCGGCGCGCCGCATCGTCCCCTACAGCTTCTAGCTGGCGCGCTTCGACAGAACGGAGGACGCCATGACCGTCAGGCGCATCGTCGCCAATGCCGCCACCGCCAATCCGCGCGAAGCTCAGGCATTCTACGGCGACCTGCTCGGACTGGAGATCGTCATGGACCACGGCTGGATCGTGACGTTCGCGGGTGACGAAGCCGCCGCGCGGCCGCAACTCAGCTTCGCCAGCGAAGGCGGTTCGGGCGCGCCGGTGCCCGACCTCTCCATCGAGGTCGATGATGTCGACGCCGTGCATGCGCGGGCGCAGGCGGCCGGCCTCGAGATCGCCTATGCAATCACCGACGAACCATGGGGCGTGCGGCGCTTCTTCCTGCGCGATCCGTTCGGCCGACTGGTCAACATACTGGCGCATGGCGGCCAAGCCTGAAGCGCCGGCATTGACGCGCCTATCCGCCACCCTTTAGCAGTTCTGTTCCGGCCGGGAGCGGAAAGGGGATTCTGTCACGATGGATTTTGGCGGTGGCGACCAGATCCGCTTCGAGCGGCTCGGCATGGCGGGCGTCGTCACGCTGACGCGGCCGAAGGCGCTGAATGCCGTCACCCATCAGATGGTGAAGGCCCTGTCGCGGGCGCTCGATGCCTGGGAGGACGACCCGGGTGTCGCGGTGATCGTCGTCAAGGCCGAGGGCAAGGCCTTTTCGGCCGGCGGCGACATTCTCGACGTCTACGAGGCGGGCAAGGCGGGTGACCCGCCGGTCGCGTTCTTTGCCGACGAGTACCGCCTCAACGCCAGGATAGCGCGCTATGGGAAGCCCTATGTCGCGCTGGTCGACGGCATCGTCATGGGCGGCGGCGTCGGCATCTCCTTCCACGGTTCGCATCGCGTGATGACCGAACGGGCGCAGTTCGCCATGCCGGAAGTCGGCATCGGCTTTTTCCCGGACGTCGGCGGCAGCACCTTGCTTGCCGATCTGGGCGGCTCGTTCGGCATGTATCTCGGGCTGACCGGCAAGCGCATCGGTTATGGCGACGCGCTGTGGTCAGGGCTGGCGACCCACACGGTCGAATCGAAATACCTCGACGGCCTGCTCGACAACATCGCCGAGACCGGTGACCCCGGCACCGAGCTGCGCGAGGCGTTCAGGCCCGTGCCGCGCCAGACCGACGACTCCGCGCTGCACGCCATCGCCCGTCATTTCTCCCAGGGGACGCTCGACGATGTCGTGGCGAGCCTCGAGCAGGCAGCCGCGACAGACGAGTTCGCCGCCGAGACGCTCGCCACCATGCGCCAGAAATCGCCGACCAGCCTGAACGTCGCCTTCAAGGCGATCAGCACCGGCCTGACGCTCGACATGGAGGAATGCATGCGGATGGAGTTCCGCATATTGAACCGCATGCTCAAGGGCCACGATTTCTTCGAGGGCATCCGGGCAGCCCTCATCGACAAGGGGTCGAAGCCCGAGTGGCGGCCCGCGCGGCTGGAAGAGATCGACCAGGCCGTCATCGACGGCTACTTCGCGCCGCTGCCGGGCGGAGACCTCGTGCTGTGAGCGACGTCGTCGAAAGATCCGCCGTGATGCGGCCGACCGTCGTCGAGATCATCTTCGTCTGGTTCCAGCGGGTCATCGCCGGCTACTGCCTGCTGTTCGGCGTCCTCTACTGGATCCGGCTGATCGGCTTCTACGAGGGGCCGCTATGGCGCTTCGACCTGATGCCGCTGCACTGGCAGGTCGCCGCGGTGACGCTGGCCGTGTTCTTTCCCTTCGCCGCGATCGGCCTGTGGATGCTGGCCTCCTGGGGCCCGGTCATCTGGGGTATCTGCGCGGCGACGGAAATCCTGATGTACGTGTTCTTTCCCGACCTCTACGGCAACCGGCTGCTGATCGTCGTCAGCCACATTGTCGTGGCGCTGTTCTACGGCGGGTTGCGCGGTCTGATTTACTGGCAGAAGCGCAAGGCGGACCAGTACGGTTAATTTTATGGTCTTGGGTGACCGCTCGTTAAGCCTCTTTCGAAACCACCTCAACTTAACCCCTTGTTAGTCTTGGCGTTTAAGTCGAATTTTATGTGTATTCGATAGTGTCGCGATCAAGGTGAGAAATAAAAAACAATCACCGGGCGACAAACGAGAGGCAAGACAAATGAACACCAATTCGCGTCCGGCGGCGAAGCCCGCTACCGTATCCGACGATCGCCGCGAAGCGATCCGTTCGCTCTACATGGAATCGCTGCAGCTGGTCGAGCGCCTGCACCGCCGTCTGCTCGACGTCATCAAGGATGAGTTCGACCGCAACGGCCGCAGCGACATCAACGCCATCCAGGCGCTGCTGCTGTTCAACATCGGCAACTCGGAGCTGACCGCCGGCGAGCTGCGCTCGCGTGGCTACTATCTCGGCTCCAACGTTTCCTACAACCTGAAGAAGCTGGTCGATCTCGGCTTCATCAACCACCAGCGCTCGCGCATCGACCGTCGTTCGGTCCGCGTCAGCCTGACGCCCAAGGGCACGGCGGTCGCCGAGGTCGTCGGCGGGCTGTACGAACGCCACATCGGCTCGATCGAGCAGGTGGGCGGCATCAACACCGAGGAATTCATGCAGATGAACCGTGCCCTGCAGCGGCTCGACCGCTTCTGGAACGACACGATCGCCTACCGCATGTGATCTGCCGGCCAGGCGGCCGCGTTGTCGCCAGCTGCTTGGCAGGTAAATTCCAGTGGCCGCGCCCGGGGGGACGCGGCCACTTTTCGTTTGCCTCACGGCATCGTTAATGGCCACGGGCCATGCTGCTGCCATATTCGAGTGGAAACGGGAGAACCGACCGTTCCGCCATGCGCGCGTTGCGACCTGGACGCCTGAGGCGGGCGCGCCATCTACCGAGACGGACAGGGTTCCGCATGGTTGGCCAATTGTTAAGAATGGCAACCATAAAGTGCGGAGCCCGATAGCCCGAACAGCCGCCGCGATGCGAGAAGAGTAGACTTGATGACGACCAACAGCAGCCGCCGTTTCTTCCTCACCGCCGCAGGCGCCATGGCCGCCACGGCCCTGACGGGCGTCGCGAGCGCCCAGGACGTGATCGGCGATATTCTCAATTCATCGCGCCGCGGCAACTGGGACGACACGTTCGATGCACGCGCCACGCAGAACGACAAGGTCGCGTCCAACCTGCCGATCTTTTCGCCGCAGACCGTCAGCTACATCGAGCAGGCCGTCTCGCAATATTCCAGCATCGTCGCGCAGGGCGGCTGGCCGATGGTGCCGGCCACCAAGAAGCTGCAGCTCGGCGTCGTCGATCCGGACGTCGTGGTGCTGCGCAAGCGGCTGATGATCTCTGGCGACCTGTCGACCAGCGCCGGCATCTCCGAATCCTTCGACACCTATGTCGACGCTGCGGTGAAGCGCTTCCAGGCGCGCCACGGGCTTCCGGCCGACGGCGTGCTCGGCACCTACACCTATGCGGCCATGAACGTCTCGGCGCCGGTGCGCCTCGGCCAGCTCGAGACCAACCTCGTGCGCCTGCGCTCGATGTCGGGCTTCCTCGGCAACCGCTATGTCATGGTCAACGTGCCCGCAGCCCAGATCGAGGCGGTCGAGAACGACCGCGTGGCGCTGCGCCACACGGCAATCGTCGGCAAGATCGACCGCCAGACGCCGATCCTGAACTCGGCGATCAACGAGGTCATCGTCAATCCCTACTGGAATGCGCCCGTGTCGATCGTCCGCAAGGACATCATCCCGCTGATGCGCAAGGATCCGCAGTACCTCGCCAACAACAACATCCGCATCCTCGGGCCCGACGGCATCGAGCTCGACCCGTCGACCATCGACTGGTCGACCGAGGACGCCACGAAGTTCCGTTTCCGCCAGGACCCCGGTTCGGGCAATGCCATGGCCTCGGTGAAGATCAACTTCCCGAGCCCGGAAAACGTCTACATGCACGACACGCCGCAGCAGAGCCTGTTCTCCAAGCTGATGCGTTTCGATTCCTCGGGCTGCGTGCGCGTGCAGAATGTGCGCGACCTCGTGACCTGGCTGCTGCGCGACACGCCGGGCTGGGACCGCCGCCGCTTCGAGGAGACCATCAAGAGCGGCGAGAGCACGCCGGTGCAGCTCGCCGAGCCGGTGCCGGTCTATTTCACCTACATTTCGGCCTGGTCGACGGGCGATGGCGTGGCGCATTTCCGCGACGACATTTACGGCCGCGACGGCGTCGACGAACTGCGCATGTCGCAGGCGCTCTGAACGCCGCAGCCCAACGCTTTCGAAAAGGCCGCCTCCGGGCGGCTTTTTCTTTGCATGGCGGGGGCATGGCGCATTCCGACGCGCAGATTTCGCGCCGCGAACATGGCGAGGGCAAAACAACTGTGTTAATGGCGCCCGACACCGCCGCCCGACTTTTCATGCAAGGATTGACCCGTCATGGCATCAGCCGCCTCGAAGCAGCACGAATCCTTTTTCGGCACGACGCTTGCCGACGCCGACCCGGAGATTTTCGGCGCCATCCGCTCCGAACTCGGCCGCCAGCGCCACGAGATCGAGCTGATTGCCTCAGAAAACATCGTTTCGCGCGCCGTGCTCGAGGCACAGGGCTCGATCATGACCAACAAATATGCCGAGGGCTATCCGGGCAAGCGCTACTATGGCGGCTGCGAATTCGTCGACATCGCCGAGGAACTTGCGATCGAGCGCGCCAAGAAGCTGTTTTCGTGCAATTTCGCCAATGTGCAGCCCAATTCCGGCAGCCAGATGAACCAGGCGGTGTTCCTGGCGCTGCTGCAGCCGGGCGATACCTTCATGGGCCTCGACCTCAATTCGGGCGGCCACCTGACGCACGGCTCGCCGGTCAACATGAGCGGCAAGTGGTTCAACGTCGTCTCCTACGGCGTGCGCCAGGACGACCACCTGCTCGACATGGACGCCATCGAGAAGCAGGCGCACGAGACCAAGCCGAAGCTGATCCTGGCCGGCGGCACCGCGTATTCGCGCGTCTGGGACTGGAAGCGCTTCCGCGAGATCGCCGATGCGGTCGGCGCCTGGCTGATGGTCGACATGGCCCATATCGCCGGCCTGGTGGCCGGCGGGCAGCACCCGTCGCCGCTGCCGCACGCCCACGTGGTGACCACCACGACCCACAAGTCGCTGCGCGGCCCGCGCGGCGGCATGATCCTGTGCAATGACGAGGCGATCGCCAAGAAGATGAACTCGGCCGTTTTTCCCGGCCTGCAGGGCGGTCCGCTGATGCATGTCATTGCCGCCAAGGCGGTGGCGTTCGGCGAGGCGCTGAAGCCGGAATTCAAGGATTACGCCAAGGCCGTCGTCGACAATGCGCGCACGCTGGCCGACAGCCTCAAGGCCACCGGCCTCGACATCGTTTCGGGCGGCACCGACAATCACCTGATGCTGGTCGACCTCAGGCCGAAGAACGCCACCGGCAAGCGCGCCGAGGCAGCGCTCGGCCGCGCCAACATCACCTGCAACAAGAACGGCATTCCCTTCGACCCCGAAAAGCCCTTCGTCACCTCGGGCGTCAGGCTGGGCACGCCGGCCGGCACGACGCGCGGCTTCGGCGAGGCGGAGTTCCGCGAGATCGGCCAGCTGATCTCGGAAGTGCTGGACGGGCTGAAGGTCGCCAATTCCGACGAGGGCAATGCCGCCGTGGAAGAGGCGGTGAAGAAGAAGGTGCTGGCGCTGACGGAGCGCTTCCCGATGTATCCGTATCTGGGGTGAGCGTGGAACCGGTCTTGCGCTGACGCGTCCGGCGCTTTCACGCGGCGCCGAAAAGCTCTAAGGCTTTCGCGACGAGAGAATCGCAAGATATAGGGTTTCCATGCGCTGTCCCTACTGCCAGTCGGAAGACACACAGGTGAAAGACTCCCGTCCCGCCGAGGATGGCGGGGCGATCAGGCGCCGGCGCGTCTGCCCGGTCTGCGCCGGGCG
Organism: Alphaproteobacteria bacterium; assembly: GCA_018823835.1. Classification (GTDB taxonomy): domain Bacteria; phylum Pseudomonadota; class Alphaproteobacteria; order Rhizobiales; family Rhizobiaceae; genus CAMYMG01. Next base: position 115,728 of record JAHJHT010000011.1, on the reverse strand, counting down.
CTTCACGACATTCGAGCGGGTGCAGCTGCGCGATCTCGTGGTGCTGAAGAAGTCGGGCCGCAAGGTGCCGTTCGACCGCGACAAGCTGCTGCGTTCGGTGGAGATCGCCGTGCGCAAGCGCAATGTCGATCCCGACCGCATCGACCGCGCCGTCACCGGCATCGTGCGCCAGCTGGAGAGCTCGGGCGAGGCGGAAGTGCCTTCCGACGAGATCGGTCGCCTGGTCATGGAGGCGCTGAAGTCGCTCGATGACGTCGCCTATGTGCGCTTCGCCTCGGTCTACCGCAATTTCCGCGAGGCCAAGGATTTTCACGAGGTTCTGGGCGAGCTGAAGGGCGACGAGGACGCAGCCTGATCCATGGCCGCGACCACGGCTCACGACGCCGAACAGGCCAATGACCGCCGCTACATGGCCGCGGCGATACGGCTGGCGCGCAAGCACGCCGGCCTGACTTCCACCAACCCCTCGGTCGGCACGCTGATCGTGCGCGACGACGGCGACGGTCCGGTGATCGTCGGGCGCGGCGTTACCGACATCGGCGGCAGGCCGCATGCCGAGACCGAGGCGCTGGCGCAGGCGGGCGCGAGGGCGCGCGGCGCGACCGCCTATGTGACGCTCGAGCCCTGCGCCCACCACGGCCGCACGCCGCCCTGCGCCAGTGCGCTGGTCAGCGCGGGCGTGGCGCGTGTCGTGGGGGCGGCGAGCGACCCGGACAGCCGGGTTTCGGGCAAGGGCTACGCCATCCTGCGCGACGCCGGCATCGAGGTCGTCGAGGGCGTGCTTGCCGCAGAGGCCGCCGACGCCATGGCCGGCTACCTGATTCGATCTCTCAGAAAGCGCCCGGAAGTGATTCTGAAGCTTGCGCTTTCCGTCGACGGCATGATCGGCAAGCCGGGCGAGGGGCAGATCGCCATCACCGGCGCCGTGGCGCGCCGGCAGGTGCACCTGATGCGGGCCGCCGTCGATGCGGTGATCATCGGTATCGGCACCGCGCTCGAGGACGACCCGGAGCTGACGGTCAGGCTGCCGGGGCTTTCGGCCCGGTCGCCGGCGCGCATCGTGCTTGACCGCCAGGCCAGGCTGCCCGCCGATTCCAAGCTCGCGCGTTCGGCAAGAGCGGTGCCCCTGCTGATCGCTGCCTGCGCGGAGGCCGATGCCGCCCGCAAGGCCGAGCTGGAGCGCACGGGCGCCAGGATGCTCGCGACCGAGACCTATGACGACCGTGTCGCGCTGCCGGAACTGCTCGAGGATCTCGCCGCGCAGGGCATGTCGAGCGTTCTGGTCGAAGGCGGCGCGGCGACCGCCCGCCATTTTCTCGAGGAAGGGCTGGTCGACCGCATCGCGCTGTTTTCCGGCGCCGTGGTGATCGGCGAGGGCGGCCTTGCAGCGCCGATCGATGCGTCGCGCATGCCGCCCGGTTTCGAGCTGGTGCGCGAGGCGAGTTTCGGCGACGACCGCTACCAGGAATGGACGAGGGCGATCTGATGTTCACCGGCATTGTCACCGATATCGGAAAGGTTGCCGCGGCCACGCCGCTGCCCGAGGGCGTGCGGCTGCGCATCGAGACCGCCTATGATCCGCAGACCGTGGACATCGGCGCCTCGATCGCCTGCGCCGGCGTCTGCCTGACGGTGACCGGCCTGCCCGAGAAGGGTTCCAATGCGCGCTGGTTCGAGGTCGAGGCCTGGGAAGAGGCGCTGCGCCTGACGACGGCGTCGCGCTGGGGGCAGGGCACCCGGATCAACCTCGAGCGCGCGCTGAAGATCGGCGACGAACTTGGCGGCCACATCGTGTCGGGCCATGTCGATGGCATGGCCGAAATCGTGGCGCGCGAGGACGAGGGCGACGCCGTGCGCTTCACGCTGGAGGCGCCGGCCCATCTGGCGAAGTTCATCGCGCCCAAGGGCTCGGTCGCGCTCGACGGCACTTCGCTCACCGTCAACAAGGTCGACAGGACCCGCTTCGACGTGCTGCTGATCCACCATTCGCTGACCGTGACGACCTGGGGCGAGCGGCAGGCGGGCGACGCCGTCAACCTCGAGATCGACACCATGGCGCGCTACGCGGCGCGGCTTGCGGAGGCGGCCGAGCAGGGCCTGTAGCGGCGTTGCGGCCGGCCGCAGCCAGCCTGGCACACACTGTATCCGCCGCGGAGACGATGAAGCGCTTGCGATACGACCCGGTTCGGCCTAAGTGACCGGCTTCTCCGGAGACTTTTATGGCCGTCACGTCAGACCACAAGAATGCATTCAGCCTGCCCAAGGCGAAGGCGCACATCCTGATCATCGAGGCGCGGTTTTACGATGACCTCGCCGATGCGTTGCTGGAAGGCGCCAAGGCGGCGCTCGACGAGGCGAAGGCAACCTACGACGTGGTGACGGTGCCCGGTGCGCTGGAAATCCCGGCGGTGATCTCCTTTGCGCTCGATGGTGCGGCCAATGGCGGCAAGACCTATGACGGCTATGTCGCCCTCGGCACGGTCGTGCGCGGCGACACCTATCATTTCGAGATCGTCGCCAATGAATCCTCGCGCGCGCTGATGGACCTGGCTGTCAATGAAGCGCTGGCCATCGGCAACGGCATCCTGACCACCGAGAACGACGAGCAGGCCTGGGTTCGCGCCCGGCGCAGCGACGGCGACAAGGGCGGCTTTGCCGCGCGCGCCGCGCTCACCATGATCGCGATGCGCGAAAAGCTCGGGGCCTGAGACCGTGAAACAGCCAGAAGGCGAACCCGTCCCCCGCCAGGCCAACAAGCGCGGCGCAGCCAGGCTGGCGGCCGTGCAGGCGCTCTACCAGATGGACGTGGTCGGCACCGGCGTGCTCGAAATCGCCGCCGAATACGAGGCCTTCAGGCTCGGCAAGGAAGTCGACGGCGCGCAGTACCGCGAGGCCGACGCGCAATGGTTCCGCGCCATCCTGTCGGGTGTGGTCGAGAACCAGAAGACGCTCGACCCTGTCATTCGCGAGTCGCTTGCCGAGGACTGGCCCCTGTCGCGCCTCGATTCGACGTTGCGCGCCATCCTGCGCGCCGGGGTCTACGAGCTCACGAAGCGCGCCGATGTGCCGGTGGCCGTGATCGTTTCCGAATATGTCGACATCGCCAAGGCCTTCTATACCGAGGACGAGCCCAAGATCGTCAACGCCGTGCTTGACCGCGTGGCGAGGCGCGTACGGGGCGAAGGGCGCGGCAAGGACGTTCAGTGACCCTCCGCACGCCGGCCGAGAGGGACGCCAGGCGGACCGCGCTGATCCTTGCGTCGGCCCAGGCCATCATCGGCTCGGCAGCACCCATCTCCATCTCGCTCGGCGCGCTTGCCGGGGTCTATCTTCTCGGCACGGACAAGTCGCTGGCGACCGCGCCCGTCACCGGCTTCAACGTCGGCGTTGCCCTGGGCGCGATCCCGGCTGCCGCGCTCATCCGCAGGCTCGGCCAGCGCCACGGCTTCCTGTCCGGCGCTCTCGTCACCGCGCTCGGTGGGCTGCTGGCGACGATTGCCCTGTTCCAGGCAAGCTTCTGGCTGTTTGCCGCGGGCCTGCTGGTTATCGGTCTCGGCGGCGCCTTCGTGCAGCAGTTTCGCTTCGCCGCCGCCGACAATGCGCCGTCTGCCTTCAAGGCCAAGGCAATCTCCTTCGTGCTGGCCGGTGGCGTGTTCACCGCCATCATCGGGCCGCAGACGGTCATCTTCACGCGCGAATTGCTGGCCCCGGTGATGTTTGCCGGTTCCTTCGCCGCCATCCTGGTGCTGGCCGCAATCGGCGCCGTGTTCCTGTCGTTGCTGCGGGTGCCCGAAAAGGCGGCAGGCCCCGTCGATCACAGCGAGGCACCGGCACGGCCGCTGATGGAAATCGTCTCGCAGCCGCAATTCGCCGTCGGGCTGTTGTGCGCGGTCGGCTCCTACGCGCTGATGAGTTTCGTCATGACCGGCGCGCCGCTTGCCATGGTCGGCTGCGGCTTCTCGCCCGACGAGGCGACCCTCGGCATTTCCTGGCACGTCATGGCGATGTTTGCGCCGAGCTTCTTTACCGGCGCGCTGATCAGCCGCTTCGGCAAGGAGACAATCGTCGCCGCCGGCCTGCTGCTCCTGATCGGCTGTGCCTTCGTCGCGCTGTCGGGCATCGAACTCTGGCAGTTTTGGACGGCCCTGATCCTGCTCGGGCTCGGCTGGAATTTCGGCTTCATCGGTGCCACCTCGATGGTCGCCGGCACCTACCGCGAGTCCGAGAAGGGCAAGGTGCAGGGCCTGCACGATTTCATCCTGTTCGGCTCCGTCGCGGTCGGGTCGCTGGCCTCGGGCATGGTCTACAACAGCGCGGGCTGGGACATGCTGAACTGGGTGATCTTCCCGGTGACCGGCATCTGCCTTGCCGCGCTGGGCCTTCTGGCATTGTGGCGCGCGCACGGCACCGCCCGGGCCTGAGGGCAATCCTCGGGTGCTGCGCCCGCCCGACGAAGCGCCGATCCGGGCCGGGATCATTCAATCGATTTGGCCGAAAACCGGGCAGAACCCTAACAATATCTTGACGTTCGCGAGACTGTTTCGCATAAGCCGCTCCGACAGATCGGAATCCGGCCGCGAGGTCACCGGTCTCCATCCAACGGTCCGGGGAGGGGTTCTTTCGGGCCAAAATTCAGGGAAAATACTGGCATGACCATGCTCTACGTCGTCATCGCCTGCGGCTTGCTTTCAATTGTCTACGCCCTTTGGGCGACGTCGTCGGTACTTGCTGCCGACCAGGGCAATGCGCGCATGCAGGAAATTTCAGCCGCCATCCGCGAAGGGGCGCAGGCCTATCTGTCGCGGCAATACACCACGATCGCGATTGTCGGCGTGGTCGTTCTGCTTCTGGCCTGGTGGCTCCTGTCGATTTCTGCGGCTATCGGCTTCCTGATCGGCGCAGTGCTGTCAGGCGTTGCCGGCTTCATCGGCATGCATGTCTCGGTCCGCGCCAATGTGCGTACCGCGCAGGCGGCTTCCAACAGCCTTGCTGCCGGCCTCGACATCGCTTTCAAGTCGGGCGCCATCACGGGCATGCTGGTTGCTGGTCTCGCCCTGCTTGGCGTCGCCGTCTACTACATGATCCTGATCGGTCCGATGGGTCTGGCACCCGATGACCGCACCGTCATCGACGCACTCGTTTCGCTGGGCTTCGGCGCTTCGCTGATCTCGATCTTCGCGCGTCTGGGCGGCGGCATCTTCACCAAGGGCGCAGACGTCGGTGGCGATCTGGTCGGCAAGGTCGAGGCCGGTATCCCGGAAGATGACCCACGCAACCCTGCGACGATCGCCGACAATGTCGGCGACAATGTCGGCGACTGCGCCGGCATGGCAGCCGATCTGTTCGAGACCTACGCGGTGACGGTCGTCGCCACCATGGTTCTCGCGGCCATCTTCTTTGGCGGCACCGCCGTTCTCGACTCCGTCATGCTCTACCCGCTGGCTATCTGCGGCGCCTGCATCCTCACCTCGATCATCGGCACCTTCTTCGTCAAGCTCGGCTCCAACGGCTCGATCATGGGCGCCCTCTACAAGGGCCTCATCGTCACCGGCCTGCTGTCGGTCGTCGGCCTCGGCGGCGCAACCTCGCTGACCATCGGCTGGGGCGAGATCGGCACCGGCGGCGGCATCGCCGTCACCGGAACGAACCTCTTCATCTGCGGCCTCATCGGCCTGCTCGTGACCGGCCTGATCGTCGTCATCACCGAGTACTACACCGGCACCAACAAGCGTCCGGTCAACTCGATCGCCCAGGCGTCGGTGACCGGCCACGGCACCAACGTCATCCAGGGCCTTGCCGTCTCGCTCGAGTCGACGGCCATGCCCGCCATCGTCATCTGCGGCGGCATCATCTCGACCTACCAGCTCGCTGGCCTGTTCGGCACGGCCATTGCCGTGACGACCATGCTCGGCCTTGCCGGCATGATCGTGGCGCTCGACGCCTTCGGTCCGGTCACCGACAATGCTGGTGGCATTGCCGAAATGGCCGGCCTGCCGAAGGAAGTGCGCCAGTCCACCGACGCCCTCGACGCGGTCGGCAACACCACCAAGGCCGTCACCAAGGGCTACGCCATCGGTTCGGCCGGCCTCGGCGCCCTGGTGCTGTTTGCGGCCTACTCGAACGACCTGAAGTTCTTTGCCGCGAACGGGGACAAATATCCCTACTTCCAGGGCATGGGCGAGGTCTCGTTCGACCTGTCGAACCCGTATGTCGTCGCCGGCCTGATCTTCGGCGGCCTCATTCCCTATCTGTTCGGCGGCATCGCAATGACGGCCGTCGGTCGCGCCGCGGGCTCGATCGTCGAGGAAGTGCGCAAGCAGTTCCGCGAGGATCCGGGCATCATGGCAGGCACGTCCAAGCCCAACTATGCACGGGCCGTCGACATCCTGACCAAGGCGGCGATCAAGGAAATGATCATCCCGTCGCTGCTGCCGGTGCTGGCGCCGCTGTTCGTCTACTTCGGCGTGCTGCTGATCTCCGGCTCCAGGGCTTCGGCCTTCGCGGCACTCGGCGCCTCGCTGCTCGGCGTCATCGTCAACGGCCTGTTTGTGGCCATCTCGATGACCTCCGGCGGCGGTGCCTGGGACAACGCTAAGAAGTCGTTCGAGGACGGCTTCACCGACAAGGACGGCATCAAGCACCTGAAGGGCTCCGAGGCGCACAAGGCTTCGGTGACCGGCGACACGGTCGGCGATCCCTACAAGGATACTGCCGGCCCGGCCGTCAACCCGGCCATCAAGATCACCAACATCGTGGCGCTCCTGCTGCTGGCCGTGCTCGCGCACGGCTGAGCCGGGGTTTCATACGACGCAAAGAACCCGCGGGAGCGATCCCGCGGGTTTTTCTTTTCCTGCCCGTCGCCCGTCATCGTCGTGCAGGCGGCCAACGAAAAAACCCCGCGCCGTGGCGCGGGGTTTTACCGTTTCGGATCCCTGATTGGGGGCGGCGAACCGCCGGGGCGGCTAGTTGCCGCCGCCGAACACGTTCTTGGCGGTGTTCTGGCCGATATTGCCGATGCCCGAGATCATCTGGCCGAGGAAGTTCTGGTCCTTGCCGCCGGTCGGCGTGGTGCGCGAGATGAAGTCGAACACCTTGCCGTCCTTCAGGCCGTAATTGGCGATGTTCTCGACGCGGCCTTCGCTGTTGAAGTAGACGGCCAGGATGCGCTGGTCGATGACCTTGGCGTTCATGAAGGCGACCGGCCGCCGGCGCGTCTGCGACACGTAATAGAAGACCTCGTTGTCGAAGGTCGCGGTGGTCGACGGGGTGCCGAGCGCCAGCAGAACCTGCTCGCGGCTGGAGCCGATCGGCACGAGGTCGATGGATTCCTGATCGACCACATAGCCCTGGGTCAGGGTCTCGCCCGGCGTGAGGCCGGAAAAAGTCTTCGAGGTGTTGCAGCCCGACAGCGCAATGGCGGCAACCAGCAGCGACACGGCGCCGGTCGACTGCTGCAAAGACGGGGTCTTGAATTTCAACGCGGCCAACAACAACTCCATCAATTCTGCAGGCGGCTCAAAAACTTGCGCCGGGCGGCAGAACGGGTAAACCAGCTTGCACACCGATGCAACAAGGCCGCAGGGCGAAACTGATCGCCGGGAGACCACGCTACATGTTCCAGCGCCTATTCGGCCGCGACGCAAACCGCGACATAACGGACGCGCTCTACGCGTCAATCGTGGCAGCCGCGCGGCAAGAGCCGCTTTATTCGGCATGGAACGTGCCCGACACGCCGCTCGGCCGATTCGAGATGCTGTCGCTGCACATGTTCCTGTTCCAGCACCGCATGCGCGGCGAGGAGGGGGCTGCCCGCGAGGTGGCGCAGATGCTGATCGACACGTTCTTTACCGACGTCGACCACTCGCTGCGCGAGCTGGGCATCGGCGATTCCGGCATCCCCAAGCGGATGAAGAAGCTCGCCCGCATGTTCTACGGCCGCACCACCGCCTATGACGACGCCCTGGCGCGCGCCGACCGGGCGGCCATGGCGGCCGCGCTGTCGCGCAACGTGCGCCCCGATGCCGCCGAATGGCCCGAGGCCGGCGAGCTCGCCGCCTATGTCTTCGAGGTGCAGAATTGCCTGCAGGCGGAGCCGACCGGGGAGATCTGTGCCGGAAAGCTCAGCTTTCCAGCCCCCATCCTCAAGCAGGGAGCCGCGTGATGGAGCTGGAAGAGGCGACCAGTCCCGTAGCCTTCAAGGTCAATGTCGCGCGGCTCCCGCAAAAGGGCATGCCGGTGGTGATCGAGGCCGACGCGGCGCAGCGCGAGGCGCTGGCGTTGGAGCATGACCTGCTCGAGGTCGGACGCTACCGGGCCGAACTTCTGGTGACGCCCTGGCGGCGCAATGGCGTCAAGGTCACGGGCAAGGTCAGCGCAGACGTCGTGCAGCAGTGCGTCGTCACGCTGGAGCCGATGAACGCCAAAGTCTCTGCCGACGTGGAGGGGCTCTACCTGCCCGAGGATTCGAAGCTCGGCAGGCAGGGTTTCGAGGGCGGCGGCGAGATCCTGCTCGACGCCGACGGTCCCGACGGCCCGGAGCTCTTTTCCGGCGACACGATCGATCCCGGTGCGCTTGCCGAGGAGTTTTTCGGCCTCGCGCTTGACCCCTATCCGCGCAAGCCCGGTGCTGCTGTCGGCGAGCCCGCCGGCGATTCCGGCAAATCCGAGCCGAACGGCCCATTGCAGGAAAAACTGCGCAAGCTTACGCAGAAAAGCTGAATTCTCTTCCGCCAGTCCGAAATCGCGGTTGTGCGGCGGGCCAAAACCGCTATTTTCCCCCACCAACCTGCCTAGCCGCTTCGCGGCCGACATCGAGACGTTAGCCGAGTGATCAGAATCTCCATTGATGCCATGGGCGGTGACCGCGGACCCTCCGTGATCATACCCGGGCTAATGAAAGTCGTGACGCGCCGCAGCGACGTCCGCTTTCTCATCTATGGCCGCGTCGACGAGGTTCGGCCGATCCTCGAGAACTACCCGAAGGTCGCCGCCGTCAGCGAGCTGATCCATTGCGAGATCTCCGTGCGCATGGACGACAAGCCGAGCCAGGCGCTGCGCCACGGCCGCTGGAAGTCGTCGATGTGGAAGGCCATCGAGGCGGTCAAGGCCGGCCAGGCCGACGCCTGCGTCTCCGCCGGCAATACCGGCGCGCTGATGGCGATGTCGCGCTTCTGCCTGCGCACCATGGCGACGATCGACCGTCCCGCCATCGCCGCGATCTGGCCGACCATGCGCGGCGAAAGCGTCGTGCTCGATGTCGGGGCCACGATCGGTGCGGACGCGCACCAGCTGATCGACTTCGCGATTCTTGGCGCCGCCATGTCGCGCGCTCTGTTCGACATCGACCGGCCGACCGTCGGCCTGCTCAATGTCGGCGTCGAGGAGATCAAGGGCCAGGAAGAGGTCAAGGAAGCCGGGCAGCTGCTGCGCGAGGCCGGGCTGATGTCGATGAGCTATCACGGCTTCGTCGAGGGCGACGATCTCGGCAAGGGTACCGTCGACGTGGTCGTCACCGAAGGATTTTCCGGCAACATCGCACTGAAGACCGCGGAGGGCACAGCGCGCCAGATCTCGTCCTATCTGCGCGCCGCCATGGGTCGCACGCTGATGGCGCGCATCGGCTATGTCTTCGCCAAGGGCGCCTTCGACCGGCTGCGCGAGAAGATGGACGTGCGCAAGGCCAATGGCGGTGTCTTCCTCGGCCTCAACGGCATCGTCGTGAAGAGCCATGGCGGCACCGACGACGAGGGCTTCGCGGCGGCGGTGGAACTCGCCTACGACATGATCCGGAACAGCCTGCTGGACCGCATCGAGGCAGACCTCGATCTTTTCCACGCGCGCCACCCGCGCAAACTGGTGGCTGGCGCCGCGGCAGAAGACGACGACAAGGAATAGCGTTTTGATCAGATCAGTCGTCCGCGGCATCGGCTCTGCATTGCCCCGCCGCATCATGAAGAATACCGACTTCGAGGGCATGGTGGAGACCTCGGACGAGTGGATCGTCCAGCGCACCGGCATCAGGCAGCGCCATATCGCGGCCGACGACGAGACGACCGCCTCTCTGGGAGAGGCCGCGGCGCGCGCCGCGCTCGACGCCGCCGGGCTGACGCCCGACGACATCGACCTGATCGTGCTGGCCACCTCGACGCCCGACAACACCTTTCCGGCCACCGCCGTCAACATCCAGAACCGGCTCGGCATGCGGCACGGCTTCGCCTTCGACCTGCAGGCGGTCTGCTCGGGCTTCGTCTACGCACTGACCACCGCCGATCTCTACATCAAGGGCGGGCGGGCCAAGCGCGTGCTGGTGATCGGCGCCGAGACCTTCTCGCGCATTCTCGACTGGAGCGACCGCGGCACCTGCGTGCTGTTCGGCGACGGCGCCGGTGCGCTGGTGCTGGAAGCCGAGGAAAATGCCGGCACGCTCGCCGACCGCGGCATCATCGCGGCCAGCCTGCGCTCGGACGGCGTGCACAAGGAGAAGCTCTTTGTCGACGGCGGCCCGTCGACCACCGGCACGGTCGGCCATCTCAGGATGGAAGGCCGCGAGGTGTTCAAGCATGCCGTCGGCATGATCACCGACGTCATCGAGGAGACCTTCGCGCAGGCCGGCATCACCGCCGACGACATCGACTGGTTCGTCCCGCACCAGGCCAACAAGCGCATCATCGACGCCTCGGCGAAAAAGCTCGGCATCGCCGAGGAGAAAGTGGTGACCACGGTGCAGCTGCACGGGAACACCTCGGCGGCCTCCGTGCCGCTGGCGCTGTCGGTCGCGGTTGCCGACGGGCGCATCGCCAAGGGCGACCTCGTGCTGCTCGAGGCGATGGGCGGCGGCTTCACCTGGGGCGCGGTGCTGCTGCGCTGGTAAAGCGTCACGTGACGGCAGCTATGGCGTCCTGAAAAAGCCTTTTGACATCAAACAGAAGCGCTCCCCGTTCGGTCCTTGACCTGTTGCAGGCAATTCCCTAACTTCGGCGTACTTCTAGTATCGTTTAATTGTATATTTGAGGGTGGTTGGACGATCGTATGGGGGGAAAGACACTTACTCGCGCCGACCTCGCCGAAGCAGTCTACCGCAAGGTAGGCCTGTCACGCACCGAGTCCGCCGCCCTGGTGGAGTCCGTGCTCGACGAGATTTGCGAGGCCATCGTGCGCGGCGAGACAGTGAAGCTCTCGTCCTTCGCGACCTTCCATGTCCGCTCCAAGAACGAGCGCATCGGCCGCAATCCCAAGACCGGGGAAGAAGTGCCGATCCTGCCCCGCCGGGTGATGACCTTCAAGGCGTCGAACGTGCTGAAGAACCGCATCCTGCGCACGCACCAGAACAGCAAGGCCAAGGCCGCGAAGTAGCCCGGTATGCCGGCAAGCGCGGCACCGATCCGGTGCATAACCTGCCGGGCTTTGCAGCGTATCTTGAATATTGGTCGGCAAACCGCTGGAATATGGAGCGATTCGTTCTTCGTTGCTGAGAGCTGAGCCATGGACAAGAGCCCTGACGCCTTCCGGACGATAAGCGAAGTGGCCGAGGATCTCGACCTGCCGCAGCACGTGCTGCGGTTCTGGGAGACCCGCTTTACCCAGATCAAGCCGATGAAGCGCGGCGGCGGACGCCGCTACTACCGGCCGCAGGACGTCGAGCTGATCAAGGGCATCCGCCACATGCTCTACGACCAGGGCTACACCATAAAGGGCGTGCAGAAGCTGCTGCGCGAGAACGGCAACCAGTTCCTGATTGCCATCGGCAGCGGCGACCGGCAGGCCGTCGAGGCGATAGCCCAGCGCAAGCAATCCGAGGCAGCGCAACTGGCTGCCGCCACCCAGCCGCGGCCGGACGACGAGATGCTGGTAGGCGAGGCCAAGGCCAAGCCGTCGCGCCGCTTCTTCGGGCTCGGCAAGGGCGAGGAGGACGGGCCCGTGCAGCCCGGCGACGGCAAGCTGACCCGCGACAACCGTGCCCTGCTGCAGGAGGCGCTGTTCGATCTCCTCGAGTGCAAGCGTCTGCTCGACCAGGTCCGCTGACCAAGGCGCTCTGCCGGGACCTGCCCGGCAGTGCTAGCCGCCGCTTCCCTGAATTGTCAGTCTGGGCACCGCCGCGACCAGCGCGCGGCCCGTCTCCGATTGCGGATTGCTGACGACATCGGGCGTCGCACCGGCCTCGACGATCCTGCCCGCGTCCATGATGGCGACCGTGTGGGCGATCGCCCGCACCACGGCGAGGTCGTGCGAGACGAAGACATAGGCAATGCCTTCCTCGCGCTGCAGCGAGACGAGAAGTTCCAGAATCCTGCCGCGAACCGAAACGTCGAGCGCCGACACGGCCTCGTCGAGCACGATCAGCTCGGGCTTCGTGGCAAGCGCGCGCGCAATGGCCACGCGCTGCCGCTGGCCGCCCGAGATCTCGTGGATGGCGCGGGCCGCCAGGGCAGGGTCGAGACCGACCCGTTCCAGCAGGCCGGCAATGACCGCGGGCCGCTCCCTGCGGCCGGCAAGCGCGTGGATGCGCAGCGGGTCGGAGAGGGCGCTCGCCACCGTGGCCCGCGGGTTGAAGGCGCCGAGCGGATCCTGGAACACCATCTGGATGCGCCGCCGCATGGTTCGCAAGGCCTCGCCTTTGAGCGCCAAGAGGTCTTCGCCGCCGAATTCGATGCTGCCGGAATCGGGTTCGATGAGCCGGAGCAGGACGCGCGCCAGCGTGGACTTGCCGCTGCCCGACGGGCCGACGAGGCCGATCGTCTCGCCGCGTGCGACGCTGATCGAGGCGCCGTCGAGCGCGGCGACGCGCCGGCTCATGGTCGAATAGACCTTGCTGACGCCCGACACGGAAAGCAGCGGCGCGTTCATGGCGCCGTACCGGCGATCAGCGGCGGTGTGGTGAGGTCGATATGGCTGGCGATCAGGCGGCGCGTGTAGTCCTCGGCGGGCTGTGCCAGCACCCCGGCAGTCGGCCCGCTCTCGACCAGCCGCGCCTCGCTGAAGACGGCGAGCCGGTCGGCAAAGCCCGAGGCGAGCGCAATGTCGTGGGTGATGAAGATCAGCGTCATGCCGTCTTCGCGGACCAGCCCGTCGAGCAGCGCGACGATCTCGGCCTGCACCACCATGTCGAGCGCGCTGGTCGGCTCGTCGGCGATCAGGAGGCGCGGCCCGGCCGCGATTGCCGAGGCGATGACGACGCGCTGGCGCTGCCCGCCCGAAAGCTGGTGCGGGTAGGCGGCCAATGCGGCGTGCGGCTGCGGAATGCGCACGCGCACGAGGAGGTCGTGCGCCTTTTGCCATGCGTCGCGCCAGCCGAGGCCGAGATGCCGCCGCGCCACCTCCGCGATCTGTTCGCCGATGCTGAGTACCGGGTTGAGGCTGGCGCCCGGGTCCTGGAACACGAAGCCGATATCGCGCCCGGCGCGGGGCGGGCCGGAAAAACCCGGCCATGCGATCTCGCCGGTCTGCCGGGCCGTGTCTGGCAGCAGGCCGGCAAGCGCCAACGCCAGCGTGCTCTTGCCCGAGCCGCTCTCGCCGATGATGGCCAATCGCTCGCCCGAGAGGATGTCGAGGTCCACGGCTTCAAGGGCCGCCCGCGCGGCGCCGTCGGCGCGGTAGCTGACGGACAGCTGTCTCAGGCTGGCGAGCGGGATGCTCATGCGCGGCTCCGCCGGCGGGCGAGCGCCTCGGCGAGCCCCTCCGAGAACAGGTAGACTCCAAGCACGGTGAGCATCAGCGCGATGCCGGGCACGATGGACAGGAAGGGTGCGGAGCGCAGCACATTGCGCCCCTCGGCAATCATCGAGCCCCAGGTCACGACATTGGGGTCGCCCAGTCCGAGGAAGGACAGCGCAGCCTCCGTGAGGACGGCCTGAGCGACGATCACCGAACTCAGCGCCAGCACCGGGGGCAGGGCGTTGGGCAGCACTTCGCGGATGGCGATCTCGAGCGGCCGCATGCCGAGCACGCGGGCGGCGGCGACATAGTCGCGTTCGCGGATCGACAGCACCTCTGCACGCGCCAGCCGCGCCGGCCCGGTCCAGGCGCCGAGCGCGATGGCGACGATGACCACCGTCAGCGACGCCCCTGTGACGCTGACGAAGGCGAGCGCCAGCAGGAAGCTCGGCACGATCTGGAAGGCATCGACGACCCGCATCAGCGCCTCGTCGACGATGCCGCCGGCGAAACCGGCGAGCGTGCCGACCAGCGAGCCGGCGATCATCGCCATGGCGGCCGCCGCGATGCCGACCGCCAGCGATGTGCCGGCGCCATGCATCAGCGCGGCCAGCACGTCCCGCCCGAGCCGGTCCGTGCCGAGCGGCAGGCCGGGATCGGTGAAGGGCGGCACCAGGGCCGGGCCGACGATGGAAAGCGGGTCGCCGGGGAAGGCGAGCGGCGCCAGCAGCGCCGTCAGGACCAGCAGGATGAGGATGGCGACACCCGCAACACCTTCCGGCGAACGCAACAACCGTTTGAAGACGCTCATGAAGATGCCTCTGCGGCGCCGACGCGCGGATCGAGCAGGGCGTAGGCGATGTCGACCATGAGGTTGACCAGGATGACCAGCACCGCGCTGACGACGATGATGCCGATCAGCAAGGGCGCGTCGCGCCCGGCCACCGCCTCCTGCGCCAGTCGCCCGAAGCCCGGAATGGCAAACACGCTCTCGATGACGACGCTGCCGCCGAGCATCGAGGCGGCCTGCAGGCCGAGCATGGTGACGAGCGGCAAGAGCGCATTGCGCGCGACGTGACGCACGACGATGCGCGGTCGCGACAGTCCCTTGGCGCGCGCCGCGAGCGCGAAATCCTGCCGCCATGCCTCGGCCATGCCCGAGCGCATCATGCGCAGGAAGAGTGCGAGATAGATGAAGCCGAGGGCCGAGACCGGCAGCACCAGGTGGCGGGCGATGTCGAGCGCCCGCTCCAGCCCGTGCTTGCCCGATGCGATGGTCTCGATCCCGGCGGTGGGAAACCAGCGGAGCTGGACCGAAAATACGACACTGAGCACGAGTCCGAGCCAGAAGCTCGGCACCGCGTAAAGCGCCAGCGAGCCGATCGACAGCACGCGGTCGGTGGCGCTGCCCGGCCGCGCGCCGGCAACCGTTCCGAGGATCGAGCCGAGGCTGAACGACAGCGCGAGCGCGCTGCCCATCAGCCACAGCGTGTTGGGCAGCCGCTCGAGGATGATGTCGGCGATCGGCCGGCCGAAGGTGACGGACCAGCCGAGGTCGAGCCTCGCCAGCGCCGTCAGGTAGAGCCAGAGGCGGGCGAGCGCGGACTGGTCGAGGCCGTAGCTTGCCCGCAGCGACTCCATGAGCGCCGCGTCGCCGCCGCCGATCGACAGCAGATAGGCATCGACGGCGTCGCCGGGCGCCAGTTCGAGCAGGAAAAATGTGCCGACGACGACGATCAGCAGCACGGGGATGCTGCTGATCGCCCTGCGGCGAAGCAGAAGGAAGGCACGTTTCACGCCGGTAGCAGCCTCGCTATGGGTCCAGCCCGGCCTATCACGATTCCAGTTCTGTATCGGCCCAGTTCGAGACCGCCCAGCGCGGATTGTTGGAGGCGTTCTTCACGCTGGTCCTGGCGACGGTGATAAATCCCCATTCGGCAACGTTGATGAGCGGCAGTTTCCCGGCCACCTGCTTCTGGAAATCCTTGTAGAGTTCGGTGCGGGCCGCGACGTCGACGGTCTCGTTGGCCTTGTCGATCAGCGCGTCGAGCGCGGCGTCGGCAAAGCCGCCCTGGTTGGAGAAGAAGACGCCGTCCGGCGTGCCGCTCTTGACCAGAATGGTGGTCGAGATCGCCGGGTCGCCACGAAACACCGGCGAGCCGACCGAGATGTCGAAATCGTGGTCGGTATAGACGGCCTTGAGGTGGGCGCCGGCATCGTTGTTGGCGATTTCGGCATTGATGCCGATGGCCGCCAGGGCCTGGCGCAGATAGTCGCCGAACTGCCGCGTTTCGCTGAAGAAGGGCGCCGGCAGCAGCTTCAGCGCGAAGCGCACCCCGTTGCCATCCTTGGCGTAGCCGGCCTCGTCGAGGAGTGCGTTGGCCTTGTCGACATCGAACGGGTACTGCTCGGTATCGGCCGTGTAGAACTCCCTGGCGTCCTGCGGCACGATGCCGGTCGCAGCCTTGGCGTAGCCGAGGAAGATCGTCTTGACGACAAAATCCTTGTCGATGGCGTGCGCCATGGCCTGGCGCACCTTGAGGTCGGCGAGTTCCTTGCGGCGGTGGTTGATCTCGACCACCAGCTGGTAGGTCAGCGCCTCGTAGCCTTCCGAATAGACCTTGATGCCGTCGACCTTGGAGATGCGTTCGAGGTCGGTGAGCGGCACCTGACTGAAGGCGGCGAGCTGGATCTCGTCGGCCTCGAGCGCGCCGGCAGCGGCGGCACGGTCAGGCAGGATGCGGAACACGATCTCGGCGAGTTTCGGCTCGCCTTCGCCCCAGTATGCGTCGTTGCGCTTCAGCAGGTAGTATTCGCCGGGCTTGTATTCGGCGAACTTGAAGGGGCCGGTGCCGATCGGCTGGCTGTTGGCCGGGTCGGCGGCAATGTCGGCGCTGCCCTCGTAGATGTGCTTGGCGACGACGCTGGTGACCACCGGCAGGGCGTTGCGGATGAGCTGGAACGGCGTCGGCCTGGAGAACTTGAAGACGGCGGTGTGGTCGTCCGGCGTCTCGACGCTTTCGAGGTTTGCGAAGACGAGGCGGCCGAGATTCTGCAGCGGCTTCCAGACATTCATGGCCGAGAAGGCGACGTCGGCCGAGGTGAAGGGCTTGCCGTCGTGCCAGGTCACGCCCTCGCGCAGCTTGAAGGTGACGGAAAGCCCGTCGTCGGAGCCTTCCCACGCGGTCGCCAGGCGCGGCGACAGGCCGTCGGCACCGTCGAAGGAGGCTTCCGCCAGCGGCTCGATGACCTTGCTGGTGATGAAGAACACGCCGTTGGAGGCAGCTATTGCCGGGTTGAGCTGCTTGGGCTCGGAATCGGCGGCGACGACAAGGCGTCCGCCCTCCTGCGCGAAGGCGCCGTACGGCATGGCCGTCGAGGCCAGCAGCAGGGCGGAAGTCTGGAGCAGCGTGCGGCGGGACAACAGGATGTTGGGCATGGGGTACTCCAAGATGCGGCGCTCGGGAACAGCGCGTTGACGACCAGGATTCAGTGTTTGACGCTAGGGCAGATTAGCCACAGAAATTCTGCAATGCACCACGGCGCGGCACCGAGAGATCACTTTTTTGCAACGCCCCGTCCGGGCCGCCTTTTCGGCTGCCAAGCGCCCCCCGATCCGGTCGTTCGCACCGACATGGCTGCCGGCCATGTCGAAAATGCCTTTCGGCACGGGAAAAATCGCGCCATTCTGCGCGGCATTCGCCCCGGCCCGTGCGAGCGGTCCCCGTAAATGGTGCATGGAGACTTGGGATGACCGCCAAAGCCACGATATTCGTTCAGGACTGGGTGCAGGAAAACCTTGGCCAGAGACCATCGAGCGAGGAGTTCGAGAGCATTCCCGCGCTCGTCAGGCGCTGCCTGCACGAAGCCGCGTCCGAAGGCATCTCCGAGGACGAGATCGAGGACGAGATCGGCGACCTGACCGCCTTCATGAAGGAGGCGATCGCCAGCGCCACGCAGGCCGAGACGAGCGACACCGAAGACGACAACGAGGAATAGGGCGGCGCGGCGCGCGCGCGGACGGCAAATGCCCGGCGGGCGCGCCTGCGCGCCTCAGGCAAGTTCCCTGTCGATCACCTCGCGCAGATAGGCGATCGCCGCCTCGCGCGTCAGATGCCGCTGCGCGAAGGCCTGCGCATTGCCGGCGATCTCGCGACATTCCTCGGGGTGGCCCTCAGCCCATTCAAGCTGTGCCGACAGGTCCGACAGGTCGCGCCTGACCGGGATGAAATGCACGAAGGGCTCGAGCCAGGCGTGGAAGAACTCGCGCCAGGGCCGCTCCTGGATGAACACGGGCCGGCCCGAGAACAGCAAGATCTTCAGCCGCGCCGAATAGCCGTAGCCCTCGACGTCGATGAGATACTTGTGGCGGCAATGGTCGGGCAGGCTGACATAGTTGGCGTCCCTGGTGCCCATCAGCGTGCCCGCGGTATGGTTTTCCGGCCGGTCTGCCTTGACCCAGGTGATGCCGGTCGCCAGCATGCGCGGATCGTCGGCGGCGATGTCGACCAGCCGCTGGCGGTTCTCATGCATCTTCGGATTGCCGATCCAGAACAGCCTGTCGTCCTGCGGCGGCGCCTTGCCCGCCTCGACCATCGCCGCGGTCAACGAAGGGTAGTCGTCTATCCCGACATCGGGCCAGTCCCAGAAGGTGAAGTCGGGTATGGCGATGCGGTTGCGCATGTCCGTGCTCGGCGCGTAGCACATCATCGGCTCGCTATCCTCGGGCGGCCGGTCGTCGGTGCAGATGATCAGGCGCTTGTCCTGCCGCAGCTTGTACTTGGTCGTCTTCACCGCCTCGAGCAGCATGTGCGCCGTCGCCTCGTTGCGGTTCTGGTGCACGTCGGAGAGGTAGAGGTTCACCGCGTTTCCACGGCTGATGAAGAACTCGATGTAGGCGTGCTTGCGGCGCTGAGGCAGGCCGACGAGGCGACGGATGCGGTTCTCCAGGCGGCGCCGCGGCACCGCGACGAGTCGTGAAAGGCTCAAGGAATGGCACCCCCGTGAAACAACCGGCCCGTTCCCGGAAGCGACAGGCGGCCAGCGGCAAGAACGAGACGGCCTTATGACACAGCTTTGCCGGGAACTGGAAATGAGCCCGTCTACCGGATGGCGACGGACATGGAATCCTCCGCGCAATCCGCTATCCTTCCGGCGGGGGGAAGTGATAGATTGCGGCCGACTGGATCACTTCGCCGGTTGCGCTATCAGATCTCGAGGAGACACCATGCGTACCTTCATCGCCGTTGCAGCAGCCGCCGCCTGCCTGACCGCCGTGCCCGCCCTGGCTGACAACGTCACCGGCGAGATCCTCGCCTACGACCGTCTGGCCCATGTCATCGTGCTGACCGACAACTCGGTCTGGGAAATCGTTCCCAAGGACCTGCCGCTGCCGGCCGACCTGCAGCAGGGCGACAAGGTGACCATCGACTTCGTGACCAATGGCGACAGCGGCGTCGGCAAGATCAACTCGATCAGCCGCGTCGGCGGCTGACGCCGGGGCGGGGCTCCGACGCACCCAGGACCGACTAGCGGCGCCAGGCGTCTGGTGCACGTACGCCGCCGGCAACGGCGGCGGCGGGATTGCCGGGCCAGGGACTGTCCTATGCCGCCGCCAGCGTGCACAATGAAGCCATGACCGATACGCAGCAGCCCGCCTACCTGACCACCAAGGAACTTGCAGAACTGCTGCGCATCAAGGAGCGCAAGGTCTATGACCTCGCGGCGGCGGGCGAGGTGCCCTGCGTGCGCGTGGTCGGCAAGCTCTTGTTTCCGCGCAGCGACGTCGAGGCGTGGATCGCCGCCTCGCGCTCCGGCCCGAGCGTCGGTGCCGCGCCGCTGCCGCTGCTTC
This sequence comes from Alphaproteobacteria bacterium, assembly GCA_018823835.1. Taxonomy (GTDB): domain Bacteria; phylum Pseudomonadota; class Alphaproteobacteria; order Rhizobiales; family Rhizobiaceae; genus CAMYMG01. The sequence goes on along the minus strand of JAHJHT010000011.1, from coordinate 96,227 downwards.
TGGCCGGCAGCCACGACCCGCTGCTCGAATGGGCACTTCGTGAATCGGGCAGCGGCATTCCCGCCTTCTTCGACGGCAGCCTCGACGGGTTGGCGCGGCTCCAGCGCCGCGATGCGATGGCCTGCGGCATGCATGTGCGCGAAGCGGACAACGGCTGGAACGTCGAGACGGTGCGCCAGGCGATGCCCGACCAGCCGGTCGTCGTCATGGAGTTCGCGCAGCGCCAGCGCGGGCTGATTGTGGCGGCCGGCAATCCGCACGGCGTCGCAGGCATCGGCGACGTCGCGCCGCTGCGCTGTGCCCGCCGCCAGAGTGGGGCCGGCAGCCAGAGGCTGTTCGAGGAACTGGTGCGCGGGGAGGGCCTCGACCCGGCAACCTTGGCCGGGCCTGTCGTGCCGGCGCGCACGGAGAACGACGTGGCACTGATCGTGCTCGACGGCTCGGCCGACGTTGCCTTCGGTCTCGCCGCCGTCGCCGCCCAGATGCGCCTCGGCTTCGTGCCGCTGGTCGAAGAGCGTTTCGACCTGGTGCTATGGCGCCAGGCCTATTTCGAGAGGCCGTTCCAGGCCTTCTTGCGCTTTGCCGCCTCCGATGCCTTCAGGCAGCGGGCGGCTGCGATGCCGGGCTACGCCGTTGGCGGGTTCGGAACCATCCACCACAACGGATCCGGCATCTGACGCAGCCTCAGCTCTGCGGCCGCGTCGAGTTGGGGAAGAACAGCTGCTGGCCGTCGATCTTGTAGGCGGCGATTGCGTCCTGCCCCTCCTTGCCGGTCAGCCAGTCGATGAAGGCCTGGCCGTCCTCGGCCTTCACGTTGGGGTGCTTCTCGGGGTTCACCAGCATCACGCCGTACTGGTTGAACAGCTGCTTGTCGCCCTCGACCGCGATCGTGTAATCGCCCTTGTTGCCGAACGAGATCCAGGTCGCGCGATCGGTCAGGACATAGGCGCCCATGCCGGTTCCGGTGTTGAGGGTCGCGCCCATGCCCGAGCCGGTTTCGCGGTACCAGTCGCCGGAGGCGGCAGCCACGTCGACGCCGGCCGCCTTCCAGAGCTTCAGCTCGGCCTTGTGGGTGCCGGAATCGTCGCCGCGCGACGCGAAGGGGGCCTTGCTCTCGGCGATTCTGGCGAGCGATGCCACGACGTCCTTCGAGCCCGCAACGCCCGCCGGATCGGCCGGCGGCCCGACGACGACGAAGTCGTTGTACATCACGTCGAAGCGCTCGACGCCGCCGCCCTCGGCGATGAACTTTTCCTCGGCAGCCTTGGCGTGCACCAGCAGAACGTCGCCGTCGCCGTTCTCGGCATTCTTGATCGCCTGCCCGGTGCCGACCGCGACGACCCGGACCTCGATGCCGGTCTTCCTGGTGAACTCGGGCAGCAGGACGTCGAACAGGCCGGAATTCTGCGTCGAGGTCGTCGACTGCACGACGATGAACCTGTCTGCCGCGACAGCAGCCGGCAGGCCGATGCCGAGGCCGACCAGCAGGCCGGCCGCGCGAAGCAGGAATGTGCGTTTGTTCATGGTGTCCTCACCCTTGTCGGTTGCGTCAGCTAGAGAAGAAGGCGGCCGGCCAAGAAGGACCGCGCCGCCTCGGAGACCGGTGCGTCGAAGAAGGCGGGGCAGGGCGTCTGTTCGACCACCTGTCCGCGATGCATGAACAGGATTTCGCCGCCGAGACGCCGCGCCTGGCCGACATCGTGGGTGATCATGACGATCTTGGTGCCGGCGGCGATGGCGCGCTGGACCAGCGCCTCGATCATCTGCGTTGCCGCCGGATCAAGGCTCGATGTCGGTTCGTCGAGAAACAGGAGGTCGGGTGCGGCAGCGATTGCCCGCACCAGCGCCAGGCGCTGCTGTTCGCCCGATGACATGGTGCGTGCCGGCTGGCCTGCCTTGTCGGCAAGTTCGCCCATGCGCAGCAGTTCGTCGACCCTGCCGGCGCGCTCGCGGCGGCCGATGCCATGCGCGGCGAGCGCATAGTCGATGTTGGCCCTGACCGATCGCCTCAGCACCACCGGCCGCTGGAACACCATCGCCTGGCGCTGCCGTATCGCCCGGTTCATCGGGCTGCCGCCGAACAACACGGTGCCGCCGCTCGGTTCGATCAACCCGTGCAGCAGGCGCAGCAGCAGGCTCTTTCCCGCGCCATTGGGGCCCATCACCAGGGTGGGTTGCCCGGCCACGAGGTCGAGCACCGGGATGTCGACCAGGCGCTTGCCGGAGACCGAATAGTCGAGGTCGCGGGCGCTGAGCGGCAGGATCGACGGTTGCCCGGCCGCCGCTGTCCCGTAGCCGCGTCCCAGCATTCCGCTGTCCATCACCTCGTCATGCATGGGCGGTGCGCCCCGTGGCGGTGCCGATCAGCCCGACCGCGCCGTTGACCGCGATGGCGATGAGAATGAGGATCGCGCCAAGGGCCAGCGCCAGCGCGAGATTGCCCTTGGAGGTCTCGAGCGCGATCGTGGTCGTCATCACGCGGGTGACGTGATTGATGTTGCCGCCGACGATGATGACGGCGCCGACCTCGGCGATCGCCCGGCCGAAACCGGCGAGCAGGGCGGTGAGCAGGCTGGTGCGGCCGTCCCACAGGAGCGTGGGGACCGACGCGAGGCGCGACACGCCGAAGGACCGCAACTGTTCGGAGTATTCCGCGTCGAGGTCCTCGATCACCTGCCGTGTCAGCGCCGCGATGATCGGCGTGACCAGCACGACCTGGGCGATGATCATGGCTGTCGGCGTATAGAGAAGCTGCAGCACGCCGAGCGGGCCGCTGTTGGACAGCAGCAGGTAGACGGTCAGCCCGACCACCACCGGCGGCAGCCCCATCAGGGCGTTGATGAGCACGACCAGGGCGCGCTTTCCAGGGAACCGGCCGACCGCCAGCGCGGCGCCCGCAGGCATGCCGATCAGGGCGGCGAAGGTCACGGCAGTCAGCGAAACCTGGAGCGACAGGAGCACGATTGTCCACAATTCGGGGTTACCCGAAAGGATAAGACCGGCCGCCAGAACAAATGACTCTGCAAAACCATGCATAATTTACGGAATCAGTCCGAATTGAAGAGAGGTTCGCTTCAATATGACAAAGAACGCCGGTGGCGTCTACGGCGACAGCGTCTTCTGGCGGGCAGGTCTGCCCAATTCATGCGCAGAACGCGCGCAAGTGCATTGTACGATTGTCGTTTTGCTGCATAATCCGCGCTTGGAGGAGTCCAATTGCAACCTGAGCGCCTGAACGTCGCAGACAAAGTTCCGGAGCACGATCACCTGAGAGCAAACGTCTACCGTTTGCTTGCCCGCCTTTTGGCGGCTCCCGCCGACGCGCAGCTGATGGCGGCCCTGCAGGCGCTGACCGGCGACGATACCGATCTCGGCACGGCATTCGGCGAGCTGTCGGCAACGGCCGGCGCGATCACCGTCGCGGATGCCCGCCAGGAATATCAGGATCTTTTCATCGGCGTCGGGCGAGGCGAGCTCGTCCCTTACGGGTCCTACTACCTCACCGGGTTTCTCAACGAAAAGCCGCTGGCGCGCCTGCGCAACGACATGGCGCCGCTCGGCATTGCCCGTTCCGCCGACACGAAGGAGCCGGAGGATCATGCCGGCGCGCTGATGGACATGATGGCCGGCCTGATCGACGGCAGCTTCGGTTCGCCGCGGCCGCTTGCCGTGCAGAAGGACTTCTTCGCCAAGCATGTCGGCTCCTGGACGCCGCATTTCTTCGCCGATCTCGAGAAGGCGAAGTCGGCGCGCCTGTTCCGGCCGGTCGGCCGAATCGGAGTACTGTTCATGGAAATCGAGGAGGCTGCCTTCGCCATGTAGGCAAGCCGCCCACTATCCGCCGAACCGATAATCGGGGAGGCGGGGTCAACACACCGAAAATCCTGGAAGGAGATAGGCATGACGACCAAGGCTGATGACCGCAAGACGGATCGCCGCAATTTTCTCAAGCTGGCCGGGCTGGGCAGCGTCGCCGGCGGCGCCGCCCTGGTGAGCGGCAAGGAGGCCGAGGCCGCTGTCGCGGATACCTCCGCAACGGGCGCCGGCTACTCGGAAACCGACCACGTCAAGGCATTCTACAAGACCGCGCGTTTCTGACGCCAATAAGAGACGACAACCCATACTGCGGGCGACCGCTGTAAAGGCAACGGAGGAAATCATGCTCAGGAAGAAGGCACACGGGGTCGCAAGGGCCTCCCGAATGGCGTCTGCTTTATCCGAGTTCGGTAACGCGGCAGTCGATCGCCGCACGTTCTTGAAGCGCTCTGGTCTGGCGATCGGCGGCGCTGCGGCAATTTCCTCCCTGTCTGGCGGTATGGTCCGCAAGGCCGAGGCGGCAGGGACAGACGCCGGAACTATCGAGATCAAGAAGTCGGTCTGCACCCATTGTTCGGTCGGCTGCACGGTGATCGCGGAAGTCTCCAACGGCGTCTGGGTCGGCCAGGAGCCGGGTTTCGATTCGCCGTTCAACCTCGGCGCCCATTGCGCCAAGGGCGCATCGGTGCGCGAGCACGCCCATGGCGAGCGCCGGCTGAAGTACCCGATGAAGCTGGTCGGCGGTAAATGGCAGCGCATCACCTGGGACGAGGCCATCAACGAGGTCGGCGACAAGATGCTCGAGGTCCGCGAATCCGCCGGACCGGATTCGGTCTACTGGCTGGGTTCCGCCAAGCATAACAACGAGCAGGCCTACCTGATCCGCAAGCTGGCTGCCTACTGGGGCACCAACAACGTCGATCACCAGGCGCGCATCTGCCATTCGACGACGGTCGCGGGCGTCGCCAACACATGGGGCTACGGCGCCATGACCAATTCCTACAACGACATCCACAATTCCAAGGCGATCTTCCTGATCGGCGGCAACCCGGCCGAGGCCCATCCGGTCTCGCTGCTGCACCTGCTGAAGGCCAAGGAAGAAAACAATGCGCCGCTGATCGTCTGCGACCCGCGCTTCACGCGCACCGCGGCGCATGCCGATGAATATGTCCGCTTCCGACCCGGCACCGACGTCGCGCTGATCTGGGGCGTGCTCTACCACATCTTCGACAATGGCTGGGAGGACAAGCAGTTCATCCAGAGCCGTGTCTGGGGCATGGACCAGATTCGTGCCGAGGTGTCGAAGTGGACGCCCGAGGAAACCGAGCGCGTCACCGGCGTGCCCGGCTCCCAGCTGAAGCGCGTTGCGCGCATGATGGCAGAAAACCGTCCCGGCACGCTGATCTGGTGCATGGGCGGCACCCAGCACACCAACGGTAACAACAACACGCGCGCCTACTGCATCCTGCAGCTGGCGCTCGGCAACATGGGCACGGCCGGCGGCGGCACCAACATCTTCCGCGGCCACGACAACGTCCAGGGCGCGACCGATCTCGGCGTGCTGGCCGATACGCTGCCGGGCTACTACGGCCTGGCCGACGGTTCGTGGGCCCACTGGGCGCGCGTCTGGGAAGAGGACCTGGGCTGGCTCAGGGGCCGCTTCGCCACGATGAAGGGCGCAGACGGCAAGGACAAGCCGATGATCAACGAGACCGGCATTCCGGTTTCGCGCTGGATCGACGGCGTGCTCGAGGACAAGGCTAACCTGGAGCAGCCCGACAACACCAAGGTCATGGTGTTCTGGGGCCATGCGCCGAACTCGCAGACCCGTCTGCCCGAGATGCAGAAGGCGATGAGCAAGCTCGACATGCTGGTCGTCATCGATCCCTATCCGACGATGACGGCGGTGCTGCAGGACCGCCAGGACGGCGTCTACCTGCTGCCGGCCTCGACGCAGTTCGAGACCTACGGCTCGGTCACCGCGTCGAACCGGTCGCTGCAGTGGCGCGAGAAGGTGGTGGAGCCGCTCTTCGAGTCGCTGCCCGACCACACCATCATGTACAAGTTCGCGGAGAAGTTCGGCTTCGCCGACCGGATGTTCAAGAACATCAAGGTGGAGAACGGCGAACCCTCGATCGAGGATCTGACCCGCGAGTTCAACCGCGGCATGTGGACCATCGGCTATACCGGCCAGTCGCCGGAGCGCCTGAAGTCGCACATGCAGCACCAGCAGACCTTCGACAAGACGACGCTTCGCGGCGTCGGCGGTCCGCATGACGGCGAGTTCTACGGCCTGCCATGGCCGTGCTGGGGAACCCCCGAGATGAAGCATCCGGGATCGGCCAACCTCTACGACGTGTCGATACCGGTCGCCGAGGGCGGCATGGGCTTCCGTGCCCGCTTCGGCGTCGAGCGCAACGGCGATAACCTGCTCGCCGAAGGCTCCTGGCCGGTTGGATCGGAGATCGAGGATGGCTATCCCGAGTTCACGGTCGCGATGCTCAAGGGCCTCGGCTGGGACAAGGACCTGACGCCCTACGAGCGCAAGTTCATCGACTATGTGGCGGGCTTCGCCGACCAGCGGCCGACGGCCGGCGGCGAGGAAGTCGGCGAAACGTCGCAAACCGGCGAACTGCCGTCCGACTACGACAAGAAGGTGGGCGGCGTGAACTGGAAGACCGACCTTTCGGGCGGCATCCAGCGTGTCGCGATCGCTCATGGCTGTGCCCCATACGGCAACGCCAAGGCACGCGCCGTGGTGTGGACCTTCCCCGATCCGGTCCCGACCCACAGGGAGCCGCTCTATACGCCGCGCCGCGATCTCGTGGCCGATTATCCGACCTATGAGGACAAGACGTTCTGGCGGGTTCCGACGGCCTATGCGTCGATCCAGAAGAACGACTTCTCCAAGGACTTCCCGATGATCATGACCTCGGGGCGCCTGGTCGAATATGAAGGCGGCGGCGACGAGTCACGCTCGAACCCGTGGCTGGCCGAGTTGCAGCAGGACATGTTCGTCGAGATCAACCCGGCGGACGCGAATGACCTTGGTGTCCGTGACCGGGACTCGGTCTGGCTGCACAGCCCGTCGGGTGCCAAGATCCGCATCATGGCAATGGTGACCGAACGCGTTGGCAGGGGCGTGGTGTTCACGCCGTTCCACTTCGGCGGCTATTTCCAGGGCACCGATCTGCGCTCGAAATATCCTGACGGCGCCGATCCATACGTGCTTGGCGAAGCCTGCAACACCGCGCAGACCTACGGGTATGACTCGGTGACGCAGATGCAGGAAACCAAGGCCACGCTGTGCCGGATCGAACTGGCGTAAGGGGAGGAATAGACCATGGCTAGAATGAAATTCCTCTGTGACGCCGAGCGTTGCATCGAATGCAACGCCTGCGTCACGGCTTGCAAGAACGAGAACGAGGTGCCGTGGGGCGTCAACCGCCGGCGCGTCGTCACCATCAACGACGGCAAGCCGGGCGAGCGCTCAATCTCCGTCGCCTGCATGCACTGCTCGGACGCGCCCTGCATGGCCGTCTGCCCGGTCGACTGCTTCTACCAGACCAGCGATGGCGTGGTGCTGCATTCCAAGGACCTGTGCATCGGCTGCGGCTATTGCTTCTACGCCTGTCCGTTCGGCGCGCCGCAATACCCGCAGGCGTCGAATTTCGGCTCGCGCGGCAAGATGGACAAGTGCACCTTCTGCGCTGGCGGACCGGAGGAAGACAATTCCGCCGCCGAGTTCCAGAAATACGGCCGCAACCGCCTCGCCGAAGGCAAGCTGCCGCTTTGCGCCGAGATGTGCTCGACCAAGGCGCTGCTGGCCGGTGACGGCGATACGGTGTCGGCGATCTACCGCGAACGCGTCGTGTCGCGCGGTTTCGGCGCCGGCGCCTGGGGCTGGGGTACGGCCTACGACCAGAAGACGGGCGGCTGACGAGGCCGCCCAAGGGCGTGACCCGGCTTCTGCCGGGTTGCGCACGACCCGCCGGCCGCATCGAGGTCACGATGGACGTTGACCGCTTCCTCCGACCGGCGGCATCCACAACCGGTTCCGGGCCTTGGCCATAGCGGGAGAACGACACATGTCCACGACACGGGCGCTCGACGCATCCATTGAACGACCGGGCCTGCGCCGGATGCAGGCGCTTCTGGCGTCCCTGCTGGGCCTCTGCCTGATGCTCGTGCTGCTCAACGGTGCGGCCAATGCGCAGAGTTCCGTCCGTCCGCCCGACAGCGCGGTATCGGTCGGTGGCGGCTCGCCCATCGACGGCAACGTGCCGGGCGATGTGCTGGGCAACAGTTCCGACGCCGAACTCTGGCGCTCGGTGCGCCAGGGCATCGAGGGCAATGTTTCCATTCCCGACAAGAAGGCCGGCGTGCTGGTGCAGTCCGAGGGCGAGTCCTGGCGGCTGCTGCGCAACGGTCCCTTCTTCGATTATCTCGGTCTGGCGATGATCGGCACGCTGGTCCTGCTCGCCGTCTTCTTCGCCATTCGCGGCCGCATCCGCGTCGAGCACGGCCTGGCCGGCGTCACCATCAAGCGTTTCTCCCTCATCGAGCGCACCGGCCACTGGCTGATGGCGCTGTCCTTCATCATCCTCGCGATCAGCGGGCTGAACGTTTCCTACGGGCGCAGCCTCGTGCTGCCGCTGATCGGCAAGGACGCCTTCGGCCCGATGGCCGGCTTCCTGAAGATGTCGCACAACTACGTCGCCTTCGCCTTCATGCTGGGGCTGGCGATCGCCTTCGTCATGTGGATCGTCCACAACATCCCGAACCGCTACGACGTGGTCTGGCTGCTCAAGGGCGGCGGCCTCCTGACCAAGGGTGTCCACCCGCCGGCCAAGAAGTTCAACGCCGGCCAGAAGATCGTTTTCTGGCTCGTGATGATCGGCGGCCTCTCCCTGTCTATCTCGGGCTGGGCGCTGCTCTTCCCCTTCGAGCACGGCTTCTTCGGCGATACCTTTGCCCTGCTGGCAAAAGTCGGCCTCGACGTGCCGGCGCTGCTCGGCCTGCCCGAGCCGCCCTATTCGGTGATCCAGGAGCAGCAGTTCAACACCATCTGGCATGCCGGCATGGCTGTCTTCATGGTCTGCGTCATCTTCGGCCATATCTATATCGGCACGGTCGGCATGGAGGGCGCCTATGACGCCATGGGCAGCGGCGATGTCGATCTGAACTGGGCCAAGGAGCACCATTCGCTGTGGGTCGAGGAAGTCCAGGAAGGTGGATCGCGCGAGCGACCGAGCGCCAGTCCGCAGCCGGCAGAGTAAGGCGGGGACGCCCTTCTGCGATGCTGCGTTCGGTGCGCCTGGCCGCCATGATTGCGCTGATCGACCTTGCCGCGCCGACAGCCGGCGTTTCCGCCGACGATGTGCTGCCCGAACGGCTGGTCGGCCATGGCGGGCCGGTCAAGGCGGTGACGCTGTCGGACGACGGCAAGCGGGCACTGACCGCGTCCTTCGACTATTCGGTCATCCTGTGGGACATGAGCGGTGAGGAGGGACGCGTCGTGGCGCGGCTCGACGGTCACGAGGCCGCCGTCAATGACGTGGCCTTCGTGCCCGGCACCGACAAGGCGGTCTCGGTCTCAGATGACGGCGCCTTCGCGATCTGGGACCTCAAGGGCGGCAGGCTCGAAAAGCTCGTCCGGGATACCGGCGACAAGGTGCTGGACGTGGCGGTCAGTCTCGACGGGCGCTTCGCGGCGGCGGCGCGCTGGGACGGCACGGCGCGGGTGTTCGACATTGCGGCCGGGCGCGAGACTGCGCGCGCCGACGACCACCGCGGCAATGTCAACGCGGTCGGTTTCTCGCTCGACGGGCGCGAGCTCTTCACCGCCTCCTATGACGGCATGATAAGGCAGTGGCCGCTCGACGGCGGGGCGATATCCGGCCCTCCGCGCGTGCTTTACGCACATGGCTGGGGTGTAAACGTCATCGCGCCGCTGCCCGGCGGCTCGCTGCTCGCCTTCGGCACGCTCGACGGGGTGACCGGCGTGGTAGACCTGCAGACGCAGGAGACGGTGCGCCTTTTCGAGAGCGACAAGCCGGTGCTTTCCATCGCCGTCTCGCCGCGTGCCGGCTGGTTCGCCGCCGGCAGCGCCGACGGCCACATCCGCGTCTTCGACATCGACAGCGGCGCGCTGGTCGAGGACCACAGCGATTTTTACGGCCCAGTCTGGAGCCTCTCCTTCACGCCGGACGGCCGCCGCCTCTACCGCGCCGGCCTCGACGATTTCGCCATCGGCTGGCAGGTCGAGCCACGCCGCCAGGTCGAACCGGTGCAGTCGGTCTACCCGCGCCGCTTCCAGGCGCGCGACATCGAGGATCCGGGCGAGAGCGAGTTCTTGCGCAAATGCTCGGTCTGCCACACGCTGACGCCGGCCGGCGGGCATCGTGCGGGACCGACGCTCTATGGCTTGTTCGGCAGGGTTGCAGGCACGGTCGAAGGCTATAGCTATTCCAAGGCGCTGGAGGATTCGGCTATCGTGTGGACGCCGCAGACGGTATCCCAGCTGTTCGACGAGGGACCCGACATCGTCACGCCCGGGACCAAGATGCCGGTGCAGCGGCTGAAGAGCGTGGAGCGGCGCGACGCGCTGATCGACTATCTGGTGAGGGCGACCGAGCCCGACGCAAGCGCGCCGCCGCCCGGCACGCGCAGCAATTGAAGGAGATACTGGAACCATGAAAGCATTCCTCCTCAGCATCGTGTTGCTGCTCGTCGTCTCGCTGGGCGCCGGATTCCTGCTGAATTCGCAGCTCGAAATGCCGGCCGGAACCACCTACAAGAGCGACAACGTCCGGCTCTGACCGGACCGCTGCCGATCGTATCAACGCCCGGATGCCGGATCTTCGCCGATTTCGCGTCGACCCGGCGTCGGCAACAGAAAGCAAGAGGTCACCATGAGCGAAGAAGCCTTCAACATGTCGCTGCGCAAGTTCCTGAAGCAGGTCGGCGTCACCTCGCAGCGCGAGATCGAGGAACTGGTGCGCTCGGGCAAGGCCGGTTCCGGCAAGCTCAAGGTGAAGATGGTGTTGACCGCAGAAGGCACCGGGCTGAACCACGTCGTCGCCGGAGACATTGACCTTCCGTGACGGTTGCCGAGCTGACCGCACCCGTATTTCCGCCGGCCTTCGACGGCCATGCCATCGACCCGGAGCGTGACCTTCTGGCCGAGGCCCTGTCCGGTGCGGCGGCCGGTACCTATGGCGCCGGCGACCTGGTTTGGTCGCGTTCGACCGACCGTGCCGCCGCGATGATCGTGCTGGAACCGGACGTCCCGCTGTCGCGGGCGGTGCAGATGGGACCGACGCTGATGGTCGCCATCGGCGATGCGCTCGGCGCGATCGGCCCGCCCAACCTGGCGCTGACCTTCCGCTGGCCCTTCACCGTGCTGGCCAATGGCGGCCGGATCGGGCGCGTCGTTCTTGCCGCGCCGGAGAATGCCGCGCTGGAGGTCGTGCCGAGTTTCCTGATCGTCGGCTTCGAACTGGCGCTGAAAAACGCGGACAATGGGGCAGACGAGCCCGGCCGGCACCCCGACATGACGGCGCTGCACGAGGAGGGCGGCGGCGAGATCGAGCGTACGGAGCTGGTAGAGGCGGTTGCGCGGCACTTCCTGTCGTGGATCGACGGCTGGCAGCAGGAGGGTTTTCGCGGCGTCCACCAGTCCTGGCTGGCGCGTGCGCATGACATGAACGGGCCGGTCGAGGGGCGCCTTGCGAGCGTTTTCTGGTCCGGTCAGATGCTCGGGCTCGACGAGGAGGGCGGGCTGCTGGTCAGCGAGAATGGCGTGACCAGCGCCATCCCGGTCGCGGCCGCCCTGGAGGGCCTGCGTTGATGGACGTGAAGACCCCCGTTGAGGGCGAACGGTTGCGGCCGATCTGGAAATCCGCCGGACTGCACCTGACCCACAGGCTCGACAATGGCTGGCTGGCGGTGTCGCCGGATTTCCTGCGCGCCTACTACACGCGACCGGAGATCCACCCGATCGACGAGAGCTGCGACAACGAGCACAGGCTGTTCGAGAAGCTGATGGAAACGCCGGATGCGCCCGTGTCCGACGCCGAGCTTGCCGCGATTGCCGATACCGATGCGGCCGACAATTATCGCCTGCTGCTCGGCTACCGCGACCACCTGCTGAAGCACGGTTCGCTCGAGGCCGGCTATCTGGCGCTGTTCTCGCCGGGCGCGCCCCGGGTGCCGCCTGTCTTCATCGAGCAGCTCGTCCACCTGATCTGCTCCAACATGCTGGCCGGCGAACAGGATGCCTTCGTGGCACGCGCCGCCGAACTCTTCTTTCGCGAGCAGAAGGCCACCACCAGCGACGGCCAGCTGATGCTCGCCGATGCGGAAGTCGTCGAGATGTATTCCGAATCCGGCGGCATGGGCGGGCTCGGCGCCTTGCTCGCCGAGGCCGGGACGCCGATGCGCGAGGTGACGCTCGACGTGATGACCGAGGAGAACGCCGAGACCTACTGGGCACGCGCCGACCAGTTCAATGTGGCGCTCGATTTCCGCTTCACCCAGCCGGCACAGGATGCGCTGGCCCGCGTCATAGAGCGCTGGATCCGCCACTTCTTCCAGATGCGGGTGCGCGTGCAGGCCATGCAGTCGATCGCCGACGAGCGCTGGACCTGGCATATCGGCCTCGACGCCGAGGCGACGCAGATCCTCAACGGGCTCTACGAGGGTGTTGCCGTCGAGGAGCAGCGGCTGGCGCGGATGGCGGCACTTTTCCGGCTGGAGTTTCTCGACCAGGAGGCGCTTATTCCGGCCATGCGCGGCAAGCACGCCTATCTCGGCCTGGCGACCACCGCCGACAACCTGATCCGGCTGAAGCCGCAGAACCTGCTGACCAATCTTCCGCTCGAACAAACCCGGCAATAAGGAATGACGCCATGACCGCTTCGTCTCAGACAATTGCCAACGCGCCCTGGATGCGCCTGGTGGCGCTGGTTCTCGCCATCCTGCTGGCCATCGGGGCCTGGTTCGTGTGGCAGGAGGCGGAGCGGCGCAGCAGCCGCGTGACGGCCTTGCCGAGCGCGTCGCAACTGCCCGCGCTCGGTACGCCGGCTAGCGTCGACGAGTGCGTCGCAAAACGGTCGGACGAGATCAATGCGCTGCTCAACCAGGGCCTGATGGACGAGGACGCCGCCCGGCTGTCGCTGCAGCGGGCACGCTCGCTCTGCACCCAGCAAGGCTAGTCGTCGCTGAGAAAGTCCTCGACCGACAGGCCCTTGCGGCCGGCTTCCAGATAATCGTCGGTGGTGCGCACGCGCGGCCGCTGCGCGATGGCGAAGGGGTCGGCGCCGTCGCCTGACAGGACTTCGAGGCGGCAGCTTTCGCACATGTCGATGAGCGCGGTCCTCTCGTCGGTTTCGAACATCCAGTGCTTGCCGCCGAGCGTTTTCTTGACGCGCTCCAGCACGCCGCGCGAGGCAAACGCCTTGCCGCAGCGCGTGCATTCGGCCGGCTCGTCCTCGTTGAGCGTCACCGGCTGCATCACGGTCGGGGCCAGATTGTAGCGCGGCGCCAGCGAGATGGCGTCCTCGGGGCAGGTCGCGGCGCAGATGCCGCATTGCACGCAGGCCGATTCGACGAAACGCAGTTCCGGCTTTTCGGGGTTGTCGCGCGTGGCGTCGGCCGGGCAGGCCGAGACGCAGGCCATGCACAACGTGCATCTTTCGCGGTCGACCAGGATCGTCCCGTAGGGGGCGGAGGCGGGCAGTTCGATGATCTCGCTGCCCGGCTTTCCGGCGCCGGCGAGGATGGCGATGGCCGAGCGCGCGACGTCGCGCTTGCCGCCGACCGGCGCGAAGGACCGGTGCGCGATCTCGGCCGGAAGGGGCGAGCCGTAAAGGGCCTGCTCGACGACGTCCGGATCGGCTTCCGCAAGCACCGCGACCCGGTCCGGCGAATGCCCGAAACCGCCGAGAAGCGAGGCCACAAGGGCAATCTCCTCGTTCAGTGCATGAAGCTCGACCGCCTTGCGCGGATCGACCAGCACCGCGATCGAACGAAAGCCGGCGGCAAGTGCGGCCGCCATCAGGTCGTGACCGACGCCCGTTGCCGAATGCAGCTCCATGGGGATGACATTGGCCGGCAGGCCGCGCCCGGCGCGGGCCATGGCGTTGATCAGCGGAACGCCGTGCGCGGCATCGTGCAGCAGCAGGACGGGTGCCTTGCCGCCGGTCTCGAGATAGGCCCGTGCCAGCACCTGCACCCGCTCGACGGATTGCGCACGCGCCGGATAGTCGTAGGAGACCGCACCCGTGGGGCAGTGCGCGGCGCAATTGCCGCAGCCGCCGCAGATCGCCGTATCGATCAGGATGTTGTCGCCGGCCGGCGAGATCGCGCCGGGCGGGCAATTGTCGAGGCACTTGGTGCAGCCGGTCTTCTGCGACCGCTCATGCGCGCAGATCGAGGCGTCGTAGGTGACGTAGATGGGCTTCTCGAACTCGCCGTCATAGCCGCTCGCCTCGAACACCGCCTGCATGACGCCGACGGGATCGGCCGGGTCGGCGCGGAAATAGCCGTCGCGGCCAAGCGGGCGCGAGAAGAGGGGAGCAGCGCCGCTCATGTCGAACAGCACGCTGCAGGTCGATTTGGCGCCGTTGCGGGCAAGCGCGAATTGCGGCCTGCCGCGCGAGGAAGGCAGCATCGGCGCGTAGCCGTCGACCACGACCTCGAAGGCGCCGAGCGTGCCCGAGGCGCTCGCGACGCGGCCGGAAAAGACGGGGAAGTCGAGGACGAGCGGCAATAAAACGTCTTCCGCGCCGTCGAGCAGCAGGGTAACCGAAAGCGTCCTGTTGAGCAGAGCCGCGGCCTCGAAGGCCGCCTGGCCGTGTCCTGCCACCAGGCACAGGCCGTCATTCTGCACGCTGCGCAGCCTTGCCGGCTTTGACCGCAGCGCCGAGGCTGCGAGGAGGGCGGCCATTTTCGGCGCCGTCGGCTGCTTGTCCGTGGTCCAGCCGGCGAATTCGCGGATATTGGCGAAAAGCGGCACTTCGCGGCCCGCCTCGTCGGCGATCTCCTCGAAGAGCGGGCTTTCCTGCGTGCAGGCCACGCAGAGCCGGCCCTCTTGGGTAAGCGCCTGCTCGTAGATGCCGATCTCGCTGCGGCAAAGCTGTGTGTGGACGGGGAGTTCCGAAACGCCCAGCCCGTGTGCAATCGCCTTGCCGTCCACGCTCATGGACTTTTCGCAATTGCAGACCAGCAGGCGCTGTTTCATCGGACCCATTGCTTTACCCTTGTTGCCACGTGGGAACACCTTATGCTCTGGGACGGCATTGGCAAACGCGATTGCGTGATTTGGAGCGAGTTGAAGGCATTGGCACGTGAACTTTCGATCATGGTCGGCGTGCTGGTCGAGCGGCGCAAGTCGGTGTCGCGATGGGCGACCGATTACTGGATTCCGGTTGGCGTGACGCCGGCCTTCGCGGGCCTGTCGGCCGGCGACGTGCTGCTCAGCGACGAGAATGTCACGCGCTATTTCATGGGCGTTTCCGAGATCAGCTGCCACGCCGGCGAAACCGAAGCCTATGTGCACAATTTCAACAGCCAGGCGCCGGCGATCTTCGTCGTCCTGAGGCGTACCGTGGATGACCTCCATCCGCTGCCCTGGTTTGTCCATGCCGTGACGGCCTCGCCCTACGAGGCGCAGGACTATGAGGACAGCGGCGAGGACATCATCGAGCGGATAGCGATGCCGGCCGACATCGAGGCGACCATCAAGGATTTCGTCGACCACTATCATCGCGAGGAAGAGTTCAGAAAGCGCCGGCGCGACCGCGTCGACATCGAGGACCAGAAGTTCGGCAAGGAGCCAATCTTCATCGACCGCCAGAAGCCCGGCGGAGGCAAGCTCGATGGCTGAGGAGGACGACCGGGGCGAGGGCTTCCTGTCGCGCTGGTCGCGGCGCAAGCGGCTGCTCGAGGTCGACCCGCCCCAGCCTGAAGCACCGGCGGAGGCCGGCGCCCTCGAACCGGCCGTCGAACCGGAGCCCGAGGTTGTCGATGAAGAGCTCGAGGCGAACCGGCTTGCTGCCGAGGCGATCGATATCGATTCGCTTGGCAAGGACGACGATTTTACCGTCTTCCTGAAGCGCGGCGTGCCCGAATTGCTGCGCCGCACGGCGCTGCGCAAGATGTGGCGCACCGATCCGGTCTTTGCCAATGTCGACGGCCTCAACGACTACGACCAGGATTTCCGCAACCCGGCGCACAGCGTCTACAAGTCGCTGTGGCAGGTCGGTCGCGGCTTCCTGTCCAAGGAAGAACAGCAGACGCAATTTGCATCGGGCAGGCTTTCAGTTCCGGATGACGAAGCGGCGCTGGAGCCGGAAGAGATTGCCGAGAGCGCGAACGCCGGCGACCCCGATGCCGAGCCTGAGGCAGAGGCCGAAGCCGAGGCATCCGCACTGCCGGAAGACGAAGGCATGCCTGTTGCAGCCATCGAGGACGATCAGGGGCGCCTGGCAGAAGCGCCGTCACAGCTCGCCGATTCCGATGATGCAGATGAGACGGAGGAACCGCGCCGCCGGGTTTCGATCCGCCGGCGGCTCGACGGCTAGGTCGAGCTACAGTGCCGGGTCCGCAAGATGGTTGCGCAGCATCTCCTTGTAGACGCCGGCCATTTCCTCGACGAAGGCCTCGTGGTCGGCGACCGAGCGGACGTTCTTGCCGACATGGGCATTGTAGCGCGCCGCGCCGTAGAGGAACGCCATGTGCACGTCGGTCGCCAGCACCGTGCGGTTGGCGCGGTTGGCGACGTCGACGAAGCGGTCGGCCAGTTCGACGAAATTCTTGGTGTCCAGTTTTTCGGGTTCGGCCGAGGCGCGTCTCTCCTTGCGGTTGCCCTTGCTTTCCATGTCGCGCTTCCCCTTCATGCTGGCGCCAGCCAAACTTCGCCGTGATGCATTGGCCCGTCGTGCCAATTGCAATATGTCACAGCAGGAAACGACGTGACAGCAGGGTGTTTGAATGACGATCAGCAAGGAAAAGATCATTGAGCAGCTCAGGCGGGTCAAAGGACCGGACCTGACCGGCAACATCGTCGATCTCGGCCTGCTGTCCGACATCGTGATCTCGGGCTCGACGGTATTCTTCTCGCTCACCGTGCCGTCCGAGCGAGCCGAGGAACTGGAACCGCTGCGCGCCGCCGCCGAGCGCGCCGCCGCCGGCGCCGAAGGCGTCGAGAAGGCGACGGTGGTGCTGACCGCGACCAAGAAGGCAGGAACGCCCAACCCGCCGGTGCGCCCCGCGCCGAGTGCCGGCCAGGCGGCCGCCGTGCCGCCGCCGATGCAGGCACGCGCCGCTGCCGCCCACTCGCATGCGCCGGCGCAGAAGGCCGGCGTGCCGGGCATCGGCGCGATCATCGCCGTCGCTTCGGGCAAGGGCGGTGTCGGCAAGTCGACGACGGCCGCCAACCTGGCACTCGGCTTCCAGGCCAACGGGTTGAAGGTCGGCATTCTGGACGCCGACATCTACGGCCCGTCCATGCCGCGCCTGCTGCGCATCTCCGGCCGCCCGCAGAACGTGTCCGGGCGTATCCTGAAGCCGATGGAGGGCTATGGGCTGAAGGTGATGTCGATGGGGTTTCTCGTCGACGAGGAGACGCCGATGATCTGGCGCGGGCCGATGGTGATTTCGGCGCTGACCCAGATGCTGCGCGAGGTGGAATGGGGCGAGCTCGACGTGCTGGTGGTCGACATGCCGCCCGGCACGGGCGACGCGCAGCTGACCATGGCGCAGAACGTGCCGCTGGCCGGCGCCGTCATCGTCTCGACGCCGCAGGACCTGGCGCTGATCGACGCGCGCAAGGGGCTGAGCATGTTCCGCAAGGTCGACGTGCCGATCCTCGGGATCGTCGAGAACATGAGCTATTTCATCTGCCCGGACTGCGGCGGCCGGCACGACATTTTCGGCCATGGCGGGGCGCGCAAGGAGGCCGAGCGCATCGGCGTGCCGTTCCTCGGCGAGGTGCCGCTCGACATGGCGATCCGCGAAACCTCGGACGGCGGAACGCCGGTGGTAGTGTCCGCGCCCGACAGCCCGCATGCCAAGGTCTACCGCGAGATTGCGCGGCAGGCCTGGGAGCGGGTCGAGGCGGAGCGCCAGACCGACAAGTCGCCGGCGATCGTCTTCGAGTAGCGGGAAATCGCCATCCCGGCCTTGCCGGGATGGGCATCCGTCGTCGGGATCAGCCTATTCGGCCGCTTCGGTCACCGTCTCGGCAAGTGCGCTGACGCGGGCAGCGCAATACTTGAACTCCGGAATCTTGCCGTAGGGGTCGAGCATCGGGTTGGTCAGCCGGTTGGCCGGGCTTTCCACGAAGCAGAACGGCATGAACACCATGCCGTCGGCGACCTCGCGGTCGGCGCGCAGGATGGCCTCGACCGTGCCGCGCCGTGTCTCGACCGCGATCATGTCGCCCTGCCGGAAGCCGTGCCTGGCGATTTCGCGCGGGTTCATCGTGGCGATGCCCCTCGGCTCGATGGCGTCGAGCACGCCGGCCCGACGCGTCATCGCGCCGGTATGCCAATGCTCGAGCAGGCGCCCGGTGGTCAGAACCAGCGGGAACTCCGCGTCCGGCACTTCGCTCGGCGGCACAAGGTCCGCCGGCACGATGCGGCCGCGGCCGTCGGCGGTCGGGAAGCCGGACGAGAAGATGATCTCGCTGCCCGGCTGGTCGAGCGAGCTCGCCGGATAGATGACCGAATCCTCGCGGTCGACGCGCTCCCAGGGGATGTTCTTCAGCGACGGCATGACCTGCGTCATCTCGGTATAGACATCCGAGACGTCGCCATAGTTCCAGTCTAGGCCGACGCGGCGGGCGAGCTCGACGATGAGCTCCCAGTCCTGCCGTGCCTCGCCGGGCATGTCGAGCGCGGGACGGCCCATCTGCACCTGACGGTTGGTGTTGGTGAAGGTGCCGCGCTTTTCGGCATGCGCGGAGGCCGGCAGCACGACGTCGGCATGCCAGGCCGTCTCGGTCAGGAAAATATCCTGCACGACGAGATGGTCGAGCTTGGCGAGTGCGGAGCGGGCATGGATCTGGTCGGGGTCCGACATCGCCGGGTTTTCGCCCATGATGTACATGCCCTTGATCTCGCCGTCATGGATGGCGTCGATGATCTCGACCACGGTCAGCCCGCGCTTGGGATCGAGCGTCTGGCCCCAGAAATTCTCGTACTGCCCCCGGATATCGGGGTTCTCGACCGACTTGTAGTCGGGGAAGTACATCGGGATCAGGCCGGCGTCGGACGCGCCCTGGACGTTGTTCTGGCCGCGCAGCGGATGCAGGCCGGTGCCGGGCCGGCCGACATGGCCGGTGATCAGCGCCAGCGCGATCAGGCAGCGCGCATTGTCGGTGCCGTGCGTGTGCTGCGAGATGCCCATGCCCCAGAAGATGATCGAGCGCTCGGCCCGCGCATAGGTGCGCGCGACATCGCGCAGCACGGACGCCTCCACACCGCATACCTCGGCCATGGCCTCGGGCGAAAAGTCCTTGACCTTGTCCTTCAGCGCCTCGAAACCCGAAACGTTGGCCTGGATGTACTGCTCGTCATAGAGGTTTTCCTCGATGATGACGTGGATCAGCGCATTCAGCATGGCGACGTCGCTGCCCGCCTTGAAGCGCAGCGAATGCGTCGCGTGGCGCATCATGTCCTGGCCGCGCGGGTCCATGATGATGAGCTTGGCGCCGCGCTTTGCGGCCTGCTTGAAATAGGTCGCGGCGACCGGGTGGTTGGTCGTCGGGCGCGCGCCGATGACGATGATGCACTCGGCCTTCATCGCGTCGGTGAAGGGTGCCGAGACCGCGCCCGAGCCGACGCCTTCCATCAGGGCTGCGACCGACGAGGCGTGGCAGAGCCGGGTGCAATGGTCGACATTGTTGGTGCCAAAACCCTGGCGGACGAACTTCTGGAAGAGATAGGCCTCCTCGTTCGAGCCCTTGGCCGAGCCGAAGCCGGCGAGCGCCTGGCCGCCATGCTCGGCATGGATGCGCTTCAGGCCGCCGGCCGCGCGCTCCATCGCCTCTTCCCAGGTCGCTTCGCGGAAGACGGTCAGCGGGTCGACGCCGCGCATGTCGATGTCGCCGGCCTTGGGCGCATCGTCGCGGCGGATCAGCGGCCTGGTCAGGCGGTCCGGCGACATGGCGTAGTCGAAGCCGAAGCGGCCCTTGACGCAGAGCCGGTTCTCGTTGGCGTAGCCGTCGCGACCGTCGACCTGGACGATCCTGTTGTCCTTGACCGCGACGCTCGTCTGGCAGCCGACGCCGCAGAACGGGCAGAGCGTGTCGACGACCTTGTCGAACTCCTGGACGACGCGGGTCTTGCCGGCCTTGTCCATCAGCGACTTCTCGAACAGCGCGCCGGTCGGGCAGGCCTGCACGCACTCGCCGCAGGTGACGCAGGTCGACAGGCCCATCGGGTCGTGCATGTCGAAGACGGGCACCACGTGGCTGCCGCGCTCGGCCATGCCGATCACGTCGTTGACCTGCACTTCGCGGCAGGCGCGCACGCAGGCGCCGCAGGCGATGCAGGCGTCGAGGTTGACGGCGATGGCCGGGTTGGTGATGTCGAACTCGGCGTGCGCGTCCTCGCCGGCGAATTTCGAGCCGAAACGGCTGTCGCTGGAGATCCCCATCGATCCGGCCCAGTCCCAGAACAGAGACTGGTTGTCAGGCCCGGCCTCGGGCGGCCGCATGTTGCTGGCCAGCAGTTCGAACACCATCTGGCGCGACTTTTCGGCGCGCTCGGTGTCGGTCTTGACCACCATGCCCGCCGCCGGCTTGCGGATGCAGGAGGCCGACAGCACCCGCTCGCCCTCGATATCCACCATGCAGGCGCGGCAATTGCCGTCGGCGCGGTAGCCGGGCAGGTCGACATGGCACAGATGCGGGATCTTCGTGCCCTCGCGCTTGGCGACTTCCCAGATGGTCTCGCCGGGCTCGGCAGAGACCGGTTTTCCGTCGAGCGTGAATTCGATTTTGCCGGTCATTTCAAAGGTCTTCCCGAAAATGTGTCAGCAGATGATTGACGGGGTTCGGCGCGGCCTGGCCGAGCCCGCAGATCGAGGAATCGCGCATCACCGTTTCCAGGTCGCGCAGCCCGGTCTCGTCCAGCTGGTCCCTGGCGTCGAGCAAGGTGACCATCTTCTGGGTCCCTTCACGGCAGGGCGTGCACTGGCCGCAGCTCTCATGCTTGAAGAATTTCAGCAGGTTCACGGTCACGTCCTTGATGCTGTCCTCCTGGGAAAACACCACGATCGCATGCGAGCCGACGAAGGCGCCGAGCTTGGCCAATTCGCCGCCGAAATCCAGCGGAACGTCGCCCATCGAGGCCGGCAGGATACCGCCCGAGGCGCCGCCCGGCAAATAGGCCTTGAACTCGTGGCCATCGGCCATGCCGCCGCAATAGTCGTCGATCAGCTCGCGCACGGTGACGCCCGCGGGCGCCAGCTTGACGCCCGGGTTCCTGACGCGGCCCGACACCGACCATGAGCGGACGCCGGGATGGCCGGGCTTGCCGCGGTCGGCGAACCATTGCGGCCCCTTCTCGACGATGTCGCGGATCCACCACAGCGTCTCGACATTGTGATTGAGGGTAGGGCGGCCGAACAGCCCGACTTCCGCGACATAGGGCGGACGGTTGCGCGGCAGGCCGCGCTTTCCCTCGATGCTCTCGATCATCGCGCTCTCTTCGCCGCAGATATAGGCGCCGGCACCGCGCCTGAGCTCGATGAAGCCGGGCGTGACGATGCCGGCGGCTTCGAGCGCCGCGATTTCCTTGCGCAGGATGACCAGCACCGCCGGATATTCGTCGCGCATGTAATAGTAGATGCGTTCCGCCTCGACCGCGTGCGCGGCGATCAATGCGCCCTCAAAGGCGCGGTGCGGGTCTCTTTCGAGATAGATGCGGTCCTTGAACGTGCCGGGCTCGCCCTCGTCGCCATTGACCGACATCAGCCGCGGGCCGGGATAGGAGCGCACGAAACCCCACTTCCTGCCGGTCGGGAAGCCGGCGCCGCCGAGGCCGCGCAGCCCCGCGCCCTGCATCTTCTCCATGATGGCGTCGAGGCCGATCTCGCCGCTGCGCACCTTGCGCAGGGTCTCGTAGCCGCCCTCGGCAAGATAGGCAGCGAGCTCGACATGCTCGGGAACGACCACGTCCGTCTGTCCGTTGCGCGCCATCTCCTGCAGTTTAGCCGCAGTCGCGTGGTCGACTTCGCGGTCGCCGATGCGCGCGGCCGGAGCCCCCGCGCAGCGGCCGATGCACGGCGCCCGCACCACCCGCACGGCCTTCGGGTCGACGGCTGCGCCGAGCTCGCCGATCAGCTTCTCGGCCCCGGCAAGCATGCAGGAAACCGAATCGCAAACCCGGATGGTCAGCGCCGGCGGCGGCGTCTCGCCTTCCTTGACGATGTCGAAATGGTCGTAGAACGAGGCCACCTCGTAGACCTCGGCCTGCGACAGCCGCATCTCCTCGGCAAGCGCGCGGAGATGGGCGGCCGACAGATGGCCGTAGCGGTCCTGGATCAGGTGAAGATGTTCGATCAGCAGGTCGCGCCGGCGCGGGCGCTCGCCCAGCAGCGCGCGAACCTCTTCGAGCGCGGCATCGTCCAGCCCCCGGCCTTTCGGCCCGCGGTCGCGACCGCGGCGGTCCTGCATCGTCATGGTCTGCCCTTCCGTCATGCCCGTGGAGGCCACGTCGCCTCCCGATAGATTTTCACCTTTAGGCAAAATTTCTTCCTCACGCTACAAAAGTTGCGACCTTCATGCCGCAAATCCGCATTTTCGAAGGAAGCCCCGTCAGCGATGCCGCTTCTATCGCATGTGCCCGAGACCGGCGCTGTTCATGATCCGACCTTCGCCGACGCTTTGTCTCAGCCCGGAGAAGCCGCGCTGGCCTTTTCGATGACGAAGACGATGGTGGCGCCATCCCTGTCGGTCTTTTCGAGACGATCGCCTGTTTCAGTGAGCAGGTGCGGAATGTCGATCGCCGCCATCGGGTCGGTGCAGGTCACCTCCAGCCGGCCTCCCGGCATGATGCCCTTGAGCGCCTTGCGCGTTTTCAACGCCGGCAGGGGGCATTTCAATCCCGACAGGTCTAGCTTGGCTGTTGTCATGGCGCGAAGATGGCGAAGGGTCGGTTGTTCGTCAATCGGCCAGCGCGGTCCGGCAGGTGCGGCAGCACGATGGCCATTCCTTACATCAGGCTCGAATAGGGCAGGAAAGCCACGACCTGGCCTGGTTCCACGGTGAGCGTTGCCTCGTCGAGCTCGATCAGCCCGTCCGTATCGACCAGCGAGGACAGGAGGCCGGCGCCTTCGCGTGGGAATTTCCGCGCCTCCAGCGTGCCGTCGGCGCCCGCAGCGACGGTTGCCCGCACATATTCCCGCCGGCCTTCCTTCTTGCGGTAGGAGAAGGCGGCGCGCACCGGCGTCGCGATCGTTCGGGCCGGCTTCGTGCCCGCCATCGCCAGGATGGCCGGGCGCGCGAGATTGGCGAAGGTGACGAAGCTCGCCACCGGGTTGCCGGGCAGCCCGATGAAGGCCGCTCCCCTGATGACGCCCATGGCGACCGGCCGGCCGGGCTTGATGGCGACGCGCCAGAAGATCAGCGAGCCGACGCTCTCGACCGCGGATTTCACGTGGTCGGCCTCGCCGGTCGAGACGCCGCCAGACGTCAGGATGAGGTCGTTGGCCGCCGCGGCGGCCTCAAGCGCGGCGGCGATCTGCCGATGATCGTCGGCGAGGATTCCGAGATCGGTCACCTGGCAGCCAAGCCGCGCCAGCATGGCCATCAGCATGAAGCGGTTGGAATCGAAGAGCTGTTCGGTCTTGCGCGGCTCACCGGGCGCG
This sequence comes from Alphaproteobacteria bacterium, assembly GCA_018823835.1. Classification (GTDB taxonomy): domain Bacteria; phylum Pseudomonadota; class Alphaproteobacteria; order Rhizobiales; family Rhizobiaceae; genus CAMYMG01. The sequence goes on along the minus strand of JAHJHT010000011.1, from coordinate 72,530 downwards.
ACGATCTCGTTGCCGGTCGAGAACACGGCGACGCGCACACGCCGGCGCACATCAAGCTGCGTCATGCCGAGTGCTGCGGCGAGCCCGATGTCCTGCGGCCGCATGCGGTGGCCGGCCTTCAGCACCGTGGCGCCGTCCGGAATGTCTTCGCCGGCCGGGCGCACATTGGCGCCCTTCTTCAGCCCTGCCGGCAGCGTGACGGTGGCGGCGGTCTCGTTCAGGCGGACGTCCTCCTGCATGAAGACGGTGTCGGCGGTCGACGGCATCGGCGCGCCGGTGAAGATGCGGACCGCGTGTCCGGGCGGGACGGGCTCGGCCGCGCTGCCGCCGGCCTGGATGCGGCCCCTGACGGCAAGCGTGACCTCGCCGGCCTGCGGCAGGTCCGACGCCCGCACGCCGTAGCCATCGACGGCGGAATTGGTGAAGGGCGGCAAGGGCAGGGCGGCAACGAGGTCGGCAGCGAGCACGCGCCCGTCGGCTTCGGCGAGCCAGACCGTCTCGGTTTCGGCGACCGGACCGAGCCGCGCGGTGATCAGCGCCGCGGCGTCGTAGACCGACATCATCGGTCCGCCGAATGCGAAACAGTCGTCGGAAAGCTGCGCCACGTCTCAGAAGTCTCCTCGCCCTTTCGTCCGTAGCGGACGAACGCGTCGCATTGCCCCTATATTATGGAGACCGGACGCGATAGTTTTTCGCTCCGCCGGATGGCCCGGATTGCGCCATCCGCCATCAAACGGTTTTTGCGAGAATGGAATGCAGCAGGCAAAAAAGCTAGTCGAGGCCGAGCGCGTGATGCCCGATCCCCATGCGCCGCTGCTGACGGAGCGGGTGCAGGGAATCGACCAGACCGGTGCCGCCGTCGAAGTCAACGTGCCGGCCGAGCGGGCGCTGACGCTCTATCTCAACGCCCAGGAGATCGTCACCATGATGACGATCAACGACTACCCGGAATATCTGGCGATCGGTTACCTGCTCAACCAGAACATGCTGAAATTCGACGATGTCGTCACCGGCGTCGACTATGACGACGATCTGCAGGTCGTCGTGGTGCGCACCGAGCGCGGCACCAACTACGAAGAGAAGCTGAAGAAGCGGACGCTGACCTCGGGCTGCGCGCAGGGAACCGCCTTCGGCGACCTGCTTGAGGCGCTGGAAGACGTCGCGTTGCCGGCGGCCGAGTTCCGCACCTCCTGGCTCTACCGGATGACGAAGACCATCAATACCGCGCCTTCGCTCTACCTCGAGGCCGGCGCCATCCATGGCTGCGTGCTGTGCCGCGAGGGCGAGGTGCTCTGCTACATGGAGGATGTCGGGCGCCACAACGCGGTCGACAAGATCGCCGGCTGGATGTTCCGCCATGGCGTCGAGGCGGGCGACAAGATTCTCTACACGACGGGGCGACTGACCTCCGAGATGACCATCAAGACGGTGCGCATGGGCATCCCCGTGCTGGTGTCGCGCTCTGGCTTCACGTCCTGGGGCGTGTCATTGGCCAGGCAGGCCGGACTGACCCTGATCGGCCGCGCGCGCGGCAAGCGCTTCTCGGCTCTTTCGGGCATCGACCGCATCGTCTTCGACGAGGACCCCGGTACGGTCGAGGACGAATCGAGCAGGAGCGCGCGCAAGGGCGGCGGCGGCGATGACTGAGGCCGCGCCGATGATCGGCGTGGTGCTTGCGGGCGGACTGGCGCGGCGCATGGGCGGCGGCGACAAGCCGCTGCGCCAGGTGGCGGGGCAGGCGATCCTCGACCACGTGGTGGCGCGCATAGCGCCGCAATGCGACGCCCTGATTCTCAACGCCAATGGCGACCCGGCGCGCTTTGCCGGCTATGGCCTGCCGGTGGTGCCCGACACGCTGGACGACTATCCCGGACCGCTTGCCGGCGTGCTTGCCGCGCTCGACTGGACCGCCGAAAACCGGCCCGATGCGAATCATGTCGTCAGCGTTGCCGGCGACTGTCCCTTCCTGCCGCGCGACCTGGTCTCGCGTCTCAAGGCCGAGCGGGTTGCCGCCAACGCTGAACTGGCGGTCGCCGCCTCCGATGGGCGCTCGCATCCGGTGATCGGGCTGTGGGCGGTCGCGTTGCGCGGCGATCTGCGCAAGGCGCTGGTCGAGGAGGGGCTGCGCAAGATCGACCTCTGGACGGCGCGCTACGCTCTTGCCACCGTTACCTGGCCGGTCGATCCGGTCGATCCCTTCTTCAACGCCAACACGGCCGACGACCTTGACGAAGCTGAAAGAATGGCGGCCGCGGCGCTCTAGTGCCGGCTTACGACTCGGCCGGGTGGAATCCTGCGAGCAGAAGCGCCTCGCGCGTTTCCTGCGACTGCAGTTTCTCAAGGAACGCCCTGACCGCCGGTCGCTCGCGGCGCGCCGAGACCATCGCAAAATCGTAATGCTCTTCGGTCAGCGGGATGAAGCCGAGCCCGGCGGCGCGCGCCACCGGCTCGATCGTCACGCCCCAGTCGGCGCGCCCCTGCGCGACGGCGGCGGCGACCGCATTGTGGGAGCGCGGCTGGTTGCGATAACCCTCCGGCCGCGCCGCGCCGAGCAGCCTGTCGATGAGGATGCGCGTGCCGGCGCCGTGGTTGCGGTTGACCATCAGGCAATCGGGGTCGCCAAGCGCGTTGCGCAGCGCTTCGTCGGCACCGATCCCCTCGAAACGTGTGTCGCCGAGGCGATGGACGATGCCCTGCATGCGCCGCCAGCCGGGGACCAGTTCGAGGCCATCGACGAGGAACGGCGCGTTGTAGGCACCGCTCTTTTCGTCGAGGAGGTGGATCGGCGCGAGGTCGCACTCGCCACGCCGCGCCGCCGCCAGTCCGGCCATGCTGCCCACCGTCAGCGAGCGCACTGCAAAGCCGTCGCGCACCAGCGGGGTCAGCGCGCGGTCGAGGCCGGTGCAATGGCTGCCGATGATGACGAGGTCGGGAACGCGCACCTGCGGGGTGAGCAGCGTCACCGAGACCTCGCTCTGTGCCGGCAGGTGGTCGGCCAGCGCTTCGATGCGCAGGAAACCGTCGGCCTGCGCGAAGGAGGTGATGGCGCCCGAGCCCTTGCCGGTCGGGTAGGCGACGAGGCCGTCCGCCCCTTCGACCAGCGACACCATGACGAATTCGGTGCGGCCGGCCTCCGAGGCGATACGCACCGGGGTCCTGGCCGCCACGATGCCGTCGGCGCGGGGCCCAAGCCCCGCCATGCGGCGCAGCACCGGCACGATCATGTCGTGGAAGGTAAACATCGCCGATGTCGGGAAGCCTGGCAGGATCACCACCGGCTTGCCGTCGCAGACCGCCAGGCAGAGCGGCTTGCCGGGCTTCAGCGCCACGCCATGCGCGACGATGCCGGGCTTGCCGAGCCGTTCGACGATGCGGTGGCTGACGTCGCCGGCTCCCTTGGAGGTGCCGCCCGACAAGATCAGGAAGTCGAATTCGGCCAGCGCCTTGCGCATCGCCGCCTCGAGTGTTGCCTCGTCGTCGGCAAAGGCGCCGAGGAGGGTCGGCTCGCCGCCGTTCTCGGCCACCGACGCGGCGATGATGGCGCCGTTCGAATCGTAGATGCCGGCCGGCACGAGCGGCTGGCCCGGCTGCACCAGTTCGTCGCCGGTCGACAGGATGCCGACGCGCGGCTTGGGCACCACCGGCACCGAGGCGATGCCGCAGGCCGCCAGCATGCCGATTTCGCGCGAGCCGACCGTCACGCCGGCACGCAGCAAAAGCTCGCCGCTGGCGATGTCGGAACCGGCATGGGAGACGAACTGGCCGGGGGTGGCGGCGCGCCGCACCTCGATGGCGTCGTCGCCGGCGGGCTGCGTATGCTCGACCATGACGATGGCGTCGGCGCCACGCGGTACTGGGCCGCCGGTGGCGATGGTCGTCGCCGTGCCGGTCCGCACGGGCTTGCGCGGTTCGACGCCGCAGGCGATCACCTCGCCATTGAGGGCAAGCCCGACAGGGTGGCCTTCGCCGGCGGCCGCGAGATCGGCCGAACGGACGGCAAAGCCGTCGACATTCGAGCGGTCGAAGGGCGGCACGTCGACGGCCGCGGTCACGTCGGCGGCGAGCGCCAGTCCGAGTGCCTCGCCGATCGGCACCTCGACGATGGCATTGGATCGCGGGAACAGGGCGGCCTCGAAACGCGTCACGGCGTCTTCGCGCGACAGGATGGTGAGAAACTGCTGCTGGTCGGCTGCCTTGCCGGACGGGGCGGCGGCGGGATGGGTTTTCGTATCGGTCACGGCGTGTCGCGCAGCGGCCAGGCGTTGGCGGTGGCACCGGCGGCATAGCCCTCGCTGTCGGCCGGCACCGCCAGCCAGGCATCGGCGGAAGCGACTTGCGCGAGCGAGAAGGCGCCGGTTGCCAGCGGCGAGAGATCCTCGCCGTCGCGGGCAAGCAGCACGATCTCGCAAAAACCGATCGCCGACGAGATCTTGCGCGCCAGACGGCCCGTTGCGGGGCGGCGCGCCTCGATGCCGGCAAGGTGGTGGATCAACGGTTCGGCCATCAGCAGCCAACCGCCCAACGCCTGATCCGGCATGCCGGGCAGCGAGACGACGGGCGTCTGGCCGATCCTGCCGATGGCCATGCGCTTGCCCGGCCTGATGGCGAGCCCATGTGCAAGGAGCGTGCCGCAGGTGGTGATCGCCTCGGCCGCCGCGTCGGTGCGGCCGTCGCCGGTGCCGCCGACGGTAATGATGAGGTCGCAGGATGCGGTGCCAAGCGCGGCGGCAATCGCAGGCGAATCGCGCTCGACCGTCAGCCGCTGCGCAACCGCTGCGCCGGCCTGCGCGGCGAGGTCGGCGACCAGCGCCGAACTGCAGCGCCCGCCGTCGGCCGAAGCGATGTCGATGACGGCAAGCGAGGGCCTGCGCACCGCAAGGCGCTCCAGGCCGCTGCGCCGCGCGGCGAGGAGGTCGAGCGCCGTAACGCGGCGTCCGGGCTTCAGCAAGACGCGGCCGGCCGCAATATCCTCGCCGGCGCGCCGCACGCCCTGGCCGGGCACCGCTTCGCAGAGCACCTCGACGAGCGGGCCATCGGCATCGACGCAGGGTGCTTCGAGCACGCAGTCACAGCCCCCGGGCAGGGGATCGCCGACGTCGACCCATTGTGGCCTGGTGGAAGCGATCGCCGGCGCATAGGCGGAGGCACCCGCCAGGTCGGCCGAGGCGAAGGCAAAGCCGTCGATCGCCGCAATGTCCGATGCCGGCCAGCCGGTGACGGAGGCGTGTGCCTCGGCGCAAGCGGCGCCAAGCGCCTCGTCGAGCGGCATCGCGGCGGGTGCCACCATGCTCAGCCCGTCGAGAAGTACGGCGCGGGCGGCCTCGAAGTCGGTCAGGGCAGGGGCGGTCGATCGAACCAGGTTCATCCCGGTCTTATGGTCCAACTTCCGTGCCCCGTGCAACTGCCGTACAGGACGCGGCAGGCCGCACCAGGCTGGACGAAGGCGATTTGGGGACAAGGTGGATCGAAAAATGGTCGGAGTGGCGGGATTCGAACCCACGACCCCTTGACCCCCAGTCAAGTGCGCTACCGGGCTGCGCTACACTCCGGACCGCGGAGAGCCTTAGAAGACCGGTGCTTTGAGCGCAAGGTGCAAATTGAGCGGTTTGCCCTGAATCAGGACGATTTGGCTGCGCCGCATGATCTGCGGGCCGCCTGGCAGGCCAGCGATTGCGTCAGCCTGCTGAAGCTGGTCGCCTCGGCGAACTGATCCTGATCGCGCCAGTCGGCCCCGCGCTGCTCAGAGCCAGGAAACGACGCCGGTTTCGAGGTCGTAGATCGCCGCCACGACCTTCAGCTTTCCCGCCGCGGCAAGGTCGCCGATCACATGGCTTGCCGTTGTCAGCTGTTCGGCGGTGCGCATGGCGCTGGCCTTGGCGGCATTGTCGACATAGTCGCCCGGCTCACCCCTTGCGGAAATCGCCGCGGGCAGGATCGGGTTGATCATCGGCCCGATGGAGCCGGGGAAGGTGGCGTTGTCCTCGACCACCTTGCAGGCGGCCGAAACCGCGCCGCAGCTCGTATGCGCGAGCACCACGATCAGCGGCGAACCGAGCACGGCGGCACCGTATTCAACCGTTCCCATCGTCGCCGTGTCGACCAGGTTGCCGGCATTGCGCGCGACGAACAGTTCGCCGAGCCCGTGCCCGCCGAACACCAGTTCGGGCGCTACGCGGCTGTCGGCGCAGCCGATAATCGTCGCCCAGGGCGCCTGGTGACCGGAAACGCCCTTGCGCTGCTCGGCAAGCTTCAGCGTGCAGAGTTCGGGATCGTCGACGAAGCGCTGGTTGCCCGACTTCAGCGCTGCGATCGCCTCGTCAGGCGTCAAGGCGGTGGCGTCTGCCGCGGCGGCGACTGCCGGTCCGGCAAGGCCTGCCGCACCGCCGGCGGCCAGCCCGGCTGCCAGCAATTTCAGCATGTCGCGCCGTACGAGCGGCGTGGCTTGGCATGTTGTGCACATGGTTCTTCCCTCCTGGATAATGCGCTGCCGGTGGCGGCCTCATGCCGCCCTCGGGTCGTCGTCGTGCGGTGGCGGCAAGTGCTGCCGGCAGTCAGGCCGGTACCGCAGTCAGGCCGGCGTTTCGCTGGTGCCGGTATTCGAGTGCGATGCCGCCCCAGATCAGCCCGAGCAGCAGGTAGAAATGGCGCCAGTGGTCGGTGTCGATGACGCTGCCGAGCGCCACATGGCCGAGGAACACGACGTAGGCGCACAGCACGAAGGGCTGCCAGGGCCGGTTGCGCAACAGCAGCCGGAAGCCGGCTGCGATTGTCCAGAAGACCATGATCGCCCATGAGGCGAAACCCAGCCAGCCGTAGTCCATCAGGGCCTTGAGCCAGATATTGTGCGTGTCCTCGCCGTAGATCTGGCCGAACACCAGCGGGCCGATGCCGAGCGGCTGCTCCATGGCGAGCTGGAAGCCGATGACGTAGCGGGCGAAGCGTCCGAGTCGTGCTGCGTCATAGTCCTGCACGAGCTGCGCGCGCGTGGTCAGCATCTCTGCCACGCCCGGAATCTGGAGCATGACCAGCAGGGCGACCAGCAGCAGCGATACCGCCGCAATGCTCATGAGGATGATGCGCAGGCGGAAGCGGCCGCTCGCGCTCTGCAAGAACAGCGCGATCAGAAGAAGCGCGGCCGAGGCGCCGAACAGGCCCCAGGCGCCGCGCGAGAAGGAAAAGAAGATGCCGGCGACAACGATCAGCAGCGGCACGGCATAGAGGAACATCCTGGCCGGGCTGCCGGTCAGCAGGCGGTAGAGCAGGTAGATGCCGGGCAACGCCAGATAGGGCCCGAAGACGTTGGGATCCTGGAAGGCACCGGCGGCACGGTCGAACTTGGTGAAGATCTCGGCGCCGGGGAACAGGCCGAAATAGCCGGCGATGCCGAGCGTCGCGGTGACCACGGCCGAACACACCCAGGCATTGAAGATCAGCCGGTATAGCCCGGGCTGTGCCTCGGTGACGGCGGCGAAGAACACGGCCGTCAGCGCCAGGAACAGCGACACCGCCAAATAGAGCGGCGTGTCCATCAGGTCCGCCATCTGCGTCATGGCGATCATGCCGCCGATGTTGAACAGAACGAGAAGCGTGACCAGCGGCATGATGGCGCGCGAGATCCTGAGCCCGAAGACGGCCCAGACGGCGATGAGCCCGGCCATGTAAATTTCGTAGGGCGCGGGCTCGCGGATGACGAAGCCGGACAGGAGCACGCCGAGCACGATGGCCGCCGACGAGATCAGTGCGATCAGCTTGGCGTTGACCGCGCCTGCCGGCAGTTCGTGCGCAGCAACGCTCAATACGCGTTCTCCGTATTGAGCAGGCGCACCGGCGTCAGGAACAGGATCTTGAGATCGAGCCAGAGCGACCAGTTCTCGATGTAGTAGAGGTCGTACTCGGTGCGCATGCGGATCTTCTCGTCCGTATCCATCTCGCCGCGCCAGCCGTTGATCTGCGCCCAGCCGGTGACGCCGGGCTTGACGCGGTGGCGCGCGAAATAGCCGTCGACCACCTCGTTGTAGAGCAGGTTGTGCGACTGCGCGGCAATGGCGTGCGGCCGCGGACCGACCAGCGACAGGCTGCCGAGGAGCGCGTTGAAGAACTGCGGCAGCTCGTCTATCGAGGTCTTGCGGATGAACCGCCCGACGCGCGTGACGCGCGGGTCGTTCCTGGTCACCGTCTGCTTGGCCGTCGGATCGGACATCTCGGTGTACATCGAGCGGAACTTGTAGACGTCGATGACCTCGTTGTTGAAGCCGTGGCGCTGCTGCTTGAAGAGCACCGGTCCCTTGCTGTCGAGCTTGATGGCGATGGCCGTGGCCAGCATCACCGGCGAGAACGCGACGATGCCGATCAGGCTGAAGACGATGTCGAAGGCCCGCTTGGCGACCGAATCCCAGTCGTTGATCGGCTTGTCGAAAATGTCGAGCAGCGGCACAGCGCCGATGTAGGAATAGGCGCGCGGCCGGAACTGCAGCTGGTTGGAATGCGCAGAGAGCCGAATGTCGACCGGCAGCACCCAGAGCTTGCGCAGGAGCGACAGCACGCGCGTCTCGGCAGTCAGCGGCAGCGAGACGATCAGCATGTCGATGCGGGCGATGCGCGCGAACTCGATCAGTTCGGGCACGGTGCCGAGCTTCGGATAGCCGGCGACCAGCGGTGGCGAGCGCTTGTCGTCGCGGTCGTCGAAGATGCCGCAGATGCGGATGTCGTTATAGGGCTGCTGCTCTACCGAGCGGATGAGCGTTTCGGCACCCTTGCCGCCGCCGACGATGACGGCGCGGCGTTCCATGGTTCCGTTGCGCGCCCAGCGCTTGATCATGTGCGCCAGAAGCAGGCGCGGCCCGATCAGCAGGAAAAGGCCGGACAGGAACCAGCCGCCAAACCAGACGCGCGAGAACTCGCCTGAAATCTTGACGAAGAAGCCGATGACGGCAAACAGCGCCAGCGTGCCCGCCCATACCGCGGCGATACGGCCGATCTGGGAAACCGGGCGCATCAGCGCCGAGAGCTGGTAGCAGTCGACGATGTCGAGCAGGATGACGGCAATCAGCGATCCGCAGGCGATGACGATCGGATATTGCCAGGTCAGGCTGGTGCCGAGGCCGACATAATGGACAAAGAGCAGCGTGCCGGCGAGCGCCAGAAGCGCCAGTTCGACGAGGCGCAGCACACCGCTCACCATGATCGGCGACATCGTGTCCCGACGAAACTGGGAGGCGATGTTGCGCGCCGTCGCGTTGAGGTGCTTTGCCGCGCCGTCCTTGTCGTCAGGGTGCTTGCGTACCGCATCGGTGGAAAAGCGGTGCGGCTGCTCGATCTTGTTCATGCTGCTGCCGATCCGTGGGTATCGGCAACCCATAGCAAGAGAGAGCTAAGAAACCCTTGAACGCGGCGCTGCGGCGGACGACTAGCCCAGGGCCGAGAAATAGGCGCGTTCGATCTCGCTCGCCATGACGTCGGCTCCGAAGCGCGCCCTGAGGTCTTCCTTCTTCGGCATCAGCGCCGCGAAGGCGTCCGGATCGGCGATGGCCTCTGCCATCTTGGCGGCCAGTGCGCCGACCTCGGGCTGCACCAGTGCTGGCGAACCGTCGCCAAAGATCTCAGGGATGCCGCCGACAGCCGTGGCGATCATGGATTTTCCGGCGGCCAGCGCCTCGAGCACGATATAGGGCATCGCCTCGGCGCGCGAAGGGACGACGATGATGCCGGCGAGCGCGAATGCCTGCGGCGCGGGCATGGGGTTCAGGAACCTCACACGGTCTCCGATGCCGAGCCGGCTGACCTGCGCCCGGTAGCGCGGCAGGTCTTCTCCGCCCCCCACCATGACCGCGCTCAATTTGCGCTCGAGCTGCTTTTCGACCCGCGCCAGGGCGTCGATGAAGAGATCGGGGCCCTTCAGGTCGCGCATCATGCCGATATAGAGGAAGTCGGCTGCGTCAGGCGCCAGCGTGACCGGTTCGAACTCGCTGTCGCGCAGGCCGTTATAGACCAGGCTGCTCGGCGGCCTGGGCTCTCCGACCTTGTGGCGGAAGGCGCGGCGTTCGAATTCGGAGACGAACAGCAGATGGTCGGTGAAGCGCTCCATCAGACGCTCCAGCCCGAAGAACATGCGTCCCATCGTGCTGGTCTCGTCGTAATGCAGGCTTCCGCCATGCGCGGTGTAGAGGCGGGCAACGCGATACCTGTAAACCCGCAACAGTGAGCCGAACATGCGGGCATAGACGCCACCCTTGGCGCCATGTCCGTGCAGGACGTCCGGCTGCAATTCCCTGATGATCTTGTAGCCACGCCAGGCGGAGGCGAGGTCGCCTGGCCCGACATGGCGCTGCATGGGCGTACGCGACACGCCGAGCGCGAGCAGTGGCTTGAGCGAATCGAACAGTTTCTCCTCGAGGTCGCCCCCGGTCGTCGAATCGCAGACGATGCCGACCTTGTGGCCGGCTGCGACCTGCGCCTCGGTAAGATCGCGAACGTGGCGGAAGATGCCGCCGACCGGGGAACGGAAGCAGTGCACGATGCGCAGGCTGCGGCGTGACGCCTTGCCCGACGCGGCCTGGGTGCCTGCCATCGGCGCAGCGCTGGCGGCTTGCGGTCCAGGCATCATCATATCCGAAAACTGATCCGCGCTTGTCAGCCTCATATCCTAAAAGAGGCGCTCGCGGACATAGACCGTGTCGCCGGGCAGCAAGGGATCGGACGTGCGAACCCGTCCGGTGATGACCTCGCCATTGATGTCGCGCGTGATGTCCACGCTGCCCTGGTTGGCGCGCGGCGAGAAACCGCCGGCGATCGCCACCGCCTTCTGGACGGTCAGCCCGGGCACATAGGAATACTGTCCGGCGGAGCCGACTTCGCCCATCACGAAGATCGGCCGGTAGCGATCGATCTCGACCGAAACATCGGGGTTGCGGAGGTAACCTTCGCGCAGCTTCGCGGCGAGCGTCGCCTCGATCTGCTGCACGGTATGACCGCGGGCGGGAACCGCGCCGACAAGCGGAAAGGCGAAGTATCCCGACTGGTCGACGGCATAGGTGTTGGTCAGGCCATCCTGCTCGAAGACGGTGACGCGGATGCGGTCGCCTGCACCCAGGCGATAGGGTTCATCGAGCATCGCATGAAACGCCGCGGGCGCTGGGCGATAGCTGGAACAGCCCGCCAGGATGACGGTGGCGAGCAGTGCCGGAGCGATAATCGAATGCCACTTCATAGGTGAACGCGAACCTCTAACTGGCTGCCGAGCGTCGGGATGGCAGGTTTGAAACCCTGAGCCTCGTTATCGTCCTGTTAGGGTTAATGCGCGGTAAAGGCGGGGCCGTCCGACCACCGTTTTCGAGGGTCGCCCGGCCTTGTTAACGCCCTGTAAACGAAGGAAAATGAAAAGCTAACCGCCTCTTAACGGCTGGGTTACCATAGTTGTTTACGGTGCATTTTCCAAAGGTTCGGAGTGGAAGTGCATGTCAGGCGTGCCCTCAACGGCTAGCGATGTCGACGTCGATCTCGGGAGACTTTTCGCGGGCCTCGTGGCGCGCTGGAAGCGTGTTGTTCTCGTGGCCCTGGCGGTCACCGCGCTGGCGCTCGGCTTCGCGGCCATCGCCACGCCGCTCTACAAGGCCGAGACCCGCGTCCTGATCGAGACGCGGGAATCCGTTTTCACGCGGCCCGATTCGAACGGCGAGAACGAGCGCCCGCTGCTCGACGAGGAGGGGATCGCCAGCCAGGTCGAGGTGATGCTGTCGACCGACATCCTGAAGACCGTCGCGGCCAAGCTCGAACTCGCCAGGCTGCCGGAATTCGACGATGCCGCCGACATGTCGACGCTGTCGCGCCTGCTCGTCATCGCCGGGCTGAAGGCCGATCCCAACGAGGTGCCGCCCGAAGAGCGCGTACTGAAGAATTTCCGCGAGAAGCTGAGCATCTACCGGGTCGAGAAATCGCGCGTCATCGTCATCGAGATGTCGTCGGAGGATCCAAAGCTTGCCGCAGAGATACCCAACGCCCTTGCCGACGCCTATATCTCCGTGCAGGGCGAGGCCAAGCTGCTGTCGAACTCCGAGGCGACCGACTGGCTGGCGCCCGAGATCGACAGCCTGTCGAAGCGCGTCAAGGAGGCCGAGCAGAAGGTCGCCAACTTCCGCGCCCAGTCGGACCTCCTGATCGGCCAGAACAATTCCGTGCTCGCCACGCAGCAGCTTTCCGAGCTCTCGACCGAACTGTCGCGCGTGCGCGCCAGCCGCGGCGCGGCGGAGGCCAATGCGGAAAGCGTGCGCGCCGTGCTGAAGAGCGGCGGTTCGCTTGACGCGCTGCCCGACGTCATGTCGTCGACGCTGATCCAGCGCCTGCGCGAGCGCCAGGTCCAGCTCAAGGCCGATATCGCGGACATGTCGACGACGCTGCTCGAGAATCATCCGCGCATCCGTGCGCTGCGCTCGCAGCTTGCCGATCTCGACCGGCAGATCCGCACCGAGGCCGAGAATGTGCTGAAGGGACTCGGCGCCGAGGCGCGCACGGCCCAGATGCGCGAGCAGCAGCTTGTCGCCGACCTCAATGCGCTGAAGGCCGAGTCCGCCCGTGCGGGCGAGGAGGAAGTTGAACTGCGCGCGCTCGAGCGCGAGGCCAATGCGCAGCGCCAGCTGCTTGAATCCTACATGGCCCGTTACCGCGAGGCGTCCTCGCGCGGCGAAGGCAAGTACCTGCCTGCCGATGCGCGCATCTTCTCGCGCGCCGTGACGCCGTCGGAACCCTATTTCCCGAAGGCGCTGCCGATTGCCGGCGCGGCCTTTGTCGGCTCGCTTCTGGTGATGATCATCCTGACGCTGATGCAGGAATTGTTCTCGGGCCGTGCCATGCGGCCGGCGCAGGGCGCGCGGCCGGAGGCCGTCGAGCAGGTCGTCATGCCGGCCGATCATGTTGACGTGCCCGAACGCCGGACAGTCGCCGCACCTGCCGTGGAGATGCCGGAGGAGGCAGGGGAAACCGTCGCCGCCGAGCCGGTTGTGGCCGAAACGAAGCGCCCGGCCGTCGCCCGTGCTAGGCTGGAAGAGGCACCGCCCTTCGATGCGCAGCCGCCCGAAAGCGCTCTGGCCGAGGCCGAAGCGACCGCCCATGCCGAACCGGCAGAGGCAATGGCCGCCGTCGCTGTCGCGGCCGAGCCGTCTGTACATCCGAAACAGGTCGCCGTGGAGCCTGTGCCCGAGCCAATCCGCCGCGAACCGCTGCCGGCCATGCAGCTCGGCAAGGAAACATTTCGGGATGCCTGGGAGAAGCACAAGCGCCTTCAGGCCGACCTCTCATGGCTGGAGAACCCGGCCGAACGTGCGCCGGCAGACCAGCAGCCAAGTCAGGACGACGAAGACATGAAGCTACGCAATCCTTTCGCCAGAAAGCCGGCCAGGGCATCCGAACCCGCCCCGGTCGCGCAGTCGCGCTCCCGCTTCGGCGAAGTCGGCATCGAGGGCGCGGCAGAACGGCTGATCGCGGGTGGCGCGACACGCGCCATATTCGTCTCGCCCGAGGGCGACGAGGCCGCCGCCTCCGCGGTTCTGGTGGCGCGCGAGGTCTCAGATGCGGGCCTGCGCGTCCTGCTGCTCGACCTCACCGCGTCGGGCGCCGCCACGCTGCCGATGCTCGACAGCGTCGCCTATCCCGGCATCACCAACCTCCTGGCGTCGGAAGCGCAGTTCACCGAGGCGATCCACACCGACCACTATTCGCATTGCCACGTCATGCCGGTCGGCACCGCCGATCCGTCGCGGGCGATGCGGGCGGCCGACCGCCTGCCGATCATCATGCAGTCGCTGACCAGCGCCTACGACGTCGTCGTCGTAGAATGCGGCCCGGCCGACGCCGAGGGCATCCGCAGACTGGTCGCCGACGGCACCGAGATCATGGTGAGCGTGCTGGAACCCGACGAGCAGATCGCCGCGGCGGCAGAGGAACTGAAGGCCGGAGGCTACGATCACGTGATGCTGGTCACGCCGGCCGATCATCATTCGCCGAACCCGCCGGTGCCCGGGCGCTCGGCCGCCTGATCGGGCTCAGTCGCCGGCTGGCTGCGCCACGCCGGCGGTGCGCCTGCGCAAGACCTTGGTCAGCTTCCATACCAGCGGGCTGTTCTTGACGAAGGCCTTCAGCCGGGCCGTCTGGCGCATCTGAAGGGCCAGCAGCCGTCCCTTCGGGGTCAGCGGGATGGTGACGTCGAAATGGCGCGTCTCGATATCGCACCACAGCCGCTTGTAGGGCTCATCGCCGACACTGAAATCATAAACTTCGAGCCCTTCGCGGCAGGCTTCGTCGATGTTCTCGAAGAACAGGAAGTCGCCTGGGCTGGCATGCGCCAGATCGTCTTCTTCAATGGCGCCGAACTCGCAGATAAGCCGCTTGCCGTCGCGGCTCGATCCGGTGATGGCCCTGGGCAGACCCGCAACCTCCAGCGCATGCAGCACGAAGCGCGGCGGAGTTTCGTCCAGTGCCTTTGCAAACAGCGTGCGAAAGAAGGCCTGCACGGCGGGTTCGGCGAAGACGTTGCCGACACCCATCTGCTCGAAGCGCTGCTTCTTCATGGTGAAGAAGGCGTCGAGCAGCCGGGCCGTCTCGGCAGGGGTCGTCGCTTCGATGCGGCGAAATCCGCCCGCGGCCTCGAACTTGCGGGTCTGCGAGCGGTGCTTCTTGCGCTTGCGCTTGCCGCTCGAGCGCGAAAGCAGCGCATCGAAACCGCCTTCAAGGCTGACGGCGAGCGACAGGTTGGGGCTCGGGAAGCGGGGCAGGGCGGCCAGCGGGTTGGCGATGCCGTCGTGCTCGGGCAGCAGCCTTTCGAGCGCCAGAACGTCGATGTTGGGCCGTGCGGCGCGGATCGATGCGACCACCGGCGCCATGTCGAAGGCGCCGGACGCGAGGAAAGCCGGGTCGGCGGCCGGGAAATTGCCGTTGGCGTGGCGTCCGCTCATCAGGCGTGCGACGCGGAAGGGACCGAGCTTCTCGACATCGAGCGGCAGGGCGTAGACGGGTCTGCCGACGCAACGGACGATCGCGAGCAGCCCGTCTGGCGATGCGTGCTGCGTCCATGCCGCTACCCAGGCATGGCTTTGCGCTGGCGCGTGGCTGGCTTGATTGCAAAGTTCGGCATAGGCCGACAGGTCGTCGCCGGCGGCGGCAACCGACACGACAGTATCGCCGCCTGCGCCGTCCGTTGCCGGAGCGGCGTTCGCCTGATGGCTGCGAAATGTCATGGTCGCGTCAACCATCCTTCAATCCTTGGGGCGTAATCAGTGCTGGTGGCTTCGCGTCGGCGCGTTCCATACGCTAGGCGCAAAAGGTGAATGAATGTTCGACGGCGGCGAAGCGATCCGGAAACTTGCTTTGAACGTCGCCCGGTATTCCGGCCTGGCTCCGCTCGCCAGGCCGTTCGTCGGCGGCATCGGCGCGATCCTCATGCTGCATCGCGTTACCGCGACGCCCGAGAAGCCGCTCGGGATCAATCGCCATCTCAACATCGCGCCGGATTTCCTTGATGCCGTGATCGCCGACATGAAGGCGGGCGGCTATGCCTTCGTCTCGCTCGACGAGGCAATCGAACGCATCCGCGCCGGCGGCGCGGGCGGACAGTTCGCCACCATTACCGCTGACGACGCCTATCGCGACAATCTGCACGAGGCGCTGCCTGTGCTCGAGAAACACGGCGCGCCGCTGACCATCTATGTCGCGCCGGCGATGATCGACGGCACGGCCGACCTGTGGTGGGATGTCATCGACGACGTCGTCAATGCCGGCGACAGCCTGACGCTCGACATGCCGGGCGGCGAGGTCGTCCTCGATTGTTCGACGCCCGCCCGCAGATACGAGGCGCACCGGCGATTGCACGATCACCTGACCGTCGATGTCGCGGAAGAGGACCAGCGTGCGGTGCTGCACCGGCTTGCCGCCTCATGCGGCGTCGACCCCGGCGCGCCGGCCCGCAACACGCTGATGGACTGGAACGAGATCGGCCAGGTTGCCGCCCACCCGCTGGTGACGATCGGCGCCCATACCG
Source organism: Alphaproteobacteria bacterium (assembly GCA_018823835.1). Classification (GTDB taxonomy): domain Bacteria; phylum Pseudomonadota; class Alphaproteobacteria; order Rhizobiales; family Rhizobiaceae; genus CAMYMG01. The sequence goes on along the minus strand of JAHJHT010000011.1, from coordinate 56,506 downwards.
TCAACCACTACAATCTGAAGCGGCTGAGCGAAGACCGCGCGCGCCTCGAGTTGACCGGGGCCATCGACCTGATCGAGGACCGGCTGGGCAAGCGGCCGATCCATCTGGCCTATCCCTATGGCTATGCCACCGCGGTTGGCTGCCGCGAGGTACGGCTCGCCTGCGAGGCGGGCTATGTGTCGGCGGTGACGACGCGCCACGGCGTGCTGCGCCCCGAACATGCCGGCCATCTCCATGCCCTGCCGCGCATTTCTGTCAACGGCCGCTACCAGAGCGTCGCGCATATCCGCACGATGCTGTCGGGCATCACCACGCCGCTCGCCAACCGCGGCAAGATGCTGGTTACGGTCTAGGCGCGGATTCCGGCTTCTTCGGCCGCGGTGGCAGGATCAGCCACTTGATGATGCCCATCGCCGGCAAAATCCAGAGAATGCCGGTGAAGAAGAAGAAGGCGAGATGCGTCAGGGGGCCGGATTCCGACAGCCTCGCGACGGCCACGGTGGTGGCAATCAGCGCGTAGAGGATGACCAGCACGATCAGCAGGATGGTGCCGATGAGCTTCTTCAGGCGAATGGGCATGGTCCGGTCCTTTTCATGCCTTCGCTTAGAGCCTTGTTCCGATGGGCGCAATCGCGCGCGCACGTGACGCCGTGTCGCGCGACAGTGGCATCCGGCGCTGCTACTTGAATGGCACCGCGCGATGGTTCACCAATCGTGCGAGCGGAGCGATGCCATGAGTTCGATCGAGATGGATGCCAACAAGGTGCGCAGCGAGCGCGACCGACAGCTGGCCAACCGCGCGCTGTTGCGCGGCTGGCTTTACGTCATCCTGGTCATGCTGGTGGCGCTGGTGCTGGTCGGCGGCGCGACGCGCCTGACCGATTCCGGCCTGTCGATCACCGAGTGGAAGCCGATCCACGGCGTCATACCGCCGCTGAACGACGCCGAATGGCAGGAGGAATTCGCAAAGTACAAGCAGATCCCGGAATACGCGCAGATCAACCAGGGCATGGAGCTTGGCGCCTTCAAGCGCATCTTCTGGTGGGAATGGGCGCACCGCATGCTGGCGCGGGGCGTCGGCTTCGTCTTTGCCCTGCCGCTGCTCTTCTTCTGGGCGAGCGGGCGCGTCGAGCGCGGCCTGATGCCCAAGCTGGTCGGCCTTCTCGCGCTCGGCGGGCTGCAGGGGGCGGTCGGCTGGTGGATGGTGGCGTCGGGCCTCGTCGACCGTGTCGACGTCAGCCAGTACCGGCTCGCCGTCCATCTGACGCTCGCCTGCACGATCTTTGCCGCCATCATGGTGGTGGCGCGCGGACTTGCGCCGCATACGGAGACGCCAGCCGACAGCAAGACGCAGGCCTTTGCCGGGTTTCTCGTGCTGGCAGTGCTTTGCCAGGTCTTTCTCGGCGGGCTGGTGGCCGGCCTCGATGCCGGCCTGAGCTACAACACCTGGCCGCTGATGGACGGCAAGGCAGTGCCCGGCGACCTCTTCGTCATCGAACCCGCATGGCGCAACTTCTTCGAGAATCCGAAGACGGTGCAGTTCGTCCACCGTCTCGGGGCCTACGCGTTGCTGGCTCTGGCGCTCTGGCACATGATCGCCACGCGCCGCCGGCTGCCCGGCACCACCCATGCGCGCCGTGCGCTGGTGTTCTTCCACCTCGTGCTGGTGCAGGCCGCCATCGGCATCGCCACGCTGGTGATGCACATGCCGTTGCACTGGGCGCTGCTGCACCAGGGCTTTGCGCTCGTCGTTCTGGGCTTTGCCGCCGCGCATTGGCGCGGCACCAAGGGCGCCTATCCGCCGCCGATCCAGATCGCCATCGCGCGCTGAAGAGGCGTCAGTCCGGCACCGCGGGAATGGTCACGACCGGAAAGCCGCGCTTCATGGAATTCGCCACCGTCGAGTCCTGCTCCGCCCGGCGGATCACCGCGGCGATGTCGGCCGAGGGGTCGGCCGCGGTCGCCCTGACGCGCATCGTCGCGCCGGAGGCCACCAGAGGTTCACCGCGCAGGGAAAGCTCGACGTCGACCTCGATCGTCGCGATCGCGATGCCCATTTCGTGGGCGACATAGCGGATATCGTTGCAGAAGCACCCGCCGATCGCCAGCGCCAGCAATTGCCCGCCGTTGAAGCCGAGCCCCATGCCGCCCGCCTTGCCCTCCGCCCGGTCGACGACGATCGTGTGCCCGCCGGCCCAGCCGGCCGCAGCCTCGGTGTCGGGTATGTTGCGAAGCTGGACGGTCAGTGTCGGCATCGGAGCACCTGCTCGCTGGGGCTGGCCGATCTATCCCCAACGCGCGGCGCGTTTCAAGCACCGCGTTCCGACGCAGCAGCCGGGGCCGAAAGCCGGGATCACACTCCCAGCATCAGGTCCATGTTCTGCACCGCTGCACCCGACGCGCCCTTGCCGAGATTGTCGTAGACGGCGATCAGCACCGCCTGCGCGCGGCTGTCATTGGCAAAGACATGCAGCCGCATGCGGTTGGTGTCGTTGTAGAGTTCCGGGTTGACTTCGCTCGAGCGCTCCAGCGGTGCGTAGGGCGCCACCTCGACGACCGAATGCGCGAGCCCGGCATAGTGATCGGCGATAGCGGCATGGATTTCCGCGCCTGTCGGCACGCGGTCGAGCGTACCCAGATGCAGCGGCACGGCGGTCACCATGCCCTGCGCGAAATTGCCGACCACCGGCTGCATCAGCGGGTCGTGCGAGAGGCCGGCATAGTGCTTCAGCTCGGGCACATGCTTGTGCTGGAAGGTGAGCCCATAGGGCAGATACTCCGGCGCGTCCTCGCCCTTGGCGACATAGTCCTCGACCATCTGGCGGCCACCGCCCGAGTAGCCCGAGATGCCGTGCATGCTGACGGGCAGGGTGGTGGGCAGGATGCCGGCCCGGATCAGCGGACGGAGCGTGGCGATCGGCCCCTGCGGCCAGCAGCCCGGGTTGGCGACGTACTTCGCTTCCGAGATCGCCTTGGCCTGGGCCTTGTCCATCTCGGGAAAGCCATAGGCCCAGCCATCGGCGACGCGATGCGCGGTGGAGGCGTCGATCACCCGGGTCGGCGCATCGCCGATCAGGGCCACGCTCTCGCGCGCCGCGTCGTCCGGCAGGCACAGGATGGCGATGTCTGCGGCACGCAGGAAATCGGCGCGCGCGGCCGGGTCCTTGCGCCGGTCGACCGGGATCGACAGGATTTCGAGGTCGTCGCGGCCGGCCAGACGCGTGCTGATCTGCAGGCCGGTCGTGCCGTGCTCGCCGTCGATGAAGATCTTTGGTCTCATGTCTGCCTGCCCGTCGAAATGCCGAGGAATTCCAAGTCTATATGCCGCTTGCCTGATTCACCGTCGCAGGGTGATCTGCAGTTGCGCCGTCGCGCGCCTTTCGCTCGGCCAGCAGGCCGAGATACTGCATGGCGACCGTGGCCCCGGCGATCGCGGTGATATCGGCATGGTCGTAGGCCGGTGCAACCTCGACGATGTCGGCGCCGACGATGTCGATCTGTCCGAGCTGGCGCAGTACCGACAGGATCTTCGCCGTGGAGGGACCGCCGGCCACCGGCGTGCCGGTGCCGGGTGCGAAGGCCGGGTCGAGACAGTCGATGTCGAAGGTGATGTAGGTCTTCCTGCCGCCGGTGCGCTCGATGATCGAATAGGCGATGTCGGAGGCGCGCATGTCCTCGACGTCGTAGCCGTGCAGGATCTTGATGCCGAAATCGTCCGGCGCATGGGTGCGGATGCCGACCTGGATGGAGCGGTCGGGGTCGATGACGCCCTCGCGCACGGCGCGCGCAACGAAGGAACCGTGGTCGATGCGCTTGCCGTCGTCGTCCCAGGTGTCCTGATGAGCGTCGAACTGCACCAGCGCCAGCGGCCCATGTACGGCGGCATGCGCTTTGAGCAGCGGCCAGGTGACGAAATGGTCGCCGCCGAGCGACAGCAGGAAAGCGCCCGACCGCAAGAGCTTTGCCGCCTCGCGCTCGATGATGCCCGGCGTCTTCTGGTGGTTGCCGGTGTCGAGCAGGCAATCGCCGTAATCGACGACGGCCATCTTCTCGAACAGGTCGCGGTGGAACGGGTATTGCGGGTCATTGTCGAAGATCGCGGCGGCGCGGCGTATGGCCTGCGGGCCGAAACGCGCGCCCGGCCGGTTGGTGACGGCGGCGTCGAACGGAATGCCCCAGACCACGGCGTCCGCGCCCTTCACGTTCTTGGTGTATTTCCTACGCATGAAGGACAGTGCCCCGGCATAGGTCGGGTCGCTCGCGCGGCCGGTCAGGCTGCGGGCGGTAAAGGCATGGTCGATGGAGCTTGCCGGCATCGGTAATCTTTCCCTCGGTTTTGCGGACGGAAGGTATTGGACGGATAAGACGGCAGCGCAACAAAAAAGCGGACCCGAAGGCCCGCTTTGCTGTCGTCCAGATGGAAGCTTTTAGCGCTTCGAGAACTGGAAGGAACGACGGGCCTTGGCCTTGCCGTACTTCTTGCGTTCCACGACGCGGCTGTCGCGCGTCAGGAAGCCGCCCTTCTTGAGCACGCCGCGCAGCGCCGGCTCGTAATAGGTCAGCGCCTTGGAAATGCCGTGGCGCACCGCACCCGCCTGGCCCGACAGGCCGCCGCCGACGACGGTGGCGACGATGTCGAACTGGCCGTCGCGGTTGGACGCGATGATCGGCTGCTTGAGGATCATCTGCAGAACGGGACGCGCAAAGTACTTGGCGAATTCCCGCTTGTTGACGACGATCTTGCCGGTGCCGGGGCGAACCCAGACGCGGGCGATGGCATTCTTGCGCTTGCCGGTGGCATAGGCGCGGCCGAGATTGTCCAGCTTCTGGACATGCACGGGCGCGGCAGGCTCGGCGGCGACGGTCGCAGTGCCGAGTTCGGCGAGCGAGTTGAGGTCGGCCATTCTAATCCCTCTTCTTGTTCTTGGGGTTCAGCGCCGCGACGTCGAGCGCCTCAGGCTGCTGGGCTGTGTGCGGATGTTCGGTGCCGGCATAGACGCGCAGGTTCTTCATCTGGCGGCGGCCGAGCGGGCCGCGCGGGATCATGCGCTCGACGGCCTTCTCAACGACGCGCTCCGGGAAACGACCTTCGAGCAGCTGGCGCGCGGTGCGCTCCTTGATGCCGCCGGGATGGCCGGTGTGCCAGTAATAGACCTTGTCGGTGAACTTCTTGCCAGTGAAGGCGACCTTGTCGGCATTGATGACGATGACGTTGTCGCCGTCGTCGACATGCGGGGTGAAGGTCGGCTTGTGCTTGCCGCGCAGACGGTTGGCGACGATGGAGGCGAGACGGCCGACGACGAGGTCCTCGGCGTCGATGATCACCCACTTCTTCACCACGTCCGCAGGCTTCTGCGAAAAGGTTTTCATGGTTCTGCTTTCGGTTCGGACCTTCAGATTGCGAAGGCGTTTCTTGTTGCTTGGTTTTGGCCTGAGGCGTGAGCTTCCGCCAAAATAAAACGGCGGCCATTGCGGGCCGCTGCTTCGGGACGGTGTATAGGCGAGGGGTGAGGATGCGTCAAGCGCATGAAGCCGGACTGTCTATCTGAAAAGCGAGCAAAATCAAACTATTGCAAGTGGGGTATTATTTTACCGCAACTGGAGCGGCTCGCGGCGGGATGGAATAGGTGCCCGTCGCATGCGCCACGCTCTGCTGGTCCTCGCCCGCGACGATGTCGATGTCGAACACCATAAGGCTGCGGCCGAGCTTGAGGATGCGGCAATGGCCGAGGATCGGACCGGCCGGCGCCTTGCGCATGAAGTTGATGTTGATGCTGGTGGTCACCGACAGCGCGTCGGGCCCGGCATGCGACAGCACGCAGACATAGCCGCCGATGTCGGCAAGCGTGAACAACGACGGCCCCGACACCGTGCCGCCTGGCCTCAGATGCCGGTCGTCGGCGTTGAGCCGCACCGTGCACCCGCCGGGAAAAACGTCGAGCGCCTCGTAGAAATTGTAGTGTTCGTTGAGCTGGGGATAGACCTCGGCCAGCAGTTCGTTGACTTCGCCGACCGTCAGCACCGGCTTGAGATTGGCCTGTTCGGGCATGCTCTTCCTCCATTGCCGGCTTCGAGTGAAAGGTGCCGGTCTTGTGGCCCAGGCGGCAGGTCTCTGCTCTGGCCCGACCAGAAAACATGCACTGAGGCTGTTCTTCAATGCCCGGCATGCTAGTTCTTTCGGCCGATGACAGCGCGACCGGCGGCCATGCGTGCCGCGACAATCTCCTGGAGGACCCGATGGCCGAGATCCTGGCAATGAAGCGCGAGACGGCGGACGAACTGGTGTCGGCCGTCCTGACCGATGGCATATTGCGGCTGACCTTCGCCAGCCCGCCGGCCAACGCGCTGTCGCTGGCGCTGATGGCGGCCCTGCAGGACGCCTTCGACCGGGCCCGCGACGACGGGGCGGTGCGCGTCATCGTGCTGGCGGCCGGCGGAAAGCTCTTCTCGGCCGGCCACGATCTCAAGGAGATGACGGCGCGCCGCACGGATGCCGACCGGGGCAAGGCCTTCTTTGCGCAGACGATGACGGCGTGCTCGACGCTGATGCAGACCATCGTCAACCACCCGCGACCGGTGATTGCCGAAGTGGACGGCGCGGCCTTCGCCGCCGGCTGCCAGCTTGTGGCGAGCTGCGACCTGGCGATTGCCTCGCACGAGGCGACCTTCTGCACGCCGGGCGTCAACATCGGCCTGTTCTGCTCGACGCCGATGGTGGCGCTGTCGCGCAACGTGTCGCGCAAGCAGGCGATGGAAATGCTGCTGACCGGCGAAAAGATCGACGCTGCGACGGCCCGGGAATTCGGTCTCGTCAACCGCGTCGTGCCGCGCGAATACCTGAATCAGATCGTCACGAAATACGCCCAAACCATTGCTTCCAAATCGCCTTTGACGCTGAAGATCGGCAAGGAGGCGTTTTACCGCCAGGCCGAGATGCCGCTGGCGGACGCCTACGACTATGCTTCGCAGGTGATGGTCGAGAACATGATGGCGCGCGACGCCGAAGAGGGCATCGGCGCCTTCATCGACAAGCGCAAGCCGGAGTGGAAGGGGGAGTAGTGGAACCCCGCATCTCCATCGTCACGATTGCCGTGAACGATCTCGACCGCGCCGTCGGCTTCTACGAGAAGATGGGCCTGAAGCGCCATGCCGGCATCACCGAGGGCGTCGCCTTCTTCCAGATGGGCGGCTCGATCCTCGGGCTTTTTCCCCGGCCCGACGCGGAAAAGGATTCGGGCGTAACGTTTGGCGCAGCGCCCTCGGCGGTCTATCTCGCCTACAACACGCGATCCGAAGCGGAGGTCGATGCCGTGCTCTCTGAGGCCGAGCGCGCCGGCGGCCGCATCGTCAAGCCGGCGCAAAAGGCTTTCTGGGGCGGCTGGTACGGCTATTTCGCCGACACCGAGGGCCATGTCTGGGAAGTCGCGCACAACCCGGCCTTCCCGATCGATGCCGAGGGCCGCATCTCGCTGCCCGATTGACCTGAGCGTACCGCAAGGGCGACTTTGCAGCCCAGCCGCTTGATTGATCGCGCGCCATGCGCCACATCCATCCGATGAACCACGATTCCTACGACGACTCATACATTTCCGGCATTCTCGACGGCGTGAAGACCATCGCCATGGCCGGCGCCTCGGCCAATGACGTGCGGCCGAGCTACTTCGTCATGAAATACCTGCTCAACAAGGGGTTCTCGGTCATTCCGGTCAATCCCGGACAGGCCGGCGGCCAGATCCTCGGCCAGGACGTCTGCGCGAAGCTCTCCGACATCCCGGTGGCCATCGACATGGTCGACGTGTTCCGCAACTCAAGCGCCATTCCCGGCATCGTCGACGAGGTGCTGGCGCTCGACCCGCTGCCGAAAGTCGTCTGGATGCAGCTCGGCGTCCGTCACGACGAGGCGGCAGTCCGGCTGGAGGAAAAGGGTATCCAGGTCGTCATGAACCGCTGCCCCAAGATCGAGTATGGCCGCCTGTCGGGCGAAATCGGCTGGACCGGGGTCAATTCCGGCGTGCTGTCGTCCAAGCGGCCGGTCATGCGGCAGGGGTTCCAGAGCTTCGGCATCCGCCAGAAGTAGCCTCGCGCAAAATTGTTCCCCGCAAGGGGCGGGTTGCGGCGCTCGCATTCCGCTTGTGCCCGTATTCGGGCAAATTCTTCTTTGCAATCGGCGCCGCGCTTCGCCAATGATAGCGCCGATTTTTCAAGTATGGGTTGGAGGAAAGACATGTCTCAGAAAATTCCGGGTTTCAGCACCTTGGCAATTCACGCCGGCGCCAAGCCCGATCCGGCGACGGGCGCGCGCATCACGCCGATCTACCAGACGACGGGATATGTCTTCGACGACGCCGATCACGCGGCCTCGCTGTTCGGGCTGAAGGCCTTCGGCAACATCTACACCCGCATCATGAACCCGACCCAGGCAGTGCTTGAGGAGCGCATCGCCGCACTCGAGGGTGGCACGGCCGCTCTCGCAACGGCATCCGGCCACTCAGCGCAGCACCTGATCTTTCACACCATCATGCGTCCGGGCGAAAACTTCGTCGCCGCACGCAAGCTCTACGGCGGCTCGATCAACCAGTTCGGCCACGCCTTCCAGAACTACGGCTGGGAAGTGCGCTGGGGCGACGTCAACGACGTCTCGACCTTCGAAAGCCAGATCGACGACAAGACGCGCGCCATCTTCATCGAGAGCCTGGCCAATCCGGGCGGCGAGTTCGTCGACATCGAGGCGATCGGCAACATCGCGCGCAAGCATGGCCTGCCGCTGATCGTCGACAACACCCTGGCAACGCCCTATCTCGTGCGTCCGCTCGAGCATGGCGCCGATATCATCGTGCATTCCCTGACCAAGTTCATCGGCGGTCATGGCAATTCCATGGGCGGCATGATCGTCGATGGCGGCACCTTCGACTGGTCGAAGTCGGGCAATTACCCGATGCTGTCGGAGCCGCGCCCCGAATATGGCGGTGTCGTGCTGCACGAGACTTTCGGCAATTTCGCCTTCGCCATCGCCTGCCGCGTGCTCGGCCTGCGCGACATCGGCCCGGCCATCTCGCCCTTCAACGCCTTCCAGATCCTGACCGGCTGCGAGACCCTGCCGCTCAGGATGCAGCGCCATTGCGACAACGCCATCACCGTGGCCGGCTGGCTGTCCAACCATCCGAAGGTCGCCTGGGTATCCTATCCGGGCCTCGCCGGCGACAAGAACCATGCCCTGCAGAAGCGCTATTCGCCGCGCGGCGCCGGTGCGGTGTTCACCTTCGGCCTCAAGGGCGGCTACGAGGCCGGCGTCAAGCTGGTCGAGGGGCTGGAACTCTTCTCGCACCTCGCCAATCTCGGCGACACGCGCTCGCTGGTCATCCACCCGGCCTCGACCACGCATCGCCAGTTGACGGACGAGCAGAAGATCGCCGCCGGCGCCGGTCCCGACACGGTGCGCCTGTCGATCGGCATCGAGGATTCCAACGACATCGTCGCCGACCTGGAACAGGCGCTGGCGAAGGTCTGATCCTCGGCCGAAATTTTCCGAAGAGGGCGCGTCTGCGAATGGCAGGCGCGCCCTTCCTTCATCTGAGCCAGCCGGCATATTCCGGCGTCGCGTCCCGCATGTCCTGGTAGAGCCAGACCATCCGGTCGATGAACCAGAGCTTCGCCATCGAGGCGCCCATGGCTCCAAGGGCGGTCGCCCACGGGTCGAGCGCATAAAGCCCCCAGATCAGCGGGATCAGAAACAGCCCCGTTGCGAGCGACAGGCCGAGCGCCCAGCGCGCGTGGTGCGGCGGGATCGGCACCGCCTTGCGGTTCAGCCAGACCCGCTCGCCGAGCACGCCGCGCGACGCCCAGCTGTCGGTCGAGGCTGGCGGCGGGAAGGCTTTCGGGTTGATGAGCGTCCAGCCGACAAGCGCGGCCAGCAGCAGCCATGTCCAGCCGCCGAGCGGCGCGCGCAGGAAGACGACGAGCGCGAACAGCGGCAGCAGCGGAACCCGCGTCCACACTGACCACGGATTGACATGGCGTTCCCAGGTGCTCTTCTTCAGCATGCATTGCCTCGCGCGCGACTCGTCGGGCCGATGCGCATGTAGGGATTTTCGATGAAGGAGTTGAGGTGATGGCGTCAAACTTCCTAGCGATCGACATCGATGCCATCGAGCCGGAAGAGGGCGCGCCAGCGCCCGACAGGCTGCTGACCGGCAATCCGAAATTTCGCACCTGGAACGTCGAGGAGGCCGATGGCGGCGTCTATGCCGGCGTCTGGGAAGCGACGCCCGGCATGTGGCGCATCGAGTACGACGAATGGGAGTTCTGCCACATCCTTTCAGGCGTGTCGGTGATCGTCGAGGACGGCGGCAATGCCTGGACGCTGCGCGCCGGCGACAGTTTCGTGCTCAGGCCGGGCTTCAAGGGAAGCTGGGAAGTGCTTGAAACGACTCGCAAGGAATATGTCATCAGGCTCTAGCTGGCGCGCCTCCTCCGCCAACCTCGCGAGCTTCCACGCCGCCGCCGGTGTCCTGGCCGGCCGAATTTAGTCGCCTTTGCCGGCGGCGGCGAAGGCCGCGGCGAATTCGGGCGAGCCGATCTGTGCGAGGGTGCGGCGCAGTTCTTCTGACTTGTCCCTGCCGAGCAGGCTGTCGAAACGGTCCTGCGCGTCGCGCCACGCGGCCATCAGTTCGCCACGGCGGGCCTCGCCCTCAGCGGTCAGCCGGACCCGCTTGACTCGCTTGTCATGCGGGTCCGGCAGCATCTCCACCATGCCGTCCCGCAGCAGCGGCTTCAGCGTGTGGCCGAGCGCGGACAGGTCCATCACCATGGCGCCGGCGAGCGACTTCAGCGTCGGCTCGCCGCTCGAAGCGATCTGAGACAGGAGCGAAAACTGCGTCGAGCGCAGGTCGCTGGCGCCGAGCACGCCGCCATAAAGCTGCCCGAGCTGGCGCGCCGCGCGGCGCACCGCGCTGTTTGAACAGTGCATCCAGACGTCCGTCTCCTTGCGCGTCGTGCTCATCAGATTTCTCCCGGACTTCCCGCTTGGCCCGTCGCCGTCGTTGCTTCAAGAAAAAAATCGGAGCCGGCATCTTGTCAGGCCGGACCGCCTTCTCCTATTTAGTGGCATATACCACTAAATGCAAACGAAGGAGCACTTGCATGTCTGACAAATCGCATCCTGGAACTGCACTCGTCACCGGCGCGTCGGCCGGCATCGGCGCCACCTATGCCGACCGTCTCGCCCGCCGCGGCTACGATCTACTGCTCGTCGCCCGCGACGCCGCGCGGCTTCAGGAACGTGCCGCCCTCCTGAGCAAGCAATACGCCATCAGGGCGGAGTTTCTGGCGGCCGATCTTTCCGACACGGCGGAGCTTCGCAAGGTAGAGAAGCGGCTGCGCGAGGACGCCAGCATCACGCTCCTCGTCAACAATGCCGGCATCGGACCGAAGGGCAAGGCGCTGGCCGATGACGCCGACTATCTCGACGCCATGATCGCCATCAACGTGGTTGCCGCCAATCGGCTGGCCATAGCTGCCGCGCAGGCTTTCGCGGCGCGCCAGGCAGGCGCCATCGTCAACATCGCCTCGGCCGTGGCGATCGTACCGGAAGCCTTCAACGGCACCTACAGCGCCTCGAAAGCCTTCGTTCTCGCTCTGACGCAGTCATTGGCTGCCGAACTCTCCGACAAGGGCGTACGGATCCAGGCGGTGCTGCCGGGCTTCACGCGCACCGAGATCTTCGACCGGGTCGGTGGCTCCTTCGACAATCTCGACCCGGAGCGCGTCATGGAGGTGACCGACCTCGTCGATGCGGCACTCGTCGGGCTCGACCGCGGTGAACTGGTCACCATTCCCTCGCTCTCGGACACCGGGCTTTTCGACGCGTTGAATGCGGCGCGCGGCGCGCTTGGCGGGCAACTGTCGCTGAAGAAGCCGGCCGAGCGCTTCGGCCTCGCGGCCTGAGTTTCCGCCGGTGAGGCCGTAAGCGATCGGAGGTCAGCTTCGTTTCAGCGCAGCACCTTGAGGCTCTCCAGCCCATGAAAGTGCCAGGAATCGCGGAAGCGCGGTTCCTCGGCCAGCTGGAGGTTCGGCAACCGCTCGAACAGCACCTTGAGCGCCACCTGGAGCTCGAGCCTGGCGAGCGGTGCGCCGATGCAGAAGTGGATGCCGGCGCCGAAGGAAACGTTCTTCTGGTCAGGCCTTTCCGGCCGGAATCCTGAGGGCTCCTCGAAGGCGGAGGGATCGCGGTTGGCCATGCCGAGCAGCAGCCCGATCTGTTCGCCGGGCGCCACCGAAGCGCCGCCCGGAAGCTCTAGCTTTTCGTAAGCGTAACGCGTGAACATGTGCAGCGGCGCGTCGTAGCGCAGGCATTCCTCGACCGTCGCAGCGCCAGCCTCGGTCGACGCGAAGAAGCGGCGCGGATCGCCGCCTTCGGCAAGGATCGTGCAAACCGCGTTGCCGGCCTGGTGCACCGTCGCCTCGTGGCCGGCATTGAGCAGCAGGATCACCGAGGAGACCAGTTCGTCCTCGGACAGCTTCTTGCCGTCCTCCTTTGCCGAAATCAGCAGTGAAAGCAGGTCCTCGCCGGGATCGTGCCGGCGTGTCGCCACCAACTCGCGCAGATAGCCGGAGAATTCCGCTGCTGCGCAATCGGCCTTGTCCTCCGTGTCCCGGCTTCTGCCCGGCACGTACATCGCCACCATGTCATGCGACCAGTCGAGCAGTTGCGGGCCCATCTCGACCGGCACGCCGAGCATCTCGGCAATGATGGTGATGGGCAGCGGCGCGGCGAAGGCCGGCAGCAGGTCGACCGGCCCGTCTGCGGGAAACCGGTCGATCAGTTCGTTTGCCAGTGCCTCGACGCGCGGCCTCAGCCGCTCGACCTGGCGCGACACGAAGGCGCGGTTGACCAGCGTGCGCAGCCGGGTGTGCACCGGCGGCTCAAGCTCCAGCATAGAGTTCGCCTCGACGGCATCGAACCGGCGAAGATGCGAACGGTCGGCATTGCCGCCGCGCCCGTCCGGAATGCCCTTGGGATTCTGGCGACCGAAGCGCCGGTCGCGCAGCAGCCGGTTGACGTCGTCGAAGCCGCCAAAACACCAGACGCCGAGCTCCTCCCAGAAAAAGGGGCCGCCCTCGGCATGGAGGTAGGTGTAGGACGCGTAGGGGTCCTGGATGAAGGCGTCATCGTGCGGGTCGAGGCACAGGCGCCGGGTCGATGGATCGAGGCTCAGCGGAAGCGGATTCGGATTCGGTGCAGGCATGGGAAACCTTATATGCCGAACCGAACTGCAGCCGCCAGCATCGCCTCGAGTAGCCGGGTTGCATGAACGTACTAGTTAGTACATTCTGCTGCCGCAACGGAAGAACGCCGTTGCTCAATAAGGGAAGGAGAAACGGACATGTGTCCTCCAGGGTGCCTACATTCGATCTGCGAGAATGCGACGCGTCGCGGCCTGCTCAAAGCGGGGTTTACGCTTGGTCTGGGAGCGGTGGCGGCTACCGTCGCGCCCGGCGTGAAGGCGGCCCGGGCGGCGCCGTTGAGTTTCACCGAGACGGTGGACATGTCGCATGCCTTGTATGAGGGCTTTCCGACCTTCAGCGGGGACAAATGGTTCACCGTGGAGAACATCGTCAATTTCGCCAAGGACAAGGTGAACCTGAATCGCTGGACGCTGATGGAGCATACGGGCACGCACATGGATGCCCCGATCCACTTTTCGGCGGACGGCATGACGGCTGACATGATTCCGCTCTCGGACCTGATCGTTCCGGTCGCGGTCATAAACATCGCTGCGCGTGCGGAGGGGAACGCCGATACGTCCTTGACGCCCGACGACATCAAGGCATGGGAGGCCAAGAACGGACCGCTTCCGGAGGGATGCTGCGTCGTCATGAATTCGGGCTGGCATCGCCTGGTCGACGATCCCCGCTTCACCGGCAAGGACGGCGAGGGCAAGAACCATACGCCCGGGTTTCACGTCGAGGCAGCGCAGATGCTGATCGGGGAGCGGAACGTGAAGGGGATCGGCGTCGACACCTTGTCACTCGATACCGGCCTGAACTCGTCGGGGGCCTTCCCCGTGCACTACGAGTGGCTCGGAAGCGGGCGCTGGGGTGTCGAGGCGGTTGCAAATCTGGACGAGATACCAGAATCCGGCGCGCATCTCTTCCTCGGGATTCCGAAGGTGAAGGGGGCGACCGGTGGCCCGACGCGGGTTATCGCCCTTCTCTAAGCTCCGGAAAAAGGGGCCTCGCCGGTCGGCGGGGTTCCTGCCCGGCGCGGCTTGCCAATCACGCGCGGGCCGGTATGGTCCACCGAATTCGGAGTCGGTGCGGCATGAACATCATCATCGTCGGGGCGGGCATCGCCGGTCTCTCGACGGCCTGGTCCCTGGTCAAGGCCGGGCACAGCGTCAGCCTCGTCGAGCAGGGCAGGATCCCCAATCCGCTCGCCGCCTCAGGCGACCACCACCGCATCATCCGCCGCGCCTATCGTGCCTCGACAGGCTACGGCGCGCTGATCACCGAGGCCTACGAAGCCTGGGACGAAATGTGGCCCGACCTCGGCGAAAGCCATCTCGACCAGCGTGGCTTTCTCTGCGTCTCGCGTGAGCCCGGCGACGAGGCGGAGGAATACCGCGAGGGCATGGAGGCCGGCGGCTTTCCGATCGAGCTTTTCGAGCCTGACGCCGCTGTAAAGTGCTGGCCTTTCCTCGAGGCCGGCACCTTCCGCTACGCCTATTTCTCGCCCGATGGCGGCGCGCTGCATTGCCGCAGGATCGCCACCGGCCTCATCGGCTGGCTGCGCAAGAACGGCGCCAGTGTCTACGAGGACAGCAAGGTCACGGATGTCGATGCGGATGCGGGTCGCGTGACGCTAGCGTCGGGCGAGACCATGCAGGCCGACCGCGTGATCGTGACGGCCGGCGCCTGGGTGGTGAAACTCTTTCCCGCGCTTGGCAACGACCTGACGACCTATCGTACGGCGCTTGCTTATGTGGAGCCGCCGGCCGACCTGAAGGCCGTCTGGGACGCAGCGCCCGTCATTCTCGATGTCGGCGGGGCGACTGACGGCTACATGATCCCGCCGACCGGCGGGGCCGGCATGAAGTTCGGCTCCGGCCTGCACAGGGTGGTGACCAGCGACGCCGACTGGAACCGCCAGCCGGTCGAGGGCGAGGGAGAGGCGATCCGCAACCTGTTTTCGCCGCCGATCGCCCGCATCGACGAATACCGCGTCACCGAAGTGGTGACCTGCGCCTACACCTTCACCGAGGACGAGCGCTTTGCCGCCTACGAGGACGGTAGGTGCCTGATCGTCTCGGCCTGCTCGGGCCACGGCTACAAGTTCGGCGCGGCGGTCGGCCGCCGGGTCGCTGCTTCGGTGGACGACGGCGACATTGAGGGCCTGAAGCGCTGGCTGCGGGCCGAAGCGGGGTAGGGCGCAGCCCCGCGGAACTGATCTTCGAAGTCTAGGCTGCAGCCGCAAACCGCAGCCGCACCCTGAGCCCGGGTCCATTGTCTTCGAGGTCAAGCGTCGCCTCGTGCAGGTCGGCGATGGCCTTGACCGTGCTGAGCCCCAGTCCGGAACCCGGCGTCTGCCGGCTGGCGTCGAGGCGGTAGAGCCGGCGCAACACCTTTTCGCGCTCGTCTGCGGGAATGCCGGGCCCATCGTCGGCCAGCACGACTTCGAACCGGTTCGCGCGCTTCTCGACCGAGAAGGAGATCGACGTACCCGGCTCGCAGTGGTGCAGGACGTTCTCGATCAGGTTTGCCCATAGCTGTGTCAGCAGCTCGCGGTCGCCAACAATCATGGCCGGCTTGCCGAGCCGTACGGTCAGCCGCATGCCGGCATCCTCGATAGCGGCGCGGTAGAACTCGACGACGTCGCTCGCCACGGCAGAGAGATCGACTGTCTCGAACCGCGCCTTGCGGGCTCCGGATTCGATCTGAGCGATACGCAGCAAGGCGTCGAACGTCCCGATGATGCGGCTGGCCTCGCTGGAGGCCTCGTTGAGTTCGTCGATGACGGGGATGCCTGCCGTCTGCTTCTCGAGCGCCTCCTCGAGCGAGATGCGCAACCGGTTCAGCGGTGTCTTGAGATCATGCGAGATGTCGTTGCTGATCTGCCGGATGCTTTCGACGGAAGCGCCAAGCCGTGCCACGGCAGCGTTCATCATCCCGGTCAGCGTGTCGATGTCGTCGCCGTTGCCACTTCTGGGGATGCGCGCCTCGAAATGACCCTCCGCGACGCGTTCGAGGGCCGTCTGGGCAAGTGCGATGCGGTCGTTCATCCGCCGCGACAGCGCCACGCCGCCGGCGACGGCGATCGCCAGCAGGATCAGCGCTGCCCAGAGCGCCCCTTCGAGCACGATCTCGTCGAGCTCGCTCAGATCCTCGGCGCTCGCGCCGACCGTCAGGCGATAGGGACCGATCCGGCGCTGCTGGATGAAGTAGACAGACTCGTCGTCGATCCCCAGCGTGAGCGCCTCAGCCTGCCGGCCCGCTTGCAGCATTGGCGCCTGGTCGATGTTGCCGGCGAGCCGCGCGCCGTCCGCCGCTTCGAGCAGGAAAATGCTGTCCTTGTCGCGCACCACCCTGACATAGGCCTCGACCGTGCCGGCGAGGTCGGAAATGCCGCCTTCCTTGTAGGCAGCCTCGAAGAAATCCATCTGCTCGGCCAGCGCCCGCTCGTGGCGCTTGTGCAATTCCTCGTTGATGATCGAATAGGCCGTTGCGCCGGCAATCGCCGCGGCGAGGAGGAACAGCGCCGTGAAGGCTACCGAGAGCCGGAAGCCGCTGCTCCTGAACAGGCTAACGCGGGGCATGGATGGAGTAACCGGAACTCCGGGTGGTGTGGATGAGCGCGGTCTCGAACGGCTTGTCGACCTTGGCGCGCAACCTGCTGATATGGGTCTCGACCACGCTGGTCTGCGGGTCGAAATGGAAATCCCAGACCCGCTCCAGCAGCATGGTGCGCGTCAGCACGCGGCCTTCGTTGCGCATCAGCGTCTCCAGCAGCATGAACTCCTTGGGCTGCAGGTCGACTTCCTGGCCGTTGCGAGTGACCCTGCGGCGGATCAGGTCCATCTGCAGGTCATGCACTTTCAGAACCGTCACCTCCTGCTGCATGGCGGGCCGCCGGGCAAGCGCGCCGACGCGCGCAGCGAGTTCCGCAAAGGCAAAGGGCTTTGTCAGATAGTCGTCGCCGCCGGCCTCCAGGCCCTCGACCCTGTCGTCCACGCCGCCGATGGATGTGAGGAAAATCAGCGGCGTCCTGGTGCCAGCCGCGCGCAGCGCCTTCGCCATCGAAAGCCCGTCGAGCCCAGGCAGCATGCGATCGACGATCATCACGTCGTATGTCTCGCGGGTTGCCTGGAACAGGCCGTCCTGGCCATTGCTGAAGACGTCGCAGACGTGGCCGCCCTCGCGGAAGCCACGTGTGACGTAGTCGGCTGTCTTCGCGTCGTCCTCGACAAGCAAGATGCGCATGGCCGTCCTTTGCTGGCTTCTCCGGGGAAGCCTGCGCTGCAATTGTCATCCTGGCAAGAATGGCCCGGCGCCGATTTCCCGGCCTGCGCCATTCAAGCGGCGTTCTGTCGCAATGCCAGTGGTCAGAAGCCGGCTTCGCCCATGCGCGCGGTTTCCTCGCCGTCATGGGTGAGGGTCATGTATCCGATGCCGGCGGCAATGCCGATCAGGAACAGGAGGCTCGTCACCGTGGTCCCGAAGCCGAGACCGCCCTGGTCGACCGGCTGCGAGAACAGGTCGCCGAAGGAAGCGCCCATTGGACGGGTGAAGATGTAGGCGAGCCAGAAGCACAGGATGCCGTTCAGCTTCAGGCCGTAATAGCCGAAGGCCACCACGCCGACCACGCCGGTGTAAAGCAGGCCCGCGGCCAGGTAGCCAAGCCCAAGGCCTTCGGCGGCAAGGTCGCCGGCCGCTGTTCCCAGAGCGAAGGTGAACAGGATGGCAAGCCAGTAGAAGGCTTCGCGGCGCCCGGTGAAGATCGAGTGGATGGAGAGCGTGCCCTCGGCGGCGTACCAGGCGGTGAAGGTGACGGCGAGCGCCAGCGAAAAGGCGATGGTCGTTGCCGCGAGGCTGACGTCCAGATTGTCGACGAGATTGTCGGTGACCAGTGTACCGACCACGCTGACCAGAACCACTGCAAGCCAGTACACCCACGGCACGTAGCGGTGCTGCGCGAACTGCAGCACCAGCGCTGCGATCAGGAGACCGCTCATGATGATCGAGGTCGCCGACAGGCCGAGCCCGAGGTTGACGCTGATGTAGTCGGCGGCCGTTTCGCCGACCGTGACGGCGAGCAGCTTGACCAGCCAGAAATCGGCGGTGACCTGGGGAACGCGGTTGTAGATGACACTGTCCACTGCGGCGGGCGGCAGGTCGATGGACTGGACGATGGGCATGGGGCCTCTCCTTGAGCCGGGACGCGGGCAATCGGTCGAGGTCACATTGGGGCCCGCTGCTTACGGCCGATTTTCCGCATTCATACGGATTTGTAAGGCGCAGCCGGTCGCTGCTTACAAATCGGTAAGTCTGCCGAAAGACCCCGGACAGAAGGAACCTTCATCTTCACGTTAGCGGGACGGCGACTGCGCCGGCCGCCCAACAGGAGAACCAAGACCATGAACAAGTCCGTGACACTCGCCGCCGTCCTGCTTGCCTCGGCCATCGGTGCCGCCTCTGTCGGCACGGCACTCGCCAGCAGTGCCAACCCCATCCATGACCCGGCCGAGGCCCAGGCATTGCTGGGCGCGAAGCTGTCGGCGCTGGATGCAGCGGCTGCCGCCGTCAAGGAAGTGCCCGGCAAGGTCGCCGAGATCGGCTTCGATGCCGGCGACGATGGCGTCTCCTACGAGGTGACCGTGATCGCCGCCGATGGCAGCGAGCACGACCTGAATGTCGACGGCACGACCGGCAAGGTGTCGAAGGTGGTTGTCAATCACGATAGTGAAGGCGGTCAGGACAACGACTTCGACGGCGACGCCGAATAGCCAAAGCGCCAGCCTCGCCCGGTATCCAGCCTGGCGAGGTCGGCTTCGGGCCCTGGCCGTGCGGGACCGAGCCTATTTGGCGGGCTTGTCCGCCCCTGTCGTCGCCTTTTCCGCCTTGCCGGCCTCGATTTCAGCGCTTGCCGTTGCCGCCGCCGGCTTCCTGGCAGCGAGCTTGGCCAGGCGCCGCTTGCGGCGGGCGATGCGGCCGGCCCGGTAGCGCACCTTCAGCCACCACAGGCCTTCCTCGACATTGTCGAGCTCGCCGCCGTAGGCCTCTGCCAGCGCCTCGCGATAGGAGGCGTAGTTCTCCACCGCCGCTTCCTCGATGCGATGCATAAGGGCCATCCAGGCCGGGGAGAAGAGAAGGGTGATCGCGGTGACGGCGATTGACAGGCGGTAGATGTCGCTGCCGAGCGCGCCGGCGGTGAAGCCCGCGGCTGCCAGCACGAAGGAGAATTCGCCGATCTGGGCCATGGACAGGCCGCCAACCAGCGCCGTCTGCCGGTCGAACCCGGCAAAGCGCAGCAGAAGCACGTTCAGGAACGTCTTGACAGTGATGACGAACAGCGCGGCGGCAAGGACGAGCAGCAGGTGTTCGCGGATATACTCGAGATCGATCAGCAGGCCGATCGACAGGAAGAACACGACGAGCAGGATGCTCTGGATCGGCTCGATCACCGGAATGACCCGGTTGCGCAGCGTCGAGTTGCCGATCACCAGCCCGGCGACGAAGGCGCCGTAGGCCGGCGACAGGCCGACCAGTCCGGATATGGCGGCGGCGGCGAAACAGATGGCCAGCGAGCCAAGCGCCAGCAATTCGACATTGTCGCCCACTTCCTCGTCGAACGGCACCTTGATCTTCGGCGCGCGTCCGAGCCACCACAGGAGCGCTCCGAGCAGCCCGACGGCGAGAACGATCTTGACGACCAGCCCGACGGCGCTGACTTCGGCGCCGCCGAGCGAGGAAACCAGGATCAGCATCGGCACCACGGCGATGTCCTGCGCGATCAGCACGGCGACGGCGATCCGGCCGGGCAGCTTGCGCAGCGCCTCCATGTCGTCGAGCATCTTCATCGCCACGACCGTGCTCGACAGCGCGATGATGAAGCCGAGGATGATGCCTTCGGCCACCGTCGATCCGGTCAGCCAGGCAATGCCGGCGCCGATCACCATGGCCGCCGAAAGCTGCCCCACGGCAACGATCACGGCCGGCTTGAGATTGGCGACGAAGGCTTTCAGGGAAAGCTCGGTGCCGATGAAGAACAGCAGCACCAGAACGCCCATCTCGGCCAGCGCGGTGACGTTGTCGTTGTTGTCGATCAGCCCGAAGCCGGTCGGACCCATGACGACGCCGGCGAGAATGAAGCCGACGAGCGGCGGCTGGCGCAGGCGCATCAGCCCCAACCCCGCGACCACCGCGATGACGATGACGATGGCGATCTCGACGAGGGGAAATCCGTGATGGGCTTCGTTCAATGCGGTCTCCACGTTCGGTGCCGACTTCCCGTTGCAGGCTGATGAGCCTCAATTTCCGTTTGCGCCTCGTGACGCAACCTGGACCGATTCGCGAGACATCCGGCCAACCCCCCGGATGTTTAGCATTGGCTCCTCCCGAAATCGAAATTCGCTGCCGTCCCGCTTCGACAGGTCACGGTCGGGTGGCGGCGGCGTCATTCAGTTCATCACTCCGAGCGCCAGCAGAGCGAAGCACGCCAAGGCACCGCCATAGGGCACCCAGCGGGAAACGATGAAGGTTCCCGCCGGGGCCGGATCGTTGCGGTGCTTGATGCGGGCAAGGGCGATGCAGACGAGCAGGAAGATGGCCAGCGTGATGATCGACGTCCATTGCGCGAGCGCCGTGATCGTGAAGGCCAGCGTCAGCACCAGGAGAATAAGCGTCGCGATGACGGTGGCGATGACGGGGGTATGCGTCGTGGCGTTGACGCGTGCCAGGACCTTCGGCAATGCGCCCTCGTTGGCAAGGCCGTAGATGACGCGGCCGGCCATGACGATCTGCACGATGATGCCGTTCACCGTGGCGAGCACGGCGATCACCGTGATGGCGACGGGCGACAGGCCGGTTGTCCGGTCGAAGACGATCGCCAGCGGTGCGCGCGAACCGGACAGGTCGCCGATCGACACGGTCGCCAGCGCCGCGAGGACCACCAGAATGTAAAGCACGAGCGTGATGGCGAGCGTCAGGAAGATGCCGCGCGGCAGCGTCTTTTGCGGGTTGATCGTTTCCTCGGCGATGGAATCGATGTCTTCGAAGCCGATGAAGGCAAAGAAGGCGAGCAGGCTCGAGCCGAAGATGCCCGCCCACAGAGCGGGGGAAAGGGAGAGCGGCACGGCTTTTGCTGCCTGGCCGGCGAAGTCGGCACCCGACCACAGCGCGCCGCCGACCAGGAGCAGCAGACCGCCGACCTCGATCAGCGTGAGAAGGCCAGCCACCAGGATGGACTGGCGCACGCCGAGCGAGGCGACGATGCCGGAAAGCACGACGAAGAAGACGAGCAGGACCTCGTAGGGCAGCGCGACGAGCTCCGCCGCGTAACCGGCCGAGCCGTGCGCGATGGCCGCCGAGGAGACGATGCCGACCGCGGCGACGCCGAGCCCGACAAGCAGGAAAAGCAGCGAGGAATTGAAGCCGGCACGCACGAAATGCGCCTCCGCCGCGGCAAAGGGCAGCCGGCCGGTGAATTCGGCGAAGCAGGCGGCGGGCAGCAGCATGACGAGGCCGGCAACAAGGAAGGCGACCGGGGCATGGTCGCCGGAAAGCGATATGACCTCGCCGACGAGGACGTAGATGCCGGCGCCGACTGTGACGCCGAGCCCGTAGAGCACGACATGGGAAAGGCCGAGCGTGCGGATAAGCCTTGGCCTTTCGGCCGGAGCGGCCGTCATCGGCATCCGGCCGCGGCCCTGAAACCGCGATGCCGCCGGTCCTGCTTTCGCTCCATCGTCCATCCTCCCGGTGTCCGAGGGCCTGCCGCCCGTCGAGATATCGATTCACTATCGCCCGGATCGGCGATTTCCGCTTTGATCCGTCACAAGGCGCGGGCCGCTGCCGGCTGCAAGTCTTGGTGCCGGCGCAAGGCTCCGACCGGGCAGGGGTGGGGCGCAGCCCGAAAACCGGACATCGCGATGCTTCTCGTCTGGACGAAATTCCTGGTCTGCGCCTGCCTGATCGGACTTGCCGGTCCGGTGCTGACACGCAATGCCGACATCATTGCGCGCAGGACGGGCGTCTCGCGCAGCTGGATCGGGCTGTTCCTGCTGGCGACGGCAACCTCGTTGCCGGAACTGCTGACCGGCGTCAGCGCCGTGGCGGCCGCCGGTGCGCCGAACATCGCGGTCGGCGACGCACTCGGCAGCTGTGTCTTCAACCTGGTCCTGCTGGTGTTCCTGGATGCGATGCACCGCGAGGCGCCCATGTACAGCCGCATGGACCCGTCGCACATATTGACGGCCGGTTTCGGCATCATCCTGATCGGCTTCGTCGGCGCCTCGGTGCTGCTCGGCAATGCCGATGTGGCGCCAGGCCTGTTTCACGTCGGCATCTCGTCCCTCGTCGTGCTCGTGGTCTACTTCATCGCGATGCGCTCGGTGTTCGTCTACGAGGGCCGCCGCCCGCCACTGGCGCTCGCCCCGGACGAGAACCCGCACGTCACGCTGCGCATGGCTGTCACCCGCTATCTCGCCGCAGCCGTGCTGGTGGTGGGGGCCGGCGCGTGGCTGCCCTTTGTCGGCCTCGAGATCGCCGAGGTCATGGGCTGGGGCACGACTTTCGTCGGAACGCTGCTCATCGCCGGGGCGACATCGCTGCCTGAACTCGTCGTCACGATCAGCGCCCTCCGCCTCGGCTCGCTCGACATGGCGATCGCCAATCTGCTCGGCAGCAACCTGTTCGACGCGCTGGTCATCGCCATCGACGACCTCGCCTATGTAAAGGGACCGCTGCTTTCGCAGGTGTCGCCCGTCCACGCCGTCACCGCCTTCGCCGCGGTGATCATGTCCGGGATCGTCATCGTGTCGCTGCTCTACCGGCCGGCCAGCCGGTTTCGCGGCACCATCGGCTGGACCAGCCTGTCGCTGCTGGTCATGTATTTCGCCAGCACCTACGCGGTGTACCTCTACGGCGGCCTTTGACCGGGGCGGCCGGCCACCGGACCGCAGCCGGTAAGGTTATCGGCAGAACCCCCATGGTCGGCCTTGCACAAGGGTGAGGGGGCATCCTATTTACCGAAGACAGTTGCGAACCCGATTCTGCTCCGTCCGGCGCCGGAATCTCATCCGAAAGGGACAGTCGATGAAAGACCCCATCGAAACATATATGAACCTCGTGCCGATGGTGGTTGAGCAGACCAATCGCGGCGAACGTGCCTACGACATCTTCTCGCGCCTTCTCAAGGAGCGCATCATCTTCATCACGGGTCCGGTCGAGGACGGCATGGCGACGCTTGTCTGCGCGCAGCTGCTGTTCCTCGAGGCCGAGAACCCAAAGAAGGAAATCAACCTCTACATCAACTCGCCGGGCGGCGTCGTGACCTCGGGTCTCGCCATCTACGACACGATGCAGTTCATCCGCCCGGCGGTTTCGACGCTGTGCACCGGCCAGGCCGCCTCGATGGGCTCGCTGCTGCTCTGCGCCGGCCAGAAGGACATGCGCTTCGCGACGCCGAACGCCCGCATCATGGTGCACCAGCCCTCGGGCGGCTTCCAGGGCCAGGCCTCCGACATCGAGCGCCACGCCCAGGACATCATCAAGCTGAAGCGCCGGCTGAACGAGATCTACGTCAAGCACACCGGCCGCGACCTCGAGACGATCGAGAAGACGCTAGACCGCGACCATTTCATGACCTCGGAAGAGGCGCTCGAGTTCGGCCTGATCGACAAGGTGATCTCGTCGCGCGAGACGATGGAAAGCGCCGAGGCCAAGTAGTAATGGGCGACGCGGCCCGCAGCAGGCGGATGACACATTTTTGAGGAACGTTGCGGCAATTAGGCCACAATTGCCTGTTCCCTCGACGGGTGTCACCGCCTACGTTAAGCCTATGTTGATTTTCGACGGCTTAGCTTTCGGGTGGTTGTCGCGAATCATTGCCACGTTTTCTGATCTGTGTTTCGTACGGAATGCGTTGCAAGTCAGTTCGCTGGCGGCGGCGGTTTTCCGTCACAGAGTATAAGGGCGGGCGCCCGGCCAGATCATCGGCGGCGCCACGGAAAGGACCAGGACAAGATGAGCAAGGTCAGCAGCGGCAGCGCCGGCGGCGGCGGAGACTCCAAGAATACGCTCTATTGCTCGTTCTGCGGCAAGAGCCAGCATGAGGTGCGCAAGCTGATCGCCGGCCCGACGGTGTTCATCTGCGATGAATGCGTCGAACTGTGCATGGACATCATCCGCGAGGAGAACAAGACCTCCACGCTGAAGTCGCGCGAAGGCGTGCCGACTCCGCAGGAGATCCTCGCGGTGCTCGACGACTACGTCATCGGCCAGCCCTACGCCAAGCGCGTGCTGTCGGTGGCCGTCCACAACCACTACAAGCGCCTGGCGCATGCCTCGAAGAGCCAGGACGTCGAACTGGCAAAGTCGAACATACTGCTGATTGGCCCGACCGGCTGCGGCAAGACGCTGCTGGCGCAGACGCTGGCGCGCATCATCGACGTGCCCTTCACCATGGCCGACGCCACGACGCTGACCGAAGCCGGTTATGTCGGCGAGGACGTCGAGAACATCATCCTCAAGCTGCTGCAGTCGGCCGACTACAATGTCGAGCGGGCGCAGCGCGGCATCGTCTACATCGACGAGATCGACAAGATCAGCCGCAAGTCGGACAATCCCTCGATCACCCGCGACGTGTCGGGCGAGGGCGTCCAGCAGGCGCTCTTGAAGATCATGGAAGGCACAGTCGCCTCCGTGCCGCCGCAGGGCGGCCGCAAGCACCCGCAGCAGGAATTCCTGCAGGTCGACACCGCCAACATCCTGTTCATCTGCGGCGGAGCCTTTGCGGGCCTCGACAAGATCATCTCGGATCGCGGTCGCAAGACTTCGATCGGTTTTGCCGCGACTGTCGCTTCGCCGGAAGATCGCCGCAGCGGCGAGGTGTTCCGCCTGGTCGAGCCCGAGGATCTGCTGAAGTTCGGCCTGATCCCGGAATTCGTCGGCCGTCTGCCTGTTCTGGCGACGCTGGAAGACCTGGACGAGCCGGCGCTCGTGCAGATCCTGACCGAGCCGAAGAACGCGCTGGTCAAGCAGTACCAGCGGCTGTTCGACATGGAGAGCGTCGAGCTGACCTTCCACGAGAACGCGCTGTCGGCAATCGCCAAGCGCGCCATCGAGCGCAAGACCGGCGCACGCGGCCTGCGCTCGATCATGGAAGCCATCCTGCTCGACACGATGTTCGAGCTGCCGGCGCTGGAAGGCGTGCAGGAAGTGGTCATCTCGGAAGAGGTGGTGTCGGGCAACGCGCGCCCGCTCTACATCTACGCCGAAGCCAAGGACAAGAAGGGCAACGCGAGCGCCTGATCCGCTCCGCCCGACAATTCATCTTGAACGGCGCCTTCGGGCGCCGTTTTCGTTTCCGGCCCGGTCGATCTGCCGGATATCAACGGCACTGCACCTCGTAGATGGGGATCGGCCGCGCAAAGCCCTTCAGGGTACGCGGGCCGAGTTCCCGAAGCGCGGCGCCGTCGGGCAACGCGTCGCGGACATCGCCCGAAACCAAAATTGCCTCCGGTTCGGCGGCCTCGCACAGCCGGGCCGCGATCTGCACCGTGGTACCGAACAGGTCGTTGCTGTCGGCGACGGGTTCGCCGACATCGACGCCGATGCGCACGCGCAGCTTTTCGTTGCTCGCCAGGTTGAACGCGTCGAAAGCCTGCTGGATGGCGCGGGCGCACCGTACGGCGGCTTCCGCGTCGTTCAGGGAGGCCATGATGCCGTCGCCTGTGTGCTTGACCTCGCGCCCGGAACAATCCTTGAGCGCGCGGCGCACCATCGCATCATGTGCGCGGATCATCTCCAGCGCCCGCACATCGCCGAGCCGCGCGGTCATGCCGGTCGAATCGACGATGTCGGTGAACAGGATCGCGCGCAGTGCCGGATCCATGCCGACCCGGGTGTCCGGCGCTGCCGGCATCGGGTCCGAAACGCGGCCCAGGAAGGCCTCTACGGCCGAGAGATCGACTTCGATCACGTCCTTGGTGACCTCGCCATGCGCTTCGTCGTGTACGCGCATCGCTGTCTTGATGTCGGGTGCGTCGATGAGACAGAAGGCGGTGCCGCGCGACTGATCGAACCAGTAGGTCAGGAAGCGCACGCCATAGCGCTCCTGCACCTCGAGGTCCTTGCGGTGCGCTTCGGCAATGTCGGTTGCAGTCAGTCCCTTGAGATCGTGGCGATCGAGGAAGATCGGCATGAACCCCTCCCGGGTCAGAGCCATCGAACCTAGGCTTGCCACGCTATCGGCATCCCGGCACCGGGTCGAGACTAATCGACCGGAGGACGGGGTCCCGGCGCAGCCAGGCCATCAATGCATCGCCAGGTTTCGAACCTATGCCGCCGTGATGTGGCTGTGGCCGAAGAACAGCGGGTAGAGGCAGAGCTCGCGCACCAGCCGGTGCGTGCCGCGTTCGAAGACGAACATGTTTTCCCAGAAGCCGGTCACCGCATAGTGCTTGCCGTCCGGCAGGAAGGTGACGCCGCAGGGATAGCGCATGCCCACGGTCCGCAGGTCGAAGCGCTTCGACAGCTGGCCGCTGGCCCCGTCGAAGACCATCAGCTGGTGTGTGCTGGGATAGGAGGCGATCGCCTCGTCGTGCACCTCGTCGTAGCGGATCGACAGGCCGTGGCGCATGTAGCGGGTCGATTCCGCGTCGCCCAGGCGGGTCAGCCGCTTTTTCGCGGCGTCGTATTTCAGCGTCGCGGCGGCCATGTAGTTGTAGCCGGGATCTGTGGTGATATCGCTCTCGTAGGCGATGCCGTCTCCTGCGCGCTGCCGGGCGTCGGCGCGGTCGTCGCCGTAAAGCGCCTGAATGGCGAAGATTCGGTCGAGGCCGCCGGCCGCCAGGTGCCTGAGTTCGATCTTGCCCTTGCCGGTGACACGCTTGTCGACGAGCTTGCCGCTCGACAGCTCGATGACGGTAATCGAGGCCTGCACGACGTTGCGCGGGATGGTGAACTTGCCGGTCTTGCCCGAGATCGTCGAGCCGTAATTGGCCGCCACGATGTATTTGCCGTCGTCGGTGAGGCGGATGTCGTGCGGGTCGATGCCGTGCGTGGAATAGGTTTCGGCGATCTTCAGCGTCTTCGGGTCGCGCACGGTGAGCCGGCCGTAGTGGTTTTCCAGCTTGCCCTGGAAAGGGGTCGAGGGGGCGCGCTCGGACAGGATGACCGTGCTGCCGCCGTCGAGATAGACCGCATGTCCGCCGCCGTGCCAGCCATCGCCGAGCGAAGGGCCGATGGCCGCGAGTTCCAGCGTTTCGGGATCGAAGGCTGTGTGCTGTTCGCCGTCCATCGAGCAGAGCACGCCGATCGAGCCGTCCGGGGCGACCTCGACGTCGTGTGCTGCGACCGGCAGCAGCGTCTGGCGGATCGAGCCGTCGAAGCCGACGCGGGTCAGCATCTGCTGCAGCGGCTGGTTGCGCACCGCACGGTTGAAACGGCGGTTTTCGGCGAGCGGGCGACCGTTGGCGTAGGCGTGTTCTGGATGGTATCCGGGAACGAAGACAGC
Organism: Alphaproteobacteria bacterium; assembly: GCA_018823835.1. GTDB lineage: Bacteria > Pseudomonadota > Alphaproteobacteria > Rhizobiales > Rhizobiaceae > CAMYMG01. The sequence goes on along the minus strand of JAHJHT010000011.1, from coordinate 28,776 downwards.
GGCCTTCTTCAACGGCTTGGGCAGGCTCGCGGCGCGCGCAGGGTCCGGTTTCGCGATGGTTGCCGCCGCAAGCGCGGCGAGCGCGCCGCCCTTGATGATGTTGCGCCGATCAACCCGCATGGCAAACGTCCCGATACACGCCAGAAACTCCCGCTACAGCACCCGATGGCCGTTTGAGCACGGCCTTCCCTAAGGTGCGGTTACTCTAGAGCCTCGGGACCGGCCAGAAAACCCCGGGAAAAGGGCAGGTGCCGCTTGCCGCGCGGAGGGCGACCCTTGACCTTTGGCGTCCGGTTAACCACCTAGAAGCGGAAGGCTTTGAACTGGATTTCGTGCTGAAAACCATATCCCCATTAGATGGTAGGCGAGACGGTTCCCGGTCGTTAATATAGGATTCGCGGCTGGCCAATGGCGGCTGCGACATGAAAGGTTGGACAATGGCCAAAGTATCCCGGACCTCCGGCGACGGCGTTTTCGCAGTTCTTCCGCTGCGCGACATCGTGGTTTTCCCGCACATGATCGTGCCGCTCTTCGTGGGCCGTGAAAAGTCCATCAAGGCGCTGGAAGAGGTGATGGGCGCCGAGAAGCAGATCATGCTTGCGACGCAGATGAATGCAGCCGACGACGATCCGGCCGCCGACGCGATCTTCGACGTCGGCACGCTGGCGAACGTTCTGCAGTTGCTGAAGCTGCCCGACGGCACCGTGAAGGTGCTGGTCGAGGGCACCGCGCGCGCCAGGATCACCGAGTTCACCGCCCGCGAGGATTTCCACGAGGCGCATGCCAGCGTGCTGGCCGAGCCCGAGGAGGAAGAGATCGAGATCGAGGCGCTCGCGCGCTCGGTGGTCTCGGACTTCGAGAACTACGTGAAGCTGAACAAGAAGATCTCGCCCGAAGTGGTCGGTGCGGCCAGCCAGATCGACGACTATTCCAAGCTCGCCGATACGGTTGCCTCGCACCTCGCGATAAAGATCCCCGAAAAGCAGGAAATGCTGGCCACGCTGTCCGTCAAGGAACGGCTGGAAAAGGCCATGGGCTTCATGGAAGCCGAGATTTCCGTGCTGCAGGTGGAAAAGCGCATCCGCTCGCGCGTCAAGCGCCAGATGGAGAAGACGCAGCGCGAGTACTACCTCAACGAGCAGATGAAGGCGATCCAGAAGGAGCTCGGCGAAGGCGAGGACGGCCGCGACGAAGCCGCCGAGATCGAGGCGCGCATCAAGAAGACCAAGCTCTCCAAGGAGGCCCGCGAGAAGGCGGAGGCCGAGCTGAAGAAGCTGCGTTCGATGTCGCCGATGTCGGCTGAATCGACGGTCGTGCGCAACTATCTCGACTGGATCCTGTCGATACCGTGGGGCAAGAACTCCAAGGTCAAGCAGGACCTCAACTTCGCGCAGGAAGTGCTCGATACCGATCACTACGGCCTCGACAAGGTCAAGGACCGCATCGTCGAGTACCTGGCCGTGCAGAGCCGCCAGAAGAAGCTGAAGGGCCCCATCCTGTGCCTCGTCGGGCCTCCCGGCGTCGGCAAGACCTCGCTCGGCAAGTCGATCGCCAAGGCGACCGGCCGCGAGTTCATCCGCATGGCGCTGGGCGGCGTGCGCGACGAGGCCGAGATCCGCGGACACCGCCGCACCTATATCGGCTCGATGCCCGGCAAGGTCATCCAGTCGATGAAGAAGGCCAAGAAGTCCAACCCGCTCTTCCTGCTCGACGAGATCGACAAGATGGGCCAGGACTTCCGTGGCGATCCGTCGTCGGCGCTGCTCGAGGTGCTCGATCCCGAGCAGAACTCGACCTTCATGGACCATTACCTCGAGGTCGAATACGACCTGTCGAGCGTGATGTTCGTGACGACCGCCAATACGCTGAACATCCCTGCGCCCCTGATGGACCGCATGGAGATCATCCGTATCGCCGGCTACACCGAGGACGAGAAGGTCGAAATCGCCAAGCGGCACCTGTTGCCCAAGGCGATCCGCGACCACGCGCTGCAGCCGGAGGAGTTTTCGGTAAGCGACGACGCGCTTCGCGCCATCGTGCAGACCTACACGCGTGAGGCAGGCGTCCGCAGCCTCGAGCGCGAGCTGATGAAGCTCGGGCGCAAGGCGGTGACCGCGATCCTGAAGGACAAGGTCGAGGCGGTGCATGTCACGGCCGAGAACATCGCCGACTACCTGGGCGTGCCGCGCTATCGCTACGGCCAGGTCGAGGCGGATGATCAGGTCGGCGTCGTCACTGGGCTTGCCTGGACCGAGGTCGGCGGCGAATTGCTGACGATCGAGGGCGTCATGATGCCCGGCAAGGGCCGCATGACGGTGACCGGCAACCTGAAGGACGTGATGAAGGAATCGATCTCGGCGGCGGCATCCTATGTCCGCTCGCGGGCCATCGATTTCGGCATTGAGCCGCCGCTCTTCGACAAGCGCGACATCCACGTCCACGTTCCGGAGGGCGCAACCCCGAAGGACGGCCCCTCGGCAGGCGTGGCGATGGTGACGGCGATCGTCTCGGTTCTGACGGGCATTCCGGTCAAGGCCGACGTCGCGATGACCGGCGAGATCACGCTGCGCGGCAGGGTCCTGCCGATCGGCGGGCTGAAGGAAAAGCTGCTCGCGGCCCTTCGAGGCGGCATCAAGAAGGTGCTTATCCCGGAAGAGAACGCCAAGGACCTGGCCGACATTCCGGACAATGTGAAGAGCGGGATGGAGATCATCCCGGTCGCGCGGGTCGGCGAGGTGCTCCAGCACGCGCTGGTCCGCATGCCCGAAGCGATCGAGTGGGTTGAGCCGGTTTCACCCCCGGCAACGGCAGTCGACTCGACCGATGACCCGGGCAAGACCTTCGCTCACTAGGCACCAAGGACGGGTGCTGCACTGCAACACCGAAAAGCCGGGCCTCGCGCCCGGCTTTTCTGTGTAGAAACCCACCTTTTTCGGGCATTTTCTTACTCCGGCGCCCATTTCTGACTTGGTTGCCGGAACACTTCTTTCTAAAGTCCGTTTCCTGCCGGTCGAGTCGATAGTTCCGGTTTTCTCATGGAAGGGAAATTTTATGAATAAGAACGAACTAGTGTCAGCCGTCGCCGATGCGGCCAGCATTTCGAAGGGCGACGCTCAGTCGGCCGTCGATGCTGTGTTCTCCGTGATCACGGGCGAGCTGAAGAAGGGCGGGGACGTACGCCTGGTGGGCTTCGGCAACTTTACGGTTTCCAAGCGCGCCGCATCCACGGGTCGCAACCCGCAGACCGGCGCCGCCGTGAACATTCCGGCCCGCACGGTCCCGAAGTTTTCGGCCGGTAAGGGCCTCAAGGACGCGGTCAACTAATAGGCCGAAGCCTGACAGGAAAGGCCGGGCCACCGCGCCCGGCCTTTTCGCGTTTGGGGCCGGCTTCCGGCGACGCCGGCAAGACCGATTGAAACGCCCTTGTGTTCCGGCAGGTTTTGCGGAAATTGTGACCGGCGCGGCGCCGGAAAGGCTCGGTCCGGACGGCCGACTGCAGGATTTCCGACCAGAATGCTGATTTCCAACGAGAAGAATTTCATTTTCATCCACGTCGCCAAGACGGGCGGGCAGAGCCTGCGCGCCGTGCTGAAACCCTATTGCATCCGCCCGCATGGCGGCCAGTGGCGCAGGCTGATGGGCCACCTGCCGATCCGCGAGGACAAGCATGCGAGGATAGGCATGCATTCGACGGCGCGCTGGATCAGGCTGAAGATACCGCGCGACCTGTTCGACGGCGCCTTCAAGTTCGCCTTCGTGCGCAATCCTTACGACCTTGCGGTCTCGCGCTACGCATTCCTGCGCAAGAAGGAGACGCATGGCCGCCACCGCATGACGCAGCGCCAGAGTTTCGGCGACTTCCTGCGCTCCGAAAAATGGCGTTCGCTGCTGCGCGCCGGCGACCAGACCGCAATGCTGTTCGATTCGCGCGGCGAACTCCTGGTCGACAAGGTCTACCGCTTCGAGAACTTCGCCGAGGCCTATGATGAGCTGATGCTGCGGCTGGAGATCGACAATGCGCCCCCGCTGCCGCACCGCAACGCTTCCGCGCGGAAGGATTACCGCTCCTATTACGGGCCTGCGGAGCGCAAGCTGGTCGAGGAGATCTGGGCGCGCGACATCGAGCGCTTCGGTTACAGCTTCTAGACCAGGCGGGAGCCCGCGGGCGCAACGCCCGGCCGTCGAGCCGAGGCACACACCGCGCATGCCGCGAGGCGACGGCAAGATGAGCGCTTGGCGCAGCCGACCGTCCCCGAGCACAAATGAAAAGGGCCGCACCAGAGTGCGGCCCTTTTCCATTCCGGGTTGTTGGCGATCAGAAGAAGCTGCGCCTCTGCCACCAGCCAGCCTTCTTGGGCTGCGCATCGGCGGCCTCAGGGGCCTCCTCAGGCTTCGAGGACGACACCACGACCTCGGCGGGCGCCTCGGCCTTGGCAGCGGCCTTGCGGCGCGTAGGACGGGGCTTCACTGCCTTTGGAGCGGCTTCCTCGACCGGTTCGGCTGCCGTCTCGGCCACCGCTTCGGCTGCGGCGGGCTCCGCGGCCTTCTCGGCCTCGGCCTTTTCGGCTGCCTTTTCCGCCGCCGTCTTGCGCGGCCGCGCGGCGCGGCGCGGCTTCTTCGGCTTTTCCTCTTCCGCCTCGGCTTCCGGCTCGGCGCTCACTTCCGGCTCGGAAGCGGCTTCGGCCGCGCGGTCGGGATGAATGCCCGTCTCGTCGGCTAGCGCTGCGTCACCGGCAGGTTCCGCCGTGGCGTCGGACGGTTCAGCATCAGCTGAATCAGCCTGCACGTCGCCCTCGGTGCCGTCCCTGCGGTTGCGCTTGCCGCCGCGCTTGCCGCGCCGGCGCTTCCTGGCCTGTGCTTCCTCGGTCGATTCAGCGGCGACACCGTCGGCAGCCGTCTCGTCCGAGGTGGCTGCGTCAGCGGCGTTCCCGTCCGAAGCTCCGCCCTCAGCGGCGCCATTCTCGGCGTGGATCGGCTGGCCGTCGGCATCGAGCTCGCGCGGTGCGCCATTGTCGCGATCGCGTCCACCGCGCCTGCGGCGACGGCGGCGCCGCTTGCGGTCTCGGTTGCCATCCTCGCCGTTTTCCTGGCCATGGCGCGGCTGCTGCGCGGGGCGTGCCTCCTCGACGGCTTCCTCGGCCTCGATTTCGACGATGTCGTCGTCGATATCGTCTTCCTCGACCGGCATCGGCGCCGACACCGCCTCGACGAAATCGGCGGGCTTCTCGGCGACTGCACCGCGGTCGATGGCGTAATGCTGGCCGCCGACCGAGTCGTCCATTTCCACGGTGATGATGACGCCGAACTTGGCCTCGAGGTCGGCCAGGCTGCTGCGCTTGTGGTTGAGCACGTAGAGCGCCGTGGAGGTCGGGGTGCGCACGGTGATGTGGCAGCGCGAATCCTTCAGCAGATACTCCTCTATGGCCCGCACGACGAGCAGGCCGACGGAGGATTCGGAGCGGACGTGCCCGGTGCCGCCACAGGTCGGGCAGGGCTTCATCGTCGATTCGAGCACGCTGGCGCGGATGCGCTGACGCGACATCTCCATCAGGCCGAAATGCGAGATGCGGCCGAGCTGGATGCGGGCGCGGTCGTTCTTGAGATGATCCTTGAGCCGCTTCTCGACCGCCCGGTTGTTGCGGTTCTCCTCCATGTCGATGAAGTCGATGACGATCAGGCCGGCAAGGTCACGCAGGCGCAACTGGCGGGCAACCTCCTCGGCGGCCTCCAGGTTGGTGTGCAGCGCCGTCTCCTCGATGGAGTGCTCCTTGGTGGAGCGCCCCGAGTTGACGTCGATGGCGACCAGCGCCTCGGTCTGGTTGATGATGATGTAGCCGCCCGACTTGAGCGTTACCTGCGGCTGCAGCATCCGGTCGAGCTGCGCCTCGATGCCCGAACGCACGAAGATCGGCGTGTTGTCGCGGTAGGGCTGCACGACCTTGGCATGGCTGGGCATCAGCATGCGCATGAAGTCCTTGGCCTCGCGGTAGCCCTCGTCGCCCGCGACCAGGATCTCGTCGATGTCCTTGTTGTAGAGGTCGCGCACCGAGCGCTTGATCAGGCTGCCTTCCTCGTAGACGAGGGCAGGGGCGCTCGACTCCAGCGTCAGGCTGCGGACGTTCTCCCACAGGCGCATCAGATATTCGTAGTCACGCTTGATCTCGGCCTTGGTGCGGCTCTCGCCTGCGGTGCGCAGGATGACGCCCATGCCCTGCGGCACGTCGAGGTCGGAAACCACCTCCTTGAGGCGCTTGCGGTCCTGTGCGTTGGTGATCTTGCGCGAAATGCCGCCACCGCGCGCGGTGTTGGGCATCAGAACGGAGTAGCGGCCGGCGAGCGACAGGTAGGTGGTCAGGGCCGCGCCCTTGTTGCCGCGTTCTTCCTTGACGACCTGCACCAGCAGGATCTGGCGGCGCTTGATGACTTCCTGGATCTTGTAGTGGCGGCGCGCCGGCTTGCGGCGGTTGCGCACTTCCTCGAGCGCATCTTCTGCGCCGACGGATTCGACCTCGTCGTTCTCTTCCTCGAGGCGCGAGGAATGCACCTCGTCGGCGTGGTCCGAGTGGTTATCGTCCGGGTCGGCGACCTTTTCGGAAACGACGTCGGACTCGGTCGCCGCGGCGATCGACTTGGGCGGCGTGCCGCCGTCGTCGGATGCGGCTTCCTCGCTCTCGGCGGTCTCGGTCGGAGCCTCGGCCGTCTCGTCGGCCGCAGCGGCGACGTCTGCCGGGGTTTCCGTTTGAGAAGCTGACGCCTCGGCGGAGACGAACTCTTCTGCCGGGGACAGGTCGTCGCCGGCGGCATCGCCGTTGCCGGCGTCGTCCGCAGCCGATGCGTCTTCTTCGGACGCGCCGTTGCGCGAGGAGGCTTCGCGGTCGCGGCTCTTGCCGCCGCGCCGGCGCTTGCGTCCGCCCCGGCTGCTGCGTTCGCGATCGCGCTCGCCGCCGTCTTCGTCATCCTCTTCCGCGGCCTCGTCGGCCTCGGCGCGCAGCAGCGCCTGACGGTCGGCGACCGGGATCTGGTAATAGTCGGGGTGAATTTCGCTGAAGGCGAGGAAACCGTGGCGGTTGCCGCCATACTCGACGAACGCCGCCTGGAGCGACGGTTCTACGCGGGTGACCCGCGCGAGGTAGATGTTTCCTTTTAGCTGCTTCTTGTCCTGAGACTCGAAATCGAATTCTTCAATGCGGTTACCGCGTACGACGACAACCCTTGTTTCCTCCGGGTGGGAGGCATCGATAAGCATCTTGTTGGGCATTAGTTGTTTTCCCTCCGGCTGCCCGAGCCAGCTGCAGCGCGAGGGAATTCCCTCGCCGCCGTGAGCCTGGTGGAGTGCCGGATCCTATTGTGTCCGCTCGCCGACGCTCAAGCGTCATGGCGGTGCCGCCCGCAGCCAAATCGGCGCGGTATCGTGCGGACCTTTCCATGTTTTCGCCTGAAATCATCGCGTAACCTTCGCGGAACCATTTTAAATTGAAGCCCGGCATAACCGGACCAGCTGATTTGCTCGTTACGAGCCGGCGCGGATCCATCGTTTTCCGGCCGTTTTCTTCACGGCAGGGGTTCAGCGCCACCAGAACGCCCTGACGAAATCCGTCGGCATCATGCCTGCCACTATCGCGGGAGTCGATTGGAGCCGTCTGGTCGTCGCCTTACTATACTTGGAAGCAGCGGCGGAGACGGGTTCCTGGCATTGCAGTGATCCACCGTCGCTTTTATGATTTGCCGACGTTTTAGGCAACCCCGATTTCAAAGGGCACCAAGGCGGTCTTCCCCGGCGGTATTAAGCTACGAAAAGGCTTGGTTAACCTTATCCGAATACCACTCGTTAACGGTCGATATTGCCAGTGCGCTGTGGGAGGTGCGCTGCAAACAGGGTAAGAACGGTGGCATGGCAACCACGGCGAATCGTCAGCTGACGTTGCACGGGACAGAAGGTCGGGCGCTCGCCCGGATCTGCTGCCTGCTGCTGCTGTTGCTCGGACTCGTCGCGCCGGCATTCGCGGCACCCCTGCAGGCGCGCGATTACAAGATGGCCGGCGACGCACTGCATACACGCGTGGTGCTGCACTTCGACAGCGAGCCCGATCCGCGATTTTTCCTGCTGCGCGCGCCGCACCGGCTGGTCATCGACCTGCCGGATACGCGTTTCGTCATCGATCCGAAGGAGTTGGCCGAGAGGGGGCTGGTCGACGGCGTGCGCTACGGCCAGCTGAACGCCGAGACCTCGCGCCTGGTGCTGAGCGCCAAGGGGCCGTTTGCCGTCGAGCGCTTCGAGGTGGTGAAGAACGAGGAGACGCCGGGCTACCGCATGATCGTCGACCTGGCAGCGGCCTCCGACAAGGAATTCAACGCTGCGCTCTCCATCCAGGCCGAGACGACAGGATCGACGCAGGCGACGCCAAAGGGCGACCGGCTGGGCAAGCCGGTGCCGGACGACCTCTTCACCATCGTCATCGATCCCGGCCACGGCGGCATCGACGGCGGCGCCGCGGGCCCGAACGGCACGGTGGAGAAGGACATCACGCTGTCCTTTGCCAATGAATTGCGCGACCTTCTCGGCAAGGATGGCCGCTACCAGGTCTTCATGACGCGCGAGACGGATGATTTCCTGCGTCTCGACGAGCGCGTCAGGATCGCCCGGCAGCACGATGCCGACCTCTTCCTGTCGATCCATGCCGACACAATCCGCTTGAAGGGCATTCGCGGCGCCACGGTCTATACGGTCTCCGATACCGCCTCCGACGAGGAAGCCAAGGCGCTGGCCGATCGCGAAAACCTCTCCGACCAGCTTGCCGGCTTCGTCATCGAGGAGGAAGACCACGAGGTCTCCGACATCCTGGTCGACCTGATCCGCCGCGAGACGCACAGTTTCTCGATGCGTTTCGCCCGCTCGCTGGTCGACGAACTGTCTTCCTCGGTCAAGATGATCAACAACCCGCACCGCTTCGCCGGGTTCAGGGTTCTCAAGGCGCCCGACGTGCCCTCGGTGCTGGTCGAGCTCGGCTACCTCTCCAACAAGGAGGACGAGGAGCAATTGCGCAGTCCCGAGTGGCGCCGCAAGGTGGCCTCCAGCATCTCGACCGCCATTGCCGGATTCGCCGCGAGGAAGATCGATGCCGGCGGGTGAGCTCCAGAATTCCGCAGGGGCAAGCGCCGCCGGGCGTTGCGTGGCGGACACCGGCGGCGAAATAATCGGCCACAATCGGATGCTGACGCAGCGTCTGCCCCATTTTGCCCACATCGCCATACCAATTGTTTTTGTGTACTGGAGCGGATCGCTCGGGCGACTCGCCGCCAAGGCTGGAGTTGACCCGGACATCCTGGACCTCGCAGTGGAGCGGGCATGATTCGACTAATCGGCTATTTCTTCGGTATCGGCACGATGCTGGCGCTGCTCGCAGCTGCCGGAGTCGCTGTGTTCATCGGCAATCTCGCCAAGGACCTGCCGGATTACGAGGTGCTCGCGAAGTACGAGCCGCCGGTGACGACGCGCGTGCATGCCTCGGACGGCGCGCTGATGGCGGAGTTCGCGCGCGAGCGGCGCCTCTATATTCCGATCCAGGCCGTGCCCGACCGCGTCAAGGCGGCCTTCCTGTCGGCGGAGGACAAGAATTTCTACAACCACCCCGGCATCGACATCACCGGGCTTGGTCGCGCCATCATGGTCAACGTCCAGAATCTCGGCTCGGGACGCCGTCCCGTTGGTGCCTCGACGATCACCCAGCAGGTGGCGAAGAACTTCCTGCTGTCGTCCGACCAGACCATGGAACGCAAGATCAAGGAGATGATCCTCGCCTTCCGCATCGAGCAGGCCTATTCGAAGGACCGGATTCTCGAGCTATACGTCAACGAGATCTTCTTCGGTCTGGGCGCCTATGGCGTCGCGGGCGCCGCGCTGACCTATTTCGACAAGTCGGTGAACGAGCTGACGGTGGCAGAGGCCGCCTATCTTGCCGCGCTGCCCAAGGGGCCGTCCAACTATCATCCGTTCCGCTATACGGAAAAGGCCATCGAGCGCCGCAACCTGATCATCGGCCTGATGGTCGAGAACGGCTACGTGACGCCGGAAGAGGGCGAGAAGGCCAGGGCGCAGCCGCTCGGCGTGACGCCGCGCCGCAACGGCACCTATCTCTTCGCCGGCGAGTACTTCACCGAGGAAGTGCGCCGCGAGATCATCTCGCGCTATGGCGAGGACGCGCTTTACGAGGGCGGCCTGTCCGTGCGCACCACGCTCGACCCGAAGCTGCAGCTGATGGCGCGCCGGGCCATGCAGAACGGCCTGATGAAGTACGACACGCTGCGCGGCTACCGGGGCCCGGTCAAGCGGATCGAGCTCGGCGCCGACTGGGGCGTGCCGCTGTCCGAGGTCAAGGCGCTGAGCGACGTGCCCGAATGGCGGCTGGCCGTGGTTCTGGAGAGCAACAAGGATGGCCTGACGATCGGGCTGCAGCCGCCGCGCGAGATTTCCGGCGCGCTGTCGGGCCTGCGCGAGACGGCGAACGTCTCGGCCGAGGACATGAGCTTCGCCATGCGCCATGTCGTCGACGGCAAGCGCCTGAAGGCGGATTCGCCGGCGGACGTGCTGAAGACGGGCGACGTGGTGTTCGTCGAACAGAAGGAGGGCAGCGCCTACCAGCTGCGCCAGGTGCCTTCGGTCTCCGGCGGCATGGTCGCCATGGACCCGCATACCGGCCGCGTGCTGGCGATGGTCGGCGGCTTCTCCTATTCGCAGTCCGAGTTCAACCGCGCCACCCAGGCCTACCGGCAGCCCGGTTCGTCCTTCAAGCCGGTGGTCTATGCCGCCGCGCTCGACAATGGCTACACGCCGGCCTCGGTGATCATGGACGGTCCGATCACGGTCAAGTCGGGCAACACGGTGTGGTCGCCGAAGAACTATGACGGCAAGGCCGGCGGTCCATCGACGCTGCGTACTGGCATCGAGCGCTCGCGCAACCTGATGACGGTTCGGCTCGCCAATGACATGGGCATGAAGATCGTCGCCGAGTATGCCGAGCGCTTCGGCGTCTACGACCACCTGGCACCCTACCTGCCGATGGCGCTGGGCGCCGGCGAGACGACGGTGATGCGCATGGTCTCTGCCTTCTCGGTGATGGCCAATGGCGGCCGGCAGATCAAGCCGTCGCTCATCGACCGCATCCAGGACCGCTACGGCAAGACCGTGTTCAAGCACGACGAGCGCGGCTGCGAAGGCTGCGTGGCTGCCGAGTGGGCGAACCAGCCAGAGCCGGAACTGATCGACACGGCCGACCAGGTTCTCGACCCGATGACGGCCTACCAGATCACCTCGATGATGGAAGGCGTGGTCCAGCGCGGCACCGCGACCACGCTGCGCGAGCTGAACCGCCCGATCGCCGGCAAGACCGGCACCACCAACGACGAGAAGGACGCCTGGTTCATCGGCTTCACGCCGAACCTCGTGGTCGGCCTCTACATCGGCTTCGACCAGCCGAAGACACTCGGCAAGGGCTCGACCGGCGGCGGCCTCTCCGCGCCGGTGTTCAAGGAATTCATGACCGAGGCGCTGAAGGACACGCCGCCGGTCGACTTCCAGGTGCCCGAGGGCATGCAGCTCATCGCCATCAACCGCAAGACCGGCATGCGTGCCGGCGAGGGCGAGGCCGGCACCATCATGGAAGCTTTCAAGCCGGGCACCGGGCCTGCCGACAGCTACTGGGTGATCGGCATGGAAGACAGCCAGGTGGGCGAGGAAATCTCGCCCTCGGCAAGCCGCGCCATCCAGACCGGCAGCGGCGGACTTTATTGACCTCAGGCAGCAGGGTGGGTGGGCTGGAAACAGCCCGCCCATTTCTGTCTCTGCGCTTTACAGCCCCATGGCGCGACCCTATGGTCCGCGCCGATTCACACCCTCAACCGTAGAAACGGATAGCCATCCAGCCATGCGCGCGGAAACCGAAAAACTCGTCGACGAAATCAGGCAGGCCATAACCCTGCTGAGGAGGCATCTTTGACTGGGATCAGGCGCTAAAACGTCTTGATTACCTGAACATGCGGGCCGAGGACGCGTCGCTCTGGAATGACGCGCAGGAGGCCCAGAAGCTGATGCGCGAGCGCCAGAGCCTCGAGGAAGGCATCGGCGCGGTGAAGCATCTCAGCCAGTCGCTCGAGGACAATATCGGCCTGATCGAGCTCGGCGAGGAAGAAGGCGACGACGATGTCGTGGCCGAGGCCGAGGCCGCGATCCGCTCGCTGTCGGGCGAAATCCGCGCGCGCCAGATCGAGACCATGCTGTCGGGCGAAGCCGACAGCAACGACACCTATCTCGAAGTGCATGCCGGCGCCGGCGGCACGGAGAGCCAGGACTGGGCCAACATGCTGCTGCGCATGTACACGCGCTGGGCCGAGCGCCGGAAGTTCAAGGTCGAGGTGCTGGAAATGCATGACGGCGAAGAGGCCGGCATCAAGTCCGCGACGCTGCTGATCAAGGGCCACAACGCCTTTGGCTGGCTGAAGACCGAGTCGGGCGTGCACCGCCTGGTGCGCATCTCGCCCTATGATTCCAACGCCCGGCGCCACACCTCCTTCGCCAGCGTCTGGGTCTACCCGGTGGTCGACGATTCCATCGAGATCGACGTCAGCGAATCCGATGTGCGCATCGACACCTACCGCTCGTCGGGCTCGGGCGGCCAGCACGTCAACACGACGGATTCGGCGGTGCGCATCACGCATCTGGCGACCGGCATCGCGGTCGCCTGCCAGGCCGAGCGCTCGCAGCACAAGAACCGCGCCAAGGCGTGGGAAATGCTGCGCTCGAGGCTTTACGAGGAAGAGCTGAAGAAGCGCGAGGCCGAAGCCAACGCGACCGAAGACTCCAAGTCGGACATCGGCTGGGGCCACCAGATCCGCTCCTACGTGCTGCAGCCCTACCAGATGGTCAAGGACCTGCGCACCGGCGTGGAAAGCTCCAGCCCGTCGGACGTGCTGGACGGCGACCTCGACCCGTTCATGGAGGCCTCGCTGTCGCAGCGCATCGATGGCAATGCGGGCGAGGCGGTCGCCGACATCGACTGAGCCTGCGGCCGGGCTGTCGCCCGGCCGGCTGCTACTTTCACAAGATCAGCTGTGCCCGGGTCAGACGCCGGGCAGGAGGCTCGCCATGCGGTCGAGCGCCGGGCTGACGCTTCCGGCCGCGCTGCGCGCGGTCTGGAAGACGAATTCGGCGGCCCGTCCGACACCCGACGTGACCATCCGGTAGCTGGAGGCGGTCTTTTCGAAGACCAGGCTGCTGCTGCCCTGGGCAGGGACGGAGGCTGGACCTTCGACCGCCGCGACGCGCGTTTGCGATGCGTCGACTGATGCGGCCAGCGTATCCGGCGCTGTCGCCTCGGCAAGCCGGATACCGGGGTCGCCGAGGACGCGGCATTGGCCGGTGATCAACGGATAGTCGAGATCGGAATTGCGCAGCACGTGGCTCTGCATGGCTTCCTCGCAGGCGGCAATGGAGGCGAATTGCTGCGGCGTCTCGGAGACGAACTGGCAGACCTTTGCATCGCAGTCGCAGCCGAGAAGGGTCATCGCAACGAGGGCTGTCTTCACCATGGCGTCGGTATCCTTCCTGATCCGGCCTGAAGATCGCCTGCCATAGCGGCGCCATGTGGCCGAGAAGATGGAAAGATTGCGGCGGCGCGGGCCTGTGGGGAAGGCTGTCTGCACTGGATCTGCGTTAAGCCTTCGTTAACCAAGCCGGCGCACATTTTTGGCATGGGAGGTCAACCGGGAGAACACGCCATGTTCTCGGGACTGAAGCCTTCGGCCGCTGCCTGCGGCGCCAACCTTGCCAGTTTCCTGCTCTTCGCCGTCAGCGTCTCACCGGCGCTTGCGCATGACGCGATCCCGACCTCGGCCAAGCCGCAGGGGTGGTCCTATCCCTATGCGTGCTGTTCGGGCATCGACTGCCGCGAAGTGTCGGCACAGTCGATTAGCGAGCGCCCGCAGGGCTATCTCATCAAGGGCACGGGGGAACTGGTTTCCTACGCCGACGCTCGGCTGAAGAATTCGCCGGACGGCGAGTATCACTGGTGCTCGGTTGCCGGCGCCGATGATTCCAGGACCATCTGCCTTTTCGTGCCGCCGGCCGCGTTCTGACCGGCATGAAAGGGGCGACAGACCGCCGCCGCTGCCCGCGCAGCCGCACGGGCATGGTGGCAATTGGAAAGGCCTATACCTGCGCATGATTGCCGGTTTCGGCGAATCGGGCGATCCTCGGCGCAGGAGGGGACGAAAAGCATTCTCCCGGGCTGCCGGACACCGGCAGAGCATCGGGTCATCTTGGGACGAGGCGTTCACGAACGGGCAAGCCAGAAGCTTGAACAACTCGGAACCTTGCCATGTCCCACACCACAGCATCCACCACATCCGTGCAGACGACTTCCGCCTTTGCCCGCATGACCGGGGCGAGGGTGCACCTGGCGTTCCTGCTCCTCCTGTCCTGCCTTGTCGTCGCCCCACATGCCCGGGCGCACGACGCCATACCGACGGCGGCCAAGCCGCAGGGCTGGTCCTATCCCTATGCCTGCTGCTCCGGCATCGATTGCCGCGAGGTCTCCGCCAAGGCAATCAGCGAGCGGCCGGAGGGCTATGTCATCAAGGGAACGGGCGAGGTCGTGGCCTACAGCGATACCCGGATCAAGGATTCGCCGGACGGCGAGTACCATTGGTGTTCGGTAGCCGGGGCCAATGATTCGCGCACCATCTGCCTGTTCGTGCCGCCGAACTCCTTCTGACGTCGGTACCGCTCGCGGAACTGTCGGGGAAACCGCTGGACTGTTGGAGGCCGTCGGTTTTTTGCCGCAATTCATGCTACAACGGCCGGGAAGGGTGACGCTTCGCGCCTTCGCGTGCGCATGAATTCCGGAGGGGACTTTTTATGAAGAGAGAACTGATCGCCGTGCTGGCCGCAACGGCGTTTCTCGGCGCCTGCACAACCGATCCCTATACCGGTGAGCAGAAGATTTCGAACACCGCCGGCGGCGCGGCGCTGGGTGCCGGTCTCGGTGCCCTGGCCGGCATGGCGGTCGGCGGCAGCAGCGTCGCACAGCGCAACGCCGTGCTGATCGGTGCCGGCGTCGGCGCCCTTGCGGGCGGCGCGATCGGCGCCACCATGGACAAGAACGAGGCCGAACTGCGCGCCCAGCTGCAGGGCACCGGCGTCAGCGTCACGCGCGTCGGCGACCGCGTGGTGCTCAACATGCCCTCCGACGTCACCTTCGGCGTCGACCAGGACACCGTGCGCTCGAGCTTCTTCTCGGTGCTCAACTCGGTCGCCATCGTGCTCAACCGCTACCAGCAGACGGTGGTGGACGTGTACGGCTACACGGACAGCACCGGCGACGACAATTACAATCTCCAGCTCTCGGAGCGCCGCGCGCTGTCGGTTGCCAACTACCTCAACGCGCAGGGTGTCGATTCGCGCCGCTTCGCCGTCACCGGCTTCGGCGAGACGCGACC
This sequence comes from Alphaproteobacteria bacterium, assembly GCA_018823835.1. Lineage (GTDB taxonomy): Bacteria > Pseudomonadota > Alphaproteobacteria > Rhizobiales > Rhizobiaceae > CAMYMG01. Next base: position 13,287 of record JAHJHT010000011.1, on the reverse strand, counting down.
CATCGCCTCCAACGCCACCGAGGCCGGCCGCGCACAGAACCGCCGCGTCGAGATTCAGCTGTCGCCGCTGACCCGCTAACGTCAGACACGCCCGAGCATAAAAAAACGGCCCCGCGAGGGGCCGTTTTTGATTCTGGCGTTGCGCTAAAGGTCTGATCAGACCTTGCCGGCGACCTGCATGAAGGCCGGGACATCGTCGCCGAAGCCGACCGTGCCGTCATTGTCGTCCTGCCGGTTGCGGTGCTGCCGCTCCTGGCGCTCCGGCTTGTCGTCGCGGCGCGGTCGCGGCGCACGCTCGTTGCGGCCCGACCGGCTGGAATTGTCCGACTTGATGGCCTCGCGGCGTGCCGGGCGTTCCTGGCGCTCCTCGGCGACCGGTGCCGGGGCTGCTGCCTCGACGACGGCCTCTGGCTGCTCCTGCGGCTCGGCGGCCGGCTTTCCTGCCCGCTGGCGGGTGCGCGGCTTGCGCTCGGCCTCGTCCTTGCGGCCGGCACGGCGCGGCGCGCCGCGGCCACGGCGGGGCGCCTCGTCGTCACCTTCGGATTCGACCACCGTCGAAAGGTCGCCGTCCTGCCAGGGAATTGTCTGGCCGATCAGCTTCTCAATGGCGTCGATGTATTTTGCGTCGTTGCGCGTGGCGATCGAGAAGGCCTTGCCGGAGCGGCCGGCGCGTCCGGTACGCCCGATGCGGTGGACATAGTCCTCGGCATGGATCGGCACATCGTAGTTGAAGACGTGGCTGACGTCGGGAATGTCGAGCCCGCGTGCCGCGACGTCGGAGGCGACGAGATATTTCAACTTGCCGTCGCGAAAGCCCGCGAGCATCGCCATGCGTGCCCGCTGGTCCATGTCGCCATGCAGGGCGCCGGCGTCGAACTCATACTTGACGAGCGACTTGTAGAGCTCCGACACCTCGACCTTGCGGTTGCAGAAGATGATCGCGTTCTTCAGGCCTTCGTCCTCGGCGCGCATGAGGTTGCGAAGCACCTCGCGCTTGTCCCACGGCTTGGGGCCGGACTTGACCAGTTGCTGGGTGATCGTGCTGGAGGTGGACGCGGCGCGCGATACCTCGACGCGGATCGGCGCGTGCAGGAACTTTTCCGTCAGCTTGGTGATCTCGGGCGGCATGGTTGCCGAGAAGAACAGCGTCTGGCGCGTCATCGACGGCATCATTTCGCAGATGCGCTCGATGTCGGGGATGAAGCCCATGTCGAGCATGCGGTCGGCCTCGTCGATGACGAGGATCTCGACGCCGTTGAGCAGCAGCTTGCCGCGCTCGCGGTGGTCGAGCAGTCGGCCCGGCGTCGCGATCAGCACGTCGGCGCCGCGCTCCAGCTTGCGCTCCTGCTCGTCGAACGACACGCCGCCAATGAGCAGCGCGATGTTGAGCTTGTGGTTCTTGCCGTACTTGATGAAGTTCTCTTCGACCTGCGCGGCAAGTTCGCGCGTCGGCTCGAGGATCAGCGTGCGCGGCATGCGGGCACGGGCGCGGCCCTTCTCGAGCCGGGTGATCATCGGCAGCACGAAGGCGGCGGTCTTGCCGGTGCCGGTCTGGGCGATGCCGAGCACATCCTTGCCCTGCAGGGCGTGCGGGATGGCGCCCGCCTGAATCGGCGTCGGCACGGTGTAGCCGGCGTCGGTAACGGCGGAAAGGACCTTGGGGGACAGCCCCAAGTCTGCGAATGTCAACGCTTCTTCAGCGGTCGTGGTGTCTGAGGACAAATTATCTGGCTGCTTTTTGGCTGGTTCCGTGGCGCGGCTGGTCCGCCGCGGCAGGCGCCGCGCGCCTGCAAGATTGTGCAATGCGATAAGCTCCGGCCCCGCTTTTGTCAACTTAAATGCCGGTAATGTCCGGCTTTGCGCCACGCTAACCTTGACTGCTAACGTTAATCGTTCGCCCGGACCCGGGGAAGGCTCAGTAGAGGAACTGCTCGGCCAGGATGCGCTCGTTCCAGGAATGGCTGGGATCGAAGAGCAGCGTCGCCGTCGCCGTCGGGGATTCGCGGACCGTCACGCAGGATATCGCCTTGACCTCGGTGTGGTCGGCGGCCGCGTTGACCGGGCGCTTTTCGGGCTCGAGAATGTCGAAGCGCACGGTCGCGCGGTTGGACAGCAGCGCGCCGCGCCAGCGCCTCGGCCGGAACGGGCTGACCGGCGTCAGTGCCAGCAGGGGCGCGTCGAGCGGCAGGATAGGCCCTTGTGCCGAAAGGTTGTAGGCAGTCGAGCCGGCCGGCGTCGCCACCATCACGCCGTCGCAATAAAGCTCTTCGAGACGCACCTGACCGTCGATGGTGATCATGATCTTGGCGGTCTGGTAGGATTGCCGCCACAGCGCCACCTCGTTGATGGCGAGTGCCGTCTGCACCTCGCCCCTGGCGGTCGTCGCCTCCATCTCCAGCGGCCGGATCGTCTCGGGCTGCGCCGCCTCGATGCGCTCGTGCAGATCACCCTCACGGAATTCGTTCATGAGGAAACCAATTGTGCCTCGGTTCATGCCGTAGATCGGCTTTCCGGTGTCCATGGTTTCGCGCAGCGTGTGCAGCATGAAGCCGTCGCCGCCCAGCGCCACGACGATGTCGGCCTCCTCGACGCTGCACTGGCCATAGCGCTTCGCGAGCGAAGCGGCCGCGGTGCGGGCGTCTTCGGCGTCGGACGAGACGAAGGCGAGTTTTTCGCGGGACTGGAACATGAGGCTTTCTTGCTGGAAACCGAACGGACGTGCGCCATGGCCGGGTTAGCACGCGGCGTCATCGGTGCAAAGGGACGCACGCCGCGCCGCGGGGCGCCGGCGACGACGCGAATTGCCGGGCGGCGGGGTAGAAGTCGGGGCGCATGATTGTTACATGATGGGGTAAGGCTGCACCGCCTTCCGGCAGAAATGCGCGGCGACGGAGCAGCCCGGCGACCATGGGCCGGCCAAGCGGCCAGGCCCCGGTCCCGGACAGTTTTCGCGCCTGCGCCGGGACCTCCTGGCGTGATCCGGCCGCGAAGCGCCGACCGGGACTGGCGCGCAAAGACAGGCCGATGGCGCGCAAGCGCCTGCGACTCGGCCTGGAAAAGAGAAGCAAAAGGAGACGCCATGCCACGCCCGCCGAATTACAATCACGAACGCAAGGAACGGGAACGGCAGAAGGCCGCCAAGAAGGCCGAGAAGGCGCTCGCCAAGGCGGCCGCCAAGGACGAGAAGGCGAAGGACGAAACCGTCCAGCCGGCCGAACAGGAATGAACGCTGGCGAGGAGAAGGCGGCCCGCACGCACAAGGCGTCGCGTCAGATCATGGACGCCGAGACCGTGTCGCGCGAGAAGAAGACCGCGCGGCTGCGTGCTCTAAGGCTCGAGAAGGAAGAGGCCGAGCAGGCGGCGATCGCCGCGGCTCCGCCCGTTGCCAAGAAGCCTGCGCGCAAGCAGAAGGTCGCCGCCACCTGACAGGTGGCAGCGCGCGGCAGCTCTGTGTCTGCCGGAAGTGAAGGGCGCTAGGCGTCCGTCATGTCGCTGACGACGATATCGACTTCGCGCGCCGCCGCCAGAAAGGCGCGGCGCGCGGTCATCGCCGGCTTTCCCGCATCGATCACGGCATGGCAGGCCTGCAGCGCGGCGCGGTGCTTGGGGCTGCGCTTTCCCGGCCAGTTGTTGAGGAGAAAATCGGAGGCGTCCTGCGCGCTGCGCAGGACCTTTTGCTGTTCCGGCGAACCGAATTTTACGGCGAGCGGAACATCGAAGCGCTGTTGTTGCATTGCCGCTCTTACGCCATCGGCTGCGTCAAAGCGAGAGCCTGCCGGCGTAAATCGCGCCGGCCCTGCGGACTATTTGCAGATCACCCGGACCCGGCCATTGGAAGCCGTCTGGTTGTGGCAGGCGAGCTTGCCCGCCGAATCGCGCCGGACCATGACTGGCTTGATGCGGCGTGGCGGCGTGCTGGCCGGCGGTGCTTCGGGGAAGTCGGTCTCGGCGACCGCCACGGCATAGGGCTCGGGCTGCCGACGCGAGCGCGCCCAGGCGGGCACGAAGCTCTGCACGGGCACAAGCGACGAGATCGCCGGCGGCTTCGGCATGATGACCGTTCCGTCGGACGTCTTGGAGCAGGCGGCGAGCGGCAGCAGGCATGCGCCAGCGAGTGCAGCGGCGGCGAACCGGTTCATGCCGGTGAGCGGATGTTTACGTAGGGTCCCCATGGGGTCTGCAGACATGATGAACGTGGAGAATTTGCGGCAGAACCGCGAAAGATTCGTGATCCGGGCGCGGGGCCGATCACCCCAGATCGCCGAAGGCATACCGGATACCATGCGGATTTTGTCCGACTACGGGAACTGGACGTATGGTTGTTAAGTGCAATAGTCCGCTCAGGCCTCGAAGGCCCGACGATCCGGAGTTTAGTGTTGCCCTTCAGCCGCTATTGTTTTGCGCTGAAATAGCGGCACTATTGAGGGTGTCTACTGGGACTTTCTACGCAATCGGGGGTGAGGAACCGTGCTACGTGGATGCTTTGCGCTCGGATTGCTTCTTTTGATTTGCTCGGGAGCATCGGCGCAACAAAGTTTTGGGCCGTTTATCGTGGATCCGGACCTACCGTCCGTAATTGTATTGAACGGAGAACTCGACGATCGATCTGCACTGGAGTTTCGCCGAGCATTGGCAGCAGCGCCGGACACTCAAATCGTGGCACTCAATAGTCCGGGCGGATCGGTTCAGATGGGCCTCCTAATAGCCGAGGAAATCCACGAACGGCATCTCAGCACAATTATACCGGATGGTTTCGTCTGTGCCTCTGCCTGTTCTTGGGTCTTCTTTGCAGGCAACGGCCGCTTGGTCGAAGGGAAGTTGGGAGTACACCAGATATCTGGCGCGGTTGAGGACAACGCCAACACACAACTGAACCTCTCTGATGTCGTCGAGGCGCTCAATCGATACGGCACTTCGCCGAAGGTGTTGGCGATCATGCTTCGAACGCCTGCGGATGAGATGTATTTTTTCTCGCCTGAGGAAGTCGCGGAGCTCGACATCAACAGGTCACCAGAGGCAGAGGTCAGCGTCTCAGCTGGACCAATCCGAGTAACTCCTGACGACGAAAGATCGGCTGCCCTTAAATTCGTGGAAGAAATCATTGCCGCGCACGCGGCATCCAATTCGGAGGCGCTTGCCGCTGTTAGGGGACAATACGCAGCTCGGTTGTCTTACTTTGGTAAGTCTATGAGTCTGGATGAGGTGATCCTGGACAAGCAAAGCTACTTTCAGAGATTCCCCGCGCGCACGTACCGCGTGCAGCCTGACTCCATCATCGCAAACTGCAACGATCACTTATGCGAAGTTCGGGGATTTATAGCTGGATTGTGACTGGCCCAAAGAAGTCCGCATCCGGTCGAGCAACATTCAACTACATCGTCGATATGAACGGAAAGGCCAAAGTCGTCGCAGAGAGCGGCGACGTGATTCGATAGAGACTGCAGTTGGGCGTGCACCGATTGATCCAGCAAAGAGCCAAGTTTGAAGCGCGTAGTTGCCACTGATGTGAAATCTGGTGCCCCCGGACGGAATCGAACCGCCGACCTTCGGTTTACAAAACCGCTGCTCTACCAGCTGAGCTACAAGGGCATCGGCGCTCCGGTATCACATCTGCCGCGCCAGTAAAGTCAAAAGTCGGGGAGGGCGGCCGCCAAGCCGCCCGCCGCCTCAAAATCTCCCAACGCATGACCTATCTCTTCTGCAGGCATTCGGGTTGCGGGAGCTTTTGACATGCTGAGACTTGTTGTCATCGCGCTCATGGTGGTTGTCGCCTGGGCGATCATGGTCAGGCTCTATCGCAGCCTGAAGGACGCCAGCATCGACTGGACGGGCTGGGCGTTCGCCGCCGGCTTCGTGACGCTTGCCTTCTACCTGCGCCACGTGACGGGGCTGGGCTAGGCCGGCTCTTTCGCGAACCGACGGCCCGCGCCGGGCGTCGCTGACACGCCCGCGGCCGGAGCGATTTCGCCCTCCGAGAAAAAATCCCGAAAATCTTCGAACCTTTCTCCTGGTCCGAGCGACTGATGGTCATGAGGCGGATGGACGCCTCGTCACAAGGATCACAGGAGACCACCATGTCGCTCAAGACCAAGATCACCTCCACCCTGCTTTCGCTGACCGTCGCGACGATCGCCATCGCCGGCTCGGTCGACACCGCAGCCGCCAAGAAGCTGACCAATGCAGAGGCAGCCGCAATCGCCGGCATCGGCGGTTTCGTGCTCGGCGCGGCCATCGCCAATGCCAACCGCGGCCCCGATTATTACGGCGACCACCGCAGCTCCTGGGAGCGCCATGTCGACCGCTGCTACGCCCGCTACCGGACCTACGACCACCGTTCCGACACCTATGTCGGCTTCGACGGCCAGTATCACTACTGCCGGCTCTGAAGGGAGGTGATCGCGCGCTACGGACAGGAGGCGCCTTCGGGCGCCTTTTGGCCGTTTCGGGATGGGGGACGGGCCGGCGCCGGGCTAGCCTTCTTCCTTGCCGCCGATCATGCGGGTGATCCGGGCAGCCGCCTTCTGCACCAGCGGCCCGAACTCGGCGGCGCGCTCGGGCGTCACCCGCACCGTCGGGCCGGACACGGAAACGCCGCCGACCGGCTCGCCGAACTCGTTGAAGATCGCAGCCGCCACGCAGCGCATGCCGGGATAACGTTCCTCGTCATCGACCGACCAGCCTCGCTCGCGGATCTCGCCGAGGTCGTTTGAAAGCGCCTGCGGGTCAGCGAGCGTTTTCAGCGTAAAGGCCTCGAGCCCCGACTTGCGAAGAATGGCGCCCACACGCTCGGCGGGCAGATGGGCGAGGATCGCCTTGCCGATGCCAGACGCGTGGAAGGTGCTGCGCGTGCCCGGCCGGAAGAAGGCGCGGATCGTCTGATGCGTCTCGACCTGGCTGACGAAGACGACGCAATCATCCTCGGCGACGCCGAGGTTGGCGGTCTCGCCGGTCGTTTCCATCAGTTCCTGCATGACGCCGCGTGCCCGCTCGACGAGGTTGCGGCGGCGCAGGAAGGCCGAACCCATGCGATAGGTCTCGACGCCGATCAGCCAGAGTTGGTCCGACTGCTCGAACTCGACCATGCCGTGCTGGGCGAGAGTCGTCAGCATGCGGTAGGCGGTCGAGGCGGCAATGCCGCTCTGCGCCGCGATCTCGCTGAGCGACAGGCCGTTGCCCTGCGCCACGATGGCAAGGATTTTAAGCGCCCGGTCGAGCGATTGCACCGAGGCGGCGTCGGCCGGGGCATTGAAGGAACGCGGGCGGCCGCGCTGGCGCTTTTCGGATGTGTTCATCACCCCTGATAGGGCGGATCGATGCTCAAGGAAATGAAAAATTATTTTGGAGTTTCTTGGAAGCCGGATTCTGGAAAAGGAGAAGCGATGAAATTCCAGTAGCATACGGCAAGTTTTCGAGAATGGAAAAATATTCTGGAAAAATTGAAAAATAGCCGGCCCGCTGGCATGCTCCGACGACACAAGCACAGTGGAGCAAGCCCATGGCCAGGATGCGCGCAATCGACGCCGCCGTTCTCGTTCTCGAAAAGGAAGGCGTTTCCTGCGCCTTCGGCGTGCCGGGAGCGGCGATCAACCCGTTCTACTCGGCGCTGAAGGCGCGCGGCACGGTGCGCCACGTGCTGGCGCGTCATGTCGAGGCGGCGTCGCACATGGCCGAGGGTTTTACACGCGCGAAGGCCGGCAATATCGGGCTCTGCATCGGCACGTCCGGACCGGCCGGCACCGACATGATCACCGGGCTCTATTCGGCTTCTGCCGATTCGATACCCATCCTCTGCATCACCGGGCAGGCGCCGCGCGCCCGACTGAACAAGGAGGATTTCCAGGCCGTCGATATCGCGGCGATCGCCGCGCCCGTCACCAAATGGGCGGTCACCGTCATGGAGCCCTATCTGGTGCCGATGGCGCTGCAGAAAGCGTTTCACCTGATGCGCTCGTCGCGCCCGGGGCCGGTGCTGATCGACCTGCCGGTCGATGTGCAGCTTGCCGAGATCGAGTTCGACATCGAGGCTTACGAACCGATGACGCCCTTCAAGCCGGCGATGACGCGCGGCCAGGCGGAGAAGGCGCTCGCCATGCTGAACGAGGCCGAGAAGCCGCTGATCGTTGCCGGCGGCGGCATCATCAATGCCGATGCCTCCGACCTCCTGATCGAGTTCGCCGAGATCACCGGCGTTCCCGTGATCCCGACGCTGATGGGGTGGGGGGCGATCCCCGACGACCACCGGCTGATGGCCGGCATGTGCGGGCTGCAGACCTCGCACCGCTATGGCAACGCCACGATGCTCGCGGCCGACTTCGTGTTCGGCATCGGCAACCGCTGGGCCAACCGCCACACCGGCTCGATCGACGTCTACACGAAGGGCAAGAAATTCGTGCATGTCGACATCGAGCCGACGCAGATCGGCCGCGTCTTCGCGCCGGATCTCGGCGTCGTCTCGGATGCGGGCGCGGCGCTGAAGATGCTGCTCGATGTCGCCACCGAGTGGAAGACGGCGGGCAGGCTGCGCGACTGGTCGGGCTGGGCCAAGGAGTGCCAGGCGCGCAAGAAGACGATGAAGCGCAAGACGCATTTCGATCAGGTGCCGCTGAAGCCTCAGCGCATCTACGAGGAGATGAACAAGGCCTTCGGCCGCGACACGACCTATGTCACGACGATCGGCCTGTCGCAGATCGCCGGCGCACAGTTCCTGCATGTCTACAAGCCGCGCAACTGGATCAACTGCGGGCAGGCCGGGCCGCTCGGCTGGACGCTGCCGGCAGCGCTTGGCGTGCGCGCGGCGGACCCCGACCGCGACATCGTCGCGCTGTCGGGCGACTACGACTTCCAGTTCATGATCGAGGAACTCGCGGTCGGCGCGCAGCACAGGCTGCCCTACATCCATGTCGTCGTGAACAACGCCTATCTCGGCCTGATCCGCCAGGCCCAGCGCGGTTTTGGCATGGAGTTCGAGGTCGATCTCGCCTTCGAAAACATCAATACGGTGGGCCATGCCGAGGTCGGCTACGGCGTCGACCATGTCGCGGTCGCCGAGGCGATGGGCTGCAAGGCGATCCGGGTGCGGCGGCCGGAGGAGTTTGCCGGCGCCTTCGAGGAGGCGCGGCGGCTGATGCAGGAGCACCAGGTTCCGGTCGTCGTCGAGTTCATCCTCGAACGGGTGACCAACATTTCGATGGGCACCGAGATCGACAACATCACCGAGTTCGAGGAACTGGCCGAGAAGCACGAGGACGCGCCGACCGCGATCGTCATGCTCGACTGAATCGGTTTCTCAAGTTTCTGACTCATTTTGTGAAGGAAGGGCGCCATGCCACGGTTTTCAGCCAATCTTTCGATGCTCTTTGGAGAGCACGATTTTCTCGACCGCTTCGACGCGGCGGCCCGCGCCGGCTTCAAGGCGGTCGAATATGTCGGCCCCTACGACCATGCGCCGGAGGTGGTGGCTGCGCGCCTGAAGAAGAACGGGCTGGAGCAGGCGCTGTTCAACCTGCCGGCCGGCAACTGGGCGGCGGGCGAGCGCGGCATCGCGGTTCTGCCCGACCGGATCGCGGAGTTTCGTAAAAGCGTCGAGACGGCGATCACCTATGCGAAGGCGCTGGGCTGCGCCCAGGTCAATTGCCTGGCCGGCATCGCGCCGGCGGGGGTGGCCTCAGCGGAGCTGGAGAAGATCTTTGTCGAGAACCTGAAGTTCGCCGCCGACAGGCTGGAAAAGGCCGGGATCAAGCTGCTGATCGAAGCGATCAACACGCGCGACATACCGGGCTTCTTCCTCCACACGTCGAAGCAGGCGCTTCGGATCATTGAACGCGTGAGCTCGAAAAACCTCTATTTTCAGTACGATATCTACCACATGCAGGTCATGGAGGGGGATCTCGCCCGCACCATCGAGGCAAACCTCGACCGCATCGCGCATATCCAGATCGCGGACAATCCCGGCCGGCACGAGCCGGGGACGGGCGAGATCAACTATCCGTTCCTCTACGACCATCTCGACCGCATCGGCTACAGCGGCTGGGTCGGGGCGGAGTACAAGCCGAAGGCCGGCACCGAGGCCGGGCTGGGGTGGTTCAAGGCATTGGCGGGCAAGGGGAGCGCGGCGGCATGAGCATGGAAACCATTGGTTTTATTGGACTTGGCATCATGGGCGCGCCGATGGCGGGGCATCTGCTGGACGCCGGCTATACGGTCGTTACCAGCGACCACCGCAAGGCGCCGCCGCAGGAACTGGCGGCGAAGGGACTGAAGGCGGTGACAGGGCACGAGGCGGTCGCGAAGGCCGCCGACATCGTCATCATGATGGTGCCCGACACGCCGCAGGTCGCCGATGTGCTGTTCGGCGAAAGGGGCGTCGCCGCCGGGCTGTCGAAGGGCAAGCTGGTCATCGACATGAGCTCGATATCGCCCATCGAGACCAAGGAATTCGCGAAAAAAATCGGTGCGTTGGGTTGCGACTACCTCGACGCGCCGGTGTCGGGCGGCGAGGTCGGCGCCAAGGCGGCGTCGCTGACCATCATGGTCGGCGGCGAGGAAGGGCCATTCGAGCGGGCGCGGCCGGTTTTCGAGACGATGGGCAAGAACATCACGCTGGTCGGCTCCAACGGCGTCGGCCAGACGACCAAGGTCGCCAACCAGATCGTCGTCGCGCTGACCATAGAGGCTGTCGCGGAAGCGCTTGTTTTTGCTTCGAAAGCCGGTGCGGACCCGGCCAAGGTGCGGCAGGCGCTGATGGGCGGGCTCGCCAATTCGCGAATCCTCGAGGTGCATGGCGAGCGCATGATCAAGCGCAGCTTCGCGCCGGGTTTCCGCATTGAACTGCACCAGAAGGACCTGAACCTGGCGCTGGAAGGCGCGAAATCGCTGGGCGTCGCGTTGCCCAACACCGCGTCGACGCAGCAGCTCTTCAACGCATGCGCGGCCAATGGCGGCGCCAGGGATGATCATTCCGGCCTGGTGAAGGCGCTGGAGCGGATGGCGGGACACGCAGTGGGTTAGGGCCGGGTGCGTCCTTCGAGGCTCGCTTCGCTCGCACCTCAGGATGAGGGGCGTTGGCGACTGGAGCTCATTCTACGACTGTCGGTTTAGAAACCGGTCCTAGTGAGAAGCCTTTGGCGCCCAGCGTCCTCATCCTGAGGTGCGAGCCCGCAGGGCGAGCCTCGAAGGACGCACGGAAGCTCTGACAGACACCTACCCAGCCAGGAACCGCCGAGCCGCATAGAGCGCCACGGCCGCCGCATTCGACACGTTGAGCGAGCGGATGGCGCCGGGCATGTCGAGGCGGGCGAGCGCGGTGACGGTTTCACGCGTCTTCTGACGCAGACCCTTTCCCTCGGCGCCGAGCACGAGGGCAATTTTTTGCCCTGTGAACGATTTTTCCATTTCAGCCGGTCCTTCCGAATCGAGACCGATCGTGGCGAAGCCTGCCTCGTGCAGCTTGCCAAGCGCGTCGGCCAGGTTCCTGACCTCGATCAGGTCGATATGCTCCAGCGCTCCGGAGCCGGACTTCGCCAGCACGCCGGACTCGGTCGGGCTGTGGCGCGAGGTGACGATCAGCGCGCCGGCACCGAAGGCGACGGCCGAGCGCATCACCGCACCGACATTGTGCGGGTCGGTGACCTGGTCGAGCACGACGACGAGTCTTGTGTCGCCGAGTGCCTCGAGCGGCTTTGGCTGCAGCGGCCTGGCCTCGATGACGACGCCCTGGTGCACCGCGTCCGAGCCGGTGATCCTGTCGATGTCGCGCGGCTCGACGATCTCGGCCGCGAAGGGCAGGGCGGCGACGTCGCCAAGCTCCAGCCGCTCGGCGGCGTTGCGCGTCACCAGCATGCGGGTGATCTTGCGCCGCGGGTTGTCGAGCGCGGCGCGCACGGTGTGGATACCGTAGAGCCGCACCAGGCCATCGGGTGCCGGGTCGCCAGGCGCCACCGGCTGGCGCGGCTTGAAGGCGGGCGCGGGCGCGCCGCTCTTCTGGTCGCGGTAGGCGCGCCTCAGGTTGGCGTAGTGGCTGTCTTTGGGGGTCTTGCTGTTCTTGCTGTCGGTCATGGTCGCGTTCTATAGCTGCAACGCGCGGCCAAGGATATGGCGCGTTATCCACCCCGTTGCCGATTTTGCCGCAGCGGGGCGATGTGGCGGTTGACACGTTTCGAGCGTGCCGCCATAAGGCGCTTCGCGGATCGGCAGCCACTGCCGGCTTCGCGAAACAGTGCCTCGTCGCATGGTTCCGTCGGCAGATGGAGGAGTGCCCGAGTGGTTAAAGGGGACGGACTGTAAATCCGTTGGCTCAGCCTACGTTGGTTCAAATCCAACCTCCTCCACCACTGCCGGACCGGACCGCGCGACAGCGGCCTCGCTTTTCAGCGGAGGCCATGGCAATAAGGAACGGCGCGGGTATAGCTCAGTGGTAGAGCAGCAGCCTTCCAAGCTGAATATGCGGGTTCGATTCCCGCTACCCGCTCCAGCTTCCATGCAATGCCAAATTTTCCCTCACCACCAGTCAACTACTTTGCCTACCTCCAAGACAAAGTAGCCAAAGGTTCCAAACGAAGCCAAGGCTGCCAGAAGAAGCTCGAATGGACGCAAGCCAATTACACGCTTCGTAATGAGCTCTTTTCCCTTCCAATAGAGTCGCCCTGTTTTTTCGTGAACTCCTAGGTGACCCATCCCATCAATTGAGATCTGGAATACACCTGTCGGCCAATCGTGAGGTCGTTGGTCCGAGGCCCCATGCCGATCGAAGTCTTCATTTTGAGACATTGGTAGACATCTTAAATCGCGACTAAATGACGGTCGGACGGGTGCCAAGAGGCAGACAATACCAAATACCGCACAAGCTTTAGGGCATTCCAAGCTGAATATGCGGGTTCGATTCCCGCTACCCGCTCCAGCAGATTTCGCACAACGCCCCGGTCGGACGTAGCGCCATTGCGGGTGAGGGCTGCGGCTTCGCCTGGCCGGTTGGCTCTTTCAATTTCGCCGCTGCACCTCTATATCCAGCGCTCCCCTCGAAAACGGGCATGCGACGTCTGGCAGTGTCGATACAAGGCGCGGCCAGAATGCACTTGTGTTTTCCGACCTTTGTCGCTAATCGCCCCGCATTCGAACCCAGTCTCAGTGTTGATGCCGTTAGGAAAGAAAACATGGCAAAAGGTAAATTCGAGCGCAACAAGCCTCATGTGAACGTTGGCACGATCGGTCACGTCGACCATGGCAAGACGTCGCTGACGGCAGCGATCACCAAGTATTTCGGCGAGTTCAAGGCCTACGACATGATCGACG
>JAHJHT010000010.1 GCA_018823835.1 Alphaproteobacteria bacterium | reverse complement strand
GGTGTCGGTGGACAGCCAGTTGGCGCCCGAGAAGGTCGCAGCATCGGCATAGCTCTTCAGCTGGCCCTGCAGCGCCTTGATTTCGATGTCGTACTTTTCCTTGTCGGCTGCCGAAGCACCGTTGGCCGCGACAAGCTTGACCTTGATCTCGTTGACCGTCTCGATCGCCTTGTTCATGCCGGTGTAGGCCGTGTCGACCTTGGACGCGCCAAGACCGAGCGAATCCTGCACGGTGGACATGGCCATCTGATCCGAACGCATGGTGGTGGCGATCGACCAGTAGGCGGCATTGTCGCTGGCGTCGGCGACGCGGTAGCCCGTGGAAATGCGCGACTGCGTGACTTCCAGGTTCTTGTTGGTGGCATTAAGGCTCTGAAGAGCCGTCAACGCCGAAGCGTTGGTCATGATGCTGGCCATGGTACTCGTACCCCTTACACAACTATACTTTTTGCATACCGGCTCGACCGGTATGACGGTGCGGCATCATGCCCATGACCACTCAATTCAGATCAACCCGCCATCATGAGCGACCATGCCACCCCACTCCCTGCGAAAGGAATAAGCAGCATGGTTAACGCTTTGTCCGGAAAAGATTTTCTCGAGGACGGCCGGGTTCTTCAGCGCGGCCCGTATGCAAAAGGGCCGCGCTTTTGCGCGGCCCTTTGAGGCGAGGTCGAGGCCCCGCACAGAGATCGTAGGTCGCTTAACGGAAGAGAGACAGGATCGACTGCGAGTTGCCGTTGGCGATCGACAGCGCCTGGATGCCAAGCTGCTGCTGAACCTGCAGGGCCTGGAGGCGGGTCGATTCCTTGTTCATGTCGGCATCGACCAACTGGCCGACGCCGCGCTCGACGGAGTCCATCAGGCTGGTGGTGAAGGTCTTCTGCAGCTCGATGCGGCTCTTGGCGGCGCCGAGGTTGGTGGCGGCCGTCGTCATTTCCTTCAACGCGCCCTCAACTTTCCCCAGCATGCCGGTGATAAAGCCATCGGTGATGCCAGGAGCGGTGATGTCGAGATTGTAAACGGAAATGCCCGTTACCTCGCCCGCTGCACCGTCTGCGGTGTGTGCAGCCGTGTCCGCCGCCAGATCGGCAGCGCCGTCTTCGTCGCCAGCAGCCAAACGCGTCGCATAGGTCGTGTCATAGGCTGACTGGGCGGCGGTGGAATCCCAGATCCGGGTAGTCCGGTCGAGGGTACCCTGGTTCTTCACCTCGCCAACGGCGCCATTGTCGAACAGCTTGATGCCTTCGACCTTAATGTCGATCGTGCCGAGTGAAACCGAACCGGCGGCATTGCGGTTGAACGAAGCGACGACCTTGACGTCCTGCTGTACGGCATCGTCGGTGCCTGCGGCTGCCCCAGCTGCCGTCTTGTCGGATGTTACCGACAGCCAGTTCGCGCCCGAGAAGGTCGCAGCGTCTGCGTAGCTCTTCAGCTGGCCCTGCAGCGCGTCGATCTCGATCTGATATTTCTGCTTGTCGGCTGCCGAGGCACCGTTGGCCGCGACGAGCTTGACCTTGATCTCGTTGACGGTCTCGATCGCCTTGTTCATGCCGGTGTAGGCGGTGTCGACCTTGGACGCGCCAAGACCGAGCGAATCCTGAACCGTAGACATCGCCATCTGGTCCGAACGCATCGTGGTCGCGATCGACCAGTAGGCGGCATTGTCGCTGGCGTCGGCGACGCGGTAGCCGGTGGAAATGCGCGACTGCGTGACCTCAAGGTTCTTGTTGGTGGAATTCAGACTCTGAAGAGCCGTCAACGCCGAGGCGTTGGTCATAATACTCGCCATGATACTCGTACCCGGAACTCAGGGAGGTTTGCATACCGGCTCGCCGGTATGACGGTACGGCATCATGCCAATGACCACTGAATTCGGATCAACCCGCCATAGCCTGCGACCCTGTCATCCACTCCCTGCGAAATGGATAAGGAGCATGGTTAACGCTTTGCCATGAAAGGATTTTCTCGATTAACGGACGGATTCTCAATGCGGCTTGCAAAATGCGAACGGGCCGCGCCAAGGCGCGACCCGTTCACTTGTCCGACTGGCGAGTCGGCTAGCCCCTGAACAGCGACAGGATCGACTGCGAGTTGCCGTTGGCGATCGACAGCGCCTGGATGCCGAGCTGCTGCTGAACCTGCAGGGCCTGGAGGCGGGTCGATTCCTTGTTCATGTCGGCATCGACCAGCTGACCGACACCGCGCTCGACGGAGTCCATCAGGCTGGTGGTGAAGGTCTTCTGCAGATCGATGCGGCTCTTGGCGGCGCCAAGGTTGGTCGCAGCCGTCGTCATTTCCTTCAACCCGACTTCCACCTTGGCAATCATGCTGGTGATGAAGTTGTCGTTGACGCCCACCGCAGTGATGTCGAGGTTGTAGACCGATACGCCGGCAATTGCCGTAGCCGTGCCGTCCGCGGTGCCCGCGGCAGTGGCCGCGGCCGTGTCGGCAGCGCCGTCATCATCGCCTGCAGCCAGGCGCGTGGCATAGGTCGTATCATAGGCAGATTGTGCGGCCGTCGAGCTCCAGACCTGGGTGGTCCGGTCGAGAATGCCCTGGTTCTTGACCTCGCCGACGACGCCGTTGTCGAACAGCTTGAGGCCCTCGACCTTAACGTCGATGGTGCCGAGCGATATGGAGCCAGTGGCCGAACGGTTGAAGGCAGCGACGATCTTGACGTCCTGCTGGACGGCGTCGTCGGTGCCGGCGGCCGCGCCCGCAGCGGTCTTGTCGGAAGTGACCGCCAGCCAGTTGGCGCCCGAGAAGGTCGACGAGTCGGCGTAGCTCTTCAGCTGGCCCTGCAGCGACTTGATCTCGGTCTGGATCTTGGCCTTGTCGGAATCGGAGGAACCGACGGCGGCGACGAGCTTGACCTTCAGTTCGTTGATGGTCTCGATCGCCTTGTTCATGCCCGTGTAGGCGGTGTCGACCTTGGAAGCACCGAGGCCAAGCGAGTCCTGAACGGTGGACATCGCCTTGTGGTCGGAACGCATGGTGGTGGCGATCGACCAATAGGCGGCATTGTCGCTTGCATCGGCTACGCGGTAGCCTGTGGAAATGCGCGACTGCGTGACCTCGAGGTTCTTGTTGGTGGAATTCAGGCTCTGAAGAGCCGTCAACGCCGCAGCGTTGGTCATGATACTCGCCATGTTACAGGTACCCAGTACTCAGGAAATTGTTTGCATCCGGCTCGACCGGTATGACGGTAAGACATCATGCCCATGACCGAGAAAGCCCGGTCACCCGTCATAGTTAACGGTTTGACTATGCCATCCGGGATGCTGCGAATTGGCTAACAAACGTGGTTAACAAAATCTAATTTGAATAAAATCTGCGCGTTCAGTTGAACGAACGGACGAGGCTTCCGACGAGCAGGTTCCAGCCGTCGATCAGGACGAAGAACAGGATCTTGAAGGGCAGCGACACAACGGTCGGCGGCAGCATCATCATGCCCATTGCCATCGTGATGGTGGCGACGATGAGATCGATCACCAGGAAGGGCAGGACGATCAGGAACCCGATCTCGAAACCGCGCCGGATCTCGGAGATCATGAAGGCGGGAACGAGCACCCTGAGGTCGACGGTGTCGCGGGCAACCGTCTCGCCACGCTCGGTCGCGAGATCGGCGAAAAGGTCGAAATCCTTGTCGCGGACATTCTTGACCATGAAGACGCGGAACGGATCGGAGATCCGCTCGAAGGCCTCGACCTCGGTGATCTGCTTGTCCATCAAAGGGCGAACGCCATTGTTCCAGGCCTGATCGAAAGTCGGTGCCATGACATAGAAGGTCATGAACAGGGACAGGCTGATCAGGATCATGTTGGCGGGCGTCGTCTGCAGGCCGATGCCGGCGCGCAGGATGGAAAAGGCGATGACGAAGCGGGTGAAGCTCGTCACCATGATCAGCAGGCCCGGCGCTACCGACAGGATCGTCAGGACGCCGAACATCTGGATGATGTAGCCGATCGTCGTGCCGTCGGCCTGGCCGATGGCTCCGAGGTCGAGCTGCTGCGCGAAAGCCGCGACCACGGTCGCGGGCAGGATCAGGAGGGCTAGGCCGAGGCGCTTCATTCGAAAAGCAGGGTCCTGATCAAGAGTCCCTTGACGTGGCCGTCGCTGCGGATCGACGCCCGCTCCTCGAGGTCCGCCTTCAGGTGGCGGAAGCCGCTGGCTCCCTCTACCTGGTAAAGCTTGACGGTCCTGAGATAGGCCAGGAGGTCCTGCTGGATGATGCCGGCGAGTTCGGGGGCCTGCGGCGCGTCGAGTACGATCGAGGCTTCCATGCGCACCCACACGTCGGTAGGGGCGCCGATATTGGTGGTAATGGCTTCGAGCGGAATGACCGTGTCGCTTACCGGCGCCTCGCCATGGCCGTCCTTGGCTTCGCCTTGGGCGTTCGCCTTTTCCCCGTGTCCGGCGGCCGGCGCGTGGCTTTCGGACCCCGAGCCGCCGCTGGTCAGCATGCCGCCCGAAACCCAGCCCATGCCTGCGGCCGCCGCCGTCAGGAAAATCAGAGCGCCGAGCTGGACGACGATCGACGGTCCCTTCTTCTGGGGGACCTCGTCGGCCGCGCCGGCCGCTGCTTCGGCTGCTGCCGCCATCAGAAGGGCAACAACCGGTCGAGCACCTGCTGACCGTAAGGCGGCTGCTGCACCTCGGTCAGCCGGCCGCGTCCACCGTAGGAAATACGGGCCTCGGCAATGCGCTCGTAGGAGATCGTGTTTTCCGGTCCGATGTCGTAGGGCCGCACGATACCGCCGATCGTCAGGATGCGCAGTTCCGCGTTGACGCGCACTTCCTGCGTTCCCTTGATGATGAGATTGCCGTTGGGCAGCACTTCGACGACAACCGCCGCGACCATCAGCTCGAGATTTTCCGAACGCGACGTCGCGCCGTCACCGGCCGTCGACGTCTTGGAGCCGATGGTGCCGTCAGCGGTGCCGCTGGAGCCGACGCCATCCCAGTCGAAGGCCAGGTCGCCGCCAAGCGAACGGTCGGCAGTGCGGCTGCGCTGCGATTCATTCTTGAACTTGGCGCGATCGTTGATCTTGATGCGCACGGTGAGAATGTCGCCCGGCGACAGCGCGCGCGGGTCGGTAAAGAGTCGGCTCTGGCGGTCGTTCCACAGCGAGAAGCGCTTGACCGGCGGTGACGGGTAGGCGTCGTAGCTTGCGTTCTGGGCCGGCGGCGCGGTGTCGAGTCCGGATCCGACCGGCGACAGGGCCGGCTCCTGGCCGATCTCCTTGAAGACGCCGGAGGCGCAGCCCGAAAGCAGAAGCGTCGCGGCGACGAGGATACCGGTACGCTTCATGTCGGGTCGTTTCTGCGCGCTGCGCTTGCCATCACGCCGGTCAGCATCGCTGCCGCCTTGCGTTCCATTTCGTTGAGGATCACGCCGGCCTTGCGGGCGTCGAGCTTCATCAGAATGCCGGCTGCCAGCGTGGCATCGAGTTCGGCCAGGCGTTCGGCGGCAGCGTCGGGGCGCATGCCGCCATAGATCTTGACGACGCCGTCCTCGGCCTGGGCGAGAAATTCCTCGCGGCGCTTCAGCCAGTCTTCGTATTCGGCACGCTTTTCCTCGAGCACCTTGATGCGCTTGTCGACCTCCTGCTGGAGGGCGAGCAGCTCCTTGGTCTGCAGCACATAGCGACGGTCGCGCGCTGCATCGGCGATGTTGGAGCAGAAGCGCTCGATCTCGGTGCCGGTCTTGGGGGACTCGAATATCTGGCGAACAGGCGCGGGCTCCGGCGCGGCAGCCTCGTGCGCCGGAGCTTCGGCATGGCCCGCCGATTCGGTCGCCGCCGGGCCGGCGAGGGCGAAAAGAGCGGCGATCGCGATAGCGAGAGTCGCGCCTGCGCCGGCTGCGGTCCTGGTCGGGTTGGATGAGGAGAACAACATGGGCGGCCTCTATTGCATGACCAGTTCGGCCTGCATGGCGCCGGCCGACTTGATGCCCTGGAGGATGGCGATGATGCCGTCCGGCTTGACGCCCAGCCGATTCAGGCCCGAGACGAGCGTTTCGAGATTGGGTCCGTCCAGTACGGCGACCTTGGCGTCGGGCTGTGTGGCCTCGATGGCTGTGTAGGGCTCGACTGCGGTTTCGCCGCGCGAGAAGGGCTCGGGCTGGACAATACGCGGCGCCTCGGTAACGCGCACCGTGAGCGCGCCATGGCTGACGGCGACGCGCGAGATGCGGACGTCGTTGCCGATGACGATGGTGCCGGTGCGCTCGTCGACGACGACCCGGGCAGGCGCGTCCGATTCCACCGCGAGGTTCTCGATCTCGGCATAGAAGCGCGCGGCCGAGATGGTCTTCGGCTTCTGGATGACGATCGTGCGCGAGTCCTGTTCCTGGGCGACGCGGGCGCCGAAGCGAACGCCGGCATAGGTGTTGATGGCGTCGGCGACCCTGACGGCCGTCGAGAAGTCGGCATTCCTCAGCTGCAGCACCATCGTCGACTGGTTGGCAAAGCTGGCATCGACCTGGCGCTCGATGATGGCGCCGTTGGGGATGCGCCCGGCGGTCGGCACGCCCTGGCTGAGCTGTTCGGCCGCGCCTTGCGCGTTGAAACCGGAGATGACCGGACCCTGGGCGACGGCGTAAATCTCGCCGTCGGCGGCTTTCATGGGCGTCATCACCAAGGTGCCGCCTGAGATGGAGGAGGCGTCACCGAGCGAGGAGATGGTGACGTCGATGCGTGCGCCCGACTGGACGAAGGGCGGCATGTTGGCGGTGACGATGACGGCGGCGACATTCTTGGAACGCGCCCGGCCGCCTTCGCTGGCGATGCCGAGGTTTTCCAGCATGGCCCGCATCGACTGCTCGGTAAAGGGAGAGTTACGCAGGCTGTCGCCGCTGCCCTGAAGGCCGATGACGAGACCGTAGCCGACAAGCTGATTGTCGCGCGCGCTCTGCAACTGGGCGATGTCCTTGATGCGCGCGACGGTACCGCCATTGGAGGGCAGATTGCTGTCGCCCAGCGTGTAGCGGACCAGCTGGCCGGAAGCACCTTCCTGGCCGATGGGAACGCCATCGGCATGCGCCGGAAACTGCGAAAGGCCGCCCTGCGGCGGCATCTGAATCTCCATGTCGGCGGCCCATCCCGTGTTAGGAAGGATGGAGAGGGCGCCGCAGAACATGAGCACGGCAAGCCTGTTCATGAAGCGCTGACCCTGATTGAGCCGTCGGCCATGACGGTGCCGGTCAGCACCTTGCCGCTATCGACATTGCGAACCTTGACGAAGTCTCCTGCAGCACCCGGCTGCAGCGTGATTGCGGCGGCCGAGATGGTCAGTCCGCCCGAAACGAAGATCATCTGGACAGAGGCACCGCGTTCGACGACCCAGGGCTCGCGAATTCCATTCGCCTGGATGTAGCGGCCGGGCAGCAGCGTCCGGACGGCGATCTTGCCGTCGAGCTCGATCGGGGCGATGGCGACGGCCGGCGGGATGATCTTGCCGGGCTTCAGCGTGACTTCCTTGAGGGCATCCATCGTGATGGTTTCGCCGGGATAGATGACGCGGTTGGGAATAAAGACGATCTCCTGCGCCATAGCTGCGCCGGCCCACGCCGCCATGGCGATGGCGGTGACCAGTGCAAGCATGCAGATCGAGCGCCAGACCATCGTCGTCACCTGATGTTCTTGGAGACAACCGCAGCCATTTCGTCGGCGGCCTGGATGACCTTGGAGTTCATTTCATAGGCGCGCTGGGCCGAGATCAGTTCGGTGATTTCCTTGACCGGATCGACGTTCGAGTTCTCGAGGTAGCCCTGCTCGATGGTGGCGTAACCGAGGTCGCCCGGGACGCCGACATTGGCAGCGCCGGAAGCCGCGGTCTCCTGAAAGAGGTTGTCCCCGAGTGGCGCCAGGCCAGCCTCGTTGGCGAAGGAGGCAAGCGTCAGCTGGCCGAGTTCCTGCAGCTCGATCTGGCCGTCCAGCCGGGCAAAGACCTGGCCCGACTTGTTGACGATGACTTCGAGTGCGTCGGCCGGAACGGTGATCGCGGGGCTGACGGTGAAGCCGTCGACCGTGACGAGCTGGCCGGTGGCATTGGTGTTGAAGGCGCCGGAGCGCGTGTAGAGCGTCTGGCCGTCGGGTCCCTCGATCTGGAACCAGCCATTGCCGGTCAGCGCGAGGTCGAGATTGTTGCCGGTGCTCGTGAGGCCGCCCTGGATGTGGACATTGCGCACGGCCGCCGTCTTGACGCCGAGGCCGATCGAGACTCCTTCCGGCACGATGCTTGAATTGGCGCGGCTTGGAACGCCCTGCATGCGATCAACCTGATAGAGAAGGTCGGAGAATTCGGCGCGGGCCCGCTTGAAGCCGGTGGTGTTGATGTTGGCGATGTTGTTGGCGATGACCTCAAGATTGGTCTGCTGGGCGTTCATGCCGGTGGCGGCAATGGCGAGTGCTTTCATCTTATCGGTCCCTTCAGATCGCCATCCGGCTGATTTCCATGTAGGCGCTGATGATCTTGTCGCGGATGGCGACAGCCGCCTGCAGTGACTGTTCCGCGCTCATCACCGCATCGGCGACTTCGCGGGCATCGGCATCGCCCTGCAACGCCTTGATGGAAACATGCTCGGCATTATTCATTGTCTCGACCGTGCGCGACGCCATGTCGGAAAGAACCGAAGCGAAGGAGGCCGTCGGGCTGGCACCCGCGGCGGCGCCGGCGATATTGCTGCCGGAGGCGCCCGAGGCGCCGCCGATCGACTTGAAGTCTAATGCTCCGACTGCACCGATCATTACTGGCCTCGCATCAGGTCTATGGTCATGGAGATCAGGTCACGAGCCTGCTTGATGACCTGGAGATTGGCCTCGTAGGACCGATTGGCTTCGCTCATGTCCGCCATTTCGAGCAGCACGTTCACGTTTGGCATCTTGACGTAGCCGCGCTCGTCGGCGGCCTGGTGGCCGGGCATGAATTCAATCGGAAAGTCGGTGCGGTCACGATCGATGGAGCCGACTTCGACCAGCGAACCACCGCTGGCGCGGTCGAGCTCTGCGGCAAAAGTGATGGTCTTGCGGCGGTAGGGATCGGAACCAGGTACGTCGCCCGTCGACTGGGCATTGGCAAGGTTCTCGGAGACGACGCGGAGGCGCTCGGACTGCGCGCTGAGACCGGAGGAGGCGACCTTGAGGGCTGTGGCTAGCGGATCCATGGTCAGCTCTTCGAGCTCAGCATGATCATGCGGTGAAACGCCTTGACGATGGCCGTGTTGAGCTCGAAGTCACGGCGGATCTCGCCGGCCTTCAGCATCTCGTTTTCGAGTACCACGGTGTTCTTGGAAGGCAGGATGGACTCGTTGGCATCTTCCTGGCGCAGCGAAAAACCGGATTCTGTCGTGCGGCCCATGATGTGGCCGACCTGGGTTGCCGCGAGGGTGACAGAGCTCTTGTCCAGCACCTTCTCGAACGGCTCGACGTCAACCGTCCCGTAACCGGGCGTATTGGCGTTCGCTACGTTGCCGGCAACGGCAGACTGGCGCACGGCAAGCCAGCGCGACTGCTGTGCAGCAAGTTGGAAAAGGTTGACAGGCTCCATGACAATCTCCGGGCAGTGCCCAGAAGATAGGAGACCAGTCTTGCGTGGGCCTTGCGTGGATTACTGCGCGAGGTCGATGACCAGTCCCGCGTCGGTCACCAGCTTCCAGTGTCCGTCGCTTTCCTCGATCGATTCGACGCGGCTGGAATCGGGCAGCAGCGAGCCGCGCTGGACGACAAACAGTCCGCTGCCGTCCTCGATCAGGGCGCGTCCGTTGGCGACGTGGACCAGCCGAAAGTCAACCGGCAGCGGAGGAAATGGCTGGGCGGTCAGGCCGGGCGTGCCATGCTCGTCCTCTTCGGCATCCTTGGTCGCCGTGCCGGTCGCGAGGAGGTCGAGCTCCATCGGCGGGATTTCGACGGCCGCCACTGGTGCGCCGATGCGCTGCGGCTGCGAACCCAGCAGGATCGGGCCGCTCTCGCCCTCACTGCCCTCGAACCGCATGGCGCGCACGCCAAAATCGTCCTGGTTGAAGAAGATGTACCAGGGAAACAGGGCGCAGATCAGGCCGAGCGTGATGCCGAGGGCCGCTACTGTCAGGTCGCTGCGGCGGTCGCGCTTCGAGGGGGTCGGCTCGGCGGTGAAGGGCACGCGCACGCGCTGGCGCCGAAATGGACCGAAGATGCCGCGGCGCACCGGTTCAGGTTCCCCGAGCGCTATGCGTCGGTTCTTCTCGACCAGAGCCTTCATGCGCCTTTCAGCCCGGTTGAACAGCATTCTGCTTGTCCCTGTTTTTCAGATGGCGGGCGAGATCGGCGAAGGCGTCGGCCGAAGGCTTGTCGCGCGGCGTCTGCGTCATCGCCTCGTAAATCAGCGGGACCTGCCGGACGGCAGCGTCGAGGTCCGGATCGGCGCCGGCCTGGTAGGCGCCGAGCAGGCGGATATCGCGGGTGTCTTCGTAGCGGGAAATCATCGCCTTCAACTGCGTCACCAGCTTGCGCTGGTCTTCGCTCCAGGCCTTGGAGGCGAGGCGCGAGATCGACGCCAGCGGGTTGACCGGGGGATAGCGGCCCTGCTCGGCAATGGTTCGGTCGAGCACCACGTGGCCGTCGAGGATGCCGCGCACGGAATCGGCGACCGGGTCGTTGTGGTCGTCGCCGTCGATGAGCACCGAAATGATCGCTGTGACAGATCCCGTCGCGCCCTCGGTGCCGGGCCCGGCGCGCTCGAGCAGCTTGGGCAGGTCGGTAAAGACGGAGGCCGGGTAGCCGCGCGCGACCGGCGGCTCACCGGTGCCGGTGGCGACTTCGCGCAGCGCATGGGCGAAGCGGGTGATGGAATCGAGAACCAGCAGGACGCGGTCGCCCTTCATGCTGAAATGCTCGGCGACGCGCATGGCCGTGTCGGGGGCGCGCTTGCGCATCATGGCGCTCTCGTCGCTTGTCGAGACGACGGCGACGGTCTTGGCCATGCAGGCGGGACCGATGGTGTCCTCCAGAAATTCACGCACCTCGCGGCCGCGCTCGCCAACCAGCGCGACGACAACGGTGTCGAAGGCCTCGGCGCTGGCGAGCATGGCGAGAAGCGTCGACTTGCCGACGCCGGAGCCGGCGAAAATGCCCAGCCGCTGGCCGAAGCAGATCGGCGTGAAGACATCGATGACCCTGACGCCGGTCGGAAAGGACGAGCCGACGCGCTGGCGGGCGAGGGCGGAAGGCTGTGTCGCCCTGGCGGCGTCGAGCGGATCGCCCTGCGGCAAGGGAGGTCCGCCGTCGATCGGCCGCGCGAGGGCGTCGATGGCGCGGCCGCGCCAGCCGGCATGCGGCAGGACGCTGAAGGGGCCAAGGTTGAAGACCGGGTCGGAGACGCCGGCGTCGCCCGCGCGCTCATAGGGAGCGACGAGGACCTCGCCCGGCGAGATCTGGACGATCTCGCCGTGCCGGATGCCGGCGTGGCTGCGGTGTTCGACCATGTCGCCCAGACGGGCAACGCTCGAAATGCCGCGCACCCGGTAGTGCGTCGGCGAGACCTCGGTGATGCGGCCGCCGCGCCGGACCAGCGTCCGGTCCTCGACGATGCGGCGCCAGGCGCGGTCGAGCGCCTCGAGCGGATTGTCCTGCGGCCTGGAGGGCGCAAAGGCCGCGGTGGGCAGGGTAATCGTCATCGCGCGCTATTTGGAACCGAGCGTCTTGATGGCGTCCGTGTAGGACGATTCCGTGCTGCGCAGCATGGCGGCCGCGTTTTCGAAAGCGCGCTGAACCTTGATCAGCCGCGTCATCTCCAGCATCGGATTGACGTTGGATTCTTCCAGGAAGCCCTGCGCCACGCCGGCATCGAGCCGGTCGACGATGGGCTCCGGCTCGCCGGCCGGGACGATGCCGGAATTGGAGAAGCGGACGAATTCGCCGCCCGGGTCGAAGGTGAAGAGACCGAGAGCGCCGACCTGCTGGTCACGCTGGCGAAGCGTACCGTCGGCACCCGCCGTCGGCGGACCGTTGCGCGGATCGAGCTGGATCGGAGCGCCGCCAGCGTCAAGCACGTTGTAGCCCTCGATGGAGACGAGCTGGCCGGCGTCGGACATGGTGAAACGCCCGTCGCGGGTCATCACGGTGCCGGCCGGGGTCTCGATGCCGAACCAGGCGTCGCCCCGGATCGCAAAGTCGAACGGATTGCCGGTCTCGCGCATCGGGCCGCTGGTGTTGGATATGTAGGTGTCGCCCGACGAGGCGAAGGAGATCGACTTGTCGCCCAGACCCGAGACGACGTCCTCGAACTTGACGCCCGTGGCGCGGAAGCCGACGGTCGAGCTGTTGGCGACATTGTCGGCGATCGTTTCCAGGCGGCGCTCGAGCGCGATCTGGGATGACAGGGCCACATAGAGCCCGTCCTGCATTGCCATGGCTATCTCTTCATTGACTGGATCGCGAAAAGCGCATCGGTGGAAATGCCGAACTCGACCGGCTGGCTGAACAGGATGCTCGCCGAGGTGAGCGCCGGAGAGGTGGGATTGTTAATCTCCCACAGGCTGGTGAAGCGGGTCAGGAACTCCCCCAGCTTTTCGGGGTCGGAGAAATCCTCGATGTTGAATTTCTGTTCGAAGAACTTGACCTGCTTGTCGATGTCGGCCGAGGCGAAGGCGTCGGGCAGCGACAGGGCGGTACGGATGACGCGCGCAAGCGCGGGATCGGCGAGAACCTCGTAGAACGACGTCAGGCTCGGACCCTTGCGCTCGAAATAGAGCGCCAGGCGGACGCCCTCGTTCTGCTCGCCGGCATTCTCTTCCAGGGTCTGGCGCAGATACTTGTCGACGGCGGGTTGCTGGGCGCGGCTGTAGGTGGTCGCCGTCTCGCCCATGCCCTCGAAGTCGAAGGCGGCGACGAAGGCCTTGTAGTTCAGGTTGTCTGACTTGTTGGCGGGGCTGTCGGGGTCGCGCGTACCGCCATCCAGAAGCTTCTCGATCTGGTCCATGTCCTCCGTCGAGGAATCGAGTTCGTAGGCCGCCATGGCGTAGGTCAGCAGCCGATAGTCGGACATGAACTCCTTGACGGACTTCACCTTGCCGATGTTGGAAAGGTAGTAGTTGGTCTCGGTCTTCACGAATTCGGAATCGCGCGGGATGCCGGCGATTTCGGCCTGCAGGGCATAGTTGGCCGGCGTCTCGTGCTGCGCCTTGTTGTAGACCGTGGCGAGAGTGCCGCGCGCCGCGAAATTGAATGTCGTGACAAACTCGGCGTAGCGCTTGTCGGAGAGCTTGTTGGCGAAGCTGTCGGGGTCGGAGACGCCTTCCTTCAGGGCCTTGACCATGAAGGCCTTGGCATAGGCCATGTCCTCGAGGCCGTGCGCCTTCATGGCATAGCGGAACAGACGGTCGTCCTTCACGAACTCGTCGATGGACGTAACCTTGGTGATGTTCTCCTGGTAATATTTGGTCTCGCGATCGATGACCGGCTGGTCGCCAACGCGCTCGATGGCCTTTGGCAGGTCCCTCGCGATGAGCTGGTAGCTGAGATAGGTGCTTAGCAAGGGCGTGGTTCCCGACCTGATCAGGAGCCGAAACTAGGCGCGTTTGCTTGCGCGAAGCTTAATGGTGCGAGGCGGCTCCGATTCAAGCCTCACACAAGGCACGGCTTGTACCTCTGGTCGCATCGTTGCGTCTTGGAAGGACACGTGCATTGAGCATCCTGATCGGATTCGTTGTAACGCTCGGCTGCGTCCTCGGCGGCTTCATGGCCATGGGCGGACACATCGAGGTGCTCATCCAGCCCTGGGAAGTCGTCATCATCTGCGGCGCCGCGCTCGGTTCGTTCCTGATCGCCAACCCGATGAAGGTGGTGAAGGATACCGGAAAGGCCAGCCTCGAAGCCTTCAAGAATGCGGTGCCGAAGGAGCAGAACTACCTGGAAACGCTCGGGGTCCTGCATTCGCTGATGCGGGAACTGAAAACCAAGTCGCGCAGCGAGGTCGAGGCCCATATCGACAATGCGGACGAGTCGACGATCTTCCAGGCGTTCCCCACGGTCCTGAAGAACCACGACCTTACACATTTCATTTGCGATTACTGCCGCATCATCATCATCGGCAATGCCCGCTCGCACGAGATCGAGGCGCTGATGGACGAAGAGATCCAGACGATCCGCACCGACAAGCTGAAGTGCTATCACGCGCTTACCGCGATGGGCGACGGCTTCCCGGCCATCGGCATCGTGGCCGCCGTGCTCGGCGTCGTGAAGGCGATGGGCGCACTCGACCAGTCGCCCGAGATTCTGGGCGGCCTGATCGGCGCCGCTCTCGTCGGAACCTTCCTCGGCATCTTCATGTCCTACTGCGTTGTCGGCCCGCTGGCGACCAAGGTGAAGTCGGTGCGCGAAAAGCAGAACAGGCTATACGTCATCGTCAAGCAGACGCTGCTTGCCTACATGAACGGCTCGCTGCCGCAGGTGGCGATCGAGTTTGGCCGCAAGACGATTTCTGCCTACGACCGGCCGTCGATCGATTCGGTCGAGCAGAGCACGATGAGCAGCGGCGCGGCGCCGGCAGAAAAGGCCGCCTGAGCCATGCGCACCAGCAGGACAATTCGCTGACATGGCTGGACCAGTCCCCACCAGTCCCGCCGACATGCGCGCCTACATCATCGAGCGCCTGGTTGGCGAAACCGGCGAGCCGGATCATGTAACCGAATCCGCCCGTAAACTCGCCGAAAGGGCGGTTCCTGCAATCATCGAGGGCCTGACGGAATCGCTGTCGCTGACCGTCGCCATCGAGCTGAAGACAGTTGAACTGACGCGTTTCGCGGACGCCCGTCCAAAGGGCAAGGGCCACGCGATGACAGTCGCGGCGTCGGCATCGTCCCCCGACGCGATGATCCTGTCGGTCGACGCCAATGCGGTGGCGGTGATCGTCAGCGCCTTCTTCGGCGGTGATCCCGATGCCAAGGTCGCACCGATCTCGCGGCCACTGTCGCCGACCGAGACCGAGGTGGCGACGCTGTTCTTCGAAGCGATCGCCAAGGCGATGAACGGCTCGGGCGAGCGGGCCTTCGAGTTCAAGATGCCGCTGTCGCCGGCAATGAGCGGAGTCGAGCTCGAGAAGCATGTCATCCGAGATGGCCCGGGTGTCCGTGCAGTCTTCTCCATGTCGATGCCGGCGGGCTCCGGGACGTTTGCGCTGACCATGCCGCAACGTGTCCTGCTGAAGCATCGTGGCGGCAATGACGACGCCGCACCCGGCCAGTGGCGGCAGCGCTTCAGCGACGAGGTGATGCGGTCGGCCGTCGAACTCGAGGCGACGATGCCTCTCGCCAGCATGACGCTCGGCGAGGTTGCCCAGTTGCATGAGGGGCAGGTGATCGAGATCGAGCAGCTTGCGCAATCCAAGGCGATGCTGTCGGCGCGGCAGAAGCCGCTCTACGTCTGCGAATTCGGCAAGCTCGGAAAGAATTATACCGTTCGCATCAGGCATCCCTTCGATGCCGGGCAGGAACTCATGGAAGGACTGCTCAGCGCCTAGGGCGCCGAGCAGCTCGGGAAGAACCGGAGAAGATCGATGACACAGACCAGCCCGGCAGCCGAAAAGGCCTCTCCGAACGACGAGCTGAACCGCGCGATCGAAGAGCTGCGGGGGGCCCTGCACGAGGACGACAAGGATCCCGGCAGCAAGCCCGCGGCTGCTGCGGCCACACCCGCGAAACCGAGTGCGGCTTCCGAGGGCGTCGCTACCGCGCCAGGCGGCATGAATTCGGCGCTCATCATGAACATTCCCGTCGAAGTGCAGATCGTGCTCGGCAGCACGGAAATGCCCGTTTCGGACCTGATGGCGCTGCAGAAGGGCTCTACCGTGTCGCTCAACAGGCGGATCGGCGAACCGGTCGACGTGGTGGTCAACGGACGCCGGATCGCGCGCGGCGAAATCACCGTGCTCGAAGGCGATTCCTCGCGCTTCGGCATCAAGCTGACTGAAATCATCGCTTCGGCGAAACCTGCCGGATGAGGTTCGCGTGGAAGAAGCCGAGATGAGCACCGCCGCGAACATGACCCGCACGCAGAAGGCTGCAGCCATTCTCGTTGCAATGGGCAAGCCTTCGGCCAGCAAGCTGCTGCGCTTCTTCAAGCAGGAAGAACTCAAGGCGCTGATCGAGGGAGCGCGGCTTCTGCGCACCATCGATCAGGCGGACCTCGAGAAGATCGTCGCCGAGTTCGAGGCGGAATTCACGGAGGGCGCCGGTCTGCTGGACTCCGCCGACCGGATGGACACCATCCTCACGGAATCGCTGTCGCCGGAAGAAATGAGCGCCCTGATGGGCACCGGGGAAGAGTCCGTGGAGCCGAGCGGTCCGCCGCCGGTCTGGCCGCAGATCGAGCAGGTCGAGCCGGCAAGGCTTGGCACGTTCCTGACCGAGGAGCATCCGCAAACCGCAGCATTGGTGCTGTCCAACCTTTCACCTGCGGCGGCAGCCGCGGCCCTGCTGACACTAGAGAAATCGGTGCGCAGCGAAATCGTCAAGCGCATGATGTCGATGGCGAAGATCCCGGAGGCCGCAACCCGCATCGTCGAGAACCAGTTGCGCAGCCGCCTGCTCGCCGAGAGCTCGACACGCGACACGTCAGCCGGCCAGATTCGCGTCGCCAGCGTGCTCAACGAACTCGAGAAGGAACAGCTCGACGAGATGATGGAAGATCTCGAGAAGTCGGGCACGCCGGACCTCGCCGAGTTGAAGGCGCGGTTGTTCGCCTTCGAGGACGTGCTGCTGCTGACCCAGAAGGCCCGTGTGGCGCTGTTCGACAGCGTGTCGACCGAACTGGTGACGCTGGCGCTGCGCAATTCGCAGGCCGCGCTGGCCGAGGCCGTGCTGTCGTCGATCGGCGCGCGCTCGCGGCGCATGGTCGAGTCCGAACTCGCGCAGGGTGCGGACGGCATTGCAGCCACCGACATCGTGCGGGCCCGCAAGGCAATCGCCGCCGCTGCCATCCGCATGGCGCGCGAAGGCGCGTTTGAGCTGCCGACCATGCAGAGTGCGGCGGCCTGACGGGAATGGCCGAGTCCGACGATAAAGACAGCAAAACAGAGGAAGCCACCGAGAAGAAGATCCGCGACACGGTCGAAAAGGGCAAGCTGCCCCATTCGCGTGAGACGACGATCCTCTGTTCCTTCGTGGCAATCCTGGTCTTCGCGGTCTTTTTCGCCGGCGATACGATTGCCAGTGTTGGCAGCTTCCTGGCGATCTTCCTCGAAAAGCCCGACGCGTGGCCGATGGCCACGGTGGACGACGTGGTGGCACTGTCGCGCATCGTGACGCTCGAGATCGGCAAGGCGGTGGCGGCGCTGCTGATCCTGCTGGTGGTGGCCGGCGTCGGCGCATCGGCGTTCCAGAACCTGCCGCAATTCGTCGGCGAACGCATCCGCCCACAGGCATCACGCATCTCGATCTCCAAGGGCTGGAACCGGCTATTCGGCGCGCAGGGCTTTGCCGAATTCCTGAAGTCTCTCGGCAAGCTCACCTTCGCCGCGGCCGTTCTGGTGTTCACCCTTTCGGACAGCCACCGGCGCTTCCTTGCGGGCATGCTGACGCAGACTGCCGACTTCTCTCACGTCATCCGCGAGATGGCGATCTCGATCATCCTGTCGATCGTGCTCGTGATGGCGCTGATCGCGGCAGTCGATCTCGTCTGGTCACGCTTTCACTGGAAGCAGGACCTGCGGATGACGAAGCAGGAGGTCAAGGACGAGAACAAGCAGTCAGAAGGCGACCCGATCGTCAAAGCGCGCCTCAGGTCGCTGCAACGCGACCGGGCCCGCAAGCGCATGATGACGGCGGTGCCGCGCGCCACGCTGGTGATCGCCAACCCAACCCACTACGCGATCGCCCTGAAATACGTACGCGACGAAGACAGTGCGCCGCTGGTGCTGGCGAAGGGCCAGGACCTCGTGGCGCTGAAGATCAGGGAGATCGCGGAGGCGAACAATATCCCGGTGTTCGAGGACGTGGCGCTCGCCCGTTCCATGTACAAGCAAGTTTCGGTCGATAGCGTGATACCAGCTCAATTCTACCAGGCCGTCGCAGAACTGGTTCGTATCGTCTATTCCAGCAAGCCCAAGCGCAAAGAGCTTTCATGATCCGACAGCCGCACGCCGCGCCGCGCGAAATGATCGTCGCCGAAGCCATCAAGGAAGTCGTCAGCGAGCTGCGTCTGGTCGACGTGGCCGACTACATCGCCTTCATCCGGCTGGAGCATTTCGCGACCATCTCCGACATCGTCGACTCGGCGGCCGAGATGTTCCTGATGCCGGGAACGCTCAGGCTCGGCCATGGCGGCGAGGCGCATGTCACCTGGACGGAAACCGCGCGGATCGTGCTCGACCTCGAACTGCGGCCCTCGGGTGCCTGCGTCTACTTTGCGCTGACGCTCGACGCCCATGCCGCGTCGATTGAGGTGAACTACGTGGCCTTCGAAAGGCCCGACCCCGATCCTCACGCCAACACGGCCTTCCTGCGCTCGTCGCTCGAGCGGGCGCGCATCCGCAAGACGGAGCCGCGCAGGACGGAGCCGGCCGACCTCGGATAGCCCGGACAAGCGCCTAGTCGATCAGGCCCATGCGCAGGGCCTTGGCCACCGCGTGCATGCGGTTGACGGCATCGAGCTTCTGCGTGGTGTTGGAAAGATACTGGTTGGCGGTGTGGACCGACAGCTTGAGCAGCCTGGCGATCTCATCGCTGGTATAGCCGTTGGCGGTGAGCTTCAGGCATTCGAGTTCGCGCTTCGAGATCAGCGGGACACGCGCGCTTTCGCTGCGCCTGATGCGGGTGACGGCCTCGAAGAGGGCGAAGCAGCGGGCGTGGATGTCGAACAGGGCGGGAAGTTCGAGCGTGATATCCGGCCCGAAGAACATGACCAGTCCGCATCCACGGTCGGCATGCACGGGGAAGGCCATTCCCGACGTGCCGGGTGACAGCGGCTCGATCTGCTTGCACCAGCCTGGCCTTGCCTGCTGTTCGCGGGCCGGCGTGCCGTCGCTCCACCAGCAGGGGACTGTCGAGGTGCGCGCGTGCTTGACGATGCCGGAACGGTCGTTGCCCTGGATCAGTTCGGTATCCGGTGCGAGCGACGGGTATGCAGAATCGAAGCAGGGCGCAAGAAAGTGCCGGTCCAGCGACGGACCGATCAGGAAGACGCTGAAGGCCACGGCGTTGATGTCGACGGCGATCCAGCGGCAGCGGCGCACGGCGTCCGGCACGGTGACGGGATGGAAAGGCTCCACGCCCGGCGAGAATGCTCCGAAGGGATTGCGGTGCTCGCCGATCTGGTCGCCGCCTTGCGACGCGTTTTCGGCCGGATCGGTCAAATGATGCCGCTCCTGATCGCGGTCGCTATCGCCATGGCACGATTGTTGGCCGACAGTTTGTGGATCGCGTGAGTGATGTAGTTGCTGACGGTGTTGCTGGAGACGCCCAGAATGAGCGCGACTTCATCGGTGGTCTTGCCTTCGGCAACCCATACCAGGCACTCGCGCTCACGCTCCGACAGACGGTCCTGCGCGGTTGCCGCGCCGAACAGGGCGGGCAGTTGCGACAGCGCGTAACAGCAGCGGAGCTGGGCGCCGGTCAGCATGTCCTGCGCGATCCGGCCGGTCTCGGCGGCCGAGAAGAGAAGGAAGAAGCGCTGGCCGCCGACATAAAGCCTGAGCGAGAAGATCTCCGAATGGCCGAGCACGTCGAGGAGCTTGGCCTCCTCGCCGTTCATCACGCAGGCGGCACTTGGCGCCTCGGCAGGCGCAACACCGCGCGGCTTGACGCCTGGCGCAGCGGCGGGTGCCTGGGCGAGGCTGGCGATCAGGCGGTGGCCGACCAGCTCGATGGCGTCGTGAATCCAGTTGGACGCAAGAATGCGTGCCGTGTTCTGGTCCTGGTCGTGCTGGATCGAGACCAGCATGTAGGCGTCGGCGCCGATGTCGGCGGTCAACGTCATGAAAAAGCTCGTGAGGTCGCCCCTGGACGAAAGTCGACCGGCAAAGCTGTCCGGTTCTATCTGGGTGGCAAGGCTCGTCATGAACTCGTTTTCGGCGGAATCAATCTGGGTGCCCGACCCCTGGCGACGCCAGCGGACGAACCTGAAAATACGCGATCACAATGGAAAACACGGTCTACGGACTCGGCTACTGCCGATCGGCCGAATCCGGGTGCCTCGTACGAAACACGTCGTGCCTCATCACGGAATAACCCCGCAACATCAGGCATTTGTGGCTCGCCGCGCCCCCGAGCAGCGGCTGATTCGGGTCTAATCTACCTGCACTCGAATCCGACATCAAACCCATATTGACAAAAAATCGAAAGGCGACTCCGCGACGAGACTCACAGGGCCCGTCAAGCCCGATTTCTGCGTGTGTGGAGTGAGCGAGAGCGTTTCGGGACGAAGTAAGCACCGGCAATGACGGCACATGCACTACCCAAGCCGGCGCGAATCTGATTCACACCATACTGGTGCCATGAAATACGGAGATGGTTGCGACGGGTGGTGGCTGGTCGCAACGAGTGAAGGCTAGCATGAATTGGGTCTATGACCGCGTCGTTCGCCACAGGTGCGTAAACTATCACATTTGGTCAGCAACCGACGGCGGCAGCACCGTTTACGCGCTGACCCGGACAGCCGCGCTGGCGCCACGCCAAGTGGCTTCCTATGGGTCGATGGAAGAGGTCTTCCGCAGGACCGGCGTCGAGGTCGAGAAGGCTGCGCCGGGCGCTGCGCGCCCCTACCGACCGACGCCGAGACCAGCAGTCGGCCTCTATCGTACCAGCGACGGCTGGGCCGAAGTGGATTACGGCCACCGCACGGGCGCGGTGCCGCGCGAGCTCTACGAGCGCAAGGAATACATGCCACCGTTTGACAGTCTTCCGAAGGAAGCGGCGGTGCGCGAGCCGCTGCCGCAGCAGATGCAGGTGCAGCGCTAGATAGCCGCCACGCCAAGCTGGCGACACGGCACAAAAAAGCCGCCTCGAAAGAGAGGCGGCCTTTTTTTTCAGTATGATGGCTCAGTTCTGACGGCCGAACCAGTCGTCGACATCGCGGCGCACCCGGTCCTTCTCGATGCCGTAGCGCTCCTGAATCTTGCCTTCGAGCTGATCTCGGCGACCGGCGATCTCGTCGAGATCGTCGTCGGTCAACTTGCCCCACTGCTCCTTCACGTTGCCCTTGAACTGCTTCCAGTTACCTTCGACGCGGTTCCAATCCATGACTTCTTCCTTTCACGTTTCAGGCGCTGTTTTCGCCTCGCACCTCAACGCGGCGGGTGCTGAATGGTTCAGAGGAATTTTTCACATTCAGGCGAGTTTCGGCCAGAAACGCCCGTCCGCCTGCCGGAACCTTTCGCCGACATCCGGCTTATTCCAGCGCAACTCAAAACGCGGGAGAAAACTATGCATGGCATTATCTATATCGTCGGCCTGATCGTGGTCATCATGGCGGTGCTTTCCCTGTTCGGCTTGCGCTGAACGCGAACAACCATTTCAACCCAGCGCATTTTTCAGGAGGGCACCACATGGCACTAGCCGAAGACCGCACGGTCCTCGCCACAGGCGACAGCGACCATTCCTATATCGACTGGCCGGCAATCATCGCCGGCACGGTGCTGGCAACAGCAATTTCCTTTGTTCTCATGACATTCGGCTCAGCGATCGGCCTGACGCTTACCTCGGCCTACGAGGGACGCGGAATGACGCTGTTCTGGTTCGCCATTGCCGCTGCGCTCTGGATGCTCTGGGTGCAGATTTCCAGCTTCATGGCGGGTGGCTACCTGACCGGCCGCATGCGCCGGCGCAACTACGACGCCACCGAATATGAATCAGACATACGCGACGGCTCGCACGGGCTGATCATGTGGGCCGTCTGCGTTCTGCTGGGCGCGCTGATCGCATTCTCCGGCGTATCGGCCGTGGTAGCGACTGCGACGGGCGCGGCAAGCACGGTCGCCGCCGGTGCGGCAGCGGGTGCGGCCGGCAATGCCGACGAAATGCTCGGCGAGGGCGACAGCCTGCTGGTTGATCGGCTGCTTCGCTCGACGAATGCTACGGCCCAGCCGACAACCGCCGATAACCGCGGTGAGGTTGGCCGTATCATCGCCGGCGCGCTTGAAGACGACGAGCTTGCTGACGCCGACAGGCAGTATCTCGCCAGCATCGTGGCCGCACGCTCCGGCCTGACGCAGGAAGAGGCACAGGCTCGTGTCGACGAGACCTGGGCACAGGCTCAGCAGGCTCGCGCAGTAGCCGAGGAAGCGGCCGAAACTGCCCGTCGTGTCGGGCTGATCGCAGCCTTCCTGACAGCTGCTTCGCTGTTTGCCAGTGCTATCGGCGCCTATTTCGGCGCTACTCTGGGCGGCAACCATCGCGACAAGCAGGTCATGGTGGCCGGCTGGTACAGGCCCTGGTAAATTCGCCTCGCGTGTGAATCGCTAAGACCCGCTGCTCCGGCAGCGGGTCTTTCTGTTTGCCGCAGTTGGCCCCGAACTGGCATCAATTTGCAAGCATGGAAACCACGAGCCAGAGCCCGGCGATCACTATGAGTACAGCGCTGGCCAACAGGGTGTAGCGCAGAAAGAGATGCCTGGCCCTGCCGGCCGAAGCGCGGCCGGTTTCCAGAATCTGACGCTGCTCCGCCGCCTTGGCGGCCCGCCTGCCGACTTCCCTGAGTTGCCTTGTGTCCATCTGCCGCCCCCTCGAGAGGGCATCGACAATCGGTACATCACCCGTCGATGCAAATTGTTCACCGACGCGCACAATACTGCGCCCGGTGGAACGGACCAAGATGAGCGAGCGAGAAACCCCAGGACGTGACGTGGAGTTGTCCGCCCTTGCGGGACCTCAACAAGATTGCTCACGGGTTCTTCGGGATGACCTTCACGTATCGCCAATCAGGTTATGAGTTCCCGCGTCTATCGGCCTACCGAACGGATAGCCTTGGGCAACTCGGACAGCCCTGCTTGTTCAGGAAGGCAAGCTGCTGCCTTGTCTCGACACCCTCGGCCACCGCCTTGTGTTTGGTGGAGGCGATCGACATGGACGATCAGCCCGATCTGCTCGGCAATGCCGATGAGAGTCCCCGGACCACGCATCTGGCCGGATGCGTCGCGCATGCGCACAAGTGCACGACGCCAACCAGCCGAGGTCGGCTCATATTCCGAGGAGCCGCAACGGATTGCTAGGGTCTGACGGCTAATCGCCCAACTTTCATTATGCTGTAATGACCACCGTGCTTTCCGGAGACCAGGAAAGAGTGACGTCCTGGCCTTCCGAAAGTCTCTCGCCGTCCTGATTCTGGACCAGAACCTTGAGTGTTTCGCCATTCCGGTCCACAAAATAGGTGCTGCTGTTCCCGGCGAAAATACGTTTCATGATACGCCCGTTTAGAGTGTTGCGCCCGGGCGGCGTTGCAGAAGCGGAAGCAGCAATAGTGATGCGCTCCGGGCGGACGGCACAGATCGCTTCAACCCCGGCCGAACCACTTGAAGCTTCTTTCGCCAGGATCTGCATTCCGTCAGACAATCGAATCCCGTTATCAAAGGTCTTCCCGCGCAGGATGTTTGCGTCTCCGAGAAAGCTGGCGGCGAACTCGCTGCGAGGGCGATCATAGACATCCTCTGGCGGCCCTTCCTGCACCACCCGACCATCACACAGTATGCCGATCCGGTCGGCCATGGTCAGTGCTTCTTCCTGATCGTGTGTCACGAAGATCGTCGTGATGCCAATCTCGCGCTGGATACGTTTGAGTTCGATCTGCATGTCGACCCGCAGCGCCTTGTCGAGCGCGCTGAGCGGTTCATCAAGCAGGAGTACCCGGGGTTTGGTTACGATTGCCCGCGCCAGGGCGACACGCTGGCGCTGCCCGCCCGACAGTTGATGCGGGCGTCGTTCGCCCAGTTTGTCCAGCTG
The DNA here is from genome assembly GCA_018823835.1 of Alphaproteobacteria bacterium. GTDB lineage: Bacteria > Pseudomonadota > Alphaproteobacteria > Rhizobiales > Rhizobiaceae > CAMYMG01. Next base: position 190,890 of record JAHJHT010000010.1, on the reverse strand, counting down.
TACCAGATCGAGGGCGCGGCGAACTTCAGTCTCAATCGACGATCTCGTATCGCCGCGTACCGAGAGTCCGAAGGCAACATTGTCGGCCACGCTCATGTTGGGAAAGAGCGCATAGTTCTGGAACATCATGCCGATGCGACGCTTTTCGACAGGCACCCTTTCAACGCTTTCGCCACCGATGCTGATACCGCCACAACTCGGAAAGTCGAAGCCCGCAATCAGTCGAAGCAAGGTGGTCTTGCCGCTGCCAGACGGCCCCAGAAGCGCGTAGAAGCCGCCGTCCGGAAAATCGATGGAGACATCGTCGAGCGCCTTGTGCGAGCCGAACGATCGGGAGACGTTTCGTACCTGGACGTCGGCCATTACTTCTCACCCCCGAATTTGAAGAAGCGTGCGGCCACGAGCATGAGGCCCATGGAAACTGCGATAATGATGGTGGAAACGGCGTTGATCTCCGGGGTGAAACCCTTGCGGATCGCAGCGTAGATTTCGACCGGCAGCGTGCCTTGCCCCGGCGCCGACAGAAAGTAGGACACGACGAACTGGTCGAAGGAAACGGCGAAAGCAAAGAGTGCACCGGCGATCACGCCGGGCATGATCCATGGCAACGTGACCCGCCTCGTCACTTGCCATTGGCTGGCGCCAAGCGATCGAGCGGCTTCCTCCAGTTCCGGCGCGAATGTCTGAAGGCGCGCGGAAACGACGACGATGACATAGGGCAATGCCAGCGCAACATGGCCGAGCAGGATCGCATGCAGGCCGCGTCCGATGCCTATCCCGAAGAAGAAGATCAGCATCGCAGTCCCGGTAATCAGCCATGGGATGGCGATGGGGGGAAACAGCAAGGCCTGCAGCAGCTTCTTGCCACGGAACTCATACCGGAACATGGCAAGGGAGGCAGCTGTTCCCAGGGTCGTGGCAACGATTGTCGTCAGCACCGCGATCTCGATGCTGTTCCAGGTTGCACCTATGATCTGACTGTTGCGAAACAGGTCGGCGTACCAGCCGGCCGTCCAGGTGAAGGGCAACTGGTAGAATGGCGAGGCGTTGAATGACATCAGCGCCATGATGATGATGGGCAGATAGAGAAACGCCAGCAGCAGCACGATATAGAAGCGGCCGAGCCATTCGAGGAGGCGCGTCGTAGCCATCAGCTTGCCCTTTTCAGGACGGGTGAGGCGACAGCCAGGATCAAGAGGACGACGGCGAGCAGGATGAATGAAAGCGCCGCGCCCAGCGGCCAGTTGTAGACGGCGACAAACTGATCCTCGATCACCGTTCCGTAGAACGTGCCGGTGCGGCCACCGAGAATACGCGGCTCCATGAACGACCCGACGACTGGCACGAATGTCAGCACCGCGCCGGCGACGATGCCTGGCATCGCCAGCGGAATGATGATGCGTTTCAGGACGGTGAGGCGGGAGGCGCCGAGCGAGCGGGCTGCCTCGATCAGCGAGTCGTCGATCGCTTGCAGCGTCAGGTAGCAGGTCAGCACCATGTAGGGGACGTAGGAGTGCACCAGCCCGATGATGACGGCCGGGTAGGAGTAGATCAGATCAATGCTGATCCTGAACGGCGAGATCGTGTTGATGGCAGTGTCGAGGATGCCGCCATCGCGCAAGACCATAACCCACGAGAAGATGCGGACCAGGCCGTTGCTCCAGAAAGGCAGAATGACAAGCAGGAAGATTGCTTCCCGGCTGCGGCCCTTAAGGACCTTCGCCAGCACATAGGCGGCGGGAAAACCAAGGAGTACGCACCACAGGGTGACTTCGATACCGAGCCGCAGCGAGGCCAGAAGCAGCGTGCCGTACAGAGCCTCGGAGAAGAAGGCGCGGTAGTTCTCCAGCGTGCCCGACCAGCCCGACTGCGCAGTCGGGAGGTCGGTCATGAAGGAGAAGAAGACCATGGCTGACAATGGAAGAAAGATTGCGAGTGTCAGCCACAGATAGGCAGGGAGAAGAAGCGGCCATGCGGCTCTCATCCCACGTCCGGCAACGGATGCGGATTGTGTTCCCATGGCCTCCTCCCGAGAGCACGTCTTGCCAACTGAACTACTTCACGTTGACCTTCAGTTCCTGCCACACGGCCAGATACTTTTCGCGCTGGGCATCGGTGATCGGGGCCTGGAACTGGATGCGCTTTGCAACTTCGGGATCACCCATGACTTTCCGGTTGAATGAATCTTCCGGCAAGGCTGCGACCGCCTTGGTGTTGGCCGATACAGGCGCGCCGACTTTCGTGACCCATTCCACATAGAAGCCAGGGTCAATCATGTAGTTGATGAAGGCTTCGGCACCGGCAACATTTTTCGACCCGGTCGGAATCGAGAATGCGTCGAGCCAGGCGACGGCGCCTTCTTCAGGAATCATAAGCGACACCGGAAGCTTGAACTGGGTCTTGGCGCGATCGGCCGACCCGCTCCAGTAGGTTCCGATGTCGATCTGGTTCGAGGCAACCATCTGATTCCAGTCATTCTCTGAACTCCAGAAGGTGCGTATCTGCGGCATCAACGCGGTCAGCTTCGCCTTGACCGCGTCCATGTCCTTGATGTCGTTGATATCCTGACCTGTGGCGATGGCCCCGAACTGCATGGCCTCCACCGCGTCGTCGCGGATCGTCACCTTGCCCTTGTGAGACTCGTCCCACATGACGCTGATGCTCGCAGGCGGCGTGTCGAAAGCCTTTTCATTGTATGCCAGGGCGGTGAGCCCCCAGACCCACGGCACGCCATAGACCTTGCCCTCATGGTTCAGCATCGGCGACGATGCCTTTTCACTGCTGATGTCGGCAGCATTTGCGATCTTCGATACCTCGATCGGCTGGATGAGCTTTTCGGCATACGCCTGATCGTTGAACGCCGCATTGATCATCACGACATCGTAGAGCCCCGGATTGGTCCTGAGCTTGGTCAGCATCTCCTGTTCGGAATTGAAGAAGTCGTTGATCACCTTATGGCCCGTAGCCTTTTCGAAAGCCTCGACGGCCCATGGCTCATCGGCGCCATAGCCTTTCCAGTTGAGTACATGAAGCTCGTCGGCGCCGGCCGAAAAGGCCATCGATACAAGGACGGTTGTCGTCGTCAGCAATCCAGTGAGTCTACGCATGGTATTCCTCCTTTGTTGTTTCGCGAGTTCGTCAAGCTGTCGCCAGTTTGGTGTCGTGATGCGTCCTGCTGGCCAGGAAGCGTTCAATCTCCAGATGAGTGGGGGCAGAAGCCCCGCCGTGGCGGGTCACCGATATGGCCGCCGCCGCATTGGCGTAGCGAGCCGCTTGCATCGGTTCGACGCCGCGCGAGAGCGCGCTGACGAAACTGCCAATGTGCGTATCACCTGCGCCGTTCGTGTCGACGGCTGCTACCCTGAATCCCTCAATTCCAGCGAAGCTGCCGTCGGCAAGGCGAAGGAAGCTGCCGGCCGCGCCAGCGCGCAGGATGATGCCTTGCGCGCTGGGGCAATGCTCTTGCATCAAACGCTTGCAGACGTCTTCGGGCGAACCATCTCCGGCAATCACACCTGCTTCGGCCTCATTGCAGCTGAGCCAGTTGGTGCGTGCCAGCACGCGCGACAGAATGTCTCCGGGAACCTGACCGACGACCGGTGTCGGGTCGAACACCAGTGGAATGCCCTCGGGCAATGCCTCCAGCCAGTCTGCGAGCGCGACACGACTGCCGGGGTAACTCAGCGTATAGCCGGATGCGAATACCCAGTCATGCGGGTGAAGCGTGATGGCAGCCATGTCTTCGTCAGTCGCCATGCCTTCCGCGCCCGGCCAGGACACGAATGTGCGCTCAGCGTCCGCCGTAACGAGTACAACACAGTTGCCGGAATCCAGGTTCGGGTTGGGCGCGGCCGATCGTTCGATCTTCTCGGCTGCAAGTGCCGCGCGCAGGAAGTCACCGTCCGGGCCGGTTCCATGCTGTCCCGCGAACAGGACCGGAAGTCCGGTCCGGCTTGCCGCTACCATCATGTTGAAGCCGCCACCGACGGCGCGCGCATAGCTGGTCGCAACGCGCTCGCTTCCGGGGGCCGGCAAGGCTTCTATGCGATAGACGTAATCGACCACCGCACTGCCGACGTGAACGAGACGCGCTGCGGTCATGCGACAGCATCCTTTCCGTCCGGACTGGCATCCAAGCGTGTCTCTACGAGATCTTCGGCAAGCTGGCGCATGGCTTCAAGGTCTATGCCCCTGAGCCGTGCAACCTGAGCTGCGGGCAAGTTTGCAAACCCGGTGCAGGCGCCTGCGATGCCGGCGGCAATCGCGCCGATCGTATCCGTGTCGCCGCCCAGATTGGCGCTGATGACTGCGGCCTTCCAGGGGTCGCCGTCGGCCACGTCGAGCACTGCGAACGCTGCCGGGACGGATTGCTGCGAAGCCACGCCGGTGCCGACCAGTTCGACAATGAGCCGGATGGCGTCGGCCTGGCTCTTTCCAAGTACCAGCTCGCGCGCCCAGGCGATCCGTGAGGCGATGTCCGGCCCGGCAATCCAGTATCCTTGTTCAGCACCCAGCCGTGCGGCTGCAATGGCCTGGTCGGTCGCGTCCTTCCACGATCCGCCCGAGACACCATGACTGACCGCGGCGGCGACGGCTGCTGCCGAGGCGATGGCAATGTTGGTATTGTGGGTTGCGCGACATGTTTCGGCTACCCGCGATACCAGGGCCTCAAGCGGCGACAGCGGCGTCGCGATCCCGACGGGCGCAATGCGCATGGCGGCGCCGTTGGTGTCGCCGGCCCTGCCGGCTTCTTCAGGTGCGACACCGGCGTTGATGGCATCGAGAGCCCGCTTGGTCGAAGGGCCGAGCAGGTCATAGCTGCCACGGGCCTTAACCTCACGCTCCCAGCCGAGCAGCGCATCGACCCAGAGGCGATGATTGAAATGCCTGCCCGACTGTAGCAGGACCCGAGCGAGCAGGACTGCCTGTTCGGTGTCATCGGTAATCGTTCCCGCCGCGAGTCCGCGCGAAACAGGGTGATCGGCGGTTGCTGATACAAAGCCGTCGACGAAGCCGTATGTGCGGGCGATCTGCGCCGCGGATAGTATCTGCGTCGGCATGCCCAGCGCATCGCCCAGCGCGCCGCCGATCAAGGCGCCAAGCGCTCGATCAGTTTCAACGGAGAACCGCTCGGCGCTCGGCATCCGCTAGAATTCCAGATGCAGCGCGAAATGCGCCGGATTGAGCAGGCTTGTGACGTATTCGATCACGCGTCCGTCGGCAGCGCGGGCGATCCGGCGGGTTCTCAGAAAAGCGGCTCCCGGTTCGCAGCCGAGAATGCCCGCATCCTCGGCACTCAGCATTTCGATATCTGCCCATTCCTCGCCGTGATCGAGAGTGAGCCCGACGCTTCGCAGCGTTTCGTTCAGCGAGCCCTCGCGCAACCCGCGCAAAGGAACATCCTCAAGCTCGGGCGACAGAGGCAGGCGGCTGCGCTCGATCGAGATGGGATGACCGTCGGCGGCGTTCGAGCGCACACGATCCACGGCGATGAAGGCTTCGTTGTCGATCTTGAGTTGTCGAGCGAGTTCGGGATCTTCGATGACTTCCAGCCGCAGCGTTCGGGTTAGGGCATTTGCGCCGGCATTGGCCAGCGCACGCGACCAGCCTATGCCATCGTCAACCTTCTTTCCGTCGAATGTGACAAAGGAGCCCCGCCCGACCCTTGTGGTTATGAGGCCGCGGCTCGACAACTCCTCTAGCCCCTTGCGGACCGTGTTGCGGCTGACGGAGAAGCGCTGAACAAGTTCGTTCTCGCTCTGGAGACGGTCACCGAAGCCCAGTCGTCCGGAACGGATCTCATGTTCGAGCGCCGTGGCGATCTGTTCCGGTTTGCCGGCGCCTGGAGCGAGGGGGATTGCAGACCGAGCCATTCTCGCCTGTCCATTGAACATGTATAGTCCTGTTCAGTAGCAAGGTGTTGCCGCGCCGTCAAATCTTAGACTGATAAGGTCTGCTGACTTCGTTATCATCGATTAGGCGACCAGGAACCAACCAGCGGACAAGGAGCGGCAATGGGTGATCGCCCCTTCCTGCTCCAGCCTGCAGACGCTCCTGCCTGAAAGAAGACATCTCAGGCCGATCCGATCGGCACGGGTTCAGTTCACCGTCCGGTCTGTCGCGCGATAAGTCCGGATTGCGGCATGGAAACTGCCGGTTCGTTCCGCTACGGTAGCGGGAATGAAGGGAGGAGCTTCATTGAAGGGTTTACCGACCCTCGATGTTGCCGGGAGGAAATGGTCCCGCCGTGCGGCTCTGCGGCTGGCGGGAGCTGGGGCTTTGTGCGCCGGCGGCGGCCGGCTTGCCCGGGCACAGCCTCAGGAGGTCATCCGCTTCGGACTGACGCCTGTCTTCCTGACCAACGACCTCGAACTGCTGAACGCCCTGCAGGCCTATCTGGCCACCGAGACCGGCTACGAAATCGAACTGATCACGCGGAGAACCTACCAGGAGGTGACCGCGCTCCTGGTTTCGGGCCAGCTCGATGCGGCGTGGATCTGCGGCTATCCGTTCGTCCACTATCGCGACCAGCTCGAACTGGTTGCGGTTCCCGACTGGAACGGCAAGCCGCTCTATCAATCCTACCTGATCGTCTCGTCGGAGCGTCAGGCCACCTCGCTCGACGATCTCGCCGGCGATATCCATGCCTTTTCCGATCCGGACTCGAACTCCGGCTATCTGGTCACGCGCACCCTGCTTTTCGAACGGGGACTCGATCCTGACGTCTTCTTTCGCAAGACGATGTTCACCTACGGCCATCGCAACGTCATCCGTGCGGTCGCCTCGGGACTGGCCCAGTCGGGCAGCGTCGACGGCTATGTCTGGGAGGTCATGCGCGAGATCGAACCGGATCTGGTGAACAGGACGCGGCCGCTGCGCAAATCCGAATGGCTTGGCTTTCCGCCGGTGGCGACGAGCAAGGCGCTCGCCCATTCGCGCCGGATCGACGCCCTCACCAGGGCCCTTTTGTCGATGGCGCAAAGTCAGGAAGGCCAGCGCGTGCTCGGTATGCTCCGGCTGACCGGCTTCGAGAATGCCGACCCCTCCATATTCGACGGTATCGCGACGAAGGTTGCCATGCTGCGGGGGGTGCTGTGAGCCTCCGGTCCAGCATTCGCACCCTGCCGCTGGCTGTCCGCGTCCCGGCGATGGTCGTCATCCTGATGGTGGCGGTATCCGGCCTGATCTCCGAGCGCGTGCTCGACCGGCTGTCGACGACGCAGGAGATCTATCTGCAGAGGCTGGCCTCGGCCTATCTCGACGGCGTCGTCGCCTCGATCACGCCGTCGGTCCTGCGTGAGGACAGCTGGGAGGTTTTCGATGGCATTGAGCGTCTCAAGCCGAGCGCCGACGACATCCTGCCGCTCGAAACCGTGGTCACCGGCAAGAACGCAATCGTGCTGGCGTCGAGCGATCCGGAGGCGCGCGAGACGCTGCGCCCGCTGGACTCCAGCTTCGCCGGACAGTTCAACGGCACGGGCGTGACCATCGATCCGGAGACACGCAGCGGTTATGTGCGGCGCGATATCACCTACCAGGACCAGCTGATCGGCGCCGTCTATGCCGTCTTCGACGTATCCTCGCTGCTTCGGGAACGGCAGCAGATCCTGGTGACGCTGCTGGCAACCAACGGCCTGTTCACCGCCTTCCTGGGCTTCGTCGGATTTGTCGCCGTGCGCGGCATGATCAGGCCGATGCAGGTGCTCGAGACGCACATGGTTGAAGCCGCCGCAGGGTCGCCGACGCCGATCGCCGACAGCGAGTTCCCATCGACCGACAACGAGGCTGCCAGCGTCTATCGCGCCTACAACGCGCTGGTGCGTTCGGGAGCCGAGAAGCAGGCGCTCGCCAGACAACTTGCCGAGGAGGAAAAGCTCGCCAGCCTCGGCCGCCTGGCCTCGGGCATGGCGCACGAGATCAACAATCCGCTCGGCGGGCTGATGAATGCGGTCGATACGCTGCGCCTGCACGGCGACCGCCGGACAGTGCGCGAATCCTCGATAGAGCTTATCCAGCGCGGTCTTCAAGGCATTCGCGAAGTGGTGGAGGCGGCGCTGGCGATCTACCGCCCCGATCGGCTGGCCCGGCCGCTGGCCGAGCAGGATTTTGCCGATATCCGGCTTCTCGTTCGGCCTGAACTGCGGCGCAAGCGACAGCGCCTGGACTACCGGCTGGAGGGAAGACTGGAAACTGACCCCCGCTGGCCGGCGGGCCCGATACGCCAGGCCATGCTCAACCTCTTGCTCAACGCCGCTGCCGCCACACCGGAAGACGGGCGCGTCGGACTCTGCGTTACGGTCACCCCGCAGGGGCTCGATATCTCTGTCTCCGACGAAGGCGCCGGCATGCCGCAATCCGCGCGGTCGATCCTGACGGATCCGAAGAACCGGGAAGTGCCGCCAGACAGCGGCGGATTGGGCCTGTGGATCGTGCGCGAAATTGCCGACGATCTGGAGGCGTCAATTAGCCTGTCCAGCGAACCCGGTTCCCGGTCGGTTATCCGCCTGTCGATTCCCCGGAACACGTCGGAGATAAGCAATGCAGCATGAAGCGCTCAACATCGGACTGATCGAGGACGATCCCGTCATGGGCGGCTCCATCGTGCAGCGGCTCGAACTGGAAGGATGCTCGGTACGCTGGTGGCAAACCGGTGACGAAGCGCTTCGAGCGACAGGCAAGACCCTCGGCGGTCTGGACCTGATCCTGTGCGACATGAGGCTTCCCGACATGGACGGCGAGGACGTCTATCGCCGGCTGACCGGCAACAAGGCCGTTCCGCCCTTCATTTTCATCACCGGCTACGGCGAGATCGACCAGGCTGTCCGGCTGATGCGCATGGGTGCGGCGGACTATGTGACAAAGCCTTTCCGTTTCGAGGACTTCCTGTCGCGCATCCGCGACACCGCGCGAAGCCACCCGCACGTCGAGCACGGCGATCATGTGCTCGGCGTATCGCCGGAAATGCGGCAACTGGAAACCGTGCTGCAGCGCTATGCGCGAACCGACCTGCCGGTCCTCATCACCGGCGAGACAGGCGCCGGCAAGGAGATCGCGGCGCGTTACCTGCACGGCCTGTCGAAATCGTCGGGGGAGCCGTTCATGGCCATGAACTGCGCGGCGATTCCGGCAGATCTCCTCGAGAGCGAAATCTTCGGACACGAGAAGGGTGCGTTTACGGGCGCGGCAAAGCGCCATCTCGGCTATGCCGAGCGCGCCGGCGCGGGCACGCTGTTTCTCGACGAGATCGGCGACATGCCGCAAGCGCTGCAGGTCAAGATCCTTCGGTTGATCGAGGACCGCAGCTTCCATCGAACCGGCGGCGAGGAGTCGATCCCGTTCGAGGGACGGATTGTCACCGCGACCCACCGGGACCTCCAGACGAAGGCCGACGGCCAGGCTTTCCGCGAAGACCTCTATTTTCGCATCGCCGTCTTGCCGGCGCATATCCCGCCCCTGCGCAACCGGACGGACGACATTCCCTGGCTGATGGAACTGTTTCTCGCCGAAGCCTGCAACCGTCAGGACAAGGATGTTCGCGGCTTCTCGACGCTTGCCGTCGAGGCGGCGCTGTCGCACCCCTGGCCGGGGAATGCGCGCGAGTTGCGCAACCGCGTGGAACGCGCGGTTGCGCTCGCCGGCGCCGAATGGCTGATGCCGGGGGACCTCTTCCCGGACATCTCGAATGCCGGTGATGTCGGCGGCAGTTTCCTTCCCCTGTCCGATATTCGCGACGCGGCGGAACGGCGTCAGATCGACCGCGCCCTGGCGCAGACCGCTGGCCACATCCAGGATGCTGCACGCCTGCTCGGCATTTCCAGAACGACCCTGTGGGAGAAGATGACGCGGCTGGGAGTGAACGTGGAGCGTTCGGATTCCTGAACCTTCGGCGCTGCACCATGTCCGGATTCTCGAACATGAAAGTCGGCGTAAGATTGCAGGTTTCTGATTAGCTCCTGTTTTTATTGAATAAAATGACTTGGCACGCGACTTGCCAATTCCGATGTGCTGCAAACACATTCGGGAGGACAGCATGTCACGATGCTCCAAGATGGTCGATGTCGGCCGTCGTCAGTTTCTGCGGGGCGGCGCGCTAGCCGCCGCCGGCGCCGCCACCGCGACGGTGCTGCCGGTCCAACCAGCCAAGGCTGCCGGCATGGCGATGGTCGATTACCCGGCTAACCGGCTCGGCAACGTCGCCGACCTGAAGCCCAACGAACCGCTCGACGTCGCCTATCCCGACGATGACGCGCCCGGCGTCTTGCTGAAACTCGGCAAGGCGGTCGAGGGCGGCGTCGGCCCGGAAGGTGACATCGTCGGTTTCTCGACCATGTGTCCGCACCAGGGATTTCCGCTCAGCTACAATGCCGAGCGCCGCACCATGAACTGCCCGGGCCACTATTCGGTCTTCGATTGCGAGGCCGGCGGCCAGCAGACCTGGGGCCATGCGACGCAGAACCTGCCGCAATACACGCTGCGCGTCGACGACAAGGGCGACATCTATGCCGAGGGTGTCGACGAACTGCTCTACGGCCGGCTTTCAAACGTACTCTGAGGGAGGATCACATGGCTTACAAAAGACACGTCGACCGTCTGCCGATCATCCCGGCCGATGCAAAGAAGCACAACGTCACCTGCCACTACTGCATCGTCGGCTGCGGCTACAATGCCTACACTTGGCCGGTGAACAAGCAGGGCGGAACCGAGCCGGACAAGAACGCCTTCGGCGTCGACCTCTCCCAGCAGCAGTCCGCCCAGACCGGGGCCTGGTATTCGCCATCGATGTATAATGTCGTCAAGCAGGACGGCAAGGACGTCCATCTGGTGATCCGGCCTGATCCGAATTGCGTCGTGAACTCCGGCCTCGGCTCTGTGCGCGGCGCACGCATGGCCGAGAACCGTCGTTCCGACCAGACCGGCACGCAGCAGCAGCGGCTCAAGGAGCCGATGGTCTGGCGCTACGGCACCTGGCAGCCGACCAGCTGGGACGATGCGCTCGACCTGGTCGCCCGGGTGACGGCGCGCGTCATCGACAAGGACAACGAGAACGATCTCTTCGTCGCGATGTTCGATCACGGCGGCTCCGCCGGCGGCTACGAGAACACCTGGGGCACCGGAAAACTCTATTTCGGCTCCATGAAGGTGAAGAACTGCCGCATCCACAACCGCCCGGCCTACAATTCCGAGGTCCACTCGACCCGCGACATGGGCGTCGGCGAACTGAACTATGCCTATGAGGACTACGAGCTGACGGACACGATCTTCCTGGTCGGCGCCAACCCGCTCGAAACTCAGTCGAACCTGTTCCTCAACCACATGGTCCCAGGCATCCGCAATGGCGCCAAGGTGGTCATCGTCGATCCCCGCCGCACCGTGACGGTCAACGCCTGCGAAACGGAAGCCGGCAAGGAGAACGTGCTGCAGCTGGCCATCAAGTCCGGCACCGATCTGGCGCTGTTCAACACGCTGTTCACCCACATCGCCGACCAGGGCTGGGTCGACAAGGACTTCATCGCCAACTCGACCTTCCAGGGCGACGTCGCCCAGGCGGAGGACGGCGCCCATCCGGCCGCGCTCGGCGGCTTCGAGATGGCGCGCGAGGCGTGCCGCATGTCGCTCGCCGAGGGCGCGGAGATCTGCGGCATTCCGGAGGCCGATATCGTCAAGGCGGCCGAGTGGATCGCCAAGCCGAAGGATGACGGCGCGCGCCGCAAATGCGTGACCGCCTACGAGAAGGGCATCATCTGGGGCAATGACAACTACCGCACGGTCGGCGCGCTGGTGAACATCGGCCTGGCGACCGGCAACATCGGGCGCGAGGGCGGCGGCGTCTGCCGGCTCGGCGGCCACCAGGAAGGCTACATGCGGCCTTCGGACGGACATGTCGGCCGGCCGGCACCCTATATCGACCAGCTGATCATTTCCGGCCAGGGCAAGGTGCATCACATCTGGGCCAATGACCACTACAAGACGACGCTCAACGCGTCGGAGTTCAAGCGGGTCTACAACAAGCGCACCAACATGGTGAAGGAAGCCATGGATGCGCGCGCCGGCGCGACGCGCGAGGAACTCGTCGACGCCATCGTCGAGGCCATCAACGCCGGCGGTCTCTTCTCGGTGAACGTCGACATCATCCACAGCCAGATCGGCCAGGCGGCCCACGTCATCCTGCCGGCGGTCGAATCCGGCGAGATGAACCTCACGTCGATGAATGGCGAACGCCGGATGCGCCTTGTCGAGAAATACATGGACGGCCCGGGTTCGGCGAAACCCGACTGCCTGATCGCAGCCGGTCTTGCCCAGGCTCTCGAACGGGTTCTGCGCGAGGGCGGCCGGGCCGAGTATGCCGACCAGTTCAAGGGCTACGACTGGGCGAGCGAGGAAGACGCCTTCATGGATGGCTACCACGCCAACACCGGCGAGATCGTCACCTATGACCGCCTGCGCGCCATGGGCAACAACGGCGTGCAGGAACCGGTGGTGGACTTCAAGGACGGCAAGCTTGTCGGCACCAAGCGCCTCTACGCCGACGGACAGTTCGACCGCCACGGCCGGGATGACAAGAAGGCGCTGTTCTGCGCCGGCGCCTGGCGAGGCCTGCAGGCGCCCGGCAAGACCCAGCAGCGCGACAGCTACGCGTTCCTGATCAACAACGGCCGCTCCAACATCAACTGGCAGAACTGGTTCCTCGACCAGGACAATGACTTCGTCTCCGACCGCTATCCGTTCCCCTTCATCGAGATCAATCCCGAGGACATGGCGGAACTGGATCTGAAGGAAGGCGATCTGGTCGAAGTCTACAATGACGTCGGCGCCACACAGGCCATGGTCTATCCGACCGAAACCGCGCGGCGCAAGGAGACCTTCATGCTGTTCGGCGCGCCGAGCGGCACGCAGGGCAACGTCATCAATGCCGGCGTCAACGAACTGGTCCTGCCGAACTACAAGCAGACCTGGGCCAACATCCGCAAGATTTCGGATGCGCCGGCCTCGGTGAAGCACCTGTCGTTCAAGCCGAAGGAATACACCCCGGCCTGATCCACTCGAACGGGCCCGCCGCCACTCCGGCGGCGGGCTGATCGCAGGATGAAAAGCGCCATGCTGCCCAATGCAACTTTCCCAACAGTGGCCGAGCGTACTTGTAACGCGGGAAAAGCCGGCGAGGTGCTGGCCGTCGACATCGCCGGCGCCAAGGCAATCGCCGCCGCTATTCCTGTAACCGGCACCGAAACCTTGCCGCTGATCGAGTCCTTAGGACGAATCTGCGCGAACGCGGTGGCGTCTTCCATTGACCTGCCGCCCTTCGACAATTCGGCGATGGACGGCTACGCGTTGCGCCTTGGCGAGCTCGCCGGCAAGGGTCCCTGGCAGCTCCCCGTCGCCGCCAGGATCGCGGCCGGTCAAATTGCCGGCTCATCCTATCCGGCGGGATGCACCGTGCGCATCTTCACCGGCGCGCCGCTGCCCGCTGGTTTCGATGCCGTCGTCATGCAGGAGAATTGCGAACGCTTTGGCGCGATGGTCCGCTTGTCGCAGAAGCCGCCAGCCGGACAGAACGTTCGGATTGCCGGCGAGGATGTCGCGAACGGCGCAACTGTCGCTGCACCCGGCACTCTGCTGACGCCTGAGAGGATCGCTCTTCTGGCAGCCACAGGCACGGCGTCGGTCGCGGTCCTGCGCAAGGTCCGAATAGGTCTGGTCTCGACCGGCAGTGAACTGGTCGAGCCGGGAGGACTGCTCTCCGCTGGCCAGATCTACAATTCCAACCGCTTCTTCCTGCGCGCGGCACTCGACCGTCCGTGGATCGAACCCGTCGATTTCGGCATCGTCGCCGACGATCCGGAAGCGATCCGTACGATGGTCAGCGAAGCGGCCCGCCGCTGCGACGTGGTGATCACCACCGGCGGCGTGTCGGCCGGCGAGGAAGATCACATGATGGATGTGCTGAAGCGCGAGAATGCCGAACTCGAAGTCCTCAAGGTTGCGATGCGGCCCGGCAAGCCGGTGACGGTCGGCAGGATCGGCAGCGCGCTGTTCTTCGGTCTGCCCGGCAACCCCTACGCCACGGCGGCAACCTTCGCGCGGATCGCCTTGCCGGCGATCAAGAGGACTGCGGGGTTCCAGAAGCTCTCGGCGTCGTGGATGCCCGCCGTTTCCGGATTCACCTATCGCCGAAAGCAGGGACGCACCGAGTATGTTCCGGTGACATGGAGCCGGCTCGACGCCGATGGCCTCCCCATTGTCGAGATGCTCGGACGCGGCTCCTCCGCCAGTCTCAGTCCGCTGGCGATGGCGCGCGCGACGGCAGTGCTTCCTCCGGACATGCCCGCAATCTTACCGGGCATGAGATTGCGCATCGAGCCGCTCTGCGATTGAGATCCGGTGCTGCGCAGTTCCATCAACGCGTATGACATTTTTCGGCAACCGACCATCGGCGCTCGCTGCTACCTTCGCCACAAATCCAATCCCGATTCTTAGGCTCAGGCCCAGACCAGACTCAGACTTCACGGATTCCCTCCGAACGTCTGCACTTGAGGCTCCGAGCATAAAAGCCGACCGACCGCTTCCGGCCCCATTTTGGACTCCGTGTTGCGCCCTCATGCCAGACATTCGGGGCAACTTTGCCTTGTCCCAAGAGCGGACAGTTCGTCAGAGCCGCCGGGTGACGGGAACGCGCAGTAACTGTCCAAAGTAGTCGTAACCGCTTCCAGAATGGAGGCATTGCTGCGATAGCCCCGGAGGTCGTGGTTGTGCCGAAGTCGTCATCAGGTTCAGAGCCGCAAACTGCGGTAGCCTCGACTTGGACGAGCACCGTCGACTGCCGGCTGAGTTGATTGGCTGATCGTTGTAACGCGGGGTGTTTCCGTCGTCTGGCCGAAACTCGGTGCAAGACTTGATGTTGCAAAGAGAAGCGGTCCGCCTCAAACAACTAAGCTATACGTCACTTGGCCAAAGCGGACGCAGTCAGTTTTTCGGCCTGCGCCACGATTTGCCCTGTCACGTCGCGTACCCCCTTTAGTCCCAGCTTCAACAGTTCCGGATGCGCTGGTGTACTGCTGTATACTAAGCAGCCCATCCGTTCGAATGTCGGTGCCCCCTTGACCAGGTGCAGCGTAGCGTTTCTCAACTGGGGCATGACCATTCGGATTGGCAGATAGGCGCTGCCGCCAACTTCCAGGATGAACTGGACCGCGATGGTGCCAAGTCCAGTCGACAGTTCCCGCGGCACTACCCGGAACCGCGGTACTTCTGATGGCCACAAATCAGCTAATAGCCTGTTTTCAGTAAAGAAGAATGGTAGCGGGAGAGGGACTTGAACCCCCGACCCCAGGATTATGATTCCCGTGCTCTAACCAACTGAGCTACCCCGCCAGGGCGGCGGAAGGCCCGAAACGCATCCCAAGGTGGAGGGGGCATGTCGAGGCGTTCGCCAAGGTCGGGCGGATATAGTGGCGCAGCGGCGGGCCTGTCAAGCGCGCAACGGCGATGCGGCCACTAGTTTGCGCGGCAAATCGACCGGGCGCGGCCTGGCGGCGACGGCGGGCTTGAGTTAGCGGCCCCGCGCCTTTATGTGTCCGCAGCATAATCCTGAGTTGGCAATTGATGAAACCGCGTATTGCAGTCCTTGGATGCGGGTACTGGGGCTCCAACCATATCCGCACCCTGAAGGCACTCGGCGCGCTGCACGCCGTGTCCGACGCCAATGGCGCGCGTGCGGAAGGCTTTGCCAGCGAGCAGTCCTGCCTTGCCATCAGTCCTGACGAACTGTTTTCGCGTGAGGATGTCGACGGGATCGTCATGGCGCTGCCGCCGCAGTATCACGCCGAACTCGCAATCCGCGCCGTTGAGGCCGGCAAGGACGTGCTTGTCGAGAAGCCGATCGCGCTGACCGTCGCCGACGGAGAACGGGCGGTTGCCGCGGCCAACGCCAACAAGCGCGTATTCATGGTCGGCCACGTCTTGCGCTTCCACCCGGCCTTCGAGCGACTGAAGGAACTGATCGACGCCGGCGAACTCGGCGAGGTCAAGTACATCCATTCGCACCGGCTGGGGCTCGGCAAATTCCACACCGAGAACGACGCGCTTTGGGATCTGGCGCCGCACGACCTGTCGATGATCCTGGCGATAACCGGCAGCGAGCCGATCGAGGTGCGCGGCGAGGGCGCGGCGCTGCTCGACCACCTGTCCGACTTCGCGCATTTGCACATGCGGTTCCCGAACGGCATGCGCAGCCATCTCTTCACCTCGCGCCTCAACCCCTACCGCGAGCGGCGCCTCACCGTCGTGGGTACCAAGTCGATGGCGGTGTTCGACGACGTCGAGCCGTGGGAGAAGAAGCTCGCCGTCTACCGCCACGCGGTATGGCAGGACAGCGGCCAGTGGGCCTTCACCAACAACGAGCCGTCCTATGTCGAGGTCGAGCAGGGCATGCCGCTGACGCGTGAGCTTGAGCACTTCCTGTCCTGCATGAAAACGCGATCAGCGCCGCGCACCAGCGGCGAGGAAGCGGTCGCCGTGCTGCGCATCCTGACGGCCGGGACGGTCGGCCACTCCTGAAGGGCGAGAACGTTTGGCCGGCCATCGCGAAACGCTTCGCAGGTGGCAAGACGCGGGAAAGGCTATTCCGCGGGAATGCCTGCAAGCTTCGACAGCATCGCCTCGGCTTCCCTGCCGCGCTCGGAGCGCTCGATGAAGCCGCCGCCGAGCACGCGGGCATCATTCTCCTCGCCGGCATAGAGTACGCAGGCCTGGCCCGGCGCGATGCCGGATTCGCCTTCGCTGAGCTCCACCCATGTCGCGCCGTCGCGATGGTGCAGGATGACCGGGCGCGGCGGCCGGGTCGAGCGCACCTTGGCGAAGAGTTCTAACCCGTCGGCCGGGATGGCATCGAGCAAACCGTCGCCCAGCCAGTTGACGTCGCGCAGGAAAACCTTGCGGGTCTCCAGCGCCTCGCGCGGACCGACGATGACGCGGGCCCGCTCGGCATCGAGATGCACGACATAGAGCGGCTCGCCAGCCGAGACGCCGATGCCGCGCCGCTGGCCGACCGTGTAGCGCAGAATGCCTTCATGGCGGCCGAGCGTGCGGCCGTCTATGTGGACGATGTCGCCGGGAGTGACGGCGGCCGGCTGCAGCTTGGCGATGATGTCGGCGTATTTTCCCTGCGGCACGAAGCAGATGTCCTGGCTGTCGGCCTTGTCGGCTACAACCAGCCCCATTTCCTCGGCAATGGCGCGCACCTGCGGCTTGGGCATGCCGCCGAGCGGAAAGCGCAGATAGTCGACCTGCTCCTGGGTGGTGGCGAACAGGAAGTAGCTCTGGTCCCTGTCGGAATCGACGGGACGGTAGAGCGCCCGGTGCGCGCCGTTCTGCCGCGAGCGGATATAGTGGCCGGTGGCGAGTGCTGCCGCCCCAAGTTCCTGCGCGGTGGTCAGGAGGTCGGCGAATTTGACGGTCTGGTTGCAGGAAACGCAGGGGATGGGAGTCTCGCCGGCAACATAGCTCTGGGCGAACGTATCGATCACCGCCTTGCGGAAGCGTTCCTCGTAGTTCAGCACGTAGTGCGGAATGCCGAGCGTCTCGGCCACGCGCCTTGCATCGTCGATGTCGCGGCCCGCGCAACACGACCCTGTGCGGTGGGTGGCGGCGCCATGATCGTAAAGCTGCAGCGTCATGCCGACGACGTCATAGCCCTCACGCTTCAGGATGCCGGCGACGACAGAGGAATCGACGCCGCCCGACATGGCAACCACGACTCGCGTATCCTCGGGCCTTCCTGGCAGGTCTAGGCTGTTGATCTGCATGACATTCCGCATTGTTCATGGGCTTTGAGCCCGTCCGGCCGAATATAGGACAGCCCGCGCCCGGTTGCCAGCCGGACAGATTTTGGCGACCGAAAGCCGGGACGGTTAAACTGCCGGTGAATTTACTAACGGGGGATTCAGGATCGTTACTTATCCATTAGGGCTCGCTTAGGCAATTTTTAAAGCTGTGGCGGTAATGTGACTTCGATTGCGTCTTAGAGTTTTGTGGTTGTGTAGAGAGTACGATGACCGATCTGATTAGACCTCGCGTCAAATACGTGATTGGGCCGGACGGCAGCCCGCTGACAATTGCGGACCTGCCGCCAACCAATACCCGGCGCTGGGTTATCCGGCGCAAGGCAGAAGTGGTGGCTGCCGTCAGGGGCGGATTGCTCAGCCTCGAGGAGGCTTGCCAGCGCTACAAGCTGACGACGGAAGAGTTTCTGTCGTGGCAGGCCTCGATCGACGAATACGGCCTGGCCGGCCTGCGCACCACGCGCATCCAGCAATACCGCCACTGACACCAGCGGGACGCCGTCCCGATCTCCTAGGAAGCATGACCCGGCCGCCTGGCCATCTGCGACGCCGCGGCGGTTAGACCCGCTGAGGCGGCGAAGAACCACAGGCCGGGCATCGTGAAGGCGGTCGCGAGGCCGCTGGTCTTCGCTGCGAAGATAACCAGGGCCACCAGCACGACGTCGAGCATGGACCAGTTTGCCATGCCCCTGACCCAGGCCGGAACGCGGGCGCCCTGGCCCTCGCTGCCATGGGCGGCAAGATGTAGCAGGCAGAGCTTGGTGCAGGGAAAAATCACCGAAAACAATGCGATCAAGGCCGAGAGCAGCCGGTCGCCCTCAATCCATAGGCCCGCGATCATGGCGATCAGCGAGGGCTGGTCGGAAAATACGAACAATCGTTCGATGCGCACCAATGGCAGCACGATGCCGAGCGCAAGACAGAAGGTTGCCAGAAACAGGACGAGCGGGAAAGCAAGGCGCATGGCCGAGCCTTAGCCGATCAGGCGGTCCCGCGAAAGTGGAGGGGCGGGTTGCCGCTAGCCGATCATGGCGCTGCGCGCGCCGCTGTCGTGGTCGCGATTCTTGGCGTCACGCGACTCGAGCATCTCCGCCTTGGAAAGCTCCGCTTCAGCTTCGGCTAGTAATGATTCGGCAGCGTTCCTCTGCTGCAGGAGATCATGCTGTGAATTTTTCAGGTTGTCGCGCCGCAGGCGGGCCGCCTTTGCGAAGGTCGGATAGGCAAAATGGGTAATGTCGGTAATGCCGGCCTTCTTTTCCTCGGCGAGGATCTGGACCTCCAGTTCACCCGCCATGCGCTCGAACTCGGCAATCATCATGTCGAGTTGCAGAAGCTGCCTCCGCTTGTCGTTCACCTGAAACTGTTTCAGCCGAACCAGGTTCTCACGTGTTTTCATCGTCTGAAACTCCCGGATACGCAGATGCTCATACTCACTACCACTACGCGGTTAATCGAAGCGGCCGGCATCATAGGAAACAGACTCCTAAGATTTTTCGGCCCCGGTAACCATTCGTTTACGCGCATTGTTAATCATACGGGTCAGGACTTAAGGCGGGGTAAAAATCCCGGGTGACGCGCAGATTGTACGCCGAGCTGGTTAGTTTGGATTGTTAATGTTGCACGTTAAGAAGATGGCGGAATGAATCCGCTTTAGATTCAACAGGGTATATGCTGGGGCTGAAGAATCTGTTATCGCTAGCTGCGGGGGATTAGGTTTTGTTAACCATTCGGTGGCAGCCTGCGAAACAGGCACACACTGCTCCGGTACCGGAAGGCTCGCGAAATCGGTCCGACGGCAGGATAAGGGGAATAGCATGCGCGTTCTGCTGATAGAAGACGACAGTGCAACCGCACAAAGCATCGAGTTGATGCTGAAGTCGGAGAGTTTTAATGTCTATACGACGGACCTGGGCGAAGAAGGTGTCGATCTGGGTAAGCTCTATGACTATGATATCATTCTGCTGGATCTGAATTTGCCTGATATGTCAGGCTATGAAGTCTTGCGGACACTGCGCCTTTCAAAGGTGAAGACGCCAATTCTTATCCTTTCCGGCATGGCCGGCATCGAGGACAAGGTGCGCGGCCTGGGCTTCGGCGCTGACGATTACATGACAAAGCCGTTCCACAAGGACGAGCTCGTCGCCCGCATTCACGCCATTGTGCGCCGGTCGAAGGGTCACGCCCAGTCGGTCATCACCACTGGCGACCTGGTGGTCAATCTCGACGCCAAGACGGTCGAGGTCGGCGGCCAGCGCGTGCACCTCACCGGCAAGGAATACCAGATGCTGGAGCTGCTCTCGCTGCGCAAGGGCACTACGCTCACCAAGGAAATGTTCCTCAACCATCTGTATGGCGGCATGGACGAACCGGAACTGAAGATCATCGACGTCTTCATCTGCAAGCTGCGCAAGAAGCTCGACGCCGCATCCGGCGGGCAGAACTACATCGAGACGGTGTGGGGACGCGGCTATGTGCTGCGGGAACCGGAAGAAATTCGCGTCAGCGCCTGATAGTTCTCAGGAAATTCAAAGGCTTCAACCCGGCTCTGCCGGGTTTTTGCTGTTTGCGAAGCGTGGCCGCAGCGGATGGCCGCGACGTGCCGGGAAGCGTGTCGGAATGAAAGCGGTTGCTGGGATGCGGCTCTAGGCTGCGTCTTGCAGGCTGCGGAAACGGTCGAGCAGCTGTGGCCGGTTGAACGGCTTAAGCAGATAACCCTGGGCGCCGGCGCGCTTGGCACGCATGATGGCGCCAATGTCGACCTCGGTCAGGCAAATTGCGATCTGCGGCTTGACCGGCGTCTCTATCGCGCGAACGCGACGGATGAACTCGACCGCCGACATGTCGGGCAAAGCGCCGTCGACGACGATGATCTCGGGCATGTCATTGGTGCACAGCGCTATGGCGTCGAAGCCCGTCGAGGCCTCAATGATCTGCAGGTCCGGGCCGCCCAAGATTCGCTTGGCGACTTTCCTGATCACAGCCGAGTCGTCGACGAACATGCAGCGCTTCATTATCCGGTCCTCATGGTCGCGCCCGTTAGGCCAGAGGCTCGGGCGTCATTAGTCTGGACGCTAGCCCATCTGTATGAACAACCATAAAACCGGTAAGGTAAAATTTTCGGAAACCCGGTGCCCGTAGCGCCTTTATTCGATAACCGGGCGTCAATACTACGCCTGGGTTGTCGCTGCTGTCAGTACGACTTCATCGGCGCTTGCGTGGATCGAGACGGTCATGTTCGCCTCATGGGCGAGGAGCAGCGTGTAGTAGGGCTGCACCGCATGCGCGTCGATCGCTTCCTCGGGCTTGCGGCCGGAGTGAAGTTCGAGAAATTTCGGTGGCACGCGCAGCATCGGGCCGCTTGAGGACAGCGTGAACTTCGGGTGGGTGTGGACGTCTTCCAGCGAGATGACGATCTTGCCGCCACGCGGTATGGCCGCGAGCGCCACGAGTACCAGATTGAGCAACAGCTTGACCTGGTTCTTGGGCAGCAGGGCGCGTTCGCCTTTCCAGACGAGCTCGGGCTTTTCGTTGCGCATGAAAGCCGTGGTAACGGCCTCGGCGTCGCCGGTATCGATCTGCATGCCGGCCGAACCGGCTGCACCGAAGGCGATGCGGGCAAACTGCAGCCTTGCCGACGCGTTGCGTGCGCTCTGGCGGATCAGGCTCATGGCATCCTCGTCGGCACCA
Organism: Alphaproteobacteria bacterium; assembly: GCA_018823835.1. Taxonomy (GTDB): domain Bacteria; phylum Pseudomonadota; class Alphaproteobacteria; order Rhizobiales; family Rhizobiaceae; genus CAMYMG01. The sequence goes on along the minus strand of JAHJHT010000010.1, from coordinate 169,366 downwards.
CCCTCGTCCAGCAACTCGAGACCGTTGTTGATGGCGCCCACCGGCGAGATGATGTCGTGGCAGACGCGGCTGCACAGAAGGGCGGCCAGGTCGGGTGCGGTGAGGGTGAAAAGTTCTGACATGCGCAATGGTCCCCTTAGAGGTCAAAGAAAGCCGCGGATCGCCTCCCCAAACCGCGAATCAAGGCTTGCGGCGAATACTTTGGTACACAGCACGCCGCGTCGCGGCAAGGAAACCCGGCCCATCGGCAACGACTTGCTAACACCGGCAGCGGGGCCTGGTGCCGATCGCCCGGGAACGGCCCTTGAACCGCCATGATTTCGGGTATGCTTAATGGTTGAAAAAGGATTGCGGCCTAGTTTGGCGGCTGATCCGAGATCAAGCGGCCACAAGAGCCGCAGCAGGGCATGGCGTCGGCGAATCGGCTCCCGGACGGAGATTGGAAGCATGTTTTCCCGACTGAACGACCGGATCGTTTTCCGGCTCATCGCGTCACTGTTTGCGCTGTCGTGCATTCTGGCGCTGTCTGCGTCGCCGACGCGCGCGCAGGCCTACACGGCCGAAGAGATCGTCGATTCCGGCCATCGCTTCTTCGGCGCCACGTCAGGCGGGCTGGCCAGCGTGATCGAGCAAATCTTCTCCTCCTATGGTCTGCCGAACGGCTATGTCCTCGGCGAAGAGGGCTCGGGCGCGATTGTCGGAGGCCTGACCTACGGCGAGGGCACGCTCTACACCAAGAACGCCGGCGATCACAAAGTCTTCTGGCAGGGACCCTCGCTGGGCTGGGATTTCGGCGGGCAGGGGTCGCGCACCATGATCCTCGTCTACAATCTCGACGATGTTTCCAACCTCTATAACAGGTTCGGCGGCGTGGCGGGCTCGGCCTATGTGGTGGCAGGCGTCGGCTTCAACGTGTTGAAGAACGGCAACATGCTGCTCGTTCCGGTACGCACCGGTGTCGGTGCGCGTCTCGGCGTCAATGTCGGCTATCTGAAGCTGACCGAGAAGCCGACATGGAACCCGTTCTGAGGCAAAGCGCCGCCTCGGAGAACGGGATGGCTGTCGCTCCAGGCTGAACAGCACCCTTAGAGAAGAGCGGGTGCGGCACGGTTCGCGCACATCGCGTTTCAGCATGGCACTGGATTTTGCACCGTGCGGCGTGGCACAATCGGCTGAGGCCGGTTGTCGCCGGCCGAAACGGAAAATGCTTCAGCCATGCAGTCTGTCCTGTTCTTCGTACTCGGCTTCCTGTCTGCCGGGTTTATCTCCCTGATCGTTGCGCCGGCCGTCTGGCGCCGCGCCGCCTTTCTGACGCGCAAGCGCATCGAGGCGTCGGTGCCGTTGACGCTGGCGGAAATCCAGGCCGACAAGGACCGCATGCGGGCGGAGTTCGCGATGGCGACGCGCCGGCTGGAAATCAACTTCAAGACTTTCCGGGAGAAGGCCGCCGCCCAGATCGTCGAGATCAACCGCAACCGCGAAGAACTCAAGCGGCTGATGTCTGAGCGCGACGAGCGCCATGAGGCGCTGACCCGGCTCGAAGCCCAGGCCGGCGAGGTGCGCGCCGAGCTGCGCAAGCGCGAAGACCAGTTGCAGGTGCTGGCCGAACAACTCGCCCAGGCCGAGCAGACACTCGAGCAGCGGGCCGAGGAAATCGAGAAGCTCGGCCGCATGTATGACGAGGCGACGTTCACCGCCTCGAACCGCCAGCTCGAACTGGTGGCGCGCGAGGGCGAGATCGAGAAACTGTCGGCAGACATGGCGACGCTGCGCAGCGAGCGGCGCGACATGGACCGCCGCAACAAGGAAGTCGCCACCGAGAGCCGGTCGGCGCGCGAGGCACTGAAGACGGAACAGGAGCGCGCGCTGGCGCTGGAGGCGCGGATCGAGCGGCTGCTCGCGACGATCGCCGACCGCGATGACAAGCTCGACCGCCAGGAACGCGAAATGGCAAGGTTGCGCGACGGCGTGAAGAGCAGCGGCGCCACGGAGGACCGCGTCAATGCCAGACTCGTGGCAACGCAGGCCGAAAAGGCCAAGGTCGAGGCCGATTATTCCGAACTGCAGGCCAAGATGGCGACCTATCTCTCCGGGGCAAAGCACAAGGACATGGAGAAGACGCTCGCCAAGGTATCGGCCGACCGCGATCTGCTCGAAGAACGCCTGAAGCTGCTGACGCGCGAGAACCGGAAGCTCAAGGTGGACATCGCAGTACACGAGCGCACGAAGTCTGAGGACTGGACTGGCGAGCGGCGCGCCAGCGAGATGCTGCGCGAGCAGATGAACGATCTGGCGGCGGAAGTGGTGCGGCTGACGGCGGCGCTCGACGGGCCGGAATCACCGATCGCCAAGTCGATCCGCGGATCCGGGGCCCACGCGGCCAATGGCGACGGCAAGGTTGTCAGCCTGGCCGACCGGGTGCGCGCGCTGCAAAAGGCCGCGGCGACGGCCGAGGCTCAATAACGGCTGAACTGATGCAGGGCGATGGCCGAGGCGGCGGCGACATTGAGGCTGTCGAAGCCCGGCGACATGCCGATTCGCGCCGTGGCGAGGCGTGAGAGAAGAGCTTCGGGCAGTCCTTCGCCCTCGGTGCCGAGGAACAGCGCCAGGCGCTCCGGCCTCGGAATATCCCTGATATCTGCCGCGCCGGCAGGCGATAGGGCGAGTTGCTCGAAGCCGTTGCCGGCGAGCATTTCGGCAAGGCCTGCCGCGTTTTCCCCGACCGCGAAGGGAATTTTCAGCGCGGCCCCGACCGAGACTCGGATCGCCTTGCGGTAGAGCGGGTCGCAGCAAGCTCGGTCAAGCAGGACGGCGTCGATGCCGAAGGCCGCCGCGTTGCGGAAGATGGCGCCGACATTGTCGTGATTGGCGAGCCCGACCAGCACCAGGACCAAGGCCTGCGCAGGCAGCGCCGCGATCAGTTCTTCCGGCGGCTGAGGCGGCAGCTTCCTGCCGACGGCAAGAATCCCCCTGTGAATGTGGAAGCCGGCAATGGCATCCATCACGGCCTGAGAGGCGGCATAGACGGGCATGTCGGGCGGCGCCTGTTCCAGGGTGCCAGCCAGGCCGGGCAGCCGGTTTTCCAGCACCAGCGCCGATTCCGGCGTGAAGCGCGCGGAGGAAAACAGCACGTTCAGAACAACCTTGCCCTCGGCGATGAAGCGGCCGTGCCTGCCGGCAAGATCGCGCTCGCGGATGGAGAGGTAGGGCGCGACGCGAGAATCGGCCGGGTCGTCAATGCGGATGGCTTGCATGGGAAGACTATGCAGGATGCGGCGCGGATTGCTACTGCCCGCGCGCGTTGCGCGCGAGATCGACAAGCACGCTTCGTAGCGCGCCGGCATTGGCGAGGGGTTCGGGAAAGAAGACCCTGTCGATATCGTCGCCGGCCGCAATGTCGAAGCCTTCGACGTCGATGCCGGTCATCCGCCAGTCGGCGTCTGCGGCACCGGCAAGGTGACGGGCAATCGCATCGATCGCATCGAGATGATCGGCATTCATGTGATCGAGCGCGTCCTGCTCGGCTTCAGCCAAGGCGTCGACCGCCGGCCCGGTGAGAAGCAGGTCGTCGCGGTCGAGCAGATAGGCCTTGCCAAAGCCGCCATTGAGGCTGGCGCGCTCGGGCTCAAGGCGAAAGATGACGAAATCTCCGAGCCCGATATAGAGACCGGCCTTGGGGTTGCGGTTCAGGTAGCGGCGCCTGGCCCGGGTGTCGGCCGGCGAACCGGGTTCGAGTCGTTCGGCGCGACAGACCAGCGTGACGCGCGGATGGGCAAGCGGATCGCCTTTTCCGGGCTGGCCGAGAAGGAGAGAGCAGCGCGGATCTGCCGTAATCGCCGGGGTATGGGCCGAGAGTTGCGAGACGAGGATGAGCGGCGCGCCGTCGGCATCGGTAGCGACGCCGACACGGCTGGCGAGCGGATAGCCGGTACTGGGATCGAGCACGGCGAGCGAGCCCGAACGCGCCGTGCGCACCAACTGATGCGCCAGCCGGATTGCTTGCGCGTCGGTCTCGCGAATGACGTCCTTGCTGTCCTTTGTCACGCTTGCTCCAAAAATCTAGTCCAGCCGCCCAATCGGCTGCCGCATGTCGCGGAAGGCCGAGCGCGAGAACGGGCCTATCTTGGCGCCATCCGCAGCGCGCCGTCGAGGCGGATGACCTCGCCGTTCAGCATCTGGTTGCCGACGATGTGGAGCGCAAGGGCGGCATATTCCGAAGGATCGCCGAGCCGGGACGGGAAGGGCACGGAGGCGCCGAGCGAATCCTGCGCCTCCTGCGGCAGGCCCCGCAGCATCGCGGTGCTGAAGATGCCCGGCGCAATCGTCATGACGCGGATGCCGAGCTTGGCAAATTCGCGCGCGATCGGCAGCGTCATGCCGACGACGCCGCCCTTTGACGAGGCGTAGGCCGCCTGGCCGATCTGGCCGTCATAGGCGGCGATCGAAGCGGTGTTGACGATGACGCCGCGTTCGCCGCCGTCGAGCGGATCGAGCGAGGCCATGCGGTCCGCGACCAGCCGAATCGTGTTGAACGTGCCGATCAGATTGACCTCGACAACCTTGCGGAAGGCATCGAGCGGATGGGGACCGTCGCGCCCGAGCGTCTTCGACGCGATCGCGATGCCGGCGCAGTTGACCAGAATGCGCGGCGAGGCCAGTTGCTCGATGGTCTGGGCTAGAGCCGTTTCGACGCTGATTGCGTCGGCCACATCGCATTTCAGCGCAATGCCGCCGATATCCGACGCCACCTTTTCGGCTGCGTCGAGGCCAAGGTCGAAGATCGCGACGCTGGCGCCAGCTGCGGCAAGCGCCCGAGCGGTTGCCTCCCCGAGGCCGGAGCCGCCGCCGGTTACGATTGCCGTGTGACCCTTTGGATTCATGCCATTGCCTTTGACTGCATTGCAGCAGTTTCGGCCAGCGGCTCGTCTTCCGCAACCCTGGCGAGATCGGCGTGGCAGACCTCGCCGGCGAGGCGCGCGACAGCGCCGGGGACGAATTCGACGGCGAGCAGCCGGTTGGGATCGACCGGGCGAGGCATGACGATCTGACCGCGGGGTATCCTGCTGAAGCCGAGCGGTCCGTAATAGGGCTCGTCGCCGACCAGGAGGACAGCCGGAGCCTTGGCCTTTTCGGCGGATTCCAGCGCGATCCTGACGAGCTTGCGGCCGATGCCGACATTCTTGAAGGCGGGGCGGACGGCGAGCGGCCCTAGCAACAGGGCGCGACCAGCGCCTGCGGCGATACGAGTCAGCCTTACGGAGGCGATGACCACGCCGCCATTCAACGCGACGAAGGAGAGGTCGCGCTCGTGCGGACCGCCCTCGCGGATGCGGTAGGCGGCGCGGACGAAGCGGCCCGGCCCGAAGGCCTCCGCGTTGATGTCTTCGATCTCGGCATCGTGCGCCGGAGCTTCCGGCAGGTAGGTCACGTCGGCAGGGGTCATGGTCTTTGCGTTCCGGTCAGACAAGGAAGGTGACCGCCAAGCGGCGGCGTTGGCCAATCGGCGCCGTTCAGGCGCGGGCTTCCATTCGTCGTCGGTCAAACCGGAATTCGGCAAAGATGCTTGTCATGGGACGTTTCCGCTAGCACCAAATCGGCAGCGCGTCCATTGCGGTTTTGCCGGCCGGTTGACGAACTGTTCAGTGCTGCGGGGTTTCGATGCTTGCCGTGGCGCCCTACATCTCGGGAAACAGGAGAATGATCATGGGCCTGCTCGTTGACGGCAAATGGACCGACAAATGGTACGACACCAAGGAAACGGGGGGCAAGTTCGTTCGCTCGGAAGCGCAGTGGCGTGACTGGATCACCGCCGACGGCAAGCCGGCGGAGGGCAGGGAACGCGGCTTCAAGGCCGAGCCTGGGCGCTATCATCTCTACGTTTCGCTGGCCTGCCCCTGGGCACACCGCACACTGATCCTGCGCAAGCTGAAGAAGCTCGAGGATGTCATTTCCGTGTCGGTCGTTCACCACTTCATGGGCAAGGAGGGCTGGACGTTCCTGGCGGAGGACGGCGCCACCGGCGACACGCTCTACGGCCTCGACTTCGTGCGCCAGATCTACACCAAGGCAGATCCCCACTATTCCGGACGCGTGACCGTGCCGGTGCTGTGGGACAAGCAGGAGGAGACAATCGTTTCCAACGAGTCTTCGGAAATCATCCGCATGCTGAACTCGGCCTTCGACGAGTGGGGCGACGGCTCGATCGATCTCTATCCCGAAAGGCTGAGGCCGGAAATCGACCGCATCAACGCGCTCGTCTATCCGTCGATCAACAACGGCGTTTACCGGGCCGGCTTCGCGACCAGCCAGGAAGCCTATGAGGAAGCCTTCGGCGAGGTCTTCTCGGCGCTCGACCGCATTGACACGATCCTGTCGCAGCAGCGCTACGTTGCGGGCAGCGACATGACCGAGGCTGACTGGCGGCTTTTCACCACGCTGATCCGCTTCGACGCGGTCTATTTCGGCCACTTCAAGTGCAATCTGAGGCGCATCGCCGATTATCCGAACCTGTCGAACTACCTGCGGGAACTGTTCCAGGTTCAGGGCGTCGCCGACACGGTGAACATGCACCATATCAAGTCGCATTATTACGGTAGCCACGAGACGATCAACCCGACGCTCATCGTGCCGGTTGGTCCGGAACTCGACTTTTCCGCTCCGCATAATCGCGGAAGGCTGGCCAAGGCGGCCTGACGCTACCAGTGCGGCGAGACCGGCTCTCCGCCAAAGATCTCGGCAATGCGCCTCAGCGTTGCCGGGGTCGTTCTCTCTGGCAATGCGTCGAGCGGAAAGAACCCGGCCTCGGCGATCTCGAGGTCGGGCAGCTTCGGCTCGGTCTGCCGGAATGCCTCGATCAGGTAGAAGGCGACATGGTCGCGGCGGCTGGCACCGCGGTTGAAATGAAGCGACTTCAGCACAGGCGGCGCCGTGAAGAGGATATTGCCTTCCTCCTCGAACTCGCGCTCCAGCGCCTCGCCCGCCGTCTCGCCCAGTTCGACGCCGCCCCCGGGCAACTGCCAGCCAGGCACGTATGTGTGACGGATGAGGAAAACCGACCTGTTCGAGCCGTCATAGACCAGGCCGCGCACGCCGACCGTCATGGGCCGCGCCATGAGAAAGTAAAAATGAAAGAGCCTTGCGCGCAGGCCGGGCCAGCCGGTCTGGCGGAACGGATCGGCCACGGATTTCTTCTCCGTCATGGGGCCGGCCGCGGGTGGAAAGCAGGCGCGGCGTACCCTACAAAGGCATGATGTTCAGGCTTGCGCATATTTCCGACGTTCATCTGGGGCCACTTCCCGCTGTAACCTATCGCGACCTCGCATCCAAGCGGGTGATCGGCTACGTGAACTGGCAGCGCAACCGGCGCCGCAACCTTCATGACGGCGTCATCGACCAGATTGCCGCCGACATTGCGGCCAACGCGCCTGATCACCTGGCGATCACTGGCGATCTCGTCAACCTGGCGCTCGACGGCGAGATCGCGACAGCGCGCGCATGGCTGACGGCGCTCGGCGCGCCCGAGGATGTCTCGGTGGTTCCGGGCAACCACGATGCTTACGTACCCGGCGCCTTCGACAAGGTGTGCCGCTCCTGGGGCCCCTGGATGACCGGCGACGGGTTGCAGGCACCGACCGACAGGAACCACTTTCCCTATATGCGTGTGCGCGACAAGGTCGCGCTGATCGGCGTGTCGAGTGCGCGCGCGACCGCGCCCTTCATGGCGAGCGGCTTCTTTCGCGAGGTACAGGCGCATCGTCTGGCGCGGTTGCTCGACGAGGCGGCAGGGCAGGGCCTGTTTCGGGTCGTCATGATCCACCATCCGCCCGTGCGCGGGGCAGTGGCGGCGCACAAGCGCCTGTTCGGCATCGGCAATTTCCAGAAAACGGTGCGCAAGCACGGCGCCGAGCTCGTGCTGCATGGCCATTCGCACGACCCGTCGCTGAACTGGATCGACGGCAAGGAGCGCAAGGTGCCGGTGGTCGGCGTATCGGCGGCCGGACAATCGGTCGGCGGATCGAAGGCGCCGGCGCAATGGAACCTGCTCGAGATTTCCGGCGAGGCGGGAGCCTGGAAGCTGACTCTGAAACGCCGCGGCCTGACCGGGCCGACCGTACCGATCTGCGAGATTTCCAGTGCCCGGCTGCTGACGCCTTCGGAGGTGCTCTAGCGCAGGTCGGTCAGGAGCCGAAGCTCGCCATCAGACGGTCCCAGAGCGCCATGACGGAGGCGATGAGTCCGACAAGGGCGCCGGCGGCAACCAGTCCCAGTCCCGACAGGAAGGAGCGCCAGCCATTGTCGGCGGATGCTTCGGGCGTCTCGGCATGTTCGGGGCGGACGAGCCCGTGCAGTGCCGGCTCCGCCGAGCCGTCGAGCAACCGTTCGCGGTCGATGATGCGCTCGGCGACATAGCGCGCCACCTGCTGGGCGACGGGTCCTATGGCGGCCGCCTCCGCGAGCACGACTCGACCGCGCCGCGTGTCCTTGACGAAGCGATAGGTGCGGCGGTCGCGGCCCATCGCGACATGGCTCACCGCGTCGATCCACAGGCGCGGCTGCAGGCCCGATGAAATGGTGAAATCGAAGAGGTCGATGTCAGCCGGGACCTCTCCGAAGACGGGCGCCAGTTCGGCAGCCAGCAGTTCGAGGCGCGTACGGCTCGCTTCGCGCAATTCCACGACGACGTCGTCGCGGTCGGCCGCCGCGTTCTTCACATCGCGGATCACGTCGGCCAGACGCAGCACCGGCGCGTCGGCCTTCCGATTGTCGCCTGGGTCACTCATGGCGTTGGCTCCAGCCCCGCGGGGCTTGGTTAAGGTATGGTTAACATAGTGGTTTTGTGCCGGCACTCAAGCGGCGTATGGCTGCAGGCTCAGTCGCCGGCAGGCATTGCCGCGCCGGTTGCGGCTGCGAGGAGGCTGATCACCTCGCCCGGCCGCTCCTCGATCAGCATGTGGCCGGCACCGGCCGCGCGCAGCACGTCGAAGCGCGGCGGCAGCCCGTTCGATTGTGCGAAAGGCAGCACCGGGTCGGCATCGCCCCAGAGCAGCCTGACCGGCATTGAGAGGCCGCCGATCGCCTCGCGCGGGATTTCGCCCTGACGGTTGCCGCGCGTTATCATCCCGGCAATCTCGACGAGGCTCGCCGTCTGGCCGGGCACCTTCCGCATCTGCTGCAGGGCCTCGACCGCCAGTTCGGGTACGTCAAATCCGGGAGCCGACATTGCCGCGAGGCAGGCCCGAATGTCTTCGCGCGAAACGGCCTCGGCGTAGCGCCGCAGCAGCGGGCCATTGATTTCTGCGCCAAAGCCACCCGGCGAGAGGAGCGTCAGCGAGGAAACGGCGTCGGGCTGGGACAGGGCGGCGAGCGTTGCGATCGCACCACGCATCGAGTGGCCGGCGAGATGCGCATGCCTGATGCCGCGATCGGCGAGGTCGGCCATGAGCAGACGGGCGGCGCTGCTCGCCTTGCCGCCCGCAAGCGACAGCGAGCCGCCGTGGCCGGGCAGGTCATAGGCGACCATACGCACGGCGCCGCCAAGCCTGTATACGGCTTCGTCCCAGACGCCATGAAAGGCGCCGAAGCCGTGCAGCAGCACAAGGGCCGTATCTCCCCCGCCGGAGTCGGATGCAAAAGGCGGGGGAGCCAGCGTCACGCCTGGCCGATTACGCGATTGGCGGCCGAGGTGACGGCCTCGAGCGAGGCGGCGACGATGTTGGTGTTGATGCCGACGCCGAAGAGCTTGCCGCCCGGATGCTCGACCTCCATGTAGCAGATCGCCGCCGCATTCGAGCCGCGCTGCATGGAATGCTCGGAATAGTCGAGCACCGAGAGCGCAGCGCCGATGTGACGCGACAGCGCATCGACGAAGCCGTCGATCGGCCCGGTGCCCGTGCCCGAGATCGTGACTTCCTTGCCGTTGTCGATGATCGTTGCCTCGACGATGCGATTTCCCTTCCTGTCGGGATCGGGAAAGGTCTGGTGGTCGAGGAACTTCAGGCGGGCGCCCGGCTGGTCGACATAGAGCTCGAGGAAGCGGTCGTGGATGCGCTTGGCCGGCACCTCCTTGCCCTCCACGTCGGTGATCGACTGGATGTCCTGGCTGAATTCGGCCTGCAGGTTGCGCGGCAGGTTGAGCCCGTAGTCTGCCTGCAGGACATAGGCGATGCCGCCCTTGCCGGACTGCGAGTTGATACGGATGATGGCCTCGTAGCTGCGGCCGACATCCTTGGGGTCGATCGGCAGATAGGGCACTTCCCAATAGGGCTTGTTGGCCTGCTTGATCGCCTTCATGCCCTTGTTGATCGCATCCTGATGCGAGCCCGAGAAGGCGGTGTAGACGAGGTCGCCGACATAGGGATGGCGTTCCGGAATCCGCAGCTGGTTGGAATACTCGTAAACATCCTTCATGCGGTTGATGTCCGAGCAGTCCAGCATCGGGTCGAGGCCCTGCGTGTACATGTTGAGCGCCAGGGTGACGAGGTCGACGTTGCCGGTGCGCTCGCCATTGCCGAACAGGGTGCCCTCGACGCGGTCGGCGCCGGCCAGGAGGCCGAGTTCGGTGGCAGCGATGCCGGTGCCGCGGTCATTGTGCGGGTGCAAGGAGACCAGGATATTCTCGCGGTTGTCGAGCTGGCGGCACATCCATTCGATCTGGTCGGCATGGATATTGGGCGTCGACATCTCGACGGTTGCCGGCAGGTTGATGATCAGCTTGTTGTCCGGCGTCGGCTGCACGATCTCGGTGACGGCGTTGCAGATTTCCAGCGCTACCTCGAGCTCGGTACCGGTGAAGCTCTCCGGCGAATATTCGAAACGGTAGCCGCCACCGGCCTTGGCAGCCATGTCGGTGATCATCTTGGCCGCATCGGTGGCGATCTGCTTTATGCCGGCGACGTCCTTGGCGAAGACGACGCGGCGCTGCAACTCGCTGGTCGAATTGTAGAAGTGCACGATCGGCCGGATCGCCCCTTCGAGCGACTGGAAGGTGCGGGTGATCAGTTCGGGACGGCACTGCACCAGCACCTGAAGCGATACATCCTCCGGTACGCCGCCTTCCTCGATGCACCAGCGGGCGAAATCGAAGTCGGTCTGCGAGGCCGACGGAAAGCCGATCTCGATTTCCTTGAAGCCCATGTCGAGCAGGAGTTGGAACATGCGCGCCTTGCGGTCGTGCCCCATCGGGTCGATCAGGGCCTGGTTGCCGTCCCGCAGGTCTACCGAGCACCAGATCGGCGCCTTCTCGATGCGCTTGTCGGGCCAGGTCCTGTCGGTCAAGCCAACCGCCGGGTAAGGCTGGTACTTGCTGCCGGCGTCGGGCATGCCCTTTACCGGCGTTGATTCAGTCTTTGCGTCCATCTTGTCTGCTCCCGGCACCGTCGCCTTCAAAGCGTGCGATGCCTATCAAATCTTCATGCAGGAAATTGTGACTGGCAAGGAGCTTGCTGCGCGGGGCGGCTTGGTCGACCGCCGGGCGCTCCTTCAGCTGGCCCGACGATCGCCGATAAGACCGAGCAGCAGAAGGGCCGAGGAAAGCGCGCGAACGGTCTCGACCGCGAAGGCGGACTGACGGGACATGGCAATGGCCTGGCGCTTTGACATGGCGCGTCTATTACATCAGGGCCGCTGACGTGGCAAGAGTGCGCCTCGGCGCCAGCCGCTCAGGTCTTGATCCAGCGTGCGACAAGCCGCGCCAGCGACGGGCCGAGGGCCAATACGATCACCAGCCGGGCGCTCTGCAGCGCCATGACGAAGGACAGGTCGACGCTGTCGGAGGCGGCGGCAATGATCGCCACCGAATCCATGCCGCCGGGGCTGGTTGCGAGATAGGCTGTCAGCGGATCGATGCCGAGCTCGTGGCTGAGCAGCCAGGCGAGACCGCCGCAAAACGACATGAGCGCAACGATGGAGCCGACGATCTGGGGCAGGGCGCGCGCGGCATGGTGCAGGATCGCGCGGGTGAAGTTCAGTCCGATCGCCCAGCCGATCAGCATGTACGACGTGCCGAGCAGCCAGACCGGCAATTGCATCGGCGCGCCGAGCCCGAGATGGATGATGGCGCCAAGGATGGCAGCACCCAGGAAATAGGGTGAAGGCAGGCGCAACAGCCGGCCCGCGAAGCCGCCGGCCGCCGCGATTGCAAGCGTCGCTGCGAAGGCGGGCCACTCGATGGCCGGAAACCAGATGCCCGGCGGCGCCTCGACTCCCGATGTGTCAACCCAAAGGCGCGCGATCATCGCCGCCGAGATCGAGACGAAGATGACGCGCAGATACTGCATGAAGGCGACGAGCCTGGCGTCCGCGCCGAAGGCACCGGCCATCAGCACCATGGCCGTGGCGCCGCCCGGGGCCGAACCCCATACGGCGGTGGTTCCGGGCAGGATCTTGAAGCGGCTGATGAACCAGCCGAGAAAGCTCGAGGCGACAAGGGTGGCCGTCACGACGCCGATGAAGAGCGGCCATTCGTGCAGGAAGGTCGCGAAGATGGCAGGCGAGAGGGACGCGGCGACAAGGCATCCGACCAGTGCCTGCGAGCCGGCGAAGCCATAGCTCGGCACCCTGACCGTCGCGCCGTTGGTGCCGGCGAGGATCGCCGCCAGCATCGGGCCGATAAGCATTGCCGCAGGCATGCCGGCGAATTCGAGGATGGCGGCGAACACAAGCGAGACGAGCAGCAGCACGACCCACTGCGCGACGGCTGGCAGTTTTCCGAGACTTTGCGGTGGAGAAGGCGGGGCGGGCGCTTGCATCTGGAGTGTTCTTAAACCCGGCGGGCCGGAAATGTCAGGTGCAATCGTCTCTAGTGCAAGGTTTCGCGGCAGCGCTAGGCAAAGGGGACGGCTCCGGTCCCTAGAGGCAACTTTGCCTCGTCGTCAGGTTCGACATGGATGATGATGCGCACGCTCGGGATCTCGGCCTTGAGCGCTTCCTCGATGCGGTCACAGATGACGTGGCTCTCGGCAACGGTCATGCCCGCATCGACCACGAGATGGAACTCGATGAAGGTGGCGCGGCCGGCGATGCGCGTCTTGAGGTCGTGCACCTCGATTGCGCCCTTCGAGTTGAGCGAGATGATGTCGCGGATGCGGAAGTGCTCGTCCTTGTCCACGGCGCGGTCCATCAGACCCTGCATCGAATTTCCGATTACCTGCCAGCCCTGCCAGAGGATGTTGAGAGCCACGATGATGGCGAGCGCGGGGTCGAGGATTGTCCAGCCTGTCAGCACTGCCCCGACAAGCCCGATAATGACGCCGACCGATGTGACGACGTCCGTCATGATGTGACGCCCGTCGGCGACCAGTGCGGGCGAGCGCCCGGCGCTTCCGGTACGAATAAGAAGCTGCGCCCAGAAGAGATTGACGGCCGCTGCCAGGCCGTTGATCGTCAGTCCCTCCCACGGCTGGTCTATCGGCACCGGCGTCTGCCAGGCGCGCCAGACTTCGGCGAGGATCAGCATTGCCGCCAGGACGATCAGGACTCCCTCAAGGACGGCGGAAAAATACTCCGCCTTGTGATGGCCGAAGGGATGGTTCTGGTCGGCCGGCTTGTGGCTGATGCGGATAGCCCAGAAGGCGGCGAGCGCGGCGATGACATTGACGATCGATTCAAGCGCGTCGGAATAGAGCGCGACAGAGCCGGTCATCCGCCAGGCGACGAATTTCAGCCCCATCACCGCGAAGGCGATGATGATCGACCAAAAGGCGAGAGCCGCGACCTTCCGCTTGGCTGGCATCGGCCGGTCAGGCCGCCTTGACCTTGGCCTTGCGCGGCAGGTGGGCGACGACGTTCTCGATCATGCGCATGCCGGCATCCTGGCCGAGCGTCATGATCGATTCCGGGTGGAACTGCACCGCGGCAATGGGCTCCTTGCGGTGCTCGAAGGCCATGACGATGCCGTCTTCGGTCTCGGCGGTAACCTCGAATTCAGCCGGCAACCTGACCGGGTCGGCAAAGATCGAATGGTAGCGGCCGACGGTCACTTCCTTCGGCAGACCGGAGAAGATGATGCCCGGCTTCGACACGCGGATGCGCGAGGGCTTGCCATGCATGGGAACGTGGAGTTGGCGCAGTTCGCCACCATAGGCCTCGGCGAGCGCCTGGAGGCCGAGACAGACGCCGAATATCGGCAAGTGCCGGTCGCGCGCCTTGCGGATGGTCGTCGCGCAGTCGAAGTCCTTTGGCGTGCCGGGGCCGGGCGACAGCACGACCAGGTCGGGCTTGAGTCGGTCGAACACCTCGTCGGCGACCGGCGAGCGGACCGTTGAAACGGTAGCGCCGGTCTGGCGGAAGTAATTCGCCAGCGTGTGCACGAAGCTGTCCTCGTGATCGACGAGGAGGATGTTGACGCCATCGCCCACACGGGAGGTCTGGCGTTCGGCGGTGGCGGCATTGCCGGCCTTGGCGTCACGAATGGCGGAGAGCATGGCTGATGCCTTCAGTTCGGTCTCGGCTTCTTCTTCCTCGGGCGCGCTGTCGAACAGCAGCGTTGCGCCGGCGCGGACTTCAGCGATGCCGTCCTTGATGCGGATGGTGCGCAAGGTCAAGCCGGTGTTGAGGTCGCCGTTGAAATGTACCATGCCGATCGCCCCGCCGTACCAGGCGCGGGGGCTCTTCTCGTTCTTTTCGATGAAGCGCATCGCCCAGAGTTTCGGCGCGCCCGTAACGGTCACCGCCCAGGCATGGCTGAGGAAGGCATCGAAGGCGTCCATGCCTTCGCGCAGCCGGCCCTCGATATGGTCAACGGTGTGGATCAGGCGCGAATACATTTCGATCTGGCGCCGGCCGATGACGCGCACGGATCCCGGCTCGCAGACACGGCTCTTGTCGTTGCGATCGACGTCCGAACACATGGTCAGCTCGGACTCGTCCTTCTTCGAGTTGAGCAGCTTGAGGATCTGCTCGCTGTCCGATATGGCGTCGTCGCCGCGCTTGATGGTGCCCGAGATCGGGCATGTCTCGACGCGCCGGCCGTTGACGCGGACGAACATCTCCGGCGAGGCGCCGATGAGGTACTCGCCTTCGCCGAGATTGATGAAGAAAGAGTAGGGTGACGGGTTGATCTGCTTCAAGCGGCGCGAGATCTCGGAGGGCGGCGTTTCGCAGCGCTCGTAGAACATCTGGCCCGGCACCACCTCGAAGAGGTCGCCGCGCCGGAAACTCTCCTTGGCCTTCTCCACGAGCTTTGCATATTCGCCGGGTGCATGGTCGCCGCGCGGCGGGATGCTGCTCGATGGCTTGAAAGGTTCTTCCTTGCCGCCCCGGGGCAGCCCCTCGGTCGTGAAGCCTTCGCCGGCATAATCGTAGCGGTCGTGCCAGGCCAGCGCCTGGTGATGATCGACGACGAGGATCTCGTCCGGCAGATAGAGCACGAGGTCGCGCTGGCTGTCGGCGCGCTGCAGCGAGAAGTCGACCGGGTCGAACTGGAAGGCCAGGTCATAGCCGAAGGCGCCGTAGAGGCCGAGATTGGAATCCTGCTCCGTCCGGAACAGGCCGACCACGGCACGCAGCACAGTGAACACTGACGGAACGCGGCTGCGTTCCTCTTCCGTGAATACGCGGCCCGGCGCCGCAATGTCCAGACGAACGAGCGTTGCAGACGACTCCGCAACCGTGACGTCGTCCAGGTTCGAAACAGTGTCGAGGACGAGCGGCAGGAGAACCTCGCCGCGCTCGTTGAGCGCCTCGATGCGCATGGCGCGGCCGCGCGCGGAGATGACCAGCGGCGGATCGATGATCGCCGTGTCCCAGCGCGTGTAGCGCCCGGGATATTCATAGTTGGAGGAGAAAACCGCGCCGCGGCGGCCGTTCAGCCCGTCGATATAGGCCTCGATGGCGCCGGCATAGGGTGTTTCATGGCGCTGGCGGGTGATCGCCACGCCACCGGCCGTGACAAAACGCTCCCCACCGTCTTCAAGCTGCTCGATCGTCATTCCCGTCTCCAACCGTTCCCGCGCGGGGCCGGGCAAGCACCTGAAACACAAATGGCCGCCCGGATATTCCGTTGCGGCCACCAAAATTACACGCGCACGCGCTTTCAGGCCGCTGTCAGCAGGCCCACCACCAAGTCGATACGTTCACGTGCGCGGTCATGAATTTCCCATAGCGGCGATTGACGATCCGCGCAACGGGATTCGGGTCGAGCTTCGGTTGATCACGCAAACACAGGCTTGACCTTGCCCATGCCTGTGTCGCGATCGGTGCGATGCTGTCCTGCGTCAATGCCATGCTCATGGGAGCTGGCAGTCCGATCTGGTCGTGCGCAGGGCGGGCATCCTGCCCTACCTGACGCTCGCGGCGGGTGCTGCCGTGGTGCTGATCTCGAACTTGTTCTTTGTCATCTGACGAAGGCCGGAAACTGAACCAAAGAGAAAGCCCGGGTCACTGCCCCGGGCTTTCCTGTATTCGGACCTAGTCTTCTAGCGCGCCGTCCTTAGGCTTGGTGCTGCGCGCTTCTCCGACCAGCTTGATGATGTCGTCACCGGCGCGGCCGGAACGGTGCATGGAACGGGTGAGGATGTAGCCGGCCTGCGGCGCCTGAATCTCGATCGCGCCATCCGGTTCGCCCGGTGAATGCACGATGGTCGCGAGCGGCGCGCCATTCGCAATGCGCTGTCCGGGCTCGACATGGAACAGGATCGCGCCGGCGCGCGGCATCGAGATCATCTCGACATTCTCGATGGGCGCGACCACGCCATCGAAGTTCTTCGGCGCCGCGGCCTCCTTGTCGGCAATAACGCCCCGCGTGGCGAGAAGCCGATAGATGCCCTGCGCATCCGACTCGGCATACGCACTGTCGACATCGCGCTGGCCGCGAAACTCGACGGTAGTGATGACGCGGCGCTCGAGATCGGCCTCTTCAGGCGGCAGTTGCAGCCAGGGATGGATCGCGGCTTCCTCGAAGGCAGCACCAGAGGAACCTTTCCACAGCACAACGGCTTCGACGCCCATCGCTACCGCGCAATCCTGCATGGCCGGCCACAGCTCGGCCGGGACATAGAAGTAGGGCACGCCTTCGTCGTCGCAGTGCAGGTCGAGCACGATATCATGGCCGACCGACAATTCCACCAGCAGGCGCTTTAGGCGCACGTCAACGGTTGCGGCGGGCGTCGCCGGCGGCAGCGCGCTCTTTTCCGGCCGGTCGAGCAGCGGGAAGTCGCGGTTGAAGTTCGTGCGGGTGCCGAGATGGAAGCGGCCCTCGAGATCGCCGAACAGATATTGCGCGCGCCCGACCGGGTTGGCAGCCGGCACGACCGTGATGTCGCCCAGAATGCGGCCCTCGGCCTCGGCCTGCCGCAGTTTGGGCATCAGCGCATGGATAGCCACCACGCCCGGCAGCTCGCCGGCATGGAGCGCTGCCTGGATATAGGCCGAGGGCGCATCGGCCGACGATCCGGCGAACCGGTACACGGGAATCCGGTAGACGACGCCTTCGGTGTCGCCGGGAAGTTCTTCAACTGATTTTTGCATGAGTCCGTCCTGAATTCGGCCGAACCATGCCCAAAGTCCCTCGCGCCCGCAACGGGCAGGGCTTGAGCCAGAGTGGTCTTGTTGCGGGGGCAGCTTCGCGTCGAGAGGCAGCCTCAGCCCAGCGGCCGGGCACCCAAGGCCTCGCACCAGTGGGCAAGGCGGTCGCTCAGCTTGCGGTCGCGGAAGTAGGCGTCCTCCTCCTCGGGAATGCGTTCGATCTCCTCGAAGGCGAAGTCGGCGGCATGCTCACGCCAGGCAGTCTGCAGGCGTCGGTGCGGACTGGTTCCCATCTGCAGGCCGAACCAGACGCGGTTCTGCACTGTCGCGATGTTCGGCGCGGCACCCAGCCAGCGCTCGCCTGTGGGGTTGCAGCGCACGGCGTAGATGCCGGCGACCACCTCGCGTTCCTTATAGGCCGCGATGGCAGCCTTCTTGCGTTCGTTCTTCATGGCGTTTCCCGCTGGCGGCGACCTGCCGCGTCAATTAGTGGCGGGGAATATCACCCGGGTAATATTGACGCAACGATTTTTATCCGGGTAGAAGGGGCCTCATTGAGGAACCAGTTCATGTCCGTATCGCCGTCAACGCCCAGTATCGCCTTCCAGGGCACGAGAGCCATTGCGGCGGGACCGCTTGCCGAGGTGGCCGTCGCGGCGAGGCAGGCTGTCGCGTCTGACCCGGAGAAGCCGCTGCTGGTCTTCGATGACGAGACTGGCGGCGTTATCGACCTTGATCTTCGTGGCTCCGATGCGGAGGTCATGGCCCGGCTTGAGGCGCGAAATGCTCCGCAAAGCGATGAGGCGAAGTCGCCGGGGCGTGGGCGGCCGAAGCTCGGCGTGGTCGCCCGCGAGGTGACCTTGCTGCCGCGGCACTGGGCCTGGCTGTCGGCGCAGCCCGGCGGCGCGTCGAATGCGCTCAGGCGCCTGACGGAGGCGGCGATGCGCTCGGAAGAGGGCAGGGGCCGCGCCCGGGCGGACCGGGAGGCCGCCTACCGCTTCATGTCGGCAATGGCGGGCGACCTGCCAGGCTTTGAGGAAGCGAGCCGCGCGCTCTTTGCTGATGACCGCGAAGCGTTCGGAGAGCACAGCGGCGGCTGGCCGGCCGACATCCGGAAGCATGTCGCGAAACTTGCGTGGCGCGCCAGTCCGGCCTGACTCGGCAGGCCGAATCGTTTGGCTGCTCAGTCGGCGGCCGGCAGTCGGCGGATGGTGAACTCGATGACGCCGCCCGGGCGCTCGAACCAGCTCTCGATCTCGGTCCAGTAGGCCTGCTTGGGCCAGCGGTCGAACCATTCGCGCGCCTTGTCGCGCGCATCGGGGCGCGGCAGCACGAAGGTTTCGCGCAGGAACCCGTCCCGGGGCATGCGCTCCCGTTCGGCGCGCGAGCGGTCGAGCCGCTTTTTCAGCCCGTCGAGTGGTGGTCTGGCCGGCGTGCGCATAACGAACTCCTTGACCCATCCGTTCAACAGATTAGGGATCGCGCAGAAAATTACGAGTCAAAAGACGAGCCCTTTCGCGCGGGGCATACCGACGGAGACAGTCCATGGAACGCCCCGAAATCCCAACTGGCCTGCCAGCCGATATCGAAGACAGGAAGATCGAGGCGCGGGCCTGGTTCGAGGAGCTGCGCGACATGATCTGCGCTGCGTTCGAGAACTGCGAGGATGAACTGACTGGCCCGGGCGCCTTGGGGGAGCCGGGGCGTTTCGACAGGACGCCGTGGCAGCGCGACGACGGCAAGGGCGGTGGCGGCACGATGTCGATGATGGGCGGCCGCGTCTTCGAGAAGGTCGGGGTGCATACCTCGACGGTGCACGGCGAGTTCTCGCCCGAGTTCCGCAAGCAGATTCCGGGCGCCGAGGAGGATCCGCGCTTCTGGGCCTCGGGCATCTCGCTGATCGCCCATCCATGCAATCCCAACGTTCCCGCCGTCCACATGAACACGCGGATGGTTGTCACCTCGCGGCAATGGTTCGGCGGCGGCGCTGACCTGACGCCGGTGCTCGATCGCCGGCGCACCCAGGAGGATCCCGACACGGTCGCCTTTCATGCCTCGATGCAGAAGGCCTGCGACGACCATGCTTCGATCGCCGACTACGCGCGGCTGAAGGCATGGTGCGACGAGTATTTCTTCCTGCCGCACCGCAACGAGCCGCGCGGCACCGGGGGCATTTTCTTCGACTGGCTGCATTCGGGCGAGGAAAAGGGTGGCTGGAATGCCGACTTCGCCTTCGTGCAGGATGTCGGCCGCGCCTTCCTGGGCATCTATCCGCGCCTCGTGCGGCGAAATTTCAACGACGCCTGGACGGAAGCCGACCGCGAGGAACAGCTGATCCGGCGCGGCCGGTACGTCGAATTCAACCTTCTCTACGACCGCGGCACGATCTTCGGGCTGAAGACCGGTGGCAATGTGAACTCGATCCTGTCGAGCATGCCGCCCGCGGTCAAGTGGCCCTGATCCGGGCCGATGCGGCGCTTCCACGCATTGACGTTAGTGCCGCCAGCCAGTAGGTGAAGCAGCAATTGCCGGCGCATAGCCCTTTGATGGCCGCCCCGCACCTTCAGGAAAGACTTCTTTTGACGAATCTCCCAGACATGGCTCCGGCATTGGCCGGGGCGCTCGCAGCGCGTGGTTACGACACGCTCACCGCCGTCCAGACCGCCGTACTGGCGCCTGAAGCCAACGGCGCCGACCTTCTGGTCTCGGCCCAGACCGGCTCCGGCAAGACGGTAGCCTTCGGCATCGCCATCGCACCGACGCTGCTCGACGGCGCGGAGCGGTTCGAGGGCGCGGGCGCGCCAAGCGCGCTGGTCATTGCCCCGACACGCGAACTGGCGGTGCAGGTACGGCGCGAATTCGAATGGCTTTACCGCGATACGGGGGCGCGCATCGCGTCCTGCGTCGGTGGCATGGACATGCGCCAGGAACGGCGCGCGCTGGAACAGGGCGCGAATATCGTGGTCGGAACGCCCGGCCGCCTGCGCGACCACATCACGCGCGGTTCGCTCGACATTTCGGCCCTGCGCGCCGTGGTGCTTGACGAGGCCGACGAGATGCTTGACCTCGGCTTCCGCGAGGATCTCGAGTTCATCCTGGCTGCCGCACCGGCCGACCGCCGCACGCTGCTTTTCTCGGCGACGGTGCCGAAAGCCATCGCGCAACTGGCAAAGCGCTTCCAGCGCGACGCGCTGCGCATCACCGCGACTGGCGAAGGCGACCAGCACGACGACATTGAGTACCGCACGATCCTGGTCGCGCCGTCCGAACGTGAGAACGCCATCATCAACTCTCTGCTGTTCTTTGATGCGCAGAACACGCTGGTGTTCTGCGCCACGCGCGAAGCGGTCAGGCGCCTGACCAGCCGGCTCGCCAATCGCGGTTTTTCGGTCGTGTCGCTGTCGGGCGAGCTAAGCCAGGCGGAACGCACCAATGCCCTGCAGGCAATGCGCGACGGCCGCGCGCGCGTCTGCGTGGCGACCGACGTTGCCGCACGCGGCATCGATCTGCCCAATCTCGACCTCGTCATCCATGCCGACCTGCCGACCAATCCCGAGACGCTGCTGCACCGCAGCGGCCGGACCGGTCGCGCCGGGCGCAAGGGCGTCTGCGCGCTGATCGTACCCTACCATCGACGCGGAAGCGCCACCCGCCTGCTCAAGCTCGCCAAACTTGAGGCGACGGTGCAGCCGGCACCCGGCCCGACCGAGATAGACGCCCGCAACCGCGAGCGTATCCTTGCCGACCCGGTACTGACCGAGGCGCCCGGCGAGGACGAGATGGAGTTCGTCCGCGAACTGCTTTCCACCCACAGCCCCGAACAGGTGGCGGCGGCGTTCCTGCGCCAGCAGCTTGCGGCGCGGCCATCGGCCGAAGAGTTGTCCGACGGGCCGGCGCCGAAGTTCGACCCGGCCAAGGGCGAGCGGCCGGATACGCGCTTTACCGACGGCGTCTGGTTCACGATCTCGGTCGGCCGCAAGCATCGCGCCGAGCCGCGCTGGCTGTTGCCACTGATCTGCAAGGCCGGCCATGTCACCAAGCGCGAGATCGGCTCGATCCGCATCCTCGATACTGAATCGCGTTTCGAGATCGTCTCCGACCGCGCCGAAGGCTTTGCCAAGGCCGTCAAGGCGCATGGCACCGGCGAGAAGGGTGTCGTGATCCAGCCTGCAGGCGAGGCCGGTGCCCCGGAGCGGCCCCCCGCCCCGGAAAGGGCCCCTGAACCGACGGGTACCTGGGAAGGCAAGAAAAAGAAGCACCGCAAGGGACCCGCGAGCCACGCGCCGCGGCAGCCCCATGACGGCGCTCCGGCCGACCGGCCAAAGAAGAAATTCAAGCCAAAGAAGCGGCCTGCCAAGGCCTGAGGAAGCTCCTCCGACGCGACCGGAACGATATGCGGCCGAAAGCCGCGATCCCGGCCGCCGCGATCGCGCCACAAAGGTCGGGAATGGCGGCCGAATGTGGCCGTGGCGGCGGCGCAGAGTTTCTTTTTCGTCTAATATCCCATTGCCACGACAGGTATATTTCTAATGCCGGGCCGGGAAGCGCCGGCGGATCATCCCCCTGACCGCGACACGACGCGACCGGACGGCCCACAGCAGACGCGGTATGGCGTCCAGTCGGGCGCTACCGCACTTTCAGGAGAGCCTGCCCATGCGCACGCTTCTTGTCCCGGCAGCCGTCGCTGCCCTTCTCGCAACCTCAGCGCTGTCCCTCGCCGCGGTCCAGCATGCGACCGGAACGGTCAAGGCCTTCGATTCGAAGGCGATGACGCTGACCCTCGCCGGCGGCGACACCTACCAGTTGCGCAAGACGCTCAAGAATCCCGGCCTGAAGGCCGGCGAGAAAGTGTCGATCAACTGGGAGATGAACGGCACCAAGAAGATGGCTGACACGGTAACCATCATCAAGTGACGGCGGATCGAAAAGCGGAGCGGACGCGCTTCGCTTTTCGGCATCGATTGCACGCTTTTGCCAGATTCTGTGCTAAGCTTCCCCTCCGACGAACCAGGAAAGGAGATATCCGATGAAAGAATTTCAATGCGGGTCGCTCGTCCCGGGTTGTGACTGGCACACACGCCACGAGGAAGAAGCAGAGATCATGCGCCGCGCCGCGGAGCACATGCGGGTCACGCATGGCGAAACGGTGATCCGCGAGACGATGATCGAGGCGATCCGTTCGCGCATCGAAAAGGTCCGCGACGCCGCCTAGGCGGGTTTTCCCGCGCGACCCTTGTCCTTTATAATATCCGTGGCGCGCTGGAGAAGCGCGTCACGGTCCAGCGCAAATCCGCTTTCGACCCATCGATCTTCCAAGGTTTTCAGCATTCCGCCGACCTCTGGGCCCGGGGTGGCGCCGAGCGCAAGCAGGTCACGCCCGCTCAGCGGGAATTCCGGCCGGTGCCAGCCTTCGGCAAATTTCAGCAGTCGGGAATAGCCGCCCGCCTCCATCATGGCGTCATTGCTTTCGAGCGCACGGTTGCGCGCCGATGAGAGCGCAAGGCGAAGCCTGTCGACGGCCGCCTGCGTGTCGCCGGCATAGAGCTCGACAGCGAGACTTGCCTCAGTGGCTTTCGGATCCGGTTGCCGGGCCGAAGCCCACAACCTGAGGCGCTCGGCGTCGGCGTTCGACAGCCTGAGGCGCTTGGCCATCGCGTCCATCCGCGCGGCATCGGGCGGCACCATGGACGCCAGCCGGAGCAGGGGATCGGGGCGCCAGCCCAGATCGTCCTCGGCGGCAACCAGCGGATGCACGCCGTCTATGCCCCATTTCTCGCTTTCAGGCAGCACCCGTGTCAGAACGCCGGCCTGGCGCATCCAGAGCAGTGCGCGCGACGGGTCGGGCGCCGAGAGCAGGCGCCTGAGTTCGGCCCAGACGCGTTCCGCCGACAGCTGGTCGAGACCTTCCTTGAGCCGGGCGCAGGCCTTGAGCCCTTCCGCATCGGGCCGACCGGAGCCGTACCAGGCGAAAAAGCGAAAGAATCGGAGGATGCGCAGGTAGTCCTCGCGGATGCGGGCTTCCGGATCGCCGATGAAGCGCAGGGTACGGCTTTCGAGATCGGCCAGGCCGCCGACGAGGTCGACCACCGTGCCGTCCGCGCGGGCATAGAGGCCGTTGATGGTGAAGTCGCGGCGCTCGGCGTCTGCCTTCCAGTCGCGGCCGAAGCGGACCTTGGCGCGACGGCCGTCGGTCGCGACGTCGGCGCGCAAGGTCGTCACCTCGAAGGGGCGGCTGTCGGCGACCACGGTGATGGTGCCATGCTCGATCCCGGTTGGGATGGCGCGAAAGCCCGCGGCTTCGGCCCGGCTTATCGTCTCGGCCGGCGGCGTGGTGGTGGCGATGTCGATGTCGGCGACTTCCTGTCCAAGCAACGCGTTGCGCACCGCGCCGCCAGCCACCATGGCCTCGTCGCCATCGGCCCCGAGCGCAGCAAGCAGGCGCTGCAGCCGGTCGTCCCCAAGCCATTCGGCGCGTCCCGCTATGCTGACCGTCACAGATAAAGCCTTTCGTAAAGCGTTCGGATGATGCCCGCCGTCACGCCCCAGATGCGTTGGCCACCATAGGGCATGTCGTAGAAGAACCACTCGCGATCATTCCACATACGGCTGTCCTGGCGGTGGTTGACCGGATCCATGAGAAAACTCAGCGGCACTTCGAAGGCGGCATCAACCTCGTCGGCATTGATCGACAGGTCGAATCGCGGCTCGACGATGCCGAGCACGGGCACGATGCGATAGCCGCTGCCGGCGACGTAGTCCGGCAGGCGGCCGATGACCTCGATATGTCTGCCATCGAGGCCGATCTCCTCCTCGGTTTCGCGCAGGGCGGCTGCTTCGGGCGAAATGTCGGTCGGGTCTATCGTGCCCCCCGGAAAGGCGACCTGGCCGGAGTGGTTCTTAAGCCTCTCTGCCCGCTTGGTCAGGATGACGGTGGCATCCTTGCCACGATCGACGACCGGGATCAGAACCGCCGCGTCGCGCAATTCGCGCTGCAATGCCAGCCTGGGATGCTGCGGGTTGAAGCGGTGGTCGCCGTAGGAATCATCGCCATCGAGCGGTGCGCGTTCGCGGGCGGCGCGAAGGCGAAAGTCCTGCGCCGAAAACGGCAGGGTGGCATCGTCCTTCACGCGCTGAGCCGCTTCAGCGTTTCGGCCGGCATGATCGGGTAGGTCTCACCTCCGGACCGAACGGCAAACATGGTCCTGCCGTCGATCTCCAATTCCTCGCCATGCGCGACGAGTTCATACATGACCGGTCTTGCAACCAGCGCCTCCAGCCGCCCGCGCACCAGCACATAGGGCTTCAGCCCGCCGGTATCCGGTTCGTCGACGAACCGCAGCGGATGCTCGGGCCCCACCTCCACCACATCGCCGACATTGGTGCGGAAGGTGATGATTTGTGCGTCGCCCGCGCCCGAAACGTTCATCTCCACGGCCAGAAAAGGTGCATCGATTACGCGAATGCCGACCTTTTCCACTGGCGTTACGAGGTAGGTCTTGCCGTCATCGTCCTTGCGGAGCACGGTCGAGAAGAGTTGCACCAGCGGCATGCGACCTATCGGCGTGCCGAGGTAGAACCAGGTGCCGTCAGGCCTGATCTCCATGTCGAGGTCGCCGCAGAACGGGGGATTCCAGCGCTCGACCGGCGGCAGGCCCTTGCCGGCGCGCGTCGCGCGGCCAATCAGCGCCGAGAGACCGGCGGTGTCGCCAGCCTCTGCAAGTCCCGTTTCAGTCGGTTGGTTGTCATCAGTCATGGTCACGAAATAGTCACTGTTATTCCGCTTGTCAGCCGGAGGCAGTGAATTAAGTTCAAGTCGAGCGCCAGGCCAAGGCGCGAATCGCGGCACTGGAAACTTGCCGGCCGGCGTTCCAGACAAATCGAGGATCGATACGGCATGAGCATAATGGTCAAGCAGGCTCCGATCAGCGAGAAGGAAATGATCGCCGAGGCCGAAAAGGCGCTCGCCGATATTTCGCGTATCAGGGACGGCGTCGGGCGCGTCATTTTCGGTCAGGAGAGCGTCGTCGAGCGCACGCTTGTGGCCCTGCTTGCGGGCGGTCATGCACTGCTGGTCGGCGTACCGGGTCTCGCCAAGACAAAGCTGGTCGAAACTCTGGGCGTGGTGCTCGGGCTCGACTCCAACCGCATCCAGTTCACGCCCGACCTGATGCCGTCCGACATTCTAGGCTCCGAAGTGCTCGAACAGAACGAGGGCGGCAAGCGCTCTTTCCGTTTCATTCCGGGACCGATCTTCGCACAGCTGCTGATGGCCGACGAAATCAACCGGGCCAGCCCGCGCACCCAGTCGGCCCTGCTGCAGTCGATGCAGGAGTACCATGTCACAGTAGCCGGCGCGCGGCACGACCTGCCGTCGCCCTTCCACGTGCTGGCAACGCAGAACCCGCTGGAGCAGGAGGGTACCTACCCACTGCCCGAGGCGCAGCTCGACCGCTTCCTGATGCAGATCGACATTCTCTATCCCGAGATCGAGGCCGAGCGGCGCATCCTGCTTGAGACCACCGGTGTCGAGGACGCCAAGGCCCAGAACGTGCTCAACCCTGAGCGGCTTAAGGAGATCCAGGCCCTGATCCGGCGCATGCCGGTGCCCGAGAGCGTGGTCGACGCGATCCTGAAGCTCGTGCGCTCGGCACGGCCGGGGCAGGGCAACGTCGATGCCGACAAGCATATCGCGTGGGGCCCCGGGCCGCGCGCCAGCCAGGCGCTGACGCTCTGCGCGCGTGCGCGAGCACTCTACGACGGGCGGCTCGCGCCTTCGATCGACGACATTCATGCACTTGCCGAGCCCGTGCTGCAGCACCGCATGGCGCTGACCTTTGCCGCCCGCGCCGAGGGCATGACGGTACGCGACGTCATCGCCGGGCTCGTCAAGGCGCAGGGCTGACGATGGAGACATCCGCGGCGAGGATCTCCTGATGGCCCGCATCGGCGAAGCCTCCGCCCCGGTTTCGACACGCGACGCGCTTGCCCGTGGCCGTGTCCGCGCCTCGCTGGTGCCCGACCTGCTGGTCGAGGCAAGGCGCATAGTCAACACGGTGATCGGCGGATGGCACGGCCGCCGCAAGCGCGGCATCGGCGAGAATTTCTGGCAGTTCCGGCCCTATGTGGAGGGCGAGGCCATGTCGCGCATTGACTGGCGGCGCTCGGCCCGCGACGACCACACCTATGTGCGCGATCGCGAATGGGAGGCAGCGCACACGGTGTGGCTGTGGGCCGATCCTTCGCCCTCGATGCTCTACAAGTCATCTAGCGCGACGGTTTCCAAGGAATCGCGGGCGCTTGTGCTGATCCTCGCTCTGGCCGAACTCCTGTCGCGCAGCGGCGAGCGCATCGCCTGGCCGGGACTGACCGATCCGTTCACCGCCCGCAACGGCGCCGAGCGGCTGGCCTCGCATCTCAGCCACGCCATCGAGTTGCCCGCCAAGCCCGAGCTTTCCGGCATCCGCCGCTTTTCCGACATCATCATCGCCTGTGATTTTATCGATCCGCCCGAGGAAACCATGGCCTGGCTCGACGTGCTGGCCCGGCACGGCGTGCGTGCGCATCTCATCGAAGTTGCCGACCCGGCCGAGGAAGCCTTTCCCTATGCCGGCCGCACCGAGTTTTCCGACCCCGAAACCGGCCAGAAGCTTACCGCCGGGCGCGCCGAGACCGTGCGCGAGGATTACCGTCTGGCCTATGCGGCGCGCCGGCAAGAACTGGTGCGCTGGTGCAAGCGCCTCGGATGGAGCTACACGGTCAACCATACGGACCGGCTGGCCTCGGATGCGCTGGTGCGGGTGCACATGGCCATGTCCGCCGAAAGCGGCTTTGCCTCCGGTAACGCGGCATGAGCTGGCTCCCGCTCAGTTTCGGCTTTCCGGCGATCCTTTGGGGCCTGCTTGCCTTGCCGGTGATCTGGTGGCTTCTGCGCCTGACGCCGCCGAAGCCGCAGACGGAAGTTTTCCCGCCGCTCCGAATCCTTGCCCGGGTATTGAAGAAGGAAGAGACGCCGCACCAGAGCCCATGGTGGCTGACACTGCTCAGGCTGCTGATGGCCGCCCTCATCGTGACGGCCTTGGCCGAGCCGATCTGGAACCCGCGTGAGAAGCTGCCGACCGGCGGCGAGGCGCTGGCGCTGGTCGTCGACAATGGCTGGGCCAGCGCCCCCGACTGGGATCGCCGGGTCGCCACCGCGAAACGGTTGATCGCCGATGCCAATTCCAATGGCGTGCCGGTGGTCCTCGCCTTTACAGCCGAAAAGCCCAATGCCGATATCGGGCCGTTTGACGCTGCTGCGGCACTCGACAAGCTGAATGTCGCCGAGCCGCGCCCGGTGCCAGTCGACAGGCCGGCCGTCTTTGCGCGGGTTGCCGGCGAGCTGCACGCCCTGCCGGGCGCCTCCATCGCAGTGCTGGCCGACGGGCTGGCGGCGCCGGGCGACCGGGAAGCCTTTGCGACGCTGCTCGACGAGGAGCCGGCGAGCATGCTCTGGGCCGTGCCGGACAGTCTCGGGATGGTCGGGCTGACGTCCGCGGAAAACGAAGTGTCGGGGTTCACGCTGTCGGCAACGCGCGCGCCCGGCAATCCGGCGCCGCGTCAGGTGACGGCCGGCGCCTTTGACGACAAGGGACGCCGCATCGCCGATGCGACGATCTCGTTCGGCGCAGGTGACACGGTCGGCAGCGGCGAGATGGCCGTGCCCTTCGAATTGCGCAACGACTTCTCCCATATAGCGATTGACGGCGAGGCCCAGGCGGCTGCGGTCCGCGTGCTCGACGAGAACGCTAAGCGGCGGCGGGTCGGGCTGCTGTCGCAGTCCGAGGCCGATCAGGCACAGCCGCTGCTGTCGCCGCTTTATTACATCCGGCGGGCGCTGCAGCCCTTTGCCGATCTTGTGGAACCGGAGAGCCAGGATTTGGCCGAGGCCATTCCGGCGTTGCTGGAGCAGAAGCCGGCGATGATCGTGCTGGCCGATGTGGGGACGATCCCTGACGCGGCGCGCGCGCAACTGATCGACTGGGTCGACAATGGCGGCACGCTGGTGCGCTTTGCCGGCTCGAAGCTCGCGGCCGCAGGCAATGACGACGAGCTGCTGCCGGTCCGGCTGCGGATCGGCGAACGCTCCATGGGCGGCGCGCTTTCCTGGACGACACCTCAGCCAGTGACAGACTTCCCGGCCACCGGGCCATTCGGTGACCTGCCACCTCCAGCCGAGGTCACGGTTTCGCGCCAGGTGCTGGCCGAGCCGACGTCGGACATCGTCGAACGCACCTGGGCAAGCCTCGGCGACGGAACGCCGCTGGTCACCGGCGCCAAGCGCGACAAGGGAACGCTGGTGCTGTTCCACGTCACGCCCGAGGCGACCTGGTCGAACCTGCCGATCTCGGGCAGCTTCGTCGAGATGCTGCGTCGCATCGTGCAACTGTCGCGCAACCAGGGCGCGGTGGCCAACAGTGCCGACGGGCAAGCCGCGTCGCTGGCGCCCTACCGCATGATCGCCGCAAACGGCACGCTGACACCGCCGTCGCCCGATACAAGGCCGCTGCAGGTCAATGCCGCGTCCGCTCCGGTGACGCTGGAAAACCCGCCCGGTCTCTACGGCACGGAAGAGGGCGTCGTGGCGCACAACCTGCTGGCCACCGACGCGACCTTGGAACCGCTGGTGAGGCCGGCGGTTTCGGCGCCGCTTACCGAACTGCGCTATGCTCTGGATGATTCGCGTGACCTGAAGGGACCGCTGGTGGCAATCGCGCTCCTGCTGATGCTGCTCGACACGCTCGCCGTGTTCTGGATGGGCGGTATCTTCTCGCGACGCCCGCGCCGCCCCATGCGTTCGGCAGGGGCGCCGGCCGCAGCGCTGCTCCTGGCGCTGGGCCTCGCGTTCTTCCCCGACCATGCCCGTGCGCAGGACGCCAAACCCGGCGACGCCGAAGCGGTCGAGGCCATCTCGACCACCCGCATCGCCTATGTACTGACGGGCGATCCAGGTGTCGATGCGGTCACCCGCGCCGGCATTGCCGGCCTGTCGCGCTTCATGATCGAGAAGACCGCGCTGGAGCCCGGCCTGCCTGCCGGCGTCGACATCGCCACCGACGAACTATCCTTCTATCCGCTGATCTACTGGCCGATCGATGCCAGGGCCGCGATGCCGAGCGAAGCGGCGATCGCGCGGGTCGACGCCTACATGCAGTCCGGCGGCACGGTGCTGTTCGACACGCGCGACCAGTTCTCGACCGGAATTTCGGCGGGCTCTGCAAGCCCTGCCACCGAGCGGCTGCGCGATATCCTTGGCAGCCTCAACGTTCCGCCGCTCGAGCCAGTGCCAGAAGATCACGTGCTCACCAAGGCGTTCTTCATCCTTCCGGAGTTTCCCGGGCGCTTCAACGGCAGCCCGCTCTGGGTCGAGGCGTCGCTGGAAGCCAGCAATGACGACAACCGCCCGGTGCGGACCGGCGACGGAGTCTCACCGATCATGATCACCGCCAACGACCTGGCCGGGGCCTGGGCGATCGACGAGAACGGCGACCCGCTGTTGCCGACAGTGCCGTCCGACCCGATGCAGCGAATCTACGCGCTGCGTGCCGGCGTCAACATCATGATGTACATGCTGACCGGCAACTACAAGTCGGACCAGGTGCACGTGCCGGTGCTGCTCGAACGGCTCGGGCAGTGAGCGCCACGTCATGAATTATGCGCTCTCCTTCGAACCCCTGCTTTCATGGCCGCTCCTGGCAGCCATCCTTGTGCCCCTCGCGGTCATCGTCCTGGCTGGCCTGTGGCTACGCCAGCGTGGCGCGCTGTTCAGATTAGCAGCACTCGCCGCGCTTGCCGCGGCGCTGATCAATCCGGTTCTGCTCGACGAGGAGCGCGATCCGCTGAAGAGTGTGGTCGCGGTGATTGTCGATCGCAGCCAGAGCCAGGACATCGGCGCGCGGCAGGAGGAGACGAGTGCGGCACTTGCCGGTCTTCAGGAACGGCTCGCCCGCTTCAAGCAATTCGAGGTACGCGTTATCGAAGCCGGGCGGGCTGATGCAGCCGACGAGCGCGCCGAGACGCGGCTATTTTCGGCGCTTGACGGAGCGTTCCGCGACGTGCCGCCCTCGAGGATCGCTGGTGCAGTGATGATCACCGACGGCCAGGTGCATGACGTGCCGGAATCGGCCAAGAATTTCCCGGCGCCTCTGCATGCGCTGATCACTGGCGACGAGGACGAAAGCGACCGTCGCATCCGCTTCGAGAACGCGCCGCGCTTCGGTCTAGTCGGCAAGCCGCTGCAGATGAGCTACCGCGTATTGTCGGCCAACGGCGAGCGCGGAACGGTCGACGTCCGGGTGTCGATCAACGGACAGCCGGTATCGACGGAGCGCGCGGTGATTGGCGAGGAGATGGTCCTCGACATCGTCATTCCCGGGGCTGGTCGCAATATCGTTGAACTGGCGATCGACGCCGCCGATGGCGAGATCACCGACACCAACAACCGCGCCATCGCCATTCTCGACGGCATCCGCGAGAACCTGCGCGTCCTGCTCGTCTCGGGAGAACCGCATGCCGGCGAACGCACTTGGCGCAATCTGCTGAAATCCGACGCCTCGGTCGACCTCGTCCACTTCACCATCCTCAGGCCACCGGAAAAGCAGGACGGCACGCCGATCAACGAACTGTCGCTGATTGCCTTTCCGACGCGTGAACTCTTCGTCGAGAAGATCAACGATTTCGACCTGATCATCTTCGACCGGTACCAGCACCGCGACGTGCTGCCGATCCTCTACTATGACTACATCGCCGAGTACGTCGAAAAGGGCGGCGCGCTGCTGATCGCCGCCGGCCCGGAATATGCCGGCGAGCAGTCGATCGCGCGCACGCCGCTGATGTCGGCGCTGCCTGCCATGCCGACGGGGCAGGTGATCGAACAGGCCTTCTACCCGCGGCTGACCGAGCTCGGCCAGCGTCATCCGGTGACACGAGGGCTCGACGGTTCAGCCTCCGAACCGCCGCACTGGAGCCGCTGGTTCAGGCTGATCGGCATCGACCGGCCGGAAGGCGAGGCGGTAATGAAGGGGCCGGACGACAGGCCGCTGCTGCTGCTCGACCGCAAGGGCGAGGGCCGCGTCGGCATGCTTCTGTCCGACCAGGGCTGGCTGTGGGCGCGGGGCTTCGAAGGCGGCGGCCCGCATGTCGCGCTCTACCGCCGCATCGCGCACTGGCTGATGAAGGAGCCCGAACTCGAGGAAGAGCGGCTGACCGCAGGTGGCCGCGGCATGACGCTCGACATCATCCGCCAGACCATGCGTGACGAGGCCGGTCCTGCCCAGGTCATCATGCCGTCGGGCAAGACGCTGACCGTGCCACTGGCGTCGTCATCGCCCGGCGTGTTCACCGGCAGCGCCGAAGTCGATGAGATCGGCCTCTACCAGATCGGGAATGGCGACCTCAGCGCGCTGGCGCATGTCGGTCCCGTCAATGCGCCGGAATTCGCCGATACCGTTTCGACCGAAGAGGTGCTTGGTCCCGTCGCCAAGGAAACCGGCGGCTCGGTGCGGCGCATCGCCGGACTGACCGGCGTGTCGCTGCCGGGCATCGTGCCCGTGCGGGGGGCATCCAACGCCTCCGGCAATGACTGGATCGGCCTCAGGACCACAAACGACAGCGTGCTGAAGTCCGTCTCGCGGGTGCCGCTGTTCGGCGGTTTCTTCGGGCTCGGACTACTGCTTCTGGCGCTCGGCTCGATGTGGTACCGCGAAGGGCGCTAGCTACTCCTCGGGCTCCGTCGTGAACATCAGCGGATAGCCTTCCGCCTTGCCGGCATCGGTCGCGCGCGTCGCCTTGGTTTCGGCGACGTCGCGCGTATAGACGGCAACCACGCAGACGCCGAGCCTGTGCGCGGTGATCATCACCTTGTGGGCCTGGTCTTCCGACAGCCGGAACTCCGCCTTCAGCACCCGCACGACAAATTCGCGCGGCGTGAAATCGTCGTTGATTAAGATGACCTTGAAGAGCTTCGGCCGCTCGACTTTCGGCTTGGGCTTGACGCCGGGCGTGGTGACGGTCTGGGGCATCTGGCGTGCTGACGGCAGGAGCGCAACCAGGAAAGCGTTGCACAAAGCGGCAGCATCGTCCAGCCGGGAGGCCCGGTTCAGTTCCTGAACTTGCGTCATTCTTCCCCTGGGGCAGTATTGCGTGCGCGGCGGACACAAGTTCACCGCCGCAAAGGGAGAAACTGTCATGAACGACCTCAACCTTACGACCCTCGACTCGGGAACCGCGGCAGTCTCTGCCGCCAAGATCGATGCGCTGGCAGGCAGGCTGAGAGGCAGCGTCCTTGCCGACGGCGATGCCGGCTATGACGATGCGCGCACCATCTGGAATGCCACGATCGACCGCAGGCCCGGTCTTGTCGTCCAGTGCAAGGATGCCGGCGACGTCGCGCAGGCCGTGCGCTTCGCCCGCGACAACGCACTGCTGGTCGCGGTGCGCGGCGGCGGGCACAATATTGCCGGCAACGCCGTCTGCGACGGCGGAATGATGATCGACCTGTCGCAGATGAAGGCAGTCCGCGTCGACAAGGCCGCACAGCGCGCCG
Organism: Alphaproteobacteria bacterium; assembly: GCA_018823835.1. Lineage (GTDB taxonomy): Bacteria > Pseudomonadota > Alphaproteobacteria > Rhizobiales > Rhizobiaceae > CAMYMG01. Next base: position 136,326 of record JAHJHT010000010.1, on the reverse strand, counting down.
TCGTCCAGCCGGGAGCTACGCTCGCCGATGTCGACCGCGAGACCCAGGCCGTCGGCCTCGCCGTGCCGACCGGCATCAATTCGACGACCGGAATCGCCGGCCTGACGCTCGGCGGCGGCTTCGGCTGGATCACACGCAAGTTCGGACTGACCATCGACAATCTGGTCTCGGCCGAGGTGGTGACGGCCGACGGCGAAACCGTGCGCGCCAGCGAAAGCGAGAATCCCGACCTGTTCTGGGCGCTGCGGGGCGGCGGCGGCAATTTCGGCGTCGTAACCTCCTTCGAGTTCAAGCTTCACAAGATGGGGCCGGAAGTACTCGCGGGGCTGGTGGTGCATCCCTTCGCCGATGCCGAGGCGGTGCTGAAACAGTACCGGAAGGTGGTGGCGGCCGCGCCGGACGAACTGACCTGCTGGGTGGTCATGCGCCAGGCGCCGCCGCTGCCCTTCCTGCCCGAGGAGTGGCATGGCAAGGAAGTCCTGATCCTTGCCATGTGCTACTGCGGCGACATGCAGGCCGGCGAGAAGGCGACGGCTGCCTTGCGCTCGATCGGCAAGCCGATCGTCGATGTCGTCGGCCCCAATCCCTTCGCCGGCTGGCAGCAGGCCTTCGATCCGCTGCTGACACCCGGCGCGCGCAACTACTGGAAGAGCCACGATTTGACCGAACTGTCGGACGCGGCGCTCGGGGTGTTGCTGGCGGCTGTAAGGGCGCTTCCTGGCCCCGAATGCGAGGTGTTTCTCGCCCATGTCGGCGGCCAGGCCGACCGTGTGGCGCCGGACGCCACGGCGTTTCCGCAGCGCAATGCGCATTTCGTGATGAACGTGCATACGCGCTGGCGGGATGCCAGCGATGATGCGGCCTTCATCGGCTGGGCGCGCAGCCTGTTCGACGCGATGAAGCCGCATGCGGCGGGCACGGCTTATGTGAACTTCATGCCTGATGATGAGGGAGCCAGGGTCGAAGCAGCCTATGGCGGCAACTACAAGCGGCTTGCCTCGATCAAGAAGCGCTACGACCCGAAGAACCAGTTCCGGCTGAACCAGAACGTTAAGCCGGCGGCGTAGGAAGTTTGATGCCACAGGACGACGCTCCTCTGGCGAGGGCGTGACGGCTGGAAGGTTACAGTTTCCCGTTGCCACGCCCGGCAAACACCGTCTGGCTTTTGTCAAAGAACGCTCCCAGCCACGGAGGGAGAAGTCGGGAAGCGGGGCGCTTGGCCGAGCCTCTCTAAGTAAACATGTGGCGCAGCTTCTGCGCCCCGCCGACGTTCTTGCCCTGCCCGAGGGAGCAACGAGTTTCACGCACATGCCTCAGCCAGGGCCCGGGTTTTCGGATGATAATGTCCAAACCGCGCCACCGTTTCGCGCAGCCACCCGGCGCCGTCCCCTGCCACGTTCGCCCGGTTCGCGACCCCGCGTTCCCGTACAGGAGATGCGAGCATCATGCGCGCAGCCGCAGAAGCGTGGATGAAACAATGTTTGCTGCCGAAGAAAGGCCTCGCCGTGCACGTCTTGCCAGCTTCGGAACCACACAATTCATCCACGCCGGGACCCCTCAATCACGCTCGGACCAGATATCTGGAGCTGATCCGACGATCGCCACGGTGCAGGTCGAATATCTGCTGCACCGGATAATTTTACCCGGGTATAATTGACTGCAGTTTATTATCCGGGTAGAAATCGCCGACATAAGATTGGGCCACCACGCCAATGAGGCCCGGTGCGCACTCGCAGCAAGGAAAAACCAGCATGCCTGCTATAGCTGAGGAACTCAGAAAGATTGGCATTGCGGTTGCTCGGACAGACGAAGGATTCGATCTGCCGGTCATAGATGTGACCCATCCGAGGTTTGCGATCGCCGAGGACGCCGCGAGTGTTGCGCGCCTGCATGCAGCCCTTGTGCGGCACGAACGTCGACATCGCATGGTGCCGGGTTTCCTGATGCGCTTCATGCTGAAGGCGGCGGCAAAGAGATCACGGCTCGTCAATGCCATGTTCGGAAGTGGAGATTCGGCGTTCCTCGATGGCATGAGCACCTATGTGATGAAGACTGGCCCGGACAATCTGCTGGCGCCCTACGACACGCCCACAGACCGGCAGTTTGCCGCATCACCACATGCCATCTACATGCGGTTGCGCACGCAACAGATCGCCGGGCTATTGGCCGCCGGCCTAGTGCGCGAGCTGCCTGGTGCAGGCGACAGGCCACTCGTGCTGCTCAACATTGCTGGCGGGCCAGCGATTGACAGCATGAACGCGCTTATCCTCATGGCGCGCAATGCGCCGCATCTCCTGCGCCGGCGCATCACGATCCATGTTCTAGACCTTGATGATGCCGGACCGCGCTTTGGTAACAATTCCCTTCTGCAGCTGACGGCAGAGGGCGCGCCGCTATGCGGGCTAGACATCGATTTCGCCCACACATCCTACGACTGGAACGGCACATCTGCGCTTTCGGCAATCGTCGAACGGTTACAGCACGCGGTCATCGTGGCCTCGTCGGAGGGCGGTCTGTTCGAATATGGCAGCGACGCGGCGATCGTCGCCAATCTGAAGGCGCTTCGAGCGGATGGAGCCGGCGCGCGGTGCATCGCCGGCTCGGTGACGCGTAACGACGAAGCGCGGGCCAAACTGATTGGCGCCAGCCAGTTCGAGATCATTCCGCGCGGCATCGGCGTATTTTCGCCGCTCGCAGCTGAGGCCGGGTATGCGATCAGCGACGTCCGCTCCACTGTCTGGAGCGATCAGGTCTCATTGAGGTTAATCGTGGAGTAGCTCCCTATCTCCGCAGCACCGCGCTCAGCACGTCCCTGACGCCAATGGCTCCCATGAAGCGGGAGGCTTCGTCGAACAGCGCCACGGGCGCGGCCTGTCAGCGGTGCGACCAGTCCTCGGGATTGGCGGAATTGCCCGGCGACAGGCCAAGAATGTCGCCGTCGGTTGTGACGCCAAGCCCAAGGACCGTGCGGTTGGCATAGGCGAAATAGGCGACGACCTGGTTGATTTCGAGGATTTGTCCGTCGTCGAAACCTGCCTTGCGCAGGGCCTCGGCATCGGCGCTGGTGACCTCGGCAGGGCTGAGGGTAAGCTTTGCGGCATAGGCGAGGGCGGCCTGCTCCCGCGCGTCGAATGCGCCTGCAGAATCTCCGCTTTCGATAGCCGCGCGGATGCCCGCGGCGCGCGCCTCGTCGCCGAGCAGGCGACGCATGCCGGCAAAATGATGCTCGACGCAGTAGCTGCAGGCGTTGAGGTGGCTGACCAGAACTCCGAGCGCCTCGAGGAACCATTTCGGCACGGTGTTAGCCGAGTGGTGCAGCACGTATTTGTAGAGCGTCATGTGGCCGTCCATGGTGTGCGGCCTGAGGCTATGCGCCATCATGATGTTGTCGACGTTGTCGTCCGGCCCCTTGATGCGATCGTAGAGTTGCTTCAGCCGCCCGCTGGCGTCTTCATAGGCGACGGTATTGATGAAGGTCATGCTGGAATTCCTGATCCTATCGAGCTCATCGATAGGACAGGCTTGCCGGTTGCACAACGACGGACTGCGCCCGTGCGGCCCGGTTCTTTCCGCTGAAACAAAAATGCCCTCCGCATGCAACGCGGAGGGCAAAAAGGTGCCGCTTCCCTCAGGACCCAGGCGGGAACGAGCCTGCCGGATCGATGGACGCGGAGGCGGCCGTCGCAGGTACGAGCGACCTACTTTGCGATGGCAAGCGTCACGCTTGCGATGCCAACGGCGAGGTTGAGGCCGGTCTGGCCGTCGAGCTTGAGCGGCTGCAGGGCGATTTCCTGCTGGGTCCCGACCAGCGCCTTGGCGCCAAGGCCGAGGCCGGCGGTCACTTCAGCCGAAAGCCCGCTGTAGGAACCGGCAAGCTTGCCCTTCAGCTTTGTCTTGGGGTCGGCATAGACACCCCAGACAACCTTGCCTTCGCCGGTGAAGCCGACGTCGAGGCCGAGCTTGCTGATCTTGCCGCTGTAACGGTGCGGGGACTTTTCGCCCTTCACGTCAAAGGAGCAGGTCAGCGCCTTCGACGATCCAACGACGAAGCCGACGCCGGCTGCAACGTCGCAGGTAAGCGTGCCGCGCTTGATGAACTTCGATGCATCGACCGCTCCAGCAGCGTTTCCGCCATTGAGCGTGACGGCCGAGAGGGCCGCTGCACCCAGGGTCAATGCCAGGAAATGGCTGCGGTGTGTTGAATTGGTCATGTGAAAACTCCTGTTGAGGAGTGCAGCACTAGTCGATGGAGATGAACGAGGAAAACGAATAATTCATATGGGTTAAACGAGAAATACTTGATAGAAGTTGGTTGTTCGCGCGCACGCGGGCGCTCAGCCGGCGTGCTCATGACAGGAGAGCAGACATGGACATCGAACTCGCCCGGACGTTCCTCGAAGTCCTGACTTCGGGAAACTTCGTCAACGCGTCGCGGCGCCTGCATGTCACGCAATCGGCGGTAAGCCTGCGTATCAAGAGGCTCGAGGAAGAACTTGGGCGCGAGGTGTTCCTGCGCACAAAGACGGGAGCGGAACTGACACCCGCCGGCCAGCAGTTCGAGCGTTTCGCCCGTTCCCTGCTGAAGGTCTGGGAGGAGGCCCGCTATCACGTTGCGGTGCCCGAGGGGTTCCAGGACATGCTCATCATCGGCAGCCAGTACAGCCTGTGGCCGAAGCTGACCATGCGCTGGCTGCGCCTGCTCGAACGCCAGTTTCCGCATGTCTCGCTGCGCGCCGAAATGGGGATGCCGGACCGGCTGCTGCGCATGATGCTCGACGGTGTCCTCGACATCGGGATCATGTACACGCCACAACTGAGGCCGGGTCTTGAGGTCGAGGTGCTGATGGAGGACACGCTGGTTCTCGCTTCGACCAATCCGAACTACGACGCAAACCTCGACAGCGACTACGTCTTCATCGACTGGGGCCCGGAATTCGTGCAGGCGCACCAGATGCAATACCCCGAGTTCCGCTCCACCCATGTCAGCCTGGCGCTTGGCACGCTCGCGGCGCGCTACGTGGTCGAGCACCAGCGGGCGGGCTACTTCCCGGCCCGCTTCATCGAGGACCTCATCGCGAACGGCACGCTGCACATTGTCAGTGGTGCGCCGGCCTTTCCGTTCCCGGTCTATACCGTCTGGAATCCCGAGAAGGACACGAAGATCATCGCGCCTGCCTTGAAGCTGTTGCGCAGGGTGGCCGAGAAGGTCGACGACGATCAGGTCGACCTGCTCGAGGATGCCGGGATCGAGGAAAAGGAGGCGTTCAGGCTGGGCACTTTCCTGGTTGAAAGCGAGTAGGCTGCCGGAGGCATTTCGGTGTCAACGTACCGGAGGATGCACCAAATCAATGAGTGAAACTCACTTAGGGCATGACAATTATTAGCTTTACAGATTGATGCATGTTTGCGATCTGCCGCCTCCCCAAAGAGGAAGGTAGATTCGATCATGCAATTTTCCGGCAAACTCCCTGCGCTCATGCTCGTGATCGCCATATTGGCCGGTTGCGGCACGCGCGCCCATCCGCTTGATGAGCAGATTCGCGCGAGCGGAGAATTCAGCGCGCAAACGACTGCCGACCTGCAACGCGGCCAGAAAATGATTGCCGATGGCGCCGACGAGATTGCTCTCGGCGAGAAAGAGCAGAAGCGCGCGCGCAAGCTGGCAGACAGCGGCGACGATCACGTCGCGGACGGGCGCAGCATGGTCAGCGAAGGCGAGGCGCTGGTCAGCAAGGCGCGGCAGGAATATTGCGCGCGTGTCGCCTATCAGAGCGAGGCCTGCCGCAAGCTCTAGGCGCGCTCTGCGAAAGGACCTCTACCAAGCCTTCGGCCGGGCCGGATCGGCCAGTCCGAGGGCCTGGCGCCAGCTGCCGTCGGCGAGGCGCGAGACGAGCGAGCCCCGGCTTGCCGGGCCGGTTTCGGCGCGCAGCTTGCTCCATAGATGTATGCACAGCGTGTCGGGCTTGATGCGGGGGCGCAGCCCGGCGGCGTCCGGCCGAAGGAGCAGGTCGGTTTCGTTCGGTCCGACCGGGTAGAGAATGTGTGGCGGGGTGGCGTGGCCGCTGAGACCGTGTCGAGCGAGATAATGCGTGAGCGCGCGGGGCCCTGCCGTTCCCCACGGCATGTCGGCCAGGCCGAAGCGGCCACCCAGCCGATAGAGCAGCCGGTATTGCAACCGCTTCCGGCTGCGGATCCAGGGTGGTACCCAGCGGCGCGTCTCGAAAACGCCGAGGAGATCCTCGAGCACGGCGGCATTCGCGGGCAGCTTGAGCACCGCGCCGTTGATCGTGGTCTCGTCCTCGCGGCCGAAAATGTACGGGCGATCCTCGATGGCGCGCAGGCATACGACATCGCTGTCGATCCACAGGCCCCGATCGGCGGCCATCAGCGCGTATCGAAACCGGTTGGAGACGAGCGAGTAGCTGCCCGTCTTGCGATGCCTGACCAGATGATTTCGCGGCAGGGTCAGTGCGGCGTCGACCAGGCGGACGCAGGGCGGCACCCCCGCCGGCTCGTCGTAGACATGCAGGTCGACCCGGTGACCGGCATCAACGAATGAGGACAGGCAGGCGGCCTCGACCGGACCGAGAGCCGGTCCGATCCAAAGCGCATTGCAGACCGGAGGGGTTTTTCAGATGCTGGCATTGAACTGCTCATCGACCGCCAGCGAAGATCGCAGCGGCCGATCCTTCACCGGGCGAGCTACCTCCGCAGAACCGCCGACAGTACGTCCCGGACGCCGATGGAGCCCATGAAGCGGGAGGCTTCGTCGAACAGCGCCACGGGCGCGGTCTGCGAGCGGTGCATCGCAAGCATGACGGCCTTGAGCGAGGTGCCGGGATTGGCCCAGTAGACCTCGTGCGAATCCTCCGGCAGTTTTTCTATCGGATCGCAGGACACCCAGATTGCCGGCTGGCCGTTGCGTTCGGCGGCGACGACCAGGCCCTTCTCATCGATCTTGAAGCGTGTCGTTTCACGTCGGTCGAGCCACAGCCAGCCGCCTTCGCCGGCGCTTTCGAGGTCGCGCTTGTCGCGCATGACGTTCCAGGCGGTGAGCACCGAGAGCGGATTCACATTGGCGATGAAGTCGCGCACGTAATCATTGGCCGGCTGCAGCACGATGTCTTCGGGCGTGCCGCTCTGCACGATGCGGCCGCCTTCCATGATGGTGATGGTGGTGCCGATCTTCAGCGCCTCCTCGAGATCGTGGCTGACGAAGATGATGGTCTTTTTCAGTTCGTCCTGCAGCTGCAGCAATTCGTCCTGCAGCTTGGTGCGGATCAGCGGGTCGAGCGCCGAGAAGGGCTCGTCCATGAGAAGGATCGGCGCCTCGGTGGCGAAGGCACGCGCGAGGCCGACACGCTGCTGCATGCCGCCCGACAGTTCGTGGGCGTATTTCTTGGCCCACTGGTCGAGATGCACGAGTTCGAGCTGCTTGGCGACGCGCTCCTTGCGTTCCTTTTCCGGCACGCCGGCAAGTTCAAGGCCGAAGCCGACATTTTCCTCGACCGTGCGCCAGGGCAGCAGACCGAACTGCTGGAACACCATGGCGACGCATTCGCGGCGGATCTTGCGCAACTCCTGGGCAGAGCAGGAGGCAACATCGGCCGCCCAGTCGCCGTCATGCACAATGACCTCGCCGCGGGTGACCTTGTTGAGGCCGTTGACAGCACGCAGCAGGGTCGATTTGCCGGAGCCGGACAGGCCCATCAGGACCGAAATCTCGCCCTCCTGAACGGTCAGGTTGGCGCCGGCACAGCCAAGCACATTACCGGTAGCCTCCAGGATTTCGGCGCGGTCCGCGCCCCTGTCGAGCATGGCGACCGCCTTGGTCGTGTCGTCGCCGAACATGATGTCGACGTTCTTGAATTCGACCGCGACGCTCATTTCTTGCCTCCGACACCGATCCGGGTAGCCCGGTCGAGAATGATCGCCAGAATGACGATGGCAAGCCCCGCCTCAAGACCGAGGTCGATCTTGCGCGAACCCAGTGCGCGATTGATCTCGGTGCCGAGGCCGCCGGCGCCGATGAGGGCGGCAAAGACCACCATCGAGAGCGACAGCATGATCGACTGGGTGAGGCCCGCCATGATGGTGGGCAGGGCAGAGGGGAGTTCCACCTTCCACAGCAATTGCCGCTTGGTGGCGCCGAAGGCTTCGCCGGCTTCGATGATGGCGGTCGGCACCGAAGTGACGCCGAGATGGGTGAGCCGGACCGAGGTCGGGATGACGAAGATGATGGTGACGATCAGGCCCGGCGCGTTGCCGAGGCCGAACAGGGTAAGCACCGGGATCAGGTAGACGAAGGTCGGCAGGGTCTGCATCAGGTCGAGGACCGGCAGCAGCACGCGGTAGACCTTCGGCTTGTGCGCGGCCCAGATGCCCATGGGCACACCGATGGCCATCGACATGGCGGCGGCGGCGACGACCAGCACCAGCGTTTCGACGGTCTGCTTCCAGAGGTCCTGATTGATGATGAAGGCCAGACCCAGAAAGACGCCGAGCGCCAGGGGCTTCGACCGTTGAAGCAGGTAGGCGATGCCGGCAATGACCAGTGCGAGCACGACCGGCGGCATCATCAGGAGGATGTCCACCATGCCTTCGAGCAGGAAGTTCAGGCCGTTGGAAAAGGCGCGGAAGATGGTGTTGAAATTGTCGGTCAGGAACTCGAAGAAGTCCTTGCCCCAGGCGCCAATCGGAATCTTGTAATCGACCAGAAATTCAGAAACCGGATCCATATCGCCCCCTCGCGCGGATTGCCCCATGCACGCTAAAGCGCGTCGCTACGAAACGAATTCATGCGACGCGGCCCAACTCGTGCTCTTTCACGTCGCTAGCCCAAAGCCCCTACCATTTTTGGGACGACGTCCATTAGCTTATCATTGCATGGCTAAACGGAAAGGGCAGCCGGAACATCTCCCGGCTGCCCTGATCATTCCCGTCTCCGGGCTGGTTGCCCTACATGCCGAGCGCCGACTTGACGGCAGCCGATGCATCGCCGCCATCGAAGGTGGTGACGCCTTCAAGCCAGGGCGTGATGGCGTCGGGGTTGGCCTTCAGCCAGGCTGTGGCGACAGTGTTGGCGTCGCCGCCCTTGAGGATCTCGTCCATCATCTCGTTTTCCATCGACAGGGTGAACTTCAGATTGCCGATGAACTTGCCGGCGTTCGGGCATTCCTCGAGATAGCCCTTGCGCACGTTGGTGTGGACGGTGGCGGCGCCGAAGCCCGAATCGCCCATGCCGTCGAGATAGGTGATCTTCATCTCGCCCATGATCGGATGCGGGGTCCAGCCGAGGAAGGCGATCCACTCGTTGTTCTTCATCGACTGCTCGGCCTGCGTGAGCATGCCGGCTTCCGAGGATTCGACGAGGTCGAAGCCATCCAGCCCGTTCTCCGGGTCGGCGATCATGTCGAGCATGATGCGGTTGCCGTCATTGCCGGCCTCGATGCCGTACATCTTGCCGTTGAACTTGTCCTTGAACTTGCCGATGTCCTTCAGGCTCTTGACGCCGCCCTCAGCAACATAGGTCGGAACAACGATGCCGTAGCCGGCGCCCTCGAGGTTCTGGCTGATGGTCTCGACCGAGCCCTCGTCAGTGTATTCCTTGATGTCCGCCGTCATCGACGGCATCCAGTTGCCGAGGAAGACGTCGAGGTCGTTGTTCTTCAGCGATGCATAGGTGACCGGCACGGACAGGACCTTGACGTCCGGCTCGTAGCCGAGAGCTTCGAGCAGGACCGAGGCGACACCGGTGGTCGCCTGAATGTCGGTCCAGCCGACGTCCGAGAGCCGGACTTCCTTGCAGCTTTCCGGGTCGGCAGCGAAAGCCACGCCCGACGATAGAAAGGCCGCAAGGCCGAGGCCCGCGGCTAGTGAGTTCATACGCGACATGTGGATTCTCCCATTGAAATTCTTCTGGCCTGGCGGTCCTGTGTTCGCCGTCCGGCCGGATCGCGCAAGCCAAACATCATTTTCCCGCTGTTTCAAGCGTTACGACGGGTCGCTTTGCGGCACAGCCTGACCGCATAGCGACAAAGGCCTGTCCCGGACTGCCGGCCTCCAGGTCCGAAGGCATTCCGGTTTTCGACCCTGCGGCTCGGTTCTTGGCTTTCAATCGCTCCGCCCCGCCCATATATTCCGCTCACCAAAGAAGCCGGGGAGAGCCAAGATGGCGACATTGCAGAACTTCGACGCCGAAATTGCCAAGACCAAGAAGGTCGTCGAGGAGATGCGCTCCAAGATCGACAAGTCCGGTATCGTTCTGGAGCAGTTCGCCAAGTCCGACGAGAAAATCGGCTCTGTCGACTTCGACATCGAGAATGCCCGCATCGAGGACGTGCTGAAGCAGCAGAAGGTGATGGAAGGCAACATTGCCGACCTGATCATCGGGCTTGAGGATGCTACCAACGTGTTCGGCGCCGAGTTCGAGAACATGAAGAGCTTCACCGGCTGGGAGACCTTCATCGGCATCTTCTCGGCGGAATCGAAGCAGCGCATGCGCACCGAGCGGGTGCGCAACATGTCGCTGGCCGGCAACCTGCAGGAACTGCTGGCGAAGTCGGACACGATCGTCGGCATATTGAAGGCGCAGAAGGAAGTGCTCGACCAGCGCTACAAGACCTCCGAAACCAGCCTGTCGCAGGTGATCGAGCGGCGCAAGACGACGATGGCAAAGCTGGAAGCCGTGCAGAAGCGGATCGAGGAGCTGAACCCGATGCTGCTCGACGTGGAGAACCGCATCGCCGCCTCGACCAGCCAGAAGGACCGCGCCGACCTCGAGAGCGAACGCTCCAAGCTGGCGACCGAATACAACGAAAAGCAGGCCAAGGAACAGGAGCTGCTGGCCGAGAGCCAGACCCTCGAGCGCTACACCTCGATGTTCCAGACCTTCGTGGATTCGCTGAACAACCAGATCGCCGCGCAGAACACGCTGATCAACAAGCTGACGATCGATACCGAGCAGCGCATCGTGCTGTACAAGGCTTTGGAAGACTCGCTGAAGACCGCCGCGCAGCAGGACGTCGCGCACAAGATCAACACGCTGGGCAGCAAGGTGGACAACACCGCCGAAGAAACCATGGCAGGCATCGGCGCGGCCTCGCAGAAGCACATCGGCGACCTGCTCGAACTGCACGAGAAGAACATGGTGGCCACCGCCGATATCCAGCGCCGCAAAAAGCTGGCCGACGATGCCTTCGCCCGCCGCTTCGACGAGGTGATGCGCAAGCACAATGCCTCGAACTACGTGCAGCCCTGAGGCCTCGAAGCCTGGGCCGGATCGATCTGAATGACACCCGAGAATGACGCCGCCGCCCGCTATTTCGAGGCGATCTCCGCGGCCCTGCGGGGACTCGAGATCTTCATGCGCGACGACCGTTCGCCGCTCTACCGGCACGGCATCGTGGCGAAGATCGTCGCCGAATACATCGCGCGGCTGGAAATCTCCTTCACCTGCTGGCGCAACCGGCTGGGCTTCATGGACAGTTTCCGGATCTCACGCGCAGAGAGCGGGTTTCCGGTCTTCCAGAACCTGCTCGAGCTCGAGAACGACCGGCGCACGGCACCGGAGCGTCTCGCCAAGATTCCCAAGGCCGACGAATTGCGCGGCGAGATGGTCGATTTCATCCTGCGCCACAAGGAATTCCCGACCGCGTTGCGACGGTCAATGGCCGAGCGGCTCTATCTCGAGGACGTAAGCGCCGAGCTCGCCTTCGGGCCGATGACGCTGGCCCAGACCGCAAAGGTCTCGGTCAATCCGAAAACCAGGCGGCCCTTCTATCTCGTCCATTGGGCAAGTTTCGATGGCAGCGCCAACCTCCCGCTGATCTACATGGCGACGGTGGAGGATTCCTCCGAAGCGATGGTGCGCCAGCTGGTCACCGACAGCGGCAAGATGAACGAGAAGGTCGAAATACCGCTGCCGGTCGACGGGCTGCTCAACCCGGAACTCGCCCACCGCTTCGACGATTTCACCGAGAAGAACTCGGCCTACACGCTGTCGCCTGCGACCATCGCGGTCAATCTCGACAAGGATTTTGCCGAGCTGCATCCCAAGCAGGTGCGCCGCATCGTGCTCGGGCCGTTCTATTCGGCCGGCATCACGGAAAACAATTCGACGGTCACCGAGGTGTTGTCGAAAGTACGCAAACCCGAGAGCGCCTGGCTGCTGACCTGGACCATTCAGGAGGTATTCTCCAAGGCCGAGAAGCCGGGCCGCAAGGGGCTGTTCTCGAGCGAGCAGGCGAGCGAGGAATTCTTCATCAACACGGATGACCTGGAAGCCGCGCGCCAGGGGGTATCGAGCTACGAGAAGCATGCGCTGATACCGCACGAGGCCTACCAGGCGCTCTACGCGGTGGGCGAGGCGCAGAAGATTTTTGCGGACTACAAGGTTCACATCCTGTCGAACGGGCAGGTGATCAGCGATGTTTGAGCACCCGGCGCATTTCGTGCCGCGCGACGGAGCAATCTGAGGAAACTCACATGGACACCGGCCTGACCACGATTTCCGAAGCCGACATCGAGAAGCACCGGGCGACCGCGCAGTCGATGATCACGCGCATTGTCGTGCTGGAGGATTCTTCCGGACGGTCGGGCACCGAAATCGCCGGCACCGGCCGCCGTTTCGTGTCGACGGTTTCGACCGGCTCGGTGCGCCGTACCCGCGAGGTCGAACTCGGCAAGACGGTCGCGGCCATCCGGCCCGACGACCAGCTGATGTCGATCCCGCAGCATACGCTGCTCTACCGGGCGCGGCGCGGCATCTCGATCGCGCTGGCCGTCGCCGCGGTCTTTGCGGAAGGCTCCGACCTGGAAAGCCTTCAGGCGCGCAATGCGCGCGCACCGCTCGAAGGCGAGGATGCCTCGGTTTTCAAGAAGCTTCTGTCGGCGTCGGCCTACATATCGGCCTTCAGCTTCGCATCCTACCTGCTGCAGCTCATCGAGGCGGATGGCGAGGCGCCGAACGACATCGAGGAGCCCGACTTCCTGTTCGACACGCCGCAGGACGCGCTGAAGTCGCTGATTGCCGGGCTGGACGGTGCCCTTGCAGGCGCCAAGAGCGACGCCGATCTTTCGGTCCGGGCAAAGAGCTTCGCACGGACGGCGATCGAGGGACTGCTCTCGCGCAAGAGCCGCTTTGACGGGCTCGGCACCTTCGAGAATGCGCATATCCGCATCGAGTCCGACGATTTCACGCTCGACGGCTTCGACGTCGCGCCCGGCCAGAAGCGCACCAAGCTGGTGATGACCTTCAAGAAGCCGAACGAGATCATCGGCAACCACATTGCCAAGTACCAGGCGATGAAGCTTGCCAAGATGCTGATGGCACATGATTTCGACCGCCAGCTGAACCCGTTCGTGGAGCTCGGCGGCTTTCTCTTCACCTTCATCGGCGATGGCGCACCGGGCACCGGCAAAACGATCCTGATCCAGATGCTCGCCGGGCTGATCAACGACTACTGTCAGGTCGCAGGCTACCCGTTCCACTACGAGAATTTCGGCGTTGACCAGATCTCGTCCTACCAGGGCAAGTCGGGCCAGAACTGCAAGCAGTTCGTCACCAACGTCATCAATCCGCGCGCCATCGGCTTCGGCACGATCGATGACATAGACCAGGTCGCCGCCAAGCGCTCGGACGACCGCGCCTCGGCCGGCCAGCAGGAAGTAACCGGCGTGCTGATGGAAAGCTTTGCCGGCGCCACCACCGTGGTGCGCGGCAACTGTTCCTTCGGCATGTTCTCGAACTACCCTGAAAACGTCGACGACGCACTGCGCCAGCGCGCCGGCGCCAGATGGCTGGTCGACGGTCCGCAGACGCGCGACGACTACATCGACATCTTCGTGCTGCTCGCCGGCAAGAATCACAAGATCCCGCTCGGCGACCATGAACTTTTCGAGGCGCAGGTCATCCAGAAGGCTGTCACGGCTGCCTACGAGGAACACTCCAAGCCGCAGGAAGAGGGGCTGAAGAAGGTCTATGACCGCTATCTCGACGAATTCGGCGAGCCCAAGACGATGTCGGACATCGGCGCCTACCTGCACCTGATCAAGGAGGCCGAACCGCGCTTCACCGGCCGCGCGATCAAGAACGTCACCGATGCGATCAAGATGCGCGCCATGGACATCGAGCTTCCCGACGAGTGGTTCGAGAAGCCCGAAACCTTCATGCACAAGGGCTACGACGACAAGAAGGCGATGATCGAGGAACTGCGCGGCCCGTTCTCCATGTCCATGGTGATGCAGGAGATCAACCGCTATGCGGATTCGGAATTCCGCTACTCGGACCGTTCCGACGACGTGGCGGTCTCCAACCTTCTGCGCGACGCGCGGCTGCGTGAACGCGCCGTCCGCGAGATGGAAACGATGAAGGCCAAGGGGCAGTGGAATGCGTGACGCTGCCCTGATCCCTTGCCGGCGCATATGGCAGGATGGCTGAGCCAATCATGGACCTGCTGCGCGACAACGAACTGATCTACGGCCGGCTGCTGACGGTCGACCAGCCGCATCTGATCGAACGCTACAACAAGGCGATGGTGGCGTTCGGGCTGCAGCCGACGAAGCTCGAGAGCTTCGAGATCGATCGTACCGGGTTCTCGCCGCAGATCGCTGAGGAACTCGGAGATCTCCTGTATCTCGACCCTTACGAAATCAACCGCCGCTTCATCATCCTGACGCCGGCGCAGGCCGACCTGCCGGTGGTGCACACGGCATTCTCCAACACCTCGCAACTGGTCTACGAGTTCTTCGTGAAGAACGCGCGCGCCATCAATGCGCTGACGATCAAGGATGTCATCTACGGCGAGATCGAGGATTCGGTCGCGCGGGTCGAAGATATCGAGGACCTGCTGTCGATCAACCAGGTCGAGTTTCGCGTGCTGTCGGCGGAAGATGTGCTGGGAAAGGCCGCCGAACTCGGCAAGCTGACCGACAGGCTGGAGCAGGAGCCGGACGCCTGGCGCGACGACGCGATGCTCAACCGCATGGTGGAACTGGCCAAGGTCTGCGGCGACATCCGCGAGAATGCCCTGGTCCCCGATCAGGTGATCTTCCGGCACAACGCTTTCTGGACGAGCCATTTCGGCGGGGTGTACGTCTTCGTCGACCCCGACATGACGACGGTGATCAGCGACCCGGCGGCGCCGGGCTTTCGGCGGTCGCGGCCATGGCAGGTGAGCTATCTGTCGATCCATGACGCCGACCGGGTGTTCGGCTTTCTCGCGTCGACAGGGCGCATCGAGCTGCCGCGCGGATCGTGGATCGAGACCTCGAACTATCTCGAGCACCGCGCCGAAATGGCGATCCGTTCGCTGATCGGCAGGACCGAGCCCAAGCGCGACCTGACCGAGGTCGACAAGGTCTGGCTGCAGGCCTGGATTCTCAACCATGCCGAACTGATCAACAAGGACGGCATCTTTCCGTTTCTGAATGCCGCGAAGCGCGAGATCGCGCAGCTCGGGCAGCTGAAGATCGACGAGGTGTTTCCGCAGCATCGCTTCCTCGTGGTGCGCGCGAGGCCGGACCATCCGGACGCCTGGCTGACCAACCGGCTGATTTCCGATTTCGTGCCGAGCGACTTCGTCTCGCGCTATATCTTCAACAAGCAGGGCTTCTACGCGGACTACAAGGGCTTTCCGGAGCCCTGGCGGCGCCATGTTGTGGACACGCTGAAAAGTACATATCTCAAGGACAAGGCGGGTCTTCGCGCGCGTCTCTACGGGCTAGTCGACTAGGGGGTGACAGAATGCTTGATCCGATCGTGAACTTCTTCACCCGGATTTTCCAGTGGATCGGACGCGGCATCGGCTTCGTCGTGGGTATCATCCTGTGGCCATTCCTGTGGGCCGGGCGCTGGTACACGCAGCGCGGCTGGATTCTCAAGTCGATCCTCGGTCTTGCCCTTGTGGTACTGGTCGGCCTCTATGCCTACTTCTTCTGGGTCACCCAGCGCTGGACCAATTTCAACCCGGACTATGTCGTTGCCTACGACCTCTCCGGCCGCGCGACCTCGGCCGGAGAGGAAGCTCCCCCGGTCGCCGGCGCGGCCGCCACGGCCGGCGCAGGCAAGACCTGCACGCGCTCGGCCATCACAGACGTCACCGCGGACCTGATCGACTTCAACGTCAACCAGAATGCCTGGGTGCCGTCGATGATCCTCTCCAAGGCGGGCTTCTTCGGCGTGCCGTGGCGCCACACGCCCTTCTTCGACAACAAGGCGGCCTTCCAGCTCGGCGTCAACCAGGCGATCCGGCGCACCGCCATCGAATTGGTCGACACGCTCGGCCGCGTGCGCGGCACATCGCAGATCGACCAGGACCTGCAGGATGCGCGCGGTGCCGTCACCTTCGACGAAGAGACCTGGTATTTCGGCATCAGCCCGTTCGGCCCGAAGACGCCGACGCCCAGCTTCTATCGCTCGGCCATCGGCAATCTGCGCGCCTTCAACCAGCGGCTGGAGGCCTGCAACGCCACTTTCGACGCGCGCGCCGACAATCTGGTCACATTCCTCGATCGTATCGCCAGCGACATCGGCTCGACCTCCGACATGCTCAGGATCCGTTCCGAGGAATACAATTCCGGCTGGTTCGACACGCGGGCCGACGACCGCTTCTGGTTCGCCTACGGCCAGCTCTACGCCTATTACGGCATCATCCATGCCTCGCGCGCGGACTTCCAGGAAGTGATTGCGACGCGCGGCCTGACGCCGTTGTGGAATCGCAGCGAGGAACGCCTGCGCGCCGCCCTCAACATCATGCCTTTCATCATTTCGAACGGAAATGAATCGGGCTGGATCATGCCCGCGCATCTGGCGACAATGGGCTTTTATGTTCTGGGAGCGCGCGCAAATCTCGTCGAACTGCGCTCGGTGCTCGACCGGTAGGAGTTCACTTTCAGGTTGCATAAATATGACGTCGCAACCGACAATTGAATTGCCGCAAACTTTGTGCCACTCTCTCCACGGATACGTGGGGAGGTGTCGATGCTTCGTCGAGACTATTTGGTATCGGCTTTTGCGCTAGTTTTCCTATTGTTCTTCTGTTGGCCCATCTTCGCGATCACGCTGGGCATCCTGTTCGGGGCGGCTCCCGGGGCAGGATGGATGAAGATTGCAGTTGGCATGACCGACACCGACGTTGCGAATTCGGTACACACCCTTCTGCTGCCGATAGTCGGGGCCGTGATCGTCTTCCGGTCCGACGACCTCGTCAGTCTCGGCGGCTACCTGATCCTTGCAGTCATGGGTTGTGGGATCATCTGCGGCTTCCTCGCCTTCGCAGCAATTGACCCGGGAATCCTCGGGGGACTGGCGGCGTACAAGCCTTATGTCACGGAGTATGGCGACATCAGCAAGTCGATCCTTTCCATGACGAGCATGCTCAGCCTCCTGTTCCTGGCAAAACTGGGACTCGACACCCAGGCGGCGCGTGCGGGGCACGCGCGGCCGAGTGGGCCTGGAACTCCGGAGGTTGGATGATGCGCCGAGAGCTAATCGTCCTGTCCTGCTGCCTCCTTCTGTGGCCTGTCCAAGGCTGGGCAACCTCTGTCACCTTTCGCTTCCATGACGAATTGGCCGACAAGAACTTTTCCATCGAGTGGGGGCTGGAGGTGCTAACGGAAGGGCGACTCGGGAACGGCCTGCAGGAAGTTGACCTCGACTCCCTGCGACCCGCCGATATTCCGCGGGTTCCTGCGAGAGTGTCCATCAGCGACCACAAGGAATTCGGTCTCGCAATCAACCTTTTCCAGTGTTCCAAGCGGTGCAAATTCCAGGTTGTGATGTCGGCGCTGCCATTGGCCAAATCCGATCAAGTCGATGCCATCTGCAAGCGGCCGCCGGAAACCGCGGAAGGCATGTTCGAACGATACTTCTTCTGCCGGAAGGCATATCTTGGTCATCTTGCAGCAAAGGGCGCGTGCTGGCCCGAAGCCAGACAGGCCCTAAGCGGTTGGTTTGATGCCGCATATCAGTTGCACATACAGACGCTGAGAGACGGCGCGGCCTTCCTGGCGCGAGACAAGATTGCGGAAGCCTATGTGCGTGATGCACAGGCGGCCTGCCCGGACTTCGAAGGATCGGTCCGCAACCCCGGATATTTCGGCGGCATGTTCCGAGAACTCGACAAGGCAGAACTGCAGGCGACGCAACGTGTCGAACGACTGATCGATGAAGGGGAGTTGGAGGCCGCGAGATTTTGGGCGGAATCCATCATCCAGGAAATCGGGACCCAGACTGCCCTGCGGGAGCATCTGAAAGCATCCGAAGTCAGATACGTCGAGGCAATCCTGAACCGGGCCCTGCCTGCAGGCTCCACCTACAGACTGCCTTGAACTCGCGATTGCCGGTGGCGGTCCAGGAGTGGGCACGCGTCACGTCGCGGCGGGACTGACGTCGTTAACCGGGGAACCGCTTGCATGCAAGGATGACGTCCTGTTGGACGCCCTTGTCGCATTTCGCTCATTTCACGGCTGTTTTGAGACGGCGCGGCGGGCCTTGCTCTGGCTTGTTTGCGACGCGCGTCCGTCCCGGATAAAACCGAGCCGCAAGCCAATGGTCAGCACGTCGAATTTTCTTTACAGGAAACAATGTTGCATGTTGGTTGACCTTGACGCCATGAGAAGGTTACATCGTGCATCGGGTGCGCGCCGGCCTGGCGCCGCCTGAACCAGACAATCCACCGATCGTCCCAACCGTCCAGACCGAGGAACAAGCCGTCATGGCCGAAGTGAAATCCGACATCGAGATCGCGCGCGCCGCCAACAAGAAGCCAATCATGGAAGTTGGCGAAAAGCTCGGCATCCCGCACGAACAGCTTTTGCCCTACGGCCACGACAAGGCGAAGGTCTCGGCTGAATACATCCAGTCCGTGAAGGGCAACAAGGACGGCAAGCTGATCCTCGTCACCGCCATCAACCCGACGCCTGCCGGCGAAGGCAAGACGACCACGACCGTGGGTCTCGGCGACGGTCTGAACCGCATCGGCAAGAAGGCCATGGTGTGCATTCGCGAAGCCTCGCTCGGGCCGAACTTCGGCATGAAGGGCGGCGCTGCGGGCGGCGGTTATGCGCAGGTCGTTCCGATGGACGACATGAACCTGCACTTCACCGGCGATTTTCACGCCATCACCACGGCGCACAACCTGCTGTCGGCCCTGATCGACAACCACATCTATTGGGGCAACGAACTCGGCATCGACAGCCGCCGCGTCGTCTGGCGCCGCGTCATGGACATGAACGATCGCGCGCTGCGCCAGATCAACGTGTCGCTTGGCGGTGTCGCCAACGGCTTCCCGCGCGAAGCGGGCTTCGACATCACGGTCGCCTCGGAAGTCATGGCCATCCTTTGCCTGGCGAACGACCTCAAGGACCTGGAAAAGCGTCTCGGCGACATCATCGTCGCCTATCGTCGCGACAAGACGCCGGTCTACGCTCGCGATCTCAAGGCCGATGGCGCGATGACCGTGCTGCTGAAGGACGCCATGCAGCCAAACCTCGTGCAGACGCTCGAGAACAACCCGGCCTTCGTGCATGGCGGCCCGTTCGCCAATATCGCGCATGGCTGCAACTCGGTGGTCGCCACCACCACGGCGCTGAAGATCGCCGACTACGTCGTCACCGAAGCCGGTTTCGGCGCCGATCTCGGTGCTGAGAAGTTCTTCGACATCAAGTGCCGGAAGGCCGGCCTGAAGCCGGCTGCCGCGGTCATCGTCGCCACCGTGCGCGCAATGAAGATGAATGGCGGCGTCAAGAAGGAAGACCTCGGCGCCGAGAATGTCGAGGCGGTGAAGAAGGGCTGCGCCAATCTCGGCCGTCACATCGAGAATGTGAAGCAGTTCGGCGTGCCGGTGGTGGTTGCGATCAACCACTTCACCACCGACACCGAAGTCGAGATCCAGGCGATGAAGGATTTCGTCGCCTCGCAGGGATCCGAGGCAATTCTCTGCAAGCATTGGGCCAAGGGTTCGGCCGGCATCGAGGACCTTGCCCGAAAGGTGGTCGAGATCGCGGAATCCGGTTCGGCGCAGTTCTCGCCGCTCTATCCCGACGAGATGCCGCTGTTCGAGAAGATCAACACGGTGGTGCAGCGCATCTATCGCGGCTCGGAAGCGATTGCCGACAAGTCTGTGCGCGACCAGCTGCATGCCTGGGAGAAGGCCGGCTACGGCAACCTTCCGGTCTGCATGGCCAAGACGCAGTATTCCTTCTCGACCGATCCGAACCTGCGCGGCGCGCCGACCGGCCACACGGTCCCGGTGCGCGAGGTCAGGCTGTCGGCCGGCGCCGGCTTCGTGGTCGCCATCTGCGGCGAGATCATGACCATGCCCGGGCTGCCGCGCGTGCCGTCTTCCGAGAAGATCATGCTCAACGCCAAGGGCGAGATCGAGGGCCTGTTCTAGGCTTCACCGTTTCCCAGTTCAGCTTTTTCAGGGCCGCCTTGCCATGCAGGGCGGCCCTGAGCTTTTCGGGAACGGATAGCTAGCCGCCGACCGGCCGTATGCGTGCCGGATTGCCGACGACCGTCGCGCCGGCGGGCACATCGCGGGTGACGACGGAGCCGGCGCCGACGATGGCGCCGTCGGCGATGGTGACGCCGCCCAGGATGATGGCGCTGCCGCCGATCCAGACATTGTGCCCGATGTGCACGGGGCGGGCGATCTCCAGCCCGGCGGCGCGCTCGGCCGCGTCCTTGTGGTGCTCGGCGCAATAGATCTGCACATTTGGACCGAGCAGCGTCCGGTCGCCGATGAAGACGGGCGCAGTGTCGAGGATCGTGCAGCCGGCATTGAGGAATGTGTTGCGGCCGAGCGCGATGTTGAAGCCGTAGGCGCAATGGAAGGGCGCCTCGATGCGCGCGCCAGTCCCGGCATCGCCGAGCAGGTCGCGCAGCGAGGGCGCCATGTCGCCCCGCGCATCGGGATGCATCTGGTTGTGCTCGAAGACGGCGCGCCGCGCGAGGACGCGCATGCCCTCCAGTTCGTCGTCGATGCAGGTGTACCACTCACCCGCCTTCATCCTGTCGCGCTCGCTCACCGGTCAGACCTCCTGCAGAGGCCGATGTCAGCATGGGAAGCGCGCCGTCGCAATCCCGGTGACCCGACTGGGTCGGATGCCTGCGAGGCGGCACCTTGCGTCGTCAGCCTTGCCTGGCCTTGCCGTCGGGCAGGGCGCGTGCAGCCAGGAACATCATCGTATAGGCGGCCTTGCGGCGGTCCCATCCACAGGATTCAGCCATGTCAAGAACGCGGTCCAGCACCGGTCCGAGCGCGGCGCGCAGCTGCACCTGGTAGGCCATGTCGGTGACCGGCACACTGGGTGCGGGAATGTTTTCCAGTCCTTCCATTTCCCCTCCGATCCTTGGGTACGTGAAAAAAGGCGCCCGCTTGCGCGGGCGCCCTTTCATCAGAAGTCCATGCCGCCGCCGGGCATTGCCGGCATCGGAGCTTCCTTCTTCGGCTTCTCGGCCACCATCGCCTCGGTGGTGACCAGCAGGCCAGCCACCGATGCGGCATCCTGCAGCGCCGTGCGCACGACCTTGGCGGGGTCGATGACGCCCTGCTTGTAGAGGTCGCCGAACTCGTTCAGCTGGGCATTCCAGCCGAAGCCGAAATCCGACTTCTCGCGCAGCTTGCCGACGATGATCGAACCTTCGGCACCGGCATTCTCGGCGATCTGGCGAACCGGCGCCTCGATGGCGCGCCGCACGATGTCGATGCCAGTCTTCTGGTCCGCATTGTCGGCCTGGAGGCTGTCGAGCGCGCTTGCCGCCCTCATCAGGGCAACGCCACCGCCGGGCAGCACGCCTTCCTCGACCGCCGCGCGGGTGGCGTGCAGCGCATCGTCGACGCGGTCCTTGCGCTCCTTGACCTCGACCTCGGTCGAGCCGCCGACGCGAATGACGGCCACGCCGCCGGCGAGCTTGGCCAGCCGCTCCTGCAGCTTCTCGCGGTCATAGTCGGAGGTCGTCTCCTCGATCTGGGCGCGGATCTGCGTGACGCGGCCGTTGATCTCGTTCTTCGAACCGGCGCCATCGACGATGGTGGTGTTCTCCTTCTCGATGACGACCTTCTTGGCGCGGCCAAGCATCTGCAGCGTGACGTTCTCGAGCTTGATGCCGAGGTCTTCGGAGACTGCGGTGCCACCGGTCAGGATGGCGATGTCCTCCAGCATTGCCTTGCGGCGATCGCCGAAGCCCGGCGCCTTGACGGCGGCAACCTTGAGGCCGCCGCGCAGCTTGTTGACGACGAGCGTGGCGAGCGCCTCGCCCTCGACGTCCTCGGCGATGATCAGCAGGGGCTTGCCTGACTGGACGACCGACTCCAGGACCGGAAGCAGCGCCTGGAGGTTGGACAGCTTCTTCTCGTGGATCAGCACGTAGGGCTCTTCGAGCTCGACGCGCATCTTGTCCTGGTTGGTGACGAAGTAGGGCGACAGGTAGCCGCGGTCGAACTGCATGCCCTCGACCACTTCGAGTTCGGTCTCGGCGGTCTTGGCCTCCTCGACCGTGATGACGCCCTCGTTGCCGACCTTCTCCATGGCCTCAGCCAAGAAGCGGCCGATCTCGGCATCGCCATTGGCCGAGATGGTGCCGACCTGAACGATCTCGTCGTTGCGGGTGACCTTGCGGGCCTTGGACTTCAGCTCGGCAACCACGGCGTCCACGGCCTTGTCGATGCCGCGCTTCAGGTCCATCGGGTTCATGCCCGAGGCAACCGCCTTGGCGCCTTCGCGCACGATCGCCTGGGCGAGCACGGTTGCGGTGGTGGTGCCGTCGCCGGCCAGGTCATTGGTCTTGGAGGCGACCTCGCGCACCATCTGGGCGCCCATGTTCTCGAACTTGTCCTCGAGCTCGATCTCCTTGGCGACAGTCACGCCGTCCTTGGTGATGCGGGGCGCGCCGAACGACTTGTCGATGACCACGTTGCGGCCCTTGGGGCCGAGCGTCACCTTGACGGCGTTGGCCAGAATGTCGACGCCGCGCAGCATGCGCTCGCGCGCGTCGGTATGAAATTTCACTTCCTTTGCAGCCATTGGAACACTCCTTCTAAGGCAGCTTCTCTAAACAGCCCGGGTCGCCTATCAGGCGGCCTTCTTCATGCCGGCGACGTTCTCTATGATGCCCATCACGTCGCTTTCCTTCATGATCAGCAGGTCCTCGCCATCGAGCCGGATCTCAGTGCCCGACCATTTGCCGAACAGGATGCGGTCGCCGACCTTCACGTCGAGCGGCTCCAGCTGGCCGGAGTCGTTGCGCGCGCCGGGGCCGACGGCGAGAACCTCGCCTTCCTGCGGCTTTTCCTTTGCGGTGTCGGGGATGATGATGCCGCCGGCCGTCTTTTCGTCGGCTTCGATGCGGCGGACCAGGATACGGTCGTGCAATGGACGGAACGCCATGTCGTTCTCCTTCAAGGACAAACAGATTGTTGAGGTTCCTCCGCACCGAACCGGCAATATCGGCCGATGCGGGGTGCGCGACCCGGTTTTCCGGCATCGCGCGCAATCGAGCTAATAGCGGAATTTTGCCGTTTCAAGAGGTGCCCGAGCA
Source organism: Alphaproteobacteria bacterium (assembly GCA_018823835.1). Classification (GTDB taxonomy): domain Bacteria; phylum Pseudomonadota; class Alphaproteobacteria; order Rhizobiales; family Rhizobiaceae; genus CAMYMG01. Next base: position 112,784 of record JAHJHT010000010.1, on the reverse strand, counting down.
AAAATTTGCAGGCCCTCCGCGCGGCAAAACCGATCCCGTTTCCAGCGCCTGGAAGCCGCGCCTTCCCGCTTCTAGAGCTGCAGACGGCGGGCTCCGGGTCCCTTGCCTGCAAGGCGGTCCTGAGGGTTGCGCAGCGGGCACTTGTCGATCGACATGCAGCCGCAGCCGATGCAGTCGGCAAGACCGTCGCGCAGCTTCTTCAACTGGGAGATGCGGCGGTCGAGCTGCTTCGCCCAGCCCGCGGACATCTCGCTCCAGTCCTCGCGACTCGGCGTGCGTCCATCCGGCAGGGCCGACAGTGCCTCGGCGATCTCGGCCAGCGGAATGCCGACATCCTGCGCGACGCGGATGATGGCGATGCGTCGAAGCACGTCACGCGCGTAGCGGCGCTGGTTGCCGGCCGTGCGGTGGCTCTCGATCAGGCCGCGCCGCTCGTAGAAATGCAGCGCGGAAACGGCCACGCCGCTGCGACGCGCCACTTCGCCAACCGTCAGATCCTTGAGCATGACATTCCCGCTTGACCTCAACTTTGGTTGAGGTTGTAGCAAGAGACACTCGACTGTGCAAAGCGGAGGATTTTGGATGCCCGAGGATGCCGAAAGAGCCGGATCGGCCGGCAATGCAGCACCGAACTGGCCAGCCGACCTGACCGGGTCAGCCGACCTGGCGCAGCGCCTCGCCGGCGGCCATGGCGGCCGACAGCGCCACGTTGAGGCTGCGGCCTCCGCCCTTCATCGGGATCAAGAGGCTGGCGTCTGCCAACTCGTGCACGCGATCCGGCACGCCGGCCGATTCCCGGCCGAACAAAAGGATGTCGCCGTCCTGATAGGCGAATTCGCAATAGGGCAGGGCGGCGCGGGTCGAAAACAGCAGCAGCCGGCGATTTTCATTGCGGCGCCATGCCTCGAAGCTGTCGAAGTCGACATGCCGGGTCAGCGCCGCCATTTCCAGATAGTCCATGCCGGCGCGTTTGAGGTTGCGGTCGGAAAGATCGAAGCCCGCGGGCTCGACGATGTCGACCGCCAGACCGAGGCATGCCGCCATGCGCAGGATGGTACCGGTGTTGCCGGCAATGTCGGGCTGATAGAGTGCGATGCGGATGCCGGACTTGACGTTCATCGGTCTTCCATCTGTGGCAGAGACGCAACAGCTGCGACGGAACGTCGCAAATCGCGTTTCTGGCCAGTAGCCAATTCACGCCGTCGGGTCTATAGGACGCGCCGTGTCAACTCGAACCGATGGAGGGGTCAATGGAATTCATGATGACTATTGATATTCACCGCCCCACCCGTGGGCTTACTGCCTGACGGCGGCTTCGGTTCGACGCATCCTCTGACATTCTAGAGCATCCTCGTCTCGATTTCCGCCGGAACATTTTTCCGTTCCCGAAGGAATCAAGCCATGTTGCGCCTCTTTTCGCGTGGGCGACGCGCCCCGCATGACTACCCATCCGTACTACCCTCAAGCGCGGTACGCCTGCACCGCGCCAAGTTCGATGCCTGGCACATAGCCATTGGCGCGAACCGCCACCCGGCCGACCGGTCCGATCGGCAAAGACGCCAGCATCGCGGCATGCTGGACGACCTGCCGATGCCGGAGACGCCCGAACTCGCGCCGCTGCCGGCCATCGGCATCTTCGTCGAGATGGTCGGTCGGCTGCTCGGATTCTCTCCGGCAGGGTCCGCCGGCAGCGCGGCCTTGGCAGGAGAATCCGAAACGCCTGTCGGCGAATTCGCCTCGGTGACCTACATTGGCAACAGTGACGCGGAAGAATCGCGTGTGCCCATGCCGGTCTGTGAGGATCAACGCAATTCGGAGTCCCGCGCTGCCTGAGGCAGCGCGGGGATCACGTCACGGATAAAGAGACAGATTATGTTCCGCTGGTTTGAAGCACGCCTCGATCCGTTCCCGCCGCAGGAGCCGGTGGAGCCGCCGCGCACGCTGGTTGCCTTCTGCCTGCACTACACGCGGGGCGCCTGGCCCTACATCGCCGTGTCGGCGCTGCTGACATCGCTGATTGCGCTGACGGAAGTGTGGATGTTCGGCTTTCTCGGCTCGATCGTCGACTGGCTGTCGGTGCAGAACCGCGAGACGTTCCTTCAGACAGAGGGCTGGCGGCTCGCCGGAATGGCCGCCATCGTGCTGATTGCCCTGCCTGTCACGGTCTTTGCGCACTCGCTGTTCAACCAGCAGACGCTGATGGGCAACTATCCGATGCGCATCCGCTGGCAGGTGCATCGCTACCTGCTCAAGCAGTCTATGAGCTTCTACCAGGACGAGTTCGCCGGACGCATCGCCACCAAGCTGATGCAGACCGCGCTGGCCGTGCGCGAATGCATCATCAAGCTGTTCGACGTGCTGAACTACGTCTCGGTGTATTTTCTCGGCATGCTGGTCATCGTCGGGACGGCCGACTGGCGGCTTGCCGCGCCGCTCGCCGTGTGGCTGGTCAGCTACGTCCTGCTGCTGAGCTACTTCATCCCGCGGCTCGGCAAGGTGGCCGAGCAGCAGGCCGATGCGCGCTCGATGATGACGGGCCGGGTGATCGACAGCTACACCAACATCCAGACCGTGAAGCTGTTCTCGCACAGCCGCCGCGAGGCGAGCTACGCGCGGGACGGGATGACGGGTTTTCTCGACACCGTCTACCGATCGATGCGCCTGGTGACGCAGCTCTACGGCGTGCTCTACCTGCTCAATTCGCTGCTGCTGTTCTCGGTGACGGCGCTGTCGATCTGGCTGTGGCTCGGCGAGCTGGTCACGATCGGCGCGGTGGCCGTGGTGATCGGACTGGTGCTGCGGCTCTGGGGCATGTCGCAATGGATCATGTGGGAGGTCTCGGCACTGTTCGAGAACATCGGCACGGTGCAGGACGGTATCAGCTCGATATCGCTGCCGCGCCTGGTCGAGGATCGCCCGGGGGCCAAGGAGATCTCGGTTTCGGCCGGCAAGATCGAGTACCAGTCGATCGGCTTCCACTACGGCAAGGGCAAGGGCGTCATCGAGAACCTGTCGCTCACCGTCAGGCCCGGCGAGAAGGTCGGCATCGTCGGCCGTTCGGGCGCCGGCAAGTCGACGCTGGTCAACCTGCTGCTGCGCTTCTACGACCTCGAGAAGGGCAGCATCCTGATCGACGGACAGGAGATCGCCGGCGTGACGCAGGACAGCCTGCGGGCGCAGATCGGCATGGTGACGCAGGACACGTCGCTGCTGCATCGGTCGGTGCGCGACAACATCCTGTACGGCCGTCCGGACGCGACCGAAGCGATGATGATCGAGGCGGCCCGGCGGGCCGAGGCGCTCGACTTCATCGCCGGGCTGGCAGATGCCAAGGGACGCAAGGGCCTCGACGCGCATGTCGGCGAGCGCGGCGTCAAGCTGTCGGGCGGCCAGCGGCAACGCATCGCGATTGCCCGCGTTATGCTGAAGGACGCGCCGATCCTCATCCTCGACGAGGCGACCTCGGCGCTCGATTCGGAAGTCGAGGCGGCGATCCAGGAAAACCTCTACCGGCTGATGGAAGGCAAGACCGTGATTGCCATCGCGCACCGGCTCTCCACCATCGCCGCCATGGACAGGCTTGTGGTGATGGACCAGGGCGAGATCATCGAGGAAGGCACGCATGACGCGCTGGTGGCCAAGGGCGGGCTCTACGCACAGCTCTGGGCTCGCCAGTCGGGCGGATTCCTGCTGTTCGACGATGCCGCCGAGGCGGGCCTCGTGACGGCCGAGACCGGCCAGGCGGCAGAGTGATGATCAACGAGCCCGGCTTTCGCGAAAACCTCTGGCGGCGCTTCGAAGGCGCCGTCGACGCCTTTCACGATACCGACCGCGAGGTGCTTCCCGCGACAGCCTGGCAGTTCATCCTCTACTTCGCCAGGCAGGCGAAGGGGCCCTTCGCGCTGCTCCTCGTCATGGGCGGACTGGTCGGCACCGTGGATGCCGCGCTCTACTGGTCGATCGGCTGGCTGATCGACCTGCTCGACTCGGCCACGCCGCAGACGCTGTTTGCCGAGCACTGGCACGAGCTCGCCGGCTTGCTGGCCCTACTGCTGGTGATCCGCACCGCAGTCCTGATCGGCTCGGCGCTGGTCGAACAACAGGTTATCGTGCCGGGCTTCTACGCGATGGTGCGCTGGCAGTCGTTCCGGCGCGTTATCGAGCAGCCTTACGACTTCTACCAGAACGATTTCGCCGGACGCATCGCCACCAAGATCATGCAGGGCGGCGAGGCCGTCGGCGACTTCATCGTCAACGTGCTGCAGACGATGTGGGCCTTCGTGACCTTCGTCATCCTTGCGATCACCATCCTGAGCTCGGTCGATCCGTGGATGGGGCTGGTGGTGGCGCTCTGGGTGGCAAGCTATGCCGGCATCGTCTGGTATCTGCTGCCGGAGATGCGCCGGGCCGGCCGCGCGACCGCCGACGAACGGTCCGTGTTCAACGGCCGCCTGGTCGATGCCTTCACCAACATCATGTCGGTCAAGCTGTTCGACAGCGGACGGCGCGAGCACGCCTATGTGCGCGACGGGCTGCAGAGCTATTTCCTGGCGGTGGTGCGCCTGACGCGCGCCATCACCACGGTGCGCTCGGCGATCGCCATCATCAACGGCATCATGATGAGCACCATCGCGGCGATTTGCATCGTCAAGTGGACGGGAGGCGGAATCTCGACCGGCGCCATCGCGGCCGCGCTCGGGCTGGTTTTCCGCCTCAACCAGATGTCGGGCTGGATGATGTTCAACATCAACGGGCTGGTTCGCAACTACGCCACCGTGCAGGACGCCACACGCACGATCTCGGTGCGCCCGGCGCTGCGCGATGCCACCGACGCGGAGGTCCTGCCGCCGGCACGGGGCGACATCCGGTTCGAGAATGTTTCGTTCCACTACGGCAAGACCGACGGGATCATCGACAATTTCAACCTTCATATCAGGCCGGGCGAACGCGTGGCGCTGATCGGCCCGTCGGGCGCCGGCAAGACGACGGTGGTCAACCTGCTGCTCAGGCTCTTCGACATCGAGGGCGGACGCATCCTGGTCGACGGGCACGACATCCGCTCGGTGACGCAGGCGTCGCTGCGGCAGCAGTTTGGCGTGGTCAGCCAGGACGCGATGCTGATGCACCGCTCGATCGCCGACAATATCGGCTACGGCCGGGCAGGGGCCTCGCATGCTTCGATCGTCGATGCCGCGAAGCGTGCATCGGCCGACGGATTCATCGCCGACGTCGTCGATCCGCGCGGCCGGCGCGGCTACGAGGCGCATGTCGGCGAGCGCGGCGTCAAGCTGTCGGGCGGCCAACGCCAGCGCATCGCGATCGCGCGGATGATGCTCAAGGATGCGCCTATCCTGATTCTCGACGAGGCGACCTCCGCGCTCGATTCGGAGGTCGAGGCGGCGATCCAGGACAATCTCTACCGTCTGATGGAGGGCAAGACCGTGATCGCCATCGCCCACCGCCTGTCGACGATCGCGGCGCTCGACCGGCTGATCGTGCTCGACGAGGGCAGGGTCGTGGAGCAGGGGACCCACGACGAGCTGCTTGCGAAGGGCGGGCTCTATGCCCAATTGTGGAAGCGCCAGTCGGGCGGCTTCCTGGGCGACCAGGTGGCGGCCGAATAGAGCAAGAACGAGAGGCATCCTTGTCGACACGCATGTCGTCCATGTGGCCGGGCCTGCCTGCCGATTCCGGGCTGGACCTGCTCGGCCACGAGATACTCGCCGAAAAGGCTGCTGCCCTCGGCCGCGCCGGCGCGAAGGTGGAAACGACCCTTGCGCGACTGCAGGAACATGTCGGGGACGGCGAGGGGCGAGAGGCCCTGCTGAAGGCAACGGCGGATGCGGTGCATGCCTATTTCATCCAGCGCGAACTCTGCGGCTTTCGGCGCCATGATTCGGTGATCCGGGAGCTAGCCATTCCGCGGGCCGTGCTGGTGCGGCTCGGAGCCCGCTAGCCAACCGGACGCAACGGTCCTGGCCGGCCTCGGCTACGGTGCAAACACGCGCCACGGCATCGAGCCAAAGCCCGGAAAACGCGGGGCGGCGAAGTGCCGCCGGTTGCCGTCCTGAGAGCCGCGGCCAACACGTCCACAGGAGCGCCGCGACAATCTGCCCTTCCCCCTGCTGGCGACTGGACAAAAAGGGGCTGCCCGCATAAACCAAACTCGAAATTGCCGGGGGATTGGCCGGCCGTTTGCCATGCGCATGCGGTCTGTCGCAGGGGAGCGGGGAATCCCGCCCACCGGTCAGGATGAGGTGAAAGGAACGTAGTGCCGTGAGCGCAACCGAAACCCACGACCCCAATCGCCGCGACTTTCTCTACATCGCTACCGGCATGGCCGGCGCCGTCGGCGCTGCTGCCTTCGCCTGGCCGTTCATCGATCAGATGCGGCCGGACGCCTCGACGCTGGCCCTGGCGACGATCGAGGTCGACGTCTCGGCGGTCGAGCCCGGCATGTCCCTGACGGTCAAATGGCGCGGCAAGCCGGTGTTCATCCGCAACCGCACGCCGGAAGAGGTCGAAGCCGCCAAGAGCGTGCCGATTTCGGAACTCAAGGATCCGCTCGCGCGCAACGCCAACATCGACGCGTCGGCGCAGGCTACCGACCTCGACCGCTCGGCGGGGGAGGGCAAGGAAAACTGGCTGGTGATGATCGGCGTTTGCACGCATCTCGGTTGCGTGCCGCTTGGCCAGGCCGGCGAGTACAATGGCTGGTTCTGCCCATGCCACGGTTCGGTCTACGACACGGCCGGCCGCATCAGGAAAGGCCCGGCGCCGGAAAACCTGATCGTGCCGACGTTCAAGTTCACGTCCGACACCAAGATTCTGATCGGTTGAGGCAGAAGGGAATTATCCAATGAGCGGTGGACACTCTACCTACAAGCCCGCCTCCGGTCTCGGCCGCTGGGTCGACGCACGCATGCCTCTGCCCCGCCTGGTGTACGATTCCTTCGTCGCCTACCCGGTGCCGCGCAACCTGAACTATGCCTACGCATTCGGCGGCATTCTCGCCATCATGCTGGTCTCGCAGATCCTGACCGGCGTCGTGCTGGCGATGCATTACGCCGCCGACACGGGCCTCGCCTTCCAGTCGGTCGAGAAGATCATGCGCGACGTGAATTCGGGCTGGCTCCTGCGCTACCTGCATTCCAACGGCGCCTCGATGTTCTTCATCGCCGTCTATATCCACATCTTCCGCGGGCTCTACTACGGCTCCTACAAGGCGCCGCGGGAGCTTCTCTGGATCCTCGGCTGCATTATCTACCTCCTGATGATGGCGACGGGCTTCATGGGCTACGTGCTTCCCTGGGGCCAGATGTCATTCTGGGGCGCAACCGTCATCACCAGCTTCTTCACCGCCATTCCGGTGGTGGGCGAGTGGATCCAGCAGCTGCTGCTGGGCGGCTTCGCGGTCGACAACCCGACGCTCAACCGCTTCTTCTCGCTGCATTACCTGCTGCCCTTCATGATAGCCGGCGTGGTGATCCTGCACGTCTGGGCGCTCCACGTGGTGGGGCAGACCAATCCGACCGGCATCGAGGTGAAGTCGAAGACTGACACCGTGGCCTTTACGCCCTATGCGACCATCAAGGACGCGTTTGCGATGGTGCTGTTCCTGCTGTTCTTCGCCTACTTCGTCTTCTACATCCCGAACTATCTCGGCCACCCCGACAACTACATCATCGCCGATCCGCTGAAGACACCGGCCCACATCGTGCCCGAATGGTACTACCTGCCGTTCTACGCCATCCTGCGCGCCATCACCTTCAACATCGGGCCGATCGATTCCAAGCTCGGCGGCGTGCTGGCCATGTTCGGTGCCATCGCGGTGCTGTTCTTCGTGCCGTGGCTCGACACGTCGAAGGTGCGCTCGGCCGTCTACCGGCCCTGGTACAAGCTGTTCTTCTGGCTGTTTGCCGCCAATGCCATCTTCCTGGGCTGGCTCGGATCACGTCCCGCCGAGGGCGTCTACGTGATCATGTCGCAGCTGGCGACGCTCTACTATTTCGGCTTCTTCGTCGTCATCATGCCGCTCCTCGGCCTGATCGAGCCGACCCGCCGCTTGCCGAATTCGATTACCGAGGCCGTGCTGGCAAAGAACCGTGTCGGCGCGATAAGCCATCCGGAGGGCGCGGTTGCTGCGCCCGAGACCAAAGGCTGATCGGACGAGAATGTTGAGAGGAATATTTCGCATGAACAGGATTCTCAGCGTTCTGGTGGCCGCAGGTCTTGCCGCCGCTGGCGCAGCGGGGGTTGCCCGGGCCGAGGAAGCACACAACGCGGCCGAGCCTACGCATTTCCCGATCCACAAGCCGACCGAGGAAAGCTGGAGCTTCGCCGGTCCTTTCGGGACCTACGACAAGGCGCAGCTGCAGCGCGGCCTGAAGGTTTACAAGGAGGTCTGCTCGGCCTGCCATTCGATGAATCTCGTGTCGTTTCGCACGCTCGAGCATCTCGGCTATTCCGAGGCCCAGGTGAAGGCGTTCGCGGCCGAGTACACGGTCCAGGACGGGCCCAACAATGACGGCGAGATGTTCGAACGGCCGGGCATTCCGTCGGACCATTTTCCGGCGCCGTTCCCCAACGCGATCGCGGCCGCTGCCGCAAACAACGGGGCGGCTCCTCCCGACATGTCGCTGCTGGCCAAGGCGCGCGGCGTCGAGCGCGGCTTCCCGACCTTCGTCTTCGACATCTTCACGCAGTATGCGGAAAACGGCCCGGACTATATCCACGCGCTGCTGACCGGCTACGGCGAGGAACCGCCGGCGGGCATGCACATCCCTGAAGGTACCTACTACAACCCGTATTTTATCGCCGGCAAGTCGCTGGCCATGGCGCCGCCGCTGTCGGACGACCAGGTGACCTACGACGACGGCACGCCGCAGACCGTCGACCAGTATTCGCGCGACGTGTCGGCCTTCCTGATGTGGACCGCCGAGCCGCACCTCGAGGACCGCAAGAAGACCGGCTTCAGCGTCATGGTTTTCCTGCTGTTGTTCGGCGGCCTGGTCTATCTCACCAAGCGCAAGGTTTGGAGCGACGTCGCGCACTGACGCGCGGCCGATCGCAAGGGGAACAAGGGCGCCGCGTGCGCCCTTTTCTTTTGCCGGGTTCACCGGCATCAATAAAATGCAATGGGGCGACAGACATGAAATCATCCCTCGAAGAGACGCTGCTGTCTTCGATCCGAAACATCCCGGACTATCCGAAGCCCGGCATCATGTTTCGCGACATCACTACGCTGCTCGGCAATGCCGGGGCTTTCCGGCGATCGATCGACGAACTGGTCCATCCTTATGCCGGTCTCAAGGTCGACAAGATCGCCGGCATCGAGGCACGTGGCTTCATCCTCGGCGGCGCCATGGCGCATCAGCTATCGGCCGGCTTCATTCCAATCCGCAAGAAGGGCAAGCTTCCGCACGAGACGGTGCGCGTTGCCTACAGTCTGGAGTACGGGCTGGACGAGATGGAAATGCACAAGGACGCCGTCAAGGAAGGCGAGAAGGTCATTCTGGTCGACGATTTGATCGCTACTGGGGGGACGGCGCAAGGCGCGGTCAAGCTGCTGCGGCAGATGGGCGCCGACATAGTCGCCGCCTGCTTCGTCATCGATCTGCCGGATCTCGGCGGTCGCAAGAAGCTCGAGGACCTGGGCGTCACCGTGCGCACCCTGGTCGGCTTCGAGGGGCACTGATCAGTCTGCGGGCACGCAGAAGATGTCGAAATGCTCGAACTTCATCATGTCGTCAGCGCCGAGCTCTTCGGCCCTGAGCCTTGTATAGAGTTCGGCCCGGTAGACGCGGTAGCCAAGGTCCTCTGTCAGCAGGCGATGGAAGGCGCGTCGCTCAGCCTCTGTGGAGCGCTTGTAGATCTCGCTGATCAGGTAGGGGCGCGTCTCGCGGATGATGGGCGCGAGTGACTCGATAACCGACTGGTCGTTGCCCTCCGTATCGGTCTTGATCAGGCGAACCCGGGAAAGCCATTCGGGCGCCGTTGCCGCCAGTTCGTCTGCGATATTTCGGCCTTCTACATCAAGCCGGTAGAGATGCCCGGCCCGGAAGATGCCCTTGTCGGACAGGTCGCCGCCGTTGCAGAAGCCAGCGTCAGAGTAGTTGAAGACGAGCGGCATCGTCTCGCTGGTCGCAGCATAAGGCAGGATTTCGATCGGCGCCGCCTTCGGGTTCAAGGCTGCGTTCGCCTGGAGCACCGGAAGCACGTAGCGGTTTGGCTCCACGGCGAAGACACGGCCCTCGGCGCCAGCCGCCAGTGCGAAGAGGACGGTGGTGTCGCCGGAATGTGCTCCGACATCGATCACCGCGTCTCCCGGCCGGAGGTAATTGCGAAGCTCGTCGACCTCTGCCTGATCGAAGTTGGTGGGCGCACATTTCGGATGAAGCCACTGTGCGAACTGCACGCTGCCCTCGCGCTCAAGCTGGAAGGTGGCGACACGGTGGCCGTAGGTCCTCGGCGGCGAGCGAAAGCCCAGCGCCTCAAATTTCGTGCGTAGCTTCATCCCGCCCTCACCATGACACCGCTGTCGAACTCCAGCACCTTGTCGCCCTTGGGGTTGAAAGCCTCGCCCCGGACGGTCAGCACGAGCCAGCCTGGCCGGCTCGCGAGCGCACGGTGATTGAGGACCGTGCGCGTGAAGCGGATCGTCTCGCCGGCATAGACCGGCTTCAGCCATTTCAGGTTCCTGAATCCCGGGGAGGGGCCAAAGACCGGCTCGGGTCCAGGGCCGTCCCACGGAGTGTCGCGGGCCGTCATGCCGGCGTCGACGCTCAGCCTCATCCATACCGCTGCCGTATGCCAACCCGAGGCGCAAAGGCCACCAAGAACGCTCCTGGCAGCCGCCGCCTCGTCGACGTGAAACGGCTGCGGATCGAATTTGCGGGCAAACTCCTTGATTGCTTCCGCCTCGAAGAGGTGGGTGCCGAGCTCGCGGACGATGCCGACGCCAAGATAGCTGTCGAGCGTCATGCTGCCGCTCCGGCCGCACGCTTGCCGAACATGATCGTGTTTTCCATTTCGAGTACGATGACGCCGTCCTGGTTCTTCATCTCGGAATGGATGGTGACCAGCCCGATCGCCGGGCGGGACTTCGACTCCCGCGTTGCGACTACCTTTACCGCCGCGAACAGCTCGTCGCCGGCCAGCACGGGCTTCTTCCACTTCACGTAGTCGATGCCGGGCGAGCCCTCGCAGGTTGAAGCGAGGAGGAGGCCGTCGCACAACAGGCGCATGAACATGGCACAGGTGTGCCAGCCAGAGGCCGACAGCCCGCCCAGAATGCTCGCCGCGCCGGCCTCCTCGTCGAGATGCATCGGCTGCGGATCGAACTCGCTGGCAAATGCCACGATCTCTTCCGCGACGGCGCGCTTAGAGCCGAGTTCGATCACATCGCCGACGACGAAGTCCTCGAAGGCCCACTTCTTAGCTGGCATGGCGATCCCTGTACGACATTGAGCGGTAGTGATGGCGGGGCAGAACGGGCAAGGCAAGCCCTCCGGTCAGAGCCAGCCCTTGCGGCGGAAGAACCAGAAGGGCAGAACCGCCGACACCACCATCAAGGTCAGCGCCAGCGGGTAGCCGAGAATCCATCGCAGTTCCGGCATGAGTTCGAAGTTCATGCCGTAGATCGAGGCCACCAAGGTGGGTGGGAGGAAGACCACGGCGGCGACCGAGACGATCTTGATGATGGCGTTCTGCTCGATGTTGATCATGCCGAGCGTCGCGTCGAGCAGGAAGTTGATCTTCTGGGTCTGGAAGGAGGCGTGGTCGCTCAGCGAGAGGATGTCGCGCGACAACGTCTTGATGCGCGCGCGCATGTCCTTGGGGTTCTTGTGCTGGATCGCGGCGTTGGCGAGGAAGCCGGAGAGGCGTTGCAGGGTCAGCAGGCTGTCCTGGATCTTCGACACGAGGTCTTCCTTGCGGCCGATGCGGCGCAGGACCAGCTGGAAATCGCGGTCACGCTTGGACGCCTTCTTCTCGGACGGATGGAAGATGTCGTGCGAGATGGCAACGACCTCGGTGCTTGCCCGCTCGAGCACGTCGGCCAGCCGGTCGACGATCGCTTCCAGCAGCCCGATCAGGATGGTGTCGCCGCTGTGGCAGCCGGTATCGACCTTCTCGGCGCGCTGTGGAAAGGTCTGGAAGGCGCGCGGTTCGTGATAGCGCACGGTGATCAGTCTCGTGCCGGCCAGAACGAAGGTCACCGGCGACATTTTGGGGCGATCGCCGTCCGCATGGGCCGGGAGCGTCGCGGTCATGATCTGGGCACCGTTCTCGACATAGAGTCGCGAGGAAATCTCGATCTCTTCCATCTCCTCGAGGGAGGGGATGGAAACGCCGATCCAATCCTCGATGACGGCGTCTTCTTCCTTGGTCGGTGAGAAAAGGTCGACCCAGACGATTCGGTCCTTGTTGGCTTCGAAATCGTCAACGATGCGCAGCCGCTCATTCTCGACGACGAATAGTCTTATCATCGCCGGACCCCCTTGCTCTGCAGCGACACGCCGCCGGTGCGTGTCAAAGTGTCTGAAAACGGCAGTCAGTCAGCTGCCGCGCTTAGCCCCGGCACCGTTTTGCGTCAAGGCCGGTCGCCGCCGGCAGGCCCGGCCGCACAGACTGGCGATGACGCTAGGTGTTGAACCTGAACAGCAGCACGTCGCCGTCCTGTACGACGTATTCCTTGCCTTCGTCACGCGCCTTGCCGGCTTCCTTGGCCGGAACCTCGCCGCCCAGCGTCACGAAGTCATTATAGGCGATAGTCTGGGCGCGGATGAAGCCGCGCTCGAAGTCGGTGTGGATGACGCCCGCGGCCTGCGGCGCCTTGGTGCCGCGGCTTACTGTCCAGGCACGCGTCTCCTTGGGGCCGACCGTGAAGTAGGTAATCAGGTGGAGGAGCTCGTAGCCGGCGCGGATGAGCTTGTCGAGGCCGGGTTCTTCCAGGCCGAGATCGGCGAGGAACTCCGCCGCTTCCTCGTCGGGGAGCTGCGCCACCTCGGCTTCGATGGCGGCGGAAATGACGACCGTCTGCGCCCCCTGGCTTGCCGCCATCTTTTCCACGGCCCTGGTGTGCTCGTTGCCGGTCGCCGCGTCGGCTTCCGATACGTTGCAGACATAAAGAACGGGATGCGAGGTCAGCAGGTTGAGGCCGTGCAGGATTTCCAGGTCTTCGGTCGCTATGCCGTCGAGCAGCAGGCGGGCTGGCTTGCCGTCCTGCAGCAGCGCCAGGGCCTGTTCCATCATCGGCAGAACGGTGAGCGCCTCCTTGTCCTTGCTGGCAGCGCGCTTGCGGAACTGGGCGACGCGGCGCTCGAGGCTGTCGAGGTCGGCGAGCATAAGCTCGGTCTCGACGGTCTCGGCATCGGCCACCGGATCGATGCGTCCCTCGACATGGGTTATGTCGTCGTCCTCGAAGCAGCGCAGCACGTGGACGATGGCGTCAACCTCGCGGATGTTGGCGAGGAACTGGTTGCCGAGGCCTTCGCCCTTCGACGCGCCACGCACGAGGCCGGCGATGTCGACGAAAGAGATGCGGGTCGGGATGATCTCCTTCGACTTGCCGGCGGCCGCGAGCTTCTTCAGCCGCGGATCGGGTACGGCAACCTCGCCGGTGTTAGGCTCGATGGTGCAGAACGGGTAATTGGCCGCCTGTGCCGCCGCCGTCCTGGTCAGCGCGTTGAAGAGCGTCGATTTGCCGACATTGGGCAGGCCGACGATGCCGCATTTGAAACCCATGATCCTTGAAGTCCTGTCTGGAGATCGGAAGTACCCGGGCTATGGGCGATCGGGTCGCCCATCGTCAAGGCTTGGCCGGCCGGGAGTGGAAACATTCGCGCCCTGGCGCTGCGCGATCAGTCCTTGCCGAATAGTTTCTTTAGTAGGGAAGCCATCGGTCCGCCCTCCGGTACCTTGATCGCCGGCGCCTGCTGTCTCGCCTGGCGGATGTGGCTCTGCTGCCTGGCCACCGGCCGCGACGCCTCGGCGGGCGCTCCACCCTTTACGGCCAGGACGAGCTTGTTCATGAATTCGGATTCGCTGCCCTTCACGACCATGTCGGCATGCTCGCCGATGCTCTCGATCAACGGTTCGAGCCATATCAGGTCGGCCTTGGCGAAGTCGCCGAGCACGTGGTGGTGAACTTTCTCGGGGCTGCCGGGGTGGCCGATACCGATGCGGACCCGGCGATAGTCGCGGCCGACATGGCTGTCGATCGAGCGGATGCCGTTATGGCCGCCCGAACCGCCGCCGCGCTTGATGCGCACCCTTGCCTCGGGCAGGTCGATCTCGTCGTAGAATACCGTGAGGTCGGCAGGCTCGAGCTTGTAGAAGCGCAGCGCCTGACCGACCGCCTGGCCGGAATTGTTCATGAAGGTCTGCGGCTTGATCAGGACGACTTTCTCGCCACCGATCGTGCCTTCCGAAACGAGGCCCTGGAACTTCTTGGTCCAGGGCGAAAAGGAATGGCGGCGGGCGATTGCGTCCGCCGCCATGAACCCGACATTGTGCCGGTTGTCGGCATGCTTCGCTCCCGGATTGCCGAGACCTGCAAACAGCAGCATCGTGGCGGCCCTCCCGGCGCGAACCGAGGATTACTCCTCGGTCTCACCCTCTGCTTCTTCCTCGCCCTCGGCCTCGGCAGCCTCGGCTGCTTCCTCGGCGGCTTCGTCGGCTTCCGACTTCATCGCGGACGAACCGGCGACGGTTGCGATGGTGAAATCGCGGTCGGAGATAACCGGCTTGATGCCCTCAGGCAGCGTAACCGAAGAAATGTGGATCGAGTCGCCGATTTCGGTACCGTGGAGATCAACGGTGATGAATTCCGGAATGGCGTTGGCCGGGCAGTGGAACTCGACCTCGTGACGGACGATGTTCAGCACGCCGCCACGCTTCAGACCGGGCGACGTCTCCTCGTTGATGAAGTGCACGGGGATGTTGACGTTGACCTCGGTGTTCTTGCCGATACGCAGAAAGTCGACATGCATCGGGAAGTCGCGCACGGGATCCAGCTGGTAGTCCTTGGGCAGGACCTGGATCTTCTTGCCGCCGACGTCGATGGTCGCCACGGTGGTCAGGAAGCCGCCACCATGAATCTTGTAGTAGATTTCCTTGTAGGACAGCGCAATCGCCTGGGGAGGCTGCTTGTCGCCGTAGATTACTGCAGGCACTTTACCGTTGCGGCGAACTTCACGGGCGGACCCCTTACCGACCTGTTCGCGTGCTTCGGCCTTGAGCTCGTAACTTGCGTTGCTCATGGCATTTCCTTTTCGTTTCAACTGGAGCGCTCGCGGACAGCCGGGGCCGACCGAAAACGTCGAAAGCCGCCGGATAGGGCGGCTCTCAGCCGCGTTGCCTCCAAGGGTGTCTACGCGGGTGGCGGTGCTATAGCGGACGAGGCGTTGCTGCGCAAGGCGTTGCTTCCGGTTCCAGCCCCGGCGCTTTCGGACCGGACAGCTCAATTCGGCGTCGGTCTGAACTTCCTTACAGGTCGATGGCACATTCCGAGCAGCGTGCGTTCGATCAATCTGCAGATACATCGGGCACCACGCCGGGTGGGGATAGCCGCCTTTCACCTTGCGGAAAGGCCGTCAGGTGGAACCGCTTCAGCGCGCCGGTGTTAATGCCCCGAACAAGCGCAGAGCGAACAGGCCCTTCGGTGGCGGATTCCTGACCACCCGACCGCCCAGCCATTTGCCAGGCGTGCCCCTACGCAGGTCGTCCGTTCCAGCGGCGGCGCAACGGACGAGGTTCCCCGATGCCTTCCATATCACTGACCGTCAACGGCGAGCCCGTCTCGGCCGAAGCCGACGTTCGCACCAGCCTTCTCGACCTGCTGCGCGAGACACTCGGCATGACCGGAACCAAGAAGGGCTGCGACCATGGCCAGTGCGGCGCCTGCACTGTGATCGTCAACGGTACCCGCATCAACTCATGCCTGTCGCTCGCCGTCGGTCACGAGGGCGACACGGTGACGACCGTGGAAGGGCTGGCCGAGGGTAACGGCCTCAGCCCCTTGCAGAAAGCCTTCGTGACGCAAGACGCCTTCCAGTGCGGCTATTGCACGCCCGGCCAGCTCTGTTCGGCGACGGCGCTGCTCAACGAGATCGCGCGCGGCGAGCCGAGTGTCGTGACCGACGAGCGCGTGAGGCTCAGCGAGGAGGAAATCCGTGAGCGCATGAGCGGCAATCTCTGCCGCTGCGGCGCCTACAACAACATCGTCGACGCCATCCTTTCGGTCGCCGGAGAGCCAGCATGAAGCCTTTCGATTATGTACGCGCCGGATCGGCGCAGGACGCCGTGCGCGCGGGAGCCGAGGGTCGCTTCCTCGGCGGCGGCACCAATCTTGTCGACCTTATGAAGCTCGAAATCGAGAAGCCGGACCGGCTGGTCGATGTGTCCCGCCTGGCGTCAGACGAGATCGAAGACGGTGTCGAGGGCCTGCGGGTCGGTGCGGGTGTCAGCAACTCCGCTCTCGCCGGCCATCCGCTGGTGCGTGAGCGTTACCCGCTGCTCTCGACAGCCCTTCTGTCGGGCGCCACGCAGCAGCTGCGCAACAAGGCTACGGTCGGCGGAAATTTCCTGCAGCGCACACGGTGCCAGTATTTCTACGATGTGTTCCGGGCCTGCAACAAGCGCGTGCCCGGGAGCGGTTGCGACGCGCTCGACGGCATCAACCGTTTTCATGCCATCCTCGGTGCGAGTGAACGGTGCATCGCGGTCCACCCCTCCGACATGGCGGTGGCGATGGCAGCCCTCGATGCGACCGTCGAAACCCTGAAGCCCGACGGTTCGACCCGCAGTATTCCGGCGCGCTCGCTGCACCGGCTGCCCGGCGACACGCCGCAGTTCGACCATGTGCTCGAAACGGGCGAACTCATCACCCATGTCGTGCTGCCGGCGTCGCCGCCAAAGCGCCAGTTCTACCGCAAGGTGCGCGACCGCTCGTCCTACGCCTTTGCCGTTGTCTCCATCGCGGTGGCGTTCGATCTGGAAGGTGGGCGAATAGCCAACGTGAGCATCGCGCTCGGCGGCGTTGCCCACAAGCCATGGCGGGCAGACCGCGCCGAGAGCGTTCTGGAAGGCGGCAGCCCGAGTGCCGAGCTTTTCGCCATGGCAGCGGAAGCCGAACTCGCCCGTGCCGTCGGACAAGGACACAATGATTTCAAGATCGACCTGTCGAAGCGCCTGATCGTGGCCGCGTTGCGCGATCTTTCGGAAGGCAAGCGGGAGATCGCGGCATGAACCAGCAGGACAGCAGGAATTGGATCGGCAAGCCGCTCGACAGGGTGGACGGACCCGCCAAGGTCACCGGACAGGCTACATACGCGGCCGATTACAGAGGCGCGCGCGCCGCCAGCATCGGCTTCATCGTTGAAGCCGGTATCGGCAAGGGGCGAATTTCATCGATCGACACGACGGCGGCCGAGGCAAGCGACGGAGTGCTTCTCGTGCTCAGCCACAAGAACGCGCCCGAGCAGGCTCCCTTCGGTTCGCATAAGGATGCCGGTCGTTTCGGCCAGTCACATGCGGCGCTCGAAAATGACCGGGTCAAGTACCACGGCGCCCCCGTCGCCTTCGTGGTGGCCGAGACGCTGGAGCAGGCCCGCCATGCCGCGCATCTGATCGAAGTCAAATACGACATTGAAGCAGGCGTCTTCGACGCCGAAGCGCATGAGGAAGATGCCGTTAGGCCGGACAGTCTCGATGGCGCGGACGAGGCCGACAAGGAAACCGGCAATTTCGAGAAAACCTTCGACAAGGCCCCGGTGACGGTGGAGGCGGAATACCACACGCCGGCACAACATGCGTCGGCGATGGAGCCCCACGCCACCGTGGCCGAGTGGTCGGAGGGCAAGCTCACCGTCCACATGGCCATCCAGATTCTGTCGGATGCCCGCAAGGGCCTGGCGCATACGCTGAAGATGGAGCCCGGCGACGTCAGGATCGTGTCGCCCTTCATCGGCGGCGGCTTCGGTTCGAAGCTCGGCATCCACAACGAGGCGGTGCTGGCGGCGCTGGCCGCCCGCGAACTCGACCGGCCGGTCCGGGTCGCGCAGACCCGGCGCAATCTGTTCTCAAACGGACCGCATCGGACCGAGCATCGGCAGCGGCTGAAGCTTGGTGCCGATACCGATGGTCGCCTGCTGGCCATCTCGCATGACAGCCTGGCAGCGATGGCGCGCGGCTATCCCTTCGCCGAGGCGGCCGGCGGACTTACGCAGAGCAGCTACGCGGCTCTGGCCATCCGCATGAGGCACCGAATCGTCGAGGCGGATATTCCGAAGGTCGATTCGATGCGGGCGCCGGGGGAGGCCATCGGCACGCTGACCTTCGAGAGCGCGATAGACGAACTGGCCGAGCGCTGCGGTGTTGACCCGGTGCAATTCCGGTTGCTGAACGAGCCCGAAACCGAACCGGGTTCCGGCAAGCCGTTCTCCACGCGCCCCCTGGCACGTTGCCTGAGCGAGGGTGCGGCAAGCTTCGGCTGGCGCAGTGGGCCCGTCCGCCCGGGAGGCAAGCGCGACGGGCGCTGGCTGGTCGGGCACGGGGTTGCGGCCGCCATCAGGTCGAACAACATCGAACCGGCGGGAGCGGAGGCTTCGCTGTCGCGCGATGGGCGCCTGACGCTGAAGCTCGACATGACGGATATCGGTACCGGCACCTACACAATCCTCGGTCAAATCGCGGCCGAGGCGCTCGGCATGCAGGCCGGGATGATCGAGGTCCGGCTCGGCGACAGCGATTTTGCCGAGACATGCGGTTCCGGCGGCTCGTTCGGAGCCGGCAGCACCGGAACGGCGGTCCACGAAGCCTGCCAGAACATTCGTGCCGACATTCTCTCCCGTGCCGCCCGCATCGATGCCGGCTGGTCAGGCGTGAATTCAGGAGAACTCAGGCTCGACGGCGACCGTGTCTCCGTCGGCGATCGCAGCCTGCCGCTCGGCGACATTCTGGACGCGGTCGGCGGTGAGACCTTTCATTGCAAGGCACACATCAAGGCCGGCGACGCGCACGAGACCATGGCGCAATATTCCTACGGCGCACTGTTCGCCGAGGTGGGCGTGGACACCGATACCGCCGAGATCCGGCTCCGCCGGCTGCTCGGCGTCTTCGATGCCGGGCGTATCCTCAACCGCAAGACCGCGCATTCGCAACTCATGGGCGGCATGATCTTCGGCATCGGCGCGGCGCTGCTTGAGGAAAGCCTGATGGACAAGCGCTACGGCGCCTTCATGAACCGCGACCTCGCGGAGTATCACATCGCGGTCAACCGTGATGTGCCGCGGCTGGAGGTACACATGCTCGACGGGTTCGACAGGCATTCCAATCCGCTGGGCAGCAAGGGGATTGGCGAGTTGGGGATTTGCGGTGCAGGACCAGCAATTGCCAACGCCGTCTATGACGCCACGGGTCACCGGGCGCGGAAATTCCCGGTTCACATCGAGGATGTCCTGCCAGCAGTCAGCCGTCTGGTCGGCTGACTGGCGGGGCCGTCAGTCAAACAGGCTGGACACGGATTCTTCGGTCGCCGTGCGCGAGATCGCTTCGCCGATCAGGTCGGCAATCGAGACGACGCGGATGTTGTGGGCAGCGTCGACGCTGGAGGTCGGCTGAATGGAATCGGTGATGACGAGTTCCTGCAGCTTGGAAGAGACAATGCGCGCCACTGCGCCGCCCGAGAGAACGCCGTGGGTAATGTAGGCGGTCACGCTGGTTGCGCCGCCAGCAAGCAGGGCCTCGGCCGCGTTGCACAGCGTGCCGCCGGAATCGACAATGTCGTCGATCAGCAGGCAATCCTTGCCGCGAACCTCGCCGATGATGTTCATTACCTCGGAATCGCCCGGCCGGTCGCGGCGCTTGTCGACGATGGCGAGCTGGGCGTCGAGGCGCTTGGCGAGTGCGCGTGCACGCACCACGCCGCCGACGTCGGGCGACACCACCATGACGTTGTTGAGCTGCTTGTATTTCGCCTTCACGTCGCGCGCCATGACAGGCACGGCGAAGAGATTGTCAGTCGGAATGTCGAAGAAGCCCTGGATCTGTCCGGCATGCAGGTCGAGCGTCAGCACACGGTCGACGCCGGCGCGTGTGATCATGTTGGCGACGAGCTTGGCCGAAATCGGCGTGCGGCCGGAAGCACGGCGGTCCTGGCGGGCATAGCCGAAATAGGGGATCACGGCAGTGATGCGTCGCGCCGAGGAGCGCATGAACGCATCGATCATGATCAGGAGTTCCATCAGGTTGTCGTTGGTCGGGAACGACGTCGACTGAAGGACGAAGACGTCCTCGCCGCGCACGTTTTCCTGGATCTCGACGAAGATTTCCTGATCGGCGAAGCGCCTGACGCTGGCCTTTCCGATCGGCACGTTTAGGTATCGGGCGACGCCTTCGGCCAGCACCCGGTTCGAATTGCCTGCGAAAAGTTTCATGCAACGTCCCTGGCGAAAGGCCACTTTGCGTTGACCGGGCTTTTAGCGGCATGGGCCGCTATTGCAAGCGGCAGCCTGAATTAATCCAAAGAATCCGCGCAGGCAGCCCCGAACCGCGTCATCTCAGCCCGTCGCCCCGGCAATCCAGGATGCAAGCTGATTGATCGTGTCGTCGGCAACCTGCTGCATCGTCGCTGCGGAAACGGCGCTCCATCCTTCGCCCCCGGCGGTCGCCGACTTCTGCTGGCCATTGATGCGGTGCAGCCGGTTGCCGCTCTGGTCGTAAACGTCCCAGACGTAGAGAACGACTGTCTGGTTGCCCTCCGTCATCGTCGAAAAGTAGCCCTTCAGGACGTGCGTGGTCGCAGGGTCGGCATTGCCGGCCAGTGTGAAGCCCTGCGCCCTTGCGCGCACCGCAAGCCGTTCGGTCAGCGGCGTTGCCGTTTCGACGGTAGCGCCGACGATCGGGTCGAAATGCAGCCGCGTCCGCGCGGCAATGGCCGGATTGAGCGGGACCGATGCACCGGCCGAAGCGGTCTGGGTCGATGGAGCGGAGCCGGCGTCGCCCGGCTGCACGGCGCTGAGCGGAGAGATGGCGGACGGCTCGAGCACGTCCTGACTGCTGCTGCAGGCGGCAAGTGCTGCCGCGACAAACAGCGAACCGGCGAGATGCGGCAAGCGCCTCATTGGCTTGTACTCCCGACGTAGCGCCCCCTCGTTACCCGGCATCATTGTATCACTGCACGATCAAGTCGAGATCATGGCGGGACAGAGGCTTGGGCTGCGAATCCGTCGTCAGATAGGTCCGTCCAAGGGTCATTGCCGTCTCGCTTTCCGAATCCATGATGATCATGTGCGCGAAGAGCGTCATGCTTGGCGCAATAGGCTCGGGATTGCCCTGGTAGAACATCGGCATGTCCATCCAGGACGGGGCAAATCGCGCGCCGAGCGAGTAGCCGCAGGCGTTGAGGCGGTGCTTGGTCAGGCCGTGCGCTTCCATGGCACGGGCATGGGCGTCGAAGACGTCGCCGAATGTGTTGCCGGGGATCATTGCCTTCTCGACGGCGAGCATGGCCGCCCGTGCGGCGTCGAAGAGCTCCTGGTGCCGCTTGGATACCTTGCCGGTCAGGACGGTCCGCATCATGGCGGCATGGTAGTGGTGGTAGACACCCGCCCATTCCAGCGTCAACTGGTCGTTCTTGGTCAGCTTGCGGCGGCCGGCCTTGTAGCGGCAGAGCAGCGCGTCCTGTCCCGACCCGATGATGAACTCGTTGGCCGGGTAGTCGCCGCCGCCCGCGAAGATGGCGCCCTGCATGGCGGCCAGGATGGCCGCCTCGTCGCCGCCCTGCTTGATGAGGGGCAGCGCCGCGTCGAGAGCGTCGTCGGCGAGGCTTGCGGCCTTTTCGGCCTTTTTGATTTCGGCCGGGCTCTTGAACAGCCTCAGGCGATTGACGATGCCCGAGGCGTCGGAAATCTGGGCAAAGGTCTGCAATTGCTCGTCGAGGCGGCGTCCGTTGAAGGCGGTAAGGCCATGCGTGTCGTACTCGACGCCGATCCGGGCGCCGAGCAGGTCGAGGTCGTTGAGCAGATTTCGCAGGTCGATCGCCGGGTTGGCGCCGTCGCGATCGGTCCACAGCTGGATGTTCTCGATGATCGAGGTCTGGCGGGCCTGGCGCAGGTCGGCCGAGCGCGTCAGCAGGACCATCGAGCCGTCGGCCTTGACCACGAGCGACTGGAAGAAGCAGAAGCCGAAGGTGTCGTAGCCGGTCAGCCAGTACATGCTTTCCTGCGCGAACAGGAGGATGGCATCGAGCTTCTTCTCGGCCATCTCGATCATCAGCCGGTCGCGGCGCGCGTCGAATTCGGTCTGTTCAAAGTGCAGCGCCATCAAGACTCCTCCAGAACAATTGCAGAAATGTGCCGCCCGTAATCCGGCTCCGCACGATGCGTCGAACGGCGATAGGAATAGAAAAGCTCTTCCTCGGCATAGGTGCATCGATCGAGCGCGCCTGCGTCGACGCCTGCCGCGGCCAGCCGGTCGGTCGTGTAGCGGCAAAGGTCGAACATCGCGTGACTGGGCTTTGCCGAGGGCGCGAAGTAACGGGCGTTGGCCTCGTCGGCGGCAACGAAGCGCTCGACGAACTCCGGCCCGACCTCATAGTTTGCCGCGCTGATCGAGGGACCGAGCACGGCGACGATCCGATCACGGCGCGCGCCAAGGCCCTCCATGGCCGAAATGGTGTTTTCGAGCACGCCGGTGAATGCACCCTTCCAGCCGGCATGCGCCGCCCCGATAACGCGCGCATCAGAGTCGGCAAACAGAACCGGGCCGCAATCGGCCGAGGAGGCGCCGACCGCTATGCCCGGGCGGTCTGTGACCAGTGCATCGGCCTTAGGCCGGTCGCCGCGAAAGGGTTCGCGCACGACAAGCACGTCGGGTGAGTGGATCTGGTAGGCGGTCAGCAGGCGCTCGGGAGACACGCCCATCCATTCGGCAACGCGGCGGCGGTTCTCGGTCACGCTGGACGTTTCGTCGGCCGAGCCGACGCCGGTGTTGAGGCCGCTGTAGAGTCCCTTCGAAACACCGCCGGTGCGCGTGAAATAGCCATGCCTGATGCCCGCCGGCGCGAGGGCGTCGAGCTTGGGAGCGCGCAAGGGATCGGGCTTGGTGTCAGAGAGCATTGCCGCCTTGTCGACTCCCGGATTTGTTTCGTCAAGCTTGTCGCGATGGCCCACCCGTCCTGCCGAGCCGGAGAGTGGGGCAGGGGATTTGACGAGTCAACTCGCGCCGGGGAAGCCTGCCGCGGGCACTCCGGCAGGCAGAATCGCTAGCACCTTGAAGAGTTCTCCCATGGCGCCCGGGCCGGCCAGTCGATCGACGTCGGCGCTGATTTTCGCGCGTCCGGCCTCGTCGAGCGGCGCACCCAACTGCCCGGCGCGTTGCAGCAATCCCATGGCGAGAAGGAATTCGCCCTGCGTGGCTGAATGGGCGGCAAGGCCATGTGCGCGCGCGACGGAGGCGAGCGCGTCAAAGTCGACATGCGAGGTCAGGTCGGCCGCGCCAGGCGACTCCAGGACACGCGCAAAGCCGTGCCGGCTGACCGCCTGGAAGGTGTCGCCGAAGCCTGGCCTCAGGTGGCCGTAGTCGAAGAATATGCCGGCGCCGCCTTGTCCGACCAGCCGGCCGGCGATGAGGTCCATCAAGGCGTCGCGGGCCGGCGCGATCTCGAAGATGCTGCCCTCGGGAGCCTGATCGGCATCCGGCGGCAGGGCGCCCGGTTCCAGCGTGGCCGTGCCCGCGACGAAGCGGAAGCCGCCGGCGTCGTCGAGGCCGACGGCGCGTTCCAGCCAGCGGCCATCCTGGCGAACGAACTGGCGAAACGGCAGCGCATCGAAAAGTTCGTTGCAGGCGACGAGCAGCGGACCGGCCGGCACGGCGTCCAGGCTTTCGAACCAGTCCAGTCTGGCGCCGATGTCCCGCAGCGTTTCCTTCTGCAGGGCGGCCAGGCGCGGGCTCGCCTCGACGAGGGCAAAGGAAGCGCCGTGCCCGAGGTCGGGCGCCAGTCTCCCGACGGTGCGGATGACATCCTTCATCATCGTGCCCCTGCCGGGGCCGATCTCGGCAAGCGTCACGGGCACCGGGCGACCGAGCGCATGCCAGGCCGCGACCAGCCAGGCGCCGACGAGTTCTCCGAACATCTGGCTGATCTCGGGCGCGGTGACGAAGTCGCCGCCGGCGCCGAAGGGATCGCGGGTGGTATAGTAGCCGTCGGCCGGGTCAAACAGGCAGATCGCCATGTAGTCGGCGACCGAGATCGGCCCGGATGTTTCGACCAGCCGGGCGATCTTCTGGCCGAGCCGGTTCATGGCGCCGGCGAATAGGCCTGGCGTCCCGCCCGCCACATGGCCCAGATGCCGGCCAGAACCATTGGCGTCGACAGCACCATGCCCATGGTCAGCCAGCCGCCGGCGAGATAGCCGAGCTGGACGTCAGGCTCGCGGAAGAACTCGACGAAAATGCGCGACAGGCCGTAGCCGGTTACGAAGGCGCCCGCGACGAAGCCCGGCTTGCCGAGCTTCAGGAAGACGTGTGTGAGGAGCCGCAGCACGATGAACAGAACCAGTCCCTCCAGCGCCGCCTCATAGAGTTGGCTCGGATGACGGGCGAGCGGGCCCCCGTTCGGGAAGACGAAGGCCCAGGCAACGTCGGTCGGACGGCCCCAGAGTTCGGCGTTGATGAAATTGGTGAGGCGAACGAGGCCGAGCGCGACCGGAACGCTGGCGGCGACGATGTCGAACAGCGACCAAATGCTGATGCCGCGCTTGCGGGCAAAGAGGATCATGGCCAGCGTGGTGCCGGCAAAGCCGCCATGGAAGGACATGCCGCCCTGCCAGACCGCGAGCATGTCGAACGGGTTGGCGAGGTAGCGGGCGAAATCGTAGAAGAGGATGTAGCCGATGCGGCCGCCGAGCACGATGCCGATGGCGGCCCAGACCAGGAAGTCATCGAGATCCTCGGCGCGCATCGGCGCCTTGCCGCCAGGCCAGAGCCGCGGATTGGTGATGATGCGCCTTCCGTACCACCAGCCGAACAGGATGCCGACGACATAGGCGAGGCCGTACCAGTGGATGGCCAGGGGGCCGATCCTGACGATCACCGGGTCGATGTCCGGGAAGGGCAGGGCGGCGAGCGGCAAGGCGAGAAGGTCGATCAAGGGTAACTCCGGTGGCCGTGGCGCGCGGACCATGGGGCAGGGCCCCTACGCGGTCAAGATGGGCCTGCGGCGCTTAACCAGCTTGCATTCGCACGGTTCCGACATTACCTCGAATGGACGTCCCAGGAGGTATGCCATGTCGACCGGACCGAACCGTATTCTCGATGAGTTCGCCAAGCTGATGACCGACGCCGCGGGTGCGGCCCAGGGTGTCAGGCGTGAGGTTGAGGCCGCCTTCAAGGCGCAGGCCGAGAAGGTGCTGAACGGCATGGACGTGGTGCAGCGCGACGAGTTCGAGGCTGTACGGGAGATGGCGCTGAAGGCGCGTGCCGAGAACAAGAAGCTCGAGCATCGGATCGCCGAACTCGAGGCCAAACTCGGCGGCGGAACGAAAGATGCGCCGGTCGCAGCGCCAAAGACCGCCTCAAAGCGTCGCCCACAAAAATAATTCGTTAAACTTTTCCACAACGCGCGATCGCGAAAAGCGCTTTTTCCTGAATCGCTTATCCTGTCTGCGTGAATCTTGGTGACGGCCTCATAGCGGTGGGCTTTCCAAAAAGGGGCTGTTCACGCGACTCCGCATCAATACACTGAATTTGTTGCATGATTCGGAACCGGATCAGGCACCGGGCAAGTGGGGCCGGGTCAGTGTTGGTGTGCGAGGCCGCCCGCCCGAGTTCGAGACAAGATTGTTCGACGTGTGTGCCCTTTGCGCGGAGCGCGGCGGCGCTCCCCAGAACGACAGGAAGCATTTCATGGAACTGATAGAACTCGACATCGCCCGCGAAATCCATCCGGTGGATGTTATCGAGCATGTCGCGCACACGAATGACTGGGCCTTCGAGCGGGCCGGCGACGACGAGATTTCGATCTCGGTGGCCGGCAGCTGGACCGATTATCACGTCTCGTTCTCCTGGATGGAGGATTTCGAGGCGCTGCATCTGGCCTGCGCCTTCGACATCAAGGTGCCCGAAGCGCGCGCGCTGGAGGTGATGCGCCTTCTGTCGCTGATCAACGAGCAGATGCTGTTCGGCCATTTCGACCTGTGGGAGCAGGAGGGCGCGATCATGTTCCGCCAGTCGCTGCTCCTGGCCGGCGGCGCCGAGCCGACCAGCCAGCAGGTGGAGGTGCTGCTGTCGTCGGCGCTCGAGGCCTGCGAATGCTACTTCCAGTCCTTCCAGTTCGTCGTCTGGTCGGGAACGAGTGCGCGCGACGCACTGTCGAGCGTCCTGTTCGAGACGCAGGGCAACGCCTGAACCGATGAGTTCGGGGGCCGAGAAGAAGCCGGACATCAGCTTCGCGGATTTCGACCGGGTCGATATCCGCGCCGGCACGATCGTCGAGGCGGAGCCGTTTCCGGAGGCGCGCAAGCCGGCCATCAAGCTGAAGATCGACTTCGGCGCGCCGATCGGCATCAAGAAATCGTCGGCGCAGATAACCAAGTATTATGCACCCGAGACGCTGGTGGGGCGGCAGGTCTTTGCCGTCGTCAACTTCCCGCCGCGCCAGATCGGCAAGTTCATGTCGGAAGTGCTGACGCTGGGCTTTCCCGACGAGGAGGGCGCGGTGGTGCTCGGTGCGATCGAACGGACCGTGCCGAATGGCGGGCAGCTCTTCTAGCTCAGGGCGCCAGCCTCAAGCCGTCGCTCCTGCCGATGTCCGCGCGGCGCGGATGTTTTCCAGGAACATTTCCGTGCAGGCCTTCCAGGTGTAGCGAAGCGCGCGTTCGCGTGCCGCGTCGCGGCTGACGTCGAGCGCTGCGCGTGCGGCCTTTCCCAGATCCTCGTCCACCACGCCGCCGACGCCGTCGCCGACAATGTCGATCGGGCCGGTGACCGGATAGCCGGCGACTGGCGTTCCACTGGCCAGCGACTCGACGATGACATTGCCGAATGTGTCGGTGCGGCTTGGAAACACGAAGACGTCGCACGAGGCGTAGATCTCGGCCAGTTCGTCATTCGGCCTGTGACCGAGGAAATGCGCCTCGGGATATTTCGCCTGCAGCCTGGCCAGTTCCGGCCCCTCGCCGACGATGACCTTGCTGCCGGGCAGGTCTAGATCGAGGAAGGCCGGCAGGTTCTTCTCGACCGCAACGCGGCCGACGCACAGGAAGACCGGCCTCGGAAAGTCGAGCTCCGTCTTCCTATCGGGCCGGAAGTGAGCAATGTCGACGCCCCGGGTCCACGGCCGCAGCTTGTCGAAGCCGCGCGCGGCGAGATCGTCGGCGAGCGACTGCGTCGCCACCATCGTCCCCTGGCCTGAGTTGTGGAAGGAGCGCAGCCAGCGATAGGTCCAGTCCTCCGGCACGGGCAGGCGCGCGGTGACGTATTCCGGAAAGCGGGTGTGATAGCTGGTCGTGAAGGGCTCGCGGCGGTTGAGGCAGTAGCGTCGCGCCATCCAGCCGAGCGGGCCCTCGGTGACGATGTGGATATGGTCGGCCCCGCTTTCGGCGATCATCCGCCGGACCCGGCGCGGTGTCGTCAGCGCAAGGCGGATATCGGGATAGGTCGGCATCGGCAGGGTGCGGAAGCGGTTCGGGGTCAGGAACTCGACCTCGACGCCAAATTCGGCGAGGTTCTCGGTCAGGCGCTCCAGCGTGTGGACGACGCCGTTGACCTGCGGCCGCCAGGCGTCGGTGACCATCAAGATGCGCTTCGGCGGGCCGCCGTCAGACGCTGCCGGCTCTGCTGCCACGGGGTCGATTCGCGCCACATTCATGTGGCGCTTTTCAACATCCTTTCATGACAGGCGGATGAATCCGGCCGGGCGCAAGGTCACGCCGCCTGGCGCGATGCCTAGGCCGGCACGCGGATGACGACGCGCAGGCCGCCCAGCGGGCTGTCGTCGAGGCGGATCTCGCCGCCATGACTGAGCGCAATGTCGCGCGCGATCGCCAGACCGAGACCCGTGCCGCTGGTGTCGAGATTGCGCGCCTGATCGAGCCGGACGAAGGGCTTGAAGACGTCCTCGCGGCTCTCTGCCGGAATGCCCGGCCCGTCGTCGTCGACGGTGACGGTGAGCGAACCGCGCGCGTGCACCGCCTCCACGCGGATCGTCTTGGCGTAGCGCATCGCATTGCCGGCGACATTGGCGAGCAGCCGCTCGAAGGCGTTGGGGCGAACGTGGATTTCGGGGTCGCCGGAGAGTGCCGTGGTCAGCTTGCGCTTGCGCAGGCGGGCCTCCTCGGCGAGCTTTTCGAAATAGCCGGCGAGGTCGAACCTGCCGGCATCCTCGGCGGCCTCGCCCCGGGCAAAGGCGAGGTAGCCTTCCAGCATAGACTGCATGTCGTCGATGTCATGGTCGAGCGCCTCGGTGTCGACTTTCGAGCCGCTCAGGGCGAGCTGCAGCTTGAAGCGCGTCAGGATGGTGCGCAGATCGTGGCTGACGCCGGTCAGCATCGCCGTGCGCTGCTCGATCTGGCGCTCGATGCGCTCGCGCATCTGGATGAAGGCAAAGCCCGCCCGCCGCACCTCCTCGGCGCCCCGCGGCCGGAAATCGGGCGGCATGGGCCGGCCCTTGCCGAAACTCTCGGCGGCTTCGGCGAGCTTCAGGATCGGCCTAATCTGGTTGCGCAGGAAGGGGATGGCGATGGTCAAAAGGACCAGCGAGGTGCCGCCCATCCAGATCAGGAAGATGTGGGTATTCGACGCGTATGCCTGGCTGCGCCGCACGAAGACCCGCAGCACCTTGTCCTCGAGCTGGATACGGACCTCCAGCACGCCGGAATTGCCGACCGTCTCGATCCAGAACGGCCGGTTGATCTGGCGGGTGATCTCGGCCGACAGGATCTGGTCGAGAATCGAGAAGAACGGCTTCCTGCCGGGCGGCGGCAAGGGATCGGGCGGCAGGATGTCGATCTTCATCGACAGGCGGTCCTGGGCGATGCGGATGACCCTCGCGTAGTCGTCATCGTTGGGAAAGGTCTCGATCATCTCGATGATCGCGGCGATGTCGCGCGTGGTGGCAGTCGAGAGCCGCTGCGTCACGGTCTGCCAGTGGCGTTCCATGAAGACCAGCGTCACCACGGACTGGAGCAGGATCATGGGGGTGATGACGATAAGCAGCGAGCGGGCATAGAGCCGCTTCGGCATGTAGATCGCCACGAGCCGCCAGAAACGGGTCCAGCCGGCCGAGAAGGCCGCCGCCGCGCGGCGGATGCGTGCGGAAATGCCGCTGCCAGTTTGCGGCCCGGGTGCCTCCAGTTCGGTTGTGGCCATGACATCTTCCGTTGGCCGGCGCCCGCCCCGGAGTCCGGCGACCGCCGAGCGCAGACTATTCCACACTCAGCCGATACCCGATGCCGCGCACGGTCTGCAGCCAGACCGGATTGGAAGGGTCGCGCTCGATCTTGCGGCGGAGCCGGTTGATCTGCACGTCGATGGTGCGTTCCCCGACGTCGGCCTCGCCCGTCACCAATTCGTGGCGCGGAATGGTCTCGCCGGCGCGGCCGGCAAAGATCGCCAGGATTTCCTGCTCGCGGTCCGTCAGCTTCAAGGGCTCGCCGCCGCGCTTCAGCTCGCGCTTGGCAATCTGGAACGTGTAGGGCCCGAATACCAACTGCTCGACCTTCGGCGTCGCCAGAGGCCCGCCGCGGCGCAGGATGTTGTTGATGCGCAGGATCAGCTCGCGCGGATCGAAGGGCTTGGGCAGATAGTCGTCCGCGCCGGCCTCGAGCCCGGCAATGCGGCTGTCGGTCTCCGACAGCGCCGTCAGCATCAGGATCGGCACGGTCTTGTTTGCGCGAAGGGCCCTGGTCAGGTCGACGCCCGTCTCGCCCGGCATCATGACGTCGAGGATCAGCAGGTCGAAGTCCAGACCCTCGAGCTTGCGGCGCGCTTCGCCGGCATTGCCGGCCACCGTCACCCGAAAACCGTTTTCCGTCAGGTACTGCTTGAGCAGGTTGCGGATCCGGGTGTCGTCGTCGACCACCAGCAAATGGGGGGCGTCGTCGCTCGGTGCTGCCGCACGATCGGTCTTGTCGTCAGTCTCCATCGACTTTTCCTGGCACGTTTCCGGGCAGATTGTCGATCTGCGCCCGCAGTTCCGGGTTTACCATTGCCTTCAGAAAGCGTTCAACCACGGCGCGGTCGCTGCTGCCGGCTCCCTGCAATGCATCATGGATGCGGCGCGACTGTGGCCTTGCGAGGGCAAGCGCCAGCGCGCGGCCCTTGGCCGTCGGGTAGAGCTCCCGCTGCCTGCGGTCGCGCGGCCCCTGCACCTGCACGATGTGGCCGGTGTCGATCAGCTGCTTGAGCACACGGGCAAGGCTCTGCTTGGTGATCTTCAGTACATCGAGCAGTTCGGCAACGGTCAGGCCCGGCCTTCGATTGACGAAATGCAGGATGCGGTGATGGGCGCGGCCAAAATCATACTCGGCAAGAATCTGGTCGGGGTCGGAAGTGAAATCACGATAGGCGAAGAACAGGAGCTCGATGATCGAGAAGTCGATACCGTCCTCGCGCGAGATTGCGGTCTTGATGGGCTTGCTGGCTGCGGCCGCACGATCTGCGTTCATGAATTCCCTCTTGTCCTCAAAAATATGTCAGCACTATTGACATAAATTTCGGCCGATGGTAATTTTTGCCAAGCTTCTGGAGTGACGACGAACGAAAAGGCAAGATTGGACCGCATTTTCGGGAATTTCCATCGATTTGCCTTAAGCCTTGCGACTACATAGGCTTTAGCTTTTCGGAAGTCTGGGAAGCAACAGGATTAAGCACGATCGGGCAACTGCCCGCGGGAGGTACTTCATGGCATCCGTTCCATTCGACCAGCTTGAAGGATTCATCTGGATGAACGGCCAGTTCGTCAACTGGGCCGACGCCAAGGTGCACGTGCTGACGCACGGCCTGCACTACGCCAGCGCCGTGTTCGAGGGCGAGCGCGCCTATGGCGGTGAGATCTTCAAGCTGACCGAGCACACGCAGAGGCTGCATGAATCGGCGCGGCTCCTTGGCTTCAAGATTCCCTACAGCGTCGAGGAAATCGACGACGCCTGCAGCACGCTGCTGCAGAAGCAGGGCTTCAAGGACGCCTATGTCCGGCCGATCGCCTGGCGGGGCAGCGAGCAGATGGGCGTTTCGGCCCAGAACAACCGTATCAACTGCGCCATCGCGATCTGGCAGTGGCCAAGCTATTTCGACCCGGCGCAGAAGCTCAAGGGCATCCGCCTCGACCTTGCCGAATGGCGGCGTCCGGACCCGCGCACCGCGCCCTCGAAGTCCAAGGCCGCAGGCCTCTACATGATCTGCACGCTGTCGAAGCATGCGGCCGAGGCGAAGGGCTATGCCGACGCCATGATGCTCGACTGGCGCGGCCAGGTGGCCGAGGCGACCGGGGCCAACATCTTCTTCGTGAAGGACGGCAAGATCCACACGCCGACACCTGATTGCTTCCTCGACGGCATCACCCGCCGCACCGTCATCGGACTTGCCAAGGAGCGCGGGCTGGAAATCATCGAGCGACCCATCATGCCCGAGGAACTCGAGGGTTTCGAGCAGTGCTTCCTGACCGGTACGGCAGCCGAAGTGACGCCTGTCTCTGAAATCGGTCCATACCGTTTCGAAGTCGGCGAAATCGCCAAGACGCTGATGAACGATTATGCTGCCGCAGTTCAGCCAAAGCATGCCATCGCGGCCGAGTAGGCCGAGTTAAGCTTCAAAATCCCGCCGGTGGCCCTCGGGTCGCCGGCATTCTTTTGCGACCGCACGTTTGACTTTCCCCCGCCACGGCGTCTGATGGAAGGGCCGATTCCCCTGAGATCGGCTTTTGGAGGGAACCAACACATGGATATGAACGCGCTACTCCCTATCATCGTCCAGGTCGTAACGGGCATCATCGGCGGCCAGGCCGTCGGGGCCGCGCTGAAGCAGGCGGCAATGTCGCAACTGCCCAAGATCCTCAGCGGTGCCGTAGGCGGCGTGGCTGGCGGAGCCATTCTGGGCAGCGTGCTCGGCGGCGGCGATCCGGCAATGGCCGGCGGCATGGGCGACCTGCTCGGTTCCGTGGTCGGCGGTGCGGGCGGCGGAGCGATCTTGACGGGCATCGTCGGAGCCGTCATGGGCGCGATGAAGAAATAGACCGGGCCGCATTGATCCCTATAGTGACGGGCGACCCTGCGGTCGCCCGTTTTGCGTTGGGCGACACGCTATCGAAACGGAAGCGGCCAGCCGCGGGCGCGGTCGTCATGAAAGGAATAGAATGGGGCAGCTCAATGCCGGCATCGTGCCGGTCACACCCTTCCAGCAGAACTGCACG
Source organism: Alphaproteobacteria bacterium (assembly GCA_018823835.1). GTDB lineage: Bacteria > Pseudomonadota > Alphaproteobacteria > Rhizobiales > Rhizobiaceae > CAMYMG01. The sequence continues at coordinate 80,374 of JAHJHT010000010.1, read as the reverse complement.
ATCCTGTTCGATGCAGACGACAAGCAAGGCGTCGTCGTCGATCCCGGCGGGGACGTGGACCAGATCCTGAGCGTGCTCAAGGACAACGGGATCACCGTCACGGCGATCTGGCTCACGCACGGCCATATCGATCACGCCGGCGGGGCCATGGAGCTCAAGGAGGCGCTCGGCGTCGATATCGTCGGCCCGCACGAGGCCGACCGGTTCCTGCTCGACGGACTGGAGGTGCAGGCCAGGCAATTCGGCGTCTCGGGCGCGGTCCGCAACTGCACTCCGGATCGTTTCCTGACCGAGGGCGAGACCGTGTCCTTCGGCACGCACAGTTTCGAGGTGCTGCATTGCCCAGGCCACGCGCCGGGCCATGTCGTCTTCTTCAATCGGGAGGCCAATTTCGCGCATGTCGGCGACGTGCTCTTCCACGGCTCGATCGGGCGCACCGACCTGCCGGGCGGCGACCACGCCGCGCTGATCCGGTCAATCAAGGAAAAGCTGCTGCCGCTCGGCGACGATGTGGGCTTCATCTGCGGTCACGGCCCGGGCGGCCGCCTCGGCGAGGAGCGTCGCAGCAATCCGTTCCTGACCTGACCAGGCCACGACGAAAAGCGGCGCCTGTCCTTCCGGAGGCGCCGCCAAGCCTAGATGCGGGTTACGTCAGTTGGCGACGCAGAAGTGCTGCTGGCCGTCGTAACCGGTATAGGTACCGCTACGGGGCTTGAAGCTGCGGTAGCGATCCGAGCAATAGTCGTACCAGTCGGCCGTCCAAGGCTCGATCGTGGCGCGATAGTGATAGCGCGGCTCGTCATAGGCAACGGGGTAACCCCGGTCGGGGCGCGGGCGCGGCGCATAAGCCGGCTCGCGGTAGGCCGGCTGCGACTGGTTGGCCAGTCCGACGACCAGTGCGCCGGCGGCCAGGCCGAGAATGCCGGCTACGGCGAGATCGTTGCCGCGCGAATCGTGGTGGCCGTGATGGCGGCGCCAGTTGCGGTCGCCGGCATTGGCGGCGGGGAGGGTGGCGAGCGTAGTGGCTGCCACGGCTACCGAGAGGACGGCGGTCTTGAGGATGCGGTTCATGGTGTCTCCTTGGCGCCGGGGGGAAGATGAAGGCCGGTGCATGGAGAAAAATCTAGGGGCGCGCACCTGAACGCCGGCTGAACGAATGCCGGCCGCGATGGAAAGTGAAACTTAGGACGTAATCCGGAATAGCCCCGCAGCTCATGCCGCGGGAATCCCACCCCTCAATCCCGAAGCCTTCGGCTCCGGCAGCCGCATATCGATCGGTTCAGGCGACCGAAAGATTGACTGCTTTGGGACCCTTGCCGCGCTTGTCCGGCTCGGTCTCGAATGTCACTTTCTGCCCATCTTCCAAGCCCGTAAGGCCCGAAGCCTGCACGGCGGAAATGTGAACGAAGACATCCTTTTCCCCGTCCTCCGGCGTGATGAAGCCGAAGCCCTTTGCGTGGTTGAAAAACTTGACAGTGCCGGTCTGCGGCATGGGAAACTCCTCTATCCCACTGCTTCATTACCAGCCGGATACCATCCGCGCTGGCTCGGCCGTTCACTGGGGGAGACGGGCTGGTAGGCCGCCGGGACTTTTGTGATGTCCTCTGTGCGCGGTACGCCCAAACCCCCTTGCTTGCCCAGGCGCAACCAATCTGCCTCCGGGCCGGCAAATGCCCGAAGTCGAAATTTTTCCTTCATTTTGCAGTTTCGGGCAAGTGGAAACTTTCCCCACCCGCGAAGCCAGTGCTACGGGCGGGGAGACAGCCTTTCGGCCAGCTTCTAATGTGTCGTTATTCTTCGCAGAGCCGAACGACGCCGATCTGGATGCAGTTGCGCCCCGAACCACCGCCGTCATACTGGCGATATACTCTGACACGGCAACTGCCGCCGACATGCTTGTGGGTGACACGGCCGCCATATTCCGGCAGGTAGTGGCTGCGCACGTCGCGGTGGCAGTCGCGGCGTCCACCGTCGAAATCGTCCTCATCCGGCCGTTCCACCCGCACCACCCGGCATCGGGAACCGCGGTGGCGATGCCAGATTCTCCGGCCGAATTCCGGCAGGAAATGGCGCCTCGCGTCGCGATGGCAATCCTCGGCCACCTTGATGACGAGACTGTTGCCTCCGACCGCCGGCATGGGCCCTACCTGCATCGACCCCGCCTGACCGGTTGTCGTCAGGCCCAATGCAAGCATTGCGGCCCCCAAGATCCTGATCGCTTTCATCCGATTCTCCCGCCCGTCCTTTTCAAGGAATACATGGCACGAAAGAAACGGCTTTCCCATTCAAATTACCTAACGTCAGGTTCGCTGTGGATAGAGCATGAAAAAAGGCATGGCGGACAGGGCGGCCATGCCTTTTTTTCGACTGTGGATGTGCCGCTCCCGGGAGCGGAGAATAGCGACTATTCGGCGCGCAGGTTGACCGCTTTCGGTCCCTTGCCCATGCGGTCGGGCTCGACGTCGAAGGTGACCTTCTGGCCGTCGACCAGCGTACGCAGGCCGGATGCCTCGATCGCCGAGATGTGGACGAAGACGTCCTTGTCGCCGCCATCAGGCGTGATGAAGCCGAAGCCTTTTGTCGCGTTGAAGAACTTTACAGTGCCGGTCTGGGCCATTGGGAGAACTCCTTCACCCGTTGCGAGTCTGGTGTCCTTTTCGCCGTTTCGCTGCGGCGTGAAGGTCCGGTGGTTTCTGGCGGCATGATATTGCCCCCCGCCATGGCAGGGCTGTCAGAGATTCACGGCATCGGGGAAAGGGTCGATCAAAACGTTCCAGATCTCCGGGTCAGCAAATGCCCGAACACGGATTTTATCGCACGGAAACACAATTCTGACAAGTCGCCGCCGCGTACGGGCCCGCCTGCAAGGCCCGGGAAACGTGCATCGGGGGCTCCAAGTCTTGCATTTGCTGGGCTAAATGGGGAGATTGAGGGTCACGCCACGGCATGCTTGCGCCTTACCTTGCGGCAGACGCGCCCGGAAATGTGCCTTAGGAGGAGTGTCAAATGAACCTTTCGATCCCGTTCTTCCTGCGCGGCGCGGCCGTTGCACTGGCCTGCCTGGTCGCGATCTCCGCCTGCACCGTCGTGGTCGACGAACCGGGGCCGATCCCCGGACCCGGACCGGGCCCGGATTACTGTACGCGCGAATATGATCCGGTCTGTGCGCGGCGCGGCGGGGAACGCAAGACATTTGCCAATGCCTGCCTGGCTGACCGTTCGGGCTACAATGTGGTGCGACGGGGCGAGTGCGGCGGAGGCGGAGAAGAGCCGCGCTTCTGCACCCGCGAATACCGGCCAGTGTGTGCCCGCAAGCGCGGCGCTTTCCGGACCTTCCCGAATGCCTGCGAAGCGGACGTAGCCGGATGGCGGGTTGTCGACCGAGGCCCCTGCTGACAAACGCCTGGCCTCTGCGTTCGCGCGCGGAGGCCTTGTCTGTATTCAGAAGCTGTTGAGCTTCTTGACCTCGCGCACCGCGCAGTCGTCGCCGACGTGGCGGTGACGGACCATTCGGCCGAAGATGCGGTGCGTCCGGACGCTGCGGTGGCAGTCGACAGGCTTACGGTATCCGGCCTCCAGCGATCTGCTCTTGTCGAGCATGGCCGAGGGCGGCATGGCGGTGGCCGCCACAACAACGCCGGCAAATGCCGATAGTAGAAACGCGAGAGCGATAGAGCGGAAGTGCATGGCTGCTCCTGTTTGGCGTTGCTGCGAATGTTATGGTTTCTTATCCGATAATACCGCAGAAGTGACGCAACGGGACCAGCGCGTCCCCCATCACCCTTCAGGCTGGTTAACGTTCGGTTGCCGCGGAGTGCGGAATTCTCAGCTCCGGCCTGCCCTGCACGCTACCTGCAAAGCTGAAGCTACTGCTTGACCCCCGGATAGGGTTCCCCCTTCAGCAAGGTCGCCAGGTGCGCGGCGTCCGAGGCCGCCATTTCGATCATGCCGGCAACCTTCTCAGGAGTTTCGAGAAGGTCGACGAAATTCACGCTGCCCATCGCCTCGCCGACCCAATAGAGGCCGGCATTGGACGGGATGGTGAAGCCGACGTCGTTGAGGGACTGGAAGCAGGCGGCATGGCATGCATGCGCGCCGTCCTCGTTGCCGACGATGGCAACGAGGGCGACCTTGCCGGCGGCAGGCATCCGCCCGCGGTCGTCCGTTTCGCCAAGAAAGGCATCGAGCCGCTCAAGCACCCGCTTGGCGACGCTCGAGGGCTGGCCCATCCAGATCGGCAGGCCAAGCACGAAGATGTCGGCGGCGATGATCTGCTCGCGCAGTGCCGGCCACTCGTCGCCGTCGCCCATGTCGGACAGCACGCCCGGCTTCACGTCGTGGTCGAGCACCCGGACGGGCGCTTCAGACGTCACGCCATGTTTTCCCAGTGCCGACAGGATCTCCGACAGCATCCTGTCGGTCGACGACTTCTCGTCGGCCGACGAGGGCTTGAGAGAGCAATTGAGGGCGTATGCGGTGAGCGGCTTGTCTGCAGCCATTTCGGGCTCCTTTCCTGTTTTGAGGAAAGGCAACGCCCCGATGCCCGATGAGTTGCCGTTCTCGGCTTCCCGTCGATTGCTCCTGTCAGCCAAACGTGTGCCACGCAGCGCCGGCCAGCGCCGACACCGCCAGCACGGCCGGCATCGGGGCACCAAACCTGAAAATCGCAACGATAGACCCGAGCGTCAGCACGAGCGCCGGCAGGTCGAGCGTCGACCAGACCGGAACATCCAGCGTCACGCCGTAGCCTCTCCACTGGTCGAGCTGGCGAAACAGGACGTGCAGCGCGAACCAGATGGCGAGGTTCAGGATTACGCCTACGACAGCGGCAGTGATTGCCGACATCGCACCGGTGAGTGCCGGATCGTTGCGCAACCTTTCGATGAAGGGAGCGCCGAGAAAGATCCACAGGAAGCACGGCACGAAGGTAACCCAGGTCGTGAGCAGGGCGCCGAGCGTTGCGGCCAGCATCGGATCCAACGTGCCCGGCTGGCGAAATGCGGCCATGAAGCCGACGAACTGGACGACCATGATCAACGGGCCGGGCGTGGTCTCCGCCATGCCGAGCCCGTCCAGCATCTCGCCGGGCCTCAGCCAACCAAAATGCTGCACCGCGGCCTGGGCGACCCAGGCAAGCACCGCATAAGCGCCGCCGAAGGTGACGACGGCCATCTGGCTGAAGAAGGCTGCGATCTGGCTGAACACGTCGTCGGGGCCCAGCAGGGCAAATAGCAGTGCCACCGGGCCGAGCCAGAGCGCCAGGCAAACTGCCGAAATGCGCAGCGACCAGGCGAGGTTCGGGCGGGCATGGTCTGGAATGGCCTCGCCGAGGGCGGATCCGGCATCAGAAAAGGCATTCTGCTTGCCCGCCGAATGGCCGCCGCCGAGCCGGAAGAGCGGAGAGCCGGCCCGGCCTCCGGCATAGCCAACCAGCGCTGCCCCCAGGATGATGGCCGGAAAGGGAACGCGGAAACAGAAGATGGCGACAAAGGCGGCGGCGGCAATCGACACCATCGCCCAGTTCTGCATGGCGCGCGTGCCGATCCGCCGCACGGCATGCAGCACGATGGCAAGCACGGCGGCCTTGAGGCCGAAGAACAGGCCGGCGACCAACCCGACATCGCCGAAGGCGGCATAGACGTAGCTCAGCGCCAGTATCGAGACGAAGCCCGGCAGGATGAACAGCGAACCGGCAACCAGCCCGCCCTTCGTGCGGTGCAGCAGCCAGCCGATATAGACGGCAAGCTGCTGTGCCTCCGGCCCTGGCAGCAGCATGCAGTAGTTGAGCGCGTGCAGGAAACGGTTCTCGCCGATCCAGCGCTTCTCCTCCACCAGGATACGATGCATGACGGCTATCTGTCCTGCCGGGCCGCCGAAGCTCAAGGCGGCGATGCGCAACCAGACCCTGACGGCGTCGGCGAAGGGAATGGCGTGCGGCGCCGCGACGCGCACCGGCGTTTCGAGCGAGGCGGTCATTGCGCGACTTTCGCGTTCGGCCAGTTATGGGTTTCACCCGTCGCGTCGCGGCACCAGCGGTAGAGGGCGTCGTAAAGGGTCATGCCTGCCTCGAGCTGGGCGAGGTCGTCGGCGTAGAGGCGCGACAGGCCGAGCGACACGGCGAGCAGGCCGGCCGCCTCGGGGACGAGCTCGGATTGTCCCGTGTCGGCAGCGCGAACGATTGCCGCGAGGCGCTGCAGCGGTTCGGCCACCAGGCCGAATTCCGCGACCATGACGTCGAAGGTGCACAGGCCGCCGCGGTGGCTCCAGAACACGTTTTCGATATCGAAGGGGGTCGCGTCGAAGCGGTCGCCAACCGCCTCGACTTCTTGCGGAGCCACGAACAGGAAGATCGCGCCGGGATCGACGAAGCGCCGGATCAGCCAGGGGCAGGCGATGCGGTCGATTTTTGGGCGTGCACGCGTGACCCAGACCGTGCGGCCCGCCGCGTTCGGCGCCGGGAGACGCTCGGTAGTCACGGCCGGGAGGCCCGCGGTGGTCCAGGCTTCATGCCCGCCTTCGAGCGTCTCAGCCGTCGCGCCGAGTTGGCGCAGCCATGCGGCCACGCCCTCGCTGAGCTTCTTGCCGCGCTGGCAAATGACGATCGCGGAGCGGCCGGACAGCGCGCTGCCCCATGCCTCGACCGAAGAATGGGCGCGCCGCAGGGCGCCTGGAATGAGGCGAGGGTCGGCGGCAAAGTCCTCGTCGGTGCGCACGTCGATCAGGGCAGGGCAGTTCGGCGTGCCGACCAGGCGGGCAAGCTTGTCGATGGAAATCGTCGTTGTAGACGGCATGACGCGTCCTTCCGTTTACCGGGTTGCTGGACGCGATACTTGGGCCGGAGCCTCGTGGGGAGATCGCGGTCCCCATGAGGATTTTCAATTGCGCCGAACGGCGCCGCTGTCAAGCGGCGGTCACAACTCGACCATCGTCTCGAAGCCGCCGAAGATCATGCGCTTACCGTCGAACGGGGCGGTGGCCATGTCGAAGTGCAAGCGCTCGTCGGCCATGACCCTGGCGACGACCTCGTCGCGGCTGGCGCGCGACTTGTAGGTGATCCAGGCGAAGATCACGATTTCATCTTCCCTAGCATGGACGGCGCGCGGAAACGATGTGAGTTCCCCGTAGGGTACATCGTCGCCCGTACACTCGACATAGGACAGTGCGCCATGCTCCATCCAGACGGAGCCGCCGAGCTCCGCCAATTTTCGGTAGCTGTCGAGTTTCGCCCTGGGCACGGCGAGCAGAAATCCATCCACATAGGTCATGACGGTCCTTTCGGTTTCTTTCTCAAGGACGAAACGGACCCGGCCATGCCGACATGGCCGCCTCAGATAGTCAAAGAACCTGCGCGGCCAGCGCCGTATCGTAGAACTCGACCAGTTCGACGGCCTTGCCGTCGCGCACGGTCCAGAAGTCGGCTACTTCCATCCGGAACTCGATGCCGGAGGTTCGACGCCGCATGTGCATCTCGTGGCGCACGACGACGCGGTCGCCCTCGGCGATCGTGTCGATGCGCTCCACGGCGAGATACTCGAAGTCCTCGTGCAGCGCTGCGGCGCGCTCGCGAAAGCCATGCTTGTCGACGGCGGCGCCGGCATACTTCGAGAATTTCGGGTCGGCGACCATGAAGAAGCTGATGCGGTGATCGCATTTGTCGAGCACAGCATCGATGTCGCCACGCGCATAATCGGCGTAGATTTGATCAATCAGTTCTCTGGGCTGCATGATCCCCTCCGGGTTGACCGGGCAAGGATGCATGTTTTTGCCTCGGACGGAAGCGCGGCAGGCGCAAGCCCTTGGCAAAGTCTACCTGCCGGGCCTGCCTGTCTTGCCCGTTCGGCGCTTCTGGCGTCCTGTGTCGCGCGGTTCCTCATAGGACCCGATGCCGCTGCGTTCGCGCCTGATGGGTCCGGGGTCATCCTTGGCCGGTGCGGGCGCGGGCTTGGGTGGAACGGCCCCCTCGACAGGCTTTTCGGTACGGCGGACCGTCATTTCGTCGAGCGAATTCTTCCGGAACAGTTTTGGCGCATCGTCGGGCAGCCCATAGTCGGCACCGTGCGCCTCGTCGTGCGACTGCTTCTTGAACAGCGAACGCGACACGGCGCCGGCGGGCTTTGTCGCGTCGGTGCCCGGACCCATGTCGTCGAGGGATGGCTTGGCGAACAGGGTCTTTCCAGCGGCGGCGCGTTGGGCCGTGCGGGCTTCCTGCCTGGTCGGCGCATTCTCGTCGACGGCGCGGTGAATGGCGCGGCCCTTGTTGTGCTTGCCCTTTTCGCGGCCCGATACGGGGCTCTCGGACTCGGCGTAGCGCGCGAGCGGGTCGTCGGAGATGGAAAGCTCCATCTCGCGCAGGCGCTTGATCTCGTCGCGCAGCCGCGCCGCCTTTTCGAAGTCGAGATTGGCGGCGGCATCGCGCATCTGCTTCTGAAGCGCTTCCAGATGCGTCTTCAGATTGTTGCCGACCATGGCACCGTCGGCGGCGAAGTCGGAGATCTCGGGTCGGACGTGGTCCTTCTCGTAGACGGATTCCAGGATGTCGGAGATGCGCGACTTGACGCTTTCGGGGGTAATACCGTTGGCCTCGTTCCAGGCCATCTGCTTCTCGCGGCGGCGCTGCGTCTCGGCCATGGCGCGCTCCATGGAGCCGGTGATCTGGTCGGCGTAGAGGATGACCTTGCCATCGACGTTACGGGCGGCGCGGCCGATCGTCTGGATGAGCGACGTCTCGGAGCGCAGGAAGCCTTCCTTGTCGGCGTCGAGGATGGCGACGAAGCCGCATTCCGGAATATCGAGGCCCTCGCGCAGCAGGTTGATGCCGACCAGCACGTCGAAGGCGCCGAGCCGCAGATCGCGCAGGATCTCTATGCGCTCCAGCGTTTCGATGTCGGAATGCATGTAGCGCACCCTAACGCCATTCTCGTGCAGGTACTCCGTGAGGTCCTCGGCCATGCGCTTCGTGAGCACCGTGCACAGCGTGCGATAGCCCTTCTTGGTCGTCTCGCGGATTTCGCCGACCACGTCGTCGACCTGGCTCTTGGCCGGACGCACCTCGACCGGCGGGTCGATCAGCCCGGTCGGGCGGATGACCTGCTCAGCGAAGACGCCTCCGGCCTGTTCCATTTCCCAGTTGCCGGGAGTAGCGGAAACGGCGACCGAAAGCGGCCGCATGGCGTCCCACTCCTCGAAGCGCAGCGGCCGGTTGTCCATACAGGAGGGCAGGCGGAAACCGTATTCGGCCAGCGTCGCCTTGCGGCGAAAGTCGCCCCGGTACATGCCGCCGATCTGCGGGATGGTGACGTGGCTCTCGTCGACGAAGACCAGAGCGTTGTCGGGAATATACTCGAACAATGTCGGCGGTGGATCGCCGGGACGACGGCCGGTGAGATAGCGCGAATAGTTTTCGATGCCGGCGCAGGAGCCGGTAGCTTCCAACATCTCGATGTCGAAGCGGGTGCGCTGCTCGAGCCGCTGGGCCTCCAGCAGGCGGCCAGCCTTTTCGAGTTCCACAAGACGGCCCTTCAACTCCTCCTTGATCGACTTGATCGCCTGGTTGAGCGTCGGGCGCGGCGTCACATAATGGGAGTTGGCATAGATCTTGACCGACTTCAGGTCACCGGTCTTTTTACCAGTCAGCGGGTCGAACTCGGTAATGCTCTCGATTTCGTCGCCGAACAGCGAGATGCGCCAGGCCGAATCCTCAAGGTGGGCCGGGAAAATTTCGATCGTGTCGCCACGCACGCGGAACGAGCCGCGCACGAAGTTGATGTCCTGGCGCTTGTACTGCTGCGCCACCAGATCGGCGAGCAGGGCTCGCTGGTCGAGCCGGTCGCCGACCTCCATCTGGAAGGTCATGGCGGTGTAGGTCTCGACCGAGCCGATACCGTAGATGCAGGAGACCGAGGCGACGATGATGACGTCGTCGCGTTCGAGCAGGGAACGCGTCGCCGAATGGCGCATGCGGTCGATCTGCTCGTTGATCGACGATTCCTTCTCGATGAAGGTGTCGGTGCGCGGAACGTAGGCCTCCGGCTGGTAATAGTCGTAGTAGGAGACGAAATACTCCACCGCATTGTCGGGGAAGAATTTCTTGAACTCGGAATAGAGCTGGGCTGCCAGCGTCTTGTTTGGCGCAAGGATCAGGGCAGGGCGCTGTGTTTCCTCGATCACCTTGGCCATGGTGAAGGTTTTGCCCGAGCCTGTGACGCCGAGCAGCACCTGGGTACGGTCGTTCTCCTTGACGCCGGAGACGAGGTCCCTGATGGCGACCGGTTGATCGCCGGCAGGCTCGAAGTCCGAGACCATCTTGATCGCAACGCCGCCTTCCGACTTTTCAGGCCGGGCTGGGCGGTGGGGTACCCACATCTCGCCGTTCTTGTGCAGCGGGTTGCCGGACTCGATCAGGGCCGACAGGGCGGCGACGGTCGCAGTGACGCCGGAATTCGACAGCGAATCCGCATCCTCCAGCGAAATATCCATGCCGGCGACCGGGTTGAGGCCCGCCGCGGCGCGTTCCTTTGCCGTGGCCGCACCGCCCATCGAGGTGCCGCGCGCGGTCTTGGTCGGCGCGGAAGAGCGCTGCTGGATCTTCTTCGTCTTTGGTTGCGGCTTGGAAGCTTCCTCGGCGATCTGCTCGGCCCAGTCGGAGATCGAGCCGGTGAGGGGCGCGCCGGTGATTTCTGCCTGCGGCGCCTCTTCGAAGCCGCTGTCTTTTCTGGAGGACTTTGCCATGTCGGGAATATGGGATCGAAACGGCGAAATGGAAAGGGTCGAGTGCCGGCCAAGGGAGCGCGCAAGGGCGCTGCTGACAGGAGGGTGTCAGGAGCCCCGACAATCATGCCGAGCGAGGCGGGCTTGATAAGGCCGCGCCACTGCTGTTCAGTCCGCTCCAGTCGTTTCCGGGGAATTCACGGTGAGCAGCCAAGCATCGCAGCGTCGGCCGCTTGCCGAGACGGAGCGCTTCATCCGCGACAACATGCATGTCGCGAGCGCGCCCATGGTGCCGGAGATTCGGCTTCATTCGGCGCATCCGGGAAGCGGCCTGCGGCGGCTGGCGGAGCAGGGGGGCGGTGCGCCGCCCTACTGGGCTTATCAATGGGCCGGCGGAACGGTGCTTGCCAGGCATTTTCTCGACCGGCCCGAAACGGTGCGCGGCAAGCGGGTCCTCGACCTCGGCGCGGGGTCCGGCATCGTCGGCATTGCAGCGGCGCTTGCCGGGGCTTCCAAGGTGACAGGCTGCGACACGGATCCCCATGCGATTGCCGCGCTGGGCCTGAACGCGGCGCTGAATGGCGTCTCCATCCTCGCGACCGGTTTCGACCTGCTCGACGGGCCGCCTCTGCCCGACGTGGACCTGATCGCGGTCGGCGACCTTTTCTACGGCAAGCGGCTGGCGGCCCGAGTCGTCCCCTATCTGGAGCGCTACCGCGAGGCGGGGATCACGGTGCTGGTCGGCGATCCGGGGCGCGCCTTCCTGCCCCTCGATCGTCTGGTTCCCGTCGCCGACTACGCAGTCCCAGACTTTGGCGGCGCCGGGGACAAGAAGGCGGCGCGCAGCACGGTCTTTGCCTTCGACATTGCTCAGGCAGACGCCGGCGCGCCTGCGTTCGACGGTGCTCGCGCACGCGCCAGCAGCGCAGAAACCTGCTAAGAATCAACCACCGAGGAGGGCGCGCCGTGTCGAACTTTCCGCCCTCCTACAAGCTGTCCTGGCTGCCGCGCCTGCTGAAACCGTCGCTTGCCGGCAGTCCGGGCCTTGCTCCCGGGTGGCGGGAGACGGCTGCGCCCAGGCCGCCTGCCTGCGTGCGGCTGGTGTTTCTCGGCGACATGTCGTCCGTCGCCAATCGCGCGCCGCCGGAGTTCCACCCGGCCCTGCGCGAAACCATCGCCTCGGCCGACCTTGTGGCTGCCAATTGCGAAAGCCCCGTTGTTGAAAGCGCCGGCTTTCCCCGTTCGACCGGGTTCGGTCTGCGACACGCCATGCAACCCGACTTTCTCGACGGGACGCTCGCCGCGGCGGGCATGCTGTCGGATCGGCTGGTGCTCTCACTCGCCAACAACCATGCCCTAGACCAGGGTGTCGCGGGACTTGCGGAAACGCTTGCCGTGCTCGCCGCGCGCGGCATCCGGACGATCGGCACGCCTGCCGACGGGCCGATCGCGCGTGTGAGCGCCGGACCGCTGACCATCGGGTTCCTGGCATTCACCACATGGCGCAACGCGGGCGGGATCGATTTTGCGGGACGCGTGTCGATGCTTGCCGACATCGCCGGCTGGCAGCAAGCGGCGTCGGGTCTCGACCTTGTTTGCGCGGTGCCGCACTGGGGCTGGGAGTTCAGGCATTTCCCGCGCAACGAGACACGCGCGCTGGCGCGCCAGCTTGTCGAGAGCGGTGTCGGGCTTGTCGCCGGCCATCACGCGCATGTCGTGCAGGCGACCGAGACGATCGGCGACGTGCCGGTCGCCTACGGGCTCGGCGATTTCCTCGGCACCGCGCTGTCGCGCCAGCCATGGCCGGGCCGCGTCGGCGCCATGTTCGTGGCCGACGTCAGCGCGGAGGCGGGCACCGCGGGCAGGATCCTGGCGAGCTACATGGTCCCGTTCCTGCGCCTGCGGCAGCGCCACAATGAGAGGCTGGTGCCCGTCGGCTCGATCGACGGCGCCATGGCAGGAAGGGTCCGCGGCCGGCTTGCGGCTATTTTTGGCGACGCCGCGGGAGGACAAGCGCTGCCGGAAACGCTATAGCCATTCGCGACACGGGGGTGGCAATGGACTTTCAGGATTTCGTGCCGGGTGAGGAGGCAGTCGCCCAGATCAAGGCGGACATCGCGGCTTACGAAGCCGAGCGGCGCCAGGTGCAGCGCGCGGTGCTGTGGCGGGTGCCGGTGTTCGTAGGCGGCGTGCTTGTGATCGTTGCGGGTGTGGGGCTGACCTTCAACCTGCTTGCCGATCCCTCCGAGCAATGGCTCTCGGCACCCCACATCTTCCTCTATGTCGGCGCGCTCGCCGCGCTGTTCTTCGCCTACAGGCAGGCGGTGGCGCCGGCGCGGCGGCTGAGGAATTCCTTCCGCCAGAAGGTTTTGCCAGCGGTCTTTGTCTTCGTCGATCAGCTCCGCTATCGGAACGGCGAGAAGCCCTACACCTTCGAACAGCTGCCGAAGGAGGTGACGGCGAGTTTCACCACGCAGAGCTTCGGCGACGTGATCTCGGGCACCTATAACGACTTCGGCTTCGAGCTGTTCGAGGTGAGGCTGTCCCGCAGCGGCAAGAAGAACTCCGTCGACGTTTTCAAGGGGGTCGTGGTCGCCTTCGGGGCGGCGGTGCCGTTTCCTGGCCTGCTCGTCGCAACCCCGCGCGGCGGCACGCTGTTCGGTTTCGTGCGCAAGATGCTGGGCGGCAAGGCCGGCGAACTGAAGAGCGGTGTCGCTGCGATCGATGCGCGCTACAAGTTCACCACCGACAATACGAAGGCGGCGCGCCCGCTCGTGACGGGCCGTCTTGCGCAGACGCTGCAATGGCTGATCGAGGGCTGGCCGGACCGACCGGCGCGGGTGGCACTGCGCGGCGAAACCGGCTTCCTGATGATGCCGCATGCCAAGGATTTCTTCGCGCTTCCTTCGATCTCGCGCAGGCTCGACTACGACCGGCACATTGCGCCGATGATCGCCAATCTCGGTTCGCTGCTCGCGACCGCCGCGCTGTTGCGCAAGGTCAACGTGCCTGACCAAGCACCGCAGCCGGCCGAACCGGAGGCCGGAGCCGAGCCGCCAACGGGCTGATTGGCCGCCAAAAGACAGTCGGCGCCGGGATCTCTCCCAGCGCCTCCCTGTCAGATCAGTGCCTTTGCGCGGATGATCCGTCCCGGAGGACAGGCCGCCGTGCCGGCCTTGATGTTGACGATCCGGATCAGCGCATCCCGAAGGTTTCGCATTCACCGAACCACGCCTGCTTCTCCCGAAGGGTCCGCTGACGCGCCATCGAAGATCTTGCCCGGTCTTCATGGCAGCATCGGTCCGCCGTAGGCGCTCGCACGCTTCCCGCGGTCCCGTAGGTCTCCGGTCGGTGGCCGACGGGCGAACCCGCCGACTTCCTGCCCGGTACGGGCCCCAGGTGCTCCCTCCGTGCCTGCTTCGCCTTGCGGCGCCGCTATCGCGTCGGGCCTGAGATGAAGTGAGGTTACGCCCGTCATGCCGCAGGGGAAAGACCGGGTCCCCTGTGGAAAGCGGGATTAACGGGGAGCAAGGGCGGAAAAACCATTCCGCTTGCCGGCTCACGAAAACTGACACAGTTTCGCGGCGGGAGGGGATTCGATGACGGTGGGGATCATCCTGAATCCGGTCGCGGGCGGTGGCCGTCTGAAGCGGCGCTGGCCGGAGATCGCGGCGCTGGTCGGCCGGCATTTCGGCGACTTCGAGATGCACGAAACGCAGGCCGCCGGCGATGCAGCGCTGCTGGCGCGCGACTTCGCCGCGTCGGGCAAGACGCTGGTGATTGCGGCCGGCGGTGACGGTACGGCGAGCGAGACGGCGGACGGGCTGCTGAGCGAGGGGGGCGACAGGACGGAACTCGGGCTATTGCCCTGTGGCACCGGCGTCGACTTTTGCCGCGGTCTCGGCCTCGGCGACGACCCCGAGGTGGCGGTCCGGCACCTCGCCACGACGAGCGGACGTCGGATCGACGCCGGTCGCATCACCTATGTCGACGACCACGGTGCGCTCGCCAACCGCCACTTCATCAACATTGCCGGGCTCGGCATGTCGGGCGCCACCGACCGCGCGGTCAACGCCGACAAGCGCAAGGGCCGCATGTCGGGCAAGACGCTGTTCCTGGGGCGAACGGTGGTCGAGTTCATGCGCTACCGCTTCCAGGACGTGCGCATCACCGTCGACGATGGAGAGCCGGTCGAGGCGCGCATCGCGCTGGTCGCCGTGGCGAACGGCAGGTATTTCGGCGGCGGCATGATGATCGCGCCGGACGCCGAACTCGACGATGGACTGTTCGACATCGTCATCCTGCGCGCGGCAAGCAAGTTCGGGCTGATCCTCGATCTGAGGCTGCTCTATGGCGGTCGGCACCGCGGTCACAAGGCGATCACCATCCTGCGCGGGCGCAAGGTCATGGTCGAACCACTCGGCGATCTTGCCGCCAATCGCGCGCTGGTCGACATCGACGGCGAGTCGCCCGGCCGCATACCGGCAATTTTCGAGATTCTGCCGCGCGCGCTGACGCTCAGGTGCTGAGCGGGCGCTTCAAGACCTGAATCAACAGCCTGCGATGCAGAGTCCGGAGGGCCGGACAAGGCCCTGAAAGAAAACGGTTTTCCATCGGCTCACAGTTCGAGCTTGGCCGGGAATCCTGGCGCGCGAAGGTCCGTGCCGGTCGAGTCTTCCAGGAGCTTGACGATCTGCGTCGACCAGGCGTCGCCGCCATAGGCGGCCTTGCCGCGCTCGAAGATTTCCTGGACATGGCTGGCAACTTCGAGCGGCGCACCGAACTGCTCGCCCATGGCCTTGGCGAAACCGAGGTCCTTCAGCGCGAGGTCCATGGTGAAACCGATGTCGTAGGAACCGTTGAGCACGAGCTGGCTCTCTGTCTCGTGCACGAAACTGGTGCCCGATGAGGCGGCGATGGCTTGGAAGGCCTGGGCGAGATCGAGGCCGCCCCGCTTCGCCAGCATCAGGGCCTCGCCGGCAGCGACGAGATGTATGAAGGCCAGCATGTTGGTGATGACCTTGATAACCGCCGCCGAGCCGATCGGCCCCATCAGGAAGGATTTCGCGCACATCGCCTCGATGGCCGGCCGATGCCGCTCGTAGAGTGCTGCGTCGCCGCCGACCAGCGCGGTGATCTTGCCGGCTGCCGCAAGATGGACGCCACCGGTGACGGGGCACTCCAGCGTCTCGATGCCCTTTTCAGAAGCACTGCCGGCAAGGCGCACGATCTCGTCGCGGCCATTGGTCGACATCTCGATCCATGTGCCGCCGGCCGTAAGTCCTTCAAGCAGGCCGTCGGGGCCGGCGAGCACAGCTTCGCTGACTTTCGGCGACGGCAGGCAGGTGACGGCGTTGCCGGCCATGCGGGCGGCGTCGGCAGGGGTTGATGCGGCGGTGGCGCCGAGCGCCACGAGGCGGGCGACGGCGGCCGGGTCGCGGTCGACGACGGTGACGGCAAAGCCGTTGCGCAACAGGCTGGCGGCGAGGTGGCCACCGAGATGGCCGAGGCCGATGAAGGCGTAGGATTGAGTGGTCATTGTCACTCCGGACTCGTGTTTGTCGGTTACGGCATCAGCGGCGTCTGCATCATCTGCAGGTGCAGGTCCTTGCCGCTGTAGGGGTGGGCCTCGCAGACAGCTTCGTCGAGTTCGACGCCGATGCCCGGCTCCTCGGACGGAATGACGTCGCCGTCCTGCCACTCGATCTTCTTCTTCAGGAGTTTGGCATGGAAGCCATCCCATTGCTTCAGCGATTCCAGGATGAGGAAGTTGGGCAGCGTAACCGCAAGCTGGATGTTGGCGGCGCCGACGATCGGCCCGCAGTAGCAGTGCGGCGCGATCTGGATGTGGTAGGCCTCGGCCATGGCGGCGATCTTTTTGGTTTCCAGGATGCCGCCGGAGCGGCCGAGATCGGGCTGCAGGATGGTGGCGGCGCGGTTCTCGATGACGCGGGCAAACTCGGTCTTGGTGGTCAGCCGCTCGCCGGTAGCGATCGGTATCGATGTGCCGCGGGCGACCTGCGCCATCACCTCGGGCATATCCGGTGGCACCGGCTCCTCGAACCACAGCGGGTCGTAAGGCTCGATGGCGCGGGCCATGCGCAGAGCGCCCGACGCGGTGAACTGGCCATGCGTGCCGAACAAGATATCGGCACGGGTGCCGACAGCCTCGCGGATGGCCTTGACCATGCGTGCCGACAGGTCGATGTCGACGAGCCTCGGCTGGTGTCCGTCATAGGCAGTGTAGGGGCCGGCCGGGTCGAGCTTGACGGCGGTAAAGCCCTGCTCGACATATTCCAGCGCACAGGCGGCGGCGAGGTCGGGATCGTTGTAAACGTTCCTGTCGCCGGCCTCGTCGACATAGACGCTGCCCTCGTGCGGGTAGAGATAGGTGTAGGAGCGCAGCGTCTCATGCACCCGACCGCCAAGCAGCTTGTAGACGGGCTTGTTCGCTTCCTTGCCGATAATGTCCCAGCAGGCAATCTCGAGAGCCGAAAAACAGCCCATGCCGGAGACGTCTGGGCGCTGCGTAAAGCCCGACGAATAGCAGCGCCGGAAGAAGGCTTCGATGTCGTGCGGATCGCGTCCGACGAGGTAACGCTCTGCCATGTCCTCGATCATCCTGGCCGTCACATGGGCAGAGAAGGTGGCGTTGTAGGCCTCGCCATAGCCGACCACACCGCCGTCGGTGGTCAGCCTGACGAAGATGAAATACCTTCCGCCGATGCCGGGTGGCGGGTTGCCCACGACCCAGGTCTTCACGTCGGTGATCTTCATGAATGGTCCTCCAGCACCATGGCAGCGCCTTTCCAGCCGGTCATGATAGACGCGGCGTTGGTGTTGCCGGAAATATTGTCGGGAAAGATCGACGCGTCGATGACGCGCAGCCCTGCCAGCCCATGCACCTTGAGACGCGGGTCAACCACCGAACGGGTGGCGTCCGGGCCCATCCTACAGGTCGAAACCGGATGGTAGACCGTGCCCGAGCGCTTACGGAAGTCCTGAATCAGGTCCTCGTCCGAAGTGATTGAGGGGCCTGGCAAAATCTCTTCCCTTATGACTTCGGCGATTGCCGGCATCGAGGCGATCGTGCGGACGAACTTCACGGCCGCCAGCATTTCGCTGACATCGCCCTCCGTCGAGAAGGCGTTGGCGGTGATCCGCGGATGGTCGAGCGGATTGGTCGAGCGGATCATGATCTCGCCCCGGCTCGACGGCCTGCAGTTGGACAGGCCGATGGAAAAGCCCGGCCACGGGTCGGGCGTCAGGATCGGCCGCTCGCCGCCGCGCGGGAGCACGGTCGAGAAGGCCTGGAAATAGAGCTGCATGTTGGGGCGGTCGAGCGAGGGGTCGGTGCGGAAAAAGCCCCCGGCATTGTTCATCGACAGCGACAGCGGTCCGTCGCGCAGCAACAGGTAGCGACAGCCCACCATCAGCTTGCCCCACCAGGGCCTGAGGATCTGGTTGAGCGTCGGGATGGAACCCTTGTACGTGTAGTTGATGCCGACGTGATCCTGCAGGTTTGCGCCGACATTGGCGTTCGCATGCACGACGGGGATGCCGAGGCCGGTGAGCAGTTCTGCCGGACCGACGCCTGACAGTTGCAGGAGTTGAGGCGTGTTGACCGAACCGCCGCAGAGCACCACTTCGCGGCCAGCTCTTGCCGCATGCGTTTTGCCGTTGCGGACATATTCGACGCCAACCGCGCGCTTGCCCTCGAACAGGACTCTTGTTGCCAGCGCGTTGGTTTCGACGCGAACGTTGCCTCGCCGCATAGCCGGACGCAGGAAGGCGCGGGCTGCGGACATGCGCCGGCCGTTTCTGGTGGAGATCTGGTAGACGCCGACGCCTTCCTGTGTCGGGCCGTTGAAGTCCGGGTTGAGCGGCAGCCCTGCCTGCTGGCCGGCTTCGAGGAACCGTCTTGTCAGCGGATGGCTAAAGGGCGTGCAGTCGGTAACATGCAGCGGGCCTCCGGTTCCGCGCCATTCGTCGGCGCCGGCCTGGTTGTCCTCGATCGCCTTGAAGGCGGGCAGCAGCTCGTCGAAGGACCATCCGGTGTTGCCACCCCTGGCCCAGGCATCGAAATCCTCGCGCTGGCCCCGGATCCAGACCATGGCGTTGATCGAACTCGATCCGCCGAGCAGCTTGCCACGCGGCCAGTGGTCTGCGTTGCCGGCAAGCCCGGGATCGGGCTCGGCCTTGTAGTTCCAGTTAACCGCGGGATCGAAGAAGGTCTTGCCGTAGCCGAGCGGCATCTGGACGTAGAAGCGGCGGTCGCTGCCGCCGGCCTCGAGCACGAGAACCGAATGGCGGCCGCTGGCCGACAGGCGTTCGGCCACCACAGACCCTGCCGATCCCGAGCCGACGACGATAAAATCATATGTGGGCATGCTGGTGCGGCGGATCCTCGAACAATGTGAGCCTACCCTAGACGCCCCGCGCAGGTTGCGTCGCCGGGCCTTCCGGCATCGCTTGTGAAAAAAGCGACTGCAACGAAGCGAGCCGGCCGACGGCAAGACTTGGCTTCGGCACGCCAATCGGGCATGGCTTGGAAAACGACGAAGGAGCGGATCATGGAGCAAGCGGGACCTAGGCCGACGGGCGAACTGACGCTCAGGACCCTCGCCATGCCGTCCGACGCCAATGCCGCCGGCGACATTTTCGGTGGTTGGGTGATGGCGCAGATGGATCTGGCCTGCGGTATCCGTGCTGCCGAGAGGGCCGGAGGCCGCGTGGTGACCGCTGCGGTCAGGGAAATGTCCTTCGCCAGCCCGATGAAGATCGGTGACACGCTCTGCGTCTACACGCATGTCACGCGTGTCGGCCGCACGTCCATGACCTTGAAGGTCGAGGTCTGGGCACAGCGCTACCTGTCCCATGTGATGGAACGCGTCACCGATGCCGATTTCGTCATGGTGGCGCTGGATGCCGACGGAAAGCCCAAGCCGGTGCCCGAGACCGAGGAAGTCTCGCCGCGCTGACGGTGCCTATTCGACGGCCGCGTCGAATCGCGCGCGGGCTGCATTGACCCGTCCGGTATTCTGGCGCGCCCACTCGCCGAGCGCGGTGACAGGTTCAAGCAGTTCACGGCCGAGGTCGGTCAGTTCGTAGTCGACGCGCGGCGGAATGGTCGGAAAGACGGTGCGCGTAACGAAGCCGTCGCGCTCAAGACCTCGCAGCGTGGTTGTCAGCATCTTTTGAGAAATGCCGCCGACGGCGCTGCGCAGCTCATTGAAGCGCATCGGCCCGTCGCCGAGCTTTCCGATGACGAGCACCGTCCACTTGTCTCCGACGCGCTGAAGAATCCCGCTGACGGCGCGGCAGTCCTCACTGAGATGAAGGTGCCTAGGTTTCAAAAAAGTGCCTCCTTGTGCGCTGCAAAATCAGTCACCAATGTAGTGCAGGTATCGAATGGATACCACAAAGTTTGCACAGGAGACCACCATGTCAAAACCCAAGATCGCCATTGTGATCGGCTCGACCCGGCAGAACCGTTTTGGTGACAAGCCCGCTGCATGGATCGCCGAGATCGCAAGGGAACACGGCGAACTCGACATCGAGATTGTCGATCTGCGCGATCATCCGCTGCCGTTTTTCGACGAGGTCGGCTCCTCGCTCTACGTGCCCTCGCAGAGTGAGGAAGCCCAGCGCTGGCAGAAGAAGGTTGCCGGCTTCGACGGCTTCATCTTCACCACGGCCGAGTACAATCGCGGTCCCACGGCGGTGCTGAAGAACGCGCTCGACTACGCCTATACCGAGTGGAACCGCAAGCCTGCGGCTTTCGTCGGTTATGGCGGTGTCGGCGGCGCACGGGCGATCGAGCAGCTTCGCCTGCACGCAGTGGAACTCCAGATGGCACCGACGCGCAACGCCGTCCATGTCGCCTGGGGCGACTTCATTCAGATCATGCAGCAGGGCAAGAAGCTCGAGGAATTCGAGCATCTCAGGCAGGCGGCGGTTACAATGCTGGACGAGCTCGTATGGTGGGCGAAGGTGCTCAAGGCCGCGCGCGAAAACGACGCCAAGATGGCGCAGGCGGCCTAACTTTCCGGCCTGGCAGCCGATTCAGAAAAGTACGGGTTTGGGGCGGCGCAAGCCGCCCCCTGCATGGGATGGACTACGCCTTGCGCCGTGGGACCGGCAGGCGTGATGCGATGACCTTGTCGATTCGCCTCCCGTCGAGGTCGACCACCTCGAAGCGCCAGCCCTGCGCGTCCACCGTCTCGCCAGTCGCCGGCAGGCGGTGGAGATGCGACAGAAGATAGCCTGCGACGGTCTCGTAGTCGCGGCTCTCCGGCAGTTCGATTGCCAGGTGATCGGCCATTTCGTCGGCCTGCATGTAACCGGCGAGCAGCCACGAGCCGTCCTCGCGGCGAACCGCCGGCGGTTCCTCTTCGTCGGCGTCGGCGCGGAACACGCCGACGATTGCCTCCAGTATGTCGGCCGGGGTGACGATGCCTTCGAAGTGGCCGTACTCGTCGTGAACCAGCGCCATCGGGACCTGCGATTCGCGCAGCGTGGTCAGGACGTCGAGCGCGTCTGCCTGGTCGTGGACGATCGGCGCCTTGCGGACATGCTTGCGCAGGTCGAAAGGCTTGCCGCCGAGGAGTGCCGCGAGGATGTCGCGCGTCTGGATGACGCCGATCATCGCGTCGACGCCACCTTCGCCGACAGGCAGGCGCGAATGCTGCGTTTCCGTCAGCATCTTGCGGGTCGCAGCCTCATCGGCATCTATGTTGATCCAGTCGATCTCGGTGCGCGGCGTCATCACCGCGCGCACGGCGCGGTCGCCGAGCCGCATGACTCCGGCTATCATGCGCCGCTCGTCGGACTCGATCGTGCCGTGGTGCTCGGCCTCGGCAACAAGCATCTTGATCTCGTCGTCGGTGACTTTCTCCTCGCCTTCGCTGCGCTGACCGAGCAGGCGGAGCACGGCGCGGCCGGACAGGTCGAGCAGGAAGACCAACGGGAGCGAGATCTTGGACAGCAGCGTCATCGCCGGAGCGACCTTGACCGCGACCCCCTCGGGATCGCGTAGCGCGATCTGCTTGGGGACCAGTTCGCCGACGATCAGCGAGCCATAGGTGATGGCCGCCACGACGACGCCGACACCGAGCGCGCTGGCGGCACCTTCACCGACACCCCACGAGATAAGGACGTCGGTCAGCCTGAGTCCGAGGGTCGCGCCCGAGAAGGCGCCCGATGCCACGCCGACCAGCGTGATGCCGATCTGCACGGTCGACAGGAAGCGCCCGGGGTTGGCGCCGAGCGCCAGGGCCAGGGCCGCGCCGGAGACGTGGCGGTCGATCATCGCCTTGAGGCGCGCAGGCCGCGCCGAGACGACCGCGAGTTCGGACATCGCCAGCAGACCGTTCAAGCAGACCAGTACGACGACAATAGCAATTTCAATGTAGACCATCAGGGTTCAATAGCACTGTGGCTGCGTCTGGGAAAATAGCTTGGGACGCGATTTCGCGCCGCAACGTGTGCAGTGCGGAAAAATTTCGTGGGCAGCGTTGCGCTCAGCGGCAGGCCACGTAGTTGTTGCGGCGCTGCTTGATGTCGAAATGAAAGTGGTTTGCGTGATCGGCATTGTAGCCGGGGCCGAGCACCGTATTGAAATACTGGCAGCCGTCGGCGCGCACATTGTTCAGGAAGCCGCGGGCGCGGAAGGCGAACAGGCCCTGCTTCTTGACGTCGATGTCCTTGCCGTTGTTCAGCTCGATACGCATGATGTCGAGCGCATTGCCCTTGCCGTGTTCGGACAGGACGCCGCGGCTGTCGGCGATCTTGCGGCACGAATAGCTCGACCCCTGGTGGATCGTCCTGACTCCCGAGAAATAGCGGCGGCGCGCGGAGGGCACCAACTCGTTGCGGGTCCATTGCGCGAAGCTGCGCGCCATGGCGCATGTCAGCGTAGCCGCAGGTTTCATCTGGACGCTGCCGATGGACGAGACCAGAACCGGATGCTCGATGCCACAGGCACCCTCCCGAATCGGTTCCACGTCGCGAAATTCGACGCGCAGCTTCTTCAACTCACGCCGGCAGCTGGCTTCGTCGTCGGACATGAAATCCTGTTGCGGCACCGGGTCGGCGATACGCGGATAGGCGACGAGGGAAGCCCTGGGCTGCAGCGTCATCGCCGCCGGGTCGGGCGACATCGGCGCAGGCGCCATTGCGATGGCCGACGTTGAGCCCACGTCGACCGCCGGTTCCAGCGAGAGAACGCTGCCTGTCGTGCAGGCGGCAAGGAAAAGGGAGGATCCGAGCAACAGTGATCGCCCGACGCTGAAGCGCTTGGCCGTTTTTCCGGTCCTGCCGGGGCAGCGATGTTTCGCCATCTGGCGGCTCCGCGTTCCAAGGGAAAGCCGAGCTTAGCGTTCAAGAGTAAAGGAAAAATCTTCGCCGCGTTTACGGCTGCGGCCAAATTGCGGCGCTTGGGCCGTTACTGGCAAAACGTGCTGCCGTTCCGGCGGGGCCTCAGGTCGAGATGAAAATGCGTCGCATGGTCTGCGTCGCTACCGGGTCCAAGCACCGTCTTGAATGGTCCGCAGGCGCTGTCGCGCACGCTGTCCAGGAAGCGGGCCGACTTCGCATCCGGTCTAGGCTCAACCGCGACAACGCGACCGTCAGCAAGGGTGAAGGAAGCAATGTCGAGCGCATTGCCGAAGGCGTGCTCGGACAGTCTGCGCGTGCCGTTACGCGGGCGGCAGACATAGGCCGATGCCTGCGAAATACCCTTGAGGCCCTTGCCGAATTCGGCCTTGGCAGCTGGCAAAGCGACGCCCTTTACGAAGCGGACTGCCGCCTCGGCCATCCTGCAGTTCATCACGGCTTCCGGCGCCAAGGCGATACCGGTGCCGAGCGATTCCAGAACCAGA
This sequence comes from Alphaproteobacteria bacterium, assembly GCA_018823835.1. GTDB lineage: Bacteria > Pseudomonadota > Alphaproteobacteria > Rhizobiales > Rhizobiaceae > CAMYMG01. Next base: position 56,786 of record JAHJHT010000010.1, on the reverse strand, counting down.
GGGTAGGGTATCGCGCAGCCGGCCGGATCGGTTTCGGCGGGGAGGTTCTCAAATTTCGCACCCATCTGCTGGAGGTGCTGCCGGCAGGCGCGCTCCGCTGCGGGCATCGTCCCCTCGGTTGGCCGGTCTTCAGTTCGCACATCTGGAAGGAAGCTCCTTTCATTTTCGACGCCGCCGGGCAGGCCGGCAGACCGCCGCGGGTTCGGCTCGCCCCGCTTCGGCCCCGGGAGGGGGACGGCTTCGTCGCCCTCGGGCAGTTCCGGAGGGGCGCTGGTTTCGCTTCCCTGTGCGGCCTTGGCCCTGTTGAGGGTCGGCAGAGGGGCGATGTCGGGCAGGTCCACACTTCCCCAAGCCGGCGCTGACGCTGCCCCCAGGAACAGGAGGGCGGCGAGGCACCGCGAGAACGGCGGGGAGGGTATCGAGTTTGGCGGCATGAAAAGGGAACGCCGCAGGGCTGTCGGAGTTGCCGGCGTCAGCCGTGCAGGCGTTCACGTTTCATGTCCGGCCGGTCACGCGCCGATCGCTTCCAGCCCTTCTTCGAGCCAATCACCAAGCATTGGCATGCCAAGCAGATATTTCGCCGTGCGCTTGTTGCCGCGCAGTCGCGCCTCGTTGACCGCATCGGCGAACTCGGCCGCGTCAAAGTCACCGCGTCCGATCCAGGCGAGCGCGACAAGTTCGGCTGCCTCGTCGACATTGAGTTCGCTGATCAACTGGCGCAGTTCCTGCTCGGTGAGGTTTTCGGTTTCCTCCTCTGCCAGGCCGTCATGGTGATGGGTGTCTCGCGAATCGGCGCCGATCTCGATTTCGTGCTCGGCGCCGTCCTCGTAGTCTTCGTTGACGGCGGCACTGATCGCCCTGGCCTTTTCAATGAAGAGGCGCACCGTCTCCGGCGCGATCGTCAGATCCCACTCCTGTTCGACATGCCTGTGCATGGTTCTTTCCTGCGCTGTGGCCGCCCATGATAGCGAATTCGACCGCGATGCGTAAACGGATTGACGGCGGAGCTGGTTCGCATCCAATAGTGCTTTCCCCTCGCCATGGTTCCCTGCATGCAAAGCCTTTTTTCGCCCTCGGTCCTGCCGATCCTGATGCTGATCGGCTCCAACGTCTTCATGACATTCGCGTGGTACGGCCACCTCAAGTTCACCGGATCGCCACTTTATGCGGCGGTGCTGTTCTCTTGGGGGATCGCATTCTTTGAATACTGGCTGGCGGTGCCGGCAAACCGCATCGGCCACGTGGTCTATTCGACGGCGGAACTGAAGACGATGCAGGAGGTGATCACGCTCGCTGTCTTCGCGCTGTTCTCCATCTTCTATCTGAAGGAGGCGATCACCTGGAACCATGTCGCCGGATTCGCGCTGATCGCCGGCGGAGCGGCACTCATCTTCCGGGCCTGACGTTGCATCTGGCCGCCGGCTCGCGCATGACAGTCACAATGCCTGATGCGCGGACCGAAGGAGGAAACTATGTCGCTCAAGGGAAAAACGCTGTTCATCTCCGGCGGGTCACGCGGTATCGGGCTGGCGATCGCGCTGCGCGCCGCACAGGACGGCGCAAACGTGACGATAGCCGCCAAGACCGCGGAGCCCCATCCGAAGCTGCCGGGCACGATCCACACGGCCGCAGCCGAGATCGAGGCCGCCGGGGGCAGGGCTCTTGCGGTGCTCTGCGACATTCGCGACGAAGCGCAGGTCGAAAGCGCTGTGTCGCAGACCGTGGAAAAGTTCGGTGGCATCGACATCTGCGTCAACAATGCGAGCGCCATCAGCCTGACCGGCACGCTCGAGACCGAGATGAAACGCTATGACCTGATGCACCAGATCAACGCGCGCGGCACCTTCCTGGTGTCCAGGACCTGCATCCCGCATCTGAAGAAGGCAGACAATCCGCACATCCTCAACCTGTCGCCGCCTCTCGACATGGCAGCAAAGTGGTTCAAGAACCATGTCGCCTACACGATGGCCAAGTTCGGCATGTCGATGTGCACGCTCGGTATGAGCGCGGAGTTCGCGAAGGCCGGCATCGCGGTCAATTCGCTATGGCCGCTGACGACCATCGACACGGCGGCGGTGCGCAATCTGCTTGGCGGCGAGGCGGTCGCCTCCATGAGCCGCTCTGCGGCCATCATGGCCGACGCGGCGCATGCCATCCTGACCAGCCCGTCGCGCGAAGCGACAGGGAATTTCTACATCGACGAGGAAGTGCTGCGTGCTGCAGGCGTCAGCGACTTTTCGGTCTATTCGCCTGGTGCCAAGGGCCCGCTGGCAGCAGACTTTTTCGTGCCCGATGCGGTCTTCGCGCGCAGCGACACGAAGATCACGGGGAAATACTAGCCTCGGTCTGGGGGGTAGCGAACATCAGGCTGCGCACCACCTCCGGCACATGCTGCAGGGTTTTCAGCACCGATTTCAGCCTTGCGCGGGTCGCATGGTCCAGTTTTCCCGTCTCGATCCTGTTCGAGACGGGAATTCCCTCGTTGAGGTCTGCCGTCTGCTGGGAAAGCATCAGCGACAGCAGGAACGAGTGACCGGTCAGCCAGCTCAGTATGTCGGCGTCGCCGCCGATGCCGAGTTCCAGCAGCCCTTGCAGGCGGCCCTTGGTGCCGCGGGCGCGCACGTCGTGGCGGATCGCCAGTGTCCGAGCCGCGGCAACAATGGGAAACAGCCCGTATTTCTTCAGGTCGATGCGGCCTTCCTCGTGCCGGAAACCGCCGAGCAGGGTGAAGGGCTCGCCCCGGACAATACTCTCGCCGAGCATCTTGGCGAAGCTCGGCTCAGCGTGGCCGAGGTCGCAGGCATGATCGAACAGGGCATCCGATAGCGCAGTGTCGCCGTGGACGGCCCGCATGTCGAAGAAGATGTCGACATTGAGCAGGTCCTGCGGCCGTGAATGCCGCACCCAGTCGGCAACACGCACCTTCCAGACCTCAAGGCTGCCGCGGAACTCGGGGGTCTTGGCCATCACCCCGCCCTTGCAGTAGGGCACGCCGGCCATGTCGAGCAGGTCGGCGATGCGTTCGCCCAGCGCGGCGAACCAGAGGTCATTTTCGCCGCCCGGTTCGCCCTCGGCGAAGACGATGGCATTGTCCTGATCGGCGGCGAGCAGGCTTTCGCCGCGACCGCCGGACCCCAGAACGAGCACAGCGTAGGGGCAGGGCGGGGCGCCTCGCCCGGCGGCGAGCATTTCGCGCTCGGCAAGGACGGCGGCGCGCCGCGTCACCGCGCAAAGTTCCTCGCTGACGATCTCCGAAATGATGCGGGCGTCTATATCCTCCGCCACCAGCGCGCGCGCCACGGCGGGAAGCGTCGCCCAAGCGGCCGCCAGTTCGGCCGGTGCGGCGGCGTCCTGCAGGGCGTCGTCGAGATTGACGGCCGCGCTGGCGCGCAATTTCAGGAGGTCGCGGGCCGAGACGATGCCGGTGAGGTTGCCGCGTTCGTCGTGGACGGCCAAATGGCGGATATTCATCCGGTCCATGCGGCCGATGGCACGGTAGACAAAAGCGGCGGCGCGGATGGAAACCAAGGGCCGCGAGGCGAACTCGCCGACCGTGAGGTCGAGCGCGCTGTCGCCGCCGGCGGCAATCTGGCGCATGACATCGCGCTCGGTGACGATGCCGTATTCGGCGAGCGGCCTGCCGGGCTGGCCGGCGTCGGACACAAAGGCGGTGCTGATGCGGCGGCTGACCATCTCGGTTATGACGTCACGGGCCTGCGCACTCGATGGGACCACGACAGGCGGCTGGCCCATCACGTCGCTCACCCGATTGCGGTAGGCAAAGGGATCGACAACCTGGAAAGCCGGTATGGCAGGCCGGTTGACCGGCTCCACCCAGCCGGCGCGGTCGCCGCTCTCGAGCTCCGCCCTCAGCGCCAGACAGGCCACCTCCGCTTCGGCGAGCGTGCGGATGCCGCGCTGGTGCAGTTTCGGGATCAGCGCGACAAAAATCTCCGCAGCCGCCCGCGCATCGCCGAGCGCCGAATGGCGGCCGGTGATCGAGATGCCGAGCCAGGTGGCGATCGCGTCGAGCGACAGGTCAGGCAGTCCGGGGCGCAGTGCCGCCGCCAGCAACCTGACGCAGAGCGAACGCGGCTTCTGCCATGCCATGTGTGCACGGCGGCTTTCATGTTCCAGCACGGTGAGATCGAAGCCAATCGAATGGCCGATCACAATGCGGCCGGCAATGTAGTCCTTCAGCGTGTCGGCCGCGACGGCGAATTTTGGCGCGCCCTTAACCATCGGATCAGTGATGCCGTGGATCTTCGAGGAAGCCTCTGGAATGGGAAGGCCGGGATCGACCAGCAGGTCGAGCGGCGCGTCGTCGATCTTCTCGGCGCCAAACAGCGAAACAGCACCAATCTGGACGATGCGAGCGGTCGTGGTGTCCAGGCCCGTCGTTTCGGTGTCTATCGCAACCGCATGGAGTGCGATCAGCGGGGTCGCGCCGGTAGGTGGATTCATGCTGCCTCCCGCCCACAAGCATATGGCCCTTCAGACCGCCTGCAGTTGATTCAAGTCAAGCGCTTAGCCTGTTTCGTTGACAAACCGATTCCGCCTCACCTCGGTCCTCCGGTCAACAAAAAACCCGACCGGTCTGACCGGTCGGGTTCTTGGTAGTCGTCCCGCTTGCTGCGAAACGGGGCAGGGACCCAATACGCCATGAAGATGGCGGCTTTGATCCCGCGAATCAATGCCTATTCGGCAAGGTCGCGGGATCGTGACCGTCAGTTGGCGCTGGCGACCGGGGCCACCAGAGGCGTGATGCGCCGAATGGCGACACGTCGGTTCTGGCGCTCGGGGGCTTCCGTCTTCACCTTCAGGTAGCGTTCGCCATAGCCCTGCGGAGCGAGATTCTCCGGCGGGATGTCGAAAACGTTGGACAGAGCCTCGGCGACGGCTTCCGCCCGCCTGTCGGACAGAGCGAGGTTGGCCGTGTCGGAACCGACCGCGTCGGTATGGCCCTCGATCAGGAAGGTTTCGGCCGGGTTCTTCTCCAGCAGCCTTCCCATGGCAGTGGCAACGCCTTCCAGCTTGGCGATCTCGCTATCGGGGATGGTTGCCGACCCGAACTCGAAGGTCAGCGTGTCGAGATCGACGCGCCGGGCGATGTCGCGGACGCGGGCCGAGCGCTTGACCTCGTCGATCGAATAGAGGCGCTGGACCTTCTCGACCGGCGGCTGCTCAAGGAAGTCGTAGTAGTCTTCAGGACCGTCGACATACTCGGATTCCAGGATGTACTGCCGGCGCGGGATGTTGAGGCGCATCGGCGGCAGGTCATCGCCGGGATCGCGCCAGTCGCGAACGCGGTCGTAATTGTCCTCCTCGACATAGACGAGCACGTATTCGCGGCCATCCGGCGTGATGCGCGAGCGACGGATGACGTCGCCATAGCGGTCACGGATGGTCACGATCCGCACGCCGTTCTCCCGAACGATGGTTTCACGCGTGCGGCCTCGCGGCAGTTCCTCGTAATAGACGTCGCGGGCACCGCGGCGCATGCGCTCCCTGTCATCGCTCTCGACGATCACCTGATTGCCGAGTTCGATGATCAACCGGTTGCCGATCTCGCGGAGCACATCGACGCCTTCCGGACGTTCGCGCTTGCGCCGTCCCTCTTCCTCGCGATCGATACGCTTGCCCTTCTCGCGGGTGACCGTCTCGATCTTCTCCGGCTGTGCGGCTTCGGTCGCCGCGGCGTCGCTTTCCGGCGGGGGACCCTGGTCCACAGGCTCGGGCTGGGCTGCCTGCTGGTTCTTACGGCCACCCTTGCGCGGTTCCTCCTTCTGGCTGTCCAACAATGGCGCAGCGTCAGGATTTTCAGGTGCCTCGCCGGCCTGTGCGGGCTGCTGTTCCGGCATGGGTTCACCGGCCTCGGCAGGCTGTTCTGGCTCGACAGGCGCCTGTGCTGGCTGTTCAGCCTCGGCAGGCGCAGCGGCCGGCTGGCCGGAATCTGCAGGAGCCTGCGCCGGCTGCTCGGCCGGAGGCGTTGCCTCTGCAGGCTGTTCGGCGGCCGGCTTGCGGTCGCGCTTCTTCGGCTTTTCGGGCTGAGCCTCCTGTGCAGGCTGCTCGGCGGCTGGCGCTTCGGCCGGCTGCTCTGCAGCGGGCGCCTCGGGCTCGACTGCCTCGGGCGCTGGCTGCTCGGGAGCTGCCTGTTCTGCAGGCGCGGGCTCTTCCGCCGGAGCCGGGGCGGGTTCGGGCTCGGGGGCTGCCTGTGGCTCAGGTGCTGGCTGTTCAGGCACTGCCTGCTCGGCAGGCGGCGCCTCCTCGGCGGGAGCCGCGGGTTCTTCTGCCGGTGCGGCTTCCTCTGCCGGCTGCTGCTGCGCGCGGGCTGCGCAATCCTCAGCCGTCTCGCCCTCCAGACACTCGGTCTGGGCGAGGATCGGGCGAAGGGTGGCGCTTCTCGATGCAGCGTTGAACGGCTGGGCTCCCTGCAGCGGATAGGCACCCAGTGGCGCAGAGGCCATCAGCAGGCCAAGCGCCGTGCCGGCCAGTATCCTTGGTTGGCGTTTCATCGTTCTTATTCTCCTTGGTGGATGTCCCATCGGTCCCAAAACAGACTGGCCGGCGCTTTTGTTCCGGATCGCCCTGTCGTACGGGTTTCGAGCTTCAGTCGGCCAGTTTCACGGCGGGATCATGTCCGGATCGCGGAATTCGCAGCGGCCGGCACGGAAATCGCGGATGGACGATGCTTGACCTTCGGCGCCGCAGGGCTCACATGCCGGCCATGGCCGAGCCCTTCTGGAAAACCAAGTCGCTGGAGGAGATGAGCGCTTCCGAATGGGAGTCGCTTTGCGATGGCTGCGGCAAATGCTGCCTGTCCAAGCTAGAGGACGAAGACACGGGTGATATCTACTTCACCAGCGTCGGCTGCCGGCTGTTCGACGCAGGGACCTGCCGTTGTCGCGACTACCCGAACCGGCTTGCCGTCGTGCAGGACTGCGTCGGTCTGACACCCGCCAATGTGCGCACCATCGCCTGGCTGCCCGGCACCTGCGCTTACCGGCTGGTCGCCGAGGGGCGCGACCTTTTCGACTGGCATCCGCTGGTTTCGGGCGATCCCGACAGCGTGCACCTGGCGGGCGTCTCGATGCGCGGCCGCGTCACTGCCTCAGAGGCGGAGATGGGCGAACCGGAGGATTACCTCGAGCACATGCTCGAGGAGGAGCCGTAGCCGCCGCGGCAATTTGGCCTTGCGAACAGTCACTTGGCGAATGAACCGAAAATGAATGTGCGGTTCGCGCCCGGTTCAGCCTGACCGGAGCATTCTCCCTCCATCGCCTCGGCGACGCCCATTTGACCCGCAACCAGGAGAATGACCATGTTCAGCAAGCTCAGGACCGCCGCCCTTTCCGCCGTGATCGGCCTCGGCGCCATCGCCGCGATGCCGGCAGCAGCCCAGGCCGACGGCCTCTACCTCAACTTCGGCGGCAGCCACCGCGACGCCGGCGTCGGCATCTATGTCGGCGGCCGCGATGGCGCCCACTACCGTCACAACCGCTACGACCGCCGCGATTACCGCGCCTGCACGCCGCACCGGGCGGTCAACAAGGCCGAGCGGATGGGCGTTCGCCGTGCCCGCGTCGTCGACGTCGATCGCCGTACCATCGAGGTCGCAGGCCGCAAGCACGGTCGCCGCGTCCACCTGACCTTCGGCCGCGCCGGACATTGCCCGATCGTTCGCTGGTAATCCGAACCGCCATCAGGCCAACAAGAAAACCCCGGAGAATCGCTTCTCCGGGGTTTTTTCTGTCTGGGGGCTGGCCGCCGGCGGGACTGCTGCCCGGCTCGAAAAGCTATTTCAGCTCGAAAGTTATATTGACCTGCACATTGTAGGCATTCTCGCCGGCCTGTACCGGCACCGCGCCGGCGCGCGCATCGAAGGCCTTGGCCTCGATCGGCATCGGCTGGCTGTTGTAGGTCTGGTCCGAGATCTCCAGCACGCGACCCAGCTCGACGCCGGCGGCATCGCTCAGGGTGCGGGCCTTGGCCATAGCGTTCTCGACCGCCTTCCTGCGCGCTTCCTCAAGGACGGCCTTGGGGTCTTCATTGGCAAAGGCGATGCTGCCGCCCTGGTTGACGCCGAGCGAAACCGCCTTGTCTAGCACCTCACCTGTCTTGACCAGGTCGCGGATGCGCACCGTCAGGGTGTTGGTGACCTGATAGGCGACGAGTTCGGCCTCCTGGCTGCCGTCGGGCTTGTTGTTGTAGTTGTAACGCGGGTTGATCTGGATGCCGGCCGTCTGCAGGTCGCGGTCGGCGATGCCGAACTGCTTGATCGCCTCGATCACCTCGGTCATGGCGGCATTGTTGGCATCGAGCGCCTCGCGCGCCGTCTTTGCTTCGCGCATGACGCTTAGCGTCAGGATGGCGAGATCCGGCGCCACGGCGGCGGAGCCCTCGCCGGTCACCACGATGCGCGGGGTCGGTGCCGGTTCGGCGGCCTTGGCAAGGGTCGGCAGGGCGAGCGCGGCTGCGAGGCCTAGCGCGAGGATCGAACGTTTCATGAAGGTCTCCCGATGAAGTATCTGCACGGCGAATTAACGCGTGATTGTGAATGGATTGCGGCGCTGGCGGCGTTGCCATGCCGGTTCGCGGCTGTCCAGCCGGCTAACCTGAGGGAGTGCCCTGCCGGAAAACGGCACGCCGCCATCGCCGTAAGCGAGGCAATCGCGCCCGCGCCTTGTGCCGACCGTCAAAACCCACTAATCAGCGCCGAGGCGGGCCTGTAGCTCAATGGTCAGAGCCGGCGGCTCATAACCGCTTGGTTGGGGGTTCGAGTCCCTCCGGGCCCACCACGCTTTAATGAAAGCAATGGCTTAGGCGCCGTTTGGGCAGGTGGCCCTGGTTAGGGCGTACTGCGATGGCCTTGCAATCGCTGGGGCCAAAATAATCCAAGAAACAGGCAGCGTTCTTGCAGCAACCTCCGGTAGAGGTCCGGTCGAGGGTTGCAGTCGGCAAGTTTACGGCACGGGCAGGCAGCAGATCTGCCGGTTCCCGGGCGGCTGGCCATGTGACGAAGACCCGTCACTGCTGTGACACCGCGGGTCCCCGATCTTACGCAGCGGTAGCAAATCTGCCCCCTGTGGCCGAAATGCCATAGCTCACCGGCGCTCGTTCTGGTAGCAGGGTGTGAGCAAATGGGGAGTACCTGATGAACAGGCTTCTGTTCGGCACTGGTATAGCACTTCTGACTTCAGCGGCACACGCCGCCGATCCGGTTGTCGTCGCCGAACCCGAACCGATGGAATATGTCCGTATCTGCGAGGCATACGGCGTCGGCTTTTACTACATTCCCGGAACAGAGACCTGCCTGAAGGTCGGCGGATACGTCCGCATGGATGTAGGGGCGGGTGCCTTCGGGCTGACGAATGTTGCCGACAAGAGCGATCCCGGCTTCCGGTTCGACCCCAACCTCAACGATACCTACGACATGCGCGCGCGGTTCCAGTTGAGGCTCGATTCCCGCGCCGAGACCGAACTCGGTACCTTGCGGACCTACGCGGCCATCAATTTCCAGTACGAAACCTTCGCAGACCAGGAAGACTACTACAGCTTCAACCTGACGAACACGACGGACTACCTGTCGATCGAGCATGCCTATATCGAGCTTGCCGGCTTTCGCGTGGGCAAGACCGACTCGCTGTTCTCGACGTTCACGGGCTATGGCGGCGGCGTCATCAACGACGACATCATCGGCTACGGACCGTACGGAACTCACCAGTTCGCCTATGGATGGGGCAATGACGACGGCTTCGGCGCGGCAATAGCGCTGGAAGTCGGCGACGGCGACCTGGTTGCGCCCTTCCTCGTGCCGGCCTTCGGCGATCCCAATCTCTATACGATCGACAGCTACGTGCCGCATGTGGTCGCGGGTGTCGGCTGGCAGGGGGCCTGGGGCGGAGCGTCGCTCGTGGCGGGCTACGATTCCGTCTGGGAGGAGGGGGCCGTCAAGGCGCGTGTCGACTTCTATCCGACCGACAGGCTGGCGCTGTTCGCAATGGCGGGATGGTCGAGCTACGATAGCGACTATCTCTCACGGGATTACTACTACGATAGTTCCGGTCTTCATGATTTCGCTGTCAAGGACAGCCCGAACTATTATGCACCCTGGGGCGGCAACTGGGCAGTCTGGGCCGGCGGCTCGTTCATGCTGACCGACAAGGCGACCCTGAACGTCCAGGCCTCCTATGACCAGATGGAAGATTTCGCCATCGTGGCCAACGTCGCTTACGAAATCGTCCCGAATTTCGTCATAACGCCCGAGATTGCGTACATCGACAGTTTCAATGACGAGTTCCAAGCCTGGAACGAATACTGGGACGATCGAAAGGTTCCCAGCGAGAGCTGGGGCTTCTTCGTCCGCGCCCAGGCGAATTTCGGCGGTTGATGGAGCTTCGCATGAGCGGATTTGCAAACAAGAGCGCTATTGCAGCAGCGGTCGTCCTCCTGTCGACATCGGTGGCTTTCGCACAGGAAGAGGTGGGACAGGCAACCCTTATCAAGACGGCGGTGACTGGAGGAAGTGGCCCACTCGCCATAAGGTCTCCGGTCTATCGCGACGAGCGGATCACCACCTCGCAGAGCGGGCTTGGAGAGTTCACCTTCCGCGATGGCACGAAGTTCGCCGTGGGCGGAAACTCCTCGGTCGTCATCGACCGGTTCGTCTTCGACGATGCGAAGACTTTCAACCAGCTCACCCTGAATGCGGCGCGCGGGTCGTTCCGCTGGATCAGCGGAAAGTCGAAATCCGAGGCCTACCAGATCGTGACGCCGGCCGGGACTATCGGTGTGCGTGGCACGCGTCTCGATATCTTCGTTGGCGCCGGCGGGCTCACCTCCGTGGTGCTGCTTGAGGGTGCTGCGCAATTCTGCGATGCGAATGGCTGCGAGGAGTTACGGCGCCGCTGCGACGTGGTGGTGGCAACCCCCGGCGGCGGCATCAGCGATCCGGCCAAGGTTGACCGAAGCATCTTCCAGTCGGTGGGTACGGACCGGGCCTTCCCGTTCCTGTCCGGGCGGCAGCGCCTGACGCGCGGCTTCTACGGCTTTGCCAGTGGCAGCTGCGGCCTTTCCGGGCAGCGGTCGGGCCTGCAGCGAACCGGTCCGGGCGGCGCAGACCGGCCTGAGCGCCCCACTGCTGCGCAGGACCCGAGCGGGTACTAGTCACGCCCCTGGTCCAGCGTCGGGGACGGGTGCTCTGACGGCCGCCAATGTCTGGGTCCTTAATGACCGTTGCCGCTTCCATTGCGCCTGAAAAGTCATCGGCGAGTGATGCCCGCCGTCATGCGGCCTTGGCGGCTGATCCGGCGCAACGGCGTCATGATCTCGACTGGCTGAGGATTTTCGCGTTCAGCGTCCTGATCTTCTACCACGTCGGCATGTTCTACGTGACGTGGGACTGGTACCTGAAGAGCCGCCACGACGTCGGTTTCCTGGAGCCCCTCATGGGCCTGACGGGCTGGCGGTTGCCGCTCCTGTTCTTCATTTCCGGCGCGGCAGTCCGATATGCAATCGACAAGACGACCGTGCGGAGATTTCTTTCCCAGCGCGTCACGCGGCTTCTTGTGCCGCTGGCATTCGGCATGGCGGTGGTCTGCGCGCCGCAGACCTATGTGGAGCTTCGCTACCTGGGCGAGATCGAGCCAGGCTATCTCGCCTTCTACCGCGACTATCTGGGTTTCGGGGAGTTCTCGATGGTCAGGCCGCCCTGGAACCACCTCTGGTACGTAGCCTACATCCTCGTCTACACGATGGTCGTGGCGCTGTGCCTGCCGCTGCTGAAGCCGGCAACGACCGCGCTTGGCGGGCCGTTCTTCGCCTGGCTGGCGAGGGGACGCGCCTGGCGTCTGCTGCTCGTCCCGGCGATCCCGTTCGTCGCTTATGCGATGATCCTTGATCCCTACTTTCCGACCACTCTCGCCTTGTGGGGGGACTGGGCCTACATCGCCAAGACCCTCACTTTCTTCCTGTTTGGCTTCCTTGCGGCCAAGAGTGACGATTTCTGGAGCGCGGTCGACAGATCGCTGCCGCTGGCAACTGTCCTCTCGCTACTTCTGGGAGGCCTGGTGCTGACGGCATTTCTCAACGAATTCGCCGTGACATCAGATCCGCGACTGCTGACGGGATTCGTGCTTTTGAGGGTCGTTTACGGCTGGTCGATCGTCGTCACGTTGCTTGGGCTGGCGCGCAGGTTCGCAAACCGCCCGAGCCGGACACTAGGCTATCTGACCGCCGCGATTTTCCCCTATTATATCCTCCACCAGACGATCACCCTGCTCATCAGCTACTGGTTCACGATGCACGAGGCACCGCTTGCGATCGAGGCGACGACGATCGTCATGACGACAATCCTTGGCTGTGCGCTGGGCTATGAAGCTATACGCAGGGTCGCCGTATTGAGGCCGCTGTTCGGACTGCCGGTGCTCACCAAGGCAGGCTGAAGCCTATACCTTGAAATCCATGACTGATGAAATCCTGCGCCTGATTAGTTTGCGCCGATTGGCCTGCAGCTGTGGTCGAAGTTCATCGGCCAACTCCCTTGACCGGCGCGCCATCGCGGCGTCTTCACAGGCGTTGAGTACGATCGCGCGAAAATGCTCGGCGCTTCTCTCTGCTTCGCTGGCGACTTTCAGGACCCCGTACTTCTCAACCGCCTCCGCATTGTATTGTTGCTCCCGTTGCTGCGGCGCCGCTACCTGAGGTATTCCGGTAGCCAGGCCCAGGCACAGCGTGCCATGCTGTGCCGCGTTGACCAGCAGTCGGCTGCGCTTCGCCACGAGGTCCACAGGGACAGGTGAGCGCTCGACGAGGACACCTCGCTGCGCGAGCCCGTAGGCAACCTCGTCGTCGATACCGGGAATGAAGACCCTCACTGGTACTCCAAGGCTTCCGATTGCTTCTATCAGCTCTGGGCTGGATTGCGCCCTGGTAGAGAAGTAGACGAATACCTCTTCGCCTCCGGACACAGGCTCCGCCTCCCCTCCGATGATCGGCGGAAGCAGGGGTTGCCGCCGCCACTCGGAGTACGGGTCGAGCATCCCAATGGTAAAGGCGAGCTGGTCAGAGGACGTATAAACCTGCGGCAGCCGATCAAGCTTCGGCACCCCGAACTCGGGGACCACCGAATTGATCGTGTCGACGATCTCCGCTTCGTCGTAGATGCGGGTCGAGTAACGGGGCAGCAGAACCTGAAACTCCTGCATCTCCGCCGGTGGGACCAGATAGCCGGTCCCTATGGCGATAGCGGGAATGCCGAGACCCCGTGCTGCCATGAGGGCACAGGGCGCGCAGTCGGCAATGACCAGCGAGATGTCGCACTCGCGCATCACTCCCTGCCACCAGGCGATGCTTTCGCGCAAGGTTTCCGGGTTGAGGAAACCGTAGTCCCCGAGAAATTCGCCCCATGTCGCCCTGGGTGGACTTCCGCGGGATTCTCGGTAATCCCCCGAATAGGGCAGCCACGGGCCCTGCACCGCGTCGCAAAGTCCCGCCAACTCGTCCTTGAACGTCAGATCGCACAGGGCGGCGTCGAAGGTGAAGCGGTCCTGGACCGCCTCGGCCACCGTTCTCAATTGAACAACATGGCCGCGGCCGCTGCCATGTTCCCATGCAAGGAGCGCTCCCAACATTGCGTCACCCCAAGCCAGTAGAGATCATAGTCGCCCCCAATACTGGAACGCAGGATAGGTTGTGCCGCAATTACATCGCCTGCGGGCACCATCGAGACTGCGAGTCCTGTAGCCGTTCAATCCGATCGAAAGAAAAGTTTGTGAGGTTCTCACCGCCCCAGAAGATTTCGTCCGACGCTCTTCAGGTGCTGAAGCATCGCCTCTCTTGCGCTATCGGAATCGCGTTTCGAAAGCGCGACCAGGATTGCCTCATGCTCCTGGCAGTATGTCTGGCGCCTCTCCTCCGAGAATGACCGCTTTTTCATCTCGAACCATGGCGCCTGGTTGCGCAAAACGCGCATCAGATTGTGGATCTCGCGCAGGAATTCGTTGCGCGAGCAGCTGAAAATCCGGTGGTGGAACTCCGCGTCCCAATGCTCGAAGACAGGCATCTCGATGGCGTCACAGGCAGCCAGATGCGCCTCCCTTACGGCCTCGATCTCGCCGGCGCTGGCATTGGTGGCCGCGAACGCTGCCGCCGCGGGCTCCAGCAATTCACGGATTTCCATCATGTCCGCGGGGCTTGCCCCTTCCATGCGCTTTATCGCGCCGGCCAGCGTGTCGACATTGGCGGCAACGAGGAAGGTGCCGCGGCCGACTTCACGACTGACAGCGCCGCTTTCCTGCAGCAGTCCCACAGCCCGCCTGACCGTATTGCGGGCAACGCCGAATTCGGCCGCCAGATCACGCTCGGGTGGGATGCGGCCCTGTTCCAGCCATTCGCCGGCTTCGATGCGTTTCTTTAGTTTGGCGGCAATGTCGGTTGCGACGAGGCGCGGCATGGCGGTGTCCGAACTGATCCAATCTTGCGCCAATCTAATCAGGTGAAGGCTGGATGTCCAGTGCGGTAGCTCACACCCGCCAGTCCGGAAGCACTAGGATTATTGCGCTGCAGCATGAATTTTCGTCGATTATCCCGCTTGCCGCGCGATCAGTTCACCTCTATCGTGTCACGAAAGGCACCTTAATTGGTTCAGTAAAGGTTCAGGGGAGGGGTTGTATGAAAGTCGCGACGTTTTTGATCGCGGGGGAGAGGCGTGTCGGCCTTGTCGATCTCTCCAGCCAGACCGTCGCGCCCTTCGACTTTCCGGTCGAACGCGCCGCTGCCGGCGTGCTTGCGCTGATCGACAGCAATGGTGCCGGCCTTCCGGCGACGCTGTCGCCGGTCCCGCTCTCCCAGGTGACGCTCGAGGCGCCGATCCCGCGGCCGCGCCGCAACATCTTCTGCGTCGGCAAGAACTACCACGAACATGCGCATGAATTCGCCAAGAGCGGCTTCGATTCCAGCGCGCAGGCGGGTGCGGTTCCCAAGCACCCGATCATCTTCTCCAAGGTGCCGGAATCGGTGATCGGCATGAGCGACGCCGTGCTGATCGATTCCGGCATTTCCACTGCCATCGACTACGAAGCCGAGCTCGCCGTGATCATCGGCAAGGCCGGCCGCGGCATCGCCAAAGCCGACGCTTTCGACCATGTCTGGGGCTATACGATCATCAATGACGTGACGGCCCGCGACCTGCAGGGCAAATACAGCCAGTGGCTGATCGGCAAGTCGCAGGACACGTTCTGCCCGATGGGACCGTGGGCGGTGACGAAAGACGAGATCGACATCGAGACGACGGGCATACGCTGCTTCGTCAATGACGACCTGCGCCAGAATTCGACGACGAACCTTCTGATCTTCGACATTCCGACGATTATCGCCACGTTGTCGGAGGGCATTACGCTGCAGCCGGGCGACATCATTGCCACCGGGACGCCGGCCGGGGTCGGCATCGGCTTCACGCCACCGAAATATCTCAAGGCCGGCGATGTGGTGCGCGTCGAGATCGACGGCATCGGGACGCTGCAGAACCGGTTCGAGGAGCGCGCCTGATGCCGCTGATGCGCATAGGGCCGGTGGTTGTCGAGGTCGCCGGACAGGGTTTTCCGGTGGTCATGATCCATGGCCTCGGCGGCTCGTCGAACACGTTCCAGCCGCAGATGGCGGCGCTTGCAGGCTACCGTGTCATTAGGGTCGACCTCCCTGGCTCGGGCCGTTCCCCGGTGCCAGCCGGCACGCTGTCGATCGAGACGATGAGCGAAGCCGTGGCGGATGCGGTCCGGAGCCTTGGCGTCGAGGTAGCCCATTTCGTCGGGCATTCCCTGGGTACGCTGGTGTGCCAGCACATCGCCGTCGAACAGCCGGGCACGGTCGCGTCGCTGGCATTGTTCGGGGCGCTCGCCGAGCCGACCGAGGCGGTTCGCAACGGGCTGCAAGGCCGCGCCGCGATGGCGCGCGCCGGCGGAATGGCCGACATTGGCGACGCTATCGTGGCCAATGCGATCTCCGCCCATACACGGGACACTTTACCGGCCGCCGCTGCCTTCGTGCGCGAATCCGTCATGCGCCAGGATCCGGAGGGCTATGCCCGCACCTGCGAGGCGCTGTCCCGAGCGACGGCAGTCGATGCACGCGCCATCAAGGCGCCGACGCTTCTGGTTACCGGCGACGCCGATACCGTCAACCCGGTGAGTGTGGCGCAGGCGCTGTCCGACAAAATCGCCGGCGCGACGCTGTCCACGATGGACCGCTGCGGTCATTGGGCTACTATCGAAAAACCGCAGGAGGCAACCCGCAAGCTCGCGGACTTCCTGCAGCGGAACAACGGTTAGGATCAGAGCTTCGCGGGAACGGCCTTTCCGCATCGCTTCGGGAGGAATTCATGGCTGACGACGCAAACGGCTGGAACGGCAACGGCAACGGCAGCACGCTTTTCACCAACGTGCGGGTGCTCGATGCAACCGGCGAATATCCCTACACCGGCGAGGTGCTGGTGCAGGGAAACCGCATCAAGCAGATCACCAAGGGCTCGTCGCGCTTCGGCTCGGCCGCGCCGGGCGCCGGCGGCGCGACCGTCATCGACGGAATGGGCGCGACGCTGATGCCCGGCCTGATCGACGGCCATTTGCATCTCTCCTGGAACAATGCGCCCGGCATCGACCCGATCCAGATGATGGAGGTCGAGGAACACATGCTGGTGACCATGGAAATGGCCAAGCTGGTGCTTGATGCCGGCTTCACGGCAGGTCGCGGTGCTGCCTCAGCCAAGCCGCGCCTCGACGTGGTGTGCAAGAAGTTCATCAACCAGGGCCGCTATCCCGGACCTCGCTACCTGGCGGCCGGTCCCGAAATCACGACCGTCGGTGGCCTCGGCGATGCCGCGCCCTCGCACATCCCGCACGAGGGGCTGAACCTCGGCCTCGTGGTCTCGGGTCCCGAAGAAATCCGGCGCACGGTGCGCCAGCTCATCAAGTACGGCGTCGATTCCATCAAGCTCAACCTGTCGGGCGAATCCATCACCGGCATGGGTGCAGAAGAAACGCCGATGTCGGAAGAGGAAGTGGCGATGGCCGCCTCCGAGGCGCGTTGCCGTGGCAAGGTGCTGGCGGCGCATGCGCGCTCGTCCGGCTCGGTCAAGCAGTGCATCCGGCACGGCATCCAGAACATCTACCACGCCTCCTTCGCCGATGAAGAGTCGCTCGACATGCTGGAGGCGGCCAAGGACAAGCACATCGTCGCCCCCGGCATCGCCTGGCTGATCAACACGGCGCGCTATGCCGAGCAGTGGGGCATCAAACCCGGCTCGGCGCTTTCGCTGGAGTACGAGCGCGAACTCGAAATGTGCATCGACACGATGAAGAAGATGCATCGCCGCGGCATCCGCATCTGCATCGGCGGCGACTATGGCTTCGCCTGGACCCCGCAGGGTACCAATGCCAAGGACCTGCAGACCTTCGTCGAGATGCTCGGCTTTTCGCCGATGGAGGCGATCCAGGCCGGCACCAAGTATGGCGGCCACATCATGAACATGGAAGACGAGCTCGGCCTGATCAAGGAAGGCTATCTCGCCGACCTGCTGCTGGTCGACGGCGACCCGATAGCCGATGTGCGCATCCTGCAGGACAAGAACCGCATCCTGGCCATCATGAAGGACGGCAAGTTCCACAAGGCGCCGCGCATTAACGAGCAGAGGCGCCGGCTGACCGCATGAGCGTGCTCGACCAGCAGACGGCGGGGGCCGGCATCACGAAGCGACAGGGGTGGGGCATTGCCGCGCTTCTGTTCGCCGCCGTGATGGCGTGGCTGATCTTTGCCATCTGGCCGGACTGGCTGAACGATATCCTGATTTCAAAGAAGGCCTTCGTCAGTTCGATCTTCAACGGTATCACGCTGGCCGGCCTCTACTTTCTGGTCGCCAGCGGCTTCACCCTGGTCTTCGGCCTGATGCGCAACGTCAATCTCGCGCACGGCTCGCTCTACCTCGTCGGCGCCTACATCGGTTACGAGGTGACGCGGCTGACCGGCTACTGGCTGCTCGGCGTCGCAGCCGGATTCCTGGTGCTCGCGCTCATCGGCGTCGTTCTCCAGGTCACGGTGTTCCGCCGGCTGGAAGGCGACGACTTGCGCCAGACCTTGGTGACTATCGGCATCTCGATCGTCGCGGCCGACCTGATGCTGTGGATGTGGACCGGCGCGACCTACCAGATCACCACGCCGGAATGGCTGGACGGCGCCGTCAAGCTGCCGATCATCACGGCGTTCAGGTCTAACGGCGACGCCGTCTACATCAACTACCCGTTCTACCGCCTCGTTGTGCTCGGCGTTGCCATCGTCATCGGCATCGGCCTGTGGCTACTGCTCAACAAGACGCGGGTGGGCATGATGATCCGCGCCGGTGTCGACGACCGCGCGATGCTTGCCGCTTCCGGCGTCAACGTGCATGCCGTCTTCGCGATCGTCTTCGCCATCGGTGCCGGACTGGCCGGCTTCGCCGGAGTCGTCGGCGGCTCGGCGCTGTCGGTCGCGCCGGGCGAGGACGTCCGCTATCTGCTGGCCTCACTGGTGGTGGTCATCGTCGGCGGCATGGGCTCGATTACCGGGGCTGCCATCGGCGCCCTGCTGATCGGCCTCGCCGAGCAGATCGGCCTCGTCTACTTCCCGACCTACGGCATCGTGCTGACCTTCGTCATCATGGTGGTCACCTTGGCGATCCGGCCGCAGGGCATCATGGGCAAGTCGCTATGACGCTGGCGATCGAAACCCCTCGTAAGTCCCGCGTCGACACCCTGCTCGGCGACATCGGCATCGGGCAGGTTCTGCTCGCCGTCGCGCTGCTTCTTTACCCGGCGATTGCATCCGACTTCTTCCTGACGCAGATCGGCGGGTATTCGCTGATCTGGGGCATGATTGCGTTGTCGCTGATGATGCTGGCCGGCTATGGCGGCATGGTCAGCCTGGCGCAGATAACGGTGGCGGGCCTCGCCGGCTACATGGTCGCGATCTTTGGCGAGAACAACTCGAATGTTCACGGCTTCGGCTGGCCGTGGTGGGTGGTGGTGCCGATCGCCGTGTTTGTCGCCGGCATCGCCTCGGCGCTGATCGGCGCGATTTCGGCGCGCACCGACGGCATCTACACGATCATGATCACGCTGGCGATCGCCACGGCCATGTATTATTTCACGCAGCAGAACTACGCGCTCTTCAACGGATTCCCCGGCTTCACCGGCATTCGCGCGCCCGATTTCCTGGGCATCTACTGGCGCGATCCGATGCCCTTCTACTATCTGTGCCTGGGTGTCGCCGTGGTCGCCTATGCGGCGGTGCTCTACTGCGCGCGCTCGACCTTCGGGCTGGCGCTGCAGGCACTGCGCGACAACCCGCGCCGCATGCGGGCGCTGGGCTTCCATGTGACCCAGCACAAGATCGTCACCTATTTCTACGCCGGATTGATCGCCGGCCTCGCCGGAGTCCTGCTGGTCTGGTTCAACGGCCGCATCTCGCCGGGCACGATCGGCGTCGGCGCCGCGATCAACGTGCTGATCATCGCCGTCATCGGGGGAATGCGCCACCCGATCGGCCCGTTTCTGGGCGCACTCGTCGTTGTTCTGATGCAGACCTTCGCCATCGACATAGTCGGGGCCGAGCGTTTCAACACGCTGATCGGCCTGTTCTTCCTGGCGATCGTCTTCATCTCACCGGATGGTCTCCTTGGACTGTGGGGCAAACTGAAGCCGCATCTTAGACAGGAGTCCTTGCGCTCCGGTCCGTAGGGACCGGGCGGGGTAGTAGCAATCTGTAACTGGGAGGAAGCAATGCATATCCATCGACGTACACTGCTGGCGCTGGCGCTGGCCACGGGGCTGACCGCTCCGTCGCTCGCACTGGCGGAAGACACGATCAAGCTTGGCATACTCGCGACGTTCGAGGGTGCGTTCACGGTCCTCGGCGAAGACGGCATGCGCGGTGCCATGCTGGCGATCGAGGAAGCCAACGGCATGGCCGGCGGCAAGAAGATCGAAATCGTCAAGGGCTCGTCCGACGCATCGCCCGACAGCGCCGTGCGCGCCGTACGCAAGCTTGTCGAGCAGGACGGCGTCAAGGTCGTCGTCGGCCCGCTCTCGGGCGACGAGGGCATCGCCGTCAAGGATTACGCCAAGACGCAGCCGGACGTGACCTTCATCAACGGCACGTCCGCGGCACAAGACACGACGCTGCGGGATCCGGCGGAGAACTTCTTCCGCTTCTCGACTGACGGCGCGCAGTGGATGGCCGGTCTCGGTACCTATGCCTTCAACGAGAAGGGCTACAAGAAGGTCGCGACCGTGGCGGAAGACTATTCCTTCCCCTACACGCAGGTCTTCGGTTTCATGGCCGAATTCTGCAAGGCTGGCGGCACCGTGCCGTCGAAGTCATGGGTGCCGATCGGCAACAAGGACTACTCCTCGGTCATCGCCGCGATTCCTGACGATGTCGACGCGATCTACGTGGCACTTGGCGGCGCCGATGGCGTCAACTTCCTTACCCAGTACCAGCAGGCAGGCGGCGAGGCGCCGTTGATCGGCGGTTCGATCACCGTCGACCAGACAGTGCTGTCCTCGAAGGGCAAGATGCGCGACGTCGTCATCGGTACGCCTTCGGCCGGCCCGATCGCCGACACCAACGACACGCCGGAATGGCTGGCTTTCGTCGAGGCCTACAAGAAGCAGCCCGACGCCTTCCCGTCGCCGTCGCTGTTCGCACACGGCTACTACATCAACACCAAGGCAGCCATCCTGGCACTTGACGAGGTCGGCGGCGACGTCTCCGACGGCGGCAAGAAATTCCGCGAGGCTCTGTCGAAGCTCTCCTTCGACACGCCGACCGGCAAGGTGTCGCTCGACAAGAACCGCAACGCGGTCGCCGACATGTACCTGACGGAAGTCTCGGAAGGTGCTGACGGAAATCTCTACAACAAGCTCGTCAAGGTTGTCTCGCAGGTCAACCAGACGCTCGGCATTCCCGAAGAGGAATTCCTGGCGCTGGGTGCGGTCAGCCGCGAAAACCCGAGCTGCCCGTAACAGGCAACTGGCAGGAGACCGCACCAGTGGCTGAACCGATCGCCGCATCGCGCCTGCAGAGCTCCAACGCACATGCGTTGGAGCTCGACGGCGTGACGCGTCAGTTCGGTGCCTTGGTTGCTGTATCCAGCGTGAATATGAGGATCGCGGCTGGCGAAAGGCGCGCGGTCCTCGGCTCCAACGGGGCCGGCAAGACGACGCTGTTCAATGCCATAACAGGCGACTTCATGCCGACCGCCGGCAAGATCCGTTTTTTCGGCGAGGACATCACGATGTTGCCGCCGCATGAGCGCATCCGGCGCGGCCTGCGGCGCACCTACCAGATATCGCAGCTGTTCGGCGGCCTGACGGTGCTGGACGGAATTTTCCTCGCCTGCCGCGGCGTGTCGCGCAACCGGTTCTCGCTGATCCGGCCGAAGCCGGACGACGTGAACATGGCGCAGGCCGAGCTCATTCTGCACGCCGTGCATCTCGAGGACATCAGGGACACGATGGTCGCGACGCTCTCCCACGGGCAGCAGCGCCAGCTCGAAATAGCGTTGGCGCTTGCCGGTGCACCGCGCTTCATCCTGTTCGACGAACCGGCAGCGGGGCTGTCGCCCACCGAGAGGCGCGACCTCGTCGCGATCCTCAACGCGCTGCCCAAGCATATCGGTTACGTCATCATCGAGCACGATCTCGACGTCGCGCTCCGCGTCTCCGACTACGTGTCGATGATGCACAACGGCAAGCTGTTCAAGGAAGGCACGCCCGAAGAGATCGAGAACGATCCGCAGGTGCAGGAAATCTACCTCGGCGGAGGCCGTCATGGCTGAGCGCGCCGTCGGAAGAGCTGCCCTGAAGATCGACGACCTCCACGTCTATTACGGCGAGTCACACGCAATCCAGGGCGTCTCGCTGACGCTGGAACGCGGCGTGCTGTCGGTCGTCGGCCGCAACGGCATGGGCAAGACGACGCTCTGCAATACCATCACCGGGCTGATGCGCCCGCGTTCCGGCTCGATCCGGGTCGACGGACGGGAGGTCTCCTCGCTGGAGTCGCACCAGATCAACCGGCTTGGCGTTGGCTACGTGCCGCAAGGCCGGCGGGTCTGGCCAAGCCTGACGGTTGACGAGCATCTGAGGCTCGCGGCGGGCAGCCGGCGCGATGCGACATGGACAGTCGAGCGCGTCTACCAGACTTTCCCGCGGCTGGCCGAACGCAAGGGCAATGGCGGCTCGCAGCTGTCTGGCGGCGAGCAGCAGATGCTGGCGATTTCGCGCGCGCTGCTGTCCGACCCCAAATTGCTGGTGATGGACGAGCCGACCGAAGGCCTGGCTCCCGTCATCGTCGATCAGGTCGAGCGCATGCTGGTGACGCTCGCGGAAGAAGGCGAGATGGCGATCCTCGTCATCGAACAGAATATTGGTGTTGCGACCGCTGTCTCAGACCGTGTCGCGATCATGGTCAATGGCCGCATCAACCGCATCATGGATGCAAAGGAACTCGCCAGCGACCGCGAGTTGCAGCAGAGCCTGCTCGGGGTCGGCCGTCACGCAGATGTCGAGACGACGCCGCAGCCGGCCGAAATGGCGCAAGCGCAGGAACAGCTTGCCGACGTCTACCGGATCGAGCGCAGCGGCGGCGAAACGGCCGACAGCAGCGGCGTTCGCGCCTACCGGCCGGTGACGGATCTGCCCAACCGCTGGAACGTACCGGCGGCGACGCTGCGCCAGACTGCCGTCGAGAAGACGACGCCCGCCGATGAGACGAAGAAGATCTTCGCCATCCCCTTTGCGGAGCGGATCGGCCGCACCGCGCTGGTCGTCGGCACGTTCGACACCAAGGGCAAGGAGCTGCGCTTCATGGCCGACCGGCTGAAAAAGCTCGGCATTCCGGTGCGCACGGTCGACCTGTCGACATCCGGCAAGCCGTCGAGCGCCGACGTCCCGGCGAACCAGGTCGCCAGCATGCATCCGCGCGGTACGTCCGAAGTCATCTCAGGCGACCGCGGAAAATCCGTGGAGGCGATGGCTGAGGCGTTTGCCCGCTGGATCGAGCGGGAGAGGGATATCGGCGGCATCATCTCGGCCGGCGGCTCCGGCGGCACCACGCTTGCCACGGCCGGCATGCGCGGCCTGCCCGTCGGCATTCCGAAGATCATGGTCTCGACGGTCGCTGCCGGCGATGTTGGCAAGTATGTCGGTGGCGCCGATATCATGATGTTCCATTCGGTGGCCGATGTGCAGGGGCTGAACTCGATCACCGAGGCCGTGCTCGGCAACGCCGCGCACGCGATGGCTGGCATGATCGCACAACTGCCGAGCGCCGACGTGCGCGAGGCCAGGCGCAAGCTGTCGCGCCCGGCCATCGGCATCACCATGTTCGGCGTGACAACGCCCTGCGTTCAGGCCGTGACGAAACGCCTTGAAGCCGACTATGACTGCCTGGTTTTCCACGCCACCGGCATCGGCGGCCGCGCCATGGAGGGGCTGGGCAACTCTGGCCTGCTCTCCGGGTTCCTCGACATCACCACGACGGAAATTGCCGACATGATCGTCGGCGGCGTGTTCCCGGCCGACGAGACGCGCTTCAGTGCGGCGATCCGGACCGGACTGCCCTATGTCGGTTCGGTCGGAGCGCTCGACATGGTCAATTTCGGGCCGCGCGAGAGCGTCCCGGAAAAGTTCAGGAACCGAAAGTTCGTCATCCACAATCCGAACGTTACTCTCATGCGCACGACACGCGACGAGAACCGTGCCTTCGGCGAGTGGATCGGCGGGCGGCTGAACGAGATGAACGGTCCGGTGCGATTTCTGCTGCCCGAGGGCGGAGTGTCGATGCTGGATGCGCCGGGACAGCCGTTTTTCGACCCGGAGGCCGACAATGCGCTGTTTGAGGCAATCGAAAAAACGGTTCGCATCTCGCCGACACGGCGCGTTGAGCGGGTCGCCGGTAACATCAATAACGAAACGTTCGTGACGGCGCTGGTGACGGCGTTCCAGTCGGTCGCGCCGAAAATGATGCGGAGCGCCTGATGCAGGTCGCGCGCGCCGCACACTTTGCATTTGCCTGTCGGGCATGGATAAATTCAGACCTGCCGGCTGATGCCGGCTGCAGTTTCTTCGGGAGAGCATGACAATGGCCGCACAGACCTTCGGTGCATTTCTCTTGTGGCTGATCATCGCCGCGATTGTGGTGGTGGTCGCCGTCTATGTCCTTCGCTGGCTGTATCGCCGCTCGACCAAGGAGACGGCGTTCGTGCGGACCGGCTTCATGGGCGAAAAGGTGGTCGTCAACGGCGGCGCCTTCGTCATCCCGGTGCTGCACGAGATCACGCCCGTCAACATGAACGTCATGCGCATCGAGGTGCGCCGCGGCGAGCAGACGGCGCTGATCACCAAGAACCGCATGCGCGTCGACCTGATTGCCGAGTTCTTCGTGCGGGTAGGCTCGAGCCGGGAATCCGTCGCCTCGGCGGCACAGACTCTTGGTCGACGCTCGCTGCAGCCAGAAGGTATCCGTGAACTGCTCGAGGGCAAGTTCTCCGCCGCGATGCGCACGATTGCGGCGCAGATGTCGCTCGAGGAGATGCACGAGCTGCGTGGCGACTATGCCCGCCAGGTCAAGGAAGTCGCGTCGGAAGCGCTGGCGCAGAATGGCCTCGAGCTCGAGAGCGTCGCAATCGTCGACCTCGACCAGACAAGCCTGGAGTTCTTCGATCCGTCGAACGCCTTCGACGCCGAAGGTCTGACGGCGCTGACGGAATCGATCGAAACGCGCCGCCGCATGCGCAACGAGATCGAGCAGCGCACGCTGGTCGACATCCGCAACCAGAACCTCGAAACGCATCGCAAGGTTCTGGAGATCGACCGCGACAGCGAATATGCGCGACTGGAACAGGAGCGCGAGGTCGAGGTTCGCCGCGCCGGGCAGCGTTCGGAGCTCGCCAAGGAGCGTGCGTTGCGCGACCAGGAATCGGAGCAGGCCCAGCTCTCGGCGCGCGAGATCGTCGAGAAGTCGAGGCTGGCGCAGGAGCGCGCCATCACCGAGGAGCGCATCAAGAGCGAGGAAGAGACCCAGCGTCGCGAGATCGCCCGGCGCCGTGCCCTGGACGAGGCCGAGCTGAAGTCGCGCGAGAAAACCGAGCGTGAGCAGATTGCGCTGGAGCTCGAACTGGAGAAGGCGCGCATCAACCGCCAGGGCGCCCAGAGCGAACTGGAAATCCAGCGTAAGGAGGCGCTGGAGATTGCCGAGCTGGAGCGTCAGATTGCACTTGCCGAGAAGGCCGCCGAAGTAACCCGCGCGGAAGCCGAGAAGCGGCGTGCCGAGATACTTGCTTCCCAGGAGACGGAATCGACGCGGATCAGCCAGGACCGTCTGCTCGATCAGGTCCGCATCGAGCGCGAACGCAATCTGGAAGCGCTGCAGATCGCCAAGCGTCAGGCATTCGAGGAAGCCGAGATCGCGTCCAGCGAGGAAGTCGAGCGGGCTCGAATCCAGACGGCACGCGGCATCGACGAGGCTCGCCTCATCAAGGACCGCGAAATCCGCCAGATGGGTGTCGAGAACGACAAGACGATCGAGATCGCGGAAATCCAGAAGGCCATCGACATCGCCAAGAAGACGCAGGAGCGTTCCGCGGCAATGGCAGCATCCGAGGCCGTCCGCGCCAAGGCGATCCAGGCCGAGGAGCAGTCCTTCACAACCCGCGAGCGCGAAATCGCCGAACGGCGCAAGCTGACCGACCTGATCGGCGCGCAGCGCGAGGCCGAACGCGAGACCATCCGCGTTACCGCCAAGGCGGATGCCGAGATGAAGGCGGCCAAGAGCCTCGCCGAAGCCCAGAAGATCGCAGCCATTGCCTCGGCCGACGCCGAAAAGATCCACGCGCTGGCAGCTGCCGAGCGCTACGCGGTGGATGCGGCTGGCCAGAAGCAGATCAACGAGGCCGAGAACGTTCTGTCGGAAGAGGCACGCGCTGGCCGTCTGCGCGGCAAGCTCCTCGATCACATCGAGGGCATCGTGCGCGAAAGCGTCAAGCCGATGGAAAAGATCGAGGGCATCAAGATCCTGCATGTCGACGGCATGAGCGGCGGCACCGGGGGCAACCGCAATGTCACCGACGAGGTCATCGATTCCGCGCTGCGCTACCGTGTGCAGGCGCCGATGATCGACAATTTGATGAAGGAGATCGGCATTGAGGGCGGTTCGCTCGGGCGCATGACCGACGTGCTGCGCGACGCCAAGGATATTTCAAGCCTGACTCGGGACAAGAAGGGCGGCAAGCCGAAGCCTGCCAAGGACGACGATGACGACCGCGACCGCTGATCGTCTTCTTGTCTGCCCGGCACCGTGGACACGCGGCGGTGCGGGCGGGCCTGATGCCCGACTGACTGGCGGAAAAGTGCATTCATGACAAAAGTCTACGTTTCCACCGTCATTCCGGCGCCGGCCGCGTCGGTCTGGCAGGTGGTCCGCGATTTCAACGGGCTGCCAGGCTGGACTCCCTTCGTGGCGGAGAGCCGTATCGAACAGGGCGCGAAATCCGACCAGGTGGGGTGCATCCGAAATTTCCGACTGAAGGACGGCGGTGTGATCCGCGAGCGGCTGCTGGCGCTGTCCGACTACGACCTGTCGTGCAGCTACGCGATCCTCGAAAGCCCTATGGCTGTCGAAAACTACATTGCCACCCTGTCGCTGACGCCTGTCACGGACGGCAACGCCACCTTCGCCGAGTGGCAGGCCGATTTCGACTGTCCGCCCGAGCGCGAGTCCGCCCTGGTCCAGCAGATCGGCAGCGGCGTCTTCCAGACGGCCTTCAATGCCCTGAAGCAGCGCTTCGGGCGCTAGCCGCCGATGGTCAAGATTCGCCAGTCAACGATTATCGATGCGCCGATCGATCATGTCTGGTCGATCCTGCGCGACTTCAACGGCCATGACCGCTGGCACCCTGCCATCGCTTCGAGCGAGATCGAGGGAGGCGAACCAGTCGACGCGATCGGTTCGGTGCGGGACTTCAAACTCGGCGACGGCAGCCGTCTGCGCGAGCAGCTTCTGGCGCTTTCGGACGACCAGACCACGCTGACCTATTGCCTGCTCGAGGCGCCGCTGCCCCTGATGGGCTATGTCGCCACCATCCGCCTCAAACCGGTGACCGACGGCGAGCGGACCTATTGGGAGTGGCACTGCGAGTTCAACCCGCCGCCCGAGCGGCGAGATGAACTGACCAGGCTGGTCAGCGAGCAGATCTACCGGGCCGGGTTCGCCGCGATTCGGCAGCGGCTGGCGCGTGGAACTCCCGTCGCGAGGGCCGAGGCTCCCTTGTCCCGGACCGACAGCAGCGCTCCGAACGGCAGCGCCAGCGCGCGCGCGCCGTCGCAGGGTGCAGTCTCCGCGGCCACGGCCAATGGCGCTTCGACGCGTGCCATCGTGGTCGAAGAGCATGGCGGACCGGAGGTCATGCGCATGCGCGACATCGCGCTGCCCGATCCCGGACCCGGCGAGGTGCAGATCCGCCATACCGTGATCGGCGTCAACTTCATCGACGTCTATTGCCGGACTGGCTATTTCGACCTGCTGAAGCCGCCGGGCGTGCCGGGTATGGAGGCGGCCGGCATCATCGAGGCGGTCGGTTCGGACGTGTCGGACTACAGGGTCGGCGACCGCGTCGCCTATGCCTGCCCCCCGGTCGGCGCCTATGCCGAGCGCCGCAACATGGCACCCGACCTGCTGGTGCATCTGTCCGACGACATTTCCGACGAGACGGCGGCGTCCAGCCTGCTCAAGGGCGTGGCCGCGAGTTTCCTTCTGCACGAGGTCTATCCCGTCAAGGCCGGAGACACGGTGCTGGTCCACGCCGCCGCCGGCGGCATCGGACAGTTTCTGGTGCAATGGGCAAAGCATCTCGGCGCGACGGTGATCGCCACCGTTTCGACGGACGACAAGGCCCGTGTGGCCACGGCGCGCGGTGCCGACCATGTCGTCGTCTACAGCCGCGACAGCTTCGCCGAGGCGGTCATGCGCCTGACCGGCGGACGCGGTGCAAACGTCGTCTACGATGCGGTCGGCAAGGACACCTTCGCCGACTCGCTCGCGGCGCTCGCCGTGCGCGGCCATCTCGTCAGCTTCGGTCAGGCGTCAGGCCCGGTAGGCGACTGGGACATCGGCCGCTTCGCCTCCAAGTCGGTGACCGTCTCGCGCCCGAACTACGGACATTTCACCGACACGTCCGAGAAACTGGCCATCCATGTCGACCGCTTCTTCGGTGCTCTGCGGCAGGGGGTCGTGTCGATCGATCCCCCGACGCGCTACAGGTTGGACGAGGCGCAGCAGGCACACCGCGACCTCGAAGCTCGCCGCACGACCGGAGCCCTCGTCCTGACGGTCTAGTCCGTCAGCTTCGACTGTCCGACGATTGCTGCACTTAGAACTCGAACCGGTAGGGGCGGGTCCAGATTCCAACTGCGGCGGCACGCAATTCTGGCAGAGACGGGTGCATCCCCGACCGATTGAACCCGTGTCGCCGGCGGGTTGCCGACCGTCGTTGCCAGTCCTTACAGGCCGCCGGTCATGCCTGAGTGGCGGCCATCGCGTCCTCTGCCGGTGCGGCTGCGGCGATCGGTTCGAGAGCCGAGAGAAGCTGCGCCACTTCGTGCTCGCTGTTGTAGTGGCACATCGAGATGCGGATGCAGTCGGGCAGACCCAGCGGATCGAGAATGTTGCGGGAATAGTGATCCGCCTTGCGCGTATGGGTCCTGATGCCCTGGTCGTTGAGCCGGGTGACCACGTCGGTCGACTTGATCCCCTTGACGACGATCGACACCAGGCCTTCGCGCGCCGGATTGTCCTCTCCGCCCAGGATGACGACATTTTCCATCTCCCTGAGCCCTTTGAGGTTTCCGGTTCCGTGGATCATCGCATCCGTCAGACGCTTCTCGTGGGCGTGAATGGCATGGCCGGCGGCCTCGATCCGGCGACGGCGATCTGTCTCGTTCGAGACCTCGCCGCCGAGCCAGTCGAGATAGGCCACAACGTCCGACATGGTCGCATAGGCGCCGGTGTCGCGCGTGCCGAATTCCCAGCCGGTCGCCGGCGCGCCGATCAGCATGTCGTGCGGCAGGGCGCCGAGCCGGTCGGATATCCAGGCAACCCCGAAGCCGTGGCGCGAAAAGACCTTGTAGGGCGAGATCGCGTAGCCATCGATGCCGTAGCTGTCGATGTCCAGCTGGCCGTGGGCAGCATGCTGGATGCCGTCGACGATGATCACGCAATCCGGCGCCACTTTCCGGATTGCGGCGGCGACGGCTGCCACGTCGACGCCCATGCCGGTGACGGGGGAGGTGTGCAAGATGGTAGCCACGGCAACGTCGGGCGTGAGGTGCGCGGCGTAGGCCTCGGCCGTCACTGTGCCCGTGGAATCGTCGTGCTGGACATTGACGTAGTCCAGCCCCGCGATTTCCGCCCAGCGTCGCGCCGCCGAGCGGGAGGCTGGATGTTCAAGTGAACTGCCGAGTACCTTGGCGCCCTTCGGGGCGTTCAGGCAGGACGTCCGGATCATCCGGAAAAGCAGCTCCGTTCCGCTTTCGCCGACGAAGAATTGCCCCGACGAAGCGTTCATCAGCACGGCCATGTCGGCCTTGGCCCTGTTGATGATCTCGACCAGCGCATGGCTGGCCGGGTTGTCGCGCCCCTGGTTGTCCGGGATCGCCGCGAACCGGGCGGAAGTCTCGACCACCGACTTCAGCGTCAGCGCGCCGCCGGCATTCTCGAAGAAGACACGCGGGCCCTGGAAGGGGCATTCGTCGACATGGGCAAAGCGGCTGCGAATCTTCGCGAGCAGTTCGGGGGTAATCTCGTGCATGTTCTCTCTCGTCAGGAAGACTCTGGCTTCGTAGGGCGCGGGAAGCGATGGTTCGATAAAGGGTTGCTATGCCAATATGGCGCGCGTGAGGGAAGCCGTCGACTGCATCCTCTTCCAAACTATGCGTTGATTCTTAAAGTCCGGCCATCGCCGGGGGACGCGTTTTGCCGGCAGCGGAAATGCTGGCGCGCTGCCCTCGTGGCAAAGGTTGTGTGCAGAAGCGCGGCGCGGACCCGCAGTCAGGTCGCGCCGCGGCTTCAGTTTCAGCCGATCAGATCCTCGATGCGGATCGGAAAGCGGTGTGACCGGATACCGGTGGCGTGCCAGATGGCATTGGCGATGGCGCCGACGGTGCCGGTGACGCCGATCTCGCCGACCCCTTTGACGCCAAGCACATTGACGTAGGGATCATCCTCCTCGACCAGCAGCGCCTGCATGGCCGGAATGTCGGCATGCACCGGGATGTGGTAGCCGGCGAGGTCGGCATTCAACGGCCGCCCCGATCGCCGGTCGTGCACCGCCTCCTCGTGCAGGGCGAAGGATACGCCCCAGATCATGCCGCCATAGAGCTGGCTCCTCGCTAGGCGCGGGTTGATGACATGCCCCGCGGCGAAGGCGCCGACCAGCCTGGTCACCAGCACCTGGCAGAGGTCGGGATCGACCTTGACCTCGGCGAAGACCGCACCGTGCGAATACATCGCGAGTTCCTCGGCGTCCTTCGGGTCCCGGGTGCCGGTGCCGTTGCCTTCGAGGCTCGCCATGCCGGCGCGCGCCATGATCTCGGCATAGCTCTCGCTGCGCGTCTCGTCGCCGCGGTGGTAGAGCCTGCCGTTGCGCGCCTCGACACCGGCATTGCCGGCGCCGAACAGCGGCGAAGCCGGGTCCGCGGTGGCGATCTCGGTCAGCTTCGCAATGGCTTCCGTGCCGGCATTGTGCAAGGCAGTTCCGGCCGAAGCGGTGTGGCCCGAGCCGCCGGCGACGCCAGCGTCGGGGAGGTCGGAGATGCCGGAGCGGAACTCGACCCTTTCGACCTCCAGACCAAGTCCGTCGGCAGCGATCTGGGCGAGTGCCGTCCAGGCGCCCTGGCCCATGTCGGCCCCCGCGGTCTCGACAAGCGCGGTTCCGTCGCTGCGCAGCGTGGCGCGTGCCGAGGCAGGGAACATCGGGCACGGGAACATGGCAGTGCCCATGCCCCAGCCGATGAGCCGGCCTTCATCGTCCTGCATCTGGCGCGGCGCCAGTGGACGGCCTGCCCAGCCGAACGCCTTCGCGCCCTCGGCATAGCATTCGCGCAGCGCCTTGGACGAGAAGGGTCTTCCCGTCGCCGGGTCGGTCTCGGCATAGTTGAGCAGACGAAATTCCAGCGGGTCGAGCCCGCAGGCGAGAGCCGCTTCGTCGATGGCGCATTCGAGCGCCGCCGAGCCGGACGCCTCCCCGGGCGCGCGCATCGGGCCAGGGGTCCCGGTATCGATGCGCACCGCACCGTGCCGGGTCGAAATGGCCGGACTGGCATAGATGTTGTGCGAGGCGTTGGCGGCGGGTTCGATGAAATCGTCGAAGCTGCTCGTCGTCGAGACGGCGTTGTGCTCGAGCGCCGTCAGGCGACCTTCGGCATCCATGCCGAGCCGCAGATGCTGCTGCGTTGCGCCGCGATGGCCGACCGGCCCGAACATCTGGTCGCGCGACAACACCATCTTGACCGGCCGCTGCAGCATGCGGGCAGCGAGGATCGTCAGAATGTAGGGCCCGTTCATGATCGCCTTGGAGCCGAAGCCGCCGCCGAGGAAGGGGCTGCGCAGCAGAACGTTCTCGGGCGGGATGCCGAAATAGCCGGCAAACAGTGCGCGCGACATGACGATCGCCTGGTTCGGGCTGTCGATCGTGAGGTGGTCGCCGTTCCATTCGGCGACCATGGCATGCGGCTCCATGGCGTTGTGGTACTGGGCCGGCGTCTCGTAGGTCGTGTCGACGCTGCGCGTGGCGGCGGCATGGCCGGCGGCAAGATCGCCCTTGGCGAAGCTTGGTGGCGCGCCGATGCCGACGGCGGGCGGATCGTAATGCTCGCCGTCGTCGAATCCCATACGCGCCGGCTCGACGTCGTAGGTCGGCGCGAGCAGGCGCGCGCCCTCGGTCGCCGCCTCCAGCGTCTCGGCAACGACGACGGCAATCGGCTGCTTGGCATAGCGGACCCGGTCGTTCTGCAGGGCGTCGAAGCGGAAGCCGAACAGGCCGTGCTTCTGGTCGGGGTCCAGTGCGAGCGGCGGGCAGTTTGCCGGCGTGATCACCTCGATGACGCCTGGATGCGCCATGGCGGCGGCGACGTCGAGCGAGGTTACACGGCCGCGCGCGATGCTGCTCACCGCGATGACGGCGTGAGCCATGTTTTGCGGATGGTTGTCCGCAGCGTAGGTGGCGGTGCCCGTGACCTTCAGGTGGCCGTCGAGCCTGGTCAGCGGCTGGCCGCTGGAGGACCCCATGCGGGCATGGGAGGTCGGGAAGGCGAGCGAATCAGACATAGGAGAGGGCTCCCGGGGTTGTGCCGAAGGTGGAGGCGGGCAGGGCGGGCATGCGTTCGGGCGCACCGGCCGCGGCCAGGAGCAGGACGCGGCTCGCGGTCCGACGCGCCAGTTCGATCTTGAAGGCGTTCTGGCCGGACGGCATGGCGTCTGCCAGCGCCGCGCGCGCTGCTTCTTCGAAGATGGCGATGCCCGGGCTCTGGCCGACCAGCAGGGCTTCCGCGGCGCGTGCGCGCCAGGGCTTTGCGGCGACGCCGCCAAGCGCCAGGCGGGCGGCGCGGATCGTGCCGTCCTCAATGTCGAGGGCGGCCATTGCCGACACCAGCGCGAAGGCGAAGGAGGTGCGTTCGCGCAGCTTCAGGTAGCGCTGGTTGGCGCTGAATGCCCTGGATTCCGCCGGTAGCCTGAGCGCGGTCACCAGTTCTCCTGGAGCAAGCACGGTCTCGCGCTCCGGCGTCTCGCCGGGCAGACGGTGGAAGTCGTCGAGCGCTACCTCGCGCGGGCCGTCGAGCCCTTCGATCTCGACCATGGCGTCGAGCGCCACCAGCGGCACGCTGAAGTCCGACGGATGCGTTGCGATGCAGGCATCGGACCAGCCGAGTACGGCATGGGTGCGGTTCTCGCCGCCAATGGCGTCACAGCCGGTGCCCGGCGCACGCCGGTTGCAGGCGCTGGCGGGGTCCTGGAAGTAGGCGCAGCGCGTGTGCTGCATCAGGTTGCCGCCGACCGTCGCGGCGTTGCGCAGCTGCGCCGATGCGCCGGACAGCAGAGCCTCGGCCACAGCCGGGTAGGCGGCGGCAAAATCCTTGTCGCGGGCGAGGTCGGCGTTGCGCACCATTGCGCCGATGCGGATTGCGCCGTCGGGCATCTGCTCGATGCGGTCGAGACCGGGCAGGCGGGTGATGTCGACCAGACGGCCGGGGCGCTTGGCGCCGGTCTTCATTAGGTCGAGCAGGTTGGTGCCGGCGGCAAGATAGGCGGCGCCGGGTTCGGACGCGGCGGCCACCGCTTCGGCGGTCGAGGACGGACGGAAATAGTCGAAGAGGTTCATGCAACCCTCCTTTGTTCGAGCTTCTTCTGGGCTTCGAGCACTGCCTCGACGATGCCGGCATGGGCGCCGCAGCGGCAGAGGTTGCCGCTCATGCCCTCGCGGATTCTTTCCGGATCGTCGCCGGCCTCGGCTTCATTGATGAGACCGACCGCACTCATGATCTGGCCGGGCGTGCAGAAGCCGCACTGAAAGCCGTCATGGGCGATGAAGGCGGCCTGCACGGGGTCTAGTGCATCGCCCTTGGCAAGGCCTTCGATGGTCATTACATCGGCGCCGTCGAGGCTCGCAGCGAGAGCCAAACAGGAATTGATGCGCCGGCCGTCGACCAGGACTGTGCAGGCGCCGCACTGGCCGCGGTCGCATCCCTTCTTGGTGCCGACCAGGTCGAGCCGCTCGCGCAGCAGGTCGAGCAGCGTTACACGCGGGTCCTCCAGCGTGACGTCTCTGCGGACGCCGTTCACTGTAAGCGTGACGGACAGAGTCATGTTCGCTCCGATCGTTCTATGTGTGATGGGTATCGACGTTGTGAGCCGTCTATGCGACGGATGGGTTGGCCCCTTTGGGGGCCAGGCAGCGTGGCGCCGACAGATTGGGGGCGCATCGACTGCCTGAATGTGTTATACGGAGGGTGCCTCCGTTTTGCAAGCGAAAAATGCGTATGCGTGAAAGTAGGGATCAGGACAAGGGAAAGACAAGCCGCAAACCGCGCGCGGATTCGCTGAGAAATCGCGACCTGCTGCTGGTCGCGGCGCGCGATGTCTTTAGCGCCGGCGGCCCGGGTGCCAGCCTCGAAGCCGTGGCCAAGAGGGCTGGCGTCGGCATCGGCACTCTCTACCGTCACTTCCCGACTCGCGAGGCGCTCTTCCAGGCCGTCTATCGCCGCGAGGTCGACCAACTCGTCGAGCTTGCCGCTAAGCTTGCCAGGGAGGAGGCTCCCTTTGAGGCGCTGCGCCACTGGCTGCACGCACAGATCGGCATGGTTGCCACCAAGAAGGGCATGCTGGCTGCGCTGAACCCGGTTCTCGACGGGTCGAGCGACATCTACGCCTATTCCCAGGCACGGATCGGTCAGACAGTCGGCGATCTGATGGCGCGCGCCAGTGCCGCCGGCGTCATCCGCGACGACATCGCACCGGAAGATCTCATGCGCGCGGTGATCGGCATGTGCTACACGCGCGAGCAGCCAGGCTGGCAGGATACGGTCATCCGGCTGGTTGACGTATTCCTTGACGGCCTGCGCACCCGCCAGCCCAACAGGGCCGCAAGTTCCTGAGATTATTGGACAGAGGCCTCCGCCATTGCCGAAAGCGCGGCACCGGGCGCCCAGGATTCGTTACTGCATATACCAGCCATGGCTGACGACGAGCGACTGGCCGGTCAACGCGTTTGATTTCGCCGCGGCGAAATATAGTACTGCGTCGGCTACGTCGTCGGTCGTCGTGAACTCGCCGTCGACCGTGTCCTTGAGCATTATCGTCTTGATGACCGCTTCCTCGCTGATGCCGAACTCGGCAGCCTGCTCGGGGATCTGCTTGTCGACCAGCGGCGTACGGACGAAACCCGGGCACACGACGTTCGCGGTGACGTTGTGCTCCGCACCTTCCTTGGCCAACACCTTGGCAAGGCCGATCAGTCCGTGCTTGGCGGTAACGTAGGGAGCCTTCAGCCTGGAAGCCTCCTTGGAATGCACCGAACCCATGTAGACGACGCGGCCGTAATTGGCCTTGTACATGTGCTTCAGGCAGGCCCGAGTGGTCAGGAACGCACCGTCGAGATGGATCGCCAGCATCTTTTTCCAGTCGGCGAAAGGAAAGTCGACCAAGGGCCTGACGATCTGGATGCCGGCATTGCTCACCAGGATGTCGACCTTGCCGTACTTCTCAACGACCTCCGCGACGCCCGTGTCCACTGCTTCCTCGTCGGTTACGTTCATTGCCACGGCGTAGGCCTCTCCGCCCTTGGCCCCTATCTCGCCGGCCGTCGCCTTCGCGGCATCGAGATTGAGGTCGGCGATCACGGGGATGCCGCCCTCCGCCGCCAGCCTGAACGCGATCTGCCTGCCGATGCCGCTCGCGGCGCCCGTGACGATCGCTACTTTTCCATCGAACCGTGACATTCAGTAAACCTTTCCGGGATCATTCATTCTCAAGAGGGGCGGCCGGCGCGGGACATCGCCGTCTGGCCTCTGTGGAGTGGGCATCCATGCTGCGCCGCGCTCGCAGGAGGCCCAATTCTATCGCAGTGCAACATAGGGCGAGTCGCCGTTCATGCCCATAAGGGCATCGGGCAGTTTGTTCGGTTCGACCGACCAGTGTTGACGCTGCTCATTACTTGCATCGGCGGGCGCGCCCCGGTTAGACGATGGCACCGAGGGAGGATTCTGCGTGAGAGGACCGATCAATATGGCGACGCGACTTGCCCGGCTTGGGCTTTGCCTTGTGGCGCTGGCGGCAGCCTGTTCGATGGCCTCAGGCGCCGATTGGCAGCCGCGTGAGAAGATCGAGACATATGCCGTCTCAGGCACGAGCGGGCCGGCCCTTTATGCGTCAATAGGCCAGCGGGGGCCGCAGGTCGGGGGTTCGGGCCGCGCCATCGCCTACACCCACTTCAAGCTGACCTGGTCGCGTGACTACCAGCCGCGCGGCGGCGGCTGCACCATCGTCTCGGCGCGGCCGAAGCTAATCATAACCTATACGCTTCCCAAGGCGGCCGACACGCTTTCGGGCGTTACGCTGCGCAACTGGGAGGTCTTCACCGCCGGGGTGCGAGAGCACGAAAAGATTCACGGCAAGATCATCGAGGAGATGGTCAGAAAGATCGAGGCCTACTCGGTCGGGTTGAGCGTCGCCGACGATCCAAAATGCAGCAAGATCCGCAAGGTGTTGACCGAGCGCCTGACGCAGCTGTCGCTGGAACAGCGCCAGCGCAGCCGCGATTTCGACCGGGACGAGCTAGGCAATAACGGCAATATCCAGCAACTCGTGCTGATGCTGGTGAATGGCGGCTGAAGCGCCAAGACAACGGTTTACATAGAGATTTCCGTCGATTGCCTTTATGAAGCAGTCCTTCGTCGCGCAGTCCTGCGATGTCGGGACCGGGGGTTGTAGTGGTGTTGCGTGCTTGGATCCGAAACTTCAGGGAGACCCATTTCTTCCGGCTGAAGCTTGCCGTGACGGCTGCCAAACGACGCCGCATGACGCGGACCCGCTTCATCGCCATCACCGGCAGCTCGACCAAGTCGACGACCTCGGCGATCCTGCGCAGGATTGTTTCCGAGCGCCACACGGTGGCGTTCAACGAGTTCAGCAACGGCATCAGTTCGATAGCGCGCACCATACGCAAGGCGCCCCAGGACGTCGATTTCGTCGTCCTGGAGGTGGCGGCGGGACAGGGAACGAGCGTCGAGCGGGGCGCGCAACTCTCGCGGCCACACGTGGCGATCGTCACGATGATCGACCTCGAGCACTATTCGGCGTTCCGCACCCGCGAAGCGGTGGCACATGAGAAGGGCCACCTGGTCGCGGCTCTGCCCGCTGATGGCATCGCGTTCCTCAATGCCGATGACGCATACGTCATGTCGATGGCTGCACGCACCTCGGCTCGGGTCGTGTCCTTCGGGCTGGGCGAGGGCGCCGACTACCGCGCGACGAACGTCGAGTTCGACATGCAGCGTGGCCTGCGCATGTCGATCATCGGTCCGACCCGCAGCCTCGACGTCTCGGCACCACTGTTTGGCAAGCATTTCTACCTTCCCGTGCTGGCATCCGTGGCTTGTGCGCTTGAACTGGGCATCCCGGATGACGAGATCGTCGCCGCGGTGGCTTCCTACCAGGGCATGATAAACCGGTGCGGCGTCCTGCCGGTCGACAAGGGCCCAGTCTTCGTTTGCGACACCCAGAAGGCGCCGTATCATTCGGTCACTCTGCCCATGGATGCGCTGGCCGGGACCGACGCTCCGCGCAAGACAGTCGTCATCGGCCAGATTTCCGACTTTCCCGGCAACGCGCAACGCAAATATACGGAGGCAATCTCGTTCGCCGGTTCGATCGCAGACCGGGTCTATGCCGTCGGGCCGAACGCCCATAAGGGGAAGGCCAAGTTCGAGCGCGAGGGGGTCGAGTTCGCACGGTTCGACAGTCTGGAGGCACTGGCGGCGCATTTGCGCGAAACCGCTATCGAGGGCGAGATGATCCTGCTGAAGAGCGCTCAGAACCTTCATCTAGAACGCCTGGCCATCTCCTTCCTCGCGCCTGTTCGCTGCTGGAGTGAGTTGTGCGGGCAGTCTGGAAGCTGCTTTGGCTGCCGAATGCACGGGATCCCCCGCTCCGAGCAACCGATGAAACGAGGCGCGCGACACCGTTTGCGGGCCCGCCTCGACGACGGCAAGGCTGTATGGCGGGAGGGCAGTCTGTTTGCGCGCTACATGGCCATGTCTGCCGACCGGCGGCCGCCCAAACTGTAGCGACAACGCCGGGCCGCGCGCTTCAGGTCTCGTGCAGGGTGGGTTCCGCTGACGGTTCCGATTCTCCTGGCTTGCGTACCCCCCAGTCGGTCCACACCGCTCGGTTGCGTCGGCTCTCCTGCCGGATCAGGTCGTTTGCGCGCCAGCCCGCCGAAGTCGCATAAGGCCGGTTGTGGTGCTGGTGAACCGCGATTGCGTCGTAGCGAACGCTCAGCCCCTTGATGCCATAGTTGCTCATCCGCTCGCCAAGTTCGCGGTCCAGACCGCCATAGGTCATCCGCTCGTCGAAGCCGTTGACGGCCAGGACGTCCTCGCGCCAGGCTGAGGTATTGTGGCCGTTGAAGCTCGGGCGCGTGGTGGTCAGGCGGCGCGCCAGGGCAACCAGCAGGCGGCTGGCATTGACCTTGCCGATCATGCGCGGGCGTTCCCGGTTGCGGGCAAGCCAGGCCGGATCGAAGATGGTCTGGTTCTTGATGTCAGCCTCGCCGACCTGGTTGGTGGCTTCGGCTGACAGATACTCGACGCCGCCTGACAGGAAGAACCGCGGCCGCGCCCTGGCTATGTGCATGGCGACGAAATCACTGCGTGGAATGCAATCGCCGTCGGTGAACAGGAGATAGCTGCCGGCGGCGGCGTCGATCGACTTGTTTAGGATGGCCGGCTTGCGAAATCCCTCGTCCGGCTGCCAGACGTGGCGTACCGGAAAGGGCGCGGAAAGGCCAAACTTCTCGACCAGCTCGCGCGTATCGTCGGCAGAGCCGTCATCGGCGACGATCAGTTCTGCCAGCGGGGCAGTCTGGACGGCAAAGCCGCTCAGCGTGCGCATCAGGTGAAGGGGGCTGTTGTAGGTCGAAACGATGACCGTGACGGCTGGCTGGCTGTGGGCGTTCATTGAGAGTTGTTGCTGGACCACAAAACGAGTGTCAGAAGGTCTGGATGCGCACCGTGGCCGCACCTCCGAGCCGGCTATCGCCTCATTCCTATTACAGTTTCGGTTCATACACCATCGTCAACAGGGGGCGTGTCGTGTACTGGGCCGGCATTCGTGCTGTCGCGGCAACACGGGTTGTACATTCCCATCTAGGCGCGGGAGAATCGCAGAGTGGTCAAGTCGAGCCTCGGTTCGGGCATCCGTACGCTCCTTGTTCAGCAATTCTGGTGGGCCCTGCGCGTGCCTGCGGACCGAATGGGCTACGATCGGCGCGGACTGCATACAGCGCTGAAAGTACGGGCGCACGCGCGGCTAGACCGCGAGGTCCATATCGGCCTGCTGACCGGCGGGTTGCGATTCCCCAACATCATCGACCTGCACGCCTACTGGGCGAACGAGCGGCTGGAGCGTTGCCGGGTTTCGGTCGATCCGGATCCCTCGACCGCCGACGTGCTCTGGATCTACAGCCAGGATCCGCTGCCGCCTGACAGGCTGCGCAGCATCAAGGATGCAATCGCGCGGGCAAGGCCGGGAACGCCGGTGATAAACGGCCCGGAAGCCTACGACTTCTATCACGCCGAGGACGCCTTCCGCCGGCTCGAGGCTGCAGGCGTTCCGGTGCCGCGCAGCCGGTTCGGTCCGGCCGACCACGGCGTCAAGGTCATCTGGAAGCCGGTCGGGGTGCAGTCCACGACGCGCGGGCCGGTCGCCTATGAAGGCGACATTGCCGGGGAGCGTCCGTTCGAGTATCTCGACGTCGCGGAAGCGGACGGGGGCTTTGCGCGCTACCGCGCCTGCTATTTCCTCGGCGAGGTATTCGCCGCGTCCTGCATGCGGGCAGACGAGCCGATCGTGCGCTACCGCAACGCCCGCAAGATCGACGCGACGTGGCTGCTGACACCCGCCGAGATCGGCCACATCCGGCGGATCGCCGAAGTGTCGGGGCTCGATTTCTTCACTGTCGACTTCCTGCGCCGGCCGGCGGACCAGTCGCCGGTCTTCGTCGACATCAACAGCTTCACGATGTTCAAGGATTCCTCGCCGCCCGGCCACTACGGTCACCGGCACGATTTCGACAGGCTGCGGCCGGTTGACGGAGGCCCGAAAGGCGCATGGCGCGGCGTGGAGCAGCGGATTCTCGACCTCGTCAGGCGTCCTCGGACTTCGTCCTGACACCTTCCCAGCCGCGCCACTGGTCAGGATAGGCTTCTACAAGCGGCTCGAGATAGCGGGCGTAGGCGATGGCGGCGTCTTCAAAGCTTTCATGCCGTGACGTGCCGACAGAAAGAGGCGGCGCCACGGCGACGAGATAGTCGGCGAAGGGCTCGCGCTCCACGACCTGGACCGGCAGGATGGCTGCCCCCGTCCGCCTCGCGATGTTGAACGGCGTTGTTGCCACCGGCAGCAGCGCTGACTTGCCGAAGGGCACCCTGCAGCGCTGACGGCCGATATAGGCATTGTTGGTGATGCGCACGATCTCGTTGCGCGCGAGGCAGCGCGTGACTTCCCGGGTCGCGGTCAGGGCAGAGCCGGCGTCGAACTCGATGCGTCCGCGCACCAGCGGAATCTCGGCGGCCAGCTGAATGGGATTGAGAAAGCGGCGGCCGAGGCGCGAGGACGAAAAGCCGTGGTCTACCGATGACATCTGCCACGCTTGATAGCCGAGGTCCGAGAAGGCCCGCTTTCCGATCACCGGGTGGTGGATGAAGTTGTCGAGCCAAAGGATCGTCCCGTTTCCGGCCGCGATCGCCCGGTCGAGATGCTCACGCCCTGTCAGTTCGATTCGCGGCTTCCAGCCGGGGCAATAGCGGCTGGCCAGGATGGAGATGCGCCTGCGGTTGACCGCGGCGCGATAGGCACGCCACATTCGCAATACCGCCTCGTCGTCAGCGCCTTGCACCGCCTTGACGCGGCCGGCGAAGCGCTTGAAGCGCGAGGAGCGTCGACCCTTTCCGAACCGTGTGGCGCCTTCTGCAAAGCCCGCCCACTCGGATGCCGGCGTTGTCGCGATGACGATCCGGAACAGGGCGAGCAAGGCCGATTCGCGCAGGTCGGCGCCGCGCCACAGCCTCAGCTTCTTGGGCTTGAGGCCTGCGTCGCGCTGGGCGTGTCGATCGTCATCAGCCATGCGGGTCCGGACGGGGTTTCTGGCACGTCGAGTCAGACGGCTTCGACTAGGCTTCTGTCAATCCCTGCCGCATCGCCTCCAGCACGGTGACCGCCGATGCCGCGCCCGGGTCCATGTGACCGATGGAGCGGTCGCCGAGGCGCGCCGAACGCCCCTTGGCGGCGACCATCGCCTTCGTTGCCTCTGCGCCCTCATTGGCGGCGACGACTGCCGCTTCCAATACTTGCGCCAGCGGTTTGCCAGCCGCGAAAGCCGCGCCAGCAGCGTCGGCTGCCGGCACCCAGGCGTCGATCATCGTCTTCTCGCCGATCTCGGCCTTGCCACGGTCCTGGATGCCCTTTGCCATTGCCTGCAGCGCCGCGACCATGTCTGCCTCTTCGAGCGCCGGCTTGCCTTTCACCGCAGCGCCGGCGCGCATGAAAGCGGTCGCATAAAGCGGGCCTGATGAGGCGCCGACTGCGTTGAGGAAGGATTTCGCTGCGGTGTTGAAGACAGCCGTGGGGTCGAGCCCGGCGACGTCGAGGCTGGCCAGCGTATCGCGCACGGCCGAGAAGCCAAGCTCCATCGCGATGCCATGGTCCGCATCGCCGATGACGCCGTCGAGCTGGCAGAGCCTGTCCTTGTCGGCATCGAGCGCCGCAGCGACCTGGTTGAACATGCGAACGAGGTGAGAGGAATCGATTGTTGTCATGGTCTTCCTCCTTCAGCCGGCCCGGAACATGGCGCAATCGCACGGATGGTCGAGCATGGTCTGCAATTCGTCGTCGAGGTGGAACAGAGTCACCGACGCTCCCGCCATCTCCAGCGAAGTGCAATAATGTCCGACCCAGGTTGCGTGCACCGAGACGCCGATATCGGCCAGGCGCTCCGCCACACGGCGATTCATGATGTAGAGCTCCATCAGCGGCGTCGAGCCGAGCGAATTGACCAGCACCGCGACCCGGTCGCCCTTCGTCGGTTGCATTTCCTCGAGAATCCGGTCGAGCATCGCGTCGGTAATGGCGTCTGCCGTTTGCAGCTTGCCGCGCTCGACGCCGGGTTCGCCATGGATGCCCATGCCGATTTCCATCTCGTCCTCGCCGATCTCGAAGTTCGGCTTGCGAGTCTGCGGCAGCGAACAGGGACCGAGCGCCACTCCCATCGTGAAGGTGCGGTCATTGGCCTTGCGGGCGATGCGCTCGCATTCATCGAGCGACAGCATCATGTCTGCCGCCGCGCCCGCCGCCTTGAAGACGAAGAAATTGCCGGCAACGCCGCGCCGCTTTTCGATCTGGTCGCGTGGCGCGGAAGCGACATCGTCGGTGGTCAGCACGGTGCGCACCTCGATGTCGTCCATCGCTGCCATCTCGGCCGCCATGTCGAAGTTCATCACGTCGCCGGCATAGTTGCCGTACATGAACAGCACGCCTGCGCCGCCGTTCACTGCCTTGGCGCATTCCAGGATCGGGTCAGGCGGCGGCGAGGCGAAGACGTTGCCGACGGCCGCCGCATCGGCAAGGCCCTTGCCGACAAAGCCGAGAAAGGTCGGCTCGTGTCCCGAACCGCCACCGACGACGATACCCACCTTTCCAGGCCGGGGTCCGTCGCGTGCGATGACTGAACGCGGGCTGCCTTCGACGCTTGCGAGGTGCTTCGGATGCGCGGCCAGTATGCCGGCGAGCATTTCGTCAACGGCGTTCTTTCCTTCGTTGATGATCTTCTTGGTCTGCGTCACGAGCTGCTTTTCCTCCTCGAAGCGGTTTTCCGCGCGGGAACTTGTCATCCAGTGCCTTGAAAGAAAAGCTGTTTTGGAACCCAAGGGCAGATTCTTGGCGTTGGGGCGGGATTTTTGTCCACGTTTGCCGTATATGACGGCGTCCCGGAAATGGCCGGACCGCTGGCGGCGCAGGGAGCCGCACAGCAGGCCGCAGAAAGCGGTATCCGGCAAGCAAGCAGGAAATAGCTACGACATGACAGTACATCAGAATTTCATCGGCGGAGACTGGACCGGCGGACAGGAAGCCGGCGACAACATCAACCCCTCCGATACCGGCGACGTGGTCGGCCGCTATGCTCGCGCCACGCGGCAGCAGGCGGAGGAAGCGATCGCGGCCGCGCGCGCGGCTTTCCCGGCCTGGGCGCGCTCCGGAATCCAGCAGCGACACGACATTCTGGCCAAGGTCGCTGCCGAAATCCTGGCCCGCAAGGAAGAACTCGGCGGGTTGCTTGCCCGCGAAGAGGGCAAGACACTGCCGGAAGCCATCGGCGAGGTGGCGCGTGCCGGGCAAATCTTCGACTTCTTCGCCGGCGAGGTGCTGCGTCTGGCCGGTGAAAAGATCGCCTCGACAAGACCGGGCGTCGAAGTCGAGGTGACGCGCGAGCCAGTCGGCGTCATCGGCATCATCACGCCTTGGAACTTCCCTATCGCCATTCCGGCCTGGAAGATCGCGCCAGCGCTCGCCTATGGCAATTGCGTCGTGTTCAAGCCGGCAGACCTGGTGCCTGGCTCGGCCTGGGCGCTGGCTGACATCATCATTCGCGCCGGCGTGCCGGCAGGCGTCTTCAACCTCGTCATGGGCCGCGGGTCGGTAGTCGGCGAGGCGATGCTGAACGACGACCGCATCGACGCCATCACCTTCACCGGCTCGGTCGGAACAGGCAAGAAGGTGGCCGCCGCATCGGTCGAGCGGATGCGCAAGTTCCAGCTCGAGATGGGCGGCAAGAACCCGCTCGTCGTGCTGGACGACGCTGATCTCGACATCGCCGTCGACTGTGCCGTCAACGGCGCCTTCTTCTCCACCGGACAGCGTTGCACCGCCTCGTCGCGCCTTGTCGTCACAGAGGGCATCCACGACCGCTTCGTCGCCGCACTGACCGAGCGCCTGAAGGGCCTCGTCGTCGACGACGCCCGCAAGTCCGGCACCCAGATCGGGCCGGTTGTCGACCAGTCGCAGCTCGACCAGGACAACTCCTACATCGAGATCGGCAAGTCCGAGGGCGCCAATCTGGTGTGGGGCGGCGAGCGGCTGAACCGCGAGACGCCGGGCTTCTTCCTGCAGCCCGCGCTGTTCACCGAGACCTCGTCGCAGATGCGCATCAACCGCGAGGAGATTTTCGGCCCGGTGGCGAGCGTGATGCGGGTGAAGAACTACGAGGAGGCCCTCGAAGCCGCCAACGACACGCCGTTCGGCCTGTCGTCG
This sequence comes from Alphaproteobacteria bacterium, assembly GCA_018823835.1. GTDB lineage: Bacteria > Pseudomonadota > Alphaproteobacteria > Rhizobiales > Rhizobiaceae > CAMYMG01. The sequence goes on along the minus strand of JAHJHT010000010.1, from coordinate 12,626 downwards.
GGCATCTGCACGACCAGCCTGAAGCACGCCACGCACTACCGGCGCAACGCCGAGGCCGGCATGGTCATGGTCAACCTGCCGACGGCCGGCGTCGATTATCACGTCCCGTTCGGCGGCCGGAAGGGTTCTTCCTACGGTCCGCGCGAGCAGGGTCGCTACGCGGCGGAATTCTACACCACGGTCAAGACGGCCTACACGCTGCCTTGAACTCCTTCGGCGTCGCCGTCCCAACAGGGCGGCGGCGCCCTTCGAAAAGCGTCAGAGCTCCAGAAAGGCGAGGTCGCAGGGCACGTGGCGTGCCGGTCCTGCGGGCGTGCGAAGCGCGAGCCCGCCCTCGGCAGCTTCGATCTCGGCGATCTCTCCGTCGCCCTCCCAGGGCAGCGAGCCGATGATGTGGCGCGTCTCGATGCTCGCGCCGGCGCGAAGTGTCAGCGCAGTCGGTACGCCGGCTGCATCCAGCGCATTGGGCACCTGCTGCGCGGAATGGCCGAGCAGCGACCTGTTCAGGCCCTCCTCGACGCCAAGCACGTCGACATGGCGTCCGTTCCACGGAGCGTAGTCGCGCCCGCCGTTTGAGAACCACAGCATCGTCATTGGCAGCCGCTCTGCATTGCGCAGGCTGAGAAACAGGTCGGCCTCGCCGTTTCGTGCAACCGCCGTCCAGCCAAACGAGCGGCCCGGCGCCTCGACGCCGACGGCAAAATCCTCGTGGCGCTGGCCGACGGGATAGCGCGTCAGGTCGCCGGTGCCGCCGTCGGCGAGGGGGAAATGTCGGGCATCTTCGGAGACCGCCGGATAGGCCAGCAGGCCGCGGCCTCGTGCCGGATCGGGCTCCAGTCCGGTCGCTGGCGTTTCCCACCAGCGTTTCGGCGAAAAGCTCAACCTTGCGCCATGCGGCAGGCTGAGCATCGCGTGGTTGGCCACGGCGATTTCGTCGCCGCGCCCGCCCGTGAAGACATGGCGCTGGTAGACAAAGGGGTGCCTGTCGACGAGCCGCAACTCCTTGAGCAGTGTCGCCCCCATCACCGGCCGTTCGAGGCTGAAGCGAGCCACGGTCGCCTCACCCTCTCGCACTGTGCCTAGCGAAGACCACGGACTGTTGGCCGGCCAGCCATGCCCCGGCGCGCCATCGGAAGAGGCGTCGCCGAAGGGCGCACAGAAGAAGTCGCCTGCCAGGCGGCCGAGATGCGGTGCTGCATCGGGTGGCATCTGTTCGCCGTACCACGGCGCCTTGTGCAGCATCGAGATTGTCCGGCCATCGCGCACGACGCGCAGTTCGGCGATCATGCCGAAGGTGCGGTCGAACCCCACCGAAATCCCGTCGGCCTCGATCATAGTCAGTGCTGACACTGCGCGCTCCTGTCCCTGTGCAACGCCCGGTTCGACGGCCCATTTCTTTCTTTCGCTGCACGGTGTAGCGCTTTCCCGGGCCCGAATGGAAGGCCGATCTGGTGCATGACAGAAGAGCGGGCGCCTGCTCGCGGCGCGGGCCAGCAGCGGCTGCTCGGATCGACCCAAATGCCCGGATGCCGCAGCGTCATTGACTCCATGAGGGCGACAGTTGATCAATTGTCTCCAATTGGGGGCGGGGGGAGTCGGGTACGGCGCCCGCCGTAAGCGATACTGAATGCAATTGCGTCTGTTCCGACATCCCGGATCCGTCGGCATAGCCATTGCCCGGCTGGCCGGACTCGGCCTGCTGGTGCTGCTCGTGGCGATCAGGATCGCCGATCCGCTCTTCCTGTCGACCATGCGCAACCAGAGTTTCGACCTCTACCAGCGCCTCAACCCGCGGCCGCAGGTCAAGCAACCGGTCGTCGTTGTCGATATCGACGAGAAGAGCCTGGCCGGCGTCGGGCAATGGCCCTGGCCGCGCTCCGTCGTCGCCAAGCTTGTCGACCGTCTGACCGCTATGGGCGCCGTGGCGATCGGCTTCGACATCGTATTCGCCGAGCCTGACAGGCTTTCGCCGGACAGGATCGCCGAAGACAATGCCGGTCTTTCACCGGAGGTGAAGGCTGACCTGCTGACCTTGCCCTCCAACGAGATCCTTCTCGCCGAGGCGATCGGGCGTTCGCGCGTCGTGGTCGGCGAGACCAGCGTGCGCCACGGCGATGCCTCCGGTGGCGAAGCGCCTCCGACTCAGGAAATTCCCGAGGTGCCGCACGCCGCACTCGGTGCCGACCCGACACCCTTTCTGCTGAAGTTTCCGCGCCTGGTGCAGAACCTGAAGGTGATCTCCGACGCGGCGGCCGGCCACGGCATGTTCACCGTCGAGCCCGATCCGGACGGCATCTACCGGCGCATGCCGCTGGTCATGATGGTGCAGGAGAAGATGCGGCTCGGCCTGTCGGCCGAGCTGCTGCGCATCGCAACCGGCGGCCAGGCCTTCGCAACGCGCACCGACGAAGCCGGCATTTCCGGCATCGTGGTGGGCGGCGTCTTCGTGCCGACCGACGGCAGCGGCAAGGTGCATCCCTGGTTCAACGGGTCGGATCGCTCGCGTTACGTCTCGGCGGGCAGCGTGCTCGACGGTTCGGCGCCGGTCGAGCGCATCGCAGGGCACATGGTGCTGGTCGGAACGTCCGCCGTCGGTCTCGAGGATTTTCGTGCCACGCCGGTCGCGGCCTTCATGCCGGGCGTCGAGATCCATGCCCAGATCATCGAGAACATCCTGACCCAGCAGTTCCTGTTCCGGCCCAACTTTGCCATCGGCATGGAAGTCGTCATCGTGGTGCTGCTCGGCCTCATAATCATCTGGCTGGTGCCGCGTACCGGCGCCATCTACTCCTTCGTCGCTGCGGTCTCGGTCACCGTCATCGTGGTCGGCGGATCGATCTGGGCCTTCAAGGCGAAGCATCTGCTGATCGACGCGACCTTCCCGACAGTGGCCATCGCCGCTGTCTTCGTCATCATGGCGACGGCCAACTACATCCGAGAGGAACAGCAGAAGCGGCAGATCCGCAGCGCCTTCGGGCAGTACCTGTCGCCGGCGCTGGTCGACCGTCTCGCCGACAACCCGGACCAACTCGTGCTCGGTGGCGAGACGCGCGACCTGACGCTGCTCTTCACCGACGTGCGGGGCTTCACCACCATCTCGGAAAGCTACAAGGCCAATCCGCAGGGCCTGACCCGGCTGATGAACCACTTCCTCACCGCGCTGTCCAAGGCGATCCTCGACCGCGACGGTACGATCGACAAGTACATGGGCGACGCCATCATGGCGTTCTGGAACGCACCGGTCGATCTCGCCGACCACGCGCTGCGAGCCTGCTACGCAGGGGTCGACATGATCCGCCGCGTCGACGAGCTCAACGTCTCGCGCCGCAAGGCCGTGGAGGAAGGCCTGGACGAGCCCTTCCACGAAATCAACATCGGCATCGGCATCAACACCGGCCAGTGCGTCGTCGGCAACATGGGCAGCGACATGCGCTTCGACTACACCGCGCTCGGCGACACGGTGAACCTCGCCTCGCGGCTGGAGGGGCAGTCGAAGCCCTATGGCGTGCCGATCATCCTCGGCGACAACACGGCAGCGATCGTTTCGCCCAGGGTCGCGACGATGGAAATCGACCAGATCAGGGTCAAGGGCAAGCTGGAACCGGAGCGCATCCACGCCCTGATCGGGCTTGAGGACATGCTGCAGAACCAGGATTTCGTGGCTCTCGACGCGGTCAATCGGCGCATGCTCGCAAGCTATCGAGGGCAGGAGTGGCAGACTGCTCTCGATGCGCTTGTCGAGATCGGACCGCTGGCCGAGCGCGTCGGCTTCGGGGTCAAGGAGTATCTCGCCATCTACCGGGCACGCATAGAGGAATTCAGGGCGAACCCGCCCGGCTCGGACTGGGATGGCGTCTACACGGCTTCGAGCAAATGACGCCGTGGGCCGGAAGCAATGTGCCGTTACGGAACAAATTTGTCACATTGTTCGCGCGCATGGCGGCCGGGGAGGCCGCCTGCGCTGTCCAACCCGGCCAAAATGGGCTATGACGTAGGGGCTTTGGGGGTTTGCGTGCATGTTTTGGCGTGGTTTCACACGAACATCGTTGCTTGGGGTGCTGCTCTTGGCGGGGCCGGCGCAGGCCATGTCGCTACGCGAGGCGGTGCAGCAGGCCGTTCTCACCAATCCCCGCATCGAGGCATCGCAGGCCAACCAGCGCGCCACCCGCTACGGGCTCGACCAGGCTAAAGGCAGGCTGCTGCCGGAGATTGAACTCAACGCCGACGTAGGCGCCCAGCGCATCGACCGGCCGGAGGGAATTGCGCCCGAAACCAACGACATGTGGCGCAACCGCCGCCAGGCGACGCTGAGCATCCGGCAGGTACTGTTCGACGGCTGGGACAGGGCGAACGACATATACCGCAGCCAGGCGACGATATCGGCCGCATCCTACCGCGTGCTGGTGCGCTCGGAAGCTGTCGGCCTGTCGAGCGTCGAGGCCTATATCGACGTGGTGCGCCACAACGACCTTCTCGCCCTGGCGCAGGACAATGTCCGCCGCCACCGGGCGCTGCTGCAGATCATCCGCGAACGCTTCGAAGGCGGCAAGTCGCCGATCGGCGATCTCGAACAGACGATCGAACGGGTCGAGGCGGCCAAGGCACTGGTCGCCCAGATCAAGGTTGCCCAGGCCGGCGCCTATGCCAAGTTCAAGAATTTCGTCGGCACCACGCCATCGACCCTTCAGGCCGTTTCCTACGCGCGGGGCATCCCCAAGAGGCTTGCCGAGGTGAACAGCATGGCGCTGCACAACAACCCGCGGGTCAAGGCCGCCATCGCCGAGACGGATGCAAGCTATTTCGAGCAGCAGCAGTTCCGCTCGACGCTGTTTCCCCAGGTCTACCTCGAGGGCAGCGCAACGCGCGGCGAGGACCTTGAGGGCACCGAAGGCCGCAATGACGAGCTCAACGGCCGCGTCGTGCTGCGCTGGAAGCTCTTCGACGGCGGCGTGCGGCGCAACCGGGTCGCCGAACTCGGCGAACGCCATTCCGAAAAGATCGCCGAGCAGTTGATCCTTGGCCGCCAGCTCACGCAGGAAGTCGAGACGGCATGGGCCCGTCTGGTGGAAGGCCGAGCCCAGGTCGAGGCGATTCGGGTGGAGTCCAACCAGGACGCCAAGGTCGTTGCCACCTACAAGGACGAATACAACGCCAACAAGCGCAGTCTTCTCGACGTGCTGGATGCCGAAAACGCACGCTTCAGCTCGCAATTCGAACTGTCCAACGTCGAGGCGCTGCACATTTTCTCCAGCTACGAGCTGCTGGCCCTGATGGGCAAGCTGCTCGAAAATCTCGACGTCAACGCGCCCGATCTCCCCGAGCTCGAAAACGCGCCTCTGCCCGGCATCTTCTCGAGCTCTACGACGACCGGCTACTCGATACCGTCGCTGAGCCAGAGGTAGGGGGCGCGGTTCCTGATAGAGCGACCATTGCCAAGCGGATCAAGGTAACAGGTGGAGCAGCGAGAGAGATTTCTTGAAGACCCGGCCGGTACCCATGCCGGCACGACGGAAATCCACGATCCCCTGCTGGCCGCGCTCGAATTTCTCGCGGGGCATCACGGACTACCCTTCTCGAAATCCGCCGTACTGCGCGGATTGCCGCTGCGCGACGGCGTGCTGACGCTCGATCTTTTCGCCCGCGCCGCCGACCGGCTCGGTCTCGACGCCAAGATCGTGGAGCGCAAGCCCTCGCAGGTGTCGGGCCTGGTCTGCCCCTTCGTCGTCCTGCTGAAGTCCGGAGATGTCGGCATCCTGCTCGAAAGGCGGCAGGGCGACCGTAAGGTACCGGTCGTCGTTCCGGGCGTCTCCGATACCAAGAAGATGCGGCTGCGCGACCTCGACCGCGAGGCCCTCGACACCGTCATCTATATCGCCGACCGGCGGCAGCAGGAGGCCGTCGCGACCGATGCCTCGCTCATGCGCAGCGCCCCCGGCCACTGGTTGTGGTCGGTGGTCATCCGCTTCTGGCCGACCTGGGCCTACATCGTCTTCGCCGCGCTGGTCATCAACCTTCTCGGCTTGGCGCTGCCCCTCTTCGTGATGAACGTCTACGACCGCGTCATCCCCTACAACTCGACGGCGACGCTGTGGGCGCTTGCCGCCGGTGTCCTGATCGCACTCTTCTCGGACTTCATCCTGCGCATGCTGCGCGCCACGGTGATCGAGAATTCCGGCCGGCGCGTCGACATGAAGGTCTCGGCCAGCCTGTTCGAACAGGCGCTTGACGCCACCATGTCCAGCCGTTCCGGCCGCGCCGGCGAGTTTGCCAACCAGATTCGCGAGTTCGAAACGGTACGCGATTTCTTCACCTCGACCAGCATCACCTCGGCCATCGATCTCCTGTTCATCGGTATCTTCCTCGGCATCCTTTGGATGATCGTCGGACCGCTGGCGCTGGTCCCGTTGCTTGCCGTGCCGGTGGTGCTCCTCATGACGCTGGCCGTGCAGGTGCCACTGGCCCGCTCGGTCAGCCGCACCCAGGCCACCCAGTCGAACCGCCACGCCATCCTGGTCGAATCCATGGTCAGCATCGAGACCGTTAAGGCGGTAGCCGGCGAGGCCTCGTTGCAGAAAAAGTGGGAAGACGCTGTCGCCGGCTCGGTACGGGCCAGTTCGGCGACCCGCTTCTGGTCGTCGCTGGCGATGTATTTTTCGATGTTCGTGCAGCAGGCCGTCAGCGTGGTCATCATCATCTGGGGCGTCTATCTGGTCGCCGCTGGCGACATCACGATCGGCGCGCTGATCGCCTCGAATATCCTCGCCGGGCGGGTGCTTGCGCCGCTCGGCAACATCGCCATGACGCTGGCGCGCGCACAGACCTCGTTTTCGGCGCTGCGGCAGCTCAACGCGATGATGAAGCTCGACCGCGACCACAAGATGCCGCCGACCTCCGGGGCCATGATCGACCAGGCCAGGATCGAGTTTCGCGAGGTCGATTTTTCCTATGGCCAGCACCAGGCAAAGGCGTTGAACGGCGTGTCGCTCAAGATCGCGCCGGGCGAGCGCGTCGGCATCGTCGGCAGGGTCGCGTCCGGCAAGTCGACGCTCGGCAAGCTGCTCGCTGGACTCTATCCTTGCGACGGCGGCGCGGTGATCGTCGATGGCACCGATGTCAGGCATCTCTGGATGGCCGACCTGCGCAAGGCCATCGTCTATGTCGGGCAGGAGCCTGAACTGTTTTCGGGGTCGCTCAGCGAAAACATCCTGTTCGGCCGGCAGGAGGACCCAGCCGCCTTCTCGGCCTGTGCACAGGCGTCTGGGGTAACGGCCTTCGCGCAGGTCAACCCGCTCGGCTACGCCATGCCGGTCGGCGAACGCGGGCGAGCAATCTCAGGCGGCCAGCGCCAGTCCGTGGCGATCGCGCGCGCGCTGTTCGGCCGGCCCAAGGTGCTGTTCCTCGACGAGCCGACCAGCGCCATGGACAATCTGACCGAAGCCGCCTTCATCCGCAGCTTCCGCAACTGGCTGAAGCCGCAATCCACGCTGATCGTCGCGACCCACCGCACTTCGCTGCTCGAACTGGTCGACAGGCTGATCGTCCTCGACGGTGGCAAGGTTGTTGCCGACGGGCCCAAGCAGAAGGTCCTCGCATCCCTGCTGAAGGGCAAGGTCGTCGGTGCGCCGGGCACCAAGGCGGCTGTCGATGTCTAACGTCGACATGAACTTTGCCAATGACGCGCGCGGCGCGATCGAGTCCGCGGTGACGCCGGGCGCCTGGAAGATGCTGTTTGCCATTGCCGCCATTCTCGCGGGCGCCGTGCTGTGGGCATCATTCGCCCATGTAGGCAAGATCACGACCGGCGTCGGCCGCGTCATTCCGTCGAGCCAGGTACAGGTGGTGCAGAGCCTGGAGCCGGGCATTGTCGCTCAGATCCTTGTCGAGGAAGGCCAGCGCGTCGAGGCGGGGCAGGGCCTCATACGCATAGACGATACCGGCGCCTCCTCGCGGCTTGGCGAGTTGCGCCAGCAGCAGCGCGCCCTGCGCGCGGAGTTCGACCGGCTCGCGGCGCAGACCGCCGAGCTCGACGTCTTCGCCTTTCCGGAAGGGCTGGACGCGGAGTCGGAGCCCTTCTACCGCGACCAGAACGCCATCTTTATGGCCGACCGGCGCAAGCTGAACGAGCAGTTGCAAATCAGGCGCCAGCAACTGGTGCAGCGCCGGCAGAGCCTTGAAGAGGCCGAGGCAACGGCGCGAAAGCAGGCCGAGACGCTGAAGCTGTCCGAACGCGAGCTCGAACTGGTGCGCAACCTGTTCGACAAGAAGGCGGTGCCGGAATTGGAATTTCTGCGCGTCCAGAAGGCAGTCAGCGAGTTGCGCGGCGACCTCGATATCTGGCAGGCGACAAGGCTGCGGCTGCAGGCCGAGGTGGCCGAGGCGGAGGCGCTGGTCGAGACCGAGAAATCGGCCTTCCTTGCCGAGGTCCAGGCGCGCATCTCGAAGGTCAACACCGACCTCTCGGTGGTGCAGGAGAGCCTCCGCTCGGCAAGCGACAAGGTGCAACGCGCGATGCTGCGCTCGCCGGTCGCCGGCGTGGTCAACAGCGTCAATGTGGCAACCATCGGCGAGGTCATTCCGGCCGGCGCCAGCATCGTAGAGATCGTGCCGCTCAACGACAGGCTGCTGATCGAGACGCGAATAAGGCCGCAGGACGTCGCTTCCATCCAGCCCGGTTCGAAGGCGACGATCCGGCTCAGCGCCTATGACTACACCAAATACGGCACGCTGCCAGGCATCGTGGAGCGCATCGGCGCCGACACGATCACCGACGAAAACCGCGAAACCTTCTATCAGGTGATCGTCAGCACTGACCCGGACGCGCCCGGAATATCAGATGAAATCAAGGTGATTCCGGGAATGATCGCGATTGTTGACGTGTCCAGCGGCGACCGGACAGTGCTCGAGTACCTTCTCAAGCCGATTCTCAAGATTCGCGATCAGGCGTTTCGTGAGGCTAGATAGACTAAATCGCGATTTACATTGGGTTAATTCGAACAATACTTTTGCGATAAGTAAGAATACAGAAAACATTGACCATGAATTCGGGAGTCGCATCTAGCGCCCCAGCTCGCCGATTCACCATTCCGGCAAGTAATGTGGACACCCAAACTTTTCGCCGGTAAGGTCCTCCACTGAACGTTATTTTGCGATCGATCGACCGTCAGGGCTGCGGTGAAAGATTATGGCAATCAGGGGTGCGGGTGACGTAGGGCCGTCAACTGCCGCGACAATTCTATTTCATGACGGATCCGGCTCGGTTCTCATTCCCGAGCCGGAGACGCTGTTTCTGGGCGACTATGCGCGCCACGGCAGCGATCTCGTTATCACGCATGACGGTGCCGCGACGCTGGTGGTCGGCTACTTTGCCGCGTCCACTTCCCCCAACCTCTCCGCACCCAACGGTGCCTACCTGACGCCCGACGTGGTTTCCGCGCTTGCCGGTCCGCAGGCGCCTGGTCAGTATGCGCAGGTCGGCGGCCAGTCGGCGCTTGTCGAGATCGGCAAGATCCTGACGCTGAGCGGCACGGCCGAGGCCACCCATTCCGACGGCGTCAAGGTGTCGCTGACGGTCGGTGACGTCGTCTACCAGGGTGATGTCGTCCAGACCGGGCCCGATTCCAAGCTCGGCGTTTCATTCCTCGACGATTCGCTTTTCTCGATGTCGGCCAACGGCCGCATGGTGCTCGACGAACTGGTCTACAATCCTGCCAACGCGCAAGACAGCTCGATGGTGATCAACCTCGTGCAGGGTTCGTTCGTCTTCGTCACCGGCGCCATCGCACCGACCGGCAACATGAAAATCGAGACGCCTGTCGCCACGATGGGCATCCGCGGCACCACGCCGAAGGTGGTGATCAGCACCGAACTCGGCGTCACCGAGTTCAGCATCCTGCCCGATCCGGATTCGGGCAAGGTCGGCAGCTACCTGATCATCGACAAGTCGAGCGGCGAGATTCTCGGCACCGTCGAATCCGTGGGCGACAAGTGGGTCGTCAACACGCTGTCCAACGAGGCGGTAAAGATCGCCAAGTCCGGCCTCGACCTGCTCGAGGACGAGATCGCGATGTCCGACATCCGCGAAGTGGTTTCCCATGCCCTGGGCGACCGCACGCAGGCCAACGGACCCGGCACGTTCCAGCAGGTCAGTTACGATTCGAATTCCGGTACCGGCGGCGACGAAAGCGGCGAGGGCGATGGTTCGGGTGGCGGCGTGTCTGGCAGCAACCAGAATTTCGACGACCCGACACCGGATGTCGATGACCCGCCAGTCGCCAATGACGACACCTATGCGGTGAATGAGGATGCGCCTCTCGTCGAGGATGTGATCGGACTGTCCAAGCCCGGCGGTACTGCAGGCAAGGACTTCGACCCTGACGGCTTCAACACGCTGCTTGCCGTCACCGAGGTGAACGGCGTGCCCCTTTCGTTCAACGCGTCAGGCGTGGCCTCTGTGGTGTTGCCGGCAGACGCCGCAGACCAGACCGTCGGCGCCAACCTGCTGATCCGCGCCTCGGGTGCCTTCACCTACGATCCGTCGAGCGCCTTCGACTTCCTCGCGGCAGGTGAATTCCGCACCGAAACCTTCACCTACACGTTGCGAGACAAGGGCGGCTACACCGACACTGCCACGGTGACGATCACCATCGAGGGGCGCAATGACACGCCCGTCATCACGGCGATTGATGTCGAGGGGACGATATTCGATGTCGCCGAAACGGATCCCACGCAAGAGAACAGTCTGCTCAACACGGCCGGGTCGATCACCTTTGCCGATGTCGACCTGACGAACCGGCCCGTCGCGACGGAGGCCACCAAGTCGATCGTCTGGCTCGGCCAGGCCGGGCAGCCGGCACCGCCGGAACTGACTGCCGCGCAGAAGGCGGCGATCGAGAACGCCTTCACGATCACCAATGTGGCTGGCAACACCAATAACGGCACCGTCACCTGGGACTACACGATCAACGAGAATGCGATCGATTTTCTGGGCGCCGGCGAGAAGGTCGTCGTCGTCTTCACGATTACCGTGGATGACGGCTACAGCGGGTCGAACCCACGTGTCGGCACTGCCACGCAGGACGTCACCATCACCATCTTCGGCGCCACCGAGGGTGCCGACAACAATGACGCGCCGATCATCACGGTTGTTGGCGCAGATGGAGACCTGGCAGCAACCGGCCTGACCGAAACCAACGCGACCCTGGCGGTGAATGGAACCCTGACCGTTACTGAAGTCGATCTCACCGACGAGATCGATCTCTCGGTCGTGTCGGTCACGCCGAGCGGCAGCGTCGAGCCGATAGCGGGGCAGCCGGACAATGCGACGCTGAAGGCGATGCTATCGCTGACGCCGAGCCCGATCCTGACGGACACGGTCTCCACCCAGGCGCAATTCTCCTGGTACTTCAATTCCGCTGCCGTCAATTTCGACTATCTGGCAGAAGGTGAAACGCTGGTCCTCACCTATGTGGTCCGGGCGACCGACGACCAGAATGCCTATGACGACCAGACCGTGACCATCACCATCACGGGCACCAACGACGCGCCGGTGATCACGACGGAGGACCTGGTCGGCGGGGTCACCGAACTGGTGACGCCGAGCGGCAACCTGACGGACACTGGCACGATCAGCTTCAACGACGTCGATCTGACCGACACCCACATCATCAATCCGATTGCCGCCCCTGCGGTGGTACCATCCGCCGGAGTCACCATCCCGGGCGGCGGGCCGCTCGGCACATTCGTAGCCTCGGTCACCACGCAGACTGACGCCGACGGTCCGGGTGGCGACGCCCCCGATGGCCTGGGCGGCGTCGTGACCTGGGACTTCCAGGTTGCTGCCAGCGCCGTCGAATTCCTCGCCGAGGGCGAGAGCGTCACGCAGACCTACACCGTCGTGCTCAACGACCAGAACTCCCTGAACAACACGGTGACGCGCGAGGTGGTCATCACCATCACGGGCACCAACGATGTACCGGTGATCACGGCGGAGGACCTGATCGGCGGGGTTACCGAACTGGTGACGCCGAGCGGCGACCTGACGGACACTGGCACGATCAGCTTCAACGACGTCGATCTGACCGACACGCATGTCGTCAATGCGATTGCCGCGCCTTCGGTGGTGCCGTCCGCCGGCGTCACCATCCCGGGCGGCGGGCCGCTCGGCACCTTCACCGCCTCCGTCACCACGCAGACTGACGCCGACGGTCCGGGCGGCGCCGCTCCCGATGGCCTGGGCGGCGTCGTGACCTGGGACTTCCAGGTTGCCGCCAGCGCCGTCGAATTCCTCGCCGAGGGCGAGACCGTCACGCAGACCTACACCGTCGTGCTCAACGACCAGAACTCCCTGAACAACACGGTGACGCGCGAGGTGGTCATCACCATCACGGGCACCAACGATGCGCCGGTGATCACGGCAGAGGATTTGGTTGGCGGGGTTACCGAACTGGTGATGCCGAGCGGCAACCTGACGGACACTGGCACGATCAGCTTCAACGACGTCGATCTGACCGACACCCACATCATCAATCCGATTGCCGCCCCTGCGGTGGTACCATCCGCCGGAGTCACCATCCCGGGCGGTGGGCCGCTGGGTACATTCTCAGCCTCGGTCACCACGCAGACTGACG
>JAHJHT010000009.1 GCA_018823835.1 Alphaproteobacteria bacterium | reverse complement strand
GCCGTGGAATTTCTGCTCCTTCTCGAGCTTCAGCATGGCATCGGTCAGCTGGATCTCGTTGCCGGCGCCGCGCTCCTGGTTCTCCAGCACCTTGAAGATCTCCGGCTGCAATATGTAGCGGCCGTTGATGTAGAGGTTGGAGGGTGCCGTGCCCTGCTTGGGCTTTTCCACCATGCCGGTGATCTCGAAGCCGGTATGCACGCTGCGGCCCTTGCCGACGATGCCGTATTTGTGCGTCTCGGCCGGATCGCATTCCTGCACCGCCACGACATTGCCGCCTGCCTCGTCGTAGAACTCGACCATTTCGCGCATGCAGCTCTTTTCCGACTGCATGATCATGTCGGGCAGAAGCAGCGCGAAGGGCTCGTCGCCGACCAGTTCGCGCGCGCACCAGACGGCATGTCCGAGGCCGAGCGGCTCCTGCTGGCGGGTGAACGAGGTTTGCCCGGCCAGCGGCTGCAGGCGCTGCAGATGCGCCAGCTGGTCGTCCTTGCCGCGCTCTGCCAGCGTATGGTTGAGCTCGAACTGGATGTCGAAATGGTCCTCGATGACGCCCTTGTTGCGGCCGGTCACGAAGATGAAGTGCTCGATGCCCGCCTCGCGCGCCTCGTCGACGACATACTGGATGACCGGCCGGTCGACGACCGTCAGCATCTCCTTGGGGATCGCCTTGGTGGCCGGCAGGAAGCGCGTGCCGAGACCGGCAACCGGGAAAACTGCTTTGCGGACTTTTTTCATGCGGGCATCAACCTCGTCATCACATGCACCCATCCGCCAAAATCAGGCTATGTTGCAGCGCAGTATAGATCAAGCAGAGTCTGGTGAAAACGCCTTTTGGACAAATAATTTCCTTCAACCGATTGAATATTCATCACGCACCGGCAGTCTTAAGGCCTATATGCAGCGGGCTAAGATAGTCTTCGGCGGGTCGACCGACCCCGACATAGGCAAAACCCTCGCCGCGAACCTCTTCCTTGCGATAGATATTGCGCAGGTCGACCAGAAGCGGCGTCCGCATCACTTGCTTCAGCCGCCTGAAATCCATCGCCCGGAAGGCGTTCCACTCGGTAACGATCACCAGCGCGTCGGCGTCGCGCGCCACGTCGTAGGCGTCAATGCCGAATTCGACGCCCTGAAGCATCGTGCGGGCATTCTCCATGCCCTCCGGATCGTAGGCGGCGATCGTGGCGCCGGCGTCCTGCAGAGCCTGGATGATGGCGAGCGAGGGCGCCTCGCGCATGTCGTCGGTGTTGGGCTTGAAGGTCAGGCCGAGCACGGCGATGCGTCGCTCACTGACGTCGCCGCCGCAGGCCGCGATGATCTTGCGCGCGATCGAGCGCTTGCGCGCTGTGTTGATCGCCTCGGTCGTCTCGATAAGCCGCATCGGGCTGCCGAAATCCTGCGCCGTCTTGATCAGCGCCACCGTGTCCTTGGGAAAGCACGAGCCGCCATAGCCCGGTCCCGCATTGAGGAATTTCGGGCCGATCCGCTTGTCGAGACCGATGCCGCGCGCCACCTCCTGCACGTTGGCGCCGGTCCGCTCGCAGAGTTCCGCGATCTCGTTGATGAAGGTGATCTTCATCGCCAGGAAGGCGTTGCCGGCATACTTGATCAGCTCGGACGTGCGCCGGTCGGTGAACACCATCGGCGCCTGGTTGAGATAGAGCGGCCGGTAGACCTCGGTCATCACCGCCCTCGCCCGCTCGTCCGAGAGGCCGACGACGATGCGGTCGGGGTGCCTGAAGTCGTCGATCGCCGCGCCCTCGCGCAGGAATTCCGGGTTCGATACGACGGCAACGTCGGCGGCTGGATTGGCCTTGCGGATGATCTTCTCGATCTCGTCGCCGGTGCCCACCGGCACGGTCGATTTCGTCACGACGACGGTGAAGCCTTTCAGGCGCGGTGCGATCGAGCGCGCCGCCTCATGCACATAGGAGAGGTCTGCGTGGCCGTCCCCGCGCCGCGACGGCGTGCCGACGGCGATGAAGATCACCTCGGCCTCCTCGACGGCCGGCGACAGGTCGGTCGAGAAGGACAGCCTGCCGATCCGCGCATTGCTCGAGACCAGCTCGTCGAGGCCTGGCTCGAAGATCGGTATCTTGCCCTCTTTCAGAGCCGCGATTTTGGTCTCGTCCGTATCGACGCACACCACCTGGTGGCCGAAATCCGCCAGGCACGCGCCGGATACCAGCCCGACATAGCCACTGCCGATCATTGTCAAACGCATCCTGGCATCCAATCCCTGTTCGATGATGCGAGCGGCACGCAAGCGTTCCCGCCGCAGTTGAAAACGCTTGAGCCGGCGGGCCTCATCGCGGCCCTTCCAGCAATTCGGCGCCGGTCGCGTCGATGCGCAGGCAGGCCAGTCGCCCGGTCGCGTAGGCGCCGGTGTCGAGATTGATGCGGTTGCCCCGGAATTCCGGCGCCGGGCGCGGCGTGTGGCCATGCACGACGATCGCGCCGAAGCCGCCCTGATGGTTGAGGAACGGCTTGCGGATCCACATCAGGTCGTCGGCCACCTGCTTTTCGAGCGGCCGGCCGGGCCGCACGCCGGCATGGGCGAAGAAATAGGGCCCGTAGTGAAACGCGAGCCTCAGCCCGCGCAGGAAGGCGACGTCCTCGAGCGGCACCGCGCGGGCCATCGCGGCAGCCAGAACGGCCTCGCTCTGCGGGTTGACGCCGTAGGAGAGCGCGGTCGCAGCCCCTCCCCATTCCAGCCATTCGCGCGCCGCGATACGTCCTTCCAGGAAGCCGAGCAGCGTGTCCTCGTGGTTACCCGAAATCGCGATCACCTTGCGCGCCTCCGCCCGTCGGCGCAGCCGGGCGAGCACGCCGGCACTGTCCGGCCCGCGGTCGACATAATCGCCGAGGTAGATCTCCGCCTGCCGCTTGCCGATGCGGCGTCCGAAATCCGCATCGATCATCGCATGCACGCCGTCCAGCAGGTCGGAGCGGCCATGGATGTCGCCGACAGCATAGATCACGGTGCCGGCATCGATCGGCGGATAGGCGACCGGGCCGGCACTGCGGCGGCCAAGCTGCTTCAGCCAGCCGAGAACCCGCGCCTGCAGCGACCTTCGCCGGCTCGCTGCCCGAAATAGCGGTCCGCTTCCGTGAAAATCTGCGGTCGCGTCGCTCATGCCCGCTCAGCCCTGCGATACATAGGCGCCGAATTTCTCGCTCGAGTAGTATTCGCTGCTGCCGATGGTCGACGTGTAGAGCCGCAACCCGTGTTCGTCGGTCTTGTTCAGCACGCAGCCCAGGATCTTCTGGTTGACCAGCGGCGCATTGTGCAGCGCGTCCGTCACGGTGGCGATGGCGGTCTTGCCCCATTCGACGACGAAGACGAAGCCGTCGATCGAGCCGGCAACCGCCTTGGCGT
The DNA here is from genome assembly GCA_018823835.1 of Alphaproteobacteria bacterium. Lineage (GTDB taxonomy): Bacteria > Pseudomonadota > Alphaproteobacteria > Rhizobiales > Rhizobiaceae > CAMYMG01. The sequence goes on along the minus strand of JAHJHT010000009.1, from coordinate 202,662 downwards.
CGATCACAGGGGCGAGCGGCGGCAGATCGATGATGACGTAGTCGTAGGTCTGGCGCGCCGCCTGCAGCAGCTGCGCCATCCGGGCCGAGCCGATGAGGTCGGCCTTTTGCCCGGCGCCGCCCTTGGCCGCAGCCGGCAGGAACTTGAGCCGCTTGCTTGCGTCCGAATAGATCAGCTCGTCGACCGGCACCTGGCTGACCAGGAATTCGTAGAGGCCGGCCGTCGCCTGCGGCGCGATTTCGCGCGTCAGCGTCGGGCTGCGCAGGTCGGCGTCGATCACCAGGACGGAACTGCCATTCGAGGCCATCAGTTCGGCAATGTTCATCGCCGTCGTGGACTTGCCCTCGCCTGGCATCGACGAGACGACGCCAAGCGTGCGCACACCGCCGTCTTCCGCCGCGAAGTCGGCCGCCAGCTTGACCGCGCGCAGCGTCTCGGCATAGCGCGACAGCGGCGCCTTGACGACATGCTGGAAGACACCGAGGTCGCGCGACAGCATGCGCGGCCCCGCCTGTCCGTCGGCGCGCTGGGCCGGCTGCCGCACCGGTCGGCGCACTTGCCCGCGCGCCAGTTTCGGCAGGATGCCGAGGCAGGTAACGCCGAGCACCCGCTCGACCTGGTTGGGCGAGCGGAACGTGTTGTCGCTGAGTTCCCGGCCGAGCGCCAGGAGCAGCCCGAGCGCCACGCCGGCGATACCCGAGAGGATCAGCGTGATCGTCGTCTTGGGCGACGACTTGCCGCGCGCCGGCGACGCCGCTGTCAGCACCCTGGCATCGGTGATCGGGAAGGATTGCTGCTGCAGTGCCGACTTGTAGCGGTCGAGGAAGCTCTCGTAGAGATTCTGGTTGGCCTGCGCGTCTCGCTCGAGTTCTCGCAGCCTGACACCCGCCTGGGCGACTTCCTCCGAGCGCGACGAATAACCCTCCAGCGTGCGCGCCAGCTCCTGCTCCTGGCTGCGCGCGACTTCCATGTCGCTCTTGTAGACCTGTTCGATGCGGCCGAGTTCGCCGAGGATCAGCCCGTTGATGTCCGCCATCTGGCGCCTGGCCTTGGCTGCCGCCTCGTGCTCGGCGCCGTAGCGGCGCGCGACGTCGGCTTCCTGCTGCGAGAGGCGCGAATATTGCCGGCGCAGGTCGCTGATCACCGGGCTAGCCAGCGAATCGACTACCGAGGCGTCGGGATTGCCGGTTGCGATCATGCGGGCGATCTGCTCGTAGCGCGCACTTTTCTGTGCGCTGTCCTTGCGTGCCTCGACGAGCCGCGCCGACAGGTCGCTGAGCTGGGCGTCCGACAGGAGCTGCCCGTTGCCCGAATTCGTGTCGATGATGCCGTGCTCGCGCTTGTAGTCCTGCACCAGCTGGTCCGAGGCCACGGCCTTCTGGCTGAGCTCGGCAAGCCGCCCCTGCAGCCACAGCGAGGCGCGGCGCACCGATTCGAAGCGTGCGTCGAGCTTCTCCTCGAGATAGGCTTCGGCGACGGCGTTGGCGACGTCGGCTGCGCGCTGCGCGTCTTCCGAAACATAGCCGATTGCAATGACGAAGGTCTCGTCGACGCGTTCGACATAGAGCCGCTTGGCAAACTGGTCGATCACCCCGCGCGGCACGCCTGTCTCCGGTATCGCAGGCTCGCCGCCGCCGAAGCTCAGCAGCGACTTGAGGATGCGTGCGCCGTTCTTCGCATGGTTGACGATCAGGTTCTGCGGCCTGCGGAATTCCTCGGCGTCCTGAATGCCGAGCTTTTCGATCACCGACGTGGCGATCTTCTCCGAGCGGATGATCTGCAGCTGGCTGTTGACGTCGACGTCGTCCAGACCAGCCTTCATGCCGCTGGCCGAGCCATTGCCCTCGATCACCTGGGCGTTCTGGATGTCGAGATAGACCAGCGCCGTCGAACCGAACATCGGCTTGGTGGTCGCCAGATAGAAGACCCCGACGAACAGCATGGCCACGATCGAGCATGCGATCAGCAGCGCGCGGCGGCGCAATATGGCGAGGATACCGACAAGGCTGAGCAGGCCCGCTTCTTCGGCGGCGCGCGGTTCCCTTGCGTCAGCGGAAAAGTTCTTCTGGAGCTGCACAAGCATATGGGTCGCACCTTTCGGTTGCACTGCACAATCTCCACCGGCAAAACCGGTGACCGACTGTTCCCCCACGCCCCATATGAAATGCAAGCCATTGATATTAATTGATTAAACTACAATCAATGGATGTTTGCCCGCTTGCAGAGACGTTAGCAGAGATTTGCTGCAGTGCAAGAGAGTACAATAGCCTGCGGTCGATTTTGCGCTTTCCCCGGCGTTGCCCGGTGCCGCGGGAAAGCGCAAGTTTCTTTACCTGTGCCCTGTCGCCCGCGCGCTCGGCGTCGGCGTCCAGGTCTGGAATTTCTCACCCTGTACAGAGCGCCACACCCCCCAGGACGTGCCTGCAAACGACATCAGCATGGCGAGGACTTGTTGTGCCATCCGCACCTTCAGCGCCAGCAACGCGGCAAAGGCCAGCGCCACGATGATGACAGCCGAAAACACCGGCACAGGCGGAAAGGCTGTTAGCAGCGCCAGCAACAGGAACAGGCCCGACAGCAGCAGGTTGTAGCCGATCAGCCATTTCAGCAACCGGTGCGACACGTAGCAGTAGGCGAGCGCCGGGCGGCGCCAGATTTCGGGCCAGATCAGCCGGTGCACGTTGAAGGCCTGGCAGGCGATTCGGATCTTGCGCCGGAACTCGTCTGCGGTGCTTGTCGCCGATCTTTCGAAGGCCAGAGCGTCCGGCGCGCGCGCTACCCGCAGGCCGTCGATCACGATCTTCATCGACACGTAAAAATCGTCGATGATGTCATCCGGTACCGGGTGGTGCGCCGAGCGGCGGATAGCGAAGAGCGATCCGTCCGCGCCGATGACGCTGTAGGCGTCGCTCTCGATCTGCTTGATGGCCTCCTCGATCCGCCAGTAGAGCGATCCCGAACTGCTCATCGCGCTCTCGTCGGGGTTCGAATAGATGAGATGCCCGCAAACGCAGCCGACCTCGGGGTCTGCGAAAGATGGCGCAAGCTCCCACAGCACGTTGCCGTCAAGTTCGACATTGGCGTCGGTGAAGACGATGATCTCGGCCCGGCAGCGCTCCACCAGAACATTCATGCCGTGCGACTTGCCGCGCCGGACGTCGGAGACCACCACCGTGATGCGGTCGCTGAACGGCGCCAGCCGCTCCGCCGTCCGGTCGGAAGCGCCGTCGACATAGACGAAGAGCTCGCAGTCATGCGTGGTGTCTGCAACCGCGATCATGTTGCGCGCCTTTTCGGCGATCGTCGCTTCCTCGTTGTAGGCGCAGACGCAGATCGCGAAGGTAGGCAGTGTTTCGGGCATGGCCGTTTTCGGCCTGCGCCGCCTGAACGGCAGCAGCGATAGCGGGTAGGTGACGAACGGGTGAACGCTCAGCAACAGGAAGAACAGGAACAGGATGGTCCAAATGACAAGCATGGCGGTATGGGCGCCTTAAACGAGAGTAACTGACTGATCGTCCCCAACCCGCGATGCGGGCGCCACTTGCCTTCTTGCCTTCCCTGTCTGTGTTGCCGACCCCACTTTTCCTGCCGGCGTAACGCCGGGTGCCTCACCGGGCGTGCCGGCGGCTGGCTCGCCCGCTAATGCGCCGCGAAACCGGTCAATTGTCAACGCCCCATCTGCAATGCGCTCTCCACGGACGGGTCTTTCCTGTCCGCCTAACGTCAATTTCCGACAATGGGCGGAAAGAATTGGTGAAGTCATTAACCATCGATCGCACGAAAAAACCCAAGTATCGCCACACTGGTGACGCTGCCTCTTCGCTATGTTTTCTTGGACCGCCGAGGAACCTCACCCGGTGGCCTTTCCTTCATGCCCGAGCCGCGTGCCTGAGGGCATGAGCGAACCGCCGAACGGACAATGCGCGCGTCTCGAGCGTCGCCGTCCTCGACAAGGGAATACCGCCACATGCCAGCACTTTCCCCTCGATTTGTCATCGGAACCGGCGCTGCCGAATCTCTCGCCGGCAGCGATGGCGTCGACTTCATCGTCGGCGGCAAGGGCGACGACACGCTGACGGGCGGCGCCGGTGCCGACACCTTCGTCATCAGCAGGAACAACGGCGACGACGTCATCTCCGACTTTCAGGCTGGCCCGGGCGGCGACGCCCTGCGTCTCCAGAACCTGGGCTTCGCCGATTTCTGGGCCGTCCGCGCCGCCTCCGTCCAGGTCGGCGCCGATGTCCGCATTAGCCTGTCAGATGGCGCGACGCTTCTCCTGCGCAATGTCAGTCTGGGAGACCTCACCCCAGCCAACGTGGTTGTCGACTGGCGGCTCGCCTGGTCAGGCTCGCCGACCACCTGGTTGTCGGCAGACCAGCCGCGCACGTCGCTTTCCGGCACCTCCGGCAACGACCAGCTGACGGCGAGCGCCGAGCATATCACGCTGTCTGGCGGCGCCGGCGACGACACCTATTTCGTCTGGGACCACACCAATATCATCGAGGAAGCGGCCGGCGCCGGCGTCGATACGGTCAAGACATACGGCGTTCACGGCTACTCCCTGGCCACGGCGCCGGAAGTCGAGAACCTCTTCCTGCTCGGCGATGCGTCCTCCTCGGCGCGCGGCAACGCGCTCGACAATTTCCTGAGGGGCAATGGCGCGGCCAATTTCATCGACGGCGGCGCGGGCGACGATTCGCTGGCGGGTGGCGGCGGCGGCGACATCTTCGTCGTGCGCGCCGGCGAAGGCTCCGACGTCAGCATGGACTTCCAGGCTGCCACGGGCGACACGGTCGCGTTGTCGGGCTTCGGCTTCCGTGACTTTGCGGCGATCTCGGCGGCGCTGCACCAGGTCGGCAGCGAGACCATACTCGACCTCGGCGACGGCGAGACGCTTACCTTCCACAACACCAAGTCCAACTCCTTTACCGCAGACGACTTCTCGCTTGCGCCCGACCACGAGGCGATGACCCGCACCTTCTTCGACGGGTTCGAGAGTTTTGATCGCTACGCAGATGGCGCCGGCACATGGCGGACGCGATTCGAATGGTGGGGCGACGGCGCCTTCACGCTCTCCGAGAACGGCGAGCAGCAGATCTATGTCGATCGCGACTTCAGGGGTCTCACCGGCGTCGAGGCGGACGCTCCGCTCGGCCTTAACCCCTTCTCGCTGGAAGACGGCAAGCTCGTCATCACGGCGAGCCCGATCGACGCGCCGGGCGACGCCACCGGGGACTTCGCCTTCAGTTCGGGCATGATCTCCAGCCAGTCTTCCTTCTGGCAGACCTACGGCTATTTCGAGATCGTCGCCGAGCTGCCGAAAGGCGCCGGCGCCTGGCCTGCCTTCTGGCTGCTGCCGGTCGACAACAGCTGGCCGCCCGAGCTCGACGTGCTGGAAGCCTTCGGCGACCAGCCTGACCAGGTTCATTCGGCCGTCATTGACCCGACCGGCACCGTCGGCGGCTGGGCGCAGGTCGACACTTCGAATGGTCCGCACGCCTTCGGCATGAAGTGGACACCCTACGAGATCACCTTCTATGTCGATGGGGTCGAGACCCTGTCGGTGGCGACGCCGGCCGACCTCAACGCACCCATGTACATGATCGCCAATCTCGCCGTCGGCGGCGACTGGCCGGGCGACGCCGACCCTTCGTTCAGCGCCGGCTTCGGCATCGACAGCATCGCCGCCTACCAGCTGGCCGAGTACACGCTCTCCGGCTACACGCTGCGCACCACCGGTAGTGCCGCGAAGTCCTTCCAGGCGTCAGCCGATGGTCAGACGCTGACCGGCAGCACCGGCAATGACAGTCTGGAGGCCGGCCAGCACGCCGCCACCCTGCGCGGTCTCGCCGGCGACGATTCCTACCGTATCGCCGACCCGGCAGCGACGATCGTCGAATCGCTCGACGGCGGCATCGACGAGGTGCGCGCCTCCACGGGCTACGCGCTACCCGACAATGTCGAGAACCTCTACTTGACCGCCGCTGCCGGCAACGCCAGCGCAACCGGCAATTGGCTTGCGAACATTGTCAGCGGCAATGCCAGTGACAATGTCATCAGAGGCGGCCTTGCCGGCGACATTCTCTACGGCGGCGGCGGGCGCGACACCTTTGTCTTCGCACGCGGCGACGGCTCCGACATCATCGCCGACTTCTCCGCCGACGACATTGTGCGCCTTGACGACCACGGCTTCTCGACCTTCGACGAGGTGGTCGCTGCCATGACCGAGGTCGGCAACGACACCTGGCTTCAGCTCTCAGGCTTCGAAACCCTGGTCTTTCGCAACGCCGGCATCGACGCCTTTGCAGAGAAAAACTTCGACCTGCCGTCGATCCCGCCCGAAAGCCAGGCGTGGATTCGCGCCAATATCGGTACGGCCGATGCAGACAGCATGTCCGGCAGCGCCTCCAACGAGCGCTTCGAGGGCAAGGGCGAGGCCGACAGCTTTTCAGGCGGCGTCGGCGATGACACCTATCTGGTCGACAATGACGAGCAGGTGGTCGTCGAGCGCGTGCGCGAAGGCATCGACACGGTCGAATCCTACATATCCTTCGCGCTGCCGGACAACGTCGAAAACCTGACGCTGCTGTCGCCCGGCGAATCGGGCCTCGGCAATGCGCTCGCCAACCGGATCGTCGGCTCGGCCGGAGCCGATACGCTGAATGGCAAGGGCGGCGACGACTGGCTGTTCGGCGGCGATGGCGATGACGTCTTTGTCTTCGAAGCTGGCGGCGGCAACGACACGGTCGCCGACTTTACCGGCACCGCCGCCGGGCTCGCCGAGCGCGATCTGCTGCGATTCGTCGGCTTCGGCGAAAACGCCTATCTCACCCAAGCGGGCGAGGACTGGACGATCCACCATGAAGGCGGCGACGTGTCGCTTCACCTTGCCGGCGTTACCGCGCTGTCGCCGGACGATTACGTATTTGCCTGAGGGCTGGGGGCGAGTGCCTGAATGGGAATGATGGCCATGCACACGCGATCTCCGCTCCGCCACGTCGGTGCGCCAACAACATCCGGCAATCAATCGGTCTGCGGGCAAGCCCGGCAGCCGTCGGAAAGAGTTTCGCTGCAATGCAGAACGGTATTCAAACTAAATAATTATGACAAAATCTTTCACGAAACTTAGGATTATATAGTCGCGTTTATCGTTTACTTTCCGAGTTTGCCAAATTCTTTCTTATTGCTGCACCGCACCATTTAAGTCTAAATTGAGGTATATTAAGTCGGAGAACGAAATCCGTTTCCGAATTACGGGATGAAATCAAGCTCACTCGAATGAAAATAGGGACTTGATCATCGATACGATCAATGGTTTAAATTTAGTGTTAGCGGACTTGGGGGTCGCGCTTGGGGCGGTTCGAAATCATCTCGTGTTGATGGAGACGTCTGTTGCTGCATGTCGAGAACTCCCTGAAGGGCGCCCCGGCAGTCGATATTGCCGATGTGGGCCCCACCAAATATTCCACCGGCGGTTCACTCAAACGGGCACTCGACGTCCTCGTGGCGCTCACCGGGCTCGCCGTCCTGTGGCCGCTGATGCTGTTCGTCATCATCGCCATCCGCATCACCGATCCTGGCCCTGCGATCTTCGGGCATGAGCGCATCGGCTATAACGGCCGGCGCTTCAAATGCCTCAAATTCCGCTCGATGGTGGTCAACGCAGACGGCGCGTTGCGCGATCTGCTGGAGCGCGACCCCCGCGCGGCGGACGAGTGGGCACAGTCGCAGAAGCTGAAGAACGATCCGCGCGTCACGCGCCTCGGCAAGGTCCTGCGCGAAACCAGTCTCGACGAGCTGCCGCAGCTGTGGAACGTCGTCAAGGGCGACATGAGCATCGTCGGGCCGCGCCCGATCGTCTCGGCCGAAGTCACCCGCTACGGCAGCCATTTCCCCGCCTACGCGGCGACGAAGCCTGGAATCACCGGCCTCTGGCAGGTAACCGGCCGCAGCGACTGCAGCTACGATGAGCGCGTCTCGCTCGACGTCGACTATGTCAAGAACTGGTCGATCCTGCGCGACATCAACATCATCGCCAAGACGGCGGTGGTCGTCTTCGCTCGCAAGGGAAGCTATTGAAACGCCCCGTCGGGGCTCATGGCTCTTCGCGGATCTGCGGCTTTCTGGAGAACGGTACCGTGCCTGATTTCGCCTCGCCTGCGTCTGCCTTGTCGCGTGCCGCCCTGCCCGGCCAGATCCGGGAAACGGCAAGCAGCGTGACGAAATACGCAGCCTCGATGACAAGAAGCGGCGCCAGTCCCGCGATCAGCATCTGCAGCGCGCCGTTGGAGCTCGCGACGTACAGGCCGATTGCCGCCGGCAGCAGCGCCAAGATGCCAACGGCAACCGCCGACAGCCGGATAAGGCCGCAGCCCACCCCGATCACGAGGTACAACAGAATCACAATCCCGGTCATTGGTGCCCCTTCCGCCCAAACCGTAAGCTACAGAACCGCGGTTAACTCCCCTTGAAGAATTACTGCGAACTACAGCGAGATCGGCCAATTAACTAACAGTCGCACAAGGAAAAAGCCACCCGTTTGAAGGGAACAGCTTCGCCAGACACGTCGCTGAACCCGCCCGAAATCGCACCGCGCCTCCACTCGTCGGCACCGAACGCAACACAGGGAACCCTGCTCCCGATGCAGATACGAACCGCGCCAGAAGAGGGTTTCGCAAAGCCCCTCTTTTCCATCGTCATGGTCACCTTCGCGCGCGATCATCTCGTGCCGCAGACGATCGCCCAGGCGGCACGCGTCGCAGGGCGCGACGACGTCGAGTTCGTGCTGGTCGACAACAACCCGGACGAAACCGACCGGTCGGGTTTCCTGAAACCCTTTTCCCGCTGGCAATACGTCAAGCTGGGCTTCAACAAAGGCGTCTCGGCGCGCAATGACGGCGCCAACGCGGCGCGCGGCGACTATATCCTGTTCGTCGACGACGACGCCTTCCTCAACCCCGAGGGCGTCCTTGACCGCTACGAGGCCGCCTTCGCCGCCAACCCGAACGTCGCCATCGTCACGGCTCGTCACATCGACCATGACAGCGGCGACACGCCTCGCGCCTCCTTCCCGCATACCGACAAGTCGCTGCCCAAGGACAAGCCGTTCAAGACCTTCCGCTTCCAGGGCAACGGCTTCGCCCTGCGCCGCGCCGCCTGGGAGGCGGTCGGCCCGATGTCGGAGGATTTTTTCTACGGGCTGGAGGAGATCGACTACGCCTACCGCATCGTCGATGCCGGCTACGAGATCTACTACGAGCCCGGCTGCTGGGTGGTCGAGCACAACGACCCGGCCGGCCGCAAGCCGAAAAAGGAAGTCGAGGAGATGCGGCTGACCAACAAGCTCATCATCTCGTTCAAATACCTGCCGGCCATCTATCTGCCGCTGAACTTCGTGCTGTTCTCGGCCTACGTCTTCTACCTCAACCGCGGCAACGTGAACGTCTTCCGCTCCTTCGGCAATTTCCTGAAATGGGCGCGCGAGCATCCCGGTCGCCGCAAGCCGATCGGCCGGCCGGCCATCAGCTATATCGAAAGCTGCGGGGGAGCGGTCTGGAAATGAGGTTGCCCGCAGTCGCTACCCTGCCCGTCGCCGTGCTCGCTACCGCGCTTTGCCTCACCGGCACGGCCGGCGCGACCGAGATCGGCGCCTATCGCGGGCCGGGCTGCGACGGCCGCAAGGCTATGGCCGAGTTCGAGACCTTCATCGGGCGCAAGGCCGAGCGCACCGTCGACGCGCTGAATGCAGAAAGCTGGCGCGAGATGCGCCGCTCGATCCCCTGGATCGTCAAGTGCTGGAGCGGTTCCGGCATAGCACTGACGCTCTCGGTGCCGATGCTGCCGCGCGGCGGCGGCTCGACGCTGCGCGAGGGCGCGGACGGCGCCTACGACCAGGTCTTTCTCGATACCGCCAGGGCCCTGGTCAGGTACGGCCAGCAGGACGCCATCGTGCGCATTGGATGGGAGTTCAACGGAGACTGGGTCCCCTGGGCTGCTTCAAAGGATCCTGAAGCCTACAAGCTCTACTTCCGCCGTATCGTCGAGACGATGCGCAGCGTCCCCGGCCAGGCTTTCCTGTTCGAATGGTGCCCCAACCATGGCCGCCATGCCATGGACCCGACCGAAGCCTATCCGGGCGACGACGTTGTCGATGTCATCGGCATGGACGTCTATGCCGAGGAGTGGAACGACCCCGACGCAGATCCGGCTGAACGCTTTCGCAACTACCTCGAGCAGCCCTTCGGCCTGAAGTGGCATCGCGACTTCGCGCGTGAGCGCGGCAAGCCGACCTCCTATCCGGAGTGGGGTGTCGGCGACAAGCCGGGTGGCCACGGCGTCGGCGACGATCCGGTCTTCATCGCCGGCATGGCCGACTGGTTCGAGGAGGCGAAGCCCCTCTACCAGAGCTACTGGGACGTCCGCGCCTCGGACTACAACGCCCGCATGTCAGATTTCCAGTTCCCGGCCGCCGCTGAAATGTTTCAGCGGCGGTTCGGGGCGGCTGCCGTTCATTCAGGCAACTGAACGGCAGCCGCATTTCTTCAGCGCACCAGCCCTATGTCGCGCGCCCATTCGGCGGTCATCGCGATGCCGTCGTCAACGCTGGTGGAGGGAACGAAGCCGGCCAGCGCGGCACGCTCCATTGAGTAGGTGACGTCGGTCGCAAAGCGCGCCATCTCGTCGTCGTTCGGCCGCAGGCGAAGATCCTCCTCGGCCTTCTTCATCGCCGACTTCAGCCCAGCGCTCCTAGCCGCGGCCGCCACCAGCAACCCGCGGTGATGCGCCAGCATGTACTTTCCGAGTTTCCTCACCGGCCGTCGCACCGCCACCTTCAGGCCGAGTGAGCGGTCCGGCGGCGCCAGCGGCGGAAAGCCGAGCGCCGCGTTGAAGCGCTCGAGATAGGAGTTCCACGTCGGCACTTCCGGCCCGTTGCCGTTGAACAGCGCGAAGCGTCCCGTGTCGGTCTCGATCATGTGGCGGATCATCCGCACGAGGTCGCCGACATAGACGAGATTGCACAGTCCCTCGCCCCTGGCCCCAAGTGCCGCCCAGCGGCCCGAGGCGAAGCGAGCGATGAAAGGTTGGCTCCATTGCTGCGAGAATGGTCCGTAGACGAGCGTCGGGCGGATGCCGACGATCGGAAAATCGTCGGTCGCCAGTTCCTCGCAAAGCGCCTCGGCGCTGCGCTTGCTCTGGCCGTAGATGCTGACCGGGCCGACCGCAGGCGTGTCCTCCTCGATCAGACCCGTTGCCTCGCCATAGACGGCGACCGAACTGGTGAAGATCAGCCTCGCAACGCCGGCAAGCTTCGCCCGGTCAATCAGCAGCCGCGTACCGGCCTTGGTCACCGCGTCGTCTTCCTCCGGCCCGCGCGCGCAATGAACGACCACCTCGACTCCCTGCAGCGCCTCGTCGAGCGAGTCCTTCTCCATCACGTTGCACGGGACGATCTGCAGCGGAAACCGCGCAATGCGCGCGGCACTCGTCCAGCGGCTGATGCCGGCCCTGACGTCCCAGCCCGCAAGATGAAGCGCTTCTGCTACCCAGCCGCCGATGAAGCCGCCGGCTCCGGTGATCAGCACCACGGGCTTCGTCATGACGCCCACTCCCGGTAGTAGCTCGGCAACGGGCTTTCGGCCGCCGCATAGAGCGCATCGATGCCGGCGAGCGGTGTCACCACGCTTTCAGGCTCGATCAGCAGTTCCTCGCGCCCTTCGACCGCGGCGGCAAAGTTCGCAAGCAGCGTTTCGGCAAAGTCGGTCCAGCCGGCCTTGCCCGGTCCGCGTTTCGCCTGCCACGCGGACGTGCCCTGGCGCGTCTCGATACCGGTGAAATCGGTCACCGACCCACGCAGCGCGCCCCGCGTTCCCTCGACCAGGAAACCGTTGGCGAGCTTGGAGTGAAAGCTGACCTCGAGGTCGAGCTTTGTATCCCCGAACGCCAGCTCCGCGCGGGTGAAGCATTCCGGCCCGCCGAACCCGTCCATCGTCGCCGACATTACCTCGGGCGCTGCATCCAGCCACCATGAAACCATGTCGAGCACATGCACGCCGATGTCGAGCAGCACGCCGCGCGGCCGGCCATCCTTCCACGGTCGCCTGAAATAGAAGCCGGATGCCGTCGGCCACTCGAATTTTTGGCCCTCCGCCCACCTTATGCGTGTGATCTCGCCGAGATCGCCGCGGCGGATCATCTCGCGCGCCAGTGCATAGGACGGGCAGAAGCGCCGATAGTGGTTGGCCGTCAGCACGCAGCGGCCGGCCGCTGCCGCCACCAGTTGCCTGGCATCCTCGGCTGTCTCGGCGAGCGGCTTCTCGACGATCACGCTGACGCCGCGCTCGATCAGCGGCAGGGTCGTCGCGACATGCAGGTGGCTGGGCGTCGCGTTGACGGCAGCACTTACGCTCTCCGGCAGATCGGCGATGTCGCCGACCAGCTGGTCGCGCCGGAAGCCGAAATCCTCGGCCGCCTTCTCGCGTCTCTGTTGAGACGGTTCGACCAACCAGACCTTGTCGCGGGTCGCCGCGTCCTTTCCAAGGACGGGAAAATAATAGGAATCGGCGATGGCGCCGCAGCCGATCACAGCGAGGTTGAGGTTACCGAGCAGCGTCACGCCAGCATTTCCTCCGCCAGCCTATGCATCGACCCGCCCGGCCAGTTGCCGCACCGCAGCCAGTTTCTCGACCATCCGGCCACGCCGGTCGGCAAAGACGCGATCGTCGCTGAGAAAGCTCGGGGCCTGCATCGCATTGCGAACAGCCTCGGTGCACGTGTCCAGAAGGCGTCGATCGAGCGACCTCAGGAGGCCGCCGGAGGCCTTGGACGCGGCAGGCTTCACCAGCCGGCGCCAGGCCCGCTTGCTGTTCCGGCTGACAAATTGTCCGAGTGCCGAGCTCTCATGCTCGGCACTCCTGGCAAGCTGATGCAGCATTTCGTCCGCCAACGTCTCTGCCGCGTCTGGCGTCTGATCGAAGACCGCCCGATGCAGATGTCCGTGCCCCATTGATGCGACCATCCGGTCGCGTGCGGAATCGAGCAGCGAACTGTGCGGCAGACGGATCGGCCGATAGGGAATGTCCATCGACAGCGCCCAGTCCATCCACTTGAACGAACTGATCTCGCGCGACGTCACGAGCGGCACGAAGGGGACACGCAACGTATCGGCGACGATGGCCCCGTGCATCGCCTCGGTCAGCGCCAGCCGGGCGTTGCCGATCAGCCGGAAAACATCGTGAAAATCCCATCTTGGGTCGATGTAGGTGATGCCGAGCCGCTCGCAGATCGCCTCCCATGCACCGGTCTCGGTCGATGAGACATGCGGGATGAACACGACGCCGCCCGTGCGTTGATCCAACGGCTTGGTCAAACCGTCGATCTCGGCCAGCAATATGGCCCCGTCGGTGATGACCTTCTCCGGCGGCAGGCCTGCGGCGCGCGCCGAGAGCGGTCCGCGCACGGCGAGAAAATGCCAGGATCCGTCGTCGAGACCTGCTGGAAGCGGCGAGTAGCCAACGCCGGAACCGAACACGATCTTGACCCGGGAAGGCGGAATCAGCCTGTTCAGGATCGTGCCGACGCCGACGAAGGTGATGTCGTCCTCGCCCTCGTCCCACAATCCAGGCAGCAGCTTCGGCCAGAGCCAACCGTTGAGATCGTCGCCGAAGTTTCCGTGCGGCGAGTGGAAATAGTGAAGCTTCATCCCGATACTCTCTTCCCGGCAAGGAGGGGCTTGATCTCCGTGTGCATGTTTCGCCGCCAGGACGGGAAGCAGAACCACAGGAGAAAGCCGTAAAGCGCCGCGCCGACCGCCGCGGTCGCCATTGCACGCAGCAGCGCGACATCGGTCAGCTCGACAAGGAGCGGACGCGCTGCGGCGAGGACGGCGGTCATGACGAGGGCAGAAATCAGCGGCGGCATCAGGGCGCGCCCCACCGCGATCGGCGCGGTTCCGATCGCGAGCTTCAGGAGCCATACGTTCACGACGGCGATCACGCTGGCGCGAACGACGTTGGCGATCAGCGCGGGGACCACGCCGAAGGGAGCCGCCGCGACGGTGAGAAGCACAGCCAGGACGACCTGCGCCAGCGCCTGCCAGAGGATCCAGCGTGTGCGACCGGCAGCCGTGAGGGACGAAGCCAGGAAATAGTTGACCGTCGCCGCGACAGAGATCGGCGAGAGTATCTGAATGAACAGGATGGCATCGTCCCATTTGTCTCCGAACAGTGTCGGCACGACATCGGGGGCGACGACCGCGATGCCGAAGAAGATGGGATAGAGCGCGGTGCCCGAGACGCTCATCAGGCGGATCGTCGCGCTCGACAGCGCCGCGGGGTTGTTCTGAAGCCGGCTCAACGCGCTCAGCGACACATTGACGATCGGCTGGACAGCGACCGCCATGATGAAATCGAACAGCCTCCACGCGATGCGCAACTGGCCGAGAACCTGGGGGCCGAACAGGTAGCCGATCGCAACGTCGATGACGCGCACATTCGCCATCTGCAGGAAGCCGACCATGCTGAGGTCCAAGCCTACTCGCGCGAGCGAAACCGCATCGGGGGTCGACCAGCGCCATTTCGGCCGCCAGGTCGAATTCCACCATACCATTGCCAGGAGCACGAGGGCGACGACGAGCCGCTGCGCGACCATGGCGTAGATGCCGAAGCCGTAGAGCGCCATGCCGACCGAGACGACGCCACCGAGCGTTGACGCGGCCACGGTGCGCGCCGCCAGCCACTTGAAGCCGAATGACCGTCGCAACCAGGCCTCGGGCACGGCGCTCAGTGTCTGCAGCAGGCAAATGGGTGCCAGGAGTCGCAGCACCGGCACCAGCATTGGCGTCGAAAAGAAGTCGGCCACGAGTGGCGCCGAGAGATAGACCGCAGCTGTCATTGCCAGGCCGAAACCCTGCAGCATCCAGAAGCTGGTGCTGGCGGCCGCGTCGTCGAGTTCCTCGCGCTGCACCAGCGCCTGCACCTGGCCGAGGCAGCCGATCAGCGCCAGGATGTCGATAACGATCATTGCAATTGCCATGACGCCGAAATCTGCCGGGGACAGGATGCGCGCGAGCATGACGAAGAGGATGAACCCGACGGTCTGCTGACCGGCGGTTCCGACCAGGCTCCAGGCCGAGCCGATGAAGACCTGGCGTTTCAGCGCCATGGCGAGCTGCGTCCCATACCGGCGCGGCTGATGGTCGGCGACCCGGCGTGTGTGATTGGACCGCCTCGGGTCATGCGGCCGACCCCGGGCCGGCCGGCACCGGCGCCGGGGCGCGCGATTTGACCATCACCACGCCGGCTGCAAGCAGCACCGCGTAGATCGTATGCAGTGGCACGTTGAGCGAGCCGTTCATGAACTGGTACTGCAGGAACACGACCCACGAGACGGCGAATGGCACGCCGTGTCCGAACATCGCCGTGATGATCAGCAGGGCCCAGCAGGCGAATGCCACGATGCCGTACTCGACGAAGACCTTCGAATAGGGTGCCCACGCGAAGTTCGCGCCCAGTTGCGACTGCCCCTTCGGCATGGCGCCCGCACCCTTTCCTATGAAGAGGTCGGTCTCCTCGCCGAACAGCGCATCGACCACCGCCTCGGCGGGACGCGAGAACCGCATTTCGCCGCTGGAGCCGCGCGTCCCGAACTCGGAGACGCGGCCCTCGATGTTCTGCGTAAGGCCGATTGCTTTCGCCCCGCCATAGGCGATCGGCAAGGCCACGATGCCGGCGACAATGATGCCTTTCGGGATGCGGCCGAGCACGAAGGGAATGGAGAGCGCCAGCGTCAGCATGCCAGTGCCGCCGAAGGTGCAGAGCAGCGCCGCGCCGAAAAAGGCGAGGTATCTGAGGCGGAAAAAGCAGGTCAGCTCGATGACGATCGCCATCGCGATGAACTGGGAGATATGCGACGTCTCGAGGAAGAAGACGGCGTTCGGCTTCATCCAGGGCGAACCCCAGTGGATCGGCTGGATGTAGTTGTAGTGAAGATAGAGCAGCCGCTTCGGGATGAGCGAGTTGAGGTCGACGATCCCCAGACCCACCAATTGGGTCGCCCAGTTGAAGAAGACCAGCGATCCGGCAGCCACCGCGATGAGCTGGAAGTTTGCCAGCCATTTCAAATAGTGCTCCCGGTCCAGCTCGATCCGGAACACGTAGAAGGTCGAGATGATGATCAGGAGGAGGAGCGACATCAGCGAGTAGGTGGCGCTGGCAAGAACAACGGCCGTAAAGCCCGTGACGAAGGTGAAGCCGCAGAACAGGATCAGCGAGAGCACGCTCGCCCTGAGCAGGCCCTTGATCGCGAGGATGCCGATCACGCCGGCGTGGATCAGCAGCGCCAACGCCACCTGACTGGTCTCCGCGCTGCCGATCGGCACTGCGATCTTCTGCGTGGCAACCACCAGGATCATCTCGAGAGTGAACAGCCTGACGATGAAATCCATGTCCGAGACGCGCTCTGCAGGAGACGCGTTCGTCGAAGACCATCGGTTCAGGCTTTCTGCCGAAAAACTCATTCCGTCGTTCCTACGCTCGCCCCCGCGACCGGTGCCGACGTTGTTTGCTTCACCTGTTCTGCACCGCCGGATCGTCGCCGCCGGCAAGCCGCGACTTGCTGCGATTCAGGAGGCCGAGCGCACTGACACGCAGTTCGCGCAACGCGATGACCGGACTCGTCGCGCCGGAGGGCCAGGGAAAGGCGCGCCGCAGCCCGCCGATGTCCTGGAACTTGCCCTGCGCCACCAGGTTCTGCGTCTCGATCAGGCGCAGAAAGGCCAGCAGTGCCTCGAGTTTCGCCAGCCGTTCCGGTGGGCAACTCTTGCGCAGCGGTTCGGGGTGAACGAGCGCGGGACGGCGCGGATGCCGCCCCTTCTGGCTGACGCCGAGCGCTGAGTCCTCGACGTGAAAGTAGGTCAGGGCGGTACGGTCGAAATAGACCTGTTCGCCGAGAGCGACCTGCAGCCAGAAATAGGAATCCTCACCGTACAGGCAGCGCTCCCGATCGTAGTAGCCGCCATAGCGCTCGAAAACCTCTCTCCGGACCACGGTAGAGCTCGAATGGAAACAGTCGACATAGGCCTTCATGTCGACCGGCCTCGCATAACTGTCGATCGTGCGCGGCCCGTTCTCCGGGATCATCCTCAGAACGATATCCTCGTGGATCTCCTTCTTCGTCGAGGAGTAGGCCGCCACATAGGCCGCGCAACCCGGGTTGGCTGTCAGGGCCGCATCGGCCGCTTCCAGGAAACCTGGCTTCCATTCGTCGTCGCAGTCGAGAAAGGCCAGCAGTTCTGCGGTCGCCAGGGCCGCCCCTGCATTGCGCGCCCTGCCCGGGCCGGCATTGTCCTGCCTGACCAGCCTGATCGCGGCGAGGTGGACCTTGTCGATGGCCTCGGCGCTGCCATCCGTGCTGCCGTCATCGACGACGATCACTTCCACGTCGCGGGCCGACTGCGCCAGCACGGAGGCGATCGCCCGATTGATCGTCGACGCCTTGTTGTAAAGCGGAAGAATGGCGGTAAAGCGTGGCACATCCACCTCTTTCGGCGGACCGCGGGGCAAAACCATTCTCTGCGAGAACGAGCCCGGCCAAGAGCTGGCCGGTGCGATTCTGCCTACGGTCGGCCCCGGGCTATATGCCCGCGGTTAGATCCATAGTGCCCCACCATGTATCCCGATATTGCACTGCAATATGGCGAGAGTGCAACCGGAAACTCTGCACAAAACGCATGGCCGCCCGGCGAGCAGGCCGCCTCGGCAAACATGGTTAATGATTCGTTGCTTTGCCGGCCTAGACCGGGTTTTCGCTGAGCAGCCGAGCGGCGGCCGCCCTCGCTTCCTCTGTGATCGTCGCGCCGGCAAGCATGCGCGCAATCTCTTCCTGGCGCGCCGGGCGGTCCATTTCGGCCACACCGGTCGACACCCGGTCGGCATTGCCGGACTTGGAGATCAGGAAGTGAGTCGCCGCCCGCGCCGCCACCTGCGGCGCATGGGTGACCGACAGCACCTGCACGCCCGAAGAGAGCCGCGAAAGGCGTTGCCCGATGGCGTCGGCTACCGCGCCGCCGACGCCGGTATCGATCTCGTCGAAGACGAGCGTCGGTGCCGAGCCGCGGTCGGCCAGCGCCACCTTCAGCGCCAGCAGGAAGCGCGACAGCTCGCCGCCTGAGGCCACCTTCATCATCGGTCCGGGACGCGTGCCGGGGTTGGTGCGTACCCAGAACTCGATCTGGTCGATGCCCTCCTCGCTGCGCTCGTCCGCATCGGTGCCGATCTCGACGATGAACTCGGCGCGCTCGAGTTTCAGCGCCGGCAGTTCTGCCGCGACAGCCTTGCCGAGGCCGCCCGCCGCCGCTTGGCGCAGGTCCGAAAGCCCGGCCGCGATCCGATCGTAGCCGGTACGCGCGTCGAGCGCCTGCTTCTCGAGCGAGGCCAGCCGCTCCGCACCCGCGTCGAGATCCGCGAGGTCGGCCGCCATCGTGTCGCGTGCCTTGGCGAGGTCGTCGACCTGCACGGCAAACTTGCGCGACGCGGCGCGCAGCGCGAACAGCCGCTCCTCCGCCTTCTCCAGCCGCTGCGGGTCGTATTCGGTCTCGCGCAGCGCCGCCTCGACGCCGGCCTGCGCCGCATCGAGCGACAGCAGCGCCTCATCGAGCGACTGCACCACCTCGTCGAGCACGCCCGGCGCCTCGGCCGACTTGCGCTGCAGACGTCTGAGCAGGCTGGCGAGTTGCGGCAGCGGCGAATTCTGGCCCGACAGAACGTCCTGCGCATCCTTGATCTCGGTCGCCACCTTTTCGGCGCGCATCATCGCGGTGCGGATCTCGGCGAGTTCCGTCTCTTCGCCGGGCTGCGGGTCGAGTTGCGACAGCTCGGCAACCGCGGCGCGCAGGTAGTCGGCCTCGCGGGCCGCTGCCTCGACCCTTGCCCGGTGACGCGCCAGCTCCTGCTCGGCCTCGCGCCATGCCTTCCACGCCTGGCGCATCCGCGCGACTTCGCCGAGGTGGCCGCCGAAGGCGTCGAGCAACTGCCGGTGCGCGGCGGCATCGACCAGAGCGCGCTCGTCGTGCTGGCCGTGGATTTCCACCAGCGCTCGGCCGATGTCGCGCATCAGCGTCACGCTGGACGGTTGGTCGTTGACGAAGACGCGGGTGCGTCCGTCGGCGCTCTGCACGCGTCGCAGGATGATGTCGCCGTCATCGTCGAGGGCGTTTTCTGTGAGGATGGCACGCGCCGGGTGGTTCAGCGGCACGTCGAACACGGCCGTGACCTGCCCCTGGGAGGCGCCGTGGCGTACCAGCGAGGCATCGCCGCGTGCGCCCAGCGCCAGCGACAGCGCGTCGAGCAGGATCGACTTACCCGCGCCCGTCTCACCGGTCAGCACCGACAGCCCTGCCGAGAAATCGATGTCCAGCCGCTCGATCAGGACGATATCGCGGATCGACAGTCTGGAGAGCATGCGTTCCCGCTACCGGTCAGGCGCCGCCGAACAGCTTCCCGGCCTGCGAGATCCACGAGCCGGCATTCTCACGCGGCTCGAGGCCCCGCGACTGCAGCAGCGCGTAGGAATCCTTGTACCACTGGCTGTCTGGATAATTGTGCCCGAGCACGGCGGCGGCCGTCTGGGCCTCCGAGGTCAGCCCCATGGCGTAATATGTCTCGGTCAGGCGCGCGAGCGCCTCCTCGACATGGCGGGTGTTTGAATAGTTCTCGACCACGTAGCGGAAACGCTTGGCCGCGGCGATGAATTCTCGGCGCTCGAGATAGTAGCGCCCGATCTGCATTTCCTTGCCGGCCAGTTGGTCGCGCGCAAAGCGGATCTTGGTGCGCGCATCCTCGACATATTCCGATTCCGGCCAGCGGTTCTCGACCTCTTCCATCGCCTCGATGGCGCGGCGCGATTCCTTCTGGTCCTGCGTCACGTCGCGGATCTGCTTGAAGTAGGAGAGACCGACGATGTACTGCGCGTAGGCTGCGTCTTCCGACGACGGGTAGAGCGCCACGTAGCGCTTGCCGGAGTTGATCGCCTCGTCGAAATTGCCCTGCCGGTAGTTGGTGAAGGCGCCCATCACCATCGATTTGCGGGCGAACTCCGAATAGGGGTGCTGGCGGTCGACCGCCGCGAACTTGCGGCCCGCTTCCTTCAGGTTGCCGGCGTTGAGGTTGGCGAGGCCCTGGTTGTAGAGAACGTCCGCCGGTTCGGTCTCGTCGACATAGGTCGAGAGATCGAGATCGGGTTCGCTCGACATGCAACCCGCGAGCGACAGAGGCGCCACGGCGATCAGCGTAACCGCAAGATTCATCCGTACTGCTCGGCCGGCGTAAGCCATTCTCGGAAATTTCATGGTTGAATTACAGCCCCTTCGGCACAGCACTCGTCGTCGGCACGCCGCCATAGATCATAACCGCATTTCGACGGCAACGCTATCGCGGGGCAATGGCGCATTTTTGTGGCGACATGGCGACGGTCGCGCAATGCGCGACCGCTGGGCAAGAATCCTGCCCGATTGTGGCTTCAGAGCACCCAGGGAGCGTAGACCGCCGCATTTACAGCGGTCATTTCGGCAGTGCGACCGCGTTCGCGCCTGTTGGTCTCGACGATCTCGAAGGCAGAGCGGTCAGACAGCAGGCGCCTCAGCGCCGCGGCGTTCAGCCTGTGGCCGCCGCGATAGGAGCGGAAACAGCCGATGAAGCGCGCGCCGGCCAGTGCAAGGTCGCCCATGGCGTCGAGCATCTTGTGGCGGACGAACTCGTCCTTGTAGCGCAGGCCTTCCATGTTGATGACGCGGCTGTCCTCGCCGATCACCACCGAGTTTTCGAGCGATGATCCGAGTGCGTAGCCGGCGGCCCACAGCCGCTCGACATCCTTCATGAAGCCAAAGGTGCGTGCCCGCGCGATGTCGCGGCGGAACGAGTCCGCGCTGACGTCGGAGGCGAAGAACTGGCGGCCGATTGCCGGGCTCTCGAAGTCGATCTCGACTTCGAAGCGGGTGCCGTCATGCGGCTGGAACTCGGCCCAGGAGGCGCCGTTCTCGATGCGCACAGGCTTCAGCACGCGGATGTAGCGGCGCTTGACGGCCTGCGTCTCGATGCCGGCCTGGTCGATCGCCTCGACGAAACCCGCGGCGCTGCCGTCGAGGATCGGCATCTCGCTGCCGTCGATCTCCACGATGACGTTGTCGATGCCGAGCCCGAGCAGCGCGGCCATCACATGCTCGACGGTGCCGACATGGAAGCCGGCCGGGTCGCCAAGAACTGTGGAAAGGTCTGTCGCGCCGATCTCCGAGACCAGGGCGCGAATTTCCTTGCCCTCGCCGTCGCACTGGTGGAAGACGACGCCGGTGTCGGGGTCGGCAGGCAGGAAGCTGAGCGAAACGGGCTTACCCGAGTGAACGCCGAATCCGGACAGCGCTACACGCGATTTGAGTGTCGTCTGATAGTCGTGCAAGTTGATCCCCATGCGCCCGTCCAGCCTGTCCCCGCATCTCCAACCCCAGGAGAGCGGTCTTGCTGGTTGCTGTGGGCGGGATCTCATCCCCGAATCCCTCCCACATGCTGACCTTATTCTCGTCACAGAATAGTCGCCGGCCAGGGAGACTCCAAATCACGCTTTCTTACTCTGTGTTACGGGAGGACCCCCGCAACCGAATTATAAGCGCTTGTTTTTATGTTATTTTTCGGGTCGGCGGACAAGCCGGATTCTGTCCGCCGACACCGTTTTCGAAGGTCGTCAGTTCGCCTGGCGACGAAGGAATGCCGGAATCTCCAGCTGGTCGTCTTCCTGCGCAGCGCGAGTCTGCGGCGTCAGGCGGCCGTGTTCGTCGAGCTGGCCGCGGCGCGGTGCGTAGAGCTGCGGGTCCTGGCTCGGGATGCGGCGGGCTTCCGGCGCCGGCTGGCGCAGCTTCGGCTCGCGGGTCGCGGAAGGCTCGACGCGGGCCTGCTCCTCGTCGCGGCGGCCGAGGCCGGTGGTCAGGCGCTTCAGCAGGCCCATCGGGCCGCTGTTCTCATGGTCGACCGGGCGGCTCTGGGCTTCGACGGCGGCCTTGACGACCGGCGAGAAGTCCTCGACGCGCGGCATACGCTGCTGCACCGGGGCCGGCTGCAGGGTTTCCCGCTGCGGCGCGGCGGCTGCCGGCTGCGGGCGCTGCACCTGCGGCTCGGCCGGCGGTGCCTGGAACAGCTTGCTGGTGGTGCGGAACTCGTCCTTGGGAGCAGCGCGTGCAGCCATTTCGACGGCGTTGACCTCGGCCTGGCGGATCGCGTCGGCGACTGGATCGGCTGCCTTCTCGAGCCGCGGAGCATCGACTGGTGCCGCCTGCTCGGCAGTCGTCGGGCGGGCGTCGGCCACGGCCGGACGTGCAACCGGCTTGGGCGGTGCCTGGCGGATCGTCACCGGCGGAGATGCGATGTCCTCGGCCGACTTGTCGATGCCGGTCGCCACGACCGACACGCGGATGACGCCCTCGAGTTCTTCGTCGAAGGTGGCGCCGAGAATGATGTTGGCGTCCTGATCGACCTCCTCGCGGATACGGGTAGCCGCCTCGTCGACTTCGAACAGCGTCAGGTCACGGCCGCCGGTGATCGAGATCAGCAAGCCCCTGGCGCCGCGCATCGACGTCTCGTCGAGCAGCGGGTTGGCGATAGCGGCTTCGGCGGCGGCCATCGCACGGCCCTCGCCCGACGCCTCGCCGGTACCCATCATCGCCTTGCCCATTTCGCGCATCACCGAGCGGACGTCGGCGAAGTCGAGATTGATCAGGCCTTCCTTGACCATCAGGTCGGTGATGCAGGCGACGCCCGAATAGAGCACCTGGTCGGCCATGGCGAAGGCGTCGGCAAAGGTGGTCTTGTCGTTGGCGAGTCGGAACAGGTTCTGGTTCGGGATGACGATCAGCGTGTCGACGCACTTCTGCAGTTCCTCGATGCCGAGGTCTGCGGTCTTCATGCGGCGCTGGCCTTCGAAGTGGAACGGCTTGGTGACGACGCCGACGGTCAGGATGCCCTTTTCGCGGGCCGCGCGGGCGACGACCGGGGCTGCACCGGTGCCGGTGCCGCCGCCCATGCCGGCAGTGACGAAGCACATGTGGGTGTTGGACAGGTGATCGATGATCTCGTCGATGCACTCTTCGGCGGCGGCGCGCCCGACTTCCGGCTGCGACCCGGCACCCAGGCCCTCGGTGACATGCGCGCCGAGCTGGATCAGCCTGTCGGCCTTCGACATGGTCAACGCCTGCGCGTCGGTGTTGGCAACCACGAATTCGACGCCGCGAAGCCCCGCTGTGATCATGTTGTTGACGGCATTGCCGCCGCCCCCGCCGACACCGAACACGGTGATGCGTGGCTTCAATTCCGTTATGTCGGGCTTCTGCAGATTGATCGTCATTGTCCTCGTCCTTTGCCTTTCCTGCCGCGTCGCCGCCACGGCCGCTATGGGGACCAGCCCCGCCGAATTAGAAACTGTCCCTCAACCACCGACTCATGCGATCCAGCCTTCCGCCGGTTCCCGTCATTTTCAGGCGGGACATCGCATTACCTTGCCGGCTTTCGAAGCTGGCGACCTGCGGATAGATGAGCAGGCCGACCGCTGTCGAAAACGCCGGTCCCTTGGCCGCCTCGGGCAGGCCGGCAACCCCGAGAGGCCTGCCGATGCGCACGTTGCGACCGAGAATTCTTCTTGCTGCCTCGGGCAGCCCGGCGAGCTGCGAAGCACCGCCCGTCAGCACCACCCGCTTTCCCACGGCATTGCCGTAGCCCGACTTGCCCAGCCGGTCGCGCAGCAGCTCCAGCGTCTCCTCGACGCGGGCGCGCACGATGCGCGTCATCACAGAACGCGGCACCTGCAGCGGCACTTCGCCGTCTTCGTGACCCATCGGCTGCACCGTCACCAGGTCGCGGTCGTCGGCGCTGCCGGGCAACGCCGAGCCGTGCATGACCTTCAGCCTTTCGGCATGCTCGATGCGCGTCGACAGGCCCTTGGCAAGGTCCATCGTCACGTGGCTGCCGCCGACCGGAATGGCGTCGCCATGCACGAACTTGCCGTCCGAGAAGACGGAGATCGTCGTCGTGCCGCCGCCGAGGTCGATGCAGGCGGCGCCCATTTCCAGTTCGTCGTCGACCAGCGCGGCAAGCCCGCTGGCATAAGGGGTCGCGACCATCCGCTCGACCGACAGGTGCGAACGGTTGATGCAGAGTTCGAGATTGCGCAGCGGCGCGGAGTCACCGGTCAGCACATGCATGTCGACACCGAGCGCGTCGCCAACCATGCCGCGCGGGTCGCGGATGCCGCGCTCGCCGTCGAGCGAGAAGGCAACCGGCAGCGAATGCACGACTTCGCGGTCGGCCTTCAGCGCCTGCTTGGCGCCTGCGCCCAGCACGCGCTTGATGTCGGCGCCGTCGGTCTCGTGGCCGCCAAGATTGATCGAGGCCGAGAAGACCTCGCTGCGCAGGCGCCCGGCGGTCAGATTGACGATCAGCGAATCGACGGTCAGCCCGGCCATGCGCTCGGCCGCATCCACGGCCAGCCGGATGGCGTGCTCGGCGCGGTCGAGGTCGATGATGACGCCCGACTTCACGCCCTGCGATTTCTGGTGGCCGATGCCGATCACCTGCACCTCATGCGTGCGGGCACGCAGGATCGGGCTTTCGCCGCGCGGCCGCAGCCTTGCGATCACGCAGCATACCTTGCTCGAGCCGACGTCGAGCACGGTGACGATGCCGGACCGGCGGGACGCGACGTCCTTGTTGCCGCCCATCCAGCTCATATGTTTTTCCCCGGCTTCTTCTTCGCCGCCTTGGCCTGTTCGGCAAGCGCGGCGGTGCGGCGCACCAGCGCCTCGGGGGTCAACCCGATGACCAGCCGGTCCTCGAGCCTGAGATCGACAGAGGCGATGTCGCGCGACAACAGCCCGTTCTCGCGGTCCATCCGCAGCACTTCGGCAATGGCGCCGTCGGTATTGCCTTCCGGCAGCTTGATGGTGATGCCGTTTTCGAGCCTGAGGTCCCAGCGCCGCTCGGCAACACGGATGAAGCCTTTCACGCGGGAGGCGAGTTCGGGATAGCGCCGGATCTTGTCGACGAAGCCCGGGGCATCCTCGGCCGCGCCATAACCGATGACCAGCGGCAACACCGAATGGCGACCGCCCGAGAACGGCACGATGACGTCGCCGGCGCGGTCGACGATGGCCAGCTGCCGGCCATGCTGCCAGATGGCGAAAGGCTTGCGCTCCTCGATCCTGACCTCGATCGTGTCGGGATAAATCTTGCGCACGGATGCCTGCTTGACCCAGGGCAGCCCGGCGATGCGCTGACGCGCAAGGTCCGCATCGAAGCCGACGAGAGAGGTCCAGCCGTCGAGCTCGAGCCGCTCGAGAATGTCGATTTCCGAGGTCTCGGCGTTACCGGATACCCTGACGCTCTCGACAGCGAAGCCAAGGCGCGACGTCACCGTCTGCACAGCGACCGGAATCTCGCCGCCGATCCACGCGCCGTAGAGCACGCTCGAAGACAGCAGGACAGCACTCGCGATCGTCGCGGCAAAGCGGGGCGGCGTGTACTCGCCGCTGCACAGCCGCGCGACGACGCGCGCCGGACGGCGCAGCCAGCGCGGCAGGACGAAGTGCTCGGCGGAAAGGAACACGCCGAGGGAGGCCGGCCGCAATGCGCCGCCTCTACCGTGCTGTCCCGACCTCAACGCAAACACGAAGCGTCCTCCACCATCCAACTCAAAAGATCGCCGAAAGAGTGTCCCGCTTGTGCGGCGATCTCAGGCACCAGCGACGTCGGCGTCATGCCTGGCTGCGTGTTGACTTCGAGCCAGATCAACTCGCCATTTTCCGAATGGCGGTCGTCGTAGCGGAAGTCTGATCGGGATACGCCCCGGCAGCCGAATGCTTGATGTGCCTTGAGCGCCAGTGTCTGTATTTTTTGGTAAATATTTGGTGAAATTTTTGCCGGGCATTCGTGTTTTGATCCGCCCGGGACGTATTTTGAATCATAGTCGTAGAAGGAATGCCCCTCGGGGATGATCTCGGTGACGCCCAGCGCCACATCGCCCATCACCGCGCAGGTCAGCTCGCGCCCGTGCACGTAGCGTTCGACCATCACCATGTCGCCGTACTTCCACTCCGACGAGGTGATGACCTGCGGCGGATGCGACTGGTCTTCCTTGACGATGACGACGCCGAAGCTCGACCCCTCGCTGACCGGCTTCACCACGTAGGGCGCCGGCATGGGATGCTTGTCACGGATGGTGAAGCGGTTGACGATCTTGGATTCGGCGACCGGGATGCCGGAAGACTTGGCGATCTTTTTCGCCTGTTCCTTGTTCATCGCAAGGGCCGAGGCCAGCACGCCGGAATGAGTGTAGGGAATTGCGAGATATTCGAGGATGCCCTGGATCGTGCCGTCCTCGCCGAACGGCCCATGCAGGGCGTTGAATACGGCGTCAGGCCTGAGCTCGGCAAGCACCGAGCTGACGTCGCGCGTCACGTCGATGCGCGTAACATCGTAACCTTCGGCTTCAAGCGTATCGGCGCAGGGGATACCGGAAGCCAGGGACACTGGCCGCTCCGACGAAAACCCTCCCATCAATACCGCGACCCGTTTGAACTTCATGCCCCGTCATTCCCCTCGCGCAGCGGCCCGACCCCCCGGTCACGGCTTGAGTCCGAGTCTTCCAGGGAGTCACCCCCCAGACGGAAAACGCGGCACACGCCTCGTACGACTCAATTCGGAAACGCTGTTAACCCAAAGAATCAGAGAGTTGATTCCGTGGCAAGTACGCATTTGCCAAAGCTGTACTTATCGATTCCGGTATGACTTTTTTGACTCACCTCGGGAGCCGGTCGAAGATGGTGACTCTGGGGCACGCGGCGCGGGAGGCTGACTTGCGGATATTGCTGACGACACTGCTGTTGCTGTCCGGGCAGGGTCTTGCGGCCGGGTTGCCCGACTGTGCGCGATCGGGCGCGGTGTCGGTGATGATCAACGGCCGTCCTGCCTTGCGCCTCAGCGACATGGCGCTCTGCCCGCCGGGGTCCTACAGCGTCATTCCCGGCATGATGATCGAGGGAGAACCGATGGTGCAGGTCAATGCCGGGATCGCCGATTGCGTTTCCAGCGCCAGCCCCGATGTGATCGTCGACGGCCAGGGCGCCAAGCGCGTCGGCGACGTCGTCTGCCCGCCGCAGTAGGCTAGAGCAGCCGTCCCAGGAACGGGTCCACCTCGTGGCCCGGCCGGAAGCGGCCGATCCGCTTGATCTCCCAGTGCAGCCTGATGCCGGACGTTTCCAGCACCCGCGCGCGCACCGTTTCGCCAAGATATTCAAGGTCGTATCCGGTCGCGTTTCCGGTGTTGATCAGAAAATTGCAATGCATCGGCGAGACCTGCGCGCCGCCGATCATCAGCCCACGGCAGCCGGCCTTGTCGATTTCCTTCCAGGCCGACGTGCCTTCCGGGTTCTTGAAGGTCGAGCCGCCGGTCTTTTCGCGGATCGGCTGCACGGTCTCGCGGTGATGCTGCACCGCGTCCATCGCCGCCTTGATCGCGTCCTTTTCTTCAGCAAATCCCTCGAAGACAGCGGACACGAAGATCAGGTCCTCCGGCGCTTCGGAATGGCGGTAGGCGTAGCCCATATCGGCATTGCTCAGCGTGTGCACCTCGCCCTTGCGGTCGACGGCGCGCACCTCGACCACCCGCTCGCGCGTCTCGACGCCGTTGGCGCCGGCATTCATGCGCAGCGCGCCGCCAATGGCGCCGGGTATGCCGTGGTAGAAATGGAAGCCGCCGATACCGGCCTCAAAGGCGAAGGCCGCGACACGCTTGTCGGGCGTTGCCGCCCCCGCCCGGATGCGCGTATCCGAAACCTTTTCGACGTCGCCGAAACCCTTCGCAGACAGCCGGATCACGAAGCCCGGAATGCCACCCTCGCGCACCAGCAGGTTCGAGCCGATGCCGACGGTCGTCACCGGCACGTCCTCGGGAACAGCCTTGAGAAAGGCGATCAGGTCTTCCTCGTCGGCCGGCTGGAACAGCGCATCGGCCGGGCCGCCGGCACGGAACCAGGTGATCTTGTCCATTTCCGCGTTCGGCGTCATGCGCCCGCGGATCCCCGCCAGCCTGTCGCCAAGTCGCGCCAGCAGGTCCTCGCCTCTCGTCATGCAGCTGCACCGTCGCCCGCCGCCAGTTCGCCCGGCAGCGCGTAGGCCCATTGCGTGATGTTGCCGGCGCCGAGGAACACGACGAAGTCGCCGGGCTGGGCGATTTCGCGCACCAGCGGCGCTATCTGCGCGGGCTCGGCCACATAGCGCGCGTCGCGGTGGCCGCCGGCGCGGATGCGCTGCGCCAGTTTCTCGGAATTGACGCCGTCGATCGAGTCCTCGCCGGCCGCATAGACCGGGGCGACGATCACCGTGTCGGCAGCGTTGAAGCAGGACGAGAAATCGTCGAACAGGTCGCGCAGGCGGGTGAAGCGATGCGGCTGGGCGATAGCGATCACGCGTCCCTTGGTCGAATCGCGCGCCGCGTTCAGCACCGCCTTGATCTCCACCGGATGGTGCCCGTAGTCGTCGAATATCTCGACGCCATTCCAGGTCCCGGTATGGGTGAAGCGCCGCTTCACGCCGCCGAAGGACAGCAGGCCCTTGCGGATGTCGTCGGCCGAGATGCCGAGCTCGTGCGCGACGGCGATCGCCGCCGTGGCGTTCGACACGTTGTGGCGGCCGGGCATCGGCAGGCGCAGGTCGCGGATTACAGTCTCCGGACCGGCCTTGCGGCGGCGGATGACCACGTCGAACACCGAGGTCGCGCCCTCCATGCGGTGGTTCTCGAAGCGCACGTCGGCCTGCGTGTTCTCGCCATAGGTGATGATGCGCCGGTCCTCGATGTGCGCGACCATCGCCTGCACCTCGGGGTGGTCGGTGCACATCACGCCGAAGCCGTAGAAGGGCACGTTCTCGACGAACTGTCGGAACGCCTCGCGCACCTTGTCGAAGGAGCCGTAGTGGTCGAGATGCTCGGGATCGATGTTGGTCACCACCGCGATCTCGGCCGGCAGCTTCAGGAAGGTGCCGTCGCTCTCGTCGGCCTCGACCACCATCCACTCACCCTCGCCCATGCGCGCATTGGTGCCGTAGGCGTTGATGATGCCGCCATTGACCACCGTCGGGTCGAGCCCGCCGGCGTCGAGCAGCGTCGCCACCATCGAGGTCGTCGTCGTCTTGCCGTGCGTGCCGCCGATGGCCACCGCCTGGCGGAACCGCATCAGCTCGGCCAGCATTTCGGCGCGGCGCACGATGGGCAGCAGCTTCAGCCGCGCCGCCTTCAGTTCCGGGTTCGACTTCTTGATCGCCGTTGAGACCACCACCACCTCGGCCTCGCCGAGGTTTTCGGCTCGGTGGCCGATGAAGCATTCGATGCCCTTGTCGCGCAGCCGCTGCACGTTGGCGCTGTCGGCCTGGTCGGAGCCCTGCACGCGGTAGCCGAGGTTGCGCAGCACCTCGGCGATGCCGCTCATGCCGATGCCGCCGATGCCGATGAAATGCACCAGTCCGATGCTCTGCGGCATTTTCATGCTGGCTTTCCTCTCTTGTAGTCCGCGACCGATTGACCGGAGGCAATAGCCTCTGCCAGATCGGCGAGCAACCGCGCCGCGTCGGGTTTCCCCGCCGATTTCCCGGCAGCCGCAACCGTCGCCAGCCTGTCGGGCTCGTCGATTGCCGCGCCGATCAGCGCGCATAGCCGCTCCGTCGAGAGCGACGATTGCGGGTGAACCTCGGCGCCGCCGGCCGCTGCAAGTGCCTCGGCATTGGCCGCCTGGTCGTGGTCGAGCGCATAGGGATAGGGCACCAGGATCGCCGGCCGGCCGATTACCGCGATCTCCGACACTGTCGAGGCGCCCGAGCGCGAGATGACGAGATGCGCCGCTGCGATGCGCGCCGCCATGTCGGAGAAGAAGGGCAGCACCTCGACCTGCATGCCGAGCTCGTCATAGGCCTTCTTGACCCGCCCGACATCGTCGGCGCGCGCCTGCTGAGTCACCACCAGTCGGGCACGCTGCGCCTCGGGAAGTGCCGCGATCGCGCCCGGCAGCGCGTCGGAAAAGAACTGCGCGCCCTGGCTGCCGCCGAACACCAGCAGCCGGAACGGTTGGTCCTCGCGCGATGGACGGTAGGGCGTCTTCGCCGCCTCCAGCACCGCAGGGCGCACCGGGTTGCCGGTCACCACGATCTTGTCGGCGAAGGCTCCTTCCCTGTCACTCAGGAAGCCGCCGGCGATTGCCGCCACCCGCGCCGCGAGCGCACGGTTGGCGCGTCCCATCACAGCGTTCTGCTCGTGCACGATGGTCGGCACCTTGCGCCGCGTCGCCGCGTAGAGCGGCGGCAGCGTCGGATAGCCGCCGAAGCCGACCACCACCTCAGGCTTGATGCGTCGGATTACCTCCGATGCCTGCCTGACGCCGCGCCAGATCGTCCAGAAGGACTTGAGCAGCGCCACAGGGTTGCGCGAACCGATCGTCGCGGAGGCGATCGGGTGCACTTCATGCGCCGGAAAATGCCCGGCGAAGCGCTCGGCGCGATCGTCGGTCGCCAGGTCGACGCGCCAGCCGCGCTCGTTCAGCTGATGTGCCAGCGCCTCCGCCGGAAACAGGTGTCCACCGGTACCGCCCGCTGCGAGAAGGATCGTGCCTTTGGCCATGCCGCTCCGCTATTCCGCCGCCTGGGCGCGCTGCGTCATCGGCTGGAAGCCGATCGACTTGCGCTTTTCCGGCCGCTTGCGGGTCAGTGCCAGCACCATGCCCATGGAGATGGCAATCGCGATCAGCGACGAGCCGCCATAGGAGATGAAGGGAAGCGTCATGCCCTTGGCCGGCATAAGCTGGAGGTTCACGCCCATGTTGATCACCGACTGGAAGCCGAAGACCACGACCAGCCCGGCCACCGCGAAGCGGGTAAAATCATCCTGCTCCTTGAGCGCCGTGTTGAGGCCGCGCAGCACGATGAAGGCGAAGATCAGCATGATCGCCATGCACAGCAGGATGCCGAATTCCTCGCCCGCCACCGAGAACACGAAGTCGGCATGCGCGTCGGGGATGATCTTCTTGATGACGCCCTCGCCCGGCCCGAGCCCGAGCCAGTCGCCGTTGATCATCGCCTCGCGGCCCATGTCGACCTGGAATGTGTCGCCCTCGCCGGTCAGGAAGCGGTCGATGCGGCCGGCGACGTGCGGAAAGGCGGTGTAGGCGCCAAGGGCGCCCGCGGCACCCAGACTGCCAATGACGATGATCCACAGCCACGGCATGCCGGCCATGAAGAACATCACGCCCCAGGTGCCGAGCACGAGGATCGTCTGGCCGAGGTCCGGCTGCGCGACGAGCAGCGCCAGCACGACGCCGAGCAGCATCATCGCGAAAAAGTTGCCGGGAATTTCGGGCTGCCGCCGGTGTTCTGCGAACAGCCAGGCGCAGATGACGACGAAGGCGGGCTTCAGGAACTCCGACGGCTGGATCGAAACGCCGGCAATCGAAATCCAGCGATGCGCGCCCTTCACCTCGACGCCGACGAACAGCACCGCAACCATCATCACCAGCATCGCGCCAAGCATGACGAGCGACAGCCGCCTGATCTGCCTGGCGTTGAGGAACGACACCGAGATCAGCGCGATCAGCGCCGGGATCATGTAGACGATCTGCCGCTTGGCGAAGTGGAAGCTGTCCAGTCCGATGCGCTCTGCCACCGCCGGGCTTGCCGCGAACGACAGAACGATGCCCAGCCCCATCAGGAGCAGGAAGGCGGCGAGAAACCAGCGATCCACGGTCCACCACCAGTTGGCGACGGGGCTGCGGTCCAGGCGACTCATCATGGCTTGGGTCCTCCGATGGGCATGACGCCCCCGATAGCATTCACAGCTTGCCTGAAGGCTTCGCCTCGAATTTCGAAATTCTTGAACTGGTCGAAGCTGGCGCAGGCCGGAGACAGCAGCACGACCGCCTCGTCGGCAGGATCGAGAGCCGCGTCGCGCGCCGCGTGCTCGACGGCTGCGGCGAGCGTGCCCGAGATCTCGTAGGGCACCGCCTCGCCAAGCGTCGCCGAGAAGGCAGGTGCTGCCTCGCCGATCAGGTAGGCCTTGGCGATGCGCGGAAAACAGCTTCTCAGCGGTTCGATGCCGCCTTCCTTGGGCAGGCCGCCGGCGATCCAGTAGATGCGCGGAAAGCTCGACAGCGCGGGGGCCGCGGCATCAGCATTTGTCGCCTTGGAATCGTTGACGAACAGCACGCGGCCCTTGCGGCCGACCTGCTCCATGCGGTGCGCCAGGCCCGGAAAGCTCTCCAGCCCCGACTGGATCTCGCCGAGATCGAGCCCGGCGGTGAGACAGGCGGCTATGGCGGCAAGCGCGTTCTGTGCATTGTGCTGGCCGCGCAGCGAGCCGATGCCCTCGAGGAAGCCTATGCGCGTATAGCGCCCGTTCACCGCTTCCATCAGGTTGCTGCCGTCGGCGAAATAGCCGTCGGTCAGCGGCAGTCGCTTGGAGATGCGGACCACCTTCTTGCCGGCGCGTTCCAGTCGGTCGGCGATCTGCACGCAATGAATGTCGTCGACGCCGATGATGGCGGTTTCGCTGCCGGCGACCAGCCGCTCCTTGATGGCCGCGTAGTGCTGCATCGTGCCGTGGCGGTCGAGATGGTCGGGCGTCAGGTTGAGCAATATGCCCGCCGTCGGGCTGATCGAGGGCGCGAGGTCGATCTGGTAGGAGGAGCACTCGACCACGTAGTAGCGGTCGTCCTCCGGCGGATCGAGCGTCATCACCGCGCGGCCGATATTGCCGCCCATCTGCGTGTCGCGCCCGGCCGATTTCAGGATATGGGCGGCCAGCGCCGTCGTCGTCGACTTGCCGTTGGTGCCGGTGATGGCGATGAAGGGTGCATCGGGCGCTGCAAGGCTGCGCTCGCGACCGAACAGTTCGATGTCGCCGATGATCTCGACACCGGCGCCACGCGCCAGTTCGACGCTCCAGTGCGGCTTGGGATGCGTCAGCGGCACGCCGGGCGACAGCACGAAGGAGGCGAAGCCCGGCCAGTCGGCCTGCCTCAGGTCGCCGGTCGGGATGCCCTCGCCCGCAGCCTTCGCCACGCTGTCGGGATTGTCGTCCCAGGCCAGCACCTCGGCCCCGCCCGCCACCAAGGCGCGCGCCGTCGCAATCCCCGAGCCGCCAAGGCCGAAGAGGGCGACACGCTTGCCGCTGAAGGAGGTGGCAGGGATCATGAGCCCTCTAATTCCTATCTCAGCTTCAGGCTCGACAGGCCGATCAGCGCCAGGATCACTGCGATGATCCAGAAGCGGATCACCACCTGGCTTTCGGTCCAGCCGAGCTTCTCGAAATGGTGGTGGATCGGCGCCATCAGGAAGACCCGCTTGCCGGTCATCTTGAAGAAACCGACCTGGATGATCACCGAGAGCGCCTCCATCACGAACAGGCCGCCGATGATGGCGAGCACGAACTCGTGCTTGACGGCCACCGCGATGGTGCCGATCAGGCCGCCCATCGCCAGCGAGCCTGTGTCGCCCATGAAGATTGCCGCGGGCGGGGCGTTGAACCACAGGAAGCCGAGCCCCGCGCCGATGACCGCGCCGAGGATCACCGCCAGTTCGCCGGTACCCGGCACGAAATGGATCTGCAGGTATTCGGCGAACACCGCGTTGCCCGACAGGTAGGCGATGACGCCGAAGGATGCCGCCGCGATCATGATCGGCACAATGGCGAGCCCGTCGAGCCCGTCTGTCAGGTTCACTGCGTTGCCGGCGCCGACGATGACGATGCAGGCAAAGGGCACGAAGAACCAGCCGAGGTTGATCAGGAAGTCCTTGAAGAAGGGAAAGGTCAGCGACGACGAGAACGGCGCCTGCCCGACATTCATGATGACGATCGCGGCAATCGACGCGATCAGGAACTCGATAGCCAGCCGCGCCTTGCCCGAAAAGCCGAGATGCGACTGCTTGGTCACCTTCAGGTAGTCGTCGTAGAGGCCGATCGCGCCGAAACCGAGTGCCACCAGCAGCACCACCCAGACATAGACGCTGTTGATGTTGGCCCACAGCAGCGACGACACGACGATGCCGGACAGGATCATCAGCCCGCCCATGGTTGGCGTGCCGGCCTTCTTGAAATGCGTCTGCGGCCCGTCGGCGCGGATCGGTTGGCCCTTGCCCTGCCGGAAGCGCAGCGATGCGATGATGGTGGGCCCGAAGATGAAGACGATCAGCGCCGAGGTGATCAGCGCGCCGCCGGTGCGGAAGGTGATGTAGCGGAAGACGTTGAAGGCCGAGACCTGGTCCGCGAAATTGACGAGTAGGGTAAGCATCGGATCAGTCCCCCCGGACCAGTTCAGGAAAGCTTGGCGGCGCCGGCATCGGCCGGGAACGCATTGACCAGCGCATCGATGAGCTTCGAGAAGCCGATGCCCTTGGAAGACTTCACCATCACCACGTCGCCGGGGCCGACGGCCTCGAGCAGAACCGGCTTCAGTTCGTCAGCGCCGGTCCTGTATTCTATTTTCGAGCCGTCCGGCAACGCAGCGGCAAGTGACTTCATCTCCGGTCCGGCGAGCAGGATGAGATCGGTCCTGGTGCGCGCGATGAGTTCTGCGAGCCCGGCATGCAGGCGCTCGGAATGGCTGCCGAGTTCCAGCATGTCGCCGAGCACCGCGATGCGCCTCCCCTTGCCCTCGACCGGCGTCGCGTCGAGCAGCGCCAGCGCTGCCTGCATCGAGGCCGGGTTGGCGTTGTAGCTTTCGTCGATCAGCGTGATCGAGCCCTTTGGATGGGTCAGCACGTGGCGCTTGCCGCGCCCCGCCTCGGCACTGACCCCGGCCAGCGCCAGGGCCGCGGCGGCTACGTCGGCGCCGGCGAGATGGGCTGCCCCCAGCACCGCCAGCGCGTTCTGCACGACATGGCGCCCGGGCGCGCCGATGGTCGCCGTCACTTCCTTGCCGCCGATCTTCGCCGAGATCAGCGAATGGTCCGGATGCAGCGCGAGGTTCGTCAGCCGGTAGACCGCCTTGGCATGTTCGCCGAAGCCGGCGACCTTCTCGACGCCTGCCGCCTTGGCGAGCTTCGACAGCAGCGCCCAGTTGGCGTCGTCGCGGTTGATCAGCGCCACGCCCCCCTTTTCGACGCCCTCGAATATCTCCGCCTTGGCCCTGGCGATATCTTCCAGCGACTTGAAGTGGCCGAGATGCGCGGCCGCGATCAGCGTCACGATGGCAATATGTGGCCTGACCATCTTGACCAGCGGGCGGATTTCGCCCTCGTGGTTCATGCCGATCTCGAAGATCGCGTAGTTGGTGTCGGCCGGCATGCGCGCCAGGGTCAGCGGCACGCCCCAGTGATTGTTGAAGGACTTGTCCGAGGCATGCACCTTGCCGGCCTGGGACAGCACGTGGCGCAGTGCTTCCTTGGTGCTGGTCTTGCCGGCCGAGCCGGTGATCGCGATGACCCGCGCCTTGGTGCGCGCGCGCGCCGCGATGCCGGCCTTCTCGAGCGACACCAGAACGTCGGGCACCACGATCATCGGCGCTGTCAGGCGACCGAGCGCCGGCAGCTTGCCTTCGGCAACCACCAGCAGCCCTGCCCCGGCCTTCACCGCCGCAGTTGCGAAGTCATGGCCGTCCATCGTCTCGCCCTTGATGGCGAAGAAGGCATCGCCGGGCTTCAGCGAGCGGCTGTCGATGGAAATGCCGGTGATGCCTTCCGGCATCGTGCCGATCGGGCGCCCGCCCATCGCGTCAATCAGGTCCTCGGTCAGCCAGAGCAGGCTCATGCGATGCCTTCCCGGAGTGCCTTGCGCACTTCCTCGTGGTCCGAGAAGGGCAAGGTCTCGCTGCCGACCGTCTGGCCGTGCTCGTGCCCCTTGCCTGCAATGATAAGCGTGTCGCCGGCGGCGAGCATGGCGACCGCGTCGCGGATCGCCTTGTGCCGGTCACCGATTTCGATGGCGCCCGGAGCGGCCGCCAGGATCGCCTTGCGGATGTCAGCAGGCACTTCCGAGCGCGGATTGTCGTCGGTGACGATGGTGACATCTGCCAATCGCGTCGCGATCTCGCCCATGATCGGCCGCTTGCCGCGGTCGCGGTCGCCGCCGCAGCCGAACACCACGATGACGCGCCCGGTCGTGAAGGGCCGCACCGAGGCCAGCACGTTCTCCAGTGCATCGGGCTTGTGCGCATAGTCGACATAGACCGGCGCGCCGTTGGCCGTCGTGCCGACGAGGTCGAGCCGGCCCGGCGCGCCCTTCAGGTGCTCGAGCGCGTCGAGCGCCTTGTCGACCGGCGTGCCGGTCGAGGCGGCAAGTCCCGCCGCCACCAGCGCGTTGAATATCTGGAAGTCGCCGGCCAGCGGCAGCACGATCTCGTGCAGCACGCCGTCGGCCTCTATCTCGGCGCGCTGACGGTAGCGCTCGTGCTCGACCCGCTTCAGCTTGAGAAACGAACCCTGCCGGCCGACCGTAAGCACCTTGAGCCCGGCCGCCTCCGCCGCCTCGATGGTCCGCTTCGACCATGTGTCGTCGGCGAAGATCACCGCCGGCGCGCCCTTCGGCAGCAGCGTGTCGAACAGGCGCAGCTTGGCACGGTGGTAGTCCTCCACCGTCGGGTGGTAGTCCATGTGGTCGCGGCCGAGATTGGTGAAGCCGCCGGCCGACAGTCGCACGCCGTCGAGCCTGCGCTGGTCGAGGCCGTGGCTCGACGCCTCCATTGCCGCATGTGTCACGCCTGCATCCGCG
The DNA here is from genome assembly GCA_018823835.1 of Alphaproteobacteria bacterium. Classification (GTDB taxonomy): domain Bacteria; phylum Pseudomonadota; class Alphaproteobacteria; order Rhizobiales; family Rhizobiaceae; genus CAMYMG01. The sequence goes on along the minus strand of JAHJHT010000009.1, from coordinate 165,894 downwards.
AGATCGCTGAGCAACTGGTGCAGTTCGACCGGGTCGGGCGTCGTCAGCTGGCCGTAGTCGTCGCGTCCGGGCGCCACCACGCCGGTCGTGCCGATGCTGGCGGCGGCCTTGCCGTCATGTTCCCAGATCTGTCGGGTAAAGGCGGCGACCGATGTCTTGCCGCTTGTGCCGGTCACGGCGACCATCGTCTCGGGCTGGCGCGGATGCAGCGCTGCAGCGGCCTTCGCCAGCGCCAGGCGCGGATCCTCGACCGAAATCACCGGCACGGACAGTTCGCCGAGCTTTGCGCCACGTGCCGCCACGATCGCCACCGCGCCACGGGCCGCGGCGTCGGCCGCATAGCTGGCACCATCGGCCTTGCTGCCCGCCACCGCAACGAAAACCGTCCCCGGTCCGCTGCGGCGCGAATCCGAAGTCACTCCTGCGACCTCGGCGTCGGCAAAAACGCCGCCATCGGCGATCAGCATACCGGCAAGGTCAACAAGCTTCATCAAGATCCAGTCGTCAAAAAATGGCGGCGCGCTTCCCGGCGCCTTCGAGAATCACTGATAGGAGACGACCGTAGCCCCGCTTTCATGGCCGAATTCCGGCTTCACGCCAAGCAGCGCGCCGGCCCGGCGGATGATGTTGGCCACGATCGGGGCCGCATTCGACCCTGCGGTGGCGCCCATGCCCGGTTTCTCGGGCTTCGGCTCGTCGATGATGCTGAGCACGATATACTGTGGATCGTCCATCGGGAAGGACGCCACGAAGGCGTTGAAGCGCACCGACGAGGAATAGCGCCCGTTGACCACCTTCTCGGCCGTGCCGGTCTTACCGCCGACGCGGTAGCCGGGAACGCGTGCATTCTTGCCCGAGCCCTTCTCGGCGTTGAGGGCATAGAGATAGCGCATGTCTGCGCTGGTCTGGTCCTCGATCACCTTCTTGGCGGTGGCCATCGCCTCCTCCTCGCCGCGCTTCAGGAAGGTCGGCTCGATCAGGTAGCCGCCATTCATCAGCGCCGCGCAGCCGACCGCGGTCTGCAGCGGCGTCGTCGAGACGCCGTGGCCGAAGGCCACGGTGATCGAGTGCACCTTCTTCCACACCTTCGGCTCGGTCGGCCGTGCCACTTCCGGCAGTTCCGTGTCCATGCGGTCGAGGATGCCCAGCCGGTGCAGGAATTCGCGGTGGCCCTCAATGCCAACCACGTCGGCCTCCTTGGCCGAGCCGATGTTCGACGAGTAGATGAACACCTCCGGCACCGTGAGCACCCGGCCCTTGCCGTGGAAATCGTTGATCGTCTGGTTGCCGATGCGGATCGGCCGCGACGCGTCGAACGTGCTGTCGAGCGTCACTTTGCCGGAATCCAGTGCCATCGCCGTGGTGAAGCTCTTGAAGGTCGAGCCCATCTCGTAGAGGCCGGCCGACATGCGGTTCAGCCGGTCCTTCTCGTGCGCGTTGTACGGGTTGTTGGGGTCGTAGTCCGGCACCGAGGCCATCGCCAGCACTTCGCCGGTCTTGACGTTCAGCACGACCGCGCCCGCGGCGATCGCGTGGTAACGCTCCATCGCCTGGGTGATCTCGTCATGCACGATGTGCTGCACGCGGATGTCCATCGACAGCTTGAACGGCTTGAGGTCCTTGGCGATCGCCAGGCCGGACGCCTGCAGGTCGGCCAGGCCCTGGTCGTCGATGTACTTCTCGATGCCGGCAATGCCCTTGTTGTCGATGTTGGTCAGGCCGAGGATATGCGAGGCCGTCGCGCCGCCCGGATAGAATCGGCGCTTCTCGGTGCGGAAGCCGATGCCCGGCAGGCCGAGCTGCATGATGTCGTTCTGCTGCCTTGGCGTTAGCTGCCGCTTCAGCCACACGAAGCCGGCCCCGCTCTTCAGCTTGTGGTAGGTCTGCTCGACCTCGATGTCGGGCAGCACGGTCGACAGCTTCTCGATCACCTCGTCGGCGTCGACAATGCGGCGCGGCTCGGCAAACAGCGAGGCCGTCTTGATGTCGGTGGCGAGGACTTCGCCGTTGCGGTCGACGATGTCGGGCCGCGACGCGGTCACCCGGCTCTCCGGCCCTCCCGATTCCTCGGGGTCCAGCATGCCGAGATAGACCAGCCTGCCGCCGATCGTGGCGTAGATGCCGAAGAACACCGCCATCGTCATGACGACACGGTTCCTTGCCCTGCCGCCGGTCGCCTTGCGGGCGCCCTCGACGACGATCGAATTTGCCTGCGCTTCGGCTGGCGCGGCGCGCTTCCTGAAAATGCTCATCACTGCACCACCGCCCCGGTCACCGTCTGGTCCGGGCCGCTTTCGGCCATGCCGCCGAGATGCTGGTTCGACAAGTCCTCGATCACCACCGGCTTGGACGGCAGTTCTTCAAGCCCGACGATCTGGTGCGGCTCGATCGGCTGCAGCGCCAGTTCCGACTGGTAGATTTCCGACAGTTTCTGCAACCGCGAAGGCTGCGTCAGCAGGCTCCAGTCGGCCTTGAGAAGGTCGAGCGTGTCCTCCTCGAAACGAATCTCGCGTTCGATCTTGTGCACGGTCGCGAGGCGGTCCTCGGCGTCCTGCTTGATCTTGTAGGTAACGGCGGCCGCCGAAACCATGACGGCGATCAGCACGATATCGCTGGTACGAAACACTGTTACTACCTCTCTGCCGAAAGCCGGATGTCGGGAAGTTTCGGAAGCCCGAAGATCGAAAAATCCTCGGGCCGGGCCGGTGCCTCGGTGCGGACAGCGACGCGCAGCTTGGCCGAGCGGGCACGCAGATTGACCTCGGTCTCCGCCTCGCTCGCCGCCACCGCCCCGCCGCGCTTGGCGAAGGTCGGCGCCTTCTCCTGCAGCTCCGGCAGGAAGCGCGACCCCGCCGCGTTGCCGGAGCGGTCCGCGATGAAGCGCTTGACGATGCGGTCCTCGAGCGAATGGAATGTGACGACGACCAGCCGGCCGCCGGGTTTCAGCGCGCGCTCGGCCGCAAACAGCGCGCGCGCCAGTTCACCGAGCTCGTCATTGACGAAGATGCGCAGCGCCTGGAAGACGCGCGTCGCCGGGTGGATCTTGTCCTTGGGATTGCGTCCGACATGCGCCTCGATGGCGTTCGCGAGGTCGAGCGTGGTCTCGAAGGGCCGCGCTTCGCGCCGCTTCTCGATCATCCGCGCGATGCGGCCCGCATGGCGTTCCTCGCCGAGAAAGCCGAAGATGCGGGCGAGATCGCCCTGCTTGAAGCGGTTGACGACGTCAGCCGCACTCGCGCCCTCCTGCGCCATGCGCATGTCGAGCGGCCCGTCGGCGCGGAACGAGAAGCCGCGCCCGGCCTCGTCGAGCTGCATCGACGAGACGCCGATATCGAGCACCACCCCATCGACCGCCTCGGCGTGATCGTCGAGCCTGGAGAATGGGCCGTGCACCAGCCGCAGCCTGCCGCCGGAAGAGGCTTCCATGTCGCGCCCGGCAGCGATCGCGTCCGGGTCGCGGTCGACCGCCACCACGGATGCGCCCGCGTCGAGGATCGCCTTTGTGTAGCCGCCGGCGCCGAACGTACCGTCGATGAAGGTCTCGCCCTCCTGCGGTGCCAGCGCCGAGAGGACTTCGGCGAGAAGAACCGGAATGTGACGGGCCGGTCCGCCAACCGCGGGGCTATCCCCGCCGTGACCCGCCATCATTCCGGTTGCTCCCCAGGCTTCGTCCCCTGCCGAAGTCGTGAAAGTCTTGCCCTCACCTCCGCGCCATAGGCGCCGAGCCGTCCGGGCTCCCAGATCTGGAAGAAATTGCCGCGCCCCACGAAGGCCACCTCCGTCGTGATGCCGGTGTGTTCGCGGATGAAGTCGCTGACCGTGATGCGCCCGTCCTGGTCGTATTTCAGGAACGCCCCGTCGCCATGCACGAAGAAGGACATGTCGTCGGCGGTCTGCAGGAACGGGTCTTCCAGCGCTATTCTCTCCTCGTAACGGTCGAGCAGGTCGAGCCCGCCCACATCCAGCGCCGGCACGTCGAGCTGCCTGATGGCGTAGAGCTCGGCATAGCCGCGGCTCTGCACCACGGCGCGGAAATGCGCCGGCACGGAAACCCGCCCCTTGGCGTCTATTCTGTTGACTGCGCTGGACAGAAACCGGTTCATCACTCGTAACAGCCGCTCTCGCCGCCGCGCCCCGTTTCGTCATGTTTGCCGCGCCTCCGCAGCGCGGTTTCGGTGCCCTCCGTTCCCCGCATTGATATCGCGCGAAGCCGTGCCGGACAGGGCCAGGACCCCGCGGCTTGCACGCGCAAAACCCTCGACGGGAAAACAGACTTGATTGTGCTTATGGGATAACATGGGGCACTATGGGCGTCAACGGGAACAACTCTCTGAATCCCGGCAAATCCGCGTCTCCGGACGGGTTGCAGGGCATCGCGCCCTTTATCCTCCATTAAGCCTAACGAAGCGTTATTGGCCGCGGCTGAACCCGGCGGCACCTTGCGGAGACCGACCGCGCATCATAGCGTCGCGCCGAATCCGAAAACCCATCCGCAGAGACTTGAAACCATGACCGACAGCCCGGCGTCCCGCGCGGCAAACCTCGCCCATCTCCGTCGCCGCAAGCTCGCCAAGGGCGATCCGGTTCCCCTGCCCCTGACCATGGCGTCGATCTTCAACCTGCCGGGAGACCCGGCCGGCTTCCGGCAGTATGGCCGCTTCGACAACCCGACCTGGGAAGCAGCCGAAGAGATGCTCGGCCATCTCGAAAACGCCCCCGCCGTTGCCTTTCCATCGGGCATGGCGGCCATCTCGGCCATCTTCCTTGCCCTGCTGAAGACAGGCGACCGCGTTCTGCTGCCTTCCGACGGCTACTACACGCCGCGCGTACTCGCGGAGCGCTTCCTGAAGCGGCTCGGCATCGAGTTCGACCTGCGCCCGACCACCAGCTATCTCGACGGCGGCTTCGACGGCTACCGCATGGTCTTCGTCGAGACGCCGTCCAATCCGGGCCTCGATGTCTGCGACATTCCCGCAGTCGCCGCGGCCGCACATGCGGCCGGCGCCATCGTCGTTGCCGACAACACCACCATGACGCCCTATGGCCAATTGCCGCTCGATCTCGGCGCCGACGTGGTCGTTGCCGCCGACACCAAGGCGCCGAACGGCCATTCCGACATGCTCTTCGGCCATGTCACCAGCCGCGATGCCGAAATCATCGCCGCCGTGAAGGACTGGCGCAAGCTGTCAGGCGCCATTCCCGGCCCCTTCGAGGCCTGGCTGCTGCATCGCGGCCTGGAGACGCTGGAAGTCCGCTTCGACCGCATGTGCAATTCGGCCGAGATCATCGCCCGCCGCCTGAAGGACCACCCGAAGGTCCGTGCCGTCCGCTTTCCCGGCCTCGAGGGCGATCCCTCGCACAATCTCGCCGCCACGCAGATGCTGCGTTTCGGCTTTCTCATCGGCCTCACCCTCGGCTCCGAGGCAGAGGCGGACGCTTTCATCAACAATTGTGCGCTGATCCAGCCGGCCACCTCCTTCGGCGGCGTGCACTCGGCCGCCGAGCGCCGCGCCCGCTGGGGCGACGCCGTGGATGCAGGTTTCGTAAGGCTGTCGGTCGGCTGCGAGCCGACCGAGGAGCTGTGGGCCGCCATCGAGGCATCGCTCGACGCGCACTGATCGCGCGGCTCTCGCTTGAGGAAAAAATTGCCAGCTGGCCTGTAAGCCGGGTTCTGTATGGCCCCCGTCGCCTTGCGGCGGCGGGAACGTGGCGGCCATTCGTCTTGGACCGATGTTGCCATCGGTCTCATGCAACCTACCCGGACGGTGGACCGGAAACAGCCCTGAGGGTTGCCCCTCTACCGCCCCTATTCGGTTTTGCTCCCGGTGGGGTTTGCCGTGCCGCCCCTGTTGCCAGGCGCGCGGTGGGCTCTTACCCCACCCTTTCACCCTTGCCGCGCCCCGTCCCGAAGGACGGCCGCGGCGGTTTGCTTTCTGTGGCACTTTCCCTGGGGTCGCCCCCGCCGGCCATTAACCGGCACCGTGTTTCCATGGAGCCCGGACTTTCCTCACCCGCAGCCTTTCGACTGTTGCTGGTGCGGCCGCCCGGCCAGCTGGCAGGGCGTATAAAGGCGTTCGCCTGTTGAAACGCAAACGAAAAAAGTGACGCCCGCCCGGGCTGCCCCGGGCGGGCGTGTTTCGTGTCTTGGCGTTGCCGCCGCGGTCAGATGCCGGCGAGCCGCTTCTTGACCTTCTTGCAGTAGGCCGACGAGATCGGGTTCATCCGCTTGGCGCCGTGGCCCGCATTGTACTTCAGGATCGTGCCGCAGGTGCTCCCGCCGCCGAGCTTCTGCGCCTTGGCCAGGTATTTCAGCCCGTACTTGATGTTGGTCTCGGGGTCGAACAGGCCTCTCGTCGATCCGGAATAGCCCATCATGCGCGCCGTCGCCGGCTTGATCTGCATCAGGCCGATCTCGCCGGCGCGGCCCTTCGAATTGGGCTTGTAGTTGCTTTCCACCTGGATCACCGCATGCACCAGTTCCGGCGAGACGCCGTTCATCGAGGCATAGCGCTCGATCAGCGGCGCAAAGGGCTTGTCCGCCTTCTTCGCCTTGGCCTCCTCGGCGTCGGCCTTCTTGCCGGCGCGCGTCGTCTCGGCCGCTGCTGCCGCCGCCTTGGCGGCATGGAAGATCTCCTCGCCCGTCTTGCCGCGCTCGCCGGCCCGGTGGCCGCTGTCTTCCTTGCGCGACGCCGTCACCGTGCTCTCGGCCTTCGTGGCCGCCTTCGATACGTCACTCTTCGAGACTTCTTTTGCGTCCACTGCAAATGTCGTCAGGCCCGCGACGAGCGCGGCTGCCAAAACCGTCAGATTCTTCATGATTTCCTGTCTGCTATGCGGTCCCGCGACAGTATCCGCGCGGGGATGATCTACACTACACCGGGAGCAACACTCATCAGCCCGCCGGCAACTCGATGGCGCTCCTTTGCAGATCGACTTTGGGACAAAAAGGGCCGATCAAGTCACGTTGGATGACAAAATATTACCATGCCGATTTTCGGCTTTGGTGGCCGTGCCGCTCTCAGGCAGGTTCGCGCGGCAATGCCTGCAGCAGCCTGGCGAGCGTATCAACCGTCGATCGGTCGGCCAGGCCGTCGACCCGGCGCGGCCTGAAATGCAGCTGAAACGCTGCAACCACAACGCCTGTCGCCTCGTCGAATACGCCGGTGATATCGACGCCATAGCCGTAGAGCGACAGCATCGATTGCAGTTCCTCGACGGCGTCGCCCTTGTCGCCGGGCACGAGAACCGGCGTGCCGCCCGCGCGTCGCGGCGCGACAATATGACCGATGCCTGCCTGGGCCATCTGCCGCCACGGAAACCGCTCGCCCGGGTCCACCTTGCGACCTGGCGCGACGTCTGAATGCGCCAGGACGCGCTCTGCGGGGATGTTGTGCCGGCCGATGATGCCCTCGCAGAGCGCTGTCACCGCGGCCATCTGGCGCTTGCGGAAATTGCGGTAGCCGAGCGCATGCCCGGGATTGACGATCTCGATGCCGATCGAGCACGAATTTATGTCGCTGTTGCCCTGCCAGAAGCTCTTGCCGGCATGCCAGGCGCGGTCGCTCTCGCGCACCATCTGCACGACGCGGCCGTTCTCGTGCACCAGGTAATGCGAGGAGACCTCGCTCGCCGGGTTGCACAGCCAGGCTTCGGCGGCATCGCCGCTCTCCATGCCGGTATAGTGCAGCACGATCATGTCGGGCCCCTCGACGCCGCGGCGCGGGCCGAAATTCGGCGATACCCTGACATCCGCGCCGGCATGGTCGGGCGCAAATCCGCTCATGCAGGTCTGAGGCCCCGTTCGATCGTCTCGTATGCCGCGTTGATCGCCGCGATGCGCGTCGTCGCGATGCGGATGAACTCCTGCGGCACGCCGCGCGCGATCAGCCGGTCGGGATGGTTCGCCGCGACCAGCTTGCGGTAGCGTTTCTTGACGTCGTCGAGGGTGCTGCCGCGTTCGACGCCGAGTATGAGATAGGGGTCGGCATCGCCGAGATTGGCGTGCCTCGCCAAAATGCTCTGGTAATGGCTCTCCTCGATGCGGAAGATTTCCGCGATGCGGTGCAGGAACAGCCCTTCATGTTCATGGAGAACGCCGTCCGCCTTGGCGATGTGGAAGAGGCCGTCGAGAATGTCCTCCAGCATAGCGCAATTGGCCTTGCCGGTGCCGCACAGTCCCGCCATCTGCCTGGCATAGGCCTCGAAACCGGCGACATCCGCCTTGGCGAGATTGTAGAGCCGCTCGACATTGCGCCGCTCGGAAGCGGGAACCGAAAATATCTGCTGGAAGGCCTGAACCTCGTCCTGCGTGACGATGCCGTCGGCCTTGGCCATCTTGGCCGACAGCGCGATCATGGCGACCGAAAAGGCGACCCGCCGCCTCAGGTCGGCATCGCCCATGAAGACGGTCTGCACCGCCTCCACCACATCCGAGACGCCGGACGAGGCGGATGCGGAGACACGGGCGACGAATTCGCCTATGCGATCCCAAATCGACATCGCCGTCTCATAGGATGAAAATCCCGGCTTGGCGAGGGAGCGGTTAGAGCAAATCGATGGGGTTACTGGCCCAAGCGATTTGCCGCGACGGGCGGGCGCGGCGCACGCTACCCATCGCCACATGCTTCAGACTGCTTCTCCTGGCCAGCCCACGGTGCTGCGCGAAAACGCCGGCCTCGCCATCGGCCTCCTCGGCGTCGTCATTTTCGGCGGCACGCTGCCGGCAACGCGCGTCGCACTCGGTGCCTTCGACCCCCTCTTCATAACATTCGGCCGCGCCGCTCTTGCCTCCGCCGCTGCCGCGGCGATCCTCATTCTCCTGCGCCGGCGCTTTCCGCGTGGCGACCTCGACGCCCTTCTGCTGGCCGGAGTGCTGCTGGTCTTTGCCTTTCCTCTTCTGTCCACGCTCGCCATGCAGACCGTGCCGGCCGCGCATGGCGCCGTCGTGCTCGGTATCTTGCCGCTCGCCACCAGCATATTTTCGGCGCTCTTGACAGGTGAGCGGCCCTCGATCCTGTTCTGGATCTGCGGTGTCGCCGGCGCCGCCCTTGTCGTCACCTTCGCCATGCGCGACGGCGGCATGCAGCTTTCGAGCGGCGACATATGGCTGTTCCTCGCTGCCATTCTCGTCAGCCTCGGTTACGTCATCTCCGGCAGGCTTTCGCGCAGGATGCCGGGCTGGGAAGTGATCTGCTGGGCGCTCATAGTCACCTCCCCCGTTTCGCTCGTCGGAACGGCTTTCGTCTGGGGACCCGGATTCTCGAACGCCGTGGCCCCTGAAGCCGTAGCCTTCCTCTACCTCGGCCTCGGCTCGATGTTTCTCGGCTTCTTCGCCTGGAATGTCGGACTGGCAATGGGCGGCATTGCTCGCGTCAGTCAGGTGCAGCTTCTGCAGGCCTTCGTCACCATTGCCATCTCCGCCCTGCTCTTGGGCGAAACAGTTACCGGCGAGACCCTGGCCTTCGCGCTCGCGGTGATGGTGACAGTGATGATCGGCCGTTGGGCGCGCGTTGCCGCCTGAACGAAAGGAGGCCGGTCGAAACCGGCCTCCTTCATCCCAAAATCGAGGGTCTTACTGCACTTCGGGTTCCGGCATCGGCTGAGCCGGCGAGGTCCCCTGCAGGTCGCCGCCCGTACCCGTCTCGGGTGTCGGCTCGATGCCCTGCGTGGTCGTGTTGTCGGTTGCCGGCGGAGCCGGCGTCACCGGCTGCTCCATGCCCGGTTCGGCCTGCGGAACGCTCTGGGTCGTGGTGTTGTCGGTATTATCGCTGCAGGCGGCCAGCCCCATCAGGGCGACGGCCGAAACGGATGCGACAAGAAACTTCTTCATGACTTCTCTCCTTCCGTGGGTGCCTGCGCTGCAGGCGGTCGGGAGAGAAATGCGCGTCGGCCTGTACTGTTTCGTCACATCGGGAGTCGGCTCTTAACATTGCGTCAGATAGCGCGGCGGACTCCTTTGGTCATAGGCTCGCCGCGCTGCGCGCCGCCTGGTCGTATTGTCCCGACAGCGCCCGCATCAGGGCAGCAATGCCGCTGATCTCGGCTTCGTCGAACTTCAGCCCCTTCACGGTGGAAACCAGCAGCGCCTCGCGCACCTCGCGATAGCGGCCGCAGGCCTCGGCCCCCTTTTCCGTCGCCTTCACCGTCTTTTCCTTGCCGCGCCGACCGGTGGCGATGAGGCCCAGCCCCTCGAGCTTCTTCAACGCATAGGTCACCACATGCGTGTCCTCGATATTGAACATCATGCAGATGTCCGAGAGCGTCTTCTCGCGGCTGCGGTGGTTGGCGGCGTGAAGCACCAGCACGTCTATCGGCGCCAGGCCGGGCATCCCGGCCGCGCCCATGCCGCGCACGCTCCAGCGCTGGAAGGCGTTGCCGAGGATGGTCAGCGCGAATTCCAGTTCCGACAGCGCCGGCATGTCGCCATCGGCGAGGTGGGCGGCGGAGACGACGGGACCAATCCCGCTGGCGGCTTTCTGCATCGCATTTTTTCCTTCGCATTTTATCGACAAATCATTGACGAAATGGCGATGTTCTGTTTTATACCGCTCTTCTGCGCAAAGTCCAAGGCGATTGACGGGAGAGTTTCATGCTCGCGAAGAAGTGGGATTTCTGGATCGACCGCGGCGGCACCTTCACCGACATCATTGGCCGCGATCCCGAAGGCGCCCTGCATCCGCGCAAACTTCTGTCCGAGAATCCCGAGGCCTACAGCGACGCCGCGATCCAGGGCATCCGCGACCTGCTCGGCGTTGCTCCAGGCGCCGCCATCCCTTCCGGCCTCGTCGGCGACATCAAGATGGGCACCACGGTCGCCACCAACGCGCTGCTGGAGCGCAAGGGCGACCGCGTCCTGCTGCTGATCACCAAGGGGTTCCGCGACGCGCTGAAGATCGCCTATCAGGCGCGGCCAGACATCTTCGCCAAGGAAATCATCCTCCCCGAACAGCTCTACGAGCGCGTCGTCGAGGTCGAGGAGCGCGTCCGCTCCGACGGCACGGTCGAGCGGCTGCTCGACCTAGCCTCGGTGAAGCCCGAGATCGAGCGGGCGAAGAAAGACGGCATCGACGCCGTCGCCATCGTCTTCATGCATGCCTGGAAATATCCCGACCACGAGAAGGCCGTCGCCGAAGTCTGCCGCAAGGTAGGGTTCGGACAATTGTCGGTCAGCCACGAGGTCTCGCCGCTGGTCAAGCTGGTCGGCCGCGGCGACACCACCGTCGTCGACGCCTATCTCTCGCCGATCCTGTCCCGCTACGTCAGCCGCGTTGCCGGCGAACTTGGCATTGGCGACAATCCGGCCGAAGGCCGCAAGCCCGACCGGGTGTCGGCCGGCCAGGCCGCCCCCGCGGAGGCCAGCGAGCGAAGCGAGCGCGCGGCCGTGAGCGAAACTCCAAAGCTCATGTTCATGATGTCGTCGGGCGGCCTCACCTCGGCGGAAAACTTCCAGGGCAAGGACGCGCTGCTGTCCGGCCCGGCCGGCGGCGTCGTCGGCATGGTCGAGACCGCAAAGCTCGCCGGCTTCGGCAAGGTCATCGGCTTCGACATGGGCGGCACCTCGACCGACGTCGCCCATTACGACGGCGACTACGAGCGCGCCTTCGACACCGAGGTCGCCGGCGTGCGCGTCCGGGCGCCGATGATGCGCATCCACACCGTCGCCGCCGGCGGCGGCTCGATCCTGCATTTCGAGGCCGGGCGCTTTCAGGCCGGGCCGGATTCGGCCGGCGCCACCCCCGGCCCCGCCTGCTACCGGCGCGGCGGCCCGCTCGCCGTCACCGACGCCAATGTCATGCTGGGCAAGCTGCAGCCCGACTTCTTCCCGGCGATCTTCGGCCCCGGCCAGGACCAGCCGCTCGACGCCGCCGTGGTGCGCGAGCGTTTCGCCGCCATGGCCGCAGAGATCGGCGACGGACGCGCGCCCGAAGCGGTCGCCGAGGGCTTCGTCACCATCGCTGTCGAGAACATGGCCAACGCCATCAAGAAGATCTCGGTGCAGCGCGGCTACGACGTCACCGAATATCTGCTCAACTGCTTCGGCGGCGCCGGTGGCCAGCACGCCTGCCTCGTCGCCGACGCGCTGGGCATGGAGGCCGTGCTGATCCACCCCTTCTCGGGCCTGCTGTCAGCCTATGGCATCGGCATGTCGAGCGTCTTCGCCTCGCGCCAGCAGGGCCTGATCCGGCCGCTCGCCGAAGACACCGTCGGCGATCTCGACGCCACCATCGCAACCCTGCACGACGCCGTGTTCGCCGAGATGAGGCTGCAGGGCGTGCCGGACGACGCCGTCGTCTGGCGGCCCAACCTCCACATCCGCTACGACGGCACCGACACCGCGCTCCCGGTCAACTTCTCCGCCCGCTCCATCGACCAGGCGCGCACCGATTTCGAGACCGCCCACAAGGCGCAGTTCGGCTTCGTTTACGACGACAAGCCGATGGTCATCGAGACCGTCGAGGTCGAGGCTTCCGACGGCCGGGTCACCGGCCGCGACGAGACCGACCGGCCGCTCTCCGGCGCCGACGCAGAACCCGGCGAGACCCGCCCCGTATTCTGCAACGGCGCTTGGCAGGATGCCGCGGTCCACCGCCGCGAGAAACTCGCCTGCGGCAACCGCATCGACGGTCCGGCGCTGCTCATCGAGAGCCACCAGACCATCGTCGTCGAGCCGGGCTGGCAGGCCGAGATCACCGCCAGGGACCACGTGCTGCTGCGCCGCGTCGAGAAGAAGCAGCGCCAGGCCGCCATCGGCACCGAGGCTGACCCGGTCATGCTCGAGGTCTTCAACAACCTCTTCATGTCGATCGCCGAGCAGATGGGCGTGACGCTGCAGAACACCGCCTACTCGGTCAACATCAAGGAGCGGCTCGACTTCTCCTGCGCCGTCTTCGACCGCACCGGCGCGCTCGTCGCCAACGCGCCGCACATGCCGGTGCATCTCGGCTCCATGGACCGCTCCGTCGAGACCATCATCCGGCTGAACGCAGGCGACATCCATCCGGGCGACGTCTTCGCGCTCAACGCCCCCTATAATGGCGGCACGCATCTTCCCGACATCACCGTCGTCACGCCGGTCTTCGACGACGCCGGCGAGGGAATCCTGTTCTACTCGGCCTCGCGCGGCCACCACGCCGATGTCGGCGGCACCGCGCCCGGCTCGATGACCCCGCTCGCCACGACGGTCGACGAGGAAGGCGTGCTGATCGACAATTTCCGCATCGTCTCGCGCGGAAAATTCCAGGAAGCCGAGCTCCACCGCATCCTCACCGACCACCCCTACCCGGCGCGCAACCCGCACCAGAACATCGCTGACCTCAAGGCGCAGGTCGCCGCCAACGAGAAGGGTGTCGCCGAGCTGCGCAAGATGGTCGCGCATTTCGGGCTCGATGTCGTCGAGGCCTATATGGGCCACGTCCAGGACAACGCCGCCGAGAGCGTGCGCCGCGTGCTGGAGCGCCTGCCGGATGCTTCCGAGTACGAATACCCGACCGACACCGGCCAGGTCATCAGGGTGAAGATCACCGTCGACCGCGCCAGGCGCGAGGCGACCGTCGACTTCACCGGCACCTCTCCGGTGATGAAGAACAATTTCAACGCCCCCGAACCGGTCGCGCGCGCCGCCGTGCTCTACGCCTTCCGCGTCATGGTCGAGGACAACATCCCGATGAATGCCGGCTGCCTCAGGCCGATCAACATCGTCATTCCCGACGGCTGCATGCTGCGCCCCGCCTACCCGGCGGCGGTGGTCGCCGGCAATGTCGAGACCTCGCAGCACGTCACCAACGCCATGTTCGGCGCCATGGGTGCGCTCGCCAATGCGCAAGGGACGATGAACAACCTGACCTACGGCAATGAAAAATATCAGTATTACGAGACCATCTGCTCCGGCTCGCCGGCCGGCCGCATGAACAGCGGCCGCGGCTTCAACGGCACGTCGGGCGTCCACACCCACATGACCAATTCGCGCCTCACTGACCCGGAAGTGCTGGAGCTGCGCTTCCCGGTGCTGCTCGAGGATTTCCACATCCGCCAGGGCTCGGGCGGCAAGGGAAAGTTCCACGCCGGCGACGGCACCCGCCGCACCATCCGCTTCCTCGAGCGCATGGAATGCGCCATCCTGTCGTCGCACCGCAACCGCCCGCCCGAGGGTCTCGAGGGGGGCGGCTCCGGCGAAGTCGGCATGACCCAGGTGCGTCGTTCCGACGGCACCGTCGAAACGCTGCGCGCCTGCGACCAGACCTTCCTTGAGCCCGGCGAGGCGGTCATCGTCACCACGCCGACGCCGGGCGGTTTCGGGGCGGCCTGAGCCGCCCCTGACCTACGTGTTGGTGTAGTTGATCAGGTCGGCGATGGTGAAATGACCGCCTTCGGCGCCGGGCAGTGTCGGCCGCCAGGTCGGCCACTGCGCAGGAAGGAATGTCCGTCCTCCATGATGAGGCCGGACAGCACCTCGGCGACGATGGTGCCGCCGACCGGCCCGAGATGCGCGCCCTGATGCAGCAGTTCGGCCTCGCGCAATATGTAGAACCACAGCGGGCAGTTGTTCTCGAAAATCCCCCTATGCATTTCCAGCAGGGCCGCCCGCGCCGTCTTGCGGGCCTCGTCTTCCGAATCGAACAGATCCGCGTCGCTCAGCGCCTCGAGCCCCATGTGGTGGGCCACTGCCTGGCCGCTTGGTATGCCCATCCGCCAGCCGCGCAGGAGATTAAGCGTTGCCAGTGCGCGTAACTCCGGCTCCATGCCCTGGTGGTCAGGCAGGCTGGTCAGCGGGTCCACAAGCGTCGTATCGATCTTGTAGGACGGCTGCGGCAGCACCGCGCCGTCGGGCGGCGATTGCGGCGCCACGCCATCGAAGAAGAAGCCCCAGTCCACCGCCCAGAAATCCGGCAGTTCGCGAAAGCCATTGAGATTTCCCAGTTGCGCGGGCGGGTTGAGGACTGAGAAGATCGGAACGCGGTGGAATTTTGCCACCCCGCTTCCGAATGGCTGCTCGCTCGGTTGCGCGCCCGTCACGATGCGGTTGAGCGAATAGCTCGGCCGCACCATGGAGTGGCCATAGCGATAGGCGGCGGCAGAAAATTCGACCGGTATGAAGGCGTATCGGCCCTTCGCCTCGTAAAAGCGGACGTTGGGAATGCCCCCGCGCCCGCCGACGACCTCCTGATAGGTCGCGTCGCCGACGATCCGCGGCAGGAAGTCGTGCAGCACGATCCACTGGTAGTGCCAGCGCACGATCTGCTGCGCCAGCGGGAAGTCCTGGTCCGCCTCCCTGTCTAGCACGGCGTTGTGGAAGCGCAGGAACGTCGCCTGCAGTTGCGAGACGACCGTGTTCTCGTCGTTGCGCTTGTCGCCGATCAGCGCGCGGCGGGGCGTCGCATTGTTGCGCGGCAGGTCAGGCCGCCCGTTGCGCCGCTTGTCGAAATCCTTGTCCTCGCCGAGCAGCAGGTGCTTGCCGTCGTCCTCGTAGAGGAACGGCTGGTCGTCAGGCCCCGAGCCGTAGACCGAATCGAGGTCGAGACGCGGCGTGCCAAAATCCTGCAGCGCATCGGGATCGTTGAACCGGTCGAGCGACGACATCGGATCGAAGGTGATGTCGTGATCGATGAACTGGCCGAAATAGGTGAAACCAGCGGGCAATGCCGGGTTTTCGTCCTCGGGTTCGCTGGCGTTGAGCGGCGTATCGACCTCGACTCCCTCGGCGATGCGCTCGGCGAACTCGCCCTGGAACATCGTCTGCGCCAGCCCGATCAGCGCATCCTTGGTGAACTGCGCCTGCGGCAGGTTGCGGAACATGCGCCCGAAGCGCTGGTCCCTGATGCTGGAGTGGGGAACATTGTCCTGACCGCGAACTGCGGAACCATGCCTGGATGCCATGCAACCCTCCTGACCCCGTCGGAAAGTCCCTGCCAGGGGCTCCCTGACTGTTTCTATCTTGGATTGCAGAACTCTAATTTATACTCTCTATACTTGTAAAGATGGCATCATGCAATTTTTACGTGCATCGAGGCCCGCCGCATCGGCGCGTCGGAACTGCCGACAGCCGCACCCACCCTGAGTTGCGTTTCGTCGTCTCGCGATCTTGGAGGGGTCCGCCTCCCCGGGCGGAACGCCCGTCTACTCCAGGTTGGTCTGGATCCAGCGCGGCGACATGTGAATGTCGAGCGTCTGCAAGCGTCCGGGTCCGAGATTGATGAAGCGGTGCGGCACCCCGGCCGGGCCGAGCACCGTCTCGCCAGCCTCGGCGTCGATCACCGCCTCGCCGACGAAGAAGCGCGCGTGGCCCTGCTGCACGACGAAGACCTCGTCATAGGGGTGCACATGCAACACCGGTCCCTTGCCCGGTTCGTCATTGCCATAGGTGAGGATGGTCACCTGCGCTCCGAGGCTCTCGCCGTTGACGGAACCGCGATGGGGACCTTCGACGGATCCGTCGAACAGCCGCGCCTTTGCCGGCGGCCGACCGTCCGGCGTCACGGTAGCGGGGTCGAAATCGTGTCGGGACATGGAAACCTCCAAGGATCGAGTCGTGCGCCAAACATGTGCGAAACCCGTCCCCTCCTGCAACCATCACAGGACTGTCGCAACACCGTCACCTGCCCGTAATGAAGCCGCGCTAGCCCGGTCCGAACAGTCCTAGACGGGATTCGCGCCATGACCGACCTTTCCAGTGATATCGGCCTTCGCAGGAACCGCCAGGTCGGCCAGGCCGTATACCGGAACAGGGCGCTCTCCAGGGCGGGCCTCTCCGAACGTCTCTTCGCGCTCCTCTTCACCGGCCTTGTCTATCCGCAGATATGGGAAGACCCCGACGTGGACATCGAGGCCATGGCGCTTGGCGAGGGCCACCGCGTCGTCACCATCGCGTCCGGCGGCTGCAACGTTCTCGCCTACCTGACCCGATCGCCGGCCCGCATCGACGCCGTCGACCTCAATGCCGCGCACATCGCGCTGAATCGCCTGAAGCTCGCGGCGGTCCGGCACCTGCCGTCGCAGGCCGACCTGTTCCGCTTCTTCGGCGAGGCCGGCAACAGGGCAAATACCCAGGCCTATCAGCGCTTCCTCGCGCCGCAGCTCGATGCCGACACCCGCCGCTACTGGGAGGGACGCAACTGGCGGGGCAGGAAGCGCATCCGCGCCTTCGAGGGCAACTTCTACCAGACCGGCCTGCTCGGCTTCTTCATCGGCTCCGCCCATTTCGCGGCGCGGCTCTACGGCGTCGACCCCACCCGCATCATCGCTTCCAAAAATCTAGGCGACCAGCGCCGCTTCTTCGAGGAGGAGTTTGCGCCCGTCTTCAACGCCCGGCTGATCCGCATGGTGTTGTCGCGCAAGTCTTCGCTCTTCGGCCTCGGCATCCCGCCGGCCCAGTATGATTCCCTCATCACTTCTGGCGACGGCACAATGGAAAGCGTGCTCAGCGCCCGGCTGGAAAAGCTCGCCTGCCATTTCCCGCTGAAGAAGAACTACTTTGCCTGGCAGGCCTTCGCCCGCCGCTACCCGGCACCTGGCGAGGCCGCCCTGCCCGCCTACCTGGAACAGGCCAATTACGAGACGCTCAAGGCCAACGCCGATCGCGTCGCCGTCCACCACGTCAACTTCACCGAACTGCTCGCCGGCAAGCCGGCCGGCTCGGTCGACCGTTTCGTGCTGCTCGACGCGCAGGACTGGATGAGCGACGACCAGCTCAATGCGCTGTGGACAGAGATCACCCGCACCGCCGCCCCCGGAGCCCGCGTCATATTCCGCACCGCCGCAGAGGAGACGCTCCTGCCCGGCCGCGTCTCTGCGGCCCTTCTCGACCAGTGGCGCTACGATCACGACGCGTCGCGCAGCCACGGCGCGCGCGATCGCTCGGCCATCTATGGCGGCTTCCACCTCTATGTGAAGAACGCCTGATGAGCACGCTTGCCCCCTCGCATGCGGCCCTGATGGACGGCGTCTACCGCTATCAGCGCCACATCTACGACCTGACCCGCAAATATTATCTGCTCGGCCGCGACCGGCTGATCGCGGAGCTCGACGTGCCTGAGGGCGGCGCCGTGCTGGAACTTGGCTGCGGCACTGGGCGCAACCTGGCGCTGATCGCCCGCGCCTATCCCGCCGCGCGGCTCTTTGGCCTCGACATCTCGGCCGGCATGCTGGAGACCGCCGCAGCCGCCATCCGGCGCGGCAATCTCGCCGACCGCGTCACGCTGGCCCACGGCGATGCCTGCGCCTTCGATGCGGAAGGCCTCTTCGGCCGCGACGGCTTCGACCGCGTCGTCATCTCCTATTCGCTGTCGATGATTCCGCCCTGGCGCCGCACGGTCGTCGCGGCATTCGACGCACTGGCCCCCGGCGGCTCGCTCCACATCGTCGATTTCGGTGGCCAGGAAAGACTCCCCGCCTGGTTCCGCAGCGCCTTGCGCGCCTGGCTCGCCCGTTTCCACGTCACGCCGCGCGATTCTCTGCGCGAAGTGCTTGAATCGGAATGCCAGCGCATCGGCGCAACCCTTCGCTATGAAACGCTTTATCGCGGCTACGCCGTCCATGCGGTGGCCCGCCTGGCCTGATGTGCCGGGCAGCGCGGCAGCCGCCGCATCCCGCCTCCTGCCATGTTTTGGCCATTTATCTGCCGCCAATCGTCAGGCATCGAATTCGATGCGGGGGCGCGCAATCAACCGATTGTCAACCATGATGGGTGATGAAGGGAGCCGGCTCTGCTATAATGCGGAGCGGTTCCAGCGGCGTTCGAGCCGCTTCGGGGGTCTTGGGGACAGATGCTGAACCGGAATGTGCACGACGCTTCACTTGGCCTGGCGGGCCGCGCGCTGCGCGCCGCGGCGGGTCTTGCTCTGCTGGCTGCGCTGTCGGCCTGCTCCACCGTCGATGCGCTGACGCCGGACTTTTCCGCCACCACCAGCTCGACCGGGGTCGCCGCCACCCATCCGCGCTTCTCCGACAGCGACCCGCACAAGTGGGAAGGCGGCGCGCCGTGGAACTATGCCGTTCACGGCACAGACGTGTCGAAATATCAGGGCTCCGTCGACTGGCACAAGGCCAGGACCAGCGGCGTCTCCTTCGCCTTCATCAAGGCGACCGAGGGCGGCGACCGCGTCGACGACCTCTTTGCCGAGCACTGGCGCAAGGCGAAGGCAGCCGGCGTGCCGCGTGCCGCCTATCATTTCTACTACTTCTGCCGCCCGGCCGCCGAGCAGGCGCGCTGGTTCATCGACAACGTTCCCAAGGAAAAGGGCGCGCTGCCGCCCGTCCTCGACATGGAATGGAATCCGCAGTCGCCGACCTGCAAGCTCAGGCCCGACCCGGCCACCGTGCGCAGCGAGATGCGCATCTTCCTGCAGATCGTCGAGAAGCATTACGGCAAGAAGCCGATCATCTACACCTCCGTCGACTTCTTCGAAGACAACGGCCTGTCCGGCTTCCGCGGCTATCCCTACTGGGTGCGCTCCGTTGCCGGCCATCCGACCGCCAGGTATGGCGACCACCCCTTCACCTTCTGGCAGTACACCGGCACGGGCGTCATTCCCGGCATCCGCGGCGACGCCGACATCAATGTCTTCAACGGCGACACGCGCGCATGGAAGAAGTGGCTCAAGGCAAACGCTGCCTGATACATCCGGCCACGGATCGATTTCGCCTTCCATCCATTAGAGACCAGGCTCAACGAGGAGATTGCCCATGGGATTGCCCACCGGAACGCTTGCGGCATTCCTGATGTTGATGTCTCCCGCTCCCGTCCTGGCGCAGGAGTGCGGCGGCGACTTCGCTGCCTGGCGCGACGGCGTCAAGGCGGAGGCCATTGCCGCCGGCGTCGGAGAGACCGGCCTTGCCGCGCTTTCCCGCGCTTCGATCGATCAGAAAGTGCTCGATCGCGACCGCGCACAGGGCGTGTTCAACCAGACCTTTGCCGAGTTCTCCGGCCGCATGATCAACGACTACCGGCTGAAGAACGGCGCCGCCAACCTGAAGAAATATGCCGACGTCTTTGCCCGCGCCGAGCAGGAATTCGGCGTGCCCGGTCCCGTCATCGCGGCCTTCTGGGCGCTTGAGACCGATTTCGGCGCCGTTCAGGGCGATTTCAACACGCTGAACGCCGTCACCACGCTTGCGCATGACTGCCGCCGGCCGGAGCTTTTCCGGCCGCAGCTCGTGCCGCTGCTGACCCTGATCGACCGCGGCATCCTGCCCGCCGACACCAAGGGCGCCTGGGCCGGCGAGATCGGCCAGACGCAGATCCTGCCCTCGGACTATCTGCTGCGCGGCATCGACGGCGACGGCGACGGCGTGGTGGACCTGCGCGGCAGCGCGCCCGACGTCATCATGACCACCGCCAACAAGATCCAGCATCGCGGATGGAAGCGCGGCGAACCCTGGATGCAGGAAGTCAGCGTGCCCGAGGCGATGCCGTGGGACCAGACCGGCCGCACCAACAAGCTGCCGCTGTCGAAATGGGCCGAATGGGGCGTGACGAACCGTGACGGCAGCCCGCTCGCCGACAATGGCCTGCAGGCCGGCCTCGTATTGCCGATGGGCCACAAGGGCCCGGCCTTCCTGACCTACGACAATTACGACATCTACCTGCAGTGGAACCAGTCCTTCATCTACACGCTGACGGCCGCCCACCTCGCCGCGCGTCTTGCGGGCGATCCGCAGTTCGAGCGCCGCAATCCCGAGGAGGGACTGGTGGGCGAAAGCATGAAGCTGCTGCAGCAGAAGCTGGTTGACCGCGGCTACGACGTTGGCGGCATCGACGGCATCTTGGGCACCAACACCCGTGAAGCCGTGCGCCAGGAACAGGCCCGCCTCGGCCTGCCGGTCGACGGCTGGCCGACACCTGCGCTACTGGCCAATCTCTAGACACGATAGGAGCGGCTGCAAGCACGCTCTCAGCGGGCGCTTATCCAGGCCTCAGTGCTCGTGGCGGTGGTGCAGGTCGGGGTAGTGCGGATGCATGTGTCGCATCGGCGCATGGCGGTGCCAGTGCGAATGCGGCTCGCTCACCGGCTCGGGATGGAAATGCGTGTGGTGTTCGTCATGCACATGCGCATGCTCGTGCTCCATCGCCTCGTGCTCGTGCTCGTGGTCGTGCCTCTCGTTGAGATGCAGCCACAAGCCGAACGCCATCAGCAACGCCGCCACTACGAAATGCGCCGACAGCTCTTCGCCGAAAAGTCCAAAGGCGACGGCCGCTCCGATGAAGGGTGCCAGCGAGAAATAGGCGCCGGTGCGTGCCGTGCCGAGATGGCGAAGCCCCAGCATGAACATCACCAAGCTGACGCCGACCGCCAGGAAGCCGACCACCGCGCCGCCAAAGGCATAACCCGGCGGCGGCATCGCCGCGCCGAACCAGAAGGCGATGACGAGGTTGACGGCACCCGCAACCAGCCCCTTGAGTATGGCGATCTGCACCGGATCGGCCGACGACAGCTTGCGCGTCAAATTGTTGTCGATGCCCCAGGCGAGGCAGGCGCCGGCGATCAGGAGCCCGCCCATGTCGAGCTCCAGCCGCTCGCCGTTCCAGGTCAGCAGCACCGCACCAGCCAGGATGCTGAAGGCGCCGAGCAGCAGCCGGCGGTCGACGTTCTCCCGGAACACGACCCACGCGATCGCCATCGTCGCCAGGCCTTCGAGATTGAGCAGTAGCGACCCCGACGCCGCCGACGTCAGCGAAAGGCCGAACACCAGGAGCAGCGGACCCACCCCACCGCCTATGACGATGACGGCCGCAAGCCAGGGCAGGTCAGCTCTAGAAAGTGGCGCCTCGACCGGCTCCAGCCCGAAGGCCTTGCGCCCGAAATGGAAGATCGCGAGCCCGATGCCAGCGCCGACATAGAGAATGCCAGCCAGCAGCCAGGAGTCGACTTTGCCGAGAAGCAGCTTGGCGAGCGGCGCGGCGGCGCCAAACAGGACAGCCGAGCCGAGCGCCAGCGGCACGCCGGGCCAAAGATGGGAATGGGAGGACCGCATGGCCGCACAATAGCATCCGAAACGCGCCGGAACATCGCTGAAGTCGCCTCGTCGGCTTAGGGCGGGCTGCCTAGCGACGAGCTGGCAAGCGGCCCGGCAGCCGCGCCTAATCCGCCATCGTCTCCAGGCTGGCAAAGCCCTGTGGCGCATCGCCTTCGTCGAATGGCGTTGTCACCTCGACGAATGTGTCGGGATAAAATCCGTTGAAGCGGGTCCTCAGCGACAGCGAATAGGCGCCGATATGGCCGATTTCGATCCAGTCGCCCGTGTCCACCGTCTCCGGCAGCCAGAACGGCCGCGACAGAATGTCGACAGAATCACAGGTCGCGCCGCACACCTTGAACGGCACGATGTTCTTCTCACTGCCGTTGCGCGAGCGGATGGCCGGGTCGGGAATGAAGCGCGCCGGCAGCGTGATCTTGCCGACCCAGGAATCCGACAGCGACGCCCAGATGCCGTCATTGATGTAGAGCCGCTTGCCCTTGCGCAGGAGCACCCTGACGATCAGCGAGAAGGCGCGCGCCACGATCACGCGGCCGGGCTCGGCGACCAGCGGCATGTCGGCGAACTGATATTCCTCGATGTCGCCGCGCAGCCGCGACATGATCTGCCCGAGCGACGGCATTTCCGGCTTCTTGCTGTTCGGATCGCGCCCGTATTCGGCCGGGAAGCCGCCGCCGACATCGAGCTCGGACAGCTCGAAGCCGATGCGGTTGCGCACCCAGTCGACCGAGGCCAGCGCCCTCTCGTAGGTGTCGGGGTCCTCGATCTGGCTGCCGACATGGAAGCACAGCCCCACCTTGTAGCCGATCTTCTTCAGCCGCTGGCACAGTTCCACCGCATGCGCCGGCCCGGCGCCGAATTTCTTCGACAGCTCGTAGGCCGCCGCCCCCTTGGTCTGCACCCGCACGAACACCGTCATCGAGCCCGGGTCGATGTCGAGGGCGCGCACCACGCGCGTCACCTTGGTGATCTCGTCCTCGTGGTCGACCGCGATGACGCGGATGCCGTATTTTTCCAGTGCCAGCTTGATGTCCGACTGCGCCTTCACCGGATGCATGTAGAGCATCTCGGCGTCGGGCGAGACGGCGCGCACCGCCGCGAACTCGCCGGGCGAAGCCACGTCGAAGGCCGTCACGCCGGCCTCGACCAGCGCCTGCAGCACCATCGGCTCGCCGTTCGTCTTCACCGCATAAGCGGTCTTGCCGGGAAACATCGACATGAACTGCCGCGCGTCGGCCTTCAGAACTTCCGGGTGGAAGCAGTAGACCGAATCGTCGGGCCGAAGCGCAAGCGCGGCCTCACGGGCATTCTCGAATCGTTGCATGGGCACTCCTCGGGTGGCTTCCGCTATCTAAAGCAACCCGGCCCGCTTTGAAATCGCTTCCCGCATCGAACGGCGTTTCCGGCACTCCGGCCAGCACGCGAAAACCGTTGCATCAGGCGCAGGAAACGGGTGGCGTCCGGTCCGCAGCGGGGCTAGCAACATCCTCGACTTCGCGCCGGAGCCCGTTTCATGACCGCCGTCACGCCAGACAGGGCAAGCCAGCCCACGATGTCGCTCTTCAACTGGGGCCAACTGCTGCTGCTCGGCGCCATCTGGGGCGGTTCCTTCTTCTTTGCCCGCATCGCCGTCGCCGAGATCCACCCACTGACGCTGGTGCTCTTCCGCGTCGCGATCGCCGCCGCCGCGCTCCACGTCTTTCTCGCCGTGCGCGGTCCCTCCTTCGCGCGCGTCCTGCCGCTCGCCGGCAGCTTCTTCGTGCTCGCGGTCCTCAACAACGTCATCCCCTTCTCGCTGATCTTTGCCGGCCAGACCGAGATGGGCGCCGGCCTCGCCTCCGTGCTCAACGCCACCACGCCGTTCTGGACCATCCTGGTCGCCAACGCCGTCACGCAGGACGAGAAATTCTCGCGCAACAAGGTTTTGGGCATCCTGCTCGGCATTCTGGGCACCGCCGTCATGGTCGGTCCGGGCGTGCTTGCCGGTCTCGGCGGCCCGGTCTGGCCGAAATTCGCGCTGATCGGGGCCTCGCTCTCCTACGCCTTCGCCGTCATCTTCGCCCGCCGCTTCAAGGGCGTGCCGCCGGTGCTGGTCGCCGCCGGCCAGCTTACCGCCTCGACAATCATCATGGTCCCTCTGGTGCTCGCCTGGTCGGGGCCTGCCGGAATGTTTGCGGCAAGCCTCCCCGTCTGGGCCGCCGTCTTCGCCCTGGCGCTGGTCTCGACGGCCTTCGCCTACATTCTCTATTTCAGGCTCATCGGCTCCGCCGGCGCCACCAACGCGTCGCTGGTCACCCTCGTCGTGCCGGTCAGCGCGCTGCTTCTCGGCTTCCTCTTCCTCGGCGAGCGCCTCGAACTCTTCGAAGTCGCCGGAATGCTTCTCATCGCGCTCGGCCTCGTGACGATTGACGGACGCCTGTTCAAACGGCGATAGCTGCTTCTGCCAAGCGCGGAAACCAGCATGCAATCTGTCCTGTCCATCCTGAAAGCCATCGAGAACGGCAACATCACGCCGAAGGCCGCCGTCGCGCAGAGCCTCGACGCCATCGCCGCGAAGGACGCCGCCGTCGGCGCCTTCGTCGCCCTCCCCGACCGCGAGGCGACCCTCGCCGCGGCAGACCGGGCCACGGGCCCGCTCGCCGGCATCGCCGTCGGCGTCAAGGACATCATCGACACCCACGACCTGCCGACCGGCATGGGCTCACCCATTTATGCCGGGAACCGTCCGCCTGCGGACGCAGCGCTTGTCGCCATGCTGCGCGACAGGGGCGCCACCGTCGCCGGCAAGACGGTCGCCACCGAATTCGCCTTCCTGCGGCCGGCCGCCACGCTCAACCCGCGCGATCCGGCCCACACGCCCGGCGGCTCTTCTTCCGGTTCCGCCGCCGGGGTCGCCGCAGGCATGGTGCCCGTCGCCATCGGCACGCAGACCGGCGGCTCGGTCATCCGCCCTGCCGCCTATTGTGGTGTGGCCGGCTACAAGCCGAGTTTCCGCCTCGTCCCGATGGTCGGCGTGAAGACCTTTTCCTGGTCTCTCGACACGGCCGGCTTCTTCGCCGCGAGCGCAGCCGACGTCGCCGCCTTCGTCACGCGCCTCACCGGCCGTCCTTTGGACGTCGAGCCTGTCGATCCCTCGACGCTGCGCATCGGCCTCTACAGGACCTCTGTCTGGGACCAGGCGGACGGCGACGCCCGCGCCGCCCTGTCGCTCGCTGCCGAGGGCGCGGCGTCTGCCGGCGCCAGCATTCTCGAGATCGACGAACCCGAAATCCTTGCCGCGGCGCGCGAGGCCCATTCGACGATCCAGAATTTCGAGGCCGGCATCGCGCTCGGCTTCGAATATGCCCATCACCGCGACCGCATGAGCGAGATCCTGCGCACCACCCTTGAGCAGGGCCGCGCCATCGCGCCGGAAGCCTACGATGCCGCCCGCAGCGTCGCCCGGCGCGCCCGCCACGAGACCGGCGAGCTCTTTCAGCATGTCGATCTGATCCTGACACCCGCCGTCACCGGTGCCGCGCCGCACGGACTGTCCTCCACCGGATCGCCGGTTTTCAACAAGCTGTGGACGCTGACCGGCAATCCCTGCGTCAATGTTCCTGGCGCCGCAAACAAGGCGGGAATGCCCGTCGGCATCCAGCTTGTTGCCCGTTTCGGCCGTGACCGGCTTGCCCTTTCGGCCGCATCCTGGCTCGAATCGCTGCTCGTGGCGGGCACCGCCCCGGAGCGCTGAGACCGGCCTTTGGGCAGCAATGCTGCCCTTTGGTCATCTTCTCTTCCTGCGGTACCATGCAAAAAAACTTTGGCTGCGGCGCAATGTTTCCTTTGCCAAGGAAATGCTTGCACTTAGACTTCTTCGCAGCACAGGTTTTTCACAATCATGTCGCAATGCAGCAAAATTTCCGCTTGCCTGTGACCTGAACTCCCCTAGACTCTCCCCATGGCTCTTTAAGAGGAGGCTAACTATGGGACTGACACGGCCAATCAATGCACTGATGATTTGCGCTGCGTTTGCTTTTATTGGCGCCCTCATAATGGGAGTTCTTCCGTAACGGCCAGACTGGCCAGGAAGCTGGGAACCGCCTGAAAAGGCGAGGAAATTTGGAAAGGCCGGGCATCGCGCCCGGCCTTTTCGCATTTCGGGACCCGTCACGCCGCGGCTGGCGCTGCCTTGTCGGCCGGCGCCCTGATGCCGATCATGTGGCAGATCGCGAACACCAGGTCGGCGCGATTCATCGTGTAGAAGTGGAAATCGCTGACGCCACGCTCGACCAGGTCGAGCACCTGCTCGGCCGCCACTGCCGAGGCGATCAGCGCATGCGTCTGGGGATCGCCCTGCAGCCCCTCGAAGCGCTCGGCCAGCCACGCCGGCACATGCGCGCCGCATCGCGCCGAGAAATTCGCCACCTGCGTGAAATTGTGCACCGGCAGGATGCCTGGCACGATCGGAATGTAGATGCCGGCGCGCCGAACCCGCTCGACGTAGCGCTCGAACAGATCGTTGTCGAAGAAGAACTGGGTGATCGCCCGCGTCGCGCCATTGTCGACCTTGCGCTTCAGCATCTCGATATCGGTGGCGAAATCCGGGCTTTCGGGGTGCTTTTCGGGATAGGCCGCGACCGAGATGTCGAAATCGCCCGCCCCCTTCAGCGCCGTCACCAATTCGGAAGCGTTGGCGTAGCCGTCACGGTGCGGCGTGTAGTGCGACCCGACGCCCTCCGCCGGGTCGCCGCGCAGCGCCACGAATCGTCTCACGCCCATAACCGCGAATTCCGCGATCACCTTGTCGATCTCGGCACGCGAAGCGTCGACGCAGGTCAGGTGCGCGGTCGGCGTCAGGCTGGAATCCGCGAGAATGCGCGCCACCGTCCGCGCCGTGCGCTCGCGCGTCGATCCGCCCGCGCCATAGGTCACCGAGACGAATTCCGGCGCCAGCGGCTCCAGCCGCTTCACCGCCTCCCAAAGCCGTGCCTCCATGTCATCGTTCTTCGGCGGGAAGAACTCGAAGGAAACGCTGACCCTGTCACCGATGTCGGGGCGCCTGGAAAATCGCGGTTCGTTCATCATGCCGTCTCCCTTTCGCCGGCCGCCACCGGATCGGCCACCAGGAGGCGCCTGTCGCGCCCCAGCCAAAGCTTGACGGTCAGCCGCCCCTCGCCCGCGCCGCGCGGTTCGAATTCCTGGCTATCCTCGAGGTCGAGCCCCGCTTCGCCGAGCCAGTCGGCGATCTGCCGGTCGGAGAAGCCGAGCCTCAGATGCGCGTGCTCCTCGCGCAGGAATTCCAGCTCATGCGGTGCGAAATCGACGATCACCAGCCGGCCGGCCGGCCTGAGCAGCCGTGCCGCCTCGCGGATCGCCGCCGCCGGGTCGTCGAGATAGTGCAGCACCTGGTGCATCGTCACGAGGTCGAAACCGTCGCGCTCGACCGGCGGCGCATAGATATCGCCCTGGCGCACCTGCGCATTGGCCACGCCCGCCTTGTCGAGATTGGCGCGCGCCACTGCCAGCATCTCGCGCGACATGTCGATGCCGACGCCGCGCCTGTAGAGGGGCGCGAAGAGTTCGAGCAGCCGCCCGGTGCCGGTGCCGAGGTCGAGCATCGACTGGAACGGCCGCTTGCCGACCAGCTTCACCAGCGCCGCCTCGACCGCGCGGTCGGGCGCATGCAGCGCCCGGATTTCGTCCCAACTCGCCGCGTTGGCGCTGAAATAGCCGGCCGCACGCTCCTGCCGGCGCCGTTTCACGGCAGCCAGCCTTTCGAGGTCGCGCTCGATCTGCGGGTCGCCATCATGCACGCGGCCGACAAGCCCCTCGACGAATTCGCGCGCAGCATCCGCGTCGGCGAGCCGGAAGAAGGCCCAGGAGCCCTCCTGGTAGCGGCCGATCAGCCCGGCCTCGAGCAGCAGCTTCAGGTGACGCGAGACGCGCGGCTGAGACTGGTTGAGGATTTCGGTCAGGTCCGAAACCGTGAGGTCGCCGCGCGAAAGCAGTGCCAATATGCGCAGGCGGCTCGATTCGGCCGCCGCTTTCAGGGTCTCTACCAGTCTGTCCAGCGTTACCGTCATCTTGCGATCTCTACGATTAAGATATAAAGATATGTTTATGTCGATTTCGCCCGTGTGGCAACAGGCGATGTCGTTTCCGGGCAGGAAAACGACGTCGTGATGAAAGGACGGTCCGCGATGTTCGAGCAACGCGAAGGCGAAGTCCGGCTTGCCGACGACCCCGCAGCCATGGCCGCGGACGCCAGCGTCGTCTTCATCGGCCGCATCCGCTCGCCCTGGCTGAAGCGCGACGATTGCCCGAAGAACATGGCCGCCGCGCGCGCCACCGGCATGCATGCCAGCATCGAGATCGAAGCGCCCTATCGCCCGGGCCTCGAAGGCCTGGCCGGCACCAGCCACCTCGCCGTCCTGTCCTGGCTGAATTTCGCGCCGCGGAATCTGATTGTGCAGAATCCCCGCCACGCAACTGAACCGAAAGGCGTTTTCGCGCTGCGCTCGCCCGCCCGGCCGAATCCGATCGGACTGCACGTGGTGCGCCCGCTCTCCATCGACATGGAGGCCGGGCTGATCGCCATCGACGGCATCGACGTGCTCGACGGCACGCCCCTGATCGACATAAAGCCCTATTTCGCCTCGATCGACGCCTTCCCCGACGCCGTTCCGCCGCGCCGGTCCTCGGCCCCGTGAGCAAGCCGACCGGCCGCCGCCGTGCCATCGCCAAGGCGCTGACCGCGCTGTTGCCGATGGCGCCCTATAGTGACATCGAGGCGATCCGCGCCGATGCCGGGCGACAGCACATGAGGGATCTGCCACCGGCCATTGCCGTCTGGCTCGCCACCGTCGCCCATGTCCGCCACCAGCACACCGACTACGAAAAGCTGCTCGCCGAGGGCTACGACCGCGACTCTGCGCGCTTCTTCGTCATCGACCGCACCAATGCCGTGCTGACCGGATGGCGCGCCACCCGCCTGCTCGACCCCGACGACGAGGACGTCTGACCGGCGCCCCTTTTCGCCCGCCGCACCGTCCTGGCGTGCCATCTCGAAAGCGGCGGAACCTTTCGCCCTTGGCCGGCCGCGCCGCGTTCCTATGTCTGTCCTGGGGGTGATCTCCCCCGCATCTTTCACGACAGCAGGCCCGGCAAGGGCAAGGAGCGATGCCATGACATCGAAAATCTGGTTCATCACCGGCGCATCCAAGGGATTCGGCCGCATCTGGGCGGAGGCGGCGCTGGCGCGCGGCGACCGCGTTGCAGCCACCGCGCGCGACACCTCGACACTCGAGGATCTGGTCGCAAAATACGGCGACGCCGTTGCGGCCCTGCCGCTCGACGTCAACGACAAGCCGGCCGTCGACGCCGCGGTCGCCGAGGCGCACCGGCGCTTCGGCCGCCTCGACGTCGTCATCAACAATGCAGGCTACGGCCAGTTTGGCGCCATCGAGGAGGTCAGCGAGGCTGACGCTCGCGCCCAGATCGAGACCAACCTCTTCGGCGCGCTCTGGGTCACGCAGGCGGCGCTGCCGATCATGCGCGCCCAGAAGTCGGGCCATATCATCCAGATCTCGTCGATCGGCGGCGTCAACGCATTTGGGCTGCTCGGCCTCTATCACGCCTCGAAATGGGCGCTTGAAGGGCTCAGCCAAGCGCTCAGCCAGGAGGTCAAGGGTCTAGGCATCAACGTCACGATCGTCGAGCCCGGCGGCTATTCAACCGACTGGTCCGGCGCATCGGCCAGGACCGCCAGGCCGATCGACGCCTATGACCCGGCGCGCAAGCACCGCGCCGAAACGCGCGGCAGGGCCGTCCCGGGCGATCCCGCGGCGACAGGCGCGGCCATGCTCGCCATCGTCGACGCCGAAGAACCGCCGCTGCGCATCTTCTTCGGCGATGGCGGCCTGCCGATGACCCGGCAGGAATATGCCGACCGCATCGCGCTGTGGGAAAAATGGGACGACGTCTCGGTCATGGCGCAGGGTGCTGCGAAGAACCGCAAGGCTGCGTGACCTGTCAGCCGCGCGCTGCCGCGAGGCGGCGCGCGACCTGCCTCAGGGGCGGTAGATCCACTGCTCCGGCACGCGCACGGAAATCTCTTCGCCCGGCATCACCGTGCCCGGCTTCTCGACCCAGGCCACCAGCCCGCGCAGCCGTTTGGCGACCTTCGGGAAGAGCAGCGTGCCTGCTTCGACGTCAGCCATCCCGGCGCCCTCGGCGATCGCCCGGCCGGCATCGCGGCACGGGTGGTTCTGCGCATCGATCTTGATCGTCACCCCGCCCTTGAAGAACAGCAGCGTTCCGGACGGCAGCATCGACAGTTGCGGAATGCCGTCGAACACGAGGTTGGCGCCTAGCCATTCCGGCTTGACCTCGGCCAGTCCCATCCGGCCGGCAATTACGGCAAGTTCGTCGGTGGCCACGATCGACAATTGCCGCTCGTTGCGCATCAGCGTGCCGCGCTTGTACCAGGGTTCGCGGCTGCCGGACTTGCGCGTCGGACCCGCGTGGTAGTCGCCCTCGATGCCGTCGAAGCCGAGCGCCAGCGCATCCACCGCCTGCGTCACGAAGGAGCCGGCAAGCGCCGCATAGGCGCCGGCGACACGCGCCGTCAGCTTGCGGCCGGGCAGGATTTCCGGTTCGCCGTCTAGGCGTGGCTGCAGGTCGAGCATGTCTGGGTCCTCAATTGTTTGGGTGAAATTGCCGCCAGTGCGGCAAAAGTCCAGCCTGAAAAACTGATCGACCCATCAACGCCTTTGGCGTGACGCCTGCCGGTCTGCCCTAGCGCATCCTGACAAGCGCGGCGCCGATCGAATAGCCGGCCCCGAAGGCGCAGAGCAGGCCGAGGTCGCCCGGCTGCATGTCTTCGTGGTTTTCCGACAGCGCAACGATCGCCCCGGCCGCTGCCGTGTTGCCGAGCCGCTCCAGAACCATGGGGGCCCGATCGTGGTCCACCTCATGGCCGAACGCGAGTTTCAGGATCATTGCGTTCATGCGGGCATTGGCCTGATGCAGCCAGAACCGCCTTATGCCGTCCGGCACATGGCCGTGCTCGGCCAGGAACTCGACGATGAAGCGGTGCCCGGCCACGGTGACTTCCTTGAACACCTTGTTGCCGACCTGCTTGATCATGTTGCCTTCCATCCGGATGACGGAGGTGTCTTCCTGCCCGGCGCGCAGCAGGAATCCGAAATTGGTGCGGATATTGTTGGAGAATTGCGTCCAGCTGCGTGTATCGACGATCTCCAGCTTGCCCGGCCGGCTTTCGCCCTCCTCCAGCGCCTCGATCACCATCGAGGCCGAGGCGTCGCCGAAGATGAAATGCGTCTGCCGGTCGCGGAAATTCAGGTGCCCGGTGATGATCTCGGGCGTCACGATCAGTACGCGTTTCTGTGCGCCGCTGCGCACCAGGTTGAACGCCACGTGAACCGCCGCCCCTGCCGAGGAACAGCCGAGGCTCATGTCGAAGGCCGAGCCGCCTGCGCCGAGCTCCTTCTGGATCTCGATCGCCAGTGCCGGATAGGGCCGCTGCTGGTGCGACGCCGCGCAGATCACCATGTCGATGTCGGAGCCTTTTAGCCCCGCATGGTCGAGCGCCTTGCGCGCCGAGGCGAGGCCGAACTCGGCCTCGACCGACACCTCGTCGTCGCCGCGCGGCGCGATCCTCGGCGTCATACGGGTTGGATCGAGAATGCCCTCGCGTTCGATGACATGCCGCGTCTTCACCCCGGACGCGTAGACGATGAAGTCGACGTCCGACTTGGCGAGCGGCTCCAGCCCCTCCGCTGCCCGCCGCGGGTTCTCGCTGTCGACCCATGTGTTGAAGCTGGCGACCAGTTCTTCGTTGCTGATCGAGGCTTGCGGAATTTCGGCGCCGATTCCGCTGATGATGACTTGCTTCATACTGGTCCTGCTGGCGGCCTGGGCTGCGCCGTGTGGTCTGCGTGAATACCGCAAAAATCTCGCCTGCGAACCGGTTTAGGCCAGTTTGCCGACCTTGCAAAGGCTGCCGCGCCGAACAGACGTGCGAACCGGGCATCCATGGAGCTTGTATCGCCAGCCAGGGAACCATCCGGCGGAGCCCGTGTTCCCCCTTCGGATCAACGAGAGGGAGGCCGGTCTGGAACCGTTTCTGTTCGACAGCTGGGCTGGCGTGGTGCGCGTCCTTGTAGTGGGCGCCGGAGCCTATGTTGCGCTGGTCTTTTTCCTGCGCATGTCCGGCAAGCGCACGTTGAGCAAGATGAACGCCTTCGATCTTGTGGTCACCGTGGCGCTCGGCTCGACGCTTGCCACCGTGCTGCTCGATCGCAAGGTGCCGCTTGCCGAGGGCGCGCTCGCCTTCGCGCTGCTTATCGCGCTGCAATTCGTCATCACCTGGCTGTCGGTACGTTCCGAACGGGTCGAGCAATTCGTCAAGGCGAGCCCGACCTGGCTCTTCCACGACGGCGAGTTCGACGAAGCCGCCATGCGCAGCCAGCGCGTCACCCGCGAGGAAATCTCGGCCGCCATGCGCCAGTCCGGCCACGCCGACGAAACCTCGGTACTGAGCGTCGTGCTCGAGACCGACGGCGCCATGAGCGTCGTCGCCAGGCGCTGACGCCGGAATACTCTTCCCGACCTGTTTCCTGCCCCAGGCTCACCGTTCAGTCCGGCTCAGCCCGCGCTAGGCGCACCCGCCGGCCTTTACCGCTCCGGGTAATGGGGCTAACCTTCAGGCCGGATGGGGAGCATCGCGCGAAGGAGATCGCCATGCTTGCCACCGTCCGAAGGACAGCCCCCGCACTTCTGTGCCTTGCCCTCGCCGCCGGCACCGCCGACGCCGCAGACTATTCCTGCAACGGCCTCGTCGTCGCCGGCCAGAAGATGATCTGTTCGGGCTTCGAGCCCAACTGGGCGATCCGCCTCACCTGCAACGGCTCGACCATGAGTTCGGAATTCATCGACGCCTTTTCAGGCAGCGGCATCGAGACGACGCCGGGCACCGTCGTCTTTTCCTCGCAGGACCCGTGGACCTTCGAGACCAGCCACCCGGTGCGCGGCTCGATCGCCGCGACGCCCGGCGGCTGCACCGACGAAGGCGACAACGTGCACGACTTCACCTTCACGCCGACCGCGGCCCCTGGCCTCAGCGGCCCGTTCTTCCCGTTCTGCTGTCGGGTGGAGTAGCGCGACGACAGGACCGCATCACCTGGATGCGGTCCGCTGTCATTCTAACCTAGCGCGTCAGCCGCTTGTAGGTCATGCGGTGCGGGTTGACGGCGTCCGGGCCGAGGCGGCGGATCTTGTCCTTCTCGTAATCCTCGAAATTGCCCTCAAACCATTCGACATGGCTGTCGCCCTCGAAGGCGAGGATGTGCGTCGCCAGCCGATCGAGGAACATGCGGTCATGCGAGATAATCACCGCGCAGCCGCCGAAATTTTCCAGCGCGTCTTCGAGTGCCGCCAGCGTCTCGGTGTCGAGGTCGTTGGTCGGTTCGTCGAGCAGCAGCACGTTGCCACCGGTCTTCAGCATCTTGGCAAGGTGCACGCGGTTGCGCTGGCCGCCTGACAAATTGCCGACCTTCTGCTGCTGGTCGCCGCCGCGGAAGTTGAACGACGAGCAATAGGCGCGCGTGTTGGCCTCGTGCTTGCCGAGCTTGACCACCTCTGCGCCGCCGGAAATCTCTTCCCAGACGGTCTTCGACGGATCGAGCGCGTCGCGGCTCTGGTCGACATAGCCGAGCTTCACCGTCTCGCCGATGCGGATCGAGCCGCCATCCGGCTTCTCCTGTCCGGTGATCATGCGGAACATGGTGGTCTTGCCGGCGCCGTTCGGGCCGATCACGCCGACGATGCCGCCGGGCGGCAGCTTGAACTCGAGATCCTCGATCAGCAGCCGGTCGCCATAGCCCTTCTTCAGGCCTTCGACCTCGATGACGACATTGCCCAGCCGCTCGCCATGCGGAATGACGATCTGGGTGTCGCTCGGGCGACGCTTGTCGGCCGCGTCCAGCAGGTCCTGGAAGGCCTGGATACGCGCCTTCGACTTGGTCTGCCGCGCCTTGGGGCTGGAGGCAATCCACTCGCGCTCGCGCGAAATGGCGCGCTGGCGCGAATCGTCCTCGCGGCCCTCCTGCTTCAGGCGCTTGGCCTTGGCTTCCAGGTAGGCGGTGTAGTTGCCCTCGTAGGGAATGCCGCGGCCACGGTCGAGCTCGAGAATCCAGCCGGTCACGTTGTCGAGGAAGTAGCGGTCATGGGTGATGATCATCACCGCGCCCTTGTAGGCGCGCAGGTGCTTTTCCAGCCACCCCGTGGTCTCGGCGTCGAGATGGTTGGTCGGCTCGTCGAGCAGCAGCAGGTCGGGCTCGGAGAGCAGCAGCTTGCACAGAGCCACGCGGCGGCGCTCGCCGCCCGAAAGGCTGGTCACGTCGGCTTCCTTGGGCGGGCAGGCCAGCGCTTCCATCGCCATCTCGACCTGCTGCTCGAGGTCCCACAAATTGAGGCGGTCCATGTCGTCCTGCAGCTTGCTTGCCTCGTCCGCCGTCTCGTCGGAATAGTTCATCATCAGCTCATTATAGCGCTCGATGATGGCGGTCTTCTTGACCACGCCTTCCATGACATTGCCGAACACGTCGAGCGCCGGGTCGAGATCGGGCTCCTGCGCCAGGTAGCCGACGGTCGCGCCCTCGGCGAGCCAGGCTTCACCTGACCATTCCTTGTCGAGGCCGGCCATGATCTTCAGCACGGTCGACTTTCCGGCGCCGTTGGGGCCCAGGATGCCGATCTTGGCGTCCGGATAGAACGACAGGTGCAGGTTCTCGAGAATCTTCTTGGTGCCGTAAGACTTGTTCAGCCCGGCCATGTGATAGATGAACTGGCGTGCCACGCGCGCTTATTCCTTCAAATACGGTAATGGGAGTTGGCCGCTATGTAGGCGAAGGCGCGCCAAACGGCAATCGCTTTCGGGCCGGTTGCCGCCAGATTTGGAGCCCCGGGCGTCACTCGGCCCCGCTAGCGCCTTCGATCAGCCGCATCACCTTGCCTGCCGCTTCCACATGACCGGTCCGGCCCATGAACCGTTCGGCCCGCGCCACCGGATCGTGCAGGTACTGATCGGGCCCGAGCATCTTTCGCTGGTTGAGTTCGTCCGTGTCGAGCAGGTCGAAGTCGACCCTTTCGATGCTGCAGTCCCAGCCCGCGTTGCGGCCAGCCCAGCCTCGCCGGTGGTGCGCCAGCAGCCGCTCCCGGCCGCTATAGCCGTGATAGTCGAAGGCCAACACCCCGTCCGTCACGTAGATGTGGTTGCCCGAGAATCCCTCCGCCGGGATGATGCGCTCGGCGTGAAAACCGGCCAGCGGCGGGCGCTTGAGATAGGCCCCGGCGAGAATTGCACAGGCACCGTGGCCGAAGAAGATGCGGTCTGGCAGCGCCCAGCGGCGAACAGGATCCTTCTTGATGCCGGGCTTCAGGACATACATCGCCCCGGCCTCAGGCCTTCAGCCGCCAGCCGGTCCTGAAGATCCACCACACCGCCGCGAGGCAGATTGCCAGGAAGACCAGCGTCATGCCGAGGCTGACCGCCACGTTGACGTC
Organism: Alphaproteobacteria bacterium; assembly: GCA_018823835.1. Taxonomy (GTDB): domain Bacteria; phylum Pseudomonadota; class Alphaproteobacteria; order Rhizobiales; family Rhizobiaceae; genus CAMYMG01. Next base: position 130,356 of record JAHJHT010000009.1, on the reverse strand, counting down.
GGAGACGCCGTAGAAGCTCCAGCGGAAGCCGCTGACCAGGTAGAGCACCGGGTTGAATAGCGTCAGCGAACGCCAGAAGGGCGGCAGCATGTCGATCGAGTAGAAGCTGCCGCCGAGAAAGGTCAGAGGCGTGACGATCAGCAGCGGGATCAGCTGCAGCTTTTCGAAATTGTTGGCCCAGATGCCGATGATGAAGCCGAACAGCGCGAACGTCACCGTCGTCAGCAGCAGGAACAGCACCATCCACACCGGGTGCTGGATTTCGAGCGGCACGAACAGCCCGGCGGTCGCCAGGATGATCAACCCGATCAGCGTCGATTTCGTCGCCGCAGCACCGACATAGGCCATGACGATCTCGACGAAGGAGACCGGTGCCGACAGCAGCTCGTAGATCGTGCCGACGAACTTCGGGAAATAGATCCCGAAGGAGGCGTTGGAGATGCTCTGCGTCAGGAGCGACAGCATGATCAGGCCGGGCACGATATAGGCGCCGTAGCTGACCCCGCCGACCTCACTGATGCGCGAGCCGATCGCCGCGCCGAAAACGACGAAATAGAGCGAGGTCGACACCACCGGCGACACCACGCTCTGCAGCAGCGTGCGCCCGGTGCGCGCCATCTCGAACTTGTAGATCGCCTTGACCGCGTGAAAGTTCATGACCGCGTGCTCACCAGGTTGACGAAGATTTCCTCGAGCGAGCTCTGCGTCGTCTGCAGGTCGCGGAAGCGGATTTCGGCCTGCTCCAGCGCCTTGAACAGGCGCGTGATCCCGGTCCGCTCGCTCTGCGTGTCGTAGGTATAGGTCAGTTCGCTGCCCTCGGCCCCGAGTTCCAGCCCAAATGCGTCGAGCGAGGCCGGAATGGTTTCCAGCGGCTTCTGCAGCTGCAGCGTCAGCTGCTTGCGGCCGAGCTTCTGCATCAGCGCGGCCTTTTCCTCGACCAGGATGATCCGACCCTTGCTGATGACGCCGACCCGGTCGGCCATCTCCTCGGCTTCCTCGATATAATGGGTGGTCAGGATGATCGTCACGCCGGAGTCGCGCAGGGCCCGAACCACGTCCCACATGTCGCGCCTCAGCTCGACATCGACGCCGGCCGACGGCTCGTCGAGGAACAGGATGCTCGGCTCGTGGCTCAGCGCCTTGGCGATCATCACCCGCCGCTTCATGCCGCCCGACAGGGTGGTGATCTTCGCGTCCTTCTTGTCCCACAGCGACAGTTCGCGCAGCACCTTCTCGATATGCGCGGGGTTCTTCGGCTTGCCGAACAGGCCGCGGCTGAACGACACCGTCGCCCAGACCGTCTCGAAGGCGTCGGTGGTCAGTTCCTGCGGCACCAGGCCGATCAGCGAGCGCGCCGCGCGAAACTCCCTGACGATATCATGGCCGGCGGCCGTCACCGTGCCGGTGCCAGGATTGACGATGCCGCAGATGATGTTGATCAGCGTCGTCTTGCCGGCGCCGTTGGGTCCGAGCAGCGCAAAGATCTCGCCCTTTCGGATTTCGAGGTTGATGTCCTTGAGCGCCTCGAAGCCGGACTCGTAGACCTTCGACAGGTTGGCGACGGAGATGATGGGCTGCATGGCGCTGACAGTGCTGAAAGGTTCGGGCGACAGAAGGAGCGGCCGCCGGACAAGGGGTGCTCCGTATATATGGCCGGGCCCCGCCCGATCAAGCTGGCGTTGGACGGCACCCGCTGCCTGCCGACGCCTCCTGACAGCGAGCGGGCGATCGGCGCGGCCACGCTTTGCGCCCGCCGCCCTTGTTCCTGCCTGCGGACCGGCGCATCGTGAGCGGAATCGAAGACCGCTCGTCAGCAAAGGGGGCCGGGATGAAGTGGATCCACACAGCCGTAGTCGTCGTTCTCGCGACCGCATTGATTATTTTCGCGCTGCAGAACCTGCAGAGCGTGACCGTTGCCTTCCTCAGCTTCGGCATTACCCTGCCGCTGGCTATCCTGTTCGTCGTGATCTACCTGCTCGGCATGGCGACCGGCGGCAGCGTCCGGACCCTGATGCGCTGGGCATGGCGGGGGACGAGGCACCCGGCGCCTCACGACTAGCCGCGCAGCCGCCTGATTGAACGGCGCCGGGTGGACTGCCGGCGGCGTGTCGGTCCGTGGCTCAAAGGCCCGCTTGACGCCCGTCCTGCCCATGTCCGACAGTCCGGGCGGGAGGAACTACATGCCATTCGACGACCAGATCAGCCTCGCCTCGCCCACCGGCGCGGCGCTCAACCTCTACGCACGGCGCGCCGCCGGCCCCGGCCGCGCGGTCGTCCAGATCAATCACGGCCTCGCCGAGCACGCCGCGCGCTATGCTGGTTTCGCCGATTTCCTCGCCGCCCGCGGTATCCATACCTATGCCCACGACCATCGCGGCCACGGCTTCACCACGGCGCCTGACGCACCGCTCGGCCGTTTCGCCGCGTCCGGCGGCAGCGACAAGGTTCTGGCCGACGTCCTGGCCGTCCACGACCACATCGCCACCGCGCATCCGGACCTCCCGGTCGTCGTCTTCGGCCATTCCATGGGCGCGCTGATTGCGCTCAACTTCGTCTTGGCCCATTCGGCACGCATCCGGGGCGCTGCGCTGTGGAACGCCGATTTCTCGGCTGGCCTCGCCGGCCGCGCGGCCCTTGCCGCTCTCGCCTGGGAGAAATTCCGGCTCGGCTCCGACATGCCCTCGCGCATCATGCCGCAGGTCGCCTTCCGCGCCTGGAACCGCCAGGTCGGCGAGGACCGCACCGCATTCGACTGGCTGTCGCGCGATCATGCCGTGGTCGACGCCTATGTCGCCGACCCGCTCTGCGGCTTCGACGCCTCGGTCTCGCTGTGGCGGGATCTTTTCGGATTCGTCTTCACGGCCGCCGACGACGGCAATTTTGCCGCCGTCCGCAAGGACCTGCCCTTCAACCTCGTCGGTGGCTCGGGCGACCCCTATACCCGCGGCGGCAAGACCATGACGCGGCTCGCCGACCGGTTGCGGGCGATGGGCTTTTCGAATCCCGTTTCAACCATTTACGCGGGAAACCGGCATGAAAGCCTGAACGAACTGAACCGCGACGTGGTCATGCAGGATTTCGCCGCCTGGGTGGACGGCCTGCTTGCCGACTGAAATGCCGCGAACTGGCCCAGCGCAACAACCGTGACATCGGCCCGGAAGACCTGTTAGAGCGTGCCGCAACCAGCCAGCCGACGGAAAACCATGTCTCAACCCCCGCTTCGCGGCATCCGCGTCATCGAACTTGCCCGCATCCTCGCCGGTCCCTGGGCCGGCCAGATGCTTGCCGATCTTGGCGCCGACGTCATCAAGATCGAGAACCCGGACGGCGGCGACGACACCCGCAAATGGGGCCCGCCCTTCGTCACCGGCAAGGACGGCGAGAACCTGTCCGCCGCCTATTACCACGCCTGCAACCGCGGCAAGCGTTCCGCAGCGATCGACTTCTCGACGCCTGAGGGTGCCGAGACCGTCAGGAAACTCGTCGCCACCGCCGACGTGCTGATCGAGAACTTCAAGCTCGGCGGCCTGAAGAAATACGGCCTCGACTATGACAGCCTGCGCAAGCTCAACCCCAAGCTCGTCTATTGCTCGATCACCGGCTTCGGCCAGGATGGGCCCTACGCGCCGCGCGCCGGCTACGACTTCATCATCCAGGGCATGTCTGGCCTGATGTCGATCACCGGCGATCCCGACGGCGAGCCGCAAAAGGTCGGCGTCGCGGTCACCGACCTGTTTTCCGGCCTCTATTCGGTCATCGCCATCCAGGCCGCGCTCCGCCACGCCGAGGCTACAGGCCGGGGCCAGTTTATCGACATGGCGCTGTTCGACGCCCAGGTCTCGGTACTCGCCAACCAGAACCTCAACTTCCTGGTCTCGGGCCGGGCGCCGCAGCGCATGGGCAACGCCCATCCCAACATCTCGCCCTACGAGGTCGTCGCGGCGGCCGACGGCCATTTCATCCTCGCCGTCGGCAATGACGGCCAGTTCCGCAAGTTCTGCCAGGTCGTCAGCCTCGACGCCCTGCCCGACGATCCCGGTTTCGCCACCAACGCCGCGCGCGTCGCCAACCGCGCGGTGCTGCACGAGAAGATCCTTGAGGCACTCGCTCCGCTGGAGCGCGCACCGTTGCTGCAGAAGCTTGACGCCGCCGGTGTGCCGGCAGCGCCGATCAACGATATCGGTGAGATGTTTTCCGACCCGCAGGCCATTGCGCGCGGCATGCGCATGGACCTCGACGACGGCCACGGCAACAGCCTGCCGTCGGTGCGCTCGCCGATGGTCCTGTCCGAGACGCCCCTCACCTATGAGCGCCCCTCGCCGCGGCTTGGCGAGCACACCGCCGAGATCCTTGCCGAACTGGAGAAGCAGAAACCATGAAAACCGGCGGAAAGCTGATCGTCGAGGCGCTCGAGGCCAACGGCGTCGACCGCATCTTCTGCGTGCCCGGCGAATCCTATCTCGCCGTGCTCGACGCGCTCTACAGTTCCAACCGCATCCGCACCTTCGTCTGCCGCCAGGAAGGCGGCGCGGCGATGATGGCCGATTGCCAGGGCCGCCTCACCGGCAAGCCCGGCATCTGCTTCGTCACGCGCGGCCCCGGCGCCACCAATGCGTCCGCCGGCGTCCACATCGCCATGCAGGATTCCATTCCGATGATCCTGTTCATCGGCCAGGTCGCCAGCCACGCCCGCGAGCGCGAAGCCTTTCAGGAAGTCGACTACAAGCGCTTCTTCGGCGACATCGCCAAATGGGTCGTCGAAATCGACGACGCCGCCCGCATCCCGGAACTCGTCACCCGCGCCTTCGCGGTCGCCACCTCCGGTCGCCCCGGCCCGGTCGTCGTCTCGCTGCCCGAGGACATGCTGACCTCCTTCGCGGATGCCCCCGACGCACTGCCCTTCACCCCGGTCGAGACCCGCCCCGGCGAGCATGAGATGCAGCAGCTCGAGGAGTTGCTCGCCAAGGTAGAGCGCCCCTTCGTCATCCTCGGCGGCACGCGCTGGGACGCCGAGGCGGTTTCCCGCTTCCAGCGCTCGGCCGAAAGCTGGGCTCTGCCGGTCGGCTGCTCCTTCCGCCGCCAGATGCTGTTCGACCACCTGCACCCTTGTTACGCCGGCGATGTGGGCATCGGCCCCAATCCCAAGCTCGCCGCCTATATCAAGGAGTCCGATCTGATCCTCCTGGTCGGCGGCCGCATGAGCGAGATGCCGTCGTCGGACTACACGCTGCTGAAAAGCCCCTACCCGGATCAGAAGCTCGTCCACGTCCACCCTGACGCCGGCGAACTCGGCCGCGTCTACCGTCCGACGCTTGCCATCAACGCGTCGCCCGCGGCCTTTGCCGAGGCCTTCGCCGGCCGCGGCCCGAAGGCGCCGCCCGCCTGGGCCGACAACACGCCCGCGCTGCACGCCTCCTATCTCGCCTGGTCGACGCCGCCCGAAACCGGGCCCGGCGCCGTGCAGATGGGCCCGATCATCGCCTGGCTGGAGAAACAGCTGCCCGAGGACGCCATCATCACCAACGGTGCCGGCAACTACGCCACCTGGGCGCACCGCTTCCACCGCTGGCGCCGCTATGGCACCCAGGCCGCCCCGACTTCCGGCTCGATGGGCTACGGCACGCCGGCCGCGGTCGCCGCCAAGGCGCTGCATCCCGACCGCGAGGTCATCTGCTTTGCCGGCGACGGCTGCTTCATGATGAACGGCCAGGAATTCGCCACCGCCGTGCAATACGAACTGCCGATCATCGTCATCGTCGTCAACAACGGCATCTACGGCACCATCCGCATGCACCAGGAACGCGAATATCCCGGCCGCGTCTCCGGCACCGATCTCAGGAATCCCGATTTCGCGGCGCTCGCCCGCGCCTATGGAGGGCACGGCGAAACCGTTGAAAAGACGGCCGACTTCGCGCCGGCCTTCGAGCGCGCGCGGGCCGCCGGCAAGCCTTCCATCATCGAGATAAGGCTGGACCCCGAGGCGATTACCCCGACCCGGACATTGACCGACATCCGTGACAGGCGCTAGGCCGGCCGGAAAGCGGCGGCAGCGTGTAGCCTCGCTGCCGTCACAGTGCTAATAAGGCCGCGATTTCGGGACCTCCTAATGTCGGAAACAAGCCAGCCGGCCATCTCGGTCGTCATCCCCTGCCGCAACGAAGCAAGAAACCTCGCCTTCCTCATCGGCGAGGTCGACGCGGCGATGTCGGGCCGCGACTACGAGGTCCTCGTCGTCGACGACGGCTCGACCGACACGACCGGCCAGGTGCTCGCCGAGCGCATCGCCACGGGCGACGGCCGCCTCCGCCATATTCGCCATGACCGCTCGGCCGGCCAGAGTGCTGCCGTGCGCTCCGGCGTCTTTGCCGCGCGCGGCGGTGTCGTCGTGACCATGGACGGCGACGGCCAGAACGACCCGCAATACCTTCCGCAGCTCGCCGACGCGCTGCTCGCGGCCGATGCCGGCACGGGCATCGTCGCCGGCCAGCGTCTCAAGCGCACCGACACGAAGCTCAAGCAGGCCGCCTCGCGCTTCGCCAACGGCCTACGCCAGTCGATCCTGCGCGACGACACGCGCGATTCCGGCTGCGGCCTCAAGGCCGTGCGCACCGAAATCTTCCGCGCCCTGCCCTATTTCGACGGCTGGCACCGCTACCTGCCGGCCCTCGTGCTGCGCGAGGGCTTTACCGTGCAGCACCTCGACGTCGTCGACCGCCCCCGCAAGCACGGCAAGTCCAACTACGGCATCCTCGACCGCGGCCTGCGCGGCGTGCTCGACCTGTTCGGCGTCTGGTGGCTGCGCCGCCGGCGCAAGGTGGTGCCGCAAGTTACCGAGATCGTCCCATGACCGACCAGATCGCCCAGCTCGTCAACTGGCTGCACACCGTCTTCGTGATGCAGTTCGACGCCTGGATCGTGCTCGGCCTTTTGGCCCAGGGGCTGTTCATGATGCGCTTCGTCGTCCAGTGGATCGCGTCGGAACGGGCCCGGCGCTCGATCGTGCCGGTCGCCTTCTGGTTCTTCTCGCTCGGCGGCGGCACCCTGCTTCTGATCTACGCAATCCAGCGCCAGGACCCCGTCTTCATCCTCGGCCAGGGTCTCGGTCTCTTCATCTACATCCGCAACCTCTGGCTGATCGCGAATGAGCGCAAGGGGATGCGGGTCAACGGCGACTGACGCTGGAGGCAACGCGGCCATGACCGTTTCGGCGATGCGGCCCTACGCGCTGCTCATCCTGCTCACGCTCGCGGCGCTCCTGCCCGGCATTGCCGCGCTGCCGCCGGTCGACCGCGACGAGCCGCGCTACATGCAGGCCTCTCGCCAGATGGTCGAGAGCGGCGACTATGTCGACATCCGTTTCCAGGACGTCAGCCGCTACAAGAAACCGATCGGCATCTACTGGCTGCAGACAGCCGTCGTCAAAGCCTCCGGCATGGGCGCCGATGCCCCGGCCTGGGTCTACAGGCTTGTCTCGGTCTTTGCCGGCATCGTCTCGGTCTGCGCCATCTTCGCCCTCGGCCGCTCGCTGTTCGGCGAACGCGCCGGCTGGATAGCCGGCATCGCGCTTGCCGGCATCTTCGGCCTCGCCTTCGAGGGCCGCATCGCCAAGACCGACGCCACCCTGCTCGCCACCGCCCTCTTCGCGCAGGGCGCGCTGGCCCATATCTACGTCTCGTCGCGGCTGGCACGCACGCCGTCGCGCGCCGCCTTCTGGCTGTTCTGGATCGCTCAGGGCGCAGCCCTGCTCATCAAGGGCCCGATCATCCTCCTGATGAGCCTGCTGACCATTCTCGCGCTTGGTGTCTTCGGCCGCCACTGGCGCTGGCTGCGCGCGCTGAAGCCGCTGGGCGGCGTCGCCATCATGGCGCTCATCGCCGCGCCCTGGATCGTCGCCATCTCACTCAAGGTCGGCTGGAGCTTCTGGCAGGAATCGGTCGGCAAGGACATGCTGGGCAAGGCCGTGTCCGGCCAGGAATCGCACGGCTTTCCGCCCGGCTACTATTCGCTCACCTATTCGCTGATGCTGTGGCCCTTCGGCGCCATGGCGCTGCAGGGCGGCCTTGCGGCGCTCAACCGCTTCCGCACCGACCCGCGCCTGCTCTTCATGCTGGCCTGGTACATCCCCTGGTGGATCTTCTGCGAGATCCTGCCGACCAAGCTTCCGCACTACATGCTACCCGCCTACCCGGCGCTGCTGCTGCTGATGGCATGGTGGCAGGAGACAGGCGGCGACATGCCCGCCCCCGCCTGGCAGCGCTGGTTCGCCTATGCCGCCCGCTTCGGCGTCGCATTGGTCGGCGTCGGCCTTGCCGCGATCGCCGTCGGCCTGCCGGTCTGGTTCGGACAGTTTTCCGCCTGGGGCGTCGTAAGTGCCGTGGCTCTCCTTACGGCCGGCTGGCTCGGCCTCGGCCTTGCGCCCGCATGGCCGCCGCTGCGCCGCGTTGCCGCCACCACCATCGCCTCGCTGGTCGGCATCGGGCTGCTCGTCGCAAAGGTGCTGCCGTCGGTCGATCCGGTCTGGCCGGCGCGCGAGATCGCCCGCACCTACAAGGCCGTCGCACCCTGCGTGGACTCCAGGCTGGTCTCGTCAGGCTTCGCGGAGCCGAGCCTCGTCTTCCTGACGGCCGCCGACACGCTCTTCACCAACGGCGCCGGCGCGGCCGAGAACCTGCTCCATAACCGCTGCAACGTCGCGGCCATCGCCGCCAGCCAGCAGGAAGCCTTCCAGTCCGCCTTCGCGCAGTCGGCGCAAAAGCCGGTCGAGGTCGGCCGCGTCGAAAGCCTCAACTTCTCGAAGGGCCGACCCGTCGCGATCACGCTTTACCGGATGCCGCGCGACGGCGAATAGCCGCCTACACCGCCGCCAGCGCCTGCTCCAGGTCGGCCACCAGATCGTCGGGGTGTTCCACGCCGATCGACAGGCGGATCGTCGAGGCCAGCACGCCGATGCGCTCGCGCACCTCGACCGGCACGCCCGAATGCGTCATCGCCGCCGGATGGCTGGCGAGCGATTCCGTGCCGCCCAGGCTGACCGCCAGCTTGAATATCTGCAGCGCGTTGAGGAATCGGAACGCCGCCGTCTCGCCGCCGACGATGTCGAAGGAGAAGGTCGAGCCCGCCCCCGTCGACTGCGCCGCGAAGGTTTTTGCCGCGGCACTCCCCGCTTCGAGAAACGGCAGATAGCCGACCTTCGCCACCTTGGCATGCCCGGCAAGGAAGCCCGCGACCACCGCCGCATTGGCGTTCGCCTTCTCCATGCGGATGGCGAGCGTCTCCAGCGAGCGCCCGAGCATCCAGCAGGAATGCGGGTCGAGCTGTGTGCCGATGGCGCCGCGCAGCGCCTTGATCGGCTTGGTCATCGCCTTGCTGCCGAGTGCGGCACCCGCAATCAGGTCGGAATGGCCGCCGACATACTTGGTCAGCGAATAGACCGACACGTCGATGCCGTGCTCCAGCGGCCGCTGGAACACCGGCCCGAGCAGCGTATTGTCGCACACCGTCACCGGCCGCGAGCCCTGCCTCCTGGCTATGGCGTCCGCGACGCGGCCGACCGCCGCGAAATCCACCAGCGTATTGGTCGGATTTGCCGGCGTCTCGACGAAGATCACCGACACCCGGCCCTTGTCCGTCGCCGCCTCGGCCGCCTTCTGCATCAGCGCCTCGTCGACGCCGTCGACGAAGCCGACCGCGCCGATGCCGAAATTGCTGAGCGTCTTGGCAAGCAGCGTCTCGGTGCCGCCATAGAGCGGCTGCGAGTGCAGCACCACGTCGCCCGGCCGCGCGAAGGCGAGCAAGGTCGTGGCGATTGCGGACATGCCCGACGAGAACACGATGCCGGCCTCGGCCCCTTCGTAGACGGCGAGCCGCTCCTCGACGATCTCGCTGTTGGGATGGTTGAAGCGCGAATAGACGAGACCCGCCCCGGCGCCGCCCGGCGGCTCCTTGCGGCCTGACACGTAGTCGAAGAAGTCGCGGCCCTCCTCGGCCGTCTTGAACACGAAGGTCGAGGTCAGGAAGACCGGCGGCTTGACCGAGCCTTCCGACAGCTCCGGATCGAAGCCGTAAGACAGCATCATGGTTTCGGGATGCAGTCTGTGATTGCCGATATGCGTTTTCGAGGTTTTTGGCGCGACCATGTCTCTTTCTCCGAACTGTTGCGCGAGCCTATCCCGGCGGGGTTCTGTCGTCGCGCGCCATCAGGAAAAAACGAAGGGCCCAGGCATTGCTGCCCGGGCCCTGGTCTCGGCGGCCGTCAGGCCGTCATCACATTGCGCTCTTTTCAAGCTGGCCGCGGACCTCGCCGTCGGGATGCGCAGCCGTGTGCAGGTTGAAATAGACCTTGCCTTCGGTCAGCGCGGCGGCCTGCTCATCGGTCAGCGTCGCCGAGCCCTTCAGCGGGCTGGCGAGATCGCCAGACACCGGCACCATCGGCGGCGCGTTCTCGCCCGGACCCGCGGGTCCATGGAAATGCGCCGCGGTCGCCGGGCCGGAAAGCTCGGTATACTCGACCGTCCAGTCTAGCTTCTTGCTCTCGGTATCGAAGGTAGCATCGACCATGCCGCTGCCCGTGCTGTCGTTCGGCGGCACTTCCTGCGCGGCTTCGAGCGTTGCCGACATCTTGACCGTCTCGGCCATCGCCGGCGCGGCCGCCAACATTCCGGCCGCTATGCCGAGCGCGGCCAGCAGCGGGGTTCTGATCATCGTGGACATCGAATTTCTCCGTCGGTGGGTAAGGCGCGACCGGGCGTCATGCCCGCGCGTCTTCACTCAACGCCGCCAGCCGAAGATGTTTCCCCTCCCTTGGCGGACCGCACGGAAAAATCGACCCCCGTCTTGGGCTTGCCGCAGCCGATCATTCTCGCCACGTGCAATCCCGCGGGCATGCTCAGGCCGGCGCGGTGCCCTGTCCCACGCCACCTCCGCCTGCCACCGCGCCCATGTAGAAGTCGAGCATCGTGTTCAGCGCGTCGGGCTTGCGCTCGAGCCGGCTGCGCAGCGCCGCCCCTTCCCAGCAGTCGACCAGCAGGTCGGCCAGTTCCCGCACGTTGCAGCCGGCCGGAATGTCGCCGCGCTGCCTGGCTTCCTCGAGGCAGCCGGCGATGCGGCCGGCAATCGCGGAAAAGCACTCGGCGATCTTGGCGCGGAACACCTCGCTGATGCCCGACAGTTCCTGGCCGAGGCCGCCGATCAGGCAGCCCATGTAGCCTTCCTCGCGATAGGACCTTTGCGTCGTCTCGAAAAAGTCGCGCACGCGAGCGAGCGGCGGCCGCGAAGCGTCCTGCAGGCAGGCATCCAGCCCGTCGTGTACCGCGGCCATGTAACTGTCGAGGACCTGCAGTGCAAAGTCCTCCTTGTCCCTGAAGTGGTGGTAAAACGACCCCTTGGGCGTGCCGGTCGCCGCCAGCAGCGCCTGGATGCCCATGTCGTTGTAACCATGCTTCAACAGCATCTGCAGCCCGGCGCCGATCAGCCGCTGCTTCGTCGCATGCATCGGGCTGTCGGCGTCGGTCTTCGTCGTTGCGTCTTTCGTCAAGTTCGCTTCCGCATGGCTTTTGTTCGGCAAAGCCTGCCGCTCAGCCTCCCGTCATCTTGATCATATGATCGATGACATGGCTATGCTCGTGCTGCGGGCTGAACATGATGATCTCCGCATCGGCATCGACCTTCACATTGTGGCCGGGCGGCCAGTAGAACAGGTCGCTGGCGTTGACCGTCTCCTTCTTGCCGTCCGCATCGGTCGTGGTGATCTGGCCTTCGAGCACATAACCCCAGTGCGGCGACTGGCAGAGATTGCCGTCCAGCCCTTGGAAGAGCGGCGTCGTGTCGACGCCGGCTGACAGCGAGAAGTACTCGCCACTGATCATGCCCAGCCCGGTGGCATCGCCGAAGTCCTTGCGCTGGCGGATCACCGCGCCGGGTATCTGCATCTTGACGTCCACCTGTTCCTTGGCAACGCGCATATCGACCTCCCTTGGTTTCTTCATTAGACCGACCGGTCTATTCCGATTTGGCCACATGCCGCTGCGTAAGTCAATCGTCTGCGCAGGCTGCCCCGTCCCGGCTGCTCGCCGCAGGCCAACGCGCAAAGAAAAGGGGGCGGTCGCCCGCCCCCTTCGCATTCGGGGTTCCGCCCGGACCAACCGGTCCGGGGCGTTGTGAGAAAACCTACTGGATCGCCTTGTCGGTGATCGTCGAGGTCCAGGCGCCTTCCGGCTCCTTGGTGATGATCTTCTGGTCGAGCAGCGCCTTGGCGGTGCGCTCATAGGCCTCCGGGATCAGCTTGCCATCGGCATTGTCGATCAGCTTGGCCACCTCGCCCATCATGCGCTTCTGGTGGTTCTCGTCCTGGCCGCCATTGTCCATCACGATCTCGGCCGCCTCGTCAGGATTGTCGACGGCGTATTTCCAGCCCTTCATCGACGCGCGCACGAAGCGCACCATCTTGTCTTCGAAGGCCGGGTCCTTGAGGTTTTCCTCAAGCGCGTATAGGCCGTCCTCGAGAAGGTCATTGCCCATCTCGGTGTAGTTGAAGACGATCAGGTCTTCCGGCTTGTAGCCGGCGTCGATCAGCTGCCAGTACTCGTTGTAGGTCATCACCGAGATGCAGTCGGCCTGCTTCTGGATCAGCGGCTGCACGTCGAAGGACTGCTTCAGCACCGTGACGCCGTCGGCGCCGCCTTCGGTCGACAGGCCGATCTTGTTCATCCAGGCATAGAACGGATACTCGTTGCCGTAGAACCAGACGCCGAGCGTGTGGCCCTTGAAGTCGGCCTCCGTCTTGATCGGGCCGTCAGCCGGACAGACCAGTTCCATGCCGGCCTTCTTGAAGGGCTGTGCGATGTTGACGAGGCCGACGCCCTTCTCGCGCGCCGCGAGTGCGCCGCCCATCCAGTCGACGATCACGTCGGCGCCGCCGCCGGCGATCACCTGCTCCGGCGCGATGTCCGGGCCGCCCGGCTTGATCTCGACGTCGAGGCCTTCCTCTTCATAGAAGCCCTTGTCCTTGGCGACGTAGTAGCCGCCGAACTGGCCCTGCGTGACCCACTTGAGCTGCAGGGTCACCTTGTCGGCGGCCATCGCCTGTGCGGCTGTCAGCGACATGGCGCCGGCCATCATGGTTACAATCGTTTTTTTCATTTGTTCTACCCTCTTGTTACCCTCGGAACTACGCCTGTCCCCCACGGACAGACGGATGCCAAAACGTGACGGCCCTTTCGATCAGGGCGATCACGCCATAGAAGACGGAACCGCAAAGCGCTGCAACTGCGATTTCGGCCCACACCATGTCGATGTTCATGCGGCCGACCTCTGTCGAGATGCGGAAGCCCATGCCGACCACCGGCGTGCCGAAGAATTCCGCGACGATCGCGCCGATCAGCGCCAGCGTCGAATTGATCTTCAGCGCGTTGAAGATGAAGGGTGCGGCCTCCGGCAGCCTGAGCTTGAACAGCGACTGCCAGTAGCCCGAGGCGTAGGTGCGCATCAGGTCGCGTTCCATCTGTCCCGTCGCAGCCAGGCCCGCCACCGTGTTCACCAGCATCGGGAAGAAGGTCATGATGGTCACCACCGCCGCCTTCGACTGCCAGTCGAAGCCGAACCACATCACCATGATCGGCGCCACGCCAATGATCGGCAACGCCGACACCATGTTGCCGATCGGCAGCAGGCCGCGGCGCAGGAACAGGAAGCGGTCGGCGAGGATCGCCACCGCGAATCCCGACAAGCAGCCCATCGCGTAACCGGCGATGACCGCCTTGAAGATCGTCTGGTAGACGTCCGCCGCAAGGATCGGGATCGAGTTGGCGATGCGCACGCCGATTGCCGAGGGCGGCGGCAGGAGAATGAATGGCACCTCGAAGAGGCGCACCAGAACTTCCCAGAAGAACAGCAGAACCAGTCCGAAGGACAGCGCCACGAAACCGTCGCGCAGCCGGGCGAGTGTCAGGCTTTTCGGATGATAATACGACAGGCTGGCATTGCCCCACCACGCCAGGAACCATACGGCGACCGCCAGCGTCAGCCCGGCTCCCTTTCGCCCGGCCACGAAAGCCGGGTCGTCGAGCGCGTGCAGCACGAAGGCGGCAATGACCACCGCCACCACCACCGCTGCGAGGCTTCGCCAGGCCGGTATCGTCGAGTTCGGTTGCGCGCTCATGCCGGCCGCGCTCCCATCATCTTCTCGGTGATCCGGCCGGCCAGTCCGACCAGCGTGACGAGGATCACCGCCACCACCGAGCCGGCGACCAGAGCCGCCCACATGTCGATCGACTGGCTGTAGTAGGAGCCCGACAGCAGTTTCGCGCCGATTCCGGCGACCGCACCCGTTGGCAGTTCGGCGACGATGGCGCCCACCAGGCTCGCCGCCACGCCGACCTTCATCGAGGCAAACAGGAACGGCACCGAGGCCGGCACTCTGAGCTTCCAGAAGGTCTGCGCCGAGCTGGCGTTATAGGTATGCATCAGGTCGAGATGCGTCAGTTCCGGCGAGCGCAGCCCCTTCACCATGCCCACCACCACTGGGAAGAACGACAGGTAGGTCGAGATCAGCGCCTTGGGGATGATGCCGGTTACGCCGATGGCCGCGAAGACGACGATCACCATCGGCGCGATGGCGAGGATGGGGATTGTCTGCGAAGCGATGATCCACGGCATCAGGCTGCGGTCGAGCGAGATGAAATGCACGATGCCGACGGCAATCGCGATGCCGAGCGCTGTGCCGAAGGCGAAGCCCAGCAGCGTCGAGGAGAGCGTGATCCAGGCGTGGTAGACGAGGCTGCGATTGCTGGAGACTTTCCGCAGGAACGTGTTCTCGAAGAAGTTCCGCGCCACCTGGTGTGGCGCCGGCAGCGTCGGCTTGGGCTGCGACAGGGTTGCCCCGACGAAATCCATCGTGCTTCGCGTGACGTCGCCGCGCCGGTCCAGATCGCGCTGGAACGGCGCATTCAGCATCACCGCGCCGACATACCAGACGACCACCAGCGCCGCGAGGATGATCGTCACAGGCAGAAACTTGTCGCGCGCCCGCTCCATCAGTGGGCTCCCGCTGCCCGCCCGGCAACTGTCTGCCCCTCATTCATCATAGCTGTGCCCGGCCCGCAGCCCGTCGCGCACGCGCGCCGCAATCGCCAGGAATTCCGGCGTCTCGCGAATGTCGAGCGGGCGCTCCTTCGGCAGCGTCGACTCGATCACGTCGGTCACCCGGCCGGGCCTGGGCGACATCACCACGATGCGCGTCGACAGGTACACCGCCTCGGGGATCGAATGGGTGACGAAGCAGATCGTCTTGGTCGTACGCGCCCACAGTTCCAGCAGCTGCTCGTTGAGATGGTCGCGCACGATCTCGTCAAGCGCGCCGAACGGCTCGTCCATCAAGAGCAGGTCGGCGTCGAAGGCCAGCGCCCGGGCGATCGAGGCGCGCTGCTGCATGCCGCCCGACAGCTGCCACGGATACTTGTTGCCGAAGCCGGTCAGGTTGACGAGGTCCATGGTGCGCTTGATGCGCTCGGCCTGCTCGGCCTTGGACACGCCCATGATCTCCAGCGGCAGCGCGACATTGCGGTCGATCGTGCGCCACGGAAACAGCGCCGCCGCCTGGAACACGTAGCCGTAGGCGCGCGCCTCGCGCGCCTCGCGCGGGCTCATGCCGTTGACCGTGATCGTGCCCTCGCTCGGCTGCTCGAGATCGGCGATGACACGCAGGAACGTCGTCTTGCCGCAGCCCGATGGCCCGATGAAGGAGACGAACTCGCCCTTGCCGATCGACAGGTCGACGTCCGACAGCGCCCGCACCGGCCCGTCGCCGGTCTCGAAGGTCAGGCCGAGCTTTGTCGCCTCGACGACGGCCGGGCCGGCCGGCTGGCTGATTGCTTGCGTTTCGGTCTCCCCGGATAGTGTCATGCGCTGGTCAGACGCCCGCCGGGATGCCGCTGCGCTCGACCTTGCGCGGCGCAACCACTTCCTTCCAGGTCGACAGCGCGCGGTTGACCGCGCCATGCGGCTCGCGCGCCACGAACTCGCCGTGCCCCGGATTGGTATGCACGTCGCCCTCCTGGATCACCAGTTCGCCGCGCGACAGCACGAAGCGCGGCAGGCCGGTCACCTCGATGCCCTCGAACACGTTGTAGTCGATCACCGATTGCTGGCTCTTGGCCGAGATCGTCTTCTTGCGCTTGGGATCCCAGACCACCAGGTCGGCATCCGCGCCTTCGACGATGGCGCCCTTCTTCGGATACATGTTGAGGATCTTGGCGATGTTGGTCGAGGTCACGGCGACGAATTCGTTCATCGTCAGACGCCCGGTGTTGACGCCCTTGGTCCACAGCACCGGCATGCGGTCCTCTAGACCGCCCGTACCGTTCGGAATCTTGGTGAAATCCCCGACGCCGGTACGCTTCTGCTTGGTGGTGAAGGCGCAATGGTCGGTCGCTACCACCTGCAGCGAACCCGCCTGCAGGCCGGCCCAAAGCGAATCCTGATGCAGCTTGTTGCGGAAGGGCGGGCTCATCACGCGGCGCGCCGCATGGTCCCAGTCGGGATTGGCGTATTCGCTCTCGTCGAGCACAAGGTGCTGGATCAGCGGCTCGCCATAGACGCGCATGCCCTTCTGCCGCGCCCGGCGGATCGCCTCGTGCGCCTGCTCGCAGGAGGTGTGCACCACGTAGAGCGGCGTGCCCGCCATGTCGGCGATCATGATCGCCCGGTTGGTCGCTTCGCCCTCCACTTCCGGCGGCCGCGAATAGGCATGCGCCTCGGGCCCGTCATTGCCGGCCGCCATCAGCTTCTGCTGCAGCTGCGCCACCACGTCGCCGTTCTCGGCATGCACCAGCGGCAGCGCACCGAGTGCGGCACAGCGCTGGAATGACGAATACATCTCGTCGTCGTCGACCATCAGCGCGCCCTTGTAGGCCATGAAGTGCTTGAACGAGGTGATGCCCTTGTCGACCACCGTCGCCATCTCGTTGAACACCTGCTCGCCCCACCAGGTGATGGCCATGTGGAAGGAGAAGTCGCAGGCCGCCTTGGAGGTCTTGTTGTCCCACATCTGCAGCGCCTCGAGCAGCGATTGGCCGGGCGCCGGCAGGCAGAAATCGACCACCATCGTCGTGCCGCCGGAAAGTGCGGCGCGCGTGCCGCTCTCGAAATCGTCGGCCGAATAGGTGCCCATGAACGGCATCTCTAGATGCGTGTGCGGGTCGATGCCGCCCGGCATGATGTAGCAGCCCGTGGCGTCGAACTCGTGGTCGCCGTGCAGGTCGGGGCCGATCGCCACGATCTTGCCGTGCTTGACCAGCACGTCGGCCTTCCAGGTGCGGTCGGCGGTAACGACGGTTCCGTTCTTGAAGACCTTTGACATGAACTACCTCCAGAAAATTCAGGGCCTGAGCGTGGCCAGCTTGATGCCAAAGCCGACGAAGACGACGCCGGTCAACCCCTTGATTGCCCGCTGCATGCGGCCGCTGCGCGCCAGTGTCGACAGCCGGCCGAACAGGAGCACCATCGGCCCGAACCACGCGACGTTGAGCGCAGCATGCACCGCCACCAGCGCATAGGCAGCCAGCGGTGATACGTTGTCGGGCGGTACAAATTGCGGAAAGGCGGCGATGTAGAACATTGCCACCTTGGGGTTGAGGGCATTGGTGAGAAACCCTTCGCCGAGCGCCTTCACCAGGGTGCGGCGCCGGCGCGCCGGCGCCACCTGCGTCAGGGCAGCCGGCATGCCGCGCCACGCGTCGCGCAATGCCTTGACCCCGATCCAGACGAGATAGCCAGCGCCCGCGAATTTCACCGCCGTAAACAGATTGGCCGACTGCAGCAGCAACATCGACAACCCGAAGATCGCGAAAGTGCCGTGCACGAAGAACGCTACGACGAAGCCGCCGATATTGGCAAAGCCTGCCGCCCTGCCCGATGTCGGCACGGTCTTGGCAATCAGCACGCCGTTAGGACCCGGCGACATGATGAGCAGCGCGGCCATCGCCGCGAAGGCCAGCATCGTCGCGGACGTCATCGGCTCACTCCGCGATCCCCGCCGTCTCGCTCAAAGCGTTGAACAGAACGTCTTCCGCTTCCCCCTCCCCCTTGAGGGAAGCAGTTAGGGGTGCAGGTCCTGCGAGAACTCATCGGATCAACCCCGTTGCCAGCGTTGCAGCCTCACTCCACGATCCCCGCCGTCTCCACCACCGCGTGGAACAGCACGTCGGCGCCGGCCGAGGCCCATTCGGGGTAGATTTCCTCGGCCTCGTTGTGGCTGAGCCCGTCGACACAGGGGCACATCACCATGGCGGTCGGCGCGACGCGGTTGATCCAGCAGGCGTCGTGCCCGGCGCCCGAGACGAGGTTGCGGTGTGAATAGCCGAGCCGCTCGGCGGCGTCGCGAACAGCCTTGACGCAGCCCGGGTCGAAGGTGACGGGATCGAAATGGCCGACCTGCTCGATCTCGAAGGAAATATCGAGTGCCTCGCAGATCGTCTCGATGCCTTCGCGGATGCGCCCGTCCATGGCGTCGAGCACTTCCTTTTCCGGCGAGCGGATGTCGACGGTAAAGACAGTGCGGCCGGCGATGATGTTGCGCGAGTTGGGATAGACCTCCATGTGGCCGATCGCACCGACCGCGTCCGGCTGGTAGTCCATGGCGATCTCGTGCACCAACTCGGTCACCCGCGCCATCCCAAGCCCGGCATTGCGGCGCTTGGGCATCGGCGTCGAGCCGGTGTGGCTCTCCTTGCCGGTCAGCGTCACCTGCAGCCATTTCAGGCCCTGGCCGTGCGTCACCACGCCGATATCGATGCCCTCGTCCTCGAGGATCGGGCCTTGCTCGATATGCAGTTCGAAGAAGGCGTGCATCTTGCGCGCGCCGACTTCCTCCTCGCCCTTCCAGCCGATGCGGGCCAGCTCGTCGCCAAAACTCTTGCCCGCCTTGTCCTTGCGCTCGTAAGCCCAGTCCTGCTCGTGCACGCCGGCAAACACGCCCGACGCCAGCATCGCCGGCGCAAAGCGCGTGCCTTCCTCGTTCGTCCAGTTGGTGACAACGATCGGATGCCTGGTCTTGATGTCGAGATCGTTCAGCGAGCGCACGATTTCGAGTCCGGCAAGCACGCCGAGCACGCCGTCATACTTGCCGCCGGTCGGCTGCGTGTCGAGATGGCTGCCGACATAGACCGGCAGCGCATCCGGGTCCGTACCCTCGCGACGGGCGAACATGGTTCCCATCTGGTCGAGCCCCATCTCGAGCCCGGCCGCCTTGCACCATGTTTCGAAGAGCTTGCGCCCTTCGCCGTCCTCGTCGGTCAGCGTCTGGCGATTGTTGCCGCCGGCAATGCCGGGACCGATCTTCGCCATCTCCATGAGCGAATCCCACAAACGCTCTGAATTGATTCTGAGATTCTCTCCTGGAGCCGCCATGCCTGCCCTTTCCTAGTCGATCGCGCGAAGAACTTTGCGCACCTGGTCGATCAGCTCGTCTATCTGCGCCTTCGAGATGATCAGCGGTGGCGACAGCGCGATGATGTCACCCGTGGTGCGGATCAGCGCCCCGTTCTCGAACGCCTTCACGAAGGCCGAGAAGGCGCGCTTGGTCGGGCTGCCGGCAATCGGCTGAAGCTCGATTGCGCCGATCAGGCCGATGTTGCGGATGTCGATGACATGCGGCTCGCCCTTCAGCGAGTGCAGCGCGTCCTCCCAGTAGGGCGCGAGCTCGGCGCCGCGCGTCAGCAGCCCCTCTTCCTTGTAGGTGTCGAGCGTGCCGAGTGCGGCCGCGCAGGCGATCGGGTTGCCCGAATAGGTGTAGCCGTGGAACAGCTCGATCATGTGCTCGGGCCCGGTCATGAAGGCGTCGTGGATTTCCTTCTTCACGAACACCGCGCCCATCGGGATGACGCCGTTGGAGACGCCCTTGGCGGTGGTGATGATGTCGGGCGTTACGCCGAAATAGTCTGAGGCGAACGGTGTTCCGAGGCGGCCGAAGCCGGTGATGACCTCGTCGAAGATCAGCAAAATGCCGTGCTTGGTGCAGATATCGCGCAGCTTCTGCAGATAGCCCTTCGGCGGGATCAGCACGCCGGTCGAGCCGGCAACCGGCTCGACGATGACGGCCGCGATCGTCGAGGCGTCGTGCAGCGTGACGATGCGCTCCAACTCGTCGGCAAGCTCGGCGCCATGCTCCGGCTCGCCGCGCGTGAAGGCGTTCTTGGCCAGGTTGTGCGTGTGCGGCATGTGGTCGACGCCGGCCAAGAGCGTGCCGAACATCTTGCGGTTGGTAACGATGCCGCCGACCGAGATGCCACCGAAATTGACGCCGTGATAGCCGCGCTCGCGGCCGATCAGGCGGGTGCGCGAGCCCTCGCCCTTCACGCGCTGGTAGGCGAGCGCGATCTTGAGCGCCGTCTCGACGGATTCGGAACCGGAATTGGTATAGAAGACGTGGTCGAGCCCCTCGGGCGCCAGGTCGACCAGCCGGTTGGCCAGTTCGAAGGCGTTGGGGTGGCCCATCTGGAAGGCCGGGGCATAATCGAGCTCGGCTGCCTGCTGCTGGATCGCCTCGGTGATCTTCGGCCGGCAGTGGCCGGCATTGACGCACCACAGGCCCGCGGTGCCATCGAGCACCTGTCGACCGTCGGTTGTCGTGTAGTGCATGTCCTTGGCGGCGGCCAGCATGCGCGGCGCCTGCTTGAACTGCCGGTTCGAGGTGAACGGCATCCAGAATGCACTGAGATCGTTCGGCGTGACTTTCAGCCGGTTGGACATGACCAAGCTTCCCTTCAGTCTTGTTACGATACGGCCAACGCTTGGTCTTTGCGGCCTTTTCATGCTACGCAAATTTTTGACCGGATGGACAAACGTTAGCACCGCCAGAGAGGCGGTCAAGGGATTACTAGCGGAAATGAAGCCCTGCGAACCCGCTCCACAGGTCGATAAAAACTGGTCCAGCCCATTGGGCCACGGCCAGGCGTCATGGAGCGCTCGCAGCGGAACGCGATGACCATGGACGCCCCTGCCCCACGCCGCACCCGCATCCAGCGTGAAAAGCGCGACCTCATCCTCGAGGCAGCGCTCGACGTCTTCTCCACGCATGGCTTCCGCGGCTCGACCATCGACCAGATCGCCGAGGCGGCGGGCATGTCGAAGCCCAACCTGCTCTATTATTTCCGCCGCAAGGAAGACATTCACGAGACGCTGATGCGGCGCCTGCTCGACACCTGGCTGGCGCCGCTTCGCGAGATCGACGATGTCGGCGACCCGGTCACCGAGATCCGCAGCTACATCCGCCGCAAGCTGGAGATGGCGCGCGACTATCCACGCGAAAGCCGGCTCTTCGCCAACGAGATCCTCCAGGGCGCACCGCGCATCATGCCGATGCTCGAAGGCGAGCTGAAGAGCCTGGTCGACGAGAAAGCCGAGATCATCAAGGGCTGGATGCGCGCCGGCCGCATCACTGCCACCGACCCGCGCCATCTCCTCTTCTCGATCTGGGCGACCACCCAGCACTATGCCGATTTCGACGTGCAGGTCCGCGCCGTGCTGGGCCCCGACCGCGGCGGCGACGGCCGCTTCGAGGACGCCGCGCGCTACCTCGAGCAACTGTTCCTGACCGGGTTGGTTCCTCCGCGCTGACGGGCCCGAATTCGTTCAATTTCACCACGTCTCGAAAACGCGAAATTCAAACCTTGGCATTAGGGTCCGCACGCAAAAGGGACCGGTGCATGGACAAGCTCCCCCTGGCAGTGCTGATCGACGGCGAGAATGTCTCCGCGAGCCACATGCCGACGATCATGGAACATGCGAAGCGTCTAGGCGAGCCGCTGGCCCGCTGCGTGGTCGGCGATTTTTCGGCGGGAAAGCTGTCTCGATGGGCAGAACTCGCTTCTGAAGGTGCGTTGGAGACCATCTTTCAGATATCGGCTGGCGCGGGCAAGAACTCGGCCGATATCACCCTGACGATCCGCGCCATGGACCTGCTCGCGGAAAGGCGTTTCGGCAGCTTCCTCATCGTCTCCAGCGATCGCGATTTCGCGCCGCTGGCCCTGCGTCTTCACCGCTCCGGTTTCCCTGTCTACGGTATGGGCACAGCGACAGCCGGTAGCGCCTGGCGCGCCGCCTGCACGGAGTTCTTTGAGCTGGTCAAAAGGGATCCGGCCGGGAATGCGAACGGTGCAGCGATTGACACGCCTGCCCCCGTAAAGAAAGCTTCACCTTCTGCCAAGCCGGCCTGGAGCAACAAGGACCGTGACGCAGTCGCGAAGAGTCTCGAGAAGGCAGCCTCCGAGAAATCGCCGTGGATCAGGCTGTGCCAACTCGGCCAACATCTACGCGCTGACTCAGCGCCTCTCGCAAAAAGGCTTCGCAACGGAAGGCTTCTCAAGAACCTTCGCTTGGACCCGCTCTTTTGTCTGCAGGGCAAGAACCAAAACATTGAAGTCCGTCTCAAGGCTTCCGAAATGACCAAGCCCCGCGCCACGCCCCCTACCCCCTCCCGGACATCACCCCAGGACTCGCACGCGCTAGCGTGAGTTGCCCGGTGTCGCGGTTGCCGCTTGTCGTCCTGCTGGCAGGACAACGAGCAGGCGCGCCGTTCACCACGCAGCGCCTCTCCCGTTCGAACATGATCCTGCGTCTCAATGAACGAATGGCCGATTGCCCGGACGCAACGGCTCGCGCACAGTGCGGCAGGGATTCGAGGCGGTCAGCCCGTCGCGGAAAAGACTGCTAGACGTCCGGGAGGAGAATGCCGTGGCCAAACTGCTCGTTGTCTACAAGGAGCCGAAGGACAAGGCTGCCTTCGACGCCTACTATTTCTCGACGCATGTCCCCATCGCCAAGAAGATTCCCGGCCTGAAGAAATACTCCGTCAGCACGGGCGGCATCGGCTCTCCCGCCGGCCCGACCGGCAATCATCTCATCGCCACGCTGCAGTTCGATGGTCTGGAGGACATCCAGAAGGCCTTCGCCTCTCTTGAGGGACAGGCGGCCGCGGCAGACATCGCGAGTTTCGCCGACGGCGGCGCCGACATGCTGATCTTCGACGAAAAGGACCTCTGAGCCCTCCAGCGGGCGGGGCGTTCAATACGCTACGCGAACGCCGCCGCCCGCTTCGGGAGGAACCTACTCCGCGGCGACCTTCGCCGCGGGATTGTTCGGATGCTCGGTCCAGTTGGCATAGACCGGCGACACCGGCTTTCCGGTGCGCTCGTCCATCACGCCGGCCGCCAGCGGCTCCATGGTGATGCAGTTTTCCACCGGGCAGACATTGACGCAGAGGTTGCAGCCGACGCACTCGGCCTCGATCACCTCGAAATGCCTAACCCCGTCGACCATGTTGGTGATCGCCTGGTGCGAGGTGTCCTCGCAGGCGATATGACAGCGGCCGCACTTGATGCAGGCATCCTGGTCGATACGTGCCTTGGCGACATAGTTGAGGTTGAGATACTGCCAGTCGGTGACGTTGGGCGTGGCGCGGCCGATGATGTCGTCGAGCGAGCGGTGTCCCTTCTCGTCCATCCAGTCCGAAAGCCCCGCGATCATCTCCTCGACGATCTTGAAGCCATAGGTCATCGCCGCCGTGCAGACCTGCGCATTGCCGGCGCCAAGCGCCATGAACTCGGCCGCGTCGCGCCATGTCGTGATGCCGCCGATCGCAGAAATCGGTAAGCCGGCAGTTTCCGGATCGCGCGCGATCTCGGCCACCATGTTCATGGCGATAGGCTTCACCGCCGGGCCGCAATAGCCGCCATGCGTGCCCTTGCCGTCGATCGTCGGCTCCGGCGCGAAGCTGTCGAGGTTGACCGCGGTGATCGAGTTGATCGTGTTGATCAGCGACACCGCGTCTGTGCCCCCGGCAAGCGCGGCGCGCGCCGGCTTTCGGATGTCGGTGATGTTGGGCGTCAGCTTGGTGATGACGGGCATGCGGGTGTTCTGCTTGCACCAGCGCACCACCATCTCGATATATTCCGGCACCTGGCCGACGGCCGCCCCCATGCCGCGCTCGCTCATGCCGTGCGGGCAGCCGAAATTCAGCTCGATACCGTCCGCGCCCGTCTCCTCGACCAGCGGCAGGATCGCCTTCCAGGCCTGCTCCTCGCACGGCACCATCAGCGACACCACCATCGCCCGGTCGGGCCAGTCCATCTTCACCTGCTTGATCTCGCGCAGGTTGGTCTGCAGGTCGCGGTCGGTGATCAGCTCGATGTTGTTCAACCCGAGCAGCCGGCGGTCGGCGCCCCAGATCGCGCCGTAGCGCGGCCCGTTGACGTTGACGACGGGCGGACCTTCCTCGCCGAGCGTCTTCCACACCACGCCGCCCCAGCCTGCCTTGAAGGCGCGAACGACATTGTAGGCCTTGTCGGTCGGCGGTGCAGAGGCCAGCCAGAAGGGGTTGGGGCTCTTGATGCCGACAAAATTGTTGCGGATGTCTGCCATGCTCATGCCCTCCCGTTGGCGGTGAGTGCCCGGTGGATGCTCTCGGCGGCATCCCTGCCCTGCGCGACCGCCGAAACGGTCAGGTCGTCGCCGCCGAAGATGCAGTCGCCGCCGGCCCAGACCTTGCCGAGCGACGTGCGACCCTCCTCGTCCACCCTGATGCGACCGCCCTCCAGTTCGATGGCCGGACCGCTGCCGTTCAGCGCGTCGCCGACGAAAGTCTGGCCGATCGCCTTGAACACCTGGTCGGCAGGGAAGGTCACGGTCTGGCCGAGCCCGACCAGCTTGCCGTCCTGCAGCGCGGTGTATTCGAGTTCGATCCCCGCGGCCTTGCCGCCCGCATCGACGACGACGCGCGTCGGCTGCATCCAATGGCGGATCGTCACGCCCTTCGACGCCGCGAGATCCTGCTCGAACTCCGAGGCGTTCATGTGCTCCTTGCCGCGCCGGTAGCAGATCGTCACCTCTTCGGCGCCAAGCAGTCTCGACTGCACGGCGGCATCAATGGCCGTCATGCCGCCGCCGATTACCACCACGCGGCGTCCGACCGGCAGAGCCGAGAGGTCGTCGGCCTGGCGCAGCACCGAAATGAAGTCGACCGCCGCCCCGACGCCCTCGGCGTCCTCGCCCTCGGCCCTCAGCGCATTGACGCCGCCGAGCCCCATGCCGAGGAAAACCGCGTCATAGGTCGATATAAGGTCGGCCAGATGCACATTGTCGCCGAGCGCCCTTCCGTATTCGATGTCGATGCCGCCGATCGCGGTCACGTAGTCGACCTCGGCCTGCGCAAAATCATCGGTGCTCTTGTAGGCGGCGATGCCGTATTCGTTCAGCCCGCCGGCCTTGGGCCTGGCTTCGAGGATCGTCACCGCGTGTCCGTGGCGCGCCAGCCGGTGCGCGGCGGCGAGGCCTGCCGGCCCGGCGCCGACCACCGCGATCTTCCTGCCGGTCGGTTCGGCGCGCTGGTAGAACTGCTTGTCCTGCGCCATCGCGATGTCAGTGGCGTAGCGCTGCAGCCGGCCGATCTGCACCGGCTTGCCCTCGGCCACCTCGCGCACGCAGACTTCCTCGCACAGCGTCTCGGTCGGGCAGACGCGGGCGCACATGCCGCCGAGAATATTCTGGTCGAAGATCGTCTTGGCCGAGCCGATCGGGTTGCCTGTCGAGATCTGGCGAATGAACAGCGGAATATCGATGGAGGTCGGGCAGGCCTGCATGCAGGGCGCATCGTAGCAAAAGTAGCAGCGATCGCTTTCGACCAGCGCCTCGTGATGGTCGAGCGGCGGATGCAGGTCGGAAAAATTCTCGGAATACTGGGAAGCTTCCAGCCGCTCGCCGGCTATCCCCTCCTTGAAACGGCCTTCAGGCATGCGGGATCCCCATTGTTGTTTTGGGGAAAGGCTAGCACGTTTTCTTTTTTTATCAATCGGTCAAATTTTGCGGCAAGCCCCTGTTTTGGCTGCCTAAATAGATGACAATTCCAGTCATGTTTAAGCCCGGGCGACGCGCCGTTTCCGTCGCCGACGACGCCGATGGGTGGCGATCGTCGGCTTGAAAGTTCGGCGGGCCAGAGAGCGGCTCTCCGACCCGCAGTACTCAGACCGAGCGGGTCAGCCCGCCATCGAGGCGCAGGTTCTGGCCGGTCATGTAGGCCGCGTCGTCCGACGCCAGGTAGGAGACCAGTGCCGAAAACTCCTTCTCCTTGCCGTAGCGGCCCATCGGGATACGGGCCCGCCGGTCTTCCTTCTCCGGCAGGCTGTCGATGAAGCCCGGCAGGATGTTGTTCATGCGCACATTGTCGGCCGCATACTTGTCGGCAAACAGCTTGGCGAAAGCCGCCAGCCCGGCACGGAACACGCCCGAGGTCGGAAACAGCGGATCCGGCTCGAAGGCCGCGAAGGTCGACACGTTGACGATCGTCCCGCCACCCTGCTTCGCCATGATCGGCGTCACCAGCCGCGTCGGCCGGATCACGTTGAGAAGGTAATAGTCCATGCCGAGGTGCCAGTCCTCGTCGCTGATCTCCAGCACTGCCCCCTTCGGCCCGTGCCCGGCGGAGTTGACCAGCACGTCGACGCGGCCCCAGCGCTCCATCGCCAGGTCGACGAGTTTCTTCAGGTCCGCGACCTCGAGGTTCGAACCGGTCACGCCGAGCCCGCCGAGTTCCTTGGCCAGCGCCTCGCCCTTGCCGGAGGATGACAGGATGGCGACCTGATAGCCGTCCGCGGCCAGCCGTCGCGCTGCCGCCGCACCCAGTCCGCTGCCGCCTGCCGTGATGAGTGCCACCTTCGTCGCAACCATTGTCGTCTCCTTGGTTTCAGTATGTGCCGCACATTGGCCCAGCCGGCACTGCTTGACCAATCATGTCTCGTCGCGCAAGGCTGTAGAAATTCTACTGCCTGGAGAAAAAAGATATCGTGCGCCTACCCAACCTCAACGCCCTGCGCATGTTCGAGGCGGCGGCCCGGCATCTGAACTTCCGGCTCGCAGCGGAGGAGCTGCACCTCACCCAGGGCGCGGTCGCGCAGCAGGTTCGAAAGCTCGAAGCCGACCTTGGCGTAAGGCTGTTCGATCGCAAGCCACGCGGGCTTGCCCTCACCGCGACCGGGCGCAGCTACCACGCATCGATCGGCCGGGCCCTGGCGATCATCGGCGACGCGACGCAGAAGCTGCGGCCGGACGGCAGCCGCATCACGGTCAGTGTCACGCCGTCCTTCGCCACGAAATGGCTGGTGCCGCGCCTCGGCGGCTTCGCCGCGCGCCATCCGGACATCGACATCAGGACGGTGGCCAGCGAGGGCCTGGCCGATTTCCGCACCGACGGCGTCGACATCGCCGTTCGCCAGGGACGCCCACCCTTAGGCGAAGGGCTGCGCAGTGAGCCATTGGCGCCGCTCGATCTCTGCGCCGTCTGCAGCCCTGCCCTGGCAGCCCGGCTTGGCCGTGTCGGCCAGATCTCGGACTTTGCGGGGCACAAGCTGATCGAGGACGCGCACGGCCATTGGAGCGCGCTGTTCCAGGCGGCGGGGCTGAGCGCACCGGGCCGGATGACCCAGTTCAACCAGACGGCGCACGCAATGGAGGCTGCGGCCAATGGCCAGGGCATCGCACTGGCGCCCCGGCTGTTGCTGCGCGACGATCTAGCCCAGGCAAAACTCGCGACTGTCTGGAAGGCTGAAACGCCCGGCGGTTTCCATATCGTCTATCCGTCCGCGGCAAGGCCATCCCCCGCCAGGCAGGCGGTGATCGACTGGCTGCATTCGGAAGTGGAGGAAGCGCAGGCTTCATGAGCCCCGGCTGGACCATAGCTTGCCTCTCGACGCCGTCCTCCATCCCGCTAGAATTCGCCCGTCCCTGATCGCGCCGAACGGAGAATGACGATGAGCGATGCCGCAAAACCGCAACCGGTCGCCTTGCGTGCCGCCGACGTGGCGCCGCGCACCAAACCGTCGGTCTATCCCGAGCCTTTCTTCAGCCGCATGGCGCGGCGCGAGAAGCGCCAGCTCAGCGACGTGTTCGGCCTCAAGAATTTCGGCGTCAACCTGACGCGCATCGCGCCCGGCGGCGAATCCTCGCTGCTGCACAGGCACAGCCGGCAGGACGAATTCATCTACATCCTCGAGGGAACGCCGACGCTGGTCACCGATGACGGCGAATTCGCCCTCGCGCCCGGCATGTGCGCCGGCTTTCCGGCAGGCGGCATCGCGCACCAGCTGGTCAACCGCTCCGATGCCGACGTCGTCTATCTGGAGGTCGGCGACCGCACCGCCGGCGACGAGGGCTCCTACCCCAATGACGACATCAAGGCCGAACTCGGCACCGACGGCCAGTGGCGCTTCTCGCGCAAGGACGGCACGCCTTACTGAGCCCTTCGGCGCGGCATCGTCCGCCCGCTCATAGCGCGTCGTAGAACGCCCCGGCGGTGTCGAAGTCGTAGCGGATCGGCACCGGGCCTTGCGGCCGCCATGCCGCCACCGTCTCTCCGGCCAGCAACCGGCACGCGGCATCGGTATCCGCCACCGCGCCGCCATAGAGCCGGTTCGCCAGGTTGAGGATGCCCGTCTGGTGCATCGCCACCGAGCCGCTGCCGCAGGCGTCCTTGACGAGCAGCACGCGAAAACCCTGCGCCAGCGCACCCTTCACGGTGGCGTCGACGCAGGCTTCCGTCCACACGCCGGCGACCACCAGCCACTCGATTCCGTCGGCCCGCAGTTCGTCTCCGAGCCCCGTCCCGAAGGCGCTCGCCTCGCTCTTGATGATCAGCCTCTCGTCGGCCAGGGGCGCCACCTCGGCGCAGATCGCCGTCAGCGGATCGTCCTTGTCGCTGAAGGCCGAGCGCCCGTCCGGCAAGACCGGGTGAAACGGCCGCGTCACCGCCGAGCCGACATCGACGACATAGGCGAAATGATAGAGCGCAACACCGTTCTCGCGCGCCGCTGCCTGCAGCCGTCGCACGTTCCCGACCACCCGGTCGAAGCCGACGGCCAGCAGCCGCCGGTCCTGCCGGTGCTCCTCCTGCATGTCGATGAACAGCGCCGCAGTCTTTTGTGGCGGCAGAAAAATGCGTTGCTTCATGCCCGCAACAGCCCGCCCTAACCGCGCATGCGCTCGAAATTGGCGTCGAACAGCGGCGACGCCTGCAGCCTTGCCGGATGCTTCTTGCCCAGCAGTTCGATTTCGAAGCCGTCCGGCTCGTCGGCAATCTCCTTCGGCACATAGCCCATGGCGACCGAGGCGCCCGAATGGTGCGCATAGCCGCCCGAGGTCACCCAGCCGCGCACCGCGCCGTCGAACCAGATCGCCTCGTCGCCGATCATGTCGGCGTCGTCCGTGTCGACCACGAAGGCGCGCAGCCTGAGCTTTCCGCCGCTCTCGCGTTCGGCGACGGCCGCCGCCTTGCCGATGAAGTCGGCCACCTTGCCGTAGGCGACGAAGCGCTCAAGCCCGGCTTCCAGCGGCCCGTAGATCGGCCGGTATTCCCGCGCCCAGGAGCCGTAATTCTTCTCCAGCCTGAGCGCATTCAGCGCCCTTGAGCCGAACAGCCCGATGCCGAATTCCTCGCCCGCCGCCATCAGCGTGTTGAAGATCGCGCGCTGGTATTCCGGCGCCATCCAGATCTCGTAGCCAAGATCGCCCGTATAGCTGACGCGGCCGACGAGACACGGCGCCATGCCGATATCCATCGGCCTTATCGCCATGAACGGGAACGCCTCGTTGGAGACGTCGCTGCGCGTCACCTTCTCCAGCACCTTGCGCGCATCCGGCCCGGCAATCGTCAGCCCAAGCCGCTTCAAGCCCAGCGCCTCGACCGCCACCGACCCAACATCCGGCAGATGCTGCTCGAACCATCGCATGTGGAACTCTTCCGCGATGCCCGAGCCGGCGATGAACCACTCCTGCCGTGCACCGCCCAGATTCGCCACCGAGAAATCCCCAATCAGCTTGCCGTCTTCCTTGAGCATCGGCGCCAGCGCCATGCGGCCGGGCTTCGGCAGCTTGCAGGCAAGCATCCGGTCGAGCCAGGCCTCGGCTCCAGCACCAACCACCCGGTACTTGGCGAAACTCGAAATCTCCGCCAGCCCGACGCCCTCGCGCACCGTCTTCACCTCCTTCGCGACATGCGCGAAATCGTTCGACCGCCGCCACGAAAATTCGTCCTTCACCCCGTCGGGCGCATACCAGAGCGGCACTTCCAGCCCGAAGGCGGCTCCCCATTGCGCGCCCCTGGCCGACAGCAGGTCATAGACCGGCGTCGTCTTCAGCGGCCGCCCGGCCGGCAGTTCCTCGTTCGGGAAACGGATCGAGAAGCGCCTGGAATAGTTCTCGCGCACCTTGGCGTTGGTGTAGGCCATCGACGCCCAGTCGCCATAGCGCGCCACGTCCATCGCCCAGATGTCGGCGCCCGGGTCGCCATGGATCATCCAGTTGGCCAGCGCCAGCCCGACGCCGCCGCCCTGGCTGAAGCCGGCCATCACGCCGCAGGCGCACCAGAAGCCCGGCAGGCCGCGCACCGGCCCGACCAGCGGGTTGCCGTCCGGCGCGAAGGTGAAGGGCCCGTTGATGATCTGCTTGATGCCGGTGTTCTGGAACGCCGGGAAGTGCCGGAAGCCGACCTCCAGCGACGGCGCTATGCGGTCGATGTCGGGCTCCAGGAGCTCGTGCCCGAAATTCCACGGCGTCGTGTACTCCGACCACGGCTTGTTGGCCTTCTCGTAGGTGCCCATCAGCATGCCGCCGCGCTCCTGGCGCAGGTACAGCTCGCCATCGAAATCGACCGCGTGGATCACCTCCTTGCCGGTCTTGGCGTTGATCTCGGCCACTTCCGGCATGTCCTCGGTGATCAGGTACATATGCTCCATGGCGAGCACCGGCAGTTCGAGCCCGACCATGCGGCCGACCTCGCGCGCCCACAGCCCGCCGGCGTTGACGACATGCTCTGCCACCACTTCGCCCTTGTTGGTGATGACGCGCCATGTGCCGTCCGGCAGCCTTACGATGTCCTCCACCTTGGTGAAGCGCTCGACCGCGGCGCCGAGCTTGCGCGCCGCCTTGGCATAGGCATGCGTCACGCCCGACGGGTCGAGATGCCCGTCCTCGGAATTGCGCACCGCGCCGACGAATTCCTTCGGGTCGAGAAGCGGCATCAGCTCATGCGCTTCCTTGGCCGAGATCTCCTCGAGGTCGAGGCCGAGATAACGGCCCTTGGCGACGACGCCGCGCAGCCAGTCCATGCGCGCCTCGGTGGCGGCGAGCAGAACGCCGCCGGTGATGTGCACGCCGGTCGGCTGTCCCGACAGTTCCTCGATCTCCTTGTAGAGGGAGATCGTGTATTTCTGCAGCTTAGCGACGTTCGGGTCGCCGTTGATCGTGTGCATGCCGCCCGCCGCATGCCAGGTCGAGCCCGATGTCAGCTCGTCGCGCTCCAGGAGCACCACATCGGTCCATCCGGCCCGCGCCAAGTGGAACAGCACCGAACAGCCGACGACCCCGCCGCCAATGACCACAACCTGCGCATGCGATTTCATGATTTTGTCCGTCGTTTCAGGGCGTTGAGAGCGTTTGGGGAATCGGAATGGCAAGGTGTGGAATCAGCACTGCAAGGTCGCGATCTTTCACGCCCCTCTGGCCTGCCGGGGGGGAGATTCGAAGCTTCGGCGCCGCAACCACCCCTGCGGCATTGGAGATTAGCGAAGGCCGATATGCTGGCCAATCTCCCCCCTTGTGGGGGAGATGTCCGGCAGGACAGAGGGGGGCGCTGGCCGGAGTGCCGCCCCTCACGGCTCGCCCTGCCCGATCGCCTCTTTGCGCTTCGCCACATAGGCGTCGAGCTCCTCGCGCACGGCCGGATCCATCGCCGGCTCGACATAATCCTCCAGCGCCTTCTTCCACAGCCGCGTCGCCCGCGCCGTCGCGTCCAGCCCGCCCGCTTCCTGCCAGGCTTCGTAATTCTGCCAGTTGGACAGCATCGGCTGATAGAAAGCGGTCGAATATCGCTCCAGCGTGTGCGGCTCGCCGAAGAAGTGCCCGCCGGTCGGCACGCGGCCGAGCGCATCGAGCGCCAGTTCCCCCTCGTTCACCGCGATCGGCGTCAAGAACTCCATCATGTGCTGGATCGCCTCGACGTCGATGATGAACTTTTCGAACGACGCGGTCAGGCCGCCCTCCTGCCAGCCGGCGGCGTGGTAGATCAGGTTGCCGTGGCCAAGAACCGCGCCCCACAGCGCCATCATCGTCTCGTAGGCGCCCTGCGCGTCGGCTGCGTTGGAGGCCGAGCCCGGCGTCGTGCGGTAGGGCAGGCCGTAGCGCCGCGCCAGCTGGCCCGAGGCGATGTTGGCCTTGGTGTTCTCCGGCGTGCCGAAGGCCGGCGCGCCCGAGCGCATGTCGACGTTCGAGGTGAAGGCGCCATACATCACCGGCGCGCCCGGCCGCACCAGCTGCGTCAGCGTCACGCCGAACAGCGCCTCGGCGTTCTGCTGCGCAAGCGCGCCGGCCAGCGTCACCGGGCTCATCGCGCCCATCAGCGTGAACGGCGTCACCGCCACCGACTGGCCGTGTTCGGCCATGGCGATCAGTCCCTCCGACATGGCATCGTCGAAGCGGCGCGGCGAATTGACCGAGATGATGGTCGTGACGCCCGGGTCGTCGCGCATCTGGTCGAGCGTCATCCCGCGCGCGATTGCCATCATCGCGACGCCGTCGAGCGCCCTGCCCCGCCCGATCGCCGAGACATGAAAGCTCTTGTCGGTCAGCGTCAGGTTGGCGCGGTAGGTGTCGAGATGGCGCTGGTTTGCCGGCAGCTCGACCGGCGCGCAGACCTGGTTGCCCAGCATGTGGATGCAGTTGAAGTGCTGCGCCAGCCGCACCAGGTCGCGGTAGTCGTCCATGTTGCCCGGCCGCCGGCCGCGTTCCATGTCGTGCACATTGGGCGGCCCGGCCACCAGCGTGAAGTTCAGCGTGTCGCCGCCGAGATGGATCGTCCGCTCCGGGTTGCGCGGTGTCAGCCGGTAGTGCGACGGCGTCGTCTTCAGCGCTTCGGCGATCAGCCCGCGGTCGAGCCACACGGTCTGCGTCGCATGATCGACCCTGGCGCCTGCCTTTTCGAACAGTGACAGCGCATGGCCGCTCATCACCTCGATGCCGAAATTCTCCAGAATGTGCAGCGACGCCTCATGGATCGCCTCGACCTGGTCGGCCGACAGCAGCTGCATCGGCGGATAGGGATTGCGCACGCGCCTCAGCGGCAGCTGCGGGATCGGCGCCGGCCCGCGATTGCTCGTCCGATCGGCGCCGCGTTTGCGGCGTGGTTCGCTCATTCCGCCGCTCCCGCCAGTTCGGCGGCCACCGGCGCCTGCCGCAATGCCGCGACCAGCGGCGCGAAGTTTGCCGCACGGTCGAGGCCCATCACCATGTCCTCGATCTGCGCCGCGCGATCCGCGACACCGCCGGCCAGCATCAGCCCGTGGAACTTCTCGCTCACCTCGGCGTCCGACAGCGGGTTTTCCGCACTGCCGCGCGCCACTGCCGGGTCCGAGCGCAGCAGGCGTCCGTCGGCCAGCCTGATTTCCACCTCGGCCCAGCGCTCGGCGGGAAACAACGCCGAGAAGCGGGGCTCGTCGACCGGCTCGACCATGCGCGATAGCCGCAAGATGTCAGCGTCGGCCAGCGCCGCGGCGTCGATCTCGGCCGGCCCCACCTTTCCGCGCACCAGCAGTGCGGCCACCGGAAATGGCAGGCTGTACTGCGCCGCATCCGTGTCGCGCGGCTCGGCCGTCGCCAGCTTGTAGGCCTCGTGGAAAGTCCGCACGCTGATCGCGTCGATAGCGCCATGCTCGAACCGGTGGTCGCGCTGCAGCTGCGCCGCCGCCTCGATCGCCGGCTGCGCCCAGCGGCACACCGGATAGGCCTTGAAATACTGTTCGCCGATGCGCCAGCGGCTGCCGATGTCGCCCCAGAACTCCGCGACATCCGCCCCTTCCATGGTGATCGCCGGCGCGCCGGTAAAACCCTCGCGCGCCAGGTGGACGGCCGCGGCCCCCGTCATGGCGCCCCAGCCGGAGCCATCCTTGATCATCGTCGGATAATCGATGCAGCGCATCATCTGGCTGCGCGGGCCGTTATACTCGGCAATCCCCAGCGCCTCGCGCGTCATCGCCCAGTCAAGCCCCATGATGCGCGCGCCGACAGCGGCGACGCCGAGCGACACCCAGGCGCCCGACGTATGGTAGTCTGCGGCCGTGGCGTGCAGCGCCAGCCCGGCGCGGATGGCCACCTCGTAACCGACGACCAGATGGCCAAGCGCCTCGGCGCCGCTCAGCGACGAACCGTCGCCGGCGAAGGCCAGCAGGCCGGCCAGCGTGCCGCAGCCGGCATGGCCCTTGATCAGCGGGTGGCCGTCATGCGCGTCGAAGCCATCGATGGTGGTGGCGTTGGCGAGTGCCGCCCCCGTCGCGCTGGCGCTGCGTCCATCGAACAGGAAATAGCCGCCGGTCCCGCCGAACTGGCTCGCCGCGACAGACCGGATGATCCGGCTCGACTGCAACTGCGAGCCGGCCGCGGCGACGCCGATCAGGTCGAGCAGGCAGCGCTTTGCCTGGTGCACGGCCTCGGCCGGCGCGTCCCCCAGGCGAAAATCGCAAATGAATGCGCGTGCGGCATCGGTCATTGTGACTAGCTCCCTCGACGGCCGGGCTGAAGGCGTCGCGACCGTCCATTGATCCATCAATACGTCTCGGATCCCACGCGACTGTCACAAAAGCGGCGGTTTCCGGCGAGAATGTTGCCCCAGCGTCTTTTTCGGAATTCCACTGTAGAAATAACGACATGCGAGGTCGCCTGCCTTCCATGTCGGTGCTGGCGCGCTTACGCGCTTTACTGGCCGTGCCGTTGCGATAGGCTGTGGAGCGACCAGAGGAGACGGCCATGCGACTGCTGATGTCACTTTTCCTTCTCGCCGGGTTGGCCACGGCTCTGCCTGTCCGCGGGCCTTCGCCTGCCGGTGCCCAGGAATACTCGGGCGAAAACTGCCCGCCGCCGCAGAGCGGCTCGGGCCATGACTGCGAGCGGAAGAAGCAGGAAGACACGGTTTCCTGAAGGCACGAAAACCACAATTCTGACCCGGTCGGGCGGTAACCATCCGAGTCTTGGTCCGCCGTCCGCAGGTTGACTTAACGTCAACGCGACGGTTAACAGGCCATGAAAGAATCCATTTAACTTTTCTGGCTATCTATGAACCATGGTTGCGTCGCGTTTTAGTCGAGTTCTATCGGTTGGCTTGTTGCTGGCCCTGTCCGCCTGCGCGACCCAGCCCGAGAACATCAACAATATCTGCGCCGTCTTCGACCAGCGCGACGGCTGGTTCAACGACTGGCAGTCGGGCGCCCAGCGCGCCGAGCGCAAGTATGGCGTGCCGGTTCCCGTGCTGATGGCGACGCTGCGCAAGGAATCCGGATTCCAGGCCGATGCCAAGCCGCCGCGCACCAAGCTCTTCGGCTTCATCCCGTGGAAGCGCCCCTCCACCGCCTATGGCTATTCGCAGGCGCTCGACGGCACCTGGGCGCAGTACCAGCGCGAGACCGGCAATACAGGCGCGCGGCGCACCTCTTTCGCCGACGCCGTCGATTTCGTCGGCTGGTACCACTCCAAGTCATCCGACACGCTCGGCATCGCCAGGAACGACACCTACAATCTCTACCTCGCCTATTATCTCGGCTGGGGTGGCTACAAGCGCGGCGACTGGCAAAGCAACGCGCCAATCCGCAAATATGCCCGCTCTACCGACGAGATGGCGCGAGACTATGCGGCGCAGATGCGCCAATGCAGGGCCGGCGGATCTGCCTGACCTGACGTCCACATGCGAAAAGGGAGACGGCCCGGCGGCAGCCTCCCCTCGAAATCCAGATCGCTTGGCCGTTCGGGCCTAGAGGCTGACCTTGGCGTGGTCGATCATGTCGTCGGCATTGGCGCCGGTAACCTTGGTCCGCAGGTAGCCGATTGCCGACACGATGGTCGACGACCCGCCATCCCAGAACTCGCCGCGGTCGGGCGTCACCTTGACCAGGGTCAGGTTCGGGTCGTCCTTGCCTTCCGGGAACCATGCCTCGAGGTCGTCGGTCCACTTCTCCTCGATCAGCGCGCGGTCGCGCACCTCCGCGCCAGTTCCCGAGATGGCGGCATGGCGGCCGCTGGCGTTGGAGTAGCCGAGGCTGACTTGCGGGTTCGCGGCGAGGTTCTTGACCACCGATCCGTCATGGTGCGTGAAGAACCAGATGTCGCCGTTCTCTTCGGCTTCCTGGTTGGCCATCGGCCGGGTGAGTAGCCGCCCGTCCGCCTCGACCGTGGTCATCATGCAGATGTCCAGGTCCTTGATGACGTCGTAAAGCTGCTCTTCATTCTCGTGGTCGGTCACGGTCGCATCTCCTGCTCGGTTGGTCCGGGCAGGAGAAACCCCTTGGCGCGTCCGACGTTCCCTGCCGGGGCGCTTTGTCGCGATTATTCGTTCACGCCGCCTGGCCGGCCGGTCAGCCCTTCTTGCCCTTGCCGGGCTTTGCCGCGCCCTTCTCGGCTTCCTTGCGCGTCGGCTTGAAGGCCGAGGGCGCCGTGTCGTCCAGCGCCTGGCGGCCCTGCCCGACTTCCGGCGGCGACAGTGGATCGGAGGCCGGCCTCGGTTCGCCCGTCGGCACCGCATTGTCGCGCCGTTCCTCTCGGCGCGCCTTCGCGCTTGCCTCGGCTTCCTCGGCAGCCTCGCCGATCTTGCCTGCGCCAGGCTTCGCCAGCTTGCCGTGCGGACGCTTGGGCGGTTCGCCGGCAAATCCCGGCCCGCTGCCCTTCGGCGCGTCTTCCGGCACAGCGTCGGCGGCGGCGGCGAAGCTGATCACTGGGTCCATCTTGGCCAGCACATCGTCGTCCAGCCAGCACAGGCTCTTGTGGCCGTCGCCGAGATCCTTGGGCGGCGGCACCTTCGTCTCGCATAGATTGTCCGGTACCAGGTGCTTGTAGCCGCAGCGCGTCTGGAACGGACAGCCCGACGGCGGGTTCATGGCCGAGGGAATGTCGCCTTCGAGCACGATATGCTTCTTCACCACACTCGTGTCGGCGATCGGGATCGCCGACAGCAGCGCCTCCGTATAGGGGTGGTAGGGCGGCGAGAATATCTGGTCGGTCGTGCCCTGCTCGACGATGTAGCCGAGATACATAACCACCACGCGGTCGGCGATGTAGCGCACCACCGAGAGGTCGTGGCTGATGAACAGCATCGTCGTCTTGTTGACGCGCTGGATGTCCATCAGGAGTTCGGTCACCGCTGCCTGCACCGAGACGTCGAGTGCCGATACCGGCTCGTCGGCCACCACCACCTTGGCGTTGCCGGCAAAGGCGCGCGCCACGCCGATGCGCTGCTTCTGCCCGCCCGAAAGCTGGCGCGGCATGCGCGTCTCGAAAGCGCGCGGCAGCTTCACCAGGTCGAGCAGTTCGAGCATCCGCTCGCGCCGTTCCGCGACATTGTTGCCGACATTGAACTTTTCCAGCGTCCGGATGATCTGCGAGCCGACCGAATGGCTGGGGTTCAGCGTGTCGAACGGGTTCTGGAACACCATCTGGATAGACGCCACGGTCTTCACGTCGCGGTCCTCGATGGCGGTCGACTGGATCTCGCTGTTGTCGAGCTTGACCGTGCCCGACGAGGCTGTCTCGAGCCCGAGCAGCACCTTGGCCAGCGTCGACTTCCCGCAGCCGGATTCACCGACGATGGCCACCGTCTCGCTCTCGCGCGCCGTGAAGCTGATCGTCTCGTTCGCCTTGACCGTACGCGGCTCGGCGCCGCCGAAGATCTCGTTCGCCGACACCTTGTAGTATTTCCGCAGGTCCTCGATCTGCAGCACCGGCGCGCCGGGCGCCACCGGCTCCTTCTTCTCCGTCGCGCCTTCGGGCATGGCGTCCCAGTCGATCTCGTTGAAGCGCACGCAGCGGCTGAAATGCCCCTCATGGCCCTCGACAGGGATCATCGGGATTTCCGCGGCGTTGCACAGGCCCTCGACGAAATGCTGGCAGCGCGGGCCGAAATTGCAGCCCTTGGGGCGCTCGTGCGGCAGCGGCAGCTGGCCGGGAATGGCAATCAGCGGGCGCGAATTCTTGTCGGCGCCGGGCAGCGGGATCGAGCGGAACAGCCCCTGCGTATAGGGGTGGCGCATGCGGTCGAACACGTCCTTGATCTTGCCGGTCTCGACCGCCTCGCCCGAATACATCACAGTGATACGGTCGCAGGTCTCGAGGATCAGGCCGAGATTGTGCGACACGAAGATCATCGACGTGCCGAATTCCTTGCCGAGCCCCTTCACCAGTTCGACGATGCCGGCCTCCACCGTCACGTCGAGCGCCGTCGTCGGCTCGTCGAGCAAGAGCAGCGCCGGCTTCGACAGCAGCGCCATGGCGATCACGATGCGCTGCTGCTGCCCGCCCGAAAGCTGGTGCGGGAAAGACTTCATCATCCGCTCGGGATCGGGCAGCTTCACCGCGCGCACCGTCTCCAGCGCCCGCTTGTAGGCTTCCTCCTTCGACACCTTCTCGTGGATGATCGGCACTTCCATCAGCTGCTGGCCGACCTTCATCGCCGGGTTCAGGCTGGCCATCGGCTCCTGGTAGATCATCGCGATCTTGTTGCCGCGGATCTGCCGCAGCTCCTCGTCGGACAGGTCGCCCATGTCCTTGCCCTGGAACTTGATGCGGCCGCCGACGATCTTGCCGATGTTGGACAGGTCGCGCATGATTCCGAGCGAAACGGTCGACTTGCCGCAGCCCGATTCCCCGACGATGCCCATTGCCTCGCCCGGCATCACCGTGCAGGAAAAATCCATCACCGCCGGGATCTCGCCGGCGCGGGTGAAGAAGGAGATCGACAGGTTCTCGATCTCGATGATCGGTTCGGCGGCCTGTGTGGCGGAGGCTTGGACGACTTCGTTCATGGCTCTCTCCGGGGCATATGTGTGGTGGGCGCGGCGCGGAAGCCGCCGGTCTCTCCCCTTGAGGAAGAGAGACCCGGCACGGCAGATGGGGGTGTCGCCGCTCCCATCCTCAATCCTTCATCGACTGCTCGCGCAGCGCGTCGGCAAGCAGGTTGAGGCCGAGCACGAAGGACATCAGCGCGATCGTCGGCGGCAGCGCCGGGTGGATGAAGGAGCGCAGCAGGCGGCTGGCATCCTTGATCGCCGTGCCCCAGTCGGGGCTTTCGGGCGCCAGGCCGAGGCCGAAATAACCGAGCGTGCCGAGCAGGATCGTCGTGTAGCCGATGCGCAGGCAGGCATCGACGATCAGCGGCCCGCGCGCATTGGGCAGTATCTCCCACAGCATGATGTACCAGGGCGTCTCGCCGCGCGTCTGGGCGGCGGCGACGTAGTCGCGCGTCTTGATGTCCATCACCAGGCCGCGAACGATGCGGAACACGCCGGGACTGGAGGCGAACACCACCGCCACGAAGATGTTGAGCTGGTTCGGCTTCATCGAGACGATGCCGAGCGGATCGGCGTTGAACACCAGGCCGATATAGATCCAGCCGCCGAGCAGCAGCGTCAGCCCCACCAGTATGTAGAGCCTGTCCGGCCGGTTCTTGAAGCGCGTGTAGAACAGCGTCGTGAAGAAGATGATCGGGAACAGGAAGAACAGCCCGGCCAGCGCATAGGGGATAGGCGTGTCCATGATGCCGGGCGTCACCAGCAGGTAGAACAGCAGGATCACCGGGAAGGCCAGCACTAGGTTGGCCAGGAACGACAGGATGGAGTCGGTCCGCCCGCCGTAATAGCCGGCCGGCAGTCCGAGCGTGATGCCGACCATCAGCGCGAAGGCCGTCGCCGCCGGCGCGATGATCAGCACGATCTTGCTGCCGAACACCATGCGCGAGAACACGTCGCGCGCCAGCTTGTCGCCGCCGAAAAGGTAGACCTGGTCCGTGTCGGGAACGATCGCGCCAGGCAGCGCATCCTTCATCACCACGATCTGCCCGAGCGGATCGAAAGGCGCGACCGTGCCCGAGAAGATCGCCGTGAACAGCCAGAACAGGCAGATCGACACGCCGGCAATGCCGACGCCCGAGTCGAAAAGCTGGCCGTAGAGGCCGAGCTTCGACTTGTAGGTGAAGCTCGCGCCCAGCACGATCGCCATCGCAAGCCATACCGGCCAGAACCGGATCAGCACGCCGATGAAGACCTGGAAGCCCCCGATAAATTCCATCGCCCGGCCCCCTACTGAACTCTGATGCGTGGGTTGAGATAGGCGTAGCCGACATCAGAGATCAGCTGCGTCAGGAGCACGATGAACACCGACACCAGCGAACAGCCGAGCAGAAGGTCGATGTCGTTGTTGCCGGCCGCCTCAACCAGCGTGAAGCCGAAGCCCTGGTAGCGGAACATCACCTCGACGATGACGACGCCGGTCAGCAGCCACGGAAACTGCAGCATGATGACGGTGAAGGGCGCGATCAGCGCGTTGCGCAGCGCGTGCTTGATGACCACGCTCGAGAAGCTGAGCCCCTTCAGCCGCGCCGTGCGGATATATTGCTGCGTCATCACCTCGACCATCGAGGCCCGCGTCATGCGCGCGATGTAGCCGATGCCGTAGATCGCCATCGTCATCACCGGCAGCGTGAAATTGTAGAAGGTGATGCCCTTGCCGGTGGCGCTGGCGGCCGAGCCGTTCAGCCAGCCGAGCCACGAGGCGAAGATAACGGTGAAGATGACGCCGGAGACATATTCCGGCGTCGCCGTCGTGGCGATCGCCGCAACCGACAGCGTTCGGTCCGTGCGGGTGCCCTCCCGCATGCCGGCCAGTATCCCTATCAGCAGGGCGATGGGCACCATCGTCACCATCACCCAGAACATCAGGATGCCGGTGGCGCCAAGTGCCGGGAACAGCTTTGCCGCGACCGTGGTCTTGAATTTGGTGGAACAGCCGAAATCGCCCTGGATGACGCCCGAAAAGCGTGTCTCGGCCGGCTCGTCGCAGAAGCTGAAGCGCGAGGTGGCCTCGCCCGTTTCGGCATCGATCTTGGGGTATTTGGGCCATACGCCGAGCCATTGCCCGTAGCGCACGAAGAAGTTCTGCCGGTAGCCGTTCTTGACCAGCCAGCTTTCGATGTGCTCGTCCGACGAGCGCATGTCGAGCTGGCTTATCGACAGCTTCCGAAGGTTCGGCTCGAGGTTGACCATGAAGAAGACAACCATGGTCAGGCACAGCATGGTCAGGATCATGGTGCCCATGCGTCGAGCTACGAATGAAAGCATGCGATCGGCCCCCCTGCCGTTCGGGTTGGGGTAACTACTCCGGAGCAACGGGAGGGGCCGTTGGGCCCCTCCCGTCTCGCGTCAGGATCAAGCGTTCAGCCAGACCTTGCCGAAGTCATGTTCGAAGGTCGGGTGCATGCCGTGGTTTTTCACCTCCGGCATCGAGCTGTTGTACAGCTTGCGCCAGTACGGCTGGATGATGATGCCCGAGTCCTGCATGATCTTCTCGATGTCGGCCATCAGCACCTTGCGCTTCTCGGCGTCGGCGATCGAAAGCGCCTGGCCGATCTTCTCGTCGAGCTCGGGATTGGAATAGCCCGCCTCGTTCCAGGCCTCGCCCGTGCGGTACGCGATGGCCAGCACCTGGACGCCCAGCGGGCGCATGTTCCAGTTGGTCATCGAGTACGGGTACTTGGTCCAGTCGTTCCAGAAGGTCGAACCCGGCAGCACGGTACGCTTGACGTTGAAGCCGGCTTCGCGAAGCTGCGCGGCGATGGTGTCGCCGGTGTTCTTGTGCCAGTCCTCGTCGACCGTGATCAGTTCGTGCTCGTAGTCCATCTGGCCGGCTTCGGTCATCAGGGCCTTGGCCTTCTCGAGGTCGCGCGCGACCTTGGGAAGCTCGGCATATTCCGGATGAATCGGGCAGACGTGATGGTTTTCCGCCGGCTCGCCGGCATTGCCGTAGCCGAGCGCCAGCACCGTCGCATTGTCGACCGCGAGCTGCAGCGCGTTGCGCACCTTCTGGTCGTCATACGGCTTGTTGTTGACGTTGGTGCGCGCCACGATGGTCGAGGCAGTGACGACTTCCGACGTATCGGCGCCGACGCCCTCGAGGATCGACACGTAGTCGGCGGTCGTCTCGTGGTTGGTGTGGACCTCGCCGGATTCGTAGGCCGAGACCATGGCCGACGGATCGGTGCCGTAGTCAATGAACTCGACGCCGT
Organism: Alphaproteobacteria bacterium; assembly: GCA_018823835.1. Lineage (GTDB taxonomy): Bacteria > Pseudomonadota > Alphaproteobacteria > Rhizobiales > Rhizobiaceae > CAMYMG01. Next base: position 88,235 of record JAHJHT010000009.1, on the reverse strand, counting down.
CGAGATAGACCTCGCCGTCCCACCACTTGCCGTCCTCGCGACGCTTGTAGACCACCTTCTGGCCGACGTCGTAGGAAACCAGCTCGAACGGACCGGTGCCGATCGGGTTCTTGACGAAGTCTGCGCCCGTCTCGTCGAACGAACGATGGACGATCAGTGCGGGGTAGTCGCACAGGCTCGGGATGAGCGCGATGTCGGACTTGGTCAGGCTGAGCTTGACCGTCATGTCGTCGACCTTCGTCACCGCGCCCTCGCGCAGCTTGCCCGAGGCTTCGTCGACAATCGTGCCGAGACGGCCCGGCATCGAGTTGCCCTCGGCGCTCTTGTCGGCCCAGCGCGTGAAGTTGAAGACCACGTCATCGGCGTTGAAGGTGTCGCCATTCGTCCAGGTCACGCCCGGGCGGACATGCAGCACGTATTCGGTGGCGTCGTCATTCACGTCCCAGCTCTCGATGAGATAGGGCTTGAAGGTGAAGTCGCGGGTGTACTTGACCAGCGGCTCCAGCGTCTGGCGCTGCGCATTGGCGATTTCGGACCAGTCGGCCGTACGCGGATCCTTGGGATCCTTGACCACCATGGCGACCTTGAGGACGCCGCCCTTCTTGGGCTCTTCCTGGGCCAGCGCCTCGGTCGGCGCGGCGAGTCCGAGCAGGCCGTAGGCCATTGCGGTCGAAGCGCCGAAAACGCTCGCCATGGCAAGAAATTCGCGGCGGTCCATGCCGCCAGCCTTTGCGTCTTCGGCCATCTTCACGATGTGATCCGGAACGCGATCCCCATTACTCTTATAAAACGTCATGTAGTTCTCCCGTTGTTAGGCTTTCTGCCCATTACAATTCAGCATCCGGTTATCGATGTCAAAGCTCGCCGAATGCGAATTCGGCTTGAAATGTGCAACTTTGACCGGAGTGCAGTGTGCGCGAATGCGACAATCTTGGCGCAAAATTGGTACCCGACCGGAGATTCCGGAGAGAATCGTGTCAGCCGATTGTGTTGAGACAATTGCGTCCTTCCGGACAGCGCCAAGTCACTGAGCCACACTAGCAGCCGGTGCCCGGCCTGGCTAGGTCCCCCCACGGCATGTCGACTTCGTGCCGCCCGGCTTAACCGCTCGTTAACCATGGCAACAGCAAGTGACTCATAGCTGGAACCCAATTCGATCAGGCCGGCGCGGGGAGAAGAACCCTTGGCGGGGAGCAGTGATAGAATTTACGGAATCCGGCGTTGTCGATCAATTTTCGTGGCCCTGGGACTGATTGTGGCCGCTGTAAATACTGCTCAGGCTGAGATCTCCATCACAAAGGCGACTTACGGCACGCTGAGCAATCCGGGCTTGACTTGCGATGCAACAAGCGCAGTCGCTCTCCAATGTAACGGTCTGATCAATTGCTCGTTCAGCGTTGCAAATTCTCTTTGCGGCGATCCGGACTACGGCACGGTCAAAAATATCGAAGTCATATATAAATGCGACGGATCGACTTCGATTACCGCAAACGCGGAAGAGTACACTCAGGCCGCTCTAGCCTGTCCCAACAACTTCAATCCGGTTATCAGATCCAATGGCGGCGGGGATGCGGCTGCGGTCAACGCGGCCGAGAACCAGACGGCGGTCACCACGGTTACTGCGACCGATGCGGATGGCGGCGAGCCTACCTTCTCGGTTACCGGCGGCGCCGATGGTGGCGAATTCTCCATCGGCCGCAATTCGGGCGTCCTCACTTTCAATTCGGCACCGGACTTCGAGAGGCCAACGGATTCTGGTGGCGACAATACCTATGCTGTCGAGGTTACCGCGTCGGACGCCGATGGCGGCACCCACGCGCAGACCATCACCGTGACCGTCACCGATGTGGCGGAGACCGGCACCATCACCATCGTCAAGACCACCTCATCGGCGATTGCGAGCGACGGCACCTTCACCTTTGCCTCAAACGCCCCGGTCCTCAACGGCTTGTCGATCACAACGATCGGCAGCACGGGCAGCTCTCTGCCGACAATTGTCTCCCGCGGCAACATTACCGTCACCGAAGACGAGGTCGCGGGCTGGCGGCTCGATGCCATAAGCTGCGACGGCGATGACAGCCCGACCTATGACGTCGGGGCTCGCGAAGTGATGATCGATCTGGACGACAACGAGGTCGTCACCTGCACCTTCGCAAGCGTACGCGATGAGGATTTCGGCGTCACGCGGACGCAGCGCGTGATCGCCAACTTCCTTTCACGCCGCGCCGACCTGATCACGTCGTCGGAACCCAGCCTGGTTGAACGCCTGTCCCGGCGGGGTGAAGCCGGCAACTCCGGCTTGCCGCTAGGCATTGTCGCCAATGGCGGCGTCGATCACTTCAGACTTGCCTTCGCGGCCAGCCAGAGCGAGATCGCGGCGGCGGCAGAGCAACCGGGCGGACAGTCGAGTGATCTGCCTCCTGACGTCGATGTCTGGGTCAAGGGCAATTGGGCTCATGTCGATGACGAGACCCGTGAGAGCGAATTTGGGTTGCTCTACTTTGGCGCTGACTATCTCATCAACCCGTCATTTCTGGTCGGTTTTCTGGCCCAGCTGGACTGGATGAACGAAAAGGACACGATCGAGGGAGTTGCGGCTGACGGACTGGGGTGGATGGCCGGACCCTATGTCGTGGCGCGGCTGCATCAGAACGTGCTGTTCGATGGGCGTGTGGCTTGGGGGCAGTCCGCCAACCACGTCGATCCGCTCGGGCTCTACACCGACGACTTCGACACGGATCGCTGGCTGGCCAGGGGTCAGTTGACCGGGGATTTCGAGAAGGGCAACTGGCGGTTCAGCCCGCAGCTTTCGACGATCTATTTCGCGGAGACCCAGAAAGGCTATAGCGACAGCCTTGGTAACATAATCCCCGGTCAGACGGTTTCGCTGGGACGCCTGACCTTCGGACCGGAGGTCAGCTATTCCTTTGAGCACAACGGAATGGAGCTTGAGCCGAGCTTCGCCGTCAAGGGTATCTGGGACTTCGACAAGGCCGGGATTGTCGACCTGACGACCGGCCTTCCGGCGGGCTCTGGCGCCGCCTTGCGTGCCCGCGTCGAAGGTGGCCTTTCGCTCCGCAATGCCAATGGCTTCGCGGTGACCGGCGAAGCCTTCTATGACGGCATCGGAGCCGACGGATTCGAGAGCTACGGCGCAGCCGTGAGAGTGAAGCTGCCGCTCAACTGACAGGGCAGCAAAGCAGGAACGGAGTAACGCAAGACCAGGCCGGGGATGGGTTTGGGTTGCCGGGTTCGGGGCCGATTGTCGTCTGTTGGCCCATTCCGGAAGCGACCCCGGCCCTGACCGACTTGGAAGATCGACCTGTAACGGGCTCTCCGTCACCGCGCAGCGTGCTCGTGAGTCTACGCCCTAGTATTCGCGCTCGTAGAAAATGCCGGCCTTGGCCTCGCCGCCGTCTGTCGCCTGGCCGCGCAGCTTCACGCCGCGCCCGACGCGGAGGTCGATCGTCGCCTTGCCGGAGCCCGCCTTGTCGCCCTTCTCGATCGACAGGTAGGTGCGGTCGTTGAGGTACTTTCCGGCCGTCACGGCGGTCGATCCGTCCTCGGTCGTGCGCACGTCGAGGTCGTCCACGCCGATCGTCGAGCGCAGCGATTCGAGCAGCGTGCTGGTGCCGCCGCCGCCGGCGAGCTGTGCTGCCGCGTCGGCGAGCTGCACGATCTGCAGCGGCGACAGGTTCGACATCGAGCTGCCGAAGATCAGCTGCGCCAGCACCTCTTCCTCCGGCAGCGCCGGGTTCGACGTGAAGCTGAAGCGCGGGTCGTTGGCCGGGCCCGATACCGTCACGGTCACCGTCGTGTCCCCGGAGGTCGAATCGGCGGCCAGGTCGAGATAGGGCACCAGCGATCCCGAGAAGGTGATGGTGCCGCGCGAGAAGACCAGCCGCTTGCCGAGGATGGACAGCCGCCCGCGCGTCATCGTGAACCGGCCGACCGCCTGCGGCGCGCTCGCCGATCCGGTCAGCTTCAGCCTGCCGCCGAGTTCGGCGTCGAGGCCGCGGCCCTGCACGAAAATCTGGTTGTTGGCGTTGACGGTGACGTCGAGCAGGAGGTCGCTCCTGTTGCCTGTCGCCGGTTCGGCCGGCGACAGCGCCCTGTCCTGTGCCTGCACGGCGGCCGTCGCGTTCTTGTGCTGGACGTCAAGCGCTGCCAGCGATCCGGGCAGTTTTTCCGGCACCGTGATCACCGTGCGGCCAAGGTCGATCGTGCCTGCCAGCGTCGGCGAGGCCGACAGCTGGCCCGTCACTGTCAGGTCGCCCGACATCGTCGCCGTGACGACGCGCCCGTCGGTATAGCGCCCGTCGCGGATCTTCACGGCCAGGTTGGCAGGCAGGCCCTGCGCCGGGTCGATGCCGACCGTGCCCGAGGCCGAGATCGAGCCGCCGGTCGACAGCGTGCCGTTCAGCGAGCGCACCGTCGCCACGCCGTTGGCGAGCGCCACGTCGGCGCTGATGTCGTTGATGGCGATGCCCATGCGCGCCGCCACCATGCGCGTGCCCGACGTTGTCACCGTGCCGCTGATGACCGGCGCGCTCAGCCCGCCGCTCACCGACAGGTTCACGTCGGCGGCACCCGTCAGCGACAGGCCCTGCGCCGCCAGCCGTTCCGACAGGAAGGCGAAGGGCACGCCGCCCGCGAAATCGAGCGCCAGAGAGCGCGCCCGCGTGTCGACCGAGCCGCCGCCCTTCAGCGTGAGGCCCGAGCCCTCGCCGATCGTCGCGTCGAAAGTCACCCTGCCGCCGGCGAAGTCGCCGCTGGTGGTCAGGCTCATCGCGCCGAAGCCGGCTTCGCGCGTCTGCGCCGTCTGGGCGCCCTTCCAGTCGATGGAAAAACCGACCGACGGGTCGGCGGGCTTGCCTGTCACCTTGGCGGTGCCCGACACCGTGCCGGCCGCCGAAAGCCCCGGCGCAAATGAATTGGCGATCGAGGCGGGAACGCCCGACACCGTCGCGTTGAGGTCGAGCGTGCTGCCCGCCGTGCCCGACACGGTCGCGCTGCCGCCTCCGAGGTCGAGCGCCAGCCTGTCTAGCGTCGTCGTCCCGTCGGCGATCTCCACCGTCGTCGGCCGCGCCAGCTTCGCCTCGACGCCGCGCACGGTCGCACGGCCGGAGTCGAGCTCGATCGTCGTTCGCCCGTCGGCGAGCCGCACCCGGCCGGCCGCCCGCGCCGGAATATCCGACACCGTCGCGCCGCCGTCGAAACCGGTCCAGCCGCCATCCTGGCTGAGCTTGACGTCGACATCCTTCACCACGGTCGTACCCGATGTCACCGTGCCGGCGCGCACCGTGCCGGTTACTGCCGGCTGCGCGATGTAGTCGGCGACCACGGCGCTGATGTCGACATTGCTCGCAGTGATGTCGCCGCGCGACAGTGCCTGCGTCTGCGCCTCGACGGCGAGCTGCGGCTTGCCGCCCTCTTCGGAGAAAGTCAGCGTTCCGTTGAGGTCGCCCTCGGCCGTCTGGGCGGCCAGCGCCGCCAGCGAACTGATGTCCGGCAGCTGGAAGTCGACCGTGCCGAGCGGCATGAAATTCTCGTCCAGCACAAGGTCGCCGGCGATCCTGTTGTCGCCAAGCGACAGCGACAGGTCCTTGACCTCGCGCCGCGCGCCCGCCGTTGACAGCGACGCCTTGCCGGCGAGCTTTTCACCGCCCACGGTGCCGCTGAGCGACACGGCGGCCGCCGGGTTGTCTATGTCGGCGCGGCCCGAGGCCTCGAGCCGCAACCCGGCGATCTCGCGCCCGGCCGCCATGATGCTGTCGCTCGTCACCGTCACCGAGACATCCGGCTTGCTGAGCGCGCCCTCGGCCTTCAGCGCGATCTCGACCGCGCCGCTTGCCTCCTTCGCCACCAGCCCGATGTCGGACAGCGTACCGTTGATCGTGGCGTCGATCTTCTCGTCGGCCGAGCGGATGGTGCCCTTGGCCTCCAGCGCGCCCGAGGTCAGCGAGAACGGGTCTGCCGAGACATGACCCTCGGTGTCGCGCAGGAAGCGCGCCGAGAGTTCGACGCGCTCGGCGAGCGCCGGGCGCACCGCGGCGGGCAGCGCCACCGACGCCACGTCGGCCTCGATGTCGAGCCGGATCGCGCCGTTGGCGAGCGATACCTCGCCGCCGAAAGCGCCGTTCAGTGCGTCGCTGCTGAGCGAGCCTTCCGTCACAGTCAGCGCGTCCGTCTTCAGCGTACCGGCGAAACCGGCGCTGATCTTGCCGGCCACCAGCGGTGCGATCGTCGGGTTGTCGATGGTCAGCGCGGCGGCCGTCGCCTGGCCTGTCACCGGACCGGTACGGGCGGCAATGTTGAAGGCGTCCGAATGCAGCGTCACGCTGAGATTGTCGATCGCTGCCGAATTGGTCGAGACCCTGCCCATCACCGCGCTGATGTCGAGGTTCGGCTCGTTGCCGGCGCCAAGCGCCCGCACGGTCGCCGACTTCACCACCATGTCGATCGGGCTTTCCTCGCTGCCGAAGGACAGGAGCACGCCGTCGCCGGTCGCCGCTGCCTCCAGCGCAAAGTCGCTGGCACCTTCCGGGTCGATCGAGCCGCTTGCCGAACCGCGCAGCGCATTGCTCTCCACCGTCGCCCGCTCGACGATGACGCCGCCGGCCTTTGTCGCCGTGCCGGCAATGTCGAACACCGTCTTGCCCGACAGCAGCGGCCGCAGCTTCTCCGGCACGAAACGCTGGAACTCGCCGTCGCCCTTGGCCTCGATGGCGCTGCCCTTGTCGGTCAGCTGGTGGCGTCCCTCGACGCGCGTTATCACTGTGCCGTCGACGGCGAAGGTGCCGCTGCCTTGCCAGTTGGCCAGCGGGCCCTCGCCCGAGATGTGGATTTCGACCGGCGGCGCGTCCGGCAGTTGCAGCAGGTTGGCGATGATGCCGCCCTGCGGCTCCGAGCCGTTGACGTCGATGTCGATGCGGTTCTCGTCGGGCACGAAGTGCACCGACGCGTCGATGCTGCCGGCGCCGCCGTCGCTGCGCGCGACGTTCAGCTCGGCCTCGATCTCGAGCGGCGTGGCGTCGGCCCTGAGCGATCCCTTGGCCGCAACCGCGGCAACGCCGCCGGCGAGTTCCGGTCCGATGGCGATGTCGGGCAGATCGATCTGTTTCAGCGACAGCGAGACCGGCAGCGAGAAGGCTGCGTCATCGGCCTTCTTCTCCGCGCCCTTCGGCAGCCGCGCGACCTCGATCCGCTCGGCGAAGATCCGCTCGGCGCGGAAGGTCATCGAAAACAGCGCAAGCGGCGACCAGTCGACGGCGACGCCGCGTCCGACGAGCCACGTGCCCTCCTTGTCGCCGATCGCCAGGCTGTCCAGCGTCAGCTCGCCCGTCCAGATGCCGTCGATCCCGCGCAGCCTGACCGACTGCTCGGGTGTCGAGATGAAGTCGGAGATCAGCCCGGCAAGGTTGTCGCGGCCGCGCTCGGTCATCGTCAGCACGATGATGGCGCCGAAGGCGAGCGCCAGCACCGCCAGGAAGGCGTAGCGCAGCAGTCTCAGGAAGTGCTTCAGGTAGCGCATGGTCAGAACGCCTGCCCGACGCCTGCATAGATGGCGAAGCTCGGATCGCCTTCCTGCCGGTCGAGCGGCACGGCGACGTCGAGCCGCAGCGGGCCGAACGGCGTCAGGTAGCGCAGGCCGATGCCGGCGCCGAAGGCGAATTTGGAGAAGTCCGGGCTCTCGTTGACCGACACCGAGCCGCCATCGATGAACGGCACGATGGCGATGTTCTCGCGCACCTTGATGCGCAGTTCCACCGAGCCCTCGGCCACCGAAAGCCCGCCCGACGGCTCGCCGTCCGGCGCCTTCGGTCCGATGCCCTGGTAGGGATAGCCGCGCACCGAGCCGCCGCCGCCGGCGTAGAAGCGCCGGTCGGCCGGCACGTCCTCGATGTCGGCGCCGAAGATCGAGCCCGCCGCGACGCGTCCAGCCAGCACGAACTGGCCCGCCTGGTCGAGCGCCTGGTAGGCCGACAGTTCGCCCCTCACCTTGATGAAGGTCGCCCCGGTCTTGAGATCGTGCGTCGGCTCGGCGAAGGCCAGCGCGCGAAAGCCCTTCTTCGGGTCGAGCTTGTCGTCGCGGCTATCATAGACATATTGCAGCGGCGTGCTGAGCAGCAGGTGTTCCCTGCCGTCGGGATTGTAGAAATCCTCGATTTCCTCGTAGTCGATCGACACTTCGGCCGAGGCGCTCTGCTCGCGCGTGAACTGGTAGGACAGGCCGGCTCTCGCCTCGGTCGAGAATCGGTCATAGGCGTCGGGATGCTCGAAAACCGTGCGCACGCTGGCGAAGAACTTCGAGTCAGGGCCGATGACCCCCGGCTTCTCGAACAGGATGGCGGCATTGTAGTTGAGCTGGTCGACCTCGGTGGTGTCGCTGATGCGGCCGACCGAGCCTTCGACGCGCAAGGTCTCGGCGTGGCCGAAAAGGTTGCGGTGGCCCCAGTAGCCCTCGAGGCCAAGGCCTTCGGTGCTGGAAACCGTGGCACCGACGCCGTAGTAGCGCAGCTTGCGCTCGCTGACCTCGACGACGATCGGTATATCGCCATTGGCGTCGAGCGCGTCGCCATGCCTGACCGTGACGCTCGAGAACACGCCAAGCGCCAGCAGGCGGTTGCGCGCATCCTCCATGTCCTGCGGCGAGTAGGTCTTGCCCGGCCGCAGCCCGGCGACATAGCCGGTGAAGCCCGGGTCCATCGTGTCGGTGCCGCTGACCTCGGTCGCGCCGTAGCCCGCCACGGGCCCCGCCTCGACGTCGAGCGTCACGTTGAGCGTCGTCGTCGCGTGGTCGGCCACGATGTCGCTGCCGGTCACCTCGGCCAGTGGCCGGCCTTCCGCCTGCAACCGGCGCACGACCTCGGCCTCGGCCTTCAGCACCGCGTCGGAACTGGCGTCGCCGCCGGGCACCAGGCCGAACTCGGCCGGATCGAGGTCGGCCGCGTCGCCGCGCAGTGTCACCGTGCCGAGCGTGAAAACCGCGCCCGGGTCGATCGTCACCGTCACCGGCACCGGCCCGTCACCGAATTCGGCGTCCGGCGGCAGGTCGTCGAGCTGCCGCCCGGCGATCGTGATGTCGACGACGCCGTCATAGCGCGCCCGCGAATAGAGCGCCGCAACCAGCCGTTCGCGGTCCGAGCGCGCCTTGGCCAGCACGCCCAGCGAGCCCGACACCGGCCGCTCCACGTCCTGCACCAGCGACGACGCATTGTTCAGCGCTTCCGTCAGATCCTCGTCGCCGCCCTCGACCGTCAGCGTCACCGTATAGTTCAGCGGATCGACGACGTCCTCGTTCTCGTCGTCAGACGAGCCGAACAGCTTGAATCCGAATATCTCGAAGGCAGTGGCGGAAGGCACGGAGATCAGGCTGGCCGGCTGGCATAGCATGGCCGCCAGCAGGAAACGCGCTGTGCGTCCCGCCACGATCCTCCCGCCCTTGCGTGGCTTCCGTGTCTGCATCGATCCGATGTTAGGTCCCAAAACTAAAATTGGAATGAAGTCCTGAAGTGCTCGTAAAGGGGCCACAATCGATGTGTCAGAAGTTACGTAAGGTAGTCCCGTCCCCCGGCGTTCATGAGTTATGTTTCGGAAAGACGGGTATTTTGCGACATAGCATGCCGGGCGGCATGCGCAAGCAAAGACCTTGGCGGGGCTTGGCCCGCAAACGGGCGGTTTGACAGGCTTGGGCGATGCCTGTGCCGCTTCGCATGTTTCGACGTTCGCCCCGGTGGAGGAAAATGACATGCGGGTGGTCAACGGGCTTTCGGTTCTTGGGTTCCTCTTCTTCGTTTTCATGGCGCCGGCTCTGGCCCTCGAGGCCCGCCAGGTCGTCACCACGCCCGACGGCGATTATTTCGGTTTCGACCTGAGGTCCGAGCAGAACGTCACGCTCGATCAGTGCAAGACCTCCTGCCTCGGCGACAGCCAGTGCCGCGCCTTCACCTACAACACCAAGGCTAAATGGTGCTTCCTGAAGTCCGACTTCGCGACGCTGAAGCCCTTCGCCGGCGCCGTCGCCGGCAAGGTCGTCCCGCTCGCCGGCGATCCCGATCTCGGCGCACCGCCCGCCGTTGCCTGGTTCCCCGACTGGATGGTTCCGGAGGCACAGGCCATGCGCAAGCGCATCCTCGCCGACCAGCCGTCGGACGAGGAAGGCATGGCCGCGCTCACCGAGGCTGGCCACAACGCCATGCTCACCGGCGACCCGCGCACCGCCGTGCAGAAATTCACCGCCGCCGTGCGCATCCTGCCCGACGATGCCGGCCTCTGGCTCAACCTCACCCGCGCCATCCAGGCCGTGCGCGGCATCAACTACCAGGAAACCGCGAGCCTGAAGTCCGAGGTCACCGCGGCCGCCTGGAACGCCTATCTCGTCTCGCGCACCGCGCCCGTCCGCGCCGGCATCCTTGCAGCACTTGCCGTCGGCCTCGACAATCGCGACCTCTTCCGCCCGGCGCTGCAGGCCTATGAGGCCAGCCTTGCACTGGTCAATTCCGCCCTGGTCCGCGCCGAATACGAGGACCTCAAGGCGCGCAAGGGTTTCCGCGTCATCGAACACACCGTAGAGGCCGATGCCGCATCGCCGCGCATCTGCGCCCAGTTCTCCGAGGATCTCGTCAAGGTCGGCGTCGACTACGCGCCCTTCGTCACCGTCGACGAGGCGGCGCCGAAAAGCGTCGAGGCCGAGGGCCGCCAGATCTGCGTCGGCGGTCTTTCGCACGGCCAGCAGTACCGCGTCGCCTTCCGCGCAGGCTTGCCGGCGGCGATCGGCGAAGTGCTTGAATCGCCCGTCATGCTGTCGGTCTACGTCAAGGACCGTGCCCCCTCGGCCCGCTTCACCGGCGATTCCTTCGTCCTGCCCTCGACGGCGCGGCGCGGCATCCCGGTCGTCACCGTCAACATGGACGTCGCCGACATCAAGCTCTTCCGCATCGGCGACCGCGCGCTCGCCCAGCTCATCTCCGGCTACCAGTTCCTGCGCCAGATCGACGGCTACGACATGAGCTCGATCGGCGACCAGATGGGCGAGCCCGTCTGGCAGGGCGAGCTCGTCGTCGCCAACGAGCTCAACAAGGAAGTCACCACCAGCTTCCCGGTCGACGAGGCGCTGCCCGACCGCAAGCCCGGCGTCTACGTCATGACCGCGACGCCGAAGGACGACCGCAGCGAGACCTGGCAGTCGCGCGCCACGCAATGGTTCGTCGTCTCCGACATCGGCCTGTCCACCTACACCGGCCAGGACGGGCTCACCGTATTTGCCCGCTCGCTCTCCACGGCCCTGCCGGTCGCCGGTGTCGACCTGACGCTGCTGGCCAGGAACAATGAGATCCTCGGCACGGCGAAGACCGACGCCGAGGGCCGCGCCAGCTTCAATCCCGGCCTGTCGCGCGGCGAAGGCGGCATGGTCCCGGCCGTGCTGATGGCCGCCGACGGCGACCAGGATTTCGTCTTCCTCGACATGACACGGGCAGGCTTCGACCTGTCCGACCGCGGCGTCGCCGGCCGCGCTGCACCGGGCGCGCTTGATGTCTATGCGTGGACAGAGCGCGGCATCTACCGCGCCGGCGAGGAGGTGCACGTCGCAGCCCTTGCCCGCGACGGAACCGCAAGTGCCGTCGAGAACCTGCCGCTCACCTTCATCTTCTCGCGCCCCGACGGCGTCGAGGACCGCCGCATCGTCTCCGATGGCGCCGCGGCCGGCGGCCATGCCGTCGACCTGCCGCTGTCGAGTGCCGCCATGCGCGGCACCTGGTCGGTCGCCATCTACACCGATCCGAAGCAGCCGGCCGTCGCCAGCCAGGTCTTCCTGGTCGAGGACTTCGTGCCCGACCGCATCGAGTTCGACATGACCAGCGACCGCGACGAGATCGCGCTCGGCGAGACCGCCGAGGTCACCGTCGACGGACGCTTCCTCTATGGCGCGCCGGCCGTCGGGCTGGCGCTCGAGGGCGAGGTCACGCTGTCCACCGTGCGCGAATGGGAGGCCTTCGACGGCTATGTCTTCGGTCTCGCCGACGAGCAGGAGGGCGACGCCACCCGTCTCCCGCTGCCCGCCCTTCCCGCCATTGGCGAGGACGGCAAGGCGAGTTTCCCGGTCACCGTCACCCAGCTTCCCTCGACCACCCGCCTCGTCAATGCCGCCGTCACCGTGCGCATGCGCGAGGCCGGCGGTCGCGCCGTCGAGCGCGATCTCGACATCGGCATCCGTCCGCCGTCCGACATGATCGGCATCCGCCCCGATTTCTCCGGCAATGAAGTGCCGCAGGGCGGCACGGCGAAGTTCAGCGTCATCGCCACCAACCCGGACGGCGAGCGCGTCGCGCTGGCCGGCGCGCAATGGTCGCTGGTCAAGGTGGAGCGCAATTACCAGTGGTACCGCTCCGGCAATTACTGGAACTACGAGCCGGTCACCTTCACCCGGGCCGTCGCCAACGGCACGCTCGACATCGCGGCCGACGGCACTGTCGCCCTGTCGCAGCCGGTCGACTGGGGCCGCTACCGCCTGGAGATCGAGACCGCCGACCCCGCCGGCCCCGTCACCAGCTACGAGTTCGATGCCGGCTGGTTCGTCACCGCCACCTCGACCGAGACGCCGGACGGCCTGGAAATCGGCCTCGACAAGGCGACCTATGCGCCGGGCGAAGTTGCGAAGCTGAAAATTTCGCCGCGCTTTGCCGGTGAGCTGCTCGTCACCGTCGGCGCCGACAGGCTGCTCGCCACCGTTTCGGCCAGCGTGCCGGCCGACGGCGCCACCATCGACATCCCGGTCGGCCCCGACTGGGGCGCCGGCACCTATGTCACCGCCACGCTCTACCGGCCGGGCGAGGCGCAGGAATCGCGCATGCCCTCGCGCGCCATCGGCGTCAAATGGCTGAAGGTCGATCCGGGTGCGAAGAAGCTTGCCGTCTCGACCGCGGCGCCCGAAAAGTCCATGCCGCGCTCGACGCTTGCCGTGCCGGTCTCCGTCACCGGAGCCGAGATGGGCGACGAGGCCTACGTCATGGTCGCCGCCGTCGATCTCGGCATCCTCAACCTCACCCGCTACGCGCCACCCGATCCCGAAGCCTGGTTCTTCGGCCAGCGCATGCTCGGCATCGAGCTGCGCGATCTCTACGGCCGCCTGATCGACGGCTCGCTTGGCGTCACCGGGCGTCTGCGCACCGGCGGCGACGGTTCGGCGCTTGCCGCCGAAGGCAGCCCGCCGACCGAAGAACTGGTTGCCTTCTTCTCCGGTCCCGTCCGGCTCGATGCCGACGGCAAGGCGACCTTCGGTTTCGACATGCCGCAGTTCAACGGCACCGTCCGCATCATGACGGTCGCCTGGACCCGCAAGGCCGTCGGCCATGCGGTTCAGGATGTCGTCGTGCGCGATCCGGTCGTCGTTACCGCCGGCCTGCCGCGCTTCATGGCGCCCGGCGATGGCGCCGTCATGCGCCTCGACGTCGCCAACACCGACGGTCCCGACGGCGACTATGCGCTGGAGATCGAGACCACCGGCGACCTGTCGACCGGTAGCGCACCGCTGCCCGACAAGCTCACCCTCGCCGGCGGCAAGCGCCAGACGCTGACCGTGCCGCTGATCGCGCAGACCGTCGGCACTGCCGGCATCACCATCCGGCTTGCCCATGCCGACGGCGTGACCGTCGAGCAGGTGCTGTCGATCCCGGTCCGCCCGGCTGCCATGCCGGTCACCACCCGCATGGTCGTCGATCTCGGCCCGGACGGCCGCAGCCTGCGCGTCGATCGCGAACTGCTCGCCGCCAGCATGATCGAGGGCGCCAGCGTCAGCGTCGGCGTCTCGCAGTCGGCCGCGCTCGACGTGCCCTCGCTGCTGATGACGCTCGACCGCTACCCCTACGGCTGCGCCGAGCAGACCACCAGCCGGGCGATGCCGCTGCTCTATGTCAGCGAACTGGCGGCCGGCGCCGGCATGGACGACGATCCGGAGATCCGGACCCGCGTCCAGGACGCCATCTACCGCGTCGTCAACTACCAGTCCTCGTCGGGCAGCTTCGGCCTCTGGGGCCCCGGCTACGGCGACCTCTGGCTCGACGCCTATGTCAGCGACTTTCTGACCCGCGCCCGCGAAAAGGGCTTTGATGTTCCGGCGCAGGCGATGGCGCAGGCGCTGGGCAATCTGCAGAACGCGCTCGCCTACGACATCGACCTCGAGGACCGCGGCACCGAGATCGCCTATGCGCTCTACGTGCTGGCCCGCAACAAGAAGGCCTCCGTCGGCGACCTGCGCTACTACTCCGACACCCAGCTCGAGGCCTTCTCCAGCCCGATGGCGGTGGCACAGCTTGCCGCCAGCCTGGCCCTCTACGGCGACGTGCAGCGCTCCGAGGCGACCTTCGGCGCTGCCCTCCAGCTTGCCCGCTCGACCGGCGAGCACGACTGGAACCGCGCCGATTACGGCTCGAAACTGCGCGACGGGGCGGCCATGCTGGCGCTCGCCGCCGAAAGCCGGCCGGTCTCGGCCGTGGTGCCCGAGCTGATCGGCTTCGTCACCGCCGAGCGCGACGCCACCCAGTGGACCAGCACGCAGGACGAGGCCTGGATGCTGCTTGCGGCGCGCGCGCTGCAGGCCGGCAACGCGGCACTGTCGCTGGAGGTGGACGGCAAGCCCTATACCGGCGCCTTCTCGAAAACCGTCACCGGCGAGGATCTGCTCGACCAGCCAATCGTCGTCGCCAACACCGGCAGCCGGCCGATCCAGGCGGTGGTCACCACGGTCGCCGCACCGCTGCAGCCGCTGCCTGCCGGCGGCAACGGCTTCGGCATCGAGCGCACCTACTACCGGCTCGACGGCAGCGAGGCCAACGTCACAGAGGTCGCGCAGAACGAGCGCTTCGTCGTCGTGCTGAAGGTCACCGAGGACAACGACTGGGCGCAGCGCGTGCTGGTCAACGACCTCCTGCCGGCCGGTTTCGAGATCGACAACCCGCGCCTCGTCTCGAGTGCCGACCTTGCCAATTTCGACTGGCTGGCGCGCACCGAGGCGGCGCATCTCGAATTCCGCGACGACCGTTTCGTCGCGGCCTTCGACCGCACGGCCGGAGGCGACCGGGCGATCACGCTCGCCTATGTCGTGCGCGCCGTGACTCCCGGCGTCTTCACCCACCCGGCGGCAAGCGTCGAGGACATGTACCGGCCGCAATATTCGGCCCGCACCTCGACCGGCATGATGGAGGTCAAGGCGCCGTAAGGCGCGGGCAAAGACGATGGCGAAAACCCGCCTCCTGCGCAGCCTTTCCATCGCCGCCGTCTCGGCAGTCGCCCTCCTGGGCGCCTCCTGGGCGGCGCTGGAATCGCTCGACCGCGCCTACCCGCCGCCGCTGCCCGATGCCGGCGCCCTGTCGTCTGAGGTCGCCGACCGCGACGGCGCGCTGCTGCGCGCCTTCGCCAACCCCGACGGCCGCTGGCGCCTCGCCACCACGCTCGACCAGGTCGACCCGCGCTTCGTCGACATGCTGATCGCCTACGAGGACAAGCGCTTCTTCGACCACCGCGGCGTCGACCTCCTGGCGCTCGGACGTGCCGCCCTGCAGTTCGCCGGCAATGGTCGCATCGTCTCCGGCGGCTCGACGCTGTCGATGCAGCTTGCCCGGCTGATCGAGCCGCGCGAAAGCCGCAGCCTGGCGAGCAAGCTGCGCCAGCTGCTGCGCGCCATCCAGATCGAGCGCCGGCTTTCCAAGCGCGATATCCTGGAGCGCTATCTGACGCTGGCGCCCTATGGCGGCAATCTCGAGGGCCTGCGCTCCGCCTCGCTCGCCTGGTTCGGCAAGGAGCCGAAGCGCCTCTCCGTCTCCGAGGCCGCGCTCCTCGTCGCCCTGCCGCAACTGCCCGAGCGCCGCCGGCCCGACCGCAACCCGGAAGGCGCGCTCGCCGCGCGCGACCGCGTGCTTGGCCGCATGGTCGATGCCGGCCTGTTCGGCGAACGCGAGGCAGCCCGCGCCGCCCTCGAGCCGGTGCCCGGCCGGCGCCTGCCGCTTCCCGCCCTCGCCGCGCACGCCGCCGACGCGGCGCTGCGCAACCGGCCCGGTCGCGAAGCGCACCGCCTGACGCTGGTTAAATCCGTGCAGGAAAACCTCGAGGCCGTCGCCGCCGAGGCCGCGCAGAAACTCGGGTCCCGCGTCTCCGTCGCCATGGTCATGGCCGACGCCATGACCGGCGAGATTCTCGCCGAAGTCGGCTCGGCCGGCTTCCTCGACGCCTCCCGCTCCGGCTGGATCGACATGACGCGCGTGCTGCGCTCGCCCGGCTCGACTCTGAAACCCTTCATCTACGGCCTCGCCTTCGAGGAAGGCATGGTCGCGCAGGAAACCATCATCGAGGATCGCCCGAGCGATTTTGCCGGCTACCGGCCGCGCAATTTCGACATGGGCTACCAGGGTGATGTCTCGATCCGCCAGGCGCTGCAGCTCTCGCTCAACGTTCCGGCGGTGCGCCTGCTCGACGCCGTCGGCCCGGCCCGCCTCGCGGCGCGCTTCCGCCAGGCCGGCGTCACCCCGGTCCTGCCGGCCGGCGAGGCGCCGGGGTTGGCGATCGGCCTCGGCGGCGTCGGCGTATCGCTGCGCGATCTCGTCCAGCTCTATACCGGCCTGTCGAACGGCGGCCGCGCCAAGACCCTGCGCGACGGCTCGGAGGCCGCCACCCCTGCCCCGCTCGCCAACGGCACGGTGCTCGAACCGGCCTCGGCCTGGCAGATCACCGACATCCTGTCCGGCGTCAAGCCGCCGCTCGGCGCGTCGCAGCGCGGCATCGCCTACAAGACCGGCACCTCCTATGGCTACCGTGACGCCTGGTCGGTCGGCTATGACGGCCGCCATGTGCTCGGCGTCTGGGTCGGCCGCCCCGATTCCGGCGCCGTGCCCGGCCTTTCGGGCTACGACACCGCCGCCCCCATCCTCTTCGAGGCCTTCGCCCGTTCCGGCCTTGCCGCCGTGCCGCTCAGGCGTCCTCCGGCCGGCGCCTTCAAGCCCGGCCGCGACGAACTGCCCGTCACGCTCGAGCGCTTTTCCGCGCCGCAGGACGCGCTGCTTGCCCTCAACGTCACCGAGCCGGCGCCCAGAATCGTCTTTCCGCCGGAAGGCGCCCATGTCGAGCTTGGCGCGGCCGGCGCGGCCGCATCGCCGCTGGTGCTGAAGCTCCAGGGCGGCCGCGCGCCGTTCCGCTGGCTGGCCAACGGCAAGCCGCTCGTTGACCTCGCCCGCCGCCGCACCGCCACCTGGCAGCCCGACGGCGCCGGCTACTCCACCCTCACCGTCATCGACGCCGCCGGCCGCGCCGCAAGCGTCAAGGTGTTCGTCGAGTAGGAATGCAACGCTTCCGGCCGACCGGCGAGCCATTGCGATGCCCCTCCCGTCCGCTCTAGGTTGCGCTCACGTCCTTCGAAGGAGATTTCGTCATGGACAGGTTCACCGGCGGCTGCCTGTGCGGCGAGGTCCGCTTAGTTGCGACCGGCCGCCCCTACCGCGTCGGCCTCTGCCACTGTCTCGACTGTCGCAAGCATCACGGCGCCCTCTTCCACGCCTCGGCGATCTTCCCCGACGACGCGGTGACGATCGAGGGCGAAACGCGCGACTACAAGGGACGGCATTTCTGCCCGCGCTGCGGCTCGTCGGTTTTCGCACGCTCCGGCGACGAGATCGAAATCAACCTTGGCTCCTTCGACGCCCCCGACCGGTTCACGCCGACCTACGAACTTTGGACCGTCCGCCGCGAAGCCTGGCTGCCGCCCTTCCCGCTCGCCCGACACTACGAGCGCGACCGCGAATCTTCCGGCCGTTCCGAGGAATAGGCTGCATTCGAGTCTCGCTCAGCCAGGTCCCCGGTCCCAGTAGGGCGGGTCGCCAAAGCTGCGCCTGAGGCTCGCAACCAGCGCCAGCACCTTGGTCGATGGATTGCGTTCGCGTGGATAGGCGACGAAGAGTTCCGCGCCTTCCGCCTCGGTGCCGATATCGACATGGACCAGGCTGCCATCGGCAAGCTGTTCGTGCATGAAGAATGTCGGCAGCAGTGCGATGCCGAGCCCGGCCGCCGCCGCATCGCGCATCACCACGCCATTGTTGACGCGCAGAACGGCGCGCGGCCGCACCACGCTCCAGCCGGCCGCACTGCCGAAGCGCCAGTCGGCCTCGCGGTTGGCATAGAGAATGCCGTCATGGGCGGCGATCTCGGCCGGCGTTTGCGGGCGCCCGCACCGCGCCAGATAGTCCGGCGACGCCACCAGCAGCCGGCGGCTGCTTGCCAGACGCTTGGCGACCAGCCGGTTGTTGTTGACCGGACCATGCCGCACCACCGCGTCGAACCCGTCGGAGGCGACATCGACGAAACGGTCGTCGAGTTCCAGCGTCAGGTCGATGCCCCTGTTTTCGCCGAGGAAGGCGTTGAGCGCCGGCCCCAGGTGGAGCATGCCGAAGCTCACCGGGGCCGACAGCCGCAGTGGCCCGACCAGCGTGCCGCGCCGCTCCGTCAGTTCCGCTGTCGCCTCGGCCGCCTCGCGCAGGATGGTTCTGGCGCGCGGCAGGAAGGCCTGCCCGTCCTCGGTCACCGAGAGTTTTCGTGTCGATCGCTGGATCAGCTTGGCACCAAGTTCCCGCTCCAGTTCGGAGAGGCGCTCGCTGGCGACGGACTTGGCGATTCCGAGCCGCCTTGCCGCGCCGCTGATCGACCCCGACTCGGCAGCCATGACGAATGTAGCGAGGCTCTCGAGCTTCATCATCGTTCGGCTATTCCGAAATCCGGTTCCGTACTTTGCAGTCTAATCCGAACGATGCCCGAATGCTATCTGGCAGGGGTCCAGCGGGATGGAACGATGGCCGGTCGGCCGTCTCCCGGCTGATGGAGACGCAAACATGCTGAAACTCGTGATGGGAGCGCTGGCCGCCCTTGCAATCCCCTTGTCGGCGGCAGCCCAGGTTCCACCCTTCCCGGCGTCGTTCGAGACGCGCGATATCGAGACCAATGGTGCGACGATCCACGTTCGCGTCGGCGGCCAGGGACCGGCCGTGGTCCTGCTTCACGGCTACGGCGAGACCGGCGACATGTGGGCGCCGATGGCCGGGGAACTCGCCCGCGACCACACCGTCGTCGTGCCCGACCTGCGCGGTCTCGGCCTGTCGTCGAAGCCCGAGGCCGGCTACGACAAGAAGACTCAAGCCAACGACGTTGCCGGTGTGCTCGACGCGCTGCACATCGACAGCGCGGATTTCGTCACCCACGATATCGGCAACATGGTCGGCTACGCCTTCGCGGTCCAGCACCCCGAGCGGACGACGCGCTTCGTCCTGATCGACGCGCCGCTGCCCGGCATCGGACCGTGGGAGGAAGTCCTGAAGAACCCGCTGCTGTGGCACTTCCGCTTCGGCGGAGCGGACATGGAGCGGCTGGTTGCGGGGCGCGAGCGCATCTATCTCGACCGCTTCTGGAACGAGTTTTCCGCTACCCCCGCCGCATTCACGGAAGCCTCGCGCGAACACTATGCCGGACTCTACGCCCTTCCCGGCGCCATGCATGCCGGCTTCTCGCAGTTTGCCGCCTTCGATCAGGATGCGGCCGACAATCTCGCCTTCCTTGCCGACAAGGGCAAGTTGACCATGCCGGTCCTGGCGATCGGTGGCGAGAAGTCGTTCGGGCCGATGATGGCGACGGTCATGCGATTCGCCGCCAGCAACGTCAGTGAAGGTATCATCCCGGGCTCCGGCCACTGGATCATGGAGGAAAACCCGGCCGCCACCGTCGCGATGGTCCGCGGTTTTCTCGACGCCTCGAACTAGCGCCCGCGCCGAACCCGCAGCGCCGCCACGATTGCCGGCACCAGCGTGATGGCGCCGCCGGCAACCACCACGACAAGCCAGTCGATGCCGCCGGTCGCCATGCCCGCCCCCATCGCGGCGAGCGTCCAGCATATCGGCACGATGCCGAGCGCGGTGGCTATCGCGAAACGGCAAGACGACAGGTTGGTCAGGCCGGTCGCATAGCTGATCGCGTCGAAGGAAATGAACGGCACCAGCCGCGACGCGAACACGATTCCCATCAGCGCGCCCTGCGAGCGCGGCACGGCGATGAATTTCATCACCGGGTTCTGCGACCGCCTGACCGCGTCATAGCCGAAATGGCGCGCCATGCTGAAGGCGATCAGCGCGCCGGTCTCGGCGCCGACGATGCTGACGACAGCCCCGCCCGTCGCTCCATAGAGCATGCCCGCCGCCACTGCGATCGGCCCGCTCGGGATCGGGCTGACCACCACGGCCAGCACCATCAGTGCGATCAGCGCCAGCGGCCCGAAAATCCCGAGACCGCCGACCGCCCGGTGAACCCATGCCGCGTCGAATGCCGGCAGTTGCGCGTGGTTGAAAGCCAGCCATGCCGCCGCGCAGGCAGCCGCCACCGTGACCGCGGCCAGCACGGCCATCTTGCGCGGATGGGTTGTGCCCAGGACCATGATCGCATCCTCCCGCTCGGTCACTTGCGCCCGACCGTCAGCAGCAGCGTGTTCGGTCCGACCCAGCCGTCCGCTGTCTGGAAGGCGTCCAGCTGTCCGGCCATGTCGGTCCATGCCGCCGCCCTTGCCGCGTCGGAGAGCGGCGCGAGGATCTGCAGGATCGGCCCTGCCGCATCCCTGATGAAGGCGAGGTAGTGCTGCGTCGTCGGCATGCGGAACGGCGCGTCCATGCGCGTCGTCGCCACCGCCGAAAATCCGGCCTCCTGGAACAGCGTATCGATGCCGCCCGGCCGGCCGAGGCTGACCAGCCCGCCCGGCTGGAACGGGTCGCGCGGCGGCACGCCGGCATGGCGCATTGCCGTCATCGTCAGGATGCGCAGGCAGGGATTCTGGTCCGGCCCGGCAAACACCATGCTGCAGAAGCGCGCCCCCGGCTTCAGCGCGTGGCGGATCTGGCCAAGTCCCGCCGCGGGATCGGGCAGGAACATCAGGCCGAGCCGGCAGACGGCCGCGTCGAAGCTGTCTGCGTCGAGATCGAGCCGTTCGGCATCCGCCAGGTGGGTGGTGACAGTCTGGTATCCGGCGCGCGCGGCATTCTCGGCGGCGAGGCCGAGGATCTTCTCCGATATGTCGCTTGCGACCACGCGCCCATCCGGCCCGACGCGGGCGGCGAGGTCGAGCGTCTGGTCACCGGCCCCGGCCGCCACGTCGAGAACCGTCTGGCCCGGCGCCACGCCCGCCATGTTCAGCATCGCATCCGTCGATGGCCGCAGCCACGCCCGGATTGCGGGCGCGTGCCGGTCCCAGCCGGTCGCCGCCGCGTCCCAGTTTCGCCGGGTGCTGTCCTTGCCGTGGCCGTCCATGGTCGCCGCGATGTTCATGTCGTCTCTCCCCTTGGCGGGCAGCCGTCATCCGTCGCCGGCGGGCTGGACCCGTCGCGCGCTCGGTGCCGGAACTGCTGCGTGTGGACCGCCGGCAGACCCCTTTGGCGCCCCGCGGTGTGATGGAGAGAATGCCACTTCCTTTTGCCGTCGTGCAGCCGCATCATTGCGGAACGGGGCCGCAGGATTGCGAGGCGAAATTGTTCGACTGGAACGATCTGCGATTCCTGCTCGCCGTGGCCGACGCCGGCAGCACGCTCGCGGCGGCCCGCGCGCTCGGCGTCAACCAGTCCACGGTGCAGCGTCGGCTGGCTGAGCTCGAGGCCCGGCTCGGCCAGCGCCTGGTCGAGCGCCTGCCCTCCGGCTACCGGCTGACCGATCTCGGCACGGCCGTGCTGCCGCAGGCCCGCGCCGTCGCAGAGGCCATCGATACCTTCGCCCAGGCCGTGCGCGACGAGGGCCGGAGCGCAAGCGGCGTCGTCCGCGTCACCTGCCCCGAGCCCATCGCCTTCCGGCTCGACCAGTCGGGCCTGCTCGACCGCTTCCACGCCGCCCATCCCGGCCTCAAGGTCGAGTTCGTGCTGAGCGACAAATATGTCGATCTGGCCAGGGGCGAGGCCGACGTCGCGCTGCGCTCGGGCGACACCGACGACAACGTGCTGGTCGGGCGCAAGATCGCCGACTCGCTGTGGGCGATCTATGCCAGCCGCAACTATGTCGCCGCGCACGGCGCGCCGGAATCCCCGGCCGACCTCGCGAAACATCCGCTGATCGGCTTCGAGGAAACGATGACCCGCCACCGCGCCGTCACCTGGCTGCGCGAGGTCGCGCCGGACGCCACCTATGCCGCGCGCAACACCTCGGTGCTCGGGCTGATCTACGCTGCCAAGGCCGGCGTCGGCGTGGCGCCCTTGCCGATGGCGCTCGGCGACGCCGAGCCCGACCTCGTGCGTGTCTTCGGCCCGGTGCCGGAACTGACCCGCCCCTGGCGCATCCTTGCCCACCCTGACCAGCGCCACGCGCCGGGCGTCGAGGCCTTCTTCGCCTTCATCCTCGGCGAGACCGAGGCGCTGCGCCCGATCCTGTCGGGCTGATGCCGGCATAAGGAACCGCACGCCCGAAACACGCGTTCCTTTTGCGTTGCTGCCGTTCGGCGGGTTCAATCGCCGCCTGAATCGCTCTATGGCTGGGGCGACCGGCGACATTTCTCAAGCGCCGGCCGGAGTCCATGCATGCCGCTTTCCCCCAATTTTCGTCCCTCCGTCAGCCATGCCTCGCTCGGCGGCGCCTTCTATGACGAGGTCGCAGCGGCGGAATTTCCCAAACACATCCTGCGCTTCCGCAACTGCCGCGCCGCGGCAAGCGTCGGTCTCGACACCCTGACCGATGCGGAATGGATCGAGCATTTCGGCCGTTTTTCGCCGCTGCCCGGCAGTTTCGAGACGCCGCTGGCGTTGCGCTATCACGGCCACCAGTTCCGCACCTACAATCCCGAGCTCGGCGACGGCCGCGGCTTCCTGTTTGCCCAGGTGCACGAGCTCGGCGGCGGCCGCCTGCTCGATCTCGGCACCAAGGGCAGCGGCCTGACCCCCTGGTCGCGCACCGCCGACGGACGCCTCACGCTCAAGGGCGGCGTGCGCGAGATCCTCGCCACCGAAATGCTCGAGGCGCTCGGCGTCGACACATCCAGGACACTCAGCCTCGTCGAGACCGGCGAGGCCCTGATGCGCGGCGATGAGCCCTCGCCGACGCGCTCCGGCGTGCTCGTGCGCCTGTCGCACTCGCATATCCGCATCGGCAGCTTCCAGCGCCTGCTCTATCTCGACGAGACCGACAACATCGCAAGGCTGCTCGACTATACGGTCCGCACCTACATGCCCGATGTCTGGCGTGACGACATTGCGTCCCGCGCCGTCGCCTTTCTTGAGGAGGTTTCGGCCCGTGTTGCCGCCACCTGTGCGGCCTGGATGCTCGCCGGCTTCGTTCACGGCGTCCTCAATACCGACAACATCAACGTCACCGGCGAGAGTTTCGACTACGGCCCCTGGCGCTTCCTGCCTGTCCTCGACCCGACATTCACCGCCGCCTATTTCGACGACACCGGCCTCTACGCCTATGGTCGCCAGCCCGACACGCTGCTGTGGAACCTCACCCGGCTTGCCGAGTGCCTGCTGCCCTTCGCCGGCCAGGCCGAACTGGAGACCGTGCTGCGCGGCTTCGAGTCGAAATTCCAGAACGCCTTCAACGCCGCCATGCTGCGCCGCCTCGGACTGCGGCCGGCCGGCGAGGCTGAAGACACCGCGCTGGTGCGCGCCGTGTGGAAGTTCATGCTGGAATCGAAGGCGCCCTTCGAGCAGGTCTTCTTCGACTGGTATGGCGGGCTGGCCAGCGAGACGCGCGCCGCCGACAGCGCGCAGGCGCTTCACTATGCCTCTCCGGCCTTCGCCCCGGCTCATGCCGCCTTTGCCGCACATGAGGCCGAACCGGGAATCCGCCTCGACCACGCCTATTTCGCGAAAAAGATGCCCTGCACCATGCTGATCGACCAGGTCGAGGACATCTGGACGCCGATCGCCGAGGCCGACGACTGGAGCCGCTTCCATTCAAGGCTGGTCGAGATCGCCGAAATGCGCGAGGCCTATGCGGTGAAACCCGCCGGCTAGGCCTGTGCGCGGTCGGCGCGCCGCGCCTCGATCTGGCGCATCGCCATCACCCGGCGGCGGCCGATCTCGGTGCGCATCGCCATCAGGTGCAGCGTCAGGAACAAGAGCGTGAAGCCCACCGCCGTGATCATCAGCGGCCGCAGCATCGAGGCATCGATGGTCGGCCCGTCCATGCGGAACACCGAGGCCGGCTGGTGCAGCGTGTTCCACCAGTCGACAGAGAACTTGATGATCGGGATGTTGATGAAGCCGACCAGCGTGATGATCGCCGCCGCGCGTGCCGATTTCGCCGGGTCGTCAATGGCGCGCGTCAGCGCCAGGATGCCGAGATACATCAAGAACAGCACGAAGACCGAGGTCAGCCGGGCGTCCCACACCCACCAGGTGCCCCACATCGGCTTGCCCCAGATCGAGCCGGTGGCGAGCGCCAGGGCGGTGAACACGGCGCCTATCGGGGCCGCGGATTTCAGCGCCACGTCGGCCAGCGGATGGCGCCAGACCAGCGTGCCGAGCGCCGACAGCGCCATCAGCGAGTAGCACATCATGGCCAGCCACGCGAAGGGCACGTGGATGTACATGATGCGCACCGTCGTGCCCTGCTGGAAGTCTTCCGGTGCCGCGAAGCCAAGATAGAGCCCGGCCGCGAGCAGCAGCGCCGACACGGCGGCCATCCACGGCACGATGCGGTCGGCCAGCGCGACGAATCTCGTCGGGTTGGCAAGGTCGATCCAGCGGCGGGGGCGTTCGCTTGTGTCGCTCATGGCGGGCTTCATAGCTGCCTTGCCGGCCGGCCGCAATCGGACCGATCGGCGCAGCCTGCGGCCTGCCGGCAAGGTGATCGCCTCAGGCGGCCTGGTTCTCGACGGCCACGAGACTGAGGCGGCGCACATCCTCGTCGGTCAGCAGGCCACCGGCCCTAAGCAGCGACGCGAAGCGGCCGTTGCGCGCCGAGAGTTCGGCAAAGCCGCCCATCTCGACGACGCGGCCATTGTCGAGGAAGACCACCAGGTCGGCGTCGCGAACCGTGGTCAGCCGGTGCGCGATGATGAAGGTCGTGCGGTTCTGGCGCAGCCGGTCGATGGCTTCCTTGACGCGGGTCTCGGTCTCGACGTCGAGTGCGCTGGTCGCCTCGTCGAGCACCAGGATGGGCGCGTCCTTCAGGATGGCGCGGGCCAGCGCCACGCGCTGCCGTTCGCCGCCCGAAAGCTGGCTGCCGCGTTCGCCCGACAGCGTGTCGTAGCCTTCGCTCTTCGAGAGGATGAAGTCGTGCGCGGCCGCGGCAGCGGCAGCGGCGTGCACGTCCTTGTTGCAGGCGTCCGAACGGCCGATGCGGATGTTATCCTCGATCGAGCGGTTGAACAGTCCGGCATCCTGGAACACTGTGGCGATCGATTGGCGCAGCGACTTGCGCGTCACCGTCGCGATGTCGATGCCATCGATCAGGATGCGCCCCTGCCGCGGCGTGTAAACGCGCTGCAGCAGGTTGATGAGCGTCGTCTTGCCGGCACCGGTCGGCCCGACGATGGCGACCGTATGACCGGCGGGCACCTCGAGATTGATGTCGCTGACGCCCTGGCCCGACTTCGGGAACTCGAAGCCGACGTCCTCGAAGCGGATATGGCCGCGCACGCCCTCGAGCTCGACCAGCCCCGCCGGTTCGCGCGTCAGGGCGGCGTCGTCCTCCAGGCGGTAGAAGCCTTCGAGCTTCACGCGGGCGTCGAAGATCTGGTTGACGAAGGCCGAGATCTGGTCGAGCCGGCTGATCAGCAGCGAGGCAAAGCCGGTAAAGGCGATGATGTCGCCGATCCTGAGCTCGCCGCGCGACACCAGCCATGCGCCGATCAAGAGCACCACCATCATCGAGATGGTCGAGGCGAGCCGGTGCAGCGCGCTCGCCAGCGCCCACCAGTCGAGCACCGGGTTCTGCGCCGACAGCAGCGCGCGCACATGGTTGCGCAGCGCCTCGGTCTCGTCGCTGATCCGGTTGTAGCTCTGCAGCACGGCGACGTTGCCGACCGAATCCGTGACGTGCGAGAAGACGTTGTGATAGTGGCGCTCGACCGATTTCTGGCCCTCGTTGGTCTTGCGCATGACGAGCCGGCCGATCGCCACGTAGAGCACGCCGAGCATCACCAGCACGAGCGACATGCGAACGTCGAGCGACAGCGCAGTCGGCACCAGCAGCACGAGGGCCACGAAGGTCGAAAGGTGCTGCCGCATGAATTCCAGCCACAGCGAGAACAGCGATTCCACCGCGCGCAGCAGCGTGTGCAGTGCGTTCGACGTACCCCGCTCGTGGTGCCACGACAGCGGCATGCCGATCACCCGCTCGAAGCTCTCGCACAGCACCCCTGCCCGCCGCGCATGCGCGATGCGGTCGGCGCTGCGCGCGACGAAAACGAAGGCGACGATGTTGAAGGCGCCAAGGCTTGCCCACAGCGCCAGGGTCGATACCACTTCGCGCTTGTCGGTGATGGCGTCGATCACCCGACCGAACAGGATCGGTTCGGCGATGACAACGATGGCCAGGATGACGTTTGCCGAGCAGACCAGTGCGACGCGCTTCTTGTCGGCGCCAAGATAGCGAAGTGCTCTCCAGTAGATTTCGAGCAGTGACACGCAATTACCTCGTCATGCAAAAATTGTGCACCGCACCATCATTCTCATACCGGTAGCGGCCTCGGGTGACAATCCACCCGTAGCGCGCCAGTTCCCCGATTTCGAACAACAAAGCACAACGCCCCGTAACGTCCTGTGATCGGATAACGGTTTGAAAGTTAAGGCAAAAAGGCCATTCTTGCGGCAACATTGTGGCAAGGTGTCTTCCCCAGGGTAGGAAAGCGCAAAGATTCTATGACGGTAGCGTCACCTGCACCTCCACATTTCCCTTTTGCACAAGCGCCACCGTCTGGTCTTCGCACTGCACACCATCAGCCTTGACGCTGGCCTTGCCGCCCTTCTTTCCGCGCTGCACAGAGATCCGGTAGGTCGCGCCGCCGAGCTTCAGCGTGGCCGAATAGCCGTTCCAGTGATGCGGCAGCACCGGCCTGATCGTCAGCCGGTCGCCTTCCTTCTGGATGCCGAGGATGCTCTCGACCGCCGCGCGGTAGAGCCAGCCGGCCGAGCCCGTGTACCAGGTCCAGCCGCCGCGCCCGCCCTTGTCCGGCGACGAATAGACGTCGGCCGCCACCACATAGGGTTCGGTGCGGTAGCGCTCGGCAGCCTCTTCGTCGAGCGCGTGGTTGACCGGGTTCAGCATCTCGAAGGCGCGCCAAGCCGCGTCGGCATCGCCCATTTCGGCGAGCGCGATGACGAACCACGTCGCAGCATGGGTGTACTGCCCGCCATTCTCGCGCACGCCCGGCGGATAGCTCTTGATGTAGCCGGGCTCCAGCGGCGTGTCGGCGAAGGCCGGCGTGAACAGCTTGATGATCTTCAGCTCGTCGTCGACGAGCATGCGCGTCGCCGAAGCCATCGCGGTCTTGGAGCGCGCCGGATCGCCCGCGCCCGAGATCACGCTCCACGACTGCGCGATGGAATCGATGCGGCACTCCTCCGACTGCTTGGAGCCGAGCGGCGTACCGTCGTCGAAGCTGCCGCGCCGGTACCACTCGCCGTCCCAGGCCGCATTCTCCAGCGCCTGTTTCAACCGCCCGGCATGCTTTTCCCATGCCTTGGCGCGCTTCGTCTCGCCGCGGCCCTTGGCGACGCGGGCAAAGTTGCCCAGCGTCTTCAGCAGGAACCAGCCAAGCCACACGCTCTCGCCCTTGCCGCCCTCGCCGACCCGGTTCATGCCGTCGTTCCAGTCGCCGCCGAGGATCAGCGGCAACCCGCTGGCGCCGGTCCGCTCGATCGCGAGGTCCAGCGCCCGCACGCAATGCTCGTAGATGCTGGCGCTCTTCTCCGACACCTTCGGCGTGAAGAAGGAATCGTGCTGGCCCTCGGCCAGTTCCTCGCCCTCGATGAAGGGCAGCTCCTCGTCGAGCAGCGTCGCGTCGCCCGTCACCTTCACGTAGCGGTGCACGGCATAAGCCAGCCACACCACGTCGTCGGAGATGATCGTGCGCACGCCCGCGCCGCTGCGCGGCAGCCACCAATGCTGCACGTCGCCCTTCTCGAACTGCCGCCGGGCGGCGTTCAGGATCTGGTCGCGCGCCAGTTGCGGATCGTGCAGCAGCAGCGACATCGTGTCCTGCAGCTGGTCGCGGAAGCCGAAGGCACCGCTCGCCTGGTAGAAGGCCGAGCGCGCCCGGATGCGGCAGGCCAGGCTCTGGTAGGGCAGCCAGCGATTGACCATCGCGTCGAATGCCTTGTCCGGCGTCTCGACCTGCACCGTACCGAGGAATTCGTCCCAGCGGCGGTCATTGTCTGCGAGGCGTTCGTCGAAATCCTTGTTGCGGTGCGCGGCCGCCAGTGCGCTTGCCTCTTCGGCCGAGCCGGCGTCGCCAAGCAGCCACAGCAGCGTCACCTCGCCGCCTGCCGGCACCGTCACGTCGCGCGCCATCGCCGCGCAGGGGTCGCTTCCCGCCTCCACGCGGCCCGACAGCGTGGCGCCCGTCGCCACCGCCTCCGGCCGTTCCACCGAACCGGCACGCCCGATGAATTCATGCCGGTCGGCGGTCACCGACTGCGCCTCGCCGTCGCTCGCCAGGAACGCCACGCGGTCGCCATAGTCGAGGCTGTAGGCGTTGCGCGCCAGCAGAGCGCCGGTCGCTTCGTCGAGCGATGGCACGATGGTCGGCGCCGACTTCGCCCGGTTGTTGCCGAGCACCCACTCGGCGTAGGCATAGACCCTCAGCCGCGCTTCGAGCGGGCCGGCATTGCGGATTGTCAGGCGCGAGACCTTCACCGGGTCCTCGGGATCGACCAGCTGCGTCAGCTCGAGCGAAAGCGGCCCGCGCTTGACGGAGAATTTCGAGAATCCCTGGCCATGCCGCGCCTCGTAGGTGGCCGACGGGTCGCGTGCCACCGCCGCGAAGGGCGAGAAGGCGCGACCGCTCGCCTGGTCGTACACGTAGATCGCCTCGCCCGGGCGGTTGGTCACCGGGTCGTTCGACCATGTCGTCAGCTGGAAGTCTCGGCTGTTGCGGCTCCAGGTGAAGGAGGCGCCCTCGGCCGAGGTGTGGAAGCCGAAATTCTGGTTTGCGATGACGTTGATCCACGGATGCGGCGTCGAGCGCTCGCCGGTCAGCCGCACCACATAGTCGCGCCCGTCGCGGTCGAAACCGCCATAGCCGTTCCAGTAGGCCAGTTCGCCGCCATCGGGCGCCGGGACGCCTGTCACCACGGGCCTTGGCGCCGGCATTCTGGCCGGCAATGCGTCGTCGGACTCCTCGCCATGCGCGGAAACGGCCGGCGCGCGCGCCAGCAGTTCGGCCGACTCGGCGCGCTCGATCTGGTCGAGTATGCTGCCGTTGCGGGTATGCAGCGCCACCCGCGCCGCCGACAGCAGCGTCTGGTAGGAATCGGCGTCCATCAGGTCGCGCCGGACCGCGAAGATGTGCTGGCGCGGCCCGATTTCCTTGCCGCGCAGCTTGGCGTTCTCGCACAGCGTCTCGATCGCCTGCTGCAGGTCCTGCACATAGGACGAGGCCTGCTCGTTGACGATGACGATGTCCGACAGCATGCCGCGGGCGCGCATGTATTCTTGGTAGCGCAGCGCGTCGGCCACGATCTCGAGATCGGCGACGTCGCCGATGCGCACGAGGAAGATCGGGTAGTCTCCCGAGATCGCCATCGGCCACAGCGCCGACTGGCGGCCGAGGCCCGACGCGATGGTCGAACCGGGCAGCCTGAGGAACGGCGCCGGGTAGATCAGGTAGGAGGCGAGCTTCTGCACGTTTGCCGCCTCGGCGAGGCTGAGCCCCATGTGCCGCGTCTGCACCTGCGAGCGCGTCCAGGCCAGCATCGCCTGGCGCGAAAAGCCCTCCGAATGGTCGAGCCTGGCAATCGTCGCCTCGACCTCGGCGCGGTCGGGACCCACCACCGTCCAGAAGGTCAGCACCACCTTGTTGTTGGCCGGCACCTTGACGCGGCAGCGCAGCGCCGCGATCGGGTCGAGCGTGAAGCCGTGATTGCCGCCGAGCCGCGCGCCGGGATCGAAGGCGGCGGCATTGGCGATGCTGCGGCCGCGCCCGATGAAGGCGCGTCGGTCCGTCTCGGCCTGGATCTCGCGCGCCACGCCGGTCGGCGCGGTGACGAAATGCGCCGCCGCAATGTCGGCCTCGCTCGCCGAGCGCTTGCGCCTGTTGGCAAAGATCACGTTGCGGCCGGGCTCGATCTCGGTCTGCACGAACATCTTGGAGAAGGCCGGGTGCGCGTTGTCTGCGGCTTCGGGCGCCAGCACCAGCTCGGCAAACGAGGTCAGCTCGATCAGCCGGTCGCTCTGGCCCTCGTTGAACAGCGTGACGCGCCGTCCCTCGCCATTGCCTTCCGACACCACGATCGCCTCGACCTCGGAGCGCAGCGTGTCGACGGTCTTGATGAAGCTCGCCTTGTCGTCGGAAAAATGCGTCTGGCAGCGCTCGCCCGGCGCCGGGCGCGGCTCGGCCGTTGCCGACCACCATTCTTCCGTTTCGGTGTCGCGCAGGAAGATGTAGCTGCCCAGCCGGTCTTCGGTCGGGTCGGCATGCCATCGCGTCACCGCCATGTCGTTCCAGCGGCTGTAGCCGGAGCCGGTCGCCGTCACCATCACCGAATAGTGGCCGTTCGACATCAGGCTGGTCGAGCGCAGCGCCTGCGCCGGGTTGAGGATCAGCCGCGTGTCCTGGTTCTGCTCGACCGTGTCGATCTCGCCGCGCTCGTCGGCCTCGGTGCGCACCGTCTCGACCGGAATGTCGCGCGGCGCCTTCTCCTGCAGCAGCAGTTCCGCGGATTCGATCACCGGGTCGCTGTGGAAGCGGTCACGCATGCGGCCCTCGAACACGGCGTTGGCCACCGCCACGATCGTCATGCCCTGGTGATGCGCCATGTAGTTGTAGACCACCGCATGGTCGCTGCCTTCGGGCACGCGCTGCGGCGTGTAGTCGACCGCGTCGTGATAGCCGTAATGGCCGAGCGCGCCGACGCGCTTCAGGCGCTCCAGGTTCTCGACCGCCTCGGCCGGCATGAACTGCGCGGCAAGCACCGTCGCATAGGGCGCGATCACCGTGCTGCGGCCCAGCCCGCGCTTCAGCCCGAGGCCAGGCACGCCGAAATTCGTGTACTGGTAGGTCAGCTCGCGGTCGCGGCCGTTATAGGCGGCTTCCGAAATGCCCCACGGCACGTTCTTCGAGCGGCCATACTGGATCTGCTTCTTGATCACCAGCTGGCTGGTCTGGTTCAGGATGCCGCCGCGCGGCTCCTTCATCACCAGCGGTGGCATCAGGTACTCGAACATCGAGCCCGACCACGACATCAGCGCGCCGCGGAAGCCGATCTCGACGATCGGCCTGCCGAGCTTGAACCAGTGCTCCGTCGGCAGGTCGCCCTTGGCGATGCCGAACAGGCTGGTCAGCCGCGCTTCGGAGGCCAGCAGGTCGTAGCAGCTCTCGTCGAGCTGGCGTTCCTCGACGCGGTAGCCGATCGACAGCAGCTTGCGCTCGGGGCTGAGCAGGAAGGAGAAATCCATCTCGAAGGCATAGCGGCGCGCCCGCTCGCCGATCGCGACCAGCGACTTGCGCAGCGCAGTCACGCTCTGGTCGTCGCTGTGCGCGTCCTGCACATGCGCCTCGCAGGTCGCTTCCAGCCGCTCGGCCCATTCTGCCAGCACCTGGCTCTTGGCCGACTGCGCCTCGGCGTCGATGGCGATGGCGAGCTTTCGCACCTCGCTTGCCTGTACCGTCAGGTTGATGGTGCGGATCGAGGCCATTTCCGGCTGCGTCTTGATGGTGTGCACGGCGCGCCGCATGCCGACGATGCGGTCGAGCAGCCTCTGGCGCAGCGGCCTGAGCTGGCGGCGATCGTCGGGCAGTTCGGCAAGGCTCTCCTCGAGCACCGTGACGCAGTCGAGAATGCCGTCGAAGTCGCCCTGCAGGTGCACCGCCGGCGCTTCGGCCCAGTCGCTGCAGGCTGCCGCGACCGCCACCAGGTGGCCGGCCAGGTTGCCGCTGTCGACGCTCGACACGTAGAGCGGCAGCAGCGGCTTCAGCGTCTTGGTGTCGTACCAGTTGAACAGGTGGCCGCGATGGCGCCGCATCTTCTCGATGGTCGTCATCGTCGCCTCGATGCGGCGCGCCGCGTCGGCGAGGCTGATCCAGCCGAAATCGCGCGCCGAAACGACCGACAGCAGATAGACGCCGATATTGGTCGGCGAGGTGCGCTGCGCCACCACCGGCTGCGGCGTCTCCTGGAAATTGTCCGGCGGCAGCATGTTGTGCTCGGCCGTCACGAAGGTCTCGAAATAGGCCCAGGTGCGGCGCGCCACCGTGCGCAGCAGCGCCCGGTCGGCCTTCGTCACGCGCAGCCGGTCCTCGGTTTCGGCCGAACGGCTGATCAGCCATGCGAAGGCCGGCGAGCCGATCCAGAACAGCGCGAAGAAAAAGCCCACGAAGGCGCCGGTGGAGTCGGCCGCCACCGCGATGGCAAGCCCGACGAGCGCGATCACCACCGCGCCGTACATGATGCGGTAGTAGGCACCGATGGAATTGTCGCCCGACTTGTGCGCCTGCGAGGCGGTACGCCATTCGAGCAGGTTCTGGCGGCTGACGAACATCCGGTAGATCGTGCGCACGATGGCGTCGCCCATCATCCAGGCCGAATGCGCCATCAGCACCACCTTGACGGCCACCAGCGCGGTACCGAAGGAAGCGTCGCGCACCAGTGCGGTGAAATGGCCGCGCACCGTCGCCTCGCGGCCTTTCGGCACGATGGCGTCGATGATCTCGAAGGTCGGCGCCATGAACAGAGCCAGGATCAGCAGCGCCTGCCACTGCGCGGCCTGCGTGAAGGGCAGCAGCGCCCAGCCGGCGATCGCCGCCAGCACCCAGAAGATCGGCGTCAGCGAACGGCGCAGATTGTCGATCATCTTCCAGCGCGACAGCGCCGGCACGCCCGATTTCGGGCTGAAGATGAAGGACAGCAGCTGCCAGTCGCCGCGCGCCCAGCGGTGTTGCCGCGAGGCGTCGACCGAATAGCGCGGCGGATAGTCCTCGACCACTTCGACGTCGGTAACCAGCGCCGAGCGTGCATAGGCGCCTTCCAGCAGGTCGTGGCTCAGCACCTGGTTTTCCTGGATGCGGCCGCGCAGAGCCGCCTCCATCGCATCGACATGGTAGAGGCCCTTGCCGGTGAAGGAGCCGTCGCCGAACACGTCCTGGTAAAGGTCTGAGACGGCGAAGACATAGGGGTCGATGCCGCGGTTGGCCGAGAAGACGCGCTGCAGGAAGGAGGATTCGTCGCCGGTGGTCAGCGAGGGCGTGACGCGCGGCTGCAGGATGGAGTAGCCGGCCGTCACGCGGCCCGTTTCGGCGTCGATCACCGGGCGGTTGAGCGGATGGCAGAGCTTGCCGGCAAGCCTGGTCACGCAGTCGCGCATCATGCGCGTGTCGCTGTCGAGCGTCATAACGTGCACGATGCCCTCGGGCAGCGGCGCCTCGAGCGGCAGGAAGGTGGTGTCCGGGTCGCCACGCAGCAAGAGGTTCAGCTCGTGCAGCTTGCCGCGCTTGCGCTCCCAGCCCATCCAGCACTTCTGGCTTTCATTGTAGATGCGGCGGCGGTGCAGCAGGTGGAACAGCGGCGCGCCCTCGGTCGGGTAGCGCTCGTTCAGCCTGGCGATCTCGCCACGCGCGAAGTCGAGGATCTCGTCGTCCTCGACGCGTTGTTCGGCGGCACTGTCGGGCCAGTCCGACAGGAGCGCGAATGACACCGCACCGCTTGGATTGGCGAGATGGTGAACCTCAAGCCGGCGCAGCGTGTCGTCTACCTCGTCGCGCGAGCCGATCAGCGATGGAACCACCACCAGCGTGCGCGCTTCTTCCGGCACGCCGTCCTTGTACTCGTAGCCGACCAGCCTCGTCGGCTTCAGGAACAGGAGCACGATGGTGTTGAAGAAGCCGAGCGCGCCTTCGCTCGCCGGCACGGCGAACAGCACCAGCAAAAGCCCGACCTCCGAGTCGGTCAGGCCGATCGCCTTCAGCGCGCCGCCCGCCAGGACCATCAGCAGCACGGTGAGCAGGAACACCGGCACCACGATGCCCGACCAGCCGGTGCGCCGGAACGCCCGGTTGAGCTGCGTGCCGAAGGACGGCCTGTAGCCTATTGCCCGTTCCAGTTCCTCGCGCCGCGTGCCGACCAGGAAGAAGCCGACATTGGCCGCGTCCTCGGCGCTCGCCGGGCCGGCGGTCCCGGCCTGCAGGCTGTAGCCGGCAAGTTCCGTGGCGCGTTCGGCAACCTCGTATTCGGTCAGGCCAGAGCGCCGCGCCAGGTCCTCGATCGCCGTGCGGTACTGGTCGCGCGAGGCGAAGTCGAGCGCCTCCATGTCGGAGCGCTCGCGCAGCAGCCGGTCGATGCGGCTGACGTCCTCGAACCAGACGGTCCAGTCGATGTCGTTGACCAGCCGCAGCCCGCGCACGATGTTGCCGGTGGTGACGTTGCCGCTCGACAGCGACTGGTGCTCGCCGATCGTCGTCTCCTCGGCGTCGGTGCCGGCCTGCTCGAGCACCTTCTCCAGCCAGTCGAGCGCCATCTCCGAATTCTGCGAGCCGTCGCGCAGCCGGTAGAGCAGCTGCGTGGCGAAGCTGGTGTCGCAGGCATGCGTCGTGTAGTCGGCCAGGAGCGACGCCTCGTCGACGCCATCGCCCGAGCCCAGCACCTGGTCCGCCACCTCGTTGGCCGACTGGCGCAGTTCCCGCGAGCGGTTCACCCGCACCGCGATGCGCCGAAGGTTCTCGATCAGAACGAAGCGCAGCAGCGAGGGCAGCGCCCACAGCTCGCCGATCTTCAGCGGCACCACCGACTGGAAACCTTCGACGATCGCCTTGAAGCTGCTCAGCGACACCGTGCTGTCGGTATGCGCGACATAGACCCAGGCAATGGCCAGGGCACGCGGCACCGGCTGAAGCCCGGCCACCTCCATCGTCGGCAGCTGGCGGTAGAAGCGGCGCGGCAGGTCGCGCTTGATCTGGAAGCTCGTCTCCTCGACGAGATAGTGGTTGTCGAGCAGCCACTGCGCCGCCGGCGTCACCATGTCGCCGCGCGCCTGGGCTGCGTTGGTCGCGCGGTAGACCTCGAGAATGCGTTCGCCATTCTCGCGCACGCGCGCCTGGAAGTCGAAGGCGCCGATGCTGGCGACGTCGGGCACGTCGCCGCGTGCCAGCCTGGCGCCCAGCTCGCGCAGCCGGTCGTCGTGCAGGAAATGGGCCCGGATCGGCTCCTCGGCCGCAGGAGGACAAGGCTTGGCAGCGCTTCTCAGCCGCCGGGGATCGGTCTGAATGTTCATCCAAAGGTCCTGTGAGGCGGAGGCTGTCGCAGAACGCAACTTCCCTCAGCCCTAAACCGCTGCAGCGGCGTTTGGTTGCACCGCCGCGCTCGATTTAATTCATCGCAATACGCTGATGCCTGAAGCGCTGCAAGCGCGGGCTCGGCGTCTCCGCAAAGCGCCGCCCTGACTGTCTTCTACCCGGCCCCTCGCCTGCCCCGCTGCCGCACGGTCGGAACCGGCGGCCGGGCGTGCCGGCGTCAGCCGCCTTCGGTGCGGCTGCGGCGCTCCTCGCGCATGTCCTTCAGCAGCTGCGCCAGGATCGACTTCATGTCCTCATGCTCCGGACCATCCCGCTTGACCACCCAGGAGGCCTTGCGCTGGTGCCAGGCCGGGGCGGCGGCGCGCAGCGCGGCCGTGAACGCTTTGGGATCGACCCCAACCGCCTCGGCCATTTCGGTGGCGGAAATCTTGATTATCGCCATTGGCGTCTCCCTCTTTCCTGCCCAGCATATCGCATTTGATCGCCGAACGAGATGCCATTGCGGCGATATTCACACGGAAACGTCGCGCCCGATTGCCGCAACATAAAATCGCGCTTTGCCCTCCACGCGCAAGGCTTCCGGCCCGACGATCGCCGCGTCGAGCGGTCCAAGCCGCGCCGTCTCGCCGGACGACGTGACGAGAAGCTCTCCCGAATGGCAAAGCAGGAGCACCGTTTCGGCAGCGACCGGCAGCTCAGCGGCGCCGTCGAGCTCGTGCCGGTACAGACGGTGCTGCAGCCGTCCGCGCCTGGTCATCACGTTGAGATCCGTGATCGGTCCCGCGATCAGCATCGCCCGCGTCGGCAGGTCGGCCGGAAAGGCCAGCGGTTCGCTCTGGCCGAGCAGCTCGGCCGGCTCCCTGCCCTCGACCGAGAGGATCAGCCCGGCGCCGTCGAGCACGGCGAGCGTCCGGTCGATGCCGTCGAAACCTGAAAAGGGCCCGTCCGTCTCGACCCTGGCCATCGAGACGCGCCAGTCGAAGTCGCCGAGCCCCGCATCCGGCGGAGACACCGCCACTTCCGTCGTCTCGCCGCCGCCATTCTTCCAGGCCATCCGCCGGTGGTCGGCAGCGCGCAGAACCTGCATCTCTCTCCCTTTCCGCATGTCTTGCTCCAGCCGTTCGCCCGGCCGAGGCCTGTCTCAACGCGTCTCGCCTGATGCGATCAACAGCTCCGCCACGCCGGCACAGCCGGGAGCTCAGGGCGACAGCGACGTGCGCGGCACCGCGAGCAGCAACCCGCATCTGCCAGATATCGGCTGTTCGCCGCCATGCCAACACCCCGCGCCGTGCACCCGCTGCCAGCCCGAAAGCCCCGCCCTGCGAATTCATGCAATTCGGCTGGCGCCCAGTTGCAATTGATTTGCAAAAGCATATGTTGATAGCGTCTGCTTCAGGAGCCTCCCGCATGCCGCCCATCCGCCTCACCGTCCTGGCCGCCCTTGCCACGCTGGCGCTCGCCGCCTCCGACCTTCAGGCACAGGCGTCCGGCGACCGGCTGAAGGTAGTCACCACCTTCACCGTCATTGCCGACATGGCCACGAACGTCGCCGGCGACGCCGCCGACGTCGTCTCGATCACCAAGCCGGGTGCGGAGATCCACGGCTACGAGCCGACCCCGCAGGACATCGTGCGCGCCCATGGCGCCGACCTCATCCTGTGGAACGGCCTCAACCTCGAGCGCTGGTTCGAGCAGTTCGTCGCCAATCTCGGTGACGTGCCCTCGGTCGTGCTGACCGACGGCATCGACGCTATCCCGGTCGCCTCCGGCGCCTATGAGGGCCAGTCCAACCCGCATGCCTGGATGGGCGCCGACAACGCTGCCATTTACATCGACAACATCGCGAAGGCGCTCGCCGAGCACGACCCGGAGAACGCCGCCGTCTATGCCGCCAACGCCCAGGCTTACAAGGAGAAGATCCACGCCGTCGTCGAGCCGCTGCGCGCCGAAATCGCCACCATCCCCGAAGACAAGCGCTGGCTCGTCACCTGCGAGGGCGCCTTCAGCTACCTCGCCCGCGACTTCGGCCTGAAGGAGCTCTATCTCTGGCCGATGAACGCCGACCAGGTCGGCACGCCGCAGCAGGTCCGTTCCGTCATCGACGGCGTCAGGGAGCACAAGATTCCGGTCGTGTTCTGCGAAAGCACCGTCAACACCTCGCCGGCCGAGCAGGTCGCGCGCGAAACCGGAGCGGCCTATGGTGGCGTGCTCTATGTCGATAGCCTGAGCGAGCCGGACGGTCCGGTGCCGACCTATCTTGATCTCCTGAAAGTCACCTCGCAGACCGTCGCGGCGGGACTGACCAAACATACGAACTGACCGAGCGGCCCAACCAAGAAGGACCTTTTCCTTGCTGCAGACAGCCATCCCCGATGCCAAGGGCAAACCGGTGGAAAGCAATCCGGACGGCATTCTTGCGCGTGACGTGACCGTCACCTACCGCAACGGCCACACCGCGCTGCACGACGCGAGTTTCGAGATCCCGACCGGCACCATCACCGCGCTGGTCGGCGTCAACGGCGCCGGCAAGTCGACGCTGTTTAAGGCGATCATGGGTTTCCTGCCGGTCGCCCGCGGCGAGATCCGCCTGCTCGGCCGCTCGGTGCGCGACGTGCTGCGCGAAAACCTCGTCGCCTATGTGCCGCAGGCCGAGGAGGTCGACTGGACCTTTCCGGTGCTGGTCGAGGACGTCGTCATGATGGGCCGCTACGGGCATATGGGCTTCCTGCGCCGCCCCGCCCGCACCGACCACGCCGCCGTCGATGACGCACTGACCCGCGTCAACATGCAGGAGTTCCGCAAGCGCCAGATCGGCGAACTGTCCGGCGGCCAGCGCAAGCGCGTCTTCCTCGCCCGCGCGCTCGCGCAGGACGCCCGCGTCATCCTGCTCGACGAGCCCTTCACCGGCGTCGACGTCAAGACCGAGGACCAGATCGTCGCCCTCCTGCGCGAGCTGCGCGACGAAGGCCGCATCATGCTGGTCTCGACCCACAATCTGGGCTCCGTGCCGGAATTCTGCGACCGCACCATTCTGGTCAAGGGCACGGTGCTGGCCTATGGCCCGACCGAAACCACCTTCACCCGCGAGAACCTCGAGCGTGCCTTCGGCGGCGTGCTGCGCCACTTCACCATCGGCGGCTCCGACCTGCACGACGACGAGGACCCGCGCCAGATCAGCATCATCACCGACGACGAGCGCCCGCTCGTCCACTACGGCGACCAGACCCGCCGCACCTCCGACGAGGGCTCCACCTCGTGATCGAGCTTCTGCTCCAGCCCTTCTCCTATTCCTACATGGTCAACGCCATGTGGGTATCGGCGCTTGTCGGCGGCGTTTGTGCCTTCCTCTCGGCCTATCTGATGCTCAAGGGCTGGTCGCTGATCGGCGATGCGCTCAGCCATTCCGTCGTGCCGGGTGTTGCCGGCGCCTTCATGCTCGGCCTGCCCTTCTCTCTCGGCGCCTTCATCGCCGGCGGCCTGGCGGCCGGCTCCATGCTCTTCCTCAGCGACCGTTCCGGCCTGAAGATCGACGTCATCATCGGCATCATCTTCACCTCCTTCTTCGGCCTCGGCCTGTTCATGATCTCGGTCAATCCGACCTCGATCAGCGTCCAGACCATCATCATGGGCAACATCCTCGCCATCACCCCGCAGGACACGCTGCAGATGGCCATCATCGGCTTCGTCTCGCTGGCCGTGCTGCTCGCCAAGTGGAAGGACCTGATGGTCACCTTCTTCGACGAGAACCACGCCCGCTCGATCGGCCTGCGCCCCGACCTCCTGAAAGCCGTCTTCTTCGTGCTGCTCTCTGCCGCCATCGTCGCCGCCATGATCACCGTCGGCGCCTTTCTCGTCATCGCCATGGTGGTGACGCCGGGCGCCACCGCCTATCTCCTCAGCGACCGCTTTCCGCGCGTCATCACGCTCGCCGTCGTCATCGGTACGCTGACCAGCCTGGTCGGCGCCTATCTCAGCTATTTCCTCGACGGCGCCACCGGCGGCGTCATCGTCACGCTGCAGACGCTGATCTTCCTGATTGCATTCTTCCTGGCCCCCAAGCACGGCCTCATTGCTACCCGCCGCAAGGCCGCCGAGGCGCTTGCCCGGCCCGTCGCTTCCGAGGGAGCGCTCTGATGACCGTCGAGAACCTCCTCCTCCCCTTCCAGTTCCCCTTCATGCAGAACGCCTTCTGGGTCGTGCTGCTGGTCGCGCCGCCGACCGCGCTGCTGTCCTGCTTTCTCGTCCTCAAGGGCTGGGCGCTGATGGGCGATGCCGTCAGCCACGCCGTGCTGCCGGGCGTCGTGCTCGCCTGGATCGTCGGCATACCCCTGATCGTCGGCGCCTTTGCCGCCGGCATGAGTTGCGCGCTTATGACCGGCTACCTGTCGCACAACAGCCGGGTGAAGCAGGACACCGTCATGGGCGTGGTCTTCTCCGGCATGTTCGCCGTCGGCATCATCCTCTTCACCTCGATCCACACCAACCAGCACCTCGACCACATCCTGTTCGGCAACATGCTGGGCATCGGCACCGACGACCTCTGGACCTCGGGTCTCATCGGCCTCGCCGTCTCGGCCGTCCTGCTCCTCAAGTGGAAGGACTTTCTGCTGCACGCCTTCGACCCGGCGCAGGCCCAGGCATCCGGCCTGCGCACCGGCCTGCTGCATTACGGCCTGCTGTCGATCCTCTCGCTCACCATCGTCGCCACGCTGAGCTCGGTCGGCCTGATCCTCGCCGTCGCGCTGCTCGTCACGCCGGGCGCCATCGCCTTCCTCGTGGTGCGCTCGTTCGGCTGGATGCTCTTCGTGGCCGTGCTGGTCTGCACCGCGGCCATGCTCGCCGGTACCTATATGAGCTTCTTCCTCGACAGCGCGCCGGCACCGACCATCGTGCTGGTCCTCAGCGCCGCCTTCATCCTCGCCTTCCTGCGCCGCCTCTGGCTGACGCGCAGCAACTCCCGGCTCATGGCGGAGGCCGGCGGCGAGCCGGCCTGACCGGCTGCCCCCGCGCCGGTTTCAGGCGTGGAACTCGAACACCAGGTAGCGTGCCGGTACCGTTCCCGGGTTGCTCAGCCCATGCTCTTCGCCGGCCGCGCTGAACGCCGTGCCGCCCGGTCCGATGCGCTGGCCCAGCGTCTCCACCTCGCCCGAAAACACGATGATCGCCACGTCGTGCCGGTCGACATGCGCCGGATAGCCCTTGCCTGGAGCCATCGTCGTGACATGCGCATGCAGCTTCGTCAGGAAGCCCGTCGGCCCCTCGAACAGTTTCGGCATCGAGATCGGCTTTTCGTCGGCCGCCACTCTGCCGATGTCGAGTGCCAGCGTGCCGAGCTGCTTTTCGGTTTCCTTCGGCGCTCCGCGCCATTTCAGCATCACATAGGTCACCGGCTGCGCGGACACGTTGCGGATCGTGTGGAACTGGTAGGCCGGATAGTAGGCCAGCCCCCCTGCACGCAGCGTTTCGACCCGCGGCGCGGCGTCGTCTGCCGCCTGCGGAATGACGATCTCGGCCTCGCCGTCGAGAACCACCAGCAACTCCTCCTCGACATGGTGATGCGGCGGATGCGGCGAGTGCCCCGGGGCAAGCACCGAGACATGCGATTCCATGTCGGGCGCATTGGGTGTCCCGCCGCGCAGGATGTGGAAGGGCGAAAAGCCGTCCGCCCCGGCCTCGAGCCCGGCGTTCTGGCTGACCACCGAGCCGACCGGCGCCTGGCCATGCGGCCGCCCGGGCATTTCCGCTGCCGGCCGCGCTCCGACCAGCACCGGCAGGCAGGTCGCCCGGCGCTCGGTCAGACGGAACGGCCAGTCGGAACTGCCCGGCTCCTGGATCGGCACTTCCGCGCCGGCCCGCGCATATTGCAGCAGCAGCGCCGTCCGCTTCGCCGTGCCGGTATTCAGCGAGCCGTGCCAGATGCGCCCGTCCATGAACAGCGCGTCGCCGTCGCCCATTGCCGGCTGCACCAGTTCCGCCGCGCCGTCCCGCTGGCGCGCCAGCGCCAGGATCCTGTCGTTGCCGGTCGTCTCGCGCGCCAGCCCGGCCTCGTGCATCACCTGCTGCACCGGCGTCCCGAACAGGTGCGAGCGGGTGATCATGGCCAGCGCCGAGTCCCGCGAGGTCCCCTCAAGCCCGATCCAGACCGAGACGAAGCCGCCGGCCGGCGCGCTGCTCTCGATGTCGGTATGCACGAGATGCGCCTGCCCCGGCTTGCGCTCGACCACGCTCGCTCCCCACAACACCACGTCGGGCCCGAGCAGGTCCGCGAGCCTGTCGAGGATCTGCGGCCGCATCGCCAGGTCGTGAAAGAACGCATCGACCACGGCGCGGTCCTTCGGCCATTCCGGTGTCGGCTTCGGCCCGCCGAAGCGGTAGTGCCGCAGGATGAGGTCGCACTGCTCGCGCGTGAACAGCCGGATCGGCCCGGCAAATCCGTCGCGCGCCAGGTCCCTGGCGATGGCGCTCTCCGGCGCGGCGGGTTTCCACCCGGCCGCTGTCCGGCGTGAAGCCTCCCGGGCGGATCGATGGCGGAGCCGCCCCAGGCCGGTCAGGATGGCGCGAGCTGCCGTGCTGGCGGCGCGTAGCGGAGCCGTCACCCGCCAGCTGTGCGAGGCCAGCATCTCCTGCCTGGCAGCTGTGCTGGCCGCCAGCATGGTCTTCAGCTTCTGGATTTCGGCGTTGCGCTCCTTCAGCGTCTTTTCGAACCCGCTCTTCAGCTCGGCGATCTGGCGCACCCTGTCGGGAAAGATGAAGGGAAGCTTGCGGTCATTGCGGTGCGGCCAGCTGTGGAACCAGGAGTGCTTGTTGTCCTCGACGATGACATGCGGCGTCAGTTCCGCCTCGCGCAGCGCCACGTTGATCGACAGCTGGTCGCGTCTGGAGTAGCGCAGGATATGGGCCGACCACACCTCGCACATCTGGCGGACCGCCGGGTCGGCGTGGTCGCGCAGCATGATGCCGTTCCAGTAGACCGGCTCGTCCAGAACCCCCTTGTAGCTCCTCGCATAGTGCTCGCGCTGTTCGGTCACGCGCGCCGGATCGTCGATCCCTTGTAGCGCGATCACGTCGAATTCGTCGCTCAGCCGCTCGCGGAAGCTGTGCGCGGGCAAGGCCATCGGCGTGCCGCCGAAATAGCGCTCGAAGATCGCTTCGGGAGGCGCCGACAGCACGACCGTGTTGTCCATGTAGATCGACGCGTCGAACTCCGGCAGCACGCGGTGCGCCATGATCTTCAGCAGCCGCTGGCTGCGCACCGGGTCGCCAGGAAACTCCGGCTTCACCAGCCTGATCTCCCAGCTTTCGCTGGTCAGTTCCGGGTCGTCGGTCAGGCAGATGAAGGGGATGGAGGAGTCCGCCGCCATCGGCTGC
Organism: Alphaproteobacteria bacterium; assembly: GCA_018823835.1. Taxonomy (GTDB): domain Bacteria; phylum Pseudomonadota; class Alphaproteobacteria; order Rhizobiales; family Rhizobiaceae; genus CAMYMG01. Next base: position 45,427 of record JAHJHT010000009.1, on the reverse strand, counting down.
TCGTTCAGCCTCTCGTACCGGCCGATAATGGCGGTGTAGACGCAGCGCCGCGAAGCGGCAGCCGCACGCCCGGCAGGGCTCTTGTGGTTGTTCATGCCTGGATCCGGAATGGACGCAATGACCTGACACTAGGGGGTTTCGCGCCAGGATTGAAGCATTTCGCAAGGATACCCCCAGCCTGTCGGGAGCGCCCGGCCCGGCCAGGTAAGTCGAAACGCTCCCGCGGCTGCCTGCGCGCCGCTCATCCCCGCATCGTCTCCTGGCGGTAGACGACGAGACCTGCGCGTACCCGTCAGGTAGCCCGGCCGGCGGTGGTTTCGCGGCCGATCAGCGCCCGGCCCGTCGCAAGCAGGGCGGCAAACAGGATCGCCGCGTTGGTCGCGTGGCCATATTCCCATGCGCGACGCAGCGCCTGCCAGCCATCGGGTGCCGCGGTCCAGTTGGCGGTCGCCTGGTTGCCGGGAAACACGAAGCCGAAGAACACGCCAAGGCTGACGACGATCAGCGAGGCAGCAACCAGCGCGTATCCGGCAGCACCGCCGCCGCGCCTGCGCTCGGCGACATACAGCGCGATGTTGGCGACGATCGCCCCGGCAATCGGCACGATGAACAAGGCCCAGCCGGCATAGATGCCCTGTACGGTGAAATAGGCGTCCTGCTCGAGATCGATCTTGCCCGGCAGTTCGAAGAGATGCGCGCCGCTCGGCAACAGGGTCAGCGCCGTCAGCGCAAGTGCCGTGAGTTTCAGGATCATGATCTTCTCCCATCCGTTTGCGTTTGGGACAGGGGCTGAACGCGGTCTCCCTGCCGCCGTTCCACCCGCAAGACATTCCCTAGCGTCAATCATGCTTGCCAGTCCGTGCCCATGTCCCCATAATCGGGTCGAAATTCCTGGTATGTGCATGGGAGGGAAGACATGACCGACCGGAATATTCGCCAGCGCTTCGCTGCAGTCCTTTGCAGTTCGGCCCTCGTTCTGTCTGCCGGCAGTGCCACGGTTTCTGCCAAAACGGTCGTCGTCCAGCGAACCCACATCTACATCTACACGCTGCCGAAAGGCTGCGTGAAGACCACCTACAGCGGCGGCGTGGTCGTCTGGAAATGCGGCTCCCTCTACTACCAGCCCTATGAGGGCCGCTACGTCCGCGTCTACATAAACTAGCCGCCCGACCGCCTCATCCCTTGGCGAACTGCGCCACCAGCTCGTGGCCGTCGCCCGGATAGGTCAGCGTCGCATGGGTGATCGGCGCGTCGCCGCTGCGCGTGCGCCGCTCGATCACCAGGCAGGCGCTCATCGGCGCGATCTGCAGCGTCTGTGCGTCCGCCGCGCTCGCGTTCTGGGCGCGTATCCGGTGTTCTGCCAGGCTCCACGGCACCTTGCTCAGCAGCCAGGTTCCGGGCGGCGCCTCCTCGAACATTTCACCCGCCGCCTCCGGCACCGTCGCCAGGCAGATCAGCCGCCGCTCGAGGCAGAACGGTCGCTCGCCGGCATAGTGCACGCATACCGTCTCCAGCACCTCTGCCGGCAGCGGCAGGTCGATGCGGTCGCGGTCGGCTTCCGTCAGCGGCCTGAGGCGCCGCTCGACGATGCTGTAGCGGTAGGGCAGGCCCAGCGCCTGCACCTCGCGCCGCAAATCGTTGATCTCCATAACCGCCGACTGCACATGCGGAAAGCGCACATAGGTGCCGGCCTTGCGGCGCCGCTCGATCAGCCCCTTGCGCACCAGTTCGCCCAGCGCCTTGTTGACCGTCATGCGCGAGCAGCCATAGCTCGCCATCAGCTCGTGTTCGAAGGGGATGCGGTGGCCGGGCGGCCAGTCGCCCGACAGGATGCGGCCCTCGACGTCGTTGAGGATGCGCTGGTGCAGCGACAGCGGCCTCCCGGAGGCGGTCGGCGCGTCGTCCGCCTGGCGGGCGCTGTCAGCCATGCGCCGCCGCGGCGATCGCCTCGCTGCGGATCTCCTCGGTCAGCTTCAACCTCAGTGCCGAAAACTCCGGCGTCGCCTTGATCGTGTAGTGGCGCGGATGCGGCAGGTCGACCGGCGTGATCGACTTGATGCGCCCGGGCCTTGCCGTCATCGTCACCACGCGCGAGGCCATGAACACTGCCTCCTCGATGTCGTGCGTCACGAAGATCACCGTCTTCTGCTCGCGCTCCCAGATGCCGAGCAGCAGCTCCTGCATCAGCCCGCGCGTCTGGTTGTCGAGCGCCCCGAACGGCTCGTCGAGCAGCAGGATCTTCGGGTCGTTGGCGAGTGCCCGCGCGATCGCCGTGCGCTGCTGCATGCCGCCCGAAAGCTGCTTGGGCCAATGATGCTCGAAGCCGCGCAAGCCGACCTTGTCGATATAGCTGTCGACGATCTCCCGCCGCTCCTTCTCCGCCACGCCGCGCTCGCGCAGGCCGAACCCGACATTCTCGCGCACCGTCAGCCAGGGAAACAGCGTGTAGGACTGGAACACCATGCCGCGGTCCGCTCCCGGCCCGAGCACCACCTTGCCCTCCAGCGCCACCGAGCCGGTCGTCGGGCTGTCGAGCCCGGCGATGATGCGCAAGAGCGTCGACTTTCCGCAGCCCGACGGCCCGAGCACGGTGACGAAGTCGTTTCGCGCAATGTCGAGATCGGTCGGCTGCAGCGCCACCGTCGGCTTGCCGCCATGGACGCCCGGAAAGGTCCGCCCGACGCCCTTGATCTGCAGTTCCACCGGCGCCGCCACCGTGCTGTCGGCCGCGCTCATGCCAGCCTCCAGGCAAACAGCCGGCGGTTCAGCGACTTGAAGGCGAAGTCCGAGATCAGCCCGATCAGCCCGATGACGATGATGCCGAAGATGATCTGCCCGGTCGCCAGCAGCGCCTGGGAATTGATGATCATGTAGCCGATGCCCGACGACGCGCCAATCAGCTCGGCGACAATCACATAGGTCCAGGCCCAGCCGAGCACGAGGCGCAGCACCTCGGCGATATCCGGCGCGTTGGCCGGGATCAGCACGCGTCGCACCACGCCGCTGTGGCTCGAGCCCAGCGTGTAGGCGGCCTCGACAAGGTCGCGCCTTGTATTGGCGACGCCGACCGCGATCATCAGGATGATCTGGAACACCGCGCCGATGAAGATCACCAGCAGCTTTTGGGTCTCGCCGATGCCGGCCCAAAGGATCAGCAGCGGAATGAAGGCCGACGCCGGCAGATAGCGGGCGAAGGAAACGAAGGGTTCGAGCAGCGCCTCGATCGGCTTGTAGGCGCCCATCGCGATGCCCACTGGCACCGCGACCAGCGAGGCGATGACGAAGCCGCCGATAACGCGCCATACCGTCATGCCGATATCGTAGCCAAAACCCTGGTTGACCATCAGATCGTAGCCGTCGGCCAGCATCGTCAGCGGGTCGGCCAGGAAGGTTTTCGAGACGAATCCGCCGAGCGTGGCATAGGCCCAGCCGGCGAAGAACAGCACGAAGAAAAGCAGTCCGAGCAGGAGCCGCGTCGTTGCGCTTATGGGTTTCAGGGGTTGCATCTGTCTCGCTATGCGCGGTCGCGGGCGCCCGCCTGTCGCGGACGCCCGGGCCTTATCGCCTTGGGAGGGATATTACTTGATGTAGGACGTGTCGGCGAGGCTCGACAGGTCCGGCTTCTCCTTGATGACGCCCATCGTCAGCAGCAGGTCCGCGGCCTGTTCGCTGAACGTCTTGAACGTCGTCTCAAAGAATTTCTGGTTGGCTTCCTTGTCCTGCCATTCCAGGTAGGCGGCCGACTTGCCGAAATCCTCGCCCGACTGCTTCACGTCGGCGCCCATGATCTCGAACGACTTGTCCTTGTCCGACGCGATCATTTCGAGCGCCTCGAAATAGCTGTCGGCGAGCGCCTTGGCGGCTTCCGGGTTGTCCTTCAGGAAGGCCGGCGTGCAGCCGAACGTGTCCATCACCGCCGGGTAATCGAGCGTGGTGGCGATGATCTTGCCCTTCTCCGGCTCGGCGCGGACCGACGACAGGTAGGGCTCGTAGGTCATGGCGGCATCGTTCTGGCCGGCCAGGAATGCCTGCGCTGCCGGTCCGGGCTCCATGTTGACGACCTTCACGTCGTCGAGCGTCATGCCGTTCTCGGCAAGGATCCAGCCGAGGTAGAAATAGGGCGAGGTGCCCGGCGCCGAAGCCGCGACCGTCTTGCCCTTCAGGTCGGCGATGCTGGCGATGTCCGGCCGCACCACCATGCCGTCGGCGCCATGCGACATGTCGAGCTGGAAGATCTGCGTCGTCGCCACGCCGGCGGCGTTCCACACGATCCAGGTCTCGACGGTCGTTGCCGCGCACTGGATGTCACCCGAAGCGAGCGCCAGGTGGCGGCTGGCCTGCGGCACCTTGACGATGTTCACGTCGAGGCCGTTCTTCTTGAAGATGCCGGCCTCCTTGGCGAGCGTCAGCGGCGCGAAGCCGGTCCAGCCGGACATGCCGATGGAGACCGCCGTGTCGGCGGCGGCCGAGCCGGCGCCGAGGCCGAGCGAAGCCGCCACGGAGGCGGCGAAGAGCCATGTTTTTTTCATCTGAGTTCCCCTTGTCGTGTTCTTGTGCAGGTTCTGGTAGTGCCTTGTCCAAGGGCATAGTAGCCACGCCCCTTTTCTATTGTCTAGACAAAATACCCGGCCGTGACGCGACCCTTCCCCCGGCGGGCCATCCCCTTTCGACCGCGGGCCGCCCGGAGCCTTGCCCACAGCGTTCCTCGCCGTCGGGCGAAGCCGCGGCGCCGCCGTGCGATCCTCGCTGCTGACGGCTGACCCGATGGCTGCCGCCGCCCCGGCCCCTGCCTCCCGGTCGCAGCCTCGCGGGCGCCCCCCCGGAAGTCGGCTTTTGCAATCTCTGGTAGTGCGCAGTCGGCAGATTCCGAAGTCTAGGTGCCAGATATCGATAGTTGATGAGAGCAAACTTGTAGGCGCTTCAAGATGGCGTCACGCGATACCAAAGTCGATAACACGAAGTTGGTTTCGCCCGTTGCTTTTCCTCCCACCGGGCATGCATTGAGAAGAACTTCCCTTGTGGATTAACTTCTGGTATCTTTTGAACCAAATATATCTTCACTTTTCTCCGTTTGGGGTATCGCAGTACGACAACAGTGGCATTTTTTGCTCGGAGCGGGCGCTGCTAGAAGGCGCTGCTCGCCCTCAGGGAGGGGGGATGTCGTGGTGGTGTGCTTGGTAAGCAGGAGTAACCTGTTTCGTTCCGGGTTGAAGTTCGTACTGCAGAACAGTGAGTTCTCGGTCGACGACGAGGTGGCGAGCCTGCTTGACGTGGCGAAGCGCAACAGCCCGCCCCCCGATATCCTCCTCGTTCAGCAGCCCGACGACCTTGCAGACTTTCACCGGCAGGTCGCCTTTCTCAAGGCCAGCGAGCCGTCGCCCCTGGTCATCCTGCTGGCGAGATCGATGAACCTGCCGCAGATCGCGGAATGCATGAGCTGCGGTGTCGATGGCTACCTCTTGGAGGACATCTCGGCCGAGGCTCTTCGCCAGTCCATCCACCTGGTGACGCTCGGTGAGAAGGTCTATCCGAGCCAGCTCGTGCAGTTCATGGCGGCCAAGGCGCTGGCCTGGGAGCGCCACCATCCCCAGCCTGAATCCCCTCTCTCCGAGCGGGAGATCGACGTCGTAGAACTGCTCACCGAGGGCGCTTCCAACAAGCTGATTGCCGAACGGCTCGACATTTCCGAGGCGACCGTCAAGGTCCACATCAAGACGATCCTGAAGAAGATCGGCGTCCGCAACCGGACCCAGGCGGCAATCTGGGGCATCCACAGGGGCCTGGCCTGCGCGGAAGACCCCGATATGCTTCCCATCGCCTCACTGGACGCAACAGGCCGGGACGACGCGACGCTGGGGCTGCCGCGGCACAGCTAGTAGAAATAGACCATCCCGGTCCATCCATCGACCGTATTGTCTCGGGAGCGCACGACACCGAACACGCTGTCCGTCCAGTTGTCGATTGTCGCCCCGGACGTCGTCCCCTGCACGGGACCGGCGCCCCTGCCCGAGCCGCGATACTTCACGAAGAAGCTGTTGAACACGCCGGCGCCCTGGCTGAACCGGCCACGGGAGACACCGACCTCATCGACGCCGTTGCGGCCGGTGCTCAGCACCACGCCGCTCGGTCCGCGCCGGGCTATGCCGAGCGAGCCGTCGAAGTCGCGAAAGATGTTGTCGGGAACCACGCCCAGCTTCTGCAGCACGATCGCCTGGCGGCCGGCGGGCCCGATCCCTCCCAGGCCGCCGCCGACCGTGCCGAACGAATACGGCCGGTTGTTCTGCTGCGCATGCGAAGGCGCGACGAGCATGCCCGAAAGACCGGCCGCCAAGACCAGCAACGCTAGAAACCGCATAGTTCATCTCCATGGTGGACGTCGAACCGCCTACTGATATTGCCGCAACTGCCTCCCCGCATCCGGGAAGTCTCAGGCACCTGCCGCTCCGACAGTTCAAAATGGACCGATTCCGAGAAAAGAGCAATACCGGAGTCCGCGCATGCACTACCCATTTCGGATTATACAACCTACCTAAAAATATAGATGTCATAATATTTATGATTAAGCGGCAATTTTGGATGCCTCCTAAATAGGCATTTTCAAATGTATAATATCGTCTAAAGTCCTCAATACTTTATATTGTAAGTCGGTAGTTCGGATCAGAAGATTCCGAGTAAAGCAGTGTACGGGGAGGGTAGCGTGCACAGAGCCCCAATGGTTGCGGTCCTGGCGAGCGTACTGGCTGCTTCCGGTTGCGCAGGAAAGATGCCGCCCGATCTCAAGTCCGCAGGGGTGAGGCCGGCCTTCAGCTACGCGGTTACTGACAATCCGACTCCCTATTCCCAATGCCTCGAGGCTCTGGCCCATCTCGACGTCAAGGCCACGCGTCTTCCGGTCTTTTCCGTCGGCGAGATCTCCGACAAGACGGGGCAGATCGATCCCGACAACAACAGCCACGCGCTCAGCCAGGGCGTGTCGGAAATGGTCATCAGCGCTTTGCAGAAGACCAGGAAGGTCCACCAGGTCGAAAGACTGGACCTGCGCATTCCGCTCGCCGAGGTAAAGCTGGCCGAACAGAAGAAGCTGAGCAGGTCGGAAGCGGATTACGGCAAGCTGCCGGCCAGCGATTTCATCATCGTCGGCGCCCTGACGGAGCTCAACTACAACATCGTGTCGGGCGGCGCCCAGGTCTTCGTCAACGGCATAGGCGGCGGCGGCCGCACCGTCATCATCAACGTGGCGCTGGACCTGCGCGTCATCGACGCCCGCACCTTCCAGATCCGCTACGTCAGCAGCCTCCAGAAGCAGATCTTTGGCTACGAGGTGGAGGCCAACGTCTTCAACTTCTTTGGCAACACGCTCGTCGAGCTAGATGCCGGAGCGATTCGCAACGAACCGCTCCAGCTCGGCGTGCGCTCCGTCGCTGAAATGGCTGTCAACCAGATCATGACGGATTTCCTCGGTCTTCCCGCAGGTAAGGACTGCTCCCTGGTGAAGAACGATCACATGGCATCGTACCTGAAAAAGCAGTCGAAAACTGACGTGAAGGCGGAGGCATATCCGAAGCCAAAACCCGCGTCTCAACCAAAGGCTTAGGAGAGAGAAAATGACTCGCTACAAGAGACTGCTGCTCGGGGCGACCGCCTCGGCCGCGCTGCTGGGCGGTGCACCGGCTTACGCGTTTGAGATCGTCGATTGGACCTGGGACAAGGACGTCAACGAGACGGTCACGATCAATACCTACATCACAACGACGCTGGTACCGGACGGACTGGTGCAGGTCGAGAAACTGCAGGCCCACTTCGGCAACCTCAACGCCACCGCAAACGTATCCGGGGTGCACAATAACCCGTCTGCCTCGACATCAGGCGGCATCGCTTCAGTTGACGAGACATTCACGTTCGATCCGGTGAACTATAACTCGATAAACGGTAACTTCCCCTGCACTGTCAATGCAGCAACCGGACCTTGCATACTGATGACGCAGCCGGGAGCCGATGATGGTGACAGCGCCCTTACGGCCTCCTTGCTGCCAACGGGCGACATCACGGAAGACGACAACGACTTGCACTTCCAGATTCGAGTCACCGGCGACGTGACCGTTCCCCCAGGTGACGGTGTGACCATTGACGCAGTCGATCTCCCGAAGGTCGAAAACGCCGCCACGGCTGTCGCCAACAACCAGTCGATCTCGGCGGACGTGCCGCTCTACCTGCATGACGCGCAGTTCGCAGCCGGCGGCTTCAACCCGACCTGCGGCGATGGCGAGAGCAATGGCGGTTGCCCGGACGCTCTCGGCTTCCTGATCGGCGCCTATGGCGTGACGGTCCTCGACAATCAGCTTGACGGCATCAACGAGCACACCTCGATGGCCGGCCTGCTGACGGTCGCGGCGGCGACGGGCTTCATCGAGCCGGCCTCGATCACTGCGACTGCCAACGTTTCGGACATTCTCAACGCCTATGTCGAGAACTCCGCGACGGCTGTCACCAACAACGCGTCCTTCTCGGTGCTGTCGGACCTGCCCGCCAACCACGCGGTTGTGGCTGACCTGACACAGTGGGGCTACGCCAATGTGAACGCAGCAGCTTCAGTCAACCAGGTCGTGCTCAACGACTATACCGGCTTCGGTGCAGCCGGGCTCGGCGGCGGCTACGACGGCATCACGCCGATCGTTTCCAACTCCGCAACGGCCGTTGGCAACAACCTCAGCATCAAGGTCGGCAACACCGGCATCAGCGTTCCCGACGTTTGATGCCTTCATATGTTCCGGAGGGGCATGTGCCCCTCCGGCTTTCCCTCGCTGGAGTAGTCAGACATGAACAGGATCAGGATTTCGCTTTGCGCGCTGGCCGGCACGCTGGTTCTGGCGCTTCCGGGACTCGCCGACCCCCTGATGGGGAACCGCGGCTGGCAGCCGCGCCAGGAATCGACTCGCGGCAGCATTGCCGCGCTCATGCTCCAGCGCCGCTCGCTCGACCAACAGGTCCCGAGCTACGCAGGCGCCCTTTTCACCTGCGGCGGCCCGTCCGGCGGCACCTCGACCTCGACGTCGACCGCCAACAGCAACTGCACCATCGTCGTTGACTCGCACGGCAACATCATCGGCTCCGACCAGACCAACAATGGCAATCAGAGCGCCAACAGTGATGCCGACGTGACCACCAATGGCGTCACCGAAAACAGTCTTTCCGAAATCCTGGGAAGCATGAACTGATAGGGCTGGGGATCGACAGGTCCTGCGGATCCGCATTCCGGGGGCCTGCTGTCCACGACCCGATGCAAGCAGGGCCGCCCGCGCCCCCGGCTCAGAACCTCCGGCTGTCATAGGCCCAGTGCAGCAGCGCCTGGCGTTGCTTGGGCCGGCAGAAGATGTCGCCGCGCTCGCAATTGTGCCGGATCTGTCCGATGTGGCGGCGCATGGCGCGCCAGCGGCCGATCTGGCGCTTGTCTTCTGCCTCGATCCGCCGCCCGAGATAATAGCGGCAATACCACTGGAACCAGCCGCGCGGGTCGTCCGCGAAGATCCAGCCCTTCTCCTGCCAGACCGACAGCGGCTGGCTTGCATCGACCCTGAAGAAATTGAGCATCGGGTCGCGTCGCTCCGGCGCCAGCTTCGCTCCGTCGAACCAGTCCTTCGGGAACTCGCCCTGCGTGTCGGTCATGTACTTGCCGCCGAACACGCCGAGCGCCAGCATCTCCTTCGGCGTCAGTTCCGGCTCGAAACCCTCGCCGAATTCTTCGCCCGCCGCCGCGACGAGCTCGTAGCTGTAGCCCTGCTGCATGCGGTCCTTGACGTGGATGGTGCGCATTGTCCGGTCTCTCCTGCCTGCGCAATACGCGCCATGCGGGCTTTCGGATCAAGGGCGGCCGCTCTTTGCGGGTTCCGGGCCGGTCCCCGCGCTGCCGCATCGGTCGTTTCCGGAAAAGCCGCAGGGCTCGGCATGACATGCTTCTGGCATCCATCCTCACCGGACTCAAAGGAGCGACACCATGGCAGACCACCCCCAGAACCCCCTTCCCCACACCGGGACCGCATCGCTGTCGCGCCGCTCGCTGCTCGAGCTCGGCGGCGCGGCCCTTGCCGCCTCCGCGTTTGCTTCCACCCTTCCCGCTCCGGCCAGGGCCGCCTCGGCAACCGGCGCCCCCGCCACCGCTTCAGTCGAGGCCGCGACCATCGTCACCGCGGACGGCGTCGAGATTTTCTACAAGGACTGGGGCCCGAAGGACGCGCAGCCGATCATGTTCCATCACGGCTGGCCGCTGTCGTCCGACGACTGGGACACGCAGATGCTGTTCTTCCTGCAGAACGGCTTTCGCGTCGTCGCGCATGACCGCCGCGGCCACGGCCGCTCGGCGCAGGTCAGCGACGGCCACGACATGGACCACTACGCCGCCGATGCCTTTGCGGTCGTCGAGGCGCTCGATCTCAGGAACGTCGTCCATATCGGCCATTCGACCGGCGGCGGCGAGGTCGCGCGCTACGTCGCTCGGCATGGCGAGCCGTCGGGCCGCGTCGCCAGGGCCATCCTGGTCGGGGCCATTCCCCCGCTGATGCTCAGGACCGCAGGCAATCCCGGGGGGCTGCCGATCGAGCTCTTCGACGGCTTCCGCAAGAGCCTCGCCGACAACCGCGCGCAGTTCTATCGCGACATCCCCGAAGGTCCCTTCTACGGCTTCAACCGCGAGGGCGCGAAGGCCTATCCGGGCGTCGTCGACAACTGGTGGCGCCAGGGCATGATGGGCGCTGCCAAGGCGCATTACGACGGCATCAAGGCCTTTTCGGAGACCGACCAGACCGGCGACCTGGAAGCCATCTCGGTGCCGACGCTGGTGCTGCATGGCGATGACGACCAGCTCGTGCCGATCGCCAATTCGGCCCTGAAGTCGGTCAAGCTTCTGAAGAACGGCACGCTGAAGGTCTACAAGGGCTTTCCGCACGGCATGCTGACCACCCATGCCGACGTCCTCAATCCCGACCTGCTGGCCTTCGTGAAGGCCTCGGCCTGAGGCCGAGGGGCGAACGCGGCCGCCCGCTCACTGGGCCGGCAGGCCGCGCCGCTTCCATTCGCTGCGCGGCAGCGGCTTGCCGACCCGGTAGGAAAAGCCGACCACCCGGGTCGCCTTGCCGTCGACCTCGCAGCGATATCTGAGATCGAACCAGCGCCCGCCGGTCCTGAAAGCCGCTTTGGGCACGTCGAGCACATTGCCCTGTTCCAGCTTGTAGGCCGGCAATATGTCCGGATAGTAGGGCGGCAGGCCGCGCCTCAGCTCGTCGCGCAGTGCCGTCACGCAAAGCCGCCCGGCACGCACCCCGCGCGGCACGTCGCCCATCGCGGTCGTCGCCACGGCGTCGTCGCTCGCCTCCGGCGACAGCAGTTTCGTCACGTCCTTCGGCGTCTCGTCCGCGGCCCCGGCGGCATCGTCCGGCTTGGGCACCAGCGCCACCGATCCCGCCTCGCCCGCATCGCCCCCCGGTGCCGCCGTCAGCACCTCTGACTGGCCGGCCGGCGCCTCGCCGTCTCCCGCCGTCGCCGCCGCTTCCTCGACGCCGTCGCCATCGGGCGCCTCGCGCGGTCCGGCATCCTCTTCGCCGTAGCGCTCGACCGGCTGCAGCACGCCGACCTTCGGCGACCCCGCCTCGGGCTCGCCTTCAGCCGCCTGTTCGCCGCCAGCCTCGTCCTGCGCCGCCGCGTTCGCCTCGGCCTGCTGTTCCGGCGCCTTGGCGGCCTCCTCCGCCGCCCTGGCTTCCTCAATCGCCTTGGCCACGTCGTCCGCCCGGGCTTCGGCCGCCGCTTGTTCGGCCGCCTGTTGCGCGGCCTGCGCGGCAGCCTCTTCGGCCGCCTTGGCCTCCGCCTGTTGGGCCTCCTGCGCGGCCTTCTCGGCCGCCGCTTGTTCGGCAGCAGCCTCTTCAGCAGCCTTCGCTTCTGCTTCCGCCGACTGCTGCGCCGCCTTCGCTGCTTCCTGCGCGGCTGCTTCCGCTGCTGCCTTGGCTTCCGCCGCAGCCTTCGCCTCGGCCTCTGCTTCAGCCGCCTTCTGTTCCTCTTGCCTTGCCGCCTCGGCAGCGGCCTGCTCGGCCTCCGCCGCGGCCTGCGCCTGCGCTGCCGCCTCGTCGCGTTCCGCCAGGATTTTCGCCGCTTCTTGCGCCGCCGCTGCCTCGGCTTCGGCCTGGGCCTGCTCCTCGGCAGTCGCCTCGGCAGGCTCCGCCGGCTGCGCCTCGGGTCGGGCCGCATCCTTCGCGGCCTCCGGGGCAACCACTTCCTCCAGCGCCGGCACCAGCTCGACGCTGATCGCCTGCTCTTCCTCGGGCTGTTGGTGCGACGACGGCAGGCCGAACAGCACCAGCGCGCCGAGCGCGAGGTGCACCACGAGCGAGGCCGGCAGGGCCCCGCCGAACATCAGGCGCTGGTCGTCATCCTTCATGAGGGACGCATGTGGCGCTAAAAGCGGGCGGCATCAAGTTGCCCGCCGCCGAATGCCGAAATCGTGCGGCAGCCGTCGCGCTCCGTCGGGAACCCAAAGCCCGGCCGGGCATTCCTTCGAGACCGGCAGGCGATCACCCTGCCGGGCTGGAATGGAGGAAGACGTGAAACCCATCTATGGCGCCCTCGCCGTCACCGCCGGTTTCGTGGCCTCGCTCGGCATGTTCGCCGTCGGCGCCGGAACCGCCGCCTATTTCATCGCCGTCGAGCCGGCGCACAAGCCGGGTCCCAGCGTCGACGTCGCCGATCTCTGGAGCGCGACGCCGCGCGCCGTCGACAGCGCCGACCAGGATCTCGAGCGCCTGCCGCCCCGCGTGACGCCGCCCAGGCTCGAGCCCACCACCGCCCCGGTGGTCGGCGGGCAGTATGCCGCCCTGCCGCAGGAGACCGTCGACCGCCCCGCCGACATCGACTCCGCCACCACCGCTTCCCTGCCCGCGCGGCAGGACCAGCCGCCCATCGAGATCCTGTCGCAGCACGTCGCCTGGTGCTTCGACCGCTACCGCTCCTACCGCGTCGGCGACGACAGCTACACGCCCTATGCCGGCGGCCGCCGCCCCTGCATCTCGCCCTGGTCCGGCGAAATCGCCGCCTGGGCCGAAGGGTCGGAGGCGGGCCTCCCCACCGGCTACGAGAACGAACCCGAACCCGCCACCGACGGCGACCTCGAAGCCCGCTACCAGAACGCCATGGAAGACGACAATGTGCTCGGCGGCCCCATCGTGCGCGGCGCGGAGTCCGGCGAACTGCTCTACGCCGCCGACGACACCGGCTACGGGCTCTCGAACGATCATGTCGAGTACTGCTTCGCGCGCTATCGTTCCTACCGCCCCGAGGACAACAGCTACCAGCCCTATGGCGGCGGCCCCCGCAGGCAGTGCCGGTAAGCCGCCGGCGCGCCGTCCGTCCATCACCCGGCTCGCGCTCAGCGAACCTCGATCGGCTTCGACAGCTTCTTCGTCGCCTGGCTGCCGCCGTCGCCATAGCGGACGAAGCCGGTGAACGTGTATTTGCCGGGATTGTTGGTCTTGGCCCGCGTCCGGATCAGCTTCTTGCCCGCGTCCACGCTGAAGTTGGTCCAGCAATAGGGCCCCTCGCCGGACCACAGGAAGCAGACTTCCCAGATCGAACCGGCGTCGCCCTTGTATTTGAAGGCCACGTCATAAGGTTTGCCCGCCGCCAGCACGGGGTCGACGACAAGTCCGGTCACGCTAAGCCCGTCGGCACTGGCCGGCGACGCGCAGGAAAGCAGCGCAACCGCTGCGGCAACAAGATACTTCATCCCGACCTCCCCCAAATACTTTGAAATTCGTAGGTGACTTGCGCACATGACGCAAGGTAAGCTTCCCTTCGAAGGCGCGCCTTGCGCACGCCGGACGCCGTTCCGTGCAATGCCGTCTTGGCCGGCGCCGCACGCCAACCGGGCGACAGGGGGAACAGGAACCGTGAAACCATCCGCAGCCAGGCTCGTGCTGGCCCTGGTCGTCCTGCCTCTGCTTGCCACCGGCGCGCCGGCCAGGACGCTCCAGACCTCCGTCGGCCAGAAGGTCGCCGTCACCGAAGTCAGGAGCCCCTGCGAGGGCGGTCCCGCGCCGGGCCTCGCCCTGCTTGCGCAATGGCTGGTGAAGCCGCTCCGCTACGGCGCGCTGGAAGTCGGGCCCGCCTACCGGAAGCGCTCGCAAAAATGCCCGGGCAAGACGCTGTGGATGCGCCAGATGTATTACCGCGGCAACGCCAGGGGCAGCGACACGATCAGCATCGACTGGCCCGACGCCGGCGTCGTGAGCTGGAAAGTCAAGGTGAAGTAGGAGGCTCCGGGACACAGCCCTCCGCCGCGCGTCGCAACCTCCTTTTGGTTCCCGGTTGCATCCTGCGGCTACTGTCTGGCTGCGCGCGGCTGCGGGGCGTGGGCGGCACACACCCTTTGTGAAAACCGGAAAGGAACATCCCCTATGACGAAATGCGCAGTTTCGCTTGTCGCCGGAGCCATGGCTCTTGTCTCCCTCACCGGCGCCGGCCTTGCCCAGGATGGCAGCGGGCTCACGGCCAGGCAGGCCGCCGAAACCCGATCCAGGCTCATGCTGGCAACCGGCGTCATTTCGCTCGGCCGGGCCGACAAGGACCCGATGATGCTGGTGGTCGGCGCAAAAATCCTCGCGAAGCTCGGCAGCGTCGGCGGCGAAGGAAGCACAAGCAGCGCCTATGACGTCTCGGCCGTCCTCGACGAGGCCAGGGGGCTTGCCGGCGACAACCCCTATCTGCTCGGCGAGATCGCCGCGGTTCCGACCGACCGTGCCGGCATCGCGCGCTACTGCAACTGGTACCAGAACTGCGGCTACAGCATCGTCGATCCCTTCGCCTGCGAGGAGGTCATGGTCTGCGACTAGGCCGCCCAGCGCCAAGCGCCCGCCTCCCTTGACGGGGTGAGCGACAGGTTCGCGAAGCGAATTGGCCATGCCAGTGGCATGGTCAAAGGTCAGCGAACGCCGGGTCGCTGCTTTAGCAGCGGGCACCCGGCCGGAGCGACCGGTTCGCGAAGCGAATTGGCCATGCCGGTGGCATGGCCAGAGGTCAGCGAACGCCGGGTCGCTGCGAGAGCCGAAGGCTCGGGTGGGGGTAACTCGTAGGGCTCCGCGCGTCATGCACCCCACCCCCGACCCCACCCCTCAAGGGAGAGAGAACTAGCCCGGCAATCTCAACGCGATCTCACCGCCGCTGAAGACAGACGGATCCGGCGGCACGCTTGGCGCCTATCCTCTCCCCGTTGCAGTGGCCGATGCCTCCTGATGACGCCGATCACCTCCTGCAGTATTAGATTCCCATGGGATTCGGGGTCTTCATTCACCGCACAGATTCGATCTACGACGACAGCCCGTCGGAGCGGTATCAGTTTCCCGCTCAGTACCTCGGTCGTGTCTCAGCCTGCGTAGGCGATTGGATCGTCTACTACGAGCCCAGCAAGGTCGCCGACACACGCGGCTATTTCGCCGTGGCGAAAGTCGAGAAGATAATTCCTGATCCGACCACACTGGGCATGCATCTCGCGCTGATAGAGCCCGGCAGCTACCTCGACTTCGCCAAGCCGGTTCCCTTCAATTATGAAGGTGCACCTGTCGAGCGGGGCCTGCTTAACGAGCAAGGCGCGATTTCCGGGCGGGCGCAGTCGGCGGTTCGGCCGCTCAGCCCGGCAGACTTTGATCGCATACTTGAACTCGGTTTGGACGACACCGAAACTCTACTGCCTCGCGTTGATCAACCTGCCGCGAGACATGAAATCGACGATGAGCAGGCGCCCTTCATTTACGACCAAACCCGAGACCGCGTTGAGTACGCCGGAACGCGGATCGTGCGCGACCGCGTGTTCAGGAAGGTCGTCTTGCGCGCCTATGATGAACGCTGCGCAATTACCGGGCTTAAGCTAATCAATGGTGGTGGCCGAGCAGAAGTCGCCGCCGCTCACATCAGGCCGGTAGAAAAAAGCGGACCCGATATTGTTTCCAACGGATTGGCATTGTCAGGGACGGCCCACTGGATGTTTGATCGTGGGCTGATCAGCCTGTCCGATGACTTGGACATCCTTGTTTCCAGGCAGGTAAACGATCCAGCCAGTGTGAATGCCTTCATCAACAGCACACGCCGCGCGATTTCTCCGCGACGTGCATCGGATCGTCCCCACCCTCATTTTCTGCAATGGCATCGCGAGAACTGCTTCAAGCAATAGCCTTCTGCCAGCCGCATTGCCGAATTTTGTGGCTCCAAGATTCAGGTCAGGGCGAGTCGAAAATGGTGGTGTTCGAGGACCGGAGCGGAGCGTACATTTGGGTACGTGAGCACCGGAACCGCAGAACACCGCCATTTGCAGGCCGTCCTCACCTGAATCTCAACCCAAAATCCCCGGCAAGTTCAGCTGCTTCTCCCGCGCACACTCCAGCGCGATCTCATACCCCGCATCCGCATGCCGCATGACGCCGGTCGCCGGGTCGTTCCACAGCACGCGCTCCAGCCGCCGCGCGGCGTCGGCCGTGCCGTCGGCGACGATCACCATGCCGGCATGCTGCGAAAAGCCCATGCCGACGCCGCCGCCATGGTGCAGCGACACCCAGGTGGCGCCCGACGCGGTGTTGAGCAGCGCGTTGAGCAGCGGCCAGTCCGACACCGCGTCGGAGCCGTCCTGCATGGCTTCCGTCTCGCGGTTGGGTGAGGCGACCGAGCCTGAATCGAGGTGGTCGCGGCCGATCACCACCGGTGCCTTCAGCTCGCCGCTCGCCACCATCTCGTTGAAGGCGAGCCCCAGCCGGTGGCGGTCGCCCAGCCCCACCCAGCAGATGCGCGCCGGCAGGCCCTGGAAGGAAATGCGCTCGCGCGCCATGTCGAGCCAGTTGTGCAGATGCGTGTTTCCGGGCGTCAGCTCGCGCACCTTGGCGTCGGTCTTGTAGATGTCCTCCGGGTCGCCCGACAGCGCCACCCAGCGGAACGGGCCGATGCCGCGGCAAAACAGCGGGCGGATATAGGCCGGCACGAAGCCCGGGAAGGCGAAGGCGTTTTCAAACCCCTCCTCCTTCGCCACCTGGCGGATGTTGTTGCCATAGTCGAGCGTCGGCACGCCGGCGTTCCAGAAATCGACCATCGCCTCGACATGGGTGCGCATCGAGGCGCGGGCGGCTTTCTCCACCGCCTTCGGGTCGCTGACGCGCTTCTCGCGCCATTCGCCCATCGACCAGCCGGCCGGCAGGTAGCCGTTCAGCGGGTCGTGCGCGCTAGTCTGGTCGGTCACCATGTCGGGGCGCACGCCGCGGCGGTAAAGCTCCGGCACGATCTCGGCGGCGTTGCCGAGCAGGCCGACCGACTTCGCCTCGCCGGCTGCCGTCCAGCGCTCGATCTTTTCCAGCGCCTCGTCGAGCGTGTCGGCGCGCTCGTCGACATAGCGGGTGCGCAGGCGAAAATCGATCGAGTCCGGGTTGCACTCGATGGCGAGGCAGCAGGCGCCGGCCATCACGGCGGCCAGCGGCTGCGCGCCGCCCATGCCGCCCAGCCCCGCCGTCAGGATCCATTTGCCCTTCAGGTCGCCGCCATAGTGCTGGCGGCCGGCCTCGACGAAGGTCTCGTAGGTGCCCTGCACGATGCCCTGCGTGCCGATATAGATCCACGAGCCGGCCGTCATCTGGCCGTACATGGCGAGCCCCTTCTTATCGAGCGCGTTGAAATGCTCCCAGGTCGCCCAGTGCGGCACGAGGTTGGAATTGGCGATCAGCACGCGCGGCGCATCGGAGTGGGTGCGGAACACGCCGACCGGCTTGCCCGACTGCACCAGCAGCGTCTCGTCCTCCTTCAGGACTTTGAGCGACGCGACGATCTGGTCAAAATCCTTCCAGGTGCGCGCCGCCCGGCCGATGCCGCCATAGACGACGAGCTCGTTCGGGTTCTCCGCCACCTCGGGATCGAGATTGTTCATCAGCATCCTGAGCGGCGCCTCCGTCTGCCACGACAGCGCGTTGAGCTGGTCGCCACGCGGGGCTCGGATTTCGCGGATATTGTGCCTTGGATCGGTCATGTCACTGCCCTTCGCTCGAAAACCACGCGCCGTCGCCGGCTGTTGCCGCCGGAACGCCGGTTTTTTCCCGCGCCCCGGCCGGAGTGTATGAATTCAGCCGGCCCGGCCGGCCAGTCTGGGTGCAAGCCCCTGCAATTGTTCCAGAATTTGCCGGAGAACGCGGCGCAGGCGCACCGCTTTATCCCCGCCGTCATAGGCAAAAGGCAGGGATTCGCTCACCAGATGCGTGCGCTGCGTAAGCTCCATCTGGATCGCATGCACCCCGTTTTCCGGCCTGCCATAGTGGCGCGTCGTCCAACCGCCCTTGAATCGGCCATTGACCACATGGGTGTAACCCTCTGATTCAGCGCATGTTTTCCGGACGGCTTCCTCGATTTCCGGGGCGCAGGTCGCACCGTCATTGGTGCCGATGGAAAAGTCGGGCAACTGCCCTTCGAACAGGAACGGGCAGGTCGAGCGGATCGAGTGGCAATCGTAGAGGATCGCTATGCCGTTGATTTGTCTCACTCTTTCGATCTCTTTGGCGAGTACCGCGTGGTACGGCCGGTGAAACTGTTCCAGCCGCCGCGCCGTCTCTGCTTCGTCCGGCGCCTCGTTCCAGAGCGGCTGGTCGTCGAAATCCGTCAAGGGAATCAAGCCGGTAGTGTTTTGGCCGGGGTAGAGGCTCTGCCCCGACGGGTCGCGGTTGGCGTCGATCACGTAGCGGTGGAAAGTCGCCCGTACCGTCGTCGCCTGCGGCAGCAGCCCGGCATACAGCTCATGCACGTGCCAGTCCGTGTCGCGCAGGAGTTTGCCGTTTGACTTCAGATGCTTGGCAATGTCGTCCGGGACGTGCGTGCCGGTGTGCGGCAGCCCTAGAATGACCGGCGACGTGCCCTGGAAAACTTCGACTGGCTGCATCAAAGATCTCCGGAAATGCCAGGAAGATCAATGGCTTGCGCCGCGTCGAGCAGCGCGCTGGAGCGCACCAGCGCGATCGCCTTTTCCATGTCGGGGTGGAAATGCCGGTCGTCGTCGAGATGCGGTACCTGCGCGCGAAGAATTTTGCGTACCTTTTCAAGCGCTTGACTGGAATCCAGCGGGGCATGGAAATCGCAGCCCTGCGCCGCTGCCAGGAGCTCGATGCCGATCACCGCGGTTGCGTTCTCCACCATGCCGATCAGCCTTCTTGCGCCGTGCGCCGCCATCGAGACATGGTCTTCCTGGTTGGCCGAGGTGGGAATCGAATCGACGCTTGCCGGGTAGGCTTTCTGTTTGTTTTCAGACACTAAGGCCGCCGCCGTTACCTGCGGGATCATGAATCCGGAGTTCAGTCCGGGCTTCGGCGTCAGGAAGGCAGGCATGCCCGACAGCGCCGGATCGACCAGCATGGCGATCCGCCTTTCCGCCAGCGAGCCGATCTCGCAGACGGCCAGCGCGATCATGTCGGCGGCGAAGGCGACGGGCTCGGCATGGAAGTTGCCGCCCGACAGCGCCGTGTCATCCTCGGGGAAAATCAACGGGTTATCGGTCACGCCATTAGCTTCCGTACCGAGCGTTACGGCAGCCTGGCGCAGTACCGTGAGGGCCGCGCCCATCACCTGCGGCTGGCAGCGCAGGCAATAGGGATCCTGCACCCGCTCGTCGCCGACGAGGTGCGAGGCGCGGATCGCGCTGCCCGCCATCAGGTTGCGCAGGGCGGCCGCCGTCTCGATCTGGCCCTTGTGGCCGCGCAGCGCATGGATGCGCGGATCGAAGGGCGCGTCGGAGCCCTTCGCGGCATCTGTCGACAGCGCCCCGGTGACCAGCGCGGACTGGAACAGCACCTCGGCGTCGAAAAGCGCGGCAAGCGCGTAAGCCGTTGAAAACTGTGTACCATTGAGCAGCGCCAGGCCTTCCTTGGGCCCCAGCACCACGGGCTCCAGCCCGTGCGAGACGAAGGCCACCTTGGCCGGAAAGATGCCGTGCGGCGTGTGGCAGTCGCCGACCCCGATCATCGCCGCCGTCATGTGCGCCAGCGGCGCGAGATCGCCCGACGCGCCGACCGAGCCCTGCCCCGGCACCACCGGGACAACGTCGCTCGCCAGCATCGCTTCCAGAAGTCCGACCGTCTCCGGCTTCACGCCCGAAGCGCCCTGGGCCAGGCTCGCAAGCTTCAGCGCCATCATCAGCCGGGTCACCGCCACCGGCATCGCCTCGCCGACGCCCGCCGCATGCGACAGCACGATGTTGCGCTGCAGGGTTTCGAGGTCATCGGCCGGAATGCGAACGCTGGCGAGTTTTCCGAAGCCGGTATTGATGCCGTAGACCGGCTCGCCTTTGGCGACGATGCGGGCGACAGCAGCGGCACTCGCCGCGATCTTCGGGCCGCAGGCCGGATCGAGCCTCGGCACCGCGCCCCGGTAGATGGCGCGCCAGTCGGCGAGCGTCGCATTGCCGGGCTTGAGCACGATTTCGGTCATTGGCCTCTCCAGACGCGGCGGTAAAGCGGGTTGAACCCGATGCGGTAGACGAGCTCGGCCGGGCTCTCGATGTCCCAGATGGCGAGGTCGGCCGATTTTCCAGCCTCGAGCGTGCCGGTGTCGGCGAGAAGCCCGAGCGCGCGGGCGGCTTCGCGGGTGACGCCGGCGAGACATTCATCGACCGTCATGCCGAACAGCGTCGCCGCCATGTTCATGGTCAAGAGCAGCGAAGTCAGCGGGGAGGTGCCGGGATTGCAGTCGGTGGCGACCGCCATCTTCACGCCGTAGCCGCGGAAGAGGTCGATCGGCGGCTTCTTCGTCTCGCGGATGAAGTAGTAGGCGCCGGGTAGAATCACGGCGACGCTGCCCGCGCCGGCCATGGCGATGGCGCCGACCTTGTCGGTGTACTCGAGGTGATCGACGGACAATGCGCCGAAACTCGCCGCGAGGGCCGCGCCACCGAGGTTGGAAAGCTGGTCGGCATGCAGCTTGACCGGCAGGCCGAGATTCTGTGCCGCCTGGAAAACCGTTGCGATCTGTTCGGGCGAGAAGGCGATACCCTCGCAGAACCCGTCAACGGCATCGGCGAGACCTGCCGCGGCGATCGCCGGCAGCATGTCGCGGGCGACACGCTGGATATAGGCATCCTTGTCGCCGGCGGCCTCCGGCGGCAGCGCGTGGGCGCCAAGGAAGGTGCTGCGCACGGTGACCGGTCTTTCCTCGCCCATGCGGCGCGCCGCCTTGAGCGACTTCCTCTCGTTGTCGAGGTCGAGGCCGTAGCCGGACTTGATTTCGATGGTTGTGACGCCTTCGGCGATCATGGTGTCGAGGCGCGGCAGCGACTGCGCTACGAGTTCGTCCTCGCTGGCGGCGCGCAGCGCCTTGACCGAGGAGACGATGCCGCCGCCGGCCCGCGCGACCTCTTCATAGGTCGCACCGGCGAGGCGCATTTCGAACTCGTTGGCGCGGTTGCCGGCATGCACCAGATGGGTGTGGCAGTCGATAAGGCCGGGCGTGATCCAGCGGCCGCCGCAATCCTTGATGTCCGGGCCGTCCCCTAGCCCCGATGGCATGTCGGCCTCGGGTCCGGCAAAGACGATGCGGCCGTCGCGTGCGGCGACGGCACCGGCTTCCACGATGCCGAGGCCCGGCGCGTTTTCGGCCAGCGTGGCAAGGCGGGCATTGCGCCAGATGCGCGTCTGTCCCGATACTGGGTTGCTGCGGTCCGTCATGAGTTTCCCGTTTTCAATCGGCCGCTCATATGTATATACATATCGGAATTGGACGCAAGCGGCTCTCGCACTACCGGAGACTATCAGGTGACCAGCATCTTCGCACGACAGGCACTGCTTCCCGGGGGATGGGCAAAGGACGTGCGGCTCGTCATGTCGGGCGGGCGCATGGTCTCCGTAACGACGGGTACGGCGCCCAAAGCCGGCGACGAGCGCCACGCGATCCTGCTGCCCGGCATGCCCAATCTTCACAGCCATGCCTTCCAGCGCGGCATGGCGGGCCTCGCCGAAATTAGGGGTCCCGGCGCCGACAGCTTCTGGTCCTGGCGCGAGGTGATGTACCGCTTCGCGCTCACCATGAATCCCGAGCAGGTCGAGGCAGTCGCTGCCCAGCTCTATATGGAGATGCTGGAGGCCGGGTTCTCGCGCGTCGGTGAGTTCCACTACCTCCATCATGACCCGGAGGGGCAGCCCTATGCCGACGTCGGCGAGATGGCCGCGCGCATCGCGGCAGCCGCCGACACGACCGGCATAGGTCTAACGCTGCTGCCGGTCTTCTACGCCCATTCCGGTTTCGGCGGCGCCGAACCGGTCGAAAACCAGCGCCGCTTCATCAATGATCTCAACAGCTTCGCCCGGCTGCATGAATCAGCCCGCAAGGCACTTGAATCGATACCCGAGGCCGTCATCGGCGTGGCGCCGCACAGCCTGCGCGCCGTGACGCCGGACGAGCTTGCCGCGGTCGTCGCAATGGCAGGCGGCGCTCCTGTGCACATCCACGTTGCCGAGCAGGTCCGCGAGGTCGAGGACTGCGTGGCCTGGTCGGGAGCACGTCCGGTCGAGTGGCTGCTCGACAATGCCGACATCGGTGACCGCTGGTGCCTCATCCACGCCACTCACATGACAGATGCCGAAACGACCGCCATGGCACGCAGCGGCGCGGTTGCCGGACTGTGTCCCGTTACCGAGGCCAATCTCGGCGACGGCACGTTTTCGGGACAGCTTTTCCACGCGAACGGTGGCCGCTTCGGCATCGGCTCCGACTCCAACGTGCTGATCGGCTTGCCCGACGAGTTGCGCCAGTACGAGTACTCGCAGCGCCTGTCCCATCGCGCGCGCAACGTGCTGGCCAAGCCCGGCCAGTCCAACGGACGCGCCCTGTTCGACGCGGCCCTGACCGGCGGCAGCAAGGCACTGGGTGCCCAAAACGCCGGCCTCGCCGTGGGCGCGCCTGCCGACATCGTATCGCTCGATGCCGAGGCCGTATCGCTGGCCGGCAAGGCGGACGATGCCATCCTCGACGCCTGGATCTTTGCCGGCGGGACAAGAGTGGATTGTGCCTGGGTTCGCGGAAAAAAACTGGTCGAAGGTGGCCGGCATTTTCGGCGAAGCGAGATTGGGCAAAAGTTCCGCGCTGCGATGTTGCAGCTTTCCGCGGTCTGAGCCGTCCGGACACCGCGACGGGTTTATACCTGGAATCCGCCCGGGTTGTACCCACGCCAATTCATGCTGCTGTGCAATAAGAGCTTGGTGATTGGCCGGCAGATGTGGAAGAGTCCGGCCTTCAAGAAGAACCGGAATCTCAAGCCAACATGGCGATCCTCGCAGCCGTCTATCACCGCACCCACTACAAGTATGACCAGCCCGTCACGCTTGGACCGCAGGTCATCCGTCTGCAGCCAGCGCCGCATTCGCGCACCAAGGTGCTCAGCCACTCGCTGAAGGTGTCGCCCGACAATCATTTCGTCAACGTCCAGCAGGATCCGTACGGCAACTTCCTGGCACGCTTCGTCTTCCCGGAGCCGGTGATGGAGCTGAAGATCGAGGTCGATCTGGTTGCCGACATGACGGTCTACAACCCGTTCGACTTTTTCGTCGAACCCTCGGCGGAAACCTATCCCTTCGAATACCCGGAAGACATTCGCGACGACCTCGAAATCTACCGCACGCCGGAGCCTGCCGGACCGCTGCTGAAGGGTTTCCTGGAGCGGGTCGACCATTCGCACACCAACACGGTCAATTTCGTCGTCGCGCTGAACGCGCAAGTGCAACGCGAAATCGGCTACATCATCCGCATGGAAACGGGCGTGATGACGCCGGAGGAGACGCTCGGCGCCGCCAAGGGTTCGTGCCGCGATTCAAGCTGGCTGCTGGTCCAGGCGCTGCGCAATCTCGGCATCGCCGCACGCTTCGTGTCGGGCTACCTGATCCAGTTGAAGCCCGACCTGGTGGCGCTCGACGGTCCCGCCGGCACGGCGGTCGACTTCACCGACCTGCATGCCTGGTGCGAGGTCTATATTCCGGGCGCCGGCTGGATCGGCCTCGATCCGACCTCCGGCCTGCTGACCGGCGAGAGCCATGTGCCGCTGGCCGCCACGCCGCATTACCGCAACGCCGCGCCGATTTCCGGCATGGCAAGCTTCGCCAATGTCGAATTCGACTTCGACATGCGCGTCGACCGGGTCGCCGAGCATCCGCGCATCACCAAGCCGTTTTCGGACGAAAGCTGGGATGCGCTCGACGCGCTTGGCAACAAGGTCGACGAGGTCCTGAAGGAAGGTGACGTGCGGCTGACCATGGGCGGCGAACCGACCTTCGTGTCGATCGACGATTTCGAGAGCGAGGAGTGGAACACTGCCGCCGTCGGCCCGACCAAGCGCGAGAAGGCCGATGCGCTGATCCGCCGGCTGCGCGAGCGCTTCGCGCCGAACGGCTTTCTGCATTACGGCCAGGGCAAGTGGTATCCGGGCGAGAGCCTGCCGCGCTGGACCTTTTCGCTGTTCTGGCGCGCCGACGGCGAGCCGGTCTGGTCGGACCCGGACCTGATCGCCAAGGAAAAGGCGACGGGCAGCACGAGCCCGGAAGATGCCGAGAAGCTCCTGACGGCGATGGCCGGCGAACTCGGCATCGAGTCCGAGATGGTCGCCGAAGCCTATGAGGACCCGGGCGAGTGGCTGCTCAAGGAAAGCCAGTTGCCCGACAACGTCGATCCGTCCAACTCCAAGCTGGAGGATCCTGAGGAGCGCAGCCGCATGGCGCGCGTCTTCGAGCGTGGCCTGACCAAGCCGTCGGGCTACGTGCTGCCCATCCAGCGCTGGCAGAGCCAGGCCGCGAGCGGACCGCGCTGGCGTTCTGAAAAGTGGAAGACGAGGCGCGGCAAGCTGTTTCTCGTGCCCGGAGATTCGCCGGTCGGCTACCGCCTGCCGCTCGGCACCCTGCCGCATGTGCCGCCGTCGCAATATCCTTACATCGTGCCGGTCGACCCGTCGCTGCCGCGCGGCCCCCTGCCGGCGCACGATGCTCTGGCGCATGAGCCTGCTCCGGCTGAACTGGAAGGCGCCGACGAAATGGCGCGCCGCCAGGCAACGGCCTCCTTCACTGCCGCTACCGGCGGCCAGGAACGCGTCGAGCAGGAGCTTGGCGAAATCGGCGGCGCAGTGCGGACCGCGCTCTCGGTCGAACCGCGCGACGGACGCCTCAGCGTCTTCATGCCGCCGGTCGAGGCGGTGGAAGACTATCTCGAACTGATCGCCGCGGCCGAGAACGCCGCCCGCAAGACCGGGCTGCAGGTGCATATCGAGGGTTACGGCCCGCCGCACGACCCGCGCCTCAACGTCATCCGGGTCGCGCCCGATCCCGGCGTCATCGAGGTCAACATCCATCCGGCATCGAACTGGCAGGATTGCGTGGCGACGACCACCGCCATCTACGAGGAGGCGCGGCAGACCAGGCTCGGCGCCGACAAGTTCATGATCGACGGCCGCCACACCGGCACCGGCGGCGGCAACCATGTTGTGGTCGGCGGCGCGACGCCCAATGACAGCCCCTTCCTGCGCCGGCCCGACCTGCTGAAGAGCCTGGTACTCTACTGGCAGCGACACCCGGCGCTGTCCTACCTGTTTTCAGGCCTGTTCATCGGCCCGACCAGCCAGGCGCCGCGCTTCGACGAGGCGCGCCACGACAGCCTCTACGAGCTGGAAATCGCCATGGCGCAGGTGCCGCCTCCGGGCATCGGCGAGGCACCGCTGCCGTGGCTGGTCGACCGGCTGTTCCGCAATCTGCTGGTCGACGTCACCGGCAACACGCACCGCTCCGAAATCTGCATCGACAAGCTGTTCTCGCCGGACGGACCGACCGGCCGGCTCGGCCTCGTCGAGTTCCGCGGGTTCGAGATGCCGCCCAATGCGCGCATGAGCCTTGCCCAGCAATTGCTGGTGCGCGCCATCATCGCGCGCCTATGGCAGAACCCGATCGACGGCCGCTTCACCCGCTGGGGGACATCGCTGCATGACCGTTTCATGCTGCCGCATTATGTCTGGGCCGATTTCCTCGATGTGCTCGAAGACCTGAAGCAGAACGGTTTCGCGTTCCGTCCCGAATGGTTCGATGCGCAGCTGGAGTTCCGTTTCCCGTTCTGCGGCGAGGTCGACTATTCCGGCGTGAAGCTCGAGCTTCGCCAGGCGCTGGAGCCCTGGCACGTGATGGGCGAACAGGGTGCCATCGGCGGTACGGTTCGCTTCGTCGATTCCTCGGTCGAAAGGCTGCAGGTGAAGACCGAGGGGCTGAACCCCGAGCGCCACGCCATCGTCTGCAACGGTCGGGTGATGCCGATGAAGCAGACCGACAACCGCGAGGTTTCTGTCGCCGGCCTGCGCTACAAGGCGTGGCAGCCTTCCTCCGGCCTGCACCCGGCACTGCCGGTCAACACGCCGCTGGTGTTCGACATCTACGACCGCTGGTCGGGCCGCGCCGTCGGCGGCTGCGTCTATCATGTCGCCCATCCGGGCGGCCGCAGCTACGACACATTCCCGGTCAACGCCAACGAGGCGGAGGCGCGGAGACTGGCCCGCTTCGAACCGCAGGGCCACACGCCCTCGGGCTACGAGCCGTTGCAGGAACTGCCCTCCGAG
The DNA here is from genome assembly GCA_018823835.1 of Alphaproteobacteria bacterium. Taxonomy (GTDB): domain Bacteria; phylum Pseudomonadota; class Alphaproteobacteria; order Rhizobiales; family Rhizobiaceae; genus CAMYMG01. The sequence goes on along the minus strand of JAHJHT010000009.1, from coordinate 18,813 downwards.
GAGTTCCCGATGACGCTCGACCTCAGGCATCCGTCCAGGTTGTGACGCGATGAAGCGGTGCAGACGAGGCCCGGTTCAGCCGACATGAGCGATCCAGCGCCAGCCCAACTGCCGCGCGGCAAAGGAACGGGCAACCTTCTCGCCGGATACCGGCCGATCGCTGGCATCGTCGACGAGATGGTCGACGCCGCCGGCAACCCGAAAGCGATCTGGCAGAAATTCGTCGCCTCGCTGGAAGCGTTGGGCTCGGAGGAACTGACGCGGCGCTTTGCCCGCGCCAACCAGTACCTGCGCGACGCCGGCGTCTATTACCGCGTCTACGACAAAGCCGGCACCAACGAGCGGGAATGGCCGCTGGCGCATGTGCCGCTGCTGCTCGACGAGAAGGAATGGGCCGGCATCAGCTCCGGATTGATGCAGCGCGCCGATCTCTTCGAGGCGATCTGCGCCGACATATACGGTCCCAACCGGCTGGTCTCCGAGCGGGTGCTGCCGCCGGGGCTGATCGCCTCGAGCCCGGAATTCCTGCGCCCGTTCGCCGGCGTGAAGCCGGCCGGCGGGCACTTCCTGCACTTCTGCGCCTTCGAACTCGGCCGTGGCCCGAACGGCCAGTGGTGGGTGCTCGGCGACCGCATGCAGGCGCCCTCGGGCGCCGGATTTGCGCTGGAGAACCGGGTGGCAACGACGCGCGCGCTCTCCGACATCTATGGCGAGATGCATGTCCACCGGTTGGCCGGCTTTTTCCGGCGCTTCAGGGACGCGCTGACCGGCCTGGCGTCGGAGCCCTTCGGCCGCGTCGCCATCCTGACCCCCGGCCCGCTCAACGAAACCTATTTCGAGCATGCCTATATCGCGCGCTATCTCGGCATCATGCTGCTGGAGGGCGAGGACCTGACGGTCGCCGACGGCCGGCTGATGGTGCGCACGGTTGCGGGACTGCGGCCGATCAGCGTGCTGTGGCGGCGGCTCGACGCCGCCTTCGCCGACCCGCTGGAACTGCGCTCCGATTCGCAGATTGGCACCCCGGGCCTGGCCGAAGCGGTGCGTCGGGGCTCCGTGACTTCCGTCAACGCGCTGGGTTCCGGCATCCTCGAGACCCGCGCCCTCCTCGCCTTCCTGCCCAAGATTTCGCGCGCACTGCGCGGCGAGGAACTGGAGCTGTCGTCGATCGCCACCTGGTGGTGTGGCCAGGAAACCGAACGCCGGGAAGTGATCGACAATTTCGACCGCATGATGATCGGCCCGGCGCAATCGACGCGCCTGCCCTTCGAGGACGACAACGCCACGGTGCTTGGCTCGACGCTGTCGGCCGGCGACCGCGCGGAACTGCTTGCGCGCATCGAGGCCAATGGCGGTGACTTCGTCGGCCAGGAGGCGGTGACGCTGTCGACGACGCCGGTCTTCGTCGGCGGCCGGCTCGAGCCGCGCCCGGCGAGCCTGCGCGTCTACCTGGCACGCACCCCGGACGGCTGGGTCGTCATGCCGGGCGGCTTTGCCCGCATCGGCTATTCGCTCGACACCACGGCAATCGCCATGCAGCGCGGCGGCCAGGCGGCTGACGTGTGGGTGGTGAGCGACAGCCCGGTGAAGAAGGAGACGCTGCTGCCGCGCGAGCGCGACGTCTTCAAGCGCAACGTGCCGGGCAGGCTGCCCAGCCGCGCCGCCGAGAACCTGACATGGCTGGGGCGTCACATCGAACGCTCCGAGGACACGGTGCGCGTGCTACGCGCCTACCACGTGCGGCTGGCCGAAACGTCCGACCCGGCGATGCCGCTGCTGGCCGATATCCGCGACTACCTGAAACCCTTCGGCACCGACGCAGAGATCGCCGTTCCGCCGGGCCTGATCCGCAACCTCGACAACGCCGTCTACAGCGCCGGACAGATCCGCGACCGCTTCTCGCCGGACGGCTGGCTGGCGCTGCGCGACCTCTCCAAGACCATCCACCGCTTCGCCGGCAGCGTCGAGCCGGGCGATGACGCCACGCGCGCCATGACGATCCTGCTGCGCAAGCTCGCCGGCTTTTCGGGCCTGCTCGGCGAGAACATGTACCGCTTCACCGGATGGCGTTTCCTCGAGATCGGCCGCCGCCTCGAGCGCGCCATCCAGATCGCGCGCTCGCTCGGCTGGCTGACCCGCGAGGATGCGCCCGACGGCGCCATCGACATGATGCTGGAGATCGGCGACAGCGTGATGACCCACCGCCGGCAATATACGGTCAGTTCGGGACGCCGCAGCCTGGTCGACCTGCTGGCACTCGACCCGCTCAACCCGCGCTCCGTCATCTTCCAGCTCGAACGGCTGAAGCAGGAGATCGACCACCTGCCGGGCGGCGGTCCGGGCGGACATCTGACACCGGCGGCCAAGGAAGTGCTTCGCCTGCACACCATGCTTGCGATCCAGGAGCCCGGCGATCTCGATTCCGATGCGCTGAACAAGCTCGCCAACGACATTGGCAGCCTCTACGACATCATCGCAAAGGCCTATTTCAGCTGACCTCGCCGCCGGGCCGGCGGCCGGACGCATCCAGAGACATCGCGGCATCAAGATCACCCATGCAATACGACATCCGCCTCAACCTCCATTACGACTACGCCAGGGCCTCGGGCGGCGGACGTCACCAGATTCGCGTTCTGCCGAGGACCATCGAGGGCGTGCAGCGGGTAATCGCGTCGTCGCTGTCGTGCGACCCCAAACCGACCGAGCGGACGGACTTCGTCGATTTCTTCGGCAACAACGCAACCTCGATCCTGTTTCGCGAAGAGCACGCAACGCTCGACATCCATATGAGCGCGCGCGTCGCGGTCTCCCGCCCCGAGACAGGGCTCGACGTCTCGCCTGATCTCGCCGGCCTGCGAAAGCAGATCGCGGACGTCCGCTCGCTGGCTTCGGACGCGCCGCATCACTTCCTCGGCGCCAGCGACTTTGTCAGCATCACGCCGTCGATCACCGACTATGCCGGTGCCAGCCCGACCGGCGGGGCTTCCGTCCAGGCCGTCGCCGCGGATTTCTGCCGCCGCGTGCATCATGACTTCGCCTATGACGGCGACGCCACGACAGTCGCCACCAAGGCCGTTGACGCCTTCGACCTCAAGCGTGGCGTGTGCCAGGACTTCTCGCATGTCATGATCGCCGGACTGCGCGGCCTCGGCATTCCCGCCGGTTATGTCAGCGGCTTCCTGCGGACCCGTCCGCCACCGGGCAAGGAGCGTCTTGAGGGCGCCGACGCCATGCATGCCTGGGTGGCGGTCTGGTGCGGCCGCGACGCCGGCTGGCAGGAATTCGACCCGACCAACGACATGCGGGCCGGCAACGAGCACATAGTCGTCGGCTATGGCCGCGACTATTCCGACGTGGCCCCGATCGTCGGCGTGCTCAAGACGACCGGCAAGCAGGCGGGCGAACAGTCGGTCGATGTCGTGCCGGTGGAATGACGCCACGTTGCCGCACCGGCGCTTTACGTTTTGCCGGCGGTTGGCCCGCGTGCTAGGCCTGCTGCGGTTTCAACGAGGCTGAACGTGAGCAAGCGGGGCACAGCAACGAGATTGGCGATCGCGCTGACCGCGCTCTGCGCGCTGGTCATCACCTCGATCTCCGGCGCCTCCGCCATGGCAGCCGGTCCGGTCCTGCTCGACATCTTCGGCAACCCGATCTGCGCCGACGGCAGCCTGGACGAAGGATCCTCTCACGGGCATGGCAAAGGGCACACGCCCGATTGCTGCGCTATCTCCTGCGCCAGCCTGCACATGCAGGCCGGCGAGCCGCCGCAGCCCGTCGTAGTCGCCCTTCCCGCCTACAGCGGCTCGACCAGTATCTATCCGCTGACCACGCTGCGGCTGACGCGCAGCCAACGCACGCCGGCAAACCCCAGAGCTCCGCCCCGTACTGCGTGATTGCGCAATGCCGTTCGCCCGAAAGGGCCGGACGGCCAATCCCAGTCCATATCGTCCGCCAGCCGCCAGAACCGGCGCGGACATGCTTTCGGAGCACGTCATGAACCATTTACGCCTCAATTCACGCCCCCTCTCCGGCGCCCGCGCGTTGCGCGCCGCGCTCATCGGCCTTGCAGGCCTCATCGTCGCCTCGACACAGGCGCTGGCGCATGAATACAAACTTGGCGACCTCGTCATTGACCATCCCTGGTCGCGCGCCACCCTGCCCGGCGCGAAGGTCGCCGGCGGCTTTCTGGTGATCAGGAACACAGGAACCACGAATGACCGGCTCGTCTCGCTCACATCCGGCATTTCAGGCAGGGCCGAGATCCACGAGATGTCGGTGACGGACGGCGTCATGAAGATGCGGCCGCTGAAGGACGGGATCGAGATCCCGGCCGGCGGCGAAGTCAAGCTGGAGCCGGGTTCGTACCATCTGATGTTCATGGAACTGAAGGCACCGGCCGTCGAAGGCGAAAACTTCGGCGCGACGCTGACTTTCGAGAAGTCCGGGACCGTTGACGTGGAGTTCGCCGTCGACAAGGCCGGAGGCGGCGATCATTCAACGCATGGCGGCTAAGAAGCCAGGGGGACAACCGAGGTCGCGGCGCGTCCGCGACCTCAGCGCGACCTGGCCGGCCGGACCTTCCCCGCTTCCTCCTTCGAGGCGGTAGCGGCTGCCGGCACCGGCAGGTGCTCGAAATAGTCCTGATGCTCGCGCGCAACGCGAGCCGCAAGCTCGGCATCTCCGCTCCTGATCGCGTCGATGATCGGCTGATGGCTGTCGGCGATCCAGACCAGGTCGAGACCTTCCGTCAGCATGGTGATCGTGGTGCGTGTCTCGATCTGCAATGACTGCCAGATGTTGAACAGCAGACGGTTCCTTGCTGCCTCCATGATCGTGCGGTGGAAGGTCACCGAGTGTTCGATGACGCCGTGGATGTCGCCGGCAAGTGCTGCCTCGTGCATCAGGTCTGTCGCACGCTGCAACGCGTCGATGTCGCAGGCCTGCCTGGCGGTCACGATGCGCGTCGCCTGTTCCTCGAGCGCGCCGCGAACCGTGTAGATTTCGCGCAAGCCCTCGCTCATGACCTCGGCGACATAGGTGCCGCGCCGTGGAATGTTGGTGACCAGCCCGGTGGCCTCGAGTTCCCGCAACGCTTCACGCACCGGCCCCTGGCTGGTGCCGAATTCTTCAGCGATGCGCAGCTCGATGAGGCGCTCGCCGGGATGGTAGTGGCCGCCGAGAATGCGGCGCAGCAAGGCTTCCTTGAGGCGCTGGCGAAGCGGCGTATTGACGAAATCGCCCTTGCCGGCACCCGTTCCTGCTGCTTTTGATTTTCGCACGTCGTCCATTCGCCGCCCAGCCGATCCAGCCGAATCCATCTGATTTTGCACCGCAGCTAACTATTCGGCCCGCGGCTTGTTGACAAATCCATTCTGATTTATCGATAATGAATAATCAAGTGGTGGCGCTGGGGAGAGCGCGGCCAGTCAACTTGACCTCTGGGAGGAGGCCTCATGCTGCAGACAGTTGCGACGCCGGGTTCGCTGCCCGAAACACACGCCCTGCTTTCAAAGCTAGACGGCGCCCGCCTCATTGCCGGCGGCACGGCGGTCATGCCGACGCTCAACGCCGGAACCGACGAATTCAGCAGTCTCGTGAGCCTGCGGGCGGCCGGGCTTTCGGGAATTGTCGTCAAGGACGGCGTGGTCACGATCGGTGCGGCGACCACCATGACGGAGCTTGCCGATGAACCTGCATTGGCCTTCCTGCAGTCTGCGCTCGAGACGATCGCGTCGCCCACGATCCGCAACATGGCGACGATCGGGGGAAACCTCTTCGTCAAGCAGCCCTACGGCGACCTCTCTGCCTGCCTGATCGCGCTGGGCGCCACCGCCACGGTTTCCGACGGCACGGCGACGCGCATCGAACCCGTAGAAAAGCTCGTCGCTTCGCGGCTGGGCCCCAAGGATATCGTCACCCAGCTGGCCTTCTCCATTCCGTCGCCTGGCAGCTTCAAGTTCGTCAAGGCCGGCCGAAAAGCGCTCAACGCAGCGGCGATCGTCACCGTCGCGGCGGTGGTGAGCGTGTCGGACGGTGTGGTCTCGCAGTGCCGTATCGGGCTTGGCGGTGTCGCGGAATGCGCGGTTCGCGCCCGCTCCGTCGAAGAGGCGCTGACCGGCAACCCGCTCGACCGTACGCATGCCGAGCAGGCAGCGGCCAAGGCCGACCGCGACATCGAGCCATTCGACGATTCCCATGCCAGTGCCTGGTACCGGGCGCGCGTGACGCCGGTTCACATCAGGCGCGCGCTGGTCGGGGAATAGCGCGGCAAGAGACGCGCAGAACAAAAGCCACCGGGAGGGTAGCCATGAAACATTCAGTCGTCGCTTTGACGGTCAACGGAGCCGAGCGCCAGGTGCTGGTGGCGCCGGGAACGACGCTGCTCGATGCGCTACGCGAGAGCCAGGGCCTGACAGGCACGCGGCGCGGCTGCGACCAGGGCGCCTGCGGCGCCTGCACCGTACTGGTCGATGGCAAGACGATGATGTCTTGCCTGCTGCCGGTCGAGACGATCGACGGCGCAACGATCGACACGATCGAAGGCCTGACGCCAATGGAGGGGCTGCATCCGATCCAGGAGGCTTTTCTCGAGGGTTTCGCCACCCAGTGCGGCTTCTGCACCTCTGGCATGATCATGGCGACCGCCGGGCTTCTGGCCAGGAACCCGGATCCGAGCCGCGAGGACGCGGTGCGCGCCATCTCCGGCAACATCTGCCGCTGCACCGGCTACGAAGCGATCATCGACGCCGTGCTCGACGCTGCTGCCCGCATGCGCGCCGCCAAGCGCGACAAAGCCGCCTGAGGAACACAGCCATGGAAAAGATCGACACCAGCTTCTTCAGCAAAGAACGCGAGGCTGACCTGTTCGTGGTCGGCGAGAGCGTGCAGCGCGCCGATGCGCGCGGCCACGTCACCGGCCAGACGCAGTTCTACGAGGACGTTACCTTCCCCAACACGCTGCACCTCAAGATGGTGCGCTCCACGCATCATCACGCGCTGATAAAGAACATCGACATCGAGCCGGCCATGAAGGTGCCGGGCGTCGTGCGTGTGCTGACCCACAAGGACGTGCCCAACAACTGGTACACAATCCTCAAGTTGATCGGCGTCGGGCCGGACGACGAACCGGTGCTTCCGGAAGACCGCGTGCTGTTCAAGGGCGAACAGGTCTGCGCGGTGCTGGCCGAGACGGAACAGGCCGCGCTCGAAGGCGCAAGGCGCGTCGTCGCCGATTACGAGGAATTGCCGCCGGTCTTCGACGTCGAGGAGGCAATGACCTCGAAGCCGTTCAAGCAGGCCGGCACCAACTATTTCGTCTACGAAGGCCACAACTGCCGCCGCATCCGTTTCGGCGACGTCGACAAGGGCTTTGCCGAGGCCGACCACATCATCGAGCACCGCTACGAATCCGCGCCGATCGAGCACGCCCCGACCGAGACCACCGGCTGTACCGCAAAGCCCGAGGGCAGCGGCCGCGTCACCGTCTATTCCAACACCCAGGCGCTCTACTTCACGCTCGACAACATGGCGCTGATACTGGGCGTTCCGTTTAACAAGCTGAGGCTCGTCGGCGGCACGGTCGGCGGCGGCTTCGGCGGCAAGGTCGACGTCATCGTCGAGCCGATCGCCGCCCTCGGCGCGATGCTGACCAACCGGCCGGTTAAATACGCCTATTCGCGCGCCGAGGAGATGCAGGTCTCCTCTCCACGCGCCGCCGAGCGCCTCTACATCAAGGACGGCGTGATGAAGGACGGACGCATCGTCGCCCGCAAGATCACGCTCTATGTCGACGCGGGCGCCTATTGCCGCCACTCGACCTACGGTACCACGAAGGCTGCTGCGCACATGCCGGGCCCCTATTCGATCCCCAACGTCCATGTCGACGCATACTGCGTCTACACCAACCGCACGCCCTCTTCCGCCATGCGCGGCTTCGGCGTGACGATCGGGGATTTCGCACTGGAATCGCAGATGGACCAGGTGGCGCGCCACCTCGGCATGGACCCGATGGAACTCAGGCTGATCAACGCCTACCGCGATGGCGATACCAAGGCGCACCGCAAGACGGTTGAAGGCGCGGCACTGGTTGAAGTCATCCAGGCCGCCGCAAGACAGACCGGCAAGGAACTGGCGCCGCGCTTCGCGGCGATGTCGTCCTACCAGAGGGAGGCGTGACATGGCTTGGCTGAACGGACGCGGCGTTGCCGCGGTGAACTATCCGACCGGCATGAACCTGGGCGGCGACCCGAGCCAGGCGCTGATCCACGCCACCACCACCGGCGGCTTCGTCATCACCCTGTCCTCGGTCGATCTCGGCCAGGGCATCAAGACGGTCGGCGCGCAGATCGCCGCCGAGACGCTCGGCGTGCCCTATGAGAATGTCGTCATCGACACCGCCGACACCGACACCGGCCCGCATTGCATGGGCACCTTCGCCAGCCGCGGCACGCATCGCATCGGCAACGCCATCATGATGGCCGCGCGGGAAGCGCGCGAGGTGATGATGAGCGTCGCGGCGACCGAACTCGAAGTCGATGCCGGCGATCTTGTCACCGACGGCAAGGGCAAGATCCATGTCAACGGCGCACCGGACAAGGGAATTTCGGTGGTCGACGTGGCGCTTGCCGCTCACTTCAAGCACGGCAAGACGATTTCGGGCCGCGGCATGTTCATGAAGCCGAAGAGCGAGGTGGTTCCCGAAACCGGCGAGATGGACCCGGATTCCTGCCAGGCGCATGCCTGCACGGTGGCCGAGGTGGAAGTCGATGACGAAACTGGCGAGGTGCGCGTCAAGAAGCTCATCAACGCCTACGAGATCGGCCGCGCCATGAACCCTGCGCTGGCGCACCAGCAGATCGTCGGCGGCGCCTGGATGGGCATTTCTCATGCGCTCTACGAGACGACCGAACCCTACTACCCCGACCGTGGCCACGGGCCGACCGACTTCTCGCAATATCTGATGCCCGGTCCCGGCGACCTTGCCGAGATGGAATCGGTGATCATCGAGCGGCCGGCCGCCAACGGCCCCTATGGCGCCAAGGGCATCGGCGAGATGACCGCCAACTCGCCGATACCGGCAATCGCCAACGCCATCTTCGACGCCTGTGGCGTACGCGTCCAGTCGCTGCCGATCACGCCCGAAAAGATCCTGCGCGGGCTCGATTCCCTGCGCGAACAATCGAACCCAACCCACTGAAAGGACTCTCATATGATCAAGATCATGGCCCTTATGAAGCGGCGCGAAGACATGAGCTTCGCCGATTTCCGCAAGTGGATCATGGAGGACCATGTCGCCTTCGCCCGCAACCTGCCCGGCATGAAGAAGTACACCTCCAACGTGCTGCTGTCGGAAAACCCGGATGCGCCGTTCGACGGCGTTTCGGAGATGTTCTTCGAGGACGAGGCCGCAATGGCGGCAGCCTTTGCCACGGATGCCGGAAAGGCTGCCGGCGGCGACGCGGCAGCGCATTGTTCCAACCGCTTCCGCATGGTTTGCGAAGAGAAGCTGCAGTTCTAGGACGGCAGTCCGGCAAAGATCATGCCCTCGCCCCTGACGCAGGACCAACTCGACGCCGAGCTCTCCGCGGCCGGATATCTGGCCGATGACACGCTTGTCACCGCGCTCTACCTGGCGCTCGAGCTCGGCAAGCCACTGCTGCTTGAGGGCGTGCCGGGCGTCGGCAAGACCGAAGTCGCCAACCGGCTGGCCGGCATTCTCGACCGTCAGTGCATTCGCCTGCAATGCTACGAGGGCATCGATGCCGGCAAGGCGCTGTACGACTGGGACCATGCGCGCCAGCTGCTGCAGGTGCGCGTTGCCGAACGCGGCGGCTCGATCGACACCTCTGATCTCTACGCGCCCGAATTCCTCATCGAGATGCCGCTCCTGAAGGCGCTGCGCAATTCCGGCACCAGCATCCTCCTGATCGACGAGATCGACCGCGCCGACGACGCCTTCGAGGCGTTCCTGCTGGAATTCTTGTCCGACTTCCAGATTTCCATTCCCGAGATTGGCACGGTCAAGGCCAGCCAGCCGGTGGTGACGATCCTGACGTCGAACCGCACACGCGAGTTGCACGACGCCCTGCGGCGGCGTTGCCTTTACCACTGGATCGATTATCCGGAACGAGCCCGCGAACGCGCCATCATCGAGCTGCATGCGCCGGGCATCGCTGCCGAAGCAGCAGAACATCTGATCGATGCCGTGGCGGCCGTCCGCCGCCTGCCGCTGATCAAGAAGCCGGGCATCGCCGAGAGCATCGACTGGGCGCGCGCCGCCGGCGTGCTGCACCGCGACGGCGCGTCATGGCCCGACGCGCTGAAGCGGTCGCTCGGCCTGCTGGTAAAGGACCAGGAGGATTTTGCCGTGATCGAGGAAGCGGCGGTGCTATGAGCAGCGCGCGGCCTATCGGCGTCGCGACCGATCTGCTGGCTGACTTCCCGGCAGCGCTTCGCGAGGCCGGGCTGGCGATCGACCCGGGCAGGACCGAAGCCTTCCTGCGAGCCACCACGACCTGCCGCCTGCGCAACATAAAGGACCTCGCCCGGCTCGGCCGCGTGACGCTGACCGGCTCGCCGGATGATTTTCCGATCTACGACGCGGTCTTCGACAGCATCTTCGGCGAGGCGACGTTCGACGGCAAGGTCGAGGATCCCGAAGACGAGCAGGCGCCGCGAAGCGCGACCAGCAACCAGGAGGCCCTGTTGCAGATGGTCGAGGGCGATGCGGCGGGAGCGGCGGCGGCCGACGACCATTTGCGCAACCGCAAGAGCTTTGACCGGCTCGGGGACGACGACCGCGACGCGCTGGTCCGGCTGAAGCGGCGGCTTGCCGAGATGCCACAGGTCAGGAGCTTCAAGCTGGTGCCACATCAGCGCGGTGCGCGGATCGATCTTGCCGCGACGACGCGCGCCGCGCGCCGCACCTTCGGCGAGACCTTGCGGCTGATGCACAAGACGCGACCGAAAAGGCCGCGCCGCCTGCTGCTCCTCATCGACGTGTCCGGCTCGATGAAGGCACAGTCCGAGCTCTATCTGCGCTTCGCGCATCTGGTTTCCCACCGCCTGGCCAAGGTAGAGACCTTCTGCTTCGGCACCCGGCTTTCAAGAGTGACAAGGACACTGAAGCATCGCGATCCGGCGATCGCGCTCGACCGGCTTGCCGACATCGTCTTCGACTTCGACGGCGGCACGCTGATCGGCGCCTCGCTGGAAGAATTCCTCTCGGTCTCGCGGCACGCCGCGCTGGTGCGGGGCGCCGTCACCATCGTCTTTTCGGATGGGCTGGAGCGCGGCGACCCGCAGCCGATGATCCATGCCGTGGAGCGCCTGGCGCGGCTAAGCCACCGCCTGGTCTGGGCAACGCCGCTGGCCGCCGATCCGCGCTATCGCCCGGCAACGCGCGGCATGGCCGGCGTCCTGCCGTTTCTCGACGCGCTTGCCGACGGCTCGAGCCTGCCGGCGCTGGAACGGATGGTGGCGCAGCTCGACGCTGTCGAGCGCACGGGACGCGGTCAGGCGGGCCAACGTTTTGCCGAGAGGAGGAAAGCCGCATGATCCCGATCATCGACGCTCATCACCACATCTGGCGCCAGGCCGATCTGCCCTGGCTGCAGGGACCAATGGTTCCGCGCATCTTCGGTCCCTATGAGCCGATCCGGCGCGACTATCCGATCGAGGAGTTTCTGGCCGACATCTCGGGCTCGGGCATCGAGAAATCGGTCTATGTCCAGTGCAACTGGGCCAAGGACAAGGCCGTCGAGGAGGTCGCCTGGGTGCAGTCGGTGGCTGACGCGCATGGCTGGCCGCACGCCATTGTCGGCTATGCCGACCTCTTGGACGAGAATGCCGGGGAGACGCTGAAGCGGCAGTCGGCCTTTCCATTAATGCGCGGTATCCGCATGCAATTGCACTGGCACGAGAACGAAATGTACCGTTTCGCGCCGATCCCCGACCTGATGAACGATCAGCGCTTCCGCAAGAATATCGCCCGGCTGGCAGACTACGGCTGGTCGTTCGACCTGCAGGTGTTCGCATCGCAGATGGGCGACGCGGCAAAGCTCGCCGCCGACAATCCCGACATCACCTTCATCCTGCAGCATGCCGGCATGCTGGAGGAGCTGACGCCCGCCGGACGCGCCGCATGGCGCGACGGCATGAAGCGGCTGGCGGACCAGCAGAACGTGGTCAGCAAGCTCTCGGCGCTCGGCACCTTCATCCACCGCAACGACAAGGCGCATATCGCCGGCGTGGTAAGCGAGACGATCGAGATCTTCGGCTCGGATCGCTGCCTGTTCGGCTCCAACTATCCGATCGAGAAACTGTGGGTCAGCTACGCCGACCTCGCCGCTACCTACCGCAACGTGATGTCACCGTTCAGCAACGAGACGCAGCAGGCCGTGTTCTCCGGCAACGCCAAGCGCGTCTACCGGCTGTAAGCAACAGGCTCAGTCAAGCTGGAGCAGCGCTGCGAGCCTTGCATCGCGGCCATGCACGTCGCTGCGGAAATGCACCGAGCCGTCGCGGTTCGCCCATGCCGTGACATAGGTGACGTATAGCTGGATCGGCCGTTCGAAGGTGACTGTCTGCGGGGTGTCCATGGCCATCAGGCTCTCTACCGTGACACCGGATGGAGCATGGCTCGCAAGAAGGTCGCCAGCAAGCAGAGGAGCATCGGTGATCGCCAGACTCCTGTCGGAAGCCCCAGCGCCGATCTCGTCGATGAAGGGCGAAATGACCGTCAGCACGATCCGCGCCGGGGCGCCCGGAACGGTTCGGACACCCGTGATCTTTCCGAAAAAGGTCGGCAGGCTGCTCAACTGCCCGGCATTGGTCACCTCGATGGCGCGGCCCGGCTCGCCGCCCAGCACGACCTTGACGCCGCTGTCGGCCAGATTGACGTAAAAACTGTCGTCGCCGAGATCGCGGTTCTGCCAGCGACGCCGCTCAAGGTTGATCTGGATCTGCCGGATGCGCCGTTCGATCGGCACACTCATCTCGGCAAGCGTTGCAGCGTCGATCTCCCCGGTCGGCTCAAGCCCGTGCCGCTCCTGGTAGGACTTGACCGCCGTCACGCTGCCCTCGTCGTGCATGTCGCCGTCGTTGATCGCCGAGAACGGCAGATCGTCGACCAGGGCCAGCAGCTTGCGGATGGCCGGCAATCGCTTGTCGCTGGCTCCCGGCGCGATGGCGGGGCCGCCGTCATCGATCTTCGGCCATTGCCCCGAAGCCCGGATACGACTGAACTCCGCCAGCTTGGCGATCAGCCGGACATAGCGATAGTCCGCCGTCAGAAGCGTGCCGGCAAAATCCTGCAGGTCGTCTGCCTCTTCGGCGCCGGCAATGATCTCGGACGGATCGACCAGAACCGGCTCGACCGCATTTTCGTCAGGCGCGATGTCGGGACCAATGCGCCCGTTGGCGAGGTCGTGACCATATTCGGCGATGGCGCCGGACAGCAGCATGTCGAGACGCGCGAGATCGGCGGGCTCGGTCGAGCCCATCAGCGCCTCGATCTCCTCGACATGGTAGAATTTTGGCGACAGGCCGTTGACGGCGGAGATCTTCAACTCGGCCAGCAGCGCCCTGGCCTTGAACTTCGGTCCGTTGTCGCGCGTCCAGATCGGCTTGTAGGCGCGGATGTCATAGACGGCGCGGACCTTCTCCATCTCGGCATTAGCGGCGGCCGATCCTGTATCGGCCTTGCCGGACTGGAACAGCGCCTGGAGCGCTGCCGCCACGGCCTCGTTGTCGGCGGCGCGCAAGGGGAACACAGACAAGAGAAAAAAGATCAGCACGAGGAAGAGCCGGCCGGGAAATGCTGGCAGTCGCATCATCACGCTACGCGAGGGCCAGACGTCCGCTGCTGCCATGTGCCGTCACACGCTCGCAGTCATCAGCGAAACCACATAGTGGTCGTCGACATAGGCAACGTCGAAGTCCGTGATCGACGGGGTGAAATCGAGGGTCGGAGCATAGTCCAGCTTGGCGACCGTGGTCCCGTTGACCTGCAAATCGCTGGAGGTCTCCGTCGAATTGGCCAGGCTGAGCACCGCTCCCGGACCGAAGTCATGCAGCGTGATGAAGTCTTCTTCCGAGAAATCGAGGATTTCGTCGATGCCCGTGTCGCTCGCCGAAAACCGGAACTCGTCCATGCCGGAGCCTCCGAACAGCACGTCACTGCCGTCTCCGCCGATCAGTATGTCGTCGCCACCGAAACCATAGAGCGTGTCGCTGCCGCCAAGACCTTCGATCGTATTCGCGTCTGAGTTGCCGGCCAGCACGTCGTCGCCGGACGTGCCCGAAATGACTGTGGCATCGAAGATGAAGACGCTTGCGAGATCAACGCCGGGGTCGGTCAGGTCGACCCCGTAGAGGGTGACAACGTCGTTACCGGGAGACGTCCCGTTCAGATCGATGATCGTATCCGTGCCGTCGGAGGTAAAGCTGTGAAAATCGGTCTCGTCGGTAAAGCCGTAACCGGATACGTCGATTTTGTCGCGGCCGACAACGAAATCGTTGACCTCGTCAATGCCACTGCCGAGGCCGAAGCTGAACAGATTGCCATCGCCGCCAGCGCTGAGGGTATCGGCGCCGCCGCGGCCCTCGAAATGGTTGAAGCCGCCGCGCGCGTCGAAACGCTCCTCGCCGGCCGAGCCGATGAACTCCGTCGTGCCGACGCGCCCGCCGCGCACCGCCTCGATATTCGTCAGCGTGTCGGTGAAGGCCTGGCCATCCCAGATGCCGCTGACGGTTGCCGCACCCTGCGCCGAGTAGACGACACTGAGGTTGGTGACGCCATTGCGGTCGTAGCGCAGCGTATCGAAACCGCCGCCGCCGTCCACCGTATCGTCACCGCGGCCTGTGATGAAGTGCTCGTTGCCGCCTGTGCCAATGAAACTGTCGTCGCTGTTTGTCCCGCGCCACTGATTGACGAAGCCGGTGACATCCAAGCTGGAGGAACCGTTGACCTCCTGCACGGCGCCCGTCGTCTGGTTGGCATCGACGGTCACACCGTCATAGCCGCTGAGCGTGACCCGCATAGCACCGCTACCGGAAACATTGAGCGTATCGTTTCCGCCGCCAACAGCGATTTCGATCCAGCCGACGCCGCTGGTGTCGATGACATAGCTGTCGTCGCCACCATAGCCGGCATAGATGCCGAGCCCCCCCAGGGTGCCGTCGATGAGATCGAGATTGCTCAGCGCGTCCGTGCCGTAACTGCCCTTTACGATGGTGCCGCTGGTTGCCCCAATGGTGACACTCAGGTCGGTGTAGTCGCCGAGCGTCCAATAGGACATGCCGTAAAAGCCATCGACAGAACCGTTGAAATCGATCGTATCGCTGCCCAGGCTGGCATAGATTTCGTCGCCCTCGTCGGGCGTGGCGTCCATCGGCAGATAGAGATCGTTGCTGGAAGTGCCGAAGAGCAGGTCGTCACCGTTCGTGCCCTGAACGACATTCGCACTGCCCGAGAAGATGAAGGCTTCGTTCGGATCGGCCAGCGATGAAATGTCGAAGCCGTACAACGTGACCTGCTCGCCAGTGCCGAAGGCGATGACGGTGTCGGTTCCCGGCGCGATGCTGCCGCCATTGTCGGTAATGTCCGCCACGGACGTATAGCCGAAGGCCTGGATGTCGATCCGGTCGCCATCGGCGAAGGTGAAGTCCTCGATCTCGTCCTGCCCGGTGCCGGGCGCCACGTAGAATGTGTCCGCACCGGCCCCGCCAATCATGTAATCATTGCCGAGACCGCCATCGACCAAGTCATTTCCGTCGCCGCCGTTGAGCCACTCGTTACCGGCTCCGCCGATAATGCGGTCATTGCCGTCATTGCCGTCGTACCAGTTGTCGCTCCAGTTGCCGACGATCGTGTCGTCATGCGTCGAGCCGACGATTCCCTCGATGCTGACGAGCGTATCGGTTCCGCCGAGGCCGTCGTGGACGACCTGCCCCGACTCGCGTTTCATATCGACGAGGATGCCGGATTCTGCGGGCCAGTAGCCGGCCCAATCCGACCCCTCGCCGCCATCAATCATGTCGTTGCCGCCAAGACCGACGAATTCATTGTCTTCACCGTCGCCAATCAGCGTGTCGTCGTACTGGCTGCCGCGGACGGATTCGATGCTGATCAGCGTATCGGTGTCGCCAAAGCCGTCGGTCGCCGTGCCCAACGCCAGGTTGACGGTGACGCCGCTGGCGCCGCCGCGGCTGGCGTCGCGGTCGTAGCGGACGGCATCGAAGCCGCCGCCGCCGTCGAGAATGTCGTTGCCGGCCATGCCGCGGAAAGTGTTGTCTCCGCCGTCGCCGATGAAATGGTCACCATATTGCGAGCCGCGCAGCACCTCGATGTTCTTGAAACTCTCCGCATTGCCATAGGTATCGGTGCCCGAGGCGAAGCCGCTGCCGTCGACCACTCCCAGGTTGACATAGGCACCCGAGCCACCGGTTTCGCCGTCATAGGAAACCTGGTCGAAGGTACCGCCGCCGCCATCATAGCTGTCCGAACCGTCGAACCCGCGGAAGAAGTTGTCCCCATCGTCGCCGATCAGCGTGTCGTCATTGTCCGAACCGGCAATGTCCTCGATACCGCTCAGCGTCTCGCTGTTGCCGTAGGTATCGGTCGCCGTGCCAGCGGCCAGGTTGACGACAACCCCAAGCGTGCCCGTCTCGTTTTCGAAGCTGACCGTGTCGTATTCGTCGATCCCGTCGCCGCCAATATAGCGGTCGGCCCCTGCGCCGCCTTCAAGATAGTCGTCGCCGGCGCCGCCATCGAGAAGGTCGTCCCCTTCTCCGCCATGGAGATCGTCATTGCCATTTCCACCGAACAGCTGGTCGTTGCCGTCGAAGCCGAACAATACGTCATTGTCCTCAAGACCGTAGATGCGATCGGACGATGTAGTGCCATTCAGCGTATCGGCGGACGCGGCAAACGCATCGCCGAAAATGTCGTTGAACGGCGTGATGCTGACCGTGCTGGTGGCGGCGAGGCTCTCGCCTTCGCCATCGTCCACGCTGAAGCTGATCGTGCGGTCGTCAGGCGACGGATAATCGGAGATGTTGAGATAGGTGACCGACCGCAGCGCATCCTGGTAGGCTGCCTTGCTGGCCGCGCCGGACAGCACCAGTTCGCCCGTCGCCGCGTTGAAGCTGCCGGTGATGCCGCCCCCGTCGACGAAACCGAGAAAATCCTCGCCCTCGACGTAGCCGGTGCCGATCGACACCGTCGCGCCGACGAGTTGCGCATTGTCGACATCGGCCACGGTGACGCTGGCGTCGATGACTTGCGCGCCGTCGTTCCAGCCATATTCCAGGGTTGCGCCCGCGGTGACGACCGGCGCATCGTTAGTGCCGGTGATGGTGATGGTCACATCGACCGTATCGGTCGCGCTGGCGGTCCCCGAACCGTCGTCGACCGTGACCGTGTAGGTCAGCTTGATCGTGTCGTTCGAGCCGAGCGCCTCGAGGTTCAGACCGGAGGCGTCATAGGTCCAGGCACCCGCCGCGTCGATGGAGAAGGCAGCGCGGATCGCCGCCTCATCGAGGCCTACGGGCAGCGTGGTCGGCGAACCGCCTTCCGGGGTATAGACCAGCGCTGCGCCCGAACTGACGACGCTCGCCGTCGGCGTATCGCTCGCATCGACGTCCGAGAAGTCGACCTGGCCGTTGACCGCCGCCTGCAGCGCGCCATTGGCCGCAGTATTTTCGTAGAGCGCGCCCGACAGGACGCTGGTCAATTCATCGATCACCGGCGCGTCGTTGGTGCCGGTGATGGTGACGACGACCTGCTCGGAATCGGCTGCATTGCCGGCTCCAGAACTGTCGGTCACTGTCACCGTGTAGGTCAGGGTGATGGTCTCGCCGGCGGCAAGAAACTCGATCAGCGCATTGTCGACCGTGAAGTCCCAGCTGTCGCCATCGGCCGAGAAGCCGGACACGAGGCCGGTGATTTCCTCGGGCGTTAGCACGCCGGTCAGGTCGCCGCCGCTCCAGACCGGCGGGCTGGCGAGCTCGGACCCGACAGTGTGGGTATCGATCAGATCGACATCGGTAAACGACAGCGTGCCGCTGGTCAGCAACGCGGGATTGGTGGCATCTTCGGTAACGCCGCCGGTGGCATCGACGGTCAGGACAGGCGCGTCGTTGGTGCCGGTGATGGTCACGGAGATCGTGCGCTCGACCGTGCCGCCATTGCCGTCGTCGAGCGTTATGATGAAGGTTTCGAGCTTGGTCTCGGCCTCGGCGAGATACTCGACGTCGGCAGCGGCAACGGCGTAGTTCCAGGTGATCACGCCGCCTGTGCCCGAACCCGTGGTATCGCTCGTCACGCTCGCCGTCAGCCCGCCCAGCGCACCGGCCGAGGGGGTGATCGTCGCTTGGATCGAATGCGTGTCGGTCAAGTCGACGTCGTTGAAGTTGATCGTGCCAGTGTCCGTCAGGTCGTCGCTCGGCGTCACCAGTTCGGTGACCCCGCCGATCAGGTCCTCCGCCGTGATCACCGGCGCATCGTTAGTGCCGGTGATGGTGATGACCACCTCGCGCGTCACCGTGTTGTTCAGGGAGTTCTGGTCGTTGAGCACGACGGTGTAGGTCTGCGTGACGGTCTCGCCCTCGGCGAGGAATTCGACGGCGCTGGCAGCAACCTGGAAGTCCCAGGTCACGACGCCGCCCAGGCCATCGGGGGCGGCGCCGCCCGGACCGTCGGCGTCAGTCTGCGTGGTGACCGAGGCTGAGAATGTACCCAGCGGCCCACTGCCCGGGATGGTGACTCCGGCGGATGGTACCACCGCAGGGGCGGCAATCGGATTGATGATG
>JAHJHT010000008.1 GCA_018823835.1 Alphaproteobacteria bacterium | reverse complement strand
TGCAAACAGTGTGCCCTGCAGCGAACTGACCAGAAAAAAGACGACCGCAAGCGCCACGCGCCATTGCGCGGATCCTGAAAGTCGCATGTTTCCAGCGTTCAACATCAATCGCCTTCGACAACTGTTCGCGGAATTTGTCAATCGAACCGGCACCCTGAGGGAGGAATCGCACCAAAATGTGATGTCGGAAGGCGATGGACAGGAGCGCTTCAAAGCAATCCGGCTGTCAGGAGCCCTGGTCGCCGTTCCGCGGCGCGCGGCGGCCCGGCCGCGATCCTCCTGCACGGCGTGAGTTCCCGTGGAGACTTACCCCTCCCCCACGAGCCTTGAACCGCAGGCGCCGCCGCGGCCCGAGAGGCATGCGTGCGAAAACGGTATTGCGGCGGCGGGGGCAGCTGAAAGTACGGTTTGGCCGCGGGGATTCCGATCTGCAAGTCGGCCCGAGGAAGCGCCATGGCGCCGGTCGCGAGTATCGGTGCCAGGAGCGTTCCGCCGAAAGGACTGCGGCCGGGGCGGAAAGGATCAGGTGACATGGAGGCTGCAGGCTACCCGCCCAAGCCTGCCTGAGACATCGATTGCGCAGGGCCAGTGTCGGATGCCGGCAATCGCCCTTGAGTAGAAGTTGTCTTCTCCTCACAATTGTCGGCAAATAGGGCCTACCCGTGGTGGCTGGAGCTGCTGGCAGTTGCAGGAGCACGGAAGGGAGGATGTCCAAGCATGTCCCAAATGCGCAAAAGGCACATAACGCGCCGCTCATTTCTCGCTGCGGCCGCAGCGGCTGCAGCAGGAACGACGCTCCTGAACAAGGACCTGCTTGCTTCTGCGCATCAGGTCAAGCTGTTTGACCTCCGACCCGGGCCAGGAACGGCAAGGCTCGTCACCAAGCCTCCGTTGGAAACCCCTGCCTGGACTTTCAACGGTTCGGTGCCGGGACCGGAAATTCGTGTCCGACAGGGCGACAGGCTGAGAATCTCCGTCAAGAACGAATTGGCGGAAGAGACGACTGTCCATTGGCACGGCGTGCGCACGCCCCATGCAATGGATGGTGTGCCTGACCTGACGCAGAAGCCGATCGCGCCCGGTGAGACCTTTGTCTACGAGTTCGACGCGGTCGATGCCGGTACCTTCTGGTATCATCCGCATCAGCGCAGTTTTGAGCAGGTGGGACGTGGACTATACGGACCCCTCATCATCGAAGAGCCCGATCCGGTGCGTGTTGATCGTGATGTGACCTGGGTTCTAGACGATTGGCGCCTCACCAGCACCGGCGCCATCAGCGACGATTTCGGCAACCCCCACGACATGGCCCACGCCGGGCGCATCGGCAATACCGTAACAATCAATGGGAGCATTCCCGACCAGTTTGTCGTGCGCAAGGGTGAGCGCATACGTCTTCGCCTGATCAATACGGCGAACGCACGCATCTTCGGACTGGACTTCTCGGACCTTCAAGTACAGGTCGTCGCGCTGGATGGTCAGCCTGTGACACCACATGCGCCCGAGGATGGTGCGGTCGTATTGGGGCCAGCCATGCGGGCTGATCTGATCATCGACATGACGGGCGCGGCAGGGAGCCGGAATACGGTAGCCGACCGCTTCTATCGAGGCCAAGACTACCGCTTGATCGACATGGTCTACGCACCAGAACCGTTACGCGAGACCGTTCCCGATTGGCCGCTCGATCTTCCTGCCAACCGGCTCGCCGAGCCCGACGTTGCCGCCGCGACGAGGCATGAGGTGGCGTTCAACGGTGGGATGATGGGCGGTATGGTCATGCAGGAAATGGGCGGCGGGACCTCCGATCCCATGGGCTCGATGATGGACATGATGCACGGCGGCGGCATCTGGTTCATCAACGGCGTGGCGGCGCAGGGTCATATGATGGAACCGATCCTTACTCTCGCTCAGGGTGAGAGCCACGTAATCCGGATGACGAACATGACGGCCTGGCACCACCCTATCCATCTCCATGGCCATTCATTCCGGGTGATCTCGCGCAACGGCGCACCGACCCGGTACCGCGAATGGCAGGATACGGTGTTGATGGCGCCACGAGAAATCGTCGAGATCGCGTTGGTTGCGGACAATCCTGGCGACTGGATGTTCCACTGTCACATCCTCGAACATCAGGCGGCCGGCATGATGGGCGTCATTCGGGTGGCCACGAGCTAATCGTCGACTGTTGCCTGTCGTGTGTATCGCGTTTCGGCATAGTCATTCTGGATCGATCATAGACGTGCACCCGGCCCATGAGGGTCTGGTGTCGCGTCATAACAGCCGGAAGCCGACTGTCGGCTTCCGGCCCAAGAAGCACAGATCCAGAGTATGCGCGCAAAGCCCGAGTTGATTAGCCACAACCCCAGTTGACCTGGGTCAACGTCAACGCCGGTTCATCAGCTAGTGTAGGTGATATTCTCCTGTGCGATGGGGAGGTCTTAAAGACTGCCTTGCAGCAACTTCTTGGGACAACCGAATGGGAAATCACGCGAAACCGCCTTCCGCGCCCGAACCGAGTCCATTTGGTCGCCTGTTTTGGGCGTTTGTCACCGGACTGGCATTTTTCGGGTACTTGGCCACCCAGATGCCCGATGGGTCGCCGACCAGCAAATCGATACCGTACAGCGAAATCAAACAGCTCATTGGAACGGGTGAAGTTTCCGCAGTGACCTTGGAAGCCACGGCCATAGTTGCAGTGTTGCGCGAGCCGACCGCTGATGGGATCAAAACGGTCCGTGCGATTACACCCCAGCAGCCCGACCCGGCACTCCTGCCGATGCTTGAGGAAAACAGCGTTCTCGTCGTGGCAGAGGAGCCTCGCGCTCCATCGGTGCTGATTTCGTTCCTGCCATGGCTGCTGATTATCGCGTTCTATTTCTGGCTCAGCCGCAGGATGACGGGAGGCGGATTCAGTGGTGGACTTCCCGGCGGCCTGGGCGACCTGCTCGGCAGATCGGCAAAGCCCACCAAACCCGCCAGCAAGATCACCTTTGCTGACGTGGCGGGCCAGGACGAGGCGAAGCGGGAGGTTTCGGAACTGGTCGAATTCCTGCGGGATCCGAAGCGGTTCGAGAAAGTCGGGGCGTCCGTCCCGCATGGTGTGCTGCTGATGGGGCCGCCCGGCACCGGCAAGACGTTGCTTGCGCGGGCATTGGCAGGCGAAGCGGAGGTGCCGTTCTTTTCGACCTCAGGCTCGGAGTTCATCGAGGTGTTTGTCGGCGTGGGCGCGGGCCGCGTGCGCAAGATGTTCGAGGCCGCGCGCAAACAAGCGCCCGCCATAATTTTCATCGACGAACTGGACAGCATCGGACGCACCCGGGGAACCGGCGTGGGCGGGGGGCACGATGAACGCGAGCAGACCCTGAACCAGATCCTGGCCGAGCTGGACGGCTTCACCGCCCGTGAGGCGGTTGTCGTCCTTGCCGCCACGAACCGCCCCGATGTGCTGGACCCGGCCCTGCTGCGCCCCGGCAGGTTCGATCGTCACGTGACCCTGTCTCTCCCGGACAAGGGTGCGCGCCGCGCGATCCTGGATGTTCATGCGAAGAACCTGCCTCTGCGCTCCGATGTCGCGCTCGATCTGGTCGCAGCGGGAACACCGGGGTTTTCCGGGGCGGACCTGAAGAACCTGCTCAACGAGGCTGCAATTACTGCCGCGCGCAGGTCAGGCTCGGACATCACGCCTGCCGATCTGGACGAGGCACGCGACAAGGTGATGATGGGCACGGTACGAACCCTGGCAATCCAGCCGGACGAAAAGCACCGTTTGGCCGTGCACGAGGCCGGACATACCGCCGCGGCCTATTACAATCCTGACGCCGACCCGCTCTACAAGGTCACGATCATCCCGCGCGGACGCAGCCTCGGCGGCACCCACATGTTGCCCGAGAACGAACGCCATACCCTCTCCGAAGCCTATTTGCAGGTGCAACTGACCACCCTCCTGGCCGGCCGGGCAGCGGAGAAGACCTTATTGGGCTCGGTCAGTTCCGGTGCCGATGACGACATCCGGCGTGCCACCATTATGGCCCGCTCGATGGTCGCCCGCTGGGGAATGGATCCCGAGATCGGCCCGATAGACCTGTGGCAAAGCGAAGACCATCCATTCCTTGGACAACAGATCGCCCAGCCGCGCAGCTTTGCGGATGAGACCGCGGCCCGGGTAGACCAGGCGGTGATGAACCTGCTGCACGAGGCCGAAGAACAGGCCATCTCCCTGATCGAAAGCCATCGAGACCAGATTGCCCGGCTCGTCGCGAGGCTCGAAGCCGAGGAAACCCTGAATCTCGACGCCATCCGGGAGTGCCTTGCGGACGACACCAAGATAACCCCGTTCGTGAAGAGTCGAAAATGACGCGATCCCCGCAAGGATCCCGTCGGGGCCTTGGCCGGCTGTCTCTCCAGCCGATCCATCCTCAGGATTGCGCAGACTGCGGTCCGAACATCAACATCAGGATCCCGAAAGAGCAGCTCCTGCTGCGGCGGGTTGGCTTGGGGTACGCCGCATGCCTTCGTCGAGGCGTGGATTGACCAGAACCTGCCGGCCAGTGTCCGGCAAATCCGAGCTGAGCCTCAGACTGCGGTGCCCGGCCGAAATCCGTCGCGTGTGACCGAGCCTGCCTTCGACCGTCAGCTGTCCTCGGACTGCGGCGTCAGCGTATCGTTGAGACCATCGCCCAGCAGGTTGAAGCCGAGCACGATGGCGATGATCGCAAGGCCCGGCCAGACCGCCATCCACGGCGCCTCGGTGAGGAACTGGCGGGCGATGTCGAGCATGCTGCCCCATGACGGGGCTGGCGGGCGCTGGCCGAGCCCAAGGAAGGCAAGGCTGGCCTCGGCGAGCACGGCGACCGCCATGGTGATGGTGACCTGGACGACGATCGGCGCCATCACATTGGGCAGGACATGGGCGAGGATGATGTTTCGGTCGCGCACGCCGAGCGCGCGCACCGCGGTGATGTAGTCCTCGTTCTTGATCGAGAGGACCTGGCCGCGCGTCAGTCGGACAAAAACCGGCATGGCCGAAACGCCGATGGCGATCATCGCATTCTGCAGGCTCGGTCCGAGAAAGGCCGCCAGCGCGATGGCGAGGACCAGGAAGGGCACCGCCAGCAGGGCATCGGTGAAGCGCGCGATGATGGCGTCGACGATGCCGCCGAAATAACCCGCCACCAGGCCAAGCGGCACCCCGATGGAAATGGCGATGGCAACGGCGATGACGCCCGCCGCGAGCGAGGCGCGCGACCCGAAGATGACCCGGGACAGCACGTCGCGGCCCAGATCGTCGGTGCCGAACCAGTGCAGGGCCGATGGCGCCTGCCGCACGGCGAGCCAGTCCGAGGCGTTGGGATCGAAAGGCGCAATGAACGGCGCGAAGACGGCAACCAGAACGAAGAACAGCACCAGCGTGCCGCCGATCATGGTGCTCGGGTGCGACAGGGCGCGGCGCATGGCAGAGCGGCGCGCGCCGCCGCGCGCGGCAGCCATCGGGGCGGTCTCGCCGCTCATGAGCGAAGCCTCGGGCTGAGGACAACGTAGGCAAGGTCGGCAATCAGGCTGAGCAGCAGGAATATGACCGCCGAGCACATGACGACGGCCTGGACGACGGCGTAGTCGCGGCTGAACACGCCGTCGACGATCATCTTGCCGAAGCCGGGAATGCCGAAGACCTGCTCGCTCAGCACGGCGCCCGACAGAAGCTCGCCGAGATGCAGGGTGCTGGTGGTGACGACAGGAATCAGGCCGTTGCGCAGCGCGTGGCGGGTGACCACGATGCGTTCGCGCAGGCCCTTAGCCCGCGCGGTACGGACATAGTCCTGCTTGAGGACGGCGATCATCGAGCTGCGGGTATGACGCATGACGATGGCAGCAGCAGCCGTGCCCAGAACGATGCTTGGCAGCAGCGTGTAGCGGAGATTGTCGAGCGGGGATTCGAAGAAGCCGACATAGCCGCCGCTCGGAAGCCAGCCGAGCGAGACGGCAAACAGCAGGATCAGCATGATGCCGAGCCAGAAGCTCGGGATCGACAGGCCGCCGAGCCCGATCAGGCTGACGATGTAGTCGACCGGAGTGCCGCGGCGGATGGCTGCGAATACGCCGGCCGGAATGCCGATCAGAAGCGCGATGAGCATGGCCTGGAGCGAAAGCTGCAGCGTGACCGGCAGCTTCTGGACGATCATCTCGCCGATCGGCAGGCGGGTGCGGATGGAGAGGCCGAAATCGCCCTGCAGGATGCTGCCGAGCCACTTGAAGTACTGCACCGGCAGCGGTTGGTCGAGGCCGTACTTGGTGCGCAGGAATTCGATTACCGCGGGGTCCGGCTCCTGGCCGGCAAGCGCCAGTGCGGGATCGCCGGGGAGCAGTTTCAGCAGGCCGAAGACGAGCACCGAGACGAGCAGCAGCGTCGGTATCGAGATCAGGATGCGCCGCAGGATGAAATTGAGCATGTCGTTCTGGCGGATCCCGGAGGTGTCGGGGCCGCGCCCGGTCGTGTGACCGGGCGCAGCCGTCGGATCAGTTGGACTTCGGCTTCACGCCCGTGACGCGCAGGATTCCGTCCGGATAGATCGAAATCCCATCGACCGAGGCACGCGCACCATAGAACCACGTCGAGTGGTAAAGCGGAATGGTCGGACGGTCGTTGAGGTAGATCTCCGCTGCCTGCTCGTAGAGAGCCTTGCGGGCATCCGTGTCGAGTTCCTTGCGCGCGGCGATCAGCACATCGTCGAGTTCCTGCGACTTGTAGCCGTTGAGGTTCTGGCTGCCGCCGGTGCCGAAGAAGGTGTACAGCGTCGGATCGGGATCGGCGCGGCCGCTCCAGTTGCCGATGTAGAGCTCGAAATTGCCGGCGAGATAGCGCTCGATGGCCGACGAGGTCTCAAGCGGCAGCAGGTTGACCGTGAAGCCAGCCTCCTGCGCCATCTGCTGGATGATCTGCGCCACGCGGCCGTCGGTCAGCGAGTTCTCGTACGTAATCTCGATGGCCGGGTTTGCGACGCCCGAGTCCTCGATCAGCTTCTTGGCAGCGGCGACGTCGCGAGCTGGCATCGGGTGCTTGGCGCTGTAGAAGGCGCTGGAGGGCGGGATCATCTGGTTGTCGGCAGTGAACTCCCCGTTGAAGGCGACCTGGTTGATCACGTTGCGGTCGAGCGAGAGTTCGAGTGCCTTGCGCAGGTCGGGCTTGTCGGCGAGAACGCCGCCGGAGTCCGGACGCACGTTGATGAAGAGATGCGAAACGGCGAGCCCCGCCGAGGTGTAGAGCGCGAGGTCCGAGTTGGATCGGATTGCCTCCAGGTCCGTCGGTGCGATGCGTTCGGCGACATCGAGGTCGCCGGCCTGGATGCGCGACAGGCGCACGGTCGAGTCGGGGATGATCTGGTATTCGATCGCGTCGTAGCCGATCTTGTCCGCGTTCCAGTAGCCGGGATACTTCTTCAGGCTGATCTTGTCGCGCGCGCTGCGGCTTTCGAACTGGTAGGGACCCGAGCACACCGGGTTGGCGGCGAACTCGTCGGTCGAGGTGCCGGCCGAGGGCGAAACCATCATGCCAGCGCGATCGGTAAGCACCGACAGGAGCGGTGCGAACGGGGTCTCAAGCTTCAGCACCACGGTAGACGAGTCAACGACCTCGACCTCCTTGATCGGCGACAGCTCGGAACGGCGCTTTGATTCCTTCAACGTCTGCATGCGCTCGACATTGGCTTTGACCGCTTCGGCGTCGAAGGGCTTGCCATCATGGAAGGTCACGCCTTCGCGCAGCTTCAGCGTCAGCTCGGTGTTGCTGTCGTTCCACGACCACTCGGTCGCCAGCTGCGGCACGATCTCGAGCTTCGCATTGATGTCGAGCAGCTTGTCGCACAGCGCGTCGAACACGATGCGGCCGGAATAGGTGCCGCCGGTCGCCGGATCCATCGTATCCGGGTCGTCCTGCAGGCCGACACGCAGGGTTTCTGCACTTGCAGATGCCATGGAGATCGCCATCAGACCCGACAGGACCGTCAGCTTTTTCATTAGCGTCATACTCGGAATTCCCTCTTACTTTTTTTTACGCCTGCGCCACGCAGCCGTCTCCACCTTGGATGGCAGCGAAACACACTCGCTTTCTTTTGTAAAGCAGGCGAACCAATTATCCATGTTGCGGATCAGGCCCGGCCCAAAAACCCGGATTATGATCCCTATTTGATGGTCTCCGGGTTGACGAAAGTAGATTTGTCAGTGAATTTGTCCGTTACATTGACTAATTGAAGTTTGACTTTTCATGACCGATCTTTCCTCGCTCGCAACACCGCGGCAGATCACGCTCCGCACGGTGGTCCGCATCCTGCTCGACAGGGGACCCGTGTCGCGCGCCGAACTCGCCAGGCTGACCGGGCTGTCCAAGCAGACGATGTCGGAGGTGTTCCGCGATCTCGAGAATGGTGGCTGGGTGCAGATGGCCGGCCGCACGCAGGGCGCCGTCGGACGCAGCGCCGCCACCTATGAAATACGCGCCGACCGCGCGCTGGTGTTCGGCGCCGACGTCGGCGGCACCAAGATACAGGCAGCGCTGGCCGACATGCACGGGAACATCGTCGCCGAACTGGTCGAACCCACCGACGCGCGCGGCGGGCAGCACGTCATCGCGCAACTGGCGCGCACCAGCGACACACTGACCACCCGCGCCGGCCTGCCGGCCCACCGTGTGCTGGTCGGTTCCGTCGGTATTCCCGGCGCTTTCGATCATCGCTCCAAGCGGCTGTTCATGGTTCCGAACATCGCCGGCCTCGAAGGTTCGTCCTTCGCCGAGGAACTGGAAAACCTCGTGACCTTCGATGTCGAGGTGGGCAACGACGTCAACATGGCCGCCAAGGGCGAGTTGTGGATGGGCGAAGGCAAGGGCATCGACAATTTCGTCTTCATAGCGCTCGGCACCGGGGTCGGCATGGGGATCATCAACGAGCGCCGCATCCTGCGCGGCGCGCGCGGCGCAGCGGGCGAAGTGGCAACCCTGCCGGTCGGCGCAAGCGCCTACGACTCCCGCACCTTCCACTCCGGCGGGCTTGAAACGGCGATCGGCAGCGCGGCGATCCGCGACCGCTACGAAGGCGCGGGCGGCCAGACCGGCCTGACCGTGCGTGAGATCATCGACCGCATAAAGGGCGGAGACCGCATCGCCGCCGCCACGCTAGATGAGGTGGCGCGCACGCTGGCCGAGGCGATCCTGGCGGTGTCGGCAATTGTCGACCCTGAACGTGTGGTACTTGGCGGCAGCATCGGCGCGCGCAGCGAACTGCTCGAGCGCGTGCGCCACTTCCTGCCGCTCTGCATGCCCTCGCCGCCCGAATGCGCCATCAGCAGGCTGGGCAGCCGGGCCGCGCTGTTCGGCACCATCGCAAGCAGCCTCGATCGGCTCTACGAGAGCCTGTTCCAGACCGCGGGCTACGACCTGCTGTCGGAAGCTGACGTTGCCGAGGCGGTCGAATGAGCGCCCTGCGCGCACAAGTCGAGCAGCCGGTTCGCCTGTTCGCAACCTCCCGGGAGGCCGAGCAACTGGTGGCCGGCATTCTCGCCGCGCGCATCCGCAGCAACCCGGCGAGCGTTCTCGGGCTCGCAACGGGCGCCTCGATGATCGGTGTCTATCGCGAGCTTGCCAGAATGCACCCTGCGGGCGGCCTCAGCTTTGCCAGGGTAACGACGTTCAATCTCGACGAGTATTGCGGCCTTGCCGCCGGCGATCCTTCGGGCTTTGCTGCCTACATGGACAGGAACCTTTTCGACCATGTCGATGCCGACAGGCGCCGGCTGCATTTGCCCGAGGGCGATGACGCCGGACCTGCCCGCTACGAGGCGGCGATCGCGGCGGCCGGCGGCATCGACCTGCAACTGCTGGGCATCGGCCGCAACGGGCATATCGGCTTCAACGAACCGGGTTCGCAGGGCACGTCGCGGACGCGCGTCGTCGAGCTTGCCCCGCCGACACTTGCGGCCAACGCCAATGACTTTCCAACCGGCGTGGCAATGCCCCGCAAGGCAATCACCATGGGCATCGAGACCATCCTGTCGGCACGGCGCATCGTGCTGCTGGCGACCGGCGCGGCGAAGGCGAAGGCCCTTGCCGGTGCGCTCGAAGGCGAGGCCGGCCCACACAACCCTGCCTCCTTCCTGCAGCAACACCCCGACGTAACGGTCGTCTGCGACCTAGCGGCGGCGGCCGAACTGCGTAACATCCCGAAAATCGAGAACTCACATGCATGACCGCGACTTCATGGTGCCCGGCAAATCGGTGGCCCTCGCCGAGAACGGCATGGCCGCAACCTCGCACCCGCAAGCGACACTCGCGGCAATCGAGATCCTGAAAGCCGGCGGCACGGCGGTCGACGCGGCAATTGCCGCGGTCGCCCTGCAAGGCGTGATCGACCCGCACATGACCGGCATTGGCGGCGACTGTTTCGCGCTCTACGCGCCGGCCAGCGGCCCGATGGTCTCCTACAACGGCTCCGGGCGGTCGCCGCGGGCCGCGACGCTGGACACCTACCTGGCGAAAGGCTGGACGACGATCCCCGACGATTCCGTGCACACAGTGACCGTACCCGGCGCCGTCGATACCTGGTGCAGACTGAACCGGGAACACGGCAAGCTCGGCCTCGACCGCGTCCTGGCGCCGGCCATCGAGGCCGCCGAAAACGGCTTCACGATTCCGCCGCGCGTCGCGCATGACTGGCAGCTCTATGCCAGCCGCGTCGCAGCGCATGC
This sequence comes from Alphaproteobacteria bacterium, assembly GCA_018823835.1. Taxonomy (GTDB): domain Bacteria; phylum Pseudomonadota; class Alphaproteobacteria; order Rhizobiales; family Rhizobiaceae; genus CAMYMG01. Next base: position 361,939 of record JAHJHT010000008.1, on the reverse strand, counting down.
CGACGCGGCTGCGCAGTTCCTGCCCGGCGGGCGCTCGCCGGTGACCGGCGACAGGCTGAGCAACCCGGCGCTCGGCGCGACGCTCCGCAGGATCGCGCGCGAAGGACGCAGCGCCTTCTATGAGGGCGAAGTGGCAGACGACATGGTCGCCACGCTGCGGGCGCTGGGCGGCCTGCACGACGCGGGCGATTTCGCGTCCTTTGCCTGCGAAGAGACGCAGCCGATTTCGGCCGGCTATCGCGACCACCAGCTCGTCGAGTGTCCGCCCAACGGCCAGGGCCTGGCGGCGCTGATCATGGCCCGGCTGCTCGACGGCTTCGACCTCTCCGACGCGTCGCTGAGCGAGATCGACCGCATCCACCTGCTGGCCGAGGCCACCAAGGAGGCCTACCGGCAGCGCGACGCGCTGGTCGCCGATCCGGCCGCCATGACGGTCAGCGTCGAGGAGGTGCTGTCCGACGCCAGCATTGCAAAGATGCGCGCCCGCATCTCGCTCGACCGGGCCTCGCAGATCGCGGTTGCCGACATGCCGGTCCACCGCGACACCGTCTATGTCAGCGTCGTCGATCGCGACGGCAACGCGATGTCGCTGATCAACTCGCTGTTCTTTGCCTTCGGCAGCGGCATCTACGCCAAGAAGGGAGGCGTGCTGTTGCAGAACCGCGGCACCGGCTTCTCTCTGGCGCCTGGGCATCCCAACGCCATTGGGCCGTCCAAGCGGCCGTTCCACACCATCATCCCGGCGCTGGTGTGCAAGGACGGCCGCACGGTCGGCTCGTTCGGCGTCATGGGCGGCCAGTACCAGGCGACCGGCCACGCCCACATCCTGTCGCAGGTGCTCGACCGCGGGTTCGACATCCAGGCGGCATCGGACCAGCCGCGCAGCTTCTTTACCGACGGCGCGATCAGCCTCGAGACGACCATCTCCGAGGACACGCGAGCCGGGCTGGAGGCGCGGGGCCATCAGACGCGCCGAGCCGACGAACCGCTCGGCGGCTGCCAGGCGGTTTGGATCGACCATGAGCGCGGCGTGCTGTGGGGTGCCTCGGATCACCGCAAGGACGGCATCGCGCTGGGATATTGATGATGGACACCACTCTCCCCGACATCGCACCCACCGTATCGGTGCAGCACCTGGCGCTGAGGTTGCCGCGCGGCGCCGACCGCGACTACGCACTGGCCGATCTCAACTTCGACCTGCCGGCCGGCGAGATCCTGTGCATCGTCGGCGAGTCGGGTTCGGGCAAGTCGCTCTGCGCGCAGACCCTGATGGGCCTGCTGCCGCGCGCCATCAGCGTCGAGCGCGGCGCTGCGCTGTTCGACGGCATCGACCTGATCCACGTTGACGCGGCAACGCTGCGCACGCTGCGCGGCAGGCGCGTCGGCATGATCTTCCAGGAGCCGATGACCGCGCTCAACCCGTCGATGCGCATCGAGGACCAGATCATGGAGGTCTTCGAGGCGCACGATCTGCTGACGCCGCCCGAACGGCGCGCCCGCGCTCTCGACCTGGCGCGCGAAGTGCAGCTTCCCGACCCGGAACGGGCGATCAAGGCCTATCCGCACCAGCTGTCGGGCGGGCAGCGGCAGCGCGCGATGATCGCCATGGCGCTGGCGCTCGAACCGGCGCTGCTGATCGCCGACGAGCCGACGACCGCGCTCGACGTCACCACCCAGGCGCAGATTCTCAGGCTGATGCGCGAGATCCAGAAGCGCCGCAACATGGCGGTGATCTTCATCACGCATGATTTCGGCGTGGTGTCCGACATCGCCGACCGGGTGCTGGTGCTGGAAAAGGGCATCGTTGTCGAACAAGGCACGGCGCATGACGTGCTGAGCAACCCGCAGCATCCCTATACAAAAGCGCTGCTCGCGGCGGTGCCGTCCGGCACGCCAGCGATCCGGCCGGCCGAGGCCGAACAGCCGGTGGCGCTGTCGGTCGCCAACCTCAACAAGTCATACCGTTCCAAGGCCGGCATGTTCGGCGCGGTGCGCACCGTGCATGCGGTGAAGGATGTCAGCTTCCAGATCAGGCGCGGCCGCACGCTCGGGCTGGTCGGCGAATCGGGCTCGGGAAAATCTACCGTGGCGCGGCTAGTGACCCGCATCAACGACCCGGACTCCGGCACGATCGAGCTCGGTGGTCAGGATTATTGCGCCCTGCGCGGCGAACAGCTGCGGCGCCAGCGCAGCCGTATCCAGATGGTGTTCCAGGACCCCTTCTCATCGCTCAACCCGCGCCGCAAGGTGGGACTCAGCATCGCCGACGGCCCGATCGCACGCGGCGTGGCGCGCAGCGAGGCGCTCGCCAGGGCGCGTTCGCTGCTTGAGCTTGTCGGGCTCGACCCGCGCTCGGCCGACCGGCTGCCGCACGAGTTTTCCGGCGGCCAGCGTCAGCGCATCGGCATCGCCCGGGCGCTTGCGCTCGAACCGGACGTGCTGGTCGCCGACGAGGCCGTCTCGGCCCTCGACGTGACGGTGCAGGCGCAGGTCCTGAAGCTACTCGACGAACTGAAGCAGCGGCTCAACCTGGCGATGCTGTTCATCACCCACGACCTGCATGTCGCCGCCCAGGTCTGCGACGACATGGCGGTGATGCGCTACGGCGAGATCATCGAGATGGGGCCGACGCGCGAGATTTTCCTCAACCCGCAGCACGACTACACCAAGCAACTGCTGGCTGCGATTCCCGGGGCGGCGCGCCAGCATTAGCGTCGACATCAAGCCGGCCTCCCGGCTGCTCGACGATCTGCCGCTGGCCATCGGTGGCGCTTGTTTCCAGCAAATATGCCGTCGCAATCAATCAGGATGCGGCTCGGTTGACTGTGTTCTTGCGTCCCCCTCACCTGGCGAGCCTGTTGTCGCCGGGCGCGGCGACGCTGCTGAGCCTTCGGTCATGGCCAGATTGGTGTCGATGAAGGTCTCCAGAAACCGCCGTCGTTCACGCCGCGCCGCGTCCTGGCCCGAAGACTGGTCGCGCATCAGCTTCTGGCGCTGCGTGAACTGCGTGAACGCGTCGCGCGCCAGCGGCAGCAGAGTTTCCGGCGCCGCCCCTTGAAGGGCCGCCTGGTGGACGGCCATCGTCAGGATGAATTCGCGCTGCTGCCAGTTGTCCGAGGCGAGGTCGGCCGCCTTTTGCGCCCGCGCCATCAGTTCGGCCAGGATCGTCTCGTCCAGTTCCTCTCCCTGATGGAGACGTATGATCACGATATACAGCTCTGCCAGCGCTGCGTTGGCTGCATCTCCATTTCGGGCCGCGTCGTCTGCGCTGCGGCGCATCTCGGCTTCGGCCGCGACGAAGTCATTCTGCGCCAGAAGCACCGCGCTGCGCTGAACCAGGATCGTGAAGCGCCGTTCGGGTGTCGAAGCGAAGCGATCGGCCAGTCCCAATGCGGCGGATGCCAGTTCGACGTCGTTCAGCATGACGGCCATGGCGCCGATATTGCTGAAGATGTCCCAGGCAAGACTGCGCCCGCCGGGCTCTGCCACGAAATCTTCCGGAAGCCCTTCCCCAGCTGAATCAATCCAATCGCCCCCGGCGATTTCGGTCGCCGCACGCTTGAAGGCTCGCAGGGCCGCGTCGGGACGACCCTCAAGGCGGAAGGCGTAGCCAGAAACGGCGTGGCTCCAGCCGTTGACGAAGCCGAGCGACATCTCGTCTATAGCCGTGCCGCTCGGCAGCATGGCGCGAGATGCCAGCCCGTGCGCGGCGGTCGTGTCGCCTTCATTGGCCCGCTTTTCTGCCTGCTGGAGCAGGTCCAGCGCCAGTTGCACGGCATCCGGCAGTTCGCTCGCACCACTCGACGAGCCGCGCGCCGCCCAGTTGGAGATCTCCGATTCCAGATCGCTGCGCGAGTCGGCGCCGAACCGCTCGCCCATCCAGACGGCCGGAATACGCGCGCTGTCGACTGCCTCCTGGTAGCGGCCGAGCTCGGCCAGCGCGTAAGCGCGGGAGACCAGCAGCATGTTCTCGAACTCGCGATCAACCTCTTCCTGCGTGCGCGCAAGCCGCAGCCCTTCATCCGCAAGATGCAGGGCAAAGGAAGCATTGCCCTCGAAACGGGCTGTATCGGAGTAGATGGCATAGACGACGGCAAAGCCCGGCGAGAGTGCCCCCTGCTCGCCGGCATCGCGTAGCCCCTTGCTGAGCACGGCGCGGGTGTCAGCATAGTCTTGGCGCAGTTGGTAGGCTGCCATGGCGTCATCGACAATGGCGAATGGGTCGAGCGGTTCTGCCGCTGCGGGAATGATGGCAGTCATGATAACAGCCGCCGAGAGCAGCGCCGAGCGAAACCGTGTCATGATCCGCCATCGCCCACGATCACGAATGGCGCCCATGCAGAAGGGTGTGCCAGGGAGAAATCCTTCGGACTGTTCATGACCTCGAGCATCGATTGCCTCAGGGCTTCAGAGCGACCGGCGGCCGCACCGGTCGACAGCCTTTCGATCGCACCAGTGGTCAGCATGGCCGCAGCGTCGTCGCGCACCGGCCAATGGGACACCAGAATGGAACGGGCCCCAGCGTAGAGAAAGGCCCGGGCCAGCCCGGACAGCCCTTCGGCGTCGGGTTCACCGTTGCTGCCGGCAGTGTTGCATGCCGAAAGGAGCACCCAGTCAGCCGTCAGTTTCAGCGCGGCGATCTCGGACGACGTCAGCAACCCGTCATCCTCTCTGGACGCAGCCTCGGGCGGGGTCAGGGCCAAGGCCGGCTCTGCCAGCCCCTCCAGGTCGCCCGAGAGCAGACCATGCGTGGCGAAGGCGATGATGTTGTAGCCGGAAAGGTCGACGGACTTGACCACCGTTTCGTTCGCGTCCGCACCGAGAAAGAGGCTCGATCGCCCGCCCAGAGACGATGCCAACCGTTCGATCTCCGGCCCTGTCTGGGGCAGAGCCGGCAGGTTGCGCACAGCGCTAACGTCGGCGAAGACGCCGCGGAAGAAGGACTGCCCCACGGCGGGATTGCCGGACCTGGTCTCGACCATTCGTCCACCGAGCACTGGCGCGCCGAAACCCGCGAATTCCACTTGCTTTGAGCCCTGCGCCACCGAGGGCAGGCCCCGGATGACACGCAGGCTGCCGACATCGGGCAGCGTCGTGGTGGCATGGCGCCTGACGAGCCAGGCAGTGTCTCGCAGGGCCTGGGGATCCGTGTCGTCTCCCCTTGGCCTCTCGGTCACCAGCAGCGACAGCGGCAGGCTGCTGATCGGGCCATCGGCGACGACGTGCAGATGCGAGGCGCTTGCGATCACCACCTCCAGGGGAGCCAGCAATTCCAGATACAACTGATGCGCCAGCCCGCGGTCGAAGCGGGGGACGCGCGGCCCGTCCTTGCCCTTCACCAGCGAGACGACGCCGCGGTTGGTTGCGTGCGGGTCGAGCTGGCGCCGCAGCTTGGCGATATCGCCGGCCAGCCGTTCGGCCCCATACGGCGCCCGGTGCCAGGCAACCTGCTGCTTGCCGATGGCGAAAATGAAGATGGCATCGCGACCCGACAGGAAAAGCAGCAGCGCCTCGTCCTTGCCCAGCACTCCCTGCACCTGTGCGATGGAAAGCGGCTCGGGTGCAGAGAAGTCGGCGAAACGTGGAAAATCCCGGGCAAGGACCAGATCGATGGAGGCCATCTCATCCTCCAGCGAATCGACTTCGCCACGCAACGCGATACGCGCCTCAGGCGCGGTCTCGTCGGCCAGTCGATCCTCCAGATCGCGGGCGCGGTCGGCGAGGTCCTGCCGATCGCGCACTTTCCCTGCAAGTTCAGGATCGCCGGCCGCGGCGCGCAGGCCGGTTTGCTGAAGGGCGCGCCCGGCCGAGGACTGCATGGCCCATTGCGCGGCGACGAAGGCCTGATCGAGCGGGTCGTAATCGGCTCCCCCCGCGGGTGGAACAAGGGAGAGCAGCAGCGCGCCAATCAGCGCCACTGCAGTGCGAAAAGATGAAACCTGCCTGCCCCGCACCATAGTCCCCATGCCCTGCCCATACCCTAGGTGAGCCTTGCTGCCAATTCCGGCGAGAATCGGGACGGCAAAACTTCGAATCGACGACACGCGTCGTGGCTATGTCGCCAACAGCACCGGAACTCCCGCGCTCCCTCAGGCGCCAATGACAAGAGCACAGACGAACTCTGTTCGCGCTTCGTCACAAGGGCGGCAATGTCGATGGCACTGGCGCTTCCAACCATCCTTGGCAAATCGCACGGCCTGAAAACAGCTTGACAAAGCGGGCGCAATGATTTTCATCGCGTGGAAGATAATTCATATAATGAAATATCTTCCATCGATCACTCTGGCACCGGGGAGGACCGGTCGCCATCAACGGGAGGAATGGAACATGAGGACAAGTCTCACGAAAATCCTGGGCGGCATCGCCTTGCTGGCGTCGACCAGCCTGGGTCCGGTTTCGACACACGCACAGGCTGCGGAGCCGTTCCGCTGCGAACCCGGCGAACTCTACGCCATGAACGTCATGGTATCGGGCGTGGAATACTGGTTCCCGGTCTATGAGATGTTCAAGCAGGCCGCCAAGCAGATGGGCTGCGACACCATCTACACGGGCACGCCCGACTACGACGTGACCAAGCAGATCGCCAGCTTCGACCAGATCCTTGCGCGCCAGCCCAAGGGCATCATGGTCCACCCGATGAACTCCGACCCGTTCATCGAGCCGATCAACCGCGCAATCTCGCAGGGTACCGCGATCGTGACCTTCGCCGCGGACAGCCCGAACTCCGACCGCACCGCCTTCATCACCTCGAACAACACGCTCGAAGGCACCGGTGCTGCCGACGCCGTCGCCGAAGCGATGGGTGGCAAGGGCGAATACGCGGTGCTGGAAAACCCCGGCCAGGACAATCACGACCTGCGCATCTCGTCCTTCATCGGCCGCATGGAAGAAAAGTGGCCCGACATGAAGCTCGTTGCGCGCGCCGCCTCCAACCAGGATCCGAACAAGGCATATCAGGCCGTCCTGTCGATGGCCCAGGCAAACCCCGATCTCGGCGCCGTCTTCATGCCGGAAGCCAACTCGGCCCTCGGCGCGGCCCAGGCGAGTGTTGAACTCGGCGGCAAGATCAAGGTGATGACTGCCGACGTGAACGCCAAGATCCTCGACATGATTAAGGCTGGCGAAGTGTTCGGCTCGATCAATCCCAACCAGGGCATGCAGGGCTATATCGGCTTCATCACGCTGTTCCTGGCTGCCCATCCGGACATGATCGATCCCATGAACGGTGACATTGCAGCCGGCCGCAACCCGATGAAGATCCCCTATATCGACAATGGCTACGCCGTGGTGACGGCTGACAACGCCGATTCCTTCTACTGGGACGCCTATCTGAAGCGTCGCGGCACCAAAGGCATCGACGAGTAGCCATCCGGATCAGCCCGGCCGGGGAAACCCGGTCGGCATTTCCTCCGGATCGATTATCATCGGCTGTGCCTTCAGGTCACGGCCCAGGAACACCCATGCCCGAACCCATGCTTTCCGTCCGAGATGTCTCCAAGCGATTTGGCGCTGTGCACGCCCTGTCGAATGTGCAGCTCGACCTGCGCGCCGGCGAGGTGCATGCGCTGATGGGGGAGAACGGCGCAGGCAAGTCGACACTCATGAACATTCTGGGCGGTGTCATCCAGCCCGACGGCGGCCAGATCCAGCTCAAGGGCAACCCCTATGTGGTGGATGGCCCTGCGGCTGCCCAGGCACGGGGCGTCGGCCTGGTGCACCAGGAGATCGCACTGTGCCCCGACATTACGGTGGCCGAAAACATCTTCATGGCGGAAACCAATTCGCGCGGCGGGTTCTGGATGGAAACGTCGAACCTCAACGCCCGCGCCGAACAGGCGCTGGCCGGGCTGCACCCGGTGCCGGCAACGGCCCTCGTCGGCGACCTGCCAATCGCCAGCCAGCAGATCGTCGAGATCGCCAAGGCGCTGACGCTCAATTGCGATGTGCTCATTTTCGACGAACCGACCGCCGCGCTGACGGAGATCGAGTCCAACGCATTGTTTTCCATCATTCGCGGGCTCAAGGCCCGCGGCATGGGCATCATCTACATCAGCCATCGCATGGCCGAAATCTTTTCCCTGTCGGATCGCATCACCGTGTTTCGCGACGGCGCGTTCGTCGAGACGCTGACCACCGCCGAGACGACACCGGAAGAGGTCGCCACCAGGATGGTGGGCCGTCCGCTCCTGGATCTTTATCCGCCGCGCAGCAGCAGACCGGCTTCGGCCGTTTGCCTGAGCGTAGACGGGATCGCCGATGGACATCTGGTGAAGGACGTCAGCCTCGAGGTCCGGCCGGGCGAAATTCTCGGTCTTGCCGGCCTGATCGGCTCGGGGCGCACGGAGACGGTTCTGGCGATTTGCGGCCTGGCGCCGCGAACCGAAGGCCGCATCCGGTTCGACGGGCGCGATGTTCAGCAAGCCGACTACCGCGCGTCGATCCGCGCCGGCATTGTCTATCTGAGCGAGGATCGCAAGGGGACCAGCGTGTTCCTTGACCTGTCAATCGCCGAGAACATTTCGGCGCTCGATCTGCGCAGTGTATCGGGCTCGCTTTTCATCCGCTCGCGCGCGGAGAACGCGGTGGCCGAAGAAATGCGCGAAAGGCTGGGCATCCGCTGCAGCAGCGTCGCCCAGCAGGTCAGGACATTGAGCGGCGGCAACCAGCAGAAGGTGGCACTGGCCAAACTACTCGCCGTCAGGCCGCGCGTGCTGTTCGTCGACGAGCCGACCCGTGGCGTCGATATCGGCGCCAAGGCCAAGATCTACGCCATCCTGCGCGACCTGGCCGACGAGGGGGTCGCCGTCGTGGCCATTTCGTCCGAACTGCCTGAGTTGATCGGGATCAGCGACCGTATTCTGGTCCTGCATGAAGGGCGCGTCGCCGGCGAAGTCAGCGGAGATTCCATGTCGGAGGAAACAGTCATGCATCTGGCATCGGGTCTTGGCCCTGCCCCAACAGAAACAAGGCATCACTGATGACAGTTTCCAACGTCTCCGTGGTGAAACGGCTGTTTCGTGTCCGCGAGTTTGGCCTGCTCGCGATCATCGCCCTGATTTTCGTGGTGATGAGCTTTGCATCTCCCTACTTTCTGACCTGGTCGAATATGCGGGCAGTGATGCTGTCTTTTTCGGTCGAAGGCATCGTCGTCATCGGCATGACCATCCTGCTGATCGTAGGCGGCATAGACCTGTCAGTCGGCTCAGTGGTGTGCTTTTCGATGGTCGTCGGCGGGGCGCTGTTTCTCGCCGGTCTCGATCCCTGGACAGCGAGCCTGATTGCCATCGCCTGCTGCGGCTTCATCGGCTTCCTGATGGGGCAGTGCGTGACCCGCATCGGCCTGCACTTCTTCATCGTCTCTCTGGCCTTCATGGTGATCGTGCGGGGCTTGTGCCTGTTGATCACCAAGGGAACGCCGCAGTCGCTGTTCTCCCTGCCGCCGGCCTTCAAGTTCATCGGCCAGGGCAGCCTCGGCCCGGTGCCATTCGTGATCGTCATCTTCGTCGTGCTGATTGCGGTGTTCGACGTACTGCTGCGCCGTTCCACCTTTTTCCGCCGCGTCTACTACACCGGAAGCAACGAGAAGGCGGCGTTGTTTTCCGGCGTCAACACCAACCGGACCAAGGTAATCTGCGCGACGATCTGCGGGACATTGTCCGGCGTCGCCGGCGTCGTCTACATGGCCCGGTTCGGCGCGGCGACCCCCCAATTCGGCGTCGGCATGGAACTCAGCGTGATCGCCGCCGCCGTCATCGGCGGCGCCAGCCTGAACGGCGGTGCAGGCACGATTGCAGGTGCAGTGCTCGGCGCGGCCTTGCTGTCGCTCGTGACCTCCTCGCTCATCCTGCTGAACGTGCCGCCCTACTGGCAAGACATTATCCGTGGCGGCATTCTGCTGGTGGCGGTGACCGCGGACCATCTGCTCAACACCCGCAAGAGCAAAGGCTGAACCCGTGGCACCCTCCCTTTTCAGCGACAGTGAGCGGCTTCGGCGCATCTATCAGGTGCTGGTGCTGTTCTATCAGGAGCACCGCTCGCAGGCCGAGATTGCCAAGCACATGGGCATATCCCCTGCCACGATCAACCGGATGATCCGCGAAGGGCATGAGCGGGGGCTGGTGGAAATCAAGTTGCGGGCGCCCTTCGGCACCGAAGCGGAACTGAAAACCAGCCTCAAGCAACTGGGGCACCTGCAATCGGCGACGGCGGTTCATTCGCCGTCAAGCGATCCGGCCATCGTTCTCATGGCGGTTGCCGAAGCGGCCGCTTCGGCACTGCTGGACAAGCTCAGCGACGGCATGACCCTGGCGGTCTCCGGTGGCGAGGGACTCTGCGCCCTGATCGAGGCGCTGGCGCCAAAACGCAAGTACGACGTGCGGGTCATACCAGCGACAGGCGGGGTACAGGGGCGCTTCCGCACCGACGTCAACCATGTGGCTGTCGCACTGGCCGAAAAGCTGGGTGGCACGGCCTATCAGCTCTACGCGCCGGTCTTTGCCGCCAACGAGAAGGAACGCGCCGCGTTGATGCGGGCGGAGGTCAACCGCTCGGTCCTGGACATGGCCAAAGGGGCCGACCTGGCAGTCTTCGGCATCGGTTCGGTACGTGAGGACGACAGCACCTACGTGTCTCTCACCGATTCCATCGGGCGGGCAGCCCTGGAACGGGCCGGTGCGGCCGGCGAAGTGCTGGCGCATCTGGTGACCGAGAACGGCGAGCTTTGCGACCACCCCACGAACCGGCGACTGGTGGCACTGACCCTCAAGGAACTGGCGCAGATTCCATACCGTATCGCCATTGCATCGGGCTCCAACAAGGTGGGCCCTATCGCCGCAGTTTTGAGCGGCAAGCTGGCAAGCAGCCTGATCACCGACGAGCGGACTGCCACGGCAGTCGTCGAAATCATGAAAGAAAACCAAAATGCAAATGAAGCGTGAGATCGGCAGAAGTGGTGTCACCGCAAGCGCGGTGGGCCTGGGAACCTGGGCCATGGGCGGCTGGATGTGGGGCGGCGGCGACGATGAAGCGTCCATCGCCGCGATCCATGCCTCGCTCGATGCCGGGATCACGCTGATCGACACCGCGCCGGCCTATGGCCTGGGCCGGGCCGAGGAAGTTGTCGGCCGGGCCATAAAGGGGCGCCGCGACGATGTCGTGCTGGTCACCAAATGCGGCCTCGTCTGGGACACCGACAAGGGCAACGCGTTCGTCGAGCAGGACGGCAAGACCATTCACCGCTATCTCGGCGCGCAGTCGGTGCGTGCCGAACTCGAGGCGAGCCTCAGGCGTCTCAGCACCGACCACGTCGATGTCTTCATCACGCATTGGCAGGACCCGACGACGCCCATCGCCGAAACCATGGAAGCGCTGCTGGCGCTCAAGGCCGAAGGCAAGACACGTGCGATCGGCATCAGCAATGCAACCCGGCAGGACCTTTCGGCCTACATGGCCTGCGGTCAGGTGGACTGCGTGCAGGAAGCCTACAACATGCTGGACCGCGGGCTGGAAAACACCCTGCTGCCCGACTGCCGCGCCAATGACATCTCGGTCATCAGCTATTCCAGCCTGGCTCTCGGTCTGCTGACCGGGAGGATTGGGCCGGACCGCGTTTTCGAGGGCGACGATCTTCGCCGAACAAACCCGCGCTTTTCATCCGCCAATCTTGCCCGCGTCACCGCCTTTGCCAGTGCCATCGGGCCCATTGCTGCGGCGCACCAGGCCGATGTCGGCCAGATCGTCATCGCGTGGACGCTCGCCCAGCCGGGAATCACATTCTCGCTGTGTGGCGCACGCAATGACAAGCAGGCGGTCGAGAACGCACATGCCGGGCGCATCACCCTTTCACGCGAGGACCTGTCTTCCGTCGACGCGGCAATTGCGTCGCATCTCGGCCCGGTAGCCGGGGCCGAGTAGCCATGAAAGGGACCACCCCTGCCATCCCCGACCAGGTCGACGTTCTGGTCATCGGCGGCGGTATCAATGGCATCAGCGCCTTTCGCGAACTGGCACTGCAGGGCGTCAAGGTCGTGCTTATGGAGCGCGACGACTTCTGCTCGGGTGCCAGCGCCGCCCTTTCGCGCATGGTTCATGGCGGACTTCGTTATCTTGAGAATGGCGAGTTCAGGCTGGTCCGGCAGTCTCTGCAGGAGCGTGACCGGCTCCTGAAAAACGCGCCGCACTGCGTATCGCCGCTACCGACCGTCGTGCCCATCAGTTCGTGGGTCAGCGGAACGCTGCCGACCATCGCCAGCTTCTTCGGCGCAAGCGTCAAGCCCCACAGGCGTCCGGGGCTGATGATACGCGCCGGTCTTCTGCTCTACGACCTCCTGGCGCGTCACAGCCGAACGATGCCGCGCCATCGCGGCTTGGGCCGTGCCGCCTTGCGCCGGATGGTCCCCGGAATCACGGAATCGGCAGTTGGCGGCGTGCTTTATTTCGACGCGCGTGTCTCGCTGCCCGAGCGTCTCGGCCTCGAGATGATCCTCGACACCGAGGCGGAAGCCGAAGGCCGCGCCTTCTCCTACACCGAAATCATTGGCATCGAGGCGGGTCAGATCCGGTGGCGGGACCGGCTGAGCGGAGCAAGCGGCAACATCACACCCCGCGTGGTCATCAATGCCACCGGGGCGTGGGTCGACATTGTCGGATCCGCGATCCAGCCCGGCGCCAATTCCAAGCGCGTGCATGGCACCAAGGGCTCGCACCTGATGATCCGCAATCCGGAACTCCAGGCCGCTCTGGGCGACCACATGGTCTATTACGAGAACCATGACGGACGCATCTGCATCGCGTTTGCGCATGCCGGTGCCGCGATGGTCGGATCGACCGACATATTGATTGACGATCCCGACGCAGCCGTCTGCTTCGAAGATGAGAAGAACTACATGCTGGAGGCGCTCGGAAACGTCTTCCCGCACCTGAGGGTGGACGAAGAACAGATCGTCCACACCTTCACGGGCGTCAGGCCCCTGCCGATCAGCGAGGAAGGCGCGACAGGCCGCATCAGCCGCGACCATTCGGTGGACGTCGAACCGGCTGGCAGGCAGCCCTTCGCCGTGCTTACGCTGATCGGCGGCAAGTGGACCACCTTTCGTGTTTTCGGCGAGGAAGTCGCCGATCTGGCATTGGCAGAGCTTGGCCGGGCCAGAAGCGTCGACACCTACGATCTCAAGATCGGGGGCGGACGCAACCTGCCTGTCGACGCACGCGAGCGTGCCGCATGGATCCGTCAGTGTGCGGGCACGGCCGGCCTGACCGAGGCGCGCTTTTCGACACTGGTGAGCCGCTACGGAAGCCGCTCGGAGGCCGTGGCAGCTTTCATGGCCGAGGGCGATGACGCGGCACTTGCGTCGGCGCCCGATTATTCGCGACGCGAGCTGCTGTTCCTGATCGAGAATGAACGGGTGCGCGAGATTGGCGACATCCTGTTGCGACGGACGACGCTGGGCATCGAAGGTCGCATCAATGCCGAACTGACCTCCGAGATAGCTGCCCTTTTGGGCTCAACGTTCGGCTGGTCGGTCGAGGAAACATCCAAGGCCGTGGCCCGCTTCAACGAGACCATCGAGCACCGCCACCGCATCCAGCACTAAATTCCCTGATGGAGACCGCAATGTATCTGAGCAAGAAAGTCCGGCTGAACCGGCTGATGAAAAACGGCCGCTGCCTCGATGTCGCAATCGATCATGGCGTGTGCAACGAACCTTCCTTCATGTCCGGCCTCGAGGACATGGCGGGTGTCGTGAAGATGCTGGTCGACGCCGGACCAGATGCGATCCAGATGAATTACGGCCAGTCCGACCTGCTGCAGTCGCTGCCGGGCGCCAACCGTCCAGCGCTGGTGATGCGCGTCGACATGGGCAACCCGTACAACCGCGTTCGCCACCGGGACATGTGGGCCGTGCTGCAGAACGAGAGCGACCCAATCCTGCCGGCCTTGCGCATGGATGCCGCCTGCGTTGTCGTCAACCTGTTCATGCTGCCCGACGAGCCCGACCTGTTCAGGCAGTGCGTGGCGAACATCAGCCGGCTTGGCAATGAATGCGAGAAGTACGGCATGCCGCTGATGATCGAGCCGCTTGTCATGCTGCCCAACGACCAGGGCGGCTACCTTGTCGATGGCGACACCCAGAAAATCGTCACGCTGGTCCGGTTGGCGCGCGAGATGGGAGCCGATATCATCAAGGCCGATCCGACCGACGATCCGAACGATTTCCACCACGTCGTGGAGGCCGCACGGTGCCCGGTCCTGGTGCGTGGCGGCGGCAAGGCCGATCTGCGGCGCGTCATCGAAACTTCGGCAGCGCTGATGGCCCAGGGAGCACACGGCATGGTCTATGGACGCAACATATACCAGCACGACAATCCACGTGCCGTGGTGGCGGCGCTTATGGCGCTGATCCACGATGGTGCCGACGCCGACGCCGCGTGGAACATCTACAGCCAGGCTAACGGCCAGTGAAAGCCTATCTAGGCATCGATGCCGGCAATACCGGCGTCAAGGCGCTGCTGTTTGACGAAACGGGCTTGGAACTCGCCAGGGCCGGTCGCGAGACCGGCGGCACCAGCCCGGCGCCCGGCCGGGTGGAGCGCGACCTTGGCCGGCTTCGCAGCGATCTCGACGCGCTGATCCAGGAGGTGTTGGCAAAAAGCGGACTGCAGGGCAAGGACGTTGCCGGCATCGGTACAGCCGGGCATGGCAACGGCCTCTACCTGCTCGATGCCGACGAGGCGCCGCTGGCGGCAATCCAGTCGATGGACACACGCGCTGCAGCGCTCGTTGCGGAGTGGGACGCTTCCGGCGTCTCCGACACGATCTCGAAAATCGCGCTGCAGCGGCCCTGGCCGGCACAGACGCCGACGCTGTTGGCCTGGATGGCCAAACACCAACCCGAATTGATGGAGCGCGCGGCCCATGTCCTTATGTGCAAGGACGTGGTCACTCACGCGCTCACCGGTCGTGTCGCCAGCGAAGTGTCGGACATGGGCGGCGCCGGTCTGCTGCGGCTGCCTGAGAACAGCTATGACGATGACCTTCTCGAGGCCTACGGGTTGGCTCAGTCGAGATCAATTCTCCCGCCATTGCTGTGGCCGACGGATGTCGCCGGAACCGTGACGGCGGAGGTGGCAGCGCGCACCGGGCTTGCAGCGGGTACACCGGTCGTCGCGGGCCTTTTCGATGTCGTTGCGAGTGCGGTCGGGGCTGGCGTCACCAGGCCCGGCGAGGCCTCGGTCATCATCGGCACGTGGAGCATCAACCAGGCCATTGTCGAGAAGCCTGCCGGTAATGTCTTCATGTCCTGCGGCCTGACACCGGGGCGCTATATGGCGATGGAAAATTCGGCCACCTCGGCGGCAAACCTCGAATGGATGGTTCATCATCTGCTGCGTCACGACGAGCGTGCCGATGGCACGCCCTACGCCTTGGCCGATGCGCTGGCGCTGGCCTCTCCCTTGCGGGCCGATGCACCGATGTATCATCCCTATCTCTATGGCGCCTCCAGCGATCCTTCGGCGCGCGCCGGCTTTTTCGGCATCGCCGGCTGGCACGACACGGGGGATCTCCTGCGCGCCCTGTTCGAGGGCGTATCCTTCGCCCATCTCGCCCATCTCACGAAGCTCCGCGCGGCTGGCGTCGAGTCCGAAAACATCACTATTTCAGGCGGCGGCGCGCGCAGTCCGGTCTGGCCGCAGATGCTGGCCGACATGCTCGGCCGCACCCTCGCGGTAGCGGCCCAGCCGGAGGCAGGTGCGCTCGGCGCGGCCATGGCGGCAGCCATTGGCGCCGGGCGCTTTGCCGATCTCGACGAGGCGGCCGCCGCCATGGTCGCACCTGCAAGCCAGATCACGCCCGACCCGCAGCGCAACGCGATCTACCAGCGCCGCTACGAGCTTTGGCAGGCGATAGAACAGAGCCTTGCGCCTCACTGGGCCAAGCTTCGGCAGTTGGGCGATGTCTGACGCAATCGGCACATTCGACCATATCGTGATCGGCGCCGGCTCGGCCGGATGCGTTCTTGCCAACCGCCTGTCGGCGGACCCTGCCCGCACGGTCCTGCTGATCGAAGCCGGCGGCTCCGATCACTACCCATGGGTGCACATACCCGTCGGCTACCTCTACTGCATCGGCAATCCGAGAACCGACTGGATGTACCGCACCGCCGCCGAACCCGGTCTTGGCGGGCGTTCCATCGCGTATCCGCGCGGCAAGCTCATCGGCGGCTGTTCCTCGATCAACGGCATGATCTACATGCGCGGCCAGGCAGCCGATTACGATTCCTGGGCACAGATGGGATGCACCGGCTGGAGCTGGGACGACGTGCTGCCGCTGTTCATGCGGTCGGAACGCTATCACAGCGAGGCGGAAGGTCACGGCACGGCCGGAGAGATGCTGGTCGAGCGCCAACGCCTGCACTGGCCAATCCTCGACGCCGTGCGAGAGGCCGCCGGAGAACTCGGCATCAAGCCGACGAATGACTTCAACAGCGGCGACAATGAAGGTGCCGGCTATTTCGAAGTTACCCAGAAATCGGGTGTCAGGTGGAGTGCCGCCCGCGCATTTCTCGGCCCCGAAATCCGTCGCCGGCCGAACCTGACAATCCTGACCGGCGCGCAGGTCACCAGGCTGCGGCTTGATGGTGCGCGTGCATCGGGCGTTGAACTCGATCAGGGCGGCCGCCTGACCACCGCCCTCGCCCGTCGCCAGGTGATCCTCACGGCCGGATCGATTGGCACGCCGCAGATTCTCATGCTGTCCGGCATTGGTCCGGGCGCCCATCTGCAGGACCTTGGAATCAACGTCGTCAAGGACATGCCGGGGCTGGGACAGAACCTCCAGGATCATCTGCAGTTAAGGACCTCCTATCGCATCGAGGGTGCCCGCACGCTCAACGACATGCAGGCGAGCCTGCTGGGCAAGGCCAGGATCGCTGCCGAATACGCCATCAGGCGCTCCGGTCCGATGGCAATGGCGCCAAGCCAGCTCGGCCTGTTCACGCGGTCCAACCCGCGCTTTGCAACGCCCAATGTCGAGTTTCACGTCCAGCCGCTGTCGCTCGACGCCTTCGGCCAGCCCTTGCATTCCTACCCGGCGATTACCGTTTCGGTATGCAATCTGCGTCCCGAGAGCACCGGCTCCGTGACGCTTGGTGCAGCGGATCACCGCGCAGCCCCCATCATCGCGCCCAACTATCTGGCAACCGCCGAAGACCGCAATGTTGCCGTGGAATCGATCCGGCTGGCGCGCCGCCTGATGGCAACCGAAAGGCTGCGCGCCTTCAAGCCGCACGAAGTCTCGCCGGGCGCCGAGATTGCAGGCGACGATGAACTCGTGGAGGCGGCAGGCCGTATCGCGACAACGATATTTCATCCCGTCGGCACCGCCAGAATGGGCCGACCCGATGACCCGCGGGCGGTGGTCGATCCTTCGCTGCGCGTCCAGGGTATCGACAATCTGCTCATCGCCGACGCATCGGTCATGCCGCGCATCGTGTCTGGAAACACGCACGCGCCTGTCGTGATGATTGCCGAGCGCGCCTCGGATCTGGTGATGTCCGGCTAAGGCCGGTCCCCCAGCAGCCAAGCGGCATGGCCTAGAGGACCCGGGACAGGAACTCCCGCGTCCTGGGTGACTGGGGATCTGCGATCATTTCGCGCGGCACGCCGCGTTCGACGATCACCCCCTCATCCATGAAGATCAGCTGATCGCCGATCTCGCGGGCGAAGGCGACTTCGTGGGTTACCACCACCATCGTCATTCCGCTTTCGGCAAGGTCACGCATCACGTGCAGCACTTCGCCCACCAGTTCGGGGTCGAGTGCCGAGGTCGGTTCATCAAACAGCAGGACCTTCGGTTTCATCGCCATGGCCCGCGCGATGGCCACGCGCTGCTGCTGACCGCCGGAAAGCTCGCGCGGGTAGCGGTCGATCTTGTCGAGGAGTCCGACGCGTGCCAGCAGCACCTCGGCTTCTGCTTTCGCCTGCTGGACCGGAACCCGCCTCACCTGCGTCGGCGCTTCGATCAGGTTCTCCAGGACGGTCATGTTGGAGAACAGGTTGAACGACTGGAACAGCATGCCGATCTCGGCGCGACGGCTGCACAGGAGATCGTCCTTGACCTCATAGAGCCTGTCGCCGCGCAGGTCGTAGCCGATGAATTCGCCATCGACGAGAAGAATGCCGCCGCTGAGTTTCTCAAGGTGGTTGATGCAGCGCAGGAAGGTGCTCTTGCCCGAGCCCGACGGGCCGATGATGCAGGCGACCGACCCGACCGGTACGTCGAGATCGACACCCTTGAGCACCTCGAGATGTCCATAGGACTTGCGCACCCCGCGCGCGAAAACCATCGAATCGTCCGGTACGCCGAAGCGCACGCGGTTGTCATGTCTTGCCTGGTTCATGCCGCCGCTCCGCCACGCCGCATGCCGAAGGCATTGCGCAGAACCTGCATCGTGATGGATTCGGTACGCTTGTCGCTGCGTCCGAAATAGCGCTCGAGGAAATGCTGGCCGACGGACATGATGCTGACCACGGCGAGGTACCAGAACGCGACCACGATCAGCAGCGGTATGGTTTCGAACGTGCGCGCGTAGATGCTCTGCGCAGAGTAGAAGAGGTCGTCGACGGCGATGAAGGTGACAAGCGACGTCATCTTGAGAAGGTTGATCGCCTCGTTGCCCGTCGGGGGCACGACGAAGCGCATGGCCTGGGGCAGCGTGATGCGCTTGAGGATCATCCTGTAGGGCATGCCGAGGGCGCTTGCCGCCTCGGCCTGTCCGCTCGGCACCGACTTGATGCCGGCCCGGATGATCTCGGCCATGTATCCCGCCTCGCAGAGCGACAGCGCCACGACCGCCGAGAAGAACGGCGTCATGAAGTCGTTCGTCTTCACCGAAGCAAGGGTACCGACGAAGGGCAGCGTGAGCGAAACCTCGCGCACGAGCAGGGAAAGGTTGAACCAGAAGATCAGCTGGATGAGGGCCGGAACACCGCGGAAGAACCAGACATAGGCGCTGGCGAAAGCGCGAAGCACCGGGCTTGGCGAGACGCGCATGACCGCCACGATCGTGCCGATGATGATCGCCGCCACCATGATGAGGACAGTCAGGACCAGGGTGTTGCCGAGACCCCGCATGATCGACGGGTGAAGCAGGTAGTCTACCGCTGTGCCCCAGGCGAAGGCCGGATTGCTTGCAAAGGCCCGGAAGATCATGGCTGCCAGCAGCAGGGCGAAGATCGTTCCCACCCAGATGCCATAGCGCTTCTGCGGCACGACGGTCAGCCGCGCTGCGTCAGCCCGCGGATCGGGTTCTGTTCGCGCGGCAACGCTCATCACTGCTTACTCCGGACACATCGGCGGATGGTACCCGGCGGGACGCCGGGCACCTCCTCGTTCAATCGGCGCGCAGCATATCCATGCTGCCGACGAAATACGGTTGCTTGATCGCGTAAGCACCCATGCCGTATTTGTCGAGGACGGCCTGGTAGGTGCCGTTGCTGAAGAGCTCAGCCAGGGCTGCCACCATCATGTCGGCCGTTCCCTTGTCGTTCTTGGCGATGGCCATGCCGAGCGGCGCGACGTCGTAGAGGGTCGGCAGCACGACGAGCTGGCCGTTGCTGGTCACCTCGAAATAGCTTGAGGCGGTTGCATCGTCCATGCGCGCGTCGACGCGGTCAGACAGCACGGCCTGAACGATGTCCGTCGACGAATTGAAGACCGACTTATCGATCGCGGCCTGACCGGCATCGGTGCATTCCTTGCCCAGCTTGTCGACCAGGAAGTCCGACGCGCTGCCGGCCGAAACGCCAACGCGCTTGCCGCAAAGCGGCAACTCGCCGCTGAAGCTGTCCAGCTTTTCCGGCGATGTCGATGCCGCGACGCCTGCCTTCAGGAACATGACGAAATCGACCTGTTCCAGGCGTTCTGGCGTGGCGGAAAAAGTCTCCCACGCGATCTTGAAGCGCCCGGCGGCGAGACCCGGGATCATCGACGGAAACGGCGTCCGCTGAATGTCGAGTTCAGCACCGACCAGCTTGGCGACTTCGCCGGCCATTTCGACGATGATGCCGGCCTGCTTGCCTTCCGCATCGAGATATTCAAACGGCGCGTAGTCGAGCGTATTGGCGATCGCGAGCTTTCCCGATTCCTGCACCTCGGCCGATTTCGGCATTTCCGCCGATACTGCAACGCCGCTCCAAAGCGCGGCCAGCGTCGCCAGACCTGCCATTCCCAAACGTGTTCTCATTGAAGTCACTCCTCTCCAGACACTCGTTGAACGTAGTTTACCCCGCCAGAGGCCCGGGACCTTCATCCCGGGTAATGACGGCTTCGGATCCGGCAACCACGACCGGCTGCCAGGACGAATGAGGTTTGCCTGCTCGCACATCGTCAGACCCCGGTTGTCGGGCGCGGCCGGGTACCATCGACGAAGCGCTCGTACCTGAATGGGTGCGGGTCAACCAAAGGCTTAGCTCCGGTGACCAGATCGGCTGTCAGTCGGCCTGCCGCCGGGCCAATCCCGAATCCGTGCCCGGAGAAGCCGGTAGCGATCACCAGTCCCGGATGCTTCTCGACCGTCGATATTACCGGGATGGCATCGGGGGTCGCGTCGATCATGCCAGCCCAGCGCTGGACAATCGGGACATCCCTGAAAACCGGAAACGTCGCCTGCAGGGCCGAATACGCCGCGTCCAGCGGGCGCAGCGAGGGCGTGGGGTCGAGCGTGCGCGTGGCCTCGAACTGCGTCTGCGCGCCGCGCAGCGGGGCATTCTGCGCCGACCCGGCAAAGCCGAGGCGCAGATCCCGCCACTCGAGCCGCATGACCGGGAGGAAATCGAAGAAGTAGCGGAAGCTGTCGGCAACCAGGTCGTGGCAGTTGTAGGTGCCATTGGCGATGGTGTAGCCCCCATCCATCCGCTTTCGATAGGCGAACTTGCGCGCCCAGGCCGCGCCCTCCGGACCGCCTTCGACCGGAGCCGTCCTCAACACCGAGGCCCGTACGCCCAGCTGGGGTAAGCGCAACCCGAGCCGGCGCAGAAGCTTCGTCGACCAGACTCCGCCCGCGACCACGACCTGGCTGCAGGAGATGCGGCCGCGTTCGGTCACGACGCCGGTCACCTTTCCGTCCGCGGTCTCGATGTCTCGCACCGCACAGTTCCCGACCAGGGTGGCGCCCGCTAGGGAAGCGGCCCTGGCGATGGCAGGCGCGGCCTTCTGAGGCTCCGCCCGGCCGTCGCTGGGCGTATGGAGCGCGGCATGAAAATTCCGCGCCACCCCGGGCAGCTTCGCCGCCAGTTCGTCTCCCCGAATGATGCGGGAGTCGAGGGCGAACGCACCGGCACGCGCCAGCCAGTTCTCATGATGGGCAATATCGGCGTCGTCTTCGCAAAGGTAGAGAATTCCGGTCCTGCGGAAGCCGACGTCGGACCCGACCAGCCGGTCCATGTCCTCCCACAGCCGGAGCGCCTCGACGATAAGGGGAAGCTCGCGCGGGTCACGCCCCATGCGCCGCACCCAGCCCCAGTTGCGGCTCGACTGCTCGCCGGCAAAATGTCCCTTTTCGCAGACGACAGTCGATACGCCCTGCTGCGCCAGGAACATCGCCGTGCTGACGCCGATAATTCCCCCGCCCACGACCACGACGTCTGCCGTGGTGGGCATGCTTCCTGCTGCAATGACCGGATCGACTGGCGGTCCCAAATTGTTACTCCGGTGCGGACCCGTTCAGGCGCGGGCCGTCTCGGCGGCCTGCTTCTTGCGGTAGTGGTAGTTCTTGTCGATGCGTTCCATCAGATAGTCGCCGTAGAGCACGGGCGCGTACTTGGGCGATGTCCCCTCCGGCACGCAGACCGGCAACGCCTCGATCGTTTCTTCCATCGAGGGATCGAAGAAGAAGGGCTGCGAATAGCGTTCGCGTCCGGAGCGGTTGATGACGCGGTGCGGCGTGGAGACGAACTGGTCATTCGACCAGCGCGCAAGGATGTCGCCGACATTCATCACGAAGGCATCCGGGATGGGCGGCGCGGGAACCCATTCGCCTGCCTTGTTCTTGACCTCGAGCCCACCGACGTCGTCCTGCGCAAGCAGCGTGATGAAGCCGTAGTCGGTGTGCGGCGCTGAGCCGAACAAGCCTTCCTCTGCGGCTTGCGTCGGATAATGCAGCAGGCGCAGGAACGTCGTCGGATCCTCGAAATACCTGTCGAGGCTGTCTTCCGGCAGGCCGAGCGACAGCGCAATCGCGCCGACCATCTTGCGAGCCAATGTGCTCATCCCGGCGACGTATCGCTCGATCGTCGGCCTGAACTCGGGAAGCGTGGTGTCGTCGGGCCACTGATTGGGACCCTGCAGCGGTCGTCCTTCCAGCGCCTTCGGGGCGTTGGCGTCCACCTCGTGCATGAAGAAGATCGATTCACTCTGATTGGGCTTGCTCACCGTGGCGACCGACGACGTCACGATCGTCGAACCGGCAAACGGCAGGTAGCCGCGAAAATTCCTGTCGATCTTCAGCGCGAGCTTCTGCTCCTCGGGCAGCGCGAAGAACCGCTTGCTCTGTTCGCGCACGGCCTCGACGTCGGCGCGCGGTACCGTGTGTCCGACAACATACAGGAACCCGATGGTCTCCAGGTAGCCACGCAAGGTCGCGGCCGTCCGTTCCACGGCGGCCCGGTCGTTTCCATAGAGCGCCGACACGTCGAGGATCGGTATCCGGGAAAAATCGCCTGCCTCGTCCGAAGTCATCTCTCACACCATCCTTGAACATAAGATACAGTACTGTATCTCTACACATCGGATTATCGTCGGCAATAGCCATTTGCACAACCGGGGGGTCTCCAGCCACATGGCACCGCGCAAAATTCTAATCGATACGGATCCCGGACAGGACGACGCCTTTGCCATCCTCTTTGCGCTGGGATCGCCGGCCGAGCTCGAGGTCGTCGGCATCACAACCGTCGGCGGAAACGTACCGCTCGCCCTCACCGCCACCAACGCTCTCAAGGTGGTCGAGCTTGCCGGCCGGCCCGACGTTCCCGTCTATGCCGGATGTCCCGCACCCATGGTGCGCAAACTGATCACCGCCGAGTATGTGCATGGCGAGACCGGCCTCGACGGCGCCGATCTGCCGGAGCCCGTGACCCCGCTGCAATCGGAACACGCCGTCAACTTCCTGGTGCGCACGATCATGGACGCTCCCGAAGGCGAGCTTACCGTCTGCACGCTGGGGCCGATGACAAACCTGGCCATGGCGATGACCATGGAGCCGCGCATCGTTGCCCGGCTACGCGAGGTCGTCCTGATGGGCGGCGGCTTCTTCCAGGGCGGCAATGCCACTCCGACTGCCGAATTCAACATGTTTGTAGACCCCCATGCGGCGCACAAGGTTTTCGAGTCCGGCGTTCCGGTGACGATGGCGGGCATCGACTGCACCTATACTGCACTGATGACGCCGCAATGGCTCGATGCGCTGAGGGCGACCGGTCGCCGCGCCGCGATAGAGGCTGCCAACCTGGCCGACTTCTACCGCCAGTACGGCGACCACAAGTTTCCGACCCCTGCCCGCCCGATCCACGACGCCTGCGTGACGGGCTACCTGCTGGCGCCGACGCTCTACGAGCAGCGCCAGTGCAACGTAACGGTGGATATTGTCTCGCCCGAAACGATAGGCATGACCGTGGTGGACT
Organism: Alphaproteobacteria bacterium; assembly: GCA_018823835.1. Classification (GTDB taxonomy): domain Bacteria; phylum Pseudomonadota; class Alphaproteobacteria; order Rhizobiales; family Rhizobiaceae; genus CAMYMG01. Next base: position 338,263 of record JAHJHT010000008.1, on the reverse strand, counting down.
GGTGGCACGTGAAGGGAAAGCCCCGCAACTGCAACGTGCTTCGAAGCATCGACCCGGACCCGTTCTTTGAGCTGATGCTGGAGCGGATCGGCTCGCTTCCCTGATCGAACTCACCGTGGGTAAACTGCGGCAAGGCAGAGGCACCCGGCGGGCTGCTTTCGGGTATGTTATACTGGAGGCTTATCGACAGATGTACCTTTGTAGGGAACGCTGGGCAGCATCTGTCTGAAATCGGAAAGCAGAGTGGCGAGACTTAGGGAAACCACGGGGCAGTTTGCCAGAGCGAAACTCGCCGCGACCCCGCCGCGCCAGACGCTCACCCGCGAAGCCTGGATCGCCGCGGCGCGCAAGGTGCTCGAAAAGAGCGGCATAGCCGAGGTGAAGATCGACCGCCTGGCCCGTCAGTTCAAGGTAACGCGGGGCAGCTTCTATTTTCACTTCACCAGCCTGAATGACCTGCGTAACGGTTTGCTGGACGAATGGCGCCGCACCAACTGCGCGCCGTTCCGTGCGATGCGAGACGCCGAAGATATCGACGGCCTGACGTTCTTTACCGAGATCGTCCATGTCTGGGTGGACGAGGACCCGTTCAGCCCCCAGCTCGACCTGGCAATCCGGGACTGGTCGCGGACCTCGAAATCGCTGGCAAAGGAGGTTCGGGAGATCGATGACCTGCGCATTGCGCTCTTGATCAGGGCTTTTCGAGCCATGGGCTATGCCCACGACGAAAGTTTGGTGCGGGCGCGAATCACCTATTTTCACCAGATCGGCTACTACGCCCTGTCGTTCAAGGAAGACCCGGAAGAACGCCGCCGCTACCAGCCCCTGTTCGGTAGTGTGCTACTCGGACCGCTCGTCAGGGACCCCGGACTGGCAGACAAGGAGGACCCGGTCTGACGTTGCCCCAGCCGGACGGGCTTTCAAGCTTGTTCCCCCGTCATCAAGGCCGGTTAGAACGATGCCTGGCTATCCTCCGGCAAGACGCGGCAGCAGGAAGATTTCGGCGCCTTGGGGCAATTCCTTCGACCAGGTGTCGCGATAGATCACGCCGTCGATGGCGACGGCAATGCCGCGGTCGATGAACGGCTCAAGGCCGGGATACTGTTCCGCCAGCTTGCGGAACAGCTCCCTTATGTCCTTTGCCTCGATTTCGAGCTTGTCCTTGGCTCCGGCTGCCGCGGCAAGCGACCCCCAGAGCGTCACCTCGACCATCAGCCCGCCTGTTCGGCCTTGATCGTCGCCAGGATGCGCGGCGGCGACATCGGGATATGCGTCATCCGCACGCCCGCGGCGTTCGACACGGCATTGGCGATCGCCGCAAGCGGCGGCACGATCGACGTCTCCCCGACGCCGCGTACCCCATAGGGATGGTTGGGATTGGGGATCTCGAGGATCTGCGTGTCGATCATCGGCAGGTCCGAGCAGACCGGAATGCGATAATCGAGGAAGCCGGCGTTCTGAAGCCGGCCGTCCTTGCCGTAGATATACTCCTCGTTGAGCGCCCAGCCGATGCCTTGTGCGGCGCCACCCTGGTACTGCCCTTCCACGTAGGTCGGGTGGACCGCCTTTCCGGCGTCCTGGAGGACAGTGTAGCGCAGCACCCGTGTGGCGCCGGTCTCCGGATCGACCTCGATGTCACAGATATGGGTGGCGAAGGACACGCCGGCTCCGTCGGCGACGAGTTCGCTGTGGCCGGCGATCGGTCCGCCGGTATTGCCCGCCCCAGCCGCGATCTCCTTGAGCGAGAGCGCCGGAAGGTTGCCGTACTTCTCGCCCTTGGCAACGGCATGACCCTTCTCCCAGGCAACGTCGTCGACCGGAATGTCCCATGTCTGGGCAGCGCGTTCGCGCAGGACCTTGATGGCGTTGCGGGCGGCCGAGATTGTCGCCAGGGAGGTGGAAAAGGTGCCGCGGCTGCCGTCCGTCATGTCGTTGTAGCCGAGGCTCGACGTGTCGGCGACGACTGCCTTGACGTGCTCGTAGGCGATGCCGAGTTCCTCTGCCGCCACCATCGACAGCGAGGCACGCGAGCCCCCCACGTCCATGGTGCCGACGGCAAGCGATACTGAGCCGTCGGTTCCGACATTGAGATCCGTGCAGGTCTGGCCACCGAAGTTGAACCAGAACCCGCAGGCCATGCCGCGACCCTGGTTCTTGCCGAGCGGTGCCTGCATGTGCGGATGGTTCCTGGCCGCCTCGAGCGTCGGACCGATGCCGATCGGGCCGTATACCGGGCCGTAGGAGGATCGGGTGCCTTCGCGGGCGGCGTTCTTGATGCGGAAATCGACGGGGTCCATGCCGATCGATTTGGCCAGTTCGTCGACAGCGCTTTCCACGGCGAAGGCCGCCATTGGCGCGGACGGCGCGCGATAGGCCGCGACTTTCGGCCGGTTGACCAGTACTTCGTAGCCGACCGTCTCGACATTTTCGAGGTTGTAGCAGGCGAAAGCAGTCATGGCGCCGAGCTCTGCCCACATGCCGTAGTAGGGGCCGCAGGAATAGCGCAGCGTGGCCGATGCGGCCGTGATCGTGCCGTCCTTGCGGGCGCCGATCTTGACGTCGATCGACGTCGCACTGGTCGGCCCCGAGGCGCGGAACACCTCGTCTCGCGTCATGACGAGCTTTACCGGCCTGCCGGCCTTGCGCGACAGAGCCAATGCGACCGGCTCGGCCCAGACATGGGTCTTGCCGCCGAAACCGCCGCCAATCTCCGACGAGGTGACGCGAAGCTTTGAAACCTCCATCCCGAGAAGCTCGGCGCAATGCTGGCGGTAGACGAAATGGCCTTGCGTGCAGACCCAGAGTTCCGCGGTTCCGTCGGAATTGGCGTTCGCCACGCAGGCATGCGGCTCGATATATCCCTGGTGTGTCTGTTCTGTCTTGAACGAGCGTTCGACAATGAAGTCGGCCTGCCCGAAGCCGGCCTCGATGTCGCCATGGCCGTACTGCGTGCGCTTGGCCACGTTGGATGGCTTGCCGGGCTTGGGTTCGACGCCCTCGGTGAAGACGGTCTCGTGCAGCACCGGCGCCGTGGGCTTCATGGCCTCGTCGACATCGGTCACATGCGGCAGCACCTCATAGTCGATCTCGATGAGCTTCAGCGCCTTCCTGGCGGTGCGGGCATCGACCGCGGCGACCGCGGCCACCGCATGGCCGTCATAGAGCGCCTTTTCGCGCGCCATGCAGTTGTCCAGAATGGCATACATCTCTGAATTGCCATCAGTCAGGTCCGGCAGGTCGGCCGAGGTTATGACCGCCTTTACGCCGGCCAACTTCTCGGCCTTCGACGTATCGATGTTGCGGATCTTCGCGTGAGCGTGAGGACTTCTGAGAATGGCTCCGACCAGCTGGCCGGCCATGTTGAAGTCGGCGCCATAGCGTGCGCGGCCCGTTACCTTGTCGAGGCCGTCGGGACGAATGGGACGCGTGCCCACCGATGTGAAATTGCGTTCCAGGTAACGCGGATCGAAACCCATGGTCATGCTCCCTTCATCACGCTTGCAGCGTCCTGGACGGCACGCACGATCTTGTCATAGCCGGTACAGCGGCAGAGATTCCCGGCGAGGCCGAAGCGTATTTCTTCCTCGGTGGGATCAGGGTTCTTGGCCAGCAGGTCCTTTGCCGCGATCAGGAACCCAGGTGTGCAGATTCCGCATTGCAGAGCCGCGTGTTCGAGGAACTTCTGCTGCAACGGATGCAGCTTGTCGCCCTGCGCCATGCCCTCGATGGTTTCGACCCGCCGGCCCTGCGCCTCGGCCCCAAGCACGAGGCAAGAGCAGACCAGCCTGTCGTCGAGGATGATGCTGCAGGCGCCGCAGTCGCCGGTGCCGCAGCCCTCTTTGGCTCCCGTGAGCCCCAGGCGGTCGCGCAGCACATCGAGCAGCGTCTCGTCAGGCTGGCAAAGGAACTCGACGTCATCGCCGTTGATCGTGGTTGAGACTGCAACTCCAGCCATTATCTGTCTCCTGCACGCGCATAGGCGATGGTGGCGGCTCGCCTGGCCATCACGCCGGCAACCTGTTTTCTGAATGCAACTGTACCGCGCTTGTCGTCGATCGGACGGCTGGCTGCGGAACAGGCCTCTTCCAGCTTCTGCAGCGTGGCTGCATCCGCCTTCGTGCCGACAAGGATCCGCGCGGCTTCTTCAACAAGAATCACCGTCGGCGCCACGGCGCCAAGCGCCACGCGGGCAGATGTGACTGTGCCTGACGCGTCGATCGTCAGGCACACGCCGGCGCTGACCACGGCGATATCCATCTCCGTGCGGGGAATGAAGCGAAGATAGGCGTCGGCCGAACGCGCCGGGCGCTTGTCGAGCAGGATCGCATCGATGATCTCGCCCTTGGCGAGCGACGTCTTGCCTGGTGCCGTCGGCACGGCCTCCACCGCAATGGTGCGCCTGCCGGCCGGTCCGACAATCGACGCCCTGGCGCCCGCGGCCACGAGAGCCGGCACGCTGTCGGCCGCCGGTGATGCGTTGCACAGATTGCCGACGATGGTGCAGCGCCCCTGCACCTGCTTCGAGCCGATCAGATTGGCGGCTTCGACCACGCCCGGCCATTCCCGCTTCAGGGCCTCATTCTCCCCCAGCAGGGCGCAGGGCACTGCCGCGCCGATGCTGAAGCCTTCTGCGGTCTGCCTGATATCGCACAGCCCGTCGATCGACTTGATGTCGACGATCAGGTCGGGCTCGGTGAAGCCGCCCTTCATTCTCACAAGGAGGTCGCTGCCTCCAGCGAGAATGGCGGTCGTGCCGGTCGAACCGGTCAACAGACCCACGGCCTCTTCCATTGAATGCGGACGCTCGTAGCGCATCTTGTCCCCTCGATAATCACAAAATTCCATAAGCCCGTTATAGATCGTCCCTGCAGGACCGCCATCCCGGTTTCGAGAATTTGTTCCAGCCAATCAAGCCCGGCCAATCAAGGCCCAGGGCCATAGCCCTCCGAATCGGATGTCCGCTCTTGCGACCTCACTACACAAGAATGCGGCCTCAGGGTCAGCCCTGCGGCGCCGTGGATGCGCTGGCTTCAGCTCTCGACGAGGAAAGCCGGATCGACGGGAAGCTGCATCGCGGTGACCAGGTGGTTTGTCTGCGCGGCGAGCCCGATCACCGCCAGAAGCTCGGCGTGCTCAGCCTCGGTCATGCCCTTGGCCTTCGCCGCGGCGGTGTGCGAATGGATGCAGTAGCTGCAGCCATTGGCGGTGGAAACGGCGATATAGATCATCTCCTGCACCACGGGCGGCAGGGCGGTCTCGCCGGTCATCACCTGCTTGAGGCTTTCCCAGGTCCGTTTCAGCGTCACCGGGTCATTGGCCAGCCCGCGCCAGAAATTGTTGACGAAATCGCTCTTGCGCGTCGCCCTTATGTCGTCGAACACCGCCTTCACCGCGGGAATGGCCTCGGCCTCGCTGTCGCTCAGAAGTCTTACGGTCGCCATGGCGTCCTCCCGTTTCCTGCATAGACCGGGTTTTGTCCCGGCCGGCCTGCCGCGCCTCAGTGGACGGCGGCGTACATGATCTTCTCTTCTGTCGCTTCGGCCGGGGACAGTTCCTCGACGATGCGGCCCTGGCGGCAGACGAGGATGCGGTCGGAGAGGTTGCTGATCTCCGGCAGATAGGAGGAGATCATCACCACGGCGAGCCCCTGGTCGGCAAGATCGTTGATGATCTGGTGTATCTCCGCGATGGCCGCGACGTCGACGCCGCGCGTCGGTTCGTCGAAGATCACGATGCGCGGCTTCTGCACCAGACCCTTGCCGATCACCACTTTCTGCTGGTTGCCGCCCGACAGTTCGACGACGCGCGCATCGGCGTTGATCGTCTTGATGTTGAGCCGCCCGGTCCATTCCTCGGCCAGTTCCCTGACGCTGCGGCTACGGATGACCAGGCCCTGTTCGCCGCCCGCCGCAAGCAGCCCGCCGAACATGTTCTCGCCGATCGACATTGTCTCGAAGATGCCTTCGGACTTGCGGTCCTCGGTGACGTAGGCGATGCCGCCGCGCACCGCCTCGGCCGGCGTGTAGTAGCGCACCGGCTTGTCGTCGAGCGTGATGGTGCCGCCGCGGTTGAAGTCGCGCTTGTAGATGCCGGCGACGATCTTGAAGGTCTCGGTGCGGCCCGAACCGATGAGGCCGAACACGCCGGTGACCTGGCCCTCGAAGATGGAGAACGAGGTGTTGCGCACCATCTTGCCCATCGAGATATCCTGTACCGACAGCACCTTGCGGCCGGGCTTGCGCAGGCTGGCAGTATCGCGCTTGCGATAGAGCGAGCCCGACAGCGTGCGGCCGACCATCGCGGCGATGATCTTGTCGCGGTCGAAGTCGGCGGTCGGGCCGGTGGCCACCAGTTCGCCGTCGCGCAGGATGGTGATGCGGTCGGCGAGCAGCAGCGCCTCTTCCAGCGCGTGGCTGATGAAGACGATGGACACGCCGCGCGCCTTGAGCCGGCGCAGCAGCGCGAAGAAGTGGCGCTTTTCCTCGGGCGTCAGCGCCGCCGTCGGCTCATCGAAGATGATGACGCGGGCCTCGTGGTGGACGGCGCGGGCGATCTCGACCATCTGGCGCTTCGCCGCGCCGAGAGTCTCGACCATGGCGGTCGGATCGACCGGGAAGTTGAGGGACTGCAGGAACTGCTGCGCCGCGATGTTGGTGCCGCGCAGCCGGTTGAGGAAGCTTTCGGCGCCGAGATAGAGATTCTGAGCCACGCTCATCGACGGCACCAGGCTGGTCTCCTGGAAGACCATGGCGATGCCCGCCTGCAGCGCCTCGTGCGGGCTGGCGAATTTCACCACCTTGCCGCGATAGCTCATGCTGCCGCCTGTCGGCTCGACAACGCCCGCCATGACCTTGGTCAGCGTCGATTTGCCGGCGCCGTTCTCGCCGAGCAGCGCATGGATCTCCCCTTCCCGCAGGTCGAAATCGACGTTCTTCACCGCCGGCACGCCGCGATAGGCCATGGTGATGTCGTTCATCCGGACGATCGGATCCATCACAGTGCCTCCCCGGCCAGAACGCAATTGCCTCCCCGGGACGCAACGAGCAGACGCCCGCCCGACTCGATGACGGAGGTCGTGCCGTGGCGATGGCCGTTTGCGCGGCTGTGCAGGCTGGATCGCGGCACGAGGTCGGCATCGAGCCGCACGACGAAGCCGCCCGAGCGGCTGGGCGACCAGGCCTTGTGCACGCCCATAGAGCGGATTGCGCCGCATTGCAGCGGTTCGAGAAAGCTGTTGCCCGACGAAAGCGCCGGGGCGATCCAAAACTCGCGCGGCACGCTCGCCATCATGTCGTGGCGATAGTGCTTTTCCTGCAGCACGAATTCTATCAGGCGGTTGCGCGGCGCGAAGATGGCAAGCCAGGCGCCGCCGCCCGCCGCCGGAGACAGCCTCGCCGGATAGCCCGGCAGGTGCTCGAGAACAGGCCGGACGCCGTTGGTGCCGACACGCACCAGCCGGTGCCGCCAACTCTCCGCAACGACGGCGCCGTCGCCGTCTGGCAGCAGGCCGTATGGCCATTCGAGGCCGTCCGCGACCCGGGTTAAACTGCCGCCCGGCGCACGCCGCCAGACGGAGCCCGCGGCGTTCTTCTCCATCAGGTCGGCGACCCAGCCCGAGACCGAGTGGCGATCCGATCCGTTGGCCAGCCACAGCGAGCCGTCGGGCGCGTAGGCGAGAGCCGTAATGCAGCCAACGCCGGAAGGGAGTTCTACAGTTGCGCCGGCCTCCGTCAGCGTGCCGTCGTCGAGCGCAACCGCCAGCGTGCCGTCCGCACTTGCCGCGAGAGCGGTGATCGCGGCCGGAAAGGTCTCGATCCGGTCGGGTGCCCGCTCGTCCGACAGGGCATAGAGCCCGTCATTGCTCGAGGCGAGGAGCCGGTCCCCTGCCCGGCACAGATTGTCGGCATCCGGCAACTCGGCAAACGCCTTCGCATCGTCGAGCGCGGTGTTGGGATGGAACGCGCCGTCGGGCGGCGGAATGGTGATCGCGCGGCCGCGGAAGATGTCGAGGATTGGGTCGAGGATCATGACCGCACTCCCCAATACGAGTCATTGCCGGTCCAGCCGGTGTCGGCGCCCTCGATCCTGTAGCGGCCGACGCGGTTGTTGAGGATGCCGCCGATGTAGAGATAGCCCTTGTGCTCGCGCATCGAGGTGACGCTCGGATGCGCCTGGCCGGAAAGGTCGCCGAGCGTGGCGACGATCTCGCCGGCCTCGGTGAACTTGACCACGCCGCCGGTATTGATGTTGGGGAACAGCCAGTCGTCCTGCGGCAGCCGGCGCGCCATGCGCTTGCGCATGCCGGGATGGCGCAGCGACAGGTCGAATGAAGGCGTGCGCATGCCGAGCCACGCCATCCAGTAGGAGCCGTCGGAGGCGCGGTTCACATTGTCGGGGTAACCCGGCATGTCACGGATGACGCATTCGGCCGTGCCGGCTTTCGGGCCCTCGAGCCAGTAGCGGTGGATGCGGCAGGCCCAGCTTTCGCAGAAGAACAGCGACTTGTTGTCATGCGCCATGCAAACGCCGTTGGTGTACCGGTAGCCGTCGAGCAGGGTGCGGGTGCTGCCGTCCTTCGGATCGTAGACGAGCAGGCGGCCGGTGGCGCGGTTCTCGATCGAATCGAGCGCCCAGTCATAGGCGTCGTAGCGCTTGGTGGAATCGGTGAAATAGACCTTGCCGTCCGGGGCGATGTCGAGATCGTTGGGATCGCGCAGCACTGCGTCGTCGACCACCGAGGTGAAGGTGCGCCGCGTTTCGGCCGAGAGCTTGCGCACCTCGCGCTGCGGCGAGATCGAGTAGAGGCCCATGGCGCCGACGCAGGACAGCAGGTTGCCGCTCTTGTCGAAGGCGAGACCGAGCGGGAAGCCGCCAATATGGGCGAACACTTCCGAGCGGCTGTAGTCAGGTGCGAAGAAGCGCACGATCTCGCCATGGCGGGTGCCGCAATAGAGGTTGTCCTCGCGGTCGAGAATGACGTCCTCGGGCCCTTCGAGTTCTCCCAGCCCGATCGGATCGGCGGCTGACAGGCGGTTGTTGAGTTCGAACGGCGTGCCGGAGCCCGGCACAGCAGACTGCGTCTCGCCCATGCGCAGATAGACCGGCGCGACATAGACCTCGTTCAGCACCTTGTGGCGGTTCTTCAGCCAGCGGATGTCGATGGTGACGGCGACGGCGAGCAGGATGCCGAGCACCATCTGATTGGTGCCGGTGCCGTAGCCGAGCCGGATCAGGCCGTTGGTCATGACCAGCACGATCACCGCGCCCATCAAGCCCTTGACCACCGAGCCGCGCCCGCCGCCGAGGCTGTTGCCGCCGACGACGGCAGCGGTGAGCGCGAGAATCTCGAGCCCCAGCCCCGTGCCGGGACCGGCGCCGCTCAGTCGCGTGGCGATCAGGAAGCCCGCCGCGGCCGCACAGAGGCCGGAAAACACGTAGGTCAGAAAGACGGTCTGGCGCACCCTGATGCCGGCATTGTGCGCCGAGCGGCGGGAGCCGCCCACCGCCAGCACGTGCCAGCCGGGACGTGAGCGGGTCAGCGCGATATGGACGATGACCGCCAGGATTAGAGCAGACAGGACCGGGACGGACAGGCCAAGCACGGTGCCGTCGCCGATGAAGTCCCAAGTGTCGGACGACGCCATCGACATCTGGATTTGGGAGCCGTAGGCGACCACGAGGATGTCGTAGAGCGCGCGGCCGATGATGAAGGTCACCAGCGTGGTGATGAAGGCCCTGAGCCGCAGAAATCCGATCAGGTAGCCGTTGATCGCGCCGCAGATGAGGCCGGTTCCGAGCGAAGCGGCAAGGGCAACCCAGACCGGCTGCTCGAGGATGAAGAAGGTCGAGACGGCGGCGAAGGCCGATAGCGCGAAGATCGAGCCGACGGCGAGGTCAATGCCGCCGCCCAGCATGACGACGGTGAGGCCGATGACGACGAGGCTGAACTCGCCGAGTTGCCGGGTGGATTCCTGCAGCGAATAAAGCTTGAAGAATCCCGGGATCAGGCTGCCGAAAGTGGCGACGGTGACGACCAGCGCGATGAAGGGGATCGCGTTGTCTGTCCAGCGCTTGCTCAGGATTTCGCCAATGACGTGATCGGGAACGAAATTGTAGCGCCAGGCCTGTAGCCGTTCGCGAAAGGTCATCGGGCATCCATGATACTGAGTAAGGGAGGCGGCCGCAGCGCGCGGCCGCCCTTGTTGAGGGTCAGGTGCCTGCGGTCATTCCCCCGCCATGGCCTGGAGCGCCTTGAGGTCCCAGCAGCTGTCGGGCTTCAGGTCGGCCTTGGTGGTGGCCTTGAGCAGCGTGTAGATGAAAGGCGACGAGGTGCCGGCCGGCTGGCCGCTCTGCAACAGGTACTTGATGATCGTGACCATGTTGTAGCTCTCCTGGGCCAGCTCAGTCATGACCACGGCGCCGTAGGTGCCGTTCTCGATCATGTCGCAATCGGCCGCCTTTTCGCCGCCACCGGTGGTGACGAGAAAGACCTGGTCCTGCTTGCCTGCGTCGCGGATGGCGGCAGCGGCACCGGTCGCGTCGCCGTCCCAGAAGTCGATGATGCCGCAGATGTCCGGATTCTGCTGGAGCATGGTCGCGGTGACATTGCGCGACGTCGTCGCATCCCAGTTGGAGTCGGGCTTGGCAACCACTTCGAACCCCGGAGTCTTGTCCAGCACTTCCATGATGCCGGCATACTGGTAGAGGCTCGTGGCGTTGACCTGGTCGCCCTGCACCAGTCCGATCTTCTTCGACGAGCCTTCGCCGCAACCCTTGACCACGGCCTCTGCCTCCAGACGACCGAGCTGCGTCCAGTCACTGCCGATAAAGGCGTCCGCCTTGAAGTTGGCCGGGTTGTCGATCAGGAGCACGTAGATGCCGGCGTCCTGGGCCCGCTTCATCAGCTTGGAATAGGAGTTGAGGTCGGGCGACATGACGATCAGGACGTCCGGCTTCTGGTCGGAGGCGATGGCTTCGGTGATGGCCTGTGCCCCGGCCTCGACGCTCCAGTTCGGGTCTCGCGTCTCGAACACGCCGCCGAAGGCGTCGACCTCGTGCTTCAGGATCGCGGCCCAGCCCTGCGCCAGGTCGAAGCCCATCGCCATCGGCACCAGCATGACGCGCTTGCCGGCGAGCGCCTCGGCATACATGGCCGGCGACGGATCCTGCGCCGAGGCCGGCAGTGCCGCGAAGGAGGCAACCGACACGAGGGCCGCTGCTAGTAGTGTCTTGAGTGTCTTCATGATCTTGTCCTTTTCCCTGTTGATCTGCTTTTCCGGCCGTGTGCCGGTTCAGATGTCCCCCTGCTGAGCCGTCTGTTCGTCGCGTGGATTGAGCAAGCCGTCGATGATGATCGCAAACAGCAGGATCGTCGACTTGATGAGGTTCTGGTAGAGCAGCGAGATATCGATGATGGTCATCGCGTTCAGCATGATGCCGATCAGCGCGGCCCCCACCAGCACGTTGCGCACGCCGCCCTTGCCGCCCGCCAGGCCGATGCCGCCGATCACGGCGACAAGCACGATGTCGTAGAGCAAGGTGGAGTTGACGATCCGGGTGTTGATCGAGTGCAGGCTGGCCGCGGTCAGCAGGCCTGCGGCGAAGGCGATCAGCGCCGACAGCACGTAGCGCAGCACCAGCATGGGCCGCACCGGAATGCCGATGTTGCGCGCCGCTACCGGGTTGTCGCCGGCGTAATAGACGTAGCGGCCCCATTTGGTGAAGCGCAGGAAGAGGAACACCGCGCCGGACAGGACCGCGAACAGGTAGACCTCGACCGGTATGCCGGCCAGGCGCAGGCCGCCAAGCAGTTCAACCCAGTGGCCGGTGGGGACTGGCACCGCGTCGGAGGTGATCAGCTGCGAGCGGACATAGCCGAAGACGAAGGAGCCGCTGGCCAGGGTGACGAAAATGGCCGGAACCTCGGCATAGGCGACGAGAATGCCGTTGAGGAGCCCGATGGCCAAAACGCCGCCGAGCACGAGCAGAAGCGCCGAGTGTTCCGTCATGCCGTCGCCAAGAAGCTGCAGGTACCAGGCGATCGACATGGCCATCACGGCAACCATCGACAGGTCGATGCCGCGCCCGATGATGACGACCGACATGCCGAGCGCAAGGATTCCGAGCACCGAAATGGAACGGACTATGGAGATCAGGTTTGCGGAGGTAAAGAATCCCGGCAAGGCAATGACGGCGGCGCCGAAGATCAGCACGGCTACGACAAGGACGATTCGCTCCTGGTTCAATGACCGCAGGATAGTCCAAGCGTTGCCGCCCATGCATGCCTCTTTTCTGGGTTGGCTGCGGTTCCGGAAAGGAGCTGCTTCCGACAGCTTAGGCAACGGTCAGAGGCGGCGTCCAATGAAAGATTCAGCCGCAAATCCATGCAGATATGGAATGTGTTCAAACAATATGCAGATGTGCCTGCGAAGGCCGCAGCCGCGCCGAGCCGCCACGGTCCTCGGCCAGGATGTGGGTGCGCAGGGCCTCGACGAAACGGCGGCCGTAGGCCGGCAGCGGCACACGGCTGTCCCACATGGCGCAAATGTCGAAGCGGATGAGCTCGCCGCGCAGCGTTATTGGCCGGCTGACAAGCGCCCGGCCCGTCAGCAGGGCCGATGATGGCACCACGGCAACGCCGATTCCGCCCTCGGCGAGCGCAAACAGCGTGTGCGGCGAGGTTCCCTCGAGCACGATGCGCGGGACGCCGCCCGACAGCCGGCATGCCGCATCGAATACCTCGCGTGAAGCGTGCCGCCGGTTAAGGGTCAGGATGGGCCCCTCGATCAGGTCGGCAATCTCGATCGGGCCGCCGGTGTCGGACAGAAGTTCCGGGGTGGCCACGGCCATGAAGGCGAGTTCGCCGAGGCGCACCATTTCGAACGGTTCGACCGGCGTCGAAGGCGTCGAGCCGATGGTGAGATGGACGGCGCCGGCCTGCAGACGCTCGGCAAGCTCCGGCCCGCCGCCATCCTCGAGCCTGACATCGATGCCCGCGTTGGCGGCCCGCCACTCGGGCAGAAAGGTGGGGAGGTAACGTTCGATCAGTTGCGAGCAGGCGCCCACCTTCAGCAGGCCGCTCTGGTCGCGCGCCAGGTCGCCGGCAAAGGCGCGAAGGTCGCGGTCGGCTGCCAGCACGCCGTTGATGCGCGACAGCAGCGCCTCGCCGGAAGCCGTCAGCCGGACGTTGCGCCCGGCCTTCTCGAACAGCCTGAGCCCGAGCGATTCCTCGAGGCTGCGGATCTGCCGGGACAGCGCGGACTGGGTGATGTTCAGCCGTTGCGCGGCTGACGTGAAATTCTGCAGTTCGGCGGCGGTTACGAAGCCGGCATAGTTGCGAATGTCCATCGTCGAGCCCCCAATTGCCCGGGAACGCTATTAGCCGCCGAACAAGGCGTCAATGACGGGACGCTTGTGCCACGTCAGGCGAGTTCGGCGATCAGCGCGTCGGTCGTCACCTGCCGGCAATAGCCCTTGATGGTAGAGAGGGAATTGTCGTGCCGTGCCTGGGTGTAGGTCAGGCAGGCATCGGTCACCTGGGTGACGAGGTATCCGAGGTCGCAGGCATCGCGGATCGCGCTCTCTACGCACTGGTCGGTCAGGAGGCCGACAAGCACGACCTGGCGCACGCCGAGATTGCGCAGGATGTAGTCGATATGCGTCGAGACGAAGACGGACGATGATGACTTGGGAAGCACGATCTCGTCCTCGCCGGGTGCGATCTCGTCGATCACCTTGCCGTCCCAGGCGCCTTTCGGCACGTTGAAGCCGGTGATCTTGTAGTCGAGGCTGCGGTCGCGCCCGTCGAGCGTCAGGCTCTCGATGGTCGTGTACATGACCTCGACCCCGGCATCGCGGCAGGCCGCCTGCAGGCGCTGCATGTTGGGCACGATGCGCGATTCAAGCTGCTCGAAATACCACGCGTACTTCTCGTCGAATTCGGCCGGCGACACGTCCTTGAACTCGCCGCCGTCGCGGCGCGCGCTGAAGTTCTGCACGTCGATGAACAGCAGGGCGGACTGTTGGGCCACCAGCGGCACGTCGCGGGTCATTGTCATGTCATGTCTCCTGAAGCCAGCGGGCAAAAGTGGTGGTCAGCAGCGTGGCCCAGCGCTCCTGCCCTTCGGCGGTTTCAATATGGTCGTTGCGGATTTCGATCAGGCTGTGCGGCAGGCCGCGCGCCTCGCAATGGACCGGCACGAACCAGTCTGACAGGTCGTCGACCTGGTAAGGCTCGTTCATGCCGATGCAGAGGTTGGGGGCGAGTTCCTTCAGGATCCGTGCCAGCGCCGCCGACGTCTGTTCGTCCCTGCGGAACAGGAGCCCGATGTCCCATGGCCGGCTCCTGCCGCCGAAAACGGGGGTGAAGGAGTGGATCGAGAAGGCGGCGCGCCGCGGCGCCTGTGCGAAGCATGCGGTCAGGGCCTTGTCGTAGGGCGAGAAGATTGCCTCAACGCGCGCCACCCGTGCTTCCTGCCCGAGTTCCCGGTTGGCCGGGACAACCGTGCCGTCGCTGATTTCGGGCATGGCGTCCGGCGCCTGGGGCGGACGGTTGCAGTCGATCACAAGCCGGCTGTAGCGCTGTATGACGCAGGTGCTGCCGAGAGAAGCGGCGATGCGTCGGCTGACTGCACCGGCACCGATGTCCCAGCCGATATGACGGTCGATCTCGCCCGGCGCCAGGCCAAGATCGCCGAGGCACGTCGGAACGGCCTGGCCGGCATGTTCGCAGACCAGCACGACGGGATGTTCGCTGCCCGGATTGAAGATCTCGACAGGCGCCGGGTCGTCCGGCGTCAACAGCCCGTTGCAGGTCGGTTCGGACAGGGTCACCGGCGCACTTCCAGAATCGGCAGGAATTGCGACTCCTATGTCAGGCCGAATAAAAGGGCCAGCGTCCGGCGGTGCAATTCTGTCGATGGACTGCTCGCAGTCGGTTGTTTATGCACGAGAAAGCGTGCATCCAGTTAAGCGAGCGGCCGCAGACGCCCCTCGGCAAAAGGAATTCCGGAGTCCCCGCGCGATGATCAACAATCCGCTGATATTTGCCGCCATTTCCGATCTCGCCGGGATCGTGCGCGGCAAGGCTTTTCCGGTCGCCGACCTGCAGAAGCGGCTGCGGCGCGGCGTCGGCTGGACGCCGACCAACGTGATGATCACCTGCTTCGACAGGATCGCCGACAGCCCGTTCGGCGCACTCGGCGACCTTCTGCTGGTCCCGGATGCCGAGGCCAATGTGGAGGTCGATTTCGGCGACGGCGGGCAAGTCGAGCGCTTCATGATGTCCGATGTCACGGATCTTGAAGGCAACCCCTGGGACTTCTGCACGCGCTCCATTCTCAGGGATGCGCTGGCGCGGCTCGAGAAGGTCGGCGGTGTCGAGCTCGTGGCCGCTTTCGAGCACGAATTCCAGTTCAAGAGGCCGCCGCTTCCGCGCAGCAACGCCTATTCGCTGGCGGGATTCGTCGAGCGCCGGCAATTCGGTGAGGCGCTGGTATCGGCGCTGGAGATGGGCGGGCTGGTGCCCGACACCTTCATGAAGGAGTACGGCGTCAACCAGTACGAGGTCACCAACGGCCCCGACCGTGGCCTGCGCGCCGCCGACGCCGCGGTGATCCTGCGCGAACTGACGCGCATAACGGCGGGACGCTTCGGCGAGGAGGTCACCTTCACGCCGATCCGCGATGCGGCGGGCGTCGGCAATGGCGTGCACATCCATATGAGCTTCCTCGACGGTGCGGGAGCGCCTGCGACCCATTCGGGCGACCATCCCTCGGGCATGTCGGCGCTGACCGGATCGTTCGTCGCCGGCGTGCTGAAATACCTCGACAGCATCGTGGCGCTGACGGCGCCTTCGGCGATTTCATACCTGCGACTGACCCCGCACCGATGGAGCGCGGCCTATAACAATCTCGGCTTCCATGACCGCGAGGCGGCGGTGCGCATCTGTCCGGTCACCGCGAAGGACCCGCAGGACATCGCGCGCCAGTACAATTTCGAGTTCCGTGCCGCCGATGCCGCCGCCTCGCCGCATCTGGCGCTCGCGGCAATCGTGCATGCCGGGGTGCAGGGCATCGAGGAAAAGCTGCCGGCACCGGCGCCGACCGAAGAGGATCTGTCCCTGCTTCCGGCTGACATACTGCAGGCCCGTGGCTTCGTGCGGCTACCGGAATCCCTCGAGGAGGCGCTTGCGCGGATGGAAGCCAACGCTACGGTGCGTGGCTGGTTTTCCAGTGACCTTGTATCCGTATACGCCGATCACAAGCGCGGCGAACTGGCCCATCTGGAGGGAATGGACCAGACCGCGCGCTGCGCGGCCTATGAATCTGTCTACTGAAGCGATCCTGAGGAGGTAAGAGGGCCGCCCCGCCCTGCCACCGCGCGTTGCGGCCGATCGCGGCAAGACCTTTTGCGTTTGCCGGTCGATCCGAGGTCAGTATACGCGGTAAGACCCGTCAATCCCGAGGACGTGACGCCTGTGCTGAACAAGAACGCCGCCACGGACTTCATGACCGGAAAAACGCGACGGATGTCGGGCCGCGCTTTGATGCAGGCCGGGCTTCCATTACCAATTGCCTTCCCGGCGACGATGGCTGTTGTCGAGGGTGTGAAAACAAGGGATTAGGAATCGTGCCCACATACGAAGAGTTCAAAGATGCTTCCGTCCTCGTAACCGGCGGGGCCTCCGGAATCGGCGCTGCGCTGACCGAGGGGTTCGTAGCGCAGGGTGCAAAGGTTGCCTTCATCGACATCGCGCAGGCCGAAGGCGATGCACTGGTCGCGCGGCTGTCGCGCGATGCAGAACACGCACCCCTGTTTCTGCGCGCTGATCTGCGCGACCTCGACGCGCTTCGCGGCGCCGTCGCCGCTGCGGCCGATGCGCATGGACCCGTAACAGTTCTGGTCAATAATGCCGCCTGGGACGACCGGCATGAAGTGGCCGATGTCGACGAGGCCTATTGGGAGAACAATCTTGCCATCAACCTCCGACCGCAATTCTTCACCATTCAGGCGGTTGCGCCGGGCATGAAGGCAGCCGGTGGCGGCGCCATCGTCAACTTCACGTCGACATCCTACATGCTGAACATCGGAGACATGCCCGCCTACACGGCAGCAAAGGCCGGCATCGTCGGACTGACCAAGGGCATGGCGGGAAAGCTCGGCGCCGACAATATCCGTGTCAACGCAATTGCGCCGGGGTGGGTCATGACCAAGCGCCAGAAGGACCTCTGGGTGACCGAGGAAGGGTTGGCGACGATGCTTGACCGGCAGTCAATCCATGAGCCGATCCAGCCCGTGGACATGGTTGGCCCATGCCTTTTCCTCGCCTCCGCCTCGGCCCGCATGGTCACCGCACAAGTACTGATCGCTGATGGAGGCATCTTGTGAACGATGCGCCATGCGCCCTAGTCGCAGTCGACTGGGGCACGTCGCATCTTCGCGTCTGGGCGCTCGGTTCCAGGGGTGAAGTCATCGGGGGACGCAAATCCGACGAGGGCATGGCATCGACACCGCGCGACCAGTTCGCCGCGGTCCTCGAGAGCCATTTGCAAGCCCTGTCCGTGGCAAGCGACATTCCGGTCGTCATGTGCGGCATGGTCGGTTCGCGCCAGGGCTGGGTCGAGGCCGGCTATCTTGGCGTCCCCGCCGAACTGCGCGAGATATCCGAAAATGCCGTCCGCATTTCCGGCGGTACACGCGACATTAGGATTCTGCCTGGTCTCAGCAAGAACTCGCCCGAGCATCCGGACGTCATGCGCGGCGAGGAGACGCAACTGGTCGGGCTGTCGCGGCTGGTCCCGGCAGCCGGCGGCGATACGCGGGTCGTGTGCATGCCCGGCACCCATTCCAAATGGGTGCACCTGACTGGACAGAGGGTTGAGGATTTCGCGAGCTTCATGACAGGCGAGATGTTCTCGGCCCTGTCGGGTCATTCGGTCCTGCGCCACTCACTGTCGACGGGTCGCGTCGATCCGAAGTCGACGGCGTTTCTGGAGGCCGTTCGGTCAAGCATCGATTCCCCTTCCGATATTTCCGCCCGCCTGTTCTCGATCCGTCCGGCAGGACTGCTGCAGGACCTTGCGCCGGACAATGCGCGCGCGAAGCTGTCGGGCTATCTCATCGGCGAGGAGATAGCCGGCGCGATATCGCGGTTTCCAGTGCCCGGTACGATCGAACTGGTGGGTGGTGGAGATTTGGGCAGATTGTATCTGGCAGCGCTTTCTGTCGCGTCCATCGACTGCCGGGTACATGACGGCGATCAGCTTGTTCGGGCCGGATTGACCGAAGCGGCTTCGGCTATCTGGAAGAACGCAAAGCGTCTAGCGCCAGGAAACGACTAGTGGAGTGGACAGCATGAAGAAATCAGCGCCCTGGCCGTCGATGAAGCGAGACCTTGTCGCCATCCTTCGTGGACTTCGGCCCGAGAACGCGCTGGCAGTGGCTGACGTGCTCGTCGAGGCTGGCTTCGAGGCCATCGAAATCCCCCTCAACTCGCCCGACCCTTTCAAGTCGATCGAGATGGTCGCCAAAAAGTTTGGCGACACCATCCTCGTCGGCGCCGGAACGGTCTTGACGGCAGGCGATGTCGACCGCCTGCACGATGCAGGTGGTCGTCTGCTCGTATCGCCCAATATCGACACCGAGGTCATGGCGCGCGCCTGCACCCACGCCATGGTGACGATGCCCGGCGTTCTGACACCGACCGAAGCGCTGGCCGCCGTGGCTGCGGGTGCATCCGGCCTGAAATTCTTTCCGGCAAGCGTGCTCGGTCCTGCCGGCATTGCGGCGATCTCGCCGGTCCTGCCCAAGGGCACGGTGATCGGTGCGGTGGGCGGAGTTTCCGATCTGGATTTCGCGGCCTATGCCAAGTACGGGATCCGCGTCTTCGGCCTTGGATCGTCGCTATTCCGCCCGGACATGGACATCTCGGATATCGCCCGCCGTGCCAAGAAAACAGTCTCCGCGTGGGATGCCGTTTACACCCGCTCGATTGAGGTCTGACCGACGAGTGCCCAGCAAAGCAGACGCTCGGCGTCTGCTACTATCCTGAGCCTGGCCGGAGGATCGTTGGGAGAGCGACGCGCGAATGATGGTCGAGGCCGGTATCAGCCATGTCCGGATCGGCGAATTCGCCTGGAGCCGCAGCGAGCCGGAACCGGGCAAGACGGATTTCGGCTGGCTGGATCGCGCTTTCGAGATACTGCACAAGCACGGATTGCGCTTTGTGCTGGGAATGGAATCCGGCGCCCTTCTCCGGCGCCGTGCGACTGTGGGCCTGGAAGGCCTTCGCTGCGGGCGCGGAAGTGGTCAGCTATATCCGCTGGCGTAAGCCTTCCTTTGCGCAGGCAGATGCACGAGGCTCTGCTGTTGCCGAACGCCGAGCCCAATGAGGCCTATCATGTCTGCAAGCAGGTCTCGGGCGAACTGCGTTCCATCGGAGCTGCGGCGGCGCCGGCGCGATCAAACGTGGTCCTTGTCTTGGCCGCTGTCGTGGCGAAGCTGCTATGAGGGACCCTTCCCTGATTCTCCGTGCAGCCGCTGATGACCGCCAACCCGCTCGAAATCCTCAAGACCGTCTACGGCTACGATGCGTTCCGCGGACCGCAGGCGCGTATCGTCGACCACATCATTGCCGGCAACAACGCCTTCGTGCTGATGCCGACGGGTGGCGGCAAGTCGCTCTGCTACCAGATCCCCGCCATCGTCAGGCCCGGCATGGGGCTCATCGTATCGCCGCTGCTGGCGCTGATGGCCGATCAGGTCGCGGCGCTCAGGCAGGCGGGCGTAAAGGCGGCCGCCCTCAACTCCGACCTTGGCCCGGAAGAGCGGCGCGCTCTGTGGAACGCGGTGGAAACCGGAGCGCTCGACCTGCTCTATGTCGCACCGGAGACTTTGCTGCGCCCGGACGTCCTGCGGCGGCTCGAGGCGGTGAAGCTGTCGCTGATCGCCATCGACGAGGCGCATTGCCTGTCGCAGTGGGGGCACGACTTCCGGCCTTCCTATCGCCAGCTCGACATGCTGGTCCGGCAGTTTCCCGGCACGCCGCGCGTGGCACTGACGGCCACCGCCGACGAGCCGACCAGCGAAGAGATTCTGGCGCATCTCGAGATCGCGCCGGCCGATGCCTTCAGCGCCGGTTTCGACCGCCCCAACATCCGCTACGCCATCGAGG
The DNA here is from genome assembly GCA_018823835.1 of Alphaproteobacteria bacterium. GTDB lineage: Bacteria > Pseudomonadota > Alphaproteobacteria > Rhizobiales > Rhizobiaceae > CAMYMG01. The sequence goes on along the minus strand of JAHJHT010000008.1, from coordinate 318,090 downwards.
AGAAGGACAATCCGCGCGCGCAGCTGAAGGATTTTCTCAAGCGCTACGAGGGCGAGAGCGGCATCGTCTACTGCCTGTCGAAGCGCAAGACCGAGGAAACCGCCGCCTGGCTGCGCGACCAGGGCTATGACGCGCTGGCCTACCACGCCGGCATGGAAAAGGCGGCGCGCGAGGCCAACCAGCAGCGCTTCCAGCATGGCGAGGCGGTCATCATGGTGGCCACCATCGCTTTCGGCATGGGCATCGACAAGCCGGATGTGCGCTTCGTCGCGCATCTCGACCTGCCTGCGAGCATCGAGGCCTATTACCAGGAGACGGGCCGCGCCGGTCGCGACGGCCTGCCGTCCGACACTCTCATGCTCTATGGCTCCGAGGACGTCGCGCTACGCAGCCGCTTTATCGAGGAGTCCGACGCACCCGACGAGCGCAAGCGCACAGAGCAGCGCAAGCTCGACGCGCTCTTGGGGCTGGCCGAGACGGCAGGCTGCCGGCGGCAGGTGCTGCTGTCCTATTTCGGCGACCATTGCGAGCCTTGCGGCAATTGCGACACCTGCGCCCAGCCGCCCAAGGTGTTCGATGGCACGACGGCGGCGCAGAAGGCGCTGTCATGCATTTACCGTACCGGCGAACGCTTCGGGCAGGCCTATGTCGTCGATGTCCTGCTGGGGGTCCAGAACGACCGCATCGTCCAGTTCGGCCACGACCGCGTTTCGACCTTCGGCATCGGCACCGAGTACGACAACCGCACCTGGCGCGCGATCCTGCGCCAGCTGATCGCGCTGCGCCTGATCGGGGTCGACCTTGCCGGCCATGGCGGCCTGTCGATCGCTCCCGCCGGCCGAGACTTCCTGCGCGACAAGCCGACCCTGATGCTGCGCGTGCCGACGGCCCCGCGTGCACGTCGCAACAAGGCCACGCAGAGCGCAGCGCAATCCGCGCTGCCCGAAAGGGACCGCGACCTGTTCCAGGCGCTCCGGCAAAAGCGCACGGAAATAGCCCGCCTGCAGAGCGTGCCGCCCTACGTCATCTTTCACGACAAGACGCTGATCGAGTTGGCAGCGGCCCGGCCGGCCTCGCGCGACGAAATGGCGGATGTGCCTGGTGTCGGCGAAGCCAAGCTCGACCGCTACGGGCCGGCCTTCCTGTCGGTGATCGCCGAGCACGCGTGACCGTGCGACGGCGGCTCTAGTAGCCCGCCGCCTGCGGTATGAGCAGCACGAGCTCAGGGAACAGGATGATCAGCAGCAGCGCGACCAGCAGGGTCAGGATGAAGCCCCAGATTTCCCGGATCAGTTCCGCCAGCGGAATCTTCGATATGCCGCCGACCAGGAACAGCAGTTCTCCGTAGGGCGGCGTGATCAGGCCGATCATCATGTTCACGATGACGACCACCCCGAAATGCACCGGGTCGATGCCGAGCGCGTGCACGGAAGGCATGAGGATCGGAACCATGACAAGCAGCATCAGCAGCGTGTCGAACACGGCGCCCAGCAGCAGGAACAGCAACGCCGTGACGAGCAGGAAGGCCAGCGGCGACAGCGACATGGACGAGATCCAGTCCGCCACCATGTTTGGGATCTGTTCGCCGGCGACGACATAATTGAAGAACAGCGCGCCAACGACGGTGATCGCGACGATCGCGGTCCCACGCGCCGAGGCAAGCAGCGTCTGCCACATCGACCGCCATGTCAGGTCGCGGAAGACGATCGCCAGGATGATGGCGTAGAGCGCCGCCACCGCAGCAGCTTCCGTCGGTGTGACGGCACCCGAATAGATGCCGCCGAGCAGGATCACAGGCAGCAGAAGCGCCGGTCCGGCCCGCAGCGTGGCGCGGCGGGCCTCGGGCATCGTGAACGTGTCCTCGACGGGAAAATCGCGGCGGCGTGCGACGATGAACGTCTGGATGGCGAGCGCCAGGCCCATCAGGAGGCCCGGGATGATGCCGGCGAGGAACAACGCACCGATCGATGTTCCTGAAATGGCTCCGTAGATGACCATCGGTATCGAGGGCGGGATGATCGGTCCGATCGTAGCCGACGCTGCCGTCAGGGCGCCCGCAAAGGAACGCGGATAGCGGTTGTTGCGCGTCATCATGTCGATCATCAGCTTGCCCGGGCCGGCGGCGTCGGCGAGCGCGCTGCCACTCATGCCGGCAAAGATGATGCTGACGATGATGTTCACATAGGCGAGCCCGCCACGCACGCGACCGACGATCAGCACCACGAAATTGAGCAGCCTGGTCGAGATGCTCGACGAGGTCATGACCTCGGCGGCGAAGATGAAGAGGGGTACGGCGAGCAGGATGAAGGACGAGAACAGCCCGTTGATGCCCTGCGCGGCGACAAGGCCGAGGTCCTTGCCGGTGATCAGGAGATAGGCAAATCCGCTGACGATCATGGCAAAGCCGATCGGCATGCCAATGGCGCCGGTCACCATGAACAGGACCAGCATGAGGGCGACGGCAATACTCATGCTACGGTTCCCGTTCCCAACCAGGCCGCATCAGGCGGTAGATGCGGACCGCCGAATTGACGATCAGCAGCACCATGAAGACGCCGAAGGCACTGAATACCACGGTCATGGGAAGCCTGAGCGTGGGAGACTTCTGCCGCGCCGTGAAGGCGATGTAGTCATAATTGCCGTAGAGCGACACAACAAGGACGATCAGGATCAGCCCGGTGCCGATCAAGGCAAGCGCTCTGCGCGCCTGCGGCCGGACGCTCTCGTAGATGAGATTGAACGAGACGTGCTCCCGTTCCTTGACGATCGTGGCCGAGCCGACGCAAACGACCCAGACATAGAGGATGCCGGAAACCTCCTGGGTCCACGACAGCGGGTCGTTCAGCACGTAGCGGAAGAAAATCTGCACGGTGAAGGCGACGACCAGGGCCGCGAAGCCAAGGACGCAGAAAATCTCGGCCAACTTGGCCACCAGCGCCCAGAACGTTTTGATCACCCAGCCACTCCGGAACCTGCGCCACGGCCATCAAGGCCGTGGCGTGCATCGGGAATTGTCGCGAACCGCAGCGCCTAGAGCGCGTTGATCCGTTCAAGCAGACCCTTGGGCCAGTCCTTGGCGTAGTCGCTTTCCAGATAGACGCCCTGCACATGCGTACGGAACGCATCGAGATCCGGTGTGGTCACCTTCAGGCCCTTCGATTCGAGCAGGTTCCGGCCGTCAGCCTCGGTGCCCAGTGTTTCGTCATCGACATACTTGGCCTGTGCCGCCACAGCGTCGCCGACGACCTTCTTCTCGTCATCGGTCAGCCCGTTCCAGAACGAGTTGGACATGGCGAAGAAGAGCGGCGCGACCATGTGGCCGGTGAGGACGAGCTGCTCGCTTACCTCGTAGAACTTGGCCGCGATCATGTCGGCGATGGGGTTCTCGAGGCCGTCGACGGTGCCGGTCGAGAGGGCAAGGTAGACCTCGTCGAAGGCAATCGGCGTCGGGTTGGCGCCGAGCGCGCGGCCGAGGAACTGCCAGGTGTCGGAACCGGGGACCCGCAGCTTGAGACCGCCAAGATCCGCCGGCGTCTTGATCTCCTTGGCCTTGCGCAGGATGACGTGACGCGTTCCCAGATATTGCGAGCCAAGGATGGTTACATCCATCTCCTTCGACACGCGCCCGCGGTATTCGGTGGCGACATCGCTGTCGTCATATACCTTGTGCAGGTGATCCGCATCGCGAAGCAGGTAGCCTGCCGTGAAAACCGAGTATTCGGGAATGTAGCTGGCAACATCCTGCGGCGAGATCATCCCGACTTCGAGATTGCCGCGCTGCATGGCCGCGATCTCGGTGCCCTGGTCGAAGAGAGTCGCGTTGAGATGGACCTGAACCTCGAGCGAGGGAGCGTTTGCTTCGACCTGCTCCTTGAACTTCATCAGGCCCTTGGCCTGCCATTCCTCGTTGGCGGCGGGGGTCGAGATGCGGATGACCTTCTTGTCCTGGGCATAGGCCAGACGCGATAGCGCCGGTGCCGCCAGCGCCGCACCGGAAACCGTCAGAAGCGTTCTGCGTGAGATGCTGTGTTTGCCGTCATTGCTGTTTTTCACGGTGTTCTCCCTCAGTTGAAATTAGCCTGGACCTTTGCGGCCTGCTGCAGCGGATTTCTCCTCAACCGACTCGGCCAGGAGGCGCTCCACTTCTGCGCTGTTGTGGGTCTGCGCCAATCGCGCCGCCTCGTCCGCATCGCCATTCGCAACGGCATCCTTGAGGGCGCGGTGGTCCTCCAGAAGATGATGGTAGTCACGCGCGGTGAGGCCGATGTGGGTCATCTGGAACCGCACCTGCTGGATCAGCTTCTCGTGCTGCTGGATCAGGCGGCCATGGCCGGACATGCCGACCACGACCCGGTGCAGGTTGAAGTCTGCGTCGATGATGGCTTCCCGGTCGCCGCCGCCGGCAGCCTTCTCGAGTTCGGCAAATACCTTTTCGAGCTCAGCGCGGTCGGCCGGCGTCGCCCGCTCGGCGGCCAGCCGCGCGGCAAGAGCCTCCAGTGCGGCGCGCAGCGTGTAGAGCTCCCATGCCTCGTGAACGGAGGCCGGCGCGACCTCCCATTTTGTGAACGCGACTTGGCAGACAAGGCCTTCGGCGGCGAGCTGCATGAGCGCGGAGCGGATCGTGCCGCGGCTGACTTCCAGATTGCCGGCAAGCTCGGTCTCGAGCAGCCGGTGTCGCGGGGGCATGATGCCGTTGACGATCTGACGCCGGATGCTGTTGGCCGCCTGGCGGTCCAGCAACCTGTCCTGCGATTTCAGACTTTCGAGCGCTACCATTCTTGTACCTCTCCCTTTGGGCGATTGCAGGACGCACCGTTCATACGACGGCCGCCGGCATTACCAAAAGGAGTTTCCTTCCCCAAACGGGAAGCGGCCGGCTCATCGACGACGTGCTCCACCGGCATCTTCGGCTGTGCAGCAGTTCGTCATCGAGCCACCCCTCTCCCGGCTTGAACAGCGAAATGGCCCAAGCAAGGTCATGAAAATCCACATCGGGTCGATTGTCAACAATTGATTATAGACTGCCAAAGCTCCTCCGGAATCCGCCAATTGACACTATGGAAGATTGCTGACAATAAACTATGACCCTCCAATGAAGCGAGCAAAATGGGATCCAGCGCGCGCATAGGTGTCGATATCGGCGGAACGTTCACCGATCTCGTTCTGGCTGCGGACGATGGCCGACGCTTCGCAAAAAAGGTCTCGTCCACCCCAGACCATCCCGAGCAAGCGGTCCTCGCGGGCGTGGCGGCGCTTCTCGACGAGGCCGGCATGGCGCCAGGCGACATTACCGCGGTTCTGCACGGGACGACGGTCGGCTCCAACGCCATCCTTCAGAAGCGCGGCGGTCGTGTCGGACTGCTGACCACAAGGGGCTTCCGCGACGTGCTGGAGATCGGCCGCCTGCGAACGCCCGGCATGTTCGACCTGACCTGGGACAAGCCGAAACCGCTGGTACCGCGCAACCTTCGCTTCGAGGTGCACGAGCGGATCGCCGCCGACGGAAGCATTGTGGCTCCGCTGGCGGAGGACGAACTGGCGACGCTCTGCCGACGCTTCGCCGACGCGGAAATCGAGACGCTGGCGATTTGCTTCCTCAACTCCTACTGCAATCCCGACCATGAACTGCGCGCAGCCGAAATCATCCGCGCTGCGCGCCCTGACCTGCCCGTCACGACGTCGGTTTCCATCCTGCCCGATCAGCGCGAATACGAGCGCACCTCGACGACCGTGGTCAATGCCTATGTTTTGCCGGTCATGGCGAGCTACCTGATCGCATTGCAGGACGGGCTTCGCCGGGCGGGCGTGACCGCGCCCTTGTTCATCAGCAACTCCAATGGCGGCCTCGCTCCGGTGCATGTCGCGCAAGCGAAGCCCGTAATGTTCATTTCCTCCGGGCGCGCGGCGGGCGTCGCGGGAGCCGGCCACATGGGCAGGCTCTCCGGCATCTCCAATCTCGTCGCATTCGACATGGGCGGCACCACTGCGTCAGCGTCGCTGATCAAGGATGGCGAACTGGCGCGCACCACGGAATATGAATTCCGCGACGGCATCTCCACCCCCAGCCGCTTCATCAAGGCCGGCGGCTACCTGATGCGGGTGCCGACCGTGGACGTCGCCGAGATCGGCAATGGCGCCGGCTCCATCGCCCAGGTCGACGAGGGCGGCCTGATCTCGGTCGGCCCCCACTCCGCCGGCGCCAGCCCCGGACCGGCCTGTTATGGTGCCGGCGGCGACCGACCGACGCTGACCGACGCCAATCTGGTGCTCGGCTACCTGCCCGACCAGTTGGCCGGTGGCAGCATGGCACTGTCGGTGGACCTCGCCGCCGCCGCGATCGAAAGGCATGTCGCAGGACCGGCGGGTCTGACACTGATCGAGGCCGCGCTCGGGATGCGGGCGATCGCCAATTCCAACATGTCGCGAGCCATTCGCGCCGTCACCGTGGAGCGGGGACAGGATCCCCGCGACTTCGTACTCTTCGCCTTCGGTGGCGCCGGTCCAAATCACGCCTGCGACCTGGCCCGCAGCGTCGGCATCCGCACGGTCGTGCTGCCGCCCGAACCCGGCGTGTTCACCGCTTCGGGCATGCTGGACGCCGCGGTCGAGTATTTCTTCATCCGCTCCTTCGCGCACGAGCCGGGACGGATCGACCCAGCGGCACTGCGCCTAACGGCCGTATCGTTGCGTGATCAGGCGGTCCGCGAACTGCGCGAGGAAGGCTTCGACACCGACGCCATTCATTTTGGCTTCGAACTCGACATGCGCTTTGCCGGCCAGGATTCGGAACTGCAGATCAGCCTCGATCCCTTTGCCGACGGCCTCTCGGTCGACGATCTGAACGCTAGCTTCATCGCCGCCTACGAGGACATGTTCGGCTATGTGTCGTCGGACGGCATCGAGAGCGTCAACCTGCGCATGCGCGCCCACTGGCCGATTGCAGGCCATCGCGAAGCCGCGCTGAGACGGAACGCCAAGGGCAGCGCGACCCCCGTTTCGCAACGGGCCGTGCGTTTCGAGGCTGACGCCGGGCCGGTGCCGACGCCGGTCTATGACCGGCATGGCATTGCAGGCCCGGTCGAGGGGCCCGCAATCTTCGAGAGCCCCGATACCACCTTTACCATTCCGCCCGGTGCGACGGCAGAACCGGATGTGCATGGCAACCTCGTGGTGAGCTTCCGTGACTGATGCCCCGCGCCCGTCGGCTACCAAGGCCTTCACGCCCGATCCGGTGAGCTTTGCCGTCATCAAATCTGCGCTCGACGCCATCGTCGACGAGATGGCCGGCACGGTGATGCGCACCGCCCGCTCACCCATCGTGCGCGACGTGCTCGACTATTCGGCCACGCTTTGCGACAGCAAGGGGCAAATCCTCAGCCAAGCCAAGACGGTGGCGCTGCATCTCGGCGCCGTGCCGGATGCCATGGAGGTCATCGTCGAGCGCTTCGCGGAAAGCGCGCGCGAGGGCGATGTCTACGTTCTCAACGACCCCTATGCCGGCGGCATGCACCTGCCCGACATCTTCATGGTCAAGCCGGTCTTCTTTGAGGCGCGGCTGCAGGGCTACGCGGTTGTCGTTGCCCATCATTGCGACATGGGCGGCCGCGTGCCGGGCTCCAACGCCGCCGATTCCACGGAGATTTTCCAGGAAGGCCTGCGTATCCCGCCGATGCGGCTGTTTGATGCCGGCACGCCAAACGAGACGCTGCTTGCCATTCTGCGCGCAAATGTGCGCCTGCCCGCGCTGGTGCTCGGCGACCTGGATGCCCAGTATGCCACTTGCCGCACCGGCGAGCGGGAGCTGATCCGGCTGATCGAACGCTATGGCGAGGCCGAGCTTCGCGACTATTTCGATGCGCTGCTCGACTACGGCGAGGTGCTGACCCGCAAGTCCATCGCCTCCTGGCCGGACGGCACCTACACATTCGAGGACACAATCGACGGCGACGGCTTCACGCCGGACCCGATCCCGATCCGCTGCGCCGTCACGGTGAAGGGTGATGCCTTGGAGATCGACTTCGCGGGTTCCTCGCCCCAGGTTCGCGGCGCCATCAACGCGACATTCTCCTTCACCAAGTCCTCGGCCTACCTGGCGGTGCGCTGCGCGCTGGAGCGCGACGTGCCGAACAATGCCGGCGTCTACCGCGCCATCACGGTGAAAGCGCCCGACCATTCGATCCTCAAGCCCGACATGCCGGCCCCCGTCGCGGCGCGCGCGCTGACCGGCTACCGGGTCGTCGACACCGTGCTCGGGGCGCTGTCGAAGATCGCCCCTGCCCGCCTGATGGCGGCCGGCGAAGGCGGCAACACGGTGGTGGCCATGGGCGGCTACGACAAGCAGACCGGCGAGCCTTTCGTGCTGGTCGACATGATCAACGGCGCCTGGGGTGGCCGCGCAGACAAGGACGGTATCGACGCGATCACCAATCCGGCGCAGAACATGTCGAACCTGCCGGTCGAGACGCTGGAGCGGCGCTATCCGCTGCGCATGGAAGAATATTCGCTGCGTCCGGACTCCTGCGGCGCCGGTCGTTTCCGCGGCGGTCTCGGACTGACGAGGACCTACCGCGTGCTGGTCGACGACACGATGCTGCAGGTCCGCGCCGACCGTACCGCAACGCCCCCCTATGGGCTGGCAGGCGGCCTGCCCGGCAGCCTGTCGCGCAACATCCTGAACCCCGACGGCGAGAACGCCCCGCTTCCCGGCAAGCTGACACGCGTCGTCGACAGGGACACGGTGATCCGTCACGAACAGGCAGGCGGCGGCGGCAATGGAAATCCGCTCGAGCGGGCGCTCGCCGCAATCGCCAGCGACCTCGCCGAGGAAAAGATCACGCCGCAATACGCGGCCCGATATCACGCGGTCTGCTTTGCGGCCGACGGTTCCATCGACCATGCGGCGACCGAAGCGGAACGCGAACGGCTTGGCGCCGGGCGCGAGGCAGGCAGGGAGATCTGAACATGAGCGGCGGCAAGACAGCAGTGGTCACCGGCGGCGCCAGCGGCATCGGCGAGGCAACCGTCATGCGCTTCGCCGATGCCGGCTGGAATATCGTCATCGGCGACATCAACGCCGATCGCGCTGCAACCGTGGCCGAGCCTGCGCGGGCAGCCGGTGCAACCTCGGTCACCGTGCTGCCGCTCGACCTCGCCGATGCTGCAAGCGTCACCGACTTCGCAGCCGGCACCTATGACAGGCACGGCCGGGTCGACGTCGTCGTGAATTCGGGCGGCATCCTGCAGAACGGCATCCGGTTCAACGACATGCCGGTCGAGGAATTCGATGCGGTGTGGACGGTCAATGTCCGCGGTACGCTGCTGATCAACCAGGCCTTCGGCCGCCGAATGACGAAAGCCGGTACGGGCAGCATCATCAACATGTGCTCGCTGACCACCTATCGCGCCTCGCCCCAGCCGGCCTACGCGCCGGCAAAGGTGGCGCTGAAGTCGATGACGGAGACCATGGCAGCCGAGTTCGGCGCCTCCGGCGTCCGGGTGAACGCCGTCGCACCAGGCTATACGCTGACGCCCGCCATGCAGGCGCGGATCGACGCCGGTCAGCGCGACCCCCAGGCCATTCTCGACAAGTCGGCGATCAAGCGGCTGGTTCAGCCGGCCGATGTGGCCGAGGCGATCTTCTTCCTGTGCTCGGACGCCGCGTCGGCGATTACCGGCGTGGTGCTGCCGGTGGATTGCGGCTGGCTCGCCCGCTCTGCCTACACATCCTATGCATCGCAGCCGGATTGACGCCGTCGCCGGCCCGTCGACGCCTGCACCAAGCTTCTTCGCCTAGTTGAAGTTGAGATACATCGTCTTCTTCTGGAAGTAGCCCTCAAGCCCGTACTTGCCGTCTTCCCCGCCGATGCCGCTGTCGCGCATGCCGGCATGGTGGGCCTGAACCACGTCGCCGCCCGGCTTGTTCACGTAGATCTCGCCGAATTTCAGCTCGCGCGTCAGGCGCATGATGCGCCTCATGTCCTTGGTGAAGACATAGGCCGACAGGCCGTATCGGCTCTCATTGGCCAGGCGCATCGCCTCGTCGAAATCGCCGACGCGCATGATCGGCACGACCGGGCCGAAGACCTCGTTCTGCATGATCTCCATGGCATTGTCGTTGACGCTCATGACCGTCGGCTGGAACCAGTGACCTTTCGCGAAGTCGCCGCTGGTCATCCGCTTGCCACCGGTGAGAATCTCGGCGCCGGCGCCGACGGCGGTGGTGACCATGGCCTCGACCTTGTTCAGTTCGTTGCCACTGAACTTCGGGCCGACATCCACCAGCTGGCGCGGATCCCCGACCTTGAGCGCCTTCACCGCCGTGACGAACCGCTCGGTGAACTCGTCGGCGATCTTTTCATGCACATACATGCGCTCGTTGCAGATGCAGATCTGGCCGCAATTCTCGAAGCGCGACACCACCGCTGCGTGGACCGCCGAGGCGATATCGGCATCTTCGGCGACGACGAACGGGGCCTTGCCGCCCAGTTCGAGCCGCAGCACCTTGAGATCGTCCGCCGCGGCGCGGAAGATCGCCTTGCCGGCCCGCACGCTGCCGGTCAGCGTCACGAGGCGCGTATAGGGGTGCGTCACCAGCGCCTGGCCGAGGCCTTCGCCCGTGCCCGAGACGACGTTGACTACGCCGGCAGGGAAACCCGCTTCCAGGGCAAGCTGCGCGATCTCGAAGCTCGAAAGCGGCGTGCCTTCATGCGGCTTGACCACCACCGTGTTGCCGGCCAGCAGCGCGGGGCCGATCTTGCGGCACATCAGGGCGGCCGGATAGTTCCAGGCCGTCAGCGCGACGACGACGCCGTGCGCGACTTTCTGGATCCAGATCTGCTCGTTTGGATTGTCCGAGGGAACGATATCGCCGGTGACGCGGCGCGCCTCCTCGGCGGCGAAGGTGAGGTAGAGGGCAGCGCCCTCGATCTCGCCGCGCGCTTCGGCAAGCGGTTTGCCCTGCTCCGAAATGACGACCTGGGCCAGCCGCTCGCGATTCTGCAGGATCAGCCGGGCCAGGCGCTTGAGCAGTTCGGCGCGCTCGATCGGAGGCAGCGCTTCCCAAGCCGGCTGTGCCCGCCAAGCCGCGGACAGCGCACGATCAGCATCGGCATCGCTGCCGCGCGGCACCGAAGCGATGATCTCCTCCGTTGCCGGATTCTCGACCTCGATCCATTCCTTGACGGTGGAGTCGACCCATTCACCGTCGATGAAATGACGGTAGCGGTCAGAACCTTTGACGAGTTCCTTCATGGCCTGCAAAGCGAAAACTCCTGTAACCCGGGCGGCATGGGCGGGCGGGCGACCCCGTATGATGGAAGCGCGGCTTCGCGCCATCGTGATGCACCGGCACGTCAACTCTCCGACGCAGGCATCTGCCGCCCCGTGCCGTGACTCGTGCAGGGGTACAATTGACCGCAGGCCTGGTACCGTCAAGAAGAATGTTGACAATCATTGATTAATCCTGTGACGTCCCCCCATCACAGCAAATGCATGAGCCCTGTCCGCGCGATGTCACTTCCGCCACGATCTGGATACCTTTCGACGGCCATCGCAACGCCCGTCACAGCCAATCTGCGCCCGGATTCGGAACGTCTGATCGCGTTTGCGCGCCATTTGTTCGACCAGGGCATCGACGGAATTACGATCTTCGGCACGACCGGCGAAGGCCCAGAGTTCTGCGTACGCGACCGGATGGCGATGCTCGATGCGCTGATTTCGGCGGGAATCGAGCCGCAACGCATCACGGTTTCGGTCGGCGCGCTTGCTTTCGAAGATGTGGTGACGCTGGCGCGCCACGCGACCGGTCACGGCGTCCACGGGTGCCTTCTGATGACGCCCTGCATGTACCGCGGCGGCATAACCGATGACGGCGTCTTCGAGTACTACCGGCAGGTCATCGAACGAACCGGGCGCAACGATCTGCGCCTCTTCGTCTACAATTTCCCCGATATTTCCGGCGTCACGATATCGCTGCGCGTGCTGCGCCGGCTGGTCGAGAAGTATCCCGGCATCATCACCGGCCTGAAGGACAGCGGCGGCGATCCCGGCCTGACCAGACAGTACATTCTCTCCTTCGCCGACCTGTCGATCTACACCGGAAACGAAGTCGACCTGCCCGAACTGAACCCGCTTGGGCTGGCCGGAACGATCTGCGGACTTGCCAACATCATGCCGGCTTTCATGCGCACGCTTGTCGACATCCCCAACAGCTACGAAGGCCGACCGCTTGTCGAATCCCTGCGCGGCGTCGATGCGGTGCTGTCGCGCTACCCCTTTATCCCATCAGCCAAAGCGATCATTGCGGACACGATGAGCGATCCCGACTGGCTGCGCCTGATGCCACCGATGGCCCAGCTTCCGGCGGTACAGCGGGCACAGGTAGTAGGCGCCTTCCGCAAATGGGACACGTCCGTGGCCGATCTGCTGCATGCATCTGACGATGCTGCCTCCACCAGCAACGTCACCCCGATCAGGATCGCCTGACGGCGGCGCCCGCGCACCATTCTGGAGACGAGACAATGACGATGCCGGACAATGCGCCGAAGCTCGACACGGCCGAAGTTCGGGCGGCGCGCCGTGAACTCGCAGCCTGCTTCCGGATGGCGGCGCGGCTTGGCATGCACGAAGGCATCTGCAACCATTTTTCCGCGGTCGTGCCGGGCTATGCGGAACTCTTCCTCGTCAATCCGTTCGGCTACGCCTTCTCCGAAGTCACGGCGTCCAGCCTCCTCATCTGTGACTTCGAGGGCAACGTCGTCGCGGGCGACGGGGTGCCGGAATCCACGGCCTTCCACATCCATGCCCAGCTTCACAGGTTGAAGCCTCATGCGCGCGTCGCCTTCCACACGCACATGCCTTACGCGACAGCGCTGGCCATGATCGACGCGGAGCCGCTCAGCTATGCGGGTCAGACAGCGGCGCGCTTCTTTGGCCGAGTGGCCTTGGACAAGGACTACAACGGCCTGGCGCTCGACGACAGCGAAGGTGCGCGGATCGCCCGCGCCATCGGTGACGCCGACATCGTCTTCATGCGCAACCACGGCGTCATGGTCCTGGCCGGCAGCATCGCCGAGGCATGGGACGATCTCTATTATCTGGAGCGTGCCTGCGAGGTGCAGGTTCTGGCCATGTCGACCGGCAAGCCTCTGCTGCCGATCGACCGGGAACTGGCCCGCAAAACGGGCGAGCAGATCATGGGCGAAGCTGCCGCGGCGGCCGGGCTCCACCTCGCCAGCATCCAGCGCCAGCTGGATCGCGACGAACCGGACTACAGCAACTAAATGACCATGCGCCGCGAGCGGCGTGCATTCGAAGAGAGGATACGATATGGCCTGGAGCGGCGTCTTCCCAGCGGTCACCACGAAACTCAAGGCGGACGGCAGCTTCGATCCGGATGCCATGGCGCATAGCCTCGAACGGTTGATCGAGAACGGCGTCTCGGGTCTCATCGTCCTTCCCATGCTCGGCGAGAACGCCTCGCTGAGCCAGAAGGAGCGCGACGAAGTGCTGGACCTTTCGGTCGCCACGGTCGCCGGGCGCGTGCCGCTGCTTTCAGGACTGGCGGCGATCTCCACCGCCGATGCGGCCTTCATGGCCAAGAACTGCCAGCAGCGCGGCATCAAGGGCCTGATGGCGTTCCCGAGCCTCGCCTACAAGACCGACCGGCGCGAAACCATCGCATGGTACAAGGCGCTCGGCGCCGCCAGCGACCTGCCGATCATGATCTACAACAACCCGATCGCCTACAAGGTCGACGTCGACGTGCCAACGCTCGAGGGTCTGCGCGACGTCGACACGATCACCTGCATCAAGGAGGAGACCGGCGACATCCGGCGCGTCACCGATCTCTACAACGCTTTCGACGATCGCTTTGCCGTGTTCTGCGGCGTCGACGACCTGATCCTCGAAAGCCTGGCACTCGGCGTCACCGGCTGGGTCTCCGGAATGACCAACGCCTGGCCGAAGGAGTGCGTCGAGATCTTCAATGCCGGCCGTGCCGGGAAATTCGATGCGGCCCGCCCGCTCTACCGGCTGATGACGCCGGCCTTTCACCTCGATACGGACGTGAAGCTGGTCCAGTACATCAAGCTTGCCGAGAACATCGTCTATGGCGCTCCCGCCGGCGTGCGTGCGCCGAGGCTGGAACTTGAAGGCGAGGAACTGGCGCGCGTCAGCGCGGTGATCGAAAAGACCGTCAAGGACCTCGCCCGGTTTCGAAACGCCACCGGCTGACCAGACCTGGCGATTGCCGGTCGATTCCGGCGATCGCCATCCGTTTCCTGCCGAAGGTGTCAGGTCTTGCCGGCAGCCTTGTCGGATTCCAGATGACCGCCATTGGCCCAGTCATGCCGCGCCACGTCGTCGAAGATGACGGCCACCGATGCCTGGCTGCACCCCAGGATGTCCGAAGCCAGTTCGGTGACCGACCGCGCGAATTCGCGCTTCTGCTCGACCGACCTGCCTGCCAAGAGTTCCACGCGAATGATTGGCATTACTTTCCTTTCAGACGTTTCCTTGACGATGCCGGTAGGTGGACTGTCCGGCTTTTGCCCACCCACTCAAAGACTACAGCCAGGCGTTGGTGTGCCACGGCGCGAACTCATCCTCGCCGTAGCCGAGCAACTCGCTCTTCGTCGCCTTTCCGGAAGCCGACTCCAGCATGAGCTGGAAGATCCGCTCGCCCATCGCTTCCAGACTCTCTTCGCCATCGAGCACTGTTCCGCAATTGAAATCCATGTCCTCGCGCATGCGCTCGTAGATCGGCGTGTTGGAGGCGAGCTTGATCGACGGGCTCGGGCGACAACCGAAGCAGGAGCCGCGCCCGGTGGTGAAAGCGATCAGGTTGGCACCCGAAGCCACCTGCCCCGTCGCCGAGACGGGATCGAAGCCGGGCGAATCCATGAAGACGAGCCCCTTGCTCGAAACCGGTTCGGCATAGTTGATGACATCGACCAGATTGGTGCTGCCGCCCTTGGCGACGGCCCCCAGCGACTTTTCCAGGATGGTTGTCAGCCCGCCCTCGCGATTGCCCGGCGAGGCATTGCCGTCAAAGCCGTGCGGTTCGCGGCGCGTGTAGTCCTGCCACCAGTCGAGCAAGGCGATGAGCCGCTCACCGACCGCCCGGCTGACGGCGCGCTCCAGCAACAGGTTCTCGGCGCCGTGGATTTCCGGCGTCTCCGAGAGGATCGCAGTGCCGCCGCAGGCGACGAGACGGTCGACGGCAGCACCCAGCGCAGGATTGGCGGTCAGGCCGGAAAGCCCGTCCGATCCGCCGCATTGCAGGCCGACCACCAGTTCGGAGGCGGGCACGGGGCCCCGCTCGGCCTTCGCAGCGATCGCGATCATTTCCGCGACTTCATTGATTCCGGCAGCAATGGAGGCGCTCGTGCCGCCAGTCTCCTGGATGGAAAGGGTCCGCAGCATCGGGCCATGAACAAGCTGCTGGTCATCGAGCATGGTCTCGATCTGGTTGTCCTCGCACCCCAGCCCGACGATGAGGACGCCGGCGAAATTCGGGTGTCGGACATAGCCACCGAGCGTACGGCGCAGCATGTCCATGCTGATCGATCCATCCGAAACGCTGCAGCCGGATTTATGGGTCAGTGCCACGACACCGTCGACGCCTGCAAAGCCGTCCAGCGCGCCCGGCGCGCCGAAATGGTCCGCGATCTTTCGGGTGACCAGGCTGGAGCAGTTCACCGAAGCGATGACGCCGATGAAATTGCGCGTCCCGACCTTTCCGTCGGCGCGGCGATAGCCCTGGAAGACCGGCACCTCCGCTGCTTCGACGAAGCGCGTATTGTGCAGGCGGGTGCCGATTTCGCGCGCCGCATGCGATGGCTCATAACCGAGATTGTGCTCGTGTACCCACTGACCGGGCAAGATGTTGCCCTGCGCCCGGCCGATCACCAGCCCGAGTCGGCGAACTTCGTCACCTTTGACGATCTTCGTCACGGCGACCTTGTGGCCGGGGGGGACGCGCTCGATGGCTGGAAACCCAAAACCGGGCAGCGGTTCGCCCGCGCCGATGCCGTCGACGGCCACCGCCACCTGGTCGTCCTTCTGCATGTGTAGAATTCTGGTCAAACACGTTCTCCGGATGCGGCGGGTCGTTCCCGTCTTGGATGGCAACGGCCTGTGAACCGCGAAATCGCAATCCGCGACGCGCCTCGGAAACCGTACTGTCAATATGAATGATTGTCAGCAATCAAAAAAGATTTAGTGATCGGAGTCATGCCACCTGCCTCTGCCAGGTGGCATGACTGGTGGTTGACGGATTGATCGCCGGGGGACCAACTGCCGATGTTGAACCCTCCTCCGGTTCCGAATACGAAAACCCATGCAAGAGACTCGACAACCCAACGCCTATGCCGAAGATCTCAGGATCGGCAGCCTGGCAGAACTCAACGCTCGCCTCGAGCCGAGAGGCACCATCATCTGCCTCGGCAATGGCCCTTCTTCCGAAGACTCGCGGCTCGCCGGTTACAGGGATGCAACGGTCTTCCGGGTGAACTGGATCTGGACCGAGCGCAACTGGTTCGGCGCGCCGGACATGGTCTTTACCAGCGATCCCGACCTCGTGCGCCTGCCGCGGCAACCGGTTCTCGCCTTCCCGACCGCCGCGATCGGCGAGCCCATTCTCCGGGACCATCTGGCCAGCGGCCATCTCCCTTCGTCCGGCTTCGTCTTTTTCGACCACTTCGACCCTTCGCCTGCAGAGCTTGGGGGCGCGATGATCCCGACCAACGGAGCGTTGATGGTGGCGCTTGCGGCAGCACTGCGACCACGCCGGATCGTCATTGCCGGCATCGATCTCTACCGTCATCCGAAGGGCAAGTATCCGGGGGCGCCCGACGAGCCGGAGGGCTACGCCCGACAGCACAGCGCCGATGTCGACCTTGGGCTGATCGGCTGCGCGCTTGCCGGCCACAGGGGCGACACCGACATCCTGAGCGACAATTTGCGCGACGCGCTCAATGCTCGGAAGGATCTGTGCTAGCGCAGCGCGGTAGAGATTTCCTGGCCGCCATCTGCGCCAGATGCGGCGTCTGGCGGATGCCAACGCGCATGGCATCCAACGGGCGACCTGCAACCGTGGACCGTCTACCGCAGCGAGGTTGCCATGACGCCGCCATCGACGGTCAGCACGGCGGCGTTGACCTTGTCCATCAGCGCCAGGTGCAGGAAGGCATCGGCAATGTCGCTGGCCGTCACTTCGAGGCCGAGCAGGTTTCCTGCCATGTATTCGCGTGGTGAGATGCCGCGCGCCTGAGCCCGTTCCAGGATCATTTCGTCGGTCATGAGGCCGCTGCGGATGCGCCCGGCATTGACGCCGCAGCTTCTGATCCCCTCATGGCCATGGTCGACGGCATATTGCTTCATCAGCGCCAGAGTGGCGGCCTTCGGAATGCCATAAGGCCCGAAATCCTTGCCGGGATTGACCGACTGGTTGGAGATGTTGAACAGGATGGTGCCGCCCCTGCCCTGCCGGCGAAAAATTCGGATCGCCGCCTGGCAGGCATTCTGATGGCCGAAGAAATTGAGGTCGAAACTGCGCCGCAGCTCGCCCATCGGCAGGTCGCCGATGGCACCCTGCTGCGCCGATCCGGCATTCGACACCAGAATGTCGAGCCCGCCCAGATCCGAAGCGATGGCATCGAATGCTGCTGCGACCGACTGCGTATCGGTCACGTCGCAGGCATATGGAGTACAGCCATGCTCGGGCGCGAGCGACTCAAGAGCCCGGTGATTGATGTCGAGCGTGGCGACCTTCGCGCCCGCCTGCAAGAACACGCGGGCGATTTCCCGGCCAATGCCGCTGGCAGCGCCGGTCACCGCGACGACCTTGCCGGTGAGCGGGCCGGATATCGCGACGGCGGGGGATTGAGGCTCGATCACAGTCATGGTCAGGCAGCCTTCGCCTGCTCCAGGTCGCGGAACATGGCATAGGCCTTGTCCGCCTTCTCACCGTGGTGGACGACTGCAGCCAATGCCTTCAGCATCGCGACAGGGTCGCTGGACTGGAAGACGTTACGGCCCATATCGACGCCGGCAGCCCCCTGGTCGATGGCCAGCCATGCCATCTCGAGCGCCTCGCGTTCCGGCAGCTTCTTGCCACCGGCAATGACGATCGGCACCGGGCAGCCCAGTGCGATGCGTTCAAAACCCTCCTCGACATAGTAGGACTTCACGAACTGCGCGCCGAGCTCGACGGCGATGCGCGTGGCCAGCCCGAAATAGCGGGCGTCGCGCACCATGTCCTTGCCGACGCCGGTGACTGCCATGGTGGGGATGCCATAACGCGTGCCCGTATCGATCAGCTTGACCACGTTGGCGATCGACTTGTGCTCGTATTCGGCGCCGATATAGACCTGCGCCGCCATGGCGACGGCACCGAGGCGGATCGCATCGTCGATGTCGACGGCCACCAGTTCGTTCGACAGTTCGGTAAGGATGGAATTGCCGCCGCTGCAACGCAGAACGACCGGCTTGTTGACCTCCGGCGGGATCGTCGCGCGCAAGCCGCCGCGCGTGCACATCAGCACGTCGGCATGTTCGGCCAGCGGTGCGATCGACAGATCCATCCGCTCCAGGCCGGTTGTCGGCCCCTGGAAATAGCCGTGGTCGAAGGCCAGCATCACGGTCTTGCCGCTGTCCGGATTGAAGATGCGAGACAGCCTTGCCTTCATGCCCCAGTCATGATGCGCCGAACCCTTCAGGAAGAAACGGCTGGTATCGGCGGGGGTATCCCGGCCCCAGTCCTTGCCGTCCTTGATGTCGTCGAGATCAGCCATGTGAAAACCTTTCCTGTCCGTGGATCGCCGGCGTCATCACGCCGTCGCGGTGAATTCCTGCATTGCCTTGAGGATGAGCGAGATCGAGATCGCACCCGGATCGGGGTGACCGAGGCTGCGCTCGCCGAGCGATCGCGCCTTGCCGGTGGTGGCGATCATGTCCCTGGTCGCCTCGACGCCGGACAGCGACGCTTCGGCAGCTGACGCCACGACCGCGGACAACCCCTTGCCGACGTTGCCGCGCGCGGCGCGGGCTGCCGGTCCGATGGCATCGATCATGGTCTTCTGGCCCTCGGTGACCCCGCCGCGCTTGATGACGGCTTCGAGACCGCTTTCAAGAAAAGCTGCAAAGCCATCGCCGTCGATCGCATCCTTGCCGGCGAAGGCCTTGGACCCGGCGCGAAACAGCGTGCCGAACACGGCACCCGCAGCACCGCCTGTGTTGGACAGGATCGCGGTCCCGACCACCTTGAAAGCCGACTCGGGCGTATCGACGGATTGCGTCTCGAGTGCCGACAGCGCCGCCTCGAAGCCCCGCCGCATGCCGATGCCATGATCGCCATCGCCGATCGCCAGGTCGGCGTCGGTCAGCATGTCGGTACGCTCTATGACGAAGCGGGAGACCGCTTCTAGCATCGCCCGGCTGGAGCCGGCATTAAGGGTTTCTGTCATGCTTGCCTCACATCCTCGAATAGCCGAGCGATTCCGCCGGCATGTCGAGATAGTGTTTCAACTCGTCGTCGAGCTTCATCAGCGTCACCGAAAAACCGGCCATCTCCTGCACGGTCAGCCAGGTGCCGATATCGGTGCGATGCACCTTGATGCCCTCGCGTTCGAGGATCTGTCGGATGCGGCGGTTGACGATGAGCATTTCCATCATCGTCGTGGCGCCGAGATTGTTGATGAGGAGCGCGACCTCGTCGCCCTTGCGGAAAGGCAGGTCGGTCAGGATCTTTTCCATCAACTCGTCGGCGACAGCGTCGGCCGGCTTCATCTTCTGGCGCGCGATGCCCGCCTCGCCGTGAGCCCCCATGCCGATCTCGATCTCGTCTTCGGCGAGTTCGAAGGTGAGCTTTCCGGTCTCGGGGATCGACCCGGCCGCCACCGCCACGCCCATCGAGCGGATATTGGCGATCGCCTTGCGCGCCACACGCTCGACCTCGTAGAGGCTGTCGAGCTCGGCCGAGGCGCCGCCGGCGATCTTGATCATGTAGATGTCGCCGGCGATGCCGCGACGGTCATGCGTGCGCTCCGGCGGTGCCGCGGCGACGTCGTCGGTAACGCGGACCGTGCGCACGTCGATGCCGTCATCCTCGAGCATCTCGGTGGCCATGTCGAAATTCATGTTGTCGCCGGCGTAGTTGCCATAGAGAAACAGCACGCCCTTGCCGCGATTGACGGCCTTGGCGGCCTCGTAGATCACATCGGGCGAAGGTGCTGCAAACACCTGGCCGCAAGCGGCTCCATCCCCCATGTTCTTGCCGACAAAGCCATGAAACAGCGGTTCGTGGCCGCTGCCGCCGCCGATCAGCAAGGCAACCTTGCCGTCGGGAATGTCGGTGCGGATCAGCGCCGGCAGATTGTCGAGCTTGTAGAGCCGGCCGTCATTGGCAGCCACCAGGCCCTCGATCATTTCGGGCACGACCTTCTTGGGGTCGTTCAGAATCTTCTTCGGATTAGCCACGGTTCTCTTCCTCCTCGCTCAGCCGCGCATCGGGCACGTGGTCCATGATGATGAATAGGACAACGCCGGCCAAGAGCACGGGAAAGCCGAATACAAACAGGGAATGGGTAAAGGGCTGGCACAGCATTGCGAAGCCGCCGAGAATGAGCGCGGTGGCCAGGCGATAGAACCATGCCTTGGTGAAGAAGCGTCCCATCAGCCTCTTGCCTCCATCTGCGAGATGCGCCTGCCGCTGGCAGCATCGAAGAGGAACCCGCCACCCTGCGGGATGCGGAAGGAACAGGCGTCGCCCTGAGTGAACGGCATGGACAGCGGCACCACCTTGCGGAACGAACCGCCCGGCGTATCGACCTGAATCGCCCGTTCGAAGCCGCGATTGTCGACGGCATAGATCGTGCCCGTGCTGGCGCCGGCGGCATCGGCGACGCCGATCTCGATGTCTTCGGGCCACACGCCGAGCAGCACCTTGCCGCTGGCGGTCCCGACCGTTCCGAACTCGCCGATCGGCAGGCGCTGCTCCGCGCCCTTCACCACCACGTGTCCATCGTCGATCGCCGCATCGAAGAAGGCCATGGACGGGCTGCCGATCAACTTGCCGACCACGACATTCGCCGGCAGCGCGTAGATCTCCTCGATGGTGCCCGACTGCTGGATGATACCGCCGTCGATGATGCCGATGCGGTCGGCAATCGCGATGGCGCCGTGATAGTCGTGCGTGGCGTAGAGCATCGTCGACTGATGCTGGCGATGGATCTGGCGCAGCTCCGCACGCAAGCCTTCGCGCAGTTTCAGGTCGAGCGCCGAGAGCGGCTCGTCGAGCAGGAACATGACCGGCCGGCGCACCAATGCCCGGGCAATGGCGACGCGCTGCTTTTCACCGCCGGAAAGGGTGCCGACATCGCGATCCATCAGATGCGAAATGCGCAACAGTTCCGCCGTGCGGCCGACGCGCAGGGCGACCTCCTTCTCGTCCTCGCGAAACGAAGGAGAGCGAAGTGCAAAGGCTATGTTGTCCTTGACGTCGAGCACCGGCAGCAGGTTGAAGCCTTCGAAGACGATAGCAACGTCTCGACTGGCCGGGTCCGCCTCGGTGACGTCGCGGCCTGCCAGGCTGACGCGCCCGGCATCGAGTTCGATAAGCCCGGCAGCCGACAGCAGGGTGGAGCTCTTGCCGGCGCCGGTCGGACCGAGAAGGGCAAAGATTTCGTTGTCGTTGACGGTGAGGTCCAGGCCGCGGAGCGCGGGTTTGCCACGATAGGCCTTGCGCAGTCCCTCCAGCGTCAGCATCGGCACCGCACTCATGCCGCCACCTCCGCATCGGCGCGCCTTCCGGTAGCAGCGTCGAAGAAGAGCAGACCTTCCGGCTCGAAATGCACGCGTCCGGCCGATCCGGCCGGAGACTGCCGTTTGTCCACGCCCTGGTAGATGCCGTCGCCGATGCGGAACGAGAAGAACCGTTCGCGCCCGACCGAGAACACGTCGTCGACCGGAAGCGGGACACCTGTTGCCTGATCGTCGGTGAGGTGCACGTTCAGCGGACGGACGCCAAGCTTGAGCGGCCGCTTCGATGCCATGGCCCACTCCGGCAGCCGGTCGCGTTCGGGCGTCAGGGTGACCTCGCTTTCGCCCAGCCTGAGCCCGCCCTCGACCGGCACAAGGTCGATCAGGTTCATCGACGGCGAGCCGATGAACTGGCCGGCAAAGACGTTGACCGGATCGAAGAACATGCGGTCGGGCTGCGAAACCTGGACGATGCGGCTGTCATTCATCAGGACTATTCGGTCGGCCAGCGACATGGCTTCGCGCTGGTCGTGCGTGACATAGATCGTCGTAACGCCAAGCTGGCGCTGCAGATGGCCGAGTTCCCAGCGCATCTCTTCGCGGAACTGTTCGTCGATCGCCGACAGCGGCTCGTCGAGCAGCAGCACGGCAGGGTCGCGGATTACCGCGCGGGCCAGCGCAACCTTCTGGCGTGCACCGGGAGGCAACGCGCCGGGATAGCGGCGGAGTTCGTCACCGAGCTTGAAGACGTCGGTTACCCAGTCGAGCTTGCGCGCAATCTCCGATTTGGCGATGCCGCGTGCCTTCAACGGGAAGACGATGTTCTCCTTGATGGTGAGATGCGGGTAGAGCGAGACGAACTGGAACACCATGGCGATGTTGCGCTCGCTTGCCGTCAGGTCGTTGACCCGCTCGCCATCGAACAGCACCTCGCCGTGCGTCGCCTTTACCAGCCCGGCGATGCAGCGCAGCGTCGTTGTCTTGCCGCAGCCCGAGGGCCCGAGATAGACGACGAACTCGCCATCCTTGACCGTCAGGCTGACATCGTCCACCGCCTTGAAGCTACCGAACTCGATGCTCAGGTTTTTCAGCGTGATCTCGGCCATCAGTACTTCTCGCCCATCTTGGTCAGGTGCCGGACGAGGATCATCGACAGGCCGATGATGATGACCAGCAGGATGACGGCGAGCGCCGACGCTTCCCCCGTGTAGAAATAGCTGAACGCCGTCTTGGCGACCGCAAACGACACGGTCTCGGTGCTGGAGCCCGGCCCGCCGCCGGTCAGCGCGACGAAGAGATCATACTGCTTGAAACTGTCGATCAGGCGCAGGATCAGTGCGATGAAAAGCACCGGGGCCGACATTGGTAGGGTGATCCTGAAGAAGCGGTAGGCCGGGCTCGCTCCATCGACTTCCGCCGCTTCGTAGATTGTCTCGGGAATGCCACGGAAGGCGGCGGTGGCGAGCAGCACGATGAACGGCGTCCACATCCAGGTGTCGGCGGCGGCCGCAGCCCAGAGCGCCGCATTGGTCTGGCCGAGCCAGTCGATCTTGGCGATGCCGACGGAAGAAAGCAGGAAGTTGATGATGCCCCATTCCGAATTGAGCATGTAGCGCCACAGGAAGCCGACGACGACCGGCGACAGCATCATCGGCATCATCAGGATGGTGAAGATGACGTCGCGGCCGCGAAAATTTTTCTGCATCTGATAGCCGACAAAGATGCCGATCAGCATCTGCAGGCTGACGCAGATGAACACGAACTTCCCGGTGAAGATGAAGCGCTCCCAGAGTTCCGGGTCGGAAAGAAGGAAGGTGTAGTTGCCTAGGCCGACGGGCTTCATCCCGGCCTGGCGCAGGGCCGAGAAATTGTAGAAGGAATAGTAGATCAGCGAGAAAATCGGATAGGCGACCATGAACAGCAGGATGGCGAGCGTCGGCGACAGGAAGCCGAAGATCATCAGCCGGCCCGACGAGCGCTTGCGCAACTCGTTCTGGCGCGTTGCGTGCGCGGCAGCCCGTGCGCCGGGGCCAGAAGAAGCGTTGGTATCCGACATGGTCTAGCTCCGCCCCAGAACGCCGAAGGTCATGCCCATCAGGAGATGCTTTCGGATCAGGTAGAAGAAGATCAGCACGGGAATGATGAGGACCACGCCGGCGGCGCAGATTTGCGTCCATTCGATGCCGGTGGCGCCGGAGGCCGCGGAAATCTTGACCGGCAGCGTCTTGGCCTGGGTGGTGGTCAGGATCGATGCGAAGGCGAATTCGTTCCAGGCGAAGATGAAACAGAAGCCGGCGGTCGCGGCGATGCCGCCCTTGACCATAGGCAACACCAGCCGGGTAAAGGCGTACATGCGCGTGTAGCCATTGACGATGGCAATCTGCTCGACCTCCTTCGGCACGCCGTCGAAGAAGCCCTTCATGATCCAGGTGGCCAGCCCGACATTGGCAAAGATCGCCACGAGGACCAGGCCGAAGCGGGTGTCTGCGAGGCCGAGGCGGGCGAACATCAGGTGGTAGAAGACCAAGACGGCGACCGGCGGCAGCATGCGCGTCGACAGGACGAAGAACATGAAGTCGCCCTTGCCGATGAAGTTGAAGCGCGAGCAGACGTAGCCCGAAAGCGTACCGAAGAACACGGCTAGCGAGGTGCCGGCAACCGAGACGATGATGCTGTTGATAAGCGAGTCGAACACGCCGACGGCTGAGGCGCTATCCTTGGCGGCGCCGACGCCGAATACGCTCTGATAACCGCTGAGGTCGGGCGTGAAGAACAGTTTCGGCGGCATGGTGAAGAGATCCATGCGGCTCTTGAACGACGACAGGAGCAGCCAGAAGATAGGGCCGACATTGTAGATCGTGTAGACCAGCAGCAACCCGAGAACGAGCCATCTGGCGGCAAGATCGATCGTCGATGTCTTGGCGTGCGTCATGACGACTTTGCCTTTCAGTCCGGCTGGCGACGTCTGAGGTTAGGATGGAGCGGGCGCGCAGGCAAAGCCCGCGCGCCCTGGGAGGATGCCGCTATTCGACAGGAACGACGGCGTCGACACCGACCGGCGAAATCACCTGGTCGGGAACTTCAGGCGCGGCATCGCCACGCTTGATCTCGTAGCCGGCCCGCTCGAGCGTGCGCTCGTTCTTTGCGGCCGCGTCCGAGAGAGCCTGCTGCACGGTCTTGGTGCCGGCGGCAGCGCTGGAGATTTCCTGCTGCAACTCGTCAAGCAGGACCGGATATTCCGGGAGGTGCCAGTAGTCGTTGAGATACTGAAGAGCGGTCGAGAACTGGCGGTTATAGGAGTTCAGCTTCTGCCAATCCGGGCTTTCCAGAACGGTCTTCAAGCCGGTCTGGCAGACGGCAGCATAGCGCTTCTGCTGTTCAGGCTGGAAGTACCACTCCATGAACTTGGTCAGTTCCGGGAGCTTCTTGGAGTATTTGTTGATGCCCATGCCCTGGCCGCCGACCGAGAACTGGCGGCGGAACTTGCCATCGCGGCCGACAGCGCCTGGCAGCACGGCAAAGCCGACCTTGTCGGCGAACTTGCTGACCTTGGGATCTGCGTTGGAGCCGTTGAAGTAGAACCACTGCATCGCCATCGCGACCTGGCCCTGCTGGATCGAGGTGTTGACCTCGTCAAAGCCCCAGTTGGTCGATCCGGGAGGACCGAACTTGAACATGTCGACATAGGCCTGGACGCCGTCGACCGATGCCGGCGAGTCGAGGTAACCCTTAACTTCCATCGTCTCGGGATTGTAGAGCTCGCCGCCGAAGGACCACAGGTAGGAATTCGACGCCGTGGTCGCGAAGTCATAGTCGCGGCCACCCATCTGAGCCCAGCCGTAAAGTCCCTCGTCCGGACGCGTGAAGAATTCAGCGACGTCGCGGGCTTCCTGATAGGTCTGCGGAACGGCAAGGTCGCGGCCATACTTGGCCTTGAACGCTTCCATTTCCTTCGGGTCCTCGAACAGGTCCTTGCGGTAGGTCAGGCCGTATGCGTCCTGGTTGGCTGGCAGGCCGAAGAATTCACCCGACCCGTCCGGATACTCGCCATAGCGCGACAGCGATGCCGGCGGGAATATGTCGGCCTTTAGGTAATCGGACTTGTCGAAGATCTCGTTGAGCTTCACGGCGTGCTGAGCGAACTCGGCAGTCGACTGGCTGTCCCACATGGCGAAATCGAAAGCGTCGCCCTGAATGGCGAACTCCGATGCGATCTTGTCGTGCCATTGCGGTCCGTAGGGGACGAGCGCGGGAACGATGTTGACCGACTTGTCCGGATAGTCCTTGGCGATTTCAACCAGCGCGTCGGCGCATGTGCCAGCGTGCCAGACAAAGGTGAGATCGGTGGCGCGGGCGCTGCCGGTTCCTGCAGCGAGAGCTGCTGCAAGTCCTGCCGCGGACGCCAAGAGGCGCGTGCGCATTGCCTTGTTCATGTAGATCCTCCACTGGGTTCGCGGGGCGCCGGGTCACGCTGGACCCGCCTCCAACCCCTCAAGGAGCCTAGGCATCGACGTTAAATTTATCAACTCAAAAGTTATAATTACCCAAAATTTCGTGATATCATGAGAATATGGCTGACAGGAATGTTCACTTAACACGGCCGGTCGGCCCCGACCTTCGCACTGCAGCATCCTTGGTTTTTAAGCATTTCTCTCGCCTTCTGGTGGTATTGGGTGCATTCATTGATCGTCTTCTCATTGCAACGCAGCATACAATTTTTGATAATTTAACATTTTTCTATGGCCAAGCCCGATGGTGATGTTACAAGTGTCGGACGGTTATGGGGAGGTTCCAGACGTGCAGGAAGAAGACGCTCAACTCTCCAAGGCCGACCAGCGGCGCGCAGAGATCATTCGCATCCTGATGGAAAGCGGTACCGCGCAGATCAAGGATCTGGCCACCTCGCTCGAGGTGTCTCTCATGACCATTCACCGCGATCTGAACGACCTGCAGAATCAGGGACTGGTCCGGCGGATCCGTGGCGCGGTCTCCGCCGAGAAGTCGATGCTGTTCGAGAGCAGCTATCTCTTTCGCGCCCGCCAGCACATCGAGGAGAAGCGGCGCCTGGCACGTGCGGCGGTCGCCCACATCGAGCCCGGCAACGCGATCGTCTGGGACGACAGTTCGACGACCTTCCAGGTCACAGAGTTCATCGAGTCGGTCACGCCGGTCACGGTCATCACCAATGCGCTGCCGGTGCTCGAAAAGCTCAAGGACGTACAGGGCGTGGATCTCATCGCGCTCGGCGGGCGCTATCACCGCGGCTACAACGGGTTCTTCGGGATGGCCTGCGAGAATGCCATCCGCTCCTACCACGTAGACGTCGCGCTGCTGTCGACGACGACGATCCAAGACCTCGCCCTGTTCACCCAAGACGAGCACGTGCTGCGCTCCAAGCAGGCAATGATGGAGATAGCGCGCAAGAAGATCCTCCTCGTGGACGAAAGCAAGTTCCACTTTTCCGCGCTCAACTACGTCGCCGACCTCAGGGCTTTCGACGTCGTCCTGGTCTCGGGCTCGGTCGATCGCGAGATCGTCGAGCGCATGAGCGATGGCGGCGTCAAGCTGCAACTGGTCTGACCCTCGCAACATCTGGAGACACTACCCATGGCCGATATTGGCAAGACCCGCAGGCTCGCGCGCATGTTCGATGCGCGATCGGGAAGGATGCTTTGCCTGGCGCTCGATCACGGCATGCAGGTCGGCACGATTGCCGGCATCGAGGATCCGGCGCGCCTGCTCGACGCCGCCGTGAACGCCGGGGTCAATGCCGTCATCGTCAACCCGGGCATGCTGGTGCGTCACGGCCACCGCTTTGCCGGCGGTCCGGCCGTCATCTTGCGCGTCGACCAGACGACGATGTGGCGCCACGGCACCGGGACCGGATACGCCGACACCCACAACCGCCAGGTGGCGAACGTGGAGGAAGCGGTGCAGATGGGTGCCGAGGCGGTGATCACCTACCTGTTCACTTGCAACAATAGGCCGGAGGAAGAAACCCGCTCCTTCGAGATCTCCGGCAGAGTGGCAAGCGAATGCCGGAAGTGGGGCCTCGTGCATGTCATCGAGGCGATGGCTGCCAAGGGCGGGTTCGCCCGCCATGACGACCCGGACGTCATTGCGATGAACTGCCGGATCGCCGGAGAAATCGGCGCCGACATCATCAAGACGGACTGGTGCAGCGACACCGCCCGGTTCCACGCGATTGCGACCCAATCATTGGCGCCTGTCGTTGTCGCGGGCGGTCCCGCGCGGGCGCGTTTCGAGGACACTCTCAACAATGCCCAGACGGCCATTGCCGCCGGCGCCACAGGTCTGATGTTCGGCCGCAACGTCTTCGAACAGCAGGACCCCGGCGCCGCCCTCAAGCAGTTGGCGAAGGTCGTGCATGCGGACGTGCCCGGCTAGCGGTCGTGTTGCAGGTCCAGGCCCGGCTGGACCCGTCACGTCGCATTCACGCATACATTCCGACCGGAGGGAACCATCCAAACGATCCATCGTTCAAGCCACTCCAGTCAGGGAGTATGGCGCATGGCTTCTGCACCGCGTGCAGCGTGGAAGGGATTTCTCCGGGTCGGGGCGGTTTCCTGTGGCGTGAAGATCGTCGGCGTCGTCACCGAGGCCGAGAAAATCCATTTCAACGTGCTGAACCGGAAGACCGGTAACCGGGTTCGCAGCATCTACGTCGACGAAGAGACCGACGAGGAGGTCTCGGCCGAAGAGCAGATCAAGGGCTGGGAGGCCGACAAGGGCGACTACATCGAGGTCGAATCCGATGAGATCAAGGCGCTCAAGCTGACGTCCGAGCACACGCTCGACGTGGACGACTTTGTGCCGATCGCCGATATCGACACGCGCTATCTGGAGAAGCCTTACTACCTGATCCCAGCAGACAAGCCGTCCATGGAGGCGTTCGCGGTTTTGCGCGATGCGATGGCGAACAAGAAGATGGCGGCGCGATCCTGCGTGGTGATGTACCAGCACGGCCATGAGGTCGTGATCCAGCCTTATGGGAAGGGAATGCTGATGTCGTGGCTGCGGCCGCATAACCAGACGGTTTCCGAAAGTTCCGTGTTCGACGATCTGCCGAGCGGCAAGCAGGACAAGGAGTTGATGGAGATCGCCGGGCTGTTGATCGACAAGAAGCTGACCACGTTCGACACGTCGAATTTCGAAGATCGATACGAAGAGGCGCTGATCGAAATGATCGACGCCAAACGCAAGGGAAAGAAGATCCAGCGCAAGGCGCCGCAGGCGCCCAAGGAAAATGTCGTCAACCTTGCAGAGGTGCTGCGCAAGAGCCTGGAAAAGGAAGGCATCAAGTCGAAGGGGAAGGCGAGGAAGAGCAAGGCTGCTTAGGAGCACATCATGGCAGAGATCCACGAGCATCTTCCGACGCCCGGTGGGGACAATCCCAACGTCCGCTATCTCACCGAAAACACGGACCTGTCGCCGCGGCAGGCACGTCAGTTGATCGCCAAACATGGCAATGACCGCGAGGAGTTGCTCCGGATTGCCCGCAACATGAAGGGCGAAAGCTAGCCGCCCCGGCCGCGAGCCGGCGACCCTTTCGCCTGTATGTCAAACTTAATTGACTGGTACGGACCGAGCCCGCCATCCTTCACCGCAGTTGGACCTGCCGCGGAGGATGCCATGGGTATCGAGAGCATTATCGAACCGTCGTCGCTATCGATGCTAGCCCGAGTGCTCGAAAGCCACTGCGGGAAACATGGAATCCTGCTGCAGGAGGCGCGCGATTCCGTGGCAGTTTCGGTAATCGAATTCTACCAGTGCGGATATCATCGCGAGGAAGACTTGCTGAACATGCTCGAGGAACAGGACAGGCCGCAATCCAGCAGGCATGGCAGCATTCAGGTCAAAGCCATTCCGTTTCAAGAGTAAGCCGGCACCTGAACACCGCCCTGCCCTGATCGTCGCGTACATTCACCTCGAAGAACCTGTTGTCCCCGTCAGGCAGTTCGTCCCTGGCGATCTCCGGCAAGGCATCGATGGCCTGGAAACGAGCCTCCTCGGGACCCGAGCATTCGATTCCCGTATCGTCGACCGAAAGGTCGTCGCCGTCCTTGATGTCGAAATAGTAGCGAACCATGGTGGCGGACTGTTGCATGCCAGACAATGCGCTAGGTGAAGCCAAGGTTCCGCAATATTTTGAACAACTTGGACCATCGCCGGCTCCGGACGCCAAGCCATGAAGGGCAACCATGACTCCCGCTATTGAACTGCTGTGCAGAGCGCTTTCCAGGCGGGATGGCCTTAGTCCTGAGGAGATCGAACTTCTCGCCTCTCTGACCCAGAAAAAGGCGACATTCGCAAAGGGCACGGAGCTGATTTCCGCTCATTCCCGCGCCTATTCCAGCTGCCTCGTCACGTCCGGCCTGACCGCACGGGCGGTGATGCTGGAGGACGGCAGGCGGCAACTGACCGCCCTGCACGTACCGGGGGACTTCGTCGACCTGCATGCCCTGCTGCTGAAAGTCATGGATCACAGCGTGGTGGCGATGACGAACTGCAGCGCGGTCTTCATCCCGCATGCCGACCTGACGGCGCTCACGGAAAAGGCCCCCCATCTGACCAGGTTGCTATGGCTGTCAACGACGGTGGATGCGGCGATCCAGCGCGAGATGATTGCTTCGATCGGGCGACGCACGCCGCTGAAGCATCTCTGCCACCTCATTTGCGAACTCTATCTGAGGTTCGAGGTAGTGGGCCTTGCAGAAAGCGGCCGGTTCCAGCTCGCGCTGACACAGTCGGACGTCGCAGACGTGCTCGGTCTGTCGGTGGTGCACACCAATCGGACAATCCGGGCTCTGAGAGCAACCGGCTTCGTCAGCTGGAGGAACTTCGATATCGAGATCAAGGATTTCGAGCGCCTTGCCGATCTTGCGGGCTTCGACCCGACCTATCTCAGCCTGGTCTCGGAGCCTCGGTAGTCCACCTCCCGGTCGGAACGTCACGAGTGCCTCCTCGTTTGTTGCCTGCAAGCGCGACGCGGCGCGCGCAACTCAACGGGCTTGAGGAGACGTGACTATGGAATGGTTCATGAACTGGTGGTGGGCAACCGTCATTGGCCCGCTCGTTTTAATCGGCGTGATCGCCTATGCAGTCTCGAAGGAGCGGCGTCTTTCGCCCCGTGAAAAACAGGAGCAGCGCCGGGCCGTCGATCGGGTCTATGATGAACCGGAGCACGCCAGAGAGAAGCCGCGCTGAGACAGCCGCGCGCCGGCTGGCGCCTCCCCAGGGAGGACATTCCGGTTGCGGCCACGCTGAGCTTCAGGATCGCGGACGGGTGTACAGCACAACGTAACAGGAGGACTGAAATGGCCCCCAGGAAACTCGCCATCGTCGCAGCAACAATGCTTGCCGGGAACGCCATGGCCGCCGAACCTGAAGCGCGAACCGCCAGCTTCGTTGACTCCAAGGGTCATGCAGCCGGGAGTGCCCAGCTTACCGCCATGGCTGCAGGCGGGGTGTTGATGCGGCTCGACCTCGTTGGACTGCCGGCCGGCCAATGGGTCGCCTTCCATGTGCACGAGACCGGCGCGTGCGACCCCGCAACCGGCCACAAGTCCGCCGGTGGGCATTTCAATCCCGCATCCAAGGAGCACGGCTACAATTCAGCAGGTGGCTCGCATGCCGGCGACATGCCCAACCAGCAGGTTGCTGCCGACGGTTCGTTGCAAGCGGAGGTCTTCAATCCAATGGTGACGCTGGACAATGGCGAAGCAGGGATCGTCGGCCGGGCATTGATGATCCACGCAGGACCGGACGACTATGAGAGCCAGCCTTCGGGCGACGCCGGTGACCGGCTGGCCTGCGGGGTCATCGAGTAGCGGCCCTGCAACCCTGTGACTTTCAGTCTCTCCAGCTTGCCAAGACGGGCGAAGCGGGGCGACGCTGTCCACGCCCGACATAAGCGCTGAACCCCGAGACAACATGATCCGCATCGCCCGCCTTGAAACTTTCCACGACGAATTCGTCTGTTTCGTACGCGTTACGGCGGAGGACGGTGCTTTCGGCTGGGGACAAACCTCGACCTACAACGCCGACATCACGGCCCAGGTTTTTCACCGGCAGGTGGCACCCTGGGCGCTGGGCGCCAGTTGCTCCGACATTTCGGGGCTGATCGGACTGATCGAAAGGCGCGAGCACAAATATCCCGGCAGCTATCGTGCACGGGCTCTGGCCGGACTCGACACCGCGCTTTGGGACCTCGCAGGGCGCAGGGCCGGCAAGCCGGTAGCAAGCCTGATCGGCGGCGGACCCGGCCCGGTGCGCGCCTACGCCAGTTCCATGAAGCGCGACATCAGCCCGAGCGACGAGGCAGAGCGCCTGAAGCGTCTGTGCGGCGAGCGCGGCTTTACCGCCGCCAAATGGCGGATCGGCGCGGAATGCGGGCAGGATGTCGACGAATGGCCCGGGCGGACCGAAGAGATCATCCCGACGGTCGCGGGCGCACTTGGCGACGGCATCGAGAAGCTGGTGGATGCGAACTCCGCCTTCTCCGTTTCCCGTGCCATCGAAGTGGGGCAGATGCTGCAGGCAAACGGCGTCGTCCACTACGAGGAGCCTGTTCCCTATTGGGATCTCGACGCAACCCGCGCCGTGACCGAGGCGCTGCAGATCGACGTCACCGGCGGCGAACAGGATTGGGAGATGGCCACCTGGGCCCGCATGATCGCCATGCGCGCGGTCGATA
Organism: Alphaproteobacteria bacterium; assembly: GCA_018823835.1. Classification (GTDB taxonomy): domain Bacteria; phylum Pseudomonadota; class Alphaproteobacteria; order Rhizobiales; family Rhizobiaceae; genus CAMYMG01. The sequence continues at coordinate 285,614 of JAHJHT010000008.1, read as the reverse complement.
TCGTCCAGCCTGACGTGATGTATATGGGCGGCCTGTCCCGGACCCTGGAAGTCGCCGGCATGGCGGCTGCGGCCGGTCTGCCCTGCACGCCACACAGTGCCAACCTATCGCTGGTGACAATGTGCTCAATGCATATGCTCGCGGCGATTCCGAACGCCGGCAAGTATCTCGAGCTCTCCATAGAAGGAGACGACTACTATCCCTGGCAGCGCGACCTGTTCCTGGGTTCGCCCTTTGCCGTCGAGGACGGATGCGTGCGTGTCCCGGACGAGCCGGGCTGGGGTGTCGAAATCAACCCGGCGTGGCTAGACGGGGCTGCCTACCGCGACAGCGCCGCGGAAGCCCAACAGCCTAGCGCCTATGCTTCGCTTTATCACAAGCGATGAGTTTCCTGACGGTCCCATGCCCGACATCCGGCAGACCTGCTGCGCGAAACTCCAGACTGCCTGGCCTGGACTGCCGCTGCCGTGAGCGCGGCGGCATGGCTCACACCCGTTCGAGTGCGATCGATATGCCCTGACCGACGCCGATGCACATGGTCGCCAGCGCCAGTTTCGCGTCACGGTGATGCAGTTCGAGCGCTGCCGTGCCGGCGATGCGAGCGCCCGACATGCCGAGAGGATGACCGAGCGCAATCGCGCCGCCGTTCGGATTGACGTGCTCGGCGTCCTCAGCGATGCCGAGGCGGCGCAGGACCGCAATCCCTTGCGAGGCGAAGGCTTCATTGAGCTCTATGATGCCGAAATCCTGCGGCTTGAGGCCGAGCCGGGCGCAAAGTCTTTCGGTCGCCGGCGCCGGACCGATGCCCATGATGCGCGGCGCGACGCCGGCGGCAGCGCCGCCGAGTATGCGGGCAATCGGCCTCAGCCCGTACTTCTTCGCAGCCGCTTCGGAAGCCACGACCAGCGCCGCGGCGCCATCATTGACGCCCGAGGCATTGCCGGCCGTCACGGTTCCGCCCTTGCGAAACGGCGTCGGCAGCTTTGCCAACGCCTCAATGGTGGTACCGGCGCGAGGATGTTCGTCCTTAGTGACGGCGACGGGTTCGCCCTTGCGCTGCGGGATCGTCACCGGCGTGATCTCGCGCGCCAGGCGTCCATTGCCCTGCGCGGCGACGGCCTTCTGCTGGCTGCGGACGGCAAAGGCATCCTGGTCGACACGTGAGACGGAAAATTCCTCGGCGACATTTTCGCCCGTCTCGGGCATGGAATCGACGCCGTATTGCGCCTTCATCAGCGGGTTAACGAACCGCCATCCGATCGTGGTGTCGAAGATCTCGGCATTGCGCGAAAAGGCCGTCTCGGCCTTCGGCATGACGAAGGGCGCACGGCTCATCGACTCGACGCCGCCGGCAATCATCAGCTCTGCCTCGCCCGCCTTGATAGCGCGCGCCGCGATGGTCAGCGCATCCATGCCCGAGCCGCACAGGCGGTTGACCGTGGAGCCCGGCACCCCTTGCGGCAGGCCGGCCAGAAGCAGCGCCATGCGGGCTACGTTGCGATTGTCCTCGCCGGCCTGGTTGGCGCAGCCCATCACCACGTCGTCGACGGCCGCCCAATCGACATCCGGATTGCGCTCCATGAGCGCCTTCAGGGGGATGGCGGCGAGATCGTCCGGTCGCACCGAGGCCAGGGCGCCGCCGAAACGCCCGATCGGTGTACGGATATAGTCGCAGATATAGGCTTCGGTCATGTGTTGCTGTCCGGTCCGGTCAGTTCGCGGCCGCATGCGCGGCCTTGGTGCGCGCCTGCAGGTCTCGAAGGGTTTTGAGTTCGAGCTCGGTCGGCGCGGGCGTCTCGGCGAGTTCCTCGGCAAAGCGCACGGTCCAGCCACAGGTATCAGCTACCTGCTGACGCGTCACGCCGGGATGCAGCGACACGACGGTGAATTCCTTTGTGACAGGATCGGGCTTCCAGATCGCCAGATCGGTGATCAGGAGGGTCGGGCCGGCGGTGGTGATGCCGAGGCGCTGGCGGTGGTCGCCACCCTCGCCGTGACCGAAGGAGGTGTAGAAGTCGATCTTGTCGACCATGCCACGCTTCGACTGCGCCATGGTGATGTAGATCTCGCCCGCGCTGGAGGCGATTTCGGGCGCGCCGCCGCCACCGGGCAGACGTGTCTTGGGATGTGCGTAATCGCCGATCACGGTCGTGTTGATGTTGCCGAACCTGTCGAGCTGGGCCGCCCCCAGGAATCCGATCGAGACGCGGCCGCCCTGCAGCCAGTAGCGGAACATCTCGGGCACCGGGACAGTGGTGACGGCCGTGTCGCAGAGCTCGCCGTCGCCGATCGACAGCGGCAGGACGTCGGGCGCCGTGCCGATCGTTCCGCTCTCGTAGATCAGCGTTATGTCGGGCGCATGCGTCAGGCGCGCCACGTTGCAGGCGGCCGATGGCGCACCGATGCCGACAAAGCAGACATCCTCGCCCTTCAGCGCACGGCTGGCTGCAATCGTCATCATTTCGCCTGGCGTGAAGGCCTGAGTATTTCCGTTTCCGCTCATGCCGCCTTCCTCAGATGCTTGACCCGCCCGGCGAAGTCTTCCGGCGTGGCTTCGATCACATTTTCCTGCATCCAGGCTGCGAAGCGCTCGCGGTCCGCGGCGATCTCGTCCCAGGCGACATAGGCCGCATTGTCGCGCACATAGTGGCCATGCGCATAGGACGGATGCGCGCCGCCAGGCACCACGGCGATCGCCGTGATCGTCCAGGACGGAAGCACGCAGAGATTGGGGTGCAGGTCGTCGAAATCGTCGACAACCTCCTCGACCGTCACCACGGCGCGCTTTGCGGCCAGAACCGCTTCCTTCTGTACGCCAACGATGCCTTCAACCAGCACATTACCCTTCCGGTCGGCCTTTTGCGCATGGATGAAGGACACGTCGGGGCGTAGTGCCGGAACAGCGGCGAGGACCTCGCCGGTGAACGGACACGTCACACTCTTGATCGTCGGCGTGACGCGCGCCAATTCGGCGCCGAGATAGCCGCGGAAGGCCGCGAACGGCAGCCCCGCCGCCCCCGCCTCGTAGGCATTGGCCATGCCGGCGTGGCTGTGCTCCTCGATTTCCAGGTCGCGCGGATAGCCGTTCTCGATGGCGTCGCGCGCGCGGCGCAGCAGCCCGACACCGGGATTGCCGACATAGGAGAAGACCATCTTCCTGACCATCCCCATGCCGATCATCTGATCGTAGATCAAGTCGGGCGTCATGCGGATCAGCGTGAGATCGCGGAAGCCCTGGCGGATCGCTTCATGCGCGGCAGCTGTGGGGATGAGGTGAGTGAACCCCTCGAAGGCCGCGCTGTCGCCATTCTTGAGATTTTCCGACACCGCCTGGGCAAGCGGCATGAACATGGCCATCGCATCGCTCCGCAATATGTTCGCATTGCGAACTTATGTTCTACATGCGATACTTTGTAGGTTGCGGACAGCGGCGGAGTCAAGATGACGACAGGGCGGGAAGTCGATACCGGCGGACGGAGCGCAATGCGCGACCGTGTCGGATCCCTCGACAAGGGCCTAGCGGTGATGGAGATCCTGGCACTTCATCCGGCCGGGATGACGCTGACCGCCATGGCCGAGGAAGCGGGCCTAACCCGTGCCGGCGCGCGTCGCTTCCTGCTTACGCTCTGCGCCAGCGGCTACGCGACGCAAAGCGGACGGCTCTTCTCGCTGTCGCCAAAGCTGCTGGGAGTAGCTCGGACGTGGCTGCAGGGGGCACCGCTGTGGACGCACGCTGATCCCTTCATGCGCGCGGTGGCCTCGGAACTCAACGAATCCTGCTCGGCGGCGGTGCTGTCGGGCGCGGACGTGGTTTATGTCGCGCGCGTGCCCGGGCGTCGCATCCTCAGCGTTGCGCTGACGGTTGGCACGAGGCTGCCGGCATGGTGCACCTCGATGGGGCGGGTCCTGCTGTCCGACCTGTCGCCCGCCGAGTTGAAGCGCTTTCTGGATTCCGCGACCATCGAGCGCCGCACTCCGAAAAGCATCATCAACCGACAGGAACTTGCGGGACGGATCGGGGAAGCTTCGCGCGACGGTTTTGCCATCGTTGATGAGGAACTGGAAATCGGCCTCCGGTCGATCGCAGTGCCGGTGCGCGACCGGATGGGAAGGATCATCGCCGCGATCAATGTTTCCACCCAATCGGCGCGTTTTTCGTCTGACGACATGAGGCGCGAGATCCTGCCGAAGCTGACAGAGGCGGCGCGGAAGATCGAGGCGTTCGTCTCACCTTGATCCGCGGCAAGGCGGGCCGAGCGACGACGCGACAATCGGCAGTTCAGGGGCGCACCGTGACGTCGAGCAGTGCCAGCGTGCCCTTGGTCTGGATGTGCTCCAGCGCTGCCTCGAGCACGGCAGGCAGATCGGCGCCGAGCGTGACCTTGCGGGCCCAGGCGCGACTTGCCTCGGCAACCTTGGTGAAATCGGGCGTCGGCGACAATGCGGTCAGCGGCATCACATTCGTGCGCGCGGCATAGCCGTCGGGATAGATGCCGAGCACCGACTGGCGCACCGCACCCCATTCCGAATTGTTGAGAATGACGACCAGCACGGGCAATCCGAGCGCCTCGGCAATCTGGTGGCAGGCTACAGGGTTGGAGAACATGTAGGACCCGTCGCCCATCGTCGCCACGACCAGCCGCTTCCGGTCGGCAAGCTGCATGCCGAGCGCTGCCGGAAAGGACCATCCGAGACCGCCGGCATGCGGCTCCTGGAACCAGGAACCGTGTTCGGACAGCGACATGGGAGCCATCGGGCAGCCGAGTTCCGATAGCACTGCGGCGCCCCGCCCTTCGATCGCCCTGGAGACGCAGAGGCTGACCCAGTCCTTGGTCATCACGCCATCGCGACCGGCCTCCGCCGCAGCGCGGATCTTCCGCCGCGATTCCGCGTTTCGTGCGGCTACAGAACCACGGCGCTCCGTCAGTCCCTGCTCGCGTCCGACGGCCAGTTCCTGCATTGCCCGGGCGAGCGCCGGAATGCCCTGCGCCGGTTCGCAGACGATCGAGAGGTCGGAGCGGAAATTGCGGACCGGCGTGCGCGCCGCCAGCGGATCCTGGCTCATCTGGATGATCGTGCAACCGTCCGATGGCCGGTGCGTATCGGGCGCCCACGGCGCCAGCGCGTCGATGACCAGGATCGCGTCCGCCGCCTCGATGAGAGGAGCCGGGTTGTTCTCCGCAGCCATCGGATGATCGGTCGGAAGTGCCAGTTGAAGGGCCCAATACTGGCAGACCGGAATACCCCAATCCTCGGCCAATTCGCCCAGCGCCCGAAACGCTTCCTGACTGCCCGCGCCATGCTGCGCGAAGATCACGGGATTCCTGGCCCTGGCCAGGATTGCGGCGGCCTCGCGGATCTGCGCTTCGCCCGGAGCCGCGACGGCAGGCTGCATGGACAGCGGCGCGGAAAGCCCCGCCGACGGCGCCGGCTCGCACAGCACCTCGCGCGGCAGGCTAACATAGACCGGCCCGCGCGGCGTCGAATTGGCGATGGCGTAGGCACGGTCGGCGATGTCGAGCGCCTGCTCGGGAAAGCGCATCTCGTAATCCCACTTGCAGGCCTCCCGCACCAGCGCGGCCTGGTCGCGCATCTCCTGCCCCCAGCCGATCGGTACGGTGCGGGCGCCGAAGCGGTCCTTTTCGGTGACTGGCGTGCGGCCGGAAAATAGCATGATGGGAATATGCTCGACGGCCGCGTTGATGGCGCCGATGGCGCAGTTGGCGAGACCGACATTGGTATGCGCCATGACGACCTGCGACTTGCCGGTCGCGAGATAGTAGCCATGCGCCATCCCCATGGCGGCACCTTCATGTGGCATGACGAGCGCCTCGGGAAGCGCAATGTCCTTCGCCGCCGCCTCCGCAAGCCCCTCGATTATCGGTGGAAAATCCGTACCGGAATTGGCGAATATGTAGTCGACACCCAACGCCTTCAGGCGCGCCAGCAGCGCGCCGCCGGCCGTCAGCGTGCCCGACTTGGCCATGCCCATCATCTTGTCCGCTCGCGCCGTCATCCCTGCAAGAGCCTCGGCAGGAACAGCGTGATGACGGGAAAGGCGACGAGCAGCGTGACGCGGAACAATTCCATGCCAAGGAAGGGCATCACCCCCTTGAAAGTCTCTCGCATCGGGATGTCGCTCGCCTGCTGATTGATGATGAACACGTTGAGCCCGACAGGCGGCGTTATCAGCCCCACCTCCACAACCACAAGGATGATGATGCCGAACCAGATCTTGAGCTCGGCGGGAGAGAGGCCGAAATCGAGCCCGGCCACGACCGGCCAGAAAAACGGGATTGCCAGAATGACCATGGAAAGGCTGTCCATCAGGCAGCCCAGAACCAGGAAAATGACGATGATCAGGACCATGATGACCATCGGGGCCAATCCGCTGCCCTGCAGCATCTCGGCCGCCGCCTGCGGGACACCGGCGCGCGACATGAAAATCTTGAGGAGCTCCGCGCCGAGCAGGATCAGAAAGATCATGCCGCTGGTGCGCGCGGTCTCGAGCAACGCATCGACAAGGCCCGCCAACGACAGTCGCCGCCTTCCAAAGCCATAGAGGACGACGAGAAAGACGCCGATCGCGGCTGCGGCCGTCGGGCTGTAGATGCCTGCGTAGATGCCGCCGATGACCACCCCGAAGATGATGAAGACGGGGATCACGGCCACCGTTGCCGCACCAAGCTCGCTCGCGGAAACAGCCGCACCCTGCGGCCCGGAGCCCGGCACCAGGCGCACATAGAGCGCGACGGCGAGGATGAACAGAAGCATCGCCAGGATGCCGGGCAGAAGTGCCGCGGCGAACATGGTGACGACATTGGCCTCGACGATGATGGCATAGACGATCAGCACCACCGAGGGCGGGATGAGGATGCCAAGGGTGCCGCCGGCCGCGATCGTTCCGGTCGACAGCGCAGGCGAGTACTTGTACTTGCGCAGTTCAGGCAGGGCGACCTGCCCCATGGTGGATGCGGTGGCCGTTGAAGACCCGGATACCGCACCGAAACCGGCGCATGCTGCCACCGCCGCCATCGCCACGCCGCCACGGAACTGGCCAAGCCATGCGTTGGCACCGCGGAACAGATCGGCGGACAGGCCGCAGCGCGATGCCAGCCCGCCCATCAGGATGAACATCGGCAGGACAGACAGGTCGTAGTTGGAAAACTGGGCGTAAGCCAGATCCTTCAGCTGGTTCAGGACGATGAAGGGGCCGGACTGCAGGCTGATCCCGACAATGCCGATCAGGATCATGGTGTAGGCGATCGGCACCCGGACCGCGATCAACGCCAGCAGCCCAAGCAGCCCGAGGATGCCGATCAGGAAACTGTCCAGCATGCCGCTATCCCGCCTTGGAATCGGATGGCGCCGACCGGGCGCCGCGCAGCGCTGGCGGCATGCCGCGCCAGCTGTCCGCGAAGGTTATGCATGCTGCCGCAAACAACAGCAGCAGCGATACGAGTATTGGCGGAAACGCCGTCCACAGCGGCAGCTTCAGCACCGGAGTGACTTCGCGGTAGCGAATATAGCTGAACAGGCCGGCATACATCTGGATGAACAGCACGATCGAAAAGGCAATGGCAAACAGCGACGAGCATGCGGCCATGGCCAGCTTGCGCGTTTCGCTCATGCCTTCGGTGAAGATGTCGACGGTGACGTTCGACCCGGTCAGTTGGCAATAGGGAAGGAAGGTGAAGATGGCGACCGCTATGAAGTGCTTCACCAGTTCGTGGTCCGCGGAAAAAGGCCGGCCGAGAAACAGATTGGACAAGGCGCTGAGCGCCGTCATCACGGACAGCGTCAGTGTCAGCAGGCCGCCAAGCAGCGCCCAGTAGCGGATGATTGCCGCGATTGCGGCAAGCCATGCCGGCCGTGGCGGTGAGGAAGGGAGCCCGCGGCCCCCTTCCCCGGATCGGTTATGGTCGCTCAACTCTGGCGAGCCGCGATCGCCTTGCGTGCGGCATCGGCCAGCGCTTGCGAATCGAAGGCACCGGCGTGCTCGCTCACCCATTGGTCGACGACGGGCGCTAGCGCAGTGTTGAAGGCGTCCATCTCAGGCTGAGTCAGGACGACGTGTTCATTGCCGCCCTCGACGGCAACCTTGATGCCGTGATCGTCGGCCGCGCGCCATATTCCAGCAATTTCCTTCAGCCAGTCCTCGCCGCTGTGCTTGTCGAAGATCGCCTTCAGATCGTCCGGAAGCGATTCCCAACGAGCCTTGTTCATCGACACCTGAAAGGTCGTGGTGCCGAAGCGGTTCATATTCGGCCCCTCGATCTGGTACTTGGTCGTTTCCTGGAGCTGAAGCGCCGGAATGATCTCCCAAGGAATGAGCGCGCCATCGACGGCATTGGTGCTCAGAGCCTGCGGCAGGTCGGGAACCGGCATGGTGACCGGCGTCGCACCCATAGCCTCGACGACGGCATTGCCGGTCGGCCCAGGCACACGCAGCTTCTTGCCCTTGGTGTCGTCCGGCGAGCGCACCAGTTCGTTTGCCATCTGGATTGCCTGACCGGCATGAACATGCAGGAACAGGACGTGCACATCCTTGTACTCTTCGGCGAGATGACTGTCGAAAAGATCGCGCATGGCGAGGTTCGTCGCCGCAATGTCGTTGGTATAGACGGTCGGCAGCTCGAAAATCTCGGAACGCGGAAACAAGCCGGCCGTGTAGCCATTCACCGTCCAGACGATGTCGACGACGCCATCGGCAACCTGACGAAACAGCTGGGGCGGCGCGCCACCAAGCGACATCGAGGGGTAGAGCTCGATCTTGATGCGACCGCCGGAGTCGTTCTGGATGGCTTCGGCCCACGGCTGCAGCATCTTGCTGTGTGCCGGCGCCTTGGGGCCGAGAAAGTGGTGCAGCTTCAGTGTGACTTCCGGCTCCTGCGCGTTGGCGCGCTTCAGAACCATAGGCGAGGCAAGCGCAGCGGCCGCCGTGGCCAGGAATTGCCTGCGTTTCAACATGGTATCTCCTCCACTCGTTGTTGGTTTTTCATTGCCCGGGCGGTCTGACTGCCGCTTTTCTTCCGAGAACCGCAACTAGTTTGAAATCAAACATCTTTCTGGAGCAGTGACAAGTCGGATTCCGCATCATCAGCGTGTTTGATCGGCATCCATCACCGCCAGACAGGCCTCAGTCGAAGTAGGCGGCGACGCTCCGGAGCATGGCAAGGAACTCCTCCTTGCGGTCGCCGACGACCGCATCAAGGTCCTCGTCATGCCGGCGGGCATGTTCGGCCAGCATTTTCAGTTCCTCCACGCCGCTTGGTGTCAGGGTCAGCCTGTAGCTGCGCTTGTCCCCCACGGTTTCGCCGCGGGCAATCAGTCCCGCGTGCCGCAGGTCGCGCAGCACAGGCGTCATCGTCGACTTGTCGCGCCCGCTCAGACGGCTGAGCGACATCGGCGTGATACCGGGGTTGTCGTTGATCAGGCTGAGTACGCCGAACCAGCCCGGCTTCAGCGCGTGTTCGCCCGAACGGCGCTTGAATGCCTTGAACGAAGCGTTCTGCGCCAGCAGGAGGTTGAAACCGATATAGTGATCCAGCGCGCCAAGCGTTGCCGGTTCGCGTGGTTCAGCATCGGCGCTTTTCGCGCTCGAATCATTAGGCTGCACTGATGTCTTGTTCATGCGGCCAACATGCGTGGTTTTTGAGTGTTTGTCAGCCAAGGACCCCCATTCACCCGGCAAATCTGGGTTGCAACCGGCAAAGGGTGCCTGTCGTCACAGTGGCAGGCCGACATAATTCTCGGCCATCACGGTCGATGCAGCAACCGAGTCGGACAGGTAGTCGAGTTCAGCTTCCTGGATCTTCCGGTCGAAGTCGCCATGCTCAGGAAACCGGTGCAGCAGCATCGTCATCGACCACGAGAAGCGGACAGCCTTCCACACCCGTGTCAAAGCGCGGGTCGAGTAGGCATCGAGGCCTGCCGAGGATTTCTCGAGGTAGTGTTCGGACAGGCCGGCAAACATGTAGTGCACGTCACTCGCGGCAAGATTGAGCCCCTTGGCTCCCGTCGGCGGAACGATATGGCCGGAATCGCCGGCGAGAAACAGGCGGCCGAACCGCAATGGCTCGGCGACGAAGGAGCGCAACGGCGCGATGGACTTCTCGAAGGAAGGTCCCGTCACCACGGCATCGGCAACCTCTTGCGGCAGCCGTCTTCGCAATTCGTCCCAGAAACGGTCGTCAGTCCATGCCTCTGCTTTCTCGTCGAGCCCGCACTGAACATAGTAGCGGCTGCGCGTGTGCGAGCGCATTGAGCAGAGGGCGAAGCCGCGCGTATGGTTGGCGTAGATGAGTTCGTCCGACGCCGGCGGAACGTCAGCCAGGATGCCAAGCCAGCCAAACGGGTAAATCCGCTCGTAGGTGGTTATGGCATTTTCCGGAACCGATGCTCGCGAGACCCCGTGCCCGCCGTCGCAACCGACGATGAAATCGCAATCGATCCGATGGCCCGAGCCGTCCTTCTGGTAAGTCACGTGGGGATGATCCGAATCGAAATCGTGGAGCTCGACCGCCTCGGCGTTGAAGATGCTCTGCAGCCCGTCCGCTTCGCGTTTCTCCATCAGGTCCTTGGTCAACTCGGTCTGCCCGTAAACCATCACGTGCTTGCCGCCGGTCAGTCCAGCGAGGTCAATCCTCTGGCTGCGACCGTTGAAGGCGAGCGAGAATCCGTTGTGCAGGAGCCCTTCCGCGTCCATCCGGCCACCTGCCCCGCTCTGGCGCATCAGTGCCATCGTGCCTTCCTCGAGCACGCCGGCTCTAACGCGGTTGAGCACATAGTCGCGGCTTGCCCGCTCAACGATGATGGACTGAATCCCTGCGTTGCCAAGGAGTTGGCCGAGCAAGAGCCCTGCCGGGCCGGAACCGACAATGACCACCTGGGTTCGCATGGGCATCCTCCTGAAATAGTATTGCTTCAAACTATAGGGCGTTTATGGTCGGATAACATGCCTTTGCTGAAGCGGGGCCAAAGAAATCAATCCGCGCTATCATGAGCACGTACGAGAGGTACGTACGCAGCCGGGAAACAGATCATCGGTGAGCGGACAGGAAGCGGCTTCGATGTCAGGGAAGGAAAGGCCAGGGTGACCTATCATGGCGAATGACAGTGAGCGCTACAGGCAGGGCATGGCGACCCGGCGGGCGGTGCTGGGCGATGCCCATGTCGACCGCGCCGAGGCGGCCAAGACCCCGTTTGATGCCCCGTTTCAGGAGCTTATCACCGAGGCGGCCTGGGGGCATGTATGGTCAAGGCCGCAATGGACCAAGCGAGAGCGTTCGATCGTGACGATCGCCCTGCTTGCCGCACTCGGCCACCATGCCGAGGTCGCCATGCATGTTCGCGCCACCGCGCGGACTGGCGCGACGCGTGAAGACATATGCGAGGCACTGCTGCATGTTGCCATCTATGCCGGGGTTCCGGCCGCCAACAGCGCCATCGCCACAGTGAAGCAGGTCTTCGACCAGATGGATCAAGAAGCAGAATAATGTCCGAACGCCTGTCCAATCGCCCGCCGGAAACCGGCGCACTCTTCGCCCGCGACCGCAGCTGGCATCCGCCCGCTTTCACCCCAGGCTACAAGACCTCGGTGCTGCGCTCGCCGCAAAAGGCGCTTCTTTCGCTCGACGGAACGCTGTCAGAGATTACCGGCCCGGTATTCGGCCACAACATTCTCGGCGAGCTGGACGATGACCTCATCCACAACTTCGCCAAGCCCGGAGAGAGCGCGATCGGTCCGCGCATCGTGGTCTACGGCCGCCTGCTCGACGAGCGCGGCGCCGGCGTGCCCGGTGCCCTCATCGAGTTCTGGCAGGCCAATGCCGGCGGCCGCTATCGCCACAAGAAGGAAGGTTACATCGCCGCGCTCGACCCCAATTTCGGCGGCTGCGGGCGCACGATCACCGGCGAGGACGGGTCCTACGCCTTTCGCACCGTTCAGCCCGGCCCCTACCCCTGGCCGAACGGGCCAAACGATTGGCGGCCGGCGCATATCCATTTCTCGGTTTTCGGCCATGGCTTCGCCCAGCGGCTGATCACCCAGATGTACTTCGAAGGCGACCCGATGATCTGGAAATGCCCGATCGTGCGAACCATCCCGGACCGGGCAGCTATCGAGCAGCTGATCGCCGCGCTCGACATGGAGGCGACCATTCCAATGGACGCACGCGCCTACAAGTTCGATATCGTGTTAAGGGGCCGCCGCTCGACCATGTTCGAAAACCGGCTGGAGGGTAACTGATGGCACAGGCACTCAACCGCCTGAAGGAGAGCCCGTCGCAGACGGCCGGTCCCTACGTTCATATCGGGCTGACGCCGAACTTCTGCGACATCACCGGCGTCTATGACGACGACCTCGGCAGGGTGATGGTCAACGACAAGACGTCCGGCGAACGCATCACGATGGCAATGCGTGTGCTCGACGGCACGGGAACGCCGCTGCGCGACGCGCTGATCGAGATCTGGCAGGCAGACGCACACGGACTTTACCCTTCGCCATCGGAACGGCGCGGCGCGGCAGACCCCAACTTCCAGGGCTGGGGCCGCCAGGCGACCGACATGGATACGGGCCTCTGCACCTTCGAAACCATCAAGCCCGGCCGCGTGCCTTTCAAGGACGGCCGGCTGATGGCGCCACACATCAACATCTGGATCGTGGCGCGGGGCATCAATCTCGGGCTCAACACCCGTCTCTATTTCTCCGACGAGGAGACGGCCAATGCCGAGGACCCGGTGCTTGCCCGCATCGAGCACAAGGTGCGCATCCCGACCCTTATGGCCGAGCGCAAAGGCGGCACCTACACCTTCGACATTCACCTGCAGGGCGAGCAGGAAACCGTCTTCTTCGACATCTGATGGCGATCGTCGGCTTCGATCATCCCTTCCTGTCCGGCCTGCTCGGCGACGACGAGCTTTCCATTCTGCTGTCGGCCGACGCGGAATTGCAGGCGATGATCCGATTTGAGGTCGCGCTGGCCGAGGCAGAAGCCGAACACGGCGTCATCCCGACGGCGGCCGCAGACGCTATCGCTGCGGCGGCGCCAACATTCAAGCCGGCGATGGAGCAGCTCCGGCAGGCGACAGGCCGCGACGGGGTCGTCGTTCCCGAACTCGTGCGCCAGTTGCGGCTCTCCGTCGGCGAACCACACGGTCAGCACGTCCATTTCGGCGCGACCAGCCAAGACGTCATCGACACGGCGCTGATGCTGCGCCTGCGATCCAGCCTCGCCCTGCTGGACCGCAGGCTGGATACGGTCGTCAGTGCATTCGATGCCCTCGCCGAACAGCTTGGCGGCAATACCATGCAGGGCCACACGCGCATGCAGCCGGCATTGCCAATCACCGTCGCGGACAAGATCGGCAGTTGGCGCGAACCGGTCATTCGCGAACGCGAGCGACTGAAAGAGTGGCTGAAAAGCTCCTGCGCCATCCAGTTCGGCGGCGCCGTCGGCACCTTGGACAAAATTGCCGGCAAGGCAACGGAGGTCCGGCACTCGCTGGCAAGCCAGCTGAGCCTTGCCGACGCGCCGCAATGGCACAACCAGCGCGACCGCATCGTCGAACTGGCCGGCCTGCTCGCCCTCGTCACGGGAAGCCTCGGCAAGTTCGGCCAGGACATTGCGCTGATGGCGCAGGATGGAACCGAAATCCGGCTTGAGGGCGGTGGCGGCTCCTCGGCCATGCCGGGCAAGCAAAATCCCGTGGCTGCCGAAATGCTGGTCACGCTCGCCCGGTTCAATGCTGTGCAGATCGGCGGAATGCACCAGGCGATGGTGCACGAGCAGGAGCGATCCGGCGCGGCGTGGACGCTGGAATGGCTGCTGCTGCCCCAGATGCTGGCGGCGACCGGCGCGGCCACCCGGCATGCGACGGGGCTTCTGTCCAGCATCACGACCCTCGGCACCGCAAACACATAGCGAAGCCGCTACGCAGGGCATCGATGCGGCCCGGCCACGCTTCGAGTGGCTCGACCGAGGCTCAGCCCAGCCTGCCGCGCGCGGCGACGTCCATCTGGCCGATCAACTCCGTTCCCCTGACCGCGACGTAGCGGTCGAACATGTTGACCGTGACGCAGACATGATTGGGAACGATGCGCACCAGCGTGCCGACCGGCGGCCGGTCGTTGCAGCGCGACAGATCGAGCATGCCGTGCTCCTCGGCAAAGGCAGCGATCCTTGCTTCCGGGTATTCGCGGATCAGGCCGAAGCCGTCGAGCCCGCCGCCCGGATCGGAGGTCAGCGTCTTGGAGCCGCTATCCAGGATGCCGCGCTCGGGCGCGGCCCGGCTGACCACGGTCGCGAGCACATGCAGGGCGCAATCGTCGAGGCTCGCCATGCCTGCGGCCATCATCATGCGGTCGTTGAAGATATAGGTGCCCGCACGATGCTCGGTGATGCCGCTGAACTGCGAGAGCGTCGCGAGGTTCGGTGTGCCGCCCGACGACAGGATGCGCGGCTCGAGCCCTGCCTCCCTGACCCCGGATACGGCTTCGTCGCGGAAGGTTTGCGCCGCGCCGATGGCGTTCTCGACCGGATAGAAGACGAAACCCGCGAATGCGAGACCCGGGGCCGCAGCGATCATTCTTGCGAGCTCGATTGCTTCTCCGGGCGTTTCGACGCCCGCGCGCTTGCGCCCGCTGTCGCATTCAACCAGCACGTTGAGCGGGCGGCCGGCGATGGCTGCTGCCTTGGGCAGTCCTTCGATGGTCACCGGGTTGTCGGCGGCGACGGCGATGGTTCGGGTCGCGGCCAGGGCGCCGAGGCGCGCAAGCTTCTCGTCGCCAAGGATGTTGTAGGTGATCAGGATGTCGTCCAGCCCGCCATCCGCCATAACCTCGGCCTCGCCGAGCTTCTGGCAGGTGATGCCGCGTGCGCCGGCGCGCTGCTGCATGGCTGCGATCTGCGGGTTCTTGTGCGTCTTGATGTGCGGTCGAGCAGCGACGCCGGCGGCGTCACAGAGCTTCTGCGCCCGTTCAATGTTTTTCTCGACGACGTCCAGATCGATCATCAGGCAGGGGGTGCCGTAGTGGCGGGCGACCGCCTCCTTCAGCTCATCCATCGAGGCAAACTTCATCGTCATGGCTTGCGGATCTGGAAGATGGCCTCGATCTCGACAATCATCCGGTTGGGCAGCGAACCCATGCCGATGGCCGAGCGGGCATGTCGTCCGGCATCGCCAAGCACCTCGACCAGCAGGTCGGAACAGCCGTTGATGACCTTCGGCTGGTCGGCGAAATTCGCTTCCGCGTTGACCATGCCGAACAGCTTGACCACGGCCTCGATGCGCGACAGATCGCCGACGGCCAGCCGTGCGACGGCCAGAAGATGCAGGCCGGTAAGCCTGGCCGCCTCATAGCCCTCCTCGACCGTCGTGTCGAAGCCGAGACGGCCGACCTGGTAGCTGCCGTCGGCCATTCTGGGTCCCTGCCCGGAAACGTAGAGCATGTCTCCGGCAATGCGGAACGGGACGTAGGTGGCAAGTGGTTCCGGAACTGGCGGGATGGCCAGACCGAGGGCGCCTAGGCGTTCTTCAGGTGTCGACATGATGCTGTTTCCCGTCCGCAACCAATCTGGACCGAACCTAGCCGCCCGATGCGCGATCCCGCAAGACAGGCTGCGTTTCTTTTTCGAATTTCATTTGACTAAATCGTTTTTGCACGCCTAGTCTTTGGTCGTTGGGGACAATTTCATGACGCTGAAAGGCACAAACCAGGAGTCCGGCAGACATTTCAATCGCCGGATCGTGCTCGAAGCCATCAGGCTGAACGGCCCCATTACGCGCGGCAGCATTGCCGAGCAGGTCCATCTCACCGTCCAGACCGTCTCGACCATCATACGCGAGCTTGAAGACCAGGGTTTCGTCCTCTCCGTCCGGGAGGAGCCGAAGGGTCGCGGCATTCCGCCGGCGAGACTGCGCATCAATCCGGAGGGCGGCTATGCCGTCGGGCTGCATGTCACGCCACTCGGCATAGACGCTGCGCTGATCAGCCTCGGCGGCGACGTCGTCGGCAGCCTGCGCCGCGAGGTGCCGACGCCCACGCCCGATGACGCCTTCGCCTTGATCGCCGAAATGGTGAGCGACCTCAGGGAGTTGCGCCCGCAGGGCCGCATGCTCGGGGTGGGGCTCGCCCTTCCCGGCCCGTTCGACGTGGAGTCGATGAGCTTCATCGGCCCGACGACACTGGCCGGATGGGGCAATGTCCCGCTCGGCGAGCGGCTTGCGGAAGCGACGGGATTACCGGCCTTCTTCGAGGCCGACATGGCTGCCGCAGCGCTTGGCGAGAGGCTCTACGGTCTGGGTGCCGCATTCACGGACTTCTACTACCTCTATTTCGGCGTCGGCCTCGGCGGAGCGATGGTCCATGGCGGCGTCACGCTGCGCGGCGCCTGGGGCAATGCCGGCGAAATCGGCCATATTCCCGTCGTGCCGGACGGCGAACCCTGTCCCTGTGGCAACCGGGGCTGCCTCGAACGCTACCTCTCCCTGGAGGCGTTCGGCCGCTGCGACGAGGGCACCAGCGAGCGGGACTGGGTGAACTCGGTCGCTCCCATTCTGCGCGGCGCGGTCACCACCATCGAGAACCTCTTCGACCCGCAGACGATCATTCTCGGCGGCTTGGGATCGTCGGCGCTCATTGCAGCGCTCCACGATGCCTGCGCCGAGCTTCCGAATTCGGTGGCGGCAAGACGCGACCGCACCGCGCCAAGAGTGGTCGTTTCGAATGGTGGCCAGCATGCGGTGCTGCGCGGCGCGGCAGCGCTTGCCATCGCAGGCGTCCTGTCGCCGCAGTCGGGGCAACTCTTCGCACCCGATACCGGACGCGTGATTGGCGTCGGCCAGAAAGGAATGGCGGCATGACCGAACCCCTCCTCGTCCTCGACAACATCAAGAAGAGCTATGGTGCCATCGAAGCGCTGAAGGGCATCTCCTTCTCGATCGGCAAGGGCGAAGTGGTGGCGCTGCTCGGCGACAATGGCGCCGGCAAGTCGACGCTGGTCAAGATCATCGCCGGAGGCCTCGCGCCCAGTTCCGGCAAGATGGTGTTCGAGGGGAAACCCTTCCAGGCGAAATCGCCTTCCGAGGCCAAGGAGGCGGGCATCGAGACCGTCTACCAGGACCTCTCATTGTGCACCAATGTGGATGTCGTCGCCAATTTCTTCATGGGCCGAGAGCTGACGCGTAGCGTGCTCGGCATTCCGGTGCTCGACGAGCGCAGGATGGAGGCCCAGGTCGCCGAGGCATTGGCATCGGCCGGCACGCGCATCCCCTCGCTCAGGACGAAAGTCGAGCATCTGTCGGGCGGTCAGCGTCAGGCCATCGAACTCAACCGCTTCGTTCATTGGGGCGGCAAGCTTGTGCTGCTCGACGAGCCCTTCGCGGCGCTCGGCGTCGAGCAGACACGGCGCGGCCTCGAGATGATCCGGCACGTGGCCAGCCAGGGCATCGGCGTCGTCATCATCACCCACATCATGCAGCAGGCCTTCCAGGTCGCCGACCGGATCGTAGTGATCCGGCAGGGCGTCGTGGCGGGCGATGTTGCCCGCAAGGATACAAGCCCCGATGCGGTGATCGCCATGATCACCGGGGAAAGCCTGACCGGTGCCGGATCGGCAGGCTGACGGGAACAAGAAGGTCCGGCACGACAGGAGCGAACGATATGAAGCGCAAACTTCTCGCCATCTTCGGCGCCTTGGCAGTGGCCCTCGCCCTGCTGACGCCGGCCTTCGCCCAGGCGAAGGGCAAAGTCTACTACATGGTCCCGACCCTGCTCGACGAGTTCCAGACCGGCTCGGTGAGCGCGCTGGAGATGTTCCTCAAGCAGGTCGGCTACGAAATGACGACGCTGAATGCGGACAACAAGACCGACCTCCAGCAGTCGCAGATGAACGACGTGATCGCCCTGAAGCCGGCGGCAATCGTCCTTGCGGCGGTCGACTTCAATGCCCTGAAGCCCTCAATCGAGAAGGCGATGGCCGCGGGAATTCCCGTGATCGAGTTCGATCGCCAGATCACGTCCACGCCATCGGCCTTTACCTCCGTCGCCGGAACCATCGAGATCGGCTACGTCGCGGCCGGCGAGGTTGAACGCCTGCTGAAGGAAAAGAACGGCGCCGTGAAAGGCAAGGTGCTGCAGGTACTGGGCGATCCGGGCGACCCCTACACGCTCGATATCCAGAAAGGCTTCGAGGAGAAGATGGCGGCATTTCCGGACGTCACCATCATCACGAAGCCCGCCATGCAGTGGGAGGCAAGCAATGCCGGCACGATCGTCGCCGACCAGATGCTGGCCAACCCCGACATCGACCTGATCTTCAACCATGCCGCCCACCTTTCGGTAGCAGCGGTCGCGTCTCTGGAATCGGCAGGCAAGAAGCCGGGCGATGTCTACATGCTGAGCTCCAACGGCGCTCCGGTCGGTCTCGACCTGATCCGCAAGGGCTGGATGCAGGTCGAGGTCGAACAGCCGCTCTATGCCCAGGCTGCGGCGATCGCGATGTTCATGGACAAGATTGTCGCCAAGGAAGAGATCAAGCCCGGCGAGTATGACGTGCTTGGCCTGAAGTCGACGGTCACGATGGAAGAATGGGGTCCCAACATCAAGATCCCGGGCGCTGCCATCACCAAGGACAACATCGACAACCCCGCCTTCTGGGGCAACATGCAGCCGCCCACCGACACGGTGACTTCGGTCGAATAGCGACATGTCACGAACCGGACCGCCACTCAGGCGGTCCGGAAACCCCCGGAGTCCTTGTCACCGATGAACCCACGCTACCGCCGCATCCTCGAGTTCATTCTCGACAATCTCGTCTGGTTCATGTTGCTGGCGGTGCTCGTCATCTTCTCGGCGACCATCCCGCACTATTTCCAGATCGGCATCTTCGCCAACATCGTCGAGCAATCGAGCGTGCTCGGCGTCATGGCCATCGGCCTGGCGCTGGTCATCATCTCCGGCCACATGGACCTTTCGGTCGAATCCGTGGCGGCGCTTTCGGCAATGGTGACGGGCATCCTGTTCTGCTCGGCCGGCATCGGGCTCGGCATCCAGTTCACACCGGCATGGATGGCCGTCCCCGTCTCGCTGCTGGGCGGCATCCTGGTTGGAGGGCTGATCGGCGCTCTCAACGGCTATCTGGTCGTCAAGGTCAAGATGAGCGCCTTCATCGTCACGCTCGCCGCCTTCATCTGGGTGCGCGGACTTGTTGTGGCGGTGTCAGGCGGACGCTCGGCACAGGACCTCGCGCCGGCGATCCGTTGGCTCGGCATCCAGCGCCTGGCCGGCGTGCCCCTGACGGCGTGGGTCGCCATCCTCTGCTTCGTCGGCTTCTCCTTCGTCATGGCGAAGACCCGTTTCGGCAGACACCTGATCATGATCGGCGGCAACGAAGCCGCGGCCTTTCGCGCCGGCATCAAGGTCGACCGCATCCTGATGCTCGCTTTCGTGCTTGCCGGCGCCACGGCGGCATTGGCCGGCTGGCTGCTAGCCATCCGCACGTCGGGCGCCACGGCCAATCTCGGCACCGGCATGCTGTTCAATGCATTTGCGGCGGTCGTCATCGGCGGCGTCAGCCTGAAGGGCGGCGTCGGCGCGCTGCCCGGCGTCTATGCCGGCGTGCTTCTGCTGTCCTCGATCAACACGGCCATCAACCTGATGGGGCTTCCAGCCCACTACACCCAGGTGATACATGGCTTGCTCGTGCTGGCCGCCGTGCTGCTCGACACCGCCAAGCACTCGATAAGGCAGAGGCTCGCATGACCGGACGTCTCGACGGGAAAGTCGCCCTCGTGATCGGTGCCGCCCGCGGCATCGGCAAGGCCGTCGCGACGCGTTTCGCCGAGGAAGGGGCGCGCCTCGTCATCGCCGACAGCGAGGCCGAGACCGGAGCGGCGACCGCACGCGAGCTCGGCGCGGCATTCATCGCCACCGATATCTCGCGTTTCGACGACGCCAAGGCGGCCGTCGCGCTGGCGCTCGATACATATGGCAGCCTCGATATCCTGGTACAGAACGCGGGCATCTATCCGTGGCAGCTGATCGAGGACACCGAACCGGAAGACTGGGACCGGGTGCTCGGCGTGAACCTCAAGGGTTGCTTTCTCGCGGCTCGCGCGGCGCTGCCTGCCATGAAGGCGCAGGGTTCCGGCCGGCTGCTCTTCACCTCGTCGATCACCGGACCGCATGTCACCATGCCTGGCCAGGCGCATTACTCCGCCAGCAAAGCCGGTATCAACGGCTTCATCCGGGCGGCGGCACTCGAATTTTCTGGCTACGGCATCTGCGTCAATGGCGTCGAACCCGGCAACATCGAGACCGAGGGCGTCGGCGAGCATCGCTCGGCGGACTTCATCCAGTCCATGCGCGACGCGATCCCGCTCGGCCGGCTTGGTCACGTGCGAGACATCGCCAACGCCTTCCTGTTCCTGGCATCCGACGAGGCGAGCTACATCACTGGCACCACTCTCGTCGTCGATGGCGGGCAGTTGCTGCCGGAAGGCGCCAACTTCCGCATCAACCCCTGATGGAGATCGACTTCGGCGACGGTTTTTTCCTGCGGCAGGCGACCGCCGCAGACGACGCCGCGATCTGCCGCGTCTGCCTGCTCACCGGCGATGCCGGACAAGATGCCAGCGCGCGCGAGGACGACCCAAACCTGCTTGGCCAGATCTACTGCCTGCCCTACCGGGTCCTGGAACCGGACCTCGCCTTCGTGGTGGATTCGCCCGACGGCGTCTGCGGTTATCTGTTCGGAGCGCCGGATACCGCAGGGTTCAACGACCGGGCAGAGCGGGAGTGGTACCCGAAGCTGCGCGGGGCGCTCAACGATCCGGACCCAGATCCCTCGACATGGCGGGGAAGCGACTGGGCGCGCCGCATGATCCATCACCCCGAGCCCATCGCTGCGGACGTCGTGGCCGACTACCCCTCGCACGGCCATATCGACCTGCTGGAACAGGCGCGCGGACGCGGCATCGGCCGCAAGGCCATGACGCTCCTCATGCAGCGCCTTTCCAAGGCCGGGTCGAAGGGGATGTTCCTCGATGTCCATCCACAAAACCTCGGCGCAAGGGCGTTCTACGCGAAGCTTGGCTTCGCGCCCCTGCCCTCGACCGATCTGATGGTTCGAAGGCTGCCGCTCTAGGCTGCTGGCGGCATCCGATCTGCACGCAGGCAATTGAATCGCGCACGGACCACTTCCATGCCAGCGGGCCTTTTGACCCACGCCGGATATGCTAGAATATGATTGGAGGACGGAATCTCATGAAGACCAGGCATTGGCAGCGTTGCGCCGGCAACGGGCTGCACTTTACGGAACTCGGTTTCGGTACGGCCCCGCTGGGCAATCTCTACCGCACCGTTTCGGACGAGGACGCACAGGCCACTCTCGAGGCGGCCTGGGATTCGGGCGTCCGCTATTTCGACACGGCGCCGCTCTATGG
This sequence comes from Alphaproteobacteria bacterium, assembly GCA_018823835.1. Taxonomy (GTDB): domain Bacteria; phylum Pseudomonadota; class Alphaproteobacteria; order Rhizobiales; family Rhizobiaceae; genus CAMYMG01. Next base: position 264,167 of record JAHJHT010000008.1, on the reverse strand, counting down.
CCTTGGCCTTTCCGAGACCCGTCTCAACCAGTTCCTGCGCGGCAAGAAGCGCGACGACTACCTGCTTTCGACCAAGGCGGGACGTCTGCTCGAAGTCTGCCCGCCCGACCAGCGGACCGGGATCGGAAAGTTCTTCGATACGCCGTCCCGGCGCGAGATCTACGATTACAGCTATGACGGGGTCATGCGCTCCTTCGAGGCCTCCTTCGAGCGGATAGGCGTCGACCGCATCGACATCCTCTTCGTGCACGACGTCGATATCTTCACCCATGGCTCCAAGGCCGCTTCGGACGCGCGTATCGACGAGTTCATGCGCGGCGGCTACTACGCCATGCTGGCGCTGCGCGATCAGGGCGTGATCAAGGCTTTCGGCGGCGGCATCAACGAATGGCAGGTCTGCCAGACGCTGGCGGAGCGCGGTGACTTCGACCTGTTCCTGCTTGCCGGCCGATACACGCTGCTGGAGCAGGAAGCGCTGGAGACCTTCCTGCCGCTCTGCGAAAAGCGCGATATCGGCATCGTTCTGGGCGGCCCCTACAATTCCGGCATCCTGGCGACGGGACCGAAACCGGGCTCCTTCTACAATTACGACGAAGCGCCGAAGGAAATACTCGAGCGCGTTGCCCTGATCGAGGCCGTCTGCAAGCGTCATGGCGTGGCCCTGATCGAGGCGGCGCTGCAGTTCCCGTTGATGCACCCGTCGGTCGTGTCCCTGATACCGGGCGGCCAGCGGCCGCAGGAGGTCATCAGCAACCGCAATATCCTGGACAAGAAGATTCCCCAGGACCTGTGGCGCGACCTGAAGGCCGAGGGGCTCATGCGGAACGATGCGCCTACCGGCTGAACCCTCGCCCGGCAACCGCGGCAAACCACTGGTAGCGTCGCCATGCATGCTGCTGTAGATGGTCAAGCTCAATCTGGAACGATCTGAAATGTTGGAAATAGTAGCCAAGACCCTTCGCCTGAGCGACGAGGACAATGTCGTCGTCGCGACCGAGAGAACCGAGGCCGGCGCAATCGTTGCCGAGGGCGTAGCCGCCCGGCAGCGCATCCCGTTCGGCCACAAGGTTGCCGTCGTGCCGATCGCGCAGGGCGAACCCGTCAGGAAATTCGGCCAGATCATCGGCTTCGCAAATCAGGCCATCGTGCCAGGCGACTGGGTGCACGAGCACAATTGCGACATGGGCCCGGAGCACGGCGCCTTCGAGCGCGACTACCAGATCGCGCAGGGCGCGCGGCCGGAGAACGTGCTGCCCGTCGCCGAACAGGCCACCTTCGAGGGCTTCCGCCGCGCCAACGGCAAGGCGGGTACGCGCAATTATGTCGGCATCCTGACCAGCGTGAATTGCTCGACGACGGTTGCCGGCTTCATCGCCAAGGAAATCGAGCGCTCGGGCATCCTCGACGACTATCCCAACATCGATGGCATCGTGGCGCTCAAGCAGGCCAATGGCTGCGTCATCGACTATCGCGGCGTGATCTTCGACACGCTGAAGAAGACCACCTGGGGCTATGCGACCAACCCCAACATGGGCGGCGTCATCATGGTCGGCCTCGGCTGCGAAGGGTTCCAGATCCCGCGCTTCAAGGAAGCCTACGGCGTGCAGGAGAGCGAGACTTTCCGGACCATGACGATCCAGGAAGTCGGCGGCACGAAAAAGACGGTAGCAGCTGGCGTGGAGGCCGTGATGGCGATGCTGCCGACGGTCAATGCGGCGCGGCGCGAAACGCTACTTGCCTCGGAACTCATGCTGGCCCTGCAGTGCGGCGGATCGGACGGCTATTCCGGCATCACCGCCAACCCGGCTCTTGGAGTCGCGGCCGACATGCTGGTCAGGAACGGCGGCACCGCGATCCTGTCGGAGACTCCGGAAATCTATGGCGCCGAACACCTGCTCACGCGTCGTGCGAAGAACAAGGAAGTCGGCGAGAAGCTGATCGAGATCATCCATTGGTGGGAAGACTATACCGCCCGCAACAACATGGAGATGAACAACAACCCCTCGCCCGGCAACAAGCTCGGCGGGTTGACGACCATCCTGGAAAAGTCGCTCGGCGCGGCGGCGAAGGGCGGATCGACTACCATGAACGCCGTCTACCACTACGCCGATCCGGTGACGGAAAAAGGTTTCGTGTTCATGGACACGCCAGGCTACGACCCGGTCGCTGCGACCGGCCAAGTCGCGGGTGGCGCCAACATGTTGGCCTTCACGACCGGCCGTGGTTCGGCCTATGGCTGCAAGCCGACGCCGTCGATCAAGCTGGCGACCAACACGCCGATGTACGAGCGCATGGTCGACGACATGGATATCAACTGCGGCGACATCCTCGATGGCGTGACATTGCAGGAAAAGGGCGAGGAGATCTTCCGCGAGATCCTGGCCGTGGCTTCCGGCAAGAAGACGAAATCGGAAGAACTGGGCTACGGCGACAACGAGTTCGTGCCCTGGCAGATCGGCGCGACGATGTAGGTGACGGCCCCGGCGATTTCCGTCGCCGGGCAGTTGGCCACATGCGGCCTAGAGGCGGCCGTCGCTTTCGTCCTTGGCAAAGATGCCCTTCACGTCGAAGAGCACGGCGCCCTCCTTTCCGAGCGCCCGGACGCCTGATATTCCCGCCTCGACGAACTGGCGGTGGCCGACCGCGACGATGACCGCGTCATAAGCAGCAGCCATTGGCGGTTGCGGCAGGAAGTTGATGCCGGCCTCGGAATTCCTTGTCTCGTCCGATATCCAGGGGTCCCAGACGTCGACCTCGGCATTGAATTGCCCAAGCTCGCGCACGATGTCTACGGCCTTGGAATTACGGATATCGGGGCAGTTTTCCTTGAATGCCAGCCCCATGACCAGCACCCGGCTGCCGACGACCGGAAATCCCCGTTTCATCATCAGGCGCGCGACCCGGTCGGCGACGTAGCGCCCCATGCCGTCGTTGATGCGCCGCCCGGCGAGGATTACTTCGGGGTGATATCCCGCCTCCTGGGCGCGGTGCGTCAGGTAGTAGGGATCGACGCCGATGCAGTGACCGCCGACAAGGCCCGGCCGGAACGGCAGGAAATTCCATTTCGTCTGCGCCGCGGCGAGTACCTCGAGCGTGTCTATGCCCAGCCGGTTGAAGATGATGGCGAGCTCGTTCATCAGCGCGATGTTGAGGTCGCGCTGTGTGTTCTCGATGACCTTGGCAGCTTCCGCCACCTCGATGGAACTCGCCTTGTGGGTGCCGGCGGTGACGATGGAGCCGTAGAGCCGGTCGATCGCTTCGGCGGCCTCAGGCGTCGATCCGCTCGTCACCTTGACTATGTTGGTCAGCCGATGCGCGCGATCGCCCGGATTGGCCCGCTCGGGACTGTATCCGACGACGAAACCCTCGTTCAGCGTCAGCCCGGATTCCCGCTCCAGAACGGGCACGCAGACATCGCGCGTGCAGCCCGGATAGACTGTGGATTCATAGATCACCACGGCTCCGCTGCTGATGGCCTTGCCGACGGTCTCCGTGGCCCGCTTCAGCGGTGCAAGGTCCGGCCGGTTGGCGCTGTCCACCGGCGTCGGCACGGTGACTATGAACACGCCGCATTCCTTCAACCGTTCGGCATCGTCAGTGAATTCGATCGATTGGGCCGACGCCAGGTCATCGGCATCCACCTCCAGCGTTGCATCATGGCCAGCGCGCAGTTCGTCGATGCGCGCGCGCCTAGTGTCGAAGCCGATAACCTTGCGCGTGCGGGCAAACTCCATGGCGAGCGGCAGGCCGACATAGCCCAGGCCGATAACCGCGATCGTGCTGCCGTCGAGATTCATCGGGACGCCCGTCCGGCGTCGTGTATTTCGTCGAGATACCAGGCGATGAACTTCTCCAGTCCCTTCCTGATGTCGGTTTCGGGCTGGTAGCCGGTCAGCGCCTTGAGGAGCGCGGGCGATGCGGTGGTGCGCATGACGTCTCCGGGCTGCATCGGCAGCATGTTCAGCTTGGCGCGCTTGCCCAGAATCACCTCGATCAGTTCGATGTAGCGCATCAGGCCAACCGTCTTGCCGCCGGCAATGTTGACCTCGCGATAGGGCGCAACGAGCGACAGGGAGTCGGTCACGCCGTCCTGTGCCACCGGATTGCCGGTTTCGGGCACGCAGTCGACTAGGCGCACGATCGCCTCCACGAGGTCGTCGATATAGGTGAAGTCACGCTCGTGCTTGCCTTCGCCGAACACGTCGATCGGCTCGTCATTCAGGATCGACCGCACGAACTTGTAGAGCGACATGTCGGGTCGGCCGCTCGGGCCATAGACCGTGAAGAAGCGGCAAACCGTGGTCGGAATGCCGAAGAGATGCGCATAGGAGTGGGCCATGACCTCGCCCGACTTCTTCGTTGCGGCGTAGAAGGAGACAGGCCGGTCGGTGGTGTCGCTCTCGACGAATTCCGGCTTGTGCGACATGCCGTAGACCGAACTTGTCGAGGAAAACACCAGGTGCCTGGGCTGGATGGCGCGGCAGAGTTCGAGCACCTTCAGCATGCCGAACAGATTGGCGCTGACGTAGGATTCGGGATCCTCGATGCTGTGACGAACGCCTGCCTGCGCGGCGAGATGTATCACGACGTCGGGCTTTTTCTTTTCTGCCGCGCCGAGCAGCGCGTCGGAATCCTCCAGCATCGCCTCGACCGCCGAAAACCCGGGCATCTGGTTGAGCGAAGCGTGCCGTCGGCGCTTTAGCTTGACATCGTAGTAGGGTGTGACGCCGTCGAAGCCGACCACGGTGTGGCCGTCGCGAAGCAGGCGACGCGCGACGTGAAAGCCGATGAAGCCGGCAGTTCCGGTGACCAGGAAATGCATCAGGCGACAACTTTCGGCGCAATCAGGTAGTTGGCGTGCCCCTTGTCGGTGAATATCCGCTCGACCTGGTAGCGGGCGGCGTCCAGCCATTCGACGAAGGCTGAGGTGTTGGCGTTGGCGATCTCGATATAGATAAGCGGCCGGGTCCGCCGGATCAGTTGCTCGGCTCCCGCCAGAACGCTCATTTCCATCCCCTCAACGTCAATCTTCAGGAAATCGACCGGTCCCGATACCATCGAATCGAGTGTCGCGACACTGATTTCGCCCTCCGGATCGGGCACGAGGCTGGTCGCGCCCAGTCCTCCCCTGTCGGAGAAGGTGAGCTTTGCCCTGCCCGCCCGGTCGCCGACGCCGATCCCGAGGTTCGACAGGTCGACATTGGAGAGCTCGTTGCGGCGGACTGCCGACTCGAGGGCCCTCGCGGCCGCCGGGAGAGGCTCAAATGGCATTACCGAAGCGGCGCGCATAGGGCCGGCGAAGAAGATTGTGTGGTTGCCGGTGTTCGCGCCGACATCGACGATATGGGCGCGAGGTTTGACGGCCTTGCGCAGTTCCTCGAGCTCCATCGCCTCGAAGAACAGGCCGCGCGACTGTTCACGCTCTATGCCGGCGTTCTGTCCCGTGTAGGGCAGGAAGTACTCGGTGTCTCCGTGAACAACCGGCAGAAAGACGGGGACCGCCGATAGGTGGCGCAGGACGTGCTCCCTGGCCGGGGCGCCAAGCGGTTGCGGCTCTTCATCCAGTTCAAGCAGAGGCTGCGCCGATTTGAGGCATCTGGCGGTGGCCCAGAGGGAAAACAGGTAGTCCAGCCGCCAGTGTCCAGTATCCGGCGAACGCAAGGCCGCTAGCGCCCCGTGCGCGGTTTCGACCCTGATGAAATGCGCATTTGGCATCCACCAGTTGAGCAAGGCATGTGGCAACCGGTCGGCCGTGTCGAAGGCAAGCCGGGTAAGCCTGGCAACCGGATCGCCACTGCCCGTCAGGTGGGCAGCGCCGAATATGGCGTCGCACAGATCGAGCGCCGGCGAAACCAGTTCGAGCGCGTCGTCGGTCAACGACTCGCCCGGCGCAAGGGCAATCATCCAGTCCGCCCCGGCGGACCGCGCCGTTTCGATGCTCGCTGAAAGGGCCGTCTCGCGATCCGGCGCCGCACCCTTCGGCAGGGCATGAACCGTCACAGTTCCAAATGATCCCTGCCGTGTCGGCACCGAGGGTGCCTCGCCGGAAAGTGCGATGATCGCGAGCGTCGGCCCGCCTGTGCTTGCGGAACTCACCGTGCTGCCGGAAACGTATGCTGGACGGACGGATCGACGGCTTCAAGACTGCCGGCACGGCTGTAGTTGTCGTGGTAGGCGATCAATGGATCGACGATTTCCCCGCTCGCATAGACCCCGAACTTGAAATACGGGCCGCGCTGCTGGTTGCGGTAGCCAAGCGGGCCGCTGAACCGGAAGAGGTCGCGACCATCGAGAAAGGCCTCGATTTCGGACTCGCCCTCTCTCCCCCATCGAATCCTGAACGCAAAATCCAGCCACTGATCGTGAGGAATGGCGTCGATCGTGTGGAATTCGTAGCGCATTTCCGGGTCGTGCGAGGCAACTTCGGCAAAGGCGCCGGTGAAACGCAGGCGACCGTCGAGATAGCGAATGGCAAGCGGCGGTTTGCCGGACGGGTCGCCGATCTCCGCCTGATCGTGCCACTGCGCCAGGACGACGCCGACACCTCTGGGCGGCTTGAAGCCGGCGGGAATGAAGGTCGAAAATCCATACCAGATATCCGTATCGAACGGCGCGTTGAACCAGTCGCGCAGTTCCGCCCGCAGGCCCTGCGAAACCTCGTCTCCCTTCCGGATTTCAAAGCGGCACGCTTTGGTGCCGACGCGGACCACTTCGTTCTGGATGACGGCGGAGTAAGGTCTTGCCAGGCGCCTGACGCTCCAGCCGGAAAAGTCGCCGCTTTCGAAGTCGAGGGTAACCGTACCGTCTCCCCTCGGATCGGTTTCCAAAGAACTCACGATTTCGAGATGCTGAGCAAGTGTGCGCCCCGACCGGGCAATGCGTCCGTCATCATCGTCCAGCGTCTTCATGAAACTCCTTTGCCGCAACACAGTCCAGAATGGGTTGACGCACGCGACCCTCACCTCCGGTCACTTAGGCGCTCCGGGGGCCGCGCGAAAGCCCCGCCGGCCAGAATCCCGCAAGCGGTCATCCTATGCCGTGCTATTCACAAATCGCCGCCCGCCGTCTAATGGTACGACCGTTCAAAGATTGAGCACGCCGATTGTTCGGGCCGTCGATGAGAAGCGGGATTATCTATGCATACAAGGGTCCAGCACGTCGACCGCCCGCCGCGATTCCTGTTTTACAGTCACGATACGTTCGGCTTGGGACATCTCAGGCGTTCGCGCGCCATCGCTGAAGCACTGGTTTCGGCATTCGATGGGTCATCGGCCCTCATCCTGACGGGCTCACCTGTCGCGGGACGGTTCACCTTTCCCCCTGGCGTCGACCACATCCGCATGCCGGGCGTCGTCAAGACGACCGAGGCAGAATATGTCTCGGAGTCGCTCAACATGGACATCGAGCAGACGACGGCGCTGCGCACCAGCGTCATCATGGCCGCGGCGGAGAACTTCAATCCTGATCTCGTGATCGTGGACAAGGAACCGACCGGGTTTCGCGGCGAACTGACAACGACGCTGGAAATCCTGAAGCGCATGGGACGGGCCAAGATCGTGCTCGGCATCCGCGACATCCTCGATTCTCCCGAGGCACTATCCGTCGAATGGGAACGGAAGGGCGCCCTCGAAGTCGCAGAGCGCTACTACGACCAGTTCTGGGTCTACGGCGACCAGAGCGTCTATAACCCATTGCAGAGCCTTGATATCTCTGACGATTTCAAGCGGCGCGTTCACTATACCGGCTATCTGCGTCGTGCCGCGCCGATGGAACTGCCGGCGACGCAACTCGACCACCCCTTCGTGCTTGTCACGCCTGGCGGCGGCGGCGATGGCGAGGCTCTGGTCGACTGGACCCTGCGCGCCTACGAGAACGACCCGGACCTCGAACCGGCGGCGCTCATCGTCTACGGACCGTTTCTTAACGGCGAGAGGCGCCTGGCCTTCGACCAGCGTGTGGAGGCGCTGGGATCGCGCGTGACGGCCATCGGCTTCGAATCCCGCATCGAGGGACTGATGCGCGACGCGATGGGCGTCGTGGCGATGGGCGGCTACAACACGTTCTGCGAAATCCTGTCGTTCGACTGCCGCGCCGTCATCGCGCCGCGTACCATCCCCCGCATGGAACAGCACATTCGCGCTTCCGTGGCTGAGAAACTCGGCCTTATCCGCATGCTCGACCGCGACCGCGACGGCGGTGGCCCGGAAGTGATGGCCAAGGCGATCCGCGACCTCGCCAGTCAGAGCCCGCCATCCGGACACGCCCCGCCCGGTTTCATGGACGGGCTCGACAGAATCATCGCGTTGACAAAATCCCTGATCAGCACGACCGTGGCCGTATGAACGAAGCTGCCCGGTCCGCAGGCAGCCTCGCTATCGTTCTCAAAGGCTGGCCCCGATTGTCGGAAACCTTCATCGCGCAGGAACTGGTGGCGCTTGAAAGCCGTGGCCTGTGCTTCGAGGTCTGGTCGATGCGCCACCCGACCGACAAGAAGCGTCACGCCCTGCACGACGCGTTGCGGGCAAAAGTACGCTACCTGCCCGAATACCTCTACGAAGAGCCGCTACGCGTACTGCGGGGCGCGCTGCATGCCATGCGCCTGCCGGGTTTCGGCAAGGCACTGGGTTTGTGGCTGAAACACCTGATGCGCGATCCGACCCCGAACCGCGGCCGCCGTTTCGGCCAGGCCATGGTGCTGGCCAGAGAGGCTTCCGGTGACCTCCGGTTCGTCTATGCCCATTTCCTGCATACACCGTCGTCGGTGGCGCTCTACGCCAGCCTGATGCGCGGCGTCGACTGGGGTTTCTCGGCCCATGCCAAGGACATCTGGAAGTCGCCCGACTGGGAAAAGCGCGACAAGCTTGCGCGGGCAACGTTCGGAGCGACTTGCACAGCGCTCGGCGCGCAGCATCTTCGTTCTCTGTCCAGCCATCCCCAGGATCTCGACCTCGTCTATCACGGACTTGACCTGTCGCGCTTTCCTGCGCCTCCGCCGCCGCGCCCGGCACGCGACGGGTCGGCTGAACCCGTCACGCTGCTCTCCGTCGGCCGGCTCGTCGAGAAGAAGGGCTACGACCTCCTGCTCGACGCGCTCGCAAGGCTGCCGGAGAATCTCAACTGGCGTTTCGTGCATATCGGCGGCGGTGAGTTGTCGGAGCAGTTGCAGGCTAAGGCGGTTAAGCTCGGGCTTGCCGACCGCCTTGAATGGCGCGGCGCCTGCAATCAGGCGGAAGTCATCGAGGCGCTGCGCAGCGCCGATGTTTTCGTGCTGCCAAGCCGCATCGCCGGCGATGGCGACCGCGACGGCCTGCCCAACGTGCTGATGGAGGCAGCCAGCCAGGAACTACCCATCCTGTCGACCAAGGTGTCTTCCATCCCCGAGTTCATCGAGAATGGCCGCCAGGGCGTGCTGGTCGAGCCTGCTTCGACCGACATCGCCGATGCGCTTTTGGCAATGATACGCGATCCCGCGTCCCGATCCGGCTATGCCAAGGCCGCCCGCGAACGCCTCGTCTCGGAATTCGGCATGGATGCCGGCATCGACAGGCTTGCAGGCCGGCTGGTCGCGGCAATCGCCTGAGCGCGTGAGAAAATGGCCGACATAGCCTTCTATGCGCCCATGAAGCCGCCGGACGACCCGGTGCCGTCGGGCGACAGGACCATGGCGCGGGCGCTGGTTGCGGCACTGGCTTCTTCCGGGCTTGGCGAGGTGGAACTGGCAAGCCGGCTGCGCAGCCGCGACCCGAAGGGCGATGCGTCGGTCCAGGACGAGCTCTTTCTGGCCGCACGAGGGGAGATCGAGCGATTGTCCGCGGGTCCCAGGCCCGCACTCTGGCTGACCTATCACTCCTACTACAAGACGCCCGACCTGCTCGGACCGGCGCTTGCGCAGCACTGGAGCATTCCCTACGTGCTGATCGAGGCGACACGCGCCTCGAGCCGGCTCAGCGGTCCCTATGCGCGCTTCGCCAAGGCAGCCGAAGAGGCCTGCGACGCGGCCGACCTGATCTTCTACCTGACGGAGTATGATCGCGAGGCGCTGGAGCGGGACCGCACGCCCGGTCAGGCACTGGTGCGGCTGCTTCCGTTCCTCGAGAGGGAGTACCTCGCGGAGGCTCCGCAAAGAGCGACGCACGACACGACACGGTTACTTGCCTGTGCCATGTTCCGGTCGGGCGACAAGCTGGCGAGCTACGCAACGCTCGCAGAAGCGCTTGCATGGACGAAATCGCAGGATTGGACCCTGGCCATTGTCGGAGATGGTCCGATGCGCGGGGAGATCGAGGCATTGTATGCGCAGTTCGGCGACCGGGTGACGTTTTGCGGTGCCCTGGACCGGGACGGAGTGCAGGAGGCGTTCCGCGCCGCCGACGCGCTTGTCTGGCCGGGTATCGGCGAGGCTTTCGGCATGGTCTATCTCGAAGCGCAGGCCGAGGGCTGCCCTGCTCTGGCCGAAGACAGGCCCGGCGTCCGTGACGTGGTTGTCAACGCCGGCTGGCTGACGCCGGCCGGGGATGTTTCCGCCTTCGCCAGGGCCATCGACGCCATCGTGGCCGATCCACAGGCAAGAATGACCGCCGGGCGCAAGGCACGCGACTGGATCGCGGCGCATCACCTGCTGGGTTCTGCCCGCGCAACGCTCGCGGGCGCCCTGCAACCCCTCCTGCGGGATCGACGCTCCTGATCTCCGCCAGCATCGCGCTGTTGCGCCACGGTCATACGGCGTGGAACCGCGCCGGGCGGATTCAGGGACGCGTCGACCAGCCGCTGGACGAGGAAGCGCGGAACCATCTGGCACGGCTCAGGCTGCCCGAGGAATTCGCCGGCGCTTCGCTGATCTCCAGCCCGCTTTCCCGGGCAGTCGAGACCGCCAGGATTGTGGCACGGCGAGACCCGCTGGTGGCTCCTGAACTCGTCGAGATGGACTGGGGCCGATGGGAAGGCCAGCGAGGACTGGACTTGCTGGCGGACCCGGATTCGGGCTATCGCCATCTGGAGACGTGGGGATGGGACTATGAGCCGCCGGGGGGCGAAACGCCGCGTCAGGTCTGGGATCGGATTGGCCCGTGGGTTGCAAACCTGCGAGGTCCGGCCGTGATCGTATCGCACATTGGTGTCATGAGGGTGCTGCTGGCTCGCGCGACAGGCTGGAATTTCGAGGGCATGCCGCCCTTTCAGGTCAAGCGCGACCGTCTCTACAGGATCGCCATTCGCGAAGACAGGGCGATGGAATTCGACAACCAGCCCCTGCGTCTGACCGCCGAGGCTGGCCAATGAAGCGCATCACCATCATCGTCACTCATCTGCTGGGCAGCGGGCATCTCAGCCGCTCTCTCATCCTCGCCCGCGCGCTGCGCGATGCGGGCGTCGATGCCCAGCTCATCTCCGGCGGCATGCCCGCCCCTCACCTCGACACTTCCGGCATAGACTTCGTGCAGTTGCCCCCTGTCCGCTCCGACGGAGCCGGGTTCACAAAGCTCCTCGACAGCAAGGGAGAGCCTGCCTCGCCGGAGCTCATGCAGGAGCGTTCCGACACGATGGCAATGGTCGTGCGCCGGACTCCGCCTGACCTCCTTATCACGGAACTCTTTCCCTTCGGTCGCCGGATGCTGCGCGGGGAATTCCTTGCAACGCTGACAGCAGCGCAGCAACTCGACCGCCCGCCGCTGATCTTCGCTTCGATACGTGACATTCTCGCGCCGCCATCCACCCAAGCCAAGGCCGAGCAAACCGAAGCCTGGCTGGAGCAGTATTATGATGGCGTGCTCGTGCATTCCGACGCCGCCGTTCTGCCGCTCGAGGCGAGCTGGCCGGTGACCGAAACGACAGCGCAGCTGCTCCACTATACCGGCTTCATCGCAGCACCTCAGCCGTCCTCGAAACCGTCCGGGCATGAAGGCGATGGTGAAATCCTGGTTACGGCAGGCGGCGGCCCCGTGGGGCGCAAGCTGTTCGAAACGGCGGTCCGCGCTGCCCGCCCGGGCGGACCGCGCTGGCGGTTGCTGGTTGGCGGATCAGACGCCGCCGCCTTCAGCGAGAGGCTCAACCAGATGGCCAACGGTGCACCCGTACTGGCCGAGCCCGCACGTCCCGACTACCGCGAGATGCTCGGCCGTTGCGCCGCCGCGGTCGGCCAGTGCGGCTATAACACCGCGATCGACTGGCTCCAGGCCGGCGTTCCGGGCGTTTTCGTCCCGTTCGCCGAAGAAGGCGAAGTCGAGCAGACCATTCGAGCCACCTCGCTCAGCGCGCGCTATGGTTTCGGTCAGATCGCCGAGGACGAACTGACGCCAGAAAAGCTGGCCGTCGCTGCCCAGGGCGCAGTCGAGCGCGGCCGCATTTCGGTGAACGGCCTGCAACTCGACGGCGCGGTGCGCTCGAGCCGGATACTGGCCGATTTCATGGAGAACAGGCGTTGAGCCGGGAATTTCCGGCTCTCGACGCTGAACTGAGAGTGTGGCGCGACGAAGGATTGCGGCTGCCGGTCTGGTGGCGCGACGACGACGCGGTCGAGCCGACCCCGGCGCTCGAGCGCCTGATGGCGCTTTCAGCCGGTCACGGTGCGCCGCTGCACCTTGCGGTCATCCCCAAACCCGCGACGGAGAGGTTGGCGGACGCACTTCAGTCGGCTCCTCTCTCCCGTGTTCTGCCACATGGCTGGCAGCATCGAAACCACGCGCCGGCGGACCAGAAGAAAGCCGAGTTCGGCGCGCACCGGCCCCTGACGGACATGCTGGACGAGATCGCCGCCGGTTGGCAGCGCATCCGCGACATGTTCGGCGAACGCGCCGTACCCCTCTTCACACCGCCGTGGAACCGCATTTCAGCCGAGGTGATCGCTTCACTGCCCGGCGTAGGGCTCCGCGCCGTATCCACCTTCGGGCCGCGTAAGGGTCAATTTTCGGCGGCAGGCGTGTTGCAGGTCAACACGCATGTCGATCCGATCGCCTGGCATGAGGGTGGCGGGCTCGTCGATACGACGCGGCTCGACGCGCAGATGGCGAGCGACCTGCTGCAACGCCGAAGCGGACAGTCCGACAATTCCGAGCCCTATGGCCTGCTCACGCACCATCTCGTGCAGGACGAGGCCACCTGGGATTTCACGGCGCGTGTCCTGGAATTGTTTTCGGCAAGCGATGCCGCAGCTTGGGTATCGCCGATCGAATTGCCCGCGCGCATAGGCTGACGCGAGCCGGCCAACCACCCGTCTCCATGTTCAGTCGTCGCCCCGCACCAGCCTGTTGCGGCTCCAGATGGCGACCGGCGTCTCGGATTCGGCGCCGTCGATCCGCGCATCGACGAAGCGTGGGGCTCGCCTGGGCGTGTGCCCCTGCTTGACCGCGAGATCGAAGGCCGTGCGCGTTGCAATCGCCTGAGTGGCCAGAGTCTTGTTCGCTTTCTCGAGCTTGGCCGCCAGGTTGACGGTGGCGCCGATGACCGTGACCTCCAACCTGTCGCGGTCGCCTACCGCCCCGAAGACGATCGGCCCTGCCGAAACCGCGAGACCAAGGCCGTTATGCGTCAGTATGGCCAGTTCCGGATCGTCGTCCCATGTCGCTATGTCTGCGATTACCGCGTCCAGGGCGCGCAAAGCATCGGCAGCATAGCTCTCCGAAGGACGCACTGCGCCGAATGTCGCCATGATGCCGTCGCCCATGAACTTGTCGATCACGCCGCCTTGCTGCTGAATGATGGGCACAACCCGATGCTGGTAGGCGGCCAGGATGCGGACCGCCTCGGACGGCTGCATGTCGGCGACGAGCTTTGAAAACCCGCGGATGTCGACGTTTAGGATGGCCGCATCACGCACTAGCCCCTCGCCCGCCGCGATGACCTGCTCGCCGGCCCGGATCTCCTCGACAATGCTGTTGTCGAAGAAGCGCGAGAGGCTCTTGGCCGCGGCCGTCTCGGAAGTTGCGCGCACGACCAGGTCGCGCCCGCGCGAGACGGACAGAGCCAGGATGCCGGTGACCATCAGGATCGCGATGATCTTGTCGATCTCGGCGCCGATCAGCAGCAGGTTCCCGGTCATGTAGGCGACGTAGTCGCGCGTCACGGCCGCCATGCCCCCTTCCGCCTTGAACACGAGACCAATCATGGCGAGCCAGCCGATCGCCGCGGCTGCGCCTGCGGCAACCACGAAGCGCGGCTGGAAGCGCAGCGAACGCAGCGCGATGAAGACGAAGACATACATGATCGTCGGCGCCTTGAGGTAGAACGCGGGCGGCTGCATGTACTGGATGTGGAAGCTCCAGATCACGGCGTAGAGGAGCAGCATGTCGAAGAAGATCGAGACATAGACGGCCCAGTCAGGGATACGGCGGCGCAGGCACCAGACAAGCCCAAGTCCGTTGGCGAATAGGTATGTGCCGATCGCATAAGGCGCGATCGCCATGCCGCTTGTCTCGTTCTTTGGCGAAACAGCGTAGAGAACGCCCCAGATCGAGACGATCAGGATCTGGAACAGCTTGACGAGTATTTCGCCTCGGTTCTCCTGTTCCTCAATTGCCGCGGTAATCTGCTGGGGCAGTTTCCCGGTTACCCGAGGTCCCAGGATCGGGATCAGCAGCCGGCGGTAGCGAACGGGAAGGCCCGTCACTTTCCACTCCGGCCCTGCAGTTCAAAACGCTGATCCTGTCGCGCCACGAAGGAATTGGGATAGGCGGTACGCGCCGCCTTCTCGATCTCGGCCTGATCTATGTCGTTGCGCATGTGCATGTGATGGAACAAGCCCCACTTCTTGACGCCGGCCTCAGCGCACAGGGCGCCGCAGTGGTCCCAGGTCGAATGGCCGAAATTGACATAGCGTGGGTATTCTTCCGGCGTGTAGGTGGCGTCGAGCAGCGCCAGGTCCGCATCGCGCGCCAAGCGCAGTACCTCTGCATCGCCGTCCGCACCGTCGTGTTCGAAGTCGGTCAGATAGGCGAAGACGGCACCGTCGGCTTCGACACGGTAGCCGACCGCGCCATTGGGGTGGTTCAGCTTGCCAGTAACGATCCGCACCCCGTCGAACGGCTCAAGGACGTCGCCGGGCTTGAACTGGCAATATTCCACCTCGGCACGCATGTAATCCTTGGTAATCGGGAAATAGGGCGGCCTGAAGATGCCGTCGACCAGTTGCTCCGGCGTCGAACCGTCCTGCATGTGGCCAGCCCAGATGCGCAGCCTGGCCTTGTTCCAGAATGCCGGCAGAAAATATGGCAGGCCGATGATGTGATCGTAGTGGACGTGGGTGAAGAACAGATCGATGTCCGAAACGCCTTCCTCCAGCAGCGACTTGCCGAGCGGTATGATGCCGCTCCCGGCGTCGAAGATCATGACCCGGCCGGCTACCCGTACCTCGACGCAGGAGGTGTGTCCGCCATATTCCAGGGCTTCCTCGCCAACCATCGGGAAGGTTCCGCGAGCGCCCCATACCTGGACGTCGATCGCTGCAGGTTTGGACATTCAGTTTACGCTTTCGCGGCGCGGGCATTTGCCAGTTCGCTGGTCGTGCGGGCCAGTCTCTCTGCCAACGAACGCATCACTTCAACCGTTACCTCGGGGAATTCCTTCATCAGATTGAGGAAGTCCTGCTTGCCGATACGCAAGGTCGTCACGTCCGACGCCGCGGTAACCGTGGCGTTGCGTGGCATGTCTCGCAGGATTGCCATTTCTCCGACGATGTCGTTGCGCTTCAGGCGGGCAACGGTCGCCACGCCGGACGGCGTCTTGATCTTCACGTCCGCTTCGCCAGAGATGAGGATGAAGGCCTCGTAGCCCTCGTCGCCCTCGACGCAGAGGTCCTGCCCTGGCGCGAAGAGCACGCGGCTCGAGGCGAGCGCCAGAAGCTTGAGGCGCCGCGGTGCGACATTGGCGAAGAGTTCAACCTTCGCCAGGAGCAATGCGTCTTCTTCAAGGCTCATGGAAATCTCCCGCAAAAGCCACAGACAGGCCCCGGGCTGCCACAGGCTGCAGCCATACGATCGCAGACTGACACGACAAGACTATCCAAACCGTTCATTTCACGGCCTCATCAGAAACCAACTCGCCGCGCGAGAATTTCAGCACCCTGTCGAACATGGATGCCTGAGTTTCCGTCGATGTTATCCAAAGTACGCCAAATTTTTCCGACTCTGAATGGGCGATTTCCAGGATGCTTTGGACCACCTTTTCCACCGTTCGGTTGTCCAGCGCGTTCAAGCCACGGTTTACGATGAGGAATTCCGGCCTTCTTAGCAATACGCGAGCGAGGCCGAGCTGTTGACGCTGCGACAGGGAAAGGCGCCGCCCGCCCGAGCCGATCTCATACTTCAAACCACGCTCCAGAACGGCATAGGAGAGGTCGAGTTCCTCCAGGATTTCACGCAGCAGCGCACTGATCCGGTCGACAGCCCCGGCACGGCCATCGACGATCCGGCCAAACAGGATGTTGTCCTGGAGAGAGGCAAATGGATTGATCTGGTCGGCATCGTGAAAGGAGAACTCCGAAGCCAGCTCCGGGGGCAGATTCTCGCGGAATGTTATGCGCGAGTCGACCACTGCCTGGCGAAGGTCGTCGTCGAGAAGGTCGAGGCGGTGGCGGGGCTCGCTGTAGCTTAGTGCCACACGGATGAACCTCTGCCTGTCTGCGTTGGCGACGGCAGCGAAGTCGACGCCATCGGTCTTGCCCAGTGCCGCGCTGTATTCCGTCAGTTTTGTCGGGTCGATCAGGTCGAGTCGTTCGAGGATCTTCATGTTGTCGGAGACCTCGCCGAACAGATCGACGATAACCGCCGAGGCTTCCCGCCCGAGCGCATAAAGCTTGCTGTCGAGACCGCCGGCTTCAAGCGTCTTCCAGAGTGGCGAGTCCGAGGGGATCTCGTTCGGCAGAAGTTCCGTCGAAGCGACGGCGCCGAATACAAGGTTCTGGAAGATCGTCATCTGCGAGTTGAAGCGCGTGACGTCGAACGGCTCGACGTCGGCCGCGTTGTCATCCTTGGTCAGGCGCTCAAGGAAAATCCTGCGCGCATTGAGGAACATCTCCTCGCTCTCGCCTTCTGTATCGTCGGCCAGCTTTGTGCGCAGGCCGAAGGCGTAAAAATCCTCTTCGAGGCTGACGATCCGCAGCACCCATGTGATGCGATCGGCAAGGTCCTGATCATTCGTGGCCCCGGCGGCGGCGTAGTCTATCCAGCTGGCATGCCGATCCAGCACGGGATTGCCCGAGGCCTTGGCCTCCCGCACGATAAGCGGTGTCATTCCCTTGCCCTCGGGCGCGGGCCGGAATGGAGCATGCCGAAGTCCGCTCAGCAGCGCATCGCGCGCCGTTCCGTGAGCGAAGAAGGGCTCTGCGCCGACATAGCCGATGCGACGGCCGGTATGCCATTCGGGGATGGCAGCGAGTGCTGTCGCGCCGATGTTTATGGTGCCTGCGGAGGGACTGATGAGGCGCGCGATCAGCTCGCCCACGACCTCTGCGCCGTCGCCCGTCGCGCCCAGGGCAGCCACCTCCTCGTGGAGGCCGATGCTGAGATCGAGCCCGGTGATGAGCGACTTGCCGGATTCGTCGGTGGCCGAAACCTGATGGAAAGCGATCGGCCCGACGAGGCTCTTTACATTCTCGGACTTCACTTCCTGCGAGATTGCCGGTGCCAGCGGGGTCACGTCGAAGGCGTTGACGACCTGCAGGTATTTCACCTGCACGTCGAGGCGCTGGTAGTCCCAATCGATCAGTTCCTTGACCGGCCCCGGAAGGTCCTTGTAGGCCGCGATGACCGCAACCAGCTGGCCAATGTCCAAGCTGCCCCGGATCGCAAGGATGCCGCCGCCGAGATAGAAGACGAAGGGCGTGAACTGGGCCAGGAAATTGTTGATGAACTTCACCATGAACTTCCACTGGTAGAAGTCGAAGCGGATGAAGAAGATGCGGGCCAACCTGTCGGCAATGTCGGAGCGCTCGAAATTGGTGCCGTCGTTGAGCCTGATGTCGGTTGCGCCGTCGACGATCTCGCTGACCCGGCCGGACAGGTCGCGGGCGGTCAGTTGCCGCTGCAGCGCAAGCTGGCGCAGCCGGACGCGCAGCTTGGGGATCAGTCCCGTCTGCAGCACAAGGATGCCCAGCGTGACCATGCCGAGCACCCAGCTCTGCAGCATGATGAAGATCAGGGCGGACAGCGCCTGGCCGACCAGGAATGCCGGCGTGGCGAAGGCCTCGCCGATGAAGCCGCCAAGCGGATCGACCTCGTCCTTGATCATCGTTGCGATCTCGGAGCTACGGACCCTGCGGTACTGCGGGAACGGGAACCTCAGCACGCGGTCGACCAGCTGGTATCGCAGGCGCCGCAGCATCCGCTCCCCGAGCCGGCCCTTGTAGGTATTGATGTAGAGCTTGAACATGCCGTTGACGACGACATAGCCGAGAAAGGCCATGCTGAGCGCGATCAGCGCATTCATGCGATCAAGCTCAAATCCTTCGAAGAGGGTCAGCGAACCGTCGCCGAAGGGATTTCCGATGGAGATGGGAAGCACGCTCTGGGTGGCGTCCGGTGTCTCGAATCCCTTGCCCTGTATCGGGCCGTTGACGATCAGCTTGGGAATGTCGAATGCCAGGAAGTAGGTCGGCATTGACAGGGCAACGATGCACAGAATCCAGACCTGCTGGCGCTTGGAGTGGCTCCAGATGTACTTGAAGAGGTTCCGCTCCATTCTGTCGCTCATAAGAGTCCATCCAGGTCAGAGTTCGGATTCTTGCTGCCGCCCCATCGAACCTGGCGCGCCCTAAAGGCCGTATGCGGCTTCCCCCTCATCTCTACTTGTAGGGGTCCGCGGCGTCCCTCAGCCCGTCGCCAAGGAAGTTGTACGCCAGCACCACGAGGATGACGGGAAGGACCGGCCACAGCAGCCACGGATAGAGCGCTACGGCGTTGATGTTCTGCGCCTCCGTCAGCAGGACGCCCCAGCTGGTGATTGGCGCGCGCAGGCCGAGCCCGAGGAAGCTCAGCGTCGTCTCGCCAAGGATCATCGTCGGAATGGCGATGGTCGCGGTTGCGATCAGATGCGAGGCGAAACCGGGGATCAGGTGACGCGAGACGATCCGAAAGCTGCTCGCGCCCATGACCTGAGCCGCGGACACATAATCTTCCTCCCGCAGAGCCAGAAGCTTGGACCGGACGGTCCGGGCCAGTCCTGTCCAGTCGAGCAGCCCCAGAATGACGGTGATACCGAAATAGACAAAGATCGGAGACCAAGTGATGGGCAGGATCGCCGCCAGTGCCAGCCAAAGCGGGATCGAGGGTATCGACTGGATCACCTCGATCAGGCGCTGGCTGATGACGTCGAAAAGGCCTCCGTAATAGCCTGCCATGCCACCGATCACGATGCCGAGCACGAGGCTGACGCCGACGCCCAGCAGGCCGATGGTCAGCGATATGCGCGCGCCATAGATGATGCGGCTCAGCACGTCACGGCCAAGCCGGTCGGTGCCCAGCAGGAAGAGAGAGCCCCCTTCGGCCGGACACGCGATGTGGAAAGTCGCCGGGATGACGCCCCAGAAATCATAGTCGTCACCGCTGCAGAACCAGCGGATCGTCTGGATTTTCTCTGTATTCGGGACGTATTCCCGCTTCAGGTTCTCCATGTTCAGCTTGAAGTCGTAGCCATAGACGAACGGCGCGCGAAGTTCACCATTGTGGAACAGGTGAAGCGACTGCGGCGGCGCGTATATGCTGTCGGAATGCCTGCTGTGCAGATTGTAGGGCGCCAGCACCTCCGAAACCAGGATCGACATGTAGAGCAGGCCAAGGAAGATGGCGGAGACAAGCGCCGGCTTGTGCCGGCGGAACTTCCACCACATCAGCCTCAACTGCGATGCCTCGAACAACGCCTTCTGAGCGTCGGTGTAGTGGTAGATCGCTTCCGGATCGAAGGGAGCGTCGGTCACCGTGTGCGGCAGGCTGGTGGCATTCTGCGGCAAAGTCATTTGCGCACCCCTCCGCCCAGCCGGATGCGCGGATCAAGGTAGGCAAGCGCAATATCGGAAATCAGCACGCCCACGACGGTGAGCAGCGACAGGAACATCAGGAAGGAACCGGCAAGGTACATGTCCTGACTTTGCAGCGCGGATATCAGCAGCGGTCCCGTGGTCTCCAGAGACAGCACGATTGCCACGACCTCTGCGCCCGAGATGACAGCGGGCAGCACCGAACCGATGTCGGATATGAAGAAGTTCAGCGACATGCGGAGCGGGTATTTGACGAGTGCCCGGAAAGGATGAAGTCCCTTGGCCCGCGCGGTCGTCACATATTGCTTCTGGAGTTCATCAAGGAGATTGGCGCGGATGCGCCGGATCATGCCGGCAGTTCCCGAGGTGCCGATGACGACGACGGGCACCCAGAGATGGTCGAGAACCGACACGAACTTGTCCCAGCTCATCGGCTGGCCGACAAAACGTGGGTCCATGAGCCCGCCGATCGACGTGCCGAACCAGACGTTGGCGAGGTACATCAACACCAGCGCGAGAAGAAAATTCGGCGTCGCAAGGCCGAGCAGACCAAGGAAGGTGAACCCGTAGTCGCCCCAACTGTATTGTCGCGTCGCCGAGTAGATGCCGATCGGGAAGGCGATCAGCCATGTGAAGATGATTGTCGCCATCGACACCAGGACCGTCAGGAACAATCGATCCCCGACGACCGCGGTAACGGGCAACTCATAGGCGAAGGAATAACCGAAGTCGCCGACCAGCATGCCGGAAACCCAGGTGAAGTAGCGCTCGACCGGCGATTTGTCGAAGCCGTATTCGTGACGCAGATACTCGATCCTGGCCGTATCAACGGCCTCGCCTTGTGCCTGCAACTCGGCGATGTAGCTCTCCAGATAGTCTCCGGGAGGCGCCTCGATGATGGCGAAGACCAGGGCGCTGGTGATGATCAGCGTCGGGATCATCAAGAAGACGCGGCGCAGGATGTAGTAGATCATGATGCTAGACCGCGGCTTCGCGGGGGCATGCCGCCGGGGGCATGGCCACGGGAACGGGTGAAGACGCGGTCTGCAAGGCGATCATGATCTAGTTGCCCCCGGCCGCATTTTTCATCCAGAACGAATCCATCTCGTACACGCCGAAATAGCCGTAGGGGTCGAAGCTCGAAATGCCTTCGACAGGCACGTTCATCAGGTTGTTGGATATGACAACCGGAACCAGCGTTGCCGTCACAATGCCGATCGAGAAGACCTCCTGCGCATTGATGTCGAGGATCTCGCCCCAGATCTTGCGCTTGTCCGCGTCTGTTTCCGCGAGCAGCCAGTCTTGATAGAGGTCAACCAGCTTCTCGGCGGGCGGATAGTCGATCTTTTCGCCTGCAGTTCCATGAGTGCTGACATAGGTGCCCCACATCGGCCACTGCAGCTGGTAGGGATCGGTGGGCACGAATTCCTGCGGGCTGAAATCCGCCGTCGGAGCGCCGTTGTCGACACCTGCCCAAACGGACATCAGGGTCGATCCCGCTGCTACGCGGCTGCGGAAGATGTCGCGCTGGCTGGTGCGGGTGAACACCTTGATGCCAAGATCCTTCCAGTCGGACGTCACGAGCTCGAGAACGTCGGCTTCCATCGAGCTTTCACCGGTGCTCTCGACGATCAGGTCCATTGGCCGGCCATCCGGCAGCAGGCGGGTGCCGTTCGGTGACCGCTTCAGGCCGATTTCGTCGAGCAGCGCGTTGGCGGCGTCCGGGTCGTATTGCGAATAGGCCGCGCCCAGTTCGTCGCGATAGAGCGGGCTACCCGGAAGAACGGTGCTCGCGCTTTCCTTGGCCAGGCCGGAAAACAGGACCTGGTTGATCTGGCTGCGGTCGATGCCAAGAGAAATGGCGCGCCTGAACCTTGGATCCCTGAACACTTCCTTCCAGGTTGCGTCGGTGGTGTTCAGATTGGGAAACAGCGCCACAGCCGAGCCGCGGCCGACCGTCCACAGCCGGACCTTGTAGTTGTTGCGGTCCTCGCCCTCCTTGAGGAAGGTGTAATCGGTGAAACTAAGATAGCGCTCCTGCAGGTCTGACTCGCCTGAGCCAGTCTTTGCCGGGATGATCGAGCTCTCGGCGATGTTCATCACCAACTCATCCACGTAAGGCAACTGAACGCCGTTCTGATCGACCCGATGGTAATACGGGTTTCTCTGGAAGACGAAGCGGTTGGATGGGGGAGCCGTGAGGTTGACCCAGGGCTGCAGAGTAGGCAGGTCCGGGTTTTCGGGACGGTAGCTGCGCGCCATGCGGATCTGCAAAGACTGCCAGTCCTTGACCTTTTCCTTGGCAACTTCGGCTGCCAGCTTGTCGGGATCGGCATATTTGGCGTGGAACTGCTTCAGGTAGGCGGAGGCGGAATAGATATCGAGTGGCCGCGTCCCGGCAAGTGCCGGCAGAAACAGCGGGTTCGGGGTCTCCCAGGTGTACCGCACTGTCAGCGGGTCGATGACCTCGAATTTCGGTGGCTTGCCACCGGCCAGGAACACGGCGTCGAGCCCACCGCGGTCCATGTCGGGGTCGGTAAGAATGTCTTCCCACTGGAAGCGGAAATCCTCTGCGGTGAAGGGCGAACCATCCGACCATTTGTGGCCCGGCCGCAAATGCAGCGTGAACACGCGATAGCGGTCGTTTTCATAGCTCAGGAGAATGTCAGGCTGCAGTTCCAGCGAGCTGTTGTAGCCCACGAGACGCGCATAGCCGTACACCGTGACCATGCGGATGTCCTTCGGATCCGCCATCAGCATGCGGATGGTGCCGCCCTGCTTTCCGGGCGTTCGCTGGGTCGATTCATCGATCTGCATGACCCGCGGCACTTCCGGCAGCCTTTCCGCCACGGGCGGCAGTTTCCCGGAGGAAACGAGGTCGGCGAGCAGCGGCGCCTCGCTCGCAGAGGCCATGGTCGCGAATGACATAAAGAGGATGGTGAGAGCAGCAAAGTATCTCATGCGTGGAACTCCCTAACGTCTGCAGTCTGGCGTGCCAGAACCTGATGGCCATCACCGAGTTCGATGGCAGCGAGATCGCTCATGTCGCCGCGGAATGCTTCGGGCCAGTTGCGGGGATCGGAGGATCCCTTGAGGACCAGTTCGTCGAGCACTAGCGGACGGTCAATATCGGCAAATGGCACGGCCTTCAGCAAGGCTCTCGTGTACGGATGCGCCGGGGCATCGAAGATCGACTGGCAAGGCCCGATCTCGACGATGCGGCCCGCCGCCATGACGGCGACGCGTTCGGCCATGTATTTCACAACAGCCAGGTTGTGCGCGATGAACAGATAGGTGAGCCCCATTTCGGCTTGCAGGTCCTTGAGCAGGTTCAGTACCTGCGCCTGGACCGAGACATCGAGGGCCGAGACCGGCTCATCGAGGATCAGCAGGTCCGGATGCATTGCAAGGGCGCGAGCGATACCGACGCGCTGGCGCTGGCCGCCGGAGAAGCTGTGCGGGTAGCGGTTCAGGGCGTTGACCCCGAGTTCCACCGAACTCAGCAGGTCCTTGGCCCGTGCAATCTGCTCGGCGCGGCCACCCTGCCCGTGTATCTGCATGGGTTCGCGCAGGATGTCGCCGATGGTCATGCGCGGCGAGAGCGAGCTGACGGGGTCCTGGAAGACCATCTGCAGGCGCGGTCGGAACGCCTTCAATTCGCGCTCGTTGAGCCCCAGCACGTCGATCTGCTCCACACCGTCGTCGAAAATGATCGTGCCGGAGTTGGGCGTGATCGCCCTGGTCAGGATTTTGCTGACTGTCGTCTTGCCGCTGCCGCTTTCTCCGACAAGCCCGAGGCATTCGCCGCGGCGGATCGTGAAGTGCACGTTGTCGACGGCGCGAATGACCTTGGATTCGCCGCCGAAGATCGAAGCGCGGCGAAGGTGGTAGACCTTGCTCAGCCCGGAGACCGTCAGGAGCGGCCGGTCGTCGGGCTGGCTGCGCTTGGCCTCGCCCTTGGTCATTTCCACCACGGTCCGCTTGCCGCCGCGCAGTGCGGTGAGCCGGTGGTCAGGCGCCATATCGAAATGCGGCGCTGCATTGAGCAGGGCCTTCAAGTAGTCGTGCTGGGGATCGCGAAAGATGTCGTCGACCGGACCGGCCTCGACAACCCTGCCGTCGTACACGACCACCACCTCGTCGGCCATGTTGGCCACGACGCCGAGATCATGGGTGATCAGCAGGACCGCCATGCCAAGCTTGTCCTGCAACTCCTTGAGAAGCTTGATGATTTGCGCCTGGACCGTGACGTCGAGCGCGGTTGTCGGCTCATCGGCGATGAGCAGCGCAGGGCGGCAGATCAGTGCCATGGCGATCATGGCGCGCTGGCGCAGCCCGCCCGACATTTCGAAAGGATACATGTCATAGGCACGGTGCGGATCAGGGAAGCCGACCAGCCCGAGCGTCTCCTCGGTTGCCTCGCGCAATTGCTTGCGTGACATGCCGGCGCCGCGCTCATGGATGCGCAGGCTTTCCTCGACCTGGTTGCCAACCGAATGGACCGGCGAGAGCGAGGACATCGGCTCCTGGAAGATCATCGAAACGGCCGAACCGCGCAATGCGCGCATGGCCGGACTGTTGGGCAGATGGCTGACGACGTCGACGATCTCGCCGGAGGCCGGGCGGAACTCGATGGATCCGCTGGTAATGCTGCCATTGCGGGGAAGGATGCGCATGATGGCCTGGGCGGTGACGGACTTCCCCGATCCGGATTCACCGACGACGGCGGTTACGGCTCCGGAACACACCCGGAAGCTGATGCCCTTCACCACCTCCACAGGCGAGCCGTTTACGTCAAACGCTACCTTGAGATCGCTTACGCGAAGAACCTCACCCTCTTGCAACTCGCCGTTCCCCAATCCCCAACGCCAGTCAACTAAAGCTGACCTGTTCTCGTTAGCCGCCAAGCCGGCGGCCCCCCTTCGTCTCCGTCGTCTCGAATGCAGGGCACCCGATCAGGCCTTCATGTTCTCCGCCGCCTGGGCATAGCCACCCCCTGCCCCGTCGAGGAAATGAAAGTGCGAATCCGAGTTCACCGAAGGCACATAGCAGGTGAGGATGGCACTATCTTGAACGCAGATTCCGTAGCGAAGATTCTTCGCCGCGCGCTCGGCCTCGAGAAATTTGGTCAGCTCCTTCAGCCTGGCGTCCCCCAACGACACTGTAATGCGCAAACCGTCCTGAAATTTTCTATAGTCCGTGTTGAGCGATGTAAATTCCTTGTATCGTTTCGGATTGAACCCGGCAACTGACAGGCCTGTGCGAAATACGAACCACGCAAAAAGTGTCCCCAGGTAAAGTGACATCTTGCGACGTGCCAGCGACCGGTCGTCTGGCATGGCCCGGGCTTCAAGTTCGAGGCCCTCTGGCGGCCAGCTCACGGGCGGGCCCTCACGCGGCATCGGCGAACCGGTATCGTGCAACGCCATGCCTGCAAGTTCGAGCAGCCGCGCCGCAATTGTCGGAAACTGCGTGCCCGCCCTCTCACCCGCCTCGATGATGATCGAGACGATGCTTTCACCCTCGGGCTTTATCGGCGACCAACGGCAGGACAGGCCGGTCAGGTCTGGCTTGCTACCGGCGGCTGACGGTTCGACGGCGAACTTGCCCTCCTTCATCAGCGCCTCGGCGCGTGACACGCCGCCGCCCCTGAAGGCGTAGTTGTTCACTGCCTCGGACACCCGGGTGGCTTGCACCAGCACGTCAAAGCCTTCGGCGCGGACGGCGGAAACCGGCACCAGGGCGGCCCTCAAAGTCAGCCCGAGGTCGTCGCCGACCCAGGCGACCGTGTCAGCCATGGTCCGCGCAACGACTTCGCGGTCCGCAGGGGCGCAAATGATGGCGGCTCCGTCACCGCCGAAGATGAAGGGAATGTCCTGCGTGCCGAGCGCGTTCATCAGCCCGCTGATCATGGCCACACCCGCCATGTTCACGGCCTTGTACCGTCCGTCGGCGATCGCCTTGCGCGAGCCGACGACATCGGTGACGCCGATCAGCCAATCCGCGGGCGCAGGCTGATAGGCGGCCTCGTCAAGCACGGTGCGGAACTCGCTCTGCACCGGCAGGTCCCGGGTGAATAGCGCCGTTTCGGCTTGCACTTGGCTTGGTCCCCTTCCGGTCGGCGTTTGCGGCAAGCCCGCCTCCCGCAGTAGGTTGCCGGACAGCGTCTCCGCCAAGAAAGGAGAAATGTTGACGCAAAATTCAAATCTGCACTTAAAAAAGCGATCACGCCACTCCAAATGATGTCGACTGGCGGCCAGGCCGCAACGCGACGAAAGTTTCCCTATGACAGACAGGACACTGGTTACCGGAATTAACGAGTGGCTGGTCGACCAGGCGCTCTCGGAGCCCGACATCGTCAAGATGTTCGAAGGCCTGTGCAACCGCATCCACGCGATAGGCATTCCACTCGGCAGGGCGCGCCTGACCTGGCCGACTCTGCATCCCCTGTTTCAGGCCGAGACCATCCTGTGGCGGCGTGGCAGCGACACCGAGTTCGAACAGTTCATGCACCAGGAGAGCCAGTCCGATGCGTGGCTGCTCAGCCCGATGCGCTACATGTTCGAGAATGACGTCCTGGTGTTGCGGCGAAATCTCGATGGACCGAGCAAGCTGCTCGACTTTCCCGTGCTGGAAGAGGTCGCCGCGCAGGGGATGACCGACTACTTCGTCGTCATCACGCCGCTGTCGGTCAGGAACGAGACCGGCATCAAGGGTCAGATGGGCATCATCTCGACATTCTCGGCCGATCGAGCCGGCGGCTTCAACAATGAAGAACTGGAAGCGCTGCAGAAGATCCAGCGCCGCTTTGCCGTCGCCTGCAAGACCGTCATACAGTCGCGCATCGCGCGCAACATCTCGGAAACCTATCTCGGCCGTGAAGCCGGCAGCCGTGTCCTTGCGGGTTCGATCCGGCGCGGCGACGGGCGCGAGACGAAGGCGGTCGTCTGGTACAACGACATGCGCGCCTCGACCGCCCTGGCCGATACGATGCCGGGCGCAGACTATATTCAGCTGCTGAACACCTACTTCGATTGCACGGCGACACCGATCATAGATGCGGGCGGCGAGGTCCTCGACTTCATCGGCGACGCGGTTCTTGCCATCTTCCCCTACCAGGATGCCACCGAGCAAAAGGCTGCGGTGAAGGCAGCAACGACCGCGTTGCAGAACGTGATCAAAGCGCGCGACGCGCTTAACGCCGAGCGCGCCGAGCAGGGCCTGTTTCCGATCCGCTTCGGCATCGGCCTGAACACCGGCACGGTGATGTTCGGCAATATCGGTGTCTCACAGCGCCTGACGTTCTCGGTGATCGGTCCGACCGTGAACGAAGTGTCGAGGATCGAGGCCATGACCAAGGCGACCGGGATCGATGCCCTTGTCACCAGGGATATCGTTGCGCTCGACCCCGGCAAATGGGTCAGCATCGGAAATCAGAGGTTGCCGGGCGTCTCCGAGGAGATTGAGCTCTTCACATTCGCCAAGGAGCCTGCCGCGATAGCGGCCGGCATGGACCGCATCGAGATAAAGCCGACAGTCAAGAACTGACCGGCGCAGACGGGAATCGAGACGCAACAGAGAGCGCAAGGCTGCGTCGGGTTGCTTCCACTCCCGGGGACCACATGGCCACCATTTCCGCGTGAGACAGGCGGCAAGCGCCAGGACTGGCGCCCACGCCCGTTCAGCATTGGATGCGCGTCAACCGATGGCTCCGATCACGCAGCTCCATTCGGCAGGTCCGCGACGCTGCCAGTCATCCATAATGCGCCCCACAGAAGGACGAAGCCGGCGAGGTTCAGCGCCAGCAGGAAAAGCATGCGCCGTCTCAGCGCCTGCGTCTCGGGATCGCGGGCCACTTTCCAGTTGAAGGCGGTATGGATCATCATCGCTTTCTGGGGCACACCGAGGGTGTTGCGCAGGCCCTCCGAGCGCGCTTCGATGCGGTAGGAGAGCCGGATGGCCTTGATGAATACCGCCAACATGGCGAGCGCCCAGACCCCGCTGAAGATGAAGAAGCCCGCCCCCATGCCCGGCCCTCAGCGCTGATAGCGTTCGACGGTCTGTTCTATCGCGCCGAAGATCGAATGACCCGCCTTGTCCTTCATTTCGATGCGCACCGTGTCGCCGAAATGCATGAACGGCGTCCTTGCGCTTCCGTCTTCGAGGCTTTCCACGGTTCGCAACTCCGCAAGGCAGGAATAGCCAACGCCCCCGGCCGCGACCGACTTGCCCGGTCCGCCATCGAGGCTGTTCGACACGGTGCCCGATCCGACGATCGTGCCGGCGCCGAGCCGGCGCGTCTTGGCGGCATGGGCGACCAGCTGGCCGAAATCGAACGTCATGTCGACCCCGGCATTGGCCCGGCCAAGCGGCTTGCCATTGAGATCGACGCTGAGCGGCAGATGCAGCTTTCCGTCCTGCCAGGCGTCGCCGAGTTCATCTGGCGTCACGGCGACCGGCGAACAGGCCGATGAAGGCTTGGACTGGAAGAAGCCGAAGCCCTTGGCGAGTTCGGCCGGAGCCAGCGCCCGCAGGGAAACATCGTTGACCAGCATCACGAGCCTGATCGCATCAAGTGACTCGGCAGCGGAGGCGCCCATCGGCACGTCGTCGACGATCACCGCGATCTCGCCTTCAAGGTCGATGCCGAAATCCTCGCTTTCGGCCAGGACAGGATCGCGCGGTCCCAGGAACGCATCCGACCCTCCCTGGTAGATCAGCGGGTCGGTCTCGAAGCTCGGTGGCATTTCGTGACCACGCGACTTGCGCACCAGCGCCACGTGATTGAGGTAGGCGGAGCAGTCGGCCCATTGATAGGCGCGCGGCAGCGGGGAATGGGCGTCGTGTTCATGAAAGCGGTCCGATGGGACCGCCCCCGTCTCCAGCGACTCAGCCATAGAGGCGAGATGAGGCGCAATGCGCCGCCAGTCGTCGAGCGCTGCCTGAAGCGTCGGCGCCAGGAACGAAGCATCGGTAAACCGCGTCAGGTCGCGGGACACGACGACCAGTTTTCCGTCGCGCGTACCGTTCTTCAATGTCGCCAGCTTCATGCAGTCCTCCCATTACGCCGGCTTGCTGTCGGCTAGGAGCACAACAAGGCCATCGCGGCCGATCGTCAAGGCACCAGACCAGCTTTTCCGCACTGCCCTGACCCAATCCTCCTCGCCGATCGTCGGATCGTCGGCCGGGATCAGGTGATTGAGCACCAGCCGCCCGACGCCGGCCTCCGCCGCTATCCTTCCGGCATCTGTTGCGAAGGTGTGGCTGGCCAGCAGATGCTCGCGCAGTCGTGCGCCGTTGCCGGTGCGTGCGACCAGTCGTTCGACACCCTCTTCGAGCATCGCCTCGTGCACGAGGATATCGGTGCCGCGCGCAAACCCGGCGAGCGGCGGAAAGTAAGCCGTGTCGGACGACAGCACGATGCTTCGGTCGCCCTGCGCAAAGCGCAGCGCATAGCATTCGATGAGCGGCGGATGGTCGACGCACAGGGCGGAGACGGAGAGCCCGTCCTCATCGAGCACGTCTCCTTCCGCGAATTCCTGCACCGTGACGAGGTCGCGAAGGTCGGGGCGCCCTTCGTCGGCGATCCGGATTTCGATATCGAATTCCAGCGATTGCGCGAACTTCTGCCAGTATCGATTCAGGCCGCGCGGGCCGTAAACCCGAACCGGCGTCTTCAGCCCCGCTGTCCAGGCCGTGTGCAGCAAAGGGCCCAGTTCGAGGACGTGGTCGGAATGGAGATGGGTGATGAAGACCAGGTCGAGGGACTTGAGGTCTGTCCCGGCATCGGTCAGGCCGCGCGTCACACCAAGACCGCAATCGACCACGATGCGGCGGCAGCCAAGTTCGAGCAGCGTCGAGGTGGGCCAAGGCCCCCCGGGACGCAGCGCCGGTCCACCCTTGGAGCCAAGAATCACGAGCCTGTCGGTCAAGGAGCTCTCCCGCGCATCGCCAGCCTGCTGCGACCTACCAGTCCATGACCACCTTGCCGGAATTACCGCTCTTCATCGCCTCGAAGCCCTCGATGTAGTCATCGACGCCGATCCGATGGGTGATCAGGCCCGACACATCGAGCGGCCCCTGCACCAGCGCGATCATCTTGTACCAGGTCTCGAACATTTCGCGGCCGTAGATGCCCTTGAGATGCAGCATCTTGAAGATGACCTTGTTCCAGTCGATCTCGAAACCGGTCGGCGCGATGCCAAGAATGGCGATCTTGCCGCCGTTGTTCATGGTGTCGATCATGTCGCGGAAGGCCGCCGCCGAACCCGACATTTCTAGCCCCACGTCGAAGCCCTCCCGCATGCCCTCCTCCTGCATGACGTCGGAGAGCTTTTCCTTCGAGGCATCGACGACATGCTGCACGCCGAGCTTCTTGGCCAGCGCGAGGCGCACCGGATTGATGTCGGTGATGACCACCTTGCGTGCGCCGACGCATTGCGCGACCAGCGCGCCCATGATGCCGATCGGACCGGCGCCGGTCACCAGCACATCCTCGCCAACCAGGTCGAAGGACAGGGCCGTGTGGACCGCATTGCCCAGTGGGTCGAAGATCGCGGCGATCTCGTCGGGAATGTCGTCGGGAATCGGCACGACATTATGCTGGGGCAGGACCAGATACTCGCCAAAGGCGCCCGGCCTGTTGACGCCGACGCCAAGCGTGTTGCGGCAGAGGTGCCCCCTGCCCGCGCGGCAGTTGCGGCAATGGCCGCAGACGATATGACCTTCGCCCGACACGCGCTGGCCGACCGTGTATTCGGTGACGGCCGCGCCGAAATCGGCAACGGTGCCGACGAATTCGTGACCGGTCACCATCGGCACCGGAACCGTCTTCTGGGCCCACTGGTCCCAGTTGTAGATGTGAACGTCGGTGCCGCAGATCGCGGTCTTCTTGACCTTGATGAGCACGTCGTTCGGCCCGATCTCCGGCACCGGGACCTGCTCCATCCAGATGCCCGGCTCGGCCTTTGCCTTCACCAGCGCACGCATCATGTTCGACATTATCTCGTCCTTTGAATCGCTTGATCCCGAATCGCTTCTTCAAGCGCCCGTCAGGAAACTACACCCAGTTCGCGGCCGGTTTCGGCAAATGCCTGCACCGCACGGTCGATGTCCTCAGTCGAATGTGCCGCCGACATCTGTGTCCTGATCCGCGCCTGGCCCTTCGGCACCACCGGAAAGGAGAAGCCGATCACATATATGCCGCGCTCGAGCATCTTTTGAGCCATCTCCTGCGCCAACGACGCGTCACCGAGCATGACCGGGATGATGGGATGGTCCGCGCCCGCAAGCGTGAAACCGAGCTTGGTCATTTCACTGCGAAAACGCGCAGCATTCGCATAAAGCTGCTTTCGAAGCGCGCCACCATGCTCGATCATGTCGAACACGGTCAGCGACGCGCCGGCAATTGCCGGCATCAGCGTGTTGGAAAAGAGGTATGGCCGCGAGCGCTGGCGCAGCCAGTCGACCACCTCGCGCCTGCCGCTGGTGTAGCCGCCGGATGCACCGCCAAGCGCCTTGCCGAGCGTGCCCGTGATGATGTCGACCCTGCCCTCGACGCCGCAATGCTCGGCGGAACCGCGCCCGTGCTCGCCGACGAACCCAACCGCGTGACTGTCGTCGACCATGACCATGGCGCCGTATTTTTCGGCCAGGTCGCAAACGCCCCGCAGGTTGGCGATGATGCCATCCATCGAGAAGACACCGTCCGTGGCGATCAACTTGAAACGGCTGCCCTCGGCCTTCATCAACTCCTCCTCCAGAGCCGCCATGTCGTTGTTGGCGTAGCGAAAGCGCTTTGCCTTGGAAAGCCTGACGCCGTCGATGATCGAGGCATGATTGAGAGCATCCGAGATGACGGCGTCTTCTTCGCCCAGAAGAGTCTCGAACAGGCCGCCGTTGGCGTCGAAACAGGAGCCGTAGAGGATCGTGTCCTCCAAGCCGAGGAAGCCGGAAATCTTCGCCTCGAGCTGCTTGTGCTCCTCCTGCGTGCCGCAGATGAAGCGCACCGAGGCCATGCCGTAGCCGTAGCGATCGAGTGCAGACTTCGCCGCCTCACGCAACTCGTCATTGTCGGCGAGGCCAAGGTAGTTGTTGGCGCAGAAGTTCAACAGCTTGCGGTTCGATACCTCGATCTCGGCCGATTGCGGCGAGGTGATCACGCGTTCCGACTTGTAGAGACCGGCCGCCTTCAGGCCTTCGAGCTCTGAGGTCAGGTGGGAAAGGAACGCGTTCGACATCGGATACAAACCCCGGTTGCAAATGCCGCGACTGTCGCGCGGCACGGGGCAAAAATCCATGACAAATGCGACCCTGTCAGGGCGCAACAGCCTGCACGAGCCGCCGGTTGCGCCCTTTGCCTGTCAGGACAGGGGCGCGCCGACGAGGTCGATGCCGTTCCGGGCGCAGCACCGGGCAAGGGCTGGCGACACCGCCTCGCCGGGCTCGTATCGCTGCGCCAGCCGCGTGCTGTCTGCCGGTTCGCCGATCTCGCGGATCATCCGCTCCAGGTCGCCGCCTGTCGTGATCGTCAGGCAACGTGCGCCTTCAGCCGATTCTACGCGAAAGCTGTGCGGAACGCCCTTGGGGGCCATGACCGTCTGCCCGGCATGGGCAATGGACTCGACGCCGTCGACCTGGATACGCATGGATCCTTCGAGGATGTGGAAGACCTCGTCCTCGTTGCGGTGCACGTGCAGTGGCGGTGACATGCCGTAGGGCATGAAGTGCTCCACCACGCTGACGCGATCCTCTCCCGCGATCCAGGAAACGCGGATGTTGATCAGTGCACCCTTGAACCAGAAGAGCTCTCCGCCACTCTCCAGCATGCGATGGATGGTCATCATCGATCTCCGTGCGCTCAATGCGCAGCTAGCCCCGCACGCTCAGGACTAGCCGGAGGCGGTTTCCGTTCGGAGGCGTTGGAGATAGGTTGTGTATCGGTGTCGGAAACAGATGCGCGAGCATCCGACCAGGCCACTACGCCGGCGCTGCCACGCCGGCGTCAACTCATGCGAATGCGGGCCCGCCTACCCGACTTCCTCAGAAGAATGCCTGCAGGCCCGTCTGCGCGCGGCCAAGGATGAGGGCATGGACATCGTGCGTACCCTCGTAGGTGTTCACCGTCTCGAGGTTCTGCGCATGGCGCATCACGTGATAGCCGACCTGGATGCCGTTGCCGCCATGCATGTCGCGGGCCTGGCGGGCGATGTCGAGCGCCTTGCCGCAATTGTTGCGCTTGACCAGCGAGATCATCTCGGGTGCGAATTTATGCTCGTCCATCAACCGGCCGACGCGAAGCGACCCCTGCAGGCCGAGCGCGATTTCCGTCTGCATGTCGGCGAGCTTCTTCTGGAAGAGCTGCGTGGCGGCCAGCGGCCGGCCGAACTGCTTGCGGTCGAGCCCATACTGGCGCGCGCGGTGCCAGCAATCCTCGGCCGCACCCATGGCGCCCCAGGAGATGCCGTAGCGGGCGCGGTTAAGGCAGCCGAACGGCCCCTTCAGGCCCGACACGTTTGGCAACAGCGCATCCTCGCCGACCTCGACGCCTTCCATCACGACCTCGCCGGTAATCGACGCCCGCAGGGACAGCTTTCCGTCGATCTTCGGGGCGGACAGGCCTTTCATGCCCTTTTCGAGCACGAAGCCGCGGATCTGGTTGTCATGCGCCGCGGACTTGGCCCAGACGACGAAGACGTCGGCGATAGGCGAGTTCGAGATCCACATCTTGGATCCCGTCAGCCGGTAGCCGTCGGCAGTCTTCTCGGCACGCGTCTTCATGCCGCCCGGATCCGAGCCGGCATCGGGTTCGGTAAGGCCAAAGCAGCCGATCCACTCGCCCGAGGCCAGCTTCGGCAGGAACTTCTTGCGTTGCTCCTCCGAGCCGTAGGCATAGATTGGGTACATGACGAGCGACGACTGCACGCTCATCATCGAACGATACCCGGAATCAACGCGCTCGACCTCGCGCGCCACAAGTCCGTAGGTCACATAGCCCGCGCCGAGGCCGCCATATTCTTCCGGCACGGTGATGCCGAGCAGGCCCGCCTCGCCCATCTCACGAAAGATCGCCGGATCGGTGGTTTCGTTGAGGTAGGCGTCCTCGATGCGCGGAGCGAGCTTGTCTGCGGCAAAGCTCGCAGCCGCGTCGCGGATCATGCGCTCGTCCTCACTCAGCTGGTCCTCGATCAGGAATGGATCGTTCCAGACAAAGGAGCCGGACGTCGTCTTTGCGCCCTTGGATTCGATATTCATGGCAGTTTCCGGATTCCGATTACGTTTTGGTGTTCGAGCTTACGGCCAAACAGCGATGACGGGAAATCGTTTCCGTTGCACCAGCAGCACTTCCCGTCATTCGAATGCAGCCGGTTCCGACAACGCTTCAATAACCATCGGCCCCGAATTGTGACGGCGACCGACCGAATCCGGGGCCCGCTGGCAAGCCGTTAACGCCTTGTGGGCATGGTGCATATTCCAAAACAGTGAATCGCGCCAGAAGGCCGCAGGAAATGCAACAACAGCAGCAGCCGGTAAACTCCAGCTCGGCAAAACTGATCTTCCTGATCAAGAGTGCCTACTGGATCGCGCTGCTCATCATCGCCGCCATGGCGATGGCTTCGTTCGTGCTTCTGCAGCAAATGATGGCCGCCCAGCAGCGCGACAAGGATCTGCTTACCCTTGCCAGCACCCAGAAGGCGCTGTCGCAGCGCGTCGTGTTCCTGGCCAATGCGGCAAGTGCCGCCGAGCGCAAGGATCAGGCCGGTCTGGTTGCTTCGCTGAGGCAAGCCAATACCGAATTCGAAAAGAACTACGACCTGCTTCTCGAGCGCACCGGCGTCAATCCTCTGTCTGATGCGCGCTTCGATCCGGATTCGCTCGAAAGCGTATTCTTCGCGAAACCCTACCATCTCGATTACTTCTGCACCGGGCTTGCCGCCAATGGCTGGCGCCTGATAGCGGCCATCGAGTCCGAACTGAACATCAACGGGTCCAGCGCCAACTACCTGGCCGGCAAGGAACGCGCGCAGATCGACGAGACCGTCGCCAAGGCGACGCTTGAGGGTTTCACGGCGCTCGGAAAGCGCATCGACGCGTCCGCAAACAGCCGCCTTGCCAGCACGCTCGACATGCACGGCAACCTGTTCTTCGCCACCATCACCGTCATCATTCTGGTCGCTTTGTTCATCTTCAGGCCAATGTCGGAAGTCATCCGGCGCAAGACGCACGAACTCGTCGATGCCCGCAACTCGATGGCGTTCATCGCCGTGCATGACGGGCTGACAGGGCTGCACAACCGAACCTTCCTGACCGATCACTTCGATACGTTGATCAAGGGGGCGCGGCGCCGCCACGAGCGCATGGCGGTAATCCAGATCGACCTCGACCGCTTCAAGCAGATCAACGATACGCTGGGCCATTCGGCCGGCGACTATGTCCTCGTCGCAACGGCGCAGCGCATGCGCGAGACCTGCCGGGCTTCCGACCTCTGCGTTCGGCTAGGCGGCGACGAATTCGTGATGATCCTTCAGGGTGCCGGCACGACCGAAGACATCAACATGGTGGCACGGCGCATCATGGAACGGATCAACGAGCCGATCAGCTTCCACGGCGCGACAATCCTGCCCGGCGCCAGTGCCGGCATCGCCGTCTATCCGGTCGACGCGGAAAATGCCAAGGACCTGATCGTCCATGCCGACCTGGCGCTTTACTCCGCCAAGAAGCTCGGCGGCGGCGCCTTCTCCTTCTTTTCGGAAGAGTTGCGACTGGAACTCGAACACCGCAAGCAGCTCGAGAACGACATGCGCACCGCCATCGCGGAAAAGTCGTTCCAGGTCTACTTCCAGCCGCAGGTCTCGCTGTCCGACGGAACGATCGCCGGAACCGAGGCGCTGGTGCGCTGGGATCACGCAACGCGCGGCATGATCCCGCCAGGAGAATTCATTCCGGTGGCGGAAAAGTCGGGCCTGATGGCGCAGATCGGCAGAATCGTCATTTCCAAGGCGATCCAGCAGGCCGCCGAATGGCACCGTGCAGGGCTCTATTTCGGCCGGCTTGCGGTGAACGTGTCCGGGACCGAGTTGCGCGAGCCCGACTTCGACGTATTCCTGTTCGGGGAACTGGATGCCGCCGGTCTGCCTGCCGAAAAGCTCTCGCTGGAAATCGTGGAATCGGTGATCCTGGATGATGAGAAGACCGGCATCGCCTCGAAGCTGCGCCAGATCCGTGCCGCCGGCGTGCACCTGGAACTCGACGACTTCGGCACAGGCTACGCCTCGCTCAGCCACGTCAATCCCAACGAGATCGACCGGCTGAAGATCGATCGCCGCTTCGTGCAGAACATCAATTCGAACAGCGACAACACCAAGATCGTCCGCGCAATCACCGAACTTGCGCGCGGGCTCGGAATTTCGATCATCGCCGAGGGCGCGGAGACCGAAGAAGAGCTGACATCGCTGATGTCGATTGGCTGCGACCAGGTGCAGGGTTATTCGATCGCTTTCCCGATGCCGCAGGACAAGGCCCGCGAATGGCTCGCCATGCGCACGCCGCGCACACGTCCGGCGCTGAAGGTGCTGCAGGGCAGCCGCGCCTAGTCGCGATCTCTCGAAGTTCTGCGTGGCAACTGGCCCGATACATGCCAGATTGCCTGGCACCGCCCGGGTCCATATATGCCCGGCGGATTCCCCGTTCTAATGACCGGCCAAGCATGATCTCACCCATCTCGCGCTCCCTGGAAGCCAGCGTCCTCAAGCTGAACAACGAACATGCGGCCGAACTCTCCTGGCTGGAGCCTGAGGGGCTGTCGGCCCTCCTCAATTCCGCCTTCTACGCAGCCTGCATCGGCAATCTCGAAGCCTTCCTCATCGCCTTCAACCAGGATGGGGACTACGACAGTCCGAATTTTCACTGGTTCTGCGAGCGCTACCCCCGCTTCGTCTACGTCGACCGGATCGCCGTCGCAGCCTCGGCACGCGGCAAGGGGCACGCGCGCCGGCTTTACCGGGACCTGTTCGACCGAGCATCTGCCGCCGGTCACGAGATGATCGGGTGCGAAGTCAATTCCGATCCGCCGAACCCGGCATCAGACGCCTTCCACGCAGCGCTTGGCTTCGTCGAAGTCGGTCAAGCCACGATCCACGGTGGCAGGAAGTCGGTACGGTATTTTGTCCGTTCAGTCGGCCAGCCGATGTCAGGAGTGCAACAGGGCGGGTGACCGCGATCGGTCGGCTGTCGAACCGTTTCGGGCAATATCCCCGATCTCGCTCTGGATCCGCCCGCGCTGCTGTCGACCCCTGTGGTACCCGCAGACCAGCGCCCGGCCCGAGAATCTCAGCTGATCATGCCGGAGGTTGTCGCGATAGTCCGACACCAGGTCGCCGATGCGGCCTTGAAGCAGGCTGTTCAGCAGTCGCCGCGCCACCATGTAGGAAACCATTTCCGGATAGCGCTGCCGGAGGTCCGGATGTCGACGCATCAGCTCCCCATAGGCCGCAACGTACCCATGCCGCTGGCGCGAGATGGAATCCGCGCTGTAGTGCTTGATCCAGTCGATCTCGTCGAGGATGGCGGCGCCGTAGCCGGCTACCGCGAGGCGAAGCAGCAAGTCGCGGTCCTGCAGCCGCCACAGGCCTTCGTCGAACAGGCCGACCGCTTCGATCGCCCTTCTGCGAACGGTGATCGCCGTGCCGGCTATCGACGTCACCTGGGCAAACACGCTCCGCTCCAGGGTACGCGCGTCGAAAAGCGCGTTCTGGTTCACCGTCGGCGTCATGGTGCGCCCATCCTTGCAGATGTGGAACGAACTGATGGACAGGTCGATTTCGGGGCGCTCCCCCAAGAACGAGACCGACCGTTCCAGGCGACCAGGCAGGAACTCATCGTCGGAGTCCAGGAACGTCAACAGATTGGAACTCGCCAGATGAAGCCCATGATTGCGCGCCGCATTGGCGCCGACGTGCTTTTGGAGGGCAACGTAGCGCAGGCGAGAATCCTGCAGCATCGACAATTCGTCGGCCGTGCCATCCGTGGAGCCATCATCGACGATGATGTGCTCATAGTGCTGAAAACCCTGAGCCCGCACGCTCGCCACAGCACGCAACAACGCCTCCCGGCGGTTGAAGGTCGGCGTGATGATCGAAATGGCTGGTATCGTCGCCACCTAGCTGTGCTCCACATAGTCTGGCACGCGCTCGACCCGATCGCTCTGGAGACCGGTAGCCAACAGCGCCTGCCCGACAAAGGCAATGCCGTTGAAAATGGAATACATGCCCACCGCCAGCGGCAGTTGCAGGGGGGCCAGGCCGACGTGCCGAGCCAGCGGCAGCCGGCGCAGCACGCGCCATTGCGCCGTGAAAAACCGCCCGAAGGCGTTTGCAAGCCGGTGAAGCCGCCGCTGCGACTTGAGGACCGTGAACCGTCGGTCGGCGTCCCGCCCCGCAACGAGCGCTCGCCAGGCGAAGAAGCGCCAGCCGCGCGGCGGACGGTGGCCGGAAAAGGCTTCGACCGCCGCGACTCGCAATCCCTGCTGGCGGAGCGTCTCGGAAAGAAGCGAACAGGCAACCTTGAAGCCGGGATTGTCCGGAAACGGGTTCGCGGCAATCCATGGGCGCCGGAAGGCACAGTTGTTGGCATTCAGCGGCCTCTTTGCTGCCGCCCTTTCATCGTGTGTTCTCAACGGGAATACCCAGAACAGCGCGTAGACACGCGATGGAAAACTGTCGAACAGAAGCGAGGTATGGCCGTTGCTTCCAACAACTTCGGGGTCCGAGAAGGGCGCCAGAAGCTTTGGCAGCCAATCGGCTTCGGGCAGCATGTCAGAATCCATGAAGGCAACAATGTCGCCACGGGCCAGTTCAACACCGCGGTTCTTCAGTTCATAGTAGCGGCCATCCGGCACCCCTTCGAATGACAGATCGGCGTGGTCTGCCAGACCGGGAGCGGCCTCGGACACGGCGCGCCGCAATGCCTCGGCGTCCGAAGAACTACCCGGCAGGACGAAGATTATTTCAGGCCTTGCGCCATTGCCGCCATTGCCTTCCAGCGCGCTGAGCTGTGCAGCCAGCAGGTTGATGGCTGCAAGCACGGTCTCGGAGCCGGACACCTCGGCATTGTCCATTTCGACGATCAGGGAAAGGCTAGGTGTCATCGGTTGATCATGACCCGTTGGCCGCGAAGCTCGGCACGCCGCAGCTTGATGTAGGTGCGCAGGTTGGGCGCAATACGAAAGCCTTGTTCGCTCGGTTTTCTCAGCTGCTCAGTCCAATCCAGCTCTTTATACGCCTCGCCGTAGGACTCAAAAACCGAGGCGAGTTCCTCGCGTCCGAGACGGCGGGCCAGTTCGGCGCAAGCCGTGACTCTGGTCGCGACCGATTTTCCGTATTTGGGCGCAAAGGCCAAGCCACCGTCGGCAAGATCGTCTATCTCGTGGGCAAGCGCCACAAACAGCGGAACCTCGTCTTTCTCCAAGATGTCACCAGCCGCGAGGCGTTCGGGGTCGCCGGTATCGAGCACCATCGCCGAAACGCTGGCCACAAGTTCCTCGACCTCGGCGCCAAGATGCTGCACCAGCCATGCCTTGTGTGCTGCCGTCCGCTTGCTCGACTTTCCGTCCGGGAATTCACCGGAGTCATAAGCTGCATGAAACATGCCGGCGAGCACATTGGTGACGTCGCGATCGAAATGGACGACTGACGAGGCGGCGCCTACCGCGTGGCAGATGAATGGCCGACCGGTCTTTCGGTAGCGGCCATTGAACATCAGACAACAGAGAAGATACGCGTCCTGCACCCGCACGATGTCGGCCGTGCTGAACCCGTTCGCGTGGAGCTGGATGTAGAGTCCGGTGTTAGTCTGGCTCGGCGAAAATAGGTCGCTCTTGTTCAATTCTCGTCCCCGCGTCCCACAACCGCCCAATCCGTAGCGGTATGAATAGACAGGACCAGACGTAACGCAAGCGCCTGATTCGCGCGGCGGTTGCAGGCAGACATCGTCCACAGGCCAAGGGTGCACGTGCCGTAGAGAGCGTTCCGCAGTCGATGCATCTCTCCTGATTTTCGCCGCGGCTGTTCTATTTCCATTAGCATGACCCGAATTCATGCACGGGAGGCAGTCATGGAACAGGCACAGCAACAGCTTGACGACAACATCTCAACGGGCTTCGCCACGCCGCCCCTTCCCTCCACCGCGTCCGAATTCATCACCGCGCTGGCGCATTTTCACCGGGCCGAGATCGCCCGCATGGCCGGCTGGCGCGACCGCATAGACCGTACCAGCAACTGGGCCATCACCGGTGTCGCCGCGATGCTGTCGCTGTCACTGTCCAGCCCATCCTCGTCGCATGGCGTGCTGCTGTTCGCCATGATCATGATCCTGCTCCTGTTGCTGATCGAGGCCCGCCGCTACCGCTTCTTCGACGTTTACCGCGGCCGTGTCCGCATCATCGAACGCAACTACTTCGCCCAGATGTTCGCGCCTGACAGCCAAGTGAAGGAAGACTGGGCCAAGGCGCTCGGCAAGGACCTGCGCGAACCCGAATTCCTGATGTCGCTCAAGACGGCGATGTCGCGCCGCCTGCGGCGCAACTACGCATGGATGTTCCTGATCCTGCTGATGGCCTGGGTGCTGAAGATCTCGTCGCCAAAGCTGCAGGATATCGAGACCCGGCGCGACGTGGTCGCATCGCTGCAGGAGATCGTCGGCAACGCTGCTCTCGGACCTCTGCCGGGCTGGTTCGTGCTGCTTCTCGTTGCCGCGCTCTACGCATGGATCGCCTACGCCACATTTCTGTCGAGCGGCGGGTCGGACGAGCTGAACCA
Organism: Alphaproteobacteria bacterium; assembly: GCA_018823835.1. GTDB lineage: Bacteria > Pseudomonadota > Alphaproteobacteria > Rhizobiales > Rhizobiaceae > CAMYMG01. Next base: position 223,394 of record JAHJHT010000008.1, on the reverse strand, counting down.
TGGCCGGGTGCATGTCTGAGCGGTAACACCTCGCGCCAACCCATCGGGAGCCGTTCAGATTCTGAGCGCGAACCTGATGCCGTCATAGATTGCGGCGTGGATGTTGCGGGCCGCCACCGCGTCTCCGATGCGCAGCAGCGTGAAGACCCCGTCGGACCGCTCGACGGGAAAGATATCGCCGCCCTCTACCAGCTTCTGGTAGTCGACCGCGCCGGCGTTGCGCGACAGCGGTTTCAGCGCGAAATACAGGTCGTCGAGCGGAAGCGTCCCATGCTCGACCACGATCTGGTCGACGCGCCTCTCCTCGGACCAGTTTTGGGCAAAGTCGGAGCAGAGGGTCGCGACAAGCTGATTGCCTTCGCGCCGGACCGCCCGCAGCCGCGTATTGATGGTGATCCTTACACCCTGCTCGTGAAAGGCGCGCATGTAGGGCACATGGTTCATGCCGCCCATCTCGGGAGCGAAGAAGCGTTCGGGGGAAACCAGTTCGAGCTTCGCGCCTGCGCGAGCGATGAGTTCAGCCGCCGTCATGCCCTGATGGCCGCCATTGTCGTCATAGACGAGCACATTCTCGGCCGGCTTGACCGCCCCGGCGATGATGTCCCAGCTCGAGGTGACGAGATCGTCGCCGGCCGAAAGCGGCGGGTTCTGCGGCAGCCCGCCGGTGGCGACGATCACTACGTCGGGCTCGAGCGCAAGGACGTCGCTGCTTTCAGCCCAGATGTCGAAACGCATGTCGGCGCCCAGGCGCGCCAGTTCGGAAAGCCGCCAGTCGACGATGCCGACGAGGTCGCGGCGACGCGGGTTCTGGGCGGCGAGCCTGACCTGTCCGCCGGCCTGCCCGGAGGCTTCAAGCACGGTCACCCTGTGCCCGCGTTCGGCGGCGACGCGCGCCGCCTCCAGCCCGCCGGCGCCGGCGCCGACCACCACGACATGCTTGCGGGGGCCAGCGCCGCGCGCGATCTCGTGCGGAATGCTCGCCTCGCGGCCGGTTGCCGCGTTGTGGATGCAGAGCGCCTCCGCGCCCTCGTAGATGCGATCCAGGCAGTAGGTTGCACCGACGCAGGGACGGATCTCCGCCTCGCGGCCCTCCATGACCTTCTTCACGATGTGGGGATCGGCGAGATGCGCCCGTGTCATGCCGACCATGTCGAGCTTGCCGGATGCGATGGCGTGGCGGGCGGTCGCCACGTCCGCGATGCGCGCGGCATGGAACACCGGGAACTTGGTGGCCGCCCGCACTTCACCAGCAAAGTCGAGATGCGGCGAGGAAGCCATGCCGGCGATCGGAATGACCCTGGTCAGGGCAGCATCGGTCTCGATCGAACCGCGAATGATGTTCAGGAAGTCGAATTTTCCCGAGGCCGCCAACCGGTTGGCGATCTCGATGCCTTCGGCCTTCGACAGACCCTGCTCAAGATCCTCGTCGGCCACCATGCGGATGCCGACGATGAACTCCTCGCCGATCACCGCCCGGACCGCATCGATCATCCGCCACGTAAAGCGCAGGCGGTTGTCCAGCGAGCCGCCATACTCGTCATCGCGGGAATTTGTCGCCGGCGACCAGAAGCCGTCCATCAGGTGGCCGTAGGCTTCGAATTCGATGCCGTCGAGCCCGGCCGCCTGCATGCGCTGGGCGGCGCTCGCATAATCGGCGACGATGCGATCGATGTCCCAGTCTTCGGCGGTCTTCGGAAACGACCGGTGTGCCGGCTCGCGCACCGGCGATGCACTGAGCACCGGCAGCCAGTCGGCCTTGTTCCAGCCCGTGCGCCGGCCGAGATGCGTCAGCTGGATCATCACGGCGCAGCCATGCTCGTGGCAGGAGTCGGCGAGTTCCTTCAGCCAGGGCACGATCTCGTCGCGGTAGGCGTGAAGATTGCCGAAAGCGGCCGGACTGTCGCGCGAGACGAGCGCTGAACCGGCGGTCATCGTCAGCGCCAGACCGCCCTTGGCCTTCTCGGCATGGTAACGCCGGTAGCGCTCCTTCGGCAGTCCGTCCTCGGAATAGGCCGGCTCATGGCTGGTCGACATGACGCGGTTCTTCAGCGTCAGGTGCTTCAGATGGTAGGGCTGCAAAAGGGGATCGTTGCTGGTCACGTCTTCACGCCGCTGCTTGGTTCAAGGGTGCCGCGAGCCGGCTATTCGCACTGGAAGCGGCTCAACGCCCAGTCCTTCGTCATCGACACGAGATCGAATACCTTCCAGGTGCCGTCGACGTTTTTCAGGCGCCATTGCACGGTCTGTGCCTCGTCCGAGGCCATGAAGGTCGCAAGCACCGTGGCTTCCCCGCCGGTGGCGACTTCCTTGAGCGTCAGCGTCCGGGCGACAACGGCCGGATCGAAGTCGGAATCGTTGAACGGCAGCGCCGGATCGAGGCATCCCTCGTCGCCTCCGTGACGGATTTCGTCGTTCAGGTTCAGAATCCGGCGCGCCGGATCGATGAAGCTGTCGCGGGCCGACATTTCCAGTTCGAGGCCGGGCTGCAGGTAGAACTGCCTCACGACTTCGCTGGGCTCCCCGGCCGTCGCCACCAGCGGCGCCAGAAGCGATCCCAACAAGCCAAGACCGAGTGCATAATGCGATCGCATGGTCCACCAGATGTTCGAGTGACGTGCCCCGCCGACCATCGGCCCGCCTTCCCTCTCAATGCAATGGCAGACGGCGGTAGCGGCCCGGATTGCCGGGATCCATAAAGTGCCCCATCGGTCCGTGCTCCGTAAAGTGGGTGGCCCAGCGCTTCATCGCCGCCGGATCGAGTTCGACGCCAAGCCCGTCTCCCTCCGGTACTGGCACCGTGTCGCTCATCTGTCGGAAGGGTCCGTCCCTGATGACGTCGCCAACCTGCCAACGAAACAGCGACTGCGAGGCTTCGGTGATCCACGGCGTCGCCGCAACCACGTGCAGATAGGCCGCGGTCATGATGCCCAGATCGTTGGAATAGCACCAGAATCCCTTGCCCATCGCCTCGCAGGCGGCGATGAACTTCAACGTCCTGCCGATGCCGCCAAGGGCAGCGAAATTGCAGACGAATGTGTCGGGAGTCCCCAGCGCGACGGCGCGCCGCAGATCCGGCACATGCGTCGAGAACGGAATGCGCGAATGCTGCCTGAGGGCCGCCATTTCCTCGAAGGAGGCCACCGGATCCTCATAGTTGCGGATGTTGAATGGCTCGATTTCCCGCAGCACCCAGCGTGCCGTCGTCAGCGACCACTGCATGTTGGAATCGAGCTTGATCTGCGCTGTGTCGCCAAGCGCCTCGCGCAGCATGCGAACGGTCCGGATTTCGAGTTGCGGATCGCCGAGGATGAGCTTGCCCTCGAAGATGCTCGACCCATGCTCCTCGCGCATCTTAAGGCAGTAGTCGACGATCGCCTCCGGCGACATCTCGCCGCCGGCGCCGCCACTGGCAGGACGAAAGGCGAAATACTCCGAGAACGGGATGTTTTTTCGCACCGCGCCGCCCAGCAGCTTGTAGAGCGGCATGCCGAAGGCCTTGCCCCGGATATCCCATAACGCCATCTCCACGGCACCGAACGCCACCGAGGCGGCATTCTCGCCGGTGTTGGCGGTAATCTGCCAGGGCGGCACGCAGCGGCTTTCGCAGTCGGCGATGTCGAGCGGATCGGCGCCCAGCAGGGCCGGCGCGATCTCCGCCTTGACGACCTCGCCGAAATGCCACCAGGGCGCTTCGCCGAGCCCGACGATGCCGGCGTCCGTCTCGACCTCGATGATCGACTTCGACGCGCCCGGGTAGTGGCCGCCGGTCCACCAGAACGGTGCATCGAAGGGCACGTTGACATGGGTTACGCGAATTGCGGTGATCTTCATCGCGCCGGCCTCAGTACCAGGAATCTTCCATCGACGCTTTCCTGCGCGCCATGAAGTCCTGCAATGCCTCGTCTGTGGCCTCGTCGAGCGGCGGCGCGACATACTCGGCGAGCGCCTTCTTCCAGCGCCGGTTGGCGCGGATCGCGGCATCTTCCGAGCCGGCCGCCTGCCACTTCTCGAAAGGTTCGTTGTCGGCGATCTCGGAGTCCCAGAAAGCCGTCTCGTAGTTCTCCATCGTATGCGCGCAGCCGAAGAAATGGCTGCCCGGTCCAACCTCCCGGAAGGCTTCGAGCGCCAACTGGTTGTCGTCGAGCTTGATGCCGTCGAGATAGGTGTGCAGCGCGCCGCAGAAATCGGCGTCCATCACGAATTTCTCGTAGGACATCGACAGCAGCCCATCGAGGAAGCCCGCCGAATGCAGGATGAAGTTGGCGCCGCAATGGACGGCTGCCAGCATCGACATGGTGCCTTCGTTCATCGCATGGGCGTCCGGCAGCTTCGAGGTGGTGAAGTTGCCGGAACACCTGAGCGGCAGGTTCAGCCGCCGCGCCAGTTGCCCGATCACCATCGAGCCTATTGCGGGCTCGGGCGTGCCGAAGGTCGGCGATCCGGACCTCAGCGACATCGACGACAGGAAATTGCCGAAGATTACCGGAGCGCCCGGCCGTTCGAGTTGGGTCAGCGCGCAGCCGGCCAGGGTCTCGGCCAGCGACTGCGCTATCGCTCCGGCATTGGTAACCGGGCCCATCGCGCCGCCGAGGATGAACGGCACCACGACCGCCGCCTGATTGGCGCGGGCATAGGCTCGCAGGGCGCTGGTCATGGTCGCATCCCAGACCAGCGGCGAGTTCACGTTGACATTGCCGAGGATCACGCAGTTCTCGTCCACGAAGCTCTCGCCGAAGACGATGCGGGCCATGTCGATGGAATCGTCGGCCCGGTCCTCGGCCGTCACAGAGCCCATGAAGCCGCGATCGGAGTACTTGATGTGGCTGTAGACCATGTCGAGGTGGCGCTTGTTGACGGGCACGTCGACCGGCTCACAGATGGTCCCGCCTGAATGGTGCAGCCAGGGCGACGACTGCGCCAGCTTCACGAAGTTACGGAAGTCCTCGATCGTGCCGTAGCGGCGGCCCTTGTCGATATCCATGACGAAGGGCGATCCGTAGGCCGGCGAGAAGACGACGCTCTTGCCGCCGATCTCGACCGAGGCAGCGGGATTGCGCGCGTGCTGGGTGAAGCTCGCCGGTGCGGTCTTCAGGATTTCGCGCAGCATGCCCGGCTCGAACTTGACGAGGTTGCCGTCAATCCTGGCTCCCGCCCGCTTCCAATGATCGAGAACCACCGGATCGTCGCGGAATTCGATGCCGATCTCGGCTAGAATCCGGTCGGCCGTGGCCTCGATCCGAAGGAGATTTTCTTCCGACAGGATGTCGTAGGTCGGAATGTTGCGGACGATGTAGGGACGGCCGAGCCCCTCCGAGTCGTGCGAGCGCAACTCGCGCCGGGCGATTCGACCGCCTGAGCGTTCGCGCCGCTTTGCAGGCTCGCCTGCGATTTCGGCAGTGGCGGTGTGCATCGGACCCTCCCTCTTGAGCCAGCTACGAAGCTAGTGCCTGCGGGTGACGCTGTGACGCTGGAAAATCCTGATGCTTCATATAAGCTGCACTTATGCAAAGCCTTCGCCACCTGTTGCCGTCGGCCGGAAACCTCATCGTGTTCGAGGCAGCCGGACGGCTTTCCAGTTTCACCGCCGCGGGCAAGGAACTGGGCATGAGCCAGGCAGCCGTGTCCTATTCGATCCGGGGGCTTGAGGAGCAACTCGGCGTCAAGCTGTTCCAGCGCCGCCACCGTCAGGTCTCGCTCACCGAGACCGGCGGGCGATTTCTCACCGATGTGACGCTCGGGCTCTCCCATATCCGCAAGTCGGCCGAAGATATCCGCGGGCGGGCAAGCGGAGCGCACGTAACACTCTCGGCCTCCACCGCCTTCGCCTCCTTCTGGATGATGCCGCGCCTGCAGAAGTTCCGCGACGACCTGCCCGACATCGACCTGCGCATCCAGACCGCGGACCGCGACGTCAACCTGCTCGCCGAGGACATACCGCTCGGGATTCGCGGCGGCGCGCCATCGGACTGGCCCGACTACAACCTGCTGCGGATTGCCGACGAAGAGATCTGCGCCGTCGCCGGACCGAGCTATGTCGCGCGCGCCGGACAGCCGTTGACGCCGGCCGATATCGCATCGCATCAGCTGATCCATCTGGAGGAGCCGATCAGGGCGGCTGCGAGCTGGAGGGACTGGTTCCGCTCCGCCGGCATCAGCGGATCCGCAGCCAATCGGGGCCTGCTCATCAACGACTACGTGCTCGTCATCCAGGCCGTCATGGAGGGCCAGGGTATCGGGCTTGGCTGGCGTCATCTGACCGACCGCCTTGTCGCCAGCGGCCTGCTCGTCCAGATCACCGACCACGTCATGCGAACCGGATTCGCCTTCCACGTCGCCTGGCCGAAGAACCGGGAACTCAGCCAGAGCGCCAGGACGGTTCGGGACTGGCTGACTTCCCAGTGAGACGCTGGTCGCCGTCTGGCGAATCCATGTAGAATGCCGCCATGCCCATACGCCAACTCACAGAAACGATGATCAACCAGATCGCCGCCGGCGAGGTAATCGAGCGGCCGGCGAGCGTGGTGAAGGAACTGGTCGAGAACGCGCTCGATGCCGGTGCTTCGCGCGTCGAGATCGCAACGTCCGGCGGCGGGCTCAACATGATCCGCGTGATCGACGACGGCGGCGGCATTTCCGAGGACGAGCTGGAACTCGCGGTCTCGCGTCATTGCACCTCCAAGCTGTCATCCGACATCCACGATATCCGCTCGCTTGGCTTTCGTGGTGAGGCGCTGCCGTCGATCGGCTCGGTGTCGCGGCTGACCATCCGATCACGCACGAAGGAGGCCGATTCCGCGTCCGAGATTTCGATCGAGGGGGGCGACGTCTCGCCGGCCCGCCCTGCGGCGGCCAACCGCGGCACGTCTGTCGAGGTGAGAGACCTGTTCTACGCAACGCCTGCGCGCCTGAAGTTCATGAAGGGCGAGCGGGCCGAGACCACCGCCATCGGCGACGTCGTCAAACGCATCGCCATCGCCTTTCCCGGCGTTCGCTTCACGCTCTCGGGCAGCGACCGCACGACGCTAGACCTGCCGGCGACCGACGCTACGCCGGACGGCCGGCTGCGGCGCATCGCCCAGGTGATGGGCAAGGAGTTTCCCGAAAACTCGATACCCATCGAGGCCGAGCGCGAGGGCATAGCGCTGTCCGGCCACGTCTCCATTCCCTCCTACACGCGCGCCAACGCGCTGCAGCAATATGCCTATGTCAACGGCCGCCCGGTGCGCGACAAGCTGATTGCCGGCGCCATCCGCGGCGCCTTCATGGATGTCCTGCCGCGCGACCGGCATGCCGTGACTGTACTGTTTCTGACGCTCGACCCCGCACTGGTGGACGTGAACGTGCACCCGGCCAAGGCGGATGTCCGCTTCCGCGATCCCGGTCTCGTGCGCGGCCTGATCGTCGGCGCGACGCGCCAGGCGCTGGCTGCGGCCGGCATCCGCACGGCCACGACCGGTGCTGCCGGCATGATGGGGGCGTTTCGGCCCGGTGCAGCGGCCTATGCCCATCCGGGACCTGCCAACAGCCACCGCGCCTATGATCCCGACTTCCGGGCCTCCGCGTCGGGCAGCTACAGCCCTGCCCGATCGCCCTTCCGTCCGCTCGATGCGGGGTTCGGCGAAACGGCACAAGCGGTCTTCGACGCAGGTCCACTGGCAAGCGCGGACGCGAGGGCGGCAAGCACGGAAGCCGAAGCGGCATTGCTCGACCTGGAACTGGGAGCGGCCCGCGCGCAGGTGCACGGCAATTACATCGTCGCGCAGACGCAGGACTCGCTCGTCATCGTCGATCAGCACGCGGCACATGAGCGGCTTGTCTATGAAGCGCTGAAGCAGGCCATTCACTCGCGGCCGGTGCCGGCGCAGATGCTGTTGATCCCGGAGATCGTCGACCTGCCGGAAGAAGATGCCGACCGGCTGGCCTCACATGCCGATACGCTGGCACGCTTCGGCCTTGGCCTTGAACGCTTCGGTCCGGGGGCGGTCGCGGTGCGCGAGACGCCGTCAATGCTCGGCGAAACGAATGTCGGCCAGCTGATCCGCGATCTGGCGGACGAGATCGCTGACAACGACACCACCGAACTGCTCAAGGAACGGCTCGACCGCATCGCCTCCACCATGGCGTGCCACGGCTCCGTCAGATCGGGAAGACTGATGAGGCCCGAGGAGATGAATGCGCTGTTGCGCCAGATGGAGGCGACACCCGGATCGGGCACGTGCAATCACGGCCGCCCGACCTATATTGAGCTCAAGCTCGCCGATATCGAACGTTTGTTCGGCCGCCGGTGACGCGTGGCCACAGACCGGAATACTTGACGGTCGCGGCGATTTGTGGCGGAAGGTAAAGTAGTTGGAGCCAGTCGAGCAGCGCCCATGATGAACAGATTTGAAGGCCCGGGCGCACGCGAAGCCCGCATCCGCTATCTCGATGGCGACTTCCAGGTCACCAGCCCGGGCGTCTTCGTGCGCTGCGCGGTTACCGGCGAGTCCATTCCGCTTGACGAGCTCAAGTACTGGAGCGTCGCGCGCCAGGAGCCGTATCTCAATGCCATTGTTTCGCTGAAGCGGGAAACGGAATCGAACCCGCTGCTGAAGCAGCGCTAGGGTCGGCTTACCCGGCGACTGCCCTATTTCACAGCGCGGCCCTGCGTGTCAGGCTTGGAGCCGACGCTCGCGCCATGCCGCCACAGTCTCGCTGACGATGCGTTCGGCAGTCTGCTTTGTTTCGAAGACGCAGTTGATCTCAAGCACCACCAGGCTTTCGACGAATTCCTGCGGCGCAATGCCGTTATGCAGTCGAATTGCGTCCTTGGCGGTGGTGATCAATTCCAGCCCTGCCGCCCGCGCGGTCGACGACAGTTCACGCAATTCCTCGTTGGAGTAGAAGTGATGGTCCGGGAAGGTTCGCGACATTACCACCTCGCCGCCGACATCCGTAACCGTTCCGAAGAACTTTTCAGGATGGCCGATGCCTGCGAAGGCAAGAAAGCGGCGGTCCTTGTAGGTCTTGGGTTTGCTTGGCCGGATAGCGGCCTCGAAGATCGGTAGCCCGGCGCGAGCCGCCTGCCTGACCACCGCTTCGGAGCCCTTGTCCTCTCCCATCCTGACGATGCCGGTCGCGAAGCGCACTTGCTGGGCGAGATCGGCGCGCAGCGGCCCCGCGGGCAAGACATGGCCGTTGCCCACTCCATAGCGGCCGTCCACGACGATCAGGGCATAGTCCATGTGCAGTTGCGCGCTCTGGAACCCGTCATCCATGATCAGGAAGTCGCAGCCCTTCTCGATGAGCAGGGCCGCTCCCGCGGCGCGATGCGGCGTGACCGCGGTCGGTGCGTGAGCCGCAAGCAGGAGTGGTTCGTCGCCGACCTGCCTGGCGCTGTCATGCTCCCGGTCCACCAGATGGGGTTCGGTGATGCTTCCGCCATGCCCACGCGACAGGAAGCCGGGGTGGAGTTGCATGGACGCGGCCTGCCGGGCCAGCGCTATGGCAAGCGGTGTCTTGCCGGTGCCGCCAACCGTGAAGTTGCCAACGCAAAGCACCGGAACGTCAACTCTTTGACGCTTCGCATTGACCATGCGGCGGCCCGCGAAGAAGCCGTAGATGCGCGACAGGGGATAGAGCCCATAGGCACGCCAGTCGGCCTTCTCCCACCAGAAGGGGGGCGCTTCACTGGCCATCTTCAGTGCGTTCCCGTGTGCCTCAGGCGCGACTTGACGATCAGGGGACGGACATAGGGCTCAAGAGCGCGCAATGTCTTGTCGAGAGCTCCGCGCATGTCTTCGACCGTGGCCACGCCTGCCGCGATCATTTCGCGACGCGCCCGGCCGTCGCCGAGCAGGAAGTTCACTTCGCCGGCCAGCCCGTCGCGATCTTCGACGATCCGGGCAGCGCCGGCTTCCACCAGCCGTTCATAAGCGTCCCTGAAGTTCTGAACGTTGGGACCGGACAGGACCGCCGTCTCCAGCATGGCCGGCTCAAGCGGATTCTGGCCGCCTTCCATGGTCAGCGAGCGCCCGACAAAGGCAATGTCGGCCAGGCGCAGATAAAGCCCCATCTCGCCGATCGTGTCGCCGAGCAGAATGTCGGTGTCGGAGCGCACCCTTTCGCCAGAACTGCGCAGCACCACCTTCAACCCCATCGCCGCGAATTCCACCGCGAGTGCAAGCGCCCGGTCGGGATGGCGCGGCACGATGATGCTGAGCAGGCCCAGATGATGCGGCCGCAGCATGGCGTGCACCTCGGCGGCCATCGTTTCCTCGCCGTCATGGGTTGAGACGGCCGCCCAGCTCGGCCGAAGCCCGATCTGCCGGCGCAACGCATGCAGTTCGTGTTCGTTGACCGGCGGCGGGTTGGTATCGACCTTGAGATTGCCCGACACTGTGACCGGGCGCGCGCCAAGCGCCTGGAAGCGCTCCGCGTCGACCTCCGACTGGGCGACGACATGAGCCATGTTCTCGAACAGGGCCTCAGACAGGTCGGGCCACCGGCGCCACATCGAGAACGACCTGTCCGAAAGGCGGCCGTTGACGAGCACCTGCGGCACGCGGCGCAGACCGAGCTCCAGTATCGTCATTGGCCAGATTTCGGATTCCGCCATGATGGCGAGGTCGGGTTGCCAGTGGTTGAGGAAGCGCGAGATCGCCGGCTTCAGGTCCAGCGGCACGAATTGGTGGATGACGCGGTCGCCAAGCCGGTCGTCTGCGACCTGGGCGGAAGTCACCGTGCCCGTGGTCAGGACAACGTTGACGCCATAGTCCAGGATGCTGTCGATGAGAGGGATGATGGCGACCGTTTCGCCAACGCTGGCGGCATGGGCCCAGATGACCGGTCCCTCGGGGCGCGGCCTGCCGGCAAGGCCGGAGCGCTCGCGCCGCCGGTTACGGTCTTCCTTGCCCTTGGTGGCGCGCCAGACGACATAGGGACCGACGAGCGGAAAGGCTGCCGAGCCTGCAAGCCGGTACGCCGACAGCAGCATGCGCGCCCATCTTTCGCTCATCGCACACCGTCGACGAGAGCGTAGGCACGGTCCGTGGCGAGGTTGAGAGCCGCGGTCAGTTCCTGGCGCTTGCTTTCCATCTCGGTTTCGCTGGCATCCTTGTCGACATGAATGATCGGGCTGACCGCCACGGCCCTGCGGCCGAACGGCAGGCTGATCGTCGTCTTGTCCCAGGTCCTGTCGAGAACCTTTCGGCGGCTCGTGGCGATGGCGCCAGCGATGATGGGACGTCCCGAAAGCTTGGCGAGCAGAATGATGCCCATTCCGGCGTCACGCGGCTTTCCATTGGGGATGTCAGCGATCATGGCAACATTGCTGCCATCCTCTAACGCCTTTTTCAGGGCAATCAGCGCCTGTGCGCCACCTTTATCCTGGTGCCGACCGCCATTGCGTCCGCCAGACCCACGCACCGCCCTGATACCGAACTTCTCGATCACCTTGGCGTTCATCTCGGCATCGGCGCTGCGCGACACCATGGCCACGAGCTTGCGCTTGCTCGGATAGATGGCCGGCGCAAGCAGATGCTGACCGTGCCAGAGAGCAATGATGCAGGGTTCGTAGTCCCCATCGGCACTCGTCAACTCGGCAGATTCCTTGACCGGCGGATTGGTGATCCGGACCACGCGCATCGCCTGGGCGAAGAGCGACGTCAGAATTCCCTTGGCCAGGCGTGACTGAGCGAGCGGCCCGCGAATGCGCACCCATAGCGCCTTTGCCCCGCGCTGGGGCTTTCGCCTGGCCGCCATGCGCTGGGCCAGTTGTGCCGCCAAACGTTCATCCATCAGGCTGGACCGGTGTCCTTCTGGCCCGGCTCCAGCAGCCTGTGCAGATGGACTACGAAGTAACGCATATGAGCGTTGTCGACGCTGGACTGGGCCTTGGCTTTCCAGGCTGCCTGCGCGGAGCGGTAGTTCGGGTAGATACCGACGATATCCAGCGCATCGAGATCGCGGAACTCGGTTCCGGAAAGGTCCTTCAGCTCTCCGCCGAAGACAAGATGCAGGAGTTGCGGGCTTCCGTCTTCCTCGGACATGGTGCTTCCTGACTATTTCGTGTTGCCGACTGTCTAGTCGAAATCGCCGCCGTTTCAACTCATTTCGAGAACAGGCTCAGCCGTGGTGGCGATCTATGACTTCTACCATGGCTGCAAGCAGTTCGCCCCTGCCCGCCACGAGTGCGCCATGGCGGATCTCCGCGCCGGCATAGGTCGGACCGCGGCCGCGTGCATCCACCAGCCGACCGCCGGCTTCGCTAAGGATCAAGTCGGCAGCGGCCAGATCCCAGTCATGCGAGTTCGGCTTGACGAAAGTGGCGTCGAGACTGCCGTCTGCAACCATCGCCAGCCGGTAGGCGAGCGATGGAACATGGGCCGCCCGGCTTGCGCGGCCATGCCACTCGACAGGCAGGGCGTCGAAGAAATCGCGCGGACCGCCTATGTTGAGCGATTGCGGCGTGCCGCCAGCCGCCAGGCGCATGCCGTTCTTGAACGAACCTCCACCCTGCATCGCCTCGAATGTCTCCTCGCGGGCCGGGCATTCAAGCACGCCTGCAAGTGAAATGCCCTGTTCGACGACCGCCAGCGACACGCACCATGCGGAACTTCCGGCCAGAAAACCGCGGGTTCCGTCGATCGGATCGACGACGAAAGTGCGGCGCGCCGACAACCGGGCCGTGCCGTCCACGGTCTCTTCGGAAAGCCAGCCGTAATCGGGCCGGGCCGCAAGAAGGGTTTCGCGCAGGAAGGCATCGACAGCGTAGTCGGCTTCGCTGACCGGCGAGGCTCCGCTCTTCATCCAGACTTCGTTGTCGCTGTTGAAGTAGCGCAGGGCGATACGGCCCGCCTGCTGCGCCGCATCGACGAGCAGCTTCAGATCGGCGACATGGTCGGTCGCCCGCAGGTCGTCAACTGCCGGCAAGGGTCATCCCCTCGATCAGCAGGGTCGGGCTGGCAGTACCGAAATTGCGGTCGAGATCGTTTGCAGGAACCATTCTCAGGAACATGTCCTTGAGATTGGACGCAATCGTGACCTCCGAAATCGGATAGGCGATTTCGCCGTTTTCGATCCAGAAGCCCGAGGCGCCGCGACTGTATTCGCCAGTCACCATGTCCACGCCCTGGCCAAAGACCTCCGTCACATAGAAGCCGGACTTCAGCGAGGCAATCAGGTCCTCCGGATCACGCTCGCCGGCCTCGATGGCGAAATTGGTCGACGTCGGCGAAACGGAGGTGCCGGCGCGAGCGCCTCGGCCATTCGTCTGAAGTCCAAGTTCGCGCGCGACAGAGGTCGACAGCAACCAATGGTTCAGCACGCCCTTGTCGACCATCAGAAGCTTCTCGCCCGGCACGCCCTCGCCGTCGAAGGGCCGCGACGCCTGGCCGCGCATGCGCATCGGCTCGTCGGTCACGGTGATGCCGGCGGAAGCGATCTGCTTGCCCATCTTGTCGCGCAGGAAACTGGTCTTGCGCGCCACGGAGGCGCCGTTGATCGCACCCGAAAGGTGTCCGGCGATACCGCGCGCCACGCGCGGATCGAAGACAACATCGACCGGTCCGGTCCGGGCCTTGCGGGCATTGAGGCGCTTTACCGCCCGTTCGCCGGCCTTTCGGCCGATCGTCTCGGGCGCCTCGAGGTCAGCGAAATGCAGGCGCGACGAGTAATCGTAGTCGCGCTCCATCGCCGTCCCCTCGCCGGCAATAACGCTCGCCGAGCGGCCGAAACGCGTGCCGAAATAATGACCGAGGAAACCGTTCGACGTGGCAAGAACCATGCCGCCCATGCCCGCGCTCGCGCCGCTTCCGCTCGAATTGCTGACACCCTCGACCGCAAGGGCTGCCTCTTCGGCAGCCAGCGCAGTCTCGCGCAGCTGGTCCGCCGTGACCTCGGTCGGATCGAACAGGTCGAGGTCGCGCACGTCGCCGGCAAGCAGCGCCGCGTCCGCCAGTGCCTGGAAGGGATCCTCGGGCGACACTTTCGCCATGGCGACCGCGCGTTCGGCCAGTGCGGCAGGATCGGACGAAGCCGTCGCGGATACGCTGGCGACACGGCGACCGACGAAAACGCGCAGCGAGACGTCGTCGCCTTCCGACGCTTCGGTGCTTTCAACCTTGCCGAGCCTGACCGAGACACTCGTCGAACGCCCGCGTACGGCAACGGCATCGGCAGCATCGGCACCGGCTTTGCGCGCCGCTTCCACGAGGGCTGCGACGCGATCGGTAAGCTGTGCGGCGTCGGGTGCGGCCTTCATGAAATTTTCCTGATCTGGGGTGCAAGGATGGGCATGTCTTCTGCACCATCTATTGTCCCGGTCCGCCTTGTGCAATGGCCGCCGGCCGTAGATGCGGCCGCTTCCGCCTGCCTGCAGGAAAAGCAAAGTATTCGCGGACACGCTCTCGATGGCCAAGACTTGCTCCAAGGCCGACCCTCCGCCGCCGGCGCGGGCAAGGATTCAGAGGGCCTTTTCCTTGCTGCGCCAGGCAGCATCGACAGCCCTCTTGGTTTCTTCCTTGATCGAGGCGGTCTGTGCAAGCACGGCGTCGATCTTGAGGAAGTCCAGTGCGCGGAAATTTGAAACCGGTGGACGCAGCAGGATATCCGGGCGCGTCATCTTCAACTTGGCCGCGGTGATCGACTGCATCATCAACTGGGTTGCACCGAACATCAGTTCGATCGAGTTCGGCCGGTTGCGACCGTCATCCTGGGGCGCGCCCACGACATCTATGCCGATGACGATATCCGCCTTCGCGTGCAGCAGGTCGAAGGGGACAGGATTGTATATGCCGCCGTCGATCAGCAGCCGACCGTCGCGGACGACCGGGCGGAAAACGGCGGGGATCGCCGCCGACGCGGCAATCGCCGAGCGCAGGTCGCCCGTGTCGAGAACGGCAAGGTGATGGCCGTAATAGTCCGTCGCGGTCACCTGCAGCGGAATGCCGAGATCCTCGAAGTCCTTCGGGATATCGGGCGGAAGAAAGGCGTCGAGGATGCGCTCGATGCTGAACTGGCTGAAGCGCAACCCGCCCGCCAAGGCCTCTGCCATGCTGCCTGGCCGCGCGCGCCACATCCGGCCTGCCACCTCGGTGCGACGCGACAGGACGGATCGGCAGAAATCGTGAATTTCCCTGCCGGTCATGCCCGACGCCACGCCGGCACCCATGATGGCGCCGATGGACGAGCCTGCCAGCGCCACCGGCCGGATGCCGAGATCGTCCAGCGCCTCGATGACATGGATATGGGCGAGGCCGCGTGCGCCGCCTCCCCCGAATGCTACGGCGAAGCTCGGCCCGCCGGGTTTCACCCCTTGCTCCCGTCTGCGAGCGGAGGACCGACGACGAGGACCGAGGGCTGCGCGGTGAGCAGCTTGCGCGCCGCCGCCTTGACCTCGTCGAGCGTCACATCGTTGATCAGCGCCACGCGCTCCTGGATGTAGTCGATGCCAAGGCCGTCCATCTGCAGCGCAAGCAGCGTGCTGGCGATGGCGCCGGACGAATTCAGCGCGTTGAGCGCATAGGATCCGATGATGAACTTCTTGGCAGCCGCAAGTTCCTCGGCGGTCGGTCCCTCCTGCGCCATGCGCTGAATGACGTCGCGCATGACCTCCAGCGTTTCGGCCGCGCGATCCGAGCGCGTTGCGGTCTGAATGACCAGTCCCGACGCATGATCGTGCGTAACGAGCGAGGAAGTCGCACCATAGGCCAGCCCGCGCTTCTCGCGCACCTCTTCGAACAGGCGCGAGCTGAACGTCCCGCCACCGAGAATGTGGTTCATCAGATAGGCGGCGAAGAAATCGGGCGCATCGCGGGCGACACCCGGAAAGGCAAGCTGCAGCGAGGTCTGCGGCAGGTCATAGTCGACGGACACATCCTGCCCCAGCTTCCAGTCAACGTCGGCGACAGGCTTCAGAGAGGGCTTCTCGGGCAGGTTGCCGAACACCTTGTCGAGCTGCGACTTGACGGTCGCAGCGTCGATGGCGCCGACGATGGCGACATGCAGCTTCTCGCGCGCGAAAACCGCCTTGTGATAGGCGTGCAGGTCATCGGCCGAAATGGCCGACAGCGATTTCTCCGTGCCCTCGTCCGGGCGGGCGTAAGGATGGTCGCCGTAGAGCGCCTCGCTCCACTTGGTGCGGGCGGCCGTCTCGGGATCACGCTGGCCGGCGACAATGCCCGAAATCATCTGTGCGCGGATGCGGGCGATCGGCGCCGCATCGAAGCGGGGCTGCTCCACCGCCAGCCGGAGCAGGTCAAATGCCTCCTCCTTGTTCTCCGCCAGCATGCGCATCGAGCCAGAAACGGAATCGCGTCCTGCGTTGAAGCGCATTTCCGCCCCGGCATCGTCCAGCCTCACCTGGAAAGCCTCGCTGTCGAGGTCGCCGGCACCTTCGTCGAACAGGCCGGTCATCAGTTCGGCAAGACCTTCCTTGCCGGCCGGGTCCTGCGCGCTGCCGCCCTCGAAGGCGAAATTGATCGCAATGATCGGAACCGAATAGTTCTCGACCAGCCAGGCGGTGACGCCCGAATCGCTCGTCACTTTCTGGATTTTGACCTCGCCGCTGGCTGGCACGGCGGCTGCAGCCAACAGCATGACCGAGAAAAGCACGGCCATCGAAAGCCGAGTCTTCGCAAACGCTTGCATCATCGTGTTCATGCGATTCCTAGTTCTGTACCGGCTCGGAGGGCAGCAGGTAGCCCGTCACGGAATGGTTGGTGCGAAGGTATTTTGCGGCAACGCGCTGAACCTGGTCTGCGGTAACGGCACGGATCCGTTCGGGCCATTTCTCGACATCCTCGACAGTTCCTCCGGTGGCGAGCGTCGACCCGTAGATGTTGGCCATCGAGTCCTGGTCGTCGCGGGCGAAGATCATCGAGCGGATGAAGCGGTTCTTGGCGCTTTCGAGCTCCTTGTCGGAGATGCCGTTCCTGACGATGCTGTCGATCTCGGCGTCGACTTCCTTCTCGACCGCATCGAGCTTGGATGTGCCGCGCGGGGCGCCGTAGACGGTGAAGTTCGACATGTCGAGCTTGGAGCCGGCGTAATAGGCGCCGGCCGAGGACGCGACACCCGTCTTGACCACCAGCGCCTGGTAGATCCGGCTGCGTGTACCGCCGCCCAGCACCTCCGACAAGAGATCGAGCGCCTCCGCTTCGCCGGGTTCCGCCGTGTGATAGGACGGCACCAGCCAGGAGCGCGAGAAGCTGGGCACCGACACGCGGGGGTCCGACAGGGTGACGGTGCGGCTGGTGTTCTGCTCGGGTTCGTCGGGCCGCACGCGCGGCGGCAGTTCCGGACCGCGCGCCACCTTGCCATAGGTCGCCTCGGCGAGCTTGCGCACCTCGTCCGCCTGGACGTCGCCGGCGACGACGAGGATGGCATTATTTGGCGCGTAGTAGCGGTCGTAGAAGGCCACCGCGTCGACCCGGTTGAGCTTCTCGATCTCGTGCATCCAGCCGATCACCGGGATGCGGTAGGGATGGTTCTGGTAGAGCGTGGCGTCCACCTCCTCGCCAAGCAGTGACTGCGGGCTGTTCTCGATGCGCGAGCGGCGCTCTTCCAGGATGACGTCACGCTCCGGCCCGATGACAGCGTCCGTCAGGATCAGGTTGCGCATCCGGTCGGCCTCGAATTCCATCATGGTGCCGAGCGCCTCGGGAGGGACCGTCTGGTAGTAGGCGGTATAGTCGTCGGTCGTGAAGGCATTCTCGCTGCCGCCGATTTCCGCGATCTTCGCGCCGAATTCGCCTGCCTTGTGGTTGGTGGTGCCCTTGAACATCAGGTGCTCGAAGAAATGGGCGATGCCCGACTTGCCCGGCGGCTCGTCGGCGCTGCCGATCCTGTACCAGACCATGTGCGTGACAATCGGGGCGCGATGGTCGGGAATGACCACCACCTGCATGCCGTTTTCGAGCGTGAAGCTGGTGATCGGATCGGGCGCGGCCGAATCGGATGCGGCGGCAGGCGCGGCTGCCAGGACAAGCAGGCACAGAGCCAGCCAGACATGGCGGATGGAAAGAACGTGACGGCTCATCAAAGACTCCAGGCGGTCCGTACAGGACGGGTTCTGCCTTATGCACCCCGAACGCGGCCCGGCGTAAGTGAATTGTTTGTCATCTTCCGGGCGTTGCCGGCTAGGCGACGCCGAGAAACCTGATCAGCGTGTCGCCGTAGGCGCGCTCGTCGAGGACGGTGAAACCTTCCACCGGCGCAAATGGTGCAGACGCGGCTTCCTCAACCACGCACAGCGCGCCGGGCAGCAGCCAGCCGCCATTCAGTGCCGATACCAAGGCCGCCTCGCCCAATCCCTTTCCATAGGGGGGATCGGCAAAGACGAGGCCGCACCGCGGCACCGTTCCGGCATCGCCCAGCCGGGTCGCGTCGCGGCGAAACACCTTGGTGCGGCCCTGCAGGCCGAAAGCCTCGACATTGGTGCGGATCAGGCCGCGACCCTCGGCAGATTCCTCGATGAAGAGACAGTTGGCCGCACCGCGAGACAGGGCCTCGAGGCCCAGCGCTCCAGTGCCGGCGAAAAGGTCGAGAACCTGTGCGCCGGCGAGCTTCTCCGGAAAACGGTGCGCAAGGACGTTGAACAGCGCCTCGCGGGTACGATCCGTGGTGGGGCGGATGGACTGAGTGCGCGGCGTGGCCAGAGGCCGGCCGCGAAACTCACCGCCGACGATCCGCATTCCTGCCCCCGCTGCGAGGTCCCTTCGACGGTCCGTCGCCGCCTCTTGGGCGATCGCCCCCGGGCTTGTCGTTGCGTGCCTTGCCGAAGGCCGGCTTGGCGCCAGGCTTGCCGTACGTCTTCTTGGCGGCCCGCTTTGCTTCCACCTCGGCCTTTTCAGCCGCCGCACGCCCGGTGCCGATCGGGCGCGCGCCGGGCGCCATCCAGACATTGGCCTTGCGCTGGCTCGGCGGGTCGATCGGCTTCTGTTCGCGCTCGGGCCTGCCGCCGGCGCGGGGCTTGGCTCCCGGCTTGGCGGCGAAAGTCGCGTTGCGGTCAGGCCGATCGCCGAACTTGCGGGGACCGTCGGGCCGTTCGCCACGCTCCAGTTTCGGACGCTCCGGGCGCTCGCCGCGTTCAAACTTGGGCTTGTCGGGACGCGTGGAGAGCTTGCCCAGCGCCTCGTCACGGCTGTTTTCGCGGCGCTTGCGGTTCTTGATCAGGCCGCCCTCGGACATGCGGCTGCCGATGCCATCGCGTGCCGGCTTCGGGCGCTCGGGCATTTCCTCCCTGGGAGCCGGCGTCCGCTTGACGGGCTCGTTGGAGAAGGTGTTGACGATCGGCGCCTCGAAATTGGCGCCGGATTCCTCGATCAGCCGCTCACCAAGCTGCTCGCGCAGGAGCTTTCCCTTGACCTCCTGCACGTGGCCTTCGGGAAGATCGCCGAGCTGGAACGGGCCGTAAGACATGCGGATCAGCCGCGTCACTTCGAGGCCCAGCGCGCCGAGGATGTTCTTCACCTCGCGGTTCTTGCCCTCGCGCAGGCCGATCGTCATCCAGGCATTGGTCCCCTGTTCGCGGTCGAGCGTCGCCTCGATCGAGCCGTAGAATACGCCGTCGACCGCCATGCCGTCCTTCAGGCCGGGCAGCATCTTCTCGTCGACCTTGCCGTGCACGCGCACGCGGTAGCGCCGCAGCCAGCCGGTCGCCGGCAGTTCCAGCACGCGCGACAGGCCGCCGTCATTGGTCAGCAGCAACAGTCCCTCTGTGTTGATGTCGAGCCGGCCGACCGTCATCAGGCGCGGCAACTCGGCCGGCAGCACGTCGAAGACGGTCTTGCGGCCCTCGGGGTCGCGGTTGGTGGTCACGACACCGGCAGGCTTGTGGAACAGGAACAGCCGGGTCCGCTCGATCGCCGGGATCGCGGTGCCATCGACCTCGATCTCATCCTCGGGAAGGACATTGAAGGCCGGCGAGGCGAGCTTCTGCCCGTTGACCCGCACGCGGCCGGCCGCAATCAAATCCTCGGCGTCGCGCCGGGAAGCAATTCCCGCGCGTGCGAGGCGCTTGGCGATCCGCTCGCCCGGCACATCCTCCCCGGCTTCCGCCAGCTTGCGGAACGGCCTCTTTGCCACCTCGTCATGGCTCTTGGTGCCATAGGAGCGGCGCTGGCCCTCATGGCTCTTCATGCCGGCAGAGCGCGGGGCGCTGTCCCGCTTCTGGAAGCGGTTGCCGCCATCGCCACGGTCAGCACCGGGCGCCCGGTCCGGGCCGCTGCGTTCGCGCTTCTCATACGGCTTGCGTTCCGGCCGGGGGCCAGCCTTGAAGTCGGGCCGCTCGGAGCGCCCCTCGCCGCCATCGCGCGGCCTGTCGTCACGCTTGAAGTCGCGCTTGGGACCGGAAGCCGAGGCTCCCTCCGCGCGCTTTGCGAACGGCTTCTTCGGGCCGTCGGTCCGGTAGGGCTTGCCGGCACCGCTTCTTGGCGCGTCGCCGCTGCGCGCCGGGCGTCCGGCTGGTTTGCCGCCGGGATTGCGGGTCGGCTTTTTTCGATCGTCGTTCATGTGGCTTTTGCCCCTTTGGGCGGCTAGATAACAGGATCGTTTCTGGCTTGCGAGGAAATTGAGTTTGAACCTGACCGGTCGTCGCGGATATCCGGCTTGAATCGCCCGGACTTTATGACCGAGGCCCTTTCCGAGGCCGAAGCGGCCGGCGCTCGCGGCGAGGTGCCCATCGGCGCAATCATCGTGCAGGGCGGCGAGATCATCGCCCGCGCCGGCAACCGGACCCGCGAACTTCCCGATTCGACCGCACATGCCGAGATGCTGGTCATTCGCGAGGCGTCGCAACGCCTGACTGCCGAACGCCTCGGGGAGTGCGACCTCTACGTGACGCTCGAGCCCTGCACCATGTGTGCCGCCGCCATCTCATTCGCCCGAATCCGGCGCCTCTATTTCGGCGCTGCGGACCCCAAGGGCGGCGCGGTCATCAGCGGCGTGCGCTTCTTCTCGTCCCCGACCTGCCATCATGCGCCGGAGGTCTATCCCGGCATCAGCGAGATCGGTTCGTCTGAGCTTCTGAAGCGGTTTTTTCGCGAAAGACGCTAGGTCAGAGCCACGGCACGAGGTCGCGCCAGCTCTTGTCGCCCTTGCGCTTGGCGGCCGCCTTGAGGCGCCGTTCCTTGGTGTACTCGTCCTCGCCGAGTTCATCGACAGGCGCGGTTTCGGCCGGCAGGCGATATTCAAGCGGCGGCTCGGTCAGCGTCCGGCGCACCGTCGGGTTGCCCTGCGTGGACGCAGCAAGCTGCTGCTTCGCCTTCTTCGTATCCGCCTTCGGGCCGTTGCCGCGCCCGACGCCGGAATCAGCCGCGCGGTCGTTGGCTTTCGTACCGGACGAACTGGCCGCGCCGCTGATGTCGTTGATGACCTCGGGCTCGAATCCGGGATTGTCGCGGTTTTCGGTTGCATTGGCGCGGATGCGCGCGCGCTTTTCCTCAGGCGATTCCGGCCACACTTCGGCGGAAGCGGTGACGATGTTCTCCTGCGGCGGCGGAAGGTCCGTCGTCGGCGTGGTCGGCTTCACCAGTTCGGGGCGCGGCTTGTACTCGGAGAAACGCCCACCCTTCGGCTTCAGCGAGAACATGCCGGTCAAGTCGGTCGTGAGCTGTTCAGTCGAGGTCTTGTCGGTACCGTAGGTCGGCGAACTGACGCAGCCCGACACCAGCAGGCCGCAAGCGGCCAAAGGCGCCGTTATCGCCGCGCAGGCGCGAAATTTTCCAGTCATATAAGCCAGTCCCACTGCAGCCCGCCCATTCGTCGGCCCGGATCGCTCCGGATCGTGCGTTCCGACCATATCCGACGGAAATCCGGCGACAATTTGTCTATCGGAGTCTGCCGCTATTATCTTAAGCAGCCGTCAAGGGCAACGACCGCGAAGAAAAGCCCGGCCTGCCGGACGCGGCGTCCCCTGTCAGAGACGCCCCGCCGCTTGCAGTTCGTGCAGCACCTCGGCATCGCGCGCCGAGACATCCGGAAAGGCCGGATCGGAGCCCACGTCGGCCGTGTAGCGCCATGAACGCGCGCATTTCCTGAGGCCGCGCGCCTCCGCCTTGTCGACAATGACCCCGACGCCGGCAACGTCCGGCAGGGTGAAGGCGCCCTCCGGTGCGGCGTCGTGGGAAACCGACCAGCCGCTCGTGATGCAGATCTCGGCCATGTCGACGCCGGCGATCTCGCTCTCCAGTTGCGGGTTGGACAGATGGACCACCGGAACCGCCTCGAGCGACGAGCCGATCGTCTTCTTGGCCCGCTCGATTTCCAGCGCACCCGTCACCACGCGGCGTACGTCGCGCACCTTGCGCCACTTCTTCTCCAGCCCGGCATCGCGCCAGTCGCCCGGAATTTCGGGAAACTGCTCGAGATGTACCGATTCCTTTTCCGGATAGCGGTCGAGGAAGGCCTCTTCCATGGTGAAGGGCAGCATCGGCGCCAGCCACGTCGTCAGGCAATCGAACAGGTGGCGCACCACCTGGACCGATGCCTTGCGCTTCGGGCTCGACGGCGCCTCGCAGTAGAGCGCGTCCTTGCGGATATCGAAATAGAAGGACGAGAGCTCGACCACCATGAAGTCGAGCAGCGTCCGCATCACCCGCTTGAAATCGAAAGCGTCGTAACCCGCCCGCACGATCTGGTCGAGTTCGGCCAGCCGGTTGAGCATCAGCCGTTCGAGTTCGGGCATCTCCGACACCGGCATCGAAACACCGTCGTCGTGAGCGAGCGTGCCGAGCATCCAGCGGATGGTGTTGCGGAGCTTGCGGTAGGCATCGACATTGGTCTGCAGCACGTTCTTGCCGAGCCGCTGGTCTTCCCAATAGTCGGTGGTCACCACCCACAGGCGCAGGATATCGGCGCCGGACTGCTTGATGACGTCCTGCGGCACAACCGTGTTGCCGAGCGACTTCGACATCTTCCTGCCGTCCTCGGCCATGGTGAAGCCGTGCGTGACGACGGTATCGTAGGGCGCCCTGCCCCGCGTGCCGCAGCTTTCGAGCAACGAGGAGTGAAACCAGCCGCGATGCTGGTCGGAGCCTTCGAGATAGACATCGGCCGGCCATTTGAGATCCGGACGGTCCTCCAGCGTGAAGGCGTGCGTCGAGCCCGAATCGAACCAGACGTCGAGAATGTCGGTGACCTGCAGCCATTTTGCCGGGTCGTGGTTGCCGAGGAAGCGTTCCTTGGCGCCTTCGGCGAACCATGCATCGGCGCCCTCGGCCTCGAAGGCCTCCATGATGCGCGCATTGACCGCCTCGTCCTTCAGCACATTGCCGTCGGCATCGGCGAAGACGCAGATCGGCACGCCCCAGGCGCGCTGGCGCGACAGCACCCAGTCGGGCCGCTCCTCGATCATGGCACGCAGGCGGGTCTGACCGGCGGCCGGCACGAAGCGCGTCGCGTCGATTGCCGCGAGCGCCCGGCTGCGCAGCGTCGAGTCGTCGCTCAGTTCCTTGTCCATGTGGACGAACCATTGCGGCGTGTTGCGGAAGATCACCGGCTTCTTGGAGCGCCAGCTATGCGGATAGGAGTGCTTCAGCCGGCCGCGCGCGAACAGCGCGTTGCGCGCGATCAGTTCCTCGATGACCGCCTCGTTGGCGTCGCCCTTCTTGCCGTTGTCGTCGATGACGCGCGCCGCCCCGCCCTCGCGGTCCGGCCCGAAGCCCGGCGCGTCCTTGGTGAAGAATCCGGCGTCGTTGACCGTGAACGGGATTTTCGACGAGATGCCGCGTGCTTCCAGATCGCGCGCCGCATCCGACCACGCCTCGAAATCCTCGCGGCCATGGCCGGGTGCGGTATGGACGAATCCGGTACCGGCATCGTCGGTGACGTGGTCGCCGGCGAGCATCGGCACGGCGAACTCATAGCCGCCGCCAAATCCCTTGAAGGGATGCGAAAGCACAAGGCTTCCAAGCTCTTCGGGCGAAACGCTGCGAAGATGATTCAGCGTCACCTTGGCCTTTTCGGCCGATGCATCCGCCAACGCCGAGGCAAAGATCAGCTTCTCGCCCGGCTGCGGGCCGAAATCGTTCTCGGCCGCCGTGACCTCGTAGAGCCCGTAGTTGATGCGCGGTGAATAGTTGACGGCGCGGTTGCCGGGGATCGTCCAGGGCGTCGTCGTCCAGATGACGACGTGTGCGTCGTTTAGGTCCGAGTTTTCCGTATACTCCGGATTCAGCTTCGCTGCCTTACCTTCATCCGAAATGTTTCGCGCCCAGAGGGCGACTTGATTGACCGGAAACTTCACCCAGATCGTGTCGGACTCGTAGTCCTGGTACTCGACCTCGGCCTCGGCCAGCGCGGTGCGCTCGACCACGCTCCACATCACCGGCTTTGAGCCGCGATAGAGCTGGTCCGACATGGCGAATTTCAGCAACTCGCCGGCGATGCGCGCCTCGGCGTGGAAATTCATCGTCGTATAGGGATTGTCGAAATCGCCGAACACGCCGAGCCGCTGGAACTCCTCGCCCTGCACCTTAATCCAGTGCGCGGCGAAGTCGCGGCATTCCTGGCGGAACTCGTTGACCGGCACCTCGTCCTTGTTCTTGCCGGCGGCGCGGTACTTTTCCTCGATCTTCCACTCGATCGGCAGGCCGTGGCAGTCCCAGCCGGGCACGTAATTCGAGTCATAGCCGCGCATCTGGAAGGAACGGGTGATGACGTCCTTCAGGATCTTGTTCAGCGCATGGCCGATATGGATGTTGCCGTTGGCGTAGGGCGGGCCGTCATGCAGCACGTATTTCTCGCGGCCGGCGGCACTTTCGCGCAACCGCTTGTACATGCCCATTTCCTGCCAGCGCTTGACCAGCAGCGGCTCCTTGTCGGGCAGGCCGGCACGCATCGGAAAATCCGTCTGCGGCAGGTAGAGGGTCTTGGAATAGTCGATCTTGTCGGATGTGTCGGTCATGTCGCTTGCCAGGAATTGCCCGTCGGCCGAGGCCCGGACGTTGGATTATCATGAATCTGGAAATGCGCGAGGGTGGCCACGCAAGATGTCCCGGAGCTTCCGGCAGCCTCAGGCTGCGGGGAAGACCGGGCCGGTAATTCGTATCGAAATCGCAAAGTCTCTGGGTGCTTGCGTCATGGCTGCCGCTTCTAGACGAGGCGGGGCCAGGAATAAAGCATTTCCTGCCGGGACTGCATGTTCTGGCTTGCGCAGACCGAACGCGGCGGACGCGCCTACATCGTGAAGTCGAACCTGTAGCTCGCGGAAACGCCGAAGGTGAACTGGTTCACCGAGCCGCGTTCCTGCACGAGGCTGGAATCGGCTGCCGGTCCCACGAGGCGCTGATACTCGCCGAAAAGGCTGGTCGTGAACTGGTCGGTCGTCTTCCAGTCGATCGCGCCGCCGACGCCGACCGAACCGATACCGCCGTCCGGATCGTATTCCGACAGACCGGATGCGATCGATTCCGCAGGCGTGACGCCGTAATAGGTGTCGAAATAGTCAGCCGAGGCGACCATCAGGCGGGGACCGCCGGAAATGCGGATCGCCGGGGTGACATCATGGAAGGCATCGGCGCGCAGTTCAGCGACCACGCCATCATGCGTCCTGATACCGTGCCGAACCTCGCCGCGCACGCGCAGCCAATCGGTTGGGTAGAACTCCGCGAAGCCGCCGGCCTCACCGCCCCAGCGCACCGGGTCGAGGCCTGCCAGATCGTCCGAATCGCCGGCGTCGCGGGAGAACAGGAACTTGCCGTTCAGGCCGCCGCGCACTGCACCATTGTCGAACAGGGAAATCGAGATGTTGTCGTCACGTGAGGTGAAACGCGGCTCCGGGCCGGCCTTGCCGAGCGATATGATCGGCGACACCGCAAACATCATGTCGCTGGCGCCTTCGAAGTCGGGCGCCACCATGCCGGTTGCACCAAGCACCAGCTTCCAGTCGCCGTGCACCCAGTCGAACAGCCCGCTCCCCTCCTCGGCCGAAGCATGTCCGGCAAGGATGCTGGCTGCCGTGCAAAGCAGCGCGGAAAGTGTGAGTTTGCGGATCATGTCGCTCATTGTGCTGGAGGTCCGCCCTGTTGTCGGCCGATTGCGTAAAGTTTGAATTAAGGGCGAAGCGCGCCCGGCCCTTCGACTATGCCTCGCCGAATGCCACGGCCAGGTCAAGGGCAGACAGGGGAATGGTTGCCGACAGCAGCGCCCGCGCTTCCTCCTCATCGCGTTTCATCTGGGCGACAAGCGGCTCGAGCCCGTCGAACTTCTGCTCGCCGCGCAGGAAGCCAAAGAACGACACCGAGCAGAATTCGCCATAGAGGTCTCCGGAGAAGTCGAAGACATATGTCTCCAGCAGCGGCGCGCCGCTTTCGGTGACCGTCGGCCGGCGACCGAAACTTGCAACGCCGTCATGGATCGAGCCGTCCGCCCTGCGAAACCGAACGGCATAGATCCCGTGTTTCAGCGCGACATTGTCGGGCAGCACCATGTTGGCGGTTGGGAAGCCCAGCGTCCGGCCCAGCCTCTGCCCCGGCACGATTTCGGCCTCGACCGTGTAGCGGTAACCGAGCTGACCGGCCGCCTCGGCTACGTCACCAACCTCTAGCAGGCCGCGGATCCGGCTCGATGAAACGATCTCGGTGTTCTCGTCTCTGAAAGCATCGACCAGCGTCACGCCGAAACCGTGCTTTTCTCCGGCCTCCATCAGAAATGCCGGACCACCCTGCCGGCCCTTGCCGAAATGGAAGTCGAAGCCGGTTACCGCGTGGCTGATCCCAAGCCGGCCCTCGAGCACGTCAATCACGAAGGCATCGGCCGAGAGTTGCGAGAAGGCTTTGGTGAAAGGCTGTTCGACAACGGCTTGGAAACCCAGGTGCGAAAGCAGCCTCGCCTTCATAGGCGGCGGAGTCAGGATGAACATCGGAGCGTCCGGTCGGAAAACCGAGCGCGGGTGCGGATCAAAGGTCAGCACCAGCGCCGGCGCATCGCGCCGCTGCGCCTCCGCCAGGGCGCGCTCCAGCACGGCACGGTGGCCGCGGTGCACGCCGTCGAAATTGCCGATTGCGACGACACCGCCGCGCAGTGCCGGATTCACTGGATCGACGCCGGTAACGCGTTGGAAGGCCGACCCCATTCGGCAGCCTAACGAAGCTTCGGCATCACGGCGACCGGCTGGAATCCATGCTTCTCGAGGAAGGCCGCGAGCCGCTCTGGATCGGGTTGGTCGGGATGGCCGTAGTCGGCGGCGTGGATTCCGCCGGATATATAAAGGGCGTCGAAGCCGTTGTCGGCCGCGCCCTTGATGTCGGTCAGCATGCCGTCGCCGATGGCCAGCACCTCGCCGCGTTCGACCCCGCGGCCGAGCCGTTCCGAAACCGCCTTCAGGGCCGCCTCATAGATGGGGGCATGCGGTTTGCCTGCAATCTGGGTCCGGCCGCCGATCAGCGCATAGTCGCGCGCCAGTGCACCGGCACACCAGACCAGCTTTTCCCCGCGCTCGACCACGATGTCGGGATTGGCGCAGATGAATGAAAGATCGCGCGCGCGAAGCCGCCTCAGCATCTCCACATAGTCGTCAGGGCTCTCGAGATCGTCATCGAAGAATCCCGTGCAGACGACGACCGAAGCCTCGAACTCCTCGACCAGTTCGACGTCCAGACCGTCATAGAGGGTGGTGTCCCGGTCCGGTCCGAGGTGAAATATCTTGCGCGGCGCCTGCCTGATGAGATCCCGCGTCACATCGCCCGAGGTAACGACGCTGTCCCAGGCGCTGCCGGGAACACCGATCGCCTCGATCTGGGCGATGACGCTGTCGCATGGCCGCGGCGCGTTGGTAATGAGCACGACCGGCATGCCGCCGTCACGCGCCCTGGCGAGGGCTGCCGCTGCATCCGGCGAGTGGGTGATGCCATTGTGAAGCACACCCCAGACGTCGCAGATGATCGCCTTGTAGCGGCTGGAAATCTGGTCGAGAGAGTCAATCGTTTCGGGCGTTTTCGCCATGTAAGGGCTTTCTCGACCATTGCGGATTTCGGATCAGGAAGCACCGGGATTAGCCGAACCTCCTCACCCTGTCACCCGAATTTGGCTGTGCTCCGGCATGTGAGGCGAAAATGGGCGCGCATTCGATGGAACTGCGCTAACCTGTCTGTTGCGCAAATTCGCGCGGCTCACAGGGGCGGTTGGAGTTTATGCAGCGGATACTCTTGGCGATCGGCGGCGCGGCGATACTGTGTGCGGTCGCAACCCTCCTGCTGCAACTGGCGATTGCCCAAGGCCTGCCGGTCGACGAGGTCGTTCTGCTGACGGCCATCGCAACGCTGATCCTTGCCGCCCTGGCGACGTTCCTCTCCTACCGGGCCATTACCCGCTCCAACGATGTTTCGCTCGAACTAGAGCGTCTGTCCCGGTCGATGGATGCCGCCATCAAGGACGTGTCGGCGCGCGGTGACCGCGACGCGGCCGTGCTCGGCAACCTCAGCGCCACCGTCTCGCGCAAGCTCGAAGCGTTGTCGGGCAAGCGGACGGACACCTCGCACGACGACGGACCTGGCAAGGCCGAGGCGACCGGCAAGCGCAGCAAGTCGGCTCGCAAACCCGATCAGAGTGGTTCTGACCATCTGGACCAGCCAGGCGTGGAGGCTGCCTTGCGGCGCGTTGCATCGACAGACGAGGCCGATCTCGCCCTGCAACCGATCATCGCCGCCGGCCGCGGCGCCGCCGGCGGCTTCGAGGTGCATTTCCACATCCAGCCCGAGGAGGGAGAGCCCGTCGACATACGGCGCCTGTCGCGCGAGGTGGATAGGCTCAGTTCGGCCGCGCTCGAACGGCTGGCCGTCGTGTCGGCGACAGAAGCCGCGCGCAAGCGGCCGGGCGACATCAACGACAAGATGCCGCTTCACGTGGCCATATCCAGCGCCCTGCTGGATGACGGGCTCGAGTTCGCCGCGGTGCTCGACATCTTCCGCCTCCACCCCGCGCTCGCCCATTCCATCGTCCTGTCGCTGCCGGCGGAACTGGTCGAGGCTGACGATCACCGTGCCCCTCTCGAGATTCTTTCAGGACTGGACATCGGTCTCGCGGCCGAAGACTGGACCGGCACGGCTGACGGTCTCGAAACGATCAAGAAGTCGAACTGCGCCTTCATCAAGCTGTCGGCCGATCGCCTGCTCGACAGGGGTACCCGTCGCTCGGGGTCCCCGGCTGGAGCGGATCTGATCGCCATGATCGCCGATGCGGAAATAGAAATCATCGCGACCGATGTCGCAAGTGACGAGGATGCCGTCAGCCTGATCGATATCGGCATTGACCTTATGACCGGGGAACAACTGTCTCCGCCCAGACGGATAAAGGATGACGGCCGCGGGCCGCTGTCTGCGTGACATGAAATATCGCAAAATTCGGGCGCCGAAAGGTTAGCTGCAGGTTAACGCCGAGCCGAATATTAGAGCCAAGTTCAAAACTTGCAATTTAGAGCTTTGTGAGAAACTACCCTCCGATTCTTTGGATTTTGGGGGTGCACAAGCATGTTGCGCAAGTTTCTGAACGACATTCGCGGCAACTTCATCGTGCTGTCAGCGGTGGCAATGGTTCCCATCATGGGAGGCCTGGCTATCGCGGTTGATTATACCGAACTCTCGCGCCAGCGTGCCGCGACCATGAGCGCACTCGATGCTGCCGGTATCGCGACGGCACGACGCGTTGTCGACGGGGCAACCGACACTGAACTGGTTGCCTACGCCAAGGACTTCTTCGAAGCCAATCTGGGCACAGTCGAGCCGGAGAATACCAATCTTACCGTTCTGCTGCCGAGCAACAATACGGGCGGCGGAACGCTCAGGCTCTCGGCGACGCTGAAATACAAGCCGATGTTCCTGCCGACGGCCGCGATGCTGATCGGCAAGTCCGACACGCAAACTGATGTCGATTTTTCGGTCACGTCCGAAGTGCGCCTGAAGAACACGCTTGAAGTTGCCCTGGTGCTCGACAATTCGGGCTCCATGAGCAATTACGGCTCGGGTACCGGCGACCGCCGCATCACGCTTCTCAAGGCGGCCGCCAAGCAGCTCGTCGAGACGCTTGCCGCACAGGCCTCCCAGATGAAGCAGGTCCAGAAGCCGGTCCAGTTCGGCCTTGTCCCATTCTCCGCTTCAGTCAATGTCGGCCCGGGCTTCGATTCCGCAAGCTGGATGGACACCACGGGCATCTCGCCGGTCCACCACGAGAATTTCGACTGGTCAACGATGACCGCTCTCAACAACCCGCTGAAGTTTGCCCAGAAGGTGGGCGACGTCTGGTACAAGCGCGGCATCGGCTGGGGCGATACCGAGAACCAGCCCCTGACGCGCTTCAGCCTTTACCAGGACATGATCGTGCAGTCGGGCCGCGAGGAAATCCCGAACTCGCAGGAATATGTCTGCACGCGGTACCGCAGGAACGGTACGTGCAGGGACGGCTACTGGACGGAGCCCGACTACACCTACACGACCAGCCAGTTCGCATCCTGGCAGGGCTGCGTCGAGGCGCGCCCCGTGCCGTACAACAATGACGACACCACGCCTTCCAGCAGCAATCCGGCGACGCTGTTCGTGCCGATGTTTGCGCCCGACGAGGCCAAGCACCTTTGGCGCGACCTCAACGACGACGGCTACAACGACCTGAACAACGACAGCTTCGGCTACTACAATAGCTGGTGGACGGACTGGAGCGATTCAGGCGCCCTCTCCCGCCAGACGGACATGCGCAAGTATTTCCGGGTGAAGCCGTACGATGCCCCGAACGCGGGATCAGGCGCCGGCCCGAACTATTCGTGCACCACCAATCCGATCACGCCGCTGCAGGACGTTACCAAGGCCGAAGGCAAGGATGTCATCCTCGACGCGATCGACGACATGGAACCGACGGGCAACACCAACGTGCCGGAAGGCACGGCATGGGGCTGGCGCGTCGTGTCCGGTGGCGAACCCTTCACCGAAGGTCGCCCGGATGCCGAGAAAGGCAACGATAAGGTGATCATCGTGCTCACCGACGGCGCCAACACCTATGGCGATCTCGGCTCGACGGACGACGCAGGCAACAAGTCGACCTATGCCGCCTATGGCTATGTCGGCAAGAAGTTTGCCTCCAGCGAGCCGACGACCCGCCTCTTCAAGGGCACGAGCAACGCCATCAACAAGACTAACTACTCGTCGTCCAACTACACCGCCGCTCTGGATGAGCAGATGCAGAAGGTATGCGCCAACGCGAAGACTGCCGGCGTTCTGGTGATGACGGTCTCGCTCGACCTCAGCGAATCGAACACCTCCGAGAAGAAGGCGATCGACGCCCTCAAGGCCTGTTCTTCGGAATCGCGCTTCCGCCGGGGCCCGGACGGTCAGCCGGCCAAGCTCTACTGGAACGCCACCGGCGCCACGCTCGCCGAGAAGTTCAAGGAAATTGCCGACGAACTGTCGAACCTGCGCATCGTCGGGTAAGCGCAACACAGCGACGAAATCGAGACGCCCCGCCACACCGGCGGGGCGTCTTTTCTTTCGCCCAGCGCCGCCCGGCCGAATGGTTAGCGCCGCTTCAACAGGATGCGTGGAAATCGAGCGGATTCGCAAAGCATGCGTTCAACCCTTTGTGGAAGTATCGCAGCACAGTACTCAGATGCGGCGGGGGCCGCAGCACATGATTTGGAAGTTCCTAAGGGACAAGCGCGGCAATTTTGCAATGATGATGGGCGCAGCCATGCTGCCCATCATGGGAAGTATCGCGCTGGCCGTCGATTTCAGCGAAATGAACCGTCAGAAGCAGGCGACCGTAAACGCCCTTGACGCCGCTGGCATCGCCACCGCGAGGCAGGTAGCAACCGGAGCCTCGGACGAGGCGCTGATCACCTATGCCAAGAACTTTTTCGAGGCCAACCTCGGTTCGGTTGATCCGGCCGACACCACGCTCAGCGTCCAGTTGCCGAACAACCAGTTCGGCGGTGGTACGCTGAAGCTCAAGGCAGTGCTCAACTACCAGCCCTATTTCCTGCCGTCGTTCGCGGCACTGCTCGGCAAGGCCGACGGCCAGGACGGGTCGGAGATCAGCTTTGCGGCGCTTAGCGAGGTCCGCCTCAAGAACACGCTCGAAGTGGCTCTGGTGCTCGACAACTCCGGTTCGATGAACAACACCGGCACGGGGTCCGGCCAAAAGCGCATCGACCTCCTGAAGGTCGCGGCCAAACAACTCGTCGACACGCTGGCGCTCGAGGCTGCGCAGATCAAGCAGGTCGCCAAGCCGGTGCAGTTCGCGCTCGTGCCGTTCGCCGCCTCCGTCAATGTCGGACCGAGCAACGCCGCCGCTTCCTGGATGGATGTCGAGGGCCTTTCGCCGGTCCATCACGAGACCTTCGACTGGGCGTCGCTGACGAACCCCAACAAGAAGGCCCAGAAGGTCGGCGGAATTTGGCGCAAGAAGGGCACCGGCTGGGGCGCGGAAGAGAACGAGATCCTGTCCCGCTTCTCGCTCTACAAGGACATGAAGCAGGTCAGCGACCGCGAATGGGTGGTGACCGGCCAGCAATATGTCTGCACGCGCTATTGGTCTAACGGCTCTTGCCGGGAGGGCCGCTGGACCGAAACCGGCTATTACGACGAAACAATCTCGACCTATGCAAGTTGGCAGGGCTGCGTTGAAGCACGTCCCTACCCCTACAATGTGAACGATGCGCCGCCGGTTGGCGCGACCGCGAATACGGGCATCGGCTTCGGCGACCCGGCGACAATGTTCGTGCCGATGTTCGCGCCCGACGAGCCGGGCGACCGCTGGGCCACCGAAGCAGATCCGAGCCCGGACAATTTCAGCGCTGCCAACAACTGGTGGAACGACGGAACGGAAAGCAGTTCCGGCTCCACGCGGCAGAAGAACATGGGCAAGTATTTCGATGTCCGGCCATACGGGGCAACGTCGCCGCAGGGTACGGGTCCGAGCTACAGTTGCACGACCAAACCGATCACCACGCTCACCGATGTAACCAATGCCACGGGCCTCGCCACAATCAAGGCGGCGATCGATCAGATGGCGCCCAACGGCGGCACCAATGTGCCGGAGGGAATGGCCTGGGGATGGCGCACCGTCTCGGGCGGCGAGCCGTTCACCGAGGGTCGGCCCGACAGCGAGAAGGGCAACGACAAGGTCATTATCGTTCTGACCGATGGCGAGAACACCTATTACACGCCAGGTTCGCTCGGCTACAGCGACCCCGCGGATTCCAAGTCGATCTATTCGTCCTACGGCTACCTCAAGCCCGGCTACAATGGTTCGGGCGTCGGACGGTTGTTCTCCGGCACGAGCTCTGCAATCGGCCAGTACGACTATTCCAACGGCAACTACACAAACGCCCTGAACGAGCAGATGAGCACGCTGTGCGAAAACGCCAAGGCAGCCAACGTGCTGGTCATGACGGTTTCGCTCGACCTCAACACTGGCAACTCGGGTGAGAACAAGGCAATTCAGGCGCTGAAGAAATGCGCCTCGGATTCGCGTTTCCGCAAAGATTCGGTCGACCCCACGAAACCGGCCAAGCTCTACTGGAACGCCACGGGTTCGAACCTTGCCGACAAGTTCAAGGAAATCGCCAACGAGCTGTCCAACCTGCGCATCGTGGGCTAGCGCAGGACTAGAGCGATGGCCCCGGCGGCCGCAGTTACTCGCGAATACTTGCAGAATGTTGCCGGCGACGCCTTGAAGGGGCATCGCCGGTCGCCTAGATCGTGGCAACGATTCAACAGACAGAGTGTGTGCAGCAATGGATTTCTCCCGGAAAGCAAAGCGTCTTCTTTCTTGCTCTCGGGAAATCCAACTCCATGTCCGCTTCCATCACACTCTCGAATCTCTCGTGGTCGCTGCCTGACGGGCAGCCTCTTCTCTCTGACATTGATCTGACATTCAGCAGCGAGCGAACCGGTCTCGTCGGGCGCAACGGCGCCGGGAAGACCACGCTTGTCCGCCTGATTGCGGGTGAACTGCATCCGCAGGCGGGAAGTGTCAGCATCAACGGAACACTCGGCAGGCTGCGGCAGGTCGTGCAGACCGATCCCGGCCTGACGATCGCCAACCTGTGCGGTGCCGCCGGGGCGCTCGACCTGCCGCGCCGCGCGGAAGCCGGTGAAGCGTCCGTGGACGAACTCGCCGAGGCTGACTGGACGGTAGAAGCGCGGCTGGCGTCGGCGCTCGCAAGGCTCGGCCTGGAGATCGAACCCGATGCGCGCCTCGGCAGTCTTTCGGGTGGCCAGCAAACCCGCGCCGCATTGGCAGCGCTGGTCTTTGCAGAGCCTGATTTCCTGGTGCTCGACGAGCCGACGAACAACCTCGATCGCGACGGCCGACAGGCGGTTGTCGATTTGCTGGCAGGCTGGCGCGGCGGCGCAATCGTCGTCAGCCACGATCGGGACCTGCTGGAGACGATGGACGCCATAGTGGAGTTGAACTCGCTCGGCGCGGCGCGATATGGCGGCAACTGGAGCCGGTACCGCGCCCGCAAGTCGCTCGAACTTTCGGCGGCGCAGGACGCGCTGGCAGACGCCGAGCGCCATGCCGCGGCAGTCGCCCGAAGCGCCCAGGCGGTGGCGGAGCGCAAGGCCCGCAAGGACAGCGTCGGGCGCAAGAAGGCGGCAAGAGGCGACATGCCCAAGATCATGGTCGGCGCGCGCAAGAACCGGAGCGAAGGCACCAGCGGCGCATATCAGCGGCTGGCGGACAACCGCCGGGCCGAAGCCGAAGACCAGGTCGCCGCGGCGCGCGCCAGGCTCGAGATCCTGCAGCAGGCCACGATGACCCTGGCGGCGACCGGCCTGCCCGCCGGCAAGAGCGTCCTGCAGGTCGAGGGTCTGACCGGCGGCCACGTTCCTGGCCAGCCGGTGATCCGGGACCTTTCCTTTTCGATCACCGGACCGGAACGCGTTGCCGTGACGGGGCCCAACGGGTCGGGAAAGACGACCTTCCTCGCCCTGTTGACCGGCAAGCTGACACCCTCGGCGGGCACGGTCCGGGTGATGGCGCGCCACGCCCTTCTCGACCAACGCGTCAGCCTGCTCGACGCCTCGCAGACCGTCCTGGAAAATTTCCGCCGCATCAACCCGCAGGCCGACGACAATGCCTGCCGCCGTGCCCTCGCCCGCTATATGTTCCGCGCCGAGGCGGCGTTGCAGACTGTTTCGCTGTTGAGCGGCGGCCAGATGCTGCGCGCCGGGCTTGCCTGCGTGCTCGGCGGAACGGAGCCCCCGCAACTGCTGATCCTCGACGAACCGACGAACCACCTCGACATAGAATCGATCGAAGCCGTCGAAGCCGGCCTCCGCTCCTATGACGGCGCACTGCTCGTCGTCAGCCACGACGAAGCCTTTCTGGAAGCCGTCGGCGTGACGCGGCGGCTGGTCTTTCCGGCAGCCGGCAGGTGATCCCCTGGGATCAGGCCTGCGGCCACTAGTCCATGTGCGCGGCGGCGGGCGCTCCGGCGCCGGGCGGGGCCTCAGGCT
Source organism: Alphaproteobacteria bacterium (assembly GCA_018823835.1). GTDB lineage: Bacteria > Pseudomonadota > Alphaproteobacteria > Rhizobiales > Rhizobiaceae > CAMYMG01. The sequence continues at coordinate 187,968 of JAHJHT010000008.1, read as the reverse complement.
TGCGCAGCAGCAGCGCCAGCGGGATCGCACATAGCGTGATGATCATCATCAGCTTGAAGTCATCGATATAGGAGATCATCAGCGCCTGGATGTTGACCAGACCGTCGATCTTGCTCAGCGCGGCCGGGTCGCCGGCCGCGGCCAGCGGCGACGCCTCGATCAGGTTCGGGTTGAAGGGCGTCATGCCGGCCGAAAGCTCGGCGTGATTGACCTGGATGTTGCGCGTCAGCAGGACAGAGACGATCGAGATGCCGATCGATGATCCGATGTTGCGCACCAGGCTGAAGAGACTTGCGGCGTCGGTCCTGAAGCGCGGCTCGAGCGTCGCGAAGGCGACGGTCGACAGCGGCACGAACACCAGGCCCAGCCCGAGTCCCTGGATCACGCCGGTGAAGATGATCGGCCAGCTGTCCATCTGCGGCGTGAAGCCGGTCATTTCGTAGAGCGAGAACGCCGTCAGCATCAGGCCGGCGACAACCAGCTTGCGGGGATCGACGAGGCGCACCAGCCGGCCAACGATGATCATCGAGATCATCGTTCCGACCCCGCGCGGAGCCATGACCAGGCCCGTCGTGATGACCGGGTATTCGAAAATGCGCGACAGCATCGGCGGCAGCAGCGCCAGGCTTGCCAGAAGGATGATGCCGACGACGAAGATGAACACCAGCCCGGTCGCGAAATTGCGGTCCATGAAGATTCTGGGCTCGATGAAGGGATTGGCCGACGTCATGATGTGAACGGCAAAGACCCAGAAGCCGGTGATTGCCAGTCCGAGTTCGATCCAGATCTCGATCGACGAGAACCAGTCGACCTCGCCGCCGCGGTCGAGCATCAGTTGCAACGCGCCGACGCCCAGTGACAGCATGGCAAAGCCGAAGAAATCGAAGCCGCGCAGGCGCTTGGCAACCGACGGCAGATAGGCGGCGCAGCCGAGAAAGGCGACGATGCCGACCGGCAGGTTGATGAAGAAGACCCAACGCCAGTTATAGCTTTCGGTCAGCCAGCCGCCGAGCGTCGGGCCGATGATCGGCCCGACCATGATGCCGGCGCCCCACATGGCCATCGCCGAGCCGTGCCGCTCTTTGGGGTTGATGTCGAGCAGGAAGGTTTGCGACAGCGGCACGATGGCTGCGCCGAACAGGCCCTGCATCAAGCGGAACGCCACCATGCTTTCGAGGCTCCACGACACGCCGCAGGCCATGGAGGTGACGGTGAAGCCCACGACGGAACCGAGAAAGACCTCCTTGCGTCCGAGCCGGTCGGACAGCCAGCCCGTGACGGGGGTCATGATGGCCGCCGCGACAATGTAGGAGGTCAACACCCAGTTGATCGTGTCGCGCGAGGCGCCGAGATCGCCCGTCATCGACGGCAGCGCGACATTGGCGATCGTCGTGTCGAGCACCTGCATGATCGTGGCCAGCATCACCGAAAGCGTGATCAGGCCGCGATGCGGCACTTCCTTGAAAGGAGCGTTCTCGTTCATGGCCGGGACTTCTTGGGGCTGGCGGCCGCTACTGTGCCGCCGCCGCGCTGCCGAACAGACCGCCGACAGTTCGCACGAATCCGGTGTCGACGGTGACGGTAGCACTCAATCCGCTGTGCAGCGGTTCCTTGGCGGCCCGCTCGTCGAGCTTCACCCGCACGGGCACGCGCTGCGTGACCTTGACCCAGTTGCCGGTGGCATTCTGCGCCGGCAGCAGGGAGAATTCGGCGCCGGTGCCGGCCCCGACGCTCTCCACGGTGCCGTGCAGAACGTTGTCCGGATAGGTGTCGAGCGTGACCTCGGCGGGCTGGCCCGGCCGCAGGTGGGTAAGTTGCGTTTCCTTGAAGTTGGCCTCGACCCAGGTGTCGCCGGTTTCCACCAGGCTGAACAGCGGGGTGCCTGCCGCGACGACCTGCCCGATCTTGAAGGACGCCGCCTGTGCGACGATGCCGTCCGCCGGCGCGCGCACCGTGGTCTGGGCGAGGTTGTAGGCCGCCTTGTCGCGCGCGGCGAGCGCCGCCAGTACGGTCGGATGCTTGTCCGTCTCGATGTCGGGGTTACCGAGCAAGCCGGCCTTCGCGCTCTCGATGCCCTGCAGGGCGGCGGCCCGTTCCTGCTCCGCCTTCTCGAGATCGCGGCGCGCCTCGTCGAGCGACGAGGTCGCGCTGATGCCCTTCTTGGCGAGGTCCGTGCTGCGCTGGAATTGCGCCTTGGCGTAGTCGAGTTCGCCGGCGGCAACCTGTTCCTGCGCCACGGCCTGGCTGTAGCCGGCGCGAAGCTGCTCGACCTGCATGCGCGCTGCCGCAAGCGCGGCGTCGGCCTGCGCCAGAGCGATGCGATAGGGTTCGGGATCGACAACGAACAGCACGTCATTGGCGCGCACCGGCTGGTTGTCGCCGACATTCACCTCGACGATGCGTCCCGCCGCCTCCGACGAGATCGTCACCTTGGCCTGGCGAAGGTTTGCGTTCTCGGTTTCCTCGTAGCGTCCGCCCGTCAGCCAGAAATAGCCGCCGCCGGCAACCAGCGCGAGCGGCACGGCGATCATCAGCAGAAAGCGGCCGCCACGGCGCTTTTTTGCCGGTGCCGATGTCTCCGCGACGGGCTGTGCCCCGGTCCGCTCCACAGGCGAAGCCGGGTTGTCGAGTTCGATCTCGGTGGCGTCTTCATTCGCTTTTGCGACGGCGTTCATCTTGCATTGCCCTTTTGGACGGTGGTCTGGCAGGCCGACAACGCATCGCCGTCGGAAAGGTTGGTGACGATGGTCTCAAGCGCTTTGACGAGGATACGCTTCTCCTCGTCCGGGAGACCTTCCAGGGCGGCGTCGTAGACGTCGCCGGCCACGCTCTTGATGGCGGCAAAGGTTTCGCGGCTCTTGTCGGTCGGAAAGATCATGCGCACGCGGCGGTCACTGGCGTCCTGGCGACGCTCGATCCAGCCGCCCTCCTCCATGCGGTCGAGCAGTCTCGACACGCTGATCGGCTCGATTTCCAGCAATTCGGCAAGCCTCGCCTGCGCCACCCCCTCTTCCTTGACGAGGCGCACCATCAGCCGCCACTGCGCGGCGGACAGACCATAGCCACTGCCCTTCGCCTCGAAGCGCTTGCGCAGCAACCGTGCCGAGTCGTGGATCAGGAATCCGAGCTTGTCGATGCCGTCGATGGTCATAAGCGGCATATATTATAAGCATGCTTATGGAACAAGGGCCTTGGCAGCCGGCCCGGGGATTTTTTTGCTGCAATGCAAAATCTGCTATGTTAGGTCACCCTCGATTTCCCAGCGCCGCTCCGAGTTGTCGGCCGCTCCCCCCCTTTTTCTTGACAGCAAAAGCGCCAGCCACTATCTGAGCGCTGCATTAGCACTCACCCATGGTGAGTGCTAACAGTCCGGCGCCGCCGGACGGAGGACATCTCAAACACCCGCACGAGGACTAAAAAGATGGCAAAGTCGAAATTCCGGCCGCTGCACGACCGCGTGGTCGTCCGCCGCCTCGAATCCGAAGCTAAGACGGCTGGCGGGATCATCATCCCCGACACGGCCAAGGAAAAGCCGCAGGAAGGCGAGATCATCGCCGTTGGTTCGGGCGCACGCGACGAGGCCGGCAAGCTGGTCCCGCTGGACGTCAAGGCCGGCGACCGCATCCTGTTTGGCAAGTGGTCAGGCACCGAAGTCAAGCTCAATGGCGAAGACCTTCTGATCATGAAGGAATCCGACATCATGGGCGTCATCGGCTGATCCAGCCGACCCTCGCCTATTCACCTGAATCAGGCCTATCTGAAATTCGGACCTAGAGGTCCAGGAGCAACACAATGGCTGCTAAAGACGTAAAATTCTCCCGCGATGCCCGCGAGCGCATGCTGCGCGGCATCAACATCCTTGCCGACGCCGTCAAGGTCACGCTCGGCCCCAAGGGCCGCAACGTCGTCATCGACAAGTCGTTCGGCGCACCGCGCATCACCAAGGACGGCGTCACCGTCGCCAAGGAAATCGAGCTTGAAGACAAGTTCGAGAACATGGGCGCGCAGATGATCCGCGAAGTCGCCTCCAAGACCAACGACATCGCCGGCGACGGCACCACGACCGCAACGGTCCTGGCTCAGTCGATCGTCCAGGAAGGCCACAAGTCGGTTGCTGCCGGCATGAACCCGATGGACCTGAAGCGCGGCATCGACCTCGCGGTTTCGGAAGTCGTCGCGTTCCTCAACAAGAACACCAAGAAGATCAAGACCTCCGAGGAAGTTGCCCAGGTCGGCACGATCTCGGCAAACGGCGAAGTCGAAATCGGCGAGATGATCGCCAAGGCTATGCAGAAGGTCGGCAACGAGGGTGTCATCACCGTCGAGGAAGCCAAGACTGCAGAGACCGAGCTCGAAGTCGTCGAAGGCATGCAGTTCGACCGCGGCTACCTGTCGCCCTACTTCGTCACCAACCCGGACAAGATGGTTGCTGACCTTGAGGATGCCTACATCCTCCTGCACGAGAAGAAGCTCTCCAACCTGCAGGCCATGCTGCCGATCCTCGAGGCTGTCGTTCAGACCTCGAAGCCGCTCGTCATCATCTCGGAAGACGTCGAAGGCGAGGCTTTGGCCACGCTCGTCGTCAACAAGCTGCGTGGCGGCCTGAAGATCGCTGCCGTCAAGGCGCCGGGCTTCGGTGATCGTCGCAAGGCCATGCTGGAAGACATCGCCATCCTCACGGGCGGCCAGGTCATCTCCGAAGACATCGGCATCAAGCTCGAGAACGTGACGCTGGCCATGCTCGGCCGCGCCAAGAAGGTGTCGATCTCCAAGGAGAACACCATCATCGTCGACGGCGCCGGCAAGAAGGCCGAGATCCAGGGCCGCGTTGCCCAGATCAAGCAGCAGATCGAAGAGACCACGTCGGACTACGACAAGGAGAAGCTGCAGGAACGTCTGGCCAAGCTCGCCGGCGGTGTTGCTGTCATCCGCGTTGGCGGTGCGACCGAAGTCGAAGTCAAGGAAAAGAAGGACCGCGTCGACGACGCCCTCAACGCGACCCGTGCGGCCGTGGAAGAAGGCATTGTTGCAGGCGGTGGCGTTGCACTGCTTCGCGCTTCGCTCGCCATCAAGGCGACCGGCGCCAACTCCGACCAGCAGGCTGGCATCAACATCGTGCGTCGCGCTCTGCAGGCTCCGGCCCGCCAGATCGCAACCAACGCCGGTGCGGAAGCTTCGATTGTTGCAGGCAAGATCCTTGAGAACAAGGGTGTCACCTTCGGCTACAACGCCCAGACCGGCGAATATGGCGACATGATCGCCATGGGCATCGTCGACCCGATGAAGGTCGTTCGTACGGCCCTGCAGGATGCGGCATCGGTTGCCGGCCTGCTCGTCACCACCGAAGCCATGATCGCCGAGTCCCCCAAGAAGGACAATGGCGGCGGCGGCGGCATGCCAGGCGGCATGGGCGGCGGAATGGGCGGCATGGGCGGCATGGACTTCTAGTCCAGCCAAACCAGTCTTCTGTTACGGAAAGGGCGGCCCTCGGGTCGCCCTTTTCTGTTTGCGGATCAGCGGCCTTGCCATGCACTTCCCGGCCGGCGGTCGCCCTTCGCGCGCCATCGCATCGAACGACGCAACTGCATGCTCCGGAAGACCTGAAATCTGGAATGTCCTTGCCTTGGCTATAGCCCTGCATGCGCCTAGTTTCGCGTCCGTCACCGAGGCCGCCCATGGAAGAATTCCTGCTGTTTGTCGTTGTGGGCTTTCTCGCCCAGGCCGTGGATGGCGCGCTTGGCATGGCCTACGGCGTCATCTCCTCGACGACGCTGCTGGCCTTTGGCGTGCCGCCCGCACATGCCTCGGCGGCCGTCCACGCGGCCGAGCTGTTCACCACCGCCGCCTCGGGCTCGGCGCATCTCTATCACCGCAACATCGACTGGAAGCTCTTCCGGCTCCTGGCGCCGTTCGGCATCATTGGCGGCTGCCTCGGCGCCTTCATCCTTACCTCGGTGGACGGTTCCGTGATGAAGCCCTTCGTCACCACCTATCTGGCCCTGGTCGGGGCCTGGCTGGTCGCACGCTCCTTCCGCAAGATTCCGAGCAATCCGGTTCACGGCGCCATCGTCGCACCGCTTGGCGCGGCTGGCGGCTTCATGGATGCGGTCGGCGGCGGCGGCTGGGGTCCGATCGTCACCACCGGCCTGCTCGGCGCAGGCGCGCCACCGCGCTATGTCATCGGCACGGTGAATGCTTCCGAGTTCCTGATCACGCTGGCCGTGTCACTGACCTTCCTGATCGCCCTGCTCACGGGACACTGGTCGGAAGCCGGCGACCTCATCAGCAATCTCTCGGCTGTGGCCGGACTTGTCGTCGGCGGTCTCTTCGCCGCGCCGCTCGCCGGCTACTTCGTGAAAACGATGAGCGAGACCTTCCTGCTCAGGCTGGTCGGCATCCTCATCATGCTGCTCGCCGGATGGCAGACCGCGCAGCTTTCCGGCTGGCTCTGAGGGCGGATCGCCATCCTTGTTTTGATGCCGTCCTATTGGCCGGCGTCCGCGGCCATCCGCGGGGATGCGCCAACGCCGGCAAGGCGCCGGATACGCGCCACGGCGGCCTGGAAATCGGCATTGTTGCGCACGACCTGGCGGCCGGCGGCGATGGTGGCATCGATGTCGTTCACCGGCAGCGACAGGCGTGTCGCGACACGGTTTACCCTCGCCCGTTCCGTCGGCTCGAGGTCGTCGAAGGACAGGTGCTGGACCACCAGCGCAACGTCGCGGCAGTTCCAGCCCGAGGTCGTGCCGCGATACTTCCTCACGGTCGAAGCCGGCAGCGAGCAGCGGTAGGCGACAAGTTGGCTGCGCCAGTTGGTCACCGCCAGCCGCAGCGCATCGAACTCGTCACGTACCGAGGCGGTGATGCCGGTGCTTGAAATGGCGCTGATCAGGTCGGGTAGCTTCGGGCCGTGGAGCGACTTGTTCCAGTCGATGCCGCTGTCGCGGCCGGCGTCGACGACGAGGAACATCAGCGTGTCGAGCTTGACGGCCTCATCCGGCGCCAGCGGGCCGTATGGCGTCTGCGCCGCCGCCCGCTCGAGCGTAAAGCCGGTTACGCCGATATTGTCCGTCAGCCCGCCGTCGAGCAGCTTCACGTACTCCGGCCGCGTGGCGTTCTGGTAGGAATCGAGCGCACGCGCATAGGCCTGCAGCCGGATCGAGGCGTTGCGGTCCTCAAGGGCGCGCTGCAGCCACTCGGGCCGCTGGTAGCCGCAGTTCGGCGACGTCGCCTCGACGACGACGGGGGTGAAGACGACAGGCACCGCAGCCGAAGCGGCAACCGCATCGGAAAGCCGCACATGGTCCAGGTTGCTGCAGAGCGCCGCAAACGTGTCATAGGTGAAGAGGAAGGGCGTCCGGTTGTTGATGTCTGAGGAATTGATCCAGACGATGGGCGCGTTCTTCCACTTGAAACTGCTGAATGTCGCGCTCTCGAACAGGTTCTTGTCAAGCCACCTGGCGAAGGACGAACGGTCGTTGACGCCGCCGTAATAGGCGCGGATCAGATTGACCGGCGAGGTTGTCGAGGTCTTCATGTAGGCTTCGGCATCCTGGATCAGGAAGCGCTCGCGAAGGTCTCGATAGCCGTCCCTGCCGCGAAAGCCGAAATAGGCTGCCGCGACCGAACCGCCGGAGGCGCCGGAGATCATGCGGATATCGTCGACGAGCGTGCGCCTCGCCGGCTTTTCGTCGATCACCGTATCGTCGAGTTCGCGCAGCACGCCATAGGCGAAGGCGGTCGCGCGGGTGCCGCCGCCCGAAAAGGCCAGTCCCACTACCGTTGAGCCGTCGTCGCCCGGAACGGGGATGAACTGCGGCGACGGCTGGCCAACCATCGTGGTCAGTTCGTTTATCGGGCCGACATCCATGCCGACGCATCCGGCGAGCGGTGCTGCCACCGCCAGGACTTTCGCCAGATCCCCCCAGTTGCCCATGATTGCCTCGATCCCTTGGACCGGAAGCCTAGCCGAAGGTACGCCGCGCGAGCAACCTGCGCCGCGCTCGGTGACTTTCCCGGCGGCGTCGGGCCACCCCAATTCCAGGCGCCAGACCGCACGGCCGGAGGCAACTCCCCGCGACAGGCGCCCGGAAAGAGCAAACGATTGTTCATTCAACCGATTTTGGCCCTGCCTGCTGGCGCCTGTCCCCTTGAAGCCGATTGTGCAACGCGATAGGCCATGGCCGACCTTTGAAGCGGAGGACGACCGGTGAGCGCCAGCAAGCAAACATTCAGGACCGAGACCGACACATTCGGCCCGATCGACGTGCCCTCCGACCGCTACTGGGGCGCTCAGGCCCAGCGCTCGCTCGGCAACTTCAAGATCGGCTGGGAGAAGCAGCCCCTGTCGATCGTGCGGGCATTGGGAATCGTCAAGCGGGCGGCGGCGGAAGCCAACATGGATCTCGGCCGCCTCGACCCGACGATCGGCAAGGCCATCGTAGCGGCGGCCCAGGAAGTCATCGACGGCAAGCTCGACGATCACTTTCCGCTGGTCGTCTGGCAGACCGGCTCCGGCACCCAGTCCAACATGAACGCCAACGAGGTCATCTCGAACCGCGCCATCGAGATGCTTGGCGGGGTCATGGGCTCGAAGAAGCCGGTGCATCCCAACGACCACGTCAACATGAGCCAGTCGTCGAACGACACCTATCCGACGGCCATGCACGTGGCCTGCGCCGAGCGCATCCATCACGACCTGCTTCCGGCCCTGAACCACCTGCTCGCGGCGCTGGAAGCCAAGGTCAAGGCCTTCGATCACATCGTCAAGATCGGCCGCACCCATACCCAGGACGCGACCCCCTTGACGCTTGGTCAGGAGTTTTCGGGCTATGCGGCGCAGGTCGCCTCGTCGATCAAGCGCATCGAGCTGACCCTGCCCGGCCTGATGGAACTGGCACAAGGCGGCACCGCGGTCGGAACAGGCCTCAACGCGCCTGTCGGCTTCGCCGAGAAGGTCGCGGAAAAGATCGCGTCGATCGCCGGTCTGCCCTTCGTCACGGCTCCCAACAAGTTCGAGGCGCTCGCCGCACATGATGCCATGGTATTCTCGCACGGCGCGATCAACGCCGCGGCAGCAGCGATCTTCAAGATCGCCAACGATATCCGCTTGCTCGGCTCGGGTCCCCGGTCTGGCCTCGGCGAGCTTTCCCTGCCGGAAAACGAGCCGGGTTCATCGATCATGCCCGGAAAGGTCAACCCGACCCAGTGCGAGGCGCTGACGCAGGTCTGCATCCAGATCTTCGGCAACAATTCGGCAATCGCCTTCGCCGGAAGCCAGGGCCACTTCGAGCTCAATGTCTACAATCCGCTGATGGCCTACAACTTCCTGCAGTCCGTGCAGCTGATGGCCGATTCCGCGATCTCCTTCACCGACAATTGCGTCGTCGGAATCGAGGCCCGCGAGGACAACATCAAGGCGGCGCTGGACCGGTCGCTGATGCTGGTGACCGCGCTCGCTCCGAAAATCGGCTACGACAATGCGGCCAAGATCGCCAAGAACGCGCATCGCAACGGCACGACGCTCCGCGAGGAGGCGCTCGCGACCGGACTCGTCACCGAGGCGGATTACGACCGGCTGGTTCGGCCAGAAGACATGACCCATCCCGGATAGCTGGATTGTGAACGATGTGTCGTTGATTGCGTGGCTTTAGTGAACACACGAACTGAACTACCTGTAGGGCAACGTTCATCCCTCCAGGAGTTCATGAAGATGTCCATCACCACCACCGCCACCAGTTCCTCGCCCTCCACCGTCAACGCCGCCGTCCTGATCGGACGCATCTTTCTGGCGGTAATGTTCGTGCTTGCCGGATACAGCAAACTCACCGCCATCGGCGCGACCGCCGGCTGGTTCGAGAGCCTCGGCCTGCCCATGCCGAGCGTCGTCACCGTCGTCGCCGGTATGGTCGAGCTCGTTGGCGGCCTCGCCATCATTGCCGGTTTCCAGACCCGCATCGCCGCGCTGGTCATCGCCGCCTTCACGGTCGGCGCAACGCTGATCGCCCATATGGATTTCGCCGACCAGACACAGCAGCTCTTCTTCATGAAGAACCTTGCCGTCACGGGCGGCCTGCTGGTTCTCGCCGCCTTCGGCGCCGGCGCCTATTCGCTGGACGCACGCCGCGGCTGATAGCTCCAAACCAATGACGAAGAGCGCCCCGGCCGGTTCCGGGGCGTTTTTTTGCGCCGGGCTCAGCTGCCGGCGACGACCAGTTCCAGCTTGCGGCCCGAGACCCTGGCGAGTTGCGCCATGCGGCCCTCCGGGCGCTCTCCGCGCAGTGCCGCGCGCGACGCCGGTATCACCAGCGCCAGTCCGCCATTGTCGCGCTTCTCCCACTTCAGCCGCGGCATGACGCCTGGCATCGATGCTGTCAGCAGATAGACCACGCGCATCATGGCACCGAGCAGGCGGGCCCGCTCCAGATAACGCGGCGTCGCCAGTGCCTTGAGTTCGGGCGCCACGGCGTCGTTGAACACGCCATCGTTGCGGAACGCGTTGACCAGCGCCAGGAACAACCGCCCCGGATGGTCGACGCCAATGAATGACGCGTGCGCTATGATGTTCAGCGACTGCGTTCCGCGGTATTCCGGGTGCGCGCGCCAGCCGATGTCGGCAAGCAGGCAGGCAGCATGCCTGTAGCGCGCCTCTTCCTCCGTCTCGACGATGTCGAAGGCGGCCAGCGACTGCGCGGTCCATTCCACCAGTTCCTGGGCATGCGTCACCGAACGCGCCCGCAGCAGCGCCAGTTCGCCTGCGGCCGAGATCAGCGGATCGCGGCGCTGATCTTCCTGCGACAGCAGCGAGAACAGGAAGCCTTCGCGCACGCCGAGCGCCGAGACGACGATGCGTGACGGCTGCATCGATGCAATGATCTCCTGCAGCACGGCTGCACCGTAGGGCAACAGGGCACGGCGAGCCTTGGACACGCCTTCGATGCCCTTCATCTTCTCGATGTCGCCGCGCGCCACCTGGCGAAGAAAAGCCGCCGATTCATCGATGCCGAGCTCGTAATGGTGCATGACGTTCAGCGCGTAGCCCGTGGCGTTCATGTGCAGCCGGGCGAGGTTTCGCCAGGTGCCGCCCACGGCATAGAAAGTACGCCCTGCCCCGCCCTTGAGCAGCTTTGCGCGCGCCAGTTCCGTGCGGGCGATCTTGGCCGCGGTAGCAGGCGAGTTGTCCGACATATCCTGCAGCCGCAGGCCGCCGAGCGGCAGGGTGATGCCGTCGCCGATGGTCTCTCTGGCCACATCGACCAGCTCAAGGCTGCCGCCGCCGAGATCGCCCGCGATGCCGTCCGCGGGGTGAAAGCCCGATATCACGCCAAGCGCCGAGTAATAGGCTTCCTCGCGACCGCTGAGCACGCGGATCTTGGTGCCGAGAATCTCTTCGGCGCGGTGGATGAAGTCGGGGCCGTTCTCGGCCTCGCGCGCGGCTGCGGTCGCTATCACATAGAGGGTCGCGGCGCCGGCCTGCTCCGACAGCGCCCGAAACCGCTTGAACTCCTCCACGGCGCGCGCAACCGCCGCCGGGTCCAGCTTGCCCGTCGCGACGAGCCCCCGTCCGAGGCCCGCCAGCATCTTTTCGTTGAACAGGACAGTCGGTGACCGGGCGATGCCTTCATAGACCACCAGTCGGATCGAGTTGGAGCCGATGTCGATGATGGAAAGTGGCCGGCGATCCTGCAGCCGCCCTTGGGAAAGCGCGATCATCCGGACTGCGACGCGGATGACTTCTTGCGGCGCTTGAACTGCGCGATCTGCCTTGGAGCATGCGACTTCAAGGCGCCTCCCCGTCCTGACAAACTCGGGTTGGTCATGAAATATTCCTGGGCGTTGAACGGTTCCTCGCCCTCGTCCAGCGCTATGCGCCGCGAGGTTCCGTCAGCCAATACTTCGAAGCTTTGCTGGTTGTCCATTATGTTCCCCAGCATGATCTGGCCAAGCACCTGCTCGTGCACGGTCGGGTTGGTGATCGGCACGAGGCACTCGACGCGCCGGTCCAGGTTGCGCGGCATCAGGTCGGCGGAGCTGATGTAGACGATGGCGTCGTCGGACGGCAGTCCGTGGCCGTTGCCGAAGCAGAAGATGCGGCTGTGTTCGAGGAACCGGCCGATGATCGACTTGACGCGGATATTCTCGGACAGCCCGGGCACCTGGGGCCGCAGGCAGCATATGCCGCGCACAACCAGGTCAATCTCAACCCCTTCGCGGCTCGCCGCGTAGAGCGCATCGATGATGGTCGGATCGACCAGCGAGTTCATCTTCATCCAGATGCGAGCCGGCCGGCCCTCCCTGGCGTGCTCGATCTCGTCGTTGATGTGCTCGATGATGCGGCTGCGCAGCGTGTAGGGCGACAGCGCGAGGCGCATGGTCTGGGCTGGCTCGGCGTAGCCGGTGATGAAGTTGAATATCTGCGCCACGTCGCGCGCGATCAGCGGATCGGTCGTGAAGAAGGACAGGTCGGTATAGATCCGCGCGGTGATCGGGTGGTAGTTCCCGGTGCCCAGATGCACGTAGTTGCGAAGCTTGCCGTCCTCGCGCCGAACGACCAGCGACATCTTGGCATGGGTCTTCAACTCGATGAAGCCGAACACCACCTGCACGCCGGCGCGCTCGAGGTCGCGGGCCCAGCGGATGTTGGCCTCCTCGTCGAAACGCGCCTTGAGCTCGACCAGCGCCGTCACCGACTTGCCGGCTTCGGCGGCGTCGACCAGCGCGCGCACGATCGGGCTGTCGTTCGAGGTGCGGTAGAGCGTCTGCTTGATCGCCACCACCTCCGGGTCGGCTGCTGCCTGGCGCAGGAACTGCACCACCACGTCGAACGACTCGTAGGGGTGATGGACGAGAATGTCCTTTTCGCGGATCGCCGCGAAGCAATCGCCGCGATGCTCGCGGATGCGCTCCGGGAAGCGCGGATTGTAGGGCGTGAACTTCAGATCGTCGCGCGGCACGGCAACGATTTCGGAAATCTGGTCGACGGCTAGCGGGCCGGTCAGCACGCTGATGCGGTTCGAGGCGATGCCGAGTTCCCCGGCGACGAACTCGCGCAGTTCCTCCGGAATCTGGCTGTCGAACTCGATACGGATCACCGAGCCACGGCGGCGACGTTTCAGGGCGGTCTCGAAGAGCTGGACGAGGTCTTCCGCCTCTTCCTCCACCTCGATGTCACTGTCCCTGATGATGCGGAATGTGCCCGAAGCCTTGACCTCATAGCCGGGAAACAGCTTGCCGATGAACAGGCCGACGGTTTCCTCGATCGGGATGAAGCGCACGTTCTTCTTGCGGTCCGGCAACCGGATGAAGCGCCTGAGCGCGATGGGCAGGCGCAGCAGCGCCGTCATCTCCTCGCGGTCCTTCAGGTTGCGCAACTGCAGGGCGATGGAGAAGCCGAGATTTGGGATGAAGGGGAAGGGATGCGCCGGGTCGATCGACAGGGGCGTCAGAACCGGGAACACCTGATCCAGGAAGTGTTCCTCCAGCCAGCTCAACTCGTCCTTGTAGAGCTGGTCTGCGGAGATCGTTTCGATCCCCTCCTTCTTCAGCAGGCCCATCAGCTCCGAGAGGCTCTTCTGCTGGTCGTCCTGCAGCCGCCCGACCTCGACGAGCAACTGCTCGAGCTGCTGGTCGGGCGTACGGCCGTCGGGGCTCTTGAGCAGAATGCCCTCGCGAACCTGGCCGGCCAGGCCGGCGACACGCACCATGAAGAACTCGTCCAGATTGCCGGCCGAGATCGACAGGAAGCGGACCCGCTCCAGAAGAGGGTGGCTGGCGTTCTGCGATTCCTCGAGAACGCGCCTGTTGAACTGGAGCCACGAGAACTCGCGGTTGACGAAGCGGTCGGGGTTGCCTGCGCCGCCGTCGGCGTCGGTCGTCTGACCGCTGGTGAACTCTTTCTGGACTGGCTTCAACTGGTTCATATCGCTCACTGACCCTCGGCTCTTTCACCTATAGCCGACTTTTGGCGGAATTTATCCTGTGCCGGGCAATTGCAACAGTTTGATTTCAACCGACTTGCAAAGCGTCCGTTAATGTTACAAACGCTACCGCAGGCGAGATTCAATCCACTATCGGAGCGTAGCATGGCGGGCGGTTCCATACCCCACTTCCAGAATGACGCGGGGCACGCCGCGATCGAGATCGGCGTCAAGGAATTCATGTGCGTGGGTGCCAACCCGCCATTCGACCATCCGCATGTCTTTCTGGATATGGGCGCCGACAGCGAGAAGGTCTGCCCCTATTGCTCGACCCTCTACCGGTATGCCGCCGATCTGGCTCCGGCGGAGACGCGGCCGGAAAACTGCCTTTACCTTCATCGCGCGGCCTGATCCCGACGGCGGACACCGTCGATGAGTGAGGCCCGTTCCCGGCAGGTCATCATCGCTGGCGCCGGCATCGCCGGTTTGACAACGGCGCTGTCCTTTGCCGTGCGCGGCTATCCCGTCCGCATCTTCGAACGCGCGCAGAAGCTGGAGGAAAGCGGGGCCGGGATCCAGCTTTCTCCCAATGCCACGCGCATCCTCGATCGTCTTGGCGTGCTTTCAGCGCTCCGCCTGACAGCGGTCCGGCCGACAGCGGTGATCCTGCGTGACGCCGCCAGCCTCGTCGAACTCGGCCGCGTGCCGCTCGGCGCGGCAGCCGAGGCGCGTTGGCGGGCGCCCTACCTGACGCTGCGCCGCTCGGACCTGCAAAGCGCACTGCTTGCACATGTCGCGCGGGAACCGGGCATCGAACTGGTCACCGGCGCCGACGTCAGGAGTGCCAGCCTGCACGCCCATGGCGTCACTGCCTCGGTTGAAACGGCGGGCGGAACGGTGCGCGCCGGCGGACTGCTGCTGGTGGGCGCCGACGGGGTCTGGTCAGGCCTGCGCGGGCTGAACGGCAGCAAGGGCAAGAGCAGCTTTGCCGGCGAACTGGCCTGGCGGCGCACGGTCAGCGCGGACAGCCCGGCTGCGCAGGAACTCATCAAGATCGGCATTGCCGGTGCCGTCACCGCCTTCATGCATCCCGGCTTCCACCTCGTCACCTACCCCGTGCGGGGCGGTTCGGCGCTCAATCTCGTGGCACTCACGAGCGGGTCGTCGATTGCCGAAAGCTGGTCCGGCAGGATGGATACGGCGCAGTTGAAGCGCGCGATGCGGCGCACGGCCCCGGCTCTGCGCCAGCTTGCCGAGGACGCCGATGCATGGACCGTCTGGCCGATCCACACGGTAGCCGCAACCGAGCCCTGGATCGCCACCGGCGGCATAGCGCTGGTCGGAGACGCGGCACATGCCATGACGCCCTATGCGGCGCAGGGCGCCGCCATGGCAATCGAGGACGGCGAGACGCTGGCCGTGCAGGTCGTCGGCCGACAGGGAACGCTGGGCGCCGCGCTGACGGCCTGGGAAAAGCAGCGCCGCGCGCGTGTCGCGAAGGTCGTGCGGCGCGGCGCCACCAACTACCGCGCCTGGCACGCATCCGGGATGATGGCGCGGATGCGGAACATCTATCTCCGGGTGCATTCCCCCGAGCGCCTGGCAGCCCGTTTTGACTGGCTTTACGGCTGGGAGCCCCCTTCCCTGAAGGTCTGAAGTCGCTTCAGTTGTAGAGGCCGAGCGATACAGCAAGCGTCTGCGGCATCGGGTTCCACCAGCCCGTACGCAGGCCCGCCTCGCGCAGGGCCTTCGACGTCCAGGTGTTGCAACCTGCCAGCGCGTTGAACAAGCCATGCGCCTCGAAGAAGGCGTCGAACTCGCCGTAGGCAGCGCCGGGCAGTCGCACGGGACCGTCTGCGCCGGTCCGGAAGCTGGCGGCGATGAACTCCTGGAGACGCGCCATGGAGCGATCGCTGATCTCGAAGCTCTTGGCGTACGGCTTCGACAGGTCGATCTCACCGGCAAGATCGACATGCATGACGGAGCTGTCGAGCGTCAGGGCCTTCGCGACCGCGCTCGCCTTGAGGTCGGACCACGTCGGAGTCTCGACATAGAAGGCGCGGGCTCCCCACCCGAAGACGAGATAGCGGGCACCGGGATGATCCATCCTGATGCCGGCGCGCTGCAGGAAGGAAAAGCGTTCAATCAGTTCCTCATCGATCGGAATGGCGATGTCGGTGTGGATCGGATTGCTGAGAACGACGATGCGCCGCGAAGGAGGCTCGCCGGATAGCGCGGCAGGCACGAGGGGACGCGGCACGACGGTGCCGAGCACCAGCAGGGCGACGATGCCCGCAAGCGCCAGACCGGTCCTATGGAGCGCACGCTTCATGCCCTGTGCCTTTGAACCGACCGAACGGCATGCGTCCGGCCAAAAATGCCAGCGGGCCCGGCTTGTCGCAGCCGGGCCCGCCAAGCATTCGATACGATCGTGGCTAATGCAGTATCTGCGAGAGGAACAGCTTGGTCCGCTCGTGCTGCGGATTATCGAAGAATTCGGCCGGGGTGTTCTGCTCGACGATCTGCCCCTGGTCCATGAAGATGACGCGGTTGGCGACCTTTCTGGCGAAGCCCATTTCATGCGTCACGCAGATCATGGTCATGCCTTCCTCGGCGAGTCCGACCATGGTCTCCAGCACTTCGGCGATCATTTCGGGATCGAGCGCCGACGTGGGCTCGTCGAACAGCATGATGCGCGGGTTCATGCACAGGGACCGGGCGATGGCCACGCGCTGCTGCTGGCCGCCCGAGAGCTGGCCGGGATACTTGTTGGCCTGCTCGGGAATCTTGACGCGGCGCAGGAAATGCATCGCCGTCTCCTCGGCCTCCTTGCGGGGCGTCTTGCGAACCCAGATCGGCGCCAGGGTGCAGTTCTCAAGGATGGTCAGATGCGGGAACAGGTTGAAGTGCTGGAACACCATGCCGACCTCGCGGCGCACCTCGTCGATCTTCTTCAGGTCGTTGGTCAACTCCTTGCCATCGACCACGATCTTGCCCTTCTGGTGCTCTTCCAGCCGGTTGATGCAGCGGATCATGGTCGACTTGCCCGAGCCCGAAGGACCGCAGATGACGATCCTCTCGCCCTGCATGACCTTCAGGTTGATGTCCTTCAGAACGTGAAAGTCGCCGTACCACTTGTGCATGCCGACGATTTCGATCGCAACGTCTGTCTCCGAAATGTGCATTTTCTTCGGATCGACTGCGATTGCATCGGCACTGACTGCATTTTCCTTGGCCATAGGCCGGTTCCCCTTGGTTTTTGATTATCTCTTGTGACCCGTGTCGAGGCGGCGCTCCATGAAGATGGAGTAGCGCGACATGCCGAAGCAGAAGATCCAGAACACGAAGGCCGCGAAGATCAGACCCGTGATCGGCGTCTGCGCAGAAGCCCAGGTAGCGTCCGAGAAATTCTGCCGCACGATGCCAAGCAGGTCGAACATGCCGATGATGTAGACCAGGCTGGTGTCCTTGAAGAGACCGATGAAGGTGTTGACGATGCCGGGGATGACCAGCTTGAGCGCCTGCGGCAGGACGATCAGCGTCATCTTCTGCCAGTAGCCAAGGCCGAGTGAATCAGCGCCCTCGTACTGCCCCTTCGGTATCGCCTGCAGCCCACCCCTGATCACTTCCGCCATGTAGGCCGACGCAAACAGCGCGACACCCACGAGCGCACGCATCAGCTTGTCGAAACTGACGCCGGCCGGCAGGAACAGCGGCAGCATCACGCTCGCCATGAAGAGCACGGTTACGAGAGGAACGCCGCGCACCGTCTCGATGAAGACGACGCTCAGCATCTTGACGATCGGCATTT
This sequence comes from Alphaproteobacteria bacterium, assembly GCA_018823835.1. Lineage (GTDB taxonomy): Bacteria > Pseudomonadota > Alphaproteobacteria > Rhizobiales > Rhizobiaceae > CAMYMG01. Next base: position 170,241 of record JAHJHT010000008.1, on the reverse strand, counting down.
TCGACCGTCGCCCCAGCGCCAGCACGATGCCGAGCGGCAGTGAGACGGCGATGCCCACGAAGGACAGAACCAGCGTCACCATCAGGCCGCCCCAGAGCGGGGTCTCGACATGGGGAAGGCCGAACCAGCCGCCGGTCAGCAGGACAAAGGCGACGATCGGGAAGACGAAGAAGAACAGGACGGCGTTCAGGCCCTTGCGCGGCGCGGACGGCATCAGCAGCGGCACCAGAAGGGCGACGAAGATCAACGCCGTCAGGATCGGCCGCCAGCGTTCTGCGTCCGGATATCGGCCGAGCATGAACTGCATGAACTTGGCATTGACGAAGGCCCAGCATGCGCCCGACCAGCCGTCCGGCTGGAGGCCGCCCTGCGCGACCGTGGCGCAGACCGAACGGTCCGTGCCGCTCCACTGTGCGCTGATGAAGGCCCAGTTCAGGATGGGCGGCAGGATGAAGGCGACGAGAAGCAGGCCGAGAACCGTGAGCACCGAGTCCATCGGCGTTGCGAAGAGGTTCCGGCGCACCCACGCGCCGGTGCCCTTTTCTCCCGCCGGTGCGGCCTGTGCCAGCACCATCTCCGTGCGTACGTAGGAAAGATCGTGCTCTTGCATCCTATCTCTCCACCAGCGCCATCTTGGCGTTGAACCAGTTCATGAAGGCAGACGTGGCGAGGCTCAGCCCGAGATAGACGGCCATCCAGATGGCGACGATCTCGATCGCCTGGCCCGTCTGGTTGAGGATCGTGCCGCCGATTGCCACGAGGTCGGGAAAGCCGATCGCAATGGCGAGCGATGAGTTCTTGGTCAGGTTGAGATACTGGCTGGTCAAGGGCGGTATGACGATCCGCATCGCCTGCGGGATGATGACCAGGCGCAAGGCCTGGCCCGAACGCAGGCCGAGTGCGGCCGAAGCCTCCGACTGGCCCTTGCTGACGCCGAGGATGCCCGCACGCACGATCTCGGCGATGAAGGCGGCCGTATAGAACGACAGGGCCAGGTAGAGCGACAGGAACTCGGGCTTCACCTGAATGCCGCCGACCAGGTTGAAGGTCGAGGCGACGGGCAGGTCCAGCGTCACCGGCATGCCGGCGAGGAAAAAGGCGAGTATCGGCAGGCCAAGGATCAGGCCAAGCCCGGTCAGGAAGACCGGAAACTGCTCTCCGGTCGCGGCCTGCCGGATCTTGGCACGGCGAGCGACGAAAATCGTCAGTACGATCGCGACAACAAGCCCGGCGAGGATCAGCCAGGAGCCGTCGCCCCAGACGGGCTTCGGCATGAAGAAGCCGCGGTTGTTCAGGAAGGTGCTGAAGCTGAGGAAGTTCTCGCCGCCCAGCGGCACGCCGAGTTCGATGCTCTCGCGCGGTTGCGGCAGCACCGACAGAACGCCGAAGTACCAGAAGAAGATGACCAGCAGCGGCGGGATGTTGCGGAAGATCTCGACATAGACCGTGCAGATCTTGCGGATCAGCCAGTTGTGGGAAAGGCGTCCCACGCCGACCGTGAAACCGACGATCGAGGCGGTAATGATGCCGCAGACGGCGACGAGGAGCGTGTTGAGGAAGCCGACGACAAGGCCGCGGGCGTAGGTCGAATCCGAGGTGAACTCGATGAGGCTGCTGCTGACGTCGAAGCCGGCGCGTCCCCGCAGGAAGCCGAAACCGGAGGAGATGTTGGAGCGCCTGAGGTTCTCGATCGTATTGCCGACGATCCAGTAGACGAGCGCGAAGAGAAGGATGACGACGACCGTCTGAAAGATGATGCCGCGGATCTTCGGGTCGTTGATGAAGGAGCCGCGACTGACGTCGGTGCTACCAACCGTTTCCTGCAGTGCCATGCAATCTCCCCGATGCAAGAAGCCGGAAGGCGGGCGGAGCCGCCTTCCGGATCAGATCTGCAATTAGCGGATCGGAGGTGCGTACTGCAGACCGCCCTTGGTCCAGAGTGCGTTGATGCCGCGAGCGATCTTGAGCGGGCTGCCCGCGCCGACGTTGTTCTCGAAGACTTCGCCGTAGTTGCCGACAGCCTTCACGATGTTGACGACCCAGTCGTTCGTGACGCCGAGGTCGGTGCCGATCTTGGTGTCGGCCTCAACGCCCAGGATACGCTTGATCTCGGGGTTGGTGGACGACTTCATCTCTTCGACATTCGCCTTGGTGATGCCCAGTTCCTCGGCCGTCAGCAGCGCGTAATAGGTCCACTTGACGATGTCGAACCACTGGTCGTCGCCCTGGCGCACGACCGGGCCGAGCGGCTCCTTGGAGATGATCTCGGGCAGCACGACATGGTCGTCCGGCGCGGTAAGCGTCAGGCGGATGCCGTAGAGGCCGGACTGGTCGGTGGTGTAGACGTCGCAACGGCCCGAATCGTAGGCTGCGTTGACTTCCTCGAGCTTCTCGAAGACGACCGGATTGTATTCAAGGTTGTTGGCCTTGAAGTAGTCGGCGAGGTTGAGCTCGGTGGTCGTGCCCGTCTGCACGCAGACCGAGGCGCCCGACAGCTGGAGCGCCGAGTTGACGCCCGGCAGCTTCTTGGCATTGATCATGAAGCCCTGGCCGTCGAAATAGGTGACGCCCGCGAAGTTAAGGCCGAGCGCTGTGTCGCGGTTGATCGTCCAGGTCGTATTGCGCGACAGGACATCGATCTCGCCCGACTGCAACGCGGTGAAGCGTTCCTTGGCGCTGAGCGGCGTGAACTTTACCTTGGAGCCGTCGCCGAACACGGCAGCGGCCACTGCGCGGCAGAAGTCGGCATCAAGGCCGAGCCAGTCACCCTTGTCGTTGGGCGCCGAGAAGCCGGCCAGACCGGAACTCACGCCGCACTGCAGGAAGCCCTTCGCCTTGACGTCGTCCAGCGTCGTCGCCGACGCGGCGGACGCTACCAATCCGAAGGCAGCCGCACCAAGCATAACTGCAACTTTATTTGTCATAACTCAAAAACCCTTTCCCATTGAGATGGTCTTGGACCGTATTTCTTGAGACTGACGCATCGCAATCCGGCTCAATTCCGGATTTTCCCGTCGTTAGCCGACGTGGATGCTGCCCGCCCGTTCACGAACTGCATCGAAGGCGATTATTCCTGTGAGGTCAAGCGGAATGACCCGAAATTGCTGGACGATCGACCGTCGCATGGGCATTTGCCCACATCTGGGCCATGTGGTTGGGGTGTCTCTCGCTCTGGAACGTGGGCGCTCCAGAGCGGGCGATTCGGCGGCGCGCCGGCAAAATCGGCAGCGGCGGGATATTCTTGCCGCTCTTCTTACTTAGCGTCACCTGCCCTGGCCCAGCCCTTCCGCATCCTGTCCCATTCGGCCGCGGTTGCAGCGACCGCGAACGCATTCTAAAGCCTGTCTGTTCTCATCGGGGTTTATCGCATGGCAAAGCAACCAGCAGGCAAGCGCGGGATCAACACGCAGCTGACACACGGCGGATACGAACCGCGCGACTATCACGGCTTCGTCAATCCGCCTGTCGTGCATGCCTCGACGGTGCTCTTCCCGGATGCCGCCACCATGGCAGGGCGGGCCCAGAAATACACTTACGGAACGCACGGCACGCCGACCAGCGATGCGCTGGCCGAAGCCGTCAACGCGCTCGAGGGATCGGCCGGCACCATCCTGGTGCCCTCGGGACTGGCGGCCGTCACCACACCGCTCCTCGCCTTCCTGTCGGCGGGCGATCATGTCCTGATCGTGGATTCAGTTTATCATCCGACACGCCGCTTCGCCGATGGGATGCTCAAGCGGCTTGGCGTAGAGGTGGCGTACTACGATCCCCACGTCGGGGCCGGCATCGCCGGACTGATGCGCCCGAACACCAAGGTGGTGCTGACGGAGTCCCCCGGTTCGAACACCTTCGAGATCCAGGACATCCCGGCCATAGCCAAGGCTGCCCATGCGGCTGGCGCGGTCGTCATGATGGACAATACGTGGGCGACGCCGGTCTACTTCCGCGCGCTCGACTTCGGCGTCGACATGACGATCCACGCGGCCACCAAGTACCCGGCCGGCCACTCGGATGTGCTTCTCGGAATGGTGTCGGCCAACGAGGCGTGCTGGCCGAAGCTTCTGGAAGCCTTCACCATGCTCGGCTGCTGTGCGGCACCCGACGACGTCTACCAGGTGTTGCGCGGCCTGCGTACGATGGGGATCCGGCTCGAACGCCACCAGCAAAGCGCGCTAGAGCTCGCGCGCTGGCTGGAGGAGCAGGAGGGCGTTGCGCAGGTGCTGCATCCGGGCCTGGAAAGCCACCCGGGCCACGCCCTGTGGAAGCGCGACTTCAGCGGTGCCAGCGGCATTTTCTCGGTCGTGCTGGCTGGCGGGGGACAGAAGCAGGCACACGCGTTTCTCGACGCGCTCAGCATCTTCGGCCTCGGCTATTCCTGGGGTGGCTACGAGAGCCTTGCCGTCTCCGTCTTCCTGGGAGACCGCACAATCGCAAAGGGCCCCTATGAGGGGCCCTTGCTGCGGCTGCAAATCGGACTGGAGGACGTCGAAGACCTGAAGGCGGACCTGACCGCCGCTCTCGAAGCGGCACGCCGGGCCTGAGGGCCCGGCCGACGCGTCAGCCGCCCCTGCTCTTCTGGTCGGCTTCTGCCGCATCCTCGAGCTTGGTGGTCATCAGTTCTTCGAGGTCGCCGACCTCTTCCTCGATGTCTTCGATTGGGACACCGGCTTCGGCAGCCTGGGCGGCACATTCCTTGGCCAGGATTTCGGCTTCCTGCTCGATCTGGGTCGGCGCGGGGCGCACATGGACCTTCTCGGTGATCCATTCCTGCAAGAACTCGATCGCTTTTTCGCTCATCGTTGCCTCTTGCTACTGGCGTCGTTGTTCGTTGCCATAAACGTTCTAACCTTGAAAAAGATGCTGGTTGCGATCGGTGCGGTCCCGCTATCTGCAGCGTGGTTCCCGCTCTTGATGCCTGTCGTGCATCTACCGAGCGCCGGCTCTATATAGGTGCTTTTCGCACTGCACAAAGGATTTTTCCTGTCCACCTGTGGAAATCTGGCGATCCCGGCAGGATTCGAACCTGCGACCATCGGCTTAGAAGGCCGGTGCTCTATCCGGCTGAGCTACGGGACCGCGAGCCGAAGCGCGCGCCCCGGCCGGTGCTCCTTGCGGCAAAACGGTCCGCCGTTCAATGGGTCCACGGAATCTTGCGGTCATATTTGAAGTTCTCCGCATAGGAAATCTGGCGGCGCTTGGCCTCCTTGGGCTCCTGTACCCGGTAGGCCAGGCCGTTCTTCTCGGCATAGGAAATCGCCTCTTCCTTCGTCTCGAAGGCGAGGCGGATCTGGCTCTTCATGTCGCCGGAGGTCGTGTAGCCCATCAACGGGTCGATCTTGCGCGGCATCTCCGGATCGAACTCGAGAACCCAGAGCCCCGTCTTGGCTTTGCCTGATTGCATTGCGGTTTTTGCGGGGCTGAAAATACGCGCTGACATGCCTGCTGCTTCCTGACTGCAACTTCGGGTGCAGCCTTCTCCCAACCTGTTTGCCTCGTCAACCCATTTATGGGTCCGGCCGGCAACAGTCTGTGCAAGGGTGAGTGGTCGGAGCGGCAGGATTCGAACCTGCGACCCTCTGGTCCCAAACCAGATGCGCTACCAGACTGCGCTACGCTCCGTGACCGTTTCCGGCGCCGCTGTGCCTAGAGTTTTCGCGGTCGCAGCGCAACCCCAGAAAACACGCCGGCGTCCGATTCGATCCGGCCGCATCACAATCCCGGCGGCCGCGGGCCCATTTCGCCTAGATGTCGAACTCGACCTGACCCTGGTCCATCGCGCTAACGGTCTCGGCGGCAAGCGCGCGCGTTATCCGGGAATTCTGCTCCAGCGCCGCCCGGTCGAGTCGCTCGACGACGTCGAGCGCGGTCGAAAGCGAGCGCTCGATCCGCCTGACGAGGAATTGCACGACATGCTGCTCGACCTCGACCTGCCGGTCGGCGAAAAGCTTTGTAATCACCGCGGCAAGCAGCAGATCGTCGGGCTCGAGAATCTCGACTGTCGCCGCAGCCTTCAGCCGCGACGCGAGGTCGGGCAGCGTGACGCCCCATGCGGAGGGAAAGCGGCGGGAGGTCAGAAGGATCTGCATCCCGGCGCCGCGCATGGCGTTGATCAGATGGAAGAGGCCCTGCTCGTCGAGCATCCTGTCGGCCTCGTCGATCAGCACGGGGCGGGACAAGTCGAGGCCTTCGATGCATTGCTCGATGGAGCCGGCGGACAGGACCGAAGCGCCGGTTGTCTCGGCCCAGATCGAGGCGAGATGCGACTTTCCGGAACCAGCCGGTCCGGCAAGCACGACCACCGGGGCCGGCCAGTCAGGCCATCGGTCGATCAGCGAGACTGCCTCCCGGTTGGCGTCGGACACAACCAGTTCGTCGCGCGAATGACCGATCGAATGGCCGAGGTCGAGCGGCAATTGCTGCGGTTTCCGTGGGCTCGCCATAGGACCGCTCAACCTTGCGTCCCGGCGCGCCTCGTCCTGCGCGCTGGCTTGGGCCGTGCCTTCGGCGCGGCCTCGGTCGCCATATCGGCGGTTTGATGCGCCTCGCCGCGGTAAAGCGGCGATTCCAGGTAGCGCGCAATCGCGAACCGAACCAGGACCGCAACGGCCGCGGCAGCCGGCACTGCAATCAGCAGTCCGACGAAACCGAACAGCGCACCGAAGGCAAACAGCGAGAACATCAGCCAGACAGGGTGCAGGCCGACGCTCTTGCCCACGAGGCGGGGCTGCAGGATGTTGCCCTCGATGAACTGGCCGACGAAGAACACGGCAGCGACTGCCACGACCATCATCCAGTCCGGCCAGAACTGAACGAAGGCGACGCCGACCGACAGCACCAGGCCGACCATCGAACCGACATAGGGGATAAAGCTTATCAGGCCGGCGAACAGGCCGATCAGGATGCCGAAATTCAGACCCGTCGCCGTCAGGCCAATGGCGTACATGACGCCGAGAAGCAGGCACAGCGTGCCTTGGCCGCGCACGAAGCCTGCCGTCGCGGCGTTGATCTGCGTGGCCAGCGAACGGACGGTGTCGACATGATCGCGCGGCACCCAGTTGTCGATCGCGGCAATCATGCGGTCCCAGTCGAGCAGCATGTAGAAAGCCACCACGGGCGTCACCACGAAGAGGCCGGCAATGCTGAACAGCGCAACGCCGGAGCTCCAGATCGACTGAAACACGGTGGTGAAGAAGCCGACCCCGGAGGTCAGCAGCGAATTGAGGCCGTCGCGCAGGCTGCCGGCGTCGATGCCGAATTTCTGCTCCATCCACTGCGGATCGAAATTGGTGATCAGCGTCTGCAGGCGCGTCAGGTATTCGGGCAGTTTCTCGAGAAAATCCGCGAGCTGGGAGGCCAGCACCGGCACCAGTATGATCAGCGCCACGGTCAGCACGATGACGAATCCGACCAGGATCAGCAGCGTTGCCGCCGTGCGCGACAGGCCAAGCCGCTCGAGCCTGTCGGCTACGGGATCGAGGAAATAGGCCAGCACCATGCCGGCGACGAACGGAAGCAGGATGCTGCTGAAGACATAGAGGAACAGCACGAACAGCGCGGCGCCGAGCAACCAGAAGCGGACGTTTCGGTGGAAGTTGCTGGTAGTGACCACCACCTTGACCTCCTCATCCGCCGGGAGTTTCACCTTCGCCATCTTTGCCCATGTGCCTCAGCCAGGCTACGAGATAGGCTGCGGCGGAAGCCACGGTCAAGAGCCCGGAGGCCACAATGAGGACCGCCCGCAGAGGCCCGAACTCAACGCCGAAGGCCAGTTCGGCGAGCACGACGCCGGCCAGCACGATCTGCGTCGCGGTATTTGCCTTGGAGACCATCAGCGGTTTCATCTCCACCGGATTGCCCATCACGGTAGAAAGAAGCACCGCCCCTATGATCAGGGCATCGCGGCTGACGGCGACGATGACCAGCCAGAGCGGCAGTTCGCTCATCAGGCCGAGCACGACGAAGACACTGACCAGGAGCAGCTTGTCGGCCATCGGATCGAGGTAGGCGCCAAGCTCCGAGCGCTGGTTGAAGTGGCGCGCGACGAAACCGTCGACGCCGTCGGAAATGCCTGCCACCACAAAGCCGGCGAAGGCCAGTTCCCACTGTCCGCCGAGCAGCCAGTAGACCACCGCCGGCACCAGCAGAAAACGCAGGATCGTGATCATGTTGGCCACGGTCACGTGCCCTGTCCTCCCTCGCAACTCACGGCTGATAGATGGAACGGCGAAGCGGCGAAGGCAAGGCAGGCGAAGATGTGTGCGCCGTCCACCGGTTTGTGGGAAGATCGGCCCGGCTGCGGCTGCCGGTTCTTGCAGGCCGTGCCCTTCCATGCGAATAGCCGCTGAACCCGAGGCAATCCAGGACCGAGCATGAGCAAGCCCAACAATGGTCTCACCTATGCCGAGGCGGGCGTCGACATCGACGCCGGCAATCTGCTGGTCGAGAAGATCAAGCCGCTCGTGCGCTCGACAAGGCGGCCCGGTGCCGACGGCGAGATCGGCGGTTTCGGCGGGCTGTTCGACCTCAAGGCAGCAGGCTTTTCGGACCCGGTCCTGGTCGCAGCCAATGACGGCGTCGGAACCAAGCTGAAGATCGCCATCGACGCCGGCAAGCTCGATACGATAGGCATCGACCTCGTCGCCATGTGCGTCAACGACATCGTCGTTCAGGGCGCCGAGCCGCTCTTCTTTCTCGACTACTTCGCGACCGGCAAGCTCGACCCCGACGAAGGCGCCTCGATCGTCGGCGGCATCGCCGAAGGCTGCCGTCAGGCCGGCTGCGCGCTGATCGGCGGCGAGACCGCCGAAATGCCCGGCATGTATCACGGCAAGGACTTCGACCTTGCCGGCTTCGCGGTGGGCGCTGCCGAACGCGGCCAGATGCTGCCGACCGACGACATCGTCGAGGGCGACGTGCTGCTCGGCCTCGCCTCTTCCGGCCTGCATTCCAACGGCTTTTCGCTGGTGCGACGCATCGTCGAGCAATCGGGCCTTGGCTGGAACGACACCGCACCATTCGCAGACGGCTCGACGCTTGCCGAGGCGCTGCTTGAGCCGACGCGCATCTATGTCAAGTCGATGCTCGCGGCGATCCGCGGCACGCACGGCATCAAGGCGCTCGCCCATATCACCGGCGGCGGCTTCCCGGAGAACATTCCGCGGGTCCTGCCGAAGGATTTTTCGGCCGAACTCGAGCTTGGCGCCATCGACGTGCCGCCGGTATTCTCCTGGCTGGCCGCGACCGGCGGCGTCGCCGAGACCGAAATGATGCGCACGTTCAATTGCGGCATCGGCATGGTGCTCGTCGTCGCCTCGGGCCAGGCGGCGCAAGTCGCGGCGGTCCTGCAGGAGGCCGGCGAAACCGTCACGTCGATCGGCCGCATCGTGCCGCGCCGCGATGCGGGCGTCATCTACAGAGGAGCGATCGCGCTATGAGCGGCGTGACCAAGCGGGTCTCCATCCTTATTTCCGGCCGCGGGACCAACATGTCCCGGCTCATCGAGGCGGCGGCAGATCCGTCCTACCCGGTCGAGATCGCGGGCGTCATCTCGGATACCGCCGAGGCCCCGGGCCTGCTGTTTGCCGCCAGCCGCGGCATCGAGGCGCGCGCCCTGCCCCGCGCCGACTATGCCAGCCGCGAGGCGCATGACGGCGCCATCCACGAGGCGCTGGAATCCCTCGACACGGATATCGTTTGCCTGGCCGGCTACATGCGCATGCTGACGGCCCGCTTCGTGGAAAAGTGGGCCGGACGGATGATCAACATCCACCCTGCCCTCCTGCCGTCCTTCAAGGGTCTCGACACCCATCGCCGCGCCTTGGAAGCCGGCGTCAGGGTGCATGGCTGCACGGTCCACTTCGTCACGCCAGAGATGGACGACGGCCCGATCATCGCGCAGGCAGCCGTCCCGGTGCTGGTGACGGACACCGAAGAGACGCTTTCCTCCCGCGTGCTCAAGGCCGAGCACCAGCTCTACCCGCTGGCGCTGCAGCTGCTCGCCGAGGACAAGGTGCAGATGGCTGACGGGCGTTCGGTCTATGTGAACCTGCACGAGGACGAGAAGAACGGGCTGGCGCGACTCTTCTCGCCGTCGTCATGGAGCGAGGACATCGACCTCGAATCCCTGGCGCGCTCGACGCCCTGACCGATACGCTCCGAGAGACGGCATGAAGACGCTGCTGCTTCTGAGGCATGGAAAGTCGAGCTGGGACGATGCGTCGCTGGCCGACATCGACCGGCCGCTGGCGCCGCGCGGCATCGCCGCTGCCTCCCGCATGGGTCGTGAGATCGCCCAGCGCGGCTGGCTGCCCGACAGGGCCCTGGTATCGAGTTCTGCGCGCACCCGCGCCACGTGGGAGCTGGCCTGCACGGAGCTCGGCCCGGAACCGGAAATCTCGTTCAGCCCAACCCTCTACGAAGCCGCTGCCGAAGTGCTGCTGGCGGAAATCCGGCAGACCCCCGACAGGATCGGGACGCTGATCCTCGTCGGCCACAATCCGGGCATGGCCGACCTGGTGCTCAGCCTCGCCGGCGCGGGTTCCGCGCCCGCTGCAATCGACAGTGCCTCCAGCAAGTTTCCGACCGCAGCGCTCGCGCGCCTGAGCTTCGACGGCGCATGGGAAGCGCTTGGCCCCGCTACCGCCCGGCTGACCCATGTCCTGCGGCCGAAAGATCTCGGCGACGAGAAGTAGCCGTCCCGGCCGGTGTCAGCCGGCGGCGCGCAGCCAGACCTTGTTGTCGTGGAACGCCGCACCGCCATAGGGCGCCGGCGCGTCGGCGCCGGTCAGCACGTTGATGCCCTCGCCGCGCTCATGCGCATCGTTCGGCCAGATGCCCTCGGCGATGACGACCCCGCGCCGGACCCCGTCGAACAGGGTTGCATGCAGCACGATCTCGCCGCGGCCATTGCCGATCTCGACCCGATCTCCGTCAGACAGGCCGGCCAGCGCCGCGTCCATGGGATGGATCAGCAGCTGCGGCCTGCCCTCGCGCGTCCGCGATACCGGCGTCTCGGCGAAGCTCGAGTTGAGGAAGTTGCGGGCCGGCGACGTCGCCAGGCGGAACGGATGCTCCGCGTCGGCCACCTCGATGAGCTCGACATGGTCGGGGAAGGCCGGCAGCAGCTGGTGCGGGCCGAGCAGGCCCATTCTCTCGGGCGGGCGGTTGGGCGCTGGCTGGCCCGTCCAGTCCGGCCTGAAGCGGAACTTTCCGTCCGCATGGCCGAAGCCGCCGAGAAAATGCGACGTCTCGAAGTCCGGCTGCATGTCGATCCACTTCTGGTCCTTCAGCGTCGCGAAGGAGCCGAGCCCCCGCCGCCCGAGAATGACGTCGATATGCTCCTCTTCGCTCATGCCGAAGCCCGGATGGTGCGAGACGCCCAGCCGCTTCGCGAGTTCCTCGATGACGAAAAGGTTGGTGCGAGGGCCCTCCGGCGGGTCGATGAGCTTCGGCCCGAGATTGATGTGCTGGTTGCCGCCGCCGCGGTAGAGGTCGTCGTGCTCGAGAAACATTGTCGCCGGCAGCACGACGTCCGCGAGCCTCGCCGTGTCGGTCATGAACTGCTCGTGCACGCAGGTGAACAGGTCGGGGCGCAGAAAGCCCTGCTGCACCAGGCGCTGCTCCGGCGCGACATTCACCGGGTTGGTGTTCTGGATCAGCATGGCGGTGACCGGCGGGCCGCCATAGAGCGCGTCGGGCGCCCCGGTCAGCACCGGGCCGATGCGCGAATGGTCGAGATAGCGGATCGACGGATCGCGCAGGCTGGCGCCCTCGAGCAAGGACTTGTCGAGCCCGAAGATGCCGGAATTGGAGTGGAAGGCGCCGCCGCCCTCGTGCTGCCAGCTGCCGGCCACCGTGGCGACCGAGAGCGCCGCATGCATGTTGACGGCGCCATTGCGCTGGCGGGCGAAGCCGTAGCCCAGCCGGAAGAAGGTTTTCGGCGTCGTGCCGACGAGCCGCGCGAACGCCTCGATCTCCTCGACCGGCAGGCCGGTGATCGCCGAGGCCCATTGCGGCGTCTTGTCGGCGAGATGCGCCTCGAGGCCCTGCGGGTCGTCGCTGTATTTTTCGAGATAGGCGCGGTCTGCCATGCCGTCGCGAAACAGCACGTGCATCACGGCGCAGGCCAGCGCGCCGTCCGTGCCCGGCTTCAGCAGCAGCGCCATGTCGGCCTGCTTCATCGTCGCGTTGTCGTAGACGTCGATGACGACGATCTTGGCGCCGCGCTCCTTGCGGGCGCGCACGGCGTGGGTCATCACGTTGACCTGCGTGGCAACCGCATTGGTGCCCCAGATGACGACGCAATCCGACTTCGCCATCTCGCGCGGGTCGGGGCCGCGCAGCGCGCCGGTGCCCATCACGTAGCCGGTCCAGGCGAGGTTGGTGCAGATCGAGCCGAAGAAGCCCGAATATTTCTTGGCGTGGCGCAGCCGCTCGATGCTGTCGCGCTGCACCAGCCCCATCGTGCCGGCATAGAAATAGGGCCAGACCGTCTCGCAGCCGAGCTTCTGCTCGGCGGCGATGAATTTTTCGGCCACCAGATCGAGCGCCGCCTCCCAGCTCGCCTCGCGCCAGATACCCTCGCCCTTGCCGCCGCCCCGGATGAGCGGCTTCAGCAGCCGGTCGGGATGGTGCACCCGGTCGGCATAGCGCGCCACCTTGGCGCAGACGACGCCCGCCGTATAGCTGTTGTCCCTGGCGCCGTGCACGCGGCCGATGCGGTTGTCGCCGATGAGCTCGACGTCGAGCGCGCAGGTCGAGGGGCAATCGTGCGGACAGGCCGAATGGCCGACCTTCACCTTGGCTTTGAGGATGCTGGCATGCTGGTTCATGCGGCGTTTCTAGCCGGAAACGGCGGCCGCGTGTAGTGCCAGAAATGGCGGCGGGTTGGGTCCTTCGAGGCTCGCTTTCGGCTTTCGGGGCAGCCCACCGGAGTTGCCTGTTCTCCAAACCCTCAAGCGATGGGTCGTGGCCGCGCAAAAGGGTTCGCGGCCGCAAGGACCACGGGCGGGATTGCGGATGGTGCGGCGGACCGCGTCACGACGTGTCGGGATGCGCCAGCGCCTCGAGCGCGAGGCCCTGGAGATCGGTGAGGATGTCGTAAACGGCGTGCCTGCGCCGCCCGGCGGGACGCTGGCCGGGCGGCCGACCCGGACGCAGCGGCCAGGCGCGGCGGGTGCGCCCCGCCTGCTTCAAGGCCCGCCAACGCGCAAAGCGTCTCGCCTGTGCGGGAAGATCGTCGAGGGCGGCGCCGAGCGCGCCGAGCCTGAGTGCAAGGCGGGTGGCGTCGAGCGGATCGTCGGGCGCCGGCGGTTTCCGCGGCGTGATCGGGGACGGCGCGGTGACGCCCGGAACCGAGATGCGGGGAATGCTTGTCGCGACCGGCCGGCGGGCGCGGAAGGGCCGGAGCGGATCGAGCAGCGGCAGCGACAGCGTGCCGGGTCGCGGCCGCAGGGCGGGCCGCGCGCGGGGCGGCACAAGAATGCCGGTGCCGAAGCCGTTGCGAAGGACCGTCGGGCGCGGTCTTGCCGCGCGCTGGCGCGGCGGCGCCAGCGTCACGCCGCGCGCCATGACGATGACCAGCCGCCGCACGGCGGATTCGGCCGCGCGCAGCAGGCGCAGGATGGCGCGGTGGAGATGGCGCGGGAGCGTCGGGGGAAAGACCCCCTCTCCAGGATCGGCCAGCGCCTCGGCTGCGCGCACATTGCCGGGGACCCCGATTGCTTCGCAATCTCCCCGGCCCTCTCGGCCGACGGTCGAGCCACTGGCTCGACCGAAAGATCGGGCCTCGAAGCCCGCAAGGGGAGAGGCAAGGCATCCGGCCATGGCGACGAGCATGGCGAGCACGTGCATCAGCGCCACGCGGTTCTTCTCGATTGCCAGGTCCCAGTCCATCGCCGCCGCCTCCTTGTCGGGCGGCGGGATTTTGGCACGGGGAGTTGGGGGTGTGGATGAAATGGGGGGAGTTGTTCACGGGGAGGCGGAAAGGGAGGTCATACGGTGCTGGCGGGGTGCGCACCTGAATGGCCGGACCGGGGACGGCTGCGGAAGTCCCGGTCTTGGGCAGCAATATGAGAGAAATCGGTCGCGTTCGGGAAACGTCGATATGGCGGATTGCGACACCATTGCGGTCATTCGCAGGCAAAGTACGTTTGCGAAACATCGGCCATTCTCGATTTGATACCGTCGCGAACTCAGTTTCCGTTCTGCTACACGGAGGTCAACGACCGTGACACCTCTTAAACTTGATCTCGCTGCCGCAGGGGCATGGATCATTCCGCCTGGCTTTGAACGGTGCATGCGACCGCTTTGGACTAGCTGCCGGAGTTGTCAGCGCCGGATGCGAATCCGCCCGCACCCTCATCTGGTCGGCCTCGTCATAGATCGAAGCATTTTCTTCGGACCGCGGTCCGGGTCTGGTAATCGGGAAAGTATAAGCCGTAATGTAGGTGCCGCCAGACGTCGCGATCACCATTAATCCGGTCACGCCTCCAGCTGCCGCAAGAAGCGCTGCCGCAGCAGCCTTATCGTTGATCTTCTGCCAGTCGACCCTGGTTCCCCACCGCTGCATCCAGATGAAAAAAGAGCCCTGTTCGTTCGACCCGAACAGACAATGGCGCGCCGGATTCTCGTTCAACGACTTTCGAAACTCTGTCAGCTTTGCTGCAAGGTCATTCCGCCCCTCCTCGTCAAGGTCCCGTATACGGCTTTCAGCCATCAGCCATCCGCGCGACCGGCTGCTATCAAGGGCGGCAAGGAGTTTCAAAACCTCGTCTGGAAAGACCTGCGTCGGAAACGGTCCGGCTTCCCAATCCCGCCCTTCGAAGCTCTGGTCAACCTCGAAGCTCATGCCGTCCCACATGACTAAATCAGCGCCTTCCTTCAGCTGGTTCGCCATGTCTTGATCGTAGCGGTTCTTCTTGAGATAGGCACCTAGATGGTCAAGCTCGTCAAAAAGGTGGGCTCGCCGCAGGGCCGCCACCGCCTGCCGCACTTCCAAGTAGTGGGCAAACTGGCCGGGTGTCGGCAGCAGTCGCCGCAGGACGAAGAGGTCGTCAATGGAAAGGGAGACGAAGCCGTGCCGCCCTAGCAGGGGCAATATCTCCGGCAGCTCCTTACAGTAGGCGGAAAGGGGCGAGAAAGACTCAACGGTCAGTCCGATGGGTACCATGACCCGATAGTCGGCCTGGCGTACTCGCGCACACTCGACGTACTTGCCACTCTCAAGGTGGTAAAGGGGAACCTCGTCGGCGGACGCGAGATAGTTGAAAAAGCGGTCGCACTGCTTATAGGCCTTGATGACAAGGTCCTGCACGGACTGGACATGGCGGGCGAAGTCGAGTGCAGGCGAGGCGATCGTCGCTGCAGCCCCTGCCTTTGCCTCGACAAGGTACATGACATCGTCGATGAGGATGAGCGTGTCGTTTTCTGACCATTGCTTGGTAACCGGGTCGCGGTAATAGACTTCTTGGAACACGGACGCCCCGGGCAGTTGGCCGCTCAAGATGTCGGCAAAGGCCGCCTCGCTCATGACCCTCTGCCGTTCGTTGAAGGCGGCCTTGTAGTCCGGCTTCCGCTGCAACAGGTTGAATAGTAGCGCCCGATATCCCGCGTCGCGCGTGAAGCACGGATCGACGGCATAGTAGTCCGAACCGAGCTGGACCAGTGGCTTCTTGCGGGCGGGTAGCGTCCGGTAGGGCGTGCCAGAATGGTTGCCCGCCGCGAAAAACTCGACCTCCTCTCCCCTCCGGTATGCAAGATCTGCAAGCAGCTCGGTTGGCAGGTTTGTGTGACGGCTCACGTTTGCGACCCCGCCGCGAAACATATCGTCAATCGCGGATCGCGCGGAGGCGAGTTTGCTGGCGTTCGCCTCCGTCCAGATCTTCATGGCCTCGTCCATGCCGACGCCCTGTTCTTCCCGAATGGCCTGCACGGCGTTGAAGCTGTCCATCATGTTCAAGATGGCGTCCGAGTGACCCGAGCGGGTCGCATCGGTCATGGCCTGGAAGCCTGCAGCAATGTCATGCGCGCCGACCCCATAGACCTCCTTCAGGAGACCGTCGTGCGGCGCAAGCACATACCTATAGAATTCACCTTCGAGAACCTGGTAGCGGTTTCCCCGTAGTAGGACCCAAGTAGACTTCGCGCGGAACTCGATGTCCGCCGTGTCGGGACCGAAGGCGCCATCCTTCGTATCGGCGGAGGTGGCCATGGCGTAGAACATGGCATTCTGGCGCAATTCCCGACTGATATCGTAAAGCTCCGCACACTTGGCCTCGTCGAAGGCCACCTGTTCCGGGAGCGGGTCCGACGCGAGGACCGCGTGCACGTACTCAAGCAGGAACTGGTTATCGTTGATGAGATCACCGGATTCGGCGGGTATCGGGGTTCCCTCGGGTTGACCCCCGACATCCTGCGCGGATAGGGCCTTCAGCACGTACTGCGCGTAAATGTACCCCAGCAGGTCCTGGGGCGGCATGCCGACGATGAGCTCGCGCATACGCGCAGCAGCCGTTTCCATATCTTTCAGCAGGGAGGCCGCAGCTTCCTTCCGCTGCGCTTCCGCACTATTGCCTGGTTTTGACACTGAACCCTCCTGATACAACGTAGCACTGCACTGGTGGCTGAACCGCCGGTCAACAGTCAGCATCTCGTTGACCTCAGGATAGCATCCCGGGCGCAATTACCGGTTGGGAATGCAATCAGAAATATGGCAAATGTCCGCTTTTGCCAGGCTGGCGCCCGAAACCTGTTAGTCCGCTTCCCACCCCTTTGTTGCCATTTGGCGCCTGCCTAGATTGCGAGGCTTTCGGGACAGTCGCGAACCGACTCAACGACCGGCTTGCGGGCGCAAGGCACGTGTCGCATTCGGTGCGGGCGCTTTTGCAGCAAGGTCTGTCAACCGCCCTGCGACGTGCCCTACGTCGCCCCCTCTGCCCTGCCGGCCTGCCGGGTCCCCGCTGCTGCGCAGCGTCCCGGCGTTCGCCGGCCTTTCGCGATGCCGCCGGCATGGCGAATTCGCCTTCCGCGAACCGGCTGCCCCTCAAGGAGGAGATTGGCCGGCGGAGAGGACGGTGCCCGATGTCTCGATGCGGGCCGCGGCGGGAGGGTTCCAGCCTATCCCCTCGGCCTGTAGCGCAGCGCCATCGCACCCGAGTCCAGCTCGATCCGGTTGGTGAGTTCCAGGTCGACTGACCTGGAAAGGCCGGCGAACAGGGTCGGACCATGGCCCGCGACAAGCGGCTGAACGACGAACTCGTACTCGTCGATCAGGTTCAGTTCCGCCAGCGCCATCGGCAGTGTGACGCCGCCGGTAAACAGCGCCTTGCCGGGCTGCCGCTTGAGCGCCTGGACGGCCTCGGCCAGATCTCCACGGACCAGTTCGGCATTCCAGTCGACCCGGTCCAGCGTGCTCGACACCACGTATTTCTTCATCGCATCGATGGTGCGGGCGAAGGGGTCCGTCCAGTCGGGCATCGTCACGGTGCGCGTGTCGAGCCGCCAGGCGCCCTCCATCATCTGATAGGTGACGCGGCCGAACAGCAGGGTGTCGGCCCGGCCGATGCTCTCGGTGGCGTGGCGGTGCACGGCCCGCAGGTGCCGATCGGCGAGGGTCGGGTCCGCCGGTATGGCGTTGTGGTCAACGCACCCGTCGAGCGTCACGTTGATCGAGTAGAGAAGAGGTCGCATCGCGGTGGCTCCGGCTGCTCACGTGGCCGTGGCCAGAAGCTTGCGCGCCAGCTCTTCCCATTCGGCGTCCAGCGTCAGGGTCGACGGCGTGGCCCCGGCGCGGCGGTACCAGTAGTTGGCGTTGGGCTGGTCGCCTTCCTTGCGGTGGAG
The DNA here is from genome assembly GCA_018823835.1 of Alphaproteobacteria bacterium. Taxonomy (GTDB): domain Bacteria; phylum Pseudomonadota; class Alphaproteobacteria; order Rhizobiales; family Rhizobiaceae; genus CAMYMG01. The sequence continues at coordinate 152,403 of JAHJHT010000008.1, read as the reverse complement.
ATAGGCGTGGACATGCGCGCCGGCCGCGTCGTCGCGCTCCTGGGCGCGCTCATGCGCCATGTCCCAGTCGCCCTTGGCGTCCCACCACAGCGCGGCGAGCGCCGGGGTCAGGCCGGCGGGTGGCGCGGCGTTGGCCAGGCTGTCCCTGAAGGTCTGGAAATCCATCGTTCGCGTCCTCTGTTGTCTTCGGCGGCTTCGGCTTCGGCTTCGGCTTCGGCTTCGGAGGATCGTAGCCGGGCGACCGGACAAGGCAAGGCGCAGCGGGAGCCCATGCCGGGGCAGTCACCTCGACACGCCCGGCGTGGGGCGAATTGCCCTAGCGTGCCGGCGACAGGCGGGCAAACAATATCTCCAGCAGCCGGTCGGGCGCCTCGAGCTGCGACAGGTGGCCGACGCCGGGCAAGGTCTCGAAGGACGAGCCCGGCATCAGCGCATGCAGCGCCCTGCCGCGCGCCAGCGGTATCCAGGGATCGTCCTCGCCCCAGACGATGTGCGCCGGACAGCGCAGGTCGCCGTAGAGCGGCTCGATCTCGGCGGTGTATTTCTCGTCGGCCTGCGCGAACTGCCGGTAGAAGCTGGCGCTCCCCTCCCCGGTGAGCCAGGGGTCGGCCAGCCCGCGAAAATCCCTCGCGTCGATATCGGAGACCAGCGCGCCCCGGATGTAGGCCTCCACGACCGCCTTGTGGATGTGCGGCGGCAGGCCGGAGAAGGCCTCGACGTGGCGGCCGACATGATCGAAGAAGTCGGAGCCCCAGGGCCGCAGCGCGACGACGTTCATCAGCACCAGGCGCGCAAAGTCGCAGCCATGCAGCAGATGCGCGCGCAGCGTGGTGGCGCCGCCGAAATCATGCGCGACGACGGATGGCCGGTCGAGCCGCCAGTGGGCGAGCATCTCGGCAAAGATCTTGCCCTGCACGTCGAGCGACGTGCGCTGATCGGGCGTTTTGCCGGAGCGGCCATAGCCGGGCATGTCGTACCAGTGGACGCTGTAGCGTTCGGCGAGCGCCGGGATGACGCGGTGCCAGGAGAAGGACGACCACGGCCAGCCATGCGCCAGCACCAGCGCGGGGCCGGAGCCGGCGGACCCGACGGCGACCGGGCCGGCCGAGGTTTCGACTGTCTCGTCAAGTTTCCATGTCATGGCCCGGATCCCCGTGAGGCTGGTGCCTGCGACAGGCGCAGCGCTATTCCGCCGTGCCTTCCTCGTATTCGGCCGAGAGCGTCAGCCAGCGTTCCTCGTGGCCGGCGAGCGAGGCGGTCAGCTTCGAGCGCTCCTTGGCGAGCTGCGTCGCGGTCGAGGGGTCCTTTTCGTAGACGGCCGGGTCGGCGAGCTCGTCCTCGATGCTGTCGATGCGCTTGCGGATACGGTCCATCAGCGCCTCGGTGGCGCGGATTTCCTTGGCCACCGGCTCCATGGCGGCGCGCCGCTGCGCCGCCTCGCGCCTGCGGTCGGCCTTCGAGGCCTTGTCCGCCTCGCGGCGCTCGCGGCGGTCGCCCGCCCCGCCGGTGACCAGCTGGCGGTAGTCGGCAAGGTCGCCGTCATAGGGATTGACCTGGCCGTCCTTGACCAGCCAGAGCCGGTCGGCCGTCGCCTCGAGCAGGTGGCGGTCATGCGAAATCAGGATCACGGCGCCCGGAAAATCGTTGAGGGCGTGGATCAGCGATTCACGGCTGTCGATGTCCAGGTGGTTGGTCGGCTCGTCGAGGATGAAGAGGTTGGGGCCCTCGAAGGCGGACAGGCCCATCAGGAGGCGCGCCTTCTCGCCGCCGGAGAGGTCCTTGGCGGGCGTGTTCATCTTCTCGGTCGACAGGCCGAACTGGGCGACACGCGCCCGCGCCTTCGATTCGGGCGCATCGGGCATCAGGCGCCGGACATGCTCGTAGGCATTCTCGTCGGGCCTGAGGTCGTCGAGCTGGTGCTGCGCGAAGATCGCCACCTTGAGGCCGGGCGCCACCGTGATGGTGCCGGTCTCCTGCTTCAGCCGTCCGGCCAAGAGCTTGGCGAAGGTCGACTTGCCGTTGCCGTTGGCGCCGAGCAGCGCGATGCGGTCGTCGGCGTCGATCCTGAGCGTCATGTTCTTCAGGATCGGTTTTCCCGCCTGGTAGCCGACATTGACGTGGTCGAGCGCGATGATCGGCGAGGCGACGGTCTTGAGCGGTTCGGGAAAGCTGAAGGGGCGCACGCTGTCGCTGGAGACGGCCTCGATCGGCTTCATGCGCTCCAGCGCCTTGATGCGCGACTGCGCCTGGCGCGCCTTGGAGGCCTTGGCGCGGAAGCGGTCGACGAAGGACTGCAGGTGCTTGCGCGCGGCCTCCTGCTTGACGCGGCCCTTCTCCTGCAGCTCGGCCTGCTCGGCGCGCTGGCGCTCGAACTGGTCGTAGCCGCCGCGCCAGAAGGTGAGCTTCTGCTTGTCGAGATGGACGATGGAATTGACCGCGCGGTTCAAGAGGTCGCGGTCATGCGAGATCAGGAGCACGGTGTGGGGGTACTTGGAAACGTACGTTTCCAGCCACAGCGTGCCTTCGAGGTCGAGGTAGTTGGTCGGCTCGTCGAGCAGCAGCAGGTCGGGCTGCGAGAACAGTACGGCGGCGAGCGCCACGCGCATGCGCCAGCCGCCCGAGAAGGACGAGGCCGGCCGCTGCTGCGCCTCGGCGTCGAAGCCGAGGCCGGCCAGGATGGTGGCGGCGCGGGATTCTGCCGAATGGGCGTCGATGTCGGCCAGCCGCATGTGGATTTCGGCGATGCGGTTGGGATCGGTGGCGGTCTTCTCTTCCGCCATCAGCGCGGTGCGCTCGACATCGGCCTTGAGCACGATGTCGATCAGCGGCTCCTCGGTGCCGGGCGCTTCCTGCGCGACCTGGCCGATGCGGGTCTGCTTGGGCAGGCTGACGGAACCCGTCTCCGACGACAGGTCGCCGGTGATCGCCTTGAAGAGCGTCGTCTTGCCGGTACCGTTGCGGCCGACAAGGCCCGCCTTCGTGCCCGCCGGCAGGGTCAGCGAGGCATGGTCGAGAAGGAGACGTCCGGCGATGCGGAGGGAAAGGTCGTCGATGATCAGCATGGCCCGGCTTTTGCACGGGTCAGGGCCCTACTGCAAGGGCTGTGTGGAAAGGCCGGCTGACGAAGGACGGCCCGCCGGGGCGGGCCGTCCCAACTGCGTTCGGAGGCTTTAGCGGCTCGCCGTCCGGACCAGCCTGCAAAGCGCCACGAGATCCCTGCCGAAGCGGGCGCTGTTGCCGAGCACCTGCTGGCAGCGCTTCTTCGTCTGCGCCAGTTCGCTCGCCGACATGTTGTTCACCACCGCGGCAAGACCGCTGTTGGTCGCATTGCCGGTTGACGAGGTGGTGGCTCCGGTGTCGATGCCGACGCCGACACCAACGTCGTCGCCAACGCCAAGACCGGCCCTGGCGTTGACGCCGTCGTCGCCGCCGATACCGACGCCTGCGCCGGCGTTGACGCCGCTGCTGCCGCCGATCGATGCGCCGACGCCCGCGCCGACCCCGCTGCCGCCGCCGATGGACGCATCCGCGCCGGCGCCGACGCCGTCGCTGCCACCGATGGACGCACCGGCACCCGCGCTGACGCCATTGCCGCCGCCAAGCGAAGCACCGACGCCTGCGCTCACGCCGTCGCTGCCGCCGATCGAGGCACCGACGCCGATGCCCTGCGCCGAAGCCGGCATGCTCAGCGCAGCAACCACGGCACCCATGGAAAGGATAGCTTTGATGTTCTTGGAATAGGTCATTGTTTTCGCCTCTTTGTTGTGTCTCACCTTTTCACTTTCAACAGGTGATTGAGAACACAACCAGCGATATTGAGTACAGTTCCCATGCTCTCCGAATTTTTTATTATGTATTCAATGTAAATCTGTACTGTAGAATTTTTATATCATTTTATACGTTCAAAACTGTCGAAAATTCTCTATATACCGGCCTCTGCGCTCAGGCGAATGCCCGGCCCTCCTCCGCCCGCTGGAAGTAGATCAGATCCAGCTGCAGCGAAGGCTTTCCGAGAGCTGTCAGGATCGTGTGAGCCTGGCCCCGGTGGTGCGTCTGGTGGTTGAAGAAATGTGCCAGCGCCGGCGCCAGCCGCTGCGAGATGGTGCGCATGTCGGTCGCCGTCATGTAAGTGAAGCGGCCGGAAAGCGCCTTCTCGCCGAGGGAACCCACCCATCGGACAATCCCCCTGTCCTCGGCCTCCCTGGCAGCGCGCAGTTTTGCCAACTCAGCAAACAGGATCGTGTCCAGGCTCGCCGGCGCCTGGCCCTCGCCGGTGAAGCGCTTCATCCAGATACGGTCGGCGACCAGCACGTGGTTCAGCGTGGCCATCATCGACCCGAAGAAGGCGCCCATATCGCGTTGCCACTCGTCCGGGGTCAGCCTTTCAGCCGCCTCGTAGACACGCTGGTTGGCCCACTCATTATAGGCCGCGAACATCATGAAATGCTGTTTCAAGGACTTCCCTTCGCTGATCGTCTGCGGAATATGGCCACTACCTAACCGCAACCGGATGATGCGCCAATGACCATTGTGCTCTACGAACTCGTCGGCAAGGACCCGGCGCGACCCTTCAGCCCGCATTGCTGGAAGGCAGCGATGTCGCTGGCCCACAAGCAACTCGATTTCGACCGCGTGCCGGTCCCCTTCACCGGTGTCCCGGAGGTCGAGAGCAGCATTTCGAGAACGGTGCCGGTGATCCGCGACGGCGACAGGGTGATCGCCGATTCCTTCGACATAGCGGTCTATCTCGACGAGACCTACCCGGACCGGCCGTCGCTGTTCGGCGGGCCCGGCGGACAGGCCATGGCACGCTTCATCGAACGCTGGTCGCAGGGCACGATCCATGGCTATCTCGGGGCCGCGGCCCTCGTGGATATCCATGACAGCCTGGCGCCGGTCGACCAGGCCTACTTCCGGGAGAGCCGCGAAAAGAGGTTCGGCAGGCGCCTGGAAGATGTTCCGGCGACGCGCGAGGCGGGCCTGGAGGCGTTCCGCGCCTCCCTGGCGCCGCTCAGGAGCATGCTCGACTACCAGCCGTACATCGGCGGCACATCGCCGCTGTTTGCCGACTACATCGTCTTCGGCGCCTTCCAGTGGGTCCGGGTCGTCTCGCCCTTCGCGCTGCTGGCATCCGACGACCCGGTGCTGGACTGGTTCGAGCGCTGCCTTGATCTGCACGGTGGCCTTGGCCGCCGGGTGGAAGCCGCGTGAGCGTTCGGGTGGCGGTCAGCCGTCCGGGCCTTGGCAAGGCCGCAGCCCGCTTGTATAGAGCGCGCCACGAACCAATCCCAAATCCCCAGAAGGAATGACCATGGCGCTCGAACGCACCTTTTCGATGATCAAGCCGGATGCAACCCGGCGCAACCTGACCGGCGCCATCACCAAGATGCTGGAAGACGCCGGCCTGCGCGTCGTCGCATCGCGCCGCGTATGGATGAGCCGCCGCGAGGCGGAAGGCTTCTACGCCGTCCACAAGGACCGCCCGTTCTTTGGCGAACTGGTCGACTTCATGTCGTCGGCGCCGACCATCGTTCAGGTCCTGGAAGGCGAGAACGCCATTGCCAAGAACCGCGAAGTGATGGGCGCCACCAATCCGGCCAACGCCGAGGAAGGCACCATCCGCAAGGTCCACGCCCTGTCGATCGGCGAGAACTCCGTGCACGGTTCGGACGCGCCGGAGACCGCTGCCGCAGAGATCAAGTACTGGTTCTCGGATACCGAAATCGTCGGCTGAGACAAAGAGTCTGCCGGTCGCCTCAAGCGACTGAGTTCAAAAGAAAAGCCGGGTCAAGCCCGGCTTTTTCTTTTTCGTCGCCGGCTATGCCTCAGGCCTGCGCCCGCACCAGCTTCAGCCGGAGCGGGCCGGTCCCGTGCAACTCGGCCGGGTCCGACAGATCCTCCGACAGCAGGACGCGCCCGTCGACGCTTACTTCGGCATGGAGCCGGTAGCGCGCACCCGGCTGCAGGGTGGCGGGATCGAAGGTGACGGCGAAACCGGCCGACACCTCGCCGAAGTCGCGGATCGTCTGTTGCGCCACCACGGTTTCCGCATCGTCCGCGCCGGCCAGGCCGGTCAGCCGGACGGTCAGCACGGCTCCCGGCGGGGGCGCCATGCGCTCGTCATAGGTAACCTCGCCGACGATCGTCTTTTCCTCGGCGGAAACGGGCTGCGGCATGACGAGCCCTCCGAAGAGCAAGGGCGCGAGCCCGAAAATGAGCAGTTCGGCAATTGCGTGCATGACCCGTTCCTCCTGTTCCGACCCGAAAGTCACCAGAGGATTGAGTCGCTTCCGTGGCTCTTCGTGGGCGCTTTCAGGGTTTCCAGCGCGCGGCCGCCGCGTCGTCCGATTCCTTGGCATCGACCCAGCCGCCCTTGGAGCCATCGGCATGGTGCTCCTTCTTCCAGAAGGGCGCCCGGGACTTGAGAAAGTCCATGAGGAAGCTTGCGGCCTCGAAGGCAGCCTGGCGGTGCGCGGAGGCGGCGACGACCAGCACGATGTTCTCGCCGGGCCTGATCTTGCCGTAGCGGTGGATGGCCGTCAGCCCGGCCAGCGGCCAGCGTTCGGTGGCTTCCTTTGCGATGCGCGCGATCTCCGCCTCTGCCATGCCGGGATAATGTTCGAGCTCCAGCGCCGAAAGCGAGCCCTGCTCGCCGCGGCATAGGCCGGAAAAGGTCACCACGGCACCGACGTCGGAATTGCCCGTCGTCAGCCGCGCGATCTCTTCGCCGATGTCGAAGTCTTCGGCCTGCAGGCGGACCACGGGAAGGACCGGACCAGCCATGCCGGTCAACCGCCCGTCATGGGCGGAAACAGCGCGATCTCGCCGGCCCCGGCAATCCGCGTCTCGTGGTCGACATGCTCGTGGTTGATGGCGACCCGGATCACCTCCGGATGCCTGAGCGCCGTCTGGTACTCGTCGCCGCGCGACTTCAGCCACACCAGCAGGTCGGCCACCGTGTCGACGCCGGCGGGCACGACCACGTCCTCCTCAGGCTTGCCGATGCGCTCGCGAACCCAGGCGAAATAGACAAGCTTGGTCATCGTCATTCGTCCATGATGTGCTTGGCGCCGGCGCGGAAATAGTCATAGCCCGTATAGAGCGTGACGATGGCGGCCACCCAGAGCATGGCGATGCCCATCTGCGTCCAGTAGGGCACGATCTTGTGGCCGGCCGGCCCGATGAGAAGCGCTGCGATGGCCAGCATCTGGATCGCGGTCTTCCACTTGGCGAGCTGCGTGACCGGTACGCTGACCTTCAGTGCGGCGAGGTATTCGCGCAGGCCCGAAACGAGGATCTCCCGGCACAGGATGATGATGGCCGCCCACAGCGACCAGCCGGCGATGGTGCGGTCCGTGTCGGCGGCCAGAAGCAGCAGGCAGGTCGAGACGAGGAGCTTGTCGGCAATCGGGTCCAGCATCCGGCCGATGTTCGACTGCTGCTGCCAGGCGCGCGCAAGGTAACCGTCGAAGTAGTCGGTAATGCTGGCGATCACGAAAATGGCAAAGGCGCTCCAGCGGGCAAAGTCGCTCGACTGCAGCCGGCCTTCGAGAAAGAAGCACAATACCACCAGCGGGACAGCGAGAATGCGTCCGTAGGTGAGCATGTTCGGCAGGTTGAAAGCGTGTTTGGACATGAATTCCCGCAGCTCGTTGTCAGTTGTACTGAAATCAGAAGGCACTGTTGAGGGTCAACTGCCTGAAGAATGTGGCACAGTCGAATCCCAGCGGTCTTCCGTCAGTTGTCGTGAAAGTGATTGTAGACGAGCCGCGCGACAGATGCGGAAATCCCGTCGACTGCCGTCAGGTCGTCGATGGCCGCGTTGCTGACCGCCTTGGCGGTCCCGAAATGCAGCAGCAGCGCACGTTTGCGCCCCGGACCGATGCCGCTGATCTCATCGAGCGGGTTGCGCACCATCTCCTTCTTGCGGCGGGCGCGGTGAGAGCCGATGGCAAAGCGGTGCGCCTCGTCGCGCAGGCGTTGCACGAAATAAAGCACCGGATCGCGCACCGGCAGCGTGAAGGCCTGCCTGCCCCTGACAAAGAAGCGCTCGCGACCCGCCTCGCGGTCCTGACCCTTGGCGACGCCGATGGCCGTCACCCTGTCGGTGATGCCGAGTTCGGCCAATATGGTCTCCACCGCCGACATCTGGCCCTGGCCGCCATCGATCAGGATGACATCGGGCCATGCCGGGAATGCCGACTCTTCGCTGTCGTCGCCCTCGACCAGAGCGGGCGCGTCGCCATGCTCCTTGATCAGCCGCGAGAAGCGGCGCTGCATGACCTCGCGCATCATGCCGAAATCATCGCCCGGCGTGATGTCGGTCGAGCGGATGTTGAACTTGCGGTACTGGTTCTTCACGAAGCCTTCGGGGCCTGAAACGATCATCCCGCCGACGGCATTCGTGCCCATGATGTGCGAGTTGTCGTAGACCTCGATGCGGCGCGGCGGGCTGTCCAGCCCGAAGGTCTCGGCAAAACCGGCCAGAAGCCGGGTCTGCGTCGAGGTTTCGGCCAGCCTGCGTCCCAACGCCTCGCGCGCATTCTGCACGGCATGGTCGACCAGGTCCTTCTTCTCGCCGCGCCTGGGCACCAGGATCGACACCTTGTGGCCGGCCTTGGTGCTCAGCGCCTGCTCCAGCAGTTCCTGTTCGTCCACATTGTGCGACAGCAGCAGGAGGCGCGGACACGGCTTGTCGTCGTAGAACTGCGCAAGGAACGAGCCCAGCACCTCCGACGCGTCGAGTGCCGAATCCGCCTTCGGGAAATAGGCGCGGTTGCCCCAGTTCTGGCCGGTGCGGAAGAAGAAGACCTGGATGCCGACCTGGCCGCCATGCTGGTGGATGGCGAAGACGTCCGCCTCCTCGACGCCCTGCGGGTTGATGCCCTGGTGGCTCTGCACATGCGAGAGCGCGGCAAGGCGGTCGCGGTAGACGGCGGCGCGCTCGAAATCGAGATCCTCGGCGGCATGCTGCATCTGCTGCGAAATCTCGGTCTTCACCTTCTGGCTGCGGCCGGACAGGAAGTCCTTCGTCTCCTGCACCAGCTCGGCATAATCCTCCGCGGCGATCTCGCCCGTGCAGGGGCCGGAGCAGCGCTTGATCTGGTAGAGCAGGCAGGGTCGCGTGCGGCTCTCGAACACCGAGTCGGTACAGGTCCTGAGCAGGAACGCCCGCTGCAGGGAATTGATCGTGCGGCCGACGGCGCCGGCCGAGGCGAAGGGACCGAAATAGTCGCCCTTTCGGGAGCGCGCGCCGCGGTGCTTGAAGATGCCGGGCGCCGGATGGTCGCCGGTCAGAACGATGTAGGGGAACGACTTGTCGTCCCGCATCAGCACGTTGTAGCGCGGCCTCAGCCGCTTGATGAGGTTCGCCTCGAGAAGCAGCGCCTCGATCTCGGTGCGGGTGACGACGAACTCCATCGTCACCGTCTCGCGCACCATGCGGCCGATGCGGTTGGTGTGGAACCGGCCCTGCGCATAGTTGGTCACGCGCTTTTTCAGGCTGCGCGCCTTGCCGACATAGAGCACGTCGCCGGCGGCGTTCATCATGCGGTAGACGCCGGGCGCATTGGGCAGTTGCTTGACAAGGGTCTGGATGACCTCGGCCCCGACCATGCCGTCGGCATCGCCGACATGCGCCGTCCAGTCGATCGCCGTGAAAGGCATGTCCGGCGCGGGCGCGAGCTGTTCCGGCGCGTCGTCGGGCTGGACGGCGTCGTCGTCGGCCCCGTCGCCCTCGACGAAGCCCGCGACATCGTCGTCCGCGGCGCCGGCGCCCTGCAGCTTCTTTGCGTCCTCTCCGCTCATTCCACCATGCCTGTCACATCGGGCGTGCGCCACGCAAGATGCTGGCCGCCGTCGAGCGCGATCATCTGGCCGGTGACGGACTGCGCCTGCCACAGGTACCGGATCGTGGCGCCGAACTCCGCGAGGTCCGGCCCGCGCTTGAGGATCAGCCCGTCCACCTGCGCGGCAAAGTCCTGGCTGCCCTGCCGGGCATTGGGAAGGGTCGGCCCCGGTCCGAGCGCATTGACGCGAATATCGGGGCCGAGCGCCTGCGCCATCGTCTGGGTGGCGGTCCACAGCGCCGATTTCGACAGCGTGTAGGAGAAGTAGCGCGGCGTCGGCTTCCACACCCGCTGGTCGATGACATTGACGATCAGGCCCCTTGCGCCGGCGGGCAGACCCGCCGCGAAGTGCCGAGACAGAAGCGCCGGCGCCTTGAGATGCACGGCAAAGTGCCTCTCCCAGACGACAGGGTCGAAGTTTTCGAGGGCATCGTCCTCGAAGACGGACGCGCTGTTGACGAGAAGGTCGACCGGACCGAGCTTCGCCGCCGCTTCGGCGACGAGCGCGCCGACCTGTTCCATGTCCGTCAGGTCCGCCTGCACCACGGCGCTGCGGCCGCCGGATTCGGTGATCTTCGCGGCAAGGCGGTCGGCGTCGTGCCGCGAGCTGTTGCAGTGGATCGCCACGGCGAAACCGTGCGCGGCCAGATCCTCGACGATTGCCGCGCCGATCCGCCTTGCCCCACCCGTAACCAGCGCCGTACCAGCGGCTTGCGTCATCAGCGTTCCTTGTTCGACCGGAAGGCGCCGACCGCTTTGGTGGCGGCAGCTTCGTTAAGATCCGTTCGCGCTTCGGGCAACATTGTGGCGATCGCGTCGTGGCGACCCGCCCGTGGTTCCGGCCGCACCGCACCCGAAGCAAAGATATAGGGCGCTCCGCCCCATATACCAAGCGGCTTGGCGGGATCAGACAGGCATACTCCTGACATCGCCTGTGGCCGAATGGCAACGTCAACATTCAGCCTCATTGGCGCCGACCAAAGACCCAATTTCAGGTGCTCTCGAGCCACATTTCAGCACGACATTCGGAACTGTCAGGCGACCATGCCGTTCACCCTCCCGGACGGCATGGGGCGTCTCATCGAACCCACACTGTGTTTGTGGCCATGGAGTAAACGAATGTACGATCACCTCAAGAACTTGCGACCCGTGGCAGCGGCGATTGGGCTCGTTGCCCTGATGGGCGCAATGCCCGCCTACGCAGCCGACGTCATGATGGAAGAGCCACCGCTTCCGGCCGCACCGATGGAAGAGCCGCCCGTCGCCACCTGGACGGGTGCCTATGCCGGTCTGACCGGCGGTTATGCCTTCTCGGGCCGCACCGAAGACGAGACCGCCGGCAACTCCATCAACACCGACGGCTTCCTGCTCAACGGCTTCGTTGGCTACAACTACCAGGTCGGCAACATCGTTGCCGGTGCCGAAGCCGACATCGGCTACAGCTGGGCGGACGGCACCAATGCCGGCACGACCTCCGATTCGGGCGTCGAGGGCTCGCTGCGCGCTCGCCTCGGCTACGTCGTTTCGCCGACCGTTCTACTTTACGCAACGGCAGGTGGCGCGGCAAAGGACCTGGAAGTGACCACCGGTGGCGCTAGCGAAAGCAACACCATGATCGGCTGGACGGCCGGCGGCGGTGCCGACATCATGGTCACCGACAATGTCTTCGGTCGCGTCGAGTATCGCTACACCGATTTCGGCAGCGACACCTTCAACGGCTCCGAGGTCAGCGACAAGGACAACCGCGTCCTTCTCGGTCTCGGCATGAAGTTCTGATCTGAACGATCAGCACTTGCAAAAAGGCCCGGGCGGATTGCCCGGGCCCTTTTTGTCGGCGTCCGTCAGGACGGCAGCAGGCTCTTAAGTTCCGGGAACTTCTGGTCGAAGCGTGCCGCCCAGCGGCGCAGGCGACCCCTGCCCTTCTCCCATTTTCCGGCAAAGCGCAGGTCGAGATAGGCCAGCGTCGAGCGAAGAGCGATGTGTCCCGCCGTCAGCTTCTTGCCGAGCGAGGGCGGGCTGGCGTTGAGGTGATCGAGCCCCCGCAGGATCTTTGTCCACTGCTTGTCCAGCCATGGCTGATGGACGACCGCCTCCGGCCGCGAGCGGCGTTCATAGACATGCGCCAATGCGCAGTCCGCGATGCCGTCGGCCAGCGCCTCGAGGCGTTCGGCCTCGGTCCGCTTGGCAAAGCTGCGCGAAAACAGGCGGCCGCCCGACGCCCGGTTGAGATACTGCACGATGGCGCGGCTGTCATAGACCGCTTCCCCCTCGTCGGTAACCAGGACTGGTATCTTGCCGAGCGGGTTGGCGCCGATCAGTTCGGCCGGTTCCGCCGACGTTTCGACAGTGACGGCGTCCAGCGGAATGCCGGCATAGTGTGCCGCCATCCGGACCTTGGCGCTGTAAGGAGAGGCAGGAGCGTAGAGAAGTCTGGGCATGAACTGATTTCCATGGATAAGGGGCAGGCTTGCCCGGGAAAGCTAGGCGACGACCATTGCAGCCACAATGGACAGGCCGGTGAAATTCTATCCGCCACGAACCGGCGGCATGACCGCTTTGTCCCGGCGACACGCCCGCCGATCGATCTCGGGGCAGGATCGGAACTCGAGCTCCTTGGTCAGGCAGATCCTGACCTCGCGCAGATAGCGCCGGTCGCAGGTGACGGCCACGCCGTCGGGCGGCAGCCCCGGATTGGCCTTGATGAAGGCGGCTTCAACATCATCCGGATCGGGCGAGCTGTAGTCGGCAAGCCGCTCATAGGCCGACGGTATGGCGACCGCATTGCGCGCAGCCCGCAGCATGGAAAAGTAGTCGGGCTGCGCCAGGCCCGCGCAGCTGCCGTGCTTGCGCCATTGATGGCGGATCAGCCCGGCCGAGGGCATGATGTCGTAGAGGGTTCGAAGGGTAGCCCTGTCGACGTCTGGCTCGGCTGTCGGACAGCTTTCCGGATAGCCCTGCTCGAACTGCGGCCACAGGCCATGCACGATGAAGGCGTAGGGCCTGGCCGAACCGCATTGCTGCCGGTTGGCTTCCTCGCCTTCGGCCTCGCAGTAGCTCGGCGACCAGGAAAGCGACAGGACGTAGAAATCGAAGCCGGAACCGACCGGATGATCAACGTCGCCGGCGGACGCCTGGGCAGGCGCCTGCGCGTCCGGCGCACAGCCGGCCGCGACGAGCAGAACCAGCTGAAAGGCTGCGGCCTGTGCAGCCCTGCGCCACATCCGGCCGGTCAGCGCAGGATGCGGCAGCGGCCGTTATAAACGTGCCAGCGGTCGAAGCCGGAAACGCAGAACTCGACGTTGTCGCCGACGCCCGCAAACCCCAGACCTTCCTCGATCAGGTACCAGATGTCACGGCTGTGGCCGTCCGACAGAGCGACCTTGGCGCCGCAATAGCGGCGACCGATCGGCCGGTCGTCCTGGGCCGGAAGGTAGCGGTGCTGGTGGATCGAGTAGAAGTCGTCGATGCGGACCTGCGGCAGATGCGGCACGTGGCGCACCTGATAGCTGAAGCGGTTGCTGATCTTGTTCAGCACCCAGCGCTCGCCGCATATGCCCGAATCGTCGCGATATGTACCCAGATCGGCCGCACTGCTCGTCACGGTCGTGATGGACAGCCCGCCGATGCCGATCAAGGCTGCAAGAGCGGAAGAGAGGAATCGTTTCATGTCGGCCTCGTCTGATCAGGGAATCCACTGTGCGGAATCACCGGGTTCCGGTCAAGCTGGCCTGTGCTCACCGGCCAGCCAGTCGAGCCTCCAGCCGGCGCCCGGCCCCTCTGCGAGCAAAGGCTTCAGGACCGGCAGAATGGCACGCATCTCGGCCTCGAACGTATAGGGCGGATTGACCACGACCAGCCCGCAGCCGTCGAGGCGGGGTTCATGCGACGGAGCGCGAACCGAAAAGGCGAGATCGAGGATTTTCGGCACGCCCGATTCGGCGAGCATCTGCCTGAAATGAGAGACGGCCCGGCGGTCCTTGATCGGATACCACAGCGCGTAGGTCCCGCCCTGCCATCGCCGGTACGCCCGGACCAGGCCTTCAACCATGCGCTCGAATTCGCCGCCTTCCTCGAAGGGAGGATCGATCAGCACGAGGCCGCGCTTTTCCTTCGGCGGCAGATGCGCGCCGAGCGCCAGCCAGCCGTCGAGTTCTATGACACGCACCTGGAAGTCGCCGGCGAAATTGTCCTTCAGCCTGGCGGCATCCTGCGGATGGAGTTCGATCGCCGACAGCCGATCCTGCGGCCGGAGCAGGCTGCGCACGATTTTCGGCGATCCCGGGTATCGGGCAAGGCCGCCGCCGGGGTTCTGCTGCCGGACGGCGTCGAGATAGGGAGCAAGCAGCGCCGCGGCCGCCGGGCCGGGGGTGGCATCCAGGACGCGGCCGATGCCGTCGCGCCACTCGCCGGTCTTCTGGGCCTCGGTGGAGGACAGGTCGTACAGCCCGACGCCGGCATGCGTGTCGAGGACACGAAACGCCTTGTCCTTCTGTTTCAGATACTCGACCAGCCGGGTCAGCGCGACGTGCTTCACCACATCGGCGAAATTCCCGGCATGGTAGGCGTGGCGGTAGTTCATGTCGCGCGCTCAGGCATCGCCATTGCCGTTCCGGCCCCAGCGCGTCGCCGCGGGAGCTGCTGGGCGGCGCACGCGCCGGCGCCGGCGGATTGCCAGCACCAGGCCGATGAAGCCGACCGCGGCCAGGGTGAAACCGACAGGCTGCACCCGCGCGTCGAGCCTGATTGCGCCACCACGCAGGATGAGGTCGACCGACTTGATCTGGATGTCTTCGGCATCGCCCTGCCCGACCACGAAGGTGTATTCGCCCGCCTCGATCCCGTCGATCACGCCTGCCTCGTCGCGGTAGATCCTCTCGCGCAATTGCGGGTTTCTCTCCTGCGGCTTGGCCTCGGCGAAGGTCAGCCGGTCGGCCAGCACCGTGCCAGTGCCGTTGGTGGCGGTAAGGGTGAGAACCGTGCTTGCCGCGGCGAATTCCGGCGGGGCAATCGCGGTCATGTCGACCAGCACCCGCACAGGCTCCATATCAGGCGAAAGCCGGACCACGACAGGCTTGAAACCCTCGCCGCGATCATGGACGCGCCAGCTGCCGATCTCGCTGCCCGAAAAGTTGGACACGGCCCAGGGATAGACGAGGCCGGCGCCGACGCCTGCGAGCAGGATGATGAGAAAGATCGTCCGCATCGTCAGCCCTGCCCGGCCGTGCGGCTATGCTGAAAGCCTGTCACGCCTTGCGTTCCCACTTCTTCTCGGGCGTCTGCTGCCAGTAGGTCACGCTGTTGCCGCCGGCCTTCATGGTCTTCCAATGACCGCGTGCCGCCTCGACCTGCGATGCGTCATGCCCGTCGAACAGGAAGACGGCCCTGTCATAGCCGGTGATGTCGGGCGGGACCGCGCCATCGACCATGAAGCGGATCTGCGCGTCGTTGGCGTTCTCCGCCCCGATGGTCAGCAGCACGGGCTGCTCGGCAGCATGCGGCTCGCGGTCAGTGCCGTGCGCAAGGAAGGAGTCGTCGCGAAAACTCCAGAGGTGAACGTCGAGCGCATCGCGCCGCTCCTCGGTGCCGGACTGCACGACGGCGCGCCAGCCGCGCGCAAGGCTGCGCTCGAGCAGGCCCGGCAAGGCGTCCTCGAGCGTCGACTCGGTCAGGTGGTAAAACAGCACCTCAGCCATGGCCTGGCTGTCCCGGATCGCTGCGCCAATGCGTCAATGCGCTATCCCTCGTAATAATCCTGGACCAGCCGGTCGAGCAGCCGGACACCGTAGCCGGATGCCCAGGACTGGCTGATCTCGTTTGTCGGCGACCCCATCGCGGTGCCGGCGATGTCGAGATGCGCCCACGGCGTCTCCTTGACGAAGCGCTGCAGGAACTGCGCCGCCGTGATCGAGCCGCCGTAGCGCCCGCCGATGTTCTTCATGTCGGCATTCTTGGAATCGATCAGCTTGTCGTATTCGGGTCCGAGCGGCATGCGCCAGACCTTCTCCTGTGTCAGCTGCCCGGCCTCCGTCAGCCGTCCGGCGAGCTCGTCATTGTTGGAGAACAGGCCGGCATGGCTCTGGCCAAGCGCAACCATGATCGCACCCGTCAGCGTCGCCAGGTTGATCATGAACTTCGGCTCGAAACGCTGGTTGCAGTACCAGAGAGCATCGGCCAGCACGAGGCGCCCCTCGGCATCGGTGTTGAGCACCTCGATCGTCTGACCGGACATGGAGGTGACAATGTCGCCCGGACGCTGCGCGTTGCCGTCGACAGCGTTTTCGACCAGGCCGACGATGCCGACGACATTCGCATTGGCCTTGCGGCCGGCAAGCGCCCGCATCAGCCCGACGACGGCGGCCGCGCCGCCCATGTCGCCCTTCATGTCTTCCATGCCGGCAGCGGGCTTGATCGAGTTGCCGCCTGTATCGAAGGTAACGCCCTTGCCGACGAAGGCGATCGGCTTGTCCTTGGCCTTGCCACCGTTCCACTGCATCACCGCCATGCGGGCACCGCGCGGCGAACCCTGCGCGACGCCCAGCAGGGCGCCCATGCCGAGCTTGGTCATCTCCTTCTCGGTCAGGATCTCGACCTTCAGGCCGAGTTTCTCGAGCGCCTTGGCTTCCGCGGCGAATTCGACCGGCCCGAGCTTGTTGGCGGGCTCGTTGACGAGATCACGCGCCAGGATCACGCCATCGACGACGGCGTCCATCGCTGCGAACGCCTTCTTCGCCGCGCTCGGATTTGCGCACAATATCGTAAACTTCGACGCTTTGTTGTCGTCCGTCTTGCCGTCGCTTTCGTCCTTCTTGGTCTTGTACTTGTCGAAGGTGTAGGCGCGCAGCCTGATGCCGGCGGCAAGGCGCGCGGCGTCCTCGGCACTCGCCTTGGCGCCCGGCAGGTCGACGACGACCGCGACATCGTCGGCCTTGCGAAAATGCGCGGCAACGGCGCCGCCGAGCTTCAGCCAGTCGTGTTCGGAAATGGTGTCGGCCTTTCCGACGCCCACCGCGACCAGCCGATTGAGCGGCGAGCCTTCAGGCGCCAGGACCTCCACAACCGATGCGAGCTTCGCGGAAAACGCCGTTATCGAGAAAGCACGCTTCAGCGCGCCGGATGGGTCGAAGGCCTTGGCCGCATCGCTAACTGCCCCTTTTTCGGCAGCGAGCAGGACAGCGCTGCCTTTCTTCGAAGGAGCGATCTTGGCAAAACTGATGGATGGTTGCGGCGTCATCTGCTGACCTGTCGTTGCTGGATGAGGTGGTTGCTGGCGGACATTTGGCGGTTTTGTCTTGTTTTGCAAGGCACGAGCCGGCAAACGGACAGCGCAGGCTGCGGCAAGGAACTGTTAACCGCGCCCGTTACCGCTTCGTTAGCCATTCGGGGCGACATTCGATCTGCTCGACGAGAGGCCGCATCGGCCGCCTCGGGTTGTCTCGGCGGCGCCGGGCGGTTACTTGCATTCGGTCGCTTTGCGTGAACAGTGCGAACGGGCACGACAGCCCCGGGACGAAGTCCGGACTTCATGAAAATCATTGAACGCTATATTTTCCGTCGTGCGCTGGTTCTTTTCTTTGCGTCGCTGATCTGGACGCTGGCGATCGTCTGGACCACCCAGGTGCTGGCCCGAATCAATCTCGTCACCGACAGCGGACAGTCGGCACTCGCCTTCTTCGAGATCGCCTCGCTGATCCTGCCGTCGGTGCTGCCGATCGTCATGCCATTCGCCATCATCATCGGCGTGGCGCAGACCCTCTCCGTGATGAACACCGATTCGGAACTGGTGGTTATCAGCGCCTCCGGTGCGTCGCGCTGGACGACGATCCGCCCCGTCGTGATCCTCGCGCTGCTGGCCAGCATCGTGTCCTTCGCGGTCGACAACGGGGTCGATCCCTATGCGCGCCAGCGCGGCCGCGAAATGGTGGCGTCGGCGCGCGGCGATCTGCTGTCGCTTGTCATCCAGGAGGGCACATTCCGCAAGATCGAGGACGGCCTGTTCATCCAGATCGGCGAGCGCATGGCCGATGGCCGGCTCGGCGGGATCTTCGTCGCCGATTCCCGCGTCGAGGGAACCGACCTGATCTACTATGCAAAGACCGGTGCGGTGGTCGAACGCAACGACCAGGACGTGCTCGTCATGAATGACGGCGAAATCCAGCGGAAGCTTGCCGGCGGCGACATATCCATCATCCACTTCGATTCCTACGCCTTCGATCTTTCTGTCTTCTCGGCCGCGTCGGGCGCGACGCGGCTCTATCCCAAGGACCAGACGATCGGCTACCTGCTGGACCCGGATATCAACGACCCGGTCTACAAGCGCGCTCCGCAATCCTTCCGGGCCGAGTTGCACCGTCGATTCAGTGAATGGATCTATCCCCTTGTATTTGCTCTGATAGCGCTCTCCGTCGCCGGTGACGCCCGCTCTCACCGGGAAGCCCGGATCAATCCGCTGGTAACGGCGATCGGCATCGCGCTGATCGTCCGGTGGATGGGCTATTTCGCGGCCAATCAGGTGCAGACACGCGCCTGGCTGTGGCCGGCCGTCTACGCCATTCCCTTCGCGGCGATGGCGATATCGGCATGGTTCATCAGGACGAACCGGACAATGGAACTGCCGGTCGCGCTGGTCGACCGCCTGGTTTCGACGCTGCGCCGGCTGGGCGACCGGATGATGTTCATGCGCCTTTGGCGATCCGGCGGCGACGCCTCGTCGGGAGGCGCGCTCTAATGGGCTGGACCCTCGGACGCTATTTCTTCTTCCGCTACGCCGCCATCACGGCATGGTACTTCGTCGGCATCTACGCCCTCGTCATGCTGATCGATTTCACCGAGTTCTCCAGCCGGACCTCGGGACTTCCCGGTTTCACGGTGAAGTTCGCCTTCGCGGTTTCCGCGCTCCGGGTGCCGATGATCATGCAGCAGACGGTGCCCTTCATCGGGCTGCTCTCGGCAATCGCCACACTGGTTTCGCTGAACCGCAAGTACGAGCTGGTCATCGCCCGCTCGGCCGGCATTTCGGCATGGCAGTTCCTGCTTCCGTGCATGGTCGGCGCCCTGCTGTTCGGCATTCTGACCGTCGGCGTGCTCAACCCCCTCGCCGCCTATGCCTTCTCCCGGTCGGAGGCGCTGGAAACGCAGTTCAGGTCGGGCAACTCGAATTCCGTCTCGGCGTTCACGGCGCCCTGGCTGCGCCAGAAGACCGCCGACGGCGATACCATCATCGGTGCGCGGGCGGTTCTCGACAACGGACTGCAACTGTCCGACGTGGTCTTCTTCTCGCTCGATGCGGAGGGCAACATCGTCGAGCGTCGAGACGCCGCCCGCGCGTATCTGCGCGATGGCTACTGGGAACTCCACACTGTCAGCCGCCTCGTCGACGGCAAGCAGTTGCCGGTCGTCGAGACCGACCGAATCGACACCAATCTGCGGCCCGAATTCGTTCAGGAGCGGCTGGCGCGGCCGGATACGATCCCGTTCTACGAATTGCCCGCGAAGATCGAGGTCGCGCGATCGTTCGGCCTGCGGGCGAACAGCTTCGCCACGCAGTTCCATACGCTCCTTGCGTTGCCGTTCCTTCTCGTCGCGATGACGCTGATCGCAGCAACCGTGTCGATGCGCTTCGCGCGCATGGGCCAGTCGGCGACGATGATTCTGGGTGGCGTCTTGGCCGGGTTTCTGCTTTATGTGGTCTCGGTGCTTGTTAAGGCGTTCGGCAACGCGGGATTCGTGCCGCCATTCATCGTGGTCTGGATCCCAGTCGTAGTGGCAATGTTTTTCGGTGTGACGTTCCTGCTTTATAAGGAGGACGGTTAGGTGGGGGTTGCGGCATTGCTGGACCGCAGAACGACAAGGGTGACGCAATTGATGGGCGCAACAGCGCTCGCATGCGTCCTTGCGTGCGCTTTCAGCCCTGCACCCTCCTTCGCCCAGACCATCGCCGATCTGTCGCCAAGCATCCCGGAAGGTTCCGAGATGCTGCTCGAAGCCGACACCCTCATCTACGACAATAACGACGACAGCGTGACCGCAACCGGCGGTGTCCGGATCAATTATGGCGGCAACAAGCTGGTGGCGAATCAGATCACCTATGATCGTCCGTCGCGCCGGCTGGTCGCCATCGGCAACGTCGAGATCGTGCAGTCGGACGGCACCAAGATCTATTCCGACAGGATCGACGTCACCGACGATTTCGGCGACGGCTTCGTCAATGCGCTGCGCGTCGAGACGGTCGACAAGACCTACTTCGCGGCCGAAAGCGCCGAGCGCCGCGAAGGCTTCCTGACGACCTTCAACAACGGCGTCTACACTGCCTGCGAGCCCTGCGAGGAACAGCCGGACAAGGCCCCGGTCTGGCGGCTGAAGGCCAAGCGAATCATCTGGAACAGCAAGGCCAAGACGATCCGCTTCGAGAACTCCGCCTTCGAGTTCCTCGGCGTTCCGCTCGGCAACATCACGGCATTCGAGATTCCGGACCCGACGGTCAAGCGCAAGTCGGGCTTCCTGATGCCGGGCATCCGGTACGGCAGCAATCTCGGCGTCGGCGTATCGATCCCCTACTATCTGGCGCTGTCGCCGACCTACGACCTGACGCTGACCGGCACCGGCTTCACCACCCAGGGTTTCCTGGCCGAGGCTGAATGGCGCCAGCGTTTCAACAACGGCGAGTACAGCATTCACTTCGCCGGCATCAACCAGATCGATCCAGAAGCTTTTGACGCGCTGACCGTAGACCGCGGACGCGATGGCGACTTGAACCGGCTGCGCGGCATGATGGGCACCAAGGGCCAGTTCGCCATCAACGAACGCTGGGACTTTGGCTGGGAAGTCCTGCTGCAGTCCGACAAGAACTTTTCCCACACCTACGGCATCGCCGGCTACAATGATTACGTGCACACCTCGCAGGTCTACCTGACCGGCCTCGACGACCGGAACTTCTTCGACCTGCGCGCCATGCATTTCGAGGTGCAGGAAGAGGCCTTCGATG
This sequence comes from Alphaproteobacteria bacterium, assembly GCA_018823835.1. GTDB lineage: Bacteria > Pseudomonadota > Alphaproteobacteria > Rhizobiales > Rhizobiaceae > CAMYMG01. The sequence goes on along the minus strand of JAHJHT010000008.1, from coordinate 131,574 downwards.
ACGAGCCCGGCGCTCGCGCAGACGAACAGCCCTGGGTGCTGCCAAGCTTCGACTACGCCTATACGCCGGACCAGTCGGTCTTCGGCGGCGAATTGAACTTCGACGTCAACGCCCGCGTCATCGACCGCGGCACGCTGGATTACGAGCCGCAAACGAATCCCGATTTCCTCCTTCCGGTCGATCGCGTCGGCGGCATCGAAGGAACGTCGAGCCGCATCACGGCCGAAGCCGAGTGGAAGCGCTCTTTCACCACCGATGGCGGCCTCGTGATGACGCCGCTCCTGGCCTTCCAGGCCGACACGATGCAGGTGAACTACAGCTCTGACTCCGTAACGGCCATCAACTCGATGGCGTCGAACCCCGATATCGGTGTCGCTTCCGATATCCGATCGGCCTATCACCGCTTCCTGGCGACGGCCGGGCTGGAGCTGCGCTTCCCGGTGCTGTTCTCCTCGACCAGCGCCAACCATGTTCTCGAGCCGATGGCGCAGATCTTCGCGCGCAACGATCCGGCCTATCAGAGCACCCTCGGCATTCCCAACGAGGATGCGCAGAGCTTCGTCTTCGACGCCTCCACCCTCTTCGAGCGCGACAAGTTCTCCGGCTACGACCGGATCGAGGGCGGCACGCGCGCCAATTTCGGCTTCCGCTATTCCGGATCCTTCGCCAACGGCTGGACCACCAATGGCCTCGTCGGCCAGTCCTATCACGTGGCGGGCGAGAACTCGTTTGCCCAGCCCGATCTCGTCAATGTCGGCGCCTATTCGGGCCTTGAGACGGATACGTCGGATTTCGTCGGCTTGTTCGGCTTCGCGTCGCCCAATGGCGTTTCTGCCTCGCTGAGCGCGCGGCTTGACGAACAGACGCTGGAAATGCGCCGCGGCGAGTTGAAGGCCGGCTATTCGACCGACATCTTCTCGCTGACCAGCAGCTACACCTACATCCAGGCGCAGCCGCTCTATGGCTTCGACCACGATCGCAGGGAACTCTCGCTCGGCGCCTCGGCCCGGCTGTTCGAAACCTGGCGCGTCTTCGGCTCCGGCACCTACGACTTCGAGTCGGACGTGATGGTCAAGAACTCGATCGGCTTTGCCTATGACGACGAGTGCTTCACCTATCTGATGACCTACAGCCAGAATACCGATGTCGAGTCACGCGAGCGGTCGCAGAGCATCGGCTTCAACCTTTCGTTCCGCACGATCGGCGATTTCGGCTCCTCCAGCAATTCTGTTGCCGCCGACCTCTGAGGCGGGGCAGGTGCCGACATCGTTTCGCCGCATAGCGGGGGCAGGAATCCGTCGCTATTCTATGCAGAAGGGTAAAGGACGGGATTGGATCGGATGCTTTCGGTTAGGAAATGCCTCATATCGACGAGCCTCGCGCTCTTCGCCTTCGGGGCAATAGAGTCACTGACGACGCTGGCGGGTCCGGCGGCGGCCAGCGAAATCAAGTTGATCGTCAACAGGGTTCCGGTGACCACCTACGACATCCAGCGCCGTGTCGCTTTCCTCAAGCTGCAGCGCCGCAAGGGCAACCTGAACGCCGAGGCCGAACAGGCCATGGTCGATCAGGCGCTGCACAATGCCGAAGCCCAGCGGCTCGGTGTCCGGATCACCGACGACGCGGTGACGGAGGCCTACAACCGCTTCGCCAAAGGCAACAAGATGACGGTCAAGCAGCTTGACGGCATCATGTCCCAGTCCGGCGTGACCAAGGCGCACTTCAAGGAATTCATCCGCTCGCAGATGGCCTGGAACCAGGCACTCGCGGCGCGCAACCGCAGCGAAGTCCGCAGCATGAGCGAGCAGGACGTCGTCCAGCGCATGCTCAAGCAGGGCGGCACGAAGCCTACCGCCACCGAATACATGCTGCAGCATATCATCTTCGTGGTTCCGGCCAGTGAGCGCGGCAAGATGGCGAGCCGCAAGCGCGAGGCAGAGGCCATGCGCGCCCGCTTTTCCGGCTGCGAACGCACGCGTGACTTCGCCAAGGGCCTGGTCGACGTGACGGTCCGCGATCTCGGCCGCAAGTTCGGACCCGAGTTGCCGCCCGAATGGGCCGAGCAGATCAAGAAGACCAAGGTCGGGGGCGCGACGGGCGTGCGGGAAACCAACCTCGGCGTCGAGTTCATCGGCATCTGTTCCAGCCGCGAAGTCTCCGACGACCGTGTCGCCAAGATGGTGTTCCAGCTGGAGGGCGCCACGGACGACAAGGCGGAAGACCTCAGCAAGAAATACACCGAAGAGCTTCGCGAGAAGGCGAATATCGTCAAGCGCTGACAGCACATGCCGCGTCATCCAGCCGCGGCGCTGCCGCTTGCCGTCTCGGTGGGAGATCCGTCAGGCATCGGCCCCGAGATAGCGCTTGCCGCCTGGCAGCGGCGCGTCGAGCTGTCCTTGCCCCCCTTCTACCTGCTTGCCGACCCCGCGCTGATTTCATCACGCGCCCGTCACATCGGCTTGGATACACCACTGGCCGAGACCTCGCCTTCCGGCTCCGCGGCCGCATTTTCCGGCGCCCTGCCGGTGGTCCCGCTGGAGGCTGCCTTCGCCGATACGCCGGGCCTGCCGTCGGCCGCCAATGCGCCAGGCATCATCGAAGCGATCGACAGGGCCGTGGCCGACGTCATGTCGGGCCGCGCGGCCGCCGTCGTCACCTGCCCCATTGCCAAGAAGCCGCTCTACGATGCGGGCTTCGGCTTTCCCGGCCATACCGAATATCTCGCGCATCTCGCCTTCGAGGCCACCGGCCTGGCGCAGACCCCCGTGATGATGCTGGTCGGTCCTGACCTGCGCAGCGTGCCGGTTACCATCCACATCCCGCTGGCCGAGGTGCCCGCCGCGCTCAGCATCGAGCTGATCGTCACAACGGCGCAAGTCGTAGCGCGGGATCTGGCGGCGCGCTTCGGCATTGCCAATCCGCGGCTTGCGGTTGCCGGCCTCAATCCGCATGCCGGCGAAGGCGGTGCGATGGGTGGCGAGGACGAGGCGTTGGTCGCACCCGCGGTCGCAAGCCTGCGCTCCCAAGGCATCGATGCCTACGGCCCTCTCCCGGCCGACACGATGTTTCACCCGCGCGCCCGCGCCGGCTATGACGCGGCCATCTGCATGTACCACGACCAGGCGCTGATCCCGGCCAAGACACTGGCCTTCGACGAAGCCGTCAATGTGACACTCGGCCTGCCCTTCGTCAGGACCTCCCCCGACCACGGAACCGCATTCGCGATTGCCGGCACGGGAACGGCGCAACCGGACAGCTTCATCGCCGCGTTGCGACTGGCGCGTCTGCTGGCCGACACCGGGAGCTTCCCCGCATGAGCCTCGACGGCCTGCCACCCCTGCGCGATGTCATCGAAAGGCATGAGCTTCGTGCCAAGAGATCGCTCGGCCAGAATTTCCTGCTCGACCTCAACCTCACAGGAAAGATCGCGCGCACGGCAGGCGACCTTTCGCAGACGACCGTCATCGAGGTCGGACCCGGCCCGGGCGGGTTGACGCGGGCCCTGTTGATGAACGGCGCGCAGCGGGTCGTCGCCATCGAACGTGACGAGCGCTGCCTGGCCGCGCTCGCGGAAGTCTCCGACCATTATCCGGGCCGGCTCGAGATCGTGTCGGGCGATGCGCTGAAAACCGACTTCGCGGCGCTCGCGGCCGGCCAGCCGGTCAAGATCGTCGCCAACCTGCCCTACAATATCGGCACCGAGCTCCTCGTGCGCTGGCTGACCGTGCCGGCGTGGCCGCCCTTCTACGAGTCGATGACGCTGATGTTCCAGCGCGAGGTTGCCGAGCGGATCGTGGCAAAGCCCTCGGACAACGCCTTCGGCCGGCTGGGCGTTCTCGCCGGCTGGCGCACCGAAGCGCGCATTGCCTTCGACGTCCCGCCGCAGGCCTTCACGCCGCCGCCGAAGGTGACCTCGTCCGTGGTGCACATCATGCCCCGCCCGGCGCCGCTGCCGGCCGAAGTGCGCAAGCTCGCCCGCGTCACTGAGGCCGCCTTCGGGCAGCGCCGCAAGATGCTGCGCCAGAGCCTCAAGAGCCTGGGCGGCGAGGCACTGCTCGCCGCGGTCGGCATCGATCCCACGCGGCGCGCCGAAACGCTCGAGATCGCGGAGTTCGTGGCGCTCGCCAATGCCATCTGAAGCGCCTCCGATCCAGGCCCTGGCGGTCGTGGCCCGGCTCTTTCCCCTTATCCTCAGCGGCGAAAAGACCGCGACGATCCGGTTTGGCGAGGCGCGCATCGCGCCCGGCCCGATGCGCTATGTCTGCGCAGGCGACCCGGGCCGCACCGTCATCGTCGATGTTGTCCGCTGCACGGACATGCCCCTGTCGGAGGCTGCGCGGTTTCTCGGCCGCGAGGTGGAGTGGCCGCGCGAGGTCATGCTGGAGGGGATGCGCGAGCATTATCCCGAGATCGAATGGGGCGACATTGTCCAGGTGATCGAGCATCGCGCACCCGCGCGGCACCCCGCGCCCGGCACCGGAGCCTGAGCTAGCCGGCCTTTTCGTCGAGCAATCCCGAGACGAAATCGAACAGGCCCGGCCTGCGGTCGCGGCGCAACCGTTCGGCGGTCACGATTGAGCGTACCTCTGCGAACGAACGGTCGAGGTCGTCATTGATGACGACATAGTCGTAGTCGCGCCAGTGCTCGATCTCGTCCCTGGCGTTCTTCAGCCGCGCGTCGATCACCGCATCCTGGTCCTCGGCGCGCCGCTTCAGCCGCTCCCGAAGTTCCCGCATGGAGGGCGGCAGGATGAAGATCGAGACGATGTCGACCGGCATCTTTTCCCGGAGCTGAGCCGCGCCCTGCCAGTCGATATCGAACAGCATGTCGCGCCCGTCGACCAGCGCGGCTTCCGCCGGCTCACGGGGCGTGGCGTAGCAATTGCCATGTACTTCGGCCCATTCCAGCAGCGCGTCGGAGTCGCGCAGCCGGTCGAATTCGCGCTGCGTTTGGAAATGGTAGTGCACGCCGTCGATCTCGCTGCCGCGCCTGGGCCGCGTCGTTACGCTGACGGAGAGCTCGAGGCCGGGATCCGTCTCGAGCAGGTTGCGGGCAATCGTCGACTTGCCGGCCCCCGAGGGCGACGACAGGACCAGCATCAGCCCGCGACGGCGGATGCGGATCGGGCTCGTATCGGCGCTCATGCGCTACTCCAGATTCTGGACCTGTTCGCGAAACTGGTCGACCACCGATTTCAGTTCCAGGCCGATCGCCGTAATGGCCGCTGCGTTGGACTTGGAACACAGAGTATTCGATTCGCGGTTGAATTCCTGCGCAAGAAAATCGAGTTTCCGGCCGATTGCACCGCCATTCTGCAGGAGGGCGCGCCCGGAAGCGACATGCGTGTTCAACCGGTCGATCTCCTCGCGGATATCGGCCTTGGTGGCGAGCAGGGCGGCTTCCTGGAGCAGGCGCGCCTCGTCGAGATTGGACGCGGCGTCGAGAAGCAGCCTCACCTGGCCGGCCAACCTGTCGCGGATCGCGGCCGGCTCACGCGACGGGTCCGCCTCGGCCCGGGAAACCAGCGCCTCGATGGTATCGATGTGGCCGAGCAGCAGCGCACGCAGCGCCTCGCCTTCGCTCTGGCGGGCGGCCTCAAGCCCGTCGAGCGCTGCGGCGAAGGCCTGCACGATGGCTGCGTCCAGCCCGGCACGCGTCTCCTCGCTTTCGATCGCTTCCGGCACCTCGAGCACGCCGCGCAACGCAAGCAGACCGTCGGCGCTCGCCGCCGTCACGCCAAACTGCTCCTGCAGCCTGACGGCAAGACCGGCGACGTCCTTCAGGAAGGCCTCGTTGACGACGGGCTGCGCCTGCGCTCCAGGCGCGCGTCCGATGGTCAGGGTTGCCTGGAAATTGCCGCGCGCAAAGCGCTTCTGAACTGCCTGCCGCAGCGACGCTTCCAGGCGATCGAAGCCCGTCGGCAGCCTTAGCCGCAGTTCGACGCTCTTGCCGTTGACGGACTTCAGCTCCCAGGCGATCGAAACGCCGTCATGGTCCGCCGTGGCCCGCGCGAAGCCGGTCATGCTTTGCAGATTCATCTGTCGGCGCGCCCCCTGCGCCGGCGCGGAAAGCGCCGGCCTCAAAACTCATCCCCTGACGCCGCGCAGACTGCCGGCGCCTTACTCGGCGCTGGTCGCCGGCTCGCCGGATGCCGCCTTCTCAGCCTCGGCCTTGGCTGCTTCCTGCGCCAGCTTGCGCTGGGCAGCGCGCCAGCGCGCGACATTCTCGTTGTGGACGTCGAGCGTCGTGGCGAAGACATGCCCTCCCGTGCCGTCAGCAACGAAGTAGAGGTCCTTGGTCTTCGAAGGGTTCGCCACGGCTTCCAGAGCCGCGCGCCCGGGATTTGCGATCGGTGTGGGCGGCAGGCCGTCGATGACATAGGTGTTGTAGGGCGTCGGCTTGTCGATGTCCGACTGGTAGATCGGCCGGTCCGCGGGCCTCCCCTTGCCGCCGAACAGACCGTAGAGAATGGTCGGGTCGGACTGCAGGCGCATGCCCTTGTTCAGGCGGTTGATGAAGACGGCGGCGACGCGCGAGCGCTCGTCGCTGCGGCCGGTCTCCTTCTCCACGATCGAGGCCAGCGTCACGAACTCATTGACGTTGGCAAGGGGCAGCCCCTGCACGCGGCGGTTCCAGATACTCTCGACCAGCCTTTGCTGGTCGGCCAGCATCTTCTCGACGATCTGCTTGCGCGTCGATCCGCGCGTGAAGCGCTGCGTATCGGCGATCAGGCTGCCTTCGGGGGGCATTTCGGTCGGCATTTCGCCTGTCAGCGCTTCGTGCTCGGCGATCCTCTGGAAGGCCTGCTCGACCGTCATGCCCTCCGGGATGGTCAAAGAGGCCAGCACCGACTTGCCGCTCTCCAGCAGTACCATGATGTCGCGCATCGAGGCGCCGGCCTGAATTTCGTATTCGCCGGCCTTCAGGCTGGCGTCATGACCGTAGGCGCGCACGCCGAGCCGGAAAATCCGCTGGTCGCTGATCAGGCCGCGCCGCTCCAGCTGCTCGGCGATCTCGGCGACGCCGGTGCTCGGCTTGACCAGGAAGTTGGCCGTCGTCTGCGACGGTCCGCGTCCGTCGAATTCGGACTTGCCCAGAAACACCGCGACTCCCGCGGCGAGCACCACAAGGATCACCGACGAGACCACGAAATTCATGAACACGATGATCTGGCTGCGCGAGCGGCGCGAGCGCTTCGGCGGCGGCGTGCCCTTCTCGGGCCGCAGCGCCTCGCTGGCGGTCTTGGGCACAATCGGCTGTGGCGGTGCGTCCCGCCGGCCGAAATCGCGATCTCCCGGGTTCATGTTCATGTCGCCTCAACATTGCCTTCCGGACGAACTCTGCGCTGAGAGAACTGCCGCAAGACTAAGTTCGAATGTGGCAAAATTCGCGGCGCAGCCGCGGCTTCAGCCGTTGTAGCGCTGAAAGATCAGCGACGCGTTGGTGCCACCAAAGCCGAAAGAGTTGGAAAGAGCGACGTCGATCTGCCTCTCTCGCGGCTTGTTGGGCACCAGATCGATAGCCGTCTCGCGCTCTGGATTATCGAGGTTGATGGTCGGCGGCGCAACATTGTCGCGGATGGCGAGGACCGAGAAGATCGCCTCCGCCGCACCCGCGGCGCCGAGCAGATGGCCGATCGACGACTTGGTCGAAGACATCGAGATCTTCGAGGCGGCGTTGCCGACGAGACGCTCCACCGCTCCCAGTTCGATCGTGTCGGCCATCGTCGAGGTGCCGTGCGCGTTGATGTAGTCGATGTCGGCGGCGGAAAGGCCTGCCCGCTTCAGCGCGGCCGTCATGCAGCGGAATGCGCCGTCGCCGTCTTCGGCCGGTGCCGTGATGTGATGGGCGTCGCCTGTGAGGCCGTAGCCGGTCACCTCGGCGTAGATCGTGGCGCCGCGTGCCTTGGCGTGCTCGAGTTCCTCGAGAACGACGACGCCGGCGCCCTCGCCCATCACGAAGCCGTCGCGATCGGCGTCATAGGGGCGCGAAGCCTTCTCGGGCGTGTCGTTGCGGCCGGTGGACAGCGCGCGGCAGGCCGCGAAACCGGCAAGCGCCAGCGGCGTGACCGGTGCTTCCGTACCGCCCGCCAGCATCACGTCGGCGTCGCCGAAGATGATCAGCCGGGCCGCGTCGCCGATGGCGTGCGCGCCGGTCGAGCAGGCTGTCACAACGGCATGGTTCGGACCCTTGAGGCCGTGCCGGATCGAGACCTGGCCGGAGACGAGGTTGATGATGTTGCCGGGGATGAAGAAAGGACTGATGCGGCGCGGGCCGCGTTCCTGCAGGATGAGCGCGTTTTCGGCGATGCCTTCGATGCCGCCGATGCCCGATCCGATCATCACGCCGGTCGCGCAGCGTTCCTCTTCGGTTTTCGGTTCCCAGCCGGAATTCTTCAGCGCCTCGTCGGCAGCCGCAATCCCGTACAGGATGAAGTCGCCGATCTTGCGCAGTTCCTTGGGTTCAAGAAACGCTTCAGGATTGAAAGTCGCATTCGAGCCGTCGCCGCGCGGGATCGAGTGGGCGATCTTGCTGGCGTAGTCCTCGACGTCGAACGCAGTGATTCGGGACGCAGCGCTGCGCCCCGAAAGAAGCTGTTTCCAGCCATGTTCCACACCGACGCCGAAGGGCGAAACCAGCCCCATGCCTGTCACAACGACACGCCGCATCGCTGGTCCTCCCGATCTGCCGGCGATAGGCGTGGCGGTCAGGCCGAAGCCTTGTCGATGAACTTCACGGCGTCGCCGACCGTGAGAATGGTCTCAGCGGCATCATCGGGAATCTCGACGCCAAACTCTTCTTCAAAAGCCATCACGAGTTCGACCGTGTCGAGGCTGTCTGCGCCAAGATCATCGATGAAGCTCGCCTGCTCGGTAACCTTCTCGGCATCGACACCGAGATGTTCGACAACGATCTTCTTGACGCGCTCTGCGGTGTCACTCATTTGGGCATCCTCGTCCTGTGTTTATCTGCCTTCGTTAGCCGCCGGAATGGCGCTAATCAAGCTGAAAGATGTTCATTGCCGGTTCCAGTGAAGCCGGCGGGAATCCGGTCTTGAACCCCGGGTTGCTGGCGCATTACACGAAAAATCCCGCGCGTCCAAGGCGAAAACGGCCCAATTTTCGGGCTCATCCACGCATGTTTGCGCTGCAACCGGGCACTTGTGGCGTGCCCGCCGGCAATCAGATCATCGCCATGCCGCCGTTGACGTGAATGGTCTGGCCGGTCACGTAGCTCGCCTCGTTCGACGCGAGATAGGCCACGGCGGAGGCGACTTCGTCGCCCGTACCCATGCGGCGGGCCGGGATTGCCGACATGATCGCTTCCTTCTGCTTGTCGTTCAGCTTGTCGGTCATCGCCGACTCGATGAAGCCCGGCGCCACGCAATTGACCGTGATGTTGCGCGTCGCGATCTCCTGCGCCAGCGACTTTGAGAAGCCGATCATGCCGGCCTTGGAAGCGCAGTAATTGGCCTGGCCCGGGTTGCCCGTCACGCCGACGACCGAGGTGATGTTGATGATGCGGCCATGGCGGCGGCGCATCATCGGATGGGTCAGTTCCCGGGTGAGGCGGAAAACCGCGGTCAGGTTGACCTCGAGCACGGCATCCCAGTCGGCGTCCGACATGCGCACGAAGAGCCCGTCCTTGGTGATGCCGGCATTGTTGACGAGGATGTCGACGCCTTCGAGTTCGGCCTCGGCCTTCTGGCCGAGTTCCTTGACAGCGTCGCGGTCCGAAAGGTTGGCCGGGAAGATCTTGACGCGTTCACCGAGTTCGCCGGCCAGCGCCTCGAGCTTTTCGACGCGCGTTCCGTGCAGGCCGACCGTCGCGCCCCTGGCGTGAAGTACGCGCGCGATCGATTCGCCGATGCCTCCGGTTGCGCCGGTTACCAGCGCCTTGCGGCCGTTCAGATCAAACATTCGTTCAGACTCCAGAGAACGCCCGATGGGGGCGGAATGGCGATTGATGTATCAGGAAAGAGCTGCCAGTGCAGCCTCGACCTCGGCGGGCGTGCCGACGGCCGCGGTGGAAATGTCACGGTTGATGCGGCGCGCCAGCCCCGACAGGACCTTGCCGGCGCCGACCTCGTAAAGCGAAGTCACCCCATTGGCCCCGAACCATTCGACCGTTTCGCGCCAGCGAACGCGCCCGGTCACCTGGTCGACGAGCCGGGCCGCGATTTCATCCGGGTCGGAGAGCGGCTGGGCGACGAAGTTCGCCACCACCGGCACCGCCGGCCGGTTCTTTTGCACGCCCGCGAGCGCCTCGCGCATCGTCTCGGCGGCGGGCGCCATCATCTGCGAATGGAAGGGGGCGGAAACCGTCAGCATCAGGGCGCGCTTTGCGCCCTTTTCGGTGCACAGCCGCGCCGCGTGCTCGACGGCAGGCTTGGCGCCCGAGATCACCAGCTGCCCGCCGCCATTGTCGTTGGCGATCTGGCAGACGGAGCCGGCGGCGGCATCGGCGCAGGCGGCCTCGACCTCTGCCTCGTCCAGTCCGATGATCGCCGCCATAGCGCCCTCGCCTGCCGGCACGGCGGCCTGCATGGCGTTGCCGCGGATGCGCAGCAGCCTGGCCGCATCGCCGATCGAGAACATGCCGGCGGCCGCGAGCGCGGAGTATTCGCCGAGCGAATGCCCGGCGACATAGGCGACCTTGTCCTGCAGCACGAAACCACGCGCCTCGAGCGCCCGCATCGCCGCCATCGACACTGCCATCAGTGCAGGCTGCGCGTTGGCGGTCAGCGTCAGCGTCTCTTCAGGGCCATCCCACATCAATTGCGACAGCTTTTCGCCCAGCGCATCGTCGACCTCGGCGAAGACCGCGCGGGCCTCTGGAAAGGCGTCGGCAAGATCCTTGCCCATGCCGACGGCCTGGCTGCCCTGCCCCGGGAAGGTGAATGCGATGGCCATTTGCGGGTCTCCGGTCTGGTTTGCGACTGCCCTCTGGCCAAGCCGGCGGCTCAAGTCAAGGGCGGCATGGGAAACAGCTGCCGCAGCGCCACACTGAAAAAATACACGCCAAGGCGGCCAAAGCTTCTCACTTTCGCCACAGGCTCTGGCTTTTTGTGACGGAACCATGACACAGGCATGACAGTTCTTCCGCATTATCGAGGGTTTTGAGTTGGCAAAGCATAACGCTGTCACGCAGGCAGGGGTTGTTTGCGCGCCTGATGCACGCAAGGGCGCCGGGCGTCTTGCCCGGAGTCCGCTCGTGCGCTGCACGCTGTCGCTTGCCGTCACGATCCTCTTTTCAGCGCTGCTGGTCTTTATGGTCGAGTGGATCTTTCGCGGATCGCTGGGTTCGACCGTCGAGTTCTTCAGCCAGCCGTTCCGGCCGGGCTGGACGACCATTGCGCTGTTCACGCTGCTCCTGACCGGCCTCGATGCCCTGCTCGGCCGGCGTCACAACGGCATCCTGCTCGTTGCGCCCGTCGTGCTGCTGCTCGCGGCGATCGGCCATCAGAAGTCGCTCTATCTCGGCGACCCGCTCTATCCGGCCGACTTCCTCTATGCGCGACAGATACTGGAACTGATGCCGCTGCTTGTCGCCGAGCGTCCGCTTCTTGCCGTGCTTCTCGCAATCGGCGGCATCGCGGCCGTCGTCCTTCTGGTCGCGCTCTGGCGCCAGGCGCGCAGTTTCGCGCCGATCCGGCCGAGGCTTCGCCTCGCCCGCCTGGTGGTCGTGCTGCCGGCGCTCGCCTTCTTTGTCTCCATCATGGACTTCGCCACCTTCTCGTGGACGCGCGACAGGCTGCAGATCATTCCCATGATGTGGGACCAGAAGGAGAACTACGCCTCCAACGGCTTTGCCATCGCCTTTGCCCTCAACATGCCGATGGCCAAGGTCAAGGCGCCGCCGAGCTACGAGGACGATGTCCTTGACGCGATCCGCCCGGCGCAGGGCGCCGTCTCGATGCCGCAGGAGAGGCCGGATGTCATCGTGGTGATGAGCGAATCCTTCTGGGACCCCACGCTCCTGCCCGGCACCACCATCACGCCCGACCCCATGCCCACCGTGCGCGCGCTGCGCTCCGGCTCGATGTTCTCGCCCGAGTTCGGCGGCATGACGGCGAATGTCGAATTCGAGGCGCTGACGGGCTTCTCCAATGCCTTCCTGCCCTATGGCAGCATTCCCTATCAGCAGTATGTGCGCGGTCCGGTGCCATCGCTGGCAAGCTTCTTCCGCGCCGAGGGCTACGAGACGACTGCGATCCACCCGTTCGAAGGCTGGTTCTGGAACCGCGAGCACGTCTATGATTCGTTCGGCTTCGACCGCTTCCTGAGCATCGAGAAGCTGCCGCCGATGGCTTCGCGCGGACCGCTCGTGTCGGACGATGCGCTGACCGAGGAAATCATCCGGCGCGCCGATGCGACCGAACGCCCCTTCTTCACCTTCGCCGTCAGCCTGCAGGGGCACGGCCCCTACGAGCCGAACCGCTACCGCGATGCGACGGTGAAGGTCGACACGGTCGCCAGCTATACGACTGGCCAGTCGATCCGCTCCTTCGCAGAGGGCATTGCCGATGCCGACCGCAGCCTGAAGCGGCTGGTCGACTGGGCGGCGACCCGCGACAGGCACACGCTGATCGTCTTCTTCGGCGATCACCTGCCGCCCCTCAACAAGGGCTACACCGAGACAGGCTTCCTCAAGGAGCCGGTGCCAGAGCGACGCGAGCCGCCCGAGGCGCTTGCCACACACCGAGAGACGCCGCTGGTGATCTGGTCGAACCGTACCGGCTCCATGAAGGATGTCGGCTCGATCAGCCCTTCGCTCATTCCCCTGAAACTGTTCCAGGCCGCCGGCATCGAGCATCCCTACTACACCGGCTTCCTCGGCCGGGTCGACAGGAGCTACGACGTGATCGAACGTCACCTTCTCGTCTCGCAGACGGGACCGATTGCCGATTGGTCCCGCGAGGACAGGATCGATCCGCTGATCAACGACTTCCGTCTGCTGCAGTACGATTCGATGTTCGGCCACCAGCGGACGATGCGACGCTTTTTCCCGAACCTGCCGAAACCGGCAGGCGTCTAGAAGTTCTCGTTGCGATGGGACTTGCCTTACCGAGCCTTCCCCTGTAGAGACCGCCGCAATCTGCCGGTCCTGCTGGGGGCTGAACGGAGGGCCGGAGGTGTCGCAGGATGCCTTCGTGTGAAGCCAAGAGATGCTTCCGCTTCCCGTGTCTCCGCTCTCGACCGTCTCGAATTTGCGCCTTTCTTCTCCTGGGCGGCCAACTGGCCCCTCACGGATCAGACAAGTTGCAGAGGCTTTTGCCGCGGGTCCGGACAGATGAGTGAAACGAAAGGCAGAAACTATGGCTCTATACGAACATGTGTTTCTCGCCCGACAGGATCTGTCGCAGCAGCAGGTCGATGCGCTTGTAGAAAGCTACAAGGGCGTCATCTCCGCTAATGGCGGTTCGGTCGGTCGGGTCGAGAACTGGGGACTGAAGTCCCTCACCTACCGGGTCAAGAAGAACCGGAAGGCATACTACACGCTGATGGACCTCGATTGCCCGCCGGCAGCGCTCAACGAGATGGAGCGCCAGATGGGTCTTTCCGAAGACATCCTGCGCTTCATGACCGTCAAGGTCGAAGCCCACGAGGAAGGCGCCTCCGCCATGATGCAGAAGCGCGAAGAGCGCTCCGATCGCGGCAATTTCGGCGATCGTGACCGTGGTCCGCGCAGCTTCGGCGACCGCGACCGCGGTGATCGTGGAGACCGTGGCCCGCGCCGTCCGCGTGAAGGTGCCGAAGGAGGACAGGAATAATGGTCGACGTCAGCCAGATGCCAACGCGGCGCCCTTTCCACCGCCGTCGCAAGACCTGCCCGTTCTCCGGCGCTAACGCCCCGAAGATCGACTACAAGGACGTACGCCTTCTGCAGCGCTACATTTCCGAGCGCGGCAAGATCGTGCCTTCGCGCATTACCGCAGTCTCGCAGAAGAAGCAGCGTGAGCTCGCCAAGGCGATCAAGCGCGCCCGCTTCCTTGCCCTGCTGCCCTATATCGTCAAGTAGCACCCTTCGCGGCGCGGGCCCTGTCCGCGCCGCACCTACCCCTCCGCGACGGGCGCGGGACGGGGCGACCAGAAATCCCGGGTTGGGTCGGCAACGACCCTAACTGCCGCGACAGGCAGGACAGCGACATCGGCGGCAACGCCACTGCTTCCTGACCTCGTCCTTTGAATCAGCCCATTCGGGCACTGAAAGGAAAAGACCATGGAAGTCATTCTTCTCGAACGCATTTCCCGCATTGGCCAGATGGGCGACACCGTCAAGGTCAAGGACGGCTTCGCCCGCAACTTCCTGCTGCCGAAGGGCAAGGCGCTGCGCGCCAACGAAGCCAACAAGAAGAAGTTCGAAGGCCAGCGCGCCCAGCTCGAGGCCCGCAACCTCGAGCGCAAGGCGGAAGCCAGCCAGGTCGCCGAAAAGCTCGACGGCATGTCCTTCATCGCCGTTCGCTCGGCCGGCGAAACCGGTCAGCTCTACGGTTCGGTCTCGACGCGCGACATCGCCGACCTGATCACGGCCGAAGGCTTCTCGATCAACCGCAACCAGATCCAGCTCAACCACCCGATCAAGACCATCGGAGTCACCAACGTGGCAATCGCGCTTCATCCGGAAGTCGACGTGACCATCACGCTGAACATCGCCCGCACGGCCGACGAAGCCGAGCGCCAGGCACGTGGCGAGACGCTCACCACCGCCGAGGCCATCTACGGCGAGGACATCAACGAGAACGCCCGTCCCGACGCCTTCTTCGATCCTAACGAAGAGGGCGAGGAAGACGACGGCGCCGGGGAAACCGGTGAGGAAGTTGAAGCCGCCGGGAGCGAAGACGAGCAGAACTGATAGCTCGGCTTTTCGTCGACGATATCCAAGCCCGGGCGCACTGCCCGGGCTTTTTTTATGCTCCGCCGAGGCGCCTTCCCCTCCGCACAAGGTTCCGAATTCGCCCGGAATCCTTGCGCAACAGCCGTCTGGTCCGACGAACTCGAGACATATTGGACCAGCCGGAACTTTTCAAAACGGTTGAAGTTCGTCACAATATGCCGCCGTTCACATGGTGGAGTTTGTTGTCATGAACTCACTTTTACAACGCGTCGTCGCAGGCCTGGTCCGCACCGGGAACCTTTCGATCACCGGGCCGGATGGGCGGACACACTCTTTCGGCGATGGCAGCGGGGACCCGGTTCACCTCGTCGTCAAGAGCGCGCGCGCCGAACGGGCGATTGCCCTGGACCCGATGCTGGCCGCCCCCGAAGCCTTCATGGACGGCGATCTCGACATCACCGTGGGCGACACGCTCGGCCTTCTGCGCATCGTCTTCCAGAACATGGGGCCGGGCGGCGTCGATGCGGTCTGGACCAAGGCGATCGAGGCCGCGCGCACCGCGTTCCGCCGGTTGCAGCAGGTCAACACCGCCGGCCGCGCCAAGCGCAACGTGCAGCGCCACTACGACCTCTCCGGCGAGTTCTACCGCCTCTTCCTCGATGAGGACATGCAGTATTCCTGTGCCTATTTCGAGCGGCCCTCCATGACGCTCGAGCAGGCCCAGGCGGCCAAGAAGCGGCACATCGCGGCCAAGCTCAAGATGAAGCCCGGCCTGTCGGTTCTCGATATCGGCTCCGGCTGGGGCGGGCTCGGCCTCTACCTCGCCCGCACCTTCGAGTCCGAGGTTCTCGGCGTCACGCTCTCCACCGAACAGCACGCCGTCTCGAGCGAGCGCGTCCAGGCGGAGGGTCTCGACAACCACGTGCATTTCGAAATCCGCGACTACCGCGACCTGTCGGAGCGTTTCGACCGGATCGTCTCGGTCGGCATGTTCGAGCATGTCGGCATCAACCACTACCGCACCTTCTTCGACAAGTGCTCCACGCTGCTGAAGCCTGACGGCGTCATGCTGCTGCACACCATCGGCCGCAGCGGTCCGCCGGCAGCGACCAGCGCCTTCATCCGAAAATACATCTTCCCGGGCGGCTATATCCCGGCGCTGTCGGAGGTCATGCCGGCCATCGAAAAGACAGGCCTCGTGGTGACCGACGTCGAGGTGCTCAGGCTGCACTATGCCGACACGCTGATGCACTGGCGCCGGCGCTTCCTCGAGAACCGCGAGCGCGTGAAGGAGATATACGACGAGCGTTTCTGCCGCATGTGGGACTTCTACCTCGCCGCTTCCGAAGCCGCATTCCGCTGGCAGGATCTCGTCGTCTTCCAGGTCCAGCTGACGCGCCGCAACGACACCCTGCCGGTGACGCGCGGCTACATCGAGAAATGTGAAAAGGCCCTCGCCCTCCACGAGCAGCCGGCGCGGGCCCAGCCGAAGAAGGACAAGCCGGTCGGCGCCCGTCGCCGCAAGGTTGCAAAGTAGCGCCAGCCGGCTTGCATCGGCCGCGTTTTGCCTGAAGTCTGGCACTCGAAACCACGAGGACCGGACCTTGACCCTACCGATCTACGCCGCTGCTGCTCTGGCCGAAATCGCGGGTTGCTTCGCCCTGTGGGCATGGTGGCGTCTCGATGCCTCTCCAATGTGGCTGGTGCCCGGCGCGCTTTCGCTCATGCTGTTCGGCTGGCTGCTGGCTCTGGTCGACACCGGAGCGGCCGGACGCACCTACGCGGCCTATGGCGGCATCTACATCGCGGCGTCGCTCGGCTGGCTGTGGATGGTCGAGGGCATCCGCCCCGATCGCTGGGACCTCACGGGCGCCCTGATTTGCATCGCCGGGGCTTCCGTGATCCTGTTCGTACCCAGAACCGGATGACGCTGCCAGGCCCGCCTCGTCCGGAATGAGGGCGTCGGCGCCAATGCACATACAGGCGATTGCTCGTAACAATCTGCAACTCTACAACGAGCTGCGGCGACAGGGCCGCAGCGGAGAAGAACTGGCGCTCGTCAAGGCGGCCTACGAGCTCGCAACGAGGCTCTACAGCGGCTATTACCAGAGCGACGGGCGGCCCTTCGTGCTGCACACGGTGGGAGTGGCCGGAATTCTGGCGCTGCTGCGCATGCCCGCCGAGATCATCGCGCTCGGCCTCGTTCACAATGTCTACAGCAACGGCAATTTCGGCGACGGGCGTAGCCATGTCTACTCGACCTACCGCAACGCGGTCATTGTCGACGCCGTCGGGCCGGATGTAGCCGATCTGGTCAAGCGCTTCAGGGACCGCCGGATCACCAGCAAGAGCATCGCCAGGATGGAGGCCGAGTTCGACGGCCTCGGTCAGACTGACCGCTACTTGCTTGCCCTGGAACTCGCCGACTACTGCGAAAAGTATCTCGACCAGAGCGTGCTCTATTTCGGCGACGCCTCCTGGGTAACCGACGAAGTCTCCACCATCGGCGACCGGCTGATCGGCCTGGCGAATCGTCTGGAGCTGCCAGATCTTGCCGCGCTGATGAGCGAGCTTTTCGAGGCGGTCGCGCGGCAGGAGCCCCCGCCGCCCGCCCTGATGACGGGGCCGAAGCACAAATATCTCTATTTCATCATGCCGATGTCGGCCCGCACGCGCACCCGCACCCTCATGTCGGGCTGGTACAGGCGCTATATCCGCGGCGAACGGCGCTGAGGCGCGTCGCGCTGCATTTTCCCGTTTTGTTCCATTTCGCGCTGGTGTAGTTTTGCGATTCGAGTCAACCGCGATTCTTTCCACCGAAATCTCCGAGCTGTGAATCGCGGGCACGGCGGGTATTTCTTCACCCGCCACATGCCGACTCTGATACGGCATGGTCCGGGCACAAGACGGGGACGACATGGCAGAAGCAGCGCGAAAATTCGAGGTCGCGGAGACACCGCTCTATCGCGAGGCTCCCAACAACATCGAGGCCGAGCAGGCGCTGCTTGGCGCAATTCTCGTCAACAACGACGCCTTCTACCGTGTCTCCGACTTCCTGAAGTCCCTGCATTTCTACGAGCCGCTGCACCGCAAGATATTCGAGGTCTCGGCCGAGCTCATCCGCATGGGCAAGATGGCCAATCCGGTGACCATCAAGACCTTCCTGCCGGCCGACGAGAAGGTCGGCGACATGACGGTCGCCCACTACCTCGCGCGGCTGGCCGCCGAGGCGGTCAACGTCATCAATGCCGGCGACTACGGCCGCGCGATCTATGACCTCGCGACGCGCCGCGCGCTGATCACCGTCGGCGAGGACATGGTCAACATCGCCTATGACGCGCCGGTCGACATGGCGCCGCAGGAGCAGATCGAGGACGCCGAGCGTCGCCTGTTCGAGCTCGCCGAAACCGGCCGCTACGATGGCGGCTTCGAGAGCTTCTCGGACGCGGTCAAGATGGCGATCGACATGGCTAGCGCTGCCTACATGCGCGATGGCCATCTATCGGGAATCTCGACGGGCTTGCGCGATCTGGACGCCAAGATGGGCGGACTGCAACCCTCCGACCTGATCGTGTTGGCCGGCCGCCCGGGCATGGGCAAGACGTCGCTCGCAACCAATATCGCGTTCAACATCGCGAATGCTTATGAGGCCGACCAGCAGGCGGACGGCAGTATCAAGGCCAAGAACGGCGGCGTCATCGGCTTCTTCTCGCTCGAAATGTCGTCCGAGCAGCTCGCCACCCGCATCATATCGGAACAGGCGCAGGTTCCGTCCTCGAAAATTCGGCGCGGCGACCTGACTGAAGCTGATTTCGAAAAGCTGGTTCACTGCACCCAGATGCTGCAGAAGATCCCGCTCTACATCGATTCCACGGGCGGCATCTCCATTGCGCAGTTGGCGGCCCGGGCGCGACGGCTGAAGCGCCAGCGCGGCCTCGACGTCATGATCATCGACTATATCCAGCTGATGCAGGGTTCGTCGAAAAACTCGCAGAACCGCGTCCAGGAAATTACCGAGATCACCACCGGCCTCAAGGCGCTCGGCAAGGAGCTCGGCGTGCCGATTATCGCGCTGTCGCAGCTGTCGCGTCAGGTCGAAAGCCGTGACGACAAGCACCCGCAACTGTCCGACCTGCGCGAATCGGGTTCCATCGAGCAGGACGCCGACGTGGTTCTATTCGTCTACCGTGAGGAGTACTACCTCAAGAACAAGGAGCCGAAGCCCGGCACGCCGGAATTCGTCCAGTGGGAAAACGACATGAACGAGGCGCGAGGTAAGGCCGAGGTTGTCATCGCCAAGCAGCGCCACGGTCCCACGGGAACCGTCAGCCTGGCATTCGTCGGCGAGTTCACGCAGTTCTCAGACCTGGCCGAGGAGCACCACCTGCCGGACCGCTTCGAGTAGCCGGTTGCCCCAGTTCCACCTCTCTTCGTGCCGCCCGACGGTTCGTCTTCGCACCCAACGGGATTGCGGGCATGGCTAAGACGCGCACCCAGTTCATCTGCCAAAGCTGCGGCGCAGCGCACCAGCGCTGGGCCGGCAAGTGCGATTCCTGCGGCGAGTGGAACACGCTGGTCGAGGAGGGCATCACCGGCGGTATCGGCGGCGGGCCGCAGAGCCTGCGGTCGGCGCGCAAGGGCCGGATCGTCGCGCTGACAACGCTGTCCGGCGACATCGAGGACGCGCCGCGCATCGCCTCGGGCATCGCCGAACTCGACCGCGCCACCGGCGGCGGTTTCGTGCGCGGATCGGCCATCCTCGTCGGCGGCGATCCTGGCATCGGCAAATCGACGCTCCTCATGCAGGCGGCCGCCGCTCTGGCCCAGGCCGGGCACAGGGTCGTCTACGTGTCGGGTGAGGAAGCCGTGGCGCAGGTCAGGCTTCGCGCCCAGCGCCTCGGCGCGGCCTCCGCGCCTGTCGAACTCGCCGCCGAGACCAATGTCGAGGACATTCTGGCGACCATTTCGGAAGGGCGCAGGCCCGACCTCGTCATCCTCGATTCGATCCAGACGCTGTGGACGGACCTCGCTGATTCGGCGCCCGGCACCGTCACCCAGGTGCGCGCCTCGGCGCAAAGCGTCATCCGCTACGCGAAATCGACGGGTGCCGCGGTCGTGCTGGTCGGCCATGTCACCAAGGAAGGCCAGATTGCCGGTCCGCGCGTCGTCGAGCACATGGTCGATGCCGTGCTCTATTTCGAGGGCGAAGGCGCGCATCACTTCCGCATCCTGCGCGCGGTCAAGAACCGCTTCGGCCCGACCGACGAGATCGGCGTCTTCGAAATGTCGGACAAGGGCCTGCGCGAGGTCGCCAATCCGTCGGAACTCTTTCTCGGCGAGCGCCATGCCAAGGCGCCGGGCGCTGCGGTATTCGCGGGCATGGAAGGCACGCGTCCCGTGCTGGTCGAGATCCAGGCGCTCGTTGCCCCCTCGCCGCTCGGCACGCCGCGCCGCGCCGTCGTCGGCTGGGACCAGCCGCGGCTCGCCATGGTGCTTGCCGTGCTCGAAGCGCATTGCGGCGTCCGCTTCGCCACCCACGATGTCTATCTCAATGTCGCCGGCGGCTACCGCATCTCGGAGCCGGCCGCCGATCTCGCGGTGGCCGCGGCGCTGGTTTCGTCGCTCACCGGCCTTGCCCTTCCCGCCGATTGCGTCTATTTCGGCGAAATCAGCCTTTCGGGTGCCATCAGGCCTGTAGCGCATGCGCAGCAACGCCTGAAGGAAGCCGAAAAGCTGGGGTTCGGGCAAGCGATCTTGCCGCAGGGGGGCGAGGAACCGACAGGTGCGATGGCTGGGCGCTCCTTCCAGCCTGCGACACTGACGGACCTCGTAATTCGAATAGCCGGGTCGAAGCGCAGCCGCGCTGAAGAGATCGACTGACACCGGTCATCATGGAGTGGGGCCGCAAACATGCCGATTACGCTGCTTGACGGAATTCTCGTCGGCTTCACCCTGGTCTCCGCAATGCTCGCCATGGTGCGCGGCCTGTCGCGCGAAGTCCTGTCGATAGCATCCTGGGCGGCGGCGGCGGTTGCCGCCTACCTGCTCTACCCGCTGGTCCTGCCCTATGTGCAGCCCTACATCGACAACAAGCAGATCGCGATCGTCGCCGCGGCGGGCGCGGTGTTCATCATCGCGCTGATCATCGTCACCGTCATCACCATGAAGATCGCCGACTGGATCATCGATTCGCGGATCGGTGCGCTCGACCGCACGCTCGGCTTCCTCTACGGCGCGGCACGCGGCATTCTCGTCGTCGCCGTGGCGCTTCTTTTCTTCAACTGGCTGGTCGGCACCAACCCGCCGGCATGGATCGCCGAGGCCAAGTCGCGCCCGCTGCTGGAATCAATCGGCGCGACCCTCGAGAGGATGCTGCCGGACGATCCGGAGAACTCGATCCTGAAACGCCTGACCCCGGGCTCTTCGCCCCCGGATGCCGCACTGGAAACCCCGTCCAACGAGGCCCCGGCCGAAGCACCGGCGGAAGATCAGCCCGCCAACTAGGCGGCAAACACCGAATATTGTCTGTCGGCATGTGACAGAAGGTGGCGCGGCGGACCGCGCTGCACTATATGTCGTCCTTTCTGACGCGAGAACGCCCAATGGCAAACGCTCCCTTGCTGGCCGAGGCCGACGATCATTTCCACGACGAATGTGGTGTGTTCGGCATATTCGGGCGTCAGGACGCCGCCGCCATCGTCACGCTCGGCCTGCACGCGCTGCAGCATCGCGGCCAGGAGGCGGCAGGCATTGTCTCCTATGACGGGTCGCAATTCCACGTCGAACGCCATATCGGCCTGATCGGCGATACCTTCACCACGCAGGCCGTCATCGACAGCCTCAAGGGCAACCGCGCCATCGGCCATACCCGCTACGCCACGACCGGCGGTTCCGGGCTGCGCAACGTGCAGCCGCTGTTTGCCGAACTCGCCGATGGCGGCTTCGCCGTGGCGCACAACGGCAACATCACCAACGCCATGACCGTGCAGCGGACCCTGCAGAAGCAGGGCTCGATCTTCTCCTCGACCTCCGACACCGAGACCATCCTCCACCTCGTCGCCACCAGCCGCGAGAAGGATGTCAACTCGCGCTTCATCGAGGCGGTGCGCCAGCTCGAGGGCGCCTTCTCGCTGGTCGCGCTGACGTCGAAGAAGATGATCGGCTGCCGCGACCCGCTCGGCATCCGCCCGCTGGTGCTGGGCGACCTCGACGGCGCCTGGATCCTCGCCTCCGAGACCTGCGCACTGGACATCATCGGCGCGCGCTTCGTGCGCGACCTGAAGCCCGGCGAGATGGTCGTCGTGACCGGCAAGGGCATCGAGAGCTTCTTCCCCTTCGAACCACAGAAGCCGCGCTTCTGCGTCTTCGAATATGTCTATTTCGCCAGACCCGACTCCTCGGTCGAGGGGCGCAACGTCTATGACGTCAGGAAGCGCATCGGCGCCGAGCTTGCACTGGAAAGCCCGGTCGACGCCGACATCATCGTGCCCGTCCCCGACTCAGGCACGCCGGCTGCCATCGGCTTCGCGCAGGCCGCCGGCCTGCCCTTCGAGCTCGGCATCATCCGCAACCACTATGTCGGGCGCACCTTCATCCAGCCGTCGGATTCGATCCGCCACATGGGCGTCAAGCTCAAGCACAATGCCAACCGCAAGATGATCGAGGGCAAGCGTGTCGTGCTGGTCGACGATTCCATCGTGCGCGGCACCACCAGCCAGAAGATCGTTCAGATGGTGCGCGATGCCGGCGCGCGTGAAGTGCACATGCGCATCGCCTCGCCGCCGACGCGCTCCTCGTGCTTCTATGGTGTCGACACGCCCGAAACGTCGAAGCTCCTCGCCTCGCGCATGACGGTCGAGGACATGGCCGATTTCATCCGCGTCGATTCGCTCGGCTTCCTGTCGATCGACGGCCTCTACCGCGCGGTCGGCGAAACCGCCCGCAACAACGAGCAGCCGCAGTTCTGCGACGCCTGCTTCACCGCCCAGTACCCGACGCGGCTGGCCGATCACGAGGGTTCGGACAATGTCCGTACGCTCTCGCTGCTGGCCACCGGCGGACATTAGGATTGCCGTTTCTGAAATGACCCCAGATCTTTCCGGCCGGATCGCGCTCGTAACCGGCGCCTCGCGCGGCATTGGCTATTTCGTCGCCAGGCAGATGGCCGCGGCCGGCGCCCATGTCATCGCCGTCGCCCGCACCGTCGGCGGCCTCGAGGAGCTCGACGACGAGATCAAGGCCGAGCATGCCCGCAC
This sequence comes from Alphaproteobacteria bacterium, assembly GCA_018823835.1. Classification (GTDB taxonomy): domain Bacteria; phylum Pseudomonadota; class Alphaproteobacteria; order Rhizobiales; family Rhizobiaceae; genus CAMYMG01. The sequence goes on along the minus strand of JAHJHT010000008.1, from coordinate 108,480 downwards.
CGGCAGGGGCGACGCCACGCTGGTGCCGCTCGACCTGACCGACATGCAGGGCATCGACCGCCTCGGTGGCGCCATACACGAGCGCTGGGGCAAGCTCGACATACTCGTCGCCAATGCCGGCGTGCTGGGCGTCATCTCGCCGATCGGCCATGTCGAGGCCAAAACCTTCGACAAGGTGATGGCCGTCAACGTCACCGGCACCTGGCGGCTGATCCGCTCGGTCGATCCCTTGCTGCGCCTTTCCGACGCCGGGCGCGCAATCATCGTCAGCTCGAACGCCGCCCATTCGGCACGCGCCTTCTGGGCGCCCTACGCCGCTTCCAAGGCTGCCGTCGAGACGCTCGCCCGGTCGTGGGCCGACGAGACCCGCAACATGGCGCTGCGCGTCAACGCCTTCGATCCCGGCCGCACCCGCACCGCCATGCGCGCGCAGGCAGTGCCCGGCGAGGATCCGAACACGCTGCCGCATCCCTCGGAGGTCGCCGCCAAGCTGCTGCCGCTCGCCAGCCCGGATCTCTCCGAGACGGGGCTGATCTACCAGGCCGGCCAGGACCGCTTCGTCGCGTACCGCCAGCCCGAATAGCGGGCAGGCCCCTCGTGGGCCCTGCCTTCACCCCCTTGCGATGGCCTCGACCAGCGCCGGCAACTCGCCGAGATCGACAATCTGCCTGAAGCGCGGCGCATCCTGCGGCGCCTCGCCATGTTCGACCGACCAGGTCAGGTCGTGCGGCACGTAAACGCCCCAGCTTCCCGCCTCGATCGCCGGCAGGACGTCCGACTTCATGGAATTGCCGACCATCATGGCGGCCTCCGGCCCGTCGCCATGCCGGCCGAAGATCCGCTCATAGGTCGACTGCGTCTTGTCGCTGACGATCTCGACCGCCTCGAACAATTCGCCAAGACCCGATTGCGCCACCTTGCGCTCCTGGTCGAACAGGTCGCCCTTGGTGATCAGCACCAGCCGGTGCGTGGCGGCCAGCGCCTCCAGCGTATCGCGCGCATGCGGCAGCGTCTCGACGGGGTGCTCCAGCATCTCGCGGCCGGCGGCGAGTATTGCGGCGATCACCGAGGACGGCGCCCTGCCGCCCGTCACCTCGATCGCCGTTTCGATCATCGACAGCGTAAAACCCTTGATGCCGAATCCATAGAGCCTGAGGTTGCGCTTCTCCGCCTCCAGCAGGCGGGCGGACAGGTCCTGCGGGTCGGCATGATCGCCCAGGAGCTCGGCAAAGCGGGCCTGGGTGAGCTGGTAGAAATGCTCGTTCTGCCACAGCGTGTCGTCGGCATCGAAACCGATCGTGGTCATGCGCGGGGCGGCCATGCGAAAATCTCCGTTCGTGCGGAAGCGTTCTGCCTGACGGGCGGCGCGGATTCAGCGCTGTCCGTCAGGCCGGCTCGCGCACCGACGGCGCCTGTTTTGCGCTGCTGCGGCCCCGCCTCCAGTCGAGATAGCCGTGCGCAAACACGGCCGCCAGCACGATGGCGCCACCCGCCACGCTTGCCAGCGGCGGCTGTTCGGCCAGGATCAGCCAGGCAAAGATGATCGCGAAAGGCACCTCGGCCGAGCCGATCAGCCCGGCCTCCGGCGCCGGAATCAGCCGCGCACCCTCGGTCCACAGAATCACCGCGAACGCAAAGGACAGGCCGAAGGCGACGCACAGCGCCATGTCGCGCGCGCTTACTGCCAGCGGATCGGCTGCCAGCCAGCCGAATCCGAAGAGCAGGAACGCCGAGACCGCTGCCGCCCAGACCGCGGGCGTTGCCCTGAACCGCCGCACCAGGACCATGTAGAGCGCGCTCAGCATCATCATCACCAGCGCCAGCGCGTCGCCTCTCACGCTGCCGCCGCCGATTCCGGCAGAGACCATCACGGCGACGCCGGCCAGCGAGGCGAGCGCGGCCAGCATGGTCTGGCGCCGGAAACGCTCGCCGAACAGGAAGCGTGCAAAGAGCGCCGCGGCAAAGGGAACGGTGGCATAGATGATCGCGACATTGGCAACGATGCCGGCCTTGAAGGCCGCGATGAAGGCGATGCTGGCCGTTGAGCCGATCAGGGCAAGCAGCCAGCCCTGCCAACCGAGGGCGAGGCTCGCGCCATTGCGCGACCGCCGCCACAGCACGTAGATGCCGATGAAGATCCCGCCGAACAGCCCGCGCCAGCAGGTGATGACCAGCGGGTCGGCGGCAATCGACTTGGTCAGCACGCCCGCCAGGCCGAAAACCGCCGCAGACAGTGCGACAAGCAGCACGCCGAGCATCCGTTCGGCCGACTGTTCGGGTATGTCGTTCATCGGCGCGAAATCCTTCACGGAACGAGGCTCCCCGTCGGCACCCTAGGCATGCGGTCCTGCCACCGTGCTGTCAGGATATCGCCAGCCTTCTTGCCAGCTTCCGGCCGCCGCGCGAACAAAAAAGAAACCGCCAAGCGGTTGCATATCGGAGGGGCAGGCACTAGGTTGCGCACCAAATCGCAGGTTCGCGCACCGTGCCGAACCTCCATCTCTCTCCAGCGCATGCCCGACATCACGCTTCAGGCGACACGGCATGTATTCATGAAGGAAGCAAATTGCAGGTACTCGTCCGCGACAACAATATCGAACAGGCACTGCGCGTGCTCAAGAAGAAGATGCAGCGCGAAGGCGTCTTCCGTGAAATGAAGGCACGCAAGTCCTACGAAAAGCCGTCCGAAAAGCGCGTCCGCGAAAAGGCCGAAGCCATTCGCCGCTCGCGCAAGGCCGCCCGCAAGCAGGCCCAGCGCGACGGATTGCTGCCGGCGCCGAAGAAGAAGGTCATGCCGAACGCCGCCGCACGCCCGGCGCGTCCCGCTTCCTGATCCGCCTCTTCACCCGTACGCGCCATTGACGTTCGGGCCGCTTCCGCTACCCTTCCCCTGATAGCGGCTCGCTTCGGCCGCTTGGCGGCGGGGCTGGGAGACGCGGCATGATGGTGTCCGGAGCGATCCTGCTCTGCCTGTTGGTTGTCTGGCTGGCCCTGGCCGGCTACGCCGCGTTCAGGCTCGGCACAGGCCTGCGCCAGGCGCTGCTCTACATTCCCTTCAGGCTGCTCCATCGCATCGCCGATTCGCCGATGCGCGAGGCTTCTGGCGCCAAGGCGCCCGTGATCTACGCGATCTGGCACCAGTCGCGAATCGACCCGGCCTTGATGCTCTCGCTGCTGCCCGACGACACGCTCCACATCCTTGACGAAGCTTCCTCGAAATCGCTCTGGCTCGAGCCGTGGCGGGAACTAGCCCGTACCGTGGCCTTCAAGGCCGAGCACGTCTTCGTCAGCCGCCGCCTCGTGCGGGTGCTCAAGGGCAATGGCCGCATCGCGGTCTACTTCCCCGACACCATCGAGCCCGATCTGAAGGCATTCCGGCTGTTCCGCGCCGTGGCGCGCATCGCCATGCAGGCTGACGCGTCGATCGTGCCGATCTTCGTCGCCGGCGGACGCCACCTGCCCTCCTCCCTGACGCCGCCCGACCGGGCGCCGCGCCACATGTTCCAGAAGCTCTCGATCGCGACGCTGGAGCCGCAGACGGTGCAGCAGCTCGTCGAGCGTTCCGGCGGAGCGGCGACCACCACGGCCGCCAACGCCCTGTTCGACCGCATGGCGGAGGTGCGCCTTGCCGGGGCCGGGCTCGACCGCAGCCTGTTCGTGGCCATCCGCGATGCCGCCGACCGCTTCGGCCCCTCCCGCACCATCGTGGAGGACGTCGTCACCGGCGCCCTCAGCTATCGCAGGCTGTTCATCGGCGCGCGCGTGCTTGGCCAACGCTTTGCCGATGTCAGCCGTCCCGGCGAGGCCGTCGGCGTGCTCCTGCCCAACGCCAATGCCGTCGTCCTCTCGCTGCTCGGGCTGGTCTCGGGCGGCCGCGTCGCCGCGATGATCAACTACACGGCCGGCCCGGCAAGCGTCAGCGCGGCAATCGGTGCTGCCGCCATCCGAACCATCGTCTCGTCGCGCGCCTTCATCGAGAAGGCGCAGCTTGCCGACATCGTTGCCGCGGCCGAAAAGGCCGGTGCCACGTTCCTCTGGCTGGAAGACCTGCGCGCCGGCGTCGGTACGGTCGAGAAGCTCAAGGCGGCGCTGCTGTGGCGGCTGCCGCTTGCCCGCCAGGACGCCGCCGCGCCGGCGATCATCCTGTTCACGTCCGGGTCGGAAGGAACGCCCAAGGCCGTCGTGCTGTCGCATGCCAGCCTGCTCGCCAACGCCATGCAGGCCGAGGCGCGCATCGTCTTCTCGCCGGCCGACAAGCTGCTCAACGTGCTGCCGGTGTTCCATTCCTTCGGCCTGACCGGCGGCACCATCCTGCCGCTCGTCAACGGCGTGCGCCTGTTCCTCTACCCCTCGCCGCTGCACTACAAGATCATCCCGGAAATCGCCCGCAAGATCCGTCCGACGGTGATGTTCGGCACCGACACCTTTCTCGCCGCCTATGCGCGCACCGCCAAGGACGAGGACTTTTCCAGCCTGCGCTTCGCCGTTGCGGGCGCCGAGGCCGTGCGGGCCGAGACGCGCGCCACCTGGCGCGAGCGTTTCGGCGCGTCGATCATCGAGGGCTTCGGGCTGACGGAGGCAGCGCCCGTCGTCGCGGTCAACACCGCGACGCATGGCCGCGACGGCACGGTCGGGCGACTGCTGCCTGGCATGAAGATGCGGCTCGAACCGGTCGAGGGCATTCCCGAGGGCGGCAGACTCTGGCTGTCGGGCCCCAACCTGATGAGCGGCTACATCACCGCCGACAGGCCGGGCGAGCTGCAGCCGCTCGCCGACAACTGGCACGACACCGGCGACATCGTCTCGGTCGACCGCGAAGGTTTCCTCACCATCCGCGGCAGGGCCAAGCGCTTCGCCAAGATCGCCGGCGAAATGGTCTCGCTCGGCGCCGTCGAGATGCTGGTGAAGGCGCTATGGCCCGAGGAGAACCATGCCGCCGTCTCCGTGCCCGACAAGCGCAAGGGCGAGCGCATCGTGCTCGTCACCACGGCGCATGACGCGGATCCCGACAAGCTGCGCCAGTACGGCCGGCAGGCTGGCGCTGCCGACCTCATGGTCCCGCACGACATCGTCAAGGTTGGCGAGATACCGATGCTCGGCTCGGGCAAGACCGATTACGTGTCGACCAGGCGCCTGGCGCTGGAGCACCTAGGCCTCGACATCGCGGCCTGACCGTTCGTCTCAGGGTTCGAGTTCGGACGCGTCGTGTGCGCTGGCCTCGCCGGTCCCCTCGCCCTTCTCGCTCTCGATCCTGGCGCGGTTGGCATAGGCGCGCGCCGACAGCGGCAGGAAGACGAGATAGGCGATCACCGATGCCGACAGCGTCTGCCACGGGTACGAGAACAGCAGCAGGAGCAGCAGCACGCAGCCGAGGATCATCGGCAGCACCCGGTCGCCCGGGACCTTCAGCTTCTTGCCGGAATAGACCGGCAGGCGGCTGACCAGCAGGAAGGCCACCATGATGGTGAAGGCACTGGCCGCGAAGGCCAGCGTGCGGTCGGGCACCAGCCCGCCCGCCAGCACGAGATAGATCGGCAGCAGCACGATGACCGCTCCCGCCGGGGCCGGCACGCCGACGAAATACTCGGCCTGCCAGGCCGGCCGGTCGACGTCCTCGTCGAGCACGTTGAAGCGTGCGAGCCGCAACCCGCAGGCGATGGCGAACAGAAGCGCCGCGATCCAGCCGGGCGAGCCCGCCCGGTCCAGCAGATAGGCATAGAGCACCAGCGCCGGCGCGACGCCGAAATTGACGATGTCGGCCAGCGAATCCATCTGCGCGCCGAATTTCGACGTCGCCTTGAGCATGCGGGCGAGCCTGCCGTCGATGCCGTCGAGAAACGCCGCAATCAGCACCATGGCGACCGCGGTCTCGAAACGGCCCTCGAAGGCCAGGCGAATGCCGGAAAGGCCGGCACAGATCGCCAGCACCGTGACGAGATTGGGCAGCACCATGCGAAGCGGGATCTCGCGGATGCGAGGTCCGCCGCGCCCATGCGGCTGGAAGGGCTGGAACAGCATCAGTCGATCCGCACAAGCGGTGTGACGGCGCCGCCGCCGAACTCCGCCATCACCGTCTCCCCCGCGACGGCGGTCTGGCCGACCGCTACCTTTACCGTCGCATCCGTCGGCATGAAGACGTCGAGCCGCGAGCCGAAGCGGATAAGGCCGATGCGCTCGCCGGCGCCGATGTTGCCGCCGGTCTCGGCCCAGCAGACGATGCGGCGCGCCACAAGGCCGGCGATCTGCACGCAGGCGACCACGCCGTTGGGGCTTTCGATGACCAGGCCGTTGCGCTCGTTCTCCTGGCTCGCCTTGTCGAGTTCGGCGTTGAGGAATTTACCCGGACGATGCTCGATGCGGGTGATCTTGCCGCGCACCGGCGAGCGGTTCACGTGGCAGGAGAAGACGTTCATGAAGACCGAGACGCGCGTCATCTCGCCGGAGCCGAGGCCAAGCTCGCGCGGCGGCACGGCGGGACCCACAGCCGACACCACGCCGTCAGCCGGGCTGATCACCAGCCGGTCGTCGAGCGGCGTGACGCGGACCGGATCGCGGAAGAAGTAGGCGCACCACGCCGTCAGGATCGCACCGATCCAGAACAGGCTGGTCGAGAACAGGCCAAGCAGCAGCGTAACGACCGCAAAGCCGGCGATGAACGGATATCCCTCGCGATTGACGGGGACAAATGCGTTCTTGATTGTATCGCCAAGGCTCATGCTGTGCTGACGGGCTCCATTCGGGTTGGCGCCTGATTACCGGAAATGACTCCAACCCGCAACGCGGCAGGCAGATCGCGATCAGTAGCAACGGCGCGGCGCGCCCGGGGTTCCTGCTGCGGTTGTCTTTGCGCAGACGCGATGTCGGGATTCGCACGGCGGGTGCGTCCTTGCAGCGGACGGGTTTGGCCCCGGCCATTGCGGTCGGGCTTAGTCCGCAAGCCGCCTGTAGTTTGCGATATCGGCCCTGATGCCTAGCCGCTTCATCAGCGCCTGCGGATCGAAGCCGCGGGTTTCATGCATTGCCCTGACGACCGGGCGGGCGCGGTCGATGGCATCCTGGCTTTGCCACTCGACCATCGTCACGAGGTTGAATTCGCCGGGCCCCGATTCCTGCTCGAGCAGGAGATCGCGCACGAAACCCGGCTGCCGGCGCAGCACCTCGTGCGTCTCTACCACCCTAGCGACAAACTCCTCGCGGGCCTCCTGCGGCACCGAGAACTTGTCGACCCGGTAAACCGGAGCGGTGCCATCCTGCTGATTCTTCTCGATCATTTCCGCATTTCCCCGTGCTGACCCGCCACGCGGCCCCACCCTTGAGGACGCATTGACCGGCACGGTACGACCTCAACCGAAGTTGAGGTCAAGGCGGATTGTCGGTTCAGTTCTCGGGCGTGATTTCGGGCGTGCGGCGCCTGACGATGACGCCGAACTCGTCGGCCTCGCGCGCGACCCGCAGCCGCTCCTCGGCCTCCGAGGCTTCGCGCTGGCGGTCCCACATCGAGGCATAGAGTCCCTTCAGCTTGAGAAGGTCGGCGTGCCTGCCGCGTTCGGCGATCTCGCCATCCTTCAGCACGATGATCTCGTCGGCGGTGATGATGGTCGACAGGCGGTGCGCGATGACCAGCGTCGTGCGCCCCTTGCTCACCAGGTCGAGTGCGGCCTGGATTTCCTGCTCGGTATGGGAATCCAGCGCCGAGGTCGCCTCGTCGAGGATCAGGATCGGCGGCGCCTTGAGGATCGTGCGCGCAATCGCCACACGCTGTTTCTCGCCGCCCGAGAGCTTCAGGCCGCGTTCGCCGACCATGGAGGCATAGCCATCCGGCAGCCGCTCGATGAAGCTGCCGATCTGGGCCAGTTCGGCGGCATGCCTGACCTCGTCCTCCGGGGCGCTCATGCGGCCATAGCGGATGTTGTAGGCAATCGTGTCGTTGAACAGCACCGTATCCTGCGGAACCATGCCGATGACGGCGCGCAGGCTCTCCTGCGTCACGTCGCGAATGTCCTGGCCGTCGATGCTGATGCTGCCTGACTGGATGTCGTAGAAGCGGAACAGCAGCCGCGAGATCGTCGACTTGCCGGCGCCGGACGGGCCGACGATCGCGACAGTCTTGCCCGGGGGCACGTCGAAGCTGATCCCCTTCAGTATCTTGCGCGCCGGATCGTAGGAAAACTGCACGTCGCGGAACTCCACGCGGCCGTCGCTCACCTTGAGCGGTCCGGCGTCCGGCCTGTCCACGACCTCGCGCTTGACGTCGAGCAGTTCGAACATGTGCTCGATATCGGTCAGGCTCTGGCGGATTTCGCGGTAGACCGAGCCGATGAAGTTCAACGGCTGGGCGAGCTGCATCAGCATGGCGTTGACGAAGACGAAATCGCCGATCGTCTGCGTGCCAGCCATGACCTCGCGTGCCGACAGGACCATCACCACGGTCATGCCGCCGCCGAAGATCACCCCCTGGCCGAAATTCAGCCAGCCAAGCGATACCCAGGTCTTGGTCGCGGCCTTTTCGTAGCGCGCCATCGACTGGTCGTAGCGCTCGGCTTCCATTGCCTCGTTGTTGAAATACTTGACCGTCTCGTAGTTCAGCAGCGAGTCGATCGCCTTGGTGTTGGCGTCGGTGTCGGAATCGTTCATCTCGCGGCGGATGCGGATGCGCCAGTCGCTCGCCTTGACCGTGTACCAGGTGTAGAGCCACACCGTCACCGCGATCACCGCGACATAGACCCAGTCATAGGCAATGGCGAAGACCGCCGCCGTGAAGACGAATTCGAGGATCGTCGGCGCCGTCGCCAGCATGGTGAAACGAACGATCGACTCGATGCCCTTGGTGCCGCGCTCGATGATGCGCGACAGGCCGCCGGTGCGCCTCTCGAGGTGAAAGCGCAGCGACAGTTCGTGCATGTGCCGGAAAGTCCGGAAGGCCAGCTGCCGCACGGCATTCTGGCCGACGCGGGCAAACAGCGCATCGCGCAGCTGGTTGAAGCCGAGCTGCACCATGCGCAGGACGTTGTAGGCGACCACCAGCATGACCGGCGCCAGCAGGAAGGCCGGCAATGGCGGAACCGTCGCGCTGTCGCCGGCAAGCGCGTCGGTTGCCCATTTGAAGAAATAGGGCACAACCACCAGCACCAGCTTCGCCACGACCAGGAAGATCGTTGCCCAGACGAGACGCGCCTTGAGGTCAGGCCGTTCGGCCGGCCACATATAGGGCCAGAGGCTGCGCAGCGCGCTGAGGGTCGAACCGGAATCGCCGGAAATCTTGGCCAAGTCTCTTGCTTTCTGTTGTCGTCAGCGGCCGGAGCAGCAGGTGGCCACGAGGGCCGCCATGGATGCCGAAAGGCCGGCCAGAGCGTCGCGGTCGACGCGATAGCGCGATCGCTGCCGGTCGGGCGTAAAAGTCACCAGTCCCGCCTCGACAAGCACCTTCAGGTGCTGCGACACCGTCGACTGGGCAAGGTCGAAGTTCTCGACCACCTCGCGGCAGCAGCAGGATTCGGCGCGCGCCAGGTGGCGTATGATCTCGACCCGCGCGGGATGGCCAAGCGCTGCCATGCGCGCGGCAAGCTGCCGGGCGCTGTCTGCGTTGTCAGCCGTTGCAGCGGAAGGATCGGCGATTTTCATCGTCCATCGACGATAGACGATGAAGTTGCCGCGATCAACCCGCCTACTGTCCGGGTACGGTTGTCACCCTGTCGCCCAGACGCTCCAGGTCGGCCTCGGCCTTCCCATCGAGCGACTTCTCGGGAAGCTTGAAGACCTGTCCGGGCCAGATCCGGTCGGGATCCTCGATCTGCGACTGGTTGGCGAGGTAGATCGTCGAGTAGCGAACGCCGCGGCCGTAAACCCGGTAGGACAGGCGCCACAGCGTGTCGCCGCGGCGGATGATCACCGCGCTGTCGACGTTCTGCAGCTTCGGCGCCAGGACTTCGGGCACGTCGGCGGGCGGCGGTGCCGCCAGGTTTTCGTCGGCTGCCGGCGCCATGGCGACGTCGGTTCCGGTCTCAGGCGCGGCAGGCATGGCGGGCTGTGTCCCGTCCGCCGGTGCCGCGGCGATCGGCGGCGTTGCCGCTTCCGTACCAGGTGCCGGCGCCTCCGTCTCGCTGGCGGGCTTGTCCGCAGCGGGCGCGGCTGCCGGCGCTTCCGCGGTCGTCTGCGGCGCCGCTGGCGTCCCGCCTTCAGGCGCCGTCACCGCCGGAGTGCCCTCGGGGGCTTCGGCCACGGCTTCGGGCGCCTTTGTTGCGGGCGCGGCGGCCGCCGGCGTCTCGGCGGGTGCCTGCTGCGCTGGCGCAGACGCCTCTGGCGCGGGTGCAGCCGGGGCTGCTTCGACCACCTTGGCCGGGGCCAGCTCAGCCTCCGGCGCGGTTCCGGACGCTTCGGCCGTGGCCGGCGCGTCGGCCTTCGGCGGCTGAACGGCCGGGGTCTCGGCAACCGCGGCGGGTGCAGCCGGCGCGTCCGGCGTCGCTGCCGGCTCTGACGGAGCGGTGGTTACGGCCGGCGCCGGCTCGACAGCCGCCGGCGTCTCGCCGGAAGTCTGCGGCGTGGCACTTTCGGGCGCCGCTGCAGCCGGGGCTTCCGCCACCTCGGTCGGTGCGCCGGCGGCGGGGGCCGCCGCCTCGGGGGCTGCCGGAGCGGTCGGCGCGGCAACCGGCGGGGCGGCGGGCGCAATGGCGGCGATCGATTCTCCGGGTTCCCGCTCGAAGGGAACCGCCGCGCGCGCCGCGACCTTCACCCCGTCGGGCTCGAGCGCATCGACGCGGATGATGTAGTCGCCGACCGGCAGGTCGCGCTCGGTCTCGATCAGGAAGCGCCCGTCGGGCGAGGCCGTGGCGTCGCCGAGCAGGATTTCATTGGCGTAGCCGCGCACCCGCCTGCCGGGATCGGCAGCGCCGGCGACGAACACCTTGCGCCCGTCGATCTCGACGGCCTCGACGAATACATGCGGTCCTGCCACCTCTGTGCCGGCAGGCGCGGCCGCCGGCGCGCTGGGCGCCGCCGGCTGTTCCGCCTCGGGCTGCAACGCGGCCTGCTGCTCCCCGCCTGTCTCCGGCGCGGCGGCAGGCGCCTCCACTGCCGGGGCTTCGGCCACCGGCGTCTCTGCGCCGGGTGTCGTAGCCGGCGCCGCATCGGCAGCAGGTGCCTCGGCAGGAGGCGAAGCGGGAGCCGCCTCGGTCGCGGGGGCCGTGGGTTCGGGCTTGATGATCAGTTCGGAAGGCTTGCCGGGCTTCTCCACCAGCGCCAGAACCTGCCCGTCCGCCGTTTCGGGCACGGAGACGACGGCCGTCTCCACAGACATGGCCACGACATTGTCGGGCGTGGTCGAGCGCAACACAATTTGGTAGTCGCCAGGCTTCAGGGGTTCGCCCAGCACGGCGGCGAAATCGCCCTCCGGGCCGGCAGTATCCGAACCGATGACCTTTGAGCCGACCAGGATCTCAACCTTCGAGCCGGGAACGGTGCGTCCGGCAATGACGATCGACCCGTCGCCCTCGACGCGCACGACGTCGAAGCTCGGCGCCGTTACCTTCGGTTCCTCGGCTGCGGGCGCAGCGGCCTCGGCAGGAGTTTCCGGTGCGGTATCGGCCGGCGTCTCGGCCGCCGGCACGCGCGCGTCCTTCTGCGTGGTGTCGGCCGGTTCAGGCAGCGCGACGATCGGTTGGGGCGGTTTGCTGAACAATGGGTCCAGCGCGCCGGAGGCATAGGCTATCGCCAAGGCCGCCGCGCAGCCGCCAGCCAGAAAAAGCAATGCCCTATTGGTCGTTATCGCCATATGTTCGTGCCCCTTGACCCTTGTGCCGGGTCTAGCCTTTTTTCTTCAGACCGACAAGAAAAGACCCGCCCCGGGTCTTGACGTGGTTACGCTGAGAATCACCAATCACTTCCATGAACACGATTCGATCCATCTGCGTCTATTGCGGTTCCTCACCCGGCAAGGGAGAGGCCTATCTCAAGGCCGGCCACGTGCTTGGCCGATCCATGGCGCTCGCCGGCCTGCAACTGGTCTATGGTGGCGGTACGAGGGGCATCATGGGCGCCGTCGCGGACGGGGCATTGCGCGCGGGCGGCAAGGTCACCGGCATCATCCCGCAGTTCCTCATGGACAAGGAAGCCACCCGTTCCGCGCTCCAGCGCCTCGACGAACTGATCGTCACCGACAACATGCACCAGCGCAAACACAAGATGTTCGAGAAATCCGACGCCTTTGTGGCGCTGCCGGGCGGCATCGGCACGGTCGAGGAGATCATCGAGATCATGACCTGGGGACAGCTCGGGCATCACCGCAAGCCGATCGTGTTCGGCAATATCGGCGGATTCTGGGATCCGATGCTGGCCCTGCTCGACCATATGCGCGCCGAGGGCTTCATTCACACGTCGCATCTGGTCGACCCGCTTGTGGTCGACACGGCCGAGGCGATCGTGCCTGCCATCCTCGCGGCAGCCGCGGCCGACGGCGCGCCAATGGAAGGCGTCAGCTCCGTCATAGACAACATGTAGCCCCGGCATGGAAAAACTGCAGGGCTGCAACCTACGGGGTTGACGGCGCCCCCGCCCCCGCCGAGTCTGGAACACCAGAGCATCACTGTTCCGGAACAGGCGTCAGGGGGAGATCGCGCTATGAAGTTCCTGAAATGGATATTCTATCTGGTCGCGGCGGTCGCCCTTGTCGTCGTCGTCGGCTCCTTTCTGCTACCGGCCCAGGCGGTCGTCAGCCGCTCGATCGAGATCGCCGCGCCGCCAGACAAGGTTTTTGCGATCGTCGGCGACCTGCGCCGTTTCGACGAATTCTCGCCATGGGCGGACCGTGACCCCGACATCGCCTATTCGTTCGAGGGCACGGAGAGCGGTCTCGGCCAGATCATGCGCTGGTCGTCCGACAATCCCGACGTCGGCAGCGGATCGCAGCGCATCATCGAATACGACCCGCCGAACTATGCAGAACTGGCGCTCGATTTCGGCACGATGGGCCGCGCGATCGCGAGTTGGGACCTCGTCCCGTCGGAAACCGGCACCACGGCGACATGGGGGTTCAGGTCGGATCTCAAGGGCATCCCGGAGAAGTGGTTCGGCCTGATGTTCGACCGCTGGATCGGGCCTGACTATGAGAAGGGCCTGGCCAAGCTCAAGACTGTCGCCGAACAGGACTGAGGCGGTCGCCGGCCATTTTTCCGCCAGCCGGCGAGCCGCAGGCCAGCTACCCGTCTGGAAGGGTCCGCAAGAATGCGTCCGGAAGCGTAGCGCGGACCCTCGGCAATTCCAGCTTGAAGCGCTCGAGCAGCCAGCGTCCGGCCGGACCCGGCAGCGCGTCGGCACGATGGAAGGCGTATATCTCGTATGGCCGCACCGGGTAGGGTTCGAGATCGAGCACCGCCAGCCGGCCGGCCAGGACGTCATCGATGATCATCCAGGCGGGAAGGCCGCCCCAGCCGAGGCCGGACAGGATAAGGTTGTACTTGGTCGACATGTCCGTCATGCGCCATGTCCGGTAGGCAAATACGCCGAAATCCTTGCCCTTGGTCATCTGCGACACGTCGGAGATCACGAGCTGGAAATGCTCGCGCACGACAGAAAGCGGCACCCTGCCCTTGTAGGTAGCCAGCGGATGATCCGGAGCTGCCATGGGAATCATCGATGCATCGCCAATCCGCTCGGCCACCAGGTCGTCGCTGATGGCGACGGGCTGGCCGCCGATGCTGAGATCGACGCCGCGTGTCAGCAACTGCTCCCAGACGGCGCCAAGGGCGCCGACGTTCAGCCGGAGCGCGACCGACGGAAACTCGGCCTCGAATGCCGCCAGTACCGCGGTCAGAACCGGCGACGGCGTCGCCACATCCACAGCGATCGACAGTTCAGCTTCCAGCCCCTGCTTCAGGCCCTCGGCGCGGGAGCGGATGTCGCTCAGCACGTTCATCATGCGGCGCGCGTCGGCCACCATCGCCTTTCCCTCTGCCGTCAGCGCTGCCTCGCGGGTACCCTCGCGCTCGAAAAGCTTGAGGCCAAGCTGCGTCTCCAGGTTGCCGATAGCGTAGCTGACGACCGATTGCGCCCGGTTGAGCTTGCGGCCAGCCGCCGAAAAGCTGCCGGCGTCGGCTACGGCAACCAGCACCTGCAACTGGTCGAGAGTTGGATTGGGCTGCATATCTCATCCAATTTCTTGATGGATCATACGGAAATTATACCGGTTTTTCCGATGGATTGGAATGCCCACATTGGCGGCAACACCAACCCGAACTTCCGGAGTTACCGCAATGTCCACCACCCTTCTCGTCACCTCCAGCCCGCGCGGCGCGGCGTCGCACTCGACCCGTATCGCCACCGATCTTGCCGCCAGGCTGCAGGGGGCCAACCCCGCCTCCAGGCTGGTGGTCAGGGATCTGGCCGCCAGTCCGCTGCCCTACATCGACCCCGACTATTACACCGGCATCTACACGCCGGCCGAGGCGCGCACCCCGCGCCAGGCCGAAGTGGTCGGCGTCTCGGACGAAGTGCTCGACCAGGTGCTTGACGCCGACACGATCATCCTCGCCACCGGCCTGATCAACTTCAACATCTCCTCGACGCTGAAGTCGTGGATCGACCACGTGGCCCGCGCCGGCCGCAGCTTCTCCTACGGCGAGAACGGCCCGAAGGGGCTGGTGACCGGCAAGAAGGTCTACATCGTGCTGGCGTCCGGCGGCATCTACTCCGAGGGCGCTGCGGTGCAGATGGACCATGCGGTTCCCTACCTGCGCAGCGTGCTCGGCTTCCTCGGCATGACCGACGTCGAGGTCATCCGTGTCGAGGGCGTCGGCATGGGGGCGGATGCCACGGCTGCCGCGCTCGGCAAGGCCACCGCCCGCATCGATGCGCTCGTCGCCGAGCCTGTCGCTCAGGCCGCCTGACCGGCCAGCCCGCGAACACAGAAAAGGCAGGCGCCACCCGGCGCCTGCCTTTTTCATTGCGAATGCTATCCCTGGCTAGCTGCCGAAAATCTTGTCGCCCTGCTCGTCGACGATCTGCTGGCCCTTGCGCAGCGTGACGTCGACCGCCTCGTCCAGACCGGCAAACCGGTCGGCGCGAATGAACTTGTGTTCCTTGACCTCGCCGGCGATCTCCTTCGAGACGACACCGCAAGTCTGGTACTGCCCGTCATTCTTGTAAGGGGTCGCGGCGATCGTGAACCCCTTGTGCTCGATTTCCTTGGCGGGCTTTGCCGGCCCGGCCTCGTCCGCACCGCCGCCGCCAAAAAGTCTCTTCAGGAAGGACATCGTCATCTCGCTCTGTTTTGCCGGCAAGGCTACCCGGTTCGCCGCGCTGCGTCGAGACATGCGGGGCATGCCGGGGCTGTCGCCCGACCACTGAGACTGCAGCGCCGAAGCATTCAGCCGCCGCTGAGGTGCAGGACGATTTCCCGGCGATGCGGGCTGTCGCGGTGCTCGAACAAGTAGATTCCCTGCCAGGTGCCAAGCGCCAGCCGCCCCTGCGTGACCGGGATCGACAGCGAAACGGCGGTCAGTGCCGCCTTGATGTGGGCCGGCATGTCGTCCGGACCCTCGGTCGTGTGGACCACCCATCGCATCGAGGGATCGTCGGACGGCGGCACGAGGCGGCGGAAGAACTGCTCGAGGTCGCGGCGGACATCGGGGTCGGCATTCTCCTGGATCAGCAGCGAGCAGGAGGTGTGGCGCACGAAGACGGTCAGCAGGCCGGTCTCGACGCCCGCCTCGTCCACGAAGGAGGCGACGCGCTCGGTGATCTCGTAGAGCCCCTGCCTGCGCGGCGCCAGCGTCAGCAGCGTTTGTGCCGCTGTCATCGGCCTGCCGGCGCCGGCATCTGGACGCTCCCCCGCCAAGCGCCGCGCGTGCCGGGGCGAAGCCGGTGGCAGCGGACGATACTTGCAGATGGGGTGAAGATGTCGTCGGGCATGGGCGCAGGACGCCACAGGCCAGCGCTATGTGTCAAGCACGCCGGAAAAGCGCCGAGACAGCCCCGTTCACCAGCGTCCGTTGCGACGATTCCAGGCAAACAGCAGATCGGCGAAGCGGTCGTAGGCAAAACGCGTCACCGGCAGCAGCATGCCATTTCCGAGGAGCGACGCCAGCCAGCCCTCTCCCGGCGTCGCGCGCCAGATGGCGACGGCGACATCCGCCCCCACCAGCAGGCGTCCGTCCGCCTCGGTCGCGTGCAGCCGGCGCCTTACATCGTCGAGCGCCGCGCCATGGGCCGCCAGCGCGTCCGGTTCGAGATTGATATCGCGAAACGCGATCCGACCGGCCTTCACCGCCTCGATGAGCCGCTTCTTCTGGTGCCTGATGCCGGCGTCGCAGACCGGGCATCGTGTATTGTACCAGACGGTCAGGGCGGGAAGCGTCGTCGTCATGGGATCAGCCTCGTCAGAGGGCCGAACCTTGCAGCGCTAGGACGGGCATTCAAGCCAATTCTCCGCGCCTCGACCCTTGCGAACCGATCCGAGCTGGACCGAGCTACTTCGCCACTGCCAGCATGGCCACGAGCTTGGCCAGCGCCACGAGGAAGGGTGCCGCGTGGAACAGCAGGTCGAAGATGTCGAGCGGGCGCACCAGCGTTCCGGCGCCGAGCATCTTCAGCTTTTCCCAGATATGCGGCTCCGGCACGAAGGGCGCCAGGCCGAGCGTCAGGCAGGCAATGAGAATCCAGCTCCAGGGGAGCTGGTCGAGAAGCTGAACGAGTTGCTGCATAAGGGATCGGGCCTCCGGCATGACATGGCCGCCGGAAGGTTTCGGCAGCGCTCGGCCTCATGTCATGCCGGCGATAACGGTTTTCCAGCACAAAACATTCAAATGAGTGCATATGTCGCGCCGTCAATGCCCTCTCCCGGACGCGCAAAAGCCCGGACCTGGTATCGCCAGGCCCGGGCTTTCCTGTTCTTTTCCCGAAGAGAACGGGATGTCAGCTGTCGAGGAAGCTCCTGAGCTTCCGCGAGCGGCTCGGATGCTTCAGCTTCCTGAGCGCCTTGGCCTCGATCTGCCGGATACGCTCGCGCGTCACCGAGAACTGCTGGCCGACTTCTTCCAGCGTGTGGTCGGTGTTCATGCCGATGCCGAAGCGCATGCGCAGCACGCGCTCCTCGCGCGGCGTCAGCGAGGCCAGAACGCGCGTCGTCGTTTCGCGCAGATTGGCCTGGATCGCCGCGTCGATCGGCAGGATCGCCATCTTGTCCTCGATGAAGTCGCCGAGGTGGCTGTCTTCCTCGTCGCCGACCGGCGTCTCGAGGCTGATCGGCTCCTTGGCGATCTTCAGGACCTTGCGGACCTTTTCGAGCGGCATGGCCAACTTCTCGGCCAGCTCTTCCGGAGTCGGCTCGCGGCCGATCTCGTGCAGCATCTGGCGCGAGGTGCGGACGATCTTGTTGATCGTCTCGATCATGTGGACCGGGATGCGGATGGTGCGCGCCTGGTCGGCGATCGAACGCGTGATCGCCTGCCGGATCCACCATGTCGCATAGGTCGAGAACTTGTAGCCGCGGCGATACTCGAACTTGTCCACGGCCTTCATCAGGCCGATGTTGCCTTCCTGAATCAAATCAAGGAACTGCAGGCCGCGGTTCGTGTACTTCTTGGCGATCGAGATGACGAGACGCAGGTTCGCCTCGACCATTTCCTTCTTGGCGATCGCGGCTTCGCGCTCGCCCTTCTGGACCTGGTTCACGATGCGGCGGAATTCCTGGATCGAGATCGCGGTCTCGGTCGCCAGGTTCTGGATTTCCTGCCTCAGGTCGCGGATGGCGTCCTTCTCGTTGCGGGTGAATTCCTTCCAGCCGCGCGCCGACAGGTTGGAGATCGACTTGATCCAGTTGGGATCGAGTTCGGAACCCTGGTATTCCTCGAGGAACTGCTCGCGGCGCACGCCGTAGCTCTCGGCGAGCCTCAGCAGCTTGCCCTCGTTCTGCACCAGGCGCTTGTTGATGTCGTAGAGCTGCTCGACCAGCGCCTCGATGCGGGCGTTGTTGAGCGACAGCGACTTCACCGCCTTGATGAGCTGTTCCTTGAGCTCCTTGTGGCGGCGCTCCTGGCTCGGCGACAGCGTGCCGGCGGCGGCGAGCCGGTTCTCGACCTGCTGGTCCTGCAGCTTGCGCAGCTTCTTGTAGGTGTCGGCGATGAGGTCGAAGGTTTCCATGACCTGCGGCCTGAGTTCAGCCTCCATGGCGGCGAGCGACAGGCTGGCCTCGTCCTCGTCGTCCTCTTCCTCCTCAAGCCCGCGCGTGTCGGCGCCGACATTGGTCACGTCGTCGTCGTCGCGGTTGGGGCGGCGGAAGCGGTCGGCGGCAGCGGCGGGCTTCGCCTCTTCCTCGGTGCGCGGCGCAATCGCCGGCGCCTGCTTGGCCTCGGGGCCGGCATAGGTCGTCTCGAGATCGATGATCTCGCGCAGCAGGATCTTCGATTCGTTGAGCTCGTCGCGCCAGATGATGATGGCCTGGAAGGTCAGCGGGCTCTCGCAGAGCCCGGCGATCATCGTCTCGCGGCCGGCCTCGATGCGCTTGGCGATGGCGATCTCGCCCTCGCGCGACAGCAGTTCCACCGAGCCCATCTCGCGCAGATACATGCGCACGGGATCGTCGGTACGGTCGGTCGGCTCTTTCTTGGTGGTCGTGGCGGCGACGGCCGTGCCGGTGCGCTCGGCCAGCTCGTTGGCGTCTTCCTCGGCGTCGGCCTCGGTCTTCTCGGCCTCGCCCTCGTCGCTGGTCTCGTCATCCTCGACGACGTTGATGCCCATGTCGGACAGCATCGACATCGTGTCCTCGATCTGCTCGGAAGTGACCTCTTCGGACGGCAGAACCGAATTCAGTTCGTCCATCGTGACATAGCCGCGCTTCTTGGCGGCCTTGATCATCTTCTTGACAGCATCGTCGGAAAGGTCGAGCAAGGGCCCATCGGTTGTGCCTTCGCGTTCCGTTTCGACCTCTTCCTTTTCCTTAGTCGCCATGCTTTGCTTTCTCCAAGCCGCGGTCCCTGCAAGCCTCGGCGGCCGGGGACCGAAATAGTGAAACACGCTCGCCGAACCTGCGCCTGACGGCCAGTACCAGCACGTGTCTTAAGTACCGATTAACCTTGTCAAATGGGGCGGGTTCCCATCCCCGTCCACCCGGCAGCCAGTCCATGCCTTCATCATCGGGCCCAGTCCTGCTGCAGGTCCACCTTTCGAATCGTCCTGATTCCGGCATTCTGCCGAAACGTCAAGCGCCTGTCGCATGATTCGCGCCAAAAAAGCGAATCAATTGGTCAGGAGCCGCGTCCCGCCCTTCCCGACGAAATCCCGAAACCTTCGATCAGCGCCTCGGTGGCCTGCACGTCGCGGAACTGCGTCTGGATTTCCACCAGATGACGGTAGTTTTCGTCGGTCGGTTCGGTAGCCAGCGCCATTTCAGCCGCTTTCAGTTCCTTATGTAGCGTTCCGGCGCTGCGGTGCAAGTGCAGCGCCTGGGCGAAGGCGTCGCGCGCGTCCTCCAGCGCGGCGTCCTCAAGCACCGGCCAGAGGCGTGCCCTGCGGATCAGCGCAACGGCGCGCTCCCAGCGCTCCTTGTGGCCGGCGCGCTCTATCGCCTCGAGCACGGCCCTGCGGTCGTTGCCGGCGCCATGCGCCATGGCGTCGATCAGCGCCGTGTGAAGCAGCCTCAGGTCCGGATGCGACAATTCGAGCATCTCGCAGTGATCGAAATTTTCCTCGACGAGTTCAGGATGGTTGACGAGCGCCGCCACGATCGCGGTCTCGCGCAGGGGCATGATGCCACCGGCCCGCTTGACCAGCGCCGAGCGCGCCAGGCTCTCCGAGACGGCAAAGCGGCTGGCCGCCGCGCCCGGCTTGGCAAACTGGCCGCCCTGCGCCTTGTCCGGCTTGCTCCAGTCGCCCTTGCCGCGCGGCTTCTCGCGCGTCCTGCCGAAGAAGGCCTGGACCCGCTCGCGCATCTCCTGCTGGTAGTGGAAGCGCAGGCTCTCGTCCTTGATGCGGCCGGTCAGCTCGCGCAGCCCCTTTTCCAGTTCGGCCTTGCGCTCGGGCGTGTCGAACAGGCCGCCGGCGGTCTCGCGCAGCCACAGCAGGTCGGCCAGCGGACGCGCGTCGGCCAGCACCTTGCGAAAGCCCTCCGGCCCTTCCGCCTTGACCAGGTCGTCGGGGTCCTTGCCTTCCGGCAGCAGGGCAAAGCGCGCCGTCTTGCCCGGTTCGACCATCGGCAGGGCCATGTCGGCGACCCGCCATGCGGCCTTCAGTCCGGCCTGGTCCCCATCGAAGCAGAGCACCGGTTCTCCGGTCATCCGCCACAGCAGCTGCAGCTGGTTCTCTGTCAGCGCCGTACCGAGCGGGGCCACCGCGTTCTCGAAGCCCGCCTGCGCCAGCGCGATCACGTCCATGTAGCCTTCGACGACGAGAATGGTGCCGCCGCGGCCCTGCGCCTTGCGGGCGCGGGCGAAATTGTAGAGGACGTTGCCCTTGTGGAAGAGCTCGGTCTCGGGCGAGTTCATGTATTTCGCCAGCGCATCCGGTGCCAGCGCGCGGCCGCCGAAGGCGATGATGGCGCCCCGCGAATCGGGGATCGGGAACATGATCCGGTCGCGGAACCAGTCATAGGAGACCGGGATGTCGTCGCCGTGCCGGACCAGCCCGCAGGCCTCGATATCGGCCTTGGCGATGCCCTTCGAGGCCAGGTGCTCCTTCAGCGCGTTGCGGCTTTCGGGCGCGTAGCCGAGACGGAAGGCCTGCTGCGTGGCCGGCGTCAGGCCGCGTTCGCGCAGGTAGGCCCGCGCCCTTGCCCCGTCGGCCGACTGCAGGCGGTCCTCGAAGAACCTCGTCGCCATTTCCATGACGTCCTTGAGGCTGGCGCGCTCCTGCTGGCGCTTCTCGGCATATTCGTCGCGCGCCGGCATCGGCACGCCGGCCAACTCGGCGATCCGCTCGACGGCTTCCGGGAAGCTGACATTCTCGAGCTCGGTCAGGAACTTGAAGTGGTCGCCCGAAACGCCGCAGCCGAAGCAATGGTAGCGGCCCTTCCGGTCCTCGCAGTGAAAGCTCGGCGACTTCTCGCCGTGGAACGGGCAGTTTGCCCAGTAGTCGCCGCGCTGCGCGTTGGTCTTCTTCCTGTCCCACGTCACGCGCTGCCCGATCACCGATGAAATCGGCACGCGGTCGCGTATCTCGTCGAGGAAGGATGTGTCGAAGCGCATGATGGAGACTCTCTCGGCTTCTATATAGGCGCGGCGGGCGTGGCGTTCGACTCCTATCGTAGCGCTTGCCCGGTATTCACAGGCCCTCAACAGCCGGCCGGCGGAACTGCGGGCGGCGGACGCCGTTGCCAAAACGCCGGAGAACACCGGACGCGGTGCCATCGGCATGGCCCAACGGGCCGAATTACATGGACGGTTACTATTAACCGGCTAACATATAGACGATATCGACATGATTGAGATTCGTCCCCTTTCAACGCCTGCCGGCCGCCCCTTGGCGGCGGCACCCACGCATCCTGCGGAACGATCCGCATGAGCGGCTCGCTCGTCCTGCTGCATCTTGCGGGCGCCGTCGCGCTGCTCCTGTTTGCGACCCGGCAGGTGCGCACCGGCGTCGAGCGCGCCTATGGCGACGTCCTGCGCTTCAAGCTGCGGGCAATCCTGAAGAACCCGCTGCTTGCGGTCGCCGCCGGCGCGCTGCTGGCCATCTGCCTGCAGAGCGCCACGGCCGTGGCGCTGATCGTCGGCTCCTTCGCCGGTTCCGGCATCGTCGGCGGCGCATCGGGCCTGCTTGCCGTGCTGGGCGCAGATGTCGGCTCGGCGCTGGTGGTCAAGCTGCTCAGCTTCGACCTCGAGGCGCTGGTGCCGCTCTGCCTCGTTGCCGGTACCGCGCTGTTCATGTCGACGTCGCGGCGCAACCTGCTGCAGCTCGGCCGCATCCTGATCGGCATCGGTCTTCTCATCCTATCGCTCAGGATGATCGGTGAGGCTTCCGAGCCGCTGCGCGAAAGCCGCATCCTGCCGGTGGTGGTCAACTACCTGTCCGCCGACCCGGTGACCGCCTTCCTGCTCGCCGCGATCATGACCTGGCTGTTCCATTCGAGCGTCGCGGCCATCCTGCTGCTGGTCGCGCTCGCGTCGCGGGGCCTTGTCCCCGCCGAACTCGGCATCGTGCTGGTGCTCGGCGCCAATATCGGCGGTGGCATCATCGCCGTCATGCTGTCGCGCGCCGCGCCGCTCAAGGCGCGTATCGTGCCGCTGGGAAACCTCATCATGCGCGGCACGGGCGCGCTGATCGCCATGGTCGCCGTGGTCTGGCTGAAGCCGCCGCTCGACCTGCTCGGCGCCTCGGCGCCCGAACAGCTGGTGCATGCCCATATCGTCTTCAATCTTGCGCTGGCGATCGTCGGCATGCCGCTTGCCGGTCTCGTCTTCAACCTTGCCGAACGCATCACCCTGATGAAGGAGCCCGTTTCGGCCGGCGAGGAACTGGCGGCGACGGAGCTCTCCGCGCTGTCGGAAAGCGCGCTCGACACGCCGAACCAGGCGCTCGCCAATGCCACGCGCGAGGTGATGCGCATCTGCGAGACCGTCGAGATCATGCTGAAGCGGATCATCGAGCTCTACGAGCAGACCGACGACGAGAAGATCAAGGCGCTCGCCGACCTCGACGACCGGGTCGACCGCAAGCACGCGGCCATCAAGCTCTACCTCGCCAAGGTCACCAGCCGTACGCTTACCGAGGCCGAGGCGCTGCGCTGCCAGGAACTGATCGGCGCCTGCGTCAAGCTCGAGCAGGTCGGCGACATCATCGTGCGCAACATGCTGGTACACGTGAAGAAGAAGTTCGACCGCGGACTGGAGTTCACGCCGGAAGGCTGGCTGGAGCTCTGCGCCTTCCACGCGTCGGTCATGGCCAATGCGCGCATGGCCTTCAACGTTCTCGTCTCGCGCGACCAGCAGACGGCAAGCCAGCTCGTGGTCGAGAAGGACCGGCTGCGCGATCTCGAGAAGGTCACCAGCCAGAACCACTTCCTGCGCCTGCGCGACGGCTCCGCCAAGAGCGTCGAGACCAGTTCCATCCACCTCGACACCATCCGCGACCTCAAGCAGATCAACTCGCTGCTCGCCTCGATGGCCTACCCGGTGCTCGAGGAGCAGGGCCTGCTCAGGGGCTCGCGACTGAAGGCCGGCTAGCGGACACCGAGATTTTGGCGCTGCTCTTGCGACCCGATTGAGATAAACTGATCGCCCGGCCAGAATTTCTGGATTGCCCGGTTGCCGGGTCCATGGTTTGACGCCGTCCTCGCAAGCCAACGCCATGCAGAGGCACCCATGTCGCTCCCTCTCGTCGCCCTGTTCATTGCAGCCTTCGCCTTCGGCACCACCGAATTCGTGATCGCCGGCGTGCTGCCGGAAGTCGCAGCAGGGCTCGGCGTCTCGATCCCGGCGGCCGGCTATCTCGTCTCGGGCTACGCCGTCGGCATCGCGGTCGGCGGCCCGCTTCTCACGCTCGCCACCAACAGGTTTCGTCGCAAACCCCTGCTGCTGGCGCTGACGCTCGCCTTCACGGTCGGGCAACTGGCCTGCGCGCTGGCGCCCGACTTCACCTCCATGCTGCTGTTCCGCATCGCCATCGCGGTGGCGCACGGCACCTATTTCGGCGTCGCCATGGTGGTTGCCGTCGGCCTCGTGCACGAGGACAGGCGCGGCATGGCGGTCGCGCTCATCCTCGCCGGCCTCACGGTCTCGGGCGTCGTCGGCGTGCCCATCGGCACGGCGATCGGCAATGCCTGGGGCTGGCGCTGGACCTTCTGGGCGATGTTCGGCCTCGGCCTGGTGGCAATCGCCGCGATTGCCCTGATGCTGCCGCAACGGACCGGCGCTGCAAGAACGACCGTCAGCTTCGGCAGCGAGGTCAGGGTGCTCGGCCGCCAGCAGGTCTGGACCTCGCTGATCCTCATGCTCATGCTGATGCTCGGCCAGTTCGTGCCCTACACCTATATCGCGCCGTTGCAGCAGCAGGTGACCGGGCTCGACGCCAGCGTCGTGCCATGGGTCCTGCTGCTCAATGGCATCGGCGCGACCATCGGCGTCTTCGTCGGCGGCAAGCTGTCGGCCGGACGGCTTCTCATGCCCTCCCTCATCTCGATGCTCGCGCTGCAGGGCGCAGTCCTGATGACCGTCTACCTTGTCAGCCCCTATCCCCTGCCGATGATCGCTGCCTTGACCGCCTGGGGAGCGCTCAACTTCGCCATCGGCACGCCGATCCAGACCCGCATCCTGAGCTGGACCGCCGACGCGCCGAATCTCGCATCCTCGCTGATCCCGTCGGGCTTCAACATCGGCATAGCGATCGCCGCCTCTTTCGGATCGATGCTCCTGGCTTCGGGCTATTCCTACCGCGCACTGCCGCTCGTCGGCGTCGCGGCGATGACAGTGGCCACGGCGGTGGCGCTCGGGTCCTATCTGCGCGAATTGCGCAGCGGCGCCGCGATGCCGCTGGCGGCAGGCGCGCAGGCATCGCCATAGGACCCGACACCCCGGCGGCGCGGCGCCCGGCCGTCACGTTCCAATCGGACGGCAATCCGTAGAAGGCAATTCCATGTGCCGCCGGCCTGGCGCAGCGATGCTGCCTTGCGGGGCAGGTCGGCAAGCGCCTACACCTTTCTTTTCCGGCTCAAGAAGGACTGCGCATGGACACCCGATCGCGAAGTTTCGCCAAGGCCATCAGTTGGCGCGTCACCGGCACCATCGACACGATGATCATCTCGCTCATCATCACCGGGAGCGTGAAGCTGGCAGCCGCAATCGGCTTTACCGAGGTGGTGACCAAGTCTCTGCTCTACTACTTCCACGAAAGGGCATGGCTGCGCATCCCCTATGGCCGGGGCACGCCTGCCGCCAGAACCGAAAAGGTCTGATTGCGGCAAAGATCGCCGCGCCGCGGCGCTAGATCATCGGCAGGCTGTACGGCTTGGGCCCGCGCGGAAAGGCCGCGTCGATGCGCCGGATTTCCTCGGCAGTCAGCCTGAAATCACCGGCTGCCGCATTGTCGGCCGCATGCGGCACGCTGGACGCCTTCGGGATGGCGAAGATCGGCTCCTCGCGCGTCAGGAATGCCAGCGCGACCTGGCGGGGGCTCCTGCCATGCGCCTCGGCGATTTCCTGCAACACCCGTCCGCCGCGCGATTGCGGGCCGGGAAACCGGTCTTGCCCGAACGGGCTGTAGGCCACCACCGCGACATCGTTCTTCTTGCACCACGGGATGACCGCGTGCTCGATGGCCCGTTCCTCCAGGTGGTAGAGCACCTGGTTGCAGGCGATCGCGCCGGGGCCGGCTATCGCAAGCGCCTCGTCGAGATCGTCCTCGTCAAAATTGCTGACACCCCAGGACCTGATCTTGCCGGCCTGCCTGAGCTCCTCGAAGCCCGCGATCGTCTCTTCCAGCGGGTGCTGGCCGCGCCAGTGCAGCAGGTAGCAGTCGAGCCGGTCGGTGCCGAGCCGGGCGAGCGAGCGCTCGCAGGCCCTGACGGTGCCGGTGCGCGAGGCGTTGCTCGGCAGCACTTTCGACACCAGGAACACCTCGTCGCGGCGACCCTCGATCGCTTCCGCCACGACCAGTTCCGCCTCACCATACATCTCGGCGGTGTCAACATGGGTCATGCCGAGGTCGAGACCCTTGCGCAGGACGTCGGCCGCTGCGGCGTGGTCGCCGCCGTCGATCAGCCAGGTCCCCTGCCCGATCAGCGACACGTCGCACGCCAGACTGCCGAAGGACCGCTGCTGCATCGTCCGCGCGTCCCTACTGCAGCCGGCTCTTGACGATGCCGCTCGCCTTGCCGAAATCCATTTGGCCCGGATACTTCTCCTTCAGCGCGTTCATCACCTTGCCCATGTCGCGCAGGCCGCTGGCGCCGGTCTCGCTGATCGTCGCTTCGATGGCTGCCTGCGTCTCGGCCTCGTCCATCTGGCTCGGCAGGAAATTGCTGATGATGGCGATCTCGGCATTTTCCTTGGCGGCGAGTTCCGGACGGTTGCCGTCCTCGAAGGCCTTGGCCGATTCCTGGCGCTGCTTCACCATCTTGGTCAGGATCTGCAGGATCTCGTCGTCGCCCGCCGCCTCCTTGCCGGTGCCGCGGTTGAGAATGTCGCGGTCCTGGATCGCGGCGCTGACCATGCGCAGCGTCGAGACCAGTTCCTTGTCCTGTGCCTTCTGCGCCGACTTCAGCGCCTCGGCGATTTTTGCGCGCATCAGATGTCTCTCCTGTGGAAGGCGCAGAACATAGCCGGGCGGACGGTCCTAGGCAAATCGCAATCCTTCGCGGCAAGCCATTGATTTTCCTCGCTTTAACATTTTGCCACAGCACGCCCCGCAATCATTGACCGGCGCGGTGCCTTCACCTATGTACTGGGCCTTGCATGGACTGAATGACGATTGGCAGCGGAGGCACCGGATTTTGCCGCCGCGGCCGGCAACGCGCCTGCCAGGCGGAAGCCCTTCCGCCGGCTGCGCCGCAGCGCACCAGGAGAAATGACATGGCCACATCGACCGCCCCCTGGGCCAGCGAAAAGCCGACCGCCCTCCTCGTGCTGGCCGACGGCACGGTGATCGAAGGCCGGGGCCTCGGCGCCATCGGCAGCGCCGTCGCCGAAGTCTGCTTCAACACGGCCCTCACCGGCTACGAGGAAATCCTGACCGACCCGTCCTATACCGGGCAGATCGTCACCTTCACCTTCCCGCATATCGGCAATATCGGCACCAATGACGAGGATCTCGAAGACCTGACGCCGGCGGCCCGCCACGGCGCGGTCGGCGCGGTCTTCAAGGCCGACGTCACGGCGCCTTCCAACTACCGGGCGCGTGAACATCTCGATGCCTGGCTGAAGCGGCGCGGCATCGTCGCCATGTCCGGCATCGACACCCGCGCGCTGACCGCGCTGGTGCGCGAAAAGGGCACGCCCAACGCCGTCATCGCGCATGCGCCGGACGGCGTCTTCGACATCGACGACCTCAAGGCGCGCGCCGCCGCCTGGTCCGGCCTCGTCGGCCTCGACCTCGCCAAGGACGTCACGTCCGGCCAGTCGTCAGTGTGGAGCGAGACGCCCTGGGTCTGGAACGAGGGCTTTGGCGAACAGGCCGGGCCGTCCATGCATGTCGTCGCCATCGACTACGGCGTGAAGCGCAACATCCTGCGCCTGCTCGCCGGTCTCGGCGCCAAGGTCACCGTGGTTCCAGCCAGCACCGGCGCGGACGAGATCCTGGCCATGCAGCCCGACGGCATCTTCCTGTCCAACGGTCCGGGCGACCCGGCCGCGACCGGCGAATACGCGGTGCCGGTCATCAGGGACCTGCTGAAGACCGAGATCCCGGTGTTCGGCATCTGCCTCGGCCACCAGATGCTGGCGCTGGCGCTCGGCGGCAAGACCGAGAAGATGCACCAGGGCCATCACGGCGCCAACCACCCGGTCAAGGACCACACCACCGGCAAGGTGGAAATCGTGTCGATGAACCACGGTTTTGCCGTCGACGCGGAATCGCTGCCCGACGGCGTCGAGGAAACCCATGTCTCGCTGTTCGACGGCTCGAACTGCGGCATCGCGCTGACCGGCCGCCCGGTCTTTTCCGTCCAGCATCACCCGGAAGCTTCGCCCGGCCCGCAGGACTCCCACTACCTGTTCCGGCGCTTC
The DNA here is from genome assembly GCA_018823835.1 of Alphaproteobacteria bacterium. Taxonomy (GTDB): domain Bacteria; phylum Pseudomonadota; class Alphaproteobacteria; order Rhizobiales; family Rhizobiaceae; genus CAMYMG01. Next base: position 80,842 of record JAHJHT010000008.1, on the reverse strand, counting down.
GTGAACCTCATTCACCAGCGCCGCGGCGAGCCGGTTCTGGCCGAGCGCTGACGTCCCGCTGATTCGCAGTCTGCCGGCCGGCGACTGTCCCCGTGGGCTGCCCAAACCCCGGGTGCCGCTGCGTGATGCGTCGCTTTTACGCAGAAAAACCGTTGACTGCGGCATTTTTGACCCAGCTTCGTCACATTTCTGAATATGTTGTGAGCCTGCAGGTGGGGGCTTGCTTGGAGTGCTATACGTGAGAAGTCCCCTCAAGCTCGCCCAACGCCGAGCACCCGAGTCGCCGGAGCCGCCTGGCCCGCCGCGACCCCTGCTGCCTGTAACCCCCAAGACGCGGCGCATTGCCGCCATTTCGTCCGTCTGCGCGGTCATCGTCGGTGTCGGCACCGGCAGCGCGCTGTTCGTCGATTATCTCGCGGACCGCGCCATGGCCCGTGCGGCCAACACCATCCCCGTCAAGGTGGTGCGCGAAATCCGTATCGCCTCCGACAGCAGCATCGCCAGCGATGCCATCGACGGTGAGGATTCGCCCCCGGTGGTCAGGCCGCCGGAAATCGTCACCACCTTGCCGGTCCCGCCTGCTCCCGCGCAGGCATCCGAGGTTCCCGAATCCGACATAGATGCCGTCGAGACCGCGGCGCTCGACCCCGATGCAGCCGATCCGTCCGACGTACTTCCGTCACTGTCGGGCGACGCGGAAGAGGACATGCCGGCTTCGGATGACGTTGCGACGTCCCCCTCCTCCGATCCCGTCGACAAAGAGCAGAAGTCGGCATCGCTGCCGCCCGAACCCGCGGAGGAGGAGCTTGCGTCGCTTCCGGGCGTCGAGGTCGGCGGGCTGACGGGCGAGAGCGCCGGGTCGGGCAAGCCTGCCCGCATCGTGAAGGCCGTCAACATGCGCGCGCGTGGCCAGAAAGGCGCCAAGGTGCTGGGCGTTCTTCCGGCCGGCACAGCCGTCAGCCTCTACGGATGCCAGTCCTGGTGCGAGATCAGCTACAATGGCCGCAAGGGCTGGGTCTACAAGAGCTTCGTCGGCTCGGCGGCAGCTGCCGAGAGTTCCGCCGCCGACAAGCAGGCCTCTGCCGACGAGGCCCCGACCGGTTCAGACCGCTTTGTCGTCAAGTCGCAGCGCGGCGGCGACCGCTGAGCGATAGGCCGCCAGAGGCGGCCGCGCGGGTTTGAGGCGCAACCGATCTCAGATCGCGTTGTTGAACGTGTCGCAGGAGGACAGCTTGCCCGACTTCAGCCCGGCGGCAAACCATTCCTGACGCTGGGCGGACGTGCCGTGGTTGAAGCTTTCCGGTACGACGTAACCCTGCATCTTCTTCTGCAGCGTGTCGTCGCCGATCTGCCGGGCGGCATTCAGCGCCTCCTCGACATCGCCCTCCTCGAGTAGTCCCTTCTGCGCCGTGTAATGCGCCCACACTCCGGCGAAGCAGTCTGCCTGCAGTTCGACGCGCATCGACATCTCGTTGGCGGCGGCCTCGGTCATGTTCTGCCGCATCTGGTTGAACTTCGGCAGAATCCCGGTGAGGTTCTGGATGTGGTGGCCGACTTCGTGGGCAATCACGTATGCCTGGGCAAAATCGCCGGACGCGCCGAACTGCTTCGACAGCTGGTCGAAGAAGGACGTGTCGAGATAAACCTTCTTGTCGCCCGGGCAATAGAATGGCCCCGACGCGGAAGATGCAAAGCCGCAGGCCGACCGCACCTGGCCCGCGAATAGGACCAGTTTCGGCTCCTCATACTGTAGTCCCTGGGACTGGAATATGCCGTTCCAGACATCCTCGGTTTCGGCCAGGACCGTCGCGACGAACTGGGTCATCTCGTCATTGGCGGGCGCCTGGCCCTCGGTGACCTGTCCGCCGCCGCCCGGCGCCATTCCGCCACCGCCGCCGGCCAGTATCTGCAGCGGATCGATGCCGCAGGCCTTCAGCACGAAGAACAGGACGACCAGGATGATGATGCCCGACAGTCCGCCGCCGCTGGCGCCGCGTCCGATCGGCAGGCGCACCGGATTGCGTCCGAAACCGCCCGGCATGCGCCCGCCACCGCCCTGCCCGCGACTGTCCTGAATATTGTCGCTCTGGCGACGGCCTCTCCAACGCATATGATTTTCCCCAGTGGGGGCGTCCGTACCATCGACGGCGCCCGATGCCCGGAACCTAGCCGAACGGCCTTATCGAGTCACAGGCTTTTTGCCCGGCATCGACCGTTCGACCTCACCATTCCCTGAACTGCTGCGTGCGCTATTTCTGCTTCGAAGCGGCGCTCTTGCCGTCGGAACTCCGCGAACGCTCATCGAAACGGCTGGCGCCCTTCTTCAGGTCGCTGCCCTTGCGCGCCTCCGTCTTGCGCTCGTCCTTCGCTGCGGCTTCTTCCAGCCCGGCTGCCGCCTGCTTGCCCTTGGCGGTCGGTGCTTCCTTGATGCCCATTGCCGTGTCCTCCTGCCTTCCACACCATGTGGTGTGACTGAACGCGCGAATGCTCCACCGCGTTCCGCGTGCCTCGGCCGAGCGAGATTGCCGCATCGATCCTGTCGGAACCGTGCGCGTGTCTGCGTCCTTGGTCATCATGCCAGACGGCCGGCATCGGCCGACCCGAGAGGAGAGAACCATGCGAAAGATAATCTGTGCCACTTTTGTCAGCCTGGACGGCGTCATGCAGGCACCGGGCGGTCCGGACGAGGACCCGACCGGAGGTTTCCGCTTCGGCGGCTGGACCTTTCACTTCTGGGACGACGCGATGGGCGCCACCATGGGCGACCTGTTCAGCCAGCCCTTCGACCTGCTGCTTGGCCGCAAGACCTACGACATCTTCGCCGCCCACTGGCCCTATGCGAAAGGTGACCCGATCGGCGAAGCCTTCGGCAAGGCGACCAAGTTTGTCGCCACCCGCTCGCCCGACCGCCAGCTCGACTGGGAAAACAGCCGGACACTCGGCGAGGACATCGTCGCCGCGCTGCGCGATCTCAAACGGACGGACGGACCCGACCTGCTGATCCAGGGTTCGAGCGACCTGATCCAGACCCTCGTCGCGAACGACCTGATCGACCAGTACCGGCTGCTTGTCTTCCCCGTGCTTCTCGGCAAGGGCAAGAAGCTCTTTGGCCACGGCGCGGCGCCGGCCGGACTGAAGCTCGCAAAGTCCGCGATCTCGTCAACCGGCGTCATCATGTTGACCTACGAGCGCGCGGGCGAGGTCACGACGGGCGACTTCGGCTTTGACGAACCCTCCGCAGCCGAACTGGAGCGCCGCCGCACCCTCGAATAGCGCCCCTGCCCGGCAGCGCCTCTCCCGTCAGGCGGCGCTCGCCGATTCCGGCCCAGGAGCACCCTGAAGCACGGGAAGCAGCCGGAAATTCTGCTCGAGAGACTGAACCGGCCTCAATTCGGCGACATCAGAACTTTTTTTTCGGGCGTTTCCGGGACCTTCAGGAGCACGTGTCCCGCTGCTCGCCGGCGCTCCGATGCATGAGGGCCAATCCCTGACCATGCATGACGATGCGCCTTGCCGACGTCGCGCGTCTTTTCCGGGGTCCGGAGTGCCCGCCGCGCCGGCGATCGGGCGCTCCGGCGACCCCACCTTGCCCATGAAGGGGTTGAGACTCCCGATGATCCGTATCAGTTTGCGGAAAATCCATCCGTTCAGCACCGCAGCAATTCCGGCAAAGGGAAGACCATGACCGATTCCGCACCGAGCGTCTCTCCAGACGAGACCGAACACAATCTGGAGGCCGGCCAGGACAATGTTCAGGTTCTTGGCCTGGATATTCACAACCCCGTCTTCTTCATCTCTGCGATTATCATCGTCGGCTTCGTCATCGTGACGTTGATCTTCCGTGATTCTGTCGGCCCGGCACTTGGCGGCCTGCGCGTCTGGCTCACCTCGACCTTCGACTGGCTGTTCCTCATCGCCGGCAACCTGTTCGTGCTGTTCTGCCTGGCGATCGTGGTCTCGCCGATGGGCAAGGTGCGCATCGGCGGCGTCGACTCCGTACCCGACTATGGCTACATGGGCTGGTTCGCGATGCTCTTTGCGGCCGGCATGGGCATCGGCCTGATGTTCTTCGGCGTGCTTGAGCCGATGTATCACTTCAACAACCCGCCGCTTGGCCTTGCCAGTCCAATTGGACCGGACGGCGCGCTGATCCCGGAAGCGGTCGAAGCAGCCCGCGAGGCGGCCATGGCCGCCACCATCTTCCATTGGGGCCTTCATCCCTGGGCAATCTATGCGGTTGTCGCCCTGTCGCTGGCGCTTGCCGCCTACAACAAGGGGCTGCCGCTGTCGGTCCGCTCCGCCTTCTATCCGATCTTCGGCGAACGGATCCGCGGCTGGACAGGCCATTGCATCGACATCCTGGCCGTCTTCGCCACGCTGTTCGGTCTGGCGACGTCGCTTGGCTTCGGCGCCGAGCAGGCGCTGGCCGGCCTGAACTTCCTCTATGGCGTTCCGGTCACCGACACCTCTAAGGTGCTGCTGATCGCCGCCATCACGGGCGTGGCACTGGTGTCTGTTCTTGCCGGTCTCGATGCGGGCGTGAAGCGCCTGTCGGAGATCAACATGGTGCTGGCCGTGCTGCTGCTCGCCTTTATCATCCTGCTCGGACCGACAGGCGAACTGGTCACCGGCTTCTTCACCAACACGGCGGCCTACGTCACCAGCCTGCCTGCGCTGTCCAACCCGCTCGGCCGAACCGACAGTGATTTCGTGCACGGCTGGACGACCTTCTACTGGGCGTGGTGGATCTCCTGGTCGCCCTTTGTCGGCATGTTCATCGCCCGCATTTCCAAGGGCCGCACGGTGCGTGAATTCATCGTCTGCGTGCTGCTCGTCCCGTCGCTGGCGTCAATCGTCTGGATGACGGCCTTCGGCGAAACCGCAATGACGCAATATATCGCCAACGGCTACCAGGGCGTCCAGGAGACCGTCGTCGCCTACACGCCGGAACTGTCGCTGTTCAGGATGCTCGAGCCGCTGCCGCTTGCCGGCACCACCTCGCTCATCGGCATCGTGCTGGTGCTGGTGTTCTTCGTCACCTCGTCGGACTCGGCTTCGCTGGTCATCGACACGATCACGGCCGGCGGCAAGACCGACGCGCCGGCTCTGCAGCGCGTGTTCTGGGCGACCTTCGAGGGACTGGTCGCCATCGCCCTGCTGCTCGGCGGCGGCCTGGCGGCGCTACAGGCAAGCGCCATCGCGACGGGTTTCCCTTTCGCCATCCTGCTGATGCTGATGATGGTGGCAACCTGGAAGGCCCTGCGCGCCGAACCGCGCTGAGGCGTCTCGCGCCCAACAAGAAAAGGCCGGGCAAGTGCCCGGCCTTTTTCGTCTCCGGGGAATGTCCCGGCGCGTCGTTGGCTTCAGCCGTTCTTCGGCACGGCCAGGCCGTCGGTCTTTTCCGCGTCCGAAGCGCCCGGGCGCCGCGCCTGCTTGGCGTCCTTTTCGGCGTCCTTCAGGGCCTCGCCCTTCCACTTGCCGTCGCGGTCCATCTCGCGCAGGTCGGCCTTGTCCTTGCTGGTGCCGCCTTCGCCAAGCGTCGTCGGGTTCTGGTTGTTGCGCATGGTCTGCTCCTTCGTTTCGGCCACGGGTTCGGGTCACCAACGGGCGGATGGCGCGAGCGTTCCCTGCCATTTCCCGCGCAACAGCCGGGGATGAGGCATCTTTGGGGGTTACGCCCGGCAGAATTTTCCCTATAAGGCGCCCTTAGCCTGACACCATGATCGTTGAGCGCAACCGGCCGGGTCTCCCGTCCCGGTGTTTTGTGCAACACGCCTGCCTGAACGGATTTGTCCATGCCAAGACGCACCGACATCAAGTCGATCCTGATCATCGGGGCCGGCCCCATCGTCATCGGGCAGGCCTGCGAGTTCGACTACTCCGGCACCCAGGCCTGCAAGGCGCTGCGCGAGGAGGGCTACCGCGTCATCCTGGTCAACTCCAACCCGGCCACCATCATGACCGACCCGGAGCTTGCCGACGCCACCTATATCGAGCCGATCACGCCGGAAGTGGTGGCCAAGATCATCGCCCGCGAGCGCCCCGACGCGCTGCTGCCGACCATGGGCGGCCAGACTGCGCTCAACACGGCGCTGTCGCTCAGACGCATGGGCGTGCTGGAGCGCTACAATGTCGAGATGATCGGCGCCAACGCCGACGCCATCGACATGGCCGAGGACCGCGCGCTGTTTCGCGAGGCGATGGCGCGCATCGGGCTCGAAACGCCGAAGTCGATGCTGGCCAACGCCACGCAGCCGAAGGACGAGGACCGCAAGCGCCACGAGGCCGAGCGCACGGCGCTCAAGGCATCCGGCACGCCCGACATGGACGCCGCCCTCGACGCGCTGGAAACGCAGTGGAACCTCGGCGAAGGCGACCGCAAGCAGCGCTACATCAGCCACGCCATGGCGGTCGCCGCACAGGCGCTCGACACGGTCGGCCTGCCGGCCATCATCCGCCCATCCTTCACCATGGGCGGCACCGGCGGCGGCATCGCCTACAACCGCGAGGAGTTCTTCGACATCATCGCGTCGGGCCTCGATGCCTCCCCCACCACCGAGGTGCTGATCGAGGAATCCGTGCTCGGCTGGAAGGAGTACGAGATGGAGGTCGTGCGCGACCGCGCCGACAACTGCATCATCGTCTGCTCGATCGAGAACATCGACCCGATGGGCGTGCACACCGGCGATTCCATCACCGTCGCGCCGGCGCTGACGCTGACGGACAAGGAATACCAGATGATGCGCAACGCCTCGATCGCGGTGCTGCGCGAGATCGGCGTGGAGACCGGCGGCTCCAACGTGCAGTTCGCCGTCAACCCGGCCGACGGCCGCCTCGTCGTCATCGAGATGAACCCGCGCGTCTCGCGCTCCTCCGCGCTCGCCTCCAAGGCGACCGGCTTCCCGATCGCACGCATCGCGGCAAAGCTCGCCGTCGGCTACACGCTCGACGAGCTGGAGAACGACATCACCGGCGGCGCGACGCCAGCCTCCTTCGAGCCGAGCATCGATTACGTGGTGACGAAGATCCCGCGCTTTGCCTTCGAAAAATTCCCCGGCGCCTCCTCGACGCTGACCACCGCCATGAAGTCGGTCGGCGAGGTGATGGCGATCGGCCGCACTTTTCAGGAATCGCTGCAGAAGGCATTGCGTGGACTGGAAACGGGACTGACCGGCCTCGACGAGATCGAAATCCCCGGCATCGGCCAGGGCGACGACCGCAACGCCATCCGCGCCGCGCTGGGCACGCCGACGCCCGACCGGCTGCGCATGGTGGCGCAGGCGATCCGCACCGGCACCTCGCTGGAAGAAGTGCACGACATGTGCAGAATAGACCCGTGGTTCCTCGAACAGATCGGCGGCATCATCGCCATGGAGGCGCGGGTGCGCGAGCACGGCCTGCCGGCCGACACCGAAAACCTGCGCATGCTGAAGTCGATGGGCTTTTCGGACGCCCGCCTCGCCTCGCTGACCAAGGGCGATGTCGAGGACGTCGCGGAGCTCCGCGCAAAACTCGGCGTCCACCCGGTCTACAAGCGCATCGACACCTGCGCGGCCGAGTTCGCCTCGCCCACCGCCTACATGTATTCCTCCTACGAGGCGCCGTTCGCCGGCGAGACCCGCTCCGAGGCGCAGGTCTCGGACCGCAACAAGGTCGTCATCCTCGGCGGCGGGCCGAACCGCATCGGCCAGGGCATCGAGTTCGACTATTGCTGCTGCCACGCCGCCTTCGCGCTGCGCGAGGCCGGCCATGAGGCCATCATGGTCAACTGCAACCCGGAAACCGTCTCGACCGACTACGACACGTCCGACCGGCTCTATTTCGAGCCGCTGACGGCCGAGGACGTGCTGGAAATCCTGCGCGCCGAAAAACAGGCCGGCACGCTGCTCGGCGTCATCGTGCAGTTCGGCGGCCAGACGCCGCTGAAGCTCGCCGACGCGCTGGAAAAGGCCGGCATCCCGATCCTCGGCACCTCGCCGGACATGATCGACCTCGCCGAAGACCGCGACCGCTTCCAGAAGCTCTTGCACAAGCTCGACCTCGCGCAGCCGAAGAACGGCATCGCCTGGTCGGTCGAGCAGGCGCGCACCGTCGCCTCCGAGCTCGGCTTCCCGCTGGTCGTGCGCCCCTCCTACGTGCTCGGCGGCCGCGCCATGCAGATCATCCACGACGAGACGATGCTGCAGTCCTATCTGCTCGACACGGTGCCGGGCCTTGTGCCGGAGGACATCAAGCAGAAATACCCCAACGACAAGACCGGCCAGATCAACACGCTTCTCGGCAAGAACCCGCTCTTGTTCGACACCTATCTCACCGACGCCATCGAGGTCGATGTCGATTGCCTGTGCGACGGCAAGGACACCTTCGTATCGGGCATCATGGAGCATATCGAGGAGGCCGGCATCCATTCGGGCGACTCGGCCTGCTCGCTGCCCGTCCATTCGCTGTCGGCCGAAACGGTCGACGAGCTGGAGCGCCAGACGGCAGCACTTGCCCGCGCGCTGCATGTCGGCGGGTTGATGAACGTGCAATACGCCATCAAGGACGGCACCATCTACGTGCTCGAGGTCAACCCGCGCGCCTCGCGCACGGTGCCCTTCGTCGCCAAGACCATCGGCAGCCCGATCGCCAAGATCGCGGCGCGCATCATGGCCGGCGAGAGCCTCGACGACGCCTTTGCCCATTACGGCCCGAAACCCGACCCGAAGAACCCCGGCCACATCGCGGTCAAGGAAGCCGTCTTCCCGTTCAACCGCTTTCCCGGCGTCGACATATTGCTCGGGCCGGAAATGCGCTCGACCGGCGAGGTCATGGGCCTCGACCACGACTATGCACTGGCCTTCGCCAAGGCGCAGCTCGGTGCCGGCGTCGACCTGCCGCGCTCGGGCACGGTGTTCGTCTCGGTGCGCGACGAGGACAAGGCGCGCGTGCTGCCTTCAGTGCGGCGGCTGGCCGAGCTCGGCTTCAGGGTGCTCGCCACCGGCGGCACGGCGCGCTATCTCGCCGAAAACGGCGTCGAGGCGCAGAAGATCAACAAGGTGCTGGAAGGCCGCCCGCATATCGAGGACGCCATCCGCAACCGCCAGGTGCAGCTGGTCTTCAACACCACGGACGGCCAGAAGGCGGTTTCGGACTCGAAATCGCTGCGCCGCGCCACGCTGATGCAGAAGGTGCCCTACTACACGACGCTGTCAGGCATGGCGGCGGTGGCCGAAGCGATTGCGGCGCTGAAGGCGGGAAGCCTGGAAGTGCGGCCGCTGCAGGAGTATTTTGCGTGAGCGCCTGATCTCTCCCCTTGCGGGGGGTGAGCAGCCGGTTCGCCGGAGGCGAATTCGTCATGCCGGTGGCATGACGAAAGGCCAGCGAACGCCGGGACGCTGCGGAGCAGCGGGGACCCGGCCAGTGCGGCTGGTCAGAGGGGGCGTTGTCCCGCCGCCGTGTCTGCCTATCCGCCTCTCACCCCGCCCAAGCCCGATACCGCTCCAGCAGCGGCCCGAAATGCTCTGGCGCCGGAAACTCCACAAAACTCTCGACCGCGCCCGTGTCGGCAAAGGGCATCTTCGTCGCCGTGCAGGTCTCGATGTAGGGGCGGAACCAACTGACATCGTCAAGCAGCGACGGCCGCACATTGATGAAATCCCGGCCGGCGATGAGGGTGAACATCCAACTCATGCACCAGGCACAGAAATTTGCTCCAGATGCTCGCCATGCATGCCGCCGACCACCGTCTCGCCGTCAGTCACCGAAAAGCCTGAAGCCGGCACCATAGCGGTCCGCGACAAGGCCGAAGACGCCATCTTTCGGCAGCTCCTGCAATGGCAAGCGGCAGTCATGAGCGGCGGCGCGGAGACCTGCATCGTCACGCGGCCGCAGCGGCACGAACCGGATAGAGGGAGGGGGATGGCATGGGCAGGCTCCTTGGGAAGGGATCGGGCGCACACCTATAAGGACCGCTCAAGTGGGGGCGCTTGACGCGTCAGCCGCACCGGCGAGTGGCTTTATGCTCAGGCGGTACGTCGGGTAGACAAAAATGCTCAGAGGTTGCTACTATTTTTTTTGGGGGAGCCATGAAGCAGACACTACCTTTTACCAAGCTTTCGGTGCGACACCCCGGAGTAAGTTATGGGGTCGGGTTAGCTTATGAAGAGGCCGCCCGAGTTTGTTTAGATCGCGACCATTCATCGCCCGTTACTATTTCCATCAGAGACAATGCTAACGAGGCTTTGGCAGAGGCTTCTTGGGTCGCTGCGGGCGCAGATCTAAAAGCCGCTTGGGCAAATGACACCGATGCCACTGAGGCAGGTGCCAGCGCACTTGCGTTAGCAACCGTGGAACTCCTGCGAGGTCTGGTAGCAATAAGGCGCACCGAAACAAGAACCGGGGCAGATTACTATCTGGACGTCCCCGGCACGCTTACGGACGATCTTGAAACTGCAATTCGTTTAGAAATATCTGGCACGGCCTCCGCAATTCCGAAGGTTCTTATCGATCGGCTTGCGCAGAAGCTTAAGCAAGCGGAAAAGGGGGCATCCAATCTCCCCGCCATGGCTGTCGTGGTGGGTTTTGCGCAAACGAGAATTCTTAGTGCTGATCTAGAATGACTGGACAAGAGTTAGCTAACGCCGCTCATGAAGCCCTCCGCCGGGGGGAGCAGGCGCAGGCTCGCAAACTTTTTGCCGAGGCCGCACGTGCCGAGTCGCAGGCGTTTAGTGAGGTTGATGTAGGGAAAGCTCGCACAAAGGCTATTCTTGCGATCAGCGCTACGTCGCTTTGGTACAAAGCGGGCGATCTTAACGCCGCCGAACAGTTCGCTCATCGAGCTTTCAATATCCCCAACCTGCCAGCATTTGCCCGCGCCGAATTGCGCGAACTATTGCAAGCGGTATGGAATGAGCAGGCGCAGCGGGATGCGGGCCTATCGTTCTCATCGGGGCAAGTGTTAGTCTCAGTGAAAGGCGGCGAGGTAGTGACCGGGGGGGCTCCGCTCGACCTCATACTTGGCAAAGTGCAGGTAGTTCAAAACTTGTTCTTCCGCACTGTAGAGTACATGGCTGACGCCCCGCTACGGTTGAGGGGTCCAGCAGCTAAGGCGATCCAAGATCGCTACCGACCTTGGCTATTCCAGAGCGTCCCAGGCAGCTACCAGTTCGCTGTGGCTATACAGAAGACGGAACAGCATGACCTTTTTCCGGAAGGTGAAATTGAACCGGAAGCTTTGACCGAGAAGTTTCTTGATATTGTCCGCGCTTGCAGCGAAGACCCCGTCGATGGTTTGCAAAATGTCGTCACCAAGGCGGACTATCGTGAAACATTCTTGAAAATGACTCGAAGTTTGGCCCCTTCCGGCAAAACCTTTTCTGCCATGGAAATTCGAGGTGCGGGTGAAGACGTAGCTCCTGTGGTTCTTTCGCCTGAGTCGCGGAAAATCATCTCTAACACCTTGCGCCCGCTATCTGCGCACGCCAAACCAGTCGACACAGAATTTGGCCTGAGGGGAAACCTCCGGGCACTTGATCTTGATAAGGATTGGCTCGAACTCGCAGTCGCAGATGGGGAGACGAGGCGTGTAAGTGGGCTCAGTGAAGCGGTTGACGATCTAATCGGCCCCATGGTGAATCACGACGTGACGGTTCGAGTTCGCCGAGGACATGGTCGGCAGCTATTGTTCGTGGATATCGAGCAAGAAGACTGAATGGCGCTGGCCTCCATCGCAGTCGGGTGGGGTACGCGTAACGACCAGAAGTACCCTGCTTCGTCATCCTAGGGCGGAGCAAGGAGCGCAGCGACGCGGCGCAGACCTAGGATCCATGCCGTGACCGCGATGCACCGAGAAGGGTGTAGGACAGGCGACACGCCTGCGCCAGTCATCGGCGTCACGGCCTGTATCCCTTAGTTCAAGTCCGAAGACAACGAAGGGGTTAGGCGTGGGGTACACAATTCCCCCAAACCGTTGATTTCATTGAATCCCGCGAAATGATCTCCTCATTTCATCCCCATCGCCCACCCCTCCCGCATAGTCCCCCTGCTCCTCCCGTGGAACGCCAGTCGCGACGGTAGTCAGGTGGGGAGGAGGCTGCGCTTCCGGCGTGGGCCACACGTAGCCCTCGCCGCCCGGGGAGGCGGCGTCTAAGGCTTCCGCTGCCGCCATTACGGGCGGTGCGTGCTGGACGAACACATAGCCGGACAGGCCAGGCCGAGGGGCGAACACCCGAAAGCCAAGTGTATCGAGAGCGGAGTGGAACGGGCGCGGACAATAAGCCAGACTGCGATGGGACAATCCCCCTCACCCCACCGCCATGCACTCGATCTCGATGTCGAATTCCATGAACCAGCCCGACACCGGCACGAAGCTGCGCGAGGGGAAATTGTCGGGGAAGTGCTTCTTGTAGACGCGGTTGATCGCGTCGTAGTGGCCGACATTGGCGGCGTAGATGCGCAGGGTCACCACGTCCTCGAACGAACAGCCCGCCGCCGCCAGGCAGAGTTTTACCGCGTTGAGCGAGGCCTCGGTCTGGGTCTCGATGTCGCCCTTGACGATCTTGCCCGTCACCATGTCCACCGGCGGCGTCGCGGCGACGAAGACGAAACCGTTGGCCCGCGTCACCGACGAGCACGGCACGCCGAGCTCCCGCATCATCGGCGACAGCACCGGCACCTCGATGATCTCTTTCTTCACGGCTTGCTCCTCCTGCGTCCGGGGGCAAGACTAGCCGAGCAAGTGGCGGCGCGTCCCGCGCGCCGCTGGCCGCGTGGACAGATTTTTCGCCGCCGCCGCTCCTTTTCGTCCCGGACCGGCCCTTTTCCGGCCTTGGCCGCTCTCCCGCCCCGCCATTTCATCCACGCCCGCAAAACCCAGCGCATACTTTGCCCCGCAGCTTGCCGGTGGGAACGGGTGGCCACGACCTCCATCCAGGCAAGTGTGGCGCCGGACTTGTCCGCGTGGTCGCGCGGGCCGGATCCGGCCCTGCGCCGTACCGAGCGCCCTTGGCATCCAGCCTATCGGATGCTCATGGGCCGGGACGGGCACGGGTAAGACGCCGGCGGCGCATGGCAGCGCGTCACATACAAAATCAGATCGACGTCGCCGCCATGCGCCGCCTCCCACGCCCCGGCTTCGAAATCGAAGCGCGGGAACGATCCCCCATGTCCGCACAGGAGAAGCCCGATGCCGCGCATCAGAAAGCCCGAAATCGACTTCAGCGATGAATGCATGGAAGCCTATGACCGCCTCGTGGCGCTGGCGCACGAACTGTCCGCCATGCTGACCGGCGACGCGCTGGAGCCGGAAACCGGCGAGTGCCGGACGTCGCGCTCGCGCGCCATCATGATGGCGATGGTCTATTTCCTGCTGCGCGCCGACCCGCATGACGTGCAGGCGCTGTTCTTCTCGGAAAAGTCGCTGAACCAATTGACGCGCCGGCCTGCCCCGCCGATGGAGGAGCCGCTGCTGTCGCGCATGCTTTGACGGAGAGGCCGCGGAAGAGACGGAACGGTGCTAGTGCGCCGGCTTGGCGTGGCCGCCGTCGTCCTTGGCCGGTGCGCCATGGCCGCCCTTGGCGGCGTCCGCGCCCGGCGCCAGCTTCAGCTCGGCTTCCTCGATCTCGCCCACCATGTAGTTGCAGGCCTTTTCGGTGACGCCCATGGCGCGGCGCGCGGCACCCTGCCAGGACAGGCTGACCAGCATGCCGTCTTGCGCCGCCTCGGCGTCGCTTGCCGCCTTCAGCGCCGGCGTCCGCGAGGCGCCGCAGGTACCGGCGATCAGCACGGAAAGTGCGTAGGTGTGGGTGGCCGAGGTCTCGGCCTTGAGCGCGGTCTCGACCGAGGAGACCTTCATCATGTCCGCCGCGCCGTGGCCGTCCTCGCCGTGGCCTTCCTCGCCCTCTGCTGCCGCCTCGGCATGGGCTTCGTCCGCACCCGGCGCCATGAAGAAGCTCCAGCCGGCATAGCCGCCGCCGGCCAGCAGCAGCGGCACGAGGGCGGCGAGCGCCAGCTTCAGCTTGGAGCGCTTCTTCGGCGCGGCTTCCGGCGCGCCGTCCTCGGCGGGCTTGGCTGCGGGGGCGGATTTGGTCTTGGCGGGTTTCTTGCTCATGCCGGCGTTAAAGCACGCCAGACGTTAAGGTGTTGTAATCGCGCCACCTGCAAATTGCATGAATACGGATTTTATCCGATGTTCTTCGTTCTAGACTGTCATGTCCAAGTATTGGCGCTGTCTAGTTTACGCCACGTCAGCCGCGCGCTGCTGCGACCGCTTCTCGAGGAAATCCCGGAACTTGGCCCGCGGCAGCGGCCTGGAAAACAGGAAGCCCTGTCCCTCGTGGCAGCCCAGCAGCCGCAGGATCGAAATGTGCTCCTCGCGGTCGATGCCCTCGGCGATCAGCCGCATGTCGAGGCTCTCGGCCATCGCCGCCACGGCGCGCACGATGGCCACCGAACCCTGGTCGTGCGGGATGCCCTTGATGAAGGAGCGGTCGATCTTGATCTTGTCGATCGGGAACTTCTGCACATAGGCGAGCGCGGAGTAGCCGGTGCCGAAATCGTCGAGCGAGAAGTGCACGCCCATGGCGCGGATCCTGTCCATCGTCGCCATCACCGCCTGGTTCTCGTTGAGGAACAGCGATTCGGTGATCTCGAGCTCCAGGCGTTCGCCCGGCAGACCGGTGCGCTGCAGCACGTCGGCGACCGCCCCGGCAAGATCGTCGCGGGTGAACTGGACCGATGAGACGTTGACGGCGACCTGGATGTCGTCCGGCCATTCCATCGCGGCGCGGCAGGCCTCTTCGAGCACCAGCCTGCCTGCCGCCTCCATCAGGCCGATCGATTCCAGCACCGGCACGAATTCGGCCGGCGAGACGAAGCCGCGGTCCGGGTGGCTCCAGCGCATCAGCGCCTCCGCCCCGATAACGCGGCCGTCGTCGAGGCTGAGCTGTGGCTGGAAATAGACCTCGAACTCGCCCTTCTCGAAGGCGTCCCAGAGGTCGATCTCGAGCTGCCTGCGGCCTTCGAGGCCGGCAACCATGGACGCGTCATAGACGACGTGGCAGTTGCCGCCGGCTTCCTTGGCCCGGTGCAGGGCGGTGTCGGCCTGCTTCAGCAGCGCCGGCGCGTCGTCGGCCTCGCCCTGCGTTGCGGTGGCGATGCCGATGCTCAGCGTCACCACGGCGCGGCGGTCGCCGATGCGGTAGGACTGCGCCGACGGGCTTGCCAGTTCCTGCGCCAGTTGCACGGCATGTCCGGCGCTGTCGGCGCCGCCGAGCAGGATCGCGAAGTCGGTGCCGCCGAGCCGCGCCACGACGCTGCCTTCCGGCGCCATGGAGACCAGCCGGTTGGCCACCGCACAGAGCAGCTGGTCGCCGAAACTGTGGCCGAGCGTATCGTTGACCGACTTGAAGCGGTCGAGATCGACGCACAGCACGGTCTGCGGATCGCCGTACCCGGCGCCGGCAAGGGCCGAGGCGGCGCGCTCGAGAAACTGGTTGCGGTTGGCAAGGCCGGTCATCGGGTCGAAGCGGGCGAGGTAGGCGATGCGGTCGGCAGCCTGCTTGCGCTCGGTCGTGTCGACGAAGGTCAGGCAGGTGACCAGCGCATCGGGACGTTCATGGCCCTCCTCGTCGAGCCCGCCGCTCAGCCAGGAGTGCGTCACCACGAGTTCGAAGGTGCGCCGGCCGCTCGGCATCGTCACCTCGACCTCGAAGGGCTCGGATCGCTTCTCCTGCCCGGCGGCAGCGGCTTCGATGAAGGCGGCATGGAGTTCGGTGGGCAGCACGTCGGCGAGGCGCCGGCCGGTCAGCCCCTCTTCCGCTGCGAGGATCGCATTGGCGGCCTCGCTGGCCGCCACGATGGCGCCCTCGCCGTCGACCACCAGAACGCCGGCGAAATTGTCGGCGATGACGCGGTTCAGGATGGTCTGCACATTGGCTTCGCGGTTGCGGTAGATGGCAATGATGATGCGGCGGAAGTCGATCTCGCTGACCAGCGTCACCAGCATCATTCCGGCCAGCGCCAGCAGCCATGACCCGGTTGCGATTTCCAGCGGCGCCAGGCGCTGGACCGCGACGGCTGCAAGTTCGATTGCCAGCGCGCTGCCGGCAAGCAGGGCCAGCAGGCCCTTCCAGCCCAACCGGCGGCTGAAATGGACGCCCGCGAGAAGCGTGAGCAGCAGACCCAGAATGCTCGAAACCGATCCCGTGCGGGTGAGCGCCCGCCCCTGCAGGATGCTCTCGGCGCCCAATGCATGCACCATCGATCCCGAGACGAAACCGTGCACCGGCACGTGGAATATGTCGCGCAACTCGATCGCCTCGGCGCCGACGATGATCTTCTTGCCGGCGATGCGGCTATCCTCGACGCGGCCGGAAAGCAGGTCGAGCACCGAGATGCGGTCGATGCGGTCCGCCCTTATGCCGAAGTCGACGCGAAAGGACTTGGTCCGGTCCGCCGCACCGCCGGCAAGCATGGCGGCAAGCGACGGCAATGCGCCCGTCGGGTCCTGCAGGGCATAATCCAGCGACCGGATCCGGCCATCAACGTCCGGAAGCACGTTCACGCCCGCGAGCCAGGCGTTATCGGCAAAGCGCGCGATCGGCCGGTTGTTGTGCAACGAAGAGCCGCCTGCCGTCGCGCTGGCGCGCTGGTCGAAGGCGACGAGAATGACCGAGCCGCCCGCGCGCTCGAGCGCGGCTTGCAGCGCTTCGTCCTCGCCAGGCGTCGATGGTGCGCTGAAATCGACGTCGAAGGCGATCTCGCTAGCGCCGGCGGCGCTCAGCCTGTCGATGAGGTCAGCGTGGATCCTGCGCGGCCAGGGCCAGCGGCCAAGGCCCGAAATGCTCTTTGCGTCGATGTCGACCAGCACGATCCCGCCGGTCGGCTCGCGCTCGAGACTGGCCATGCGCCAGTCGCCAAGACGGTCGTCGAGCGGCTTCAGCCAGCCTGCGCCCTGGGCCCAGAGCACAAGCAGACCGACCATAACCAGTGCGATCGCCCGTTTCGGCATTCAAGTCCCCGCCAGCGCGGCCCGAAGGCCGCGTTCCCCAAAATTCTACCGCCGCCCCCCCAGGCCGCCGACCGATACACCGCCGCCCCCGAGGCCGACTGAAACGCCACCGACGCCGACAGAAACGCCGCCGCTTCCAACGCCAGCCGACACGCCGCTGCCGACACTTGCGGAAACCCCGCCGGTGCCCACGCCGGCGGACACGCCGCTACCGACACTGGCAGACACGCCGCCAACCCCGACGCTTGCCGACACACCGCCGACGCCGGCGGACACGCCGCTCGTGCCAACGCTTGCCGAGATGCCGCCAATTGCCGCGTCGATGCTGTTGCCGGTCGGCGGCGCGACGAGTGCCTCGCGCACCGGCCCGGGTATGACTTTCTGGATGTTGCCCTTGCCCCTGATGGTTATGCCCTTGGAGGAATTCACAAAGGCCATCTGGCCGGCGAGGATGTTGGCGCGCTCGCCAGACCGGAGGTTGGTCACCTCGACCATGCCCCTCAGCACGGCAACGCTGGCGCCGCTCTTGGAGACCTTGACCTTGAAGCGGGTGCCCTTGACGACGGCGGCGAGGAACGGCGTCTCCACGGAGAAGTGCCGTACCTTGCGGTGATCGACGTCATATTCGACAAGGCCGACGCCCTCGATGATCTTGGTCGAACCGCCCCTGCCCCCAGGCAGCGTCACCATCGAATTGGGCGAAACAATCATCGTCTGGTCGCCACGGACCAGCTTTGCGCGGCCGTTTCGATCGGTGACCACGACCGAGCCGCTCTTCAGCAGGCCGCCTTTGGCCAGCGAGGCCAGTTGAACGCCGCGATGCTGCAGGAACACGCGGCCGCTTGTCTGTGCGACGCGCCAATCCGCCGCCTGCACCACCGAGACGAAGCCTAGCAGCAGCAGCGCCGCGCAAAGCGACAGCAGAGAAATCGATCGCATGATCATTGGACCACCCACCCGTCAACGAAGGAATCGTGAAGCGAGCAGTAAGCGAAAATCCCTTTTATTCCGGAAAGCTGCCGTGGATGATTTTAACGAAAGGTGGAAGGTTCCGTTTGGGAATGACGCCCGGTCGGATGGCCGAACCGCCAAGTTCGGGCGCCCCGCGGAGCCGGTCCAAGTGTTCATCAAAGCGGGGCGTCAGGCGGCATGGTCAGTTCCGGCCGTTACCGTTGCCATTGCCGCCGCCATTGCCGTTACCGCTGCCATTGCCGCCGCCATGACCATTACCATTACCGTTGCCCTTGCCATTGTTTCCCGACTTTCCGTTGGCCTTGCCCTGCGCCGCAGCGCTCTTGCCGGCACTTGCCACAGCCCCCTGGGACAGGGAGGCAAGGACGTCCTTGGCGGTCGCGGCCGCAACCATGGCTGCACGGGCGAGCCCTGGCCTGACCGCCTGTATGTCGCCTTTGCCCCTGATCGAGATACCCTTCCGGGCCCCGACTGCGCCGCGTTGTCCGGGCAGCACATCGGCCCGGTCGCCCGACTTCAGGTTCGTAACCTCGACCCGGCCCCGATAGACGCCGACGCTGGCCCTGCCTCGGCGCACGTTGACCACGAAGCGGGTGCCTTTGACGGCGGCAGCAAGGTAGGGCGTTTCGACGGTGAAATGCTGGACCTGCCTGCTGTCCACGTGAAATTCGACCTGTCCAACTGTCTGCAGGATGGTCGTCACCCGTCCGCGGTCGGCAGGCAATGTGACGACGGAATTCGGCGAAACGATCATCGTCTGCTGGCCGCGCACAAGCTGGGCCCGTCCGTTGCCTTGCGTGACGACGACCGCGCCAGCGCCGAGCGAAACGCCGTTCGACAACGAAGCGAGATGCACAGCCCCCTGCTGGATAAAGACGTCACCGCTCACCTTGGCGACGCGCCATTCGGCTGCGGTCGCGCCTGAAAGGCATGCGATGAAGAGGATTGCCGCCCAAACCGGCATGAAGGTTCTGGAAAGTCGCACTGCGCCCCCGCTTGGATTTCCGGCGGCCAAGTAGTTCTGCCGCGCCAAATCCAATAAATGGTCGAAAACCTGTCGTTTCCGTTAACCCGAGGGATAATCGCGCCAGACGCGAGGCATTAACCTTGCGTCACGGCGCTTGACACTTTTGTCAAAAAATCTTTCGGCTAAGTCACGCCGGTCGAAACCTTGGAGACATGAAATCAACCTCCAAGAGTTTCCTGAATGAACGGTTGTTATTCCGATTCGAGGGAAGCTATCGTTTGGTCCGGCGCCGCCACGGCTTCGCTGAACATGCCAGCCGATGCGGTCTTGAGAACCCACACAGAGGCCGCCTCGATGGAAGAGACCAGCCCCGTCGCCTGGCTGCCCGGAGCGTTCAGCGCCAGGCTTTCGTCGACCGGGGGCAAGAAGCGGGTTCCAACGACGCGGACTTCAAGCCGCTCTTCCGGAATGGCCTGCGCGATGGTTGCGATCTGCACCACCTCGCGATGCGGGATGGAGGCCTCCTGCAGTTCGGCAAGGGCGGCCGATCGAGCCATGGGAATCGGCGCGAATTCAGGGAGAACGAGCGGCGCCGCCGAGGCAAGCCCAGCAGTAGAGCAGATCAGGCCCGCCGCGATCGTTGGCTTGAGGACGATATTCTTGAGCATGGTTTCTCCCCGCCCGGAACGGCTGCCCCGGTGCCAAATTGTTGCCGATAGTCGATTGGCCGGATAACGACCTGGCAGGGAGTTGGTTCCGGGCGCGCTCAGCCCCGGCGCAGGGCATCGAAAATTCGCGCCAAGATCGTTAACGGGCTGATTGGTCTGGAAAAACGCGCCGCGCCGATGTCAGACGCGGGTGCGGCGGCGGTCCTTGCCGAGGCCGGTCTCGTCGAGCAGGCCCTTGCGCTTGGCGTCGTAGTAATAGCCGCGGGAATAATAGCGAACGGCCAGGTCTGGATCGCCGTCGGCCACTATCCAGGCGCCGCGCAGATACTTGACCGCGTATTTCAGATTGGTCTCGGCATCGAGCAGGCCGTTGGCGTTGCCCTTGTACCCCATGCCGCGCGCCGTATCGTGGCGGATCTGCATGAGACCGTAATAGACGCGGTTGCGCGCCCGCGGGTTGAAGTTGCTCTCGCGCTCGACCACGCGGCGCACCAGCGCCTCGGGCACTTCGTACTCGTCAGCATACTTGGCGATAAGCCGGTCGACCTCGCCACGCGGCGAGTCCGGCAAGGCATAGACGAAGTCGGTCTCAAGATCGCCCATGCCAGGCGGCAGCGATGCAACCTGGAAACTGCCGTCGGAAGGCGCCGGACCATTGTAGGACGCCGGAACCACCGACACCGTGTCGGGAAGGTCGACGGATTCGTCAGCGGCGTAGGCAAAATCTGACGCGGTCGGCTGCAGGGCATAGCTCAGCCGGCTCGACATGCAGCCGGACAAAGGCGCGCAGCCAAGGGCCAGAAGGATCAGTAATGGTCTGCGGATTGCTGGCAACGTACACTCAATTTCGAATTTCGTTGTCCCGCCCAAGACGTTGTTACACCAGCAGGCTGCCCGGGGCAATTGCCTTGGCCGCCCTGCAGGAACCGGGTGGTGGATAGTCCGGAATGATGCGATATTGTTCTTGCTATGTACATGCCAGACGACAGTTTTTGCCGATGAACCCCTCCCGGACCGGCCAGGAAATTCTCGAGACGCCGCTCGGCTTCATCGGCCTTGCATGGACCGGGCAGGGACTGCGCCGGCTGTGCCTGCCCGACACCAGCCGCGCGGCGGTAGAGCGACGGCTCAGCAGGCATGACACGGACACCATGCCGGTCGGGACCGCACATGTGAGGCCGGAATGGCTGGAAGAGCTCATGCGCGGCATCTGCAGCTATGCGAACGGTGAAAACACCGATTTCGCTGACGTGCCGCTCGATCTCGCCGGCATCGACGCGTTTCGTGTCGCCATCTACGCGGCCGCCCGCAAGCTGCGTTTCGGCGAGACGGTCACCTATGGCGAACTGGCGGCGCGCGCCGGCCATCCGGGCCTTGCGCGCGAAACCGGCGCGGCACTCGGCTCCAATCCTGTGCCGCTCGTCGTTCCCTGCCACCGCATCCTCGCAGCCGGCGGCAAAATCGGCGGATTCTCGGCACCCGGCGGCGCCGCGTCCAAGGCCCGGATGCTGGCGCTGGAAGGTGTCAGCATCGGCCCGCCGCCGCCTGCGCAACAGGCATTCGGCTTCTAGGTCGCGTCAGCGACGAAAGCGGAATATCGGGCCGTCGTCTTCCGGATCGTAATACCGGCATTCGAGCACCGGGCAAGATTTCCGATCCGATGTCGGTACGTAAGACGTCTGCGCGCGCGTCCCCGACTCGCAATATCGGCCATTGGCAACGAAGCGCCCATAGAGCGGCAGGCTCGGGTTGCTTTTCGAGCGCCAGCGCAGGATTGCAGCGCCTTCGCTCTGCAGCCTTGCCTTGACCTGGCTGCAGGTCATGGACGTCGAATTGTAGCGTGATATCGCGTGCGCCTGGAGCGAAACCAGCGACAGGCACATGGCGATCAGGACGGTTCTCTTCATCGTTGCCTCCGTAATCCCGGCCGGGTCTGGCGAGGCTCAAGCCCTCGCCCCTTCCGTCACGCTAGACATGGCGCCTGCCGGTATAAAGTCCAGCATGGGGCCTGTCGGTCGTGACGCTCTGCATGCTAACGCCTATGATCGGTAGGCAGTAATGGAGGAATTTTCATGTCCAAGGATCGTGTAGGCTTCGTCGGCGTCGGACTGATGGGCCATGGAATGGCAAAGAACGTGGTCGAAAAGGGCTTTCCGCTCACGATCATCGCGCACCGAAACCGCGAACCGGTGGAGGATCTCAAGCAACGCGGCGCCGCCGAGGCCAAGAGCCTGCGCGAGCTTGCCGAGAAAAGCGACATCGTCGTGCTGTGCGTCACCGGCAGCCCGCAGGTCGAGGCGACCATCAACGGGCCGGACGGCCTCGCCTCGGCAGGCAAGGAACTGGTGATCTGCGACTGCTCGACCTCCGACCCCTCATCCACCGTACGCCTCGCCGAGGCGCTGAAGCCGCAAGGCATCAGCCTCGTTGACGCGCCTCTGTCGCGCACCCCGACTGACGCCGAGGCCGGCACGCTCGACGTCATGGCCGGCGGCGACGACATCCTTTTCGACCGCGTGCGTCCGGTGCTTGAAACCTTCGCAGGCCGGATCGTGCGAACCGGGCCGGTCGGCAGCGGGCATACGATGAAGCTGCTCAACAACTTCGTCTCGCTGGGCTATGCTGCGATCTATTCCGAGGCGCTGGCTCTCGGCGCCAAGGCGGGGCTCACGCCACAGGTATTCGACAGCGTGATCCGGGACGGGCGGATGGACTGCGCGTTCTACAGGACGTTTTTCACCTGGGTTCTCGAGCGCGACCCCAACGCACACCGCTTCTCGATCTCCAACGCGCTGAAGGACCTGACCTACCTGTCGGCTGCCGCCAACGCCTCCGGCACGGCCAATCCGCTGGGAGCCGCGGTGCGCAATTCCTTCGCGCTGGCTGCCGGGGCCGGACGCGCCGATGAGTTCGTGCCCATGCTGTCGGACGCCGTCGCCGCGATGAACGGCGTCAAGCTCACCGAATGATCACCGACTATTGTATTTCGCTTCGCATTCCCCTATATGCGATCCATTGATATTTCGGCCGATCGATCCAGAGGCCCGCGGTTCTCGCGTTTGCTGACGTCCATCTCCAAAATCTCGATACGAACGGCGAGGCAGGTAGCTTCGTCACACACAACGTCGCATATGAAGGAATACACACATGGCAACTGGAACCGTTAAGTGGTTCAACGCCACCAAGGGCTTCGGCTTCATCCAGCCTGATGATGGCGGTCAGGACGTTTTCGTCCACATCTCCGCTGTCGAGCGCGCTGGCATGTCGAACCTGGTCGAAGGCCAGAAGATCAACTTCGAGATCGAGCAGGACCGCCGTACCGGCAAGTCTTCGGCTGGATCTCTGACCAAGGCAGCCTGATTTAATTTCGCGCGCCCCCTGCCCAAGGGCGGGAGCGCGCGGCAAGTCACGGATGTACTGGCAGCCGCGCCGGTTGGCGCGCGACGGTCGCATTCAGTACCGGGTGCCCTGAACAGCAGATAGCTGCAGGCTTCGGAAGAGAATGTTTCCGGTCAGGCTACCGAGGAGCGGAAGGCGGGGTTTTTCCCCGCCTTTTTGTTGTCCGGATTCCGGCCGGCCTCAAGTCAGGGGAGCCAGCCAATCGGCACATGGCCGGGATCGGCCTCAACCCTTTGAAGCCAGGCCTGCACCGCGGGATACTGGCCGAGCTCGAAACCACCCTCGCCTGCCACATGCGTGTAGGCATAGAGCGCGATATCGGCGACGCTCATTGCCTCGCCGGCGAAGAACGGGCTGTCAGCCAGATGCCCTTCCATCACGCCAAGCGCCTTGTTGCCGCGCGCCAGCGTCGCAGCCAGCCGGTCGGCCGTCGCCTCTGCCTTCCGGTTGGGAAAGGTCAGTAGCGCACGGCGCACTGCGATATAGGGTTCGTGGCTGTACTGCTCGAAGAACAGCCACTGATAGGCAAGCCCGCGCTCGTAGGCGTCCTGCGGGACGAAACGGGTGCCCTCTCCAAGATAAAGCAGGATGGCGTTCGATTCGGCCAGCCGGCGGCCGTCGTCCAGTTCGAGCAGCGGCACCATGGCGTTGGGGTTCTTGGCGAGATAGTCGGGCGAACGCGTGCTGCCGTCGTGCGAGCTGACCTCGACATGCTCGAACGGCTTGCCAAGCTTCGCCATCAACAGCCGCGGCTTGTAGCAATTGCCGCTGTCACTCATTCCGTAGATCTTGGTCATGCCGTGCCTCCTGAACCCCTCGCACGATGCCCGCGACACGGACGCTCTTCCAGCGAGTTTTGTTGCAGGGTCGATCAGCCAGACTGATGCGTCAGCGCAATGCCCCGACCGCCCCGTCGTCCGGGTGAAGCAGTTCTTCGACATCGAGTGACCGGTCGTCGGCATCTGCGCCGGCAAGAGCGTGGCCGCCGAGCAGGCCGCCCTGCAGCAGATTAACGCCCGCGCGCAGCGCAGCGCCCTGCATTTCAGGCGTGTCGACGCCCGACACCAGCACCCTCGCCTCCTCCTGAAGCCGCGCTACCAGCGAGCCGAACAGTCGCACCGTCGCGTCGAAGCGACAGACCTGGCCGAACCACTCGCCGTCGACCTGGACGATGTCAGGGCGGATGTCGTGAAACAGGGCTTGCGACCAGTCGGCCGTGCCGAATCCGCCCATCGCGATGCCGATGCCGTGCCGCCGCAGATGCGCCGCGATTGCCGGCCAGGTCTCGACAAGGCATGCCGGCAGCATGCAGACCACCTGCGCCGCATCGATATCGGCCCGACCGATTTCACCCGTGACCAGATCGAGTTCGGCCAGGACCTTGGCGCGGCTGGTGTTGGCCAAGGGCTCCAGATCCAGCAGGAGTTGGCCTTCCGCGCCGTCGGTGTGGCCCAGGTTTCGTAGTTGCAGAGCCAGCCGAAGCCGTTCGATTGCTGCATGCTCCGTCGCGGGCAGGTCGACCAGAAGGTCGATCAGCCGAACGGGCTCGCCAGCCACCGCGGCAACGGTACCGCCCTCCAGTGCAACGCGTTCCAGCCGGTCGCCGGAACGCGCGAAGATCGGTCGATACGTGGCGCGAAGCCGGCTTCGCTCGAAGGAGCCATACTCGATGCCCACTTCGTCGACGCAAAGACGGTCGTCCCGTCCGAACCAGCCGGCCGCAGCCTTCATGAAGGCTGCCTGCGTCCGAATTTCCTGGCCGGGCGCTCGTGCCGGACCGCCGCCTTGTCGTGCGCTTCAGGCCGAGCGGCCGCCGGCCTCGCATGCTCGGACCTTGTCTCCTGCCCCTCGGCCTGGAACACGGAGAAGCTGGTTGGCGCCAGCTCTGGCCGCGCCAGCGCATAGCCCTGCACCATCGAGGCACCGGACCTTTCGGCCAGTTCGAGTTGCCATCCTTCCTCGATGCCCTCGAAGACGGTACGGATGCCCTGCTCGGCAAAGGTCGATACCATGGTGGCCAAGAGCGCGTAGCCTGGCCCGGACTCCATCAGCCGGGTGATCCACTTCGCGTCAAACTTGACGATGTCGGGATGTAGTTCCTGGATGCGGCTCATGTCCGAATCCTCGGCACCGTAGTCGTCGATCGCGATGCGGAAGCCATTGCGCTTCAGCGTTGCGACGAAATCGTACAGGGCCTCCTGCGAGCCCGACTTCTGCTCCGTCACCTCGCATACCACCCGGCGCGGATCGATGAGGGCTTCGTGCAGGACCAGCCTCATGTCGCGCAGAGCGGCTTCCGCGACCGCGTGTTCGGTGAAAACCGAGGGATCGAAATTGACGAAGATCGTCGAATCCGGCGACAGGCAGACTGCGGCATTGAGAAGATGCAGCGTGCGGGTCAGCGTCTCGACATGGAGGCGCGCGGCGGCGGGGACGCTGTTCAGGAAGGCAGCCGGGGTCCACGCCTGGTCGCCGCGGAACGGGCGCATCAGCCCCTCGAACGCGACGACGACGAGCTTTCCGTCCTCGAATGCGAATATCGGCTGGAAGGCGCTTTTGAGCGTATGGGCACCCCAGACACCGGTCGAGGTGCCATCTGCGTGGCGGACGATATGAGCAAGCCCAATGCTGCGCGACACGGCCGGGTGACTCCGAATCCCTATGGAAGTTCAGCCGTCACTCATGCCACGCAAGGTTTTACCATCCGTTAACACATGCCTGCTGCGGGCAGTCCATCAGGAGAAGCACAGTACTAAAGCTTGCGCATTCGCGGAGGATCGGACTATGAGATGCGCGACCCTCAAACCCTGTCAACCGGAGCGATTTCCGTCATGGCCTTCCTTGCCGATGCCCTTTCACGCGTAAAGCCTTCCGCAACGATCGCGGTCACGCAAAAGGCGCGCGAGCTGAAAAATGCCGGCCGCGACGTGATCGGCCTCGGCGCCGGCGAACCCGACTTCGATACGCCCGACAATATCAAGGAAGCGGCCATCGCAGCCATCAAGCGCGGCGAGACCAAGTATCCGCCGGTATCCGGCATCGCACCGCTGCGCGAGGCCATCGCGAAGAAGTTCAAGCGCGAAAACAACCTCGACTACCGCCCCGAGCAGACAATCGTCGGCACCGGTGGAAAGCAGATTCTTTTCAACGCCTTCATGGCGACGCTCAACCCCGGCGACGAGGTCATCATCCCGACGCCCTACTGGGTCAGCTATCCGGAGATGGTGGCGATCTGTGGCGGCACGTCCGTGTTTGCACCGACGAGCACCGACAACGGATTCAAGCTGACTGCCGCGGCACTTGAGAAGGCGATCACGCCGAAGACCAAGTGGCTGATGCTGAATTCGCCGTCCAACCCATCGGGCGCCGCCTACACCGAGGCGGAACTGCGGGCCCTGGCCGACGTGCTCGTCAAGCATCCGCATGTCTGGGTGCTGACAGACGACATTTACGAGCACCTGACCTATGGCGACTTTGTCTTCAAGACGATCGCCGAAGTCGAGCCCGCGCTCTACGAGCGGACGCTGACGATGAACGGCGTCTCGAAGGCCTACGCCATGACCGGCTGGCGCATAGGTTATGCCGCCGGCGCGCTGCCGCTCATCAAGGCGATGGACATGATCCAGGGGCAGCAGACGTCGGGCGCCTGCACGATCGCGCAATGGGCCTCGGTCGAGGCGCTGAACGGTCCGCAGGACTTCATCGCGAGGAACAAGACGATCTTCCAGAACCGGCGCGACCTCGTCGTGTCGATGCTGAACCAGGCGCGCGGCATCACCTGCCCGTCGCCCGAAGGCGCCTTCTACGTCTACCCGTCCTGCGCCGAGCTGATCGGCAAGAAGACCGCCGCGGGCAAGGTGATCGACAATGACGAGACCTTCTGCAGCGAGTTGCTCGAGGCCGAGGGAGTCGCAGTGGTGTTCGGCACGGCTTTCGGCCTCGGTCCGAATTTCCGCATCTCCTACGCCACGTCGGAAGATCTGCTCGAAGAGGCGTGCACGCGAATCCAGCGATTCACCGCCTCGCTGAGCTGAAACCGGTCACCTTATCCGACCAAGAAAACCCGGCCTCGCGCCGGGTTTTTCTTTTGGACGCCGTGTGTTCACGAATGCTTAGGCATCTTCAACGGTTCGTCGGCAAGTTTAACCAAATGAAACTCAAACCCCGTACGAATTGGCATAGAAGCCTTAAACTTACATCGGCAATAACCAGACCGTTGGGGTGAGGCTCCGGAAACAGGGACCCGCCCCAAGGCGGAATATTAGATGAACAGATCCAGGGCTGCTCGAGTTCTCGCAAGCGCTGACACCTCGGGGCCTGACGATTCCTCGACGGAATCTGCGGCCTTGTATCCCCAGACATTGCTGCGGGCGCCAGGCGAGTTGTCGCGACAGGATGCCTCGGCACTGCAGTCGTTGCTGTTGGACCGCTTCGGAGACACCCGTTTTGCGGAAACGGATGCCGCCAACGACCCGGTCGCGCCAGTTTCCTCGGCCAGTGTGCCTCCATCCCATGTGAAATCGCGCCTCATAAAGAGCGCGCTTGGCCTGGCTCTCGTCGCTGCCGTCGGCTGGATGCCCGCGCAGCGCCTGTTTCAGGTGTCGAGCGTCGAGGCAGTGGTCAATGCGAGGCTGGTCACCGTTCGCTCGCCGATCAACGGCATTGTCGCCGGTGGCCCAGGCGTGCTGCAGGTCGGCGATGCTGTGTCGCCCGGCAAGTCGCTGCTGTCCATCGAGAACGCCCGCATCGACCGCAGTGCGATCAACGCGGCGATCGACAGGTTGCAGCAGGCCAAGGACGACCGCAGTGCACTCGACATCCGGCTGGAAGGCCAGAAGAGCCTGCAGGGCGATCTGCAGGCGCGCATTGCTGCGTTTCGCAGCAACCGCGTCCGCCTGATCGAAGCGCAGACCAACGAAGCCGAAGCGAGGCTCGCCTCCGCATTGGCGGTTGAAGAACGTGCCAGCGCCAGCCTCGAGCGCCACGCCAAGCTGTCTGGCCAGGGCTACCTGTCGAATGCCACGGAAGACGACACAAGGCGCGACATGACAGTGGCGCAGGCCGGAGCCGACGAGGCGCGCGCGCAGATTGCAGCACTCGCCGTCGAGGCCAATGCGCTGCGCGCCGGACACTTCTTCGGTGACAGCTACAACGACGAGCCGCAATCGGCACACCGGCTCGACGAGGTCAACCAGACGATCGCCGTGCTCGATGGCGAAATCGGCCTGCAGGAGCAACGCATCGCCAGCGCGCAAGCGGCGCTGCAGCGTGCAGAGGAGGCATTCGCCGTCGCCAGCAAGGCGCAGCTCGTCGCGCCAGTCAACGGGCAGCTCTGGGAAATGCTTACCGCGCCAGGCGAACAGGTCATTGAAGGCCAGGATCTCGCCCGGCTGCTCGATTGCAGCAAGACGGTCGTGACCGCGGCCGTCAGCGAGTCGGTCTACAATGGCTTGACGCTGGGCATGCCTGCCAGTTTCACCTTCAGCGAAGGGGGCGCTGCCCTTGCCGGTCGCATAGTGCAGCTCACAGGCGTTTCGCCTGCGTCCTCCAACTTCGCCATCATGCCATCGGCCCTGACGAAGGAGTCCTACCGGGTCGCCGTAGCGGTCGACGGCGCTTCCAAGTCCGGGTCATGTGCGGTTGGCCGCACCGGTCGCGTGGTCTTCGAGAAGCCGACCGCGTGACGGTACGGTAGGTCATGAATCCCATCATCTCGGTACTGGTCGAAGGGTTCGTGCCCGGATTGCTGGTCGGCGGCGCGCTGCTGCTTGTCATGCCCTGGCTCAAACGCGACTCCGACTGGCGCCTGCTGCCGGTCGCCATCGTGCTGGCGCTGACCGCACGCTATCTTTACTGGCGGGCCACCGTGACCATTCCGTCACTGGATACGCCGGTCGACTTTGTGGCCGGTTGCCTGTTCTTTGCCATCGAATGCGCCGCCGTTCTGGGCTCCGTCATCTCCTATGTGACGCTGACCCGAACGCGGCAGCGCACCAAGGACGTCGAGGCCAACACCGGATGGCTGTTCAGCCACGCGAAGATGCCGCTTGTCGACGTGTTCATCTGCACCTTCAACGAAGGCCGCGACATTCTGGAGCGCACGATGCTCGGCGCCACGGGCATGACCTATCCGAACTACCGGGTGTGGGTACTCGACGACGGCGACAGGCCGTGGCTCGCCGAGCTGGCCGCGGCGCATGGATGCCGCTACCTGGCCCGGCCGGACAACGAACATGCCAAGGCGGGCAACATCAACCACGCCATCCGCCACGTGTCGGCGCTGGTCGATCCGCCGGAGTTCATCTCGATCCTCGACGCGGATTTCGTAACCGCGCCCGAATTCCTGTCGCGCGCGCTGACTTTGTTTCGCGAGGAAGATGTCGGTATCGTCCAGACGCCGCAGCACTTCATCAACCCGGACCCGATCCAGGCCAATCTGCAGGCATCGGATGCTTGGCCGGACGAGCAGCGGTACTTTTTCGAAGTGCTGATGCCGGCCAAGGACGCCTGGGGCACCGCATTCTGCTGCGGCACTTCATCGGTCATCCGCAAGCAGGCGCTCGATGCGGCCGGCGGCGGTTTTCCGACCGAATCCGTGACGGAAGACTACCTGCTGACACTCAGGCTGAAGCGGCACGGCTTCCGCACGGTCTATCTGAACGAACAATTGTCGCTGGGCCTCGCGCCGGAGGGCCTGCGCGAATACATCACCCAGCGCAGCCGCTGGTGCCTCGGCTTCATACAGATCGTCCGCGGCCCCGACGGCCCGTTCAAGCTCAACAACGGGCTGCAGTGGGTCGACCGCTTCGCGCTCACCGAGACGACGCTCTACTGGTCGGCGGCCTACTTGTTCCGCGTCACCGGCCTGCTGATCCCGATCCTCTATCTGCTGTTCGATATTCACGCGGTCAACATCGACACCGCCGACGGCCTCGCCCATTTCCTGCCCTATTACATCGCGCAGATCATGGTTATGGCCTGGCTGTCGAACCAGCGTGTCCTGCCTGTCATGACCGACCTGTCCCAGTTGCTGGCGGCGCGCGAGATCCTGACCGCGGTCGGCGTCGGCCTGTTCCGCCCGAAGGGCCAGAAATTCGAGGTGACGGCGAAAGGCGGCGACCGCAGCAAGACGGTCATCCAATGGCGCATGATGTCATGGTTCGCCGTGCTGCTGGTGCTCACAATCCTCGGTGTCGTCATGCATTTCGGCGGCAACAATTCCTTCCAGGACTCCAGCGCCGTCGCGCTCTACTGGTCGTGGTACAACATGGCGATCCTGCTCTCGGCCATCGCCGTCTGCGTCGAGCGCCCGCGCAAGCGCAAAACGGACCGCTTGAGAGGCGCGCAGGCCGTCACTGTGACCCTCGGAAACCTCTCGCGGGTCTACATGACCGCCGACGTGTCGGTCGGCGGAATGCGGCTTCTCGGAAAGATCGATGCCCCTGTCGGCGCCAAGCTTTCGGTCAGCATCGGTCCCTCGCTTTTCGAAGGCGAGATCGTGCGGCGCTCCGACACCGATTTCGCGGTCGAAATGCACGAAAGTGTCGGCGCCCGGAACGCCATGATCCGCAATGTCTATTCCGGCGTATTCGGCGCGGCGGTCAAACAGATCAGCTCGACCGTCGTGGCACGTCGGGTCCTGGCGCGGCTTTTCAGCTAGCCCCGCGCCGGGAGCCGGATCGCCGGAAGAGGCCCGTCACGCCCCGAACTGCTCGTCGTCGACCTTCTCCATCCAGTCGACATGGACGCCCTTCAGCGCCTCGTGCATCGCGATATGCGCCATCGCGGTCGTTGGACCCGCGCCATGCCAGTGCTTTTCACCGGGGGCGAAGGAAACGACGTCGCCGGCCTTGAGCTCGACGATCGGCAGGCCCCAGCTCTGCGCCCTTCCGGCGCCGGAAACCACATAAAGCGTCTGGCCGAGCGGATGGGTGTGCCAGGCGGTTCGCGCGCCGGGTTCGAAGCCAACCATCACCGCGCGAAGGCGCGAGGGTTCGTCGTTCTCGATGATCGGCGTCTGCAGCACCCGGCCCGTGAAGTATTTTTCAGGTGCTGCGATGGTAGCGACGCTGCCGCAGGGGATGACGTTCATATCGGTTTCCTCATGAAGTTGTAGCCGATGCCCTTGTCCGACAGCCGGCGCGGGCAGTCACCTATTTTTCTTGCCCTGCCGTCAATCCCATGGGACGATGCGGGCAAGGCAGGGGAAAACAAACCTGCCGCGCGACGGCCAGAGTGCCGGCCGCCGCTCCCTGGGAAACGCCTAGAGTGGAGGTCTGCCATCATGGGAAACCGCGCCGGAGGAAGATGCACGGGGCCGAAATGCATTGCCATTGTCGGTCCCTTCGCAAGCGGCAAGACGACACTTCTTGAA
Organism: Alphaproteobacteria bacterium; assembly: GCA_018823835.1. Lineage (GTDB taxonomy): Bacteria > Pseudomonadota > Alphaproteobacteria > Rhizobiales > Rhizobiaceae > CAMYMG01. The sequence goes on along the minus strand of JAHJHT010000008.1, from coordinate 49,472 downwards.
GCCATTCTCGCCCGAACGGGCACCATTCCCCGACAAAATCCAGTTTCATCCGGCAACACCGTCTCCGACCATTCGCCGGAGGCCAAGGCGCATGGCATGAGCGTCGAGGCATCGGTCGCCAGCATCGACTTCATGGGTGACAGCCTGACCTTCATCGATTGCCCCGGCTCGGTCGAATTCGCCTTCGAAGCCGAGCCCGTGCTCGCGGCCTGCGACATCGCGGTCGTGGTCGCGGAGGCCGACGAGAAGAAGATCCCCGCCCTCCAGCTCATCATGCGCAAGCTCGATGATCTCGGCGTGCCGCGCATCCTTTTCCTCAACAAGATCGACAAGACGGCGGCCGGCGTGCGCGATACGCTGAAGATGCTGCAGCCGGCGAGCGTTGCGCCGCTGCTATTGCGCCAGATCCCGTTGCGCAAGGACGGCCAGACCGTCGGCTCGATCGACCTGGCGCTCGAGCGCGCCTATATCTGGCGCGAATTCGCCGAGAGCGAGATCGCCGAGATTCCGGGCGATGACAAGGCGCGCGAGATCGAGGCCCGCTTCTCGATGCTCGAAACACTGGCCGACCACGACGACCTGCTCATGGAACAGCTGCTCGAGGAGCAGGAACCGCCGCGCGACGAAGTGTTCGACGATCTTGCGGCCGATCTTCGCGACGGCTCGGTCATCCCCGTGATGATCGGCACCGCCGAGAAGGGCAATGGCGTGCTGCGCCTGCTCAAGGCCATCCGCCACGACGCGCCGGACGCCGCCATGACGCGCAAGCGCCTCGGCCTCGCCGACAGCAACACCGTGGTGGCACAGGTGATGAAGACCATCCACACGGCGCATGGGGGCAAGCTCTCGGTCTCGCGCATCCTGTCCGGCACAGTCGCGGACGGTTCCGAGCTTTGGCTCTCCAACGGCGAGACGGCGAAAGTTTCCGGGATCTACCGGATGCTCGGCAAGGACCAGTCGAAGGTCGCCTCGGCAGCCGCCGGCGACACGGTGGCGCTCGGCAAGCTCGACGCTGTGGCAACCGGGCAGACGCTCACCTCGGCCAAGGGCGGCATGCCGCCGCTGGTATCGCTCGAGCCGCCGCAGCCGGTCTATGCCTTCTCGCTGCGTTCGCGCGAACGCAAGGACGAGGTCAAGATGTCGGCGGCCATCCAGCGTCTGGCCGAGGAGGACCCATCGCTGACGCTGCACCACAACCAGGACTCCGGCGAGACCGTGCTGTCGGGGCATGGCGAGATGCATCTGCGCGTCACCGTCGAGCGCCTGGAGGGCAAGAACCAGATTTCGGTCGAGGTGCGGCCGCCGGCCGTGCCCTACCGCGAAACCATCCGTAAAGCGGCGACCCAGCGCGGCCGCCACAAGAAGCAGTCGGGCGGCCATGGCCAGTTCGGCGACGTCGTGCTCGACATCAAGCCGCTGCCGCGCGGCTCTGGCTTCGAGTTCACAGACACCATCACCGGCGGCGTGGTGCCGAAGCAATACATCCAGTCGGTCGAGACCGGCGTGCGCGACTTCCTGAAATCCGGGCCGCTCGGCTTCCCGGTCGTCGATGTCGCGGTCAACCTCTCCGACGGCTCCTACCATTCGGTCGATTCGTCGGACATGGCTTTCCAGATGGCTGCAAGGCTCGGCATGAAGGAGGGGATGGCGCAATGCTCGCCGATCCTGCTCGAACCGGTGATGAAGGTCGAGATCGCGACGCCGTCCGACGCTACGGCCAAAGTGACGGCGCTGGTGCCACAGCGGCGCGGCCAGATCCTCGGCTACGACGCCCGCCCCGGCTGGCCGGGATGGGATGTGGTCGAGGCGACCATGCCGCAGTCGGAGATCGGCGACCTGATCATCGAGCTGCGCTCCGCGACGGCGGGAGCAGCGAGCTACCGGGCGAGTTTCGACCATATGGCCGAGCTCTCCGGCCGGCTGGCCGACGCGGTGTTGAACGAAAGCGGCAAGGCCGCCTAGGCAAAAATACGCGGCCCGCTGTAACATCGGCGGCCCGCCACGCGAAGGTGATCAGAGGTGAGTTGCTCTCGCCTGCGCGGCAATGGACATTGCCGCCAGCCGTTCCTAAGGAGTGATCGACATGGTTGCCATCCACCGCCGCCCCTCATGGACGATCGCCGAATCCCTGGCGACGCCCGAGGCCGCTTATCTCAACCGCCGCAGCCTCCTGCAGGCGATGGGCATTACCATGGCGTCGGCAACCGCGCTCGCCGCCCTGCCCGGCCCCGCACGGGCGCAGGAAGCCGATCCCACCGCCGACCTTTACCCGGCCCCGAAGAACGACCGCTACACGCTCGACCGCGATCTGACGCCCGAGGAGTTCAACGCCAACTACAATAATTTCTACGAATACGGCACGCAAAAGGAAATCGCCGCGGCGGCGCAGCAACTGGTTGTGCGGCCTTGGGAAATAGCCATAGACGGCCTGGTCGAGCAGCCGATGACGCTCGCCTTCGACGATCTGGTGCGCAAGATTCCCCTGGAGACCCGGCTCTACAGGCACCGCTGCGTCGAGGCCTGGTCTATGACCATCCCGTGGGCGGGCTTTCCGCTGAAATCGCTGGTGGCTCTGGCCAAGCCGCTCGGCTCGGCGAAGTTCGTCCGCTTCGAAACCTTCCTCGACCCAGCGATGGCGCCCGGCCAGAACAGCTTTCTCTACCCGTGGCCCTATGTCGAGGGCGTCACGATGGCGGAAGCGGCAAACGACCTCTCCTTCATCGCAACCGGTGCCTACGACAAGCCGATCGCCAAGCAGCACGGCGCGCCGCTGAGGCTTCACCTGCCATGGAAATACGGTTTCAAGTCGATCAAGTCGATCCGCCGGATCTCGTTCGTGGAAGAGCAGCCGGTCGGGCTGTGGGAGGCGATCCAGCCCAGCGAATACGGCTTCTGGGCAAATGTGAACCCGGAGGTTCCGCATCCGCGCTGGAGTCAGGCGAGCGAGCGCGTCCTGCATACGGGCGAGCGCGTGCCGACCCTATTGTTCAACGGCTATGCCGAGGAGGTCGCCGGCCTCTACGCCGGCATGGACGCGGCCAAGCTCTATATGTAAACGGATTCGGCTTCCCGGCTGCCCGCTTCGTAGGCACTCCATGCTTCTGCCCACAAATTGCGCAGACCCGAACGGACGAACCGATACCAGGCTCGACGTTCCGGTCGAAGCTTATCGCGCGATGCGGCAAGGAGAACGGACGGCCTTCCAGATGTCCCAAAAACAAAAAAAGCCGGATCTATGGGATCCGGCTATAGTTTGATTGGAAGTGCCCGTTAGGGCTAAACCTCCAGAGGGGAACACTCAAGAGCGCTAATGGGAGGAGAACGCGCTCAGGAGATGTTCAATATATGAGCGAACCTTGCCTAACAAACAAGCAGCTTTGTTGCAGGGCTCCCATGCAGAAACCTGCGGGCTGTGGTCCAGCACAACTGGTAAAGACATTGGACCAGTGGACGCTCGACTGATCGACGTCCCGCCGAGCCTGCGAGCAAGCCAGCGGTTCTCCTCAGAACGACCAGCTGCGGGCCTTGGCGATGATGAAGTCGCGGAAGGCGTGCAGTTTCGCCTGGTTCTTCATGGCATCGGGATAGGCGAAATAGGTGTCGAATGACGGCACCTCGGTCTCGGGCAGCAGCTGCACCAGCCCGGCATCCTTGTCGATGATGTAGTCCGGCAGCATGGCGATGCCGGCGCCGCGCTGCACGGCGCGCTTGATCGACAGGATGTCGTTGATCTGAAGCGTCGAGATGCGCTTGCCTCCCTCGAAGTCGCCGACCGTCTCCAGCCAGTTCAATTCGCTCAGATGCGCCGGCACGGGCTCGCCGAAGGTGACGATCCGATGGTCCTTCAGTTCCGCGATCGACGACGGCTTGCCGTGCTTGTTGACGTAGGAAGGCGAGGCGTAAAGGTGGAAATGCACGGTGAACAGCCGGCGCTGGATAAGGTCCGGCTGCTGCGGCTGGCGCAGCCTGATGGCGCAATCGGCCTGGCGCATCATCAGGTCGAGTTCCTCGTTGGCGAGGATCAGTTGCAGATTGACCTCAGGATAGAGCTCGATGAATTCCGGGACCCGTTCGGTCAGCCAGCCTGCTCCGAGACCGACGGTCGTGGTCACCCGAAGGATGCCAGAGGGCCTGTCCTTCGCCTCCGTCAGGCGCGTCTTGATCGCCTCGAGCTGCATCAGCACGTCATGGGCGGTGCGGAACAGCATCTCGCCCTGTTCGGTCAGCACAAGGCCGCGCGCATGGCGATGAAACAGCGCGACGCCGACATCATGTTCGAGGGCGCTCACCTGGCGCGATATCGCCGATTGCGACAGGCGCAGCGTCTCTGCGGCATGGGTAAACGACCCAGCCTCAGCCGCGGCGTGAAACACGCGGAGCTTGTCCCAGTCCAGACCCATTACTTCCCCTCGGTCAGCCGGCATTAAGTGCCGGTCTTCGGCCTATTCGGCGGCTTCGCGGTGCGCTTCGATGCCGGCCAGGTACTTTTCCGCCTCCAGTGCCGCCATGCAGCCGAGGCCGGCCGCCGTAACGGCCTGTCGATAGATGTCGTCGGTCACGTCGCCAGCCGCGAACACGCCGGGCACGTCGGTGGCCGTCGAGTCGGGCGCGGTCCAGAGATAGCCATTGGGCTTCTGCTTCAGCTTGCCGACGAAAAGCTCGACCGCCGGCGCATGGCCGATCGCCACGAAGACCCCGTCGATCGGCAGGTTGGACACCGTGCCGGTACGCGTGTTGCGCAGTACCAGGCCGCTGGCGGAAGGCGGCATCGGCGGCTTGCCGGGCGTGCCGGTGATCTCGTCGACTGCCGTGTCCCAGATGACCGAAATGTTTTCCTTCTGGAACAGGCGCTCCTGCAGGATGCGTTCGGCGCGGAACTCGTCGCGACGGTGGATGACGGTGACACTCTTCGCAATGTTGGACAGGTAAAGCGCCTCCTCGACGGCCGAATTGCCGCCGCCGATGACCGCCACGTCCTTGTTGCGGTAGAAGAAGCCATCGCAGGTCGCGCAGGCCGAAACGCCGAACCCCTGGTAGACCTGCTCGCTCGGAATGCCGAGCCACTTGGCCTGGGCGCCGGTGGCGATGATCAACGCATCGCAGGTGTATTCCGTGCCCGAATCGCTCTTCAGCCGGAACGGCCGCACGTCGAGATCGACCGCGGTGATCAGGTCATTGATGATTTCCGTCCCGACATGCTCGGCCTGCTTGAGCATCTGCTCCATGAGCCAGGGGCCCTGGATCGGGTCGGCAAAGCCGGGGTAGTTCTCGACCTCGGTGGTGATCATCAACTGGCCGCCCTGCTGCATCCCAGCCACCAGCACGGGCTTCAGCATGGCGCGCGCGGCATAGACTGCGGCCGTGTAGCCCGCCGGGCCGGAACCGACGATCAGGACAGGTGCGTGTTTCGCGGTCATGTGCAAACGCCTCAAGCTGGCGATGCGTGACCGGCACGCTCGCGCAGAAATTCGAATTCGCCTCCAATTTAGGTGTTGCTTGCCGGGTCAGCAAGCACCGGCTGCCAGTCTCCCCGGAAAGCTTTCGATGGCAATGCCGCCAAAACAATCGCTGGCGGTCCGGCCAAAGTAGGATAATTACACCCATCCAAAGATTCTCGTGCAGGGGCCCCGAACATCGCCATGCCGATCAAGGCTGATCTCGATTCCATCGACTGGAAGATCCTGCGCGAGCTGCAGCAGCAAGGCCGCATCACCAATGTCGAGCTTTCGAGCCGCGTCGGCATATCTGCACCTCCGTGCCTCAGGCGGGTAAAGCGGCTCGAGGAGGCCGGCATCATTCGCGGCTACCGCGCCATGATCAACGCCCCGATGCTCGGCCTCGACGTCGTCGCCTTCTGCCTCATCGGCCTGCACCACCAGTCGGAAGCCGAACTGCGCGTCTTCGCCGAACTGACGCGGACCTGGCCGATCGTTCGGTCGGCCTGGATGGTCTCGGGGGAATCGGACTTCCTGCTGCATTGCGTTGCCAGCGACCTGACCACATTCCAGACATTCGTCATCGAGGAGTTGACCTCCTCGCCCAACGTCGACACGGTTCGCACCGCGCTGACCATCCGCCAGGTGAAGGACGAGGGGATCGTCGCGTTCCCGATATCCGATCAAGAAAGCAAATAGGCTTGTCTCCACCAGTTGCAGGGCAAATGCCTGGTACGAAAGCCCCGGTCTCGGCTGTCATCGTCTGCCAGAACGAGCAGGATTTGATCGGCGAGTGTCTAGACAGCCTCGAATTCTGTGCCGAGATCGTGATCGTCGACTCCGGGTCGACCGACGGCACGCTGGAGATCATCGAGAAATACCGCGCCGACGGCTATCCGATCCGTCTTCTGCATCATGCGTGGCAGGGCTTTGCACCGCAGAAGGAGTTCGCTCTTCGACAGGCGACCGCGGACTGGTGCCTGATGGTGGACGCAGACGAGCGAGTCGACCGCGAACTCAGGGAATCGATAGTCGCCATAGCAACCGACCCGGCGCCGGCCATCAATGGCTGGGAGATCCGCCGTCGCGACTGGCTCGCCAGCTACGGCTACGCCCATCCGCGAGTGCTGCACAACCGCATTCTGCGGCTGTTCCGAAACGGCAAGGTGAGTGTCGACCCGGACAGCACCATCCACGAGACCTTCCTTGTCGACGGCCCGGTGGGGACTATCAAGAAGGGGCTGCTGCTGCACCGACGCGCCCTGTCGCTGGCCGACGACATCGTCAGGGCTAACGCCTATTCGACACAGAAGGCCAAGGTGCGCCGGGGACAGGGCGTAAGGCCGTCGATCATCCGGATCACGCTGACGCCGCCCTATACCTTCTTCAAGTTCTATGTCCTGAAGCGCTACTTCCTGTGCGGGATACCCGGTTTCATCTACGCCATGACGATGATGATCTATTCGTTTCTCACCGAGGCGAAACTGTACAGCTCATCGCTCGATGGGAAGGCTTGAGCTGCCGAGCAGCTGTTTCGCCCTGGCGTGAAAGCCGCTGTCGATCTCGACAAAACGCTGGCGCGCCAGTTCGCCCATCCGTTGCTTGGCCGACCAGGACATTCCGATGGCGGCGCCGATCGCCTGTTCCAGTGCCTGCAACCCGACAAAGTGGTTCGTCCCCAGATGCCTGGCCTCCGATCTCTCGGCGGCGACGAGCAGCCCGAACTCCGGTCGAATGTGCTCGTTCATCGGGGCGCCATCCGTGGTGATGACCAGTGCACCGCAGGACAGGCCCTCGACAATATTGTGCCCCCATCCCTCGGATCGCGACGGGCACAAGTGGATGCCGCACTCGTTCTGCAGCCTGCGCAGGTCGGCGTCGTCGATATAGCCGGTGATCAGCTTGACGTTGTCGGCAACGCGAGCCGGCGCGTTCTGGCGCTTCTGGACAAGCACGAGTTCGGGCCACTCGGGATGACGGTCCCAAAGACTGATGACGTCATCCGTGCCCTTGAGGGTGCTTCCGCCCGCAAGATGGAGAACCCGGCTCCAGTTTCGCACGACTGCAGGATCGAAACGGTCTTCGGAGGTGAAACCCAGGTGCTCGATCGGCACTCCCTGTCCGGCGAAAGCGCCGCAGGCTTCCATCGTCTTGGTAAGGATAAGGTCGCATCGGCGCAGCCGGCGCAAATGACGGCGCGGGAAACGCTCCTGGTTGGGGATCAGGAAATTCTCCTGCGCCGCAGAGAGCCATTGCGGGAAGACGCGTTCGATATGTACCGCCCGGCGGGCCAGCTTTCGACCAACCAGCCGATCAACCAGCTTGCGCTCGGAAATGCCCACGACCTCAACCGACACTCCGAATTCCCTGATGGCACCCGCCAGCAGTTCCGCGTCTCTCGTCAGGCCATAATGGTTGTTCTTGACGACGATCAGCGTGTCGATCATCGCATCGCCCACAGCCGATTGTAGACGGCAGCCACGCCATCGGCCTCACGCACCAAGGGAAAGTGTTGCCTGACATGCGCAAGCGCGTTGCGGCCATGCGCCTGGGCGAGCGACGGGTCGGCGAGATAGGGACGGATCGCGGCCGTCAGCGCCGGACCGTCGTCGGCTGCGACCACATCTCCCGTTTCTCCGGGCAAGACCATCTCGGCAAAGGCGCCGGCGTCACTGGCGACAACCGCCGAGCCGGATGCCATTGCCTCGAGCGGGGTCAGGCCGAAACCCTCGTTCCGCGAGGGCGCGACATAGAGCGACAGCCGGCGGTACCAGGGCCTGATATCGGGCACCTCGCCGAGAAGGCGGATGCGTTCGGACAGCCCCGCTTCATGCACCCTACGTTCCAGATCATTGGCAAAATCGCGATTCTCGGCGGTTACGCGGCCGGTGACGATGGCGGTCCAGTCCGGAAACTCCGGCAGCAGCGCGATCATCGCATCGACGAAAAGGTCCGTGCCCTTCTGGTGGCGGACCCTGCCGAAACAGCCGATTGCGTATCGCCCGGGCAGGCCGGAATCGGCAAAGCGGTCCGTCGCAGCGGCCGGGGGGTGGAAGCGATCAAGATCGACACCATGCATCACGACGGTGTGCGGCACGTCAAGAAACGCACCGGACCGCGCGCTCGTGGCGATGACGGCGTCCATGTTGCGGATCAGCCACTTGGTGAAACCCTGGTGCTCACGCTGGGCGGCAGAGGTGAAAAGCAGTCGCACGGGCGCGCGGAAAACCCACCGCAACAGCAGGCCGGCGACCATTTCGACGTTGCGCCTGGCATGCCAGATGCGCCAGCGCCCGGAGGCGGGGCGCACCAGCAGGGCGGGCAGTTGCCACCAGCGCATCTTCGGCAGCGAGTCCGGCAGGCCCGGCCCGATCGTCGCGATGCCGATCGATCGTTGCTGGATCGGGACGAGCTGGACGATCGTGCTGGTCACGCCCGAGAGGCGCGACTTCAGATTGGGCGCGACAACCTCGACGCGCGACATGTCGAGAACATCGGCGTTCGTGGGTGTCCGGTCGACCCGGTCAGACAACGAAGCCAATAAATCGCCTCCCCCCAAAGGATGCTGGAGCTAGATGTACTGGACCTCTACCACTTCATAGCCCCGAGCGCCGCCCGGTGCGTTGACCTCTATGGCGTCGCCCACTGCCTTGCCGATCAGCGCGCGCGCGATTGGCGAAGAGATGGAAATGCGGCCCGACTTCACATCGGCTTCCTGGTCACCGACGATCTGGTAGGTCTTCTTTTCCTCGGTGTCCTCGTCGACGAGCACGACCGTGGCGCCGAACTTCACCTTGTCGCCGGAAAGCTTCGATACGTCGATCACCTCGGCCCGCGCTACGAAATCCTCGAGTTCGTTGACCCGGCCCTCATTCAGGCTCTGGGCCTCCTTGGCGGCGTGATATTCGGCGTTCTCCGAAAGGTCGCCATGCGAACGGGCTTCAGAAATGGCCTCGATGATCCGCGGGCGCTCAACCTGCTGGCGCCACCGCAGCTCTTCCTTCAGCGATTCGAAGCCTCCCGCGGTCATCGGAACCTTGTTCATTTCCATCAATCCTTCCTGCCGCTCGCCATCTGCGGACTTCGGTCTCGGGCGAACGGGGCAAAAATAAAAACGGCCCGGCAGCGTCGGCTAACGGAACCGTTTCACCTCAATTTCTGCCACTATAGCAATCCTGTAGCGATTTTCACGTCAAAAAATCGAGGCGGCAAAATTCTCATTCCCATGATTTGAAGGCCTTTGGAACGGGCCGCCCCCTCATCCCGGGTCGCACCGAGGGGATCAGACACACGCCAGCGAAGGGCGGCATATTGCCGATTCCCTGCCAGACCATTGCCTTGACCAGAAAGGGACCTACGTGGCCATGATGAACATCACACGGAAATTGTCGGAAACCGTGCTCGCGGGCCTTGCCCTTGCAGGCGCTTCAACGCTCTCGCTCGCCGCACCCGCAACGCTGGACGCCGGCGGAATCGCGGTGCAGGCAGAGACACTTGGCGGCGAGCTCGAACACCCCTGGGGCCTCGATTTCCTGCCCGATGGCGACGCCATCGTCACCGAACGGCCGGGGCGGCTGCGGATTCTGTCAGGCGGCCAGTTGTCGGCGCCCGTGTCGGGCGTGCCGCAGGTTGCCGCCGCCGGCCAGGGCGGGCTTCTGGACATCGCCGCTTCTCCCGACTTTGCGTCCAGCGGGCTGATCTATTTCAGCTTTTCGGAACCGGGTGATGGCGGCGCCGGCACGGCGGTCGCCCGCGCGCGGCTTGTCCGCGACGGAGATGCACCCCGCCTCGAGGGGCTCGAGGTCATCTTCTCCATGGAGCGGAAGACGGGAACCAGCCATCATTTCGGTTCGCGGCTTGTGTTTCATCCGGACGGCACGCTGTTCGTGACCACCGGCGACCGCGGCGACGGCAGCCGCGCGCAGGATTTTCAGGACCATGCCGGGGCGGTTCTGCGCATCAATCCGGACGGCACGATACCGGCCGACAATCCGTATGCCGACGGCGCCGGCGGCAAGCCGGAAATCTGGTCGAAGGGCCACCGCAACCTGCAAGGTGCGACTTTCGACCCCGTGACGAATTCGGTGCTGACGGTCGAGCACGGCGCCAAGGGCGGAGACGAGGTCAACCGGCCGGAAGCCGGCAAGAACTACGGCTGGCCGGTGATCAGCTATGGCGTCAACTATTCCGGCAGCAAGATCGGCGTCGGCACCGAGGCGCCGGGATACGAGCAGCCGCTCTTCTACTGGGACCCGTCGATCGCGCCCTCGGGAATGGCCGTCTATGACGGGGAGATGTTTCCCGAATGGAAGGACGATCTCCTGATCGGTTCCCTGAAGTTTCAGCTGGTCTCCAGGCTGGATCGCACGGAAGCAGGCCAGATTTCCGGAGAAACCCGCTATTTTGAGGGGGAGTTCGGGCGTATCCGCGACATCAATGTCGCGCCCGACGGTTCGATCTGGCTGCTGACCGATGAGGGCGACGGCCACATCGTCAGACTGAGCCGCGCCAACTAGGCAGCCCGCAGACGCAAGACGGCCGGACCCGAGGGCCCGGCCGCGCGTTCCGATCCGTAAAGGTCAGCTCTTGCGGTAGGCGTCGATCTGTTCGGCGAGCAGCGTGTATTCGCGGCAACCCTTGCCGCAACGCTTCTCGATCTCGCCGAGCTGCTCTACGGCCGCCTGCACGTCGCCGTTCTGCAGATAGGCCTCGCCCATATATTCGCGCACCAGCGTGTAATCGGGATCCTGGATCAGTGCCTCGCGATAATAGCCGAGGCCGACCAGCACGCGGCCCGCCTTGCGGTGCGAGTAGCCGAGATAGTTCAGGATGCGCGGGTCCGACTTGTCGGACGCCAGGCTGAGGACGGTGATCGCCTCGCCATAACGGCCAGCCATGGCCAGGTCGCGACCGGTCTCGTAGATGCTGTCGTCGTCGATCATGCCGCGCTGCGGGTCGACGCACTTCTTCTTCGCCTTGTCCCAGACCTTGCCGCCGGAACATTTCGGCGTATCGGAACTGCTGCCATCGCCGGCGGCATGAACGGGTGTCGCCAGCAGCGGCGCCGCCAGAAAGGCGACAGCCAGGAATTTCGGGAAAGTACGCTTCATATGGCTTCTCCTGGGTGGGCTTACGACAACACTAACGTATCTCGGAAGCATTTCCATCCGTAGCGCGCGACGATCTCAGCTTCGTGATGCAGACGTGCGATTCGAGAACATCGACCAGGAGTAAAGCGCCAGCGCCGTCCAGATCAGCCCGAAGGCTATGGCGCGGACCGTGCTGAAGGGCTCATGGAAAAAGAAGATGGCAATGACGAAAATCATCGTCGGCGCAATGTATTGCATGATGCCGATGGTCGAAAAGCGAAGCAGCTTGGCGCCGAATGCATAGAGCATGAGCGGCGCGGCGGTGACCGGACCGCAGCCCAGCAGCAGCGCGATGTCGGCCGGCTCGGAAGGCAGGAAATGCCCCTCGCCCCTCGCCTGCAGCCAGAAGATGTATGCCAGCGATGGAACGCTGAGGATCAGCACCTCAAGGAAAAAGCCCTGGCTCGGGCCGACCGGCAAGGTCTTGCGCAGGAAGGCATAGATGGCAAATGAAATGGCGAGCGCAAGAGACACCCAGGGCATGCCGCCGCCATCGAAGGTGAGCACCAGCACGGCGAGCGTCGCCAGCCCCACTGCGGCGACCTGCAGGCGGCTCAGCTTCTCGCCGAGAAGGACTGCGCCCATGGCGACGATGACCAGCGGGTTGATGTAATAGCCGAGCGCGGTCTCAACGGCCCTGTCGGCGGCGATCGCCCAGACATAGATGCCCCAGTTGACGGTGATGAGACAGGCAGTGAGCGCCGCCATCAGCAACGTGCGCGGCTGCCGGAACGCTGCCTTGACGTCGGCGGTGCGACCGAGCAGCAGCAGCACGGCGCCGGCAATCGGCACCGACCAGACGATGCGGTGAGCGACGACTTCCGGGGCGGGAATATGCGCCACGGCCTTCATGTAGAAGGGCAGGAAGCCCCAGAGCAGATAGGCCGACAGCGCGAAAAGAAAGCCACGCGTGGCGGAATTGTCGGTCGGCTGTGCGGATTCGGTTGCCATGGGCCCCATATGGGCCGCCGAAGGCGAAAGGACCATGCAAAATCATTGATGGTCCATGCGGTTCCGGTTGATGGAACAAGAACCGCGCTGGCCGCGCCGCTATTCGGCGGCGACGCGGCCGGCCATGTCGCGGTTCTTCATCAGCTTGTAGACGACCGAATCCATCAGCGCCTGGAAGGAGGCGTCGATGATGTTTTCCGAAACGCCGACCGTCCACCAGCGGCCGCCGCCGCTGTCGCGCGACTCGATGAGGACGCGGGTGATTGCCTCGGTGCCACCATTTAGGATACGCACCTTGTAGTCGACCAGTTCGAGGTCGGCGATCTCGTCCTGGAATTTTCCGAGATCCTTGCGCAGCGCGAGGTCGAGCGCATTGACCGGGCCGTTGCCTTCGGCGACCGACATCTTCTCCTCGCCGTCCACCTCGATCCTGACGACCGCCTCAGACACCGTCTTGAGGTTGCCGATGGCGTCGAAGCGGCGCTCGACCATGCAGCGGAAGCTGGTCGCCCGGAAGAATTCCGGGACCGTGTGCAGGATGCTGCGCGCCAGCAGTTCGAAGCTCGCCTCGGCACCCTCGTAGGAATAGCCCTGCGCCTCGCGCTCCTTGACGATCGAGATCAGCGTATCCAGCCGGTCGTCCCGCGCCTCGACGTCGATGCCGCGGCGCCTCAGCTCGGCAATGAAATTTGCCCGCCCGCCCTGGTCCGAAACCATGACCTTGCGCCGGTTGCCGACCGATTCCGGCGGCACGTGCTCATAGGTTTCCGGCTCCTTGGCGATCGCCGAGGCATGGATGCCGGCCTTGGTGCTGAAGGCCGACTGCCCGACATAGGGCGCCTGCGGCTCGGGCGCGCGGTTGAGCAACTCGTCGAAGCCGCGCGACAGGCGCGAGATGCCGGCTAGCTTCTCTGGCGTGATGCCGGTCTCGAATTTTTCCGCGAAGCCGGGCTTCAGCACCAGCGTCGGGATGATCGAGACGAGATTGGCGTTGCCGCAGCGCTCGCCGATGCCGTTCAGCGTGCCCTGGATCTGGCGCACGCCGGCCTCGACGGCGGCAAGCGAATTGGCGACCGCCTGGCCGGTATCGTCATGCGCGTGGATGCCGAGGTTTTGGCCCGGGATGCCCGCGGCGATGACCGCCTCGACGATTTTCCTGACTTCCGAGGGCTGCGAGCCGCCATTGGTGTCGCAGAGCACGATCCAGCGCGCCCCGGCCTCGAAGGCAGTGCGGGCGCAGGCCAGCGCATAATCCGGATTGGCCTTGTAACCGTCAAAGAAATGCTCGCAGTCGACCATCGCCTCCTTGCCGGTGGCGACGGCCGCCTCCACGGAAGCGCGGATGGAGTCGAGGTTCTCCTCGTTGGTGCAGCCGAGCGCCACGCGCACGTGGTAGTCCCACGATTTCGCCACGTAGCAGATGGCGTCGGACTTTGACCGGACGAGAAGCGCCAGGCCCGGATCGTTGGATGCCGAGACGCCGGCGCGCTTGGTCATGCCGAAGGCGACGAACTTCGCGTTTGCCGTGCGCTTCTGCTCGAAGAACGCCGTGTCGGTCGGGTTGGCGCCCGGATAGCCCCCCTCGACATAGTCGAGACCGAAATCGTCGAGCATGTTGGCGATGGCGATCTTGTCCTCGACGGAAAAGTCGACGCCCGGCGTCTGCGCACCGTCGCGCAATGTGGTGTCGAAAAGGTAGAGGCGTTCGCGGGTCATGCCTTCCCCGCAAACCGGTCGGTCGCCCGGATGAGCTGGTCGAGGATGCCGGGTTCGGAAAAGGCGTGCCCGGCGCCTTCGATGAGGTGGAAATCGGCCTGCGGCCAGGCCTTGTGCAGCGCCCAGGCGTAACGCGCCGGACAGGGCATGTCGTAGCGACCATGCACGATCACGCCCGGGATGCCGTGCAGCTTGTGGGCGTCGCGCACCAGCTGGTTTTCCTCCAGCCAGCCGGAATGGACGAAATAGTGGTTCTCGATGCGGGCAAAGGCGATGGCGAACTCGTCCTCGCCGAATTTTCCACTGGTCTCGGGCTCCGGCAGCAGCGTGATGGTCTCGCCTTCCCACAGGCTCCAGGCGCGCGCCGCCTCGATCTGCGCCTTGCGGTCGTCGCCGACCAGGCGCTTACGGTAGGCGGCCATCATGTTGCCGCGCTCGGCCTCGGGGATGGGCGCCTGGAAGCGCTCCCACTTGTCGGGGAACATCTCCGAGACGCCGAACTGATAGTACCAGTCGAGTTCGCCAGGCGTCAGCGTGTAGATGCCGCGCACGACGAGCTCGCTGACCCGGTCGGGATGCGTCTCGCTATAGGCGAGCGCCAGCGTCGAGCCCCAGGAGCCGCCAAAGACCAGCCATTTGTCGAAGCCGGCCATTTCGCGCAGCTTCTCGATGTCGGCAACGAGGTGCCAGGTGGTGTTGGCCTCGAGCGAGGCATGCGGCGTCGACTTCCCGCAGCCGCGCTGGTCGAACAGGATGACGTCGTAGAGCTTCGGGTCGAAGACGCGCCGCTGCTTGGGTGAGGAACCGCCGCCGGGGCCGCCGTGCAGGAAGACGGCGGGCTTGGCGCCTTTCGTGCCCACCCGCTCCCAGTAGATGGTGTGGCCGTCGCCGACATCGAGCATGCCCGTCTCGAAGGGTTCGATTTCGGGATAGAAGGTGCGCAGTTCGCTCATGATGTGCTCTCGGCTGGCGGCCACTGGTCGGTGTCGTGGTCGGGATGTTGGTAGGAAACGAGGTCGGCAAGGTATGGCGCGGATTCGATGTCGCCCATCGTGTCCTCGCCGGGAAGAGCGGGAACCTGGTCGACATAGGGCAGCTTTGCCTCGATGCCCCACTGGATCGTCGGCGCGATGCCGGAGGGATCGTCGAAGGCGGCTATCGCCAGCGCCATGCCGTCAGGCGCGTCGTAATAGAGCGGCGTGCCGCAATCGCGGCAGAAGCCGCGCGTCGCTGCACTTGAGGAGCGGAACACACCCGGCTCGCCGCGCGTCCAGGCGAGTTTCGCGCCGCGCACCGAGACCAGCGGCAAATAGAAATTTCCGCTAGCCTTCTGGCACATGCGGCAATGGCAGATCGAGGCGTCGCCGAGCGCGCCTTCGACGCGGAAGCGCACGGCGCCGCACTGGCAGCCGCCGGAATAGACCGGCCTGTTGTCGAGGCTCATGAGAGCGACCTCCTATTCGGGCGCATGGCAGACGGCGCCGGCATTGCTGCATCGCCCGCGCCGGCAAGGCTGGCGGAAATGACGATGTGCTGGCAGACATTGTCAATGTCTCTGAGGACGTCGTCGTTCCAGAAGCGGAGGACGGTCCAGCCATCCTGCTCGAGGCGGCGGGTGCGAACTGCGTCCGCAGAGGCGCCGCCATCCTCGGCGTGCTGCGAGCCATCCACCTCGACGATCAGCTTTTTGGCGGAACAGGCGAAGTCGACAATATAGCCGGCGATCGGAACCTGCCGGCGAAATCCCAGTCCCATCAGCCGGTGCGCACGAAGCTCATTCCAGAGCCTCAGTTCGGCATCGGTCATGACGCGTCGCATGGCCTTGGCGTTTCGGCGGTTTGCGGGCGGGATGGGCGTGTGCGGCATGGTCAACTGCCCGTTCGAACGGTTGGCACTCTACGGCGCCCCCCTCTGTCCTGCCGGACATCTCCCCCACAAGGGGGGAGATCGGCTGGCCGGGTCGTCGCCGCCAGTCGCGACAGACGGAAAGGAAGCGGGGCGCTGATCCGGGACAATCTCCCCCCTCGTGGGGGAGATGGCCGGCAGGCCAGAGGGGGGCGCTGTCCTGCCAGCGTATCCTCGACCGCCCTCACCGCTTCACCTCCCATGTCGTCACGCGCTCGCCGGTCACGGGGTCCTTGCCGTCCTTGAGCTGGATGCCCTCGGCAAGAAGCTCATCGCGGATGCGGTCGGCTTCGGCCCAGTTTTTGTCGGCGATGAAGGCGAGGCGCTCGGCAATGCGCTCGGCGATGCGCTGCCGATCACCGACATCGTCGACCGATGATTTGAGAAGATCGACCGAAGGTTGATCTTCGTACAGGCCGAGAAACGCCAGCGCAGCGCGCAACCGACCTTTCGCGGCCACCCAGTCCGGTGCCAGTTGGCCCTTTTTGGTCTGGCGAGCCAGGGCGTGTAAAACTGTGACAGCATTGGGAGTAGACAGGTCGTCCAACAGTGCCTCGACCAGTTCAACAGGTAAGGGCTGCAACGGCACGTCGTGAGCCTCATTATTCCAATCGTAGAGCAGCCCACGTGCCTCAAACAGGCGGTCCGCGGTAAAGTCGATGGGCTGCCGATAGTGCGTCATCAGCATCGCGAGCCGAAGGACCTTGCCGTGCCAGCGCTGGCCAGCAAATTCTTCCGTCTCCAGGAGCTCGTTGATCGTGACGAAGTTGCCGTCCGACTTCGACATCTTCTTGCCTTCGACCTGCAGGAAGCCGTTGTGCATCCAGACGTTGGCCATCACGTCCGTGCCGTGGGCGCAGCGCGACTGGGCGATCTCGTTCTCGTGGTGGGGGAAGATCAGGTCGAGGCCGCCGCCATGGATGTCGAATTCCTGGCCGAGATAGGCGGCGGACATGGCGGAGCACTCGATGTGCCAGCCGGGGCGGCCTCGGATTGCCTTGGAGGTGCCGCCGGCGAGCCTGAATTCCGCCTCCCAGCCGGGTTCCTCGGCCGAGGATTCCTTCCACAGGACGAAATCCTGCGGGTTCTTCTTGTGCGCGTCGACGGCGATGCGGGCGCCGGCCTGCTGCTCGTCGAGATTGCGCTTCGACAGCTGGCCGTAATCGGCCATCGAGGTGGTGTCGAAGAGGATTTCGCCTTTTGCCTCATAGGCATGGCCGCGGTCGATGAGAGACTGAATCAGGCTGACCATGTCGTCCTTGCCGTCGGCGCGGGGCAGGACGAACTCGGTGGCGCGCGGCTGGAAGGTCGGCTGCAGGCAGCCGAGCGCGGTCACGTCCTTCTGGTACTGCTCGTAGGTCGGCTCGGTGACCTTGCGGATCGCCTCGTTGAGCGACAGCTTTCCGGATGCGATCTGGTCGCCATAGTCGCGCAGCGCCCGGGCGTTGATCTTGTCGTCGACGTCGGTGATGTTGCGCACATAGGTGACGTGGTCTGCACCGTAGAGATGGCGCAGCAGCCGGAACAGCACGTCGAAGACGATGGCCGGGCGCGCGTTGCCGATATGGGCGTAGTCATAGACGGTCGGGCCGCAGACATACATGCGCACATTGGCCGGATCGATCGGGGCAAACGCCTCCTTCGTCCGCGTCAGCGTGTTGTAGAGCCTGAGGCCTTGGTCTTTATCCGACATGAACTTCCCTCTTCGCCGTCACGGCCATAGCCGAAAAGCGTGAAACTTTTCATGACCGCGCCGGGCCTGCTGGCCTGGGCGTTTGTCCTGTCGAGAGAAAAGGCGAAAACGTCCGGTCCAGCGCTCGGCGCTAGCCAATAATGCAAATGCCACAAATGGCGAAAGACGTTTTCATGGCCGCTTTATCGCGCCGCCCTGCCCGTTCCGTCAAGTGCCACGCGCATGGCGTGTAACGGGAAGCGGAATCGAGGAGGCAAGCAGTGGATACATTGGCCACCTAGCGTGACTGTTGCAGCAACGCCGCAGCAGGTCGGAAACGCCGCCGGCAAAGGGATACGAAAGACTTTATTAAACATGTCGGAACATCAACTGGGGGCAGGAGTTGGCCTTGTGCGGGCGGCCACGCTTTCGACCCAATCGACCATCAAATGCAGCGTCCCCGCAACGACATTGATCCGATGATCAAAAGGAAGAAACCAATGCCCTCTACCGCCAGCGCAGCTGCCCGCATCGCCGTACCGGCCGCGCCGCTCGCCCTGCTCTATCGCCCGATCGGCAACGCTGCCATCGTCGCTGCACTGCTCTGCAGCAAGAAGAAGGCAAAGGCGCCGAAGCGCTCCTGAGCCCCGGCGCGGCAAGCCGGAGCTAGAACAGCTTCAGCTGCCGATCCTCGACTGGCCTGGCCGGATCCGCCGCATCGCGCGCGGCCGGCACTTCGGCCCGGTGCTGCAATTCCGGGCCCGTATTATCCACCCTGTTGACCCTGTCCGACACCGGTATCGCCTCGAACAAACCCTGTTCGGGCGGCCGCATGAGGTCCGCGACGTCGCGCGGTTCCTGGGTGCGGCAATCGAGCCAGCGCTCGAAGTTGGCCGGCCGGATGACCACCGGCATGCGGTCGTGGATGGCGGCAAGGTCGCCACGGGCGGCCGTCGTGAGGATGGCGGCGGTATCGATCTCCGAGCCGCCGGGCTCGGCATAGGTCTCGACCAGCGCACCGAAGGCGACGAGGCCGCCATCCTTCGGCCTGACCCAGTAGGGTTGTGCCTTGTTCCTGCCAACGCGGCGCCATTCGTAGAAGCCCGAGGCCGGGACAAGCGCGCGGCGGTGGCGCATGGCGGCCTTGAAGGATGCCTTCTCGGCCGCCGTCTCCGAGCGGGCATTGAAGAGCATCGGCAGGTTGGCCGGATCCTTCGACCAGGCGGGGATGAGGCCCCAACGGACGAGCATCGACTGGTGCGCCGGGCGGTTGGAGCCGGGCTCGCGCGGCGGCGCCGGCAGGACGACGAGAATCGGCTGGCCGGGCGCGATGTTGTAGCGCGGCGGAAAGCCCTCGATATCGGCCAGCGCGAAATGCGCGGCGACCTCGTCGGGCGTGGCGTTGATGGCAAAGCGTCCGCACATTGCCCGTTCCTGTCCTGCGGCGAGTTCCTGCTTGATCCGTGCCCCGCAAACTGGCGATAAGGACGGCCGACTGCAAGCCGCGCCAGCCGCGGCCACCGCACAAGGCGACACTGTATGCACGCAAGACCGGTCAGGCCCGCCGTCTCGGTCGCGCTGAGGCGCGGCGACAGACTGCTGCTGGTGCTGCGCGCCAGGCCGCCATCGCGCGGCTACTACGCGTTTCCCGGCGGGCATGTGGAGGAAGGCGAGACGCTCGAGGCCGCGGCACGGCGAGAACTGGCGGAGGAAACCGGCCTCGAGGCGCTGGCGCTGGCGCCGCTGGTCATGCTGCGCGTCGACGGCGACGCGGTCGACTACGACCTGCAGGTGTTCTCAGGTTTTCATGCCGGCGGCGAGGCCGTGGCTGCCGACGATGCCGAGACGGCCGCCTTCTACACGCTGGAAGAGATGGAGCGGATGCCGGTGCTCGAATCGGTGCTGGCGGTCGGGCGCACGCTGCTTGGCGATTCCAATGACCCGGGCTGAAGGTGGCCGGCAGGCAGGTGGGTGCGGAGAATCGCCTTGCAGCCGCCAAAATGTTTCGTCACAAGGCGTCATGCGGCGGGGCAGATCGACGATATTGGCGATCCTTCTGGTTGCGCCCCTAATGATGGCGCGGCCGGCGCAAGCCGTCGACCAGCCGTTCGATGCCGGGCTGATGCGGCTTGCCGAGGTGCTGGGGTCGCTGCACTTCCTGCGCAACCTGTGTGGCGAGAAGGGCGACCAGTGGCGCGGGCTGATGGAACGGCTGCTGGCGGCCGAGAATCCCGACGAGGAAAGGCGCGCGCGATTCGTCGCCAATTTCAACCGCGGCTACCGCTCCTTCGAGGGTACCTATACGAGTTGCACCGCCTCGGCGACCGAGGCGATCGGCCGGTATACCGTCGAGGGCGAAACGCTGGCGCGCGAACTCGCAGCCCGCTACGGAAATTAAGCCGGGGTTAACTTTTTCCGCAAAGCCAGCGTACATCGCCGATCAGGTGTGGTAGGAATCTTAATGGGACATTAAAGGGATTGATCAAGTTGGTCCGACGTCGTCGGTCCCGGCTTGAAGGGGTGGATTTCGAGTATGGAACACAGCGTTACCGATCTCGACGCACTGGTCAGGGAAGAAAAGCGCCTGACCGCCGTCGAAAATCACAACGAAGCCTGGGCCGAGGGCCTGTCTGCCGGCATCGAACCCGAGATCATCGCCGAAGCCGCGTTGACGATCGCGCTCTGCGAATTCCTGCGCAGCAGCGGCGAGGATGCGGCGCTGGCGCTCATCGAACGAACGCGCGACAGGGTGATCGCCGGAGAGTTCGCGCCGGATCAGTCCAGGCACTAGTCCGGCGGAGAACCGATTGTTCATCGCGCGGTGCGAAAACCAACAAAGAATCAACACCGCCGGAGACAAGACAGTGGTCGGAAATTTCAGCACGCAACAGTGGCGCGCCCTGCCCATGGCCTGGATCGTCGCGCTCGGCGCCATCCTGCCGACAGCCTCGCTGGCACTGAGCGTGCCGGCTCTTGCGCTGAGCGAAATCGGCCAGGAGGAGCAGCCGGCGCAGCAATCCCCCAATACGCTGCCGGGCAGCGGGATCCCGACGCCTGAACCGATCGTCCCCGGCACATCGTCAACCGGCGAACCGAACTCTCCTGGCACAATGCCGGCGGAAATTGCGCGGCCGTCGATCGACGAAGACAGCCCGCTGCCGGAAATAATCTACAACCTCGACCGCCTGCCAGAACCGGTGCGGCGCATGCACGACCTGATCGTCGAAGCGGCGCGCAGCGGCGAGATCGAGCGGTTGCGACCGCTGATCGGCATGGGCGACAGCGCGACTCAGCTTTCCTTCGGCGGCGTCGAGGGCGACCCCATCGAATTCCTGAAAACCCTTTCGGGCGATGCGGAAGGCCAGGAAATCCTGGCGATAATGGAAGAGGTGCTGGATGCGGGCTTCGTCAAGCTCGACCCCGGCACGCCAAACGAACTTTATGTATGGCCCTATTTCTTTGGCATTCCGCTCGACCGGCTCGATCCACGCCAGCGGGTCGAACTGTTCAAGATCGTCACGGCGGGCGATTACGAGGACATGAAGGCCTTCGGGACCTACATCTTCTACCGCGTCGGCATTACGCCCGAAGGCAGCTGGGCGTTTTTCGTCGCGGGCGACTGAGTGCCTAGAGCGAACGCGGCGCTTCGCTAAACTCGACTGCCCTGCCCTTGCCGGGGCCGACGATCTCGCCTTCCCACATGACCTTTTGGCCGCGCACGACCGTGCCGACCGGCCAGCCGGTGACGCGCTTGCCGTCATAGGGCGTCCAGCCGGCCTTCGAGCCGGCCTGCGCGTTGGTGATGGTCCCGCTGCGCTTCATGTCGACGATGGTGAAATCGGCGTCGTAGCCGGCGGCGATGCGGCCCTTGCGGGCGATGCCGAAGATGCGGTTGGGACCATGGCTCGACAGGTCAACGAAGCGCTCCAGCGTCAGGCGACCGGCATTCACATGGTCGAGCATGATCGGCACCAGCGTCTGCACGCCCGTCATGCCCGAGGGCGAAGCCGGATATTCCTTGCGCTTTTCTTCCAGCGTGTGCGGGGCATGGTCCGAGCCGAGCACATCGACGACGCCCTGCGAGATGCCCTGCCAGACGCCGTCGCGGTGAAGGCCGGCGCGAACCGGCGGGTTCATCTGGATCAGTGTGCCGAGGCGGGCGTAATCGTCGGCCGACAGCGTCAGATGGTGTGGCGTCGCCTCGCAGGTGACGAGATCCTTGTGCTTTTCGAGGAAAGGGATCTCCTCGGCTGTCGAGATGTGCAGGACATGGATGCGGGCGCGGGTCTGCCTTGCGATGCGCACGAGACGTTCCGTGCAGCGCAGCGCGGCAATCTCGTCGCGCCATACCGGATGCGAGGCCGGGTCGCCGGCAACGCGTTCGCCGAGCCGTTCGCGCAGGCGGAACTCGTCTTCCGAGTGGAAAGCGGCGCGGCGGCGGACATTTCTCAGGATCGAAGCGACGCCCTCGTCGTCCTCGACCAGCAGGTCGCCGGTGGACGAACCCATAAAGACCTTGATGCCGGCGGCGCCCGGCAGGCGCTCCAGTTCGCCGACATCGCCGGCATTCTCGCGCGTGCCGCCGACCCAGAAGGCAAAGTCGCAATGCATGCGCCCGGTGGCCCGGGAAACCTTGTCGGCGAGCGCCGCTTCGCTGGTGGTCAGCGGATTGGTGTTTGGCATCTCGAAGACGGCTGTGACGCCGCCAAGCACGGCGGCACGCGACCCGGTCTCCAGATCCTCCTTGTGCTCCAGACCCGGCTCGCGGAAATGCACCTGGCTGTCGATGACGCCAGGCAGGACGTGCAGCCCGCGGCAGTCGATCGTCTCGCCGACCGAGGCGCGCGACAGGTCGCCGATGGCGGCGATGCGCCCGTCCTTCACGCCGACATCGCGCAGGCCCTGACCGTCGTGGTTGACGACCGTGCCGCCTGTCAGGATGAGATCGTAGGTCGCCGCCATGCTGCCCTGCCGCCCTTGTGTGGAGAGTGCGTGCGGCTTACGTAAAGCCCGACCATATTGCAAGATCAGGCCGCCCCCAGCCATGCCCATTGCCCGACTAGACGACCGCGCGATCATCACCGTGTCAGGCGTGGATGCCGAGCCGCTGCTGCAGAACATCGTCACCTCAGATCTCGACGCGCTCGCTGCCGGACAGGCGCAGCCTTCCGCGCTGCTGACACCGCAGGGCAAGATCCTGTTCGATTTCCTGGTTTCGCGGCAGGACGAGCAAGGATTGCGACTGGACTGCCCGGCCGGCGCCGCCGACGACCTGGTGCGGCGGCTCATGCTCTACAAGCTGCGGGCCAAGGCCGAAATTGCCAAGCAGGATCAACCGTCTGTCGCTGTTTCGTGGCAGAGTGATTCAGTCCCTTCGCAAAGTGATTCAAGCGGCATCCGCGACATGCGCTTTGCCGCACCGATCGAGGTCAGGCGCATCTACGAACCGGTCGAGGCCGATGCGGGCGTCGAGGAGTGGACCGCGTTCCGCATCCGCAACGGCGTGGCCGAAAGCGGCAGCGACTACACGCTCGGCGACGCCTTTCCGCATGACGTGCTGCTCGACGAGCTCGGCGGCGTCGGCTTTCGCAAGGGCTGCTATGTCGGGCAGGAAGTGGTTTCACGCATGCAGCACCGCGGCACGGCGCGGCGACGCGTGCTGATCGTCGAGGCCGAGTGCGATCTGCCGGCGACCGGCACCGAGGTCTCGGCCGACGGACGCAGCATCGGGACGCTCGGCTCGACAGCGGGACGGAGCGGCCTTGCCATCATGCGCATCGACCGCGCCAAGGAAGCGATGGACGCCGGCACGCCGATCCTCGCCGGCGACGTGGCGGTGTCGCTACGTATACCCACCTTCGCCAAGTTCACCTATCCGCAGCCGGCCGGGGACGAAGCCTGATGGCGGACAAGGCGGGTGCCCCTCCCCGCGCCTGGCAGCGCATGCTGTCGGGCCGGCGTCTCGACCTGCTCGATCCCTCGCCGCTCGACGTCGAGATTTCCGACATCGCGCACGGCCTTGCGCGCGTGGCGCGCTGGAACGGCCAGACCGGCGGCGACCATGCCTTCTCGGTGGCGCAGCACAGCCTGCTGGTCGAAGACATCTTCTGCACGCTTTCGCCCAACGCCACGCCCGACGACAGGCTGATGGCGCTGCTGCACGATGCGCCTGAATATGTCATCGGCGACATGATCTCGCCCTTCAAGTCGGCGGTTGGCGGCGGCTACAGGACCGTCGAGAACCGGCTGCAGCACGTCATCCACCTTCGCTTCTCGCTTCCCGCCGACGCCCGCGAGGGACTGCGCAAGCTGATCAAGCGGGCCGACCAGATCTCGGCCTATTTCGAGGCAACGGAACTGGCAGGCTTCTCGGTTGCGGAGGCAACGAAGTTTTTCGGGCGACCGCGTAACATCTCGGCCGACGGGTTCGACCTGTCCTGCAAGCCGGCAAGGGCCGCGCAGAAGGATTTTCTCGCCCGCTTTGCAGCGATTGAGAAGCTGAGGCAGGCCGAGGGCACGGTTCCAATGACAGCCATGCCGCGCGCTACTTCCGCTTAAGTCGGACAGGCGGAACGGAGGGCGCCGGGACAGCCGGGCCGGCAGCGACGAGCATCCTGGAGATCTGGCGCGGCAAGCCCCCTTCGTAGGCCTTCTTGGTGGCCACGCCATCGGCGAACTGCAGCACGCTGTGATAGAAATGGCCGCCCGTCTCGGTCTTCGGCGGCGTCGCCTCGTGCATGACGCTGATGACGGTGGCGTCGGGGCAATTGTCGCGAATCGCCTGGTGGAAGGCGACCTTGGCCTCGGGGTCGAGCGCCCCGGTGGCCTCGTCGAGAAACAAGAGACCCGGCCGGTGCAGCAGGATGCGGGCGACGACGAGCTTCTGCTTCTGGCCGCCAGACAGGATCTGGTCCCAGGTCTTGCCCTCGCGCTCGGCCTCGGCGAGGTGCTCGATGAACTCGCCGAGCCCGGCCTTGTGCAGGGCCGCCGCGACGCCGGTGTCACTGTGGTCGGCTGGTGCATCGGGGAGGCAGACGAGCTGCTTCAGCGACACCTGCGGCAACTTCACCTCCTGGGCCGCGTAGAGATATTTCACCCCCTCCGGGAACACGACGTGGCCGCCGCCATGCGGCCACAAGCCGTTGATCGCCTTGATAAACGAGGTCTTGCCGCAGCCGGACTCGCCCTTGACAAAGGTCCACTCTCCGCGCCGGAAGTGGAGATGCGGGACGCTGAGGAAGGGCGTGTCGCCCTCGCCCTGGTGCAGCAGCTCGAGGTTGCGCACCGTCAGGCCGAAGATCGCGTTCTGCAGGCCGTAGTGGAAATCGGATCGACCCGTGCGGCGGTAGAAGGCGGCAGGCTGCTGCACCTCCTCGATGGCGACGGCAAGATCGGTCACGCGACGGGCATTGGCGCGCAGCGTGGCAATGGCCGGCATGACGTGGATGAACCAGGAGCACTGGCTGATCAGCGAATTGACCAGCTCGGCCCCGGTGACATAGCCCTTGAGGTTGATCTTCTCGTTGACATAGGGCAGCAGCCCGGGGCCGTAGGCGACGATGCGGGCAGCGAGGAAATTGTAGATCAGCTCGAACGACATGTAGCCGGAGTGGAACCAGTTGAGCTTCGACCAGATGCCGTCGATGTTGCGGTAGAGGCGCTGGTGGATGTTCTTCTGGACCGCCTCGCCGTGCGCGGCGGCAACATGGAAGCTGCGCCGCAGGAGGGTCGTCAGCTCGGCGCGGTAACTGCCTTCGGCGCGCTGCATGGCGATGGTGAGGCGCTCGAGTATGCCGCCGAGCTTCATGGCGACGAAGGTGTTGAGCGGAACGTAGAGCGCGACGGCAGCGAAGGCGAGGACGGCGCCGCCATAGACGCCGAGGAACTCCAGGCCCTCGACGGTGGTCGACGTCTCGATGAGCTTGCGGCCGACGAAATAGAGCGAGGTGACGACACCCATGACGCCCATGGCGAGCCCGATGGCGCCGCCGGTCATGCCCTTGATCGATTCCTGGATGCGCTGGTCGACATTGTCGGGCGGCGCGAGCGGCGAACCGTCCTCGCTGCGGCTGGCGTGCTGGACGTGGTAGTGGGTGTGGTTGCCGTCGAGCAGGGCCTCGTTGAACCTGCCGTTCAGCCAGCGCCGCCATTTGCGGTGCAGCGTGGTCGAGAAAAGGTGCCGGACCCCGGTGATGCCGGCATCCTTGAGGATGACGAGAAGGACCAGCGTGCCGGCGGCGGTAAGCACGGCGGAGAGTGGATCGGCATTGCCCGGATCGTGGAAATAGGCGATCGAGTTGACCAGTTCGCCCGACGCCTCGGCGAGCCAAACGCTGGTCTTGCTGGAGGCGGCGGTGAAGAGCGCGATGATGGCAGTGAGCGTCCAGGCTTCCTTCCAGCGCTCCGACAGCCAGTAGGCCCGCATCAGACCCCAGAAACCGCGCATCGAGGACACAGCGGTGAGCTGCGGCGCACGGCTGCCGCCGCGCAATGTGTCGAGGAGACCCCGCAAGGGTCCTGCGACACGGGTCCAGGTCACAATTTGTCCACCCAAGCGCCTCTTTTCAGCCACAAAGTAGCATGATTCGAGCGCGTTCTAACCGACCAAGTGCGAGCTTACGGCGATTGACCCGGAGCTGTGGCCGATCTGCACTTTCCGCAAGGGAAGCAATGACTTCCGGAAGGCCGCCCTAGCGGCCGGGGCGGTCGAGCCGGTCGAGGAACCACTGTGTCAGGCGGATCCAAACCTCGTCCTTCTCGCCTGAATCCTCGCAGCCGTGATCGAGGTTGGGGTTGTCATTGACCTCGATGACGAAGACGCCCTCGGCGGTCTCCTTGAGGTCGACGCCATAGAGGCCGTCACCGATGCAGCGCGCGGCACGCACCGCGGTCTCCACGACGAGCGGCGGCGCCTCCTTCAGCGTGAAGGACTTGAATCCGCCCTGCACGGGCTTGCCGCCCGGCCGGTGGTTGACGATCTGCCAGTGCTGCTTGGCCATCAGATAATGGACGGCAAAGAGCGGCTGGCCGCCGAGGACGCCGACGCGCCAGTCGAACTCGGTCGGCATGAATTTCTGCGCGATCAGGAGGTCGGAATCCTCCAGCCACTGCGTGGCGAGCGAGCGCAACTCCTCGAAGCTCGAGGCTTTCTTGACGCCCCGCGAAAATGCGCTGTCGGGAATTTTAAGAACGAGCGGGAAGCCGAGCGTCTGGGCAGCGATCTCGAAGTCGGCCGGGCTTGCGATCATCACGGTCGGCGGCACCGGTACCTTGTTGTAGGCCATCAACTCGTTGAGATAGACCTTGTTGGTGCAGCGGATCATCGACAGCGGGTCGTCGATGACGGGCATGCCTTCCTGCTGGGCACGGCGCGCGAAGCGGTAGGTGTGGTTGGAGATCGACGTTGTCTCGCGAATGAACAGCGCGTCGTAGTTGGCGAGCTTTGCCAAGTCCTTCTTGGTGATCGGCTCGACCTCGACACCCATCTTCTCGGCAATGCGGGCCCAGTGGCGCAGCGACGAGATGGCCGATGGCGGCAGTTCTTCCTGGGGGTCGACCAGCGTTGCGAAGGTATAGCGGGCCGGCGTGCGGGTCTTGGTGTCGCGCCATTCGCGGCCGGTGTAGGTCTCCATGGACGCCAGGAAGCGGGCCTCCTCCTCGCCCTCAAGCCGGTTGACCGGCAGGAAGCCGATCTTGCGGATCGAGGCCCATTGCGCGTCGCCGCGGATCGAGACTTCGAGCGAGGGTGCGCGAAACCAGTCGAACAGGAGCTTGGCGAATCGGTCCCAGGCCTTGGCCGGGCCGATGCCGAAGAAGAATGACGCCTTGGCGGGAAACTCGCCGCCGAGCTCCTTGCGGCACTTGTTGAGCGCCAGCTCCAGCTCAGGGAGCGCGTGCTCGTAGAGCTTGCGCTCCGACAGGTCGATGATGGTCTCGACGCTCGGGATGACCTTGTGGCCGCGCGAGCTGGCCAGCAGCGAGGCGTAGTAGCCGCGGCTCTGGTAACCGTAGCTGCTGGAGAGGTTGATGACCTTCGGACGCTGGCCGCGGAACAGCGCGGGATGGGCAAGATAGTCACGATTGGTGATGATCTTGTGCGGCGTCGCCACCTGGTCGAGGTCGCTCTGCCTGCCGGTGAGGATGACCCAGCTCATGGTGCGTCGGGCTTTCCGAGGATGATGGCCGCGCGCAGGCCATCGCGGCCGAACTGCGCCATCTGCATGAAGATGTCGTAGGGGACGGGAACGTTGGCGGCGTCCGACATGGTCTCGCGCCGCTCGTCCTCGATCCAGGGGTCGTGCATGAGGATGTGGGTGCCGTCGTCGCCGATGGCGAGCACCCAGTGAGGAACCTTCTTGCCGAACATCAGATACCCGCTGATGAGAACGACGACCAGCTTGCCGGCGGCAAGGGCCGCGCGGACGTCATCGATCGAGAACGACCGGTAATGGACGGGAATGCCGTATTGTTCCGCGCGGGTCCTGAAATCGACCTGGGCGAGTTCCATGACGCGGCGCTTCTCCTCGCTGCGCACCGACTGCAGGAAGAGCGCGCCATAGAAGGAGACGAAGAGTTCGGCCGAAAGGCCGTTCTCATATGCGGCGACGCCGAGCCCGAAGGGCTCACAGCCGCCGGTGCCCGACATCATGAAGACGGTGGTGGCCTCGCGCCAGAGGCGGATCTCGCGGATCGGGTCGGGCACGAAGGAGCGGTCGAAATTGGCCATCGCCATCATCAGGCAGCAGGGCCCGCAGGTGAAGTCGCAGGTCTGCTCGTAGAAGGGTACCCTGGTGCCCACCGGGACGTCGCCGCGCAGCGTCTTCTCGAAGCGCAGCGCCGCCATGCCGTCCTCGTAGTAATCGGCCTCGCGGCCGATCCTGCGGTAACCGTTCTGCTCGTAGAGGCTGATGGCGCGCGCATTGTCCTCGCGGACCTCGAGACGCAGCATCATGCGGCCGTGGTCGTAGGAGACGCGCTCGACCCTTTCGAGCAACAGGCGGCCAAGCCCCATGCCTGCGAAGCCGGGGCCGATGGCGAAGGAATAGAGCCGCGCCACGCCGATGCCCTTGCGAAACAGGACCATCGCATAGCCGGCGAGGCAGCCGTCCTTCTCGGCGACGAGCGTCTCGGCGGTCTCGCGCTCGATGAGCTGGCGAAACGAACGGCGAGAAATGCGATCGCTGTCGAAGACGGCGTTCTCGAGCGCCACCAGGGCGTCGATGTCGGAGGCGCGGGCCGTGCGGATTTCGGCGGACATGCAAACCGGAAAGCTTGAGAAGAGGAGAGAAACACTCAACCTGGCAGGGCTTCCGCTCGGGCCAGTCACACCATGACAGCTTTTGCGCTATCGCTCCTCGATTTAGGCCGAATTGTGACGCAATTCCCGGCCGTCCCCCGCCGCCTGCGTCAGACCTTGCCGGCGCCTGCAAGAAGCTGGCGGTAGGCGCTGCCGGCGACCTTGGAAAGTCGCTCCTGCGGCAGGTTGCCGACGATGGCGCAGGCGTAGCCCTCGTCCAGCCAGTAGATGGCGCTCGGGCCGTCACTCGCCAGCTTGTAGGTGCCCTTGGCGGTGCCCGCCTTCTCGGCCATCACGAAGACCGAGATGCGGTTTCCCTCTGCGTCCTCGTAGAGCAGCAGGGCGGCGCGGTTGTTGCCCGCCGGCAGCAGCCGGCCGCCGACGAGCTCGAAGCCGTCATCTGCGAGATCGGGGGCGACAAGCGTCAGGCCGATGCGGTTTGAGAGCCAGCCGAGCAGGTGTTCGCGGTCATCGCCTCCGACCTCGACCGCGTGACGCTTCTCGGCGGCAAAGATGGTGTGGGCGGCAATCGCCTCCCCGGCGAGCACTTCCTCGGCCGGTTCGCCATGACGGCCCGCGATACCGGCGAGATAGCCGGCGCTAACGCCGAGTGAAAGCAGCAGGACAGCCGCGGCTGCCATACGCCAGGTTCCGCCGCCTGCCGAGGAACCAACCGGCTCGCCGATCACCAGCCGTTCCAGGCGTTCGGGCACGGGCTCGGTCAGCGCATCCGCAAAGGTCTGGCGCAGGCGGGCTCTGTCGGCCTCGAAGCGCACGCTGCGCGCCTTCATGTCGGGATTGGCGTCGAGCCAGGCCTCGTAGCCGGGCAGCTCGTCGGCCGGCAGTTCGCCGTCGAGCGCCATGTGGATGTCCCGTTCGGTGTAGACGCGCCGGCTCATCGTTCCACCACCTTGACGACGCGGCGGCGGGAGAAATCGTCGAGCAGGCCGCGCAACTCCTCGCGGCCGCGCGATACTCTCGACATAAGCGTACCGGCCGGGACGCCGAGCAGGGTCGCGGCCTCGGCATAGGAAAAGCCCTCGAGCCCGACCAGAAGAATGGCTGCACGGCGATCGGGCCGGATTTCCTGCAATGCGTCCATTATCTCGCGCGTCGCGATGCTCTCATGTTGCTCGGCCGGCGCGGATACAGCCTCGGAATCGTCCAGCGTCAGCGTCACCACCTCCGCGCGACGCCTTGTGCGCCGTGTCTGGTCGATGAAGAGATTGTGCATGATGGTGAATAGCCACCGCCTCGGCTTTTCATCCGTCTGCCAGTTGTCGAGCCGCCGGAGCGCGCGCTCCAGGCAATCCTGGACAAGATCGTCGGCCGCGTCGGGGTCTCGCAACAGCGCACGGGAATAGCGCCGCAAGCGCGGCAATTCCGCCAAGATCGCTGCCTTCCGCTGTTCCATGCCACCTGCCCGGGTCGCTGCAAAATCTCCCGCGATTGAACTCCGCTTCCCGCGGCGGCACAAGCCGCTGACCGGCCGACGCCGACCTTTTGCCCATACAACGCCTGCCGACGTCGGATTCTTCCCGGGCTCCTGCCCACGCATCAAGGAGATTGAACGGATCATGCAGGCAATTGATTTCCGTGCAGCGGACCGTTCAGCTATGAACAGACGTCAGTCGGAGAAGCCAAGATGTCGACCCAGTCCGTTCCCGCGAGCAAGTCCGTGCCGTGGCTCATCATCATCTGCGGCTGCCTGATCGCTGCGATCACCTTCGGACCGCGTTCGGCGATGGGCTTCTTCCAGCTGCCGATGCTGGCGGAAAAAGGCTGGGACCGCACCACATTCGGCCTCGCAATGGCGATCCAGAACCTGTTCTGGGGACTAGGACTGCCCTTCTTCGGCGCCATCGCGGACCGCTTCGGGACCTGGCGCGTGCTGGCCCTGGGTGGCGTGATCTATGCCGCCGGGCTCGTGCTGATGGCAACCGCCAGCAGCGTCACCATGCTCAATGTGGGCGGCGGCGTGCTCGTCGGGCTCGGCGTGGCCGCCGGTTCATTCTCCATCGTTCTTGCGGCCTTCGCGCGGCACACGCCGCCGGAAAAGCGCTCCATCGTCTTCGGCATCGGCACGGCGGCCGGCTCGGCCGGCATGTTCATTTTCGCGCCGATCAGCCAGGGACTGATCGACAGCTACGGCTGGTCGGACAGCCTCGTCATCATGGCGGTGATGATGCTGGCTATACCGGTGCTGGCCATGCCGCTCTACGGCAATTCACGCGGCAACGCCGCGGCGCGGGCGCAAATCCAGCAGACCGTGACGGAGGCCCTGCGCGAAGCCTTCTCGCATGGCAGCTTCACGCTGCTGGTCGCCGGCTTCTTCGTGTGCGGGTTCCAGGTGGCGTTCATCACCGCGCATTTCCCGGCCTATATCGGCGACCTCGGCATCGACGCGCGCTATGCGGTGATCGCGCTGGCGCTGATCGGCTTCTTCAACATCATCGGCTCGCTCGGCGCCGGGGTCATCGGCCAGAAATACTCAAAGCCGCACTTCCTGGCGTGGATCTATATCGGCCGATCGGTGGCCGTGACGGCCTTCCTGCTGCTACCGCAGACCCCGGCCAGCGTCGTCATTTTCGCCATCGTGATGGGTCTGCTGTGGCTGTCGACGGTGCCGCCGACCAACGCGCTGGTGGCCATCATGTTCGGTACCCGCCATCTCGGCCTGCTTGGCGGGATGGTATTCCTGTCGCACCAGATCGGCTCGTTCCTCGGCGTCTGGCTCGGCGGCTATCTTTACGACCGGTTCGGCTCCTACGATCCGGTCTGGTGGCTCGGCGTGGCGCTCGGGATTTTCGCCGCCATCGTCCACTGGCCGATCAAGGAACAGCCGGTGGAACGCATGCAGCTTGCCGCGGCCGAATAGAGGGCGCAGGCGTCAGGCAGCGCGGGCCGCCCGCGACAGCAGTTTCTGGTAGAACAGCCCGATACCGATCAGCACGACGCCGAGCCCGATGAAGGACAGCGCGCGCAGAACGCCTTCCAGTTCCGACATGTCGAAGATGAAGACCTTGGCGACCGCGACTGCGATCAGCACGGCCGAGGCGACGCGCACGACCTGCGATTTCGACCAGACGCCCGCGACCAGCAGCGCGACGCCCATGGCCAGCCACAGTGCCGAATAGGAGTAGGTCTCCAACTGGCTCATGCCGGCCCAGTAGCCGATGTGTTCGCCCTGGAAGAGCCGCCTGACCGACAAGGTCGCGTAGGCGAAGAGGAGTGCGGCGGCGAGCAGCCCGAGCATCCCCGAATACCATTGCGGACGCTTGTTCCGGGCGTAGACGGCGAGCCCGCCGGCAGCAACGGAAGGCAGCAGGTAGGCGAGGAACAGCAGGTTGAAGACGGGTATGCCGCCCGTCGATTCATTGGTGAGCAGCGGGTTCAGGAAGACGAAGTGCTGCGCCACGATCAGGGCAGCCGAAGCGACGCCGGCCAGCATCGAGCCGACGCGCAGGACGGAACTCGGCGACCGCGTGTCGAGCGCGACGAGGATGGCGCCGGCGCCGAGCGCAATCAGCGTGTAGAGGGACAGCTCCGCGAGCGTCGGCGTGGAACTGTCAATGACGCCGCCGTTCATCGCGTGGCGTACCAGCATGGCGACCGTCAGCAGCGCGAAGAGCGTTGCGGCGACCTCCATGATCTCGCGAGGCCGGCCCGCCGTCGTGCGGGCGAGCTGCCAGGCGGCGAAGGCAAAGGCGAGAGCCGGGATGCCATAGCCCGGAAGCAGCGCATTGAAGACCGGCGTCTTGCCGAGCATGGCGGGGCCGACAATGGTGAGATCGACGGCAACACGGGCGAGCACCACGATGGCGAAGCCGCCCGCGATCCAGCCCAGGATAGGGTAGCTGCGCCAGCGCGTCGCCAGTGCTGCCAGCGCGGCGGCCGCGCCCGCCAGCATCGTCGTCCAGAGCGGGCCAAAGCCCATGTGCAGCATCAGGGCGACCGAAGCCGCAGCGCCCGCAAGCGCCAGCGAGACGGCACGACCGCCTGCCAGGGGCGGAAGCTCGCGGCGGGCGATCATCTCGCCGGCACCGACGAGCGCCGCCGTCAGCGCCAGCGCGACGAAGGCATGCACGAGGTCGCGCTCGGGATTGCCTAAGGCCAGCCAGTGGGATGCCAGGGTGACCAGCGGGACGGCGGCGGCCCAACCAGACCAGGACGCGGCGCGGCCGGGCGAGACGGCGATGATGCGCAACGCCTGCCAGATGCCGACCGCCAGGAAGACCAGCGCAAGGCCCGTCTCGATGCTCAGCAGGTTCGCGGCGGAGGGCAGTGCCGGCAGTCCTTCGAGGACGACGTGTTCGCCGGCAACCCAGAGGGTGAAGGTGCCGACAAGCGCAGCGCGCAGCGACACCAGCATCGCCGCCACGCCGGCGGCGTAGAGCATCGGCAGAGCGGGCGCGCTGAAGGCGGCAATCAGAACCATCGCCGTGAGCAGCAGACCGGCACTGAGCGCGCCCCCGGCAAGCTGCAGGTCGGGGTCGACGAGCAGTTGCGCAGAAGCCAGTGCGACAAAGAAGGCGGCCGAGACGGTGGCGCGGTCGATGCCGGATGCGTCGTCGGCCGGACGGCGGGCGAGCCAGACAAGCGCACAGCAGCCGAGGATGACGACATTGATGAAGACGATGACGGAAAGGCTGATCTCGTAGGAATCCTGCATGTAGAGCAGGCACCATGTGCCTGCGCCAGCGAAGCCCGCCGATGCGGTGGCGGTCCAGTTTCGCAGGCGGGCAATAAACGTGCTGGCGGCAAGCACGATGGCCAGATAGCCAAACAGCGCCCAGGCGCTGGGCGATTGCGACGACACCAGCAGCGGCGTGAGCATGGAACCGACGAGGCCGAGGCCGGCCAGCGCCTGGCCATGAGCCAGCGCGGCGGCGATCGTCACGACGCCGACCAGTCCCATCAGGATGAATGCTGGCAACGGGCCGATGAAGCCGTAGATGGCGTGCGCGGCATAGACAGTGCCGAACAGGGTGAAGGCGCCAGCCGCGGTCAGCACGCCCGGAACATAGGCGCCGCCCTTGCCTTCGATCGGCCCGCGAAGGCCGGTACGACGGACAAACTCGCCGGCACCGACGAGGACAAGGCCCAGCAGCGCCGCCATGGTGAGGCGCACGCCGGGACCGAATATGCCGGCTTCGATCGAATAGCGGATGAGGAACAGGCCGCCCAGGGCGAGCGCGATGCCGCCGACCCAGACAGCCCAGCGCGTGCCGAGTGCGGTCTCGAGGCCCTCGCCTTTCGGCGTTGCAGGGCGCTCGGCGACAGTGTCCGTCTCGGCTGCGGCAGTGGCGGCCGCAATGCTCCACGGCCCGGCTGTTTTTTCCGGCTCCGGCGCGTCGGCGGGCTGTTCGGCCAACGTTTCAGGTTCGGGAGCGGGCGTTGACGGGGCTTCGGCGGCCGTTTTTCCCGGAGTAGCCCCGACCGAACCGGCTGCTGCCGACACGGTGTCAGGCTCCGGCTTGTGCGGTGCAAGCGTCGCGCGCAGCGCCGCGAGCTCGGCCTCGAGCCTGCCGGTGCGGCCATAGAGGCGCGCTATGGCGACGATCATCGCCAGTGTGACGACGAAACCGATAAGACCCCCGACCATCTTGCCCCTCAAACCTGCTGCGGCGGGCAGCAGACTAGCGCAAAGTGACTAACAGTTTGCGCTATCCCACAGCGGCAGCGTGTTGCTCAGGCGACGTCCTCGCCATTGCCGGCGAGCAGGCGGGCATGGTTGCGGCGCAGTGCGCCGAGGAAGGCCGAGCGCGCTTCCGGCTCGCCGAAGCCGCGCGGCTCGTAGACATGGCGCGAGAAGAAGAAGCCTGTGAGCCGGAAGGCCTGCTCGATGGCAGCGCTGTCGGCGCGCAGGCCGGAGCCGCGCAACAGGAAGGGCGGCAGCGCCAGCATCTGGTCGCGCCACGGCTCGCCGGCGCCGCGCGACACCGCCCTGCCCGATTTCGGCGAAACGTAGACGAGGTCCTCGCGCATGCCGGTGGCGGCGCATTGGCTGAGATCGAGGCCGAAGCCGAGTTCGTCGAGCAGCATCATCTCGAAGCGCACGACGAGCTCGCCCGCGCCCTGCGGATCGTCGAGATGGTCGATGACGAGGCCGAGCGTCTCGAACAGCCGCTCGTGCGGATCGCGCTCGGGCAGCAGTCTGAGATGGGCGGCGAGCGTCTGCAGCCCGTAGATGGCGGAGGCGCTCTCGAAGAGACGGGCGGCGTTGAGCTCCAGCGCCTCGGCCTGGAAGGTGCCGAGATGCTCGTCGAGGCGGGCGCGCCAGATCAGGTCGACGCGGTTGCCGGCCTGCAGCACCGGCTGCTGCTTGCGCGAGCGGCCGCCGCGCACGAGGCCTAGATGGCGGCCATGCGCGCGCGTCATCACCTCAAGGATGGCGCTGGTCTCGCCATGCTTGCGGGTGCCGAGAATGATTCCCTCGTCGCGCCATTCCATCGAAAAAGCATGTCACCGCTTGTGCGCCGAAATCAAGACGGCGGCCGGCGGGCCTCAGTGCGGGAAGTCGAGCCCCATCTCGCGGTAGCGTTCCGGATCGTTGCCCCAGTTCTCGCGCACCTTGACGAACAGGAAGAGGTGGACCTTCTGCTCGAGGATCTCGCCGATGTCCTTGCGCGCGGCCTGACCGATGGAGCGGATCGTCTCGCCCTTGTGGCCGAGCACGATCTTCTTCTGGCTGTCGCGCTCGACATAGATGACCTGCTCGATACGCACCGAGCCGTCCTTCTTCTCCTCCCACTTCTCGGTCTCGACATGCGAGGAATAGGGCAGTTCCTGGTGCAGCCTGAGATAGAGCTTTTCGCGCGTGATCTCGGCGGCGAGCTGGCGCATGGGGAGGTCGGAGATCTGGTCCTCGGGATAGTACCAGGGACCCTCGGGGAGCGCTTCGGCCAGGTAGTCGAGCAGATCCTTGCAGCCGGAGCCGTTGAGGGCCGAGAGCATGAAAGTGCGCTTGAATTCGACGCGGGCGTTGGCCGCTTCCGACAGCGCCAGCAGGGATTCGGGCTTCACGCGGTCGAGCTTGTTGAGGATCAGGATTTTCGGCTGGCCTGCCGTGGCGACGCGGTCGAGCATGGCGTCGGCATCGCCCTTGATGCCGCGCTCGGCGTCGATCAGCACGAGGATGATGTCGGCATCCTTGGCGCCGCCCCAGGCGGTGGTGACCATCGCGGTGTCGAGCCGGCGCTTCGGCTTGAAGATGCCCGGCGTGTCGACGAAGACGATCTGCGCGTTGTTGTGGGTGGCGATGCCCCGCACGATGGCGCGCGTCGTCTGCACCTTGTGGGTGACGATCGAGACCTTGGCGCCGACCAGCTGGTTGACCAGCGTCGACTTGCCGGCATTCGGCGCGCCGATCAGGGCGACGAAGCCCGAATGGGTCGGCCGTTCCTGCTGTTCTTCCTGTTCTTCGGTCACGTCTCGTTCCCTTCGTCTTCCCAGACGCCTTCGCGCCGAAGCATGACAGCCGCCGCGGACTGCTCGGCCTCGCGTTTCGATCGGCCGCGCCCGATCGCGGGCTCAAAACCCGTCACCGCGACGCTGACCGTAAACAGCGGATCGTGGTCGGGACCATCCCGACCTTCGATCTGGTAGGCGGGCGCGGCCTGTGCGGCCTGGTGCGCCCATTCCTGCAGCTCGGTCTTGGGATCGCGCGGCACCTTGACCACGGCCTGGGCGAGCGGTTCCCAGTAGCGCAGGATGAAGCTGCGCGCGGCCTCCAGGCCGGCGTCGAGATAGATGGCGGCGATCAGCGCCTCGATGGCGTCGGCGCGCACGTTGCGGGCCTTGGCCTTGGCCTGTCGGACACCGGAATCGGCATGGATCAGCGGCACCAGACCGATCTGCTCGGCGATCTCGGCGCAGGTCGCGCCGGAGACCAGCGCGCTCAGCCGTACGGCGAGTTCGCCCTGGGTGGCGTCCGGATAGGCCGTGAACAGCATCTCGGTCACCACCAGGCCGAGGACACGGTCGCCGAGGAATTCGAGGCGCTCGTTGTCGTAGGTCTTGCCGCGCGCACTCGAATGGGTCAGCGCGCGCTGCATCAGCGTGAAGTCGCGGAAGATGTGGCCGGTGGCGGTGGCAAGCGCCGCCGCCAGCGCCTCGCCGGTCGGCCGTTTCAAAGCCATGGGCGGAAACCGCTCATGCTACTTGACGAAGTTGAAGAGTCGCGACGGACGCATCTCGCTCGGCCATTTCCAGATTTCCAGCGGGCTGGCGCCCCCCGCAATCGAGAAGAAGATGATGTTGGCGCGGCCGACCAGGTGGTCCTCCGGCACGAAACCGACGGTGAAGCGGCTGTCGGCAGAATTATCGCGGTTGTCGCCCATCATGAAGTAATGGCCTTCCGGCACCACGAATTCGCGCGTGTTGTCGCCGGCCGAGTTGGGCGTCAGGTCGAGCGTGTCGTAGGAGACGCCGTTGGGCAGCGTCTCGCGGTAGACGTCGACCGGGCGGTCGGTCTCGGTGATGTCGGGATTGGTGATCTCGCCGATCTTCTCGCGCTGCACCGCCTCGTCATTGATGTAAAGGACGCCGTCCTTGACCTGGACGCGGTCGCCCGGCAGGCCGATCACCCGCTTGATGTAGTCAAGCGAGGGGTTGGGCGGAAACTTGAACACAACGACGTCGCCGCGCTCGGGATCGGAGCCCCAGATGCGGCCGGAAAACAGGTCGGGCGACAGCGGCAGCGAATAGCGCGAATAGCCGTAGGCCCACTTGGTGACGAAGAGATAGTCGCCTTCGAGCAGCGTCGGGCGCATCGAGCCGGACGGGATGGAGAAGGGCTGGAATAGCAGCGTGCGTATGACCAGGGCCAGGAGGAGCGCCTGGACGATGACGCTTACGGTCTCGCCAAGGCCGCCGGATTTCTTCTGGGATCTGTCAGCCACGCTCATGTCGTCCTCTTTTATGGTCGTTGCATATAAGGGGTGAGGCCGTGCGGGGCAATCGCAATGCCGGCACTCACTGCCTTATCGGCGCCCCTGGTCGAAAGGCACCGCCTCGATGATGACGAAGGCCTGCGCCAGCGGGAAATCGTCGGTGATGGTCAGGTGAATGACCGGATGGTGACCTGGCGGGAGCAATTTCTCAAGTCGCTTGGCCGCTCCGCCGGTCAGATGCATGGTCGGCTTGCCGCCAGGCAGGTTGACGACGCCCATGTCGCGCCAGAAGACACCGTCCGCGATGCCGCAGCCGAGGGCCTTGGAACAGGCCTCCTTGGCGGCGAAGCGCTTGGCGTAGGAGGCCGCGCGCTGCTTGCGGCGCTCCGACTTCGCCTGCTCGACCTCGGTGAAGATGCGCTGGACGAAGCGCTCGCCGTAACGCTCCAGCGATTTCTCGATACGACGAATGTCGATCAGGTCGCTGCCGATGCCGAGAATCATGGCGCCGCGGCGACGCCCGAGCGCACGATGGCGGCCCGGGCCGACCTTTCGGCCAGCTTGGCCTGACGGCGCGCGTGGAAGGCCGTCACCATCCAGCGTGTCGCAATATAGGCGACGAGCCCAAATCCGGCACCGAGCGGCAGGGCGCCAACGGTCATCGGCTTCAGCAACGGTCCCCAGAGCTGCGAGAAATCGAGATGGCGAAGCAGCGAGCCAAGATGCGGCGGCGGTACGGGACCGGCCGAGCCGCCATTCAGGATCAGGTGGCCGATTTCGTAGGTCGAGCCCCAGATGACGGGAAAGGTCAGCGGGTTGCCGAAGGCGGTGCCCAGCGCAGAGGCGACGACGTTGCCCGCCAGGCACCAGGCGACGAGGGCGGCGAGCAGGAAATGGAAGCCGGGGATGGGCAGGAAGGAAATGAAGACGCCGGCCGACACGCCCATGGCGATTGCGTGCGGCGTTGCGCGCAGACGCAGGACGCGTTTCGAGAAGTATTGAGCCGAGCGCCAGAAAGAGCGGCGCGGCCAAAACCAGATTCTGAAGCGTTCCCGAAGTCGCATCGGGTTTCGGCGTTGAAAGAGCATGGCGTGGTCTTAGCGGTCCTGGATCATTGACGACAGTATACGATCAGATATTGCGGCTGCCGGGCTTAACCGCCGGTAAGCGCGCGAGCTCCGGCGGCAATTGGTCGGCGGCATACGCCGGCACTTCATATTCAGCAAGAGCCACCAGCGGCACCCCGACATCGGACTTGCCGGCGGATCGGTCGATGATGCAGGCGGCTGCCACGACCTCGGCACCCAGCTCGCGCAGGCAGTCGATGGTCTCGCGGATCGACAGGCCCGTCGTCACGATGTCCTCGACAATGACGACCCGTGCGCCCTTCTCGATCTCGAAACGGCGCAGCCGGAATTTTCCGTTCTCGCGCTCGACCCAGACAGCAGGCACGCCGAGATGGCGCGAGGTCTCGTAGGCGGGGATCAGGCCGCCGATGGCCGGCCCGACGACATAGTCTATCCTGCCCGGCACTTCGGCGCGGATCTTGTCGGCCAGCGCGCGGCAAAGCTTCTCGGTCTTGTCGGCATGCATGAAGACGCGGGCCTTCTGCAGGAAGACCGGGCTGCGCAGCCCCGATGTCAGGATGAAGTGTCCCTCAAGCACCGCGCCTGCGTCGCGGAAGATGTCGATTACGTCGCCAGTTTCCATTGTCTTTCCAGTTCAGCCGTTGACGCGCCGCGCATCGCTGACGCTCGAATTTTCCTTCAGCTGCGTCAACAGCCTGCTCAGATGCTTCAGGTCCCATACTTCGAGATCGATCAGCATCTCGGTAAAGTCCGGCGCTGTGCGGATCATCGACAGCATATGGATATTGGCATCGTTGACTGCGATGACCTGCGTGATCTCGGCAAGCGAACCGGGCGCATTGATGGCGGTAACCGAAATGCGGGCCGGAAACCGCTCCTTGTTGTGCTCGTCGATATCCCAGCGCACGTCGATCCAGCGCTCGGGCTGGTCGTCGAATGCCTGCAGTGACGGCGACTGGATCGGATAGATGGTGATGCCCGAGCCCGGCTGGACGATGCCGACGATGCGGTCGCCGGGGACGGCGCCCTCCTCGGCAAAGCGCACCGGAAGGTCGCCGCGCACGCCGCGGATCGGCACCGCACCCTCACGCAGGCCCGGTTCGGCCTTGCCCTTGCGGGCGGCGCGCCCAGGCAGCTGGAACAGCATGCCGGCGGCATTGCGCAGGTTGAACCAGCCCTCCTCGCGCTGCTTGGGCGCCGGCTGGGTGACGCGCTCGTCCTTGTAGTCGGGGAACACGGCAGTCAACACGTCGGCGGAGGCAAGCTCGCCTCGCCCGACCGAGGAGAGCACGTCCTCGATGTCCTTGCGGGCCAGCCTGTGCAGAACGGGTTTCAGCGCTTCCTTGCTGAAGCTCTTGCCGGCGCGTTCGAAGGCGCGTTCGAGGATGCGCAGGCCGAGGCCCGAAAACTGCTTGCGGATGGCGTTCTTGGTGGCGCGGCGGATGGCGGCGCGCGCCTTGCCGGTGACGACCATCGATTCCCAGGCGGCGGGTGGCACCTGTGCCTTGGAGCGGATGATCTCGACCTCGTCGCCATTCTTCAGCTCGGTCATCAGCGGCATGATGCGGCCGTTGACCTTGGCGCCCACGCAGGTGTCGCCGACGTCGGTGTGCACGGCATAGGCGAAGTCGATGGGGATGGCTCCGCGCGGCAGGGCGATCAGCATGCCCTTCGGCGTGAAACAGAAGACCTGGTCCTGGAACAGCTCGAGGCGGGTGTTCTCGAGGAAATCTTCCGGATTGTCGCCCTCGGCAAGCTGCTCGATGGTGCGACGCAGCCAGGCGTAGGCGTTGGTTTCCTTGGAGATTGCAGGCGTCGAGCCGTTCACCTTGCCGCCGGTGTCCTTGTAAAGCGCGTGCACGGCGACGCCGTATTCGGCGACGTTGTTCATGTCGCGCGTGCGGATCTGCAGCTCGATGCGCTGGCGCGACGGACCCACGATGGTGGTGTGGATCGAGCGGTAGTCGTTCTGCTTGGGCGTCGAGATGTAGTCCTTGAAGCGGCCGGGCACCATCGACCATGTGGTGTGAATGGCGCCAAGCGCGCGGTAGCAGTCCTCGACCGTGTCGACGACGGCACGAAAGCCGAAGATGTCGGACAGCTGCTCGAAGGACAGCGCCTTGGCCTCCATCTTGCGGAACACCGACCACGGCTTCTTCTGGCGGCTCTTGACCTCGGCCACGATGCCATACTTGTCGAACAGGGCCGACAGCGAGGTCTCGATCTCGACGACGACGCCGCGATTCTTCTCGAAGATGCCCGCCAGCCGCTCCGTTACAGTACGGTAGGCTTCCGGATTGATCTGGCGGAAGGCCAGTTCCTCCAGTTCCTCGCGCATGCCCTGCATGCCCATGCGCCCGGCGAGCGGCGCGTAAATCTCCATCGTCTCCTCGGCGATTCGCAAGCGCTTCGCCTCCGGCACGTGGTCGAGGGTGCGCATGTTGTGCAGCCGGTCGGCGAGCTTGACCAGAAGGACCCGCACGTCTTCCGAGATGGCAAGCAGCAGCTTTCTCAGGTTCTCCGCCTGCTCGGCCTTCTTGGAGACCAGGTCGAGCTTCTTCAGCTTGGTCAGGCCCTCGACGAGCTTGCCCATGTCGGGACCGAACAACTCGTCGATCTCGGCCCGCGTGGCCGTGGTGTCCTCGATCGTGTCATGCAGCAGCGCGACCGCGATGGTCGACTCGTCCATGTGCATGTCGGTGAGGATGGCCGCGACTTCGAGCGGATGGGAGAAATAGGGATCGCCGGAAGCACGCTTCTGGTGGCCATGCTTCTGCATGGCATAGACGTAGGCCCGGTTGAGCAGCGCCTCGTTGACGTCGGGCTTGTAGCGCTGAACGCGCTCGACAAGCTCATATTGACGCATCATGGGCGAGGTCCCGGCCAGAAATAGAATATGCGCCGCAACGATTTACGGCGCATATCATAGATAGCTACGAAACAGCCGGCGCGGAAGAGCGCGCGGCTCCCGTCAGATCAATAGTCGTCGCTCTTTTCCGGCGCGACAAGCCCCTCGATGCCGGCCAGGAGCTCTTCTTCCGACATGCGGTCGAAGACGATCGCTTCTTCCGGCTCGTCGGCATCGACAGTGGTTGCCGCGGCCGTGGTCTGGTCGGTGAGTTCCTGACCGTCGGCTTCGGGCTCGTCCACCTCGACATGCTTCTGCAGCGAGTGGATCAGATCTTCCTTGAGGTCGCCGGGCGACAGCGTCTCGTCGGCGATTTCGCGCAGCGCCACGACGGGGTTCTTGTCGTTGTCGCGCGGGATGGTGATCTGCGCGCCCTGGCTGATCTGGCGGGCACGGTGGCCGGCCAAAAGGACCAGCTCAAAGCGGTTGTCGACCTTGTCGATGCAGTCTTCAACGGTAACGCGGGCCATTCGAGTGCCCCTTTCATTGCCTGGATGTATTGGAAAACAGGCGCGGTCCATAACCCGAAAGAGCGGCAATTACAAGCGCCATGGCAGGGCCCCGGGCGAGCACGGCAGCGGAAGGTGCAGGCCGGAAATCACATTTTCTTGTAAAGCCGGCGAACTCTTGGAATGGCCTTGTTGTCTGGATATTCTGCCGCGCAGAGTTTCAGGCCATCTTTTTTTGGAAACTCGGCGCCGCCTGGCGCGTATTTGCTCGAAGACCTATTTAAGACAGGGATTTTTGAGATGTTCGACCCGCGCGAAAAGATCGCCCTATTCATTGACGGCGCCAACCTCTACGCAACCTCAAGGGCACTGGGCTTCGATATCGACTATCGAAAGCTGCTGTCGAGCTTTCAGAAGCGCGGCTACCTGATCCGTGCCTACTACTACACCGCGCTGATCGAGGATCAGGAATACTCGTCCATCAGGCCGCTGATCGACTGGCTCGACTACAATGGCTACAAGGTTGTGACCAAGCCGGCCAAGGAGTTCACCGACGCGTCCGGCCGCCGCAAGATCAAGGGCAACATGGATATCGAACTGACGGTCGATGCACTCGAGCTCACCGAGCATGTCGACCACTACGTGATCTTTTCCGGCGATGGCGACTTCCGCACGCTGGTGGAGGCGCTGCAGCGGCGCGGCCGCAAGGTGAGCGTGGTCTCAACCATGGCCTCGCAGCCGCCGATGATTTCCGATGACCTGCGCCGCCAGGCAGATCACTTCATCGACCTGATGACGCTGAAGGGCGACATCGGACGCGACCCGAGCGAGCGGCCGGTACGGCGGGCAGATCCGTCGGACGATGACGAAGACGACGACATTTGACCCCCACCCTCCCCGCGGCATCGTCAGAGCCGCCGCATGACTGTCCGCTTTGCCCGCGGCTTCACGGTTTCATTGCGGCCTGGCGCGAGCGCGAACCGGACTGGTTCAACGGGCCGGTGCCGACGTTTCTGCCGCCAGAAGGGTCGGACTCGGTCCGGCTGCTGATCGTCGGGCTGGCGCCTGGCCTGCGTGGCGCCAATCGGACCGGGCGGCCATTTACCGGCGACTATGCCGGCGACCTGCTCTACGCGACGATGAAGCGCTTCGGCCTGGCGCGCGGGGTTTTCGAGGCGCGGCCGGACGACAGCCTGGAACTCGTCGGTGCGGCAATCAGCAACGCGGTGCGCTGTGTGCCGCCCGAAAACAAGCCCGTGGGCAGCGAGGTCGCCACGTGCCGCCGCTTCTTGTCCGCGACCATCGCGGACTTCCCGAATCTGCGCGCCATCCTGTCGCTCGGCGTGATCTCGCACCAGTCGACGGTACGGGCGCTCGGCGAGCGCGTCGCGGCACTGCCGTTCAGCCATGGCGGCAGGCATGCGGCTGGCGGCATCACGCTGTTTTCGAGCTATCACTGCTCGCGCTACAACACCAATACGGGGCGGCTGACCGAACAGATGTTCGTCGACGTGTTCGCCGACATAGCGGCATTCCTGCAGGAATAACGGGCCCAGAAAGGTCGCCTGCCCGGCAGTGTCGGGCCAGCTTACCCAGCGTTTTCTGGATCCGGCGGGTTGCGGAAGGCCCGCCTGGCCCGCTACCAACGGCCGACGATCCATCGAGCGAAGGTGCCTGTTTGTCGATCCTGTCGAAACTCATGCTGTCGGACGAGACCTCGGTTGCCGACTGGCTGCGGGAGAGAGTCAGGACGGCGCGCGACATGACGTTCAGGCTTCGCAGCCGGCAGGCGCGGAGCCGGCGGATGGCCAGCAAGGCAAAGTTCA
Organism: Alphaproteobacteria bacterium; assembly: GCA_018823835.1. Lineage (GTDB taxonomy): Bacteria > Pseudomonadota > Alphaproteobacteria > Rhizobiales > Rhizobiaceae > CAMYMG01. The sequence continues at coordinate 5,183 of JAHJHT010000008.1, read as the reverse complement.
TCGGCGTGACCGGGAGCTCGGCCAAGACGACGACGACGGCGCTGCTGTCGCATATCCTGGAAGGCCACGGCCAGGTCGCCACCCATATGGACTTCAACGGTATCCGGGGCCTGACCAAGCTGGTGAACGAGCATGCAGGCGACAGGGATTTCCTGCTCGCCGAGGTCGGCGTCGGGGCGGTGGGAAACATGGCGCCGATGGCCGACACGCTTCGCCCGGACATCGCCATCGTGACGCTGGTCGGGCTGGAGCATCGGGCGAAATTCAGGACTGTCGAGACCGTTGCGCTGGAGAAGGGCGGACTGGTGGAATGCGTCAGGCCGGGCGGCGTGGCGATCCTCAACGCCGACGACCCGCTTGTGATGGGCATGGCAGCGCGCACGGCCGAGCGCATCGTGACCTTCGGGAGAAACGAAGGGGCGGACTTCCGTGCCGTCGACGTCAGCGTGGGCTTCCCGGAGCGCCTGGGCCTGACCGTGACCTGGCCCGGTGGCAGGCTGGCGCTGCGCACGCAGTTCGTGGCCGAGCACTTCTGGGTCTCCGTGACGGCAGCCACGGCAGCCGCGATCGAACTTGGCGTACCGCCGGAGACGATCGCCGAACGGATGGCGGGCTTCGTGCCGATAAGACACCGCTGCGGAACGATCGACGTGCCTGGCGGGCCGCACTTCGTCGTCGATACGGTGAAGGCACCCCTCTATTCGCTGCGCCTCGCCCTGGACATCGTTGCTGCGGCTCACGCGCCGAGACGTCGGATCGTGCTCGGATACCTGTCAGACTTTGCCGGATCGAACCGAAAATATCGCGACGCGTTCCGCATCGGCCGGGAGATCGCCGAGCAGGTCGTCTTCGTCGGCGACCACGCGAGCCATTCCGAAGCCAGCAAGGAGGAAATTCAGGCGGGCCGATTCCTGGCGCTCGAGACGCCTCTGGCCGTTGCGCAACACCTGAAGGCTACGGCCATTCCCGGCGAACTGATCCTCCTCAAGGGGTCGGGCAACCTGCATCTGGAGCGCATCGCCATATCCTTTCTCGAGGATGTCCGGTGCTGGAAACCCATCTGCGGCAAGGCTCAGGGCTGCGACGCCTGCGGCCTCTACCGCCTGCCCTACGAAGTGCACAGGGGACGCCGGCGCTGGCGCGAACGTGCAATGCTGAAGCGGATCTTGCAGCCGTGGAAAAGGGCGCGGCCGACGGAGCCCGGCGCGGGCTAGCCGCGCTCCTTCAGGAGCCGGCTCTTCTCGCGGGCCCAGTCGCGATTCTTCTCGGTCTCACGCTTGTCGTGCAGCTTCTTGCCCTTGGCGATGGCGAGCAGCAGCTTGGCCCGGCCGCGGTCGTTGAAGTAGATCTTCAACGGGACCATGGTCATGCCCTCGCGGTCGACGCTCTGGCCGAGCTTTGCCATTTCACGCTTGTTCAGCAGCAGCTTGCGGCGACGGCGCGGCTCGTGATTGAAGCGGTTGGCCTGCAGGTATTCGGGCAGATAGGAATTGATCAGCCAGACTTCCCCGCCTTCCATCGAGGCGTATGACTCCTGGATGTTGGCGTGGCCCTCGCGCAGCGACTTGACCTCGGTTCCGGTCAGCACAAGGCCGGCCTCGACCGTATCGAGCACCTCATAGGAATACCGCGCCTTGCGATTCTCCGCGACAACCTTGTTGTTGGGATCGGCTTTTCTGACCTGGTTCATGGCACTGAAGTGGCGCGGACCGGCTAGTTAATCAAGCCCGCGTGCTGCATTGCCGCGTCGATCTGCTTCGCCGTTTCCGGCTCAACCGTCATCAGCGGCGAACGCAGGACGTTCTCGATCTTGCCGAGCTTCGACAGCGCGTATTTCGAGCCCGAGACGCCCGGCTCGATGAACAGCGCCTTGTGCAGCGGCATCAGCCGGTCCTGCAGTTCGAGCGCCTTCCTGCCGTCGCCGGCGAGCGTCGCCTCCTGGAATTCCGCGCAAAGCCGCGGCGCCACGTTGGAGGTGACCGAGATGGCGCCGACGCCGCCATGCGCGTTGAAGCCGAGCGCGGAGGCGTCCTCGCCGGAAAGCTGGATGAAATCCTTGCCGCAGGTGATGCGCTGCTCGGAGGCGCGCTCGACCTTGCCGGTAGCATCCTTGACGCCGACGATGTTGGCGAAATCACGCGCCAGGCGCCCCATGGTCTCCGGCGTCATGTCGATGACCGAACGCGGCGGGATGTTGTAGATGATGACAGGCAGGCTGGTCGCCTGGGCGACGGCGGCGAAATGCGCGTAGAGGCCACGCTGAGTCGGCTTGTTGTAATAGGGCGTGACGACGAGGACGGCGTCGGCGCCCACCTCTTCGGCGAATTTGACCAGGCCAACGGCCTCCGCCGTGTTGTTGGAGCCCGCGCCGGCAACCACCGGCACGCGACCATCGGCGACCTCGACGCAGGCCTTCACCACCTGGCGGTGCTCGTCATGCGAGAGCGTCGGCGATTCGCCGGTCGTGCCGACGGGCACCAATCCCTTGGTTCCCTCGACGATCTGCCACTCGACGAAAGCGCGAAAGGCTTTTTCGTCGAACGCGCCACCCGATGAAAACGGCGTCACGAGGGCGGTAAGCGAGCCTCTCAGCATGATCGTTGAACTCCCGGTATTTCCAAGTCTTTTGGTCGGTACAGGCGGCTTTTAGCCGAAACGGGCCCGCCGCACCATAGGCCTGTCCAAGTGTTGCGACAGGGGCAGCGAAGGCAGGGTTTCGCGATGCGGCCGCGCTTGATATCCTGTCGGTGACATGATGAGCAAGTCAAAGCGCCGAAAGCGCTCCCAACCACTGACGCTGCAAGCGCTGCTGGTCGCTCTCCTGCCTGCTGCGGGACTGGCGACCGGTATCGACGCTCTGCTGGCCACGGCCAGTGCCAGGCCGCCCGACTTCATGATGCCGGCGCGCAAGACCGACCTCCTGAAGACCGGCCTCGACGCATTGTCGGCGGATTCCGTCGCCGAGGCACGCCGGTTGCGTGACGGCCTGCCGGAAGGCAGCCTCGACAGGCAGGTGCTGACCTGGGCGATCGCCATGCACGGCGGGCCCGCCGTGCCGAGCAGCGAGATTGCCAGTGCCGCGCTGTCGCTTCCGGGCTGGCCCGGCATGGACACGCTGCGCCGCAACAGCGAGCGTGCACTCTTCCGCGAGAGGCCGGAGCCCGCAACCGTGATCGCTGCGTTCGGCGGCACGACGCCGCAGACGGTTCAGGGGATCGTGCTCTTGACCCGCGCGCACGCAGCGGTCGGCGAGATGAAGGCCGCGCATGCCGTGCTGGCGCCGTTCTGGCGGCGCGAAACGCTCGATTCGGGCGACGAGCTGCGCATCATCAAGGAGTTCGGCGCCATCCTGACGGCCGCCGACCACCGGGCCCGCATGGAACGGATGCTCTACGCCGACCGCATCAATTCCGCCGGCCGGGTGGCGGAACTGGCGGGCGCGAAGGAACTGGCGGAAGCCTGGGCGGCAGCGACGCGCAACGAGAAGAAGGCCGCGAAATTGCTCGCCGGGGTACCGGCTGGCCAGCGTTCGGCCGGCTATGCCTTCGCCAAGGCCAGGTACTTGCGCCGCCACAACAAGTTTTCCGAAGCCGCCGAGGTGATGCTCGCGGCACCGACCGACCGGGCCGCCATCATCGACCCGGACGCCTGGTGGCAGGAGCGCCGGGTACTGTCGCGCGAGCTGGTCGACCATGGCGACATCAAGACCGCCTACAAGATTGCCGCAGCGCATTCGGCCGAGAGTCCCGTCGAGGCGGCTGACGCCGAGTTCCATGCCGGCTGGTATGCGCTGCGTGGCCTCAAGGACGCCAAGGCCGGCGCGAAGCACTTCGCCCGCATCGCCGAGGTGGCACAGGGGCCGATCTCGCTGTCGCGCGCCTATTACTGGCTCGGCCGCGCGGCGGAAGCCGGCGGCCCGGGCGACGCCAAGACCTATTTCCGCAAGGCCGCCGCCTTCGGGGCGACGTTCTACGGCCAGCTCGCAGCGGAACGGATCGGCGAGAAGACGCTCAACGCCGAGTACCCCGACCCGACGGCAGCCGACCGCAAGGCCTTTTCGGAGCGAGAGGCGGTGCAGGCAATCCGCCGGCTCGAACGCATCGACTACCCGTCGCTCGCAGACAGGCTCTACCGTGAGCTTGCCGGCGAGCTGACGAGCCCCGGCGAACTCGCGCTGCTGGCCGTGATGGCGGAACGGCGCGGCAACCATTTCCTGGCGCTGAAGATCGGCAAGATCGCGGCGGCGCGCGGCATCGACATCGGCGCGCTGGCTCACCCGATCGGCGTCATTCCCGCCTCGGCCAACATTTCGGGGGCCGGCAAGGCGCTGGCCTATGCAATCGCCAGGCAGGAAAGCGAGTTCAACATCGGTGCGGTCTCGGGCGCCGGCGCACGCGGCCTGCTGCAACTGCTGCCCGGCACCGCCAAGGAGGTCGCGAAGAAGGCGGGCCTCAGCTACTCGAAGAGCCGATTGACCACCGACGCGGCCTATAATGCGACGCTCGGCGCGGCATTCCTCGGCGAGCAGCTCGGCCGGTTCGACGGGTCATACGTGCTGACATTCGTCGGCTACAATGCAGGGCCGCGCCGCGCCCGCGACTGGATCAAGCGCTATGGCGATCCACGCGGAAAGGACATCGAGACGGTTGTCGACTGGATCGAGAAGATTCCCTTCACCGAAACGCGCAGCTACGTGCAGCGCGTGATGGAGAACTACCAGGTTTACAAGATGCGCCTGTCGGGCACCTTCGACATCGAGGGAGACCTGATCAACGGGCGGTGAGTAACGTCTGCTACGAGGCAGAAGCAAGCTGAAGATCCGGCAAGCTTCGATAAGATTCGCTCCAGGCATCGGTCGGCACGCACACCTGCCCGTTGCCACACCCCGTTTCCGGTCTGGCCATTGATCCTTCGACTGCTGCCTTCGCTCGCACTCGGGATGAGGTCGGGCGAAGGTCGGGAAGCGGGGCGCAGGGCCGAGCCTCTCAGATATTACTACGTGGCGCAGCTTCTGCGCCCCGCCGACGTTCTTGCCTTGCCCGAGGGAGCAACGAGTTTCACGCACATGCCTCGGCCAGGGCCCGGGTGTGTGGATGACAATGTCCAACCGCGCCACCGTTTCGCGCAGCCACCCGGCGCCGTCTCCTGCCACGCTCGCCCGGTTCGCGACCCCGCGTTCCCGT
>JAHJHT010000007.1 GCA_018823835.1 Alphaproteobacteria bacterium | reverse complement strand
GCCGTGGAATTTCTGCTCCTTCTCGAGCTTCAGCATGGCATCGGTCAGCTGGATCTCGTTGCCGGCGCCGCGCTCCTGGTTCTCCAGCACCTTGAAGATCTCCGGCTGCAATATGTAGCGGCCGTTGATGTAGAGGTTGGACGGCGCCGTGCCCTGCTTGGGCTTTTCCACCATGCCGGTGATCTCGAAGCCGGTATGCACGCTGCGGCCCTTGCCGACGATGCCGTATTTATGCGTCTCGGCCGGGTCGCATTCCTGCACCGCCACGATATTGCCGCCGGCCTCGTCGTAGAGCTCGACCATCTCGCGCATGCAGCTCTTTTCCGACTGCATGATCATGTCGGGCAGAAGCAGCGCGAAGGGCTCGTCGCCGACCAGTTCGCGCGCGCACCAGACAGCGTGGCCGAGGCCGAGCGGCTCCTGCTGGCGGGTGAACGAGGTTTGCCCGGCCAGCGGCTGCAACCGCTGCAGATGCGCCAGCTGGTCGTCCTTGCCGCGCTCGGCCAGCGTGTGGTTGAGCTCGAACTGGATGTCGAAATGGTCCTCGATGACGCCCTTGTTGCGGCCGGTCACGAAGATGAAGTGCTCGATGCCTGCCTCGCGCGCCTCGTCGACGACATACTGGATGACCGGCCGGTCGACGACCGTCAGCATCTCCTTGGGGATCGCCTTGGTGGCCGGCAGGAAACGTGTGCCGAGACCGGCAACCGGGAAAACTGCTTTGCGGACTTTTTTCATGCGGACCGGGTTCCGTTACGGGAGGGTGAACGATAGCATGCGCGAGGCCATGATCGCGCCGAAATCCCCAATTATCGACAAATGATAGCTTTTCGGTGCGTCACTTAAGTTTTTTGTCGGGTTTTCGTTCCCGGGACCGGACATGGTAAACTGATTCATAACCGGCATGCGCGATGAATGCTCTTCCTGAACCGAACAAGGAGGCAAAGATGCGATTCTACCGGAGCGCGACCAGACTGGCAGGTGCGGCCGCAGCCGCGGGCCTGTGCCTTGGCCTATTCCTGACACCGGCCTCCGCCGATGCGGGTTTCAAGCGCTGGGTTGCGAGCTTCCGTGCCACCGCCGCCAATGAGGGCATATCCGGCTCGACCTACGACCGCGCCTTTCGCGGCGTGACCGATATCGATCCGGAAGTGCTCGAAAAGGCGCGCTACCAGCCCGAATTTACCGCACCCGTGTGGGACTATTTCGACAACCGGGTGCACGAGGACTCGATCGCCAACGGCCGCGCCATGGCGCGCAAGTACAAGTCCACGCTCGATGCCATCGAAAGGCATTTCGGCGTCGACCGCCATATCCTGCTGGCCATCTGGTCGATGGAATCGAACTATGGCGAGATCCTCAAGAACGACAAGGTGATGCGCAATGTGGTGCGCTCGCTTGCCACGCTTGCCTATGCCGACAAGCGGCGCGCCAAGTTCGCCCGCACGCAGCTGCTCGCCGCGCTGAAGATCCTGCAGAGCGGCGACATCGACGAGAGCCACCTGACCGGCTCCTGGGCCGGCGCGATGGGCCATACGCAGTTCATTCCGACGAGCTACCAGGCCTACGCGGTGGACGCCGACGGCAACGGCAAGCGCGACATCTGGAACTCGGTTCCCGACGCGCTGGCGACCGCCGCCAACCTTCTGGCCAAGAACGGCTGGCAGTCGGGCAAGACCTGGGGCTACGAGGTGACGCTGCCGGGCGGCCGCAAGTTCCCCGGCGGCTCTATGTCGCTCGCCAAGTGGCAGGGAATCGGCGTCGTCAGGGCCAACGGCAAGGGCTTCACGCGGCCGACAGACAATGCCGAGCTGAAGGTGCTCGACGGACGCAGCGGCCCGGCCTTCCTGATGACGAAGAACTTCTTCGTGCTGAAGCGCTACAACAACTCGGACAAATATGCGCTGGCCGTCGGCCTTCTTGCCGACGAAATCGCCGGCTACGGGGGTCTGGTGCGGGACTGGAACCGGCCCTTTACCAAGCTGTCCTTTGCCGAGAAGGAGGAGCTGCAGAAGCGGCTCTTGAGCTACGGCTATTACGACGGCAAGGTGGACGGCAAGATCGGCGAAGGTTCGCGTTCCGCCATCAAGGCATTTCAGGCTCAGGTGGGATTGACGCCGGACGGTCATCCTAGCATGGAAGTGCTGAGCAAGATGAGGCAGCGCTAGGAGCTGGAATTGACGTCGAGTACGGGCCGCGGGTTCTTTGCTTACCAATTCCCGGCCCGGACTCTGGCTTCGGCCGCACTTGCCATCATCATCGGTCTCGCGGCGCCAGCCGCGGGGCACGCCCAGGAAAGCGAAGCGCCCGCCTGGTCGCTGAAGCGCCTGTTCACCTCCCGAAAGGTAGAGCCGCCCGTCGAGGCGGCGCCCGAGCCCGAAGCCGCCGAGCCGGCCGCCGCGCGCAAGAAGGCCCGCGTGACGCGCGAGCCGATCGACCCGCAATCGACTGTTGTCGTGAAACGGCCCGATGCCGCCGTCGTCATGGTGGTGGGCGACTTCATGGGCAGCGGCCTCGCTGAGGGGCTGGTGACCGCCTATGTCGACAATCCGCATGTCAAGGTCATCGACCGCACCAATGGTTCGTCGGGCTTCGTGCGCGACGATTTCTATGACTGGCCGGCGCGCATCGGCGAGCTGATCGACGCCGAAAAGCCCGATGCCGTGGTGATCATGCTGGGTGCCAATGACCGCCAGCAGATGAACATCGACGGGTCCCGAGAGGCGGTGCGTTCCGAGGCCTGGGTCCGTGCCTACACGGCGCGCACGCAGGCGCTGGCCAAGGCGGTAGCCGACCGCAAGGTGCCCTTCGTCTGGGTTGGCGTGCCGTCGTTCAAGTCGTCGAAAATGCTGCTCGACATGCTCGCCTTCAACGAAATCTACAAGGCGGCGGCGACCGGCGCGGGCGCGGAATTCGTCGATATCTGGGATGGCTTCGTCGACGAGGACGGCGGCTACGTTGCCAACGGCCCCGACCTCAACGGCCAGCCGGCGCGACTGCGCGCGGCCGACGGCATCAACCTGGCCCGCCCGGGCAAGCGCAAGCTCGCCTTCTACGCCGAAAAGCCGCTCGGCAAGCTGTTGGGCGACGCCGTGACGGCGCCGGCCCCGGCCGACCCGATAGCCGACCGGCGCCACGAGACGACGCCCTTCGGGCCGATGATCGCGCCGCTCGCCGAGGAGGCCGAGGTGGTGATCGGGGCTTCGGATCTCGGGCCCATCGACCCGGGCCGGCCGATCTCGCTGCGCAGTCCGGCACTCGACGGCGGCGCCGAGCTGCTCGGCCTGGTCGCCGAGCCGCGCCACGATGCGCGCACGCCGGGCGAGAAGCTGACCATCGAGGGCATCGCGGCGGCCGCCCCGGCCGGGCGTGCCGACGATTTCTCGTGGAACCCGCAGGGCCAGACCGAGTTCGCGGCGGCGATCGCACCGGCCCGGCCGACCACCGGCAAGACCCCGCCGCCGGTCCTGCTCTCCGCCCTTGCCGGACCTGACACGCCCGCCGCGCCGCCGGCCACGCTGGAGACCCCGGAGCAGACGGTGCCGCCGCTGCCGATGGTGCCTGGCGAACTGACCGAGGCGACGGAGCCCAAGGCCGGCGAACGGCCGCCGGTGACCGAGCTTGCGCCCGACGCCGTGCCGCAGGACGACCTCGCGGCTGTCGGCAAGGGCCCAGTGACGCTGGAGCCCGGGGCGAACGCCACAGACCGGTCGCCGAACCGCGCCTCGCCGGCGGCAGCTCCTGAAATCGCACCGTCCTCCGGCCCCGCGGCCGAGGGCGCGCCGACGATCCTGCCCGAGCCCGAGATCGAAGTGGCACCTGTCATCATCGAAACTCCGATTGCCGCCCTGCCGGCGCCGAGCGTGGTTGCGGCACTGCCGACGACGCTGCCGACCGGCGCAAGGACCGGCGTGCCCAACGCGCCGCAGAAGCTCGCCAGGGATGCCGCACCGCGTGCCGCGCCGGCACCGCAGGCCATCAAGCCGCCGACGAGCGCGCGCACCGTGGCACAGGCCGCCCCTGCCGCGCCGGCCGCCCTGCCGCAGGACCGCGCCGAGCCGAAGCTCCAGGTCGGCATGGCGCCGGAAATGGCCCGGGAGACCGGGGCGAGACCAGGTGCGCCGACCGACGGCGACACTTCGGCAGAGATTGCCGCGCCCGGCCGCGCAGCGCCCGCAATGGCCGACGAATTGCCGGCCGACACGCGGCCGACAGGCGAGGGCAAGCTGCCCTCCGCGCTGATGGCCGAGGCGGGCGACGCCGCGCCACAGCAGCTGGCGCCGAGCGAACTCGTCGCGATCGTCGCGCCGGACCCATCCGAGCGGCTCTGGGCCTGGCCAATCGAACCGGACGCCGTTCCGGCCCTTGTCGCTACGCCGGCCGCCCTGCCCGCGCCAACGGCGCTGAGGACCGGCGGCGAAACGACGACGCCGGCGCTGGCCCTGCCGCCCGAAACGCCGCGGCCCAAGCCCATCGCCGTGCCGGCCACGGACTTTTCCGCGCTGGTGAGCGTGCCGCCGGACCTCGTGCCCGCCGCGCCCGTCATGGCGACCGAGCCGACCGAACCCGAAGCGCTTGCCGCGCTGCAGCAGGAGACGCCTGAAATCAAGCCGGCAGCGCCAATGGCAGCGCCGAAAGAGGAGCCCGGCGCGCAGCCCGAGACCGCCGAGGAGCCGCATGCCACGCCGGCGCCCGAGCCCGAACTGGCCCCCGCCGCATCGACCGGGCTGGAGGCGGTATCGCCGCCAGAGCACGCGGTCGTGGCACCCGTGGCCGCGGCGGCCCCCCCGCCCGCAACCGACCGCGTCGAAGTGCCCGCAACCGACTTTTCCGCACTCGTGAGCGTGCCGCCCGACCTCGTGTCGGCCATGCCTGCCGTGCCGGTGGAGGTGTCCGAGCCCGCGACGGCTCCGGCGAAACCCGATGCGATCGCCTCGCTGCAGCCGGAGGCACCCGAGCCCGAACAGCCGGCAGCACAAGCTGCCGCAGCGCCTGACGCCGCCGCCCCGTCTGCGCCCGAAACTGCATCGCCCGTGGAAGCTCCGGCCGACGCATCCCCGCCGCTGGCTGAGCAGGTGCCCGCGCCCGCACAGGCCGTGGACGCGTTCACCGCGCCAGAGACGGACATTGCAGCGCTCACCAGCGTGCCCCCGGACCTGATGCCCGCCCTGCCCGAGACTGCACCGACCAAGCCCATGATCGAGGCCGGGCCGGCAGCGACGCCCGCGCCCGTAACGGCTCCGGTCGCTTCGCAAGAGCCCGGGGCCGCAGTCAAGGCGTCGCAAGCCGACAGCAAGCCGGCCGGCGAGGAGATCGCCGCGCTGCAGCAGCAAGCGCCGGAGACTGTCGAGAACCCCCCTGCGGCGCCGACGGACGTATCGGCAGCATCCGGGGACGCCAAACCTGCCGTGACTGAAGCGGCCCCCGCCGATCCGCAACCCGCAACTGCCCCGATCCTTGTGCCGGAGACGGATTTTGCCGCGCTGCTCAGCGTACCGCCGGACCTAGTGCCCACGATGCCGGCTGCCGAACCGGCAACGCCGCCGGCCGAGCCGGCCGAAGCCAAGGTGGCGCCGGCGGTTTCACCCGAGACGAAGGCAGAACCGGCCAGCGTGCCCGAACCGGCCGTGACACCGACCGTTGCGCCAGATGAGAAGATCCAGCCGGAACCGGTCGCCCAGGCGCCTGTTGCCGCCCAGCCGGAACCAGCCGAGACCGCGCCGGCACCGGAAGCGGCGACGGCGGTTTCAACCCAGACCAGGGCTCAGGCTGAAGCATCGCCAGCGGACGACGAGGCAGGCGGCGAGAAGATCGCCGCGCTGCAGCAGGAAGCGCCCGAAAGCATTGCCGCGCCCGACGCGACAACGGCCGAAAGCGCACCCGCCGCACCCGAAGACCGCGCTGCGCCTGTGGCCGCCCCTCTGGGCGCGGAGCGGGTCATCCTGCCGGAGATTGACATTTCGGCCCTGTCGAGCGTGCCGCCGGACTTGCTGGCGGCACCTCAACCGGCTGCGGCCGCGCCGGCCAGTAAGCCGGGATTTCCGGTGTTCGACAGCGTCGACGAGATCCCGGCGCCACGCCTCGATGCAGCCGGGGCTATGCCCGCCGCCCGGTAACGAGGCGTCGGGTCTGGACTACCCGGCGGAAGCTTTGGCTCAGTAGATGCTCATCAACACCGGGAGGTGGCCGCTCGCCTGCAGCTGCTCGACCAGTTCGATGACCGGGAAGATCGCCAGGAAATAGAGCCCGTCGAGGAAGGTGCGCTTGAGCGCCAGCGGCGAGAAGCTGACAGCGGCCGTGTCGTGGTAGCGGCCCGGATCGGGCCAGAAAATCGGCGTGGCCTTTGCATAGGCTTCGTAGGCGGGGCCAAAACGGCCTGCGAGGAAGGCGGCTTCGCGCGCCGCGGTGACACGGAAGATCTGGTAGGTCGCGATGCCGAGCAGCAGGGCGACGATCAGCGACCCGAACATCAGGCCGATGCCGACTGCGCCGATGGTCGAGGAGACATAGAGCGGATTGCGCGTGACGGAGAACGGACCGGTGGTGACCAGTTCGTCATTCTTGCGACCGCCGATGTAGAGCGTGCTCCACAGGCGTCCCAGAATGCACAGCAGCACCAGCCCCGCGCCGGTGAGCTCGACGAAATCATGGCTCAGGAACTCGTCGTTCCACGCCGGCCGCGTGAAGAGCAGCAGCGCCGCGGCGAGAACTGCGCCGGCCTGAACGACGATCAGCCGCTTCTTCTGGTTGAAGGGCAAGGGTCGGTCAGCATAGGCCATGGTCTCGTTCCTCAAGGCACCGCGCGAGCGGTCGCGTCACTTCTTACCTGCATTTCGCCCACAGTATGGCCAAATTTTGTGAATTGTTTCGCATGCGCCTGCCTGCGCGCAGATGCCTCACCCTGTGCAAGGGCTGGCAATTGTCGGCCAGTCGTCTCTGCCGGGGGTCAGCCCGGCAGCACACTCTCGCCCATCAGCGCCATGTCGATGGCGCGCGCGGCCTGGCGCCCCTCGCGGATCGCCCAGACCACCAGCGACTGGCCGCGGCGCACGTCGCCAGCGGCAAACAGCCTGTCGATGCTGGTGCGGTAGTCGCGGTCGTCGGCCACCACGTTGGTGGACCGGCGCGCATCGGTGGTCGTCTTCAACCGGTCCGCGAGCGAGTCGACGACGCCGCCGGCGATCGGCCCGGCAAAGCCGATGGCGATGAAGGCGAGATCGGCGCGGATGACGAATTCGGTGCCGGCGATCGGCTTGCGCTTTTCGTCGACCTCGCAGCACTTCACGCCGGTCAGCTGGCCTTCCTCGCCGATGAATTCGAGCGTTGCCACCTGGAATTCGCGCTCGGCGCCCTCGGCCTGCGAGGAAGAAGTGCGCATCTTGGTCGCCCAGTAGGGCCAGACCGACAGCTTGTCTTCCTTCTCGGGCGGCTGCGGCCGGATATCGAGCTGGGTGACGCGCACCGCACCCTGTCGGAACGCCGTGCCAACGCAGTCGGACGCGGTGTCGCCGCCGCCGACGACGACGACGTGCTTGCCGCCGGCGAGGATCGGATCGGACGGCCAGGCAACGGACTCGATTCCCTCGCCGCCAACCCGCTTGTTCTGCTGCACGAGGTAGGGCATCGCGTCGTGAACGCCCTCAAGGTCGTCGCCCGGAATGCCGGCCGGCCGCGGCGTTTCGGAGCCGCCGCAATAGAGCACCGCATCGTGCTCGGCCAGCAGCTCGTCGACCTGCTTGTCGACGCCGACATTGACGCCGCAATGGAAGGTGACGCCCTCGCCCTTCATCTGCTCGACGCGGCGGTCGACATGATGCTTCTCGATCTTGAAGTCGGGGATGCCGAAACGCATCAGTCCGCCGGGCCGGGATTCGCGCTCGTAGACATGCACATCGTGGCCGGCACGGCCGAGCTGCTGGGCGGCCGCCATGCCGGCCGGGCCGGAGCCGATGATGGCAACGCGCTTGCCGGTCTTCTGCTCGGGCGGATAGGGCCGGATGTAGCCGGTCTCGTGCGCCTTGTCTGCAATCGCCTGCTCGATCGTCTTGATGGCGACAGGGATGTCCTCGATGTTGAGGACGCAGGCCTCCTCGCAGGGCGCCGGGCAGATGCGGCCGGTCCATTCCGGAAAATTGTTGGTCGAGTGCAGGTTGCGGATCGCGTTGTCCCAGTCGCCATTGTAGACGAGGTCGTTCCAGTCCGGGATCTGGTTGTGGATCGGGCAGCCGGTCGGACCATGGCAAAAGGGCACGCCGCAATCCATGCAGCGCGCGGCCTGTTTCTCGACCTCCTTGTCCGACATCGGCAGCGTGAATTCGCGGAAATGCCGGATGCGGTCGGAAGCCGGCTGGTACTTGTGCACCTGCCGGTCGATTTCGAGAAATCCTGTAACCTTGCCCATACGTTCACTCTCGTCAGTTCGGTTCCCGCGCCTGCTTGCCGGAACCATGTCAGTGCAGCACTTTCAGCATGAAACGGTCCTCCATCCAAGCGATGGAACCGCAACGGGAAGGGAAGCGGCGGCCTACTCCGCCGCCACGCCCATGCGCATGCGCTCCATCTCGATCAGCGCGCGGCGGTATTCGACCGGCATGACCTTGCGGAATTTCGGCCGGTAGGTCGCCCAGTCGTCGAGGATCGCCTTGCCGCGCGTCGAACCGGTGTAGTGCACGTGGTTGGCGATCAGCTGGTAGAGCCGCTCCTCGTCGTGGCTGGTCATGTCGCCCGACACGTCGACGCGGCCCTTGTGGTCGATGTCGCCGCCGTGGTGGTGCAGCTTCTCCAGCAGGTAGTCCTCCTCGGGAACCGGCTCGAGCTCGACCATCGCCATGTTGCAGCGCTCGGCGAAATCGCCGTCCTCGTCCAGCACATAGGCGACACCGCCCGACATACCGGCCGCGAAGTTGCGGCCGGTACGGCCGATGACGACGACGACGCCGCCGGTCATGTATTCGCAGCCATGGTCGCCGACGCCCTCGACGACGACGGCAGCACCGGAGTTGCGCACGGCGAAGCGCTCGCCGGCGACACCGCGGAAGTAGCATTCGCCCTCGACGGCGCCGTAGAGCACGGTGTTGCCGACGATGATGGACTCCTCGGCGACGATGCGGGCGTTTTCAGGCGGGCGGATGACGATGCGTCCGCCCGACAGGCCCTTGCCGACATAGTCGTTGCCGTCGCCGACCAGCTCGAAGGAAATGCCGCGCGCCAGGAAGGCGCCGAAGGACTGGCCGGCCGTTCCGGTCAGCCTGACCGAAATCGTGTCGTCCTTCAGGCCCTTGTGCTTCCAACGCCTGGCGACTTCGCCCGACAGCATCGCACCGACGGAGCGGTCGACGTTGCGGATGTCGGCCTCGATCTTGACCGGCAGCTTCGATTCCAGTGCCGGCATCGCCTGCTCGATCAGCTTGCGGTCCAGCACGTCGTCGATCGGGTGCTTCTGGCGCTCGGTCCAGTGGGTGGACTGGCCGCGGGCATCCGGCTTGTAGAACATGCGGCTGAAATCGAGACCCTTGGCCTTCCAGTGGTCGATCAGCTCCTTCTTCTCCAGAAGATCGGTGTTGCCGATGATCTGGTCGAGGTGGGTGTAGCCCATCTCGGCGAGCAGCTCGCGCACCTCTTCGGCGACGTAGAAGAAGAAGTTGATGACGTGCTCGGGCGTGCCCTTGAAGCGCTTGCGCAGGACCGGATCCTGCGTCGCGACGCCGACCGGGCAGGTGTTGAGATGGCACTTGCGCATCATGATGCAGCCGGCCGCGATCAGCGGCGCGGTCGAGAAGCCGAACTCGTCGGCGCCGAGCAGGGCGCCGATGATGACGTCGCGCCCGGTGCGCAACCCGCCGTCGACCTGCAGCGCGACGCGCGATCGCAGGCCGTTGAGGACCAGCGTCTGGTGCGTCTCGGCAAGGCCCATTTCCCACGGGCTGCCGGCATGCTTGAGCGAGGTCAGCGGCGACGCGCCGGTGCCGCCGTCATAGCCGGATATGGTGATGTGGTCGGCGCGCGCCTTGGCGACGCCCGCCGCAACCGTGCCGACGCCGACCTCCGACACCAGCTTGACCGAGACGTCGGCCGCCGGGTTGACGTTCTTCAGGTCATAGATGAGCTGCGCCAGATCCTCGATCGAATAGATGTCGTGATGCGGCGGCGGCGAGATCAGCCCGACGCCCGGCGTCGAGTGGCGCACCTTGGCGATGGTCGCGTCGACCTTGTGGCCGGGCAACTGCCCGCCCTCGCCGGGCTTGGCGCCCTGCGCGACCTTGATCTGCATCATGTCGGAATTGACGAGATATTCCGCCGTCACGCCGAAGCGGCCCGACGCGATCTGCTTGATGGCCGAACGCTCGGGGTTGGCGCCGCCGCCCGGCAGCGGCAGATAGCGGTCCGGCTCCTCGCCGCCCTCGCCGGTGTTCGACTTGCCGCCGATCTGGTTCATGGCGCGCGCCAGCGTGGTGTGCGCCTCGCGGCTGATCGAGCCGAACGACATGGCGCCGGTCGAGAAGCGCTTGACGATCTCTGCGGCCGACATGACCTTCTCGATCGGCACCGGCGTGCGGCGGGTCTGCCCGGCCTTGCGAATGCGGAACAGGCCGCGGATGGTCTTGGCCTGCGCGGTTTCGGAATCGATCTCCTTCGAGAACTGCTTGAAGGTCTCCCACGAGCCCTTGCGCACGGCATGCTGCAGGGTGGCCACCGCGTCGGGCGACCACATGTGGGCCTCGCCGCGCATGCGGTAGAGGTAGTCGCCGCCGACTTCCAGCGCGTTGCGCAGTACCGGGTCCGGGCCAAAGGCGTCGGCATGACGGCTGACCGTCTCGGTGGCGATCTCTTCCAGGCCGACGCCCTCGATCATCGTCGCGGTACCGGTGAAATACTGCTGCACGAAGTCCGACTTCAGGCCGACGGCGTCGAAGATCTGCGCGCCGCAATAGGACTGGTAGGTCGAGATGCCCATCTTGGACATCACCTTGAGGATGCCCTTGCCGATCGACTTGATGTAGCGCGACACGACCTCGTGCGCGTCGACCTCGTCGGGCAGGTCGCCGCGCCGGTGCATGTCGAGCAGCGTGTCGAAGGCGAGATAGGGGTTGATCGCCTCGGCGCCGTAGCCGGCGAGGCAGCAGAAATGATGGATCTCGCGCGGCTCGCCGGATTCGACGACCAGGCCGACCGAGGTGCGCAGGCCCTTGCGGATCAGGTGATGGTGGACGGCCGCCGTGGCGAGCAGCGCGGGAATGGCGATGCGGTCCGGTCCGACCTGGCGGTCGGACAGGATGATGATGTTGTAGCCGCCGGCCACCGCCGCTTCGGCGCGCTCGCACAGGCGCTCGACGGCGCCTGCCATGCCTGCAGCCTGCTCGGCTGACGAGTAGGTGACGTCGATCGTCTTGGTGTCGAAGCGGTCCTCGGTATGGCCGATCGAACGGATCTTCTCGAGATCGCCATTGGTAAGGATCGGCTGGCGCACTTCGAGCCGCTTCTTGCGCGACGAACCGACGAGGTCGAAGATGTTGGGCCGCGGGCCGATGAAGGAGACGAGGCTCATCACCAGCTCCTCGCGGATCGGGTCGATCGGCGGGTTGGTGACCTGAGCGAAGTTCTGCTTGAAATAGGTGTAGAGCAGCTTGGAACGGTCCGACATCGCCGAAATCGGCGTATCGGTGCCCATCGAGCCGACGGCTTCCTGGCCGGTGGTGGCCATCGGCGACATCAGGAGCTTGGTGTCTTCCTGCGTGTAGCCGAAGGCCTGCTGGCGATCGAGCAGCGAGACGTCCTTGCGCAGCGCGCGCGGCTCCACGGGCTTCAGGTCCTCGAGGATGAGCTGCGTGTTGGCGAGCCAGTTCTTGTAGGGATGCGCCGTCGCGATCTCCGACTTGATCTCTTCGTCGGAAACGATGCGCCCCTTCTCGAGGTCGATCAGAAGCATGCGGCCGGGCTGCAGCCGCCACTTCTGGATGATCTTTTCCTCCGGAACCTTCAGCACGCCGGCCTCGGACGCCATGATGACGCGGTCGTCGTCGGTGACGATGTAGCGGGCGGGCCTGAGGCCGTTGCGGTCGAGCGTCGCGCCGATCTGGCGGCCGTCGGTGAAGGCGACCGCCGCCGGACCGTCCCATGGCTCCATCAGCGCGGCGTGGTACTCGTAGAAGGCCTTGCGGTCGGCATCCATCGACTTGTTGCCGGCCCATGCTTCGGGGATCAGCATCATCATGGCGTGTGCCATGCGGTAGCCGCCCTGGAAAAGGAACTCGAGCGCATTGTCGAAGCAGGCGGTGTCCGACTGCCCCTCGTAGGAGATCGGCCACAGCTTGGAAATGTCGTTGCCGAACAGCTCCGAATCGACGGACGCCTGGCGCGCCGCCATCCAGTTGTTGTTGCCGCGCACCGTGTTGATTTCGCCGTTGTGCGCGACCATGCGATAGGGGTGGGCCAGCTTCCAAGACGGGAAGGTGTTGGTCGAGAAGCGCTGGTGGACGAGGATAAGCGCCGTCTCGAAGCGCGGATCGGTGAGGTCCTTGTAATAGGCGCCGACCTGGTAGGCCAGGAACATGCCCTTGTAGACGATGGTGCGCGCCGACAGCGACACGCAATAGGCGCCGATGTCGGAGTTGTCGTTCTCGGCGTAGATGCGGCCGGAGATGACCTTGCGCAGCAGGTAGAGCCGTGCCTCGAACTCCTCCTCGTCGGTGATTTCGGCCGGACGGCCGATGAAGACCTGGCGATGGAAGGGCTCGGCCGCCGCGATGTCGGGCGCCTTGGAGAGCGATGAGTTGTCGACCGGAACGTCGCGGAAGCCGATCAGCGGCAGGCCTTCCGAGCGCGCGCATTCGACGATGACCTCGTTGAGGTGCTCGCGCAGCGTCTCGTCCTGCGGCATGAACCAGTGGCCGACGCCATACTGGCCGACCGGCGGCAGCTCGATGCCCTGAGCAGCCATTTCCTCGCGAAACAGCCGGTCTGGAACCTGCACCAGCACGCCGGCGCCGTCGCCCATCAAGGGGTCGGCACCCACCGCGCCGCGATGCGTCAGGTTCTCGAGCATGGCAAGCCCGTCGGCGACGATCTGGTGCGACTTGACGCCCTTCATCTGGGCAATGAAGCCGACGCCGCAGGCATCGTGCTCATTGCGCGGATCGTAGAGGCCCTGTGCGGAGGGAATGCCGGCGCGTTTGGCGACCGCAGCGCCCGTCGGGCCGTGCAGCGCTGCCAAAGATGGCGTCAGTTCCGTCATCGCAAAATCCTTCGTTCCGTGCCCTCGCGGGCGCATGCTCTCCGCCGATACTTTTCGCACAGAAGCGGCGGAGGGGCGCGCTGAACTATACGCCACATTCCACCGTGCATCGCCAGATAAATAAGACAGTATTACTGTCCTAAAATTCTTATTGCAGAAAACTCCGGCCGGCACAAGACCGATTCACGATAAACCGGAAGCCGGCAAGCAGCAAAATTTCGCCGGGCGCGCCCGCCGGGCAACTATCTATCGCGGTCGCTGCTGGGGCTGTCGAGCGCGGGATGACGATTTGTTTTCTGGCGACCTTGATAAGGCTACCGAAAACCGGCCAAGGTCGCGCCCTCCTCCACGCAATCTTCAGGACAAGCGACCGTGATCTTTTCCTCCGACAACTGGGCCGGCGCCCACCCGAAAATCGCCGCCGCGCTGAGCACCCACGCCTCGGGCTTCGAGCCGGCCTATGGCAACGGCGATCTCGACCAGGCCGTTACGCGCAAGTTTTCCGAGATCTTCGAGCGCGAGGTGGCGGTGTTTTTCGTCGGCACCGGCACTGCCGCCAACGCGCTGTCGCTGGTCTCCTATGACAAGCCGGGCGGACTTTCCTTCTGCCACCGCGAGTCGCACGCCATGGAGGACGAATGCGGCGCGCCGGAGTATTTCATGGGCGGCTCGAGGCTTCATGGCGTCGACGGCGCGCTCGGCCGCATGGAGCCGGCCAGGCTCGAACGCGCCATCGGCCGCTACGTGCCGGAATTCGTCCACACCGGCAGGCCGGCCGCCGTCTCGATCACCCAGGCGACCGAGATCGGCACGCTCTACGGGCTCGACGACATCGCGACCATTTCGGCGATCGCCAAGAAGCATTCCCTGCCGCTGCACATGGACGGCGCACGCTTCGCCAACGCGCTGGTGGCGCTCGGCACGACGCCCGCCGAAATGACCTGGAAGCGCGGCGTCGACATTGTCTCCTTCGGCGGCACCAAGAATGGCTGCTGGTGCGCCGAGGCAGTGATCCTGTTCGATCTCGAACGGGCCAATGACTTCGGCTTCATCCGCAAGCGCGCCGCGCAGCTGTTTTCCAAGTCGCGCTTCATCGCGGCGCAGTTCGACGCCTATTTCGAGGACGGGCTGTGGCTGGAGACGGCGGCCCATGCCAATGCCATGGCTGCGCGGCTGGCCGCTGCGATGCGCGCCTCCCGTACCCTGCGGCTCGCCTGGGAGCCCCAGGCCAACGAGGTTTTCGCCATCATGCCGGCGGCAAGGATGAAGGCACTGCAGGAGGCCGGGGCGCGCTTCTACGACTGGCCGACACCGCATGGTTTCGACGGTGGCATCGGCGAGGGCGAGCAGCTTTGCCGCTTCGTCACCAGCTTTGCGACGACGGCCGACGAGGTCGATGCCTTCGCCAGCCTCGCTCCCTGAAACGAAAAGGGCGGCGCTAGAAGCGCCGCCCTGGTTTGACCTGAACAGAGAAGCTTAAGCCGCGGCCTTGGCCTCGATCTGCTTGGTCGACTTGCCGATTTCGATCTTGCGCGGCTTCAGTTCCTCGGGAACCGAGCGCTTCAGATCGATGTGCAGCAGACCGTTCTTCAGCTCGGCGCCCACGACCTCGACATGGTCGGCAAGCTGGAAGCGGCGCTCGAAGGTACGCGCGGCGATGCCGCGGTAAAGCACTTCGGTGCCCTCGCCATTGGTCTCATCCTTGCGCTCGCCCTTGACGCTCAGCACGTTGCGGTGAGCCTCGATGGCGATGTCGCTGTCGGAGAAGCCCGCTACCGCCATCGAGATGCGGTAGGCGTCCTCGCCGGTGCGCTCGATGTTGTAGGGCGGGTAGGTCTGCGCATTCTCGGGCTGGCCGAGAGAGTCCAGCATGGTGAAAAGCCGGTCGAAGCCGACGGTCGAACGGTAGAGGGGCGAAAAGTCAACGTGACGCATGGGTTTGTTCTCCTGTTGAGCAACTGTTTTGCGTGTTTGATCCGATGGCAGAACCCGGTTTGGCGTTCCGTCTGGACCAGCGGCCCCACGAGTGGCGACCGCTCCCAAGATTTGGGTGCCCAATTTCGGCATTTCAAGAGATTTGACGGCAAAATCGCGGTCTTCTCGATGAACCCGAGGTGAACCGCCCCTTCGGACGCCATTCAGACGCGGCCGGCTAGAGTCTCGTCAAGATCACGAACAAGGCGGGTGCCCGACAGGCACCGCCGACGAGGCCGAGCCGGGTGTAACGTCCCTTCCTCCCGGATCGACAGAGGCCGGAAGACCGCCATGGGCGGCTTCCGGCCTTCCCCTTTTCAGGCACCGGCGTATCCGGGAATTCCTTGCTTTTGCCGGCCGCGCTTTCTATCACCGGTCAGGCGTTCCGCTGAGGCACGCAAAACCCCGTCAACAGCGCTTCATGTCCGATCTGTTCCACCAATCCCCCGGCAATCTCGTACCGGAAAAGGCACGCGGCGGCCATTTCACCGCCCGCGACGGCGTCAAGCTGCGCTACGGCCTGTTCGCGGCCACCGGTCGCCCGCTGAAGGGCACGGTGATCCTGCTAACCGGTCGCAACGAATGTATCGAGAAGTATTTCGAGACCGCCAGGAACCTGTCGGAACGCGGCTTTTCGACCGCCATCATGGACTGGCGTGGCCAAGGTGGTTCCGACCGGCTGCTGCGCGACAGGCAGCGCGGCCATGTCCATAGTTTCCGTGACTATGTGCGCGATCTCGACCAGTTCTTCGAGGAAGTGGTTCTGCCTGACTGCCGCGGTCCCTACTACGTCCTCGCCCATTCGACCGGTGCGCTGGTCGCGCTGCTTGCCACACCCTCTCTGATCAACCGCGTGCAGCGCATGGTGCTGGTGGCGCCCTTCCTCGCCTACAAGGGCGTGCCTTTCTCGATCCGCACCGTCGGCCGCATCACCCGGCTGCTCTGCTATCTCGGCCTCGGCAAGATGTACGGCGCCTGGGGCCCGCGGCCGCGCCGCACGCCGCCCTTCGCCACCAACCGGCTGACCACGGATATCACCCGCTACCAGCGCAACTCGGAAATCTACGAACAGCATCCCGAGCTTGCGCTCGGCGGTCCGACCATTCGCTGGATCCGCGCGGCGGCCGAGGCGGCAATCGCCGTTACCGACCCGGAATTTGTCTCCCGCATCCAGATCCCGGTGATGTTCGTCGCCGCCGGCGCCGACGACATCGTTTCGAATGCGGCGATCGGCGACTATGCGCGCAAGCTGCGCGGCGGCTCGATCCTCAACATCATCGGCGCGCGCCATGAATTGCTGCAGGAAGCCGACATCTTCCGCGAGCAGCTGCTTGCCGCCTTCGACGCCTTCGTTCCGGGCACCGACAATCTGGTCTGAGGTTGGCGTGCCGGATGGCGCTCAGCCGGCGACCGCCGATGGCGCTTCCTCGTGCAGGATGTGCATGGCCGCGGCGTGCAGTTCCGGCGTTGCCGCCGCGACGATCTCTCCGCCCGCCTCGGCCGGCCCGCCATGCCAGTCCGTGATCATGCCGCCCGCCGCCTCGACGATCGGCACCAGCGCGACGATGTCGTAATTCTGCAGGCCGACCTCGACGACGAGGTCGACATGGCCGGCGGCAAGCATGGCATAGGCGTAGCAGTCGGTGCCGTAGCGCGGCAGGCGCACGGCCTTTTCCAGCCGGTCATAGGCGGAGCGCCTTGCGTCCATGAACAGCGCCGGCGTCGTGGTGCAAAGCGTGGCATCCGCAAGCGACACGACCTTGCGGGTGGAAAGCGGCCGCGTGCCGCCCGGCCCCTCATAGACGGCCTTGCCGTCGATGGCGTGGAACAGCTCGCCGGTGAAGGGCTGCGCCATCATGCCGGCAATCGCATCGGCATTGTGTGTCAGCCCGACCAGCGTGCCCCAAAGCGGGATGCCGGAGATGAAGGAACGCGTGCCGTCGATCGGGTCGATGACCCAGACATGATCGCTGCCGGGATTTTCCAGGCCGAACTCTTCGCCGAGGATGCCATGGCCGGGATATTCGGCCCGGATCAAGGCGCGGATGGCTTGCTCGGCCTGCTGATCGGCCTCGGTCACCGGATCGAATCCGCCGCTCAGCTTGTTCGTCACGTCGCCAAACTGACGGAATCGCGGCAACGTCTCTTCTGCGGCGGCACGCGCGATACGCCGCAAAAACTCGACCGAAATAAGCAAAACCCGTCTCCAACTGTTGCCCAAACGCAACATTTTTGTGCGTTCGCAGCCTTTTGCACATGCCAATGAGCTTTAACAAGCCAGAAACAGTTGACATTTGTGCGTTGCACAATAAATTTTGAGTCGAACAGGTTTTCCTGTTCATGCCCTCCTTGGGCGTTTCCTCCCTAGACTTCGACCGCATCGTAGACCGATGCGGTCTTTTTTTATCTGCCGTCGCCCGATTCTCCGCAAGGCTACTCGGCGGCCAGCGGCATATCCCTGAAATGATCGCCGGGCATCCCCATCAGCTCGGCAGAAAAACGCGCCAGGTCGTCGGCCAGCGCGTCGAAGCCCGACGTGCGGGCAAGCGTGCGTTCGTTCATGTAAAGGCCGCGGTTGATTTCGACCTGGATGGCGTGCAGCCCGCGCGCCGGACGGCCGTAATGCTCGGTGATGAAGCCTCCTGCATAGGGCTTGTTGTGCGCCACCGTGTAGCCCATCGACATCAGCAGACCGATGGCGTGCTCGGTCAGGCCGCTCGCTGCCGAGGCGCCGAAGCGGTCGCCGACGATGAAATCCGGCCGCACCCCTGATTCGCCGATACGGATGCTGGCGGGCATCGAGTGGCAGTCGACCAGCACGGCATAGCCGAAGGCCGCGTGCGTGCGGGTGAGCAGGCGCTTCAGCGTGTCGTGATAGGGCTTGTAGACGCTTTCGATGCGGCCGATGGCCTCGGCAAGCGGCAGGCGCCCGGGATAGATGTCGAGCCCCTCGCCGACCAGCTTGGGGATGGTGCCGAGCCCGCCGGCGACGCGCGCCGAGCGGATGTTGGCGAAGGAGGGAACCGGTTCGGCGAACATGCGCGGGTCGAGTTCCCACGGTTCGCGGTTGACGTCGAGATAGGCGCGCGGGAAGTTTGCCACCAGCATCGGCGCCCCGAGCGCCGAAGCCGCGCCGAACAGTTCGTCGACATAGCAGTCTTCCGAGCGGCGAATCGCCAGACGGTCCAGCCGCGTCATTTCCAGGAACCGTTCCGGATAGCGGTTGCCGCTGTGCGGCGAGTTGAAGACGAAGGGCACGCGCTGTTCGGCGCCGGTGCGGACCTCGAAGGCCGGCACATCGTCAAAATCGTCGGCCGCCCTTGTCAACCGCGCCTCACCCGAAGGACCACTCTCATGCGGCGAAACTGACATCTGTCGGACGACCTGTCCAGCCTGTCGCAAAGTACCGGCTTCGATGCCGCAGGAGCCCCAAACGCAACATTCACTTGATGTTTACCCGCCGCACTTCATATACAGGATGGTTAACGGGCCTGTCGGTGTACAGTCCCGCAAAAGCGATTCGGACGGGGTCAGATGGCACGCATACTCCTGGCAGAAGACGACGACGACATGCGCCGGTTCCTGGTCAAGGCGCTCGAACGCGCCGGCTACGACGTCAGCGATTTCGACAATGGGGCAAGCGCCTACGAGCGCCTGCGCGAGGAGCCCTTCTCGCTGCTCCTGACCGACATCGTGATGCCGGAGATGGACGGCATCGAGCTGGCGCGCCGCGCCACCGAGATCGATCCCGACCTCAAGGTGATGTTCATCACCGGCTTCGCCGCGGTCGCGCTGAACCCGGATTCGGGCGCCCCCAAGGACGCCAAGATCCTGTCAAAACCCTTTCATCTGCGCGACCTGGTGAGCCAGGTCGAAAAGATGCTTCAGGCTGCCTGAGCCACACTTTCGGGCGCATCCGGCGAGGTCGGCGAAAAGACCGGCCGGAGGCGTCCGCTGGCTATTGACGCGCCAGCGCAAAAGTGGTGTATGCGCGGCTTCGGATGGGTGTGTAGCTCAGCGGGAGAGCACTTCGGTGACATCGAAGGGGTCGTAGGTTCAATCCCTACCACACCCACCATCCGCCTCAGAATCAATGCGTTAGCTTACGGTTTCGCTGGTGAGACACACCCGTGAGGCAAATTGCCCTGCGGAATCCGACCTATCTCGAACGGTCACGCTACCAAGTCTACTGTCTTCGATTCCCGTTTTGACCAGAATTAACACCGGACGGTCAGGCCATAGGCAGGGTACCGCCTCTAGCCAGTAGCCGCAGTTTCCTCAGCGTGTCTGTAGGTTGCGGCAAACTCGTTTGCCGGCAGGTCGAAAGCGTCCTTCTCGGCCCGGATCTTGGCGTCCGGCCAATCCCACCATCGAATCGCCAGCAAGGCCTCGACGGTTTGACTGTCGTAGCGCGGCCTAATCACCCGCGCCGGATTGCCCGCTGCGATGGTGTAGGGAGGAACGTCCCTGGTCACCACGCTACCAGCAGCTATGACCGCACCGTCGCCGATGCTGACGCCAGAAAGGATGATTGCCCGCGCACCGATCCAGACGTCGTTGCCGACCCGTATTGGCCCCTTTGACACCAAATATTCGAGGTCCTTGCGGCGTTTGAACACCTGCGACTGGAGCGGAAAGGTCGATGCGGTGTGCGTCGGATGGTTGGCCTGGCAGAGAAACAGGACCTCGCGTGCAATCGAACAAAAGGCCCCGATCGTTACGGGCGACTGCGGCGAGCAGTTCATGAAGCTGTGGCCGCTAACGCCATAGGTGCGCCGGCCGACCGTCGCATCGCGGGGAATATCCGCCGGGTTCTTTTTCAACCCGAGCCAGATGCGTAGTGTCTTGAGTGCCATGAAGCGTCCTTGCGCGGTAATTACAAAACCGAGCGGGTGTCACTCAGACCAGTGCCGCAACACTATTCTGAACACAATAGATGTCACACGCCGCTGCGCTCAAAGGGCGCAGCAGCACCGCCGCCTGAAATAGAATTCAGAGCCTGCTTCAGTCAGACGAGCGGATCGTCAACATCCTACATCGCGGCCTTGAGCGATTTGACGATTTCGTCGGTGGAGCTGTTCGACAGGGTCTTTGCCAGATCGAAGGCAAGCCTGTCCTGCACTTCCTTGTGAAGGAGCGGGCGTACCTCGCCCAGCGTATCGGGATCGAGGACCAGGATCAGATCGTCGTATTTTCCGGCATGTGCCATTGAGTAGAGCTGGTTTGCCAGCTGCTTGGAGAACGTGGCCTCCATCGATTCCTTGCCCGACTGTTCGGGCGGGCTTTTTCCTGCCGGGCCGTCATCCGCCATGTCGCCGGCATCGAGATGCCCGGCCGACTGCAGCCTGATGTCGTTGACGTCACCGACGTTGCGGAAGAATTTGGCGCCCTCCCCTGTGCCGACGACGACGAAAGCGTTTTTGCGAACCTTGTTCATGGGCATGAAATTCCTCTGCGTGTCCGGACGATAATTCGTGTGACCCAGACCAACGCACCGATGGCAGATTCGTTCGGAGCGAGTGCCGAAAAGCCTTCGGGGTAGCCATGACCCGAGGGATGAATGGCCGGCAGACGGGTTGCGTCAGCCGAGTCGGAGCGCGATGACGCCGGCCACAATGAGGAGCGCTGCCACGATGCGCCAAGGCGTCATCTTCTCGCGCAGCACAAACACCGAAATGCCCATGGCGAACAGGATCGAGGTCTCGCGCAGGGCCGCAACCGAGGCGATCGGCGCCTTGGTCATGGCCCACATGGCGATCCAGTAGGCGGCGGCCGACAGCGCGCCGGTCAAGAGCCCGTCCCTCCAGCCGATGGCGATGGCCGGCAGCACGATTTTTCCGCGCAGTATAACCGCCAGCGCCAGCGACCATAAACCGTCGCAGAAGAACAGCCATGCGGCATAGCTCGACGCCGTGGTGGCAAGCCTGGCGCCGGTGCCGTCCGACAGCGTGTAGGCGGCGATGAAGACCGAGGTGACCAGCGCGTA
Source organism: Alphaproteobacteria bacterium (assembly GCA_018823835.1). GTDB lineage: Bacteria > Pseudomonadota > Alphaproteobacteria > Rhizobiales > Rhizobiaceae > CAMYMG01. The sequence goes on along the minus strand of JAHJHT010000007.1, from coordinate 140,401 downwards.
GCCGACGGCATGCAGGTTGAATTTTTCGAGCGCAGCACCGCCGCGAAACGACATCAGGAAGGTGCCGCAGGAGAGCAGCGCGATGCCGGCGATCGACAGCGGCGTCGGGAACTCCGAGACCAGCACCATGGCGCCGAGCGTCGTCAAGAGCGGCGCCGTGCCGCGCGCCAGCGGGTAGGTCTGCGCCATGTCGCCGGCCTCGTAGGCGCGGACCAGCGCCAGCTTGTAGCCCATGTGGAAGATCACCGAGGCGATGATCCACGGCCAGACATTGGGCGCCGGGAAGTCGACGAAGGGCAGCACCGGCAGCGAGGCGGCCATCATGCCGAGGGTCATCAGCGTGACCGACACGAAGCGGTCGAAGCGCACCTTGACCACGGCGTTCCACACCGCGTGCATGGCCGCCGCCGCCATGACGGCAAAGAAGACGGTGAGCGTCATGGCGCGCTCACCGACCGCCGGGTTCCGGCGTGTCGAGGTCGATGTCGACGAAGAGCGGATGGTGGTCGGAGGCGATCTCGGCATTGTCGACGGTGACCGAGCGGACGCGCGCGGCGAGCGGCGAGCCGACGAAACAATGGTCGAGCTGGCGTTTTCGCGTCTCGCCGGCGATCTGCTTGACGTGGGTGTGGAGCGCACCGGGGCCGTGGCCGGCAAGCCGTGCCGCGTCGGAGAAGCCGCCAACATAGGCAGCCCCCGGATGGTAAGGGTTGTCTCCCACGATGCGGTGGTATTCCGCGCTTCCGGGCTCGCTGTTGAAGTCGCCCATCCAGATGGCCAGCTGCGGGCAATCGGGCTCGGCGCCGCCATTCGTCCAGTTGCGCGACGGCTCGTCGTCGACGCCGCTCCACGGCCCACCCTCGAGCGGCGCGCGACGGTGGCGTTCAAGCAGATAGTCGATCTCCTCGAGCCGCTCCTCGACCGCAACATGGGCGAGGTGGATGGAGAAGAAGCGTACCGGGCCCGAGGGGGTCCGGATGAGGCATTCGAGCGCCGCGTTCTGCGTGTTGAGTGGCGCAACCGTGCGGCGCATCGGCAGGAGATGCAGGCGCGACCACAGGATCGGCAGGCGCGACAGGATCATGGTGCCGAACTGCCGGCGGCGGTTGACGATGCCACCGTCGCTGCGGAAACTGGCGTCCATGTCGAAGGCAGGGCCGTAGACCCAGTAGTGGTCGGGCAGCAGGCGTCCGAGGATCTCGGGCTGGTCGTCCTCGTTGGAGCGCTGCCAGAAGCGCTCGACCTCCTGCAGGGCGATGATGTCGGCGTCCGCGACAACACGGGCTGCGCGGGACAGGTCGTAACGCCCGTCGCTGCCAAAACCGTACTGGATGTTGTAGCTGACGAGCTTCACGCGAATTTCCCCCGCGCTATCCGAGTAGCTTGCCCTTCGCCGGCTGACAATCGGCCGCTCGCGGCTGGCCGATGGGGCCAGATTCGCGGCGCGCGCGCGACGGGAGCCGTCTGACCTAGTGAAGCACCAGGAGGTCGGCGGACGAGAAGCTGATCTCGGTTTTTTCGCCGACCTTGGGCGGCGGCTTGGCCGGGTTGTTGAACGTGTCGAGCGACACGGCATCCTTGCCGAGACCGACGCGCACCCGGATCACCGAGCCGAGGAAGCTGACCTCCGAGATCGTGCCGCCGATGGAGGCGTCGCGGCCCGGCTGCTTGCCGAGCGAGATGGCTTCGGGCCTGAGTGCCAGCGACAGCGTGTCGCCAGCCTTTGCGCCGTTGAGCGACTGCTTCATCACGACGTTGTCGTCACCGATGCGGACCGCGCCGGTTGCCGGGTCGGTCACCGTACCGTCAAGCACGTTCAGCGTGCCGACGAAGCCGGCGACGAACTTGCTGGTCGGCTTGTTGTAGATCTCGTATGGCGTGCCGACCTGCTCAGCCATGCCGCCATGCATGACGACGATGCGGTCGGACATCGACAGCGCCTCTTCCTGGTCATGCGTGACGAAGATCGTCGTGATTCCGAGCGCCTTCTGGATGGCGCGGATCTCGTCGCGCAGCGAGACACGGACCTTGGCGTCCAGCGCCGACAGCGGCTCGTCGAGCAACAGGACCTGCGGCTTTCCCGCCATGGCGCGGGCGAGCGCAACGCGCTGCTGCTGACCTCCGGAAAGCTGGTAGGGATAGCGGTCGCCCAGCTGCGGCAGGCTGATCAGCTGCAGCATCTCGTCGACGCGCGCGGCCGCCTCGGCCTTGGGAACGCCGGCGACCTTGAGTCCGAAGCCGATATTCTGGCCAACCGTCATGTTCGGAAACAGCGCGTAGGACTGGAACACCATGCCGATGTTGCGCTGGTTCGGCTTGAGGCTTGTGACGTCCTTGCCTCCGATGACGACGGACCCTGCACTTGGTACTTCGAAGCCGGCAACGATGCGCAGCATCGTCGTCTTGCCGCAGCCCGACGGCCCGAGGAAGGAGACGAACTCTCCCTGCTCGACTTCGAGGCTGAAATCCTTGACGACGGTGACGTCGCCATAGGCCTTTCGCACATTCTGGATCAACAGGAACGGATCGGACATTCGGCTTGGCTCTTCACAATCAGTGCGGGTTGACCGGCGCCTTCGGCGCGAAGCGGGAAACAATCTGGATCAGCGCCATGCAGCCCCAGGTGATGGCAAAGGCGATCACGGCGAGTGCCGCGGGCTCATAGGCGCGGTTGGCGCCGAGCAGCTGCATGTAGGGGCCGAAGGCGGGACGGTTCAGAAGCGCGGCCATGGTGAATTCACCAAGCACGATGGCCAAGGTAACGAACGCACCCGACAGGACGGCGACCAGGACATTGGGCAGGATGATGCGCGACAAGATGGTGATCCAACCGGCGCCGAGCGATTGGGCGGCTTCGGTCAATGTCGAGACATCGATGGTGCGCAGTCCCGTATCCACGGCGCGATACATGTAGGGCAGCGACAACGTCGAATAGCCGAACATCAGCAGGGCGTTCGTCCCGAACACCGAGCCGGTCAGCGGCAGCCAGCTCGACGTGTTGTAGAGCCGGATGTAGCCGAACACGATGACGATGGCCGGAATGACCAGCGGCAGAAGCGTGATGAACTCGATGTACGGGCGCAGGCGGGGCAGCTTGAGGCGGACCCAATAGGCGGTGGGCACCACGAGCAGGACGCCGAACAGGATCGTCACCAGCGCCATCACCACGGAGTAGGTGAAGGTCTCCTGGAACTTCGGGTCGGCCAGAACCCTGGCATAGGCGTCGAACGAATAGACGCCACGGCGCATCTTGAGCGAGAACTCGGTCATGCCGAGCAGCGGCAGCACGAAATAGATCATGCCGCCGGCCAGCGCCAGCCATGCCCAGAACCGGTTCATTTGAGCCACCGTTCGGAGCGAGCCCTGAGCCAGATGTAGATTGTGTTGGCGATGCCGGTGACGACGATCATGCCGAAGGCCAGTGCATAGCCGAGATGGGGATCGCCCAGCACGTCGCCCCGGATCTGCGCAAAGAGCAGGATCGGCACGATGTTCAGCGACGAGCCGGTCAGCGCGATGGCCGTCGCGACCGCGCCGAACGAATTGGCGAAGAGCAGCGCCAGCGTCCCGAGAAGCGACGGAAACAGGATCGGGAAGGCCACCAGCCGCCAGTACTGAAAACCGGAGGCGCCAAGAATGCTGGCGGCCTCCCGCCACTCGCGCTTTAGACCGTCAAGCGCGGGCGTGATGATCAGAATCATCAGCGGGATCTGAAAGAACAGATACGTTACCGTCAGGCCCCAGAACGACAGCAGGTTGAAGCCGAGCGACCTCAGGTCGATGCCGATCTGGGTGCGCAGGAAGACAGTGACCAGCCCGATCGGTCCGAGCGTTGCGAGAAAGGCGAAGGCCAGCGGCACGCCGGCAAAATTGGACGCCACGCCCGAGAAGGTCAGCAGAGGCGACCGTATCCACTTCGGGAGCCCGCCGAGCGTCACGGCCGCGGCAACGGAAAAGCCGACCAGGCAACCGAGCAGGGCGGAAGCCAGGCTGATCTTGATGGATATCCAGTAGGCGGAAATGATCGAGGGGGTGTTCAGGCCCTGGATGTTGGCAAGCGTGAACTCGCCCGCAGGATTCTGGAACGCGCCGATGACGATGTTCATCGTCGGCAGGAACAGGAACAGCGTGACAAACAGCGCGAACGGCGCCACGCCCAGCCAGTTCAGCGGCAGCCGGCTCATGATGGTCTTCGAGGCTGTTGGCGTCTGGGTCGTCATCCGCTCGCTGCTGTCAGTCGGCTCAGAAACTGCCCGTCCCGCAAGGATGCGGAACGGGCATTGCTTCAGTGACGGACGTTACTGAACGTTGGCACCCACGACGGCATCCCAGCCGGCGGTGACCGCTTCCTTGTTGGCGTTGACTTCGTCAAGCGTCGGGAAGTAGGCGGCTTCGTAGGATGCTGCCGGCGGCAGCTTGTCGAGCAGGTCCTGCGGAACGACGCCGCGCTTGACCATGTCGTTGAAGCGGATCGGGTGGCAGTAGCCCTTCAGCCAGCCGAGCTGACCTTCGTCCGAATAGAGATATTCCATCCACAGCTTCGCGGCGTTCGGGTGCGGCGCATAGGCGCTGATCGCCTGCACGTAGACACCGGCGAGAACGCCAGACTTCGGCACGATGACCTCGACCGGCGGATTGCCCGCAAGCGTGTCCTTGGCGGCAAGCGCGTTGTAGTCCCACATCACCATGATCGGGGTCGAGCCCTGCGCCAGCGTTCCGGCCTTGCCGATGACCGGCACGAAGTTGCCGCTCTTGTTCAGCTCGGCAAAGAACTCGAGACCCTTTTCGCCTGCTTCCTTGCCTGCGGCAGCACCGCCGGCCAGACCTGCGGCCAGGACACCGAGGATGGCCTGGTTCGAAGCGCGCGGATCGCCGGCAAGGGCGACCTGGCCCGAATATTCAGGCTTCAGAAGGTCCGACCAGTCGGCCGGCGTGTTGGGGACCAGATCCTTGTTCACGATGAGCGACATGACGCCGTAATAGTCGCCATACCAGTGACCGTCGGCATCCTTTGCGCTGTCCGGGATCGAGTCCCAGGTCGAGACCTTGTAAGGCATCAACAGGCCTTCGGACATTGCCGACGGACCGAAGGACAGGCCGACGTCGATGACGTCAGGCGCCTGCGGGCCCTTGTTGTCCTTGTTTGCCTTGATCGCCTCGACTTCGTCGGCCGAACCGGCATCCGGGTTCAGTTCGTTGATCGTGATTTCCGGGTACTTGGCCTTGAAGCCGGCGATGACATCGCCGTAACCGCACCAGTCGTGCGGCAGCGCGATGGTGGTGAGCTGGCCCTCAGCCTTCGCGGCTGCAACCAGTTCGTCCATGGACTGCGCCGAAGCAAAGGCCGTCGTCAGCATCAGCGACGCCGCCGAAAGGGAAAGCAGCTTTCCCGTGAACTTGAACATATTGTCTCTCCATTGAATTGACGCCATTTGACGCCTGCGATGCGGTTACCGCTATCGTGTGACAGTCCGATGAACCCTGGACTGTCGGAACCCCCGAAGCGATAAAATCTAACAACTTTTGCCGGCTTCTAGCAATCGGCGAGGGACAGATTCTTTTTCCCGGCTAACGAATATCCGGGCGCTCTCCTCCCCCGGGAGATGCGCCCGGGCGGATCAGACTGTGCCGGCGATCGACTTTTCGAGCAGTTCCTGCGCCGCCTTCCTGGTCAGCTTGACCGGATTGCCGCCGGTGCTGGGATCGGCCACGGCCATTTCGGCGATCAGCTTGCGGCGCTTGGCGTCCATGTCCAGCCCCTTGATGAGGTCGGGCAGCGCATGCGGCACCTTGAGTTCCTTGCGCAGCTTGAGGATCGCCTTCATGAAACCGTCGAACCCGCCCTTGATGCCGAGATAGGCAGCGGCGCGCGTGATGCGCTCCTCGACGGCCGGCCGGTTGAAGGCCAGCACGTAGGGCATGAAGACGCCGTTGGTCATGCCGTGATGGGTGTCGTAGAGCGCACCGATCGGGTGCGACAGGGAGTGGATGGCGCCGAGGCCCTTCTGGAAGGCAGTGGCGCCCATCGCGGCAGCCGCCATCATGTTGGCGCGCGCGGTGATGTCCTTGCCGTTGGCGGCGGCCTTCGGCAGGTTTTCCAGCACCAGCCGCATGCCTTCGAGCGCGATGCCGTCGGCCATCGGATGGTATCCCGGCGCGCAATAGGCTTCGAGGCAATGCGCCAGCGCATCCATGCCGGTGCCAATGGTGATGAAGGCCGGCATGCCGGTGGTGAGTTCCGGGTCGGCAATCACGATGGCCGGCAGCAGCTTGGGGTGGAAGATGATCTTCTTGGTGTGCGTTTCCTCGTTGGTCAGCACACCGGCGCGGCCGACTTCCGAGCCGGTGCCGGCCGTGGTCGGCACGGCAACGATCGGCGCGATGGCGTCGCTGTTGGCGCGCGTCCACCAGTCGCCGACATCCTCGAAATCCCAGATCGGACGGGTCTGGCCGGCCTGGAAGGCGATCAGCTTGCCGAGATCGAGCGCCGAGCCGCCGCCGAAGGCGATGACGCCGTCATGCTTGCCCTTCCTGAACACCGCGACGCCGGCATCGAGGTTGGCGCCGACCGGGTTGGCCTTGACGTCGGAGAAGACGCCATAGGGAATCTTCGCGTCGTCGAGGATCTTCAGCGTCGAGGCGACGACCGGCAGCCTGGCCAGGCCCGGATCGGTGACGAACAGCGGCCGCTTGATGCCGGCAAAGGCCAGCGCGTCCGGCAGTTCCGAGATGCGTCCGGCGCCGAAGCGCACGGTGGTTGGGTAGTTCCACTTGGATACGAGTTTCGACATCGGGTGCTCTTTCGGGGATCAGATTGCTTCGCGCAGATGATAGGATTTCGGCCGCGTCAGGTTTTCATACCCGACGACCGACATGGCGCCGCCCTTGCCGGTGTCCTTGACGCCGGTCCAGACGAGGCCCGGATCGACATAGTCGCAGCGGTTCATGAACACGGTCCCGGTCTCGATGCGGTCGCCGATGGTGGCCGCATGGCCGGTGTCGGTCGTCCAGATCGAGGCGGTCAGTCCGTAGGGGCTGTCGTTCATCAGCGCGATGGCTTCCTCGTCGTTCTTCACCTTCATGATGCCGACGATCGGTCCGAAACTTTCCTCGCGCATGACGCTCATCTGGTGATTGACGTCGGTCAGCACTTCCGGCGCGATGTAGGGCGAACCGGCCTTGTCCTCCGCGACCGTCATGTTGATGTTGGCCCTCGCGCCCTTGCGCAGCGCCTCGGCCTTCTGCTCGCGGATGGCGTCGGCGAAACGCGCCTGCGCCATCGGGCCCATGGTGGTGGCGGCGTCGAGGGGGTTGCCGACGACGTAGTTCTTCGTCTCGGCGATGAAGCCTTCGATGAACTCGTCATAGACCTTTTCGTGCACATAAACGCGCTCGATGCCGCAGCAGCACTGGCCCGAATTGTAGAAGGCGCCGTCGACCAGATTGGCCACCGCATGGTCCATCTTCGCGTCGGGCAGCACATAGGCCGGGTCCTTGCCGCCGAGCTCGAGGCCGAGCGTCATGAAGGTGCCGGCGGCAGCCTTCTCGATGGCGCGCCCGCCGCCGACTGAGCCGGTGAAGTTGCAATGGTCGATCTTGCCCGAGCCGAGCAGCTTCTCGGTCTGCGCGTGGTTGAGCACGATGTTCTGGAACAGGCCTTTGGGCAGGCCGGCCTTGTCGAAGGCAGCTTGAAAGCGCTCGCCAACGAGCAGCGTCTGCGCGGCATGCTTGAGGATCACCGCGTTGCCGGCCATCAGCGCCGGCACGATAGTGTTGACGGCGGTCAGGAACGGGTAGTTCCACGGCGCGATGACGAAGACGATGCCAAGCGGCTCCTTCTTGAGGTAGCGGCGGAAGCCCGGGCGCTCCTCGGGATAGAACGGCGCGAGTGCCTTTTCGGCAAGCGCCACCATGTAGCGCGTGCGCTCCTCGACGCCGCCCTTCTCGCCGCCGTAGCGCGTCGGTCGGCCCATCTGCCAGGCAAGCTCCGGCACGATCTCGTCGTTCATGGCGACCAGCGCCTCGAGCATGGCGAGGAGGTACTTGCCGCGCTCGGCGATCGGCGTCTCGGCCCACGAAGCCTGCGCGCCCCTCGCGCGCTCGACCGCCGCGTTGATGGCCTGGTCGGTTGCGACCGGGCGCTCGAGCCAGATCGAGCCGTCGATGGGGGAAGTGAGCTTGACCGTTTCGGTCATGATGTTTCCTCGTCCGTTTCCGTGTTCTTGCTCAGTACCGCTCGAAGCCGCGATGCAGCTCCCAGTCGGTGATGCGGCGGTCGTATTCCATCTGCTCCCAGCGGGCGGTGTGCAGGTAATGCTCGATGACGTCCTCGCCGAGCGCCGCCTTCAGCATCTTCGATTTTGCCATCGTCGCGGTGGCGTCGCGCAACGTCTTCGGTATCTCCGGCAGCTTCGCCGCCTGGTAGGCGTCGCCGACGAAGGGCTTCTGCAGTTCGAGCTTCTCGTCGATGCCCGCAAGACCGGCGGCGATCAGCGCCGCGAAGGCGAGATAGGGGTTGAGGTCTGCGCCGCCGATACGGCATTCCATGCGGATGCCCTTGGTGCCTTCGCCGCAAAGCCGGAAACCGGCGGTGCGGTTGTCGCGGCTCCAGATGATGCGGGTCGGCGCCCAGCTTCCCGATTGAAACCGCTTGTATGAATTGATGTAGGGCGCCAGCAGCGCCGTATACTCCCGTGCGTATTTGAGCTGGCCGGCCGCCCACTGCTGTCCAAGCGTCGACAATGTCCAGTCGCTGTTCTTGTCGTAAAAGAGCGGCGTCTTTCCATCCATGCTCCACAGCGAATTATGGACGTGGCTGGAATTTCCGGCGTGGTTGTAGTGGTACTTGGACATGAAGGAGATCGCCTTGCCTTCCTGGCTGGCAATCTCGCGGGCGCCGTTCTTCAGGATCACATGGCGGTCGGCCGTCTCCAGCGCTTCGGCATAGCGGACGTTTATTTCTTCCTGGCCCGGTCCGGCTTCGCCCTTGGAGTTCTCGATCGGGATGCCGGCCGCCTGCATCTCGTTGCGCAGCCGGCGCATCACGCCTTCTTCCTTGGTGGTGATGCCGATCAGGTAGTCACCGATATAGGGCGATGCCGTTTCGAGGTTCTGCCAATGCTTCGCACGCGCTGAATCGTAGGTCTCGTTGAACAGGTAGAATTCGAGTTCGGAGGCGAAATAGCCGAGATAGCCTCTTTCCGTGAGGCGTGCGACCTGGCGGCGAAGGATGCCACGCGGCGAGTGCGCCAGGTCGGCATGTGTCTCCGGATCCTGCAGATCGCAGAGCAGCATCGCCGTCTTCTCAAGCCACGGCACGACCCTGATCGTCGAAAGATCGGACTTCATGACGAGATCGCCATAGCCCTTCGCCCAGCTCGCCGCCTTGTAGCCGGGTACCGCCTCCATATCGATGTCGTTGGCCAGCAGGTAGTTGCAGCCATGCGACTCGTCATAGGCGGACTCGACGAAAAAGCTGGCGAGGAACCGCTTTCCGATGAGCCTGCCCTGCATGTCGACGGCGCAGCTGAGCACCGTGTCGATCTCGCCCGAGGCGACAGCCTTCTTCAACTGCTCGAACGTCATGTTTCCAGCCATGCTTTTCACTCCGCCGCGCCGCCTGGCGCCCAATTCGTGACCGGCAGCCACAAGGCCGCCAAATAAATTTCCTGCCGCGTCTCAGGCCGCCGGCTGTCCCGTCTCCGCCGCGCCCGACAATAGCGGTTCGAGGCGCGAAAACATCCCCCCGAGTAGGTCGGCCCATTTGCCCTGGCCGGCTGCGTCGGCAATCTCGTCGTTGCGGATCTCGATCATGGCGCAGGGCAGGCCGCGCGAGCGGGCATGGCGCTCCAGCGTGAAATAGACCCGGTCGGCCGGCGAATAGGGTTCGTTGACGCCGACGGTAAGGCCGGGAACCTCGCGCAATGCCGCGACCAGCGGGTCGGCGACGCGCCGGTCGTCGTCATGGATGATGCCGATCTCCCAGGGCCGGCTCTTGCCGCCGTAGACCGGCGTGAAGGAATGGATGGAAACCAGGACTGTCGGCTGGCGGTGCGCCAGGCGTTCCTCGACCACCGCCTCGATGGCGTTGTGGAAGGGTGTCCAGGAAAGTGCGATGCGCTCTTCCCTCTCCTTCGGAGAAAGCCCGGCATTGGCCGGGATCTCGGTGGTCTCGCTGACCGCCGGAATGAGGTCGTGCGCGTCGAGCGGCCGGTTGCAGTCGATCAGCAGCCGCGAGACGCCGGATTCGACGAGCGGCGCGTCGAGCGCCTCGGCCATCAGGCTCGCGACCGGCAGCGCGCCCGGGTCCCAGGCGATGTGGCGCGTCATGTCGGAGCCGGCGAGGCCGAGCGTGCCGAAGGAGGCCGGCAGCCAGTTCGACGCGTGGTCGCAGAGAAGCACGAAGGGCGAGCCGCCACCGCGCCGGGTGATCCGGACGGGCTCCCTGCCGAGCGTGTCGCCTGACTGCGTGCCGTTCATGCCTGCCGTTTCGGACGATGCCGTACCGTATGATACGATTTTTGTTTTCATCCGCCCTCATGAATGATTTCATACGCCTTCGGCGGCTTTGTCAAACGTCTTTTACGGAGGACGGAAGGCGGCTGCGGAGAGGGGCGCAGGGCGCCCGGAGGCAGGGCCATGGCAAGCAGCATTTCCGAGCGCATCGCCGACCGTATCGATGCGATGCCGGCCGGCGAGCGCCGCGCCGCGCAGGCGCTGATCGCCAGCTATCCGCTGGTCGGACTGAAGACGGTGGCCGAGTTCTCCCAAGCCGCCGGTGTCAGCTCTCCGACCATACTGCGGTTCGTCGCGCGCATCGGCTTTGCCAACTACCCGGAATTCCAGTCGGCCCTGCAGGACGAGCTTGCCGCGCAGTTGCAATCGCCGGCCTCGCGCACCGTGACCGCGCTCGACCAGGGCGGCGCGCTGTCGGCGACGGTGGAAACGACGCTCGAAAACATCCGCGAAACCTTCCGGCACGTCTCGGAGAGCCAGATCGCAGACATCGTCACGCTGCTGTCCAACCCGCGCTCGAAGGTGCTGCTGGTCGGCGGACGCTTCACCGACCCGCTTGCCGGCTACATGGCGGCGCACCTGGCCATCGTACGGCCGAACGTGCTGCATCTGGCCGGTCAGGCGGGCAACTGGCGCGACCGGCTGATCGATGTCGGCAAGCGCGACGTGCTCGTGGTCTTCGACATCAGGCGCTACCAGGACGGCCTGCTGCGTTTCGCAGAAGCCGCCCATGCCCGCGGCGCGCAGATCCTGCTTTTCACCGACCAGTGGTTGTCGCCGATCGCCCGCTTCGCCAGGCACACCATCGCAGGTCGCACCGGGGCGCCCTCCCCTTGGGATTCCTCGGCGGCCCTGTTCGTCGTTGCCGAAACGCTTGTCGGTGAACTCAGCCGCGGCCTTCCAGGCAGCGCCGATCGCATCCGCGAAATGGAAAGCCTGCGCGAAACAAGGGCTTAGGGGGAGCTTGCAGCCCCTCAACCTTACCTAGATTTAATGATAAACTAGGTGCGCAGGGACAGTAGAGTTGTCATAACGCAAGCTTGGAAATCCCCTGCGGCGCAGGCTCGGGTCGCTGGCGAAGCCAAGGCGCCGATGGGGCGCCGATCTCTGGAGTGACAATGGCAGCCTGGAAACAGTTCCTCGTCGTGCTGGTGCTGCTCGTCGCCGCTGCCGCGGCATGGGTGAAGTTTTTCCCCGGCGCGCCGGACGTGCTGGCCCGCTGGGGCATCGACTGGGCAAGCGCCGCTGTCGCGCCGAAGCAGGGCGGTTCCGGCGAAGAGGGATCGCGCCGGCAGCGCGGCCCGCAGACCGCCGTCGTCGTCGCCCCGGTGAGGAACGCCACCATCAACGACAAGCTGTCGGCCATCGGCACGGGACGCGCCAACCGCTCGGTCACGGTCAATCCCTATGATTCCGGCAGGCTGACCGAAATTCTCGTCGAGTCCGGCCAGACCATCGAACAGGGCGGCGTCATAGCAAGGCTCGACGCGGAAGCCGAGGAGATCGCTGTCGACCGTGCCAGGATCGCGCTGGACGACGCGCAGGCGCGCATGAAGCGCATCACCGCGCTGAGAACCTCCAACACCGCCACGGCGGTGCAGGTGACCGAGGCCGATCTCGCGCTCTCCAATGCGCAGCTTGCGCTGCGCGATTCGGAGCTGGCGCTCGACCGCCGCTCGGTCCGCTCGCCGATCTCCGGCATTGTCGGCATCGTTCCGGTCGAGGCCGGCAACTACGTGACGACGCAGACCGCGATCGTCACCATCGAGGACCGCTCGACCATCATCGTCGATTTCTGGGTTCCCGAACGCTACGCCAGCGGCATTGCCGTCGGCGCGCCACTTTCCGCGACGCCGATCGCGCGGCCCAACGAAGTGCTCGAAGGCACGGTCAGCGCCGTCGACAACAGGCTCGACGAGGAAAGCCGCACGCTGCTCGTCCAGGCCAAGCTCGACAATGCGCGCGACACGCTGCGGCCCGGAATGTCCTTCCAGGTCTCGATGCGCTTTCCCGGCGACACCTATCCCTCGGTCGATCCGCTGGCCATCCAGTGGGGTACCGACGGCGCTTTCGTCTGGGCGGTGCGCGACGGCAGGGCCGTGCGCGTCAGCGTGCGCATCGTGCAACGAAACACCGAGAGCGTGCTGGTTTCGGCCGAACTGACGGAAGGCGACAGCGTGGTGACCGAGGGCGTGCACGTGGTGCGCGACGGCGCCGAGCTGCTGATCGCCTCGAACCGGGCGCAGCCCGCAGGCATCGGGGCGAATGCCCCGGCGGCCACCGGCAGCGGCACGTAGCGCCATGGCTGAGGCCCACAACGACACGTCCAAGCACGGCATGACGGCGCTGTTCGTGCGTCGGCCTGTACTGGCCTTCGTCATCTCGACCCTGATCGTCGTGGCGGGCCTTGCCGCGCTGTTCGGCGTCGAGGTGCGCGAACTGCCCGATGTCGACCGGCCGGTGATCACTGTGACCGCCGACTACCGCGGCGCCTCGGCCGAATCCATCGGCCGCGAACTGACCGAGGTCATCGAGGGCGCGGTGTCGCGCGTCTCGGGCGTCAAGTCGATTTCCTCGTCATCGTCCTACGGACGCGCCCGCATCACAGTCGAATTCAACGACGGCGTCGATCTCAATGTCGCGGCCTCCGACATGCGCGATGCCGTCTCTCGCATTACCAACCAGCTGCCCGACGCGGCCGACGCGCCGCGCATCGTCAAGGCCGACGCCAATGCCGACGCGGTGCTGAGGCTGGCGGTGACCTCCGACACCATGTCGGTTGAGGACATGACGATCCTGGTCGAGGAGCAGGTGCTAGACACGCTGTCGGCGGTGCCGGGCGTTGCCGACGTGCAGGTCTGGGGCGACCGCGAGAAGATCTTCCGCATCGACATCAACCAGGCCAAGCTCGCCAGCCTGGGCTTCAGCGTCGCCGACGTGGCGCGCGCGCTGGCGTCGATCTCGATGGACACGCCGGCCGGCGCGCTGACCACCAACGACCAGAACATCATCGTGCGCGCCACGGCCTCGGTTTCCTCGCCCGACGCCTTCGAGAACCTGATCATCGGCGGCCGCACGCGGCTTGGCGACGTCGCAACCGTGACGCTCGGGCCCGACACGGGCGGCACGTCGCTGCGCTCCGACGGCAAGACCGGCATAGGGCTCGGCATCATCCGCCAGGCGCAGTCGAACACGCTGGAAATCTCGGACGGCGTGCGCAAGGCCGTAGCCAACATCCAGCAGAACCTGCCCGAGGGCACCAGCATCCGGGTGACCAGCGACGACGCCACCTTCGTCAACGGTGCCGTGCACGAGGTCGAGATCGCGCTCGCCATCTCGGTGTCGATCGTGCTGCTGATCATCTACCTGTTCCTGCTCGACTGGCGCGCCACGCTGATCCCCGGCCTGGCCATGCCGGTGGCGCTGATCGGCACCATCGCGGCGATCTATCTCGCCGGCTTCTCCATCAACATCCTGACGCTCCTGGCGCTCGTGCTGGCGACCGGCATCGTCGTCGACGACGCCATCGTGGTGCTCGAGAACATCGTGCGCCGGCGCAACGAGGGCATGGGCCCGCGCGCCGCCGCCGTGCTCGGCACCAAGGAAGTCTTCTTCGCCGTCATCGCGACGACGGCAACGCTCGCCGCCGTCTTCATCCCGCTTTCCTTCCTGCCCGGCCAGACCGGCGGCCTGTTCCGCGAATTCGGCTTCGTGCTTGCGATGGCTGTGCTGCTGTCCTCGGTGGTGGCGTTGTCGCTCTGCCCGATGCTCGCCTCGCGCATGCTGACCGCGCATGTCGGGGAGAAACGGACCGGCATCATGGGGCGTGTGGGCAACACGCTCTCGGAAATCTACCGGCGCTGCCTGCACGTCTGCCTCGACGCGCCGCTGGTGGTCATCGTTGTGTCGGTGCTGTTTGCGGCCGCCGCCTACGGCGCCTTCGGCATGATCCGGCAGGAACTGACGCCGACCGAGGACCGCTCGCGCGCCATGCTGCGCGTCTCGGCGCCGCAGGGCGTCAGCCTCGACTACACGACACAGCAGATGCGCCGCATCGAGCAGCTGATGCAGCCGCTGCGCGACTCCGGCGAAGTGGAGAGCACCTTCGCGGCGACCGGCATCGGCGGCTCGGTCAACAGCGGCTTCATGGTGATGTCGCTCGCTCCCTGGGACGAACGCACCCGCAGCCAGCAGGAGATCGCCGCCGACATCAGCCGCTACCTGACCGACGTGCCGGGCGTGCGCGCCTTCCCGATCTCGCCCAACAGTCTTGGCATCCGCGGCGCCGGCAACGGGCTGCAGTTCGCCGTCGTCGGTTCGAACAGCTATGCCGATCTCGGCAAGGCAGCGACCGCCATCGTCGCCGAGTTGGAGAAGGACGAGCGCTTCCAGCAGGCGCGCCTGTCGACCGATGCCACGCAGCCGCAGCTCTCGGTCAAGATCGACCGCGAGCGCGCCTCCGATCTCGGCATCGACATCGCCGGCCTCTCCGAGGCCGTGCAGGCGATGCTGGACGGGCGCGAAATCGACGAGGTGTTCATCGACGACCGCAGCTACGCGGTGAAGCTGGTGTCGACGACCAACCCGATCAACGATCCGACCGACCTCGAGAACATCTTCATGAAGACCGGCGACAACCGCTTCGTGCCGCTGTCGACCATCGCCACGCTGACCGAGCAGGCGGTGCCGCCCTCGCTGTCGCGCGAGCAGCAGCTGCGCTCGGTCGCCGTCACCTCCAACCTCGCCCCGGGCTTTGCGCTCGGCGACGCGCTGGCACGCGCCGAGGAGATCGCCGCACCCCTGCTGCCGCCGGGCAGCCGCATCGAGCCGCTGGCCGAAGCGGCGACGCTCGGCGAGAGCAATTCGAGCATGCTGACTATCTTCGCCTTCGCGCTGGTCATCATCCTGCTTGTGCTCGCCGCGCAGTTCGAGAGCTTCGTCAGTGCCGTCATCATCATGGCGACCGTGCCGCTCGGGCTCGCCTGCGCCGTCTTCGCGCTGCTTCTGACCGGCACGAGCCTCAACGCCTACAGCCAGATCGGCCTGGTGATGCTGGTGGGCATCATGGCCAAGAACGGCATCCTGATCGTCGAATTCGCCAACCAGCTGCGCGACCGCGGCATGAGCGTGCGCGAGGCGATCGAGCAGGCTTCGAACATCCGGCTGCGCCCGGTGATGATGACGATGATCTGTACAGTGCTCGGCGGCCTGCCGCTGGTGCTGGCGTCAGGCGCCGGCGCCGAGGCGCGCATCGCGCTCGGCTGGGTCATCGTCGGCGGGCTGGGCCTTGCCACGCTGTCGACGCTTTTCCTGACGCCGGTGGCCTACCTGCTGCTCGGCCGCTTCGTCACGCCGCATGTCGAGGACGCGGCGCGGCTGAAGCAGGAACTAGATCACGCCACGGGCTCGCGCGTGAGCCCCGCCGAATGAGCTGCTAGGGCTTGATGAAGACCTTGCCGTTGGGTTTCGCCAGTTCGTCCGGAACCCGGGCGACGGCTTCGGAGAGCGGCACGATGGCGGTGACGTCGGTCGCCCAGCGGCCATCGGCAAAACGCGTCTGCGCGTCGATGACCGCTTCCTTGCGCCGCTCGCCCGCCTGACGCATCCATTCGGTCAGCCAGAAGCCTTCGATACGCTTGTTCATGAAGATCAGCTGACCGGGTTCGGGTATCAGCGTGTCGCCGAGATCCATGCGGCCGTAGATGATCCAGCGCCCGCCACGCGGCATTGCTGCGAAGATCTGGGAGGCCAGCGAGCCGGTGACGGCGTCGAGGAAGATGCGCGGCTTCTCGGCCTTCATGACTTCGCGCAGCTTCTCGTGGAAGTCGTCGGCCGTAGCGTTGAGGACATGCACCGCGCCAGCTGCTTTCAGCGCTTCGATCTGGTCGTCGCGGCGCACCGTGACGATCGGGCGGTAGCCGGCCTCCTTGGCCAGTTCGAGGATCAGCTTCGACAGCTGGCTGGCGCCGGCGGTCATGACGAAGGCCTTTTCGCCGGCCTCGCGCACGATGCCGAACATGGCGATCGCCGTCAGTGGATTGACGATGAGTGCCGCGCCGTCCTCGTCGCGCACGCCGTCGATCAGCGGGATGCAGGCGCCGGCCTCGGCGATGGCATAGTCGGCCCACGAACCCCAGCCCGACTGGCCGGTGGCGAAGGCGATGCGCATGCCTGCGAGCGGCGCGGCAGCCTCGCCCGCGGCGACCACGGTTCCGACGCCCTCGAAGCCGGCCGGCTGACCCTTTGCGCGCGGCTGGCCGTACTGCCCCTTGATGAACATCACGTCGGAGGGATTGATCGAGGCGAGCGACACCTTGACCAGCACCTGGCTCGGACCGGGCTTCGGCACGCCAACGCGCGTCAGCGTGACATAGGGGTCGAGCGATTCCAGCACGCTGCCCGATTTCTTCAGGGCGAATCCGTCATTGTTCAGGACCAGCGCCTGCATGTCGTCGGGAAGTGTCATCAGAAAAGCTCTCTCGGTTGGGGATGCATCGCCAACGGGCTGTACGCAGCCCAGGTTCCGCCAGATTGCCTGTCGGTGCGATCAGATCTTTTCCTGCGTATACTTTCTCAGCTCCGTCCTGGCTACCTGCCTGCGGTGCACGGCATCCGGACCGTCGACCAGGCGCAGCGTCCTCAGATGGGTCCAGGAGCGGGCGAGCGGCGTGTCCTGGCTGATGCCCTGGGCACCGAACATCTGTACCGCCTCGTCCGTGACCTTGAGCGCAACGCGCGGCGCCACCACCTTGACCTGGCTGATCCAGGGCGCGGCGGCGCGGGGGTCGCCCTGGTCCATCATCCATGCCGCCTTGAGGCAAAGCAGCCTCGCCTGCTCGATTTCCATGCGGCATTCGGCGATGATGTCGAAATTGGCGCCGAGTTCGGCGAGCCGGCTGCCGAAGGCCTCGCGCCACAACGAGCGCTGGCACATCATCTCCAGCGCCATCTCGGCCTGGCCGATGGCGCGCATGCAATGATGGATGCGGCCGGGCCCCAGCCGGCCCTGCGCAACCTCGAAGCCCCTGCCCTCGCCGAGGATCAGGTGGGCCTTGGGCACGCGGACATTGTCGAACTTCAGGTGCATGTGGCCATGCGGCGCGTCGTCGTCGCCGTAGACCTGCATGGCGCGCAGCTTGGTGACGCCCTTGGTGTCGGCTGGCACCAGTATCATCGAATGCTGGCCGTGCTTCGGTGCGCCGGGGTCGGTCTTGACCATGACGATGTAGATCGCGCAGCGCGGGTCACCGGCGCCCGACGACCACCATTTCTCGCCATTGAGCACGTAGTCGTTGCCGTCGGCCTCGCAGCGCATCGAGATGTTGGTGGCGTCCGAAGAGGCGACGTCCGGCTCGGTCATCAGATAGGCCGAGCGGATCCTGCCCTCGAGCAGCGGCTCCAGCCACTTCTTCTTGTGCTCGGGCGCACCGTAGCGCTCCAGCACTTCCATGTTGCCGGTGTCGGGTGCCGAGCAGTTGAAGGTCTCCGCGCCGAGATGCGCCTTGCCCATCTCCTCGGCGAGATAGGCATATTCGACGGTGCTAAGGCCGTAGCCGCGGTCTGAGCCAGTGAGCCAGAAATTCCACAGGCCGCGCTCGCGCGCCTTGGCCTTCAGCCCCTCGAGAATTTCGGTCTGGCGCGCCGTGTAGGCGAAGCGGTCACCCTCCTTGCCGACCTCGGCGAGGAATTCATGGTCGAGCGGGATGATCTCGTCGCGCACCATGCGCTCGACGCGCTCGTGGATCGGCTTCAGCCGCTCCGTCATTCCAAGCGCCATGTCGGACATCGGACTTTTCTCCCTCGGGACTTTACCCGCGGCAAGGATGACCGTACTTCCGGTGACATTGTCAACGCGACCGGTGCTCCAAGGGCGGCGAAGATCATGAGTTATCTCGAGGAACTGTTCTCGCTGGACGGCAAGACGGCGCTGGTGACCGGCGGCGCCACCGGCATCGGCCGCATGGCGGCAACCGCAATGGTCAGGGCCGGTGCGACGGTGCTCGTCGCCTCGCGCAAGGGCGCCGACTGCGAGAAGGCGGCAGCCGAATTGAATGCGCTCGGCGCGCCGGGCAAGGCCGAGGGCTTTGCCGGCGACGTTTCCAGCGAGGAAGGCGTCCTGGCGCTCGCGGCGGCGGTCAAGGCGCGGACCGACCGTCTCGACATATTGTTCAACAACGCCGGCACGTCATGGGGCGCGCCCTTCGCGGAATTTCCCTATGCCGGCTGGACCAAGGTGCTGGCGGTCAACGTGATTGGCCTGTTCCA
Organism: Alphaproteobacteria bacterium; assembly: GCA_018823835.1. Classification (GTDB taxonomy): domain Bacteria; phylum Pseudomonadota; class Alphaproteobacteria; order Rhizobiales; family Rhizobiaceae; genus CAMYMG01. The sequence continues at coordinate 121,621 of JAHJHT010000007.1, read as the reverse complement.
TCTGACGCGCGAACTGGTTCCGCTGCTGGCCGAAGCCGCGAGCGACGACGACCCTTCGCGCATCGTCAATCTCGGTTCGGTCATGGGCACGCAGCCGCTTGCCGACGACGCCTATTCCTACACCGCCTCGAAGGCAGCGGTTCACCACCTGACGCGCACGCTGGCGGTGGAGCTTGCCGGCCGACGCATCACCGTCAACGCCCTCGCGCCCGGCCCTTTCCAGAGCCGCATGACGGCCTTCGCCACCGCCACGGAGGAAGGCGCGCAGAAGGTCGGCAGCCATGTGCCGCTTGGCCGCATCGGCCGGCCGGATGACATTGCCGGCGCAACGCTCTATCTGTGCAGCCGCGCCGGCGCCTATGTCACCGGCGCCATCCTGCCGATCGATGGCGGCCAGTCGGTGCAGCACGGCATGACGCTGTTCAAGGACTGACGCCGCCCGCAACCGGAGACGCCTGGCTTGAAATCCATCACCCTTGACGAAATGCTGGCCGCGGTCGGCCAGGAGACCGGCGTGTCGCCCTGGCGCACCGTGACGCAGACGATGATCGACCATTTCGCCGACGCCACGGACGACCACCAGTTCATCCATTGCGATCCCGCGCGCGCCGCCGCCGAGACGCCGTTCGGCGGCACCATCGCGCATGGCTTCCTGTCGCTGTCGCTGCTTTCGGCCTTCTCCTACGAGACTTTGCCGCGGCTGGAAGGCGCCGACATGGGCATCAACCACGGCTTCGACACCGTGCGCTTCGTGACGCCGATCAAGACCGGCTCCAACATCCGCGCGCGCTTCAGGCTCGCCGACGTCAAGGCGCGGCCTTCCGGCTGGATCCAGATCGCCAACGACGTGACCATCGAGATCGAGAACTCGATCAAGCCGGCGCTGACCGCACGCTGGCTGACGCTGACCTTCATCCAGCCCAAAGAAGAGTGATGGAAGACCCGAACGCTCTCGATGCGGGCGTTCTGGCGCCCTACCTCGAAGCCGAGATTCCCGGCTTCCTTGGCCTGCAAAGCATCGAGAAATTCACGTCCGGGCAGTCGAACCCGACCTACCTGCTGCGCGCGAAGAGCGGCCGTTACGTGCTGCGCGCCAAGCCGCCCGGCGAACTGCTGAAATCCGCTCACCAGGTCGACCGCGAATTCCGCGTGATGAAGGCGCTTGGCCCCACCGCCGTGCCGGTGCCGAGAATGCTGCACCTGTCGGGCGAGGCTTCGCCAATCGGCCGCATGTTCTATGTCATGGAGTTCGTCGAGGGTCGCATATTCTGGGACCCGGCGCTGCCGGAGCTTGCCGGCAATGATGAGCGGGCAGCGATCTATGACGCGATGAACCGGACACTCGCCGTCCTGCACGACGTTGACCTTGCCGCCGCCGGCCTTGCCGATTACGGCCGGCCGGGCAGCTATTTCGAGCGGCAGCTGGCGCGCTGGTCGGCGCAGTACCGCGCCGCCGAGACCACGCGGATCGCAGCCATGGACCGGCTGATCGCCTGGCTGGAAGAGCATCTTCCGGCCGACGACGGGCAGACATCGCTGGTGCATGGCGACTATCGGCTCGACAACCTGGTGTTTGCGCCGGACCGGGCCGAGATCGTCGCCGTGCTCGACTGGGAACTGTCGACGCTCGGCCATCCCTATGCCGACCTAGCCTACCAGTGCATGCAGTGGCGCCTCCCGCACGATCTTGGCTTCGGCAATCTCGGCGGGCTGGCCGGCACCGACCGCGCGGCAATCGGCATCCCCGTCGAAACCGCTTATGTGGCGGACTATTGCCGCAGGCGCGGCATCGGCGGCATTGCCGGGTGGAACGCCTGTCTTGCCTTCTCGTTCTTCCGGCTGGCGGCGATTTGCCAGGGAGTCTACAAACGCGCTCTTGACGGCAATGCCTCCAATCCCGAAAGGGGGATCAGGCATGGCGATCTGGTGCCCGTGCTGGCCGGACTTGCCGTCAGGCTGATCGACGAAGGAGAGTGACGTGCCCAAAGTGACCGTGATCGTTGAATTCGAGGCCAATGAAGGCTGTCAGGACGAACTGGCCGCAAGCCTGCGCGACCATGCCCGGCGCACGCTTCACGAGGAACCAGGCTGTCTCCGCTTCGAAGTGATCCAGCAGACCGACGAAGCCGGCAACCCGGTTGCCAACAGACTGCTGGTCAACGAGCTCTATGCGAACGCCGCGGCCTTCGAGACCCACAAGGCCAATCCGCGCATGCCGGGGCTGGCGGCCAAGAATGCGCCGCTTCTGAAGTCGCGCCGGCTTATCACCGCCATTTCGCTCGATGCAGAGCCAGAAGATGAGGGCCTGCAGCCGGAAGAACTGAACGCTGCCAACGACGGCTGAAAGCCGGCCGCGCTTGCGCGGCAGGCTCTCGACCTGAATATTCCGGGTTTGCTGGCCTAGCGGCGCAGCAGGAGTGCTGCCGCGAGGCCAACGACGGCGAGGCCCAGAAAGGCCGTGGTCGCCGGGTTGTCGCGCGCCACCTTCTCGGCGGCACGGGCGCGCTTGCGCATGGCAGGCAGGGACTCTGCAAAGCGGTCCCACAACTCGCCATAAACCTCCGAGGCGCCATCGCGGGTGTCCTGGTACGCATTTGCGCCCCGACGGGAGACCGACTTCTTGAGCGCCGACAGCTCCTTGGTCAGAGCGGCGACCTGATCTTCCAGATCGCTTTCCATACCGCGAAGTTTCGAGATTGTTGAAGCCATGGTGTTTCCTCGATCCGTTGAGTTGGGGATGCTGCTCAACGGGCCGGCGGCACATAGGTTCCTGCCCGCGACAATGTGCTGAAGGCCGCGGGGTCGCGACGGCGCCTTGGCCTTCCGCCGGAGATACATCTGTAAGGTTATCTGTTCGTTGCTTGCCGCGTTAAGGATAAGCTTTTTCAAACTGTCCCAGTTGACCTAACGCTTCTTCAACGGGCGGCAGGGTATGAGCAGTCCCCTAGTTGAGGGGTTGCTCTATGAAGGATGCGACGGCCCAGCCATGGCCGGGGCAAAGACAACAGGATAGCGGACCACGCCGAAACCCGGTTTCCGGCTGGCTGGCAGTCTGCATCGCGCTTTCCGCCGGGGTTGGCTTCTTTTCCGCGGACCTGGGCAAGATCTTTGAAAGCAGCAGCTTCGGCCGCCGCACCACGGCCATCGCCGTCCGCTTCACCAATGACATCCAGCAGCGCGTCGCCTCCAGCACCACGCCGACACCGAAGGTCGTGAAGTCCGAAAGGACCGTGCTGGTTGCCAGTTCTCTGCGTGCCGCGCCCATCGATTTCGAGATTTGCGGGCCCGGCAAGCGCCTGAACTGTGTCGTCGACGGCGACACTTTCTGGTACGACGGCGAAAAGATCCGCATCGAGACCATCGATGCGCCGGAAATCCTCGGTCGCTGCAGCCAGGAGAAGAAGCTCGCCGTCAAGGCGACGCAGCGCCTGGCCCAGATCCTGTCCCGCAACAGCTTCACCATCGAGCGCAGCGGCGTCGATCGTCATGGTCGCACGCTGGCAAGTGTCTCTGGCAGTTCCGGCGAGGCTGGCGCCATTCTGGTGCGCGAGGGCCTAGCCAGGCCATGGCGGGGCCACAAGGAAGTCTGGTGCCGGAGCTAGGCCGACGGGTCGGTCAGCCGGACTTCTTGCGCTCGTCCTTGGGACCGCCCGGGATCGAGGTCGAGGTCACGGAAACAGGGTCGCTGGCCGGAAATGTGTCTTCCAGACCCTCTTCCAGTTCCTCTTCCTTGAGTTCCTTGAGCTTCTGCTTCTCGCGGTCGAGGGAACGGACCGCCGGGGATTTTTTTGGGGCTTGAGCCGGCTTCGTCTGGTCGGGCATGAATCACCTATGCGTTGGATCAGCTTCGCAACGCAGGCCTGCTTGCAAGGTTCCGGGTCAGGCTGCGTCAGTCGCCGCGTCGGTGAGAAAAGCTAGCACGTAATCCGAGAAGGAGCGCCAGCATTCGACGCGAAAGCTGTCCTCGGCATTGCGCAGAAGCACGATTTCGGCCTTGCCCAGGATGGTCCGCGAGCAGGCGCCGACCGGAAAGGCGGCGAGCGACAGGTCCTGCGGGCATCCGGCGTTGAGCGTTTCGGCGGCACGCGGGCCGGTCACCGAGAGACCGACATTGCGGTGCGAGACGCCGACCGCCGAGTGCAGCACCTTGACGCGGGCGCAGTCCTCGAGCGGGTCCTTGCCGCCGTCGTCGATGACCAGCCATTCGTCCGGACCGAGCCAGAGCGCGCTGCGGCTGCCCTTGGTGACTGAGCTCTTCGGCGACGCCGGCAGTTTCAGGCCGAGTGCCTTTGACAGGGCGGCAAGCGACTTTTCCGGCGCGCGCAGCGCCAGGCGATGCGACGGCGCCAGCACGGCGATCTTTGCGCCATCGGCGGAAAACTCCCGTCCGGCGAAAATCGGGGAACGGGCGGCGGTGGCGATCTTTGCGGCCTTAGCCATTGAGGCGGCCTCCCTTCTCGTCGAAGAATACCGGCGAGCAGATCTCGACCTCGATCGGGCCTTCCGGCATCGGAACGAACAGCGTCTCGCCCATGCGCTCGCGGCCGCCTGCCAGCAGCGCCAGCGCGATGGAGCGGCCGCAATTCTCCGACCAGTAGCTCGAGGTGACATGGCCGATCATGGTCATCGGAATCGGTTGCCGCGGGTTGGCGACGATCTGCGCGCCCTCCTCCAGCACGGTCTTCGGGTCCTTGGTCTTCAGGCCGACGAGCTGCTTGCGGCCCGGCGCCACGAGATCCGGACGGGTGAGGCCGCGAATGCCGACGAAATCGGTCTTCTTCTTGCCGATCGCCCAGTCCAGCCCGGCGTCGTTAGGCGTCACGGTGCCGTCCGTGTCCTGGCCGACGATGATGTAGCCCTTCTCGGCGCGCAGCACGTGCATCGCCTCGGTGCCATAGGCGCAGGCGCCATGCTTCTGGCCCTCTGCCCACAGCGCTTCCCAGACGGCCTGGCCGTAATCGGCCGGCACGTTGACCTCGAAGCCGCGGTCGCCGGTGAACGACATGCGGAAAAGCCTTGTCGGCACGCCGCAGATCTTGCCCTCGCGCACCGACATGTGCGGCATGGCCTCGTCCGACAGGTCGATGTCCTCGACCAGCGGCTCGATGATCTTGCGCGAATTCGGGCCCTGCACGGCGATGACCGCCCACTGCTCGGACACCGAAGTCAACCAGACATTCAGTTGAGGGAACTCGGTCTGGAGGTAGTCCTCCATGTGGTTCATGACGCGCGCGGCACCGCCGGTCGTGGTGGTGACGTGAAACCGGTCGGGCGCCAGGCGGCCGACAACGCCGTCATCATAGATGAAACCGTCCTCGCGCAGCATGATGCCATAGCGGCAGCGGCCGGGCTCGAGCTTCTCCCACGGGTTGGTGTAGAGCAGCTCCATGAACTTTGCCGCGTCCGGGCCGACGACCTCGATCTTGCCGAGCGTCGAGGCGTCGAACAGGCCGGCCGTCTCGCGCACCGTGCGGCATTCGCGATTGACCGCGGCGTGCATGTCCTCGCCCGCCTTCGGGAAATACCAGGCGCGCTTCCACTGGCCGACATCCTCGAACACGGCGCCGTGTTTCTGGGCCCAGTCATGCGTCGCCGTGCGCCGTGTCGGGTCGAACAGGGGACCGCGGCCATGGTTGACGATGGTGCCGAAGGTGACCGGCGTGTAGGGCGCGCGGAAGGTGGTGAGACCGACCTCCGGGATGTCCTTGCCGAGCGTCTCGGCGGCGATCGCCAGGCCGTGCATGTTGGACGTCTTGCCCTGGTCGGTAGCCATGCCGTTGGTGGTGAAGCGCTTGACGTGCTCGATCGAGCGCATGCCCTCGCGCACGGCGAGCCGGATGTCCTTGGCGGTGACGTCGTTCTGGAAGTCGACGAAGGCCTTGACCGTCTTGTCGGCTCCCGCGCCCGGACCCGCGCCGAGCACGCCGCCCGAAAAATTCTCGCCGGACTCGACCTTGGGCTTGGTGCCCCTGGCCACGCTGCCGCCCGCTTCCTTGGCCGCCTTGGCGCCGGCCGCCCAGGCCTGGTCGAGCGTCGCAGAGAGGCTGTCGGTGCCGTTGCAGGCGCCAACGGAGACGCAGTCCTGTGCGTAATTGCCCGGCAGGAAGCGCTTGGTGGCGTCGTCGAAGACGACCTTGCCGCGCGACTGCGAGAAGAGATGCACCGACGGGGTCCAGCCAGAGGACACCAGAAGCGCGTCGACCGGAATGGTGCGCGCAGCACCCCCGCCCTTGGGCTGCACGGTCATCGACGAGACGCGGAGCTTGCCGCCGACGCCGACGACACCACGGCCATGATGGATGTCGATGCCGAGCGAGCGCGCCTCGTCGACCAGCGGGCCGGCGGGGTTGTCGCGCAGGTCGACGATCGCCGCGATGCCGACGCCAGCCTTCTTCAGGTCGAGCGCCGCGGCATAGGCGGAATCATTGGCGGTGTAGACGCCGACATTGCGGCCTACGGCGACGCCGTAATGGTTGAGATAGGTGCGCGCCGCCGAGGCCAGCATGACGCCCGGCCGGTCGTTGTCTGCGAACACCATGTGACGCTCGATGGCGCCGGTGGCAAGGATGACGCGTCTGGCGCGCACCTGCCACAGCCGTTCGCGCGGCAGGCCCTTCGGGTCGGCGAGATGCTCGGTGACGCGCTCTGCGAGTCCGACGAAGTTCTGCGCGTAATAGCCGAAAGCGGTCGTGCGCGGCAGGATGGTGACATTGTCCATGGCCGCGAGTTTTGCGACGCTGGCCTGCGCCCAGGCCCATCCGTCCTGGCCGTCGATGGCGGCACCCGCCTCGTAGCGCATGGCGCCGCCGAGTTCGGCCTGCTCGTCGCAGATGACGACGCGAACGCCGGTTTCTGCCGCCGCAAGGGCTGCGGCGATGCCGGCGGCGCCGCCGCCGAGCACCAGCACCTCGCAATGCGCGTAGCGCGCCGCGTAATGGTCGGGGTCCGGAAGGTCGGGCGCGACCCCGAGGCCCGCCGCAGAGCGGATCACCGGCTCGTAGAGGCTCTTCCATGCCGCCTTCGGCCACATGAAGGTCTTGTAGTAGAAGCCTGCCGAGAACATCGGCGAGACCACGTCGTTGACTTCGCCGACGTCGAAGGCGAGCGACGGCCAGCGGTTCTGCGAGCTTGCCGAAAGCCCCTCATAGAGTTCCTGCACCGTGGCGCGGACATTGGGCGTCTTGCGCGCCGCATCGCGCTCGACCGAGACCAGCGCGTTGGGCTCCTCGGCACCTGCCGACAGGATGCCGCGCGGCCGATGATACTTGAACGAGCGGCCGACCAAATGCACGCCATTGGCAAGCAGCGCCGATGCCAGCGTGTCGCCGGAAAGACCGGCATACGGCTTGCCGTCGAAGCTGAAGCGGGCGGTGCGCGACGACAGACGGCCGCGGCCGGCGATGCGGAAGCTCTCCGTCATTTCGCCTCTCCCTTGCTGGCCGGCTTGCGGCGCGGGCGCTTGACGTTGAGCTGATCCGGCGGACGGTTGGCATAGGCCGCAGGGCCGCTTGCCGATTTCGGCAGCGACGGCTTCGGCGCTCCGGCCCTGTAGGTGGTGATGAAGCGATCGGTGACGGTGTCGCGCGCCGCGTTGAAGAAGCGCGCGCAGCCATGCACGTGGCGCCAGCGCTCGAAGATCACGCCCTTGGGGTTGGAGCGGATGAAGAAGAACTTTTCAAAGTCCTCACCGCTCTCCTCGGCAATGCTGGCCGAGCGCGCGATATGGGCCTCGCCGGCGTTGCGAAACTCGAGTTCCGGACGCTCTTCCTCGCAATAGGGGCAATGGATGAGAAGCATGTTCTTTCCTCAGAGCTCGTCCGGCTGGGGCGAAGCCTCGTCGCACAGGGCGAGGCCCATCTCCTCGAAGGGAGCAAGGCGCCCGACGAGTGTCTCCAGCGTGTCGAAAGGCAGATAGAGCGCGCGGTCCTCGAACGAGGCAAGCAGTGCCAGCGGATTGGTCGATACCACCGCCATGCGCGGCAGCGTCATGTTGCCGAGCTCCTGCGGCACGTCATCGCGCCACGGCTCGGCAAAGAAGACCATCTCCCTGCCGTTGAGCGAGACGCAGCTCAGCGTGCCGGAATCGACCGAGAAGGGCCATTCGTGCTCGCTCGTCGCCCGGTTGATCTCCAGCTCCGGAAAGGTGCTGACAAGACGCAGCGCGTCGCCGTGTACGCCCTGGGCGATGGCGAGCGGCGCGGCAAAGGCAAAGGTTGCGGCGGCCAGATGCATCAGTGGGCCACGGCCGCGGCGGCGGCCTCGTCGATCAGGCGCCCGGTGCGAAAGCGCTCCAGTGTGAAGGGAGCGTTGATCTTGTGCGGCTCGTCATTGGCAATGGTGTGCGCGAAAACATGTCCCGAACCCGGCGTCGCCTTGAAGCCTCCCGTGCCCCAGCCGCAATTGACGTAGAGGCCAGGCACCGGCGTCTTGGCGAGGATAGGCGAGCGGTCCGGCGTGACATCGACGATGCCGCCCCACGAGCGCAGCATCTTCATGCGCGTGAACATCGGGAACATCTCGCAGATGGCGTCGAGCGTGTGGGTGAGGATATGGAGGCCCCCCGTCTGCGAGTAGGAAATATACTGGTCGGTGCCCGCGCCGATGACCAGTTCGCCCTTGTCGGACTGGGAAATGTAGGCGTGCACCGTGTTCGACATGACGACGCAGGGAAACACCGGCTTGACCGGCTCCGACACCAGCGCCTGCAGCGGGTAGGATTCGAGCGGCATGCGCACGCCGGCCATGTTCATGATGACCGAGGAATGGCCGGCAGCAACGACGCCGACCTTCTTGGCACCGATGAAGCCGCGCGTCGTATCGACGCCGGTGACCGCACCGTTCGGCGCGCGCTTGACCCCGGTGACCTCGCAATTCTGGATGATGTGTACGCCGCGCGCCGAGGCGCCGCGCGCATAGCCCCAGGCGACCGCGTCGTGGCGGGCAGTGCCGCCGCGCCGCTGCAGGGCGGCGCCGACGACCGGATAGCGCGCATCGGGCGAGGTGTTGAGCGGCGGGCAGAATTCCTTGGCCTGCTCGCGGGTCAGGTATTCGTTGTCGATGCCGTTCAGCCGGTTTGCGTGGACGTGGCGCTTCAGCACCTGCACGTCGTGCACATTGTGCGCCAGCATCATAACGCCGCGCGCCGAATACATGACGTTGTAGTTGAGCTCCTGCGACAGCCCGTCCCACAGCTTCAGCGCATGGTCGTAGATGCCGGCCGATTCGTCATAGAGGTAGTTGGACCGGATGATGGTGGTGTTGCGGCCGGTATTGCCGCCGCCGAGCCAGCCCTTTTCCAGCACCGCCACATTGGTGATGCCGTGCAGGCTCGCAAGATAATAGGCCGTCGCAAGGCCATGGCCGCCGGCGCCGACGATGATGACGTCGTACTCCGCACGCGGCTCGGGCGACGACCACTGCTCGTCCCAGCCCTTGTGGGCGCGCATCGCTTCGCGGGCGATGGCGAATACCGAATATTTCCGCATGCTTCCCCTGGCCTCGTGACTGCCGGGACGGGATCGGTCCGTCCGAGGGCGTCATGTACCACTAGCGAAAAGCCCGTGTCACCCTTGCTTTATTTGCGACGGGGGCTGCCGCTTTGGGCTGCGGCTATGTGGCCGACCGCGCCGAGCCGGTGCTGGGCAGCAGGATCGTCAGCAGCCCGACCAGCGGCAGGTAGGAGCAGATCTGGAAGACATACTCGATGCCGCGGGCGTCGGCGACGACACCGAGAACTGCCGCAGCGATGCCGCCCATGCCGAAGGCGAAACCGAAGAAGATGCCCGCCACCATGCCGACCCGGCCGGGCACCAGTTCCTGCGCGAAGACGACGATCGCGGAAAAGGCGGACGACAGGATCAACCCGATCAGAACAACCAGCACGTTGGTCCAGACCAGGTTTGTATAGGGCAGTGCGAGCGTGAAGGGCAGAACGCCGAGGATCGAGAACCAGATCACCGTCTTCGGCCCGAAACGGTCGCCGAACAGGCCGCCGAGCAGGATGCCCAGCGCCGAAGCGCCGAGGAACAGGAACAGCATGACCTGCGAGGCCTGCACCGAGACGCCGAACTTCTCGATCACGAAAAAGGTGTAGTAGCTGGCGATGCCCGCCGTATAGCCGTTCTTGGTGAAGGTCAGCAGCGCAAGGATGACAAGCGCCGAGATCACCTTGGAGCGCGGCAGGCCAGGGAAGCGCGAGGCCGCCGGCTTGCGCAGATGGGCCGTCTTGAGGTGCGCGCTGTACCAGGCGCCGACCTGCCTGAGCACGACGATGCCGACGAGCGCGCCAAGCGCAAACCAGGCGACGCTGCCCTGGCCGTAGGGCACGACGATGAAGGCGGCGAGCAGCGGTCCCATGGCCTGGCCGAAATTGCCGCCGACCTGGAAGGTCGACTGCGCAAGGCCGTAGCGACCACCCGAGGCCAGCCGCGCGACGCGCGAGGATTCGGGGTGGAAGATCGCCGAACCGAGGCCGATGCAGGCGGCGCCGATGAGCAGCATGAAATAGCTGTGCGCGGTGGCGAGCAGGATCAGTCCGATCATCGAGGAGGTCATGCCGACGGGCAGCGAATAGGGCATCGGGCGCCGGTCGGTATACATGCCGATCGCCGGCTGGAGCAGCGAAGCCGTCACCATGAAGGCCATGGTGAGCAGGCCGATCTGCCAGAACTCGAGCTGGAAATCTTCCTTCAGCATCGGATAGAGCGCTGACAGCAGCGACTGCATCACATCGTTGATGAAATGGCAGAAGCTGACGGCCAGGATAACGGCAAACACGGTGCCATCGGCAACCGCCGGCGAACGGACAGTGGTATCGGTCAATGCATGCTCCCTGCCCTGCTGGCGCAGGTGACAGATATTCGCTTTTGCCCTTAAACCCGCAAGCTGCAACGCGAATGTGTCAGATCGGGCTAGTTCTCGGACCAGTTGCAACGCCGCATGGCGCAATCAGGCCGATTTCCGCACGCTTTCAGTACCGGCAAACTTGCGGCCCGCATCGAGCGCGAGGCCGAGCCCGACGCTGCCGAAACGGTCGCCGGCCACGACCTTGGCGCCCGGGAACAGGCCGAGCATCGCCGTCCTCAAGACGGGCACGGCAGTCGACCCGCCGGTCAGGAAGATCGTGTCGATGCGCGACGCCGGCAGCTGTGCCTGAGCGAGCATGGCGCGGACCGTGTCGGCGACGCGGCCGACGGCGTCGGCGACGGCGCTTTCGAACTGCGCGCGCGAGACTGCGACGGCAAGCTCGCCGTCGGAAAGGCCGAGCCTGATACCGGTTTCGGCCTGTTCGGTGAGGTCGATCTTGGCCTGCTCGACTGCGCCGGCCAGCGCGTGCCCCTGTCGGTGCGTGACGATGTCGATGAGACGCTCGACGAGTTCCGGCTTGGCCGCCTCGTAGCGCATCTGCCGCAGCTCCGACATCGCCTTCGGCGTGTAGAGGAGGTTGATCCGCTGCCAGGTCGAGAGGTCGACGTAATAGGCGGCGGGCAGGTTGCGCTTGCCGTCGCGCGTCGGCGTCAGGTAACCGAGATCGCGCATGACACTGGCGAGCGACAGCAGCCGGTCGAAGTCGGTACCCCCGATATGCACGCCGGCATTGGCGAGGATGTCCTCGCGCCGGTCCGCGGCATTGCGGCGTTCCGGCGACACCCGCACGATCGAGAAGTCGGAGGTGCCGCCGCCGATGTCGACGATCAGAGCCAGTTCCTCTCGCGTCACCGACTGCTCATAGTCAAGCGCCGCGGCAATCGGCTCGTACTGGAACTCGATATGCGCGAAGCCCTGGCGGCGCGCGGCCTTGCCGAGCTCCTCCTGCGCCGCGACATCGGCCACGGCATCATCGTCGACGAAATGCACGGGACGACCAAGCACGACATTGTCGACCGGTTCGCCGACGGCCGCGTCGAGCTTCGACTTCAGGTGACCGATGAATTCTCCGATAATGTCGGAAAACGGCACCGAGCGCGACTTGATGCGCGTCTTTTCGTGGATCAGCGAGGACCCGAGGACACTCTTGAGTGCGCGCAGCAGCCGCCCCTCGGCATGATCGGTATAGTCGGCGATGGCGCGGCGGCCGAAGCGCGTTGCATTATCCTCGAAATTGAAGAAGACGGCGCTCGGCAGCGTGGTCTGCTCGCCCTCCAGCGCAACGAGGCGCGGCCGCCCGTCGGCGACGATGCCGACGGTCGAGTTCGAGGTGCCGAAGTCAATTCCACCGAAGGCCGGGGGCATCACATATCCCATGGGTTGAGGGCGGGCGCCGAAGCGGCGGGAGTGGCCGCATACACAAGCCGGGCGGCAATGTCGAATGCAAAAGACCGCATCGGGCTGGCCCACGCAAACTGCCACTCGACATCGGTCGCCGATTCTGCTAAGTGCCGCCGCAATTCGCGGTGCAGGCTACCGCGGGGGCTTTAGCCTATACGGCTTGGCCATTGGTCTTTTGAACACGAACAGGAACGCCCGTGCAGGTACTCGTCCGCGACAACAATGTTGACCAGGCGCTCCGCGCGCTCAAGAAAAAGATGCAGCGCGAAGGCATCTTCCGCGAAATGAAGATGCGCGGCCACTACGAGAAGCCGTCCGAAAAGCGCGCCCGCGAAAAGGCCGAGGCCGTTCGCCGCGCCCGCAAGCTGGCCCGCAAGCGCGCGCAGCGCGAGGGATTGCTGCCGATGACGCCGCGTCCGGCGGCAACCGGAGCAGGCGCAGGCCGCCCGGCGCGGTAACCATCGCCTATCTTTCGTCTTTTTCCGGCAATACCACGAAGGTGGGGCGATGCGAATCGCCGCCACCTTTCGTTTTTCGCCGCGTGCGAGGGAATGCGGCGCAGACGGCAAGAATTTGGCAGTGCAAGGGGATAGTCTCGTAATGAATGCAGCCACTGGCGACCGCAGGCTCTCGATGCGGAGCGGCGCGATGATGGCGGCAGTCCTTGCCGCGGGCCTTGCCCTTACGGCCTGCCAGAGCAGCGGCCCGACGGGCGAGCTGGCCACCATCGACACCGCGCAGGGCTCCGAGCAGAACATCGCCTCGCTGACGGCCGTGATCGCGCGCAACCCGCAGGATCCTGAAGCCTACAATGTGAGGGGCTCGGCCTATGGCCGCGGCGGCAAGTACAACGAGGCGCTGAAGGATTTCGACACCGCCATCAAGCTGCGGCCGAATTTCTACCAGGCCTATGCCAACCGGGCGCTGATCTACCGCTTCACCGGGGACCAGACGCAGGCGCTGGCCGACTACAATCGCTCGATCCAGATCAACCCGAACTACGACGCCGCCTATATCGGCCGCGGCAATCTCTACCGCAAGGCGGGCGATACGATGCGCGCCTTCAACGATTTCCAGAAGGCGATCCAGCTCGACACCACCGATGCGCGCGCCTACCACAATCGCGGCCTGATCTATCAGAGCCAGGGCCAGCATGCGTTTGCAATCGAGGACTTCTCGACGGCCATCTCGATGTCGCCCGATTCGCCCGAGCCCTATAACGGCCGCGGTCTGTCCTACGTCGCCACCAATGACGAGGAAAATGCCTTCGCCGACTTCAACATGGCGATCAAGCTCGACGACCGGGTCGCCGAGAGCTGGGCCAACCAGGCTCTGATCTACGAGCGGCGCGGCGAGAAGGCGCGGGCAGCCAAGTCCTATGCCCGGGCAGCCCAGCTCGACCCGAATTACCAGCCGGCCAAGGATGGGCTCGACCGCACCCGCGGCTAGCCCTGCACGCTCCGCATGCCGGCAATGCCGGCACGTGCAAATCCGATAACCACGTCACCGATCTGCCGTAGTTTGCGTGGAACACTCGCCGCCGAACATCGTTGTGCGTGTTCATTCCAATGAGGGACTATTCCATGTTCAAGAAATTTGCCGTCGCCGCTGCGCTCCTGACAACCGCCCTTGCCGCTCCGGCCAGCGCTGCGGACATCAAGCTCGGCGTGCTTTCCTGCGACATCGACGGCGGCACCGGCTATGTCATCACCTCCAACAAGGGCCTCGACTGCACCTTCAAGTCGTCGCGCGGCGGCGGCCGGGAACATTACACCGGCATGATCTCCAAGCTCGGCGTCGACCTCGGCAAGACCCACCAGGGCTCGCTGCAGTGGGCGGTACTTGCCGTCAGCCGCAACTATGACGAGGGCCAGCTGGCCGGAAACTACTTCGGCGTCAATGCCGAGGCGAGCGTCGTCACGGGCGGCGGTGCAAACCTGCTGACCGGCGGTTTCCGCGACTCCTTCACCCTGCAGCCGCTTAGCGTGCAGGCACAGACCGGCCTGAACGTGGCCGTTGCCGTGACCTCGATCGAGCTCATTTCCTCGCTGAAATAGCGACCCAGGACGGGTGGCCTGAACCAGGCCGCCCGATCGGCTCAAACGAAGCAGGAGATTGACATGAAAAAGACGATCGCTACTGCCCTCTTTGCCCTTGCTGCCGGCGCGGTATCGCCGGCGCTTGCCCAGCAGCCGGGCGTGGAACTCGGCGTGCTTGAGTGCCAGATCGACGGCGGCGTCGGGCTGATCATCAGCTCGTCCAAGGACATGAAGTGCAACTTCTCGCCGAGCGACAACACTTTTGCGCCGGAGCCCTATTTTGGCGTGGTCAACAAGTTCGGCATCGACATCGGCGTCACCGAGGCGACCACGATGAGCTGGCTGGTGCTGGCACCGAGCAGCAACATCTATGCGCCCGGCGCGCTGGCCGGCGACTATGTCGGAGCGAGCGCCGAGGCCTCGGCCGGCATCGGCGGCGGCGCCAACCTGTTGATCGGCGGCACCGGCACCAACTTCACGCTGCAGCCGCTCAGCCTGCAGACGCAGACCGGCTTGAATCTGGCCGTCGGCGTCACGCAGTTCCAGCTGCGCAGTTCGTCCAACTGAATATTTCCCGGGAAACCGGGAGAATGCACAAGGCCGGCGGCAACTCCGCCGGCCTTTTTTGCGTCCGATCCGCAGCGGCCGGGGCAATGCGGACTGACTGGACCCATCCCTAGCGCTTGCTGACCGGCGGAGCCTTGTCTATTCGCAGGCACCATGGAGCATCAGGCTGCAAACCGGGCTGACTGGCGAGCGCTATGGGCAAGCGGCGACCTCGCGCGCTTCTGCTTCATCAGCCTGGGCATCATGCTGCACGCCACCAACGAAACCATGGTGGCGACGATCATGCCGGCCATGGTCGCCGACCTCTCCGGGGTGGAACTCGTCGGCTGGGCACTGGCGATCTACGAGCTCGGCGCCATCGTCGCGGGCGCCGCCGCAGGGCGCATGATCAGCTACGTGCCGCTGCGCACCAACATGGCCGTTGCCGCCGGGCTCTATGCGGTGGGTGCGCTGATCTGCGCCACCTCACCCAACATGATCGTCTTCCTCGCCGGCCGCCTGATCGAGGGTCTTGGCGGCGGGGCGCTGGTGGCGCTCGCCTTCGTCTCGGTCGAGCGGCTCTTCCCGCGGCGCATCTGGCCGCAGCTCTTCGGCGTGATGTCGGCGATCTGGGGCGTGGCCGCCTTCAGCGGCCCGCTGCTCGGCGCACTGGCTGCCGAGATGCTGTCGTGGCGCTGGGCCTTCGGCATGTTCACGGCAGCCGGCCTGGCGATGGCGCTGGCCTGTTTCGCGGTACTGCGCAGCCCCGAGGCAACCAGGCGGCGCGCCGGCGCGGTGGCGCCGCCTTTCCCGCTGCCTGCGCTTTGCGTTCTGGCCGCCGGCGTGGTGATGATCGGGCTTGCCGGCGTCGGCATCGCGCCGTTGCGCTCCAGCCTCTTCCTGATCTGCGGGCTGGCCGGACTGGTGCTGTTCTTCGTCATCGATGGCTGGCGGCCCGCTTCGAGGCTGTTTCCGTCAAGCCCGTTCAGCTGGCGCACGCCCGTCGGCAGCGGCATGACCATGGTGCTCGCCTTTTCGGTCGCCACCTGTTCTTTCGCGGTCTACGGCCCGCTGATCATGACGACGCTGCACGACATTCCGATCCTGACCGCCGGCTACATCATCGCAGCCGAATCGGTCGCCTGGTCGATCCTGTCGATCCTGGTCGCCAATGCGCCGCCGCAACGCGAACGGCTGATCATCGTGACCGGCGCGCTGATGATCGCCGGCGGGGTTGCCGGTTTCGCCTATGCCATGCCGGTCGGCTCGATCCCGCTGATCCTCGCCTGCGCCATCCTGCAAGGGGGCGGCTTCGGCATCGCCTGGCCCTTCGTGACGCGGGTCATCGTTGCCGTCGCCGACCCGGCCGAGAGCACCATTGCTTCCTCGGCCATCCCGACCATGCAGCGCATCGGCTACGCCGTGGGCGCGGCCCTTTGCGGCATCATCGCCAATGCCAGCGGATTTTCCCAAGGCCTGTCGCCGGAGACGGCGCAAGGCGTGGCGCGCTGGCTGTTCCTCGCCTTCCTGCCGCTGGCGGTCCTCGGTTGCGTCGCGGCCGTCAGGCTCTCGCGGCCGGTCCCCGGCAACTCGCTCTAGCTTTCCAGACGGCGGCCGAGATCGACAGCGTCGCGCAGCACCTCGAGATGGCTGCGCCTGATGCCGGCGGCAGCTTCCACCTCGACGCCCTCGGCATCGAGGGACCAGTAGAGCGTATGGGTGAAGGTGCGGCCCAGCCGACCTTCCAGGCGCACCTGGACGTTTTCGACGCCGCCGCCGAAATTTTCCGTCATGTCGCCGGAGATCGGATCGCCGGTCGAGATGAGGTTGCCGATGTCGTAGACATTCGTCCAGCGCGTCGCGGCAAAGCAGGCGCCGTGATGCATGGCGCGCACCCTCGGCCTCTCGTAATACATCACGTCGGGCTCGCTGGCGCTGTCCGACAGCGGCGGGCAGATCGAGAAAAGACGCTCGGCCACTCCTTCGCGGAAGGCGGCCTCGTTCTTTGCCATCAGGAACTCGGCATGCGTGAGCGGGCTGCCGAGGGTAACGAAATCGCTGATCTTCCAGACTGGCTGGTCGCCGTCGCGCGCCCTCAGAAGCGTGTGCAGCCTCCACTGCGCGGCTCGGAACGCAGTCCTTTCCTCATCGGCAAGTTGCCTGGGAAAAGCGCCAGGCAAGGCGGCATGAGCGCCGGCCTCGCGGATTGCCGCGATGAGGGCCCTGTCACCTCGCATGGTCAGGCCGCCCGGACGGCGCTCGGCCCACAGTATCTGCAAAAGGTCATAGGCGAGGATGGAGCCAAGGCTGTGGCCAACGAGGACGATGCGGTCGTAGCGCGGGTCGTCCGATAGTTCGCGCAACAGCTTCAGGCCGCGCTCGCGCACCTCGGCCCGCTGGGCGACGGTTGTCGGCGTCGCCTGGACGTAGGAGGCGACGTCGCCGAAATAGGGCACGACGAACTGGTCGAGAAACCAGAACAGCACGGCGCCGACCGCCGCGATGATGGCGGCGAGCAACGGGTTCCAGAACGAACCGAGCGCGACCAGGAAAGCGCCGACGGCAAACAGCACCGTCATGACGGCGGTGGCGATGTAGAGTCGCCTGGCGTCGGCGGGAATGTCGTCCGGCTTGCGCCAGAGAAGCTCGAGCACCCAGGCGACGAGGCGCGAGCGAGTCGTGCCGCGCGTCACATCGGCCCAGTAGAGCTCGTAGAAATCGGTCCGGATACCGTTCACATAGGGCGTGGTGATGCGGCGCAGCTCATGCGAGCCGGCCCGCTCGTCGGGCGTGATCCAGGTCTTGTTGGCGTTCGGGTGGCCGGCCTCTCGCCGGAGCCCGGGATCGCGCGACCACACCGCCTCGACAAAGCTCCGCAGCGTCGACATCGGCCGGTGCTCGCCCATGCCGTGGACGATGACCACGGCCTGGCTCCGGCGGCCAGCGTCGGGCTTGCCGGGCGCGGCATCTGCGGCCCTCTTATTGTCCTGCCTGGCTACGGGTTTTCTGGCCATGGAAGTCTCCCTGTCCAAGAAAATTCTGCCTCGCCGACATGAGGCTTCGGCTTTCAACCATAGCACGAATGAAAAAGCCCGGCGCGCGGGCCGGGCTTTTCGAACATTGTCTGCCTTGGCAGGTCAGGCCTCGATAGCCTTGACGATCTCTTCGGTCATCTTCTTGGCGTCGCCGAGCAGCATCATCGTGCCGTCCTTGTAGAACAGCGTGTTGTCGATGCCGGCATAGCCGGAGCCGAGCGAGCGCTTGACGAACAGGCACGTGCGCGCCTTGTCGACGTCGAGGATCGGCATGCCGTAGATGGGGCTGCTCTTGTCATCACGCGCGGCCGGGTTGGTGACGTCGTTGGCGCCGATGACATAGGCGACGTCGGCCTGCGCGAACTCCGAATTGATATCCTCGAGCTCGAACACCTCGTCATAGGGCACGTTGGCCTCGGCGAGCAGCACGTTCATGTGGCCCGGCATGCGGCCGGCGACCGGGTGGATGGCGTACTTGACCTCGACGCCATGCGCCTTGAGCTTGTCGGCAAGCTCGCGCACCGCATGCTGCGCCTGCGCCACCGCCATGCCGTAGCCCGGCACGATGATGACCTTCGAGGCGTTGGCCATCAGGTAGGCGGCGTCGTCTGCCGAGCCCTGCTTGACCGTGCGCTCGATGCCGTCGTCGGCAGCAGCCGCCGTCTCGCCGCCGAAGCCGCCGAGAATGACCGAGATGAAGGAGCGGTTCATGCCCTTGCACATGATGTAGGACAGGATCGCGCCAGACGAGCCGACCAGTGCGCCGGTGATGATCAGCGCCAGGTTGCCGAGCGTGAAGCCGAGTGCCGCGGCTGCCCAGCCGGAATAGGAGTTGAGCATCGACACGACAACCGGCATGTCGGCGCCGCCGATCGGGATGATCAGCAGCACGCCGAGAAGCAGCGAGGCGGCGACGATCAGCCAGAAGACGGTAAAGCTCTCGGTGGTGACGAGCAGCACGATGAGCACGACGAGCGCGATGGCGAGCGCAGCGTTCACGACATGGCGCATCGGCAGCATGATCGGCTTGCCGGACATGCGGCCGTCGAGCTTCAGGAAGGCGATGACCGAGCCGGTGAAGGTGATGGCGCCGATGGCGACGCCGATCGACATCTCGACCAGCGCCTGGCTGTGAATGTCGGCGACGGTGCCGATGCCGAAGCTCTCGGGCGAATACATTGCCGCCGCTGCAACCATCACTGCGGCGAGGCCGACCAGGCTGTGGAAGGCGGCGACGAGCTGCGGCATCGAGGTCATGGCGATGCGCCGCGCGGTGACCGCGCCGACGCCGCCGCCGATGGCGAGCCCGAGCACGATCAGCGCGAAGCCGCCGAGGCTGGGCGTAGCCAGCGCCAGCGTGGTGGCGATGGCGATGGCCATGCCGATCATGCCGTACATGTTGCCCTGGCGGCTGGTCGTCGGATGCGACAGGCCGCGCAGCGCCAGGATGAACAGGATGCCGGAAACGAGGTAGAGGAAGGAGGCGAAGTTGGCGTTCACGTCACTTTTCCTTCTTCTTGTACATCGCCAGCATGCGCTGGGTGACGAGGAAGCCGCCGAAGATGTTGACCGAGACCAGCATCAGCGCAACGAAGCCGAAGCCGGTGGCAAGGCCGGAAGCAGAGATGCCGACGGCCAAGAGCGCGCCGACGACGATGACCGACGAGATGGCGTTGGTGACGGCCATCAGCGGAGTATGCAGCGCCGGCGTGACCGACCAGACGACGTAGTAGCCGACGAAGATCGCCAGCACGAAGATGGCGAAGCGGAAGACGAACGGGTCAATGGCGCCGCCTGACAGCGCATGTGCGGCGTCGCCCGCGGCGTCGGCAGTGCCCGGCGCGTTGGTGAGGTCCTGGACGCCCAGCCGGACGGCCGCGGCGGCCCGGTCCAGCTGGTCGAGAGCCTGTTCGAGAGCGGTCTTTTCCATCACGCGGTCCCTTTCGGTGCGGCTGGTTTCTTCGCGGCGGCCTTCTTCGGCGCTGGCTTCTTGGTTGCGGCCTTCCCGGGCGCTGCCTTCTTCGGCGCGACATCCAGGCCGGGCTCCGTGCCCTTGGCCGCCTTGGCAACCGCCTTGTCGGCCGGGGCGGCTGCGCCCGGCGCTGCCTTGGCGAAGTTCGCATGCACGACCTTGCCGGCGTCGGTCAGCATGGTCGCCTTGACGAGTTCGTCATCGCGGTTGATCGCGAGTTTCTTTGCTTCCTTGTCGACCAGCGTCTCGACGAAGGCGAAGAGGTTCTTGGCGTAGAGCAGCGAGGCAGACGCCGCCACACGGCCCGGCACGTTGAGGTGGCCGACGATCTTGACGTCGTTCTTGGTGGTGACGACCTTGCCGGCCACCGCGCCTTCGACATTGCCGCCGCGCTCAACCGCGAGATCGACCAGCACCGAACCCGGCTTCATCGAGGCGACCATGGCAGCCGAGACCAGCCTGGGCGCCGGCCGGCCGGGGATCAGCGCCGTGGTGATGACGATGTCTTGCTTGGCGATGTGCTCGGCGGTCAGCGCGGCCTGCTTGGCCTGGTATTCCTTCGACATTTCCTTGGCGTAGCCGCCCGCGGTCTCGGCGGCCTTGAACTCCTCGTCCTCGACGGCGAGGAATTTTGCGCCGAGCGAGGCGACCTGTTCCTTGGCGGCGGGGCGAACGTCGGTGGCGGTAACCACGGCGCCCATGCGGCGCGCCGTGGCGATGGCCTGCAGGCCGGCGACACCGACGCCCATGACGAACACCTTGGCGGCCGGCACGGTGCCGGCGGCGGTCATCATCATCGGCAGCGCGCGGTCATATTCGGCCGCGCCGTCGACCACCGCCTGGTAACCGGCGAGGTTTGCCTGCGAAGACAGCACGTCCATCGACTGGGCGCGGCTGATGCGCGGCATGAACTCCATGGCGAAGGCGGTGATACCGGCCTTGGCCATTGCGGCGACTGCCGCATCGTTCCCGTAGGGATCCATGGTAGCGACGACAGCTGCGCCCGACTTGTAGCCCTTCAGCTCGGAATCGGTCGGGCGGCGAACCTTGAGCACGACGTCGGCCTTGCCGGCGTCGGACGCCTTGCCGATTGTCGCGCCGGCCTTGGCAAATTCGTCATCGGTGATGCGCGAGGCGAGACCGGCGCCCTGCTCGACCACGACGGTGAAGCCCAGGCCGGCAAACCGCTTCACCGTATCGGGTGACGCGGCCACACGCGGCTCGTTGGAATCGATTTCCTTCGGAATGAAGATAGTCTGTCCCACCGCAAAATCCTTTCGGCTGGAACCGGTCCAGCTTACAGCCCGGGCATGGAGGACCGGACTTCAGTCGATATGACCTGATGTCTGGGGTCGGAGCCCCTTAACGCAGAAGGTACCAGCCGACGGCGCAGATGGCTATCAGCAGAACCGAAGCCGAGAAGAAGCCGGCGCTGGTGAAGAAGCCGAACGCCATGGCGATCAGCAGGGCCACGCAGAACAGCGTGATGTATTTTGTCAGCGCGAGAAACCCGGCATAGGTCTTGTTGTGCTCGGGATAGTCCATCTTCGCGCCAGTTTCGATGGGTCCGGTCGGCGAGTGGTCAGCCATGAAATACCTCCAGGAAAGCCTCAAGGGCACATAACGAAAAGCCGCCGGGAGGGCAATGCCGCTCAGCATCCCAACAGGCGATAGGTGTGCGAAAGCGAAAAGGCAGGTGGAGCGACCGCGACCGAGCGGTGCCCGATGAAGCAGGCTATCGGTCGAGGTCACATACCCTGTCGGCGAGACCGCGCAGGGTGGCGCGGTCGTGCTCGATGGCGAGCGCTGCCTCGGCCCGTTCCAGCGCCAGCTGCGAATGCCGGATGGCATTGTCACGGAACCGCTCGCCCTCCATCCGGCCAAGCATGAGCAGCGCCTTCTGCAGCCTGATGTGCACCTCGACGACCGACGCCCCGTCGCGCGCGATCGGCGTAAAGATGTCGTCGAAGAGGTCGTCGAGCTCGACCGGACGCACGCGCAGCCTTGGGTACGCGACCTCCGCCTCGCCGTTCTGGTCGGCATGGCCCGACCAGACGGACAGCACGCGCACCGCGCGGCCGATGACGTCGATCGCTGTGCCGGGATCGTTGAGCGCCGTCGACAGCGCACGCGAGGCGATTTCGCTCAGCACGCAGAGACCGAAGCGCGGGTCCTGGTCGAAGGAACGTTCGTCGCCGATCGTGAAGGCCTTGGCCGCCTCGGAGACGCCGTCCTCGTCGACGCCTTCGCAATAGGCGAGCGGCCGGCTCGGATCGATGAAGGAGCCGGGCAGCGCGACAATATGAACCATGCCCCCGGCCGCCTCGGCGAGTTCCGAAAGCGCGCCCGCGTCGACGTGCTGGACATAGCCGATCCGGTTGGCGAAGGCCGGCAGGACGGTGTCGGAGGGAGCGGCCTCGGCGTCCAGCCTCATGCCGCCGAGATAGGGCCTCTCGATGCGTCCCCGCATCGCCTTGACGGTAGCGTGCTCGACCTTCTCCGTCGTCTCGCCGACCCGACCGAGCCGCGACAGGTGGTCGATCCAGCGCAGCAGCGTCAGGACAATGACGATGATGACGCCGATGGTGACGATGAAGACGACGACGCGGCCGCCGTCGCCATAGGCCCCTGTACTGAGCACGACGATGCCGACGACGCTGAACAGGAAGGAGCCGATGAAGGTGGCGAGCGCATTCTGCGCCGTGGAATCCTCCATCAGCAGCTTGGTGGCGCGCGGCGACACATTGTTGGTGGCGGCGGTGAAGGCGGCGACCATGGTCGACAGCGAGAAGATGGTGACCGCCAGCATGCTCGACGCGATGATGCCGAGAACGTTGTCGACCGCGTCGGCGCCGATCTTGGTCTGGATGTCGTCGGGAATGTAGGGTTTGGCGAGGATCGCGACGAAGGCGGTCGCCACCGCCAGCACCGAAAACAGCGAGGCGCGAACCCACAGCTTGCGGCCGAACTGCAGCAGCACCCATTCCAGGCGGGAAGTGGTCATCACGCCAGCCAGCGCTTACGGCGCTTGTAGTGCTTGACGTCCTTGAAGGATTTCCGCCCCTCGCCGGCAACGCCAAGGTAGAATTCCTTGACGTCCTCGTTCTCGCGCAGCGCCGATGCCTCGCCATCAAGCACGACCCGCCCCGATTCCAGGATGTAGCCGTACTTGGCGTAGCGCAGCGCCACGTTGGTATTCTGCTCGGCGAGAAGGAAGGACACGCCCTGCTCCTCGTTGAGCTTGCGGACGATTTCGAAGATCTCCTCGACGAGCTGCGGCGCCAGGCCCATCGACGGTTCGTCGAGCAGGATCATCTTCGGCTTCGACATCAGCGCGCGGCCGATGGCCGTCATCTGCTGTTCGCCGCCCGAGGTGTAGCCGGCCTGGCTGGAACGGCGGACCTTGAGGCGCGGGAAATAGTCATAGACGAGTTCAAGGTCCCGCGTGATGGCGGCCTTGCCGTCGCGCCGCGTGTAGGCGCCGGTCATCAGATTGTCCTCGACCGAGAGATGGCCGAAGCAGTGCCGGCCCTCCATCACCTGGATGCAGCCGCGGCGCACCAGATTGTCAGGCGACAGCGACTGCACCTCGGCGTCCTCGAAGACGATGGTGCCCTTGGTGACCTCGCCCCGCTCTGCCCTGAGCAGGTTGGAGATGGCCTTCAGCGTGGTTGTCTTGCCAGCGCCGTTGGCGCCGAGGATGGCGGTGATGCCGCCGGCCGGCACGGTGAGCGAAACGCCCTTCAGCACCAGGATGACGCGGTCGTAGATCACCTCGATATTATTGACCGAGAGGATCGGCGTGTCGGGCGTCTGGGCGGTTTGGTTCATGCTTTCTCCGGCTGTAGCGGCATCGCGCTTCGCGCGGGTGCCGAGAGACGAACGCATCCGCGGGCGTTTCGATGCACCGTCTCCCGGTCCCGATGGAAAGATCGGCCCCCAGCCGCTGCCGGCAAGGGGCCGAAGGCGACTACATCTTGCAGTCTTCGTTGATCGGCCAGGGGGCGTTGGCCTCGGCGTATTTCTTGGCTTCGGCTTCGACCAGCGGCTCGATCACGCTCTCGTCGGCCTGCAGCAGGTCGGACACCTTGACGAACTTGGCGCCATCCCATTCGAGCATCCAGCCGCCGGCATGGCCGGCGTGGTTGGCGCAGGAGGTCGAGAAGGGCGCGATCATGCCGGTCATGCCGATCTCGGCCAGCTTGGCATCGTCGATCTTAAGGTTTTCCAGGCCCCAGCGAAGCTGCTCGGCGGTGACGACCTTGGTGTCGAAATGCTCCTGGGCGGCCTTGATGCCCTCGACGGTGAACATCGAGATCAGCACGCCGCGCTGGTAGAACACCCAGTCGAACTCACCTTCGCCGATTTCGGTCTTCTTGGGGTCGAGGACGTATTTCTTGATGTCCTGCATGACGGGAGAATCCGACACCGGCACGCTCCACGAGATCGAGCGGTAGCCCTTGCCGGCCTCGCCGACGCTTGCCATGTCGCCGTCATGACCGGACCACCAGATGCCGACGAACTTGTCCATCGGGAACTTGGTCTTGGCTGCCTCGGTGAGTGCACCGGCGTTCATCGCGCCCCAGCCCCACATGACGACGAAATCGGGCTTCTCGCGGCGGATCTGCAGCCACTGGGCCGACTGGTTCTGCATCTCCTTGAGGCCGACCGGGATCGGCAGCAGGGTGAAGCCGTGCTTCTCGGCCAGCACCTCGAGCAGCGGGATCGGCTCCTTGCCATAGGGGTGGTCGAGATGCAGCAGGACAATCTTCTTGCCCTTCAGGTTGTCGAGATTGCCGTCAGAGATGTTCTTCAGGATCATCGACGCACCGTCCCAGTAGGAAGCCGGCATGTTGAAGGCCCAATGGAACACCTTGCCGTCCGCCATCGGCGAGAAGCCGTAGCCAGGGGCAAGAATCGGAATCTTGTCGACGTTCGACTTCGGCAGGACCTGCAGCGTGATGCCTGTCGACCAGGGCTGCGTGATGATGCCGGTGGCCTTGGTCTTCTCGTAGCACTCGACGCCCTTTTCGGTCGAATAGCCGGTCTCGCATTCCTCGTAGCCGAGCTTGACGCCGTTGACGCCACCGTCGCGCTCGTTGAGCATCGTCATGTAGTCGCGCTGGCCGTTCATCAGCGGGATGCCGGTCGCGGCGAACGGGCCGGTCCGGTAGGACAGGTTGGGCAGGCTGACGCTGTCCTCGGACATCGCCGGCGCCGCCGACAGCATGCAGGCGGCAGCGAGGGCCGCCGGCAGCAGGAGATTGGTCCTCAGTCTCTTCATGTCATTTCCTCCACTTTTTTCATTTCACTATCCGGACCGGGCGGATCACCCCGAACCCGGCGGCCGCTGGCGGCCGCCTCTCAGGCGCATCAATGCGGAAACGGCCACATGATGAGCTTCTCCCTGATGATTTGCCAGAAGCGGGCGAGCCCGTGCGGCTCGATGACCAGAATGGCGATGATCAGCGCGCCGACGATCATGGTGTTGAGGTGCTCGACCATGGCCGACGAGATCGGGATGCCGAAGGTCGCCGGCAGCGTGTTGAGGATGACCGGCAGCGCGACGATCAGGATGGCGCCGAGGAAATTGCCGAGCACGGAGCCAAGCCCGCCGATGATGGCGATGAAGAGCACGCGGAATGACAGCGCGATGTCGAAGGCGACCGGCTCGGCCGCGCCCCGCCACAGGAAGACGAACAGCGCGCCGGCAACGCCGACCACGTAGGACGAGACGGCAAAGGCCGACAGCTTGGCCTTCATCAAATTGATGCCGACGAGCTCGGCGGCGATGTCCATGTCGCGCACCGCCTTCCACATGCGGCCGATGCGCCCGCGCGTGATGTTGATGGCGGCAATGGTGATTAGCGCGACGACGCCGAGCACGAAATAATACTGCACGATGGCAAGGGCGTTGGGGCCGAAGACCGGCGTGCCGAACATTTCGACGGTCGGCACCTGGATGGAGCCGGAAGAACTGTAGTTGCACAGCCAGGCCCATTTCTCGAACAGCCAGACGAGGAAGAACTGCGCGGCGAGCGTCGCGATGGCGAGATAAAAACCCTTGATGCGCAGCGACGGCAGGCCGAAGGCGACGCCGACGGCCGCCGAGAAGAAGCCCGACGCAAGGATCGCCACCAGCACGTTCATTTCGGGGAAGATGGTGATCAGCTTGAAACAGGCATAGGCGCCGACGCCCATGAAGGCGCCGGTGCCGAGCGACAATTGCCCGGCATAGCCAGTCAGGATGTTGAGGCCGAGTGCGGCCAGCGAATAGACGAGCACCGGGGTGAGCAGCGCCTTGAAGGTGAACTCGCTCGCCGTCAGCGGAAAGATGACGAAGGCAAACAGCAGGATGACGCCGAGCAGCCAGGCGTCCTGCCGCACCGGGAACAGCGCGTGGTCGGCGGCGTAGGATGTCTTGAACTGGCCGGCGGTGCGGTAGAGCATCTACACCCTCTCGATGATGCGTTCGCCGAACAGGCCTTGTGGCCGGAACAGCAGCACGATGAGGGCCAGGACGAAGGCGAACCAGGATTCGGTATTGCCGCCGAGAAGCGGCTGGCCCCAGTAGATCTCGAACAGCTTTTCGAGGATGCCGATGGCGAGGCCGCCGACAATGGCGCCGGTGACCGATTCCAGCCCGCCGAGCATCAGCACCGGCAGCGCCTTGTAGGCGATGACCTCGAGCGCGAAGGAGACGCCGGCCCGCGCACCCCAGACAATGCCGGTGGCGAGCGCGATGACGCCGGCGATGAACCAGACGATGACCCAGATGGTCGACAGCGAGATGCCGACCGACAGCGCCGCCTGGTGGTCGTCGCCGAGCGCCCGGATGGCGCGGCCGATGCGCGACTTGTTGAGGAAGAGAAGCAGCACCGCGACGAGCACGCCTGCGCCGACGACGGCGGTCAGGTCCTTCTGCTCGATCAGCAGGAACCCGCCGAACGGCTCGAACTCGAAGCTGCCGGTCGGGATGTAGAGCGCCTCGGTGATCATCACCTTGTTTTCGCCGCCGAAGATGATCTCGCCGAAGCCGATGAGGAACAACGTGATGCCGATGGTGGCCATGAACAGGATCATGTCCGGCTGGTTGATGAGCGGCCTGAGCACGACGCGCTCGACGGCGACCGCCAGCAGGTACATGACCAGCAGCGTCAGCGGCAGCGCGAGCAGCGCCGGGACGCCCTTTTCGTGCAGGCCGACCAACGTCAGCGCCGCGAACACGACCATGATTCCCTGCGCGAAGTTGAATATGCGCGAGGATTTGTAGATCAGCACGAAGCCGAGCGCGATCAGCGCGTAGAGCACGCCGGCGACCAGCCCTTCCCACAGGACCTGCAGCAGAAAATCGGGGGCCGCGACCATGTCGGCGAACGGTTTGACGAATACCGAGTTCAGGAAATCCATGTGTCGCTGCCCCCCCTTCTTCTGCGTTGCGCGTCTATCCGAGGATGTTCGGGAACAGCCCGAGCACGCCGATCAGGATCAGGTAGAGCGCGACGATGTAGTTGAGCAGCCGCGGCATGATGAGGATCAGCACGCCGGCGACCAGCGATATCAGGGGTGTGATGGCAAGTTCGGAGAGGACCATTCGCGTTTCCTTCGGTTTCAGTGAGCGACGCCGAGATAGGCGTCTATGACCCGGCTGTCGGACTTGACGGCGTCGGGCGTTCCGTCGGCGATCTTTTCGCCGTAGTCGAGAACGACCACCCGGTCGGAAAGGTCCATGACCACGCCCATGTCGTGTTCTATGAGTGCGATGGTGGTACCGCGCTGCCGGTTCACGTCGATGATGAAGCGGCTCATGTCTTCCTTCTCCTCGAGATTCATGCCCGCCATAGGCTCGTCGAGCAACAGCAGCGACGGCTCCATGGCAAGCGCGCGCCCGAGTTCCACCCGCTTCTGCAGCCCGTAGGGCAGCTTGCCGACGGGCGTTCGGCGGATGTGCTGGATTTCGAGGAAGTCGATGATCTCCTCGACCTTCTCGCGGTGCTCGATCTCCTCGGCGAGCGCCGGCCCGTGCCATAGCATCTGCCAGAACAGGTTGCGGTGCATGTGCACGGAGCGTCCGGTCATGATGTTGTCGTGCGTCGACATGCCCTTGAAAAGCGCAACGTTCTGGAAGGTACGCGCGATGCCCTGGCGAACCGCGTGATGCGGCCTCATGCCCTTGCGCTCCTTGCCGTGGAACCAGATCGTTCCCTCCTGCGGCGTGTAGAAGCCGTTGATGACGTTGAGCATCGAGGTCTTGCCGGCCCCGTTCGGGCCGATGATGGCGCGGATCTCGCCCACCTTCACGTCGAAGGAGATGTCGGTGATGGCCCTGACACCGCCGAAGGAAAGCGAGACGTTGCGGACGTCCATCAGGACCTCGCCGGGGGCGGCACGACCGTCGGCGACTGCCGCCGGTTTGGCCAGGGCTGACGGCGCGTTCACGCCGCTTCCCTGCGCGGCGTATCTGCCGCGGGATAGGTCTTGGCGTCCATGATCCTGACTGTTGCCCGCACCACGCCCTTGCGGCCGTCCTCATAGGTCATCTCTGTCTCGACGTATTTTTCCGTCGAGCCGTCATAGAGCGCCTCGATCAGCGAGCCGTAGCGTTCGGCGACGAAGGAGCGCCTGACCTTCAGCGTGCGCGTGAGTTCGCCGTCGTCGGCGTCCAGTTCCTTGTGCAGCACCAGGAAGCGCCTGATCTGCGCTCCCGACATCATCGGTTCGCGCGACAGCCTCAGGTTGGTGGCATCGACATGGCCGGCGATGATCTCGGCGACCTGCGGATTGCCTGCAAGCTCCTGGTAGGAGGCGTAGGCGATGTTGTTGCGCTCGGCCCAGTTGCCGACCGCCTGCAGGTCGATGTTGATGAAGGCGGCGCAGAAATCGCGGCCGTCGCCGAAAGCCACCGCTTCCTTTATGTCGGGGAAGAATTTAAGCGTGTTCTCGATGTATTTCGGCGCGACGAGTTCGCCCGTCGTCAACTTGCCGACGTCCTTGGCGCGGTCGATGATTTTCAACTGGCCGTCCTTGTCGAAGAAGCCGGCGTCGCCGGTCTTCACGTAGCCGTCGCCTGTCATCGTCTCGGCGGTCGTCTCGTCCTGGTTGAAGTAGCCCGAGAACATGCCGGGCGAGCGGAACTGCACCTCGCCGCTGTCGGAGATGCGGATGTCGACATTGGGCGCCGCCGGGCCGACGGCGTCGGAGCGCACCGCGCCGTCCTTCTGCACGGTTACATAGAGGAATGCCTCGGTCTGGCCGTAGAGCTGCTTGAGGTTGATGCCGAGCGAGCGGAAGAAGGAGAACAGGTCCTGGCCGATCGCCTCGCCGGCGGTGTAGGCGACGCGGATGTTGGAGAAGCCGAGCACGTTTTTCAAAGGCCCGTAGATCAGGACGGAGCCGAGGGCGTAGGACAGCCGGCCCGAAAGCGGCACCGGCCGGCCCTCCAGGATCGCCTCTCCGTAGCGCTTCGCGACGTCGATGAAGTGACTGTAGAGCTTGCGCTTGATCCAGCTGGCGTCCTCCATGCGGATGGTCACGCTGGTGAGCAGTCCCTCGAAGATGCGCGGCGGCGCGAAATAGAAGGTGGGGCCGATCTCGCGCAGGTCCTGCGCCACCGTCTCGGCGCTTTCCGGGCAGTTCATGCACAGTCCGGAGACATAGCCCTGGGCGTAGTTGAGATAGTGGTCGCCGACCCAGGCGAGCGGCAGGTAGGCAAGCACGCTGTCCCGCTCGCTGAGATTGTCGAATGCCGCCGTGTCGCACGCAGCACCCACGGCGTTCCGGGCCTTCAGCATGACGCCCTTGGAGCGGCCGGTGGTGCCCGACGTGTAGAGCATGACGCAGATTTCGTCGCCGTTCGCGGCAGCGATGTCGGCGGCCCAGCGATCTGCCAGTTCGGGTTCGGCCGCGAGCAGCGCCCTCCCCGCTGCCTGCACGTCGGCGAATGCGTGCAGCCCCTCCATGTCGTAGTCGCCAAGGCCGCGCGGCTCATCGTAGATGATGGTCTTGAGGGCGGGGATGCGCTCGGCGCAGGAGTCGATCTTGTCGACCTGCTCCTGGTCCTGGACGACGGCGAAGCGGACACCGGCATGGTCGAGCACGTAGGCCATCTCGTCGGCCACCGCGTCGGCATAGACGGGGACCGGGACGGCGCCGAGCGACTGCGCAGCGGCGAAGGTCCAGTAGAGGCGCGGCCGGTTCGCGCCGATGACGGCGATCTTGTCGCCGCGCGAAAGCCCAAGCGCCTGTAGCCCGAGCGCCAGCGCCCTCACCTCGTCAAGCTGCGCGCGCCAGGTCCAGCTCTGCCAGATGCCGAAATCCTTGTGGCGCATGGCTGGACTGTCGCCCAACCTGTCGGCATTGCGCAGCAGGAATTTCGGAAATGTATCCAGTTCGCCGGCCGAGGCCGCCGCCGCTGTCATACTGCTCCTCCCGTTCCGCATTGTTCGCGGTTATTGCGGCCATAATGCCAACGGCAGGCTCACGCGCAAGCCCGTCCTTTGTCCAATACACGCCTGTTGGCAGCCCTCAGGCAGCTTCGCGATAGTATTTCGCCGTCGGCAGGATTGTCAGTGGGCCCAGTTCGCCGCCCGCCGGGCGGGAGAACAGCAGGCGCTGTTCCATCGGTGTCGACTTGAAGAAGGGAAACCGCTTGAAGAAGCGTTCCTTGTTCGCGTGCGCGTTGGTGCGGTAGAGCACGACGCGGTTATAGACACCGGGATAGGAGCGCGGTTCGCTGATCTGCTCGGAGTAATAGATGCGCTTGTAGAAGCCGGCGTGATCCTCGCGCACCGTCGACAGGCCATAGGGCGCTGCGAAGTGGAAGCAGGCCATAGGCGCCAGGCGCAGCACCACGTAGGGCAGATGCGGATAGATTCGCGTCCAGTCGGGATCGGATGCGAAGCGGCTGGGGCAGACGAAGCTGTCACCGCGCTCGAGCATCGGGCGCACGATGTCGCCGAAGGCCTTGGTGGACGGCGAAAGCGGTGTTTCCAGCGTGACGTGATGGATGCGCAGCGTGCTGACCAGCCGCTGGTCGACATAGACGCCGAAGCGATAGACGTTCGGCGCCTCGTCGAGCTCGTCGCTGATCGTCTGGTTCTCGCTGTCGGGAACCATGTCGTTCGAGCGGTATGCCTTGTAGCGAAGCCTGTAGATGTCTTCGAGATCTTCACCCTTGTCGCAGCGCCGGTATTCGGTCCGGGCGAGCAGACTTTCCACATGGTGGACGAAGGGAGAGGTCCTGGTCTCTTGTACGATGCTTCCGGCTGTGGGTGTCGAAACTGGTACTGTGGTCAATCCACCGGTCATTTTCCCGTCCCTACTCGACCCCATCGATCAGGTTAGGGAATCATTTTAATATGTAAAGATTAAATTTAATTTTCACTCAGTCACGTTACGTTAACCTTAACGCAGCAGTGCCAATACGGCACAACGTCTGCGATTTTTACGTCAGGACTGGCTAGATCAGTCGGCGGTGCCGGCGGAGATGGCGGCGCGCTTGGCGACGCGGATGTCCTTGGCGAACGGCCATACGGTACCGGTCATCGTCTGGATGCCGGCAGCCGACAGGGCCGAACCGAACAGGAAGCCCTGCACGAGGTCGGGCTTGACTTGGAGGGCCAGGATCTTGAGCTGCTCGAAGGTCTCGACGCCCTCGATGGTGACGGTCAGGCCGAGCGGCCGCGACAGGTTCACAATGCCCTTGAGCAGTTCGAGCGAACGGCTGTTCTGGCCGACGTCGATGAGGAAGCTGCGGTCGATCTTGACCTTGTCGAGCGGCAGCTTGTGCAGGTAGCTCAGGCTGGAATAGCCGGTACCGAAATCGTCGAGTGCGATGCGCACCCCGATCTCCTTCAGCTCCTCGATATAGTCGCGGGTAAGCGACTTGTCGTCGAGCAGCGCGGTCTCGGTGACCTCGATCTCGAGGCGGTGCGGCGCCAGCCCGGTCAACTCGAGCACATGGCGGATCTTCTCCACGACCTGCCGGTTGCGAAAATCCTTTGCCGACAGGTTGACCGAGACGCTGATCTCGGAGGGCCAGCGTACGCATTCGGCGCAGGCCGCGTCGAGGACGAAGTGGCTGATCTCGGAAACGATGCCCATCTCTTCGGCCAGCGGGATGAATACAGCCGGCGAAATCGGACCGAGGTCTCGGTGCTCCCAGCGGCAGAGCGCCTCGCAGCTGTCGATGCGCATCGTGTCCATGGCAACGATCGGCTGGTAGACGACGCGCAGTTCCCTCGCCTCGATGGCGGCCCTTAGATCGGCCTTCATGAGCTGGCGGTTGCGGAAGGCCGCGTCCATCGCCGCTTCGAACAGGCGCCAGCCGTTCTTGCCGAGTTCCTTTGCCTTGTACAGCGCCAGGTCGGCCTTGACGATCATCGCGTCGACGTCGGTGTCCTTGACACGCGACAGCACCGCGCCGCCACTTGCCTGGATGCGCAGGGAGTGGCCGGCGACGTCGATCTCGCCCTGCAGACCGGCGAATAGCTGGTCGAGGATGCCGGCCAGATGGCTCTCGTCCTCGACATGGTCCACGAAGACCATGAACTCGTCACCGCCGAACCGGCTGACCTTGACCGAGTCGCTGGCAAAGGCCGCAAGACGCTCCGCGACGGCGTAGATCAGGCCGTCGCCGACCGGGTGACCGAGCGTATCATTGACGCTCTTGAAGTCGTCGAGGTCGAGCACGGCCAGGCCGCAGCGGCGGTCCTGCTCGCCGGCCAGCATGGCCTCCACGACGATCTCGTGGAAATAGGCGCGATTGGGCAGGCCCGTGAGGTTGTCGAAGCGCGCCATGGAGCGGATCTTCTCCTCGGCCTCGACGCGCTGCGAGACATCCTCGAAGGTGATGACGCCGAGTTCCTGGCTGCCCTCGCGCGCCGAGAACTCGTAGTGCTGCCCGTTCGAAAACGAAACGAGGACCTTGCGGTCCCGGCCTTCGCGCAGAGCGCTGGTCAGTTGCGCCTCGACGTATCGGCAATCCTTGGCAGCGAGCATGCCGCCCGCCACCCCGCGCATCAGCAGGGCGTGGACCGATCGTCCGAGCAACGCGTCCGGCGAACTCAAGAGCAGCAGTTCTGCCGCCTCGGCATTGGCCACGACGACCCGCCCATCGGGCCCGATCATGACGAGGCCGTGCGACATGGTGTTGAGAGCGCGGTTGAAACGCTGCGCGATGCGCTTGGCCTTGCGCTCCTCGAAGATCGCCGAAAACAGCACGTCGCGCACCGTGTCGGCGTAGCGATGGATGGCGAGCAGGAAGGGTGCCGAGAGGAGGCCGAGCGTGACGTGATAGAAGTCGCCGCGCAGAATGAAGCCGAGCGACATCGGGCAGGTCAGAGTGATGATCAAGATGATCACCATGCGCGGCGAGCCGTAGTTTCGTCCGGCAATGCCGGTGGCCGTCGCCAGCGATATGCAGACCGCCGCCGTCTCGGCAAAACTGTCCTGCACGAAGTAGATGGCGTAGAAGCAGAACAGGCCGAGCGTCAGCCCGTGCATGGCGCCGTACATGATGTAGGTATTTTCGCGCCTGCGCGCTTCCTCGCGCGTCACCAGAGGCGGCAACGAGGAGTACTTGCGCATGTTGAGCAC
The DNA here is from genome assembly GCA_018823835.1 of Alphaproteobacteria bacterium. GTDB lineage: Bacteria > Pseudomonadota > Alphaproteobacteria > Rhizobiales > Rhizobiaceae > CAMYMG01. The sequence goes on along the minus strand of JAHJHT010000007.1, from coordinate 88,166 downwards.
GCGCACGATGCCGACGCCGATCATGCAGACGACGAAGGCCCCGAAGGCCATGATGCCGGTCTTTGCCCACACCAGGCCGATCAGCGCAGTCTGCGCCGAAATGCCGATCGCCAGCGTAAATCCGTCGCGGAAAAGAGTTTCCACGAACGGAATGTAGACGTCGACCGGCAGGTCCTGTTTTCTCTTTGCAGTCACGACGGCTTCCGTTGTGGGAGTCAATTGCTGCCACAATCGCCTTAAGAAAGGCTTAGAAGGCGCCTCCCGCCGCATGCAACTGGCGCACGCAAGCCATGCAAAACAAGGAAAGCGGCTGCCGGACCCGGATGGCTGTCCGCTATTCGGCCGCCTGGAGAACCGGCTTTCCGGCGATTGCCGTCAGCCGGTCGACAAGCCGGTCGCGCTCGCCCGCCGCCTTTTCGGCGCTCGCTTGCCGGATATGGCCATAGCCGCGGATCAGAGCCGGGACCGAAGCAAGCGCCGCTGCGGCGTCGATCGTCTCCAGGGCCAGCGACTTTTCGATGAGCTCGAGATCGCCCTCGTACTGCGCCAGCAGCGCACGCTCCATGCGTCGCTCGGCCGTGTAGCCGAAGACGTCCAAAGCCGTGCCACGCAGGCGTTTCATCGCCGCCAGCAGGCGGAAGCCCTTCATCATCCACGGCCCGAAGGTCGACTTGCGCGGCATGCCGTCGGCGCCCTTGCGGCCCATGATCGGCGGCGCCAGGTGGAACTCCAGCCGGTCCCAGGCCTGGAACTGTCCCGACAACTGTTTCGCGAAGGAGCCGTCCGTGTAGAGCCGGGCCACCTCGTATTCGTCCTTCATGGCCATCAGCCTGAAGAGCTGGCGCGCGGCGGCTTCGCTCACGAGCGTCGAACCGGGCGCGGAGTCTTCCTCGGCGCTGCGGATGGCTGCGATGCGCTTGGTGTAGCGCTCGGCATAGGCCGCGTCCTGGTAGGCAGTCAGGAATTCGGCGCGCCTGGCGACGAGGTCGTCGAGCGTCTGTGACGGCTCGACGCCGTCGGCCTGCCCGGCGACGAGGTCGCGCACGAAGCCCGGTTCGTGCCCGGCACGGCGGCCCCAGCGAAAGGCAGCGACATTCATCGCCACGGCCTGACCGTTGAGTTCGATGGCCTTTTCAACGGCTTCTGCCGACAGCGGCAGGCCACCATGCTGGTAGGCGATGCCGAGCATGAACATGTTGGCGCCGAGCGAATTGCCAAACAGAGCGGTCGCGGTGCGCGTGGCATCGAAGAAATGCGCCTTCTCTTCACCGGCCGCGGCGCGGATCGCCTTCTTCAGCCGTTCGACGGGCAGCGAAAAGTCGGCGGAGCGGGTAAATTCGCCCGGCATGACCTCGGCCGTGTTGGCGACGAAGAGCGTGTGGTTCTCGCGCACGGCGGCGAGCACCTTCTTGGCGCCGGAGACGACGAGGTCGCAACCGAGGATGAGGTCGGCCTTGCCGGCGGAGATGCGGATGGCATGAATGTCTTCGGGCGTGCGGGCGATGCGCACATGGCTGAATACCGAGCCGCCCTTCTGGGCGAGGCCGGCCATGTCGATCATGCCGCAGCCCTTGCCCTCGAGATGCGCCGCCATGCCGAGCACGGCGCCGATGGTGACGACGCCCGTGCCGCCGACACCGTCGATGATGGAGGCCCAGCCGTCGCGGTCGAGCGAAAACTGCGTCGGCTCCGGCACGCCGGAAAGCGGATCAGTCTGGCCGGCCACGCCCTCGGCCTTGCGGATCTTGGCGCCATGCACCGTTACGAAGGACGGGCAGAAGCCGTTGACGCAGGAAAAGTCCTTGTTGCAGCTCGACTGGTCGATGCGGCGCTTGCGCCCGAACTCGGTTTCGACCGGCTGGACGGACACGCAGTTGGACTTGACGCCGCAGTCGCCGCAGCCTTCGCAGACCAGTTCGTTGATGATGACCCGCTTGTCGGGATCGGGATAGGTGCCGCGCTTGCGCCGGCGGCGCTTCTCGGCCGCGCAGGTCTGGTCGTAGAGCAGCACGGTAACGCCGGGAATGTCGCGCAGCTCCCGCTGCACCATCTCCATGTCGTCGCGGTGGTGGAAGGTAGAGCCGGCGGGAAACTGCTTGCGGTCGCCGTACTTGTCGGGCTCGTCGGTGACCACCGCGATGCGCTCGACCCCCTCGGCCCGCACCTGGCGCGCGATCATGTCGACGGTGAGGTTGCCCTCATGTGGCTGGCCGCCGGTCATCGCCACGGCATCGTTGTAGAGTATCTTGTAGGTGATGTTGGCGCCCGACGAGAGCGCGAAGCGCAGCGCCAGCACGCCGGAATGGTTGTAGGTGCCGTCGCCGAGATTCTGGAAGATGTGCCCGCGCTTCGAGAAGGGCGCCTGCCCGATCCACTGTGCGCCCTCGCCGCCCATCTGGGTAAAGCCGATGGTCGAGCGGTCCATCCACAACGCCATGAAATGGCAGCCGATACCGGCGCCTGCGATCGATCCCTCCGGAACCTTGGTCGATGAATTGTGCGGGCAGCCGGAGCAGAAGAAGGGCGTGCGCGAGCCGATGTCCTTGGTGTCGGCGAGCATCGCCTGGTACTGCTTCAGCCGGCTGACATGGGCCGCGATGTCCTCCGACGGGCCGATGGTCTTGAGCACCCGCTCGCCGAGCGCGATGGCGATGTCGTTGGGGTCGAGCGCGCCCTTGGCGGGGAACAGCCAGTCGCCGCGCTCATCCTTCTTGCCGATGACGGTCGGCTGCATGGCGGTGCCATAGAGGTCCTCGCGCACCTGAACCTCGATCAGCGAGCGCTTTTCCTCGACGACGATGATGGTTTCGAGGCCGCGGGCGAAATCCCTGATGTGTTCGATGTCGAGCGGCCAGGGGCAGCCGACCTTGAACAGCCTGACGCCGATCTGGTTGGCGCGCGCCTCGTCGATGCCGATGTCCTCCAGCGCCTGGCGCACATCGAGATAGCTCTTGCCGACGGTGATGATGCCGATCTTCGGGTTGGCGCCGCCGGAATAGATGGTGCGGTTCAGCCCGTTGGCCCGGATGAAGGCGGCGGCGGCGGCGCGCTTGTACTCGTGCAGCCGCGCCTCCTGGCCGAGAAAATCGATCTCGTGGCGGATGTTGAGCCCGCCGGGCGGCATGTCGAATTCGGGGATGACGATGTTCAGCCGCTCGAGCGAGGCATCGACGGAGGCCGTCGATTCGATGTTGTCCTTGACGCATTTGATGGCCGCCCAGGTGCCGGCAAAGCGCGACAGGGCGAAGCCGTAGAGGCCGTAGTCGATCAGTTCCTGCACGCCGCCCGGATTGAGGATCGGGATCATCGTGTCGACGAACAGGAACTCCGTCGCATGCGCATTGGTCGAGGATTCGGCGGTGTGATCGTCGCCCATCAGGGCGAGCACGCCGCCGTGCTTCGACGAGCCGGCCAGATTGGCGTGGCGGAAGACGTCGCCGGAGCGGTCGACGCCGGGGCCCTTGCCATACCAGACCGAGAAGACGCCATCATGCTTGCCTTCGCCGAGAAGCTCGGTCTGCTGCGAGCCCCAGCAGGCGGTGGCAGCCAGTTCTTCGTTGAGGCCGGGCTGGAAGACGATGCCCGATCCGGCGAGCTGTTTCTTGGCGCGCCACAGCTGCTGGTCCAGCCCGCCGAGCGGCGAGCCGCGATAGCCCGAGACGAAGCCCGCCGTGTCGAGGCCGGCCAGTCGATCTCGTTCGCGCTGCATCAGGAGCATGCGCACAACGGCCTGCGAGCCGGACAGGAAGATGCGTTGCTTCTGAAGGTCGAACTTGTCGTCGAGAGCAACGTCGTGGAGCGTCATGGCTGGTCCTCTGCGGAAGCCGAACGGACTTCTACGGCTAACGTTAGGTCGCTTTGTGACAGTGTTTCTTTGCTTTCGGGCGGCGTCAAACAAAAACCGGACCGCAAAGGCAATGCGCAATCGAGCAATCGGCCGACCGCGTTGGCGCGCAACAATCGGTCGCCCGGACGCAAGGACTCACAACTTTGTTACGGCACAGAACCAAGGGAACAAGACCGCCGGCCGGGACCTCCCGCGGCGCTACAAGGGGTTCGGGCAATCAGCAGATTCGACGCTGTCCAGCTTGCCGTCGGGATGGCCGGCCATGTCGGGATTGAGCTCGTAGACCGGTCCGATGACGAGCGGCCGGTCGGGCAGGATCGACTGGTCCAGATTCGACGTCATGGTCACCGCCAGCCGCTGCAGCAAGGCGCCTTTCGGATCCTCGATGCGGATGTCTACGGCATAGGGCCGGTCCTTGACGACGCAAGAGAGCGGCGGGCTGGTGAGCGTCTGGTGGCGCAGTTTCGGCCACAGCTTCTGGCGCAGTTCGAGCGGCTCGCCGCCGGCCGGGTCCTCGAAGTGCACGACGGCGAAATTGCCCTCGCCGAACGGCTGCAGCGCGTCGAGCGTGATGACATAGGTGGCGATGCCGAGCCGGTAGTTGAACTCGAAGAGCTTGCCCTTGACTGCGAACCACTCGCCTTCCCCGCTGCTGTCGCGGCAGGCGGCGAGCGCCAGCAGACCGGCGACGATGGCTGCGGCAAACCGCAAGGTTGACCGGCGGCGCTCAGGCATCGGCGGCTTCCCGGTTGCGGTGGTAGTGCCGCTTCGCCTTGTGGCGGTTGCCGCATACCGCCATGTCGCACCAGACGCGGCTGGCGTTGCGGCTAGCGTCGAGGAGCAGCCAGTTGCAGTTCGGGCAGATCTTGACGCGGCCGAGACTGCCGCCCGACAGGAGCGAGAGCGCCGAAACGGCAAGCGCCGCCTCGAAGGCGAGCGGTCGCGACGGATCGCCGAACGGCATGCCGGGTACGCCGAGCGCGCCCTCCCCTTCTTCGAGGCCGGCGGCGCAGGCGCGCAGCAGCGCCGGCAAATGTGCCGCCTCCATGCTGCCCGACAGCGCGGCCGAACGGAACAGCCGGTCGGACGCTTTGCGGATCTGCAATACCAGCGGCGCAGACCGCTCGGCGTCGTGCACCGCAAGCGGCCTTCCGCCGAGTTCGGCAGCGCGAAAGCTTGAGGCCGCGGCGGCGAAGCGGGAAATCTCCGAGGGATCGTCGAAACGGTCGAAGCTTCGCGCGGCATCGCCGCGATGAACCACCGTATTGGTCGTGTCGAACACCAGTGCGCCGCCCGAGAAGCGGTGTTTCGTCCATGAAACCGTCATGCAGAATTATAACCGGCAACAGCTGTTTGACAAGTTAGAATACATGGCTCACCCTGACCTCTCGCGCGGCGCTCTCGGCAGCTGGACGGCCATGCACTACTTCCTGCAGCAGTTCCTGAACGGGGTACATTCGGGCGCACTCTATGCACTGCTCGCCTTCGGCTACGTGCTGACCAACGGCATGCTAAAGCGCACCAACCTGGCGCACGGCCCGGTCTTCGCCTTTTCCGGCCAGGTGCTGATACTGGTCGCCGTATTCGGCTGGCAGGTACTGTGGCTGACCCTGCCGGCAACCATAGCGCTCGGCACCGTCGCTGCGTTCGCCTATGCCGCGCTGGCCGCATGGATCCTGTCGCGCAGCGTTTTCCTGCCGCTCGCCAACGGCTCGCCCAACGCCGTCGTGGTCGCGACCCTCGGCGTCTCTCTGGTGCTGATGGAACTGGGCCGCATCGCAGCCGACACGCGTGACTTCTGGCTGCCGCCGATGCTCGCAACCGCCGTCACCTTCGCGGTCACGCAAGACGGGTTCAGGGTGACGCTGACTGTCGTGCAGCTGATCGACTGCTCCGTCGCCGCCGCCGTAATCCTGCTTGCGGGGCTGATCGTGGCGCGATCGCGTTTCGGCCGCAACTGGCGCGCCGTCAGCGACGACAGGCTGGCCGCCGCGATGTGCGGCATCGACACGCGGCGCGTCTTTCTCACCGCCGTGCTTGTCGGTGCCATGCTTGCCGCGCTGGCCGGCATCATGGCCGCGCTCTACTACGGCAACATCAGCTTCGACACCGGAATGGTCTTCGGCCTGAAGGTGCTCTTCGTCACTGCCGTCGGCGGCTACCGCGACCCGCTGCGCGCGGCGGTCGGCGCCGCCGGTTTCGGCGTCGCTGAGTCCCTGTGGTCAGGATATTTCCCGCTCGAGTGGCGCGACGCCTGGATGTTCGCCCTGCTTGCCGCGATGCTTGTGCTGCGGGCATCGGACGCTGCTCCGGAGCGCCAACAGGCCCTGTCCTGAGGCATTTTGCCTCGCATTCGGGCAATCTTACCTTAAGGCACGCATCAACCGTCTTGACGCCGTGGCGGAAATATTGACGTAGGCACTGCGTGCCGTCATACCGGCTGTTGCGGCGCGTCAGAAGAAACTTGGGAAAACCGGCGCTTCCGCCAGATCGGGGAGGAATGCATGGCAGGGCTGCTCGCTCTATCCAGTGCCATTGATCGCGTGAACGAATTCATCGGCAAATGGGTCTCCTGGCTGATCCTTGTCGCGATCCTCGTCAGCGCCGTCAACGCGGTGATCCGCAAGACCTTCAACATGTCGTCGAACGCCTGGCTCGAACTGCAGTGGTACCTGTTCGGCGCCGCCTTCCTGCTCGCCGCCGCCTACACGCTGCGCCAGAACGAGCATATCCGCATCGACATCATCTACGGCATGTGGTCGCGCCGGGTTCAGCACTGGATCGACCTCTTCGGGCACGTCTTCTTCCTGATGCCCTTCGTCGTGCTGATGATCTTCTACTTCGTCCCCTACGTCTCCCTGTCCTACAGGATAGGCGAGGTGTCGACCAATGCCGGCGGGCTGATCCTGTGGCCGGCCAAGATGTTGCTCCTCATCGGCTTCCTGCAGCTCGGCTTCCAGGGCGTCTCCGAGATCATCAAGAAGATCGCCATCATGACCGGCAAGATGGATGACCCCACCCCCTTCATCTCGGCACATGAACAGGCCGAGATCGAAGCCAAGGCGCTCGCCGGGGACCTCCGCACATGATCGAGTTCGTCGCGCACAACATGGCGCCGATCATGTTCCTGTCGCTCATCGTGTTCATGCTGCTGGGCTATCCGGTGGCATTCTCGCTGGCCGCCAACGGGCTGATCTTCTTCTTCATCGGCGTCGAGCTGGCGCCCTATTCCAACGAGATCTCGCTGTCCTGGCCGCTGCTCTACGCATTGCCGGAGCGGTTCTGGGGCATCATGTCGAACGACACGCTGCTCGCCATCCCCTTCTTCACCTTCATGGGCATCGTGCTGGAGCGCTCCGGCATGGCCGAGGACCTGCTCGACACGATCGGCCAGCTGTTCGGCCCGATCCGCGGCGGCCTGGCCTATGCGGTCATCCTGGTCGGCGCGCTGCTTGCTGCCACCACCGGCGTGGTTGCCGCGTCGGTCATCGCCATGGGCCTGATCTCTCTGCCCATCATGCTGCGCTACGGCTACGACCGCCGCATCGCTACCGGCGTCATCGCCGCTTCCGGTACGCTTGCCCAGATCATCCCACCCTCGCTCGTCCTCATCGTTCTGGCCGACCAGCTCGGCCGCTCGGTCGGCGACATGTACAAGGGCGCGCTGATCCCCGGCCTCGTGCTCACCAGCCTCTATCTCGGCTATGTCGTGCTGATGTCGATCATCCGGCCTAAATCCATGCCGGCGCTGCCCAAGGAGGCGCGCACGCTGGGGTCCGGTGTCACGTCGCTGTTCGTCGCCATGGCCGTCACCGTCCTCGTCACCTACGCCGCGACGCAGTACCTGAGCGGCTGGGCCGGCCACAATGCCGGCATCTGGGGCGCGGCTGCCGGCATCGCCGTCATCTACGCGGCGGCCGTCGGCGACAAGGGTCTGGGCATCGGCATCATGTCGCGGCTGACCCAGCAGGTCATCATCGTGCTGATCCCGCCGCTGGCGCTGATCTTCCTGGTGCTGGGCACGATCTTCCTCGGCATCGCCACGCCGACCGAGGGCGGCGCAATGGGCGCCGTCGGCGCCCTGGCCATGGCCGCGGGCAAGGGCCGGCTGTCCCTCGACGTCATCAAGCAGGCGCTTGCCTCGACGACGCGGCTGTCCTCATTCGTGCTGTTCATCCTGATCGGCGCGCGTGTGTTCTCGCTGACCTTCTACGGCGTCAACGGCCATATCTGGGTCGAGCATCTCTTGACCTCGCTGCCCGGCGGCAATGTCGGCTTTCTCATCGCGGTCAACTTCCTGGTCTTCTTCCTGGCCTTCTTCCTCGACTTCTTCGAGCTGGCCTTCATCATCGTGCCGCTGCTGGCGCCGGCCGCCGACAAGCTCGGCATCGACCTGATCTGGTTCGGCGTGCTGCTCGGCGTCAACATGCAGACCAGCTTCATGCATCCGCCCTTCGGTTTCGCGCTTTTCTACCTGCGCTCGGTCGCTGCGCGCGTGCCCTATCTCGACCGGGTGACCGGCAAGAACATCCAGCCGATCACCACGGGGCAGATCTACTGGGGAGCCGTGCCCTTCGTCTGCATCCAGGTCATCATGATCGGCCTCGTGATCGCCTTCCCGGAGATGGTGATGCACTACAAGGGCAAGGTCGTCGATCCGGGCAGCGTCGAGATCGTCGTGCCGCCCTTCGGCGGCGGTGGCGGCCTCGGCGACGGCGGCTTCGGCCTTGGTGCGCCATCCTTCGGCGACCCGCCGCCGGCCGATCCGGCGGCACCGGCCGATCCCGCGGCGCCGCCCCCGATCGACATGTCGAAGCCGCCAAGCTTCAACTGAGACTTCGCCGGCCTTGGGGCCGGAAACAAAAAACCCCGGAGCTCGCTCCGGGGTTTTTCTTGTCGGGTCGGGTCGATCCGATCAGAGCTTGCCGTTGCGCTGCTGGATCATCATGAAGGTGTCGTAGGTGTATTCCGACAGCTGCGCCCAGAGATAGGCGTCCTTCTTGAACGCCTGCTGGTTGTCGTAGATCTTCTTGAACATCGGGTTGCTGGCGTTGATCTCTTCATAGGTCGAGATCGCCGCGTCGTAGCAGGCCGACAGGATCTCCTGGCTGAACGGCTTGAGCTGCGCACCGCCCGCCACCAGCCGCTTGATCGCCGCCGGATTCTTGTGGTCGTAGCTCGCCATCATGTCGCAATTGGCCGCCTCGCAGGCCGAGGCCAGCACTGCCTGGTAGCTCTTCGGAAGCTCGTTCCACTTGCCGAGATTGACCATGGCGTGCAGCGCCGAGCCGCCTTCCCACCAGCCGGGATAGTAGTAGTAGGGCGCGACCTTGTAGAAGCCGAGCTTCTCGTCATCGTAGGGGCCGACCCATTCGGCAGCGTCGATCGTGCCCTTTTCGAGCGACGGGTAGATGTCGCCGCCGGCGATCTGCTGCGGCACCAGCCCGAGCTTCTCCATGATCTTGCCGGCAAAGCCGCCGACGCGCATCTTGAGGCCCTTGAGATCGTCGACGGTGTTGATTTCCTTGCGGAACCAGCCGCCCATCTGGGCGCCGGTGTTGCCGCAGGGCATGCCGTAGAGGCCCTGCGTGGCATAGAACTCGTTCATCAGCTCGTTGCCGCCGCCATAATAGAACCAGCCATTGTTCTGGCGTGCATTGAGGCCGAAGGGGATGCAGGTGCCGAAGGAATAGGTGGGGTCCTTGCCCCAGTAATAATAGGAAGCGGTGTGGCACATCTCGACGGTACCCGCGGCCGCGGCATCCGCCGCCTGCAGGCCGCCGACCAGCTCGCCGGCCGCGAAGACCTGGATATCGAAGTTGCCGTCGGTCGAATCCCGCACGAAGTTCGCCATCGTCTCGGCAGCGCCGAAGATGGTGTCGAGTGCCTTTGGAAACGACGACGTGCAACGCCACGACACTTTCGGCATAGACTGTGCAATCGCCGGCGCTGCCAGCGCCGTGGCTGCCGCGGTACCCGCGCCGGCAAGACCGGCTTTCTTGATAAATGAACGACGATCCATGTAACCCTCCCAGATCGGTTGCTGGCGTCCGGGATCCGATGTTTCGGTTGTTCCCTCGCCATCGACCAATCAATGCATGCAGGACCCCGCAAGTCCAGCTGCATGACGGAACCCGCGGACCGGGGCGCAAGAAAAAGGCCCAGCACCTTTCGGAGCCGGGCCTCTTCTATACCTGGACCGCAGCAGAAGGCCGCGGCAGCTCTGACTAGAGCTTGCCGTTGCGCTGCTGGATCATCATGAACGTATCGTAGTTGTACTCTGCGATCTGCGCCCACAGGTAGTGGTCCTTGCGGAACGCCGTGATCGAATCCCAGATCTTCTTGAAGCCGGGGTTGGTCGACGTCATCTCGGCATAAACCTCGTTGGCCTTGTCGAAGCAGGCCGACAGGATCTCGGGGCTGAACGGACGCAGCTGCGCGCCGTTTGCCACCAGGCTCTTCACCGCAGTCGGGTTCAGGTAGTCGTACTTCTGCAGCATGTTGGCGTCGGCCGCCTGGGCGGCGGTGCGCACCAGCGACTGGTAGTTCGCCGGCAGGCTCTCGAACTTTTCCTTGTTGAACATCAGGTGGACGGTCGGGCCGCCTTCCCACCAGCCGGGGTAATAGTAGTAGGGCGCAACCTTCTGGAAGCCGAGCTTCTCGTCGTCATAGGGGCCGACCCACTCGGCGGCGTCGATGGTGCCCTTCTCGAGTGACGGATAGATGTCGCCGCCGGCGATCTGCTGCGGCACGACGCCGAGCTTTTCCATGACCTTGCCGGCGAAACCGCCGATGCGCATCTTGAGGCCCTGCAGGTCGGCCACCGTGTTGATTTCCTTGCGGAACCAGCCGCCCATCTGCACGCCGGTATTGCCGCCTGGGTAGCCGACCAGACCCTGTGTGCCGAGGAACTCGTTGAACAGGTCGATGCCGCCGCCATGGTAGTGCCAGGCGTTCATGCCGCGCGCGTTGAGCGCGAAGGGAACGGCAGCACCCAGCGCCCAGGCAGGGTCCTTGCCCCAGTAGTAGTAGGAAACGGTGTGGCAGGCCTCGACCGTGCCGGCCGCGGTAGCGTCAGCCGCCTGCAGGCCCGGAACCAGCTCGCCGCCGGCAAAAACCTGGATCTCGAAATTGCCGTCGGTGGCTTCCGACAGCATCTTCGAGAAGACCTCGGCACCGCCATAGATGGTGTCGAGCGACTTCGGGAAGGACGAGGTCAGGCGCCAGGTGATTTTCGGGTTCGACTGCGCGATAGCGGGTGCGGCAAGCGTGGTGGCGGCGGCGGCGCCCGCGCCGGCCAGGCCAGCCTTAGTGATAAATGAACGACGGTCCATGCATTTCCTCCAGATGATTGGGTGCCCGGCGCGGGTGGGATTTCTGAGCGCCAGATCGTCGGCATCAATGCATGCCGAAAGCGGCTAAGTCTAGCGCAGAATGCCGGCAAGGACGGCGTTGGAACGATTGAAATTGCAGGACAAACCCGCCCGTACGACTTTCGTCTAAGCTCTGCCGCAACGGCAGGAACCGCAGTCTTGGAACGGACGGCGAAATAGCCTAAATAAGAGGCAGAAATCGGCCCTGCCGCGCCCAACAGGAAATCCACATGATCCAGCCCCTCGTCGCCGTGTCGACCGACGTCCGCCACGTCGACAACTACACTTGGCACGCCGCGCCGCAGCAATATCTCGAGGCGGCAATTTCCGGCGCCGGCGTCTTCCCGGTGCTGGTGCCGTCTTTCGGCGAGCGGCTGGACCTCGACCAACTCCTGGACTCGGTCGACGGCGTCATGCTGACCGGCTCGAAGTCAAATGTGAATCCTGAACTCTATGGCGGCGACCCAAGCGAGGCCAACGGCCCTTACGATCCCGACCGCGACGCGACGACCCTGCCGCTGATCCGCAGGGCGATCGAGCGTGGCGTACCGCTGCTCGCGATCTGCCGCGGCATCCAGGAACTCAACGTCGCGCTCGGCGGCACCCTGGCCACCGAGATCCAGGAGCGCGAGGGAGCGCTCGACCACCGGGCGCCCGTATCGGACAACCAGGACGAACGCTTCGCTATCCGCCAGAGCGTCTCGATCAAGCCGGGCACGTGCCTGGCGGGCGTCTTCGGCGCTGGCGAGATCATGGTCAACTCGGTGCACCGCCAGGGCGTCGACCGGCTCGGAGACCGGCTGGAGATCGAGGCCGTCGCCGACGACGGCACGGTCGAGGCAGTGTCGGTAAAGGGTGCGCGCGCCTTCGCCGTCGGCGTTCAGTGGCACCCGGAATACTGGGCCGCCACCGACAGCAATTCGGCGAAGATCTTCAAGGCATTCGGCGAGGCGGTCCGGGCGCACGCCATGGCCAGGGTCGGCGCACGCACCGCGGCGGAATAGGCTTCAGCCCGCCACGCGCACCTCGAACGGTCCGCCTCGGGATGCCGGCTGCGGGAACAGCTTCTTGACCATCATCCCGATCTCTTCGGCAGTGTGGCCTTCAGCCACCTCCAGAAAGTGAACGCCAGCCTTGCGCAGCGCCTCGCGCTTGATGGCGTCGCGCGCGGCAGCGCTGCCCTGATGATGCCCGCCGCCCTGATACTCGATGGCAGCGACCGGTTCGCCGTAGGGTCCCATAATCAGGATATCGACGCGCTTGCTGTTTATCGAGGCAAACGCCTTGCTGTCATTCGAGCCGATGACTTCGCCGAGGCTGGTCTGCGACAGTACCCGGCAGCCGTTGCGCTGGGCCTGCACTTCCGACTCAACGATCCGGAAGACCCTGTACTCCGACTTGCTCATCACCTTCTTCTTGAAGAAATCCGCGCTCATGACATGTCTGAGCTGGCTAGCCGAGTCGCCCAGCGACGTGTCCGGCACGGAGCTGGGAAACGCTCGCCCGCGCCATGACTTCGCAGTAAGGCCTTTTCGGTCGCGCTGGGTGACGAATAGAAACAACGCGATGAACGCCACGGCCGCCAGTGCGCCGAGTAGCAGAAAATCCAGCTGGAACGAAGATCCGTCGACCTGAATAACCATGACCGCTCAAGATAGACGGCCTGCGTTATCTTTGACTTTGCATTTTTGCTTCAATTCGATCCATTGAAGACTGTTACTACTGCCTACCGCCCTTTCGGCTTCACGTCCGCTGTCTCCGGCACGGCGGTGATGGCGCGGCCCTTCGTGAACCAGCTCTCAAGATTGTCGGCGACAAGGTCGGCCATTGCGTTGCGCGTATGCACCGAGGCCGAGCCGACATGCGGCAGCAGCGACGCGTTGGGCAGGTCGAGCAGCGCCTTGGGCACGCGCGGCTCGTCGGCGAAGACGTCGAGGCCGGCTGCCAGGATAGTGCCGTCGGCGAGCGCCTTGGCTAGCGCCGCCTCGTCGACCGTGGTGCCACGCCCGATATTGACGAACACGCCATTCGGTCCCAGCGCCTTCAGCACCGTCATGTCGACGGCCTTAAGCGTAGAGGCGCCGCCGGGCACCACCGAGATCAGCGTGTCGACGGCTTCGGCCAGCGATACCAGAGTCGGGTGGTAGTCATAGGCCAGTCCCTCGACCTGCCGACGGTTGTGATAGGCAACGCTCAGCCCGAAGGCTTCAAGCCGCCTGGCGATGGCCTGGCCAATGCGGCCCATGCCGAAGATGCCGGCGCGGCGGCCGCGCAGCGTGGCGCCGGTCAGCGGATAGGCGCCCTCGCGCTCCCAACGGCCGGCGCGCAGATAGGCCTCGGCGAGCGGCAGCTCGCGTACCGTGTTGATGAGCAGGCCAAGCGCGGTATCGGCGACCTCCTCGGTCAGCACGTCGGGCGTGTTGGTGACCATGACGCCGCGGGTGGCCGCATGGCGGGCGTCGACCGAATCGTAGCCGACTCCGAAACTGGCGATGATTTCGAGGTTGGGCAGCGCGTCGATCAGGGCGGCGTTGACGCCACCGAAATTGGCAATGCCGCGCACGCTGCTCGCCATGCCGGGCGTGACGAGCGCCGGGTCGCCACGCGCGATGCGCGCCAGGGTGAAGCTGCCGGGAATGCGCTTGGCCGCCTGTTCGGAGAGGCCGCCGACGCCAAGGACGGTGATTTCACGAAGGCTGGTCGGACTGGTCATGCACGCTCCACTGGGTTTCCGGTCGATTGCCGGACATGCAGTTCCGGCTTGATGAGTTCCTGCGAGGCACGCACCGACTGGCCGCCGAGCCTGTCGAGCAGCGCCCGCGCCGCGCGGCGACCGACTTCGCGCTGGCCGTTCCAGACGGTGGTGAGCGCCGGCGTCGCGATCGCAGCTTCCTCCAGATCGTCGTAGCCGGTGACCGAAATGTCCACCCCCGGAACGAGGCCGGCGCGCGCGATGCCGTTCATCAGGCCGATCGCGACGAGGTCGTTCCAGCAGCAGGCGGCGGTGGGGCGGTCCTTCAGCGCGAGGAACTGGCCGGCCGCCTCGAAGCCCGCCTGTTTGGTGCGCGGGCCGGGAATGCGCCAGGATGGCTTGACCTCGAGGCCGGCGGTTTCCATCGCCGCGACGTAGCCCTGGTAGCGGTCGCGCCCGGTCGAGGTCTGGTCGGTGCCGCCGATCATGGCGATGCGCTTGTGACCAAGCGAGATGAGGTGGTTGGTAGCAAGCCCGGTACCGTAGGAATCATCGCCGCGAAAGACCGGCACCTGCGCGCCCTCGACGGTACGCGCGATCAGCACCGCCGGCAGCCCGTTCTCCTCGGCCATGACGATGTCTTCGGGCGGCGTGCCGATGGCCGGCGACATGATGACGCCGTCGGCTCCGAGCTGCAGCAGCGTGTCAACGAAGGTGCGCTGCTTTTCGAGCTGGTCGTAGTGGTTGGACAGGATGAAGGTCTGCCGGCTGCGGTCGAGCTCGCTTTCGATCGAACGCAGAATCTCGGCGAAGAACGGGTTCATGATGTCGTGCACGACGACACCGACGATACCCGAGCGCGATGTGCGCAGGCTGGCGGCACGGCGGTTGTAGATATAGCCGATGGCGCGCGCGTGGTCCTTGATGCGATCGCGGGTGTTGTCGGCAACGAGCGGGCTGTCGCGCAGGGCCAGCGATACGGTCGCCGTCGAGACGCCAAGCGCGTCGGCGATCGTGGAAAGCTTGATCTTTTGTGCCAGTGCGCCCTCCAGGCCTGCCCGCCGACGATCGGCTTTTAAACAGTTTAAAGTCGGGCTTATGCCATCGAACAGTGCAGGGTCAAAGCTTTTTTGCCAGGTCGCTGTCCTCGGCGTTGGGTGCTGTACGGCTCTGCAGCCTCAGCCGGTGCTCGCGGTGGACGATGTAGAGCCCGCTCGCCACGATTATCGTGGCACCGCCGATCGTCCAGAGATCGGGCAACTGGGCGAAAAACAGGAAGCCGAAGGCGATCATCCACACCATCTGCATGTAGGGATAGGGTGCCAGCGCCGTGGTGGTCGCCTGCTTGTAGGCGTTGATCAGAAACCAGTGACCGAAGCCGCCGAACAGGCCGAGCGACAGCAGCACCAGCCAGTGAAAGGCGTCGGGCGGCAGCGATGCGGTGAAGGGCACGACAGGCAGCATCATCACGACGGGCGCCAGCGCCGAATAGAAAATCAGGCTTTCGGCCGATTCAGTTGCCGTCATGTGCCGGGTGGTGATGACATAGAGGCAGTAGCTGAGCGTCGCGCAGAGCGCGTAGACATGGCCGATCTCGAAGGCCGCATAACCCGGACGCGTGATGACCAGCACGCCGGCGAAGCCGGCGCCGATCGCCGCCCAGCGCCGCCAGCCCGCCCACTCGCCGAGCAGCGGTCCGGCCAGCGCCGTGATCACCATCGGTGCGAAGAAGAAGATCGATGTCGTCTGCGCCAGCTGCAGCGTGTTGAGCGCGAGGAAGTTGAAGAAGGTCGATCCGAACAGGAAAACGCCGCGCAGCATCTGCATGCGCAGGCTGCTGGTGCGGAACATTGCCGTGTTGTTCCAGGAGCGGAACAAGACCAGCACGAGCGAGACGTGTACGACGAAGCGCATCCACGCCACGAAGGGCGCCTGCATGCCTGACAGCACGAGATATTTCGCGCCGCTGTCGAGGCAGGCGAACAGGAAGACGGCGCCAAGTATCAGGAAGATCGCGGCTGGCGGCGTCGCAGTATCGGATGAATTTTGGGGAGGCTTCAAAGACCGGGTCGCATTCTGACGTTACCCAAGGCTTTTCTGCCATGCCGGAGCCGGCTGCAAGCGCAAACGGAGATTTCCTATGCGAAAAGGCCGCTTAATCGTCGCTGTCGTCCTCGGCGTCTGCCTCGTCGAACTCGGCATCCGACAGGTTCGCCTCGATGCGTGCAAGCAGCTTCGACAGAGCTTTCTGGTCCTTCTTGTCCAGCCCTTTGAGCGCCTGTTTCTCGGTCTTGCGCAGCGACTTCTCGATCGCCTTGATGGTCTCGCGGCCGGATTCGGTTAGGAAGATGTGCGCCTGCCTGGCATCCTGGTCCGAAGCCTTCTTGTCGAGAAAGCCCTGCGCCTGCAGCCGGTTGATGGTCTTGGTGATGGTCGGCGGGCGCACGCCGAGCCGGCTCGCCAACTGGCCGGGCGTTTGCCCGTCGTCCTGGTTGAGCGCGATCATGATCTGGTCCTGCCCGGCGTAGAAGCCATGCGCCAGCAGCCTTGCGGCAAGTGCGGTCCGCGACAGTCGGGCGGCCGAATGCAGCCGGCTCATTGTTGCGCCCTTGTTGTGCTTGGCCATCTGGTTCCCCCGTTCAGCGCGCCAGGCGCCGACTGGCGCCATCATCCGCGATCGCTTTCCTGCCGACGCACCCACACTACCCGGAACGACGTTGCGAAAACCACTTTGCCGGCAAGGCAAATTGCAATCGCAGAGCCTAATGCCAGACGCAGATAACAGTTAGATGACAAACGAAAGACGGGTTCTGTTTTTCCACCGCGCTGCGGTCGGCGTTCAAGCGTTCTGTCCGGCCGACCAGCCGGACGCCCAGGCCCATTGGAAATTATAGCCGCCGAGCCATCCCGTCACGTCGACCACCTCGCCGACGAAATAGAGACCGAGCACGGTCTTCGCCTGCATCGTCTTCGAATCGAGGTCGCGTGTGTCGACGCCGCCGAGCGTCACCTCCGCCGTGCGGTAGCCCTCCGAGCCCGCCGGCTTGACGCGCCAGCCATTGACTGCGTCCGCGACCTTGCGCAGCGCCTTGTCGGGCAGGTCGGCCATGTTCCCGGCAAGCCCGAACTGCTGCGCCAGTACCTGGGCGAGCTTCTTCGGCAGGTGTTCGGCAAGGGCGGTCTGGACAGCCTGGCGGCCATTCCGGGATCTTGCGGCCCGCAGCGCCTCGAACACGTCGACCGAGGGCAGCATGGCGATCTCGATCTCGCCGCCCTCTCGCCAGTAGGAAGAGATCTGCAGGATGGCCGGCCCGCTGATGCCGCGATGCGTGAACAGGATCGCTTCCGAAAAGGAAGTCTTGCCGCAACCGACCCTCGCTTCCTCGACAGCGATGCCGGTGAGCGGCTTCAGCCGTTCCAGCGTGTTGGGGTCGAAGGTCAGCGGCACGAGCGCCGGCCGCGTTTCGACGATGCGCAGGCCGAACTGCCCGGCGATCTCGTAGCCGAAGCCGGTGGCGCCCATCTTCGGGATCGACTTGCCGCCGCAGGCGACGACGAGCGATGAACAGGCGATTTCGCCATCGGAAAGGATGACCGAGAAGCCGGCCTCGGTTTTCCCGATGCGCCCGACGGTGGTGCCGAGCCTCAACGCCGCGCCGTATCGTTCCATTTCACCGCGCAGCATGGCGATGATCTGCGTCGCCGAGCCGTCGCAGAACAGTTGCCCGAGCGTTTTCTCGTGATAGGCGATGCCATGCGCCTCGACCATGGTAATGAAATCGCGCGGACGGTAGCGCGACAGCGCCGAAATGCAGAAATGCGGGTTCTGCGACAGGAAGTTCTTCGGACTGGCATGGATGTTGGTGAAGTTGCAGCGGCCGCCACCCGAAATGCGGATCTTCTCGCCCGGTGCCGCGGCATGTTCGACGACCAGCACCGAGCGGCCGCGTTTGGCAGCCTCGATGGCGCACATCATGCCAGCAGCGCCCGCGCCTATGATGAGGACGTCGACCGTTTCCAATTCCGCAACCTCGCCTTCTTTCGTTCGCATGACCGCGCCGATGGCCGCCTGACCCGATCCGCGGACCGCTTTGGCTGATGCAAAAGCGGCGTCGCCACACTATATGAAGCCTCTGTTCGCAAGAGGCTCCCATGACCGAATCCCAGACCCAAATACCCGTAACCGTGCTCACCGGCTATCTCGGCTCGGGCAAGACGACGCTGCTCAACCGCATTCTGTCGGAAAACCACGGCAAGCGTTACGCGGTCATCGTCAACGAGTTCGGCGAGATCGGCATCGACAACGAGCTGATCGTCGAATCGGACGAAGAAATCTACGAGATGAACAATGGCTGCGTCTGCTGCACGGTGCGCGGCGACCTGATCCGCGTCGTCGAGGGCCTGATGCGCCGTCCCGGCCGCTTCGACGCCATCGTGGTAGAGACGACTGGCCTCGCCGACCCGGTGCCGGTGGCGCAGACCTTCTTCATGGACGAGGACGTGCGCACCAAGACCAAGCTCGACGCGGTCGTCGCGCTGGTCGACGCCAAGCACCTGCCGTTGAGACTCAAGGATTCGCGCGAGGCCGAGGACCAGATCGCCTTCGCCGACGTTGTCGTGCTCAACAAGACCGACCTGGTGACGCCCGAGGAACTGGCCGATGTCGAGGCGACGATCCGCGCCATCAACCCGACGGCGAAGATCCACCGCACGACCCGCGCCGGAGTCGCTCTCGATCAGGTGCTCGACCGCGGCGCCTTCGACCTCAGCCGGGCGCTCGAAAACGACCCGCATTTCCTCGACAGCGACCATGACCATGCGCATGGCGACCACGACCACGTGCATGACGAGAATTGTGGCCACGACCATCACCATGAGCACGGCGACGCTTCGCCGATCCACGACGTGACGGTGCAATCGGTGTCGTTGCGCGGTGGCGAGATGGACCCGAAGAAGTTCTTCCCCTGGATCGAGAAGATCACCCAGATGGAAGGCCCGAACATTTTGCGGCTGAAGGGCATCATCGCCATCAAGGACGATCCGGACCGCTATGTCATCCAGGGCGTCCACATGATCATGGAGGGCGACCACCAGCGCCCCTGGAAGGACGGCGAGAAGCACGAGAGCCGACTGGTCTTCATCGGCCGCGAGCTCAGCACCGAGCGGCTGCAGCGCAGCTTCGAAGCCTGCCAGGCGTGATCCGGAACGATGCCGACAGTCGCTCCGCTTGATCTCGACGGCCATTGCGTCAGTGCCGTCTTCCTCCACGACGTGCCGCATTTCGCGCTGGCCGACGGCGCCATCCACCGGCTCGACCACGGCCACAAGTGGCAGGAGGTCCATGACGGGCTGCTTGCCGCCACGCTCGACCAGCAGAAATCGCGGCTGATTACCGGCGGCGAAGACGGCAAGGTGTTTTCGTCCGCCGGCGACACGAGCGAATTGCTCGCCGAGGCCGGCCGCAAATGGATCACCAGCGTGGCGAGCGGCCCCCAGGGCGCCATCGCCTATGCAGCCGGGAAGACCGCCTTCGTGCGCTTTGCCGACGGCAAGGTGAAGGAGTTCCAGCACCCGCGTTCCGTCGAGGGCGTGGCCTTCTCGCCCAAGGGCATGCGCTTCGGCGTCGCCCGCTACAACGGCGCAACGCTGCACTTCCCGGCGACCGACGGCAAGCCGGTCGAACTGGAATGGGCCGGCGCCCATACCGGCATCACCTTCTCGCCGGATGGCAATTTCCTGGTCACCACCATGCAGGAGAACGCGCTGCACGGCTGGAAGCTCTCCGACGGAAAGCACATGCGCATGAGCGGCTACCCGGCCAAGGTGAAGAGCCTGTCTTGGAGCGCCAAGGGCAAGTGGCTGGCAAGCTCCGGCGCGCAGGCGGCGATCGTCTGGCCGTTTTCCGGCAAGGACGGCCCGATGGGCAAGGCACCGCTCGAACTTGGCACGCGCGGCAACGCCATGGTGACGGCGGTCGCCTGCCACCCCAGCCAGGATGTCGCGGCGATCGGCTATGACGACGGGATGGTCATGGCGGTGCGCTTTGCCGACCTCAAGGAAGTGCTCCTGCGGCGCCCCGGCAAGGGCGCCATCACCTCGATGATGTGGGACCGCGAGGAGCGTCGGGTGGTTTTCGGCTCGGAAACCGGCGACTGCGGCGTGATCGACATCGCCGGCTAGCGCAGCCACTGATGCCTTCCTGCCCTGCGACCCCGTCGCGTCGCGCCCGATTGCCGCCCGGCTCGGCAAGGTTTAGGAAAAGGCCGGCATCGGGGGAAACCATGAAGGCAAAGAGCACCGGCCTGGGCGGCGTCAGCCGCGTCCGCATCGAGGAACTCCGCGCTACGGAAGCGGAAGTCTTTCGCCGCGCCCGGCCTAAATCCGAAGTCGCGACGGCCGGCGGCATCGACGGCTATCTAGACGGCGTGCCGATGCACTGGATGAACGACTGGCCGACGCCCTTCCCGATCCTCGTCGAGCGCGCCCGCGGCGCCTCGATCACCGACATCGACGGTAACCGTCTCGACGACTTCTGCTTCGGCGACACCGGCTCGATGTTCGGCCACTCGCCGCCGCCGGTCGCGCGCGCCATCCGGCGCCAGGCCGGCCGCGGCCTGACCTACATGCTGCCGAGCGAAGACGCGCTCGCCGTCGGCCGGCTGCTGCCAAGAGTCTTCGGGCTGCCGAAATGGCAGATCGCCACCACCGCGACCGACGCCAATCGCTTTGCGCTGCGCGTCGCCCGCGCCGTCACCGGGCGGCCGAAGATCCTCGTCTTCAACGGCTGCTATCATGGCGCGGTCGACGAGACGATGGTCGGCCTGAAGGAAGGCAGGGCGGTCAACCGCAAGGGTCTGGCCGGCGAGTTCCGCGACCTGACCCAGGGCACGAAAGTCGTCGAATTCAACGACCTGCCGGGGCTCGAAGCAGCACTTGCCGACCGCGACGTCGCCTGCGTCATTACCGAGCCGGTCCTGACCAACTGCTGCATGGTGCAGCCTTTGCCCGGCTTTCACGACGGCCTGCGCGCACTGACCCGCAAGACCGGCACGCTGCTGCTTATCGACGAGACGCACACGATCTCCACCGGCCTTGGCGGCTACACGCGCACGCACGACCTGCAGCCGGATCTCTTCGTGCTCGGCAAGCCGGTGGCCGGCGGCGTTCCGGCGAGTGTGTGGGGCATGAGCGCGGAACTGGCGAAGCGCTTTGCCGCCTTCGAGAAGGCGCGGGAACCCGGCTTCTCCGGCATGGGCACGACGCTGTCGGCCAACCCGCTGCAGTTCGCCGCCATGCGCGCGACGTTGGAAGAGGTGATGACGGCAGGCAACTACGCACATATGGAGCGACAGGCCGCACGCCTTGAAAGGGGTCTTGCTGCCGCTGTGAAGGCAAACGGCCTGCCCTGGCATGTCGCAAGAGTCGGCGCACGCGTCGAGTTCATCTGCGCGCCCGGTCCGCTGCGGAACGGAACCGAGGCGGATGCCGCGCATGCTCCGGCGCTCGAGGCGGCGATCCATGTCGCACTGGTCAACCGCGGCGTGCTGATCGCGCCCTTCCACAACATGATGCTGGTCTCGCCGGCGACAGGCGCCCGCCAGATCGACCGGCTGGTCACCGCCTTCGGCGATATTGCGGCAAAGCTCGCCGCGTGAGAGAAGGCCAGGACCAACAGAGTGACATCATGAGTTCCCCATCAGGTTCGACGCTGCAGGAAGCGCAGGAATTTCTCGACGCCCATCCCGAGATCGAGGCATTCGACATCGTGCTTACCGACTCGAACGGCGTCGGCCGCGGCAAGATCATCCGCCGGCATGAGTTGAAGAGCCTTTACGAGGGCGGGCGGCATCTGCCGATCTCCGTGCTCGGTCTCGACATCACCGGCGAGGATGTCCACGAGACCGGCCTGATCTGGGATTCGGGCGATGGCGACCTGCGTGGCTGGCCAATCCCCGGAACGCTGAAGCCCCTGCACGGCACATCGCCGGCGCGCGGGCAGGTGCTGCTGTCAATGTACCAGCTCGACGGCACGCCGATGAGCTCGGACCCGCGTCATGCGCTGGCGCGGCAGATCGAGAAATTCGCCACGAGGGGCCTGCACCCGGCCGGCGCCTTCGAGTTGGAGTTCTTCCTGCTCGCCAACGAGCTTGACGCCGACGGCCGCGTGCAGCCGGCGGGCGCGGTGATTGACGGCCGCAAGAGCAGCAAGACCGAGGTCTATTCGGTCGACCACCTGCACGGCATGGAGCCGCTCTTCTCCGACATCTATGCGGCCGCCAGGCTGCAGGGCATACCGGCCGAGACGGTGATCTCGGAATATGCGCCCGGCCAGTACGAGCTGACGCTCAACTACCGCAAGAACATCATGCAGGCCGCCGACGACCTGGTGCTGCTGAAGCGCCTGGTGCGCGCGCAGGCGCGCAGGCACGGCGTCACCGCCTGCTTCATGGCCAAGCCGATCGAGAAGTACGCCGGTTCAGGCATGCATCTCCACGTCTCGCTGCTCGACGACAATGGCGCCAATGTCTTTGCCGAGAAAGATGGCGAGGAGTGGTCGCCGACGCTGCTTCACGCGCTCGGCGGCCTGACGGCGACGATGGCCGAATCCATGCTGGTCTTTGCCCCGCACGCCAATTCCTGGCGCCGCTTCGTGGCGCAGTCCTACGCGCCAATCGCGCCGACCTGGGGCGTCAACAACCGCTCGGTGGCGCTGCGCGTGCCAGCCGGCGACGTTAAGAACCGCCGCATCGAGCACCGACCCTCCGGCGTCGACGCCAACCCCTATCTGGTCGCGGCCACCGTTCTGGCCGGCATCGCCAAGGGCCAGGCCGAAAAGCTCGATCCGGGTCCGGTGACGACGGGCAACGGCTATGAGGCCGAACCCTCGGCCGCGAATGCGATGCCGCCGGACTGGCGCTCGGCGATCGAGGCCGCCAAGGCCTCGGCCTTCCTCAAGCAGGCGCTGGGCGAGGACATGCACCGCACCTTCACCGCCATCAAGCACGCCGAATACCTGCGCGTGGCGCGCACGATCAGCGAACTCGACTACCACCTCTACCTGCACGAGGTGTGAATTCGTCGCACTGTGTCAAATGTTATGGCGTCGGCCGGCTTTAGAACATATCATGAACGGATGGCCCCACTCCCGATCCGCGAAAAGCTCGCAATCCTGTCCGACGCCGCCAAGTATGACGCCTCCTGCGCCTCCTCGGGCGCGGCGAAGCGCAATTCGCTGAAATCGGGCGGCATCGGCTCGACCGAGGGCACCGGCATCTGCCATTCCTATGCGCCGGACGGGCGCTGCATCTCGCTGCTCAAGATCCTGCTGACCAATTTCTGCATCTATGACTGCAGCTACTGCATCAACCGCTCCTCCTCGAATGTGCGGCGCGCCCGCTTCAGCGTCGAGGAAGTGGTGAAGCTGACGATGGATTTCTACCGCCGCAACTACATCGAGGGCCTGTTCCTTTCGTCCGGCGTGGTGCGCTCGCCCGACGAGACGATGGGCGAGATGGTGGAGATTGCGCGCCGCCTGCGCGAGGTCGAAAAGTTCGGTGGCTATATCCACCTGAAGACGATCCCCGAGGCCTCGCCCGAGCTGATCGAGGAAGCCGGCAGGCTCGCCGACCGCCTGTCGATCAATGTCGAGCTGCCTACCGACGAGGGCGTCAAGCGGCTGGCGCCGGAGAAGAAGCCGGAGACCATCCGTCTGTCGATGGCCAACCTGCGCGCCAAGATCGAGGAAAAGCGCGAACCCACCATGCGCACAAAGAAGCGCGAGCGCTTTGCGCCGGGTGGCCAGTCGACGCAGATGATCGTCGGCGCGGATGCCACCGCCGACGCCGGCATTCTGGCCACCAGCGCCAGGCTCTATGGCAGCTATCGGCTGCGCCGCGTCTACTATTCCGCCTTCAGCCCGATCCCGGACTCCTCGTCGGCCCTGCCGCTCAAGAAGCCGCCGCTGATGCGCGAGCACCGGCTCTACCAGGCCGACTGGCTGATGCGCTTCTACGGCTTTTCGCAGCCCGAAATCCTCGCCGGTTCGCCAGACGGCATGCTCGACCTCGAGATCGACCCGAAGCTCGCCTGGGCGCTGCGCAACCGCGGCCAGTTTCCGGTCGACGTCAACCGCGCCCCCCGCGAGCAACTGCTGCGCGTGCCGGGCCTGGGCACCAAGACGATCGCCCGCATCATCGAGACGCGCCGCCACCGCCGGCTGCGGCTGGAGGATGTCGGTGTTCTCTGCGGCTCCATCGGCAAGGTGAGGCCCTTCATCGAGGCCGAGGGCTGGTCGCCGGGCGGCCTGACCGACGAGACGCATCTGCGCCGGCGCCTCGTCGCGCAGCCGACGCAGCTGTCGCTGTTCTGACCATGCAGGAGGCGCTCTCCCTCGCCCGTTTCCGCGTGGCACTCGACGGGCCGGCCGATTTCGACGGCTGGCGGCGCGCCGCGCGCCGGCTGGCGGCGGAGCGCGTACCGGGCGGCGAGGTCGAATGGAGCGTCGGCGGGACGGCGGACGCACCGTCGTCCTTGCTGGACAATGCCCACCCGTCGGCGGCGCTGTCGGTGCCGCGCGAGTTCGTCACGCGGGCCGAAACGGTAATCTGTCACAGCGATCCCGAGCGCTTCGCCTTTCTCTATCGCATGCTGCTGAGAATCGTCGCCGAACCCAACCTGATGAAGATCGCCTCCGACCCGGACGTCCGGCGCTTCGAGGCGATGGAAAAGTCGGTGCGCCGCGACACCCACAAGATGCGCGCCTTCGTGCGCTTCCGGCGGATCGGCGCGGAAGAGACCGAGCGCTACGTCGCCTGGTTCGAGCCGGATCACTTCATCGTCGAGCGCAACGCGCCCTTCTTCGTGCGCCGCTTTACCGGCATGCGCTGGACGATCCTGACGCCCTACGCCTCGGCCGACTGGGACGGCGAGCGCCTGGCCATCGGACCGGGGGCTTCGAAGACCGATGCGCCGCCCGATGACGGCGCCGAGGACCTTTGGCGCACCTATTTCCGCTCGATCTTCAACCCCGCGCGGCTCAAGGTGAAGGCGATGCAGGCCGAGATGCCGAAGAAATACTGGCGCAACCTTCCCGAGGCTTCGCTCATTTCCGGCATGATCGCCGGCGCCGAGGACGCCGCACGGGAGATGATCGAGAAGATGCCGACAACACCCGCACCGCATCACGCCAAGGTTCAGGCCAGGCACTGGCCCGCGCCGCAACCGGACGACCGCAAGGGCGACGGCGCCGAGGCGACCACGCTCGAAGAATTGCGCGAGGCCGCGAAAGGCTGCCGGCGCTGCCCGCTCTGGCGCGAAGCGACGCAGACCGTGTTCGGCGAAGGCCCCGGTGCGGCGCGCGTCGTCTTCGTCGGCGAGCAGCCGGGCGACCAGGAGGACATTGCCGGAAGGCCCTTCGTCGGTCCGGCCGGAAAACTGTTCGACGCGGTGCTCGACGAGGCCGAGCTCGACCGCCGTCTGACCTATGTCACCAATGCTGTGAAGCACTTCAAGTTCGAGCCGCGCGGCAAGCGGCGCATCCACTCCAAGCCCAATGCCGGCGAGATCAGCGCCTGCCGCTGGTGGCTGGACAAGGAACTGGCGCTGATCCGTCCGGAGCTGGTGGTGGCGCTCGGCGCCACAGCCGCACAGTCGCTGCTCGGCAAGGCGGTGCCGATCACCAGAATGCGTGGCGAGGTGATCGAGCGCGCCGACGGCCTGAAGATTTTCCTCACCGTCCACCCCTCGTTCCTGCTGCGCATTCCGGACGCGCGCGACAAGGCGGCGGAACATGAGCGCTTCCTGGCCGACATCCGAGCGGTCAAGCAGCTCATGGCGGCCTGACGCTCCTAGGCATCACGTCATCGCGGCAATCAGCCGGTCATGCGCGGCCTGCACGGCCTTCTTGTCATGCGCCTCGGCGATGTCGACCTTGCGGCCGGACGGCAGGGTCAGCGTGCTCTTGAAGTAGGCATCGCCGTCGGAATCTTTCTCCTCGGAAAACACCGGTGCGGCGAGCTTGCGCAGGGCGAAGCGCTCCTCGCGCAGGCGCCAGGCCCAGCGTTCGCGCACCACGACTTCGCTGAGGACGATCGTGACCTGCACCCGCGGCATGGCGAAGAAGAACCGGCAGCCGCCGACGCTGAACAGCCAGAACAGCGCCATGATGCCGATCTCGACGGGAGGGCTGAATTGATTGAAGCCGCCTTCCCGGATGAAGAGCCATGTGAACAGGACCAGCATGCCGGTCCAGATGGCCATGAAGACCCATCCGACCACCGCCATGTTGTTGCGCCATTCCAGCCTGGCAGGATGCGCGCTTGCAGTTCTGGCCATAGACATAGCCGGATTATGCCCCAGGGGCGTTAATTCCGGCCTTCAGAACCCGTTCTCATCGTATCAGAATTGCTCGCAGATCGTTTACATTCGTGCCCGTCGGGCCGGGCACGAACAGGTCGCCGATGGCGTTGAAAGCGGTCCAGGCATTGTTGCCGGCCAGCATCGCCTTGGCGTCGACGCCCGCCGCGCGCATGCGAGCGACCGTCGTGCCGTCGGCAAAGGCGCCGGCATTGTCTTCCGAACCGTCTATGCCGTCCGTGTCGGCGGCAAGCGCCGATATGCCGTCGAGCCCGGCAATGCCGATAGCGAAGGCGAGCAGGAACTCGCTGTTGCGGCCGCCCTTGCCCTTGGCCCTCAGCGTCACCGTGGTCTCGCCGCCCGACAGCAGCAGCACCGGCTTGCGGAAGGGCCGGTCGCGTCCGGCGATCTCGCGGGCGATCGCCGCGTGTACGCCGCCCACTTCGCGCGCCTCCCCCTCGACGGAATCCGACAGGATGACCGCCTCGATGCCCCGGCGCTGCGCTTCTGCTGCCGCGGCCTCGAGCGAAACGCCGGCCGACGCGATCACCTGGACGACGTTCTGTGCCAGGCGCGGGTCATTGACGGCAGGCGCATCGGCCGCCGACGAGTTCAAATGCGCCATCACGGCATCCGGCAGCTTCATGCCGTAGGCCGCGACGAAGCCGAGCGCATCGGCGCGGTTGCCAATGTCGGGAATGGTCGGACCGGAGGCGACCAGCGCCGGGTTGTCGCCCGGTATGTCGGAGACGACGAGCGACACGACGCGCGCCGGATGCGCCGCGGCGGCGAGGCGTCCGCCCTTGATGCGCGAGACATGCTTGCGGATGGTGTTCATCGCCGCGATGGGCGCGCCTGAGGCGAGAAGCGCCTCGTTGACGGCGATCTCGTCGGCGAGCGTCAGCCCCTCGGCCGGCGCCGGCAGAAGCGCCGAGCCACCGCCCGAGATCAGGGCGACAACGAGATCGTCCTCGGTCAGCCCCTCGACCGTTTCGAGCAGGCGGCGCGAGGCCTCGAGCCCTGCGGCATCGGGCACCGGGTGCGCCGCCTCGATGATCTCGATGCGCTGGCAGGGCGCGGCATAGCCGTAGCGCGTCACCACCAACCCCTCAAGCGGCCCATCCCAAGCTTTTTCGAAGGCCGCCGCCATCTGCGCCGATCCCTTGCCCGCGCCGATCACGATGGTGCGACCCTTCGGCTTGGCCGGCAGGTGATCGCGGATGGTGCGCTCCGGATCGGCCGCCGCGACGGCGGCGTCGAAGACGGCGGTAAGGAATGTCTTCGCGTCGATTGTCACTGTGGCAGGCCTGTACGAGTGCTCATTCGTCGTCCGCCTCCGGCGGCAGGGCGAGTTCCTGCCGCGCAATGCCAAAGTGGTCGCAGAGCGTGTCGACGATGACGCCGTGGTCCTGGCGCTCGGGCAGGCCCGATACGGCGATGACCCCGATGATGCCGGCGCCCTTCACCGTGACCGGAAACCCGCCGCCGGCGAGCACGTAGTCCTTGATGTCGACGCCCTCGCCAGGCTTGAAGCTGCGGTCCGGCCGCCGTTGCTCCAGCACCATGCGATAGGTGCTCTTGAGAAAGCGCTTCACGACATTAATCTTGCGCCGCGCCCAGTCGGGGTTTGAGGCAGTCGAGCCGGGCAGCGCTGCATAGAAGAGCGGCCGGTCGAAGGTTCGGATGTCGATGACGATGCCCAGATCTTCGCTGAGCGCCCGCTCGCGGATGGTCGAACCGATCGTGAAAGCCGTCGCCTCGTCGAAACTCTCGAAGACGAGGCGCTTTTCCTGCTCGGCGATTTTCGTGAGATCGTCTTCCGTGGACACGCTGCCTCCTCGATAACGTTGCCCGGCCGCGGCGCGGCCAGTCCGGTCACGGGCATAAAGCAGGTGATCGGCGCGTCAAGTCCCGCTTCAGTTGATCGACGAGCCGAGCGTGCTCTTGGCAGGCCGACCCGCGACATAGACCTCCGCCACAGCGCGGTCGTCACCCAGCGTCTGCAGCAGGAATAGCTCCTCGGCGAGCGTGCCGACCGTCTCCATCCGGAGCCGCATGCCGGGCGTGGCCGCGGAATCGAGCACCACGATGTCGGCGTCCGTACCAGGCACCAGCGTGCCTGCCCGGTTCGCGATCGACAGCGCCTCTGCATTGCCGCGCGTCAGCTGCCAGAAGGAGGCCAGCGGGTTGAGCTTCTCGCCGTTCAGCGCGATCACCTTGTAGCCCTCGTCCATGGTGCGCAGCATCGAATAGTTGGTGCCACCGCCGACATCGGTGGCCGCGGCGATGCGCAGCGGCTTCGGCCTGGTGCGGTAGCGCTGGTAGTCGAACAGGCCCGAGCCGAGGAAGAGGTTCGAGGTAGGGCAGAACACGGCGACCGAACCCGCATCGGAGATAGCATCTGCCTCGCGTTCCGACAGGTGGATGCAGTGGCCGAACAGGCTGCGCTGTCCGAGCAGCCCGTAGTGGTCATAGACGTCGGTATAGTCGCGCGACCACGGGTACAGTTCCTGCGTGAAGGCGATCTCGGCGTGGTTTTCCGAGAGGTGCGTTTGGATGTGCAGGTCGGGATGCTCGCGCGCCAGCGCGCCGGCCATCTCCATCTGTTCGGGCGACGAGGTGATGGCGAAGCGCGGCGTGATGGCGTAGAGACCGCGCCCGCGTCCATGCCATTCGGCGATCAGCGCCTTTGAATCGTCATAGCCCGATTGCGGCGTGTCGAGCACGGCCTCGGGCGCGTTGCGGTCCATCATCACCTTGCCGGCAATGACCAGCATGTCGCGCTCCAAGGCTTCGGCGAAGAATGCTTCCGCAGAGGCCTTGTGCACCGAGCAATAGGCCGCCACCGTCGTCGTGCCCTGGCGCAGCATCTCGTCGAGAAAGAGCCGCGCGATACGCCGCCCGTGCTGCGGATTGGTGAATTTCGACTCTTCCGGAAAGGTGTACTTGTTGAGCCAGTCGAGCAGTTCGGCGCCGTAGGAGGCGATCACCTGCATCTGCGGGAAATGCGCATGCGCGTCGATGAAGCCCGGCAGCAGGAGATGCGGCCGGTGGTCGGCCGTCGTGACGCCCTCGCCGGCCGTAGCGGCAACCTCGCCATAGGCGCCCGCCGCGACGATCTTCCCGTCGCGCAGCAGGAGCCCACCGTCCTCCTCATAGGCATAGGCACCGTAGTCCTCGGCATTGTCCGGCCAGCGCAGGAAGGACAGCGTGCGGCCGCGCAGGATCAGGTCGGTCATGCTGTCAACGCGCCTCTTCGAACCAGGCGACGAGTAGCGCGCGTTCCTTCGGCGAGATCTGCGTCACGTTGCCGGGCGGCATGGCGTGACTGCGGCCGGCCTGCAGGTAGATCTCGCGCGCGTGATTGGCGATTTCGGCATCGCTCTCCAGCACGACGTTCTTCGGCGCCTGGTAGATGCCGTCATAGGACGGCTCCATCGCGTGGCACATGGCGCAGCGCCCGAGCACCGTGTCACGCACCGCCGGGAAATGCGCCGAGGCGACGAAGGGCTCTGCCGAGGCGGCAAGCCTGGCCTCGCCAGTCAGGATCTTCGGCGCCGTCGACAGCCACATGATGACGATGAACAGGATGCCGGCGACCAGCCAGGTCCAGTGCGGCGTGCCGCCGCGCCGGTGCACCGTGTTGAAATAGTGCCGGATCAGGACGCCGATGATGAAGATCAGCGAGGCTATGACCCAGTTGAACTCCGTCGCGAAGGCCAGCGGGTAGTGGTTGGAGAGCATCAGGAAGATGACGGGCAGCGTCAGGTAGTTGTTGTGCAGCGAGCGCGTCTTGGCGATGCGGCCGTATTTCGGGTCCGGCTTGCGGCCCGCGATGAGGTCGGCAACGACGACCTTCTGGTTGGGAATGATGATCAGGAAGACGTTGGCAGTCATGATCGTCGCAGTGAAGGCGCCGAGATGCAGGAAGGCGGCGCGGCCGGTGAACAGCTGCGTGTAGCCCCAGGCCATGAACACCAGCACGACGTAGAGCACCAGCATCAGCCAGGTGTCGCTCTTGCCGAGCGGCGACTTGCAGAGCTGGTCATAAATCAGCCAGCCAAGTCCGATCGAGGCCATCGAGATCAGGATCGCAACGGGCGCCGACACATCGAGCACGTTGCGGTCGATGAGGAAGAGATCGGCACCGGCGTAATAGACGACAGCGAGCATGGCGAAGCCCGACAGCCAGGTAGCGTAGGATTCCCATTTGAACCAGGTCAAGTGCTCAGGCATCGACGCCGGCGCGACGAGATATTTTTGCACATGGTAGAAGCCGCCGCCATGCACCTGCCATTCCTCGCCATAGGCACCCTCCGGCATGCCGGGGCGCTGCACCAGGCCGAGGTCGAGCGCGATGAAGTAGAAGGACGAGCCGATCCAGGCGATGGCTGTGACCACATGCAGCCAGCGCACGCCGAAACTCAGCCATTCCCAGAAAATCGCGAAATCGTTCATCGCAGCATCCCCTATGCAGCCCGACTTTACGGGCTGGAGTCCAAACGGAAAGAGGGGACATGCACGATGACTTTCAAAAAAAAATGGAAAATACTGTTCGGCGAAGCGGCAATGCGCAAGGAAGCCCGTCGGCATGGCCTATCTCGACAATATCGCGGTGTTTGTAAGGGTGGTCGAACTCGGCAGCCTGTCGTCGGCGGGCCGCGACATGCGCATATCCCCGGCGGTCGCCTCCAACCGCATCAAGGAACTGGAAAAGCACCTCGGTGTCAGGCTGTTCAACCGCACGACAAGGCAATTGATGCCGACCGAGCAGGGCACGGTGTTCTATGCCGGCGCCAAGAACATTCTCGACGCAGTGACCGAGGCGGAGGCCGCCGTCAGCGCATTGTCGGGCCAGCCGCGCGGCACCATCCGCGTCACCGCGCCCCTCGGGCTCGGCCGTCGGCTGATCGCCTCGGGCATTCCCGATTTCCGCGACAAGTATCCCGACATCGAAGTGCGGCTTCGCCTGTCGGACCATGACGTCGACATGATGAAGGAAGGCATCGACGTCGCCTTCCGGCTCGGGCGGCTGGAGGATTCCAGCCTCCGCATGCGCGGCATCATGGATTGCGAGCGCGTGCTGGCCGCGGCCCCCGGCTACCTCGCCGCACGCGGCGAGCCGAAGACCCCGCAGGACCTGATCGGCGACAGTCACGATTGCCTGATGCTGCGCTATCCCGGCATGCGCGAGCATTTCTGGGTCTTCAACATGCCGACCGGCCAGCAGAAGTTCGAGGTGCGGGGACCCTATGATTCCGACGATGGCGACGTGCTGACCGGCTGGGCGCTTGCCGGGCGCGGTATCATCAACAAGCCGCGCTTCGAGATCGAACCCTTTATCCGCGACCAGCGGCTGAAGGTCATCCTGGCCGACACGCCGCCAACGCCGGTGCAGCTTGCAGCGGTCTATCCGCACAAGAAGCTGCAGGACCCCAAGGTGCGCCTGCTTCTCGATTTCATGGCCGAGCGCTGCCAGCGCCTGATCAAGGACCTTTTGGCGGGACGTTGACTGAAGGAACCAATCGGCCGCCAGCGGGTTGGTGCACGCCGCCCGGATGATTGCATTCGTGCGTACGTGCCGCGTTGCGCCGCGTGACGGCAGGACAGCGCCTCCAGGCCGCACCAATCAAGGAGCCATCCAATGGACACCATCCCCACCAAGAACGACCTCAAGTCGAATGCCCGGAAGCAGTCGATCGAAATCCTCAACGATCGGCTCGCCGATTCCATCGACTTGGCGTTGCTGACCAAGCAGGCGCACTGGAACGTCAAGGGGCCGAACTTCATCGCCATCCACGAGATGCTCGACACCTTCCGCAAGGAGATCGACGGTCACGTCGACACCATCGCGGAGCGCGCCGTACAGCTCGGCGGAACCGCGCACGGCACCACGCAGGAAGTCGGCAAGTCGACCGGGCTGAAGCCCTATCCGACCGACATCCACAAAACTAAGGATCACCTCGCAGCCCTCATCGACCGCTACGCCACGGCCGCCAAGCTGGCGCGCAAGTCGATCGACGAGGCCGACGAGGCGGGCGATGCCGACACTTCCGACATCTTCACCGCCTATTCGCGTTCGCTGGACAAGCTGCTGTGGTTCCTCGAGGCGCACACCCAGGAACCGAACTAGGCGAGAGGCAGCCGCGCTTCAGGGTGCGGTCAGGGCGGTCAGGATTTCGGCGGCTGCAAGTGCGGCAATGACCGCCGGCCGCTTGTCGGCGACCCTGTCGCCGCCGATCGGCGAGACGAGACGGGCAAAGTCCGCCTCGTTGCCGCCAGCCTCGCGAAAATACCAGTTCCCGAACGTTGCCTTCTTGGTCTTCGAGCCGATCATCCCGACATAGGCCGCGTCCGCCCGTCCGAGGGCCGCGGCGACGATCAGGAAATCGAGCGCGTGGTCGTGCGTCAGAACCACGAAGGCCGAACCCGCGGGTGCGTTACGCACCATCTCTTCCGGGACAGCCGTGAGCCGGGTCTCAACCCCGTCGGGCATGTCCTCGAGCGCATCCGCGCGTGTCTCCACCACCACCACGTTGAGCGGCAGCAGATCGAGCGCCGAAGCCAGTGCTCGGCCGACATGGCCGCCGCCGAACAGATAGACATGCGGCCGGCTGGCATCGCCGGCACCGGCCGCAGCGACCAGTTCGGCCCTGGCACTTTCGTCGGCCATTCTGATCGACACCTCGACTCGCCCGCCGCAGCACTGTCCGATTTCCGGCCCGAGCGGCACGTCGAGCGACAGCGCCTCCGCCGCCGGCCGGTCGCCCGAAGACGCGAGCATCTCGCGGGCCTTGTCGATCGCCATGAATTCGAGCTGGCCGCCGCCGATCGTGCCGAAAATGCGGTCCGGCGACACCAGCATCCAGGCGCCCGCGTCTCGCGGCGCGGAGCCCTTGACCGAGGTGACCTCGACCAGTGACGCGACCGGCGACACGTCGAGGAAAGCGCGCAGGCTGTCGGCGACCCGGCTCATTTTCCGGCGGCTTCGCGCCTCAGCCGCTCGACCGCCATCAGTACGCGCTCCGGCGTAGCCGGCGCGTCTAGGCGCGGGCAGATTCGGTGGTCGGCGACGCTTGCAACAGCGTCCGACAGTGCATGCAGCACCGACATTCCAAGCATCAGCGGCGGCTCGCCGACGGCCTTCGACCGGTGGACGGTATCCTCGCGGTTCTCGCTCCAGTCGGCCAGCGTGACGTTGAAGATCTTCGGCCGGTCGGAGGCGAGCGGGATCTTGTAGGTCGATGGCGCGAAGGTGCGCAGCCGTCCCTTGTCGTCCCACCACAGCTCCTCGGTCGTCAGCCAGCCCATGCCCTGGATGAAGCCGCCCTCGACCTGTCCGAGGTCGATCGCCCGGTTCAGCGAGCGGCCGGTCTCGTGCAGGATGTCGGTGCGCTCGACGACATATTCGCCGGTCAGCGTGTCGATCGAGACTTCCGAGCAGGACGCGCCATAGGCGAAGTAGTAGAAGGGATGGCCCTCGCCCTTGTCGCGGTTCCAGTGGATTTTCGGCGTCTTGTAGAAGCCGGCGGCCGACAGCTGGATGCGCGCCATATAGGCTTGGCCGACCAGCTCGGCAAAGCCGATCTCCTGGTTGCCGACGCGCACCCGGTTGGGCAGAAACTCGATCTGGTCGAGCGGCACCTGGTACTTGTCGGAGGCGAAATCGGTGAGCCGGTCGCGGATTGTTCGCGCCGCGGCCTTGGCCGCCATGCCGTTGAGGTCGGCGCCCGAGGACGCGGCGGTGGCCGAGGTGTTGGGCACCTTGCCGGTCGTCGTCGCGGTGATCTTCACCTGATCGATGTCGATCTGGAACTCTTCGGCCACGACCTGCGCCACCTTGACGTAGAGCCCCTGCCCCATCTCGGTACCGCCATGGTTCAGGTGCACCGAGCCGTCGGTATAGACATGCACCAGCGCGCCCGCCTGGTTGTAATGTGTCGCAGTGAACGAGATCCCGAACTTCACCGGCGTCAGCGCCAGGCCGCGCTTGATGATGCGGCTGTTGGCGTTGAAGGCGTCGATCTCGCGCCGGCGGCGCGCATAGTTGGCGCTCTCCTCAAGCTCGGAGACGACGCGCTGGATGACATTGTCCTCCACGGTCTGGTGGTAGGGCGTCACGTTGCGCTCGGTGTCGCCGTAGAAATTGCGCTTGCGGATTTCAAGCGGGTCCTTGCCGGTGGCAAAGGCCACCTCGTCGATGACGCGCTCGGCGCCGATCATGCCCTGCGGACCACCGAAGCCGCGAAAGGCGGTGTTGGACACCGTGTTGGTGTAGAGCGGCGCCGAGACCGCCTTCACCGCCGGCCAGAAATAGGCGTTGTCGCAGTGAAACAGCGCCCGGTCGGTGACCGGTCCGGACAGGTCGGACGAGAAGCCGCAGCGCGCGGCGTAGAGATACTCGACGCCGAGAATGTTGCCGTCGTCGTCGAAGCCGACCTCATAGTCGATCATGAAATCGTGCCGCTTGCCGGTCGCGGTCATGTCGTCGTCGCGGTCGGGACGGATCTTGACGGCGCGGTTGAGCTTCTTGGCCGCGACGGCCGCGAGTGCCGCGAACTGGTTGCCCTGCGTCTCCTTGCCGCCGAAGCCGCCGCCCATGCGACGGATCTCGACCGTCACCGCGTGGCTCGGCACGCCCAGCACGTGGCTGACCATGTGCTGCACCTCGCTCGGATGCTGCGTCGAGGAGTAGACGGTGACGTCATGGTCTTCGCCGGGGATGGCGAAGGCGATCTGGCCCTCGAGGTAGAAATGGTCCTGACCGCCGAGCCGCATGCGGCCCTTCAGCCGGCGCGGCGCCTTGGCGATGGCCTTGGCTGCGTCGCCGCGCTTCAGCGTCAGCGGTGCCGTCACCTGCTTTGCCTTGGTGGGATCGAGACCGGCCACGTCGATGATTGCCGGCTTTTCCTTGTATTCCACCCTGGCGAGGCCGCAGGCGCGGCGAGCCTGCTCGCGCGTCTCGGCGATTACGCAGAAGATCGGCTGGCCGAAGAACTGAACTGTGTCTGTCGTCAGCACCGGCTCGTCGTGGCGGCCGGTGGGCGAAATGTCGTTGACCCCCGGCATGTCATGGCCGGTCAACACGTCGACGACGCCCGGCGCCGAACGCACCGCCGACAGGTCCATCTTCCTGATGGTGCCGTGCGCTACCGTCGACAGGCCGAGGCAGCCATGCAGCGTGCCGGCCGGCTCCGGCATGTCGTCGATATAGACCGCCTGCCCGGAGACATGCTTGTGCGCGGAATCGTGGCGCTGGTCGGTGGCGACGCCGCCGTGGATCTTGCTGGCCTTGAGGTCGGGTGCAGCGTGCTTGTTCATGGCCATGCCCTCACGCCGCAACGCTTCTGGAGACCTGGACCGGCGCCTTGGTGCCGGTGGTCTCGACGAAGAAGCGCCTGAGCAGGTTTTTTGCTGCGAGCGAGCGGTACTCGGCCGAGGCGCGCATGTCGGTCAGTGGCGAAAAATCGACGTCGTAGGCGCCAATCGCCGCTTCGACGGTGGCTTCCGTCCACGGCTTGCCGACGAGCGCTGCCTCGACGGCGCTCGCCCGCTTCGGCGTCGCCGCCATGCCGCCATAGGCAATGCGGATCGCGCCGACCGTGCCGTTGTTCGCCAGCGTCAGGTGGAAGGCGCCGAGCACGGCGGTGATGTCCTCGTCGCGCCGCTTGGTAATCTTGTAGACGGCAAAATGCACCCTCTTTGCCGGCACCGGAACGTGAACGGCCTCGACGAACTCGCCGGGCTTCCGGTCCTGCTTGCCATAGGCGATGAAGTATTTCTCGAGCGGGATCGTTCGCCGCTTCTTGCCGCGCCTGAGCGTCAGGCTGGCGCCCAGCGCGATCAGCGGTGGCGGGGTGTCGCCGATCGGCGAGCCGTTGGCGATATTGCCGCCGATCGTGCCCATGTTGCGCACCTGGTCGCCGCCGATGCGGTCGAACAGCGGCCCGAGCGCGGGGATGCGCTTCGACAGCATGGCGAAGGCGTCGGTATAGGTTACGCCGGCGCCGATGCTGATGACGCCGCTCTCCTCCGAGAGGCCGCAGAGGCCGTCGAGATTGCCGATAAAGACGGCCGGCGAAATGCGGCGCATGTGCTTGGTGACCCAGAGCCCGACATCGGTCGAACCGGCGACGATGGTGGCCTCCGGATGGTCGTTGAGGATCTTGGCGAAATCGTCGGCATCCGCCGGCACGACCAGCCGGTCGGCGCCTGCACCTATGTCGACACGCGACCCGTCGTCGAGTGCTGCAAGCCGCGCGCTGATTGCCTTGCGCTCGGTGGCGAGCGGGTCCTTCGCCGCCTTGCCGTAGCTCGAGATGGCGCGCGCAGCGCGCATGATCGCCTCGTAGCCGGTACAACGGCAGAGGTTTCCCTGCAGCGCCTTTTCGATGGCCGCGTCCGACGGATCGGGCGACTTCATCCACAGCGCGTAGAGCGACATGACGAAGCCCGGCGTGCAGAAGCCGCATTGTGAGCCGTGGAAATCGACCATCGCCTGCTGCACGGGATGAAGTCCACCGTCCGTGCCGCGCAGATGCTCGATGGTGACGACGTGACAGGCGT
Source organism: Alphaproteobacteria bacterium (assembly GCA_018823835.1). Classification (GTDB taxonomy): domain Bacteria; phylum Pseudomonadota; class Alphaproteobacteria; order Rhizobiales; family Rhizobiaceae; genus CAMYMG01. Next base: position 51,334 of record JAHJHT010000007.1, on the reverse strand, counting down.
CGAGCGAACCCATGAAGCGGATGCAGGCATTGACGCTCTCGTAGACCAGCCTGCCGCCCGACAGCCTGCCGACCAGCACGGTGCAGGCCCCGCAGTCGCCTTCCGCGCAGCCTTCCTTGGTGCCGCGCAGCGAGCGGCGAAGCCTCAGATAGTCGAGCAGCGTCTCGTCCGGCGCAGCCGACGACAGCGCCACGTCCTCGCCGTTCAGGATGAAGCGCAGTTCGTTGCGTGTCTTTGGCTTGGCCATGGCTCTAGCTTCCCCGGTAGGTCGAATAGCCGTAGGGCGAAACGAGCAGCGGTACATGATAGTGGCGCGCCTCGGCCATGCCGAAGCGGATCGGGATGATGTCGAGGAAGGCGGGCTCGGGCAACTCGGCGCCCTGGCCGCGCAGATAGTTGCCGGCGGCAAAGACCAGCTCGTATTCGCCGGTTTCGAAGTGGTCGCCCTCGAGAAGCGGGGCATCGCAACGCCCGTCGGCATTGGTGACGACCGTCTTCAGATGCGTGCGCTCGCCGCCCGAAAGGCGGAACAGCTCGATCCCGAGGCCCGCCGCAGGCAGGCCGGAAGCGGTATCGAGAACGTGGGTCGTCAGGCGTCCGCCCCCTGCATTCGACATTCGGCAGGTCCTCCCTTGTTCCGTCAATGCACGATTGTGCGTCAATTAAAGGCCATGCATAAGTCCGGGTGAAGCCGAGCGCCACAAAAAGACTTTCAAAAATTTCGGGGGAATTCTTTCCCCTGTCCCACGACTATCCTCGAAAATCGAGAGACCGGCCCGAGCCGGCGACGGAGGAATATGCGTTACTACCGAGACATGCGTGGCTATGGGCGCACCCCGCCCGATCCGCATTGGCCGGGCGGTGCGCGTGTCGCCGTGCAGTTCGTCGTCAACTATGAGGAGGGCGGCGAGAATTCCATCCTGCATGGCGACCAGGCCTCGGAAGCCTTCCTGTCCGAAGTGGTCGGCGCGGCGCCCTGGCCCGGCATGCGCCACTGGAACATGGAATCGATCTACGAATATGGCGCCCGCGCCGGCTTCTGGCGGCTGCACCGCATGTTCACAGGCGCCGATGTTCCGGTCACCGTCTATGGCGTCGCAACCGCGCTTGCCCGCTCCCCCGACCAGGTTGCGGCGATGCAGGAAGCCGGCTGGGAGATCGCCTCGCACGGCCTGAAATGGATCGACTACCGCGACCATTCGGCCGCCGACGAGGCGCGCGACATGGAAGAGGCGATCAGCCTGCACCGCGAGGTGACCGGCGAGCGGCCGACTGGCTGGTACACCGGCCGCGCCTCCATCAACACGGTTCGGCTGGCGGCGGCCGAAGGCGGCTTCGCCTATGTCTCGGATACCTATGACGACGAGCTGCCTTACTGGCTCGACCATGACGGCCACGGCAACGAGATCCCGCCGCAGCTGATTATTCCTTATACGCTCGATGCCAACGACATGCGCTTCGCGACGCCGCAGGGCTTCAATTCCGGCGACCAGTTCTTCGCCTATCTGAAGGACAGCTTCGACACGCTCTACGCCGAGGGCAAGTCAGGTCGGCCGGGCATGATGAGCATCGGGCTGCACTGCCGGCTGGTCGGTCGACCGGGCCGCGCGGCTGCGCTCAAGCGTTTCATCGAATACGTGAAGGGCCACGAGAAGGTCTGGCTGCCGCGCCGCATCGACATCGCCCGCCACTGGCAGAAGCACCATCCCTACCGCGCGCCGGAACTGCGCCCCTCGCGCATGCCGGAAGACGAGTTCGTGCGGCGCTTCGGCAGCGTCTTCGAGCATTCGCCCTGGATCGCCGAGCGGGCCTACCGGCTGGAGCTGGGCGCAGCGCACGACACGGCCGGCGGGTTGCACAACGCGCTGGCGCGGATATTCCGTTCGGCCAGCGAGGCCGAGCGCCTCGACGTACTCAACGCGCATCCCGATCTTGCCGGCAAGCTGGCGGCAGCAAGGCGCCTGACGCCTGAATCGACGAGCGAACAGGCCTCCGCCGGCCTCGACGCGCTGACCGACGAGGAGCGCCGCCGCTTCACTGACCTCAACGCGACCTATGTCGAGCGCTTCGGTTTTCCCTTCATCATCGCGGTCAAGGGAAAGACCAAGGACGACATCCTCGCCGCCTTCGAGACGCGCATTGGCAACGACCGCGCCACCGAATTCGACACCGCCTGCCGCCAGGTCGAGCGCATCGCAAGGCTCAGGCTCACAGACATGCTGCCTTCCTAGGAAAGATCAGATGGCCGGTCCCCAGTACATCGCACCGCAAGGCGGTCACCCGCCGCAGACACAGCTTCTGACTGGCCGCGCCGTGTTCACCGAAGCTTATGTCGTCATTCCCAAGGGGGTGATGGGCGACATCGTGACCAGCGCCCTGCCCTTCTGGGACGGCACGCGCGCCTGGATCCTGTCGCGTCCGCTCTCGGGCTTCGCCGAGAGCTTTGCGCAATACGTCATGGAGGTCGCGCCGGGCGGTGGCAGCGTTCGGCCGGAACCGGACGCCGGTGCCGAAGGCGTGCTGTTCGTCATGGAGGGCGAAGTCACCGTGACGCTCGGCGGTGAGGCCCACCGCCTGCAGCCTGGCGGCTATGCCTACCTGCCGCCGTCATGCGGCTGGACCCTGCGCAATGATGGTGCCGCGCACGCCCGCTTCCACTGGATCCGCAAGATCTACGACCGCGTCGACCGCCTCGACGTGCCGGAGCCGGTGTTCCACAACGAGCAGGACATCATCCCCCTGTCGATGCCGGGCACCGCGGGACGCTGGGCGACGACGCGCTTCGTCGATCCGGACGATCTGCGCCACGATATGCACGTCAACATCGTCACCTTCGAGCCCGGAGGCACGATCCCCTTTGCCGAGACTCATGTCATGGAGCACGGCCTCTACGTGCTGGAGGGCAAGGCGGTCTACCGGCTGAACCAGGACTGGGTCGAAGTCGAGGCCGGCGACTACATGTGGCTGCGCGCCTTCTGCCCGCAGGCCTGCTACGCCGGCGGCCCCGGAAAATTCCGCTATCTGCTCTACAAGGACGTCAACCGCCACATGAAGCTCGGCGCGCCGGTCCAGCGGTTCGGCGGCTGACATGGGCTCACCGTCCCGCGTCATCACCGCCCGGCCGCTGACCCGCGAGAAGTTCGCCGAATTCGGCGACGTCATCGATACCGAAGGCGGCCTGCACTATCCTATCAATGGCGGCATGACCGAGCGCTTCCACGCGCTGGCGCGCCCCGAGGCGGCGGGCCCCGACGGCCACGTGCTGATCAACATCTTCCAGGGCCAGCCTTATCGGCTCCCCCTTGCGCTGCGTATGGTCGAGCGCCATCCGCTCGGCAGCCAGGCCTTCATGCCGCTGTCGGCGCAGCCATTCATCGTCGTCGTCTGCCATGACGAGGCGGGCAAGCCGGGCGAGCCGCATGCCTTCGTCACCGCGCCGGGACAGGGCGTAAACTATCCGCGCAACCTGTGGCACGGCGTCCTGACGGTCATCGGCGAGCCGCAGGATTTTCTTGTCGTCGACCGCGGCGGCGACGGCGTGAACCTCGAGGAGCACGTCTTCTCCGAGCCCTATGAAATCCGTCTCCCCGGGAGCCTCTGACGATGGCCGAAGTGTCGCTGATCGACCGCCTGCTCGATGTCATCGAACAGGACATCGTGCCGAAGACGGCCGAAGGGGTGGCGCATGGCAACAAGCTGTTCGGCGCGGCGATCCTGCGCAAGGACGACCGCTCGCTGGTGCTCGCCGAAACCAACAACGAGACCGAGAACCCGCTGTGGCACGGCGAAATCCATTGCCTGAAGCGCTTCTACGAGATGCCCAAGGCCGACCGCCCGGAGACGCGCGACTGCATCTTTCTCGCCACGCACGAGCCCTGCTCGCTCTGCCTATCGGCCATCACCTGGACCGGCTTCGACAACTTCTTCTATCTGTTCAGCCACGAGGATTCGCGCGACAGCTTCGCCATCCCGCACGACCTGAATATCCTGAAGGAGGTCTTCACGCTCGATCCTGGCGGCTACCGGGCGGAGAACGCTTACTGGAAGAGCTTCGGCATCCGCAGGCTGGTGCGCGACCTTCAGGAACCGGACCGGTCGAGGCTCGAAGCCCGCATCGCCGCGATTTCGAAGCGCTATGACGAGCTGTCGGCGACCTACCAGGACAGCAAGACCGACAACGACATTCCGCTGAACTGAGGCAGCAAGCGGCGCGCCCATGCTCGGATTCCGTCTGGACGCAGGGCCTCGTGCCGATGCAACGTGGCCCGCATGAAGACCGTCACCGACTTTCCGCGACAACCCCTCGAATTTCCCGACATGGGAATCGTCATGCCCGACGGCTGTCGGCTGTCCGCACGGGTCTGGATGCCTGTCGATGCCGACCAGGATCCGGTGCCGGCCATCCTCGAGCACCTGCCCTACCGAAAGCGCGATGGCACGACGGCGCGCGATAGCCTGACCCATCCGTACTTCGCCGGCCACGGCTATGCCTGCCTGCGTGTCGACATGCGCGGAAACGGCGATTCCGACGGGCTGATGGAGGACGAGTACTCGGAGCAGGAATTGCAGGACGCCTGCGACGTCATTGCCTGGGCGGCTGCACAGCCCTGGTGCAGCGGCAAGGTGGGCATGATGGGGATTTCCTGGGGCGGCTTCAACGCGCTGCAGGTCGCTGCAAAGGGCCCGGCTGCACTGAAGGCGATCATCACGCTCTGTTCGACCGACGACCGCTACGCCGACGACATCCACTACAAGGGCGGCCTGCTGCTCAACGAGAACATGGGCTGGGGCGCAACGATGCTGTCCTATTCCTCGCGCCCTCCGGACCCGGCGATCGTCGGCGACAAATGGCGCGCCATGTGGCTCGAGCGGCTGGAGCACGAACCATTCCTGCCCGCCGTCTGGCTAAGCCACCAGACCCGCGACGCCTACTGGAAACGCGGCTCGGTCTGCGAGGATTTTTCCGCCATCAAGGCCGCGCCGCTGGCCATCGGTGGCTGGGGCGACGGCTACAAGAACGCCGTCTCGCGGCTGGTTGCCGGCATCGATGCGCCGGCCAAGGGCATCGTCGGACCCTGGATCCACAAATACCCGCATTTCGCCGTACCGAAGCCGGCAATCGGTTTCCTGCAGGAGGCGCTGCGCTGGTGGGACCACTGGCTGAAGGATATCGAAACCGGCGTCGAGAACGACCCGGCCATGCGGCTCTACGTCATGGACTCCGAACCGCCGCGCGACTGGTACGAGAAGCGGCCCGGTCGCTGGATCGCCGAGCCGGTCTGGCCGGTGCCGGACCGCGCACCGCTCCGACTCGCGCTCGGCGCCGGCAACCGGCTCGCCGCGGATGCGACGCCCATGCCCCCCACGATCATCGCCTCGCCGCAGGATTGCGGCCTGGCCGGGGGTGAATATTGTGCCATCTGGCTCGGCCCGGAATTGCCGGGGGACCAGCGCATCGACGACGAACAATCTGCCTGCTTCGACAGCGAACCGCTCGACGCCCCGCTCGACATCGTCGGTGCGCCGGTGATCAGCCTGACGCTCTCGGCCGACCGACCGCGCGCCATGGTCGCGGTGCGGCTTTGCGACGTGCAGCCCGACGGCGCCTCGACCCGCATCACCTATGGCGTGCTCAACCTCTGCCACCGCGACAGCCACCAATTCCCGCGCAATGTGGTTCCCGGCGAACCGATACAGGTCGTGTTGCAGCTCGACGACATCGCCTACTCGGTCAAACCCGGCAACCGCCTGCGTGTCGCGATCTCCTCGACCTACTGGCCTCTGGTCTGGCCATCGCCCGAACCCGTCGCGCTGACGCTGGCGGAAGGCGCCATCGACCTGCCGGTGCGCCCGTCGGGGCAAGGCGACGAATGGAGCTTCGCCGAGCCCGAAGCCGCCACGCCCTGGAAGATCGAGACGCTGCGGCCATCTACGAACAGCCGCACGGTCAAGCGGACGGCGGATGGACGCGTGCGGCTCGATATCGTCGACGACTTCGGCGAGGTGCGCGATCTCGACCATGGCCTCGTATCGGGTGGCACCGCCGAGGAGAGTTGGACGATCGATCCGGACGACCCTCTCTCGGCGCATGGCAGCACGCGCTGGACGCAGACGCTGTCGCGGGATGGCTGGTCGGTATCGACCGAAACCTTGACCGAAATGACCTCGGATGCGACAAGCTTCCATCTGCGCGGCCGCATTGTCGCGCGTGAAGGATCCCGGCTCGTCTTCGAGCGGGACTTCGACGAAACCGCCCCCCGCGGCTTCATCTGACCAGACCTCCATTGGGCCATGGCGGAATTTGATTTACGCCACGGCATGTCGCAATCCGCCTTGCGGACGTCGCTCCATTCCGGTCAATATTCAGACCAGCATAAAAACAAGAACGGCCGAAGGTCGAAACCGCAGAGTGAGGAACCTGTCATGTCAAACGAACTGGATTTCCTGAGCCGCCGCGTCGCCCAGGGCCGACTCAGCAGGCGTGAATTCCTTGGCCGCGCCACCGCGCTCGGTGTTTCAGCGACCTTCGCCAATTCCCTGCTTGCAGGCGCAGCGCGGGCAGAGGGCCCGGTCAAGGGCGGCATTCTCAAGGCCGGCCTGGTCGGCGGCGAATCCACCAACAGCCTCGACCCGGCACTGTTCATGACGCAGGTGCCCTTCGCCTTCGGCAAGATGTGGGGCGAAATGATCGTCGAGCTGTCGCCCGAGGGCGACCTCGAGCCGCGCATTGCCGAAGAAATCGGCTCGTCCGACGATGCCAAGGTATGGACGCTGAAGATCCGCGACGGCATCGAGTTCCACAACGGCAAGACGGTAACGCCGGAAGACGTGGTTGCGACACTCGAGCGCCACTCCGACGAGAATTCGAAATCCGGCGCGCTCGGCTACATGAAGGGCATCGAGAGCCTCAAGGCGAGCGGCAGGGAAGTCGTAATCACGCTCAAGGAGCCCAATGCCGACCTGCCCTACCTGCTCAGCGACTACCATCTGGTCGTCCAGCCGAACGGCGGCAAGGACGGCGCCGACGCCGGCATCGGTGCCGGGCCCTACAAGATTGCAGTCAATGAGCCCGGCGTGCGGCATGGCGGCGAGCGCTTTGCCAACTACTGGCAGGGCGACAAGATGGGCCATGCCGACCAGGTCGAGATCATCGTCATCAATGACGCGACGGCGCGCACGGCCGCGCTGCAGGGCGGCCAGGTCAACATGATCAACCGGGTCGAGCCAAAGATCGTCGACCTGATCAAGCGCCTGCCGGGTGTCACCATCCGCAACCATTCGGGCCCCGGCCACTACGTCTTCATTGCTCATTGCAACACGGCGCCCTTCGACAACAATGACCTGCGCATGGCGCTGAAGCTCGCCATGGACCGCGAAGAGATGGTCGACAAGATCTTGCGCGGCTACGGCACCGTCGGAAACGACTTCCCGATCAACTCCGCCTACCCGCTGTTTTCGGACGATATCGAGCAGCGCACCTTCGACCCCGAGAAGGCGGCCTTCCATTACAAGAAGTCGGGCCATGACGGCACGGTGCTGCTGCGCACCTCCGACGTCGCCTTTCCCGGCGCCGTTGACGCCGCCCAGCTCTACCAGCAGAGCTGCGCCAAGGCCGGCATCAAGGTCGAGGTCAAGCGCGAGCCCGGCGACGGCTACTGGTCGGAAGTCTGGAACAAGCAGCCCTTCTGCACCTCATACTGGGGCGGCCGTTCGACACAGGATCAGATGTACTCGACCGCCTATCTTTCGACCGCCGACTGGAACGACACCCGCTTCCTGCGCCCCGACTTCGACAAGATGGTGATCGCCGCCCGCGCCGAACTCGACAACGAGAAGCGCAAGGCCCTGTACCGCGACATGGCGGTGATCGTGCGCGACGAGGGCGGCCTGATCCTGCCGATGTTCAACGACTTCATCGACGCCACCGGCGACGGCGTCGGCGGCTGGGTCGACGACCCGCACCAGGAACTGATGAACGGTTACGCACTTGCCAAGTGCTGGCTTGAAGCCTGATCGGCGCCGCGGACATGTCATCACCGATCCTGAAACTGATTGCCCAGCGCATCGCGCTGGGTATCCTTCTCCTCCTGGCCGTTTCGGTCCTGATCTTTGCCGGCACGCAGATCCTGCCCGGCGACGTCGCCCAGTCCATCCTCGGCCAGTCGGCGACGCCCGAGTCGCTCGCCAATCTGCGCGCCGAACTCGGCCTCAATGACCCCGCCTATGTCCGCTACTTCAACTGGCTCGGCGGCATTCTCACCGGCGATCTCGGCACGGCACTGTCCAGCGGGCAGGACATCGCCACCTCGATCAGCGGCAGGCTGTGGAACACGCTGTTCCTCGCTTTCTGGGCCGCGGCGGTATCCATCCCGCTGGCCATCGGGCTTGGCCTGCTCGCCGTGCGCTACCGCAACGGCTGGGTCGACAAGCTGATTTCCGGCCTGGCGCTCGCTTCCACCTCATTCCCGGAATTCTTCATCGGCTATCTCCTGGTCTATTTCTTCGCCGTCAAATGGCAGATCTTCCCGGGCATCTCGACCGTCTATGACGGCATGCCCTTCATGGACCGCATGCAGGCCATCGCCTTGCCGGCCGCCGTGCTGACGCTGGTCGTGCTCGCCCACATGATGCGCATGACGCGCGCCGCCATCCTCAACGTCATGCAGTCGGCCTATATCGAGACGGCCGAACTGAAAGGCCTGTCGGCAATCGACGTCATCCGCCGGCACGCCTTCCCGAACGCCATCGCGCCGATCATCAACGTCGTCATGCTCAACCTCGCCTTCCTCATCGTCGGCGTGGTCGTCGTCGAGGTGATCTTCGTCTATCCCGGCATGGGACAATATCTCGTCGACCACGTCTCCAAGCGCGATGTGCCGGTCGTGCAGGCCGTCGGCCTGATCTTCGCCGCCGTCTACATCACCCTCAACATCGTTGCGGATATCGGGGCGATCGTCGCCAATCCGCGCCTCCGGCATCCGAAGTAGGGGCGCGCCATGCTGAACATCCGACGTATACCCATCCCGGCGCTGGTCGGGCTCGTCCTGACCGCCATGTTCCTGTTTGCCGCGATATTCGCGCCGCTGATTGCCCCTTACGGCAACGGGCAGATCGTTGGCGATGTCTGGGAACCAGCCTCGTCGAGCTACCTGCTCGGCACCGACAATCTCGGCCGCGATCTCCTGTCGCGCATGATCTACGGCGCCCGCGTCACGATCTTCGTCGCGGTGCTTGCAACCGCGCTGTCCTTCTCGCTGGGCTCGATCCTCGGCTTCACGGCCGCCGTGCTCGGCGGCTGGTTCGACACACTGATGTCGCGCTTCGTCGATCTCCTGATGGCGATCCCGACACTGATCTTCGGCCTCGTCGTGCTGTCGGTGCTGCCGACCACGCTGGTCACGCTCATCATGGTCATGGGCCTGCTCGACTCGACGCGCGTCTACCGGCTGTCGCGCGCGGTCGCCGTCGACATCAACGTGATGGACTTCGTCGAGGCTGCCAAGCTGCGCGGCGAAGGCACGGTCTGGATCATCTTCCGCGAGATTCTTCCCAATGCCCTTTCGCCGCTGATCTCCGAGCTCGGCCTGCGCTTCATCTACGCCGTGCTGTTCCTCTCGGCCCTCTCATTCCTCGGCCTTGGCGTCCAGCCGCCGGACGCGGACTGGGGCGGCATGGTCAAGGAAAACAAGGATGGCATCGTGTTCGGCATTCCCGCAGCCCTCATCCCGGCCGCAGCGATTGCCGCGCTTGCCATCTCGGTCAACCTGGTCGCAGACTGGATCCTGAACCGCACCACCAGCCTGAAGGGAGGGCGCGGATAATGGCCGAGGCAGCAAAGAAGCAGGACCCCCTGCTCGACATCCGCAAGCTTCGCATCGAGGCGACGGTCTTCCCGCCCGGCGAGGCGCCGAAGAACATCGTCCTGGTTCACGATGTCTCGCTGTCGCTCAAGCGCGGCAAGGTGCTCGGTCTGATCGGTGAATCCGGGGCCGGCAAGTCGACCATCGGCCTGTCGGCCATGGGTTACGGCCGCGGTGGCGTTCGCATCACCGGCGGCGAGGTCATGCTCAACGGCCGAGACATCATGAAGGCCGGCAAGCGCGGCATCCGAAAGCTGCGCGGCAAGGAGGTCTGCTATGTCGCGCAATCGGCCGCGGCAGCTTTCAATCCCGCCCACAAACTGATGGATCAGGTGATAGAGGCGTCGCTGGAACATGGCACGGGCACGCGCGCCCAGGCCGAGAAGCGCGCCGTCGAACTGTTCCGCAAGCTCAGCCTGCCCGATCCTGAAAACATCGGCGAGCGCTATCCTCACCAGGTTTCGGGCGGCCAGTTGCAGCGCGTCATGACGGCGATGGCTCTCTGCTCGGAGCCGGACCTGATCGTCTTCGACGAGCCGACAACCGCGCTCGACGTGACCACCCAGATCGACGTTCTGGCGGCGATCAAGGATGCGATCCGCGATACCGGCGTCGCCGCGCTCTACATCACGCATGACCTTGCCGTCGTCGCCCAGGTCTCGGACGAGATCATGGTGCTCAGGCACGGCCGGCTGGTCGAGTGGGGTGGCACCCAGCAGATCATCAAGGAACCGCGTCAGGAATACACCAACGCGCTGGTTTCCGTGCACGAGATCACGCATGACGAGCAGCAGCCGGGCGAAGCGCCGTTTCTCTCCGTCAAGAACGTCACGGCCGCCTATGGCCGCGGCGGTCCGAAGGTCTTGAAGGACGTCTCGGTCGATATTTTTCCGGGCCAGACGCTGGCCGTGGTCGGCGAATCCGGCTCCGGCAAGTCGACCCTGGCGCGTGCCATCACCGGCCTCCTGCCGCCCGAACAGGGCACGGTCGATTTTGACGGCAGGCCGCTCGCCAACCGGCTGGCCAACCGCCCGAAGGAAGACCTGCGGCAGTTGCAGATGATCTACCAGATGGCCGATGTGGCGATGAATCCGCGTCAGACCGTCGGCACCATCATCGGCCGGCCGCTGGAGTTCTATTTCAACATGCGCGGCGCCGAGCGCGACCGACGCATCGCCGAACTGCTCGACAAGATCGAGATGGGCAAGGGCTTCAGCGATCGCTACCCGGCAGAGCTTTCCGGCGGCCAGAAGCAGCGTGTCTGCATTGCCAGGTCGCTCGCCGCCAAGCCCAAGCTGATCATCTGCGACGAGGTCACCTCGGCGCTCGATCCGCTCGTGGCAAACGGCATTCTCAAGCTGCTTCTCGGCCTGCAGAAGGAGGAAGGCGTAGCCTATCTTTTCATCACCCACGACCTGGCGACGGTGAAATCGATCGCCGATTCCATCGCGGTCATGTATCGTGGCGAGGTCGTGCGCTACGGACCCAAAAGCAAGGTTCTGGCGCCGCCTTTCGACGATTACACCGACCTGCTGCTCTCCTCCGTACCGGAAATGGAGATCGGCTGGCTGGAGAAGGCCATCAAGGGCCGCAGAATGGAGAGTGCCGGAAACTGATCCGTCACTGTCCTAGTCAAACAGCCGTCACGAGCCTGGCTCACGATGGCCAACCAACAACAATGGGAGTTGCAGAATATGACCACCGAACTCGAATTCCTAAGCCGATTGACCGTTGCCGGACGCATGTCTCGGCGTGATTTCCTCGGCCGGGCCGCAGCGCTCGGCGCCTCGGCAGCCTTCGCCAACACGCTGCTCTCCGGCGCAGCCCAGGCCCAGACGCCCGTCAGGGGCGGCATCATGCGTGCCGGCCTGCAGGGCGGCGAGTCCACCAACAGCATGGACCCGGCGCTGATCCTCAGCCAGGTCATGTTCAGCTTCGGCAAGCAGTGGGGCGAGTACCTGAACCGGCTGAAGCCGGACGGCGGGCTGGAAAACCTGATCGCCGAGGAAATCGGCTCGTCGGGCGATGCCACGACCTGGACCATCAAGGTTCGCGACGGCATCGAGTTCCACAATGGCAAGACCGTCACCGCCGAGGACGTGGCCGCGACGATCGAGCGTCATGCGGACGAGAACTCCAAGTCCGGCGCGCTGGGCATCCTGAAGAACATCAAGGGCGTCAAGACGAGCGGCAAGGAGGTCACCGTGACCCTGGCCGAGCCGGATGCCGACTTCCCCTACCTGATGGCTGACTATCACCTGATCATCCAGCCCAATGGCGGCAAGGACGATCCGAACGCCGGCATCAGCGCTGGCCCCTACAAGGTCACCGTCAACGAACCCGGCGTGCGCCATGGCGGCGAGCGTTTTGCCAACTACTGGCTGGGCGACAAGCTCGGCCATGCCGACCAGGTGGAAATCGTCGTGATCAACGACGCGACTGCGCGCCTTTCGGCCCTGCAGGGCGGCCAGGTCAACATGATCAACCGCATCGAGCCGAAGGTCGTCGACCTCGTCAAGCGCGTCCCCGGCGTCTCGGTCGAAGCGACTTCGGGCCGCGGCTTCTATCCGTTCAACATGTTCTGCGACACCGCGCCCTTCGACAATAACGACCTGCGTATGGCGCTGAAGCTGGCCATGGACCGCGAGGAACTGCTCGACAAGATCCTGCAGGGCTACGGCACGATCGGCAACGACTTCCCGATCAACTCGGCCTACCCGCTGTTCCCCGACGACATCGAGCAGCGCACATTCGACCCGGAAAAGGCCGCAGAGCACTACAAGAAGTCCGGCCACTCCGGCTCGATCCTGCTGCGCACCTCCGACGTTGCCTTCCCGGGCGCGGTCGACGCTGCCCAGCTCTACCAGCAGAGCTGCGCCAAGGCCGGCATCAAGATCGAGATCAAGCGCGAGCCTGGTGACGGCTACTGGTCGGAAGTCTGGAACAAGCAGCCCTTCTCGCTGTCCTACTGGGGTGGCCGCGCCACGCAGTCGCAGATGTACGCGACCGCGCTCGCTTCGACCGCCGACTGGAACGACACCCGCTTCAAGCGGCCGGAGTTCGACGCCATGCTGCGTGCAGCCGCCGGCGAGCTCGACCAGGACAAGCGTAAGTCCATCTACCACGACATGGGCATGATGGTGCGTGACGAAGGCGGCACGATCGTGCCGTTCTTCAACCAGTTCATCGATGCGGTGGATTCCAAGAAGGTTGCCGGCTGGGTTGCCAACCCGCAGGGCGAGATGATGGACGGCTACGCGCTCTGCGAGTGCTGGCTCACCGCCTGAGCCTGACTGGACGTCGATAATGATCCCCGCCGCGGTATACCGTGGCGGGGATTTTCTTGGTTAGAAGCGGACTGCGACAGAACCTGTCGGCGTCCGAAACTTCCGGATCGGAAACATGGCGCTCAAGACAAAACTCCTGCTCATCGTCCTCGACGGGTTGCCCTGGCGCAACTGGAAGAAGTTCATGGGCAATCTGGAGGGCTGGGTGCAGTCGGGCGACGCGCGCGCCTGGAAGATGCGCTCCGTCCTGCCTTCTACCTCGGCCTGCTGCTACGCCTCGATCCACACCGGCGTGGCACCGCAGGCGCACGGCATACTGTCCAACGAGGTGCGCTTCCGCGTCGCCCAGCCCGACGTCTTCTCGGAAGTGGTGAAGGCCGGTGGCAAGACCGGCGCGGTGACCCATTCCTACTGGTCGGAATTCTTCAACCGCTATCCTTTCGACATGGTGCGCGACATCGAATATGACGAGCCCGGCGGGCCGATCACGCATGGCCGCTTCCACACCATGACCGGCTACGGCCACGCCAACCAGATGACGCCGTCCGATGTCGACCTGTTCGCCACGCTGACCATGCTGGCCGAGCGGCACGGCATCGATTACGGCATCCTGCACACCTGCACGCTGGACTCGATGGGCCACCGCTTCGGCCATGACTGCGGCGAGATGGACCACGCGCTGGCCGTCATGGACGCCATGCTGGCCGCCTACCTGCCGCGCTGGCTGGACAATGGCTACGAGGTCATGGTGACCGCCGACCACGGCCAGACCGACCGCGGCCACCACGGCGGCCACGACGACGAGATGCAGGATTTCGCGCTCTATTATTTCGGCAAGGGCAAGGGACCGGCGGCCGAAACGCTGCTCGACCAGTTGCAGCTGGCACCGACCATTCTCAAACGCCTCGGCGTGCCGGTCCCGGCTACGATGAAGGCGAAGCCTTTCCTGAGCTGACTATGACCGCGCGCGAACGTGCAGGGCGCCCGCGGCATCCGTCATCGCGGCTATGGACTCGTAGCTCTCGATAGCTGCATGGCCCGCTCCGGACTTGTCGTCATGGGTCGCGGTCACCACCATGACGCGCGCGCCGGCGGCCTCCGCGGCGGCGATCCCGGCCGGTGCGTCCTCGAAAATCAGGCAGGACTCTGCCGTGACGCGGAGGCGCTCCGCGCCGAGCAGGAAACAGTCGGGCGCCGGCTTGCCCCGCGAAACATCCTCGGCCGTCACGATGACGGGCGGCGCGGTCAGACCTGCCGCCTCCATGCGCCTCAGCGCCAGCGCCTTCGGTGCCGAGGTGACCACGGCCCAGCGGTCCTGCGGCAGCGAGGCGAGGAAGGCCGCCGCGCCCCGGATCGCTTCGATGCCGCCGACATCCTCCAACTCCAGCGCGAGCAGCCGGCGCGCCTCCACTTCCGGATCCATGCCGGGTACCGCCAGACGGCGCATCGTATCGATGGCGCGCATCCCGTGGATCGTCGGCAGCAAGGCCGCCACATCGAGCCCGTGGCCACGCATCCAGCCGGCCCAGACCCGCTCGGTCGCCAGGATGGACGTCAGGATGGTGCCATCCATGTCGAACAGAAAGGCCGAGAACCCCGTTGCCGGAAAGGCATTTGCCGTCATATTCACCAGATCCACTCCTGCCTGCCCAGCGCGCCGACCGCCTCGACGATGCGGGTGAAACTTGCGCGCGCCCGTGCAACGCTGTGGCGCGCCCGCAGGTAGCCATGCACCAGGCCCGGCTCCTCGAGCCAATACGCCCGCCCGCCCGCTTCCGCAACACGGCTTCCATAGGCCGCGCCGTCAGAGGACAGCGGGTCGCATTCGGCAGTGATGAGCACCGTCGGCGGCAGGTTGGCGAAATCGGCGTCGGCAAGCGGCGACAGCGTGATGTCGCCCGTGCGGTCGACGCCGCCAGTGCGCACATGCTTGTAGAATTCGAGATCACGCATCGTCAGCTGCGGCGCCTCGGCATGCGTCACGTAGGAGCCCCTGCTGCGGTCGCCGCCGAGGCCCGGATAGATCAGAACTTGCCCGGCTGGCCTGACCTTGTGGCCCCGCGTCGCGTGGCTGACGGCGGCGGCGAGATTGCCGCCGGCGGAATCGCCGCACAGCACGATCGGTATTCCGTAAGCATCCGCTGACCATTCATAGGCCGCCAGTGCGTCCTCGAAGGCTGCCGGGTGGACGTGTTCCGGTGCCAGCCGATAGTCGACCGAAACGACCTTGAAGTCGGTGCGGTCGCAGATCTCGGCGCAGACATCGTCATGGCTGTCGAGCCCGCCGAGAATGAAGCCGCCGCCGTGGAAGTAGAGCACCAAGGCCGCGGGCTTGTCCGCCTTGCGGTAGATGCGGACCGGGATATCCGTGGCCGCTGTGGGGATCGTCGCGTCGCTGGCCGTCACGCCGGCTGGGTAGCCGGCGTGAAACGCCCGGCACATGCGGTCGTACACCGCACGCTGCTGGTCAACGGTGTAGTCGACCGTGTCGGGCGGATAAAAGGCGTTGACGCGGTCGATATAGGCCCAGGTTTCGGCGTCGATCAGCTTCGTGTAGTCGGTCATGACGCCCCCTGTGCCATGGCCTTCACTTTCCCTTCCAGACCGGGTCTCGCTTTTCCGCGAAGGCGCGGAAGCCTTCCATGCCGTCCTCGGAACCGTACAGTTCGTCGACGGTGCGGAACTGCCGCTTGGTAATGCGGTTCATCGCGTCCTGGAAAGCCATGCCCTCGGCGGCCCGCGCCACTTCCTTGATCGCGGCAAAGACGAGCGGCGGTCCCGATTCCAGCAGTCGGGCAACTTCCCAGACGCGCTCCTCGAGCTTGTCCTTCGGCAGTACCTCGTTGACCAGGCCCCAGCGATGCGCCTCGGCGACGTCCATCCAGCGTCCCGTCAGCAGCATGTCCATGGCGACGTGGTAGGGAATGCGCTTCGGCAACTTCAGCGTCGCCGCGTCGGCCAGCGTTCCGGCGCGGATTTCCGGCAGCGCGAAGCTCGCATCGTCGGCCGCATAGATCAGGTCGCAGGACAGCGCCAGTTCGAAGCCGCCGCCGACCGCCATGCCGTTGACGCAGGCGATCACCGGCTTGTTCATGTCGCGCAGTTCCTGCAGGCCTGCAAAGCCGCCGACGCCGTAATCGCCGTCGACCGCGTCGCCGCCGGCCGCCGCCTTGAGGTCCCATCCGGCCGAGAAGAACTTGTCTCCCGCCGTCTTCACGATGGCGACCCGCAACTCCGGGTCGTCGCGGAACGCCTTGAAGGTCTCGCCCATCAGCCGCGAGGTCTGCAGGTCGATGGCGTTGGCCTTCGGCCGGTCGAGCGTGACCTCGAGGATACCGCCTTCGCGGCGGGTTTTGACGACGTCAGTCATGGGCATTCTCCGTGAAAATCAGCAGCGCGTCGGCGATCCAGGCGCCTTCGCCCTCAGCACACGCAATGAGCGGGTTGATGTCTAGTTCCTCTATGCGATCTGCATGGGCAAGCACGAAACGGGAAATACCCGCAACCGCATCGATGGTGGCGGCGAGATCCGCCTTCGGCCTACCGCGATAGCCGTCGAGCAGCGGAAACAGCTTCAGGCCGCGCAGCGTGGCTTCGATGTCTGCGCGGCTTGCCGGCAGGAGCAGTGTCGCACTGTCGCGCAGCAGCTCGACCAGCACGCCGCCGGAGCCCAGCGTCATCACCGGTCCGAACACCGGATCGCGCGTCACGCCGACGATCAATTCGGCCACACTATTGGCAATCATGCGCTCGACATAGAGCCCGCTGCCGAGCCCTATCAGGCCATGTGCCGCCTCGCGAACAGCCGCCTCGTCGCGCAAATGCAGCCTGACAGCTCCGGCCTCGCTCTTGTGCGCCAGGCCGAGCGCCTTGACGGCGACCGGAAAGCCGAGTTCGTGCGCCGCGGCCACCGCCTCGTCGGTGGAGCCGGCCTCGATGCCCTTCGGTACAGGCAACCCTAAACCGGCAAGCATCGCCTTGGCGGCGGCTTCGGTGGGGCGGGCAGGCAGTGTCGGCTGGTCAGTTCCCCCATTGGAACCTTCGATACGACCATTCCACAAGGGTGAGGCCGGGGCGCGGTCGGCCTTCGCCCAGGCCTCGCCGATGAAGGACGCGGCTTCGGCCGCGTCGAAAGCCTCGACAATGCCGTGCAGCGGCACGATGCCCTTTGCGACCAGGCCCTCGGCATAGGCTTCCGCAAGGTTCTCGCCCATCGAGGCGACGATGGCGCCGCGCGCGCCATTGGCCGAAAGTGCCGCCTCGAAGGCTGTCACCGCCCCCCACCAGTCGGCATCCGAGCAGCGGTCCGAGCGCGGAAAATCGAGCACCAGCATGTTGAGGTCGAAGCCGCCGGACGCCATCGCCGAAAAGGCCTTGGTCATCGCCGGCACGTCGTTCCAGATGAAGGTGTGGTAGTCGAGCGGGTTGGCGATGGTCACCAGAGGCCCCAGAGTCGACCTCACGCGGGCGTGGTGCGCCGCCTCGAGCTTCGGAAAGCCGACACGCCGCCCCTCGGCGCTGTCGGCCATCACCGACGCCTCGCCGCCCGAGCAGCTCATCGAGGACAGTTTCGGGCCGGAAAGCGGGCCGACGACATGCAGCAGCTTCAAGGTCTCGAGGAAGGATGGGATGGCGTCCACGCGGGCGATGCCGAGACGCTTCAGGAAAGCGTCTGAAGCGGCGTCGGAGCCGGCCAGCGAGGCCGTATGCGACACCGTCGCCGTGCGCGCCTGCTCGGATCGGCCGACCTTCATCGCGACAATCGGCTTCTTCAGTTCGCGCGCCCGCGCCGCCAGCCGCTCGAATCCGGCAACGGAATCGAAACCCTCGATGTGCAGCCCGAGCGCCGAGACGCGCTCGTCCTCGATCAGCCCGAGCGCCATTTCCGACAGGCCGGTTTGCGCCTGGTTGCCGGCCGTCATCAGGAAAGCGACCGGCAGGCCGCGCGTCTGCATGGTGAAGTTGCAGGCGATGTTCGACGACTGGGTGATGATGGCAACGCCGCGCTCGCCGGGCGCAAGCCGCCGGCCGCCATGCTGGTCCGGCCAGAGCAGGGCGCCGTCGGCATAATTGATCAGCCCGTAGCAGTTTGGCCCGATGACCGGCATGTCGCCGGCCGCCTTGACCAGTTCCTGCTGCAGCCGCGCCCCGTCGGCATCATCGGCGCCGGCCTCGAGGAAGCCTGAGGCAAAGCAGATCGCGCCGCCGGCGCCGCGCTCGGCAAGCGAGCGCACGATATCGATGGTGAGGTGCCGGTTGACGCCGATGAAGGTTGCGTCGGGCGCGCCGGGCAGCGCATCCACCGTAGCGAAGGTCGCCACGCCCTCGATCTCGGATTTCGTCGGGTGCACCGGCCATATGTGGCCGGCAAAGCCCATCTTGATGCATTGCTTGACGACATTGGGCGCGAAGAAGCCGCCGCCGATGACGGCAATGGATTTCGGCCGCAAGAGCCGGGAAATGTCGCGCGTACCGCTCATCTGAAGTCCACTGTCCCGTCGTTGCCGGTTGCCTGCTCGATCGCCGCGTCGAGCCGTTCGAGTTCGGCCGCATAGTCGGTGACGGCAATGCGGCCCTTCGGCGTCAGGTCGTAGATGCCGGTCGCGACGCGCTCGAACCAGCCGTAATGATCGTCTGCCATCAGGCGGCGGGCATGCTTTACGCGCGCCTGCCGCGCCACTTCCGCGGCCTTTGTCGGGCCGCTCGCTTCCAGGACCTTGAGGCAGAGCAGCGCGTCCTGCCGGTAGGCCGTGACCAGGCCGACGCGCGTCGCCCCGCCATTGTTGGGGTCGCCGACGCGGCGGGCGAATTCGCGCAGCAGCCGCGCCTTGCGCGGCTTCGACTGGCGCGGTCTGTAGGCTGCCGGATCGCAATGGATCTCGACGAAACCGTCCCTCATGCGCACCGTGATCAGCCCCAGCCCCAGGCGGCGGCAGAGCGCCGTGTTGCCGGCGAGCGAACTCATGAAAGGCTTCCCCTCGCCGCGCGGCACGGCGACATAGACAGTGTCCGTCAGGGCCTGCCGCTGCACCGCCTGGTGGAACAGCGACAGCGAGAATTTCGTCTTCAGCTCGACGATGACCGGCTCCTCGTCGCCGCGTACCGCAACGATGTCGGCCGCCCCGATCTCGCTCTTGACGACATAGCCCTGCCCTTCGAGCATCAGCTTGACGGGCGGGTAGAGGTCGGTCTCGCGAAGCGGCGCGGGTGGCATTGCGGCGACTTAGCCTCCGACCGCCCGAAGCAGCGCGCGCGAGATGATGTGGCGCTGAATCTCGCTGGTGCCTTCCCAGATGCGCTCGACGCGCGCATCGCGCCAGATACG
Organism: Alphaproteobacteria bacterium; assembly: GCA_018823835.1. Taxonomy (GTDB): domain Bacteria; phylum Pseudomonadota; class Alphaproteobacteria; order Rhizobiales; family Rhizobiaceae; genus CAMYMG01. The sequence goes on along the minus strand of JAHJHT010000007.1, from coordinate 31,862 downwards.
CTCAAGCGGCAGCTCGTCCATCAGCCCCATGCCGCCATGGATCTGGATCGCCTCGTCGGCGACGAAGGCGAGCATCTCGGTAGCCTTCAGCTTGGCCATCGCCATGTCCTGGTCGGTGACGGTGCCGGCATCGTATTTCCACGCCGCCTCGAGGATCATCAGCTCGGCAGCCTTCAGCTCGACGGCCATGTCGGCGAGCTTGAAGGATACGCCCTGGAACTTGCCGATGCTCTGGCCGAACTGCTCGCGCTGCGCGGCGTAGTCGATGGCGTGGCCGAGCGCCCGCTCGGCCCGGCCGAGGCAGGTCGCGCCGACCTGCAGCCGGGTCGCGCCGAGCCAGCTGTTGGCGACCTCGAACCCCTTGTGCACTTCGCCCAGAACCTGGCTTGAAGGCAGCCGGCAATCGTCGAATTCGAGTATCGAATTGGTGTAGCCGCGATGCGAGACGTTCCTGTAGCCGTCGCGCACGTTGAAGCCCTTGGTGCCCTTGTCGACGAAGAAGGCGGTGATCTTCTTGCGCTTGCCGCGCCGCGTCTCCTCCTCGCCCGAGGCCATGAAGACGATGGCGAAATCGGCGATGTCGGCATGGCTGATGAAATGCTTGGTGCCGTTCAGCACCCAGTCGTCGCCATCCTGCACGGCGGTTGCCTTCATGCCGCGCAAGTCCGAGCCGGCGCCTGGCTCGGTCATCGCCAGGCAGTCGGACTTCTCGCCGCGGATGCATGGATAGAGGTACTTTTCGCGCTGCTCCTCGGTGCCCGCGCAAAGGATGTTCGAGGGGCGCGCCACGCAGGTCCAGTGCAACGCGTAATTCGCGCGGCCGAGTTCCTTCTCGTAGAGCAGCCATGTCACGGTATCGAGCCCCGCGCCGCCGACCTCTTCCGGCATGTTGGCGGCGTAGAGCCCGGCCTCGATGGCCTTGGCCTTCAGCTCGGCAATCAGTTCCGGGCGCAGCAGGCCGGTGCGTTCAACCTCCGCCTCGTGCGGGTAAAGCTCGTTCTCGACAAAGGCGCGCGTCGTCTCGACGATCAGCCGCTGTTCATCCGTGAGGCCGAAATCCATTGCCTCAGCCCTTCTTTTTCTTTGGCGTCTTGGCCTTCTTGACCGGCTTTTCGGCCTTGGCCTTCACGGCGGCCTTCGAAGCCTTCGGCTTGTTCGACGCCAGCTTGGCGAGGCGCTTGGTGTAGTCGTTGTGCAGCGCGCCGGCGCCCCAGCCCTTGCCCTTGTTCTGCTTCGACAGCGCTTCCATGATGGCGACCAGATTGTCGTCGCGGATGCGCTCGAGCTGGCGGATCGACAGGCCGTGCGCCTGCGCGTCGGACTGCTCGGCGATCTTGTCGACCAGCTCGTCGGTCAGCTCCGGCACGTCCATCAGCTTGGTCCACGGCCATTTCAGGCACGGACCGAACTGCGCCATGAAGTGGCGCATGCCGGCTTCGCCGCCAGCGACGCGATAGACCTGGAACATGCCCATCTGCGCCCAGCGGATGCCGAAGGAATAGCGCATGATGTCATCGAGTTCCTCGACGGTGACGATGTCGTCCTTGACCAGCCAGAGCGCCTCGCGCCAGGCCGCCTCGAGCAGGCGGTCGCCGACGAAGGCCTCGATCTCCTTGCGGATGACCACCGGCTTCATGCCGATCGATTCGTAGATTTCCCGCGCAACCTCGACAGCCTCGGGAAACGTCTCCTTGCCGCCGACGATCTCGACCAGCGGCAGCAGGTAGACAGGGTTGAACGGATGGCCGACGACCAGCCGCTCCGGGTGGCGCTTCATCGCCACCTGCATGTCGGACGGCAGTATGCCCGATGTCGACGAGCCGATGATGGCATTGGCCGGCGCATGCGCGTCGATCTCAGCCAGTACCTTGTGCTTGAGGTCGAGCCGCTCGGGCACGCTTTCCTGGATGAAGTCGGCATCCTTCACCGCTTCGGCAATGGTCTTGGCGAAGGTCAGCTTGCCTTCCTTCGGCAGGCCGCCGGGCACCATCTGCTTGTAGGCGCGGCGCGCGCCCTTCATCACCTCGGCGACCTTGCGGTCTGCCTCGGGGTCCGGATCGTAGATCGCCACGTCGATGCCGTTGAGCAGGAGCCTTGCGACCCAGCCCGCGCCGATGACCCCGCCGCCGATGGCCGCGGCCTTTTCGATGATGCTCATGTCGAAGCTCTTTGTCTGGCTGTTTCAGGATTGGTGAGCGGCACGCGGTCGCCCGCCCGGATCACCGCCGGGTCGTAGGCCTTGCGCGCAAAGACCTCCAGCACGGAGGGCCGGAAGGTCTCGAGCGGCAACGTGTCGTAGTCGGGGTCGAAGCTCGACTGGTCCCATCGCTCGCAGAACCGGTCGCAGTCGTCGAAATAGGGATGGCCGGCGAAGCGGTCGCGCGCATGCGGGTTGCCGCCGGTGTGATGCGCGTAATAGAGGCGCTGGAAGTCGCCATGCTTTTCGACCACCCATGTGCACTGCTCGCGCACGAAGGGCCTCAGGATCGCAGCGGCATATTCGTCATGGTTGTAGGGCGCGTAGATGTCGCCAATGTCGTGCAGCAGGGCGCAGGCGATCCAGTCGGAATCGGCGCCATCGCGCCAGGCGCGTGTCGCCGCCTGCAGCGAATGGCCGAGCCGCGTGATCTTGTAGCCGGACAGGCCCTCGTCGAGCTGCACCAGCGTGTCGAGCAGCCGGTCGGCTGTCTTCTCCGCATAGGCGATCTCATGCTCGGTCAGGAAGGCGTAGTCCTCGCGGTCGCCGTCCTTCATCGCGGTGAACTTCACGGTTTCCATGGCTTCCTCCTCCCTGCGGCCTGGCGTCAGATCGGCGCCCGCTTGGTCAGGTTCAGCTTCTTGCGGACCTCTTCGGGACCGAGCACCCTGGCGCCCATATTCTCGACGATGCCGACCGCACGGTCGACCAGCTGGGCGTTGGTTGCCAGCATGCCCTTGTCGAGCCACAGATTGTCCTCAAGACCGACGCGGCAATTGCCGCCGGCGAGCACCGCGGCCGCAACATAGGCCATTTGGTTGCGGCCGATCGAGAAGGCCGACCAGTTCCAGTCCGACGGCACGTTGTTGACCATCGCCATGAAGGTGTTGAGGTCGTCCGGCGCGCCCCACGGCACGCCCATGCAGAGCTGCACCAGCGCGTCGGGCGCCAGCACGCCCTCCTCGACCAGCTGCTTGGCGAACCACAGGTGGCCGGTGTCGAAGGCCTCGATCTCCGGCTTCACGCCCATCTCGGTCATCATGCGGCCCATGGCGCGCAGCATGCCGGGCGTGTTGGTCATCACGTAGTCGGCCTCGTTGAAGTTCATTGTGCCGCAATCGAGCGTGCAGATCTCCGGCCGGCACTGGCGCACATGCTCGACGCGCTCGGACGCGCCCGCCATGTCGGTGCCCTGCGCTTTCAGCGGCAACGGGCTTTCAACGTCGCCGAACACCATGTCGCCGCCCATGCCGGCGGTCAGGTTCAACACGACATCGACATCGGCGTCGCGGATGCGTTCAGTCACCTCGCGGTAGAGGGCGACGTCGCGGCGCGGCTTGCCGGTCTCGGGATCGCGCACATGGCAGTGGACGATGGCCGCACCGGCCTTGGCTGCGTCGATCGCCGAATCGGCGATCTGCTTCGGCGAACGCGGCACATGCGGGCTGCGGTCCTGCGTCCCGCCCGAGCCGGTCACGGCACAGGTGATGAAGACCTCGCGGTTCATGGTCAGCGGCATCGGCAACTCCCTTGGCTCCCGGCGCCTTCCCCTACCAACCCTAGCTCCTGCCGTCGAGGAGGAGGCATGCGCGGGCGGACAGTTCGGACGGCCGTGGATTGTGCCGGCAGCATCGTCCGGCTTGCGCGGCCACGCTTCACACTTTACGAATTCAACTTGATGAAAAGCGAAGCCACGTCAATCTTCCGCTCCGACGATACAGCGCTCAGGGTGACGCTGCTGGTGTTTTCCGGCGCCTCGATCATGTGCGTCGCCTCCGCGGTCGATCCGCTGCGCGCGGCGAACCGCATTGCCGGCGCCACCATGTTCGACTGGCAGCTCGTTTCGGCCGACGGCCAGCCGGCCGTCACCACCTCCGGCCTGCCGATCGCGGTGTCTGGTCGCTTCGACGCGACACAGAAGACCGATGTGCTGATCGCCATCGGCGGCTTCGGCACGCGCTACGAAACGGCGGCCCTCGTTGCAGGTTTTCGCCGGGCCGCAAGAGCAACGCGCGCCGTCGGCGGCATCGAGGCCGGTACGTGGCTGCTCGGACGCGCCGGCCTGCTCGAGGGGCGTGCCGCGACGACGCACTGGGAGGATCTGGAGGATTTCGCCGCTGCCTTTCCCGGCGCCGACATCCGCCCCGACCGCTATGTCATCGACGGGCCGGTGTTCACCGCCGGTGGCGCCTCGCCGACCTTTGACCTGATGCTGCATCTGGTGCGCGCCCGCCTCGGCATGGCGGTGGCGCTCGATGTCGCCAGCGTCTTTATCTACGACCAGGCGCGCGCCGCCACCGACGCACAGCCGCTCGTCTCGCTCGGCCGCCTCGACGGCTTCGACCCGCGGCTTGCCGGCGCCATCCGCCTGATGGAATCGCATGTCGACCGGCCCCTCACGGTGGCCGCCATCGCGCGCCGCACCGGGGTGACGGCGAGAACCCTGGAGAAGACGTTTTCCCGCGCCATTGGCGAGACGCCGGGCGCCTACTATCTGCGCCTCAGGTTGAACGCGGCCCGCCGCCTCGTGCTCGACACAGCAGAGCCGATGGCCGACATCGCCGGCCGCACCGGCTTTTCATCGGCGGCGGCCTTTTCGCGCGCCTTCTCGCGCGCCTTCGGCCAGCCGCCGGCGCGCATGCGTCGCGGCTGACTATGCCCGCTTGGCGGTTGGTTCTTCTTCGAGGAGGGAGCGCAGGGCGGAAGCGAGCCTTGTCTCCATGCGCCGCGCCACGACAGCGTCCCAGTCGGCGCTATGCGAGAGGCCGTCCTGTTTCGGCAGCGGCATCGCCATCAGCTGGTCGACGATCGAGGCCGACTCGTTCAGCCGGTCGAGCAAGGCCCCGATCTGGCTGTCCAGGTCGCTGGATGTCTTGTCGTCGGAGCTTTTCGTTTCCATGACCGCCTGCATAGAGGCCGTTCATGACACGACCAAGGCAATTGCGTGTCGTGACGCAGGTATTTTCGAATTCGCATGCCTTGTTGTCGGCCGGCTTGAAAAGAAAACGCCCGGGCTGTCACGCGACGGCCCGGGCGTTGATTTGCCGGCTTGAGACTCAGACGTAGCGGTTGACGATGTTCTCGAGCAGTTCCTGCTGGCCGGAACGCGGCTGGGGCTCGATGCCCTTTTTCACCACGCGCTCGGCGATCTCCTCGAGCGTGCGCTTGCCCGACAGCATCGCCTTGCCCTCGGCCGATTTCCACCCTGCATAGCGCGCCTCGAGCGGCCCGATCAGCGCCTTGTCCTCGATCATCTTGGCCGCGGCCTTGAGACCGCGTGCGCAGCAATCCATCGCGCCGATATGGGCGATCAGGAGATCCTGCGGGTCGAGCGACTGGCGGCGCAGCTTGGCGTCGAAATTGGTGCCACCCGTCTTGAACCCGCCGGCCTGCAGCACCTCGTAGTAGGCGAGCGCCATCTCCGGAACATTGTTGGGGAACTGGTCGGTGTCCCAGCCGGACTGGTAGTCGTTGCGGTTCATGTCGATCGAGCCGAAGATGCCGAGTGCGGCGGCCAGCGCCAGTTCGTGCTCGAAGGTATGACCGGCCAGGATCGCGTGGCCCTGCTCGATGTTGACCTTGACCTCGTTCTCCAGCCCGAAGCGCTTGAGGAAGCCGTAGACCGTTGCGACGTCGTAGTCATACTGGTGCTTGGTCGGCTCCTGCGGCTTCGGCTCGATCAGGATCGTGCCCTTGAAACCGATCTTGTGCTTGTAGTCGACGACCATCTGCAGGAAGCGCCCGGCCTGCTCCGACTCGCGCTTGAGATCGGTGTTGAGCAGCGTCTCGTAGCCCTCGCGGCCGCCCCACAGCACGTAGTTCTCGCCCTTCAGCCGCTTGGTCACGTCCATGCAGCTCTTCACCGTCGCCGCGGCATAGGCAAAGACATCCGGGTCCGGATTGGTCGCGGCGCCCGACATGTAGCGGCGGTGCGAAAACAGGTTGGCTGTGCCCCACAGGAGCTTGGTGCCTGTCTTCTTCATCTTGCCGGCAAAATAGTCGGCGATCTCGTCGAGCCGCGCCGCGCTTTCTGCAAAGGTTTCCGCCTCGGGCCGCACGTCGGCATCGTGGAAGCAGTAATAGGGAACGCCGAGCAGCGAGAACATCTCGAAGGCGACGTCGGCCTTCAGCTTCGCCAGTTCCATCGTGTCACCGAACCACGGCCTGTCGAAGGTCTGGCCACCGAACGGATCGCCGCCCGGCCAGGCGAAGCTGTGCCAGTAGGCGATCGAGAAGCGCATATGGTCTTCCAGCCGCTTGCCCGCGACCTTCTCGTCGGGATTGTAGAAACGGTAGGCCAGCGGATTGGTGCTCTCCGGCCCCTCGTACTTGATCGGCTTGATGTCGCCAAAGAAACCGGTGGTCATCCCATAACTCCCCTGATGGCAGGATAGAGTGCGCGGTAGCGCTGATAGGCATCCGAATAGGCGGCCGACAGCGAACGGTCGGGTTCGATCGTCGCCTCGGTCTTCGGCGTCGTGCAGACCGCGAACGGGTCTGCGCCGGTAGCAGCGATGAGCCCCAGCCGCGCCGCGCCGAAGGCGGCGCCGAAATCGCCGTCGGCCGGAACCTCGACCGGCAGGTCGAGCGCTGTCGCCATGGCGCGCAGCCAGTAGCGCGAGCGCGAGCCGCCGCCGATCGCGGTGACGCGGTCGAGGTCGGTCCCGGCGGCGCGCAGCGCCTCCAGGCTGTCGCGGAAGGCAAAGGCGACGCCCTCGAGCACCGCCTGGGTCAGCACCGGACGGCCCGCTTCGTGGCCGAGGCCGGCAAAGACGCCGCGGATCGAAGCGTCATTGTGGGGTGTGCGCTCGCCAGAGAGATAGGGCAGGAAGGTGACTCCGGTTGGCGCCTTCAACGTCTCGCCGAGCTCGTCGGTCAGCGCGCCGGCATCCTTGCCGGTGATGCCCGATAGCCAGTTCAGCGAATCCGTCGCCGACAGGATGACGCCCATCTGGTGCCAGGTGTCCGGCAGGGCGTGGCAGAAGGTGTGCAAGGCGCTTTCCGGGTTGGGCAGATAGGCGCCGTTGGCGGCGAAGATGACGCCCGACGTGCCGAGCGAGGCGAAGGCCTGGCCAGCCCGGACCGTGCCCATGCCGCAGGCAGAGGCCGCATTGTCGCCGGCGCCGCCGGCAACCGGAATGCCTGCCCGCAGGCCCCATTTCGACGCCAGATCGGCGCGCAGCCCGCCCGCCGCTTCGGTGCCCTCGACCAGCGTCGGCATCTGGCTTTCGCTGAGATCGGTCGCGGCCAGCAGCTCGTCCGACCAGCCCCGCTTCGCAACGTCGAGCCAGGCGGTGCCAGCCGAGTCCGACATTTCCGACATGTGCTCGCCGGTCAGCCAGAGGCGCAGGAAATCCTTTGGCAACAGGACCTTGGCGACGCGAGCGAAAATCTCAGGCTCGTTGTTCTTGACCCAGGCGAGCTTCGGCGCGGTGAAGCCCGGAAAGACGATATTGCCGCTGATCTTGCGGAACGCCGGATTGGCATCAAGCGCGGCAGCCTCCTTGTGGCTGCGCGTATCGTTCCAGAGAATGCAGGGGCGCAGCACCACGTCGCGGTTGTCGACGAGCGTCGCGCCATGCATGTGGCCGGAGAGGCCGATCCCCTCGACGGCGGCAAGTTCCTTAGGCCGTCCCGCCTGAAGGCCCTCAAGTGCCTTGGCGGTAGCGGCGATCCAGTCGTTGGGATCCTGCTCTGACCAGCCCGGATGCGGACGCGAAACCTTGAGCGGTGCGGTCGCCGAGCCCACCACGCGCTGGTCCGCGTCGATCAGCAGCGCCTTGACGCTCGACGTGCCGAGATCGATGCCGAGATACATGAACCCTCCTCCCGATGGCGGCCGAAACGCTTGAGCGCCGCCCCGACCAGCGCTGCACTTCATCACAGATGAACCCCGCGCATTCCTCCCGGCAGAAGCTACAACCCAAAACCGGGCCGAGTGCAACCGCCAAACCGGGCTCCGGAGAGCATTTTTTTCGCAACCCGCAATAATTCCGTGAATTTCTTATTGTCTGACTTATCGGTCAGGAGACGGCGCGGCCGGCGACCTCTCGTGCACGCCTGAGGAAGAGCTGCGACAGCGGGCTCTCGGGCCGCGCCACGGCGCGCTCGGCCGAAAGCGCCGCGGCAAGCGCGCCATTGCCCGAGCGGAACGCCGCCTCGATCAGCGTCAGGTCGATGACGTCGCGTTGCGCATGGCTGCCGCCGAAACGCGCCGCGATGCCACGGATGGGACGCAGCAGCGTCACCACGGTTGCATAATCGCCCTCGCCGAACGCCATGATGGCGCGCGTCACCGGGTGGCCGACCTCGCGGGTAAAATGGGCGTTGTCGTCTGTACCGCCCATGGCCTCGTCCTGCGCTTCCAGCAGCAGGCGCGCCGGCTCGTCCAGACCGGCGCCGACGAAGGCCATCATGGCGTGCGCATCGTTGAAGGCGTAGTTTCCGTCCTTCGCCTTCGGCGCCCAGTTGGCGGCAAGAGCGGCCCAGCGGTCGCCGACATCGACGCCCTGCAGGTGGAGTCGCCACAGCAACGCAGATGCGTCGAGCATGTTCAGCGCCAGCGTCGAATGCGTGCCGTAGATATGGTCGTCGAACAGTTTCAGCGCAGCGTCAGTCTCGCCGAGTTCGTAGTGAAACAGCGCGAGATGCCACCAGTTGTGCACCTGGAAGAAGCTGTCGCCTGTCCAGGCCTCGGCATTGTCGCGCATCCAGGCAATGCCGTCGCGCTGCCGGCTCTGCATCTCCATCACATGGGCGACCGCGTGCTGCGCCCAGCCGTCGCGCGGCTCGATGCCGATCGCCTCGCGGCCGAGCCGCTCGGCGCGCGCATAGTCGCCCATTTCCTCCAGCCCGAAGGCGTGCATGGAAAGCGTTGCGTGATAGCCGGCCATGCCGGGCAACCATGCCGGAACGGCCCGCGCGATGCGGTCGCGCAGCATCCGGGAATTGCCGGTGAAGAAGTCGATCTGGTGGCCGGCAAGCAGCGCCAGGGCATCGCGCGGTTCCTCGATGGTGACGTCCTCCAGCACGCGGCCCGCCTCATGCCAGCGCCCTGCGGCGAGATGGCCGAGGGCGGCCACATGACCTTTCTCCCGCGCCGTTGCCGGAAGTGCGGCGGCTGCTGCATGGCAGGATTTTACCACGTCGACGGCCTCGCGGTCGGTGGACAGCCCAAAAAGATAGCCCTTCAGCACGTGCCCCATGACGAGTTCGGGAGCCTCGGCAAGCGCCGCATCGACGGAGGCGACCGGGTCGCCGACATAGCATTGCAGCTCGTGCAGCGCCTTTTCGTACTTGCCGAGGGCGGCCGCATCGGCGCCGGTCACGTAAAGGCCGAGTTGATCGGTGACTGACATGGAAGCTCTCCCCTCAATTGCCCGAGCGCACGGCCACCGTGGCGATGCCGGCACCGACGAGCAGCGTGCCGCCCGTCCGGTTGAAGATGCGGATGGCGCGCGGGTTGCCGACCAGCCGGCGCGCCCGCGCCGCGACCAGCGCGTAGCCGAAGGCATTGGCGAAGGCGAGCACCAGGAAGGTCGTCTCGAAGATCAGCATCTGCGTCCAGAAGTCTGCATGGCGGTCGAGGAACTGCGGCAGGAAGGCGACGAAGAAGGTGATGCTCTTCGGGTTCAGCGCCGTCACCAGCCAAGCATGCGCCATCATGCGCACGGCCGATACCCGATCGGTGCGCGGTTCCGCGTCGAGGCTGCCGCCGGCGCGAAAGAGTTTGATGCCGAGATAGATGAGATAGGCCGCGCCGATCCATTTCAGCGCGGTGAACACCATGGCGGACGCCGCGAGCAGCGCACCGATGCCGAGCATGGACAGTGTCATGGCGGTGAAATCGCCGAGCGCCACGCCCACCGCCATCGGCAGCGCCGTGCGCCAGCCCTGACCGAGCGCATAGGACACAACAAGCAGGATCGTCGGACCCGGAATGACCAGGAGCACGGCGGAGGCGGCGGCAAAGGCTGCCCAGTTCTCGAGCGGCATGGCGAACTCCGTAGCAGGCAGGAATGAATCGCCTGCCCGCGCCATTTGTAAAGAGGCCCCCGCCGGCAAAATGCAGCGCGGGCGCTACTTTCACCTTTCGTCAACCATGATTGCCTAAAATTCGCGCAAGTTCTGGCCTCCTGTCGGAACAGGTAGCCGAGTGGAACAGTAACCGTGTCAAACTCATCCGCCACGCCGATCCTGCCCGCAGCCGAAGCGTCGCGCGCCACTTTCTCGCGCCGCAGTGCGCTTCTCGGTCTCGGATCGGCCACCGTTCTCGCCGCGGCCGGCTGCTCGCGCAGCATCGATCTCGCCGCGATCGAGGTGGACGACTACACCACCGGGTCGATCCGCCCCCGCATCAGCGTCGACCGCAACGTCACGACCCCGGAGCTCATGTACGCCTCCTTCGCCGATGAGGGGTTCGTGCTGCCGGAAGTGCCCTACCAGAAGGTCGAGCCGCAATGGCGCCGCCAGATCGTCGTCGATCCGACCGGCGAGGCGCCCGGCACCATCGTGGTGCGGCTGAAGGAGCGGCATCTCTATTACGTGCAGCCCGGGGGCGACGCGCTGCGCTATGGCGTCGGCATCGGCCGCGAAGGCTTTCTGTGGTCAGGGCGGGCCAACATCCAGTACGGCAAGAAGTGGCCGACCTGGACGCCGCCGGCAGAAATGATCGCCCGCAAGCCCGAGCTGGAAAAATGGCGCGGCGGCCAGCCCGGCGGCCTCGAAAACCCGCTCGGCGCGCGCGCGCTCTATATCTTCAAGGACGGCCGCGACACCGGCTTTCGCGTGCACGGCTCGCCCGAGTGGTGGACCATCGGGCAGGCCATGTCGTCCGGCTGCGTGCGGATGATCAACCAGGACGTCATCGACCTGTTCAACCGCGTTTCCGGCAAGACCCCGATCGTCGTCGCCTGAGGCCCGAGGCCGGTTCGCCGCGAAGCGAACCGCCAGGGACAGACGGCTCAGACGTTCGCCGCGACGAGCGCCTTTTCCAGCTTGCCCATGCCCTCGGCGAGAATCTCGTCGGAGATGGTCAGCGGCATCAGGATGCGGATCGTGTTGGCATGCACGCCGCACGACAGAAGAACCAGTCCCTCGGCGAGCGCTGCCGCAGTCACCCGCTTGGTCGCATCGGCGTCCGGCTCCTCTGCGCCGCGCGACTTGACGATGTCGAAGGCCACCATGGCGCCCGGACCGCGGATCGCCGACATCGGCACTGTGTCGTTGCGCTGTGCGATGCGGGCGAGTTCGCCCTTGATGCGGTCGCCGAGCACGTTGGCGCGGTCGATCAGCTTTTCCTCGGCAATGACATCGAGCACGGCAAGGGCTGCCGCGCAGGCGAGCGGGCTGCCGGCATAGGTGCCGCCGAGGCCGCCCGGGTCCGGCGCATCCATGATGGCGGCGCGGCCGACGACCCCCGACAGCGGAAAGCCGCCGGCAAGCGACTTGGCGATCGTCATCAGGTCGGGTTCGACGCCGGAGTTCTCGATGCCGAACATCTTGCCGGTGCGCGCGAAGCCGGTCTGCACCTCGTCGGCGATCAGCAGGATGCCGTGCTCGTCGCAGATGGCGCGCAGCGCCGTCAGCAGCTCGGTCGGCGCCGGATAGAAGCCGCCCTCGCCCTGCACCGGCTCGATGATGATTGCAGCGACGTTGACCGGGTCCACATCGGCCCGGAACAGGTACTCGATCGCCTTCAGCGTATCGGCGACCGTCACGCCGTGCTGCGCCACCGGGAACGGCACGTGCCACACGCCGGCCGGCATCGGCCCGAACTTCTTCTTGTAGGGCGCGACCTTGCCGGTCAGCGCGCTGGTCATCAGCGTGCGTCCGTGGAAGGCGCCTGAGAAGGCAATGATGTTTGTGCGTCCCGTCGCGGCGCGGGCGATCTTGACAGCGTTCTCGACGGCTTCCGCGCCGGTCGAGAACAGGATGGACTTGGCCTCGCCCGAAAACGGCGCCAGCGCGTTCAGCTTCTCGCACAGTTCGATATAGGGCTCGTAGGGTACGATCTGGAAGGCCGTGTGCGTGTAGTGGTCAAGCTGGTCGCGCACCGCCTTGACCACCTTGGGATGCCGGTGTCCGGTGTTGAGCACCGCGATGCCGCCACCGAAATCGATGAAGCGCCTGCCGTCGACGTCCCACAGCTCGGAGCCCTCGGCGCGCTCGGCAAACACGGGGTAGGCGGTGGCGACGCCGCGCGGAATGGCTGCGGTCCGGCGGGCCTGGAGCGCTGAATTGCTGGTCATTGGATCCCCTCTTCGGTGCGAACACCGCATCATTCTATCGACTGTCTTGCGCGAGCGATATGCGTCCGCGCCCATCCCTGTCATCCAGCCAGCGCTGCGCTTCCGATGGCTCAGGCAGCGTCAGCTGGGCTCGCTGTCGACGATTTCCTTCTCGCGTGCCTCGCGCTGCTCCTGCAGCGCGTTGCTGAAGGCGGAGGCCAGGATGCCGGTCGGCATGGCGATCAGGCCGATCCCCGTGATCGCAGTGAGCCCGGCGAGCAGCTTGCCAAGGATGGTGAGCGGAACGGCGTCGCCATAGCCGACCGTGGTCAGTGTCGCGACCGACCACCACATGGCGCGCGGGATGCTGCCGAAGGCCTCCGGCTGGCCCGCCCCCTCGACGAGGAAGAGCAGCGTCGAGGAAACCAGCAGCAGCATGCCCGCTACGGCGAGGCTCATCAGCAGCTCGTAACGCCGGTCGCGCACCGCCTGGGCGATGGCCAGCATCGCCGTCGAATAGCGCCCGAGCTTGGCCAGCATGACGATGCGCACCAGCCGGAACAGTCGCAGGATCGTGCCCTCCGCACCCATCAGCGTGATGAACAGGCTGGCGAGCACGATGACGTCGATGATGGCGGTGAAGCTGCGCATGTAGCGCAGCCGGCCGCGCCAGCCCTCTCCAAAGGCCGGGTTCTCGGCAATTGTCCAGACCCGCCCGGCATATTCGGCGAGAAAGATCACCGCCAGCACCATCTCGGCGGCGCGGAACAGGTCCTCGCGCCCGCGCAGCACGGTCGGCTCGCTCTGCACGATCGCCATCACCACGGCGACGACGATGATCACGGCAATCGCCTTGTTGAGAGGCGACAGGCCTGACCCGGGCCATGCTTGGGTGTGCAGGTTCACATAGAGCCAGTGCCGCCAGCCCGTACCGCCATCCGCCGGGCCGGGTTCGATGCGGGAGGGTGTGGTCTGATCCATCAGCGTGCGTCGAACGTCCCGGGCTCAGACGAAGGGCTTGCCGACGTCGTACTTCTTCGGCACCAGCCGCTTCATGTAGGCCATGCCTTTTTCCGACAGGGAGGTTCCCGACACATCGAGATAATCGTCCGGCATATGGCGCGTCTTGGCTGCGACGCTCGACAGCGGCACGATCTTCAGCACCGTCTTCTCGCCATCGAACTGCAAGGCTACCGAGCCGCCGCCCTGGGCCGCCGCCTCGACAGCATGGACGCCGGCGTCGAAGGCTTCCTGCTGGTCGACCTTGCTGATCGCCGCGATCGAGCCGCGCGGCATGTAGCCGAGTGCATCGACCCGCGCCCGCTGGCCGGGCAGCCCGTCGCGCAGCGCATGCTCGAAGGCGAGGCCGAGGTCGCCGCCCGACAGCTTGAGATTGCCGTGCGCATCGCGCTCCAGCCGCTCCTCGGGCACGATGGTCTCGACCAGCGAACGCCCGTCCTCGGTGGACACGCCTTCGGAAACGGCGACGATGCAGCGTTTGTGGCGCGCGAGCTTTGCGCGCACGTCGTCGATGAAGCGCGGCACCGAGAAGGCCCGCTCGGGCACGTAGATCAGGTGCGGTCCGCTGTCCTCGTCGAGCCGCCAGGCCGCCGAGGCGGCGGTCAGGAAGCCGGCATGCCGGCCCATGACGATCGCGACATAGACGCCGGGCAGCGCGCGGAAATCCAGATCGACCGACAGGAAGGCCCCGGCGACGAACTCGGCCGCCGAGATGAAGCCCGGCGTGTGGTCGTTCTCCATCAGGTCATTGTCGATGGTCTTGGGCGCATGCACGAAGGCGATCGAGCCGCCCGAGGCGTCGGTGAGGATCTGCTGCGTGCCCGACGTGTCGTTGCCGCCGATATAGATGAAGGCGTCGGCTGAGACCTTTTTCAGGCCCTCGAGCACCTTGTCGCAATAGGCAGCGTCCGGCTTGTCGCGCGTCGAGCCCAGCGCCGCGCTCGGCGTTCCGGCGATCAGCCTGAGCTGCGCCTCCGGCACGTCCGACAGCACGACATAGTCGCCGTCGCGTACGCCGCGCACGCCATGCCTCGCGCCGAGCACCCGAGCCCCCGGATGACGGCGCAGCACCTCCAGTGTCGCGCCCACCATCGTCTGGTTGATCACCGCCGTCGGGCCACCACCCTGCGCGATCACGAATGTCTCGGCCATGCCTGAAAAGTCTCCTGTCTCTCGATGCCGGCACAATCGCCTGTCTGGCAGTCCAGCGCAACGCCGTCGCGGCAAAACGGCGCGCATCCGGCCGCCCGGATGGCGTCAGCCTTGTCCCTCGGGCGTGGTGTCGTCGGCCTGCCGCAGCAGTTCGTTCAGCGCGGCGGGAATATCGATGCGCGCCTTCATCGGCAGGTGGTCCGAGGCGACCCGGGCGAGCGGCGAATTGTGCACCTCGAGCTTGGTCACCAGACCCGGCGATCCGATTACCCGGTCGAGCGCGATGACCGGGAAATAGGACGGGAAGCTGAAATGCTCGTGCGACAGCGGGCCGAACACCGGGCGCAGCGCCAGCAGGGATGAGCGGTTGCCCGGCCGCCATTCGTTGAAGTCGCCCATCAGCAGAACCGGCACGGACGGGCCGTCCTGGATGGCGTTGAGGATCGAGTGGATCTGCCAGCGCCGGCTGCGCCTCAGAAGGCCGAGATGGGCGGCGACCATCCTGAGCGGCCCGGTCGGCAGGTCGAGATCCACGAGCAGCGCGCCGCGCGGCTCGGCTCCCGGCAACGCCAGCCGGCGCATGTCCTGCACCGCGCCGGTCTTCAGCAGGAGCGCGTTGCCGTGCCAGCCGTGTCCGTCCGGCTTCTCCGAGGTTGGCACCAGCGTCAGCCCCGTCATCCCTTCCAGCGCCTGGAGGTCGAGGAGGCCGCGGCGGCGGCCGAAACGCTGGTCGGCTTCCTGGATGGCGACCACGTCGGCATCGAGCTCGGCAATGACATGGGCGATGCGTGCCGGATCGAAGCGGCCATCCGTCCCGACGCATTTGTGAATGTTGTAGGAAGCGACCGTGATCTCGCGGCCGCTGCTTTCGACCCTCGGCCGGTCGTCAGGCTCCAGATTGGCCAGTTGCATCGCCTGCAGGCGGGCTCTCAGGTCGTGCTTCATCGAGCTGAACCGCCGCGACGTCCGCCTGAGGCGCGCGATCAGGGCCGGATCGAGGAATGCGCGGTGCCTCTTTGTCATTCGCCTGCCTTGGCTGTTGCGAATGAAGTGATAGACGGACAGGCGCGGCGAGAAAAGCCGCCGCGAGCAAGAAGCCATGGGTTTTTGAACGGCCGGACCACCGGGCCCCGAACTGCTGGCGACAGAACCGGCGACGCCTAGCGGCGGTTGCCGATGATGACCTCGTCGGTATTGGCAAGCAGCTTGCGCACCGCGCGCCGCGCAGCGTCCGGACGGCGCAGCCGGATCGCCTTCTCGATCGCCTCGTGCAGGATCTGGGCACTCTGCACGTCATTGAGTTCGCGCGTCACGAAGACGAAGAGATTGTTGAGTGCCGATTCGATCAGCACGCCGAGCGGCACCAGCAGGTCGTTGCCCGATGCCCGCAGGATGGCCAGATGAAAGCGCGTGTCAGCCTGGGTGCGGCTCGACAGCGAGGTGGCCTCGCCCATCTCGCGGCAGGCGGCGCTGATTTCCTCCATCTGCTCGTCTGTCCGGCGTACGGCCGCCAGGGCGGTGGCCTCGGGCTCAATGATGTGGCGGAACTCCTGAACCGTGCGCAGGAAGGCCTCGCGATCCGGCGCCATGGCGTACCAGCCAAGCACATCGCGATCGAGCAGGTTCCAGCGTTCGCGTGGCTCGACCCAGCTGCCGATCTTCGGCCGCGAGGCCAGCAGGCTCTTGGCCATCAGCATCTTGATCGCCTCGCGCACCGCCGAGCGGCTGACGTTGAAGGTCTCGGACCATTTCGCTTCGTTGGGCAGGATGGTTCCGGGCGGATAGTCGCCGCGCACGATCCTCAGGCCGATCTCGTTGGCCAGCGAGGCATGCACGCTGCTGCCGCCGATCAGCGCATTGCCGGTGCTCTTGCCTCGGTCGAGGCTGCCCTGCGAACCGGCTGCCGTCGAGGATCGCTTTGCCTTGCCGCCCCGCATGTGTCGTGAAGTCTCCTGTGCCTGCCGCACGACCAATATCCGGCAGGAATGCCCCCGGCGCGCCGAAACGACGCGCCGGGGAAGCATAGCTATTTCTGGATGCAGGTGTCGACCGTATCCTTGGTGCACTCGTCGAGGCCGGTGAAGACCGGATCGTCGACCGGCTTGCCTTCGATCAGGTCGATCATGACGCCGGGCGCCAGGTAGCCCATCTCGAAGGGCCGCTGACCAACCAGCGCCGTGACCAGGCCCTCGCCGGCAATCGCGACTTCATCGCCGATCGTGTCGGCGGCGCCGATCACGAACTCGTTGGCGGCGATCTTGTCGGCGATCGGCCTGAACAGGTCGCGGTAGGGCTGCGGCGCGCCGAACAGCGGCCAGCCGCCCATGATGCCGAAGCCGACGAGGTCGGGATTTGCGGCCATGATGTCGGTCATCGCCTGGACGCCCTTGGCGCCGTCGTCATTGGTGAAGACCGGGCAGCCCGCAACTTCGGTCCAGCCGCCTTCGCCCTTCAGTTCGGCCAGGCCGTCCTGGCCCGACAGCGAATCGCGCCAGCCCTGCGCGCGGCGCAGGATGTTGTCGGCACCCGGGTTGCCCTGGATGGAGCAGACCTTGCCGCCGGCTGGCAGCGCTTCCTTCATGTAATCGCCGATGCGCTTGCCCATCAGGTAGTTGTCGGTTCCGAGGTAGGTCTTGCGCAGCGCCGCGTCTTCCTGGGCAAGGTCGGCGTCCACCGTCATGATCGGCACCGTCGCGCCGGATGTCTTGATGGTCTGCGCGATCAGCTTGGCGTTGGACGGCGAGATTGCCATTGCGGCGGTATCGGCCTTGCCGAGCATGTCCTGCACGATCTGCGCTTCGCCGGCTTCATCCGACGTCGAGGCCGGACCGGTGTAGAAGCACTCATATTCGGAACTGGCGTTCTCGGAATTCCACTTCTGGCAGCCCTGGTTGATCGCTTCGAAGAAGGGGTTGTCGAGACCCTTTACGACGATGACCAGCTGTTTCTTCGCCAGGGCAGGGCCGGCGCCAAGCGCCAGAGCAGCCGCGGCAAGCAGTAAAGGTAGTTTCCTCATGCATTCCTCCCTTGCAACAAACGGCCACAGGAGCGTGGCCGCCACTTAGTCGATACGCGGCGGAAGTCGACGCATGGCCTGCGCCGCTGGCTTCGCTGCAGCCCTGCCGGGTCAGCCGCAAGCCGGAATTGCCGGCGCGAGACAGCTTTTCCCGGTGCGACGCACCCTGCGAGTCTGCGGCGGCTGTCGGGAAACTGCATCGCGAAATCCGGCATTACCTTCCTCCGGGTGAGCAGCTAATAGCGCCGGGTGGGGCGCGTCAACGCGTTTGTCCTATTTATCATACAAAAGAGACAAATAGACTGACGCATGATTGACGCCTCCGCTGTGGTTGGCCTAAATGCCGGGATCGCCGGCCGGGAGGAAACGGGCCGGACGACACCGCGACACGGCACAGGCACGAGCCATTGTCCGGCGCGGAAACGGGAGGAACAAGAGCGCGTGGCAGTCTTGGAACTCGTCAACATTTCGAAGCATTTCGGCGCCATCCAGGCGGTCAACGACGTGTCGTTTGCCCTGGAGCCCGGCGAGGTCGTGGGCCTCATGGGCGACAACGGCGCCGGTAAGTCCACCCTGGTCAAGATGATAGCCGGCAATTTCCGGCCGAGCGCCGGCAAGCTGAAGATGGACGACGCCGAGATCGTGCTGCACCGTCCTGTCGAGGCGCGCCGGCACGGCATCGAGATCGTCCACCAGGACCTCGCGCTCTGCGACAACCTGACGGCGGCCGCCAATGTCTTTCTCGGCCGTGAGCTGCGACGCGGCTTCGGCCCCTTCGGCATCCTAGACTACGCCACGATGTACCGCCGCGCCGGCGAGATCTTTGCCGAGCTGAAGTCGGAAACGCGCCCGCGCGACCTGGTGAAGCAGATGTCGGGTGGCCAGCGACAGGCCGTCGCCATTGCGCGCACGAGGCTGTCGGACGCCAAGATCGTTCTGATGGACGAGCCGACCGCCGCCATCTCGGTCAGGCAGGTTGCCGAGGTGCTCAACCTTATACGCCTGTTGCGCGACAAGGGCATCGCCATCGTCCTGATCAGTCATCGTATGCCCGACGTCTTCACGGTGGCCGATCGTGTCATCGTCATGCGGCGGGGCCAGAAGGTTGCGGATAAACAGATCGCCGACAGCTCGCCCGAGGAAGTCACCGGGCTCATCACCGGGGCGATCGAGCGGGTCTGAGGCGGCCGGAAAAAAGACAAGGGGCGATAATGGCTATCACGCTTGACCAGACGATCGAGCAGAAGCAGCAGAGCTGGCTTTCTGCGACGCTCGCCAGCCAGACATTCTGGGTGCTGGTCGCCATCGCGCTGGCCTTCTTGTACCTGTCCTTTGCGACCGACTCCTTCGCCACGTCGAAAAACCTCTACAACATCACCCGCAACGTTTCTTTCGTCGCCATCGTCGCGCTTGGCATGACGTTGGTCATCATCACTGGCGGCATCGACCTGTCGGTCGGCTCGGTGCTCTGTCTCTGTTCGATGATTCTGGCGGTCGTCATGCATGCCGGCTACTCGATCGAGATCGGCATCGCGGCCGCGATCGGCACGGCGCTGATCGTCGGCGCCTTCAACGGCATCCTGATCGCCTATCTCGGTTTTCCGCCCTTTGTGGTTACGCTCGGCATGCTCTCCATTGCGCGCAGCCTGGCGATGGTCGCGTCCAACAACACGGTGGTCTTCGAGTTCGGGCCAGACCACGAAAAGCTGCTGGCGCTCGGTGGCGGCGCCTGGCTGTTCGGCATCGCCAACCCGGTTCTCTACATGGTCTTGCTGGCGCTGATCACCGGCTTCGTGCTGCGCTGGACCAAGTTCGGCCGGCATGTCTATGCCATCGGCGGCAACGAGCACGCCGCCACGCTGACCGGCGTACCGGTGCGTCCCATCAAGGTCGCCGTCTACATGGTCTCTGCGCTGTCGGCCGGCATTGCCGGCATCATCCAGACCGGCTGGCTCGGCGCGGTGACCACCAATCTCGGCGCCGGCATGGAACTGCAGGTGATCGCCGCGGCGGTCATCGGTGGCGCCAACCTCGCCGGCGGCATCGGTACCGCCTTCGGCGCGCTGGTCGGCGCGGCGCTGATCGAGATCATCCGCAACAGCCTGGGCCTGCTCGGCATCAATGCCTTCTGGCAGGGTACCTTCATCGGCGGCGCGATTGTCCTTGCGGTATTGTTCGACCGCATCCGCAATCTTCGGCTCAACGACTAGGACAATCCATGCACAACCTCTTCAGTCTAGCGGGCCGGCGGGCTCTGGTCACCGGCTCGGGACAGGGTATCGGCTTTGGCCTGGCGCGCGGCCTGGCCGAGCACGGCGCGACGGTCGTTCTCAATGGTCGCACGCAGGAGAAGGTCGAGCGTGCCGTCGACACGCTGAGCGCTGAAGGCCATGCGGTTCATGCCTCCGTGTTCGACGTTACCGATGCGGCATCCGTCGCGTCGGCCGTCGAAAAAATCGAGGCCGAGATCGGGGCGATCGACATCCTGATCAGCAACGCCGGGGTTCAGTTCCGCGCGCCGCTGGAGGATTTCCCCGACGACAAATGGCAGCTGCTGCTGCAGACCAACGTCACCGGCGTATTCAATGTCGGCAAGGCCGTGGCCAAGCGCATGATCCCGCGCGGCAGGGGCAAGATCATCAACATCGCTTCCGTGATGAGCGAACTCGCGCGGGCCACCATCGCGCCCTATTCCGCCACCAAGGGCGCGGTGCGCAACCTGACTCGCGGCATGTGCGCCGACTGGGCCAAGCACGGCCTGCAGATCAACGCCATCGCGCCCGGCTTTTTCCGGACCGAACTGAACACCGCCCTGTCGGAAGATGCCAAGTTCAACACATGGCTCGATCAGCGGACGCCGGCCGGGCGCTGGGGCGAAGTGCCCGAGCTTGTCGGCGCAGCCGTCTTCCTTGCCTCCGACGCGTCAAGCTTCGTCAACGGCCACGTCCTTTACGTCGACGGCGGCATGACGGCCTCCGTCTGAACGGCGGCGCGTTCTCCGTCTCCGTCGGCCAGTATCGGTCTCAGGCGTATTTGCGCCAGTTGTGCTTTTCCTTGAAGCCCAGCACTTCCCGGATTTTGCGGTTGGAGAACAGCGTCTCGTATTCGCCAAGCTCGCCCTTCACCGGCACGTCCGGGTAGAATCTCTTGAGCAGTTCGCGCGTCGGCAGGTCGGCCGAGGTGTCGTCATTGGCCGCGTTGAATATCTGGAAGCCAAGCCCGTCCTTGGCGATGGCGAGATCGGTGATCTGGCCGAGGTCGCGCGCGTCGATATAGCTCCAGGCGATGCGCTTGCGGAACTCCGGATCGGCGCGCCATTTCGGAATGTAGGCCTCGTATTCATGCGGCTCGATGACGTTGCCGATGCGCAGCGCGTAGATGTCGGCGCCGCTGCGCAGCGCGAAGGCGCGCGCCGTCTTTTCGTTGACCACCTTCGACAGGGCGTAGCTGTCCATCGGGTCGACGTCATACTCCTCGTCGAGGGGAAAATGCGTCGGGTTACGCGGCTCGTTGGCGAAGACCAGCCCGTAGGTCGTCTCGCTGGAGGCGACGATGATCTTCTTGATGCCGAGCTTAACCGCCGCCTCGATGACATTGTAGGTGCCCATCGCGTTGATGCGGAAGACCTCGTTGTCGGGCGTGATCATGATGCGCGGGATGGCCGCGAAATGCACCACGGCGTCGACCGGCTGTGCGCGCAGCGACGGGTCGAACTCGTGCAGGCCCATGTAGCTCGTCAGCGCGTTGAATACCTGGCCGCTATCGGTGATGTCGGTGATCAGCGTTCGCACCTTGGGGTTGTCCAGCGGCTTGGTGTCGAGGTTGAGCACCTGGTGCCCCTGCTCGACCAGATACTGCACGACGTGCCGCCCCGCCTTGCCCGAGCCGCCCGTGAACATGATTCTCTTCGACATATGGTCCTCCATGCGAATTCAGGCCTCGAAGGTAGCGCTACCACAAGGCTGCGCAAGGGCCAGTCCGGCAATAACGGCCGTTGAGCCCCGGCTTTCTGCAACGGCTGCCTCAGGCAGCCTCGATCTCGGCCTGCAGCGCCGTCATGTGCCGCGCCGCAGCCGACGTCGCCGCCCGTTCGATCGCCCTGAAGCGGCGCACCACCGCGAGGCCCGCCGGCGTCAGCGTTGCGCCGCCGCCCCGCCTGCCGCCGACCTGCGCCGCCACCACCGGCTTGCCGAACAGGCGGTTCATCTCCTCGACGAGATCCCAAGCGCGCTTGTAGGACATCTTCATCGTCCGCGCCGCCGCCGAGATCGAGCCGCAGGCGGCGATTTCCTCCAGAAGGTCGATCTTTCCCGGCCCGATGCGGCCGGCGGGATCAAGATTGATCCTCAGGCTGAGCGTTGGCATCTGCGCTATCCCTCTCCCGAAACCTTTTCCGGCGCGCGACCGGCGGCGACGCCGCTCCAGGTGTTGGCGCGGTCGAAACTGACCGCCTTGATCACGGCGAAGACCGGCTGGCCCGCAGCGAGGCCAAGCACCTCGCAGGACTGCCGGGTGACGCGCGCCTCGATCTGCGCCTCGCCGCAGGCAAGCGTTACGTCGGCAAACGCCCCCTGTGGCCTGATCGCGGAAACCGTCGCCGGCAGGACGTTGAGCGCGCTCAGGCCGCGCGGCCGTTCGGTCGCAATCAGCACGTCGCGCGCCCGGATGCGCACCCGCACGCCCGCGCCCTCGGGCAATCCGCTGCCCGCCACCCTTAGCTCGCCGGCAGCCGATGTCAGCACCGTCATGTCGAACTCACCCTCCTGTCGGGCGACCTGCATGTCGAGCACTGCGCCGCCCTCGCCGCGCTCCTCCTCAGGCAGGAGGTCGAGCCGCCGCAGGATTTCCGTGGTCGGCCCGGCGGCGGTGACCCGGCCCTCGTCGAGCACCACGATGTCGCTCGCCAGCCGCGCCACCTCGGCGACCGAGTGGCTGACATAGACGATCGGGATCTTCGTCTCGTCGCGCAGCCGCTCGAGATAAGGCATGATCTCCGACTTGCGCGCCTCGTCGAGCGCGGCCAGCGGCTCGTCCATCAGCATCAGCAGCGGGCTGGCAAGCAGCGCCCGGCCGATCGCCACGCGCTGCCGCTCGCCGCCCGACAGCGAGCCCGGCCGCCGTTCCAGCAGCGAGCCGATGCCGAGCATCTCGACCACGCCGGCCATGTCCGTCCGGCGTTCGTCGCGCGGCGCGAACCAGCGCCCGTAGCGCAGGTTCTGTGCGACCGTGAGATGCGGGAACAGCCGGGCATCCTGGAACACATAGCCGACGCGGCGCCGGTGCATCGGCACGAAGGTGCCCGCCCCGGTGTCGGCCAGCACGCGGCCATCGACGGCGATGCGACCCTCGTCGGGAACGAGCAGCCCGGCGATCAGGTTGACCAGCGAGGTCTTGCCCGAACCCGAGGGGCCGAACAGCGCGACCAGCCGCCCGTCCGTCTCGAAACGGGCGTCGAGCCGGAAACTGCCGAGCCGATGGCGGATGTCGACCGAGAGCGTCATGCGCTGCCCGCCTGTTTTGCGGCGCGCCTTGCCAGAACTTCCGACGCCAGCAGGGCCGCCATCGCGATGGCGATAGAGATCAGCGTCAGGCGCAGCGCCCCGGCGTCACCGCCCGGCACCTGGGTCAGCGTGTAGATCGCCGAAGGCAGCGTCTGCGTTTCGCCCGGAATGTTGGAGACGAAGGTGATCGTTGCGCCGAACTCGCCCATCGCCTTGGCAAAGGACAGGATCATGCCGGCGATGACGCCTGGCAGGATGAGCGGCAGCGTGATGGTGACGAACACCCAGGGCGCGCTGGCGCCGAGCGTGCCGGCGGCGAACTCGAGCCTGCGATCGACCGCCTCGATCGACAGGCGGATCGCCCGCACCATCAGCGGAAAGCCCATCACCGCGCAGGCGAGTGCCGCACCCGTCCAGCGGAACGAGAAGACGATGCCGAAATTCTCCGCGAGGAAGGCGCCGATCGGTCCTCGTTTGCCGAAGCCCAAAAGCAGCAGATAGCCGGTCACCACCGGCGGCATGACCAACGGCAGGTGCACGATGCCGTTGAGCAGCGACTTGCCCCAGAAGTTGCCGCGCGCCAGCAGGAGCCCGACGCCGATCCCGAGCGGCAGGCTGGCGAGCATCGCCCAGGTCGCGACCTTGACCGACAGCCGGATCGTGCTCCATTCGTCAGGTGTCAGGTCGAGCAGCCAGTCCATCGTTCCGCCTCTCAGTTCGCCGCAGCGGGGGCGAGCACCGTGAAGCCCTCTGCCTCGTAGAGCGGCCGCGCGCGCGCCGAGCCAAGACAGGCGAAGAATGTCGACGCTTCCGGTTCCCGCGCCTCCGCCAGTTCCGCGGCCGGGTAGATGATCGGCGGGTGCGAGCTCTCGGGAAAGGTATCAATGATCCGCACGCCGTGCTCGGCCGCCGCGTCGGTCCGGTAGACGATGCCGAGCGGCGCCTCTCCGGTCGCCACGAGTTTCAGCGCAGCCCGAACATTCTCGGCCTGCGCCGTGTGGTCGCCGACCGACTGCCAGACGCCGAGCGACTGGAGCGCGGCCATGGCATATTTGCCGGCGGGAACGGCCCTGACGTCACCGATGGCGAGCCTGCCTCCGCCGAGCAGCCCGGCGAGATCGAAGCCCGGGCCGATCGTCGCCTCGGCGGCGGAATCCGCAGGCGCGATGAGAACGATGCGGTTGCCGAGCAGCCTCGTCTCCGACTCCGGCTTCGTCAGCTTACGGTCTGACAGGTAGGTCATCCATTCGAGGTCGGCCGAGATGAAGATGTCGGCCGGCGCGCCGGCCTCGATCTGACGGGCGAGCGCCGAGCTCGCCGCATAGGATATGCTTGCCGGGATTCCGGTTTCGGCGGTGCAGCTTTCGGTTACGGCATCGAGCGCGTTCTTCAGGCTTGCCGCCGCAAAGACCGTGACCCGCTCGCCGGCCATGCAAGCGGTCGCGCTGCACAGCGTGGCGACTACTGCCACGACAACGGCCAACCTGCCTGAAACTCCCATCCGGCCGCTCCTCGATGGCGAGGCGATGCGCCAGCCAATCCGCACATCGTTATATCCACTCGTATACAGCAGGGAAAGCCGAGACGGAGCCTTTTCGCCGTTCGATCGGCTGGGGCAGGCCGCGCAGGCGGGAACCATCGCACCACATTTCCGTTGTGCGTTGGGGTGTCTAATGCGCTTGCCTGCCAAGGCACTCTGAAATCCAGGAGAGCCGGACTGCTCAATTTCCGGGCAACCGGTGCGTACCATTCAAGCTTTGCAGGCGCCGGAGAAGCAGCTAGACTTGTATTCAGGCAACGCTTTGTCTTTGACGCGTCGCATAAACACATAAAAAGGAAACCTGCCTTATGCCGGACACCAAGCCGGACGAATCGAATCCTCGTGTCGCTCTCGTTTCTACTCACGGCTACGTCGCCGCGAACCCGCCGCTCGGCGCGGCCGATACCGGCGGACAGGTCGTCTACGTTCTCGAACTCGCCAAGAAGCTGGCCCAGCTCGGCTACAGCGTCGACATCTGGACACGCCGCTTTGAGGATCAGCCGGCGGTGGACGAAGTGGCCGACAGGGTACGTGTCCTGCGCGTTCCCTGCGGCGGGCCCGACTTCATTCCCAAAGAGTACCTCTACCGGAGCCTGCTCGAGTGGGGCGAGAACGCGCTGCGGCTGATCCGCGACGAGGGTCTCACCTACGACTTCATCAACAGCCACTACTGGGACGGCGGCGTCGCCGGCCAGCGCCTCGCCGAGGCGCTCGACGTGCCGCATATCCACACGCCGCATTCGCTCGGCATGTGGAAAGAGCGGCAGATGAAGAACGACTATCCGGACAAGGCGGACTCCTTTGACGAGGAGTTCAACTTCGCCGAGCGCATCAAGCACGAGACGATCATCTACCGTAGCTGCGCCATGGTCATTGCCACGACCTCGCCGCAGCTCGACATGCTGATCGACGACTACAATGTCGACGCCAACCGCGTTCACATGATCCCGCCGGGCTACGACGACAACCGCTTCTTCCCGGTCAGCGACGCGACGCGCAGAATGGCGCGCAAGCGCCTAGGCTTCGAGGGTCGTACGATCCTGGCGCTCGGCCGGCTGGCCACCAACAAGGGCTACGACCTGCTGATCGACGCCTTCTCGGTTGTGGCGACACGCATACCGGACTCCGTGCTGCGGCTCGCCGTCGGCGGCGAGAACATGGACGACCACGAGCGCCAGATCCTCGACCAGCTGAAGGCGCAGGCCAAGCGGCTGAAGCTTGAGGACCGCATCGTCTTCTCGGGCTTCGTCGCCGACGAGGACCTTGCCGACACCTACAGGGCCGCCGACATGTTCGTCCTGTCGAGCCGCTACGAGCCCTTCGGCATGACCGCCATCGAGGCCATGGCCTGCGGCACCCCGACGGTGGTGACCATCCATGGCGGCCTCTACCGCGGCATCAGCTATGGCCGCCACGCGTTGTTTGCCGATCCCTTCGACAAGGAGGATCTCGGCATAACCATCACCAAGCCCTTGAACCACAAGCGGCTTTACGGCCGCCTCGGTCGCATGGGTGCCCACAAGGCGCGCAGCCTCTACACCTGGACCGGCATCGCACAGCAGCTGGTCAGCCTCGTCGAGGGCCGCCGCACGCTGAAGGCGGTCGACGACTACGACTGGGCCGAACCCTGGAACGACGGCGATTGAAACCGGTCGCGCTGATCTCGAGCGATCTCGATGGCACGCTGGCCGGCGACGCGCCGGCCACGCGGATGTTCTGCGAGACGTGGGACGCACTCGACAAGGTCCGCCGCCCGCTGCTCGTCTACAACAGCGGCCGGCTCGCCGAAGACATATTGGACTTTGTTGCCGCGACCGGCCTGCCCCAACCCGACTACGTGATTGGCGGCGTCGGCACCATGCTGGTCGCCCCGACGGGTACGGCGAGCCTCGACCGCTTCCACGAAAGGCTCTCCGAAGGCTGGTCCCTTGATGCCGTCGAGGAGATCCTCGGCGCGTACGACAGGACGGAGCGCCAGCCCGACATCTACCAGCACGCCTTCAAGTCGAGCTGGTACCTGCGCGACGCCGACGCCGGAATGCTGGCCGACATAGAGAAGAGGCTGCAGCGCGCCGGCGTCGCCTTCACCATGGTCTATTCCAGCAGCCGCGATCTCGACATATTGCCGCTGCGCGCCGACAAGGGCCAGGCGCTGACATGGCTTGGCGAGGAACTCGGCATAGGCCCCGACGAGATGCTCGTCGCCGGCGATACCGGCAACGACCGATCCATGTTCGACCTGCCGGACGTGCGCGGCATCGTGGTGGGCAACGCCCTGCCCGAACTACGCGCCATCGGCGAGGGTAATCCGAGGGTCTTCAACGCCAGGCGCACCCATGCCGCAGGCGTGCTTGAAGGCCTGGTGCACTGGTCCGTCCTCGACCGGGAAGGGGTCTGAGCGCGCCTGCGCTCAGGGTTTCAGCGCCCAGACGATGGCGCGCTCGACGGCACCCGGTTCGGCGGCGAGCCAGACCGACTGCACCGGCTCGAAGCCCTTGATCCGCTTGGTCCCTGCCCAGCGGCCATGGTCGGCGAAGACCTCGATCGAGCCGTAGTCCAGGAATATTCTCAGCCGCTTCGGCTTGGCGCCGCGCGCCAGGTAGTATGGGCTCTTCTTCTGGTCGTCTTCGCTATACTTGATCGCCAGCCCGTCGTCATTGACGACGACCTGCAGCTCGACCTCGGGATGATTGAGCTGCAGCGTGAAATGCGCGCCCGGCTCCGCCAGTTCGAACAGAATCTCGACCGCGCCGTTGACCAGCGTGATCGCCTCGCCGCCGGCAAGCCGCGTGCGGTCGAGAATGTGGCTGCGCAGGCTTTCGGCTGCGCCGATCGGCGGCGTGTGCAGCGCGCCGTCGATCAGGTGAATGGCGCGCGGCAGGGTCATGGCTGTCGGAAAGTCGATTGCCGGGCCGGTATCGACCCAGTTGGCAAGCCAGCCCATGCCGACGATCGTGTTGCCGTCGACGAAGGCCTGGAAAGCGTAATTGTCGGTTCCGAAGTCGAGTTCCTGCTCGAACTCGCCGGTGAACGCCTTGCCGTCGAAATGGCCGACGACCGCGAGCGTCAGGTTCTTGCGGCCCGTCGCCTGGTCCTCGCCGTTCATCAGCCCGAAGATGAGCACCCAGCGCGTTTCTGGCGCCGCGGCCGGCCCGTCGACGGGCAGCAGGCAGGGACACTCGATCGCCGTCGTCTTGTGGCGGGTCTCGACCAGCAGCTTCGACACGAAGGTCCAGCCCGAGGCAGCGGTCGCGTCTTGAGTTTCATAGAGCAGGATGACGCCGCCGGCGTCGCTCTGGCTGCCCAGCAGCATCTTCCACAGCCCGTCGGGACCCCGGAACACGTAGGGATCGCGGAAGTCGGGCGTCAGGCTCTGGTCGACCGGCCGGTAGGGCAGGATCACCTCCGCCTGCCCGGCCATGATCAGGTCGGACGAGGTGGCGGTCAGCTGGATCTGCTGCTCCGGCACTCGGTCGAGCACCTGCTCGGTGAAGAAGACGCGGATGCCCGGCCCCTCGACCAGCGGGATCGCCGAGCCCGAAAAGGCGCCGCCGCGCTTGTCGGGTCGCGCCGTCAGTTCCTCCGACGGGAACAGGAAGATCGGCATGTGCCGCCAGCGCAGATAATCGGACGAGACGGCATGCCCCCAGTGCATCGTGTTCCAGGTCAGGCCGTGCGAATAGTGCTGGTAGAAGAGGTGCGGCCGCCCGCCATAGCGGCCGAACCCGTTGGGATCGTTCATCCAGCCGAAGGGCGGGCGGAAGTGATAACTGTCGGGAATGTTCGGCGCAGCATTGCCGGGATTGGTGTGGAGCAGCGTGATGCCGGTGTCGAGCACCTCGGCCTGGGTGAACCAGTAGGCGACCGAGAGCGACGTCTTCTGTGTATCGTAGCTG
The DNA here is from genome assembly GCA_018823835.1 of Alphaproteobacteria bacterium. Classification (GTDB taxonomy): domain Bacteria; phylum Pseudomonadota; class Alphaproteobacteria; order Rhizobiales; family Rhizobiaceae; genus CAMYMG01. Next base: position 3,311 of record JAHJHT010000007.1, on the reverse strand, counting down.
AGCTCGACCGCACCGCCGCCATAGACCTGGAAGATGCGGAACTCGTACTCCTCGGCATTGCGCACGCTGACGTCGCCGAAAGTGCCCCGCTGGTTGGAGAAGGCCATCTCGCCAGGGTGATCGGAAGACGTCGCCTTCATCCACAGATGGATGGTCGAATTCACCGGCAGGTCGGCATGCAGGCGCTTGATCGTGGCCGCCTCCGCGACCTTCAGCTCGCCATCGTGCATCGGAAATTCCTTCGTAGGACTGGATTGGCAATTCGGCGCGCCGAGACCCGCCGCGCCGCCGTCAACGAAACAGCTCCTCCCGAACCCCGAGTACACCCCGGGTGGAGTCTGCAGGTCAAGACCCGACCGGGCAATCTGCTGGCCTTCAGGGAAACCGCCTCGTGCGGGAAACGTTGCACGGCGCGGGAGCGGGCGGCATCCGGGCAGCATCGCCGGCGCGCAGCACAGTCATTATCCCGATCTTGACGCGTGAGGTCTATTCGAACACTGATGATTGCCTGACCAAGCCCATGCCGGGGCGAAAACGATTCCCTCCATGCCGCTGGCTGGACGGGACGATCCGGCAGGCAAAGCACCTAAATCGGACTTCAGATGGATAATGAAACCAAGATCGTTGTCTCGGTGACGACAATACCGCCGCGATTCAACGACCTCGGGCTGACGCTCAAGAGCATTCTCGATCAGTCCCGCAGGCCCGATTCCATCGAAGTGACGGTCCCGCGATCCTACAGGCGATTTCCCCAGCACGAGTTCCGCAGCCCCGAGGTTCCGGAGGGTGTCGAGATCGTCGTCACCGACGAAGACCTCGGACCGGCCAGCAAGGTGCTTCCCTGTGCCCGGCGATATCGCGGGCAGAATGTCCGCATAATCTATTGCGACGACGATCGCGCGGCGCCACGCGACTGGCTGGAGTCCCTCCTGTCCAAGACGCGGGAGCATCCGGAAAAGGCCATCGTTGCCTCTGGTGGAAATCTCGACAGGCTGCTTGGCCGGCAGCTCGCGTCCCCCGAGCCTCGCGCCGTTCGCCAGCCTCACCGGACCAACCTTCTCTACCGACTTGAGCGAATCGAGCAGGGGATGAAAAACCTCCTGACGGGACAACGACTGCCGAAGCCCGCCAGACGCTTGTACAGGAAGGATGGTTACGTCCATATCGCCTGCGGACTGGGTGGCGTCTCGGTCGCGCCGGACTTCTTCGACGACGAGAGCTACACGATTCCGAACGTGATCTGGGCCGTAGACGACATCTGGCTGTCGGGCAGCCTTGAACGGCGGGGCATCAGGATCTGGGCAGACAGCAATTGCAGGGTGCCGGTCGAACACCAGGGCGGCAACTACGACGCTCTCTTCAAGTCCATCATCGAAGATGCAGACCGCCACGAGGCAAATGCCGCCTGTGTCCGTTACATGCAGGAAAAATACGGGATCTGGTCATGAGCGCCCGCTCGCCGGTCCTCGCAGCCTGGGTCGCCTGATGTCCGGTTCGCCGTTTCGCTATCTCAGCTCCGGCCTGTCGCGCTGGAACCGTCGAAGGAAGCGGTTCTTCAAGTCGCTCAAGCTGCAAAGGCGCTTCCTGCGCTCGATACGCCCGCGCGACGCTTCCAGTGAGGCGCAAGTTGCACAGGCACTTGCCATGCTGCGTCCGGAAGCGATCGACACGCGACTGGTGCGCATCGGGCCGGACCACGACGGGGGCTATCTGGTTCCTGACGATCTCGACGCCATCAGCGCGCTGTTTTCACCGGGCGTTTCGCAGGAAATCGGCTTCGACCGCGCGATGGCCGCGAGAGGCATCGAGTGCTTTCTGGCAGACGCCTCCGTCGAAGCTCCCCCGAACCTGCCGTCAAACATCCACTTCCGGTCGAACTTCATCGGCCCGCAGGACCGTCCGCCGTTCATAACGCTGCAGGATTGGGTCGAACAATCCGCCCCGGGCCAATCCGATCTCTTGCTGCAGATGGATATCGAGGGTGCCGAATACGACGTCTTCGTCGACCTTTCGGAGCAGCTCCTTGCCCGCTTCCGCATCATCGTCCTGGAACTGCACGATCTGCATCGGCTGGCAGAGCCGGCCTGGAGGGAGCGCTTCATGGCGACTGTCTCGAAGCTGAACGCGCAGCATCTCCTTTGCCATCTGCACCCCAACAACTACGCAGAACATTTTCGCTTCAGGGGACGGACCGTCCCCACGGTCGTCGAACTGACCTACCTGCGCAAGGACCGGGCGGGCAGAACGGGGACCACGGCACAGCAGCCGCATCCGCTCGACCGGCCAAACGAGGCGAGGAACCCCGATATTCCGCACTCTCCCTTCTGGGATGCCCGATAGCATGACGCCCGCCTGAACGGAGAACCGGCTGGCCTGCTTATCAAAGCCCGGCATCCGGATCGGTCCGACGCAAGCCGCTGTCTGAAGACCACAAAAAACCCGCCAGACTGGAAGCCTGGCGGGCTGATTTTGGTTGCGGGGGTTGGATTTGAACCAACGACCTTCAGGTTATGAGCCTGACGAGCTACCGGGCTGCTCCACCCCGCGTCAACTTTGGAGATATTGGCCCAAGAAAGGCGCATCGAAAAGAGAAGATTGACAATGTGCGCTTGGCAGACCTGGCAGCGACTTACTCTCCCGCGTCTTAAGACGAAGTACCATCAGCGCTGGAGCGTTTCACGGCCGAGTTCGGAATGGGATCGGGTGCAGCCGCTCCGCCATAACCACCAGGTCGGCAAAACGCACATTGTTCAAGAAGCTGGATTTTCGTGCCTAGGCACGCGGCCCGTGCGGGCCGCAGCCATCACCGATGGTGATGGACACAAGTAATGAGAACGATCAAGCCAATCGAGCTATTAGTACCGGTAAACTTCATGCCTTACAGCACTTCCATACCCGGCCTATCAACGTGGTCGTCTTCCACGGCTCTCAGGGAATACTCGTTTTAAGGTGGGTTTCCCGCTTAGATGCCTTCAGCGGTTATCCCGTCCGGATGTAGCTACCCTGCTATGCGGCTGGCGCCACAACAGGTCCACCAGAGATCCGTCCATCCCGGTCCTCTCGTACTAGGGACAGATCCTTTCAATATTCCTACACCCACGGCAGATAGGGACCGAACTGTCTCACGACGTTCTGAACCCAACTCACGTACCGCTTTAAATGGCGAACAGCCATACCCTTGGGACCTGCTCCAGCCCCAGGATGCGATGAGTCGACATCGAGGTGCCAAACAACCCCGTCGATATGGACTCTTGGGGGTCATCAGCCTGTTATCCCCGGCGTACCTTTTATCCGTTGAGCGATGGCCCTTC
>JAHJHT010000006.1 GCA_018823835.1 Alphaproteobacteria bacterium | reverse complement strand
CATCAACGGCCGCTACATATTGCAGCCGGAGATCTTCAAGGTGCTGGAGAACCAGGAGCGCGGCGCCGGCAACGAGATCCAGCTGACCGATGCCATGCTGAAGCTCGAGAAGGAGCAGAAATTCCACGGCTACCACTACCGTGGGCGCACCTTCGACTGCGGCTCGCCGGAAGGCTTCGTCGAGGCCAATGTCGCCTTCGCCCTGTGGCGGCCGGACATGCACGATTCGATGGCCGAGGTCATCGGCCGCATGCTCGATGAGCTGAAGCCGCTGGAACGCCGCGCCGGCGCCCGCTGATGCGCGTCTAGCGCTGCACCTTCAGGCCGAGAAAGACGCTGTTGGTCTGGGAATCGCGGTCGCCCAGGTTGCTTTCAACCCGCTCGTGCCTGACCCGGGTGGTCACGCCGGCATAGCGGTTCAGCCACCAGGTCAGCCCCGCCTCGGCATTGAAGATCAGGTCGCGGCCGTCCGAACCCGAATAGTTGCGCAAGCCTGCGCCGAGAATCGCGTTGCCTGTCAGGTTGGCGCGCATCTCGCGCTCCACCGACAGCGCGCCGGAATAGAGAACCGACCCGCTCTCGCCGGGCGTTGTCGTGCCTTCGAGCGTTGTCAGCCCGGACAGGCCGACCATCGTGCCGCGCATTGGCGACCATGCAAGCTCGCCGCCGAAGGAGGGCGTCGAGATGGTGCGCAGGCGAGGATCGTCGAAATCTTCCGACACCCAGCCTGCCGATACTTCGCCGGAGAGTTTTTCGCCGAGGTCGAAGGCCAGGCCGCCGCGCACCGCGAACTGGTCCGATGAACGGGCATAGCCGGCGCTGTCGACCTCGAGGTCGTAGAGGTTTCTCCCGATTTCCGTCTCGATGAAGGGGGTCAGCGCGGGCGAAATCTCGTAGCCGGCGCGCAGCGCCAGCGTGTAGAGCGTCGCGTCGCGATCCTGCTGAGACAGCGTGCCGCCGCCCTCCAGATCGGCGTCGCCGTAGCTGTCGTCCGCGATGCCGCCGGTGATCCTGAAGCGCGCCTTGCCGACATCCTTTTCCAGCGCCAGGCTGCCGGTGACCGTCTGGCGCAGCGGTTCCGATGCCGCGCCGACGATGACGACCGGGGAAGCCGCCGATTCCGGCGCCATTGCATAGCCCAGCGTCGCCGTTGCGCGGTAGTCATTGCCGAGGTCGAGCTGCAGCGTCGCGTCGATGCCGGCCGCGCCGTCCTCGACCTCGTCGCCCGACAGCGTCTTGCGATAGACGCCATAGGCGTCGATGGTCAGCGAGTTGCTCGCCCAGTCCGAGACCGCGTTGAGCCGAAGCGTCGTCTCCGACAGCACCGCCGAGCCACCCGTGGTGCTCGAATCGGCGTTGGAGGTGGCCGTCAGGCCCTGTTCGACCGACGGCCGCAGGACGAAGCTGCCCATGCGGATGCCCGGCGCCTCGAAGGGTGCCTCCTCGGGCTCTGCATTCAGTCCCTCGATCGCCCCGGCGCGGGCAGCACCCCCGTCGAGCGGCAGGTCTTCGACCGAATCGATGGTTGGTTCGCGCACCGTGCCGGTCACCGTTTCGTCGGTTTCGCCATCTGGCGCGGCATTCTGCGGCCGCGCCGGCTCGGCGGGCTCCGCTTCCGCATTGAGGTCGCCGGCAGGATCGTTCTCGCCGTCTGCCGCCTCGTCCGGAACGGCGCCGGCGCTGAATGGCTGGTAACTCGGCTGCGGCAGGCCTGTCTCTTGGCCGTCCTGTGGGACGCCGTTTGCGTAGATGATGGAGCTGTCGTCCCCCGCGACCGTGCCGCGTAGCTGTGCGGCGGCCGGCGACGTCAGGCCGGCCACGCCGGCTGCGAGCAGCAGGGCAGGGAGCGCTCCCGTGCGGCAGCGTGGTCTGGCTTCAGGGCGTACCCGGGACATCGTCACCTGACTGGATTGAAGGCGCCGAAACGCCATGCTTACCGAACCGTAAATCGGGATGGTTAACGGAGCGTTGAAGCGGAGGGCCCAAGACGCTGCGATACTGTTGGACAGCCGCGCCGCGACGCGGTAATCGCATCAGCCATGCATTCGGGATCGCTGAAGAAGAAGCCGGACCGCGCGGCGTCGATTGCCTCGGCGCTCCGCACCGTCGCCACCGAGCAGGCAGGCGTCGCGACGCTGGAGGCGGCGCTGCGCAACGGCATGGCCGAGCCCTTCGCCCATGCGGTCGAGCTGATCGCCGCCATCAAGGGCCGCATCATCGTCACCGGCGTCGGCAAGAGCGGCCATGTCGGCGCCAAGATCGCCGCCACCTTCGCCTCCACCGGCACGCCGGCCTTTTTCGTTCATCCGGCCGAAGCCAACCATGGCGATCTCGGCATGATCGCGCGCGACGATGCCATTCTCGCCATGTCGTGGTCGGGCGAGACGCAGGAACTGAAGGGCATCATCGCCTATGCGCGCCGCTTCGGCATTCCGCTGATTGCCATCACCGCCGGCGAGACTTCGGCGCTGGCGCGCGAATCCGACGTCGTGCTGCAATTGCCGCGCACGCCCGAGGCCTGCCCGCATGGCCTGGCGCCGACCACCTCGACGCTGCTGCAGCTGGTCGTGGGCGATGCGCTTGCCGTCGCGCTGCTCGAGGCGCGCGGCTTCACGCCCGATCATTTCCGCGACCTTCACCCGGGCGGGCAGCTCGGCGCAAACCTGACCCAGGTCGCCGAGATCATGCATGATGGCGACGACCTGCCGCTGGTCGGCCTCGGCACGATGCTGCCGGAAGCCGTGAAAGTCCTGTCGCGCAAGCGGTTCGGCTGCGTCTGCGTCATCGACGGGGAGGGCAGGCTGGCCGGCATCGTCACCGACGGCGATCTGGCGCGCAATCTCGAGCGCAATCTTGCCGAGTGCATTGTCGACGACATCATGACACGGCTGCCGAAGACGGTCCGGCCGCAGATCATGGCGAGCGCGGCGCTCGCCATCCTCAACGAGAACGACATCAGCGCGCTCGTCGTGGTCGAGGACGAAAGGCCGGTCGGCATCGTCCATTTCCACGACCTGCTGCGTATCGGCGCAGCCTGACGGTTTCCGTCAGACGGGTTCCACCACCAGTTCCAGATCGAGATCGGCCGCCGAGGTGACCCTCACCGTCGTGCCGGCCGGCAGGTCGGGCCCGGCAACGCGCCACATCGTGTCCCCGATCTTTATGCGCCCGCGCCCGTTGGTGATCGGCTCGCTCAACGTCGCGGTGCGGCCGATCAGCTGGGCTCCGCGCTTGTTGAGCAACGGCTGGTCGCTGTCATTGCCGCGCCCGCTCATGATCTTCTTGCCGGCAAAGGCCGATACCAGCGACAGAGCCAGGAAAACCACGACCTGGAATTCCCAGACCCAGAAGCTGGCTTCCCATAGCATCAGCGACAGCGCGCCGACGATCAGCGCTGCAAGCCCGATCCACAGCAGGAAGACTCCCGGCACCAGTATTTCGAGCGCCAGCAGCACGAAGCCCAGAACCATCCAGTTCCAGGGACCGAGCTCTCCGAAGATGCGTTCCAGCATGGCCGCCGCGCTCCGCTAGTTTTCTTCCGGACGGATCACCGGCGGGCGCGCTGCCTGCCGCTGCGAACCGGCAGTGCCTCCATCGCGAAACACTTCCTTGGCGATCGCACCGATACCGCCGAGAGAGCCGACCAGCGACGATGCCTCCATCGGCATCAGCACGATCTTGCTGTTGGGGGCCGAGCCGATCTTGGCCAGCGCCTCGGTGTATCTCTGCGCCACGAAGTAGTTGATCGCCTGCACGTCGCCCTTGGCGATGGCTTCCGACACCACCTGGGTGGCGCGCGCCTCGGCCTCGGCGGCACGCTCGCGCGCCTCGGCGTCGCGGAAGGCGGCCTCGCGGCGTCCCTCGGCTTCCAGCACCTGCGCCTGCTTCAGGCCCTCCGCCTCGAGAATCTGGGCTCGCTTGTTGCGCTCCGCCATCATCTGGCGGGCCATGGAATCGACGAGGTTGGCCGGCGGGTTGATGTCCTTGATCTCGACGCGCGTCATCTTGATGCCCCACGGGCTCGCCGCCTCGTCGACGATCCTGAGCAGCCGCTCGTTGATCGTGTCGCGGTTGGACAGCAGCTCGTCGAGGTCCATCGAGCCCATCACCGAGCGGATGTTGGTCATGGTGAGGTTGAGGATGGCGTTCTCGAGGCCCGACACCTGGTAGGCGGCCTGCGGCGCGTTCAGCACCTGGTAGAAGGCAACGCCGTCGACCGCCACGATGGCGTTGTCGCGGGTGATGACCTCCTGCGTCGGCACGTCGAGCACCTGCTCCATCATGTTCATCCTGGCGCCGATGCGGTCGACGAAGGGGATGATGATGTTGAGGCCGGGGGACAGCGTGTTGGTGTAGCGACCGAAGCGCTCGACCGTATAGTTGAAGCCCTGGGGCACGGTCTTGATGCCGGTGAAGATCACCAGCAGCACAAGGACCACAAGCACCGGTATGATGATGTCTAGACCCGTGAACATTCCGCTTCTCCCCCGTTGGAGCGGCACCGGCCGCCTGGAATCACATAGGAATCAGAGCACGCCTATACAATCATAGTGTGGCCGATTGGTTAGTGATCGTTCTTAACACTGCCTCTGGGGGCTGGCCGTTCAGCGGTTGAAGGCGAAAATCCCGGCATCCGCGTCATCGAGCCCGTCGAGCGCCGACGACACCAGTTCGGACGCGATCTGCGAGAAGGTGATGCCGTTGCCGCCATAGCCCATCACGGCATGGATGCGCGGATGCCTTGGCACCGCGCCGATATAGGGCAGGCCGGTCGTCGTGGTGCCGAAGGAGCCGGCCCAGGAAAATTCCGGCGTCGTGTCGAGTTGCGGAAACAGCTTTGCGAGCTTCTCCGAAATCCGCGCGGTCTTGTCGGAAATCAGCGCGTCTCGCCTCGTCTCGTCGGTGAACTCCTCGTCCTCGCCGCCGCAGATCACCCGACCGTCCGCCGTGGCGCGCATGTAGAGGTATGGGTCGGAGGCCTCCCAGATGAAAGCCGGCCCCGGCCACAGCTTCTTGGGCTGCGGCTTGGTGGCGATCGCCCAGGTGGAGATAACCTGGTGCGCGGCCTGCGGCACCATGTCGGTCAGTTCGTAGCCGGTCGCCAGCACGACATGCTTCGCCGTGATCGTCGCGCCGCCCTTGGTCCCGACGATCACCTCGTCCTTTGAATCCTCGATCTTGCCGGCTTCCACCGGCGCGAAGAAGCGCGCCTTGCGCTCCAGCGCCTTGTTGAGCAGGCCGGCGGTCAGCCGGCGCGGGTCGAGGGCGATGTTGCCGTCGCAGACAACGGCGCCATCGCGATCAATGCCGAATTTTTCCGCCAGCGGCTTTGGCGACAGGTAGGTCGCGCGGATGCCGGCCTGGCGGCGCAGGCCCGCTTCCTCGGCAAGGTCGCCCGGACCCAGCACGTTGCCGGCGAGGTAGAGCGACTGGCGCGGAGCCGCCCGGCAGTCGATGCCGAGATTGTCGATGCGCGCCGACAGGTTCTGTACCGCCAGCCGCGAACGCCGCCAGGCCTGCTCGGCCTTGCCGCGCCCGATCATCTTCGACAGTTCGATCAGCGGCTGGTCGATCTCGAACTGAACCAGCGCGGTCGTCGCCGGCGTCGAGCCCTGCATGGGGCCGCGCCGGTCGATGCAGACGACATCGTGCCCGCTCGCTGTCAGCGCCTCGGCCATCATCGCGCCGCTGATGCCCATGCCGATCACCAGCACATCGGTCTTGATGTCGCGCGTCAGCGCGCCTGTCGGAATTTTGGGCGAGCGATAGGCGAACCAGACGGGTCGGCCGGTTCTGAGGTCGAGCTTGCGGGACATGAATTTCTCCGGAGGGTGGCGCTCAACGCGCCTGTGCCCGCCCGGTTCCGCTCCGTGCCGGATTTGCGGCTCAGACCCAGCCCTGCAATTCGCGCCGCACCACCGTCTCGATCACAGCCATGCCTTCGGCACTGTCGTTCAGGCAGGGGATATGGGAGAAATTTTCGCCGCCGGCCTCGTGAAAGGCGTGCGCCGCCTCGCGGCCGATTTCGTCCAGCGTCTCGATGCAGTCGACCGAGAAGCCCGGGTTGATGACCGCGACCGACTTCACGCCTTCCTTCGCCATCTTCTCCAGCGTTGGCTCCGTGTAGGGCTGCAGCCACTCCTGCGCGCCGAAGCGCGACTGGAAGGTGGTGATCAGCCTCTTTGCGTCCCAGCCGAGCTTTTCGCGCAAGAGCCGTGTCGTCTTCACGCAATGGCAGTGATAGGGGTCGCCCTTCTCGAAATAGGCTTTCGGGATGCCGTGATAGGAGGCGATGACCACCTCCGGCTCGAAGTCGAGCGTCGCGAGATGCTGCGTCACCGAGGCCGCCAGCGCGTCGATATAGGCCGGCTCGTCGTGATAGGGCGGCACGGTGCGAACGGCTGGCGCGTGGCGCATCTTCATCAGCGCACGGAAAAGCTGGTCGTTGGCCGTCGCCGTCGTCGTCGCCGAATATTGCGGGTAGAGCGGCAGCGAGACGATGCGCTCGCAGCCCTGGTCCTTCAGCCGTTGCACGGCACTTGCCGTCGACGGGTTGCCGTAGCGCATGCCCCATTCGACCACGACGTCCGGCAGGTCGGCCAATGCGACGCCGAGCTTTTCGGCCTGCGCGCGCGTGAAGGTCCTGAGCGGCGACTCGTCGCGTTCACGGTTCCAGATGCGGGCGTAGTTGGCGCCGGATTTCTTCGGCCGAACGGTTAGCACGATGCCGTAGAGGATCGGGTACCAGATGGCCCGCGGCAGCTCGATGACGCGTTTGTCGGAGAGGAACTCGCGCAAATAGCGCCACATCGGCTTGAAGTCGGTGCCGTCGGGCGTGCCGAGGTTGACGAGCAGCACGCCGACCTTGCCGGTGCTGACCGGCGGATGCCCGGCCGGCAGCGGGCCGACCTGCTTCGCCGCCGCGCGTCTTGTCTCGTAATCCATGTCGCTTGTCTCCCGCACAGCCGGAACGTAGCGATAAGGCGGCACATTTCAATGCAGCGTCTGGCCGCACCCGCCGCCGACGAAAAAGGCCCGCCGGTTCGCGGCGGGCCCTTTTCTGGTTCGTTGCCGCCGCGGCTCAGCCGGCCGGCGGGATCTTCAGCGTCGAGCCGATCTTGAGATCGTCCGGATTGGCGTCCGGGTTGGCGTCGGCGATCATCTTCCACTTCGTACCGGTGCCGTAATATTTCAGCGAAATGTTCCACAGCGAGTCGCCGGGCGCCACGACATGGCTTTCGCCGGCCATCGCCTCGGCAGCAGGTGCCTCGGCCTCTGCGGCCGGTGCAGCAGCCTCGGCCGGTGCCGGTTCGGCGGCGACCGCCGGCGGCGTGTTGGCGATGTCGCCCGAGCCTGCCGGCAGTTCCGGCAATGCGGCTCCAGGCGCGGGTGCGGCCGGCGCTGCTTCGGCCGGGGCCGCCTCGGCGGGTGCGGCCTCTGCCGGCATTGCCTCGGCCGCGGCGATCTCGGTGATGCGGCCGTCGAGCTTCGGCGTATAGGGCCGGTTGGCGGTCAGGTAGTCGGCGACAACCTGCTCGAGGCCCGGACCGTAGTCATAGGCGTTCTGGCCGTTCTCGGCGAAGACCTTGTAGCCGTCGCCGCCCTTGCGCATGAAGTTGTTGGTCGCCGCAAGATAGGTCTTGGCGGGATCGAGCGGCGCCCAGGCGCCGTTCTCCATCACCTCGACCGACTTGATGCGGCTGCCGGCAGGCGCCGACTTGTCGAAGGAATATTTCAGGCCGGCCACCTGGGTAAAGCGGCCGCCGCCTTCCTCGATCTCGCTTGCGCCGTTCTCGAGCGCGTCCATGACGTCCTTGCCGGTCAGCTGGAAGGTGGCCAGCGTGTTCTGGAAGGGCAGCACGGTCAGCACTTCGCCCATCGTCACGACGCCCTGGTCGATCGAGGCGCGCAGGCCGCCGCCGTTCTGGAACACGATCGATACGCCCTGATCCTTGACGCGGTCGAGGATGGCGTCGGAGACGAGGTTGCCCATCTCGCATTCGCGGGCGCGGCAATTGTCGCGGCTGCCGTCGATCTCCTTGGTCGTCTCGGAGACCTCGCGGGTCTTCAGTTCCTCGATCGGGCCGGCGAGTTCCTTGACGCGCGCCAGCACGGTCTCGTCGGGCTTCACGGAAGCGTCGAGGAAGATCGGGTCGCCCTTGGCTTCCTTGACGACGCCGTCATCGTCGAAGGTAACAGTGAACTCGCCGAGATATTTCGAGTAGGACGCCGCCTGGGTCACCGGAACCTTGTAGCCGTCCGGGTTGTCGATCATCGTCGGGTAGGGGCCTTCGGCCTTGTCGTCGGTGTTCGACAGCAGCGAATGGGAATGACCGCCCACCACCACGTCGACGCCGGGGATCTTGGCGATCATTTCCTTGTCGCGCGGATAGCCGACATGGGTCAGCGCGATGATCTTGTTGACGCCCTCTGCCTTCAGCTTCTCGACCTCGGCGGTGATCGTCTTGATGTCGTCCTCGATGGTGATGTCGGGACCGGGCGAGGAAATCTCGGGCGTATCGGTGGTCACCGCGCCGACGATGCCGATCTTCTGGCCGCCGACCTCGACGACCAGCGACGGCTTGATGCGGTCGCCGACCTTGGAGGCGGCGCTCGCTGCCACGTTGGCCGACAGGACCGGGAACTTGATGACGTCGAGGAACGGCGCCAGCGCCTCCTCGCCATCGTCGAACTCGTGGTTGCCGACGGTCATGGCGTCGAACTTCATCAGGTTCAGGAACTCGGCTTCGGCAGCACCCTTGTAGGTCGTGTAGAACAGCGAGCCCTGGAAATTGTCGCCGCCGTTCAAGAGCAGCACGTTCTTGCCGTCGAGCTTCTTGCGCTCGTCGGCGATCGCCGTCACCAGGCGCGCTGCGCCGCCGATGCACTTGCCCTCGGTCTCGTCCTCGGCCGAGCAGGTCGACTCGTACTTGTTGTTCGACTCGATGCGGCTGTGCCAGTCGTTGATGTGCAGGATCGTCAGTTCATAGTCGGCGAAGGACGCCTGCGCCGAAAAGCCAAAGGCCGAAGCCGAAAGCGCGGCGATCGCAGCGAACTTTTTCATACGTGTCTCCCGTTGAATGCATCGACCGAGCGTCTAGCCGCTATTGTTGACGGATTTGTCTCAGTCGGGTCGGAACAATGTTCACACCCGAATTTCGGCGATGCAAGCAAAAACGGCGCGCGCAGGCCCCGGTTCTTCGGTCGCCCTGCGGAAGTTACTTGGTATAGTCGCGCTGGTCGGCAATGACGGCGCCGTCATTGGGCAGTCCGCCGGCTTCGGCCATTTCCACCGTGCCCGACAGCTTGGTCACTTCGCGCAGCGTCGCCGCGACGGCCGCGAGGTCCGGCCGCTCCGCGCCCGCCGGTTCGACATGCAGCGTCATGGCGTCGCGTTCGCCGTCGCGCGCAACCACCAGCCTTGCTTTCGCGATCTCCGGATGCCGGCTCACGATCTCGGCGACCTGCCTGGGATCGACGAACATGCCCTTGACCTTGGTGCGCTGGTCGGCGCGGCCGCGCCAGCCGGCGATCCTGATATTGCCGCGCCCGCAGGGCGAGGCGCCCGGCATGATTGCCGACAGGTCGCCGGTGCCGAGCCTTACCAGCGGGTAGGCCGGGTTGAAGCCGGTCACCACCACTTCGCCGACCTCGCCGTCGGGCACCGGGTCGCCGGTGCCCGGCCGCACGATCTCGACGATCAGGTTCTCGTTGACCAGCATGCCGGGATTGGGCGTGCCGTCGCTTGCGGCGCTCTCATAGGCGATGACGCCGAATTCGGCCGTCGCATAGCACTGCAGCACGCTGACGCCGCGTGCCTGGTATTCGCTGCGCAGCGAAGGAAACAGCGCGCCGCCCGAGACCAGCGCCTTGGTGAAGCAGGAGAGGTCCTTGCCCATCTCGTCCGCCCGGTCGAGCATCACCTTGAGAAAATCCGGCGTGCCGCAATAGACGGATGGCCTGAGTGCCGCGGCCGCGTCCACCTGCATGTCGGTGCTGCCGGTGCCGGCTGGAAACACGGTACAGCCAAGCGCGCGGGCGCCCTCGTCGAGGATGAAGCCGCCCGGCGTCATGTGATGCGAGAAGGCATTGTGGACGATGTCGCCGGCGCGGATGCCGGCGGCGAAGAAGGCGCGTGCCGCCTGCCAGGGATCGGCGCCGGGACCCTGCGGCTCCCAGAGCGGGCCGGGCGACAGGAAGACGCGCTGGCCGGCAAGCAGGGACAGGTCGGCGAAGCCGCCGAAGGGCGGCTCCTTGGCCTGTGCGTCCATCAGGTCGGATTTGTGCAGCACCGGCAGCCCCGCCAGCGCGGTGCGATCCTTCACCCCCGCAAGCTCGACACCGTCGAGCCAGCGCGCCAGTCCGGGCGCGCCCGCGGTTGCTTTGGCAAGAAAGCCTGGCAGTCGGCCGAACAACGCGGCCTCGCGGCTTGCAAGGTCGCGGGTTTCAAGCTCGTCGAAGTGAGCGCTCATGGTCGGCCCCCCTGCAGGATGCCGTCAGCCCGTGACCGCCGGCCGCGTCGGGCCGTCAGGCCCGCCTGGTCAGCACGAAGTTCTGGCCGCCCGAGCTGGTGCAGTTCAGCTGGTTGGTCGAGATCAGCAGGCAGTTGAAGCTGATCGGCTGCTGGCGGATCAGCGACGTGCCCGAAATCTGCACCGAGGTCGAGCCGCTGAGGAAGTAGCTGCCCTCGGCGAGCTTCTGGCCGGTATCTGTGGCCACCGTCTGGAAGATGCCGCCCGAGAAGGTCGACAGGCCGGTGCCCTGCGCGTCGATCCAGGCGCCTTCGACGCCGGAGGCCGCCCGCTGCACCGGCGGGTTGCTGGGGCCACCGCCCGACATGCAGCCGGCAAGCGCCAGCGCAACAAGGGCCGTCGTACCGGCCGAAACTAGTCTGCGCGCATTCGTCATTAGAGTATCCCTCTTCCCTCGTTCCGCCCCAAAACCTCAATCGCCCGATTTTGGAGCGAAAGCAAGGCGCGGCGGGCCTGCCGCGCCCTGCCTGAACGGTCAGCGCACCAAAACGTTGCGGAACTGCCAGGGGTCTTTTTCGTCGAGGTCTTCCTCGAACAGGCCCGGCCGCCCTTCGAGCGGGGTCCAGTCTGTATAATAGCCCTTCACCGGGCCGAGATAGGGCTTCTGCACCTCGAGGCAGCGGCGGTAATCGATCTCGTCGGTCTCGACGATGCCGGCCTCCGGGTTTTCCAGTGCCCAGACCATGCCGGCCAGAACCGCCGACGTCACCTGCAGGCCGGTGGCATTCTGGTTGGGCGCGAGCTTGCGTGCCTCCTCCAGCGACAGCTGCGAGCCGTACCAGTAGGCGTTCTTGTCGTGGCCGTAGAGCAGCACGCCGAGTTCGTCGATGCCGTCGACCAGCTCGTGCTCGTCGAGCACGTGCTGCACGGGCTGGGCGCGGCCGGCCGCGCCGAACATCTCGTCGAGCGACAGCATCGCATCGTTGCACGGATGGTAGGCATAGTGGCAGGTCGGCCGGTACTGGACCTTGCCCTTCTTGGAGTGCTCGGTGAAGAAGTCTGCGATCGAGATCGCCTCGTTATGCGTGACCAGGAAGCCGTACTGCTCGCCGAGCGTCGGGCACCAGGTACGGATCCGGGTGTTGGCGCCGGGCTGCTCCAGGAAGATCGCCGCCTTCGAGCCATGCTTCTGCTTCTGGGCGTTCTTGGGCATCCACTTCTCGTGCGTGCCCCAGCCGAGCTCTGCCGGCTGCAGGCCTTCGGAAATGAAGCCTTCGACCGACCAGGTATTCCAGAACGTGTTGAAAGGCTTTGGCTTCTTGGCGCGCTGCGTGTCGCGCTCGGCGATGTGGATGCCCTTCACGCCGGCCTTGCGCATCAGCTTGGCCCAGCCCTCGCGGTCCTCGGTCGCCGGCTCGGAAAACTCCATGCCGAGGTCGCTGGCGAGATTGACCAGCGCCTGCTTGACGAACCACGAGACCATGCCGGGATTGGCGCCGCAGCATGACACTGCCGTCGTGCCGCCGGGATTCTTCCTGACTTCCTCGCGCACCGTCTCGCGCAGCGCGTAGTTGGTGCGCGATGCGTTGTCGGCCTTGTCATCGAAGTAGAAGCCGAGCCAGGGCTCGACCACGGTGTCGATGTAGAGCACGCCGAGCTTGCGGCAGAGCTTCATCAGTTCGAGCGAGGACGTGTCGACCGAGAGGTTGACGCAAAAGCCCTGGCCGCCGCCATTGGTCAGGAGCGGCGTCAGAAGCTTCTTGTAGTTCTTCTTGGTCACCGCCTCCTGCACGAAGGCGATGCCGCCGGCGTCGAGGATCTTGCGGTCGGTGTCGCGCGGGTCGACGACCGTCATGCGCGACTTGTCGAACTTGAAATGGCGCTCGATGAGCGGCAGCGTCCCGCGGCCGATCGACCCGAAGCCGATCATCACGATCGGGCCGGTGATCTCGCCGTAGACGGGCCAGTTGGTGTTCGACATTTTGCGATACTCTCCGCTGTTGTTGCGCACTCACCATGGCTCAAAGCACAAGGCCTTGTCATAATAAAGGGCCAGAGCCGCCGATTTCCATCCCGCAATGGTCTTAGCCGGCGTGCATTTCTGCTCCTGGGCTCAGCCGCGCGGCGCCGCCGTCGAGCCGCGGAGGGAGCCAGCCGGCGCCGCTTGCACCAGTTCCGGCGGGGGATATTCTGCCGCTCATGAGGGAGTTGCGCCACAGCTTCGGCCCGTTCGTTCTCGACCGCCAGGCAGGCCTGATGCGCGACGGCAGCCCGGTGCCGCTTGGCCAGCGGGCGCTGGCCCTGCTGGCCGCGCTGGCCGATGCCGACGGTGCCGTGGTGGCCAAGGCGGCCCTGATGGAAAGCGCCTGGCCCGGGACCTGCGTCGAGGAAGGCAATCTCTCGGTTCAGATCGCCGCGCTGCGCAAGGCGCTCGGCCGGACAACCGAGGGCGGCGACTGGATCGTCACCGTGCCCCGCGTCGGCTACCGGCTCCTGCGGCCTGCCGCCGCGCAGCAGTACCGACCGCCCGGCAGGCCGACCCTCGCGGTGCTGCCATTCGCGATCGGCGGCAATGCCGAGCAGGAATACTTCGCCGACGGCGTTGTCGAGGACATCATCACGGCGCTGTCGCGCTTCCGCAGCTTCGCCGTCATCGCCCGCAATTCATCGTTTATCTACAAGGGGCGCGCCGTTGACGTGCGCCAGGTGGGACGCGAACTCGGTGTGCGGTACGTGCTTGAGGGAAGCGTGCGCCGGGAAGGCGACAGGCTCAGGATCGGTGCGCAACTTGTCGACGCCGGCAACGGGGCGCATCTGTGGGCGCAGCGTTTCGACGGCCGCGTCGGCGAGGTCTTCGACTTCCAGGACCGCATTACTGAAGGCGTCGCCACTGTCGTCGAGCCCCGGATACGCGCCGCGGAGATCGAGCGGTCGCGGCGGGAGCGGCCGGGCAGCATCGCGGCCTACGACATTTTCCTCAGCGCGCTGCCGGGCTTGATGTCGGAATCGGAGCGCGGCAACGCATCGGCCTACGCCCTGTTCCTCGAGGCGCTGCGGCTCGAGCCGGACAACGCGACGATGCTGGCCTATGCGGCCTGGGCGCTGGAGCACCGCATTACCATGGGCTGGCCGCCGCTTGGCGAGGACGACCGCGCGGCCTGTGTGGGTTTTGCCCGCCGTGCGCTGGAGAATGCGGCCGGGGACCCGGCCGTGATGGCTCATTCGGGCATCGCGCTGGTGCAGGTCGGCCGCGAGTACGACTGGGGCATGGCGGTGCTTTCGCAGGCGGTGGAGGCCAATCCGAACTACCTGCCGGCGGTGATCGCCGCCGGAGTAGGGCACCTGCACTGCGGCAGCCTCGACGAAGCGCTGGAGATGTTCGACCGAGCGGTCCGGCTATCGCCGCGCGATCCGCTGGCCCATATCCCGCTTTGCGGTACCGCCCATGTCCACATGATCCGCGGCGACTTCGAGGCCGCTCTTGCCTGGGCGACGCGCTCGCTTTCCGTCAATGCCAATTTCGATGCGGCACATTGGATGCTGATTGCCGCCAACGCGCATCTTGGCCGGATGGACGAGGCGCGCCGTCATCTGGCGAGGCTCGTCGCCAATGTGCCGGGCGTTTCCGTCACCGCAATCCGTGACGGCCAGCCCGCCAGGAGTCCGGAGCGCCTGGCGGCGGTGCTCGACGGGTTGCGGCTCGCCGGATTGCCCGAGGGCTCAGCGTCCTCGCCCGGCCGGTCTGCCTGAACAACCGGATTTGGAACTTTTAGGATCCGCTAAAGGACCCAAAGCGGCGGGGCGGGCCATCGTGACCAGGCAAACTGGCGCGACGGAGCCGCATGATGCTGGGACCCATGAACATCGTATCACTCGACCAGGGAAGCCGGATCTGGCCCGGCAGGCGGGAGGAGGCCACGCCCCGCTCTTCCGTCCTGGTATGGGCTCGCTTCGCCATCGTCATTGCCGCTGCGGCAGTTCCTGTAGCGCTGTCGCTGGCTCCCATTTCGGCCGGAGAGGACGTCCCGGTTGGCAGGACTGGACAGCCGCACGCAGGAGCCAGATAGCCTGTCGGCGTCGGCGCGGCCTACGGGGCGGTCCGGACGCGGTCGTTCACGCCGTAGGCCGCGCGGTCTGCTTACTGCTTCGTGCGCGGCGCGCCGGCCAGCGCATTCTGCAGGCCCTCGCGCGTCGTGACGCCGTCGAGATAGAGCGCCAGGATGATGGCTTCCATGTCGGAGCGCTCGACCTCATCGAGGCCGCTGTTTTCGGCGCAGTAGCGTTCGAATATCTCTTGCAGCATTGCCTGGTCTTCCGGGTCTGCAACCCCCGCAAATCTCATGTCCCCGTCTCCCCGCAATTGTTTTGATGTCGTGCTTTTGGCGGGAGCCCAACTTCAAGACGAAGTTTTCGCAAAGTCAATCGCCGACAGGCGCCGTCAACCGTACCGTACCGTACGGTACGATTTCCTGTTGCGGGCCGCCGGCTTTCGTATTAGTTACAGGGACGAAAGGCCGTCACCGGAATGGCGGCCGCTGCATTCTAGGATACCGCCATGCCTCCCTATCGTTCACGCACCACCACCCACGGCCGCAACATGGCCGGCGCGCGCGGCCTCTGGCGCGCCACCGGCATGAAGGACGGCGATTTCGGCAAGCCGATCATCGCGGTGGTCAACTCCTTCACGCAGTTCGTGCCGGGCCACGTCCACCTCAAGGACCTCGGCCAGCTGGTGGCGCGCGAGATCGAGGCGGCCGGCGGCGTCGCCAAGGAATTCAACACCATCGCCGTCGATGACGGCATCGCCATGGGGCATGACGGCATGCTCTATTCGCTGCCGTCGCGCGAGATCATCGCCGACAGCGTCGAATACATGGTCAACGCGCATTGCGCCGACGCCATGGTCTGCATCTCCAACTGCGACAAGATCACGCCCGGCATGCTGAATGCCGCCATGCGCCTCAACATCCCGGCCGTCTTCGTCTCCGGCGGTCCGATGGAGGCCGGCAAGGCGATGCTCAAGGGCAAGTTGCAGGCGCTCGACCTCGTCGACGCCATGGTGATGGCCGCCGACGACAGCTATTCCGACGAGGAGATCGCAACCGTCGAGGAAGCGGCGTGCCCGACCTGCGGCTCGTGCTCCGGCATGTTCACCGCCAATTCGATGAACTGCCTGACCGAGGCGCTCGGCCTGTCCTTGCCCGGCAACGGCTCGACGCTCGCCACCCATTCCGACCGCAAGCGCCTGTTCGTCGAGGCCGGCCACACCATCGTCGATCTCGCCCGCCGCTATTACGAGCAGGACGACGAGACCGCGCTGCCGCGCACCATCGCCACCAAGGCGGCCTTCGAGAACGCGATGGCGCTCGACATCGCCATGGGCGGCTCGACAAACACTGTGCTGCACATCCTTGCCGCAGCACACGAGGGCGGCATCGACTTCACCATGGACGACATCGACACGCTTTCCCGCAAGGTTCCGGTGCTGTGCAAGGTGGCGCCGGCCAAGGCGGACGTGCACATGGAAGACGTCCATCGCGCTGGCGGCATCATGGCCATCCTCGGCCAGCTCGACCGCGCCGGCCTGATCAACCGCGAGGAGCCGACCGTGCACGCGCTTACCATGGGCGACGCGCTCGACCAGTGGGACATCAGCCGCACCAATTCCGACACGGTGCGCAACTTCTTCATGGCCGCTCCGGGCGGCGTGCGCACGACGCAGGCCTTCTCGCAGTCCAACCGCTGGGCCGAGCTCGACCTCGACCGCCAGTCCGGCGCCATCCGTGCGCCCGAAAGCGCCTTCTCCAAGGATGGCGGGCTTGCCGTGCTGAAGGGCAACATCGCGCTCGACGGCTGCATCGTGAAGACCGCCGGCGTCGACGAGTCGATCCTGAAATTCACCGGACCGGCGCGCGTCTTCGAAAGCCAGGACGCCACCGTCAAGGCGATCCTGTCGAACGAGATCAATCCCGGCGACGTTATCGTCATCCGCTACGAGGGACCGCGCGGCGGCCCCGGCATGCAGGAAATGCTCTATCCGACGAGCTACCTGAAGGCCAAGGGCCTCGGAAAGGCCTGCGCGCTGGTCACCGACGGTCGCTTTTCGGGCGGCACGTCCGGCCTGTCGATCGGCCATGCCTCGCCGGAAGCCGCCGAAGGCGGTGCCATCGGCCTGGTGCGCGAGGGCGACACGGTCGAGATCGACATCCCGAACCGCACCATCAACCTCGCCGTCTCGGCCGAGGAACTGGCGACGCGGCGCGCCGCGCAGGACGCCGCCGGCTGGAAGCCCGCCGTCAAGCGCAAGCGCAACGTCACCCCGGCGCTCCGGGTCTATGCCGCCTTCGCCACTTCGGCGGCGCGCGGCGCCGTGCGCGTGGTGCCGGAAGACTAGGCTTTTCAGGCCTTGCCGAAGCGGGCAGACTGCTCCACCTGAATCGATAGGTTTGCGGAGGAGTTGGCCATGGACGAAGCGGTTGCCTGGCGGCACATGAAGGTCGCGCCCAAGGACGGGACGCGGGTCCTCGTCACGGTCCGCTCGTCGGAGCAGGGGCCGGCCGAGGTCGATGTCGCCTACTGGGCGCGCGCCGACCAGTACGGCATCGAGGGCTGGCGCTCGGCCGACTCGCATCCCGGCCAGATCGTCGCCTATGCCGATCCCGAGCTGAAATGCTGGATGCCGCTGCCCGGCGCCGGATCTGCGCCCATGCCCGAACCCTGGGACGCCGAAAGCGGCGAGGAACTGTTCGGCTCGGGCATCTGATCCTGTTGTTCGAGGCCCTGTCGGGTCAGTCCGCCGCCATCGCCGCCAGCGCCGCGACCAGCCTGTCGCGGTCGGCCGTCATGCCCTTGTAGTCGAGCTGCGCCTCGTCCAGCGCCATCAGCTGTCCGGCAAAGCTTTGCGCCAGTGCCGACCTGTCGGGATGGCCGCGCAGCGCCGCCATCGGGTCGAGATGGATGCGGATGGTGAACAGGATATCGCCCGTCGCAGGCAGCTTGCGCAGGGTCTGGCGCTCGACGCGGATGAAGGCACGCGCCGCCGCCTCGACGTCGCCGAAGCGAACCGGACGCCCCGTGGCGCGGTCGATGCGCTCGACATGCGACAGCGGGTGGTAGAGCGCATCGCCGGCCTGGATCGACCAGTTGAAGCGCTCGACCGGATTGCCCGGCTGCAGCATGTCGAACATGCGGTCGATCAGCCCGGCATTGCGCGTGCCCGGCCCGAAGCCCGGCACCGGCTCGTGGATTGCCGACATCGGCCTGCCGAATTTTTCGACCAGCCGCCAGGACGAGGGAAAGCACAGCGCGCCGGCGGCAAGCCGCCAGCCCTCCTCCCCGCGCCGCATGATGATGAGGTCCTCCTGCACCAGCAGCGACGACCGGTGCAGGGCGGGGAGGGCCCCCGGACCGTCAAGTTCCGGATGCCCGGCCACCGTCAGGCCATCGCCTGCCTCGCGGTAGCGCTCCGGAAAACGCGCCGGCAGATGCTTTTCGAGCAGCGCCAGAACCTCGGCCTGCGCGTCCTCACTGCCTGCCTCGGCGACGAAGACCTGCGCGGCATGCTCCGCGTGGATGCGCCGCTTCTCGGCCAGCTGGAAATCGAAGGCGTCGTCGATCTCGATCCAGTTGGCGAAATCGAGCGGCCTCAGGCCGATGGTGAAAAGCTTCGAGGTGCCGTCATAGGGCGTGTGGGTCGGGTGCTGCGGCAAGTCCTGCTCCGGGGTGATCGCCTGACGCCGATAGCGCCGGCGTCTGTCCGCCGCAAGCCGCCACGGTGACGCGGCACGGATGCCAGGCGCAGGCCCTTGGTGCCGGGAAACAGGCAGCTCAGGATGCCGCCGTGTCCGTCTTCACCTTGCGCTGGTGCGGAAAGTCGCCGGCGGCGATATAGGCCTCTTCCTCCGGCGTCGAGATGCGTCCCAGCACCTTGTTGCGGTGCGGGTGCCGGCCGAAGCGCGCGATGATCTCGCGCACCCGCTCATGCTGCCCGCTGAACAGTTCGGCAAAGCCGCGGATCGGCTCCGGCAGGGCGGCGTTCACGCGATCGACGATCGCGCCCATTCTGTCGACACGCTCGAGATGGTCGGGTCCCTCGCAGTGCAGGATGGCGATGTGGAAGAAGGTCTGTTCCCACGGCGCCAGCTGGTCGAAATCGCCGTTCTCGATTCCCTCCAGCGCCAGCCGCGCGGCCTTGATGTCCTGCGCGTAGGCGGCCGGCGTGTCGCGCCACAGCGAGCGCGGGAACTGGTCGAGCGCGATCAGCAGGGCCAGCCGACCGCGCGGCGTGCCGGCCCAATGGTCGAGCAGGCCCTTTGCGGCAGCCTCGGTCAGTCCGACAAAGCGCGTCTCGATCGTCTCATGCATGCCGCCCTGCATGCGCTCTTCCCAGAAGGCGGCATGCTTTTGCGGATCGTCCTGGTGGCCGTTGTCGGGAAACCAGAGAGCCAGCACGTCTTCCGGTCGATAGTTTTCCATACGCTAATCCATAAACCCAACCGGTCGGGCTGGGAACTGGGATCTGGCGTCTGGCGGGCGGGGCTGAGGACGAACAGGTGTCGGTCCGGGCCGGTCGCTGCCGGCGGTCTCGGCCGGTCAGCCCGAGCGGGACCGCAAGGCCTTGTCCGAGCCGCGCACTTCGATCAGCGACAACGCTTCGTGCGCGGCCATCGCGCGGCCGAACAGGTAGCCCTGGCCGTGCTGGCAGCCAAGGGTCCGCAGGCTGGTGCGCTGGCTCTCCTTCTCTATTCCCTCGGCGGTTGTCGAGACGCCGAGTCCGGCGCCCA
This sequence comes from Alphaproteobacteria bacterium, assembly GCA_018823835.1. Taxonomy (GTDB): domain Bacteria; phylum Pseudomonadota; class Alphaproteobacteria; order Rhizobiales; family Rhizobiaceae; genus CAMYMG01. The sequence goes on along the minus strand of JAHJHT010000006.1, from coordinate 83,732 downwards.
GCGTGATGATCGCCCTGACGATCTTGCGCTGCTTGGAATCGCCCTCGAAGGCGCTGACGAAACTGCGGTCGATCTTGATGCGGTCGAACTGGAATTTCGAAAGCTGCGACAGGCTCGAATAGCCGGTGCCGAAATCGTCGAGTGCGATCCTGATGCCGGCTGCGTGCAGGTCCTCGAGAACCTTGACGGCCGTGTCGGTGTCGTGGATCAGCGCGCCCTCGGTGATCTCCAGTTCGAGGCGGCTGGCCGGGAAGCCGACCTTTGCCAGGATCTTGACGATCCGCAGTCCGATCAGCGGGTCGGCGAGCTGGCTCGGCGAAAGGTTGAAGGCCAGTTTGAGATCCGCCGGCCATTGCAGTGCGTCGGTGCAGGCCCGTGTCAGCAGCTTTTCGCTGAGCTCGGTGATCAGCCCGGTGGCGTCCGCCAGCGGGATGAACTCCGCCGCCGAAACCAGTGTTCCGTCCGACATGCTCCATCGCGCAAGCGCCTCGAAGCCAACCAGCTCGCCATTCCTCAGATTGACCAACGGTTGATAGTTCGGCTGGATCAGGTCGGTCCGGACCGCTTCGCGAAGCGCGAGTTCCATCTGCGTCCGCTTGACCAGCAGGTCGCGCATGTCCTCATCGTAAGCCACCACGTCGTTGCGGCCGCCGCGCTTGGCGACGTACATGGCGATGTCGGCGCAATGCGCGGCCTCGGCCAGGCTCTCCGACTGCGCCGGATAGTTGGCATAGCCGACGGAGGCGCCGACTTCGGTGTAGGCGCCGGCGATCTGGACAGGCTCGGCGAGCGTCTCGCAGATGCGCCGGCCGGTTGCCTCGGGATCCGCCACGGCGGCGGCGGCGGCCACCACGACGAACTCATCGCCACCCAGGCGCACGACGAGTTCGTTTGGAAACAGCTTTTCGAGCCGTTGTGCCACCGTGCGCAGCATCTCGTCGCCCGAGGTGTGGCCGTGCAGGTCGTTGAGATTCTTGAAGCCGTCGAGATCGATGGCGAAGACGACGAAACCGTCGCCCGATTCGGTCGGGCGGTCGTCGATGCGGCGGGCGAAATCCTCGAAGAAGCGGCGGTTCGGCAGCTTTGTCAGGGTGTCGTTCTGGGCCAGCCAGGTAACGTTGCTCTCGGCCTCGTTGCGGCGCTTCAGTTCCTCGCGCGCGGCCGAGTGGCGGCGCGCCGCATAGATGAAGCCGCAGATGCCGGCCAGGATGACTGCGCTGAAGATCTCGTCCAGTTCCCAGCTCTCGTGCGCCCGCATGAAGTCGACGAGCCAGTCAAAGGCGTCGACCGTGTGGAACCACCACCACATTGCCAGGGCGCCCGCGCCGAGGACGACCAGCTCGACGAATTCGGTGGTCCTGAATGTCTGTGAAAGCTTGTGCATGGTATGGTCCGGAATCTCCACTTCCGGTCGGGGCTATCGGCTCTGCGCTAACAAAGCGTTTGTAAATCGTCTCATTAGCCGAACAAATAAACGTGTACTGGCCTGCTCTTGGGTCAGGCAAGGCGCGCCCGGATCAGACCGCGCAGCGAGTTTCCGACCAACAGGGCCTTTGCGGCGCGCAAGTCGTCCGCCGTCAGCACGGCCTCCGCTGCCTTGCCGGCCTCGATGAGTTCGGCGCGCAGCACGCCGGCCAGCAGACCGCATGCCAGGGCAGGGGTGCGCAGCACGCCGTCCCCGCCGAAATCCACGAACAGGCTGGTGATCGTGCCTTCGCAGGCCTCGTCCCGCTCGTTCAGGAGCAGCACCTCGTCAGCCTCGGCCAGCGGAAATTCGCTGCGCGCCCTGTCATAGGCGTCGCGCCGCGTCGTCTTGTGGCGCAGCAGCGCATCGCCGGAACAGAGCCGCGTCTCGGCCAGCTTCAGTCGCCATATGGTCTCGTCCGGTTGCAGTCTCAAGCCCTGCGCCGTCGCCTGCGCCCGGCCGTCTGCCGCCATTGTCAGCCGCACGCGCCTCATGGCCTCCGCGTCGCTGACCGCGCCTGCCAGCGCCGCGCGCACCGCCGCCCTGTCGCAGGCAAAGCCAAGTTCGCGCGCCGAGTCCTGCAGCCGCGCCAGATGCCGCTCGAGCCGCAAGAATCCCTCGTCCGGCTCCCAGCGCAGCGTCTCGATCAGTTCGAGGCCGGCGGGCGTCCCGTCGCGTAGCGCGCCTTCAGCAGGCATTCGGCATATTCCTCCTCGGCGGTCGAATCGAAGACCACGCCGCCGCCGACATTGTAGACGGCCTCGCCGTCGGGAAAGAGCGTGATGGTGCGGATCGCCACGTTGAAGCGCATCCGTCCGCCGGGCTCCACCCAGCCGACGGCGCCGCAATAGGCGTTGCGCGGCGCGCTCTCCAGCTCGCGCAGGATCTGCATGGCGCGGATCTTTGGCGCGCCGGTGATCGAGCCGCACGGAAAGAGCGCCGCAAAGATCTCGCGGATCGTCAGGCCGGGCAGCAGCCTTGCCCGCACCGTGCTCACCATCTGGTGCACGGTGGCAAAGCTCTCGATGCGAAACATCTCCGGCACGTCGAGCGTGCCGACCTCGGAAATCAGCGAGATGTCGTTGCGCAACAGGTCGACGATCATCCGGTTCTCGGCCTGGTTCTTCGGGTCGTTGAGCAGGAAGCGCTTCAGTTCCTCGTCTTCCTCGCGCGTCGCGCCGCGCGGAGCCGTGCCCTTCATCGGATGGGTCTCGATCCAGCCTTCCTCGTCCGTCTCGAAGAAGAGTTCGGGCGAGCGCGACAGGATCACCGGGCCGCCGAGCTCGGCCAGCGCGCCGTATTTCACCGGCTGGCGCGCCGCCAGCGCATCGAAGGCCGACAGCGGGTCGCCGGTCCAGTTCGCCTCGACCGGGAAGGTGAGGTTCGCCTGGTAGCAGTCGCCTTCGCGCAGGTGCCGGTGCACGCGCTCGAAGCGGCTCTTGTAGTCCTCGAAGGACCAGGTCTCGCGCACGCCGAAGATCGGCCCGTTTGTCGCCGGCACGCGGTCGGCCGGCAGGCTCGTCTCCGAGGGACCATCGAAAACGCCAAGGCAGCAGAGCGGCACGCGGCGGCCCTCCGGCAGCAGCGGCCGCAGCTTCGGTTCGAGCAGGTAGCCGGCCTCGTAGGAAAAATAGCCGGCCAGCCATTTTCCGCCGCGCCGCGCCGCCTCCGCCCGTTCCAGCGCCGCGTCGTATTCCTCCGGCGTCTCGGCCGTGATGATCTCGACCGGCCGGTCGAACAGCAGCTCGTCACCCGAAAAATCGTCGCGGAACAGGATGTAGGGAGGGGTGGGTGTCATGGAGCGGCCGTCACCCTACGGCGCCCCCCTCTGTCCTGCCGGACATCTCCCCCACAAGGGGGGAGATCGGCTGGCACTGCGGCCGTGACGATACTTCTGCCTTGCCGGAGGAGGCGCGGTCGCGTCCGCGCATAATCTCCCCCCTCGTGGGGGAGATGGCCGGCAGGCCAGAGGGGGGCGCCATAAAGCATCGGCCTTGGGAGTTTCAGAGCTAATCCAGCGCTTCCAGCTCGTCGATCAGCCCGCTGATCACCGAAAGCCCGATCTGCCAGAATTTCGGGTCCGTCGCGTCGAGCCCGAACGGCTTCAGCAGTTCCGAGTGATGCTTGGTGCCGCCGGCCTTCAGCATCTCGAAATACTTGTCCTGAAAGCCGCGCTCGGCGTTCTGGTAGACCGCGTAGAGCGAGTTCACCAGGCAGTCGCCGAAGGCGTAGGCATAGACGTAGAAGGGCGAATGGATGAAGTGCGGGATATAGGTCCAGAATGTCTCGTAGCCGTCGCGCAGTTTCACCGCAGGCCCAAGGCTTTCGGCCTGGACTTCCAGCCAGAACTGGCCGAGCTGGTCCGACGTCAGCTCGCCGTTGCGGCGCTCGGTGTGCACCTTGCGCTCGAATTCGTAAAACGCGATCTGGCGCACCACCGTGTTGATCATGTCCTCGACCTTCTGGGCCAGCATCGCCTTGCGTTCGCGGCGGTCCCGGGTCTGGTCGAGCAGCATGCGGAAGGTCAGCATCTCGCCGAACACCGAGGCCGTTTCGGCCAGCGTCAGCGGCGTCGAGGCCATCAGCGGCCCCTGCGCCCCCGCCAGCACCTGGTGCACGCCGTGGCCGAGCTCGTGGGCCAGGGTCATCACGTCGCGCGGCTTGCCCATGTAGTTGAGCAGCACGTAGGGATGCGCCGAGGGCACCGTCGGATGCGCGAAGGCGCCCGGCGTCTTGCCCGGCCGCACCGGCGCATCGATCCAGTTGCGGTCGAAGAAGGTGCGCGCGATGTCGGCCATTTCCGGCGAAAAGCGCTGGTAGGCCGACAGCACCGTATCCTTCGCTTGGTCCCATCCGATCGTCGCCTGCGGGGTTTCGGCCAGCGGCGCGTTGCGGTCCCAGTGGTTCATGACATCCATGCCGAGCCAGCGCGCCTTCATCTTATAGTAGCGGTGCGACAGGCGCGGATAGGCTTCGTGAACGGCGGCGGCGAGCGCATCCACGACGCTCTTCTCGACGCGGTTGGCGAGATGGCGTGAATCGGCAATGTCCTGGAATCCGCGCCAGCGGTCGGAGATTTCCTTGTCCTTGGCCAGCGTGTTGGTGATCAGCGTGAAGGTGCGCAGATTCTCGCCGAAGGTCGCGGCCAGCGCCTCGGAAGCCTGCTTGCGCACTTCTCCATCGGCATCCTGCAACCGGTTCAGTGTCGGCTCGAGCGACAGCTGCTCTCCGTCTATGTCGAAGCGCAGGTCGGTCATCGTCTCGTCGAACAGCCGGTTCCAGGCACCGCGCCCGGTGATCGACTTCTCGTGGAACAGTTGCTCGATGCGATCCTCAAGCTGGTAGGGGCGGTCCTTACTGAGATCGAGAATCCACGGCCGGTAGTGGCCGAAGGCAGGGTCGGCGTCCATCGCCTTGAGAATCAGGTCGTCGTCGATCAAATTGAGCTCGAGCGCGAAGAACAGAAGATGCGCGCTGGCGTCCGTCATCTTCTCCTGGATGTCGCCATAGAGCTTGGCGCGCTGCGGATCGGAGGTGTCGCCGGCATAGACCAGGCCGCCATAGGAAGCGATCTTGCCGATCAGTTCCTCCAGCGACTCGAAGTCGCGCAGCGCCTCGCCGAGCTTGCCGTCGCCGCCCTTTTCAGCCTCGGCCGCCAGCGTTCCCTTCCAGCGGCTTTCAAAAGCCGAGGCATCGCGCGCCGCGCGGTCGAGGTCGGCCTGCAGCTCCGGCGCATGGATGCCCGCATAAAGGTCGGTCAGGTTCCATTCGGGCAGGTCGCCGAGCGCCGCGGCAGCGCCGCCCTGCGCACCCTCGGGCGCATCCGTCTTGTGTCCCAGCATCGTCCGCATCACGCTCGCCTTCCGGTTCGGCAACAAATCCAGCTCCGGCCTAAAGACTTCATTCACCGGCTTTCTTGAAGCCCTGTTTAGAACCCTGTGCCAGGATGATCCATACGCCAACGACGGCGCGCAACGCATGTTCCCAGTATCTCATGGCAGTTTCCATCCTCATAGTCGATGACGATCCAGTGCAGCGTCGCCTGCTCGAGGCGGCGGTCGTCCGGTTCGGCTATGCGGCGGTGACGGCGGATGGCGGCGAGGCCGCGCTGGCGGTGCTCGAGGGCCCCTCCGGCGGCGAAATCGGTGCTGTCATTCTCGACCTCGTGATGCCCGGTCTCGACGGCCTCGGCGTGCTCGAAGCCATGCACCAGCGCGGCATCGCGCTACCCGTGGTGGTGCAGACCGCGCAGGGCGGCATCGACATCGTGGTCTCGGCGATGCGCGCCGGCGCCTTCGATTTCGTGGTCAAGCCTGCCTCGCCGGAGAGGTTGCGCGTGGCGCTCGCCAGCGCGCTCAAGGTCGAGGCGCTCGAGGTCGAACAGCGGCGCAGCACGAAGCGCGCCGGCAGCGTCTCCTTCAAGGACATCGTCACCCGCAGCCCCGCCATGGAGCGGGTCATCAGGCTCGCCCAGAAGGCGGCCGCCTCGAACATCCCGATCCTCATCGAGGGCGAATCGGGCGTCGGCAAGGAACTGGTCGCGCGCGCCATCCAGGCGGCCGGCGACCGCAAGTCGAAGCCCTTCGTCACCGTCAATTGTGGCGCCATCCCCGACAATCTCGTCGAGAGCATCCTGTTCGGCCACGAGAAGGGCTCATTCACGGGCGCGACAGAAAAGCACACCGGCAAGTTCGTCGAGGCGCATTCGGGCACGCTGTTTCTCGACGAGATCGGCGACCTGCCGCTCGACGTCCAGGTCAAGCTGCTGCGCGCCGTGCAGGACGGCGAGGTCGACCCGGTCGGCGGCAAGTCCACCGTCCGCGTCGACATCCGCCTGATCTCGGCGACCCATCGCGATCTCCTGCAGCAGGTCAAGGACGGAAAATTCCGCGAAGACCTGTTCTACCGGCTGAACGTCTATCCGATCGTCGTGCCGCCGCTGCGCGACCGGCGCGCCGACATCCCGCAGCTGGTGCGTCATTTCATGGCGCGCGTGCAACTCGGCAGAGGTGCAACGCGCATCAACGCCATCTCGGAAAGCGCGCTCGCCATGCTCGGCGCCTATGACTGGCCCGGCAACATCAGGCAGCTCGAAAACGCGGTTTTCCGGGCTTGCGTGCTGTGCGAAGGCGATATCCTGACCGAGGAAGAGTTCCCGCAGATCCGCGCCCAGGTCGAAGGCGTCGTCGATCTCGACGCCGCACCGGTGGCCGCGGCAGCACCGGCGGTCGTTGTGCCATCGGCACCTGCTGCCGAGCCGGCGGCGCCGTCCTTCGGCATCCTCAGGGCGCTCGACGAACGCGGCAATGTGCGCACGCTCGCCGATATCGAGCTGGAAATGGTGCGCCTGGCCATCGACCACTACCAGGGTCAGATGAGCGAAGTGGCCCGGCGTCTGGGGATAGGGCGCTCGACGCTCTACAGGAAGCTCAAGGAATATGGTATCGATCCCGAGACGGGACGACCCGACCGCACCATGCAGTGACAGCCACGCTCAAGCCCGGTCGGCTAGGATTTGATTTAAACCTGTGGTTTACCAAGATACCGGCCGTTCGTTTTGTGCCGGATTATCGCCATGGTCTTACCGCATTTCGACTTCAATAAGAAGGGATTAACCATTAGGATTGATGATCGGATGCAACTCCAAAACATCCGTGCGTCGTCCTCGGGGACACACCGTATTCTGCAAGGCCTTTGAATTGAACAGCATCGACCGACCCACAAAACGGCGGAACTCGAAGGCCTCAGTCTGGCCTGTTTGGCTGACCGGTTTGATGCTGGCGCTGGCGACCATGCTTCTGGCGGTACCCGCGGCGAATGCGGAAACCCGCACGCTCAAGCTCTATTTCGTTCACACCAAGGAACGCGCCGAGATCACCTTCAAGCGCAACGGCCGCTACGACCAGTCCGGCCTGAAGAAGATCAACAATTTCCTGCGCGACTGGCGCCGCAACGAGCCGACCAAGATGGATCCGCGCCTGCTCGACCTGGTGTGGGAAACCTACCAGTCGGTCGGCGCCCGTGACTACATCCACGTCGTTTCCGCCTACCGCTCGCCGGCCACGAACTCGATGCTGCGCAAGCGCTCCAAGGGCGTTGCCCAGAAGAGCCAGCACATGCTCGGCAAGGCGATGGACTTCTACATCCCCGGCGTGCCGCTGAAGAAGCTGCGCGATACCGGCCTCAGGATGCAGACCGGCGGCGTCGGCTACTATCCGCGCTCCGGCTCGCCCTTCGTGCATCTCGACGTCGGCAGCGTGCGCCACTGGCCGCGCATGAGCCGCCAGGAACTGGTCAGCGTGTTCCCGAACGGCAAGACGCTGCATGTGCCTTCCGACGGCAAGCCGCTGCCCGGCTACGAGACGGCGGTCGCCTCCTACGAATCGCGCAAGAAGAGCGGTACCACCGCCCTGGCGCTCGCCAGCGCCGGCCCGAGCGTCAAGACGCGTACAGGCGGCCTGCTTTCGGCACTGTTCGGCGGCGGCGCCGACGAGGAAGAAGACAACAGCTCGGGCGAGGAAGAGGTCGCGGTGGCGAGCCTCTCGCAGCGTTCGGCCACGGCCACGGCAGTTAGCTCCGGCGGCGGTATCGCCATCGTCCCGCCCGAACTCGCCAACCCGGCCGACATCAGCGGCTCGATTGAACGCGAGGAAACGCCCGGCACCATCATCGCCGCGCTGCCGGCCAGAAGCATTCCGCTGCCCGGCTTCGCGCCGCGGCCGCAGGTCGACGTCGGACCGGCCGACATTCCGTTCGGCATGGCCCAGGCGCCGCTCGAGGCTGCAAACGTGCGCTTCGGCGCGGCCGAGACACCGCTTGAAGGCGATCCCGGCGAGGAAGAGGGCGATCTTGCCGAGGGGAACATTCCGTTCCCGACCTTCCGCCCCGATCTCGCCCAGGACGACCAGTCTGCGCTCGTGGCGCTTGCCGCGCCGCTGCCCGAGGCTCGGCCCTCGAGCGACGAGCTGCTGCTTGCCAGCCTCAAGGATTCCGGCGGGGCTGCGGCCAAGAGCACCAGGCTTGCCGTGCTGTCGCCGCCGGCATCGCCCAAGACTGCCTATTCGCGCCTCGGCGATGGTCCGCTGCCGGCCCCCTCGGGTGCTGTCCGCACCACCGAGAAGTCGGCGCGCGCCCGCGTTGCCGATACCAGGCCTTCGCCTAAGCCGCTGGTCGTCGCCGCCCAGCCCGAGGCCGCCCGGTGGGCACTCGACGACGGCGAAAGCCAGCTCGCCTATGGCGGGGCAAGCTCGCCGACGGCGCGCCTGATCCTCGCCGCCGTGCCCGAGCAGGTCTATGCCGCCGGTTTCCAGCGCAATGCGGTGGTTGCCGACGCCGGCCGCTTCACCGGCAAGGCCGTCAGCTTCATGCCGGTCGCCCGCTTCCAGACCAACTGACGGGCCGGCCGCACGCGGCCCGCCTTCCGACAACCCCAAGGCACCCTCAGCGCCGGGCCATTTCCATTGCTGGCCTGGTCATGAACTTCAGGGATCGTGTCTTGGGACGCTAGGCCTGGGGCTTCAGCAGTTCGGCCATCACCGGCACAAGTGTTTCGCCGTCATAGGGCTTGCGCACCAGCGGCACGGAGCGGAACTCTTCCGGCAGCATCACCGTGTCGCCATAGCCGGAGGCGAAGACGAAGGGGATGTTGCGCCGCACCAGTTCGCGCGCCACCGGGATCGACGTCTCGTGTCCCAGGTTGACGTCAAGCACTGCAATGTCGGGCGAAGCGCCGGCAAGCTTGGCCAGCGCCTGAGCCGACGAACTCGCGACGATGACGCGGCCGGCGCCGTAGTCGGCGAGCGTCTCTTCCGCGTCCATGGCGATCAGCATCTGGTCCTCGACCAGCAGCACGAGCGGATCGGCCAACTGCGTCGCCTGTCCATCGGCCGGTTTTGCCGCGGGGTCCGCCTGGCCGAAGGCGCGCTCGTCGATGATGACGTGCTTGGCCGGCAGCACCATGCGCGCGCGCGCGCCCTCGACCGGGAACTCCACGCTGCTGCTGCCCGCCAGGTCGTAGGGTATCGAGCGGTCGATCAGCGTGCTCCCGAGGCCGCGCCGCGAAGGCGCCTTGACCGGCGGCCCGCCGCTTTCGATCCAGTCGATGGTGCAGTCGCCGGCCGTGTCGAGCCGCCATTCGATGACCAGCCGTCCGGCATCGGCCGACAGCGCGCCGTACTTGGCGGCGTTGGTCGCCAGTTCGTGCAGCACCAGCGCCATGACGGAAAAGGCGCGGCTGTCGAGGCGCACGGCCGGGCCGTCGATGGTGATGCTGCGCTGTCCGCCGCGATAGGGCATCACCTCGGCGCCGATCAGCTCGGCCAGCATGCCGCCGCCGTCGCCGCGAACCACCTGGTCATGCGCCAGGGCAAGCGCCTGGATGCGTCCCTTGAGCGCCGTCACGTAGTCGGTGAGGCTGCGGCCTTCCTTGACCGGGTGGCCGACCAGCGACTTGATCACGGCGAGGATGTTCTTGACGCGGTGGTTCAGCTCGTCGTTCAGCACGCGCTGGCGCATGTCCGCCTTGGCACGCTCGTCGGAGAGAAGCTCGTTGTGGCGCAGCACGATCTCGACGATCGCCCCGCGCGCGGCCTCGGCCGTCTCGAGGTCGGCCTCGTCCCACGGCTGCGCCTGGCGGTGCACGATTTCCTTCCAGATGGCAAAACTCGTGCGCGGCGTCAGCCGGTCGCCGAGCGGCCCGGTCGAGTAGGATTTCTCGGGATTGCCGGCCCAGTCCAGCGTCTGCACCATTTCGCGCCTGAAGAAGAGCAGGAAGTCGCGCGAGGTCTGCGACAGCGGGATGGCCAGCACGCCCGACACCTGGTCGGCATAGGCCTCGGCGCCCGGGTGCTCCTTCGCCAGTGCGTGGGTGGACCAGATCTGGCCCGCCGCACGCGCGCCCACGACCTGCATCAGGGCTGGCATCTCCACCGGCGGCGGCACGAAGCCCTGGCCGTTCCAGCTGCCGTCGACCCACACGCCCACCCCGTCGCAGGGCATCAGCCCGGCGAACTCCGACAGGCTTTCGGTCAGCAGCTCCTGCACGTTTGCGTGGTGCGAGGTCAGCCGCATGAAACGCTCGAGCGCCCGGCGCGCCTCGAAGGCGGTGTCCAGCTTGCGCTTCTGCTTCAGGCCGTTCAGCTGCAGCGAGAAGAACTCGCCGAACATCTCGGCGGCAACGCGTTCGGCCATCGGCAGCGTGCGCAGCTGGTAGTGGTGGCAGGCGATCAGGCCCCACAGCTTGCCGTCGACGATCACCGAGATCGACATCGAGGCGGCGACGCCCATGTTGCGCAGGTATTCGAGATGCACCGGCGAAACGCTGCGCAGATGCGCGAAGGACAGGTCGAGCGGTTCGCCAGCCTTGTCGAGCACCGGCCGGATCGGCACGCGCTGGGCCGAGGCGTCGCCGATGATGCGGATGGTGTTCTGCAGGTAGAGTTCGCGCGCCTGCCTGGGGATGTCGCTCGCCGGGAAATACTGGCCGAGGAAGCTTTCGAGGTCCTCGCGCCGGGACTCCGACACCACCTTGCCGGCGCCGTCCGCCTCGAAGCGGTAGATCATCACCCGGTCATAGCCGAGCAGGCCGCGCAGCAGCCGCGCCGACTGGGCGATCAGCCTGTCGACGCTGTCGATGCCGCGGACCCGGCCAATCAGGTTGCGCGCGAGCTGCAGCGGCCGGCCCTGCATGCCGGCCGGCTCGAACTCGATGATCGCGGTGCCCTTGTGGCGGTGCGCTGCGACGTTGAAGATGCCGCCGCCAGGCAGTTTCAGGTCGAACAGCAGGGCAGGGCGCGTCGCATCGGCCGCGGTGGTGAGCGCATTGCGCAGGTCGTGCGCGATACTGTCGCCGACCAGATCAGACAGCTGCCGGTTCTCGATCTCGCCATCGATGCCGAGCATGGCCGCCGCATTCTCCGAATGGCGCAGCACAGCGACAGCGTTGCCGTCGCAGGCCAGAAGCGCGCCATGCGGCTGGATCGAACCCGGAATGTGGATCGGCTCGCGGTCGCAATTGGTCAGGTCGGTTAGCGGCTCACTCATCGGCAAGGGCCCTGAAGGTGTCTTCGGCAAGGCCGAAGGCTGCGACGGCGGCAGCGCCTGCCGCCTCGATATCGAACGGCTGCAGAGCTTCCAGCCGCTCGGTGAAGGCGCGCCAGTTGTCGAGAGTCGCCGACTGCTCGGCAAGGTGGCGGGCGCCATGACCGGCGCCAAGGCCGAGTTCGCGCGCGCGCCCGTAGAGCAGCCTGGCGCCCAGCGCCGAGCCTTCGATCACATAGGCGCAGCCGAAAAACGCCTCCGTCGTGCCGATCCGCATCGTCATGTCGGGGGCAACCATGTCAGACATTCCAAGGTCTGCCAAATCGGCCCGCAGCGCCGCGGCAATGCTTGTCGGGCGCCATCCGCCGGCGCGCTCGGCGAAGCCGCTGTCCCGGAGGCTGGGTTCGATGGCGAGGCGAAATCCGGCGATGCCGGCGAGGTAGCGCCGGTATTCGGCCATGCTTCGCAGCGGCCCGACCATGGCGTCGAGCGCGGCGTGCGCGGCGGATGTGCTGTCTCTCAGGAGGAAGCGCCGTGTCTTTGTCTGTTCTCGCAAGCCTTGAGGCCCCGTATTCTTCCGATTTGACCACGGCACACGGCCAAGAGCCTTTCGGATATAGACCCCAAACCGCCGAGTCCAGACCAGGTTCCCCGCTGAATGTCCAGATTGCAGAGGCTGCTGGCCCTCAATCGGGCAGGCCGGCCAGGCGCAGTCCCTCGGCGAAGACGGCAACGTCCTGTTCGCGGTGGATCGGCAGCCAGTCGCGGAGGGTCGAAGTTCTGAGCAACGGGTCGAGGACGCGCAGCTGCGCAACGGCGGGGCGAGCGCGCTCCATCCGGCCTGCCAGGGCATGGCCGGCGGCGATCACGCCGGTCGACAACAGGAAGCTCGGCAGGTCGCGGTAGGATTTCTCGGCCCATTCGGTCGCCTCGTCATAACGTCCGGCGAAGAGATGCGCCGCCGCCATGCCGCCCTGCATGCGGTAGAGCTCCGGATCGAGCGGGCTCAGCCGCATGGCGCGCTCGAAATGCCTTATCGCGCTGTCCGGTTCGCCGACCCAGGTTCTGAGGAAGCCGCCGAGGAACCAGGCCGCCGCCAGGTTCGGATTGAGCACCAGCGCCCGGTCGAGCCAGGCGATCCCCGAATGCAGGTCGCGGGCGAGGTGGCCGAGCACATGGCCGGCCCGCGTCATCGCCACCGCATCGTCGCGGCCGAGGTCGAGCGCCAGCCGCGCCAGCCTGATGCCTTCGGCGATCCCGCTGTCCGGATCGGTCAGCCAGCCGTTCACCTTCAGCCAGAACAGGCACCACGCTCCCATGGCATGGGCGGAGGCGAAGTTCGGGTCCAGCTCGGTCGCCTTGTAGAACAACGCCATCGCCTCGGTCGTCGATGCCCGGTCGCCGCGGTGCTGGTTGGCGATGCCGCGCAGATAGTAGTCGTAGGCGTGCATGCTTTCCGTCGGGGTCCGCTTGGCGCGCTCGATCTCGGCGCGTTCGAGCTGCGGCGCGATGGCGCCGGAAACGCTCTCGGCGATCTGGTCCTGCAGCGCGAAGATGTCGTCGAGCGCCTCCTCGAAACGCTCGGCCCAGAGCTGCCTGCCGGTCGCCGCGTCGATCAGCTGCCCGGTGATGCGCACCCGGTTGGCCGCCTTTCTCACGCTGCCTTCGAGCACGTAGCGCACGCCGAGTTCGCGGCCCGCCTGGCGCACGTCGACTGAGCGTCCCTTGTAGGCGAAGCTCGAGTTGCGCGCGATGACGAAGAGCCAGCGATTGCGCGAGAAGGCGGTGATGATGTCCTCGACCACGCCGTCGACGAAATAATCCTCGGCCGGGTCGCCGCTGAGATTGAGGAAGGGCAGCACACAGATCGACGGCCGGTCGTCGGGCGGCAACGGGTCGCCGCGCGGCTCGGCGGCCGCGGCCGAACCGGGCTCCAGCATGGCGGCGTCCGGATCGGGTCCGACGACGTTGCCGACGAAGCGGAAACCCTTGCGCGCGATGGTGCGGATCAGGCGCTGCTCGCGGCCGGTGTCGCCGATTGCCCGGCGCGCCGCGTTGATGTGGCTGGTCAGCGTCGATTCCGAGACGATGCGGCCCCGCCAGACCGTGTCGAGCAGCGCATCCTTGCTGACCACGTGCTCGCGGTTCTGCAGCAGGTGCACGAGAAGGTCGAAGACCTGCGGCCCAACCTGCACCGGCTCGGCGCCGCGCACGAGTTCGCGCCGGTCATTGTCCAGCAGGCAGTCTTCGAACTGGAAACGCACCCCTGGTGCTCCCGTGGCTGCCACGCTTCGCAAGGTCCTGAACAGCGCAGCTTGTCTCGCGCCAGGCTAACACGGCGCTGCGTGTGATTTATCGCGATAGCACGGCCGCTTCAAGCAATCGGCAAGACGTCATGTCGCTTGGACGGATTTTCAGGCAAGGCTGCGCCGAAATCCAAGATCGCCACAAGGTCTTTGCGCCGCCGGGCTGCCACTCTCTCCACACCGATCGCGACACCGCGGTTGCAGCCAGATGGAGAGAGAAATGAAGTTCGTCGTCATCGGAGGCACTGGCCTCATCGGATCGAATGTCGTCAACCGGCTGCGCGAGGCCGGCCATTCGGTGCTCGCCGCCTCGCCCAATTCGGGCGTCAACACCATCACCCGCGAGGGCCTCGCCCAGGCGCTCGTCGGCGCCAACGTGGTCGTTGACGTCGCCAACTCGCCCGACTTCTCGGACAAGGCGGTGATGGAGTTCTTCGAGACTTCGGGCCGCAACCTGCTCGCCGCCGAAAAGGTGGCCGGGGTGCGGCATCATCTTGCCCTGTCGGTCGTCGGTGCCGACCGGCTGCCCGACAGCGGCTACCTGCGCGCCAAGGTGGCGCAGGAAAACCTCATCAAGGCGTCGGGCGTCCCCTACACGATCCTGCGTTCGACGCAGTTCTTCGAATTCGCCGACGGCATCGTCAAGACGGCAGCCGACGGCGACGTCATCCGCCTCTCGCCCGCCCTGCTGCAGCCGATTGCTGCCAACGACGTCGCGGCGGTGCTTGCCGAACTGGCGCTCGGCAAGCCGCTCAACGGCACCGTCGAGGTTGCCGGGCCCAAGCCGATCCCGCTCGACAAGTTCGCCGGCACCTTCCTCGCCGCCCGCAAGGACCCGCGCAAGGTGACCGCCGATACGCACGCCCGCTACTTCGGCGCCGAGCTCGACGACCGCTCGCTGACCCCGGGCGACAGCCCGCGCCTCGGCGCCACCCGCTTCGAGGACTGGCTGAAGCAGGCTCCGGCCCCGCACTGAGTTCCCGGAAGCCTTCCAAGCCATGGCATCGGCTCGCCCCCCCTCGCAGCCCATGCCGGATCGCCGGCCGTCCCCTCCGGCCGGCGATCTTCCTTCCCGAACGCTACTGGAGCCAGGATCATGATCAGGACCATATTCCGCGCGGCCGCACTCGCTGCCCTTCTCGCCACCGGCGCATCGGCGAACGACTATTTCGGCGACAAGGTGACGCTGGTCTACGACCACCCGCTGCCCAACGTCCCGGGCAAGAGCCTGCGCGGCGTGCTCGTCGAGTACAAGCCCGGCGGCACCTCGTCCGGCCACACCCACCCGAACTCGGCCTTCATCTGGGCCACCGTGCTGGAAGGCGCGATCCGCAGCCAGGTCAATGGCGGGCCGGTCACCACCTACAGCGCCGGCGAGAGCTTCTCGGAATATCCGGGCGACCGCCACGGCGTCAGCGAGAACGCCAGCAAGACCGAGCCCGCGCGCCTGCTCGCCGTGTTCGTCGTCGATACCGGCGAGACCGAACTGACGACACCCTTCGACGAGTGAACCGCCGTCCGCCCGGCGCCGTCCCGGCTGCCCGCCGGCGACGGATCCGGCGGGGCCAATCGCACAAGGACCGAGACCATGTTTGTCGAAAACCTCTACCCCGTCACCTCGTCGCGCCTGGCCGTCGTCGGCTCTGACGCCACGCTGCAGACGGCGGCGGCGCTGCTGTCGCGCTCCGACGTCGGGCTGCTGGTTGTCTGCAGCCACCGGGGCTGCGCCGAGGGCGTGCTCAGCAAGTCGGACCTGGTGCGGCTCTTTGCCGGTTCGGCCTCGGCGGACTCGCCGGTCTCGCATGCCATGAGCCGCGAGATCGTCACCTGCCGGCCGCAGGACGAGATCCACGCCGCCTGGCAGGTGATGACGGCGCGCGACCTGCAGAACCTGCCCGTCGTCGATGCCGAGAACGGCCCGATCGGCATCCTCAATATCCGCGACGCGATGAACGCGCTGTTCGCACAGGAGGAGATGCAGGAACGCATGCTCGCCAACTACGTCAACGGCTGCGGCTACCGCTAGCGCAGCCGCCGCCCGCGATCCTCACCCCCCATCCAGGAGCGATGCCATGAAACTCTACTACACGCCGCTCGCCTGCAGCCTCGCCGACCACATTGCGCTCAACGAGGCCGGTGCCGCCTTCGAGCGCGAGAGCGTCGACCTCGTCACCAAGAAGACGGCGTCAGGCGGAGACTTTCGCGCCGTGACCCCGAAGGGCTACGTGCCCGCCCTGGTGCTCGATGACGGCGAGGTCATTACCGAGAACATTGCCATCCTCGACTGGCTGGCCGGTGAGTTTCCTGTGCTTGGCCAGCCTGGCCGTCTCGGCCGCACCCGGGTGCTTGAGGCGCTGACCTTCATCTCGACCGAAATCCACCGCGCCTTCAAGCCGATGTGGCACGCCGGCAGCGAGACGCAGAAGGCGCGCGCGCGCGCAACGATTTCCGGCCTGTTCGAGGAGGTGTCCGGCGGCCGCAGGGCGACTACCTGTTCGGCGACCGGCCGGGCGTCGCCGACTTCTACCTGTTCGTCATGCTGCTGTGGGCGCGCCGCTTCGGCATCGAGCTGCCGGCGTCGCTTGCCGCATTGCGCCGCCGCATGGCCGCCCGTCCGACCGTGCAGGCCGCCATGCGCCACGAGGGCCTGCTTTCACTGATCGAGAATGACATCGGCATCCGCGTTTCCGAGGAGAAGCATTATGCCCAGTTTGGTTGATAGTGTCGTCATCGTCACCGGCGGAAGTTCGGGTATCGGCCGCGCCGCCGCACTCGACCTCGCCGGCAGGGGAGCGAAGGTGCTGGTCACCGGCCGCCGTCCGGCGCCGCTCGAGGAAGTCGCCGCACTCAGCCCCAACATAGCGGGCTTCGTTGCCGACACGGCAAAGCCCGAGGACGCTCGTCGCACCGTCGAACACACCATTGATCTCTGGGGCCGGCTCGACTGCCTCGTCAACAATGCCGGCGCGGGCGCGCTCATGTCGCTGGAGGAGGCGACAGCCGATAGGATCGACAGCATATTCGCCGTCAATGTCGTCGGCCCGAGCCTGCTTGCAGCCGCCGCCCTGCCGCATCTGGCGGCATCGCGCGGCGCGATCGTCAACGTGTCGAGCACCTTCGGCCACAAGCCGGCGGCGGGCCTGTCGCACTACGCCGCAAGCAAGGCCGCGCTAGAACACCTGACCCGTTGCTGGGCGCTCGAATTTGCGCCGCGCGGCGTGCGCGTCAATGCAGTGGCCGCTGGACCGACCGAGTCGGGCGCGCTGACCGGCATGATGGGCCTGTCGCCCGAAGAGGCCGCTTCGGTCGAGAAGGCCGAGCGCGAGCAGATTCCGCTCGGCCGGCGCGGAAAGCCGGACGACGTCGCTCGCTGGATCGTCGCGCTTGGCGACCCGGCCACCGATTGGGTCACCGGCCAGGTGATCGCCATAGACGGCGGCCTTGCGCTGACCTGACCCGCTTCCTTCAACCCCAGATGGGAACTCTGCCATGGACATGACCGCCACCCACATGATCGCCGGCGTCTCGGTACCCGATACGCCGCTTGTTGCCCGCGCGCTGGAGTACGCACGCGCGACAAGCGAGCCCTATCTCTACAACCACGTCGTCCGCTCCTGGCTGTTTGCCGTGCGGCTCGGTCAGATCCGCGCCATCGACTGCGACGCGGAGGTGCTTGCCGTCGGCACGCTGCTTCACGACATCACGCTCAACGAGCGTTTTGCCGGACCGCGCCGCTTCGAGGTCGAAGGCGCCGACCTGGCGCGCAAATTCGCGCGTGAAAACGGCGTCGGGGAGCACCGGGCGCAGCTGATCTGGGACAGCGTCGCGCTCAACTCCACCCCTTCTATCGGCCTCTACAAGGAGGCCGAGGTGGCGCTCTGCACCGCCGGCATCTGCCTCGATGTCATCGGCTTGAGCTACAGCGACATCCCGCCGGCCGAGATTGCGGCCATCGTCGAGGCCTTCCCACGCCTCGGCATGAAGAAGAAGATGACGCGCTGCTTCTGCCATATCGCCGAGACCATGCCCGGCACCACCTACGACAATTTCGTGCGCGATTTCGGCGAGCGCTTCGTGCCGGGCTATCACGTCCCGTCCTCGGTCGAATTCGTCGCGGACGCGCCCTTCGACGGCTAGCCCCAATCGCATACGGCCAGCCTCAGCGGCCGGCCGGTCGATAGGTGGCGGGCGATTTGTGGTAGGCCGTCTCGCAGCGCTCGGAGCAGAACCACGGTCCCTCGTCGGGCGCGCGGCGGTAGGGCGCATAGGGCGCGTGCATCTTGCAGACCGGGTCGATCCAGGACGGGTCGGCCGCCGGCGCCAGCTCGATCGCGAAGAGCGGCATCTCGCCGGCCACCGACCGCAGTGCCGTCATGCCGAGGTCGCGCACCAGAATGCCCCGTGCCGACGCCGCGTCGGCAACCGGCTGGGTGGCGATCAGCTGGCCGGGCGCGGCGATCGCCGCAATGCGCGCCGCGACGTTGACCGTGGAGCCGAACAGGTCGCTGCCCCTGCGCACGACCGGGCCGTGGTTGACGCCGGCGCGGACCAGCGGCAGCCGTGCTTCGCTGCGACAGGCCGGCAGCAGTTTTCCCAGGGCCTCGATGGCCGTCTCCGGGGCAGGGAAGGCCAGCATCGCCTCGTCGCCGATCCACTTGATCGGTGGTTCGTAGTCGCTCAGCGCGTCGCGCACCATCGCCTCGAAGATGTCGAGCACGGCGAGGGCCGAGGCGTCGCCATAGACGTCGGCAATCGCGCTGAAACCGGCAATGTCGACGAAGGCGACCGTAGCCGGCGGACTGGAAGCGATTTCGGGTGGGCGCGTGGCCATGGGCATGCGCGATTGATACTCCAATGCAGGACCGTCCGGTAGCGGGCGTTTTCGCGCCGGGGCGCCGTCCTGCGCGCAGCGACGATGCCCCTGTATGTGCGCCTCGGCTGTGCTATGGCTGGTCACTCCATAGTACCGGTCCCGATGATCAATATCTTCGTCCACGAGAACAACCAGCGCACGATCCGCCGGCTGGCCAAAGCCGGCGGCGCCTTCGCCAATCTGCGGCCGGTCATCTACCAGGACGTGTTTCGCACGCTGTCCGTGCCCGTCGGCACAGCGATCTTCACCGATCTCGAGTTCCTGAGCCCGCTCGAACGCGAGGTCGCGGCCAGCATGGCTCTGACCATCGGGCAGGCCGTGCCCGGCACGCGGGTGCTCAACCATCCGGCGCATGCCTGCGAGCGCTACGAGCTGTTGCGGCGCATGCAGCTCAAGGGCGCCTCGCCGGTCACGGTGCTGCGCGTCGACAGCGGGGACATGCCCGAAAAATACCCCGTCTTCATCCGCTCCGAAGACGGCTGCGCGGGCCCGGAGACCGGCCTCATCGAAAATGCCGAGCGCTATGTCGAGGCGGTCGCCGCGCTGAAGCGCAGCGGCAAGCCGGCCAAGGGCCGCATCGCACTCTCCTACGAGGCGGTGCCCCAGCCCGACGGCTATTTCCGCAAATACGGCGTCTTCCGCGTCGGCGACCACGTCATCCCGCAGCACATCCTCTACAACCGCGACTGGGTGGTGAAATCCAACGAACTCGGCCGCCAGCCGGAGCTCGTCGCCGAGGAACTCGCCTACATGCGCGAAAACCCGCACAGGGAGCTCGTCATGGACGCCTTCGACACGGGAGAGCTGCAGTTCGGACGTGCCGACTTCGGCTTCATGAACGGCCGCTTCGTGCTCTACGAGATCAACACCAACCCGACCTTCCCGCGCTTCCGCGGCGGCTCGCCCGAGCGCGCGGAGCGGCGCGACCTGATCCGCGAGCTGCTTCGCCAGGCCTTCGCCTCCATCGACGATGGCGTGGCGGCCAGGCGGCCGGTCCGCTTCATGCCGCTGCAGCCCTACCGGCGCTTCCTGGAGACGCGGTCCTGGGGATTTCGGCGACGCTGGACCTGGCTCACGAGAGCCTTTCTCTTGCGCCGCCGCCATGATCGGGGTGATGCCAAGTTGCTGCCGCAGGTCGACAGTTCCTCGGAGCAACCATGATGCCAGTGTCGCCACGTTCGTCCGCCGCCGGCATGCCCTCCCTGCTCGATCCGCAGACCTATGGCGAGGACCTGCAGGGCAATCTCGACCGGGCGCTGGCGCTGGCGCCCGTGCATTGCCCGGGCTGCGCCGACTACCACATCCGCTGCGCGGCGCACCGCGCCGCCGGCGCACATCTCGGCATCGATGCCGACCGGCCGCAGCTCGTCGCCGCCGTTGCCGAAACCGCCGGCCGGCTCCTGTCGGCACGCACCGGCAAGCTCGACATCGTCATCGCCGGGTCGGCCGACACCGGCATCCTGTCGACCGTCGCCCATGCCATTGCGACGCACGGCCCGGATGCGCTTTCGCGCTGCCGATTCACCGTGCTGGACCTCTGCCCGACACCGCTCATGCTGTGCGGGGATTTCGCCCGCGCGCACCGGCTCGACTTCAGCTGGGCGACTTGCGACCTGACCGACCCGGCGCGCGACTTTCGGGCCGACATCGTGGTGCTGCACAGCGTCTTCCGCTTCATCGACCGCGACCGCCAGCCGGCCGTGCTGGAGCGGCTCGCCGCGTGGATCAGGCCGGGCGGCGCGATGATCTTCTCCAACCGCATCAAGACCAGGAGTGGCGAGGAGACGGCAGCCGATCTGGCCAAGCGGCGGTCCGCCAACGAGCGTTTCGCAGCGCTGGCGGCGGAGGGCCCGCTGACGGATGCCGATCGAACCGCAATATTGGCCCGGCTGGATCGAGCACTCGATGCCGACGAAAGCCGCAGCGGCGAGTTCCGCAACGTCGGGGAACTGCGGCAGCTTCTCGAAGGCTCCAGTCTTGCCCTGCGTGGCTTCGACGAGGTCGCCAACGAGATCGGTGGCAACGGCCAGCCTGCCTACTCGCGCCGTCGTGTGCTCGCCGTGCTGGAGAAGTGCTGAAGCGCTCCGCGCCTCGCCCTACAGGAAGCCGTCGAGACAGCCGAAGCTGAGCGGCCTGCCCAGCAGCCCGCCGACCAGCAGGGCCTGCAGCAGCGCCACGAGGAGCAGCACCGCGGGAAGCCAGACCCAGCGGCTGGCAAATGTCCTGCGCGCGAGCAGCAGGAACCCCAGCGAGGCCGGGATCAGCCCGGCGACCGGTACCGCGGCAAGGTAGAGGCAGAGTGCCGCGCCGACCGTCGGCGAGATGGCCGGAGAAGCCGCCGGCGCCTCCCGCCAGACCCGCCATGCCGCGAAGCACGCGGCGCCCGTCATGACGGCCGCGGCCATCACCGGCGCGATCCATGCGGTGGCCTTGTAGCCGCCGGCGACCGCCATCGCGGCGAAGCCGAGCAGGGCCATGAAGGCGAGCATCGCCAGCGCCACCGGCCGCGAGCGCTTGGCCGGCGTTGCCGAAGCGCCTTCCTTGGGCCGCCGCAGGCGCCACAGCACCAGCAGCAAGGCGCCGCCAAGCAGCAGCACGCCGGGCCTCAGCATGGCCGCCGGGCCGAAGATCTGCAGCGTCTTGGCGAGCGAGGTCTCGACCAAGGGCCCCATGACGAAACCGAGCAGGAAGGGCGCGCGGGGCAGGCCGGCCAGATAGAGCGCGACGCCGAGCGCGCCGCCCGCCGCGAATTGCGGCAGCGCCAGCGGGCTCGACGAGGAGCCCAGCGCGGCCGTCACCACGGCGACGAGCGCGAAGGCCGCGATCGAGGCCGGCCTGAGCGTGGTCCAGCGGATCAGGAAGGGAACGACCAGCAGGAAGAGCGGGATGGTCAGCAGGTTGGCGAGGATGACCGTCCAGCCGAACGCCAGGGCCGTCGGCAGCCCCGTGGTCAGAAGCTGCGGCCCGACATCGACGCCCAGCATGGCGAACCCGCCGAGCAGGATCGCCATCGCCGAGCTGCCCGGAATGCCGAAGAACACCGTCGGGATCAGCGCGCCGCCTTCCTTGGCATTGTTGGCGGCTTCCGGCGCCACCACGCCGGCGATCGCGCCCTCGCCGAAGGGCGTGCCGGTCGTGCCGCGCGCGGCGGCGTCGGCATAGGCAATCCACACCGCCACGCTCGAGCCCGCGCCCGGCATCATGCCGATGACGATGCCGATCACGGTGCTGCGCAGCATCACCATGCGGTGGTGGAACGCCTCGGCCATGCCCGCAAGCATGCGCGGCAGCTCGGCCGATCCCGGCGTCAGCCCGGTCCGTGGCGCAGAGACCACCAGCGACAGCATCTCGGGAATGACGAACAGGCCGCCGATGATCGAGATGGTCTCCAGCCCGTCCCACAGTTCCAGCTGCCCGAAGGTGAAGCGCTGCTCGGCCGTCAGCGAGTCGAGCCCAACGGTGGAGGCGAGCACGCCGAGTGCGGCGACCGCCAGGCCGGCGCTCGGCTGGCGGTCGGACAGCGCCGAGACGAGCGCCAGGCCGAGCAGCGAAAGCACGAGGAATTCCGGCGCGCCGATGCTGGATATGACCGGCCGCACCACCGGCACGGCGGCGATGAAGACGACGGCGCCGAGCACGCCGCCGACGGCCGAGGCCGAGAGGCTGGCGCCGAGCGCCTCGGCGCCCTTGCCCTTGCGCTGCAGCTGGAAGCCGTCCACCGCCGTCGCGGCCTCTGAGGCGGAGGTCGGCAGGCCGTAGGCGATCGGCATGATCGAGCCCGAGGTATGCACCACCGCGTGCAGGGCGACGAGGAAGATCGCGCCGCCGAACTGGCCGAATACAAGCGCCAGAGGTAGGGCGAGCAGCAGCCCGATGCGGCCGCCGATGCCGGGCACCACGCCGGCCAGGAAACCGGCGGCGACGCCGAGCAGCAGGGCCGCCAGCAGCGTCGGGTCAAGCAGGAACTGCAGGGATTGCAGCATGTCGGGGGCGACCTCGTCGGTTGCCGCGTTGGAATGGGCGGGCCGGGCAGGCTTCTAGCAGGAAGTCTCGCCCGCCGCACGGTTCCGGCCGCAGGAAAGCGCCGCCGCCAGTGCGGCGCGCAGCTCGTCCTTGCGGGCGAGGAGGGATTTCACACGGCGCTGCACCTCGGCGCCACCAAGCGGGTCGATGGCAAGATCCTGCGCCTTTGCTTCCGCGAGAAAGTCCGGGCTTGCGACCACGATGTCGAAGGCCCGGCGCAGCGCGGCCAGGTCGTCCTCGCCGATCGCCGGGGGTGCTGCGATCCAGCGGCCGAGCGTGTTGGACAGGTCGATCAGCTCGACCAGCGTGGCGCTGCCTTCTGGCGCGATGTCTCTGAGCAGCGGCGCGTCGGCCGGCACCGAGGGGTTGGGAACATCGTTCAGCCGCAGCAGCACCACGGCTTCGCCCCGCTCCAGCATCTTCTTCTGGCTCGGGAAGGAGCCGAGGATGACCTGCGCCTCGCCGCTCAGCATGGCCAGCGCGCGCTGCCCGCCGTCGTAGCCCGGCACCGGCTTGATCGGCAGGCCGAGCATGGCGTTGAGCATGAAGCTTTCCGCGGCGCTGCGCGAAACGATGGTGCTCGCCGGGAAGATCGCCGGCTCGCTGCGTTCCTTCAGCTGCTTGATCGTCTCGATGCCGCTCTGCCTGCTGGCGATCAGGATGCGCTCGTCGACCGCCATCTTGCCGATCCAGTTGAACGCGGCGAGGCTGACCGGAACGGCGGCCTCGGATTCGATCTCGGCATAGAGCATGGCCGTCTCGAATAGGCCGACCGTCAGTTCGTCGGGACCGGCCTCGGCGATGCGCTTGGCGGCGAGCCGGCCGTCGGCCTCCGGTACCACCTCGACGACCACGCTCGCCCCCGGCAAGGCCAGAGCGAGATGCTTGGCGAAGAGCCGCGCATATGCCTCGTAGCCGCCCGATCCCTCGTTGCCGATCAGGAAGGAAATCTTGCGGCCGGCGAGTTCTGCCCGGGCAATCGAAGGTGCGGCAAGCGCACCGGCTGCGACGCACAGGAAGCCGCGCCGCGACAGTTTCGGGTCATGCTTGGCTTGGTGGGTCAACTCGTTGCTCCCGGGATAAGGCAAGTCACGTCTCCGGAGGACACGATACGCATCGCTGCGCGGCGGTCGATGGCCGGCGGGGGCTTTTGCACAGGCAGGATGCAGCGTGACCGGATGGGTCAGGCTGGTTTGAGTCGCCTGCAACGGAATAAGTATAAGATACAATCAATTCAGCTAATCCTTGTACGGAAATTCAGACTTATGGACAGTTTTGCCAAAATAAAATTGTTTTGTTCAAAACTAACCCAGAAATCAGATATATAAATCAGTCTGATTTATATCGATTAGTCTTGTACTTTAGGACAATATTGCCATCAAATCCGAGGAACGGGGTTCGAGTAACAAATCGTTAACCCAGAATCGTCTGGATTAGCTCAGTTGAAATGGAGATTTTCAGATGATGCGTGGCCTTCGTTCTGTCGCTTTGCTGCCTCTTGTTTCCTGCGGCGTCGTTGTTTCTTCCCCCAGCGTTCCCACGGCGAATGCGCAAGAATCCGTTGTTAGCGCCTGTTCCGGGGTCAGTCTTCCCCGCTCCGTCGTTACCGACATCATGACGCCGGTCATCGAGGGCGTGGTCGTGCCGGTCGAAGGCGTCGTCAATCCGCTGCTCTCGGCGGTCGACCTGCTATCGGTGCTGCCGCTGCCGGCACCGCTCAGCATCGATGCCTCGGGACTCCTGGCCGGCGCGGCGTCGGGCGACCCGATCACGCTCTCGGTGCTCGACGTGAACGGCGTGGTCGCCGGCCCGGGCGACGATTGCGTCGCGACATCGGATTCCATCGCGCTCGACGAGGAAAAGGGCGTCTCCGTCGGCGGCAACCGGATCACCGGGCTCGGCGCCAACGGCCAGGAGGCCGATGCCGGCGAGATCGGCTCCATCGCCATCGGCAACGGCGCGACCACATCGGCGGGTGCCGCCGGTGCCATCGCCATCGGGCAGGGCTCGTCGGTGCTCGGCGCGGCGACCGGTTCGCTGGCGCTCGGGCAGGGCGCCAGTGCCGCGCACGCCAACAGCATCGCGCTCGGCGCCAATTCGACGACAACTGGCTCGTTCGGCGATCCGGCCTACAACCCCGGCACCGATCCGATCGCCGGCGCCATTGCGGCCGGAGAAGTCTCGATCGGCAACGGCACGGAATTTCGCCGCATCACCAACCTCGCCGCCGGCTCGGCAGACACGGACGCCGCCAATATCGGCCAGCTGAAGGCGGTCGACGACAGGATCACCGACCTCGGCGACTGGGTGCTGCGCTACGACACGGTGGCCAAGGATGTCGCAACCCTGGAGGGCGCGTCGGGTACGCGGATCAGCAACCTCTCCGACGGCACGGTCTCGTCGATCTCCAGCGACGCCGTCAACGGATCGCAGCTCTACGGCGTGTCGCAGAGCATCGCCAATCATCTCGGCGGCACCGCGACGGTCGAGATCGACGGTACCGTGACCGGCCCGACCTACCTCATCGAGGGGGCGAACTACACGACGATCTACGAGGCCTTCGAGGCCGTCGACACGGGGCTCGGCGATGTCAACGTGCGCATCGACAACATCGACACCACCATCAACGAGGTCAGCGACCGTGCGGTGCGCTACGACGGCGCCGAAGGCGCTCCCAAGGATGTCATCACGCTGGAGGGAGCTTCCGGCAGCCTGATTACCAATCTGCGCCCCGGCCTCATCGACGCCACCTCGACCGACGCGGTCAATGGCTCGCAGTTGCACGACACCAATGTCGAACTGGCGGCGCTCCGGGATCACGCGGTGCTCTACGATCTCGACGGCGATGGCAACAAGACCAATGTGGTCACGCTGCTGGGCGGCGATCCCTCCACCCCCATCATCGTCAAGAATGTCGATGCCGGCGTCGACCAGACCGACGCGGTCAACGTCGCCCAGCTCGAAGAGGGCATGAACACAACGTTGATTACGGCGAATACTTACGCAGACACGCTCGCCTTCAACGTCAACAGCGAGGTCATCAATACGGCTGTCGACATCTCCAACTCCTACACCGACTACCGGGTCGGCCAGATGGAACGGCAGATCGGCGACGTGCGCAGCGAGGCGCGCCAGGCGGCCGCCATCGGGCTTGCGGCCTCCTCGATCCGCTACGACAGCACGCCCGGCAAGCTCAGCATCGGCATGGGTGCCGGCTACTGGCGCGGCGAGGGCGCGGCCGCCTTCGGTGCCGGCTACATGAGCGAGACCGGCAGGGTGCGCGCCAACGTCGCAACCACCGTTGCCGACGGCAACTGGGGCGGCGGCGCCGGCGTCAGCGTGACCCTGAACTGAGGGGCCGGTGATGCCCGTGCTTCGCTCCGGGGTCGCTGCGGCCGCGCTCATGCTGGCCCATCCGGCGTCTGCCGAACACGAGAACTACACGGTCAAGGATGCCGAGGTCGCGGTCCCTGCCGATGCCGCGCCCGGCGACATCAGGCGCATCATCCAGTCCTTCCCGAACTGGACGCTGATCTGCGACGAGAACCTCAAGGCGCGCTCGCGGGTCTGCAACGTCACGCAGACCTTCGTGGACAGGCAAGGCGGCCCGGTCTTCAGCTGGACGCTGGCGGCGAGCGAGGACGGCAAGCCTCTGCTCATCTTCCGCGCGCCGCCGGCGCTCGGCCTGTCGGGCGTCATCAAGCTGCGCCATGCCGGCGCCAAGCGCACGGTCAGGGTCCCGGTCAGGGCCTGCGACGAGACCACCTGCGTAGCGATAACGCGGCTCGGCGCGGGGCTGCGCGAGCAGATCGCCCGCGGCAGCGTGGTGCGGCTGTCCTACGAAGCCGACCACAGGGCGTCCTTCGAGGCGCCGCTGGCCGGGTTGAAGGACGCGGTCGCCGCCATCGACTGACGGCCGCCGTGGGGTCTCAGCGCTTGGCTGCGTAGTAGGCGACGCGGCGCTCGAGATAGGCCAGGAACTCCGAAATCGTGAAGGCGAGCCCGAAGAGCACGATCAGCACGGCCCAGAAATGGCCCATCAGGAAGTTGCTCGAATAGAGTTCGAACAGCGCGCCGAAGCCGACGATCGAGATCAGCAGCTGGCCGATGATGACGCCCTTGACGGCGCGGATGATGCCGATCCTGACGCCACCGAGAATTTCGGGCAGGGCTGCCCAGAAATAGATCTTGAAGAAGGCCTCGAGCGGCGAGGCGCCGAAACTGCGCGCCATGTCGATCAGCGAGCGGTTGATCTGCATAACGCCGACGCGCGCATTGAGGATGATGATCCAGATCGCAAACAGCGTCGTGGTGATGATGATCGACGTCATGCCGAAGCCGAACAGCACCATCAGCACCGGCACCAGCGCGGTCAGCGGTGCCGACAGGAAGATGTTGACCCAGGGCAGAAGCAGCTCGTCCAGCAGCCTGCTCTTGCCCATCATGATGCCGACGGGAATGCCGATCAGGATCGCCGCTGTCACACCGCCCAGGAAGGCATAGGCGGTTTCGTAGAGCGCCTTCAGGAAGGCCGGGGTCGGCAGGATCCTGACCAGCGTCACCACCACTTCCGAGAGCGGCGGCACAAAGAAGGTCAGATGCATCTGGCCGATGATCTCCCACAGCAACGCCCAGATCAGCAGCGAGGACATTGCGGGGAGCCTGTATCCGAATGCGGTCATCTCCCGGCCCTACTCCGCATAGGTGCGCAGCGAGGACCAGATCTGGTCGACGATGTCGAGATATTCGGGGTCGCGGCGGATGTTCTCGACGTCCTTCTCGCGAAAGCCCGAGGGGCGGATCACCTCCGAGACGCGGCTTGGCCGCGGCAGCAGGATGGCGATCTGGTCGGAAACATAGACCGCCTCCTCGATCGAGTGGGTGACGAAGATGAAGGTCTTGTTCTCGTTGCGCACCAGCGCCAGCAGGTCCTCCTGGAACTTTCTCCGGTTCTGCTCGTCGACTGCGGAGAATGGCTCGTCGAGCAGCAGCACCTTGGAATCCACGGACAGGGCGCGGGCAAGGCCGACACGCTGGCGCATGCCGCCCGACAGTTCGTGCGGATAGCTCTTCTCGAAGCCGGAAAGCCCGACATTGCCGATGTATTTCTCGGCGATTGCCTCGCGTTCCGATTTCGGCACGCCGCGCAGTTCGAGGCCGAAGGAGACGTTGCGGATGACATTCGCCCAGGGCAGCAGGGCAAAATCCTGGAACACGAAGGCGCGGTCGGGGCCGGGCCCGCTGACCGTCTTGCCGTTGACCTCGATCTCGCCGGCGCTCGGCTCGAGCAGGCCGCCGATGATCTTCAGAAGCGTGGTCTTGCCGCAGCCGGAGGGTCCGAGCAGCGAGGTAAGCTCGCCGCGCGGAAACTCCAGCGACAGGTTCTTCAGGGCTTCGACCGCGCCGTAGTTCTTCGACACGTTGCGCACCGAGACGGCGCTGTCGAGAGGGACTGCGCCGGACGATGCGGCGGCGGGCTTAGTCTGAGGCATAACCACGGTTGTTCCCTTCGAACAGGACATTCTCGAGTCGTTCCAGCAGGTTCAGGAACAGCACGGCGAGCAGGATGATGGAGAAGATGGCGGCATACATGCTCGGATAGTCGGCCACCGAGCGGCTGTAGCTGATGATGTCGCCGACGCCGGTCGGGGTGATCTTGAGCTCGGCCAGGATGGCGCCGATGAAGCCGGCCGAGATGCCGAGCCTGAGCCCCGAGAAGATCACCGGCGAAGCGGCCGGAATGACGATCTTGTAGATGATGGCGCGCTCGCCGGCGAGGAAGGAGCGGCCCATCTCCTTGAGAGAGACCGGCGTGTTGCGCACAGCGCCCGCCGTGTTGAGCACGATCACCGGCATGGCCATGATGCAGACGACGAAGACCTTCGAGGTCAGGCCGATGCCGTAGGCCATCACCAGCAGCGGGATCAGCGCGGCGAGCGGTGCTGCCTGCATGACGATGAAGATGGGCGAGAACAGCCACTCAAAACGCGCGCTGAGGCCGATCCAAAGGCCGAGGCCGATGCCGAGCACGGCGGAGATGGCGACGCCCAGCACAAGCGGCTTCAGCGTTTCGGCATAGGCCTTGAACATGGTGCCGTCGAGCGTCAGCCGGACGAGCGCCTCCATCGATTCCAGGAATGTCGGGAAGGCGTAGGACACCGGTATGCGGCCGGCGATCTCCCAGGCGCCGAACACGATGGCGGCGGAGAGCAGCTTGAGCAGCAGGGGTCTGTGTTGCATGTACGGGTCCGGTACTGGGGTAAGCATGGCGGCCGCCTGTCGTTGCGCGACGGGCGGCCGCCAATCGGGCTACTTCGCGGCCGCGTCGAGCGGAGCGAGGTACCAGAAGTCCTCGATGTTGAGGGTCGCCGGATCACCCTCCAGCTGGCCGGCCGCGGTGTACCATTCCATGTCGGCCTTGGCCGCCTTGCGGCCGCCGCCATTCGCATCGTAGAGGCCGCCCTCGACCGCGTCCTTGTAGAAGCCGTCGAGCTCGGCCAGGATTTCCGCCGGCAGCTGGCCGATCGGGCCGTTCGGGTCGGTCTCGCGGCTGATGATGGTCGGGTCCTTGGTCATGTCCTGCCAGACGCTGGCCAGCGCCTTGACCAGGATGTTGACCTGGTCCTCGTTCTCCTTGATCCAGTCGAGATTGGCGAACAGCGC
Organism: Alphaproteobacteria bacterium; assembly: GCA_018823835.1. Lineage (GTDB taxonomy): Bacteria > Pseudomonadota > Alphaproteobacteria > Rhizobiales > Rhizobiaceae > CAMYMG01. The sequence continues at coordinate 54,364 of JAHJHT010000006.1, read as the reverse complement.
CTCGTCGCTGGCGTCGACGTCGAACATCGGCAGCACGTTGAACTTGTCGGAGGCCTCGGCCATGATCTTGTTCTTGTTGGACAGGTCGAGAATGGTCGCTTCGGCCTGGCCGGCCATCATCGCCACCACGCGGTTGGCCGAACCCGGCACGTAGGAACGGTCGCCGAGCTTGATGCCGGTGCGCTCCTCGATGACGTTGGCGATGGAGTCCGTGCCGCCGCCGCGCGAATGCAGCATGATCGGCTGGCCGTCGAGGTCCTCCAGCTTCTCGTACTTCTTCGTCGTCACCGGAAAGAACTTCAGCTTGGACAGCTGGAAGATGATCCGAAGCGGCGCCTTGGAGCGCTGCATGGCCGCATAGGGCGTGCCGAAGCCGATGTTCATCTGGCCGCTCAGCACCGCCTGGATCGCCAGTTCCTCGTCGGCAAAGGCGGTCCATTCATAGTCGAGGCCGTTCTTCTTGGCGCGGTCGAGCGCCACGAAGAAGGCGGCCATCTCGTCGGACGGCGTTTCGGCGAGCGCGATCTTCAGCGTCTCGGCCCAGGCCGTCGACAGGGTCAGGCCGACGGCCAGCGGAATGACGGCCGCGAGGCCGGTGATCTTCTTGACTAGGTTTTTCATGTTTCTCCTCCCTGAGGACACTGTTGAAAACGTCTGTCCTTTGGAGACGCGGCGTGTCGTTCGTCCGCCTCCATTTGCGTGCTGTGCGCCTCAAACCTCCCCGAAAAGACGTGCAGCGACCGAGCGCAGGTGACTGCGCATGGCCTCGTAGGCGAGGTCGGGATCGCGCTTCTCGATTGCGGCGCTGATCGCCTCGTGCTCGCGAAAACTCGAATGGTCGGCGGTCGGCTTCTCCGACTGGCGCACGACGCTGCCCCAGGCGACGGCGCGGCGCACGACGTTCAACTGGTCGAACAGCGACAGCAGCAGCAGATTGTCGCTGGCCTCGGCGATGGCGCGGTGAAAGACGTCGTCCTGCGTCTCGTAATCCTGCCAGTTCGACGCCGAATGGGCGCGCTCCATGGCGACGTTCATGTGGGTCAGGCCGGCGCCGGAGGCGTTGATCGCGGCTTCCTTGGCGATGGCCGGCTCGATGGCGAGGCGCGCCCGCATCATGCGAAAGGGCGTGAGCTGGCGGCCGAGCTCGACCAGCGCGCCGCCCGAGCTGCGGCCATTGGCGGCGGAGGCCACGAAGGTGCCCTTGCCGACATGGCGCCAGATGGCGCCTTCGCGCTCGAGTGCGTCGAGCGCCTTGCGCAGCGTGCTGCGCGTCATGCCGAGCTCATCGGTCAGCTCGCGCTCGGGCGGCAGCCTGCCACCGGCCTTGTAGCCGCCCTCCGCAATGAAGGAGCGCAGCCGCGAGACCGGGTCGTTGATGTCGATTGCCTTCAGCTCTGCAAGCACGACTTGCTCCGATTGGTTGACCAATTTTTACAGGTACCTGCCGGAAAACCCGATATTACCTGCAAATTCGATGCCCTTGTCCGACATTTTTTGTATTGGCTGCGATTGATCTTAGCACGGCACTGGCCTATGACAAGGCCTCAATTATGGCTCCTGCATGAGGTTTCGATGTCCAGCTACGTGATCCAGACGCCACCCGTCGTGTCCATTCCAGTGGCTGGCGGCGGCCAGTTTCCGGTTCGCCGCGTCTATTGCATCGGCCGCAACTACGCCGCCCATGCGATCGAGATGGGCCACGATCCGAACCGGGAATCGCCCTTCTTCTTCCAGAAGAACCCCGACAATCTCGATCCTTCGGGAGAGTTTCCTTACCCGGCGCATTCCTCCGACGTGCATCACGAGGTCGAGCTGGTGGTGGCGCTGAAGTCGGGCGGCACCAACATTCCTGTCGAGAACGCGCTCGACCATGTCTGGGGCTATGCCGTGTCGCTCGACATGACGCGCCGCGACCTGCAGGGCGAGGCCAAGAAGCTCGGCCGCCCGTGGGAGATCGGCAAGGCCTTCGAGCGTTCCGGCCCGGTCGGCGCGCTCAAGCCCGCCTCCGAGGTCGGCCACCCCGACCACGGCCGCATCGAGCTCAAGGTCAATGGCGAGGTGAAGCAGGAGGGCGACATGAACCAGATGATCTGGAAGGTGCCCGAAATGATCTCCTACCTGTCGGAGTATTTCGAGCTGGCGCCGGGCGACATCATCATGTCGGGCACGCCGTCGGGCGTCGGCCCGGTGTCGAAGGGCGACACGATGGAAGCCAGCATCGAGGGGCTTGGCAGCCTGACCGTCAAGGTCGTCTGAGCGCTCCAAACCCTTTTCGGGCGGTCTCGGCCACAACCGGCCGGGCCGCCCGTAACCTTTTGCTAACCTTCGTTACGAAGAATCCCCGCCGTACAGGATTCCGTTAACCGCCTTCGCTGACCTCGCGGCTTATTCTGGAACATCATCACTCAAGCACCTGTGTGCAAAGATGTTCAGTCGCTTTTGGAATGACCGTCGCGGAAATTTCCTCATGCTGACCGGCGTTGCTATGGTCCCGATCATGGGGGCGCTCGCGATCGCAGTCGATTACAGTGAACTCTCTCGCGAGAAACAGGCCGTCCTCGCAGCCCTCGATACAGCTGGCGTCGCCACGGCGCGTCGCTTCGTCGAAGGCGCGACCGACGAGCAGCTGAAGGTCTACGCGAAGGAGTTCTTCCAGACCAATCTCAGCCATATCGATCCGCTGAATACCACGCTCGAGGTCGAGATCCCGAGCGCTACCACCGGCGGCGGAACGCTGAAGCTCACCGCAACGCTGGTCTATCATCCGATCTTCCTGCCGACATCGGCGATGATGATCGGCCGCAGTTCGCATGCGACCAACGTGGACGTGCGGGTGACGTCGGAAGTGCGGCTGAAGAACACGCTCGAAGTGGCCATGGTGCTCGATAATTCGGGCTCGATGGACTACATCGGCACCGGTTCGGGCAAGAAGCGCATCGTGCTTCTCAAGGAAGCCGCCAAGCAGCTGGTCGACACGATCGCCGGGCAGGCGGCCCAGGTGAAGCAGGTCAACAAGCCGGTGCAGTTCTCGCTGGTGCCCTTCGCCGCCTCGGTCAATATCGGACCCGACAAGGCCAGCAAGTCCTGGATGGACCAGGACGGCATCTCGCCGATCCACCACGAGAATTTCAACTGGGCGGCCTTCACCGCGAGCAACAAGCTGGTCACCAAGATCGGCGGCGTGTTCTACAAGAAGGGCAGCGCCTGGGGCAGCGAAGAGAACCAGAAGGTGACCCGCTTCCAGCTCTATAACGACCTGAAGCGGACCGTCACCCAGACCTGGAATGCCCAGCAGACCTGCACCGCCACCTACAGCAACGGGTCCTGCAAGACCTGGGCCGGCGGCTATGATTACACCTACGCCCCCTATGCCAGCTGGGGCGGCTGCGTCGAGGCGCGGCCGAGCCCCTACAATGCCAACGACGCGACGCCGTCCAAGGGCACGCCGGCAACGCTCTTCGTGCCGATGTTCGCGCCCGACGAGACCGACCTCAAGGACAGCAGCAACCGGTCTGCCGAGTCGAACTGGTGGTCCGATCTGACGACCAGCACCAACAACACGACGCGCCAGACCTATACGCCGAAATACTATACGCCGGCGCCGCTCGGCACGGCTGCTGCCACCGGCAGCAACGGCCCCAATGCCAGCTGCACCACCAAGCCGATCACGCCGCTGACCGACATCGGCACGGCGGCGGGCGTCGCCGCCATCAAGGCCGCGATCGACGACATGGCGGCCGGCGGCGCGACCAACGCGCCGGAGGGGCTGGCATGGGGCTGGCGCACCGTGTCGGGTGGCGAACCGTTCACCGAGGGCCGGCCGGACACCGAGAAGGGCAACGACAAGGCGGTGATCCTGCTCACCGACGGCGCCAACACCTATTACACGCCGTCATCGCTCGGCTATAACGACCTCGCGGCCAACAAGTCGATCTATTCGGCCTACGGCTATGCCGGCCGCACGCCGACCGGCTACTCCGCGCCGCGAATCTTCCAGAGCGTGCCGGCCTCGATCAGCAAGACCGACTATTCGAACGCCAACTACACCAAGGCGCTCAACGCCCAGTTCGACACGGTGTGCGGCAATGCCAAGGCCAGCAATGTGCTGCTCCTGACCGTGGCGCTCGACCTCGATTCCAATAACTCCACCGAAAAGGCGCAGATCGACGCGCTCGAAAGCTGCGCCTCGGAATCGCGCTTCCGCAAGGGCGCCGACGGCAAGCCGGCGAAGCTCTTCTGGAACGCCAAGGGCGGCAATCTCGCCGACACGTTCAAGGAAATCGCCAACGAGTTGTCGAACCTGCGCATCATCGGCTAGTCGCGCCCGGCCCGGCTTGGGCCGGGCCTAGCGGCGCTTCGGATTTCTCGCGGCCTCGGCTTCGAGGTTCTGCGCCACGGCCTGCCTGACCAGGGCCTTGAAGGCCGCCGCGTCGATCTCGGCGTCCTCGAATATGTCCAGCGCCCGGCGCGTGCCGCCGTCCAGGCTGGCGTTGAAGACGCCATTCCGGTCGTCGAGTGCCGCCCCCTTGGCAAAGGTCAGCTTCACCTTGTCCTTGTAGGTCTCGCCGGTGCAGATGATGCCGGCATGCTCCCAGACCGGCACGCCGAGCATGCCGTTGGAGGGCTTGCGCCACTTCACCGTCTCTTCGACCGCCGGGTCTGCCTCCCTGATCAGCCTGCGCATGCGTGCAAGCGCCTCGCCGCGCCAGTCGCCGAGGGCGGCGAGGCGCGCATCGATCAGTTCGGAGGGGGTTTGGTCGGGCATCGCAAGGTCCTCCCTTTCACCTGACATGAATGCCCGACTTTAGAGCTTCGCGTCACCGGTCAAAGGGGGGATTTTTCCGGGTCGTCCTGGAGCCATCCTGGACTGGCCACCGGAGCGGAGCGCATCCGGGCTCAGGACCGCTCGGAGCGCGGCTCGTTCCAGCCCGACCGATGGGCCAGCGTGTCGATCTCGCCATTGGCCGCGTAGCGCACCTCGCGCAGCAGGCGGATCGCCGGCTTCATTAGGAACAGCACGGAGCCGGCAATGAAGAGATAAGTGCCGAAAGCCTTCGTCTCCTCCGACAGGAAGAGCAGGCTGCCGGCGAGGAAGCAGATTGCCGCGCCGACATCGACGACCGTGTACCAGAGTTCGTAGGCGGCATAGATGCGCTTGCGGCGCTCGGTCTGTCCGGGGTCGTGGTAATTCAGCAGGCGCGACAGCATGGCATGTCCCTTGCGGGTCCGGCCGGGTCGATACCCGGCGCCCGGTTTGGCGTTGGTTTCCTGGCGGGGCAACTCAAAGCCCTGCCAGGAGTTCCATGCGTTTTCAGCCTGTGGGGGGCAGCCTGCAAGGCCTGCCGGCCTCAAGAGAAATAGAGGCCGCCATTGATGTCGATGCAGGCGCCGGTGATGAAGGCCGCCTGGTCGGAGGCGAGGTAGACGGCAAGATTGGCGACGTCCTCGGACGTGCCTTCGCGCTTCAGCGGCGTGATGCCGGCAACGTGCTTTCTCACCTCCGGCTTGGTGAAGATGTTGTGGAAGTCGGTGTCGATCATGCCGGGGCAGAGCGCGTTGACGCGAATCTTCGGGCCAAGTTCCTTGGCCATGCCGCGCGTCATGGTCAGCACCGCGCCCTTGGAGGCGCCATAGGCGACAGCGCCGCCGCCGCCGCCATCGCGTCCGGCCTGCGACGACATGTTGACGATCGCCCCGCCCTCGGGGATGTGCGGCAGGGCCGCCTTGATCAGCAGGAAGGCAGAGGTCGTGTTGAGGTCCATTACCGCCTGCCAATGCTCGAGCGTCATCTCGGAGATTGTCTTGCGCGCGATGATGCCGCCGGTGATCGGCATGACGATGTCGATCTTGCCGTATTCCTTGACAGCGCGGTCGACGAAGGCCTGGACATCAGCCGGCTTGGTCATGTCGCCCTGCATGGCGAAGGCCTGTCCGCCCGCCGCGACGATTTCCTTCACGGCGCTGTCGGCGCCCTCGCTGCTGCTGTGATAGTTGATTGCCACCTGCGCGCCGGCCTCCGCCAGCCGCATCACGCAGGCCCGGCCGATATCGCGTCCGCCGCCCGTGACAATCGCGGTCTTTCCATTGAGGTTCATTCTCTCACTCCGGTTTGAATTGTCGTTCTGGCGCGCTCAGCGCGCGTCGTTGGTGCCCTCGAAAACGCGCTTGCGGGCGTTCTCGACATGGCTGCGCATCGCGGTGCGCGCCGCTACCGGATCCTTGTCCCGGATCGCGTCGAAGATGGCGTAGTGCTCGCGCTGAACCAGTTCCAGCCGATCGCGCGGTTTGGTCAGCGACAGGTTCCTGGTCATGTTCATGCCGGTCAGGATGTTGGACTTCATCGAGGTCCGCGCGACGGTGAAGTAGCGGTTGTCGGAGGCCTCGCAGACGGCGACATGGAAGTCCTCGTCGGCGTCGACGCCCAGTTCGCCGGCCTCGATGCAGCGGTCGAGTTCCTGAAGCGTCACCTTCAGGCGCGCCAGGTCCTGCTCGGTCCGGCGCAGCGCCGCCAGGTAGGCTGCCTCGCCCTCGATCGCGGCCCTGAACTCGAAGGTGCGCTGGATGTCGGCGACGGAGCCGAGCGGCGCAAACTCGAGCGCCGCCTTTTCCGGTCGCCGCAGCACGTAGGAGCCCGAACCCTGGCGCGAGACGATCACCTCGTCGGCGCGCAATTGCTTGAGTGCCTGCCGAAGCACGGGGCGCGAGACTTCCAGCTCGCTGCACAGCTCGTGCTCGGACGGCATCTTGTCGCCGACCGCTATCCGGCCCTCGGCGATCATCGCCAGGATCCGCTCGTAGACCCAGTCGGGCAGCGTACCGTCGCGAAGCAGGCGGCCAGGCCGGCTTGTTGCTGCTGCGGGGTCACCGGCTACCTGCCTCTTGCCTGTCGCCATGCCTTGAATTCATCCATTGTTGCGGCCCCGGTAGGCGGATAGAGACCGTAGCTCGAAGCGCCCGCCTTCACCCTCTCCATGACATAGTCCTCGAAGACCGTCATCTCGGCCGCTTCCTTCGCCACTTCGGCGGTGATCTGCGCCGGGATGCAGACGACCCCCTCATTGTCGCCGACCAGCGTGTCGCCCGGGAACACCGAGACGCCGCCGCACGCCACGGGATCGTTGACCGCGACGGCGTGGTGCTTGGTCAGGTTGGTCGGGGCGCTCGGCCTCTGGTGATAGGCCGGCATTCCCAGTTCCGCAATCTCCGGCGAATCCCTGAAGCCGCCATCGGTAACGATGCCGGCGCAGCCGCGCGCCTCGAGCCGGGCGGCGAGGATGCAGCCGGCCGATGCCGCCGTCGCGTCGCCGCGCGAATCGATGACGAAGACGGCGCCGGGGGGACATTCCTCGACGCCCTTGCGCTGCGGGTTGTCACGGTCGGCGAAGGAAGCCAGCACGTCGAGATCCTCGCGCGCCGGTATGTAGCGCAGCGTATAGGCGAAGCCGACCATGTTGGGGCCGGGGCCAAGTCGGCCCAGCCCCTGCAGGAAGACGTTCCTGAAGCCGCGCTTGAACATCACCGTCGTCAGCGTCGCCGTGCTGACGCCCATCAGGGTCTCGCGAGTCTCGTCCGTCAGCCCGGTCACTGGGTTTCCTTTCAGTTTGATCTGTTGCGCCTGCATGCTCAGAACAGCCCCGGCAGCCACATCGAGAAGCCCGGCACGTAGGTCACCAGCAGCAGGGCCGCGAGGATGGCCAGGTAGAAGGGCCAGATCGTGCGCACCGCGTCCTCGATCTTCACCTTGCCGACCGCGCAGCCCACGAACAGGCAGGTGCCTACCGGCGGAGTGCACAGGCCGAGGCCGAGGTTTATCAGCAGCATGATGCCGAAATGCTCGGGCGCCATGCCGAGGCTCTTGGCGATCGGCAGGAAGATCGGCGTGCAGATCAGGATCAGCGCCGCCATGTCCATGATCATGCCGAGCAGGAGCAGGATCAGGTTGATCATCAGGAGGATGACGTACTTGTTGTCCGAGATCGAAATCAGCAGGTCGCTGAGTTTCGCCGGCACCTGGTACAGCGCCAGCAGGTAGGCGAAGGAACTCGCGAAGGCGATCAGGATCATCACCATGGCCGTCGTGCGCACCGACGAGGTCACCGCGATGATGAAGCCGCGCCAGCTCAGGCTGCGGTAGTAGAAGGTGGTCAGCAGCAGCGCGTAGATCGCGCCGAAGGCGCCCGACTCCGTGACGGTGAAGACGCCCGACAGCGTGCCGCCGACGATGATTACCGCGGTGACCAGCCCCGGCAGGGCGTCGAGCGCGGTGCGCCCGAGGGCGGCGCGGCCGGGAAAGGGCTCGGCCGGGTATTTGTGTTTCACCGCCAGCACGTAGGCGGCGACGGCAAGGCAGAGGCACATCAGGACGCCCGGCACCACGCCTGCCAGGAACAGCTTCGAGATCGAGATGCCGCCGCCGGCAGCGACCGCGAAGATGATCATGTTGTGGCTCGGCGGAATGACGATGCCGGCGATCGACGACGTCACCGTCACGTTGACGGCGTAGTCGGGCCGGTAGCCGCGCTCCTTCATGACCGGGATGAGCAGCGAGCCGAGTGCGGAGATGTCGGCGATGGCCGATCCCGAAATGCCCCCGAACAGCATGCTGGAGAAGATGTTGACCATCGCCAGGCCGCCCTTGAAGTGGCCGACCAGCGCCGAGGCGAAGCGCACCAGGCGCGCGGCGATGCCGCCATGCAGCATGATCTCGCCGGCGAAGACGAAGAAAGGGATGGCGAGCAGGGAGAACACCGTGACGCCGGCCATGGCGCGCTGGAAGGTCATCAGCGTGGGGAAGCCTTCGAACAGGAAGGCGGAGGCCGCGGCGATGCCCATGGCAAACGCGACAGGCATGCCGACCACGACGCCGACGGCAAAGACGCCGAGCAGGATTGCGAGACCCATGATCAGCGCTCCTCGCCGGCCACGGCCGACACGTATCGGGGGAAGGTGACGATGCGCAGGATGGCGCGGGTGCCGGCAAACAGCACGATCAGGCCGCCGCAGCAGACCTCCGACAGCGTGCGTATGCCCTCGGGGACGTTTAGCATCGGCAGCAGCGTGTCCCAGCCGAAGCGCATCAGGTCGATGCCGGCGAGAAACATGACGGCGCCGAAGCCTGCCAGCGCCAGTTCGACGGCGATCATCACCGCCTGGCGGCCCGGCTCGGGCAGCGCGTCGCGAAACATGGTGACGCCGAGGTGGTTGTCTTCGTAGATGCCGGCGGCGGCGCCGAGGAAGGCGATGTAGCCCATCAGCACCAGGGCGAGCTGTTCCACCCAGGTCGGCGTGACATTCAGCACGTAGCGGCCGAAGACCAGCCAGCCGAAGCTGACGATCAGCACCACGAGGGCGCAGGAGGCGAGGAAGATGCAGGCGGCGCTGACACGGGCGAGAACGCCCTCGACGCGCGCGACGGTCGATGCATGGACGGGCATCTACGGATCTTTCTGTGCGGGGAGGGGTGCCCGGCGGCCGCGCGAAAGGCGGGCCGCCGGGCAGGCCGTCAGTCAGCGTTGCGGATCAGGTTGACGAGATCCGTCAGGCCGGGATTGGCGGCCAGGAACTTCTCGTAGACCGGGGCCATCGCAGCCTGGAACGGTGCCTTGTCCTCGACCTTGTTGACCTGGACGCCGCCGGCGATGACTTTCTCCATGCTGGCCTTCTCACGCTCGGCCCACAGCTTGCGCTGCAGTTCGGCGCTGGTGCGGCCGGCTTCCTTGACGATCGTCTGCTGCTCCGGCGTCAGCCTGTCCCAGGCGACCTTCGAGACGCACAGGCATTCCGGGATGATCAGGTGCTCGGTCAGCGAGTAGAACTGCGCCACCTCGTAGTGGTTGGTCGACTCGTAGGAAGGCGGGTTGTTCTCGGCGCCGTCGACCACGTTGGTCTTCAGCGACTGGAACACTTCCGCAAACGCCATCGGCGTGGCGTTGCCGCCCATCGATTCGATCATGCCGACGAAGAGGTCGTTGTTCATCACGCGGACCTTCATGCCCTTGACGTCTTCGGGCGTGTTGATCGGCCTGATCGAGTTGTAGAAGGAACGGGCGCCGGCATCGTACCAGCCGACCGGAACCAGGCCCTTGGCCTCCATGCCCTTGCCGATGGCCTCGCCGGCGGCGCCGTCCATCAGCTTGTACATCTCCGGAATGCTCTTGAAGATGAACGGCAGCGAAACGACGTTGGTCTCGGGGATCGACTGGCCCATGGGCCCGAGGCTGAACTCGCCAAAATCGATGGCGCCGAGACGGGTCTGCTCGATCGCGTCGGGCTGATCGCCGAGCACGCCATTGTGGTAGATCTTGCCCGAAATCTCGCCGTTGGTCTTCTCGGTGATCTCCTTCATGAAGGATTCCATGGCGATGGACACCGGGTAGTCGTCGACGTGGATGTTCCAGCCGCGCCATTCGGCGGCAAGAGCGGGAGCGGCAGCGGTGCCCAGGCCGACGGCCAGGACAAGTGCCTTGATGGAAATGGATCTGGTCACAAACATGTTCTCCTCCTAGTTGTTCATATTTGTAAGGAGGCTTTCTAGCTTGTTTCCAAATCTTTACAAGTTGGAATCTGCCCCGCGCTGCATTTTTCGCACGAGCGGGGCAGTTGCGCAGGGCGCGCCACCATGTGATCGCAGCGCCGGGAACCCCGCATTGCCGCGGCTTTCGGGTGCCGCAGGGGCATGCGGGGCGAGTCGATCTTTCTATGCGGGGGCGGCGTTTTGTCGTATGGCTTTGGGCGAGGGATAACGAAACGCAAGATCGAAGTCGCGTGACATGAACAGATTGGCGTTCGTAGACCAGTGGCGTGCATCCAACCTGCCCGCCGAATCCGTCCTCGATCTCGCATCGGTGGCCATCTACGCGACCGATGCCGAAGGCGCGATCACCTATTTCAACGAACCCGCCGTGGCGCTCTGGGGCGACCGGCCGGTGCTCGGCGAAGCCCTCTGGTGCGGCTCCTGGAAGATGTTCACGCCCGACGGCACGCCGGTGCCGCATGACGCCTGCCCGATGGCCGTCTGCGTGCTGGAGAACCGCCCGCTTGCCGACATCGAGATCGTCGTCGAGCGCCGCGACGGCCAGCGCCGCCAGGTGGTCGTCAATCCCCGCCCGCTGGTCGCGGCCGACGGGGAGTTGCGCGGCGCCGTCAACACCGTCATCGACGTCACCGAGCGGCGCGAGGCCGAGCGCGCGCGCAGCCAGAGCGAGGTGCTCGCGCGCCATCTGCTCGAAAGCAGCCAGGACTGCATCAAGCTGATCGGCCTCGACGGCCGGCTGCGCTCGATCAACGCCTGCGGCTGCACCAGCCTCGAGATCGACGATCCCGACCGGGCCGTCGGCCTGTCCTATTTCGACTTCTGGAAGGGTGCCGACCGCGAGGCGGCGCTCGCCGCCGCGGCTTCGGCGCGCGCCACCGGCTCGGGGCGCTTCTCCGCCTCCTACGAGAGCAGCTCGGGCCGCGTCACCGTCTGGGACGAGGTGCTGACCCTGCTGCCCGACGCCGCCGGCAAGCCCGAGGGTTTTCTCGTCGTGTCGCGCGACCTGACCGACCACGACCGCGCCGCGCAGGAGATGGCGGCCCGCCTCGCGCAGCAGAAGGCGCTTTCCACCATCGGCGCCATCGCGCTTTCGGAAGGCGATTTCGACACCGCGATGCAGCAGATCGTCGAGCTGCTCTCGGAAGCCACCGGCTGCCCGATGGCCAAGGTGCTGCAGTTCGCCGACAATGCCGACCATCTCGATCTCAAGGCCGGCGTCGGCTGGCATGACGGCATCGTCGGCAAGGCGAGCGTCGGCATCGAGCGCGCCTCGCAGGCCGGCTACACCCTGCAGGCCGGCGAGCCGGTCGTCGTCGCGGACCTGCGCACGGAGACGCGCTTCGACGGCCCGCAACTGCTCATCGACCACGGCGTCATCAGCGGCATGAGCGTCACAATCGCCGGCTCCTCGGCGCGCCCCTTCGGCGTTCTGGGCGTGCACACCTCCAGGCCAAAGGCCTTCGCGCAGGCCGACGTCGATTTCCTCTGTTCGGTGGCGCATGTGATTGCCGCGCGCTGGCGCCAGGAGGAGGCGGTCGAGCGACGCACCTTGCTGCTGCGCGAAATGGCGCACCGTTCCGGCAACCTGCTGCAGCTTGCCCACTCTGTCTTCCTGCAGACGCTGCGCTATGCGCCCGACATGGAGACCGCCAAGCAGACCTTCGGGCAGCGGCTGGCGGCGATGGCGCGCACCAACATGACCGTCTCGCATGGCGGCTGGGCCAAGACCGGGCTGACGACGCTTGCCGAGGACGTGCTCGAGCCGTTCAGGAGCCGCATAAAACTCTCCGGCCGTGACGTCGTGCTGCCGGCCGACCTGTGCTTCGATATCGGCCTGATCTGGCACGAGCTGTCGACCAATTCGGCCAAGTACGGCGCCTTCTCGCAGGACGAGGGCGAGGTGACCATCGCCTGGACGATAAAGACGGCCGATGACGGCTCGCGCCGCCTCTCGCTCGTCTGGACCGACAGCGTCTGCGCCGAGAACCGGCGGCCGTCCGGCACCGGCTTCGGCAGCAAGCTGATCGCCCAGCTGGTCGAGCGCAAGCATGCTGGCACCATCCGTGTCGAGACCAGCCCCACTTACAGCTGCGCCATCGAGGTCGCCATCGCCGCGCCGCCCGAAGCGGCCTGACCCTCCCGGCTCTGCAGGCAGCCTCCGTCCCCCCTTGCCAGCCGGCCTGCGTGACGCATCTTGACCGGGATGCCTCACCTCGGGAGATCAGCCTTGGCCACCAGACAGGAAAACAATCGGGAGACGCTCTACCTCGTCTATCTGCGCGGTCCCTCGACCGATCTCTCGGCCGTCGCGGGCGCGGTCGAGCTCGACGACGGCCTCTACCTCGTCAGCAGCAGTCAGACCCGCTCGAGGCTCTACCATGCCGTCAAGCGCCGCCACGCCCCCGACAAACTGCTCGTCGCGCCGCTCGCCGAGCTGCCGAAATTCAAGGGGCTGAAGCAAGGCGCCTTGAAAGGCGCGCGGCTGCTCGCGGGCTAAGAAGCCTCGCCGGCCAGACCTGAAGGACGCCATCTCAGCCGCCGGCCGACAACGTTTTTCGCGATCGTTCACCATTATCATTTCAGGCACGGAACTGAATCCATCCGATTCTGTTTAGTTGGCTATCAACCAGGCGGGAGGACGTGATGGACAACAGCATTTTCGAAGCGAGATGGCTTCTGGCACCCATCGTCGGCCTTGGCCTCATATTCCTGGGCCTCGGCCTCATTGCAGCGTGAAGATGGAGAAGAACATGGCAGACGGACCGGTAGTCGTTAATTCGGGTGGCGGCGGCGCCGCTATCGCCATCGTCGTGGCGGTCATCGGCATCGGCATATTGCTGATCATGACGGGCGTCATCGACCTCGGTGGCGGTGGCGGCAAGGACATCAACGTCAAGATCGACGCGCCAGCGGTCGAAGCGCCCGCAACGCCCAACAGCGGCGGCTAGTTTCCCACGCCGATCTGGCGTCCCTCAACCGGCGAGGGAATGCGAAGCCCATTGGCTCAGGCCGGTGGGCTTCGTCAGCATGTGCGATGAAACGCACGGGCCGCCCGGTAGCCACTCTTGCCTCCGCCTGGCGGGCTTGACCGGTCACGTCAGACGAACCGCGCCAAGGCACCGTTTTTGTGCTATACTGCCTCGGTGAGGCGACGATGGCTCAACGCATCGAAGCAGATTCATCCGACCATAGCGACCAGTGGCGCGAAACACTGCAGAGCGGCCACTCCATTCGGTCGCTGAAACTGATGCGGCGCGTAATGCGCGTGCTGCCCGGACCACCACGGTGCAAGGTCTGCAACAATCCCTTTGGCGGCGTCGGCGGCGGGATCTGCCGCTGGGTCGGATTCCGCCCGTCGCGTAAGAACCCCAGGATCTGCTCGATCTGCTGCGAGGATCTGCCGCTCGGCGGCGCCGAGGTCGAAACCGCAATCCTGTTCTGCGACGTCCGCGGCTCGACCGAACTGGCCGAAAGGCTCGGCCCCACTCTCTACGCCCATCTCCTCAACCGCTTTTACGGCATTGCCACCGACACCCTCATCAGCCGCGACGGCACCGTCGACAAGCTGATCGGTGACGAGGTGATGGCGTTCTTCGTGCCGGGTTTTGCCGGGCCGGATTTCAAGCGCAAGGCGGTCGATGCCGGCCGGGCGCTGATGCTGGCCCTGGGCTTCGACGGCCACAGCGAGCCGCTGCTGCCGGTCGGCATCGGCATCGATGTCGGCACCGCCTATGTCGGCAATGTCGGCGGCGCCCAGCTCGTCGACTTCACCGCCCTCGGCGATCCGGTAAATGTCGCGGCGCGGCTTCAGGCCGAGGCCAGGTCTGGCGAAATCCTGGTCAGCGAGACAGCCTTCGCAGAAGTCGCGGCCGACTATCCCGGTTGCCGGGTCCGTCGCATCAGGCTGCGCGGCAAGGGCGAAGAGATCGGCGTCTACTCCCTGCCGCTGCACTGACATTTCGTCGGCATCTCGCCGGCCGCGGGTGCGGATGATGCTCGTGCCATTCGGAGCAGGGATAAGATGCTTGCGGGAACCTACCCCAACGCCTTGTCGTTGCTGGATCACGAACAGCAAGGAGGCGAATATGGCCACACCATCGAGCAGAAGCGAAACCGCAAACGACGGCAGGACTTCGTCGCAGGGCGATAGTGCCGTCGAAGCCATGGAAAAGCGGATCGCCCAGTTGCGGCGCGAGATCGGCAAGATCAACAGGACACTTGCCGAGCAGGCCGAAGCGGCGGGCGATGAGGTCGGCGGATGGTACGCAAGCGCTGCAGATCGCGCGTCGCGCGCGGTCTCGACGCTGGGCAACCAGGCAAGGGGCGTGACAGGCGCCGTGAGGGAAAATCCCGGCACGGTATCGACCGCGCTGCTGCTCGGCGGCGTGCTGGGCTTGATTGCTGGCCTCCTGATCAACCAGCAGGACCTCGGAGATCGTCGGTGGTTTGATCGCTGGTGAGGTATCAGCCCCGGTTGCAGTGCTTGCTCTGAGGCATACGCCGGGGCTCAACCGCGACGTTGCGGCGACCAAGGTTTCTTTGTCCGCGCCCGCCACCGGTTGCCTCGACCATGGAAGACATCATGTCCCGCCACGGCGAGGCCGCCGCTTTTGCGCGCTTCAGCCGAACCCATGCGCCCTCCGGGATCAGGCCTTGCCCAGCCTGCTTGCCTCGCGCGCGAGCGCCTCGATGCCGGCCCAGTCGCCACCCTGCACCATCGCGTCCGGCGCCACCCAGGAGCCGCCGACGCAGTTGACGTTGGGCAGGCTGAGATAGTCCATCGCGTTCTTGGCCGACACGCCGCCCGTCGGGCAGAATTTCGCGCCGGCGATGGGCGAGGACAGGGCCTTCAGGAAAGCCGCGCCGCCGGCCTGCTCGGCCGGAAAGAATTTCAGGAAATCGATGCCCGCCTCCAGGGCGGCCATGATCTCGCCGGGCGTGATCGTGCCGGGCAGAAGCGGCACCGCGCTCGCGTCGTTGGCCTGCACCAGTTCCTTGGTCAGGCCGGGGCTGACGATGAAGGTCGAGCCAGCCTTCTCGGCTTCCTCGAACTGTTTCGCGTTGAGGATGGTGCCGGCGCCGACCACGGCCGCCTCGACCTCCCCCGCGACGCGGCGGATCGCCTCCAGGGCGGCCGGCGTGCGCAAGGTGATCTCGATCATCGGCAGTCCGCCGGCGGCCAGCGCCCGGGCCAGCGGCACGGCATGGGCCGCGTCCTCGATCTTCAGCACCGGGATTACCGGCTGGCCGCCCAGCAGCGACAGGAGTTTCTCGGTCTTGCTTGGCATTTTGGGGCGCCTCTATTCTGCGGGAAACGGTCTCGGGAAAGTGTCTCGACCGGTTAGCAGAAGCCTTGCGGCAAGTCCACGAAACCGGGGCTCTTCATGCCTCAGCGCGGCGAAAAGCGACGCTTCAGCCAGCCGAGGGCCGCCGACCAGATCTCGCCGAAGGTCGGCCCGAGCGGCAACGCCTTGCGGATAGCGGCCCGCGTGTCGGGGCCCACCAGCCCGTCGGCCGCCAGTCCCTTCTCGCGCTGGAAATCCTTCACCGCCCGTTCCGTCGCCGAGCCGAACTGTCCGTCGTCGGCGAGCGGGTAGCCGAGCGCTGTCAGCATCTGCTGCAGATCCACCACCGCCGCTCCCTGCGAGCCGCGGCCGAGCAGTTCCTCGGCGCCGCCCGCACGCCGCGGCTTGGGCGCCGGCGCCGCGCCGCCGGAGTGCCTGGCATAGGCCGCGGCGATCTTCTGGTCGTAGCCGTGCCGGCGGAAGCCCGGGCCGTTATAGCCGCGCGCAAAGGCCTCCCAGTCGTGCCGCTCGATCGCCTGTTTCAGCCCGGCCTTGTCGATGAAGCGGGCCATCAGCCGCGCCTGGCCGGCCGCGCCCTCGCGCGCCTCGGCCACCAGCGCGTCGATGTCGGCAAAGCCCAGCCATTGCCAGTGCGCGCCCATCACCTGGCCGAGCCCCCAGGAGACGGATTCATAGGCTGCCTGCCGGTTGATCGCGGCGGCGCGCCGCAGAAGCCGCCAGCGCGCCTCCTGGCTCGCCGGGTTGGCGACCTCGCCCGCCACCGGCGAGGCGATCCCGTCGGCGCGGGCGCGTGCCCGGTCGGCGTCCGAAAGGCGCTTGTCGAAGTAGTGACCCTCGAAGCGGATCAGCGGTTCGTCGCGTCCCTCGATGTCGGCAAAAACCTGTCCGCCGCTTTCCACTTCGGCGATGGCGATGAGGGTGGCCGGCTCGATGCCGAGGGCTTCGGCAGCGGCCGCGATCTCTTTTTCGGTCCTGGCATCGAACATCGGCGCTCCCATCCTGTTTCGAGCCAATTCTCGCGGGAGAACGGGTCCCGTGTATAAGTTTCAGACCCCGAATGGCCCCGATTGCCCGCAAGTCCCTGTGAATCCGGCAGAGTTTTCCGTCAGTTGAAATCCATGGACCGAATCTATACCCGTTCCGGCATGAATCCCATGGACCGGACCCCGCAGTTTCGCGTCGCCGCACTCTACCGCTTCTGCCGGCTCGAGCGCTTCGCCGACCTGCGCGAGCCGCTTGCCGCCTTCTGTTCGGCGCGCGGCATCAAGGGCACCCTGCTCCTGGCGCGCGAGGGCATCAACGGCACGGTCGCCGGTACGGAAGCGGCGATCGCGGCACTCGTGGCGCATCTGGAGGCCATGCCGGAGCTTGCCGGCATGGAGATAAAATACAGCAATTCCAACGACATGCCGTTCCATCGCATGAAGGTCCGCCTGAAGCGCGAGATCGTCACCATGGGCAAGCCGGACATCGATCCGCTGCGGGACGTCGGCGCCTATGTCGAGGCCGGCGACTGGAACGCGCTGATCTCGGACCCCGACACGATCGTCATTGACACCCGCAACGATTACGAGGTCTCGCTCGGCACCTTCGAGCGGGCGATCAACCCGCAGACCGCGACCTTCAGCGAGTTCCCCGACTGGGTCGAGCATCAAGCACCTGATTTCAAAGGCAAAAAGGTCGCGATGTTCTGCACCGGAGGGATCCGCTGCGAAAAGGCTACGGCCTATGTGAAGTCGCTCGGCATTGATGAGGTGTTTCATCTGAAGGGCGGAATTCTCAAGTATCTTGAAGAGGTTACGCCGGAGGAAAGCCGCTGGCATGGGGAGTGTTTCGTCTTCGACGAGCGCGTCTCGGTCGGCCACGGGCTGGAAGTCGGTGCGGCCGAACTCTGCCGCGCCTGCCGCCATCCGGTGCTGCCAGGGGAGCGCAAGTCATTGAAATTCCAGGAAGGAATCTCCTGCGAACGCTGCTTCGACAGCCGCAGCGAGGCCGACCGGCAGCGCTTTGCCGAGCGCCAGAAACAGGTGGAACTGGCCGAAATCCGGGGCAGGGGCCGCCACATCGGCAGCTGAAACGTGCTCGGATTCGTGGCGCGTCATTGCAATGTCGCTGGCGGCACCTACCTCTTCCTGACCGCAACTGTCTGAATTTCCGCTCTTCTGGAGGCCTCATGTTCGATCCCAAGAAACTGCTCGACGACCTGCTCGGCTCGAAAATCCCCGGCACGGAATCGACCGTGCGCGACAAGGCCGGCCAGGCGACGCAGCTTGCGAAGGACAATCCGCTGGCCGCCGGCGCGCTTGTTGCCGTACTTCTGGGTACGGGCACTGGCCGGGCCGTCACCGGTTCGGCGCTGAAGCTGGGCGGCCTCGCGGCCATCGGCGGTCTCGCCTACAAGGCGTACCAGAATTACCAGAACGGAAAAAACCCCGAGAATCCAGATGCTTCCGGCGAACCTGAGCTGCTGGCGCCGCCGGCCGACAGCGCTTTCGACCCGCACGCAGCGCCGCAGGGCGAGGCCGAATTCACGCTGGCGCTCGTCCGCGCCATGATCGCCGCCGCCAAGGCCGACGGCCATATCGACGACGCCGAAAGGCGCAAGATTTCCGACCGGCTGAGCCTCGCGGGCATGGACGCCGATGCCGAACGCTTCCTGCGCGAGGAACTCGAGCGGCCGCTCGACATCGATGCGCTGGTCGCGTCGGCCAGCACCGAGGAACAGCGAGTCGAGCTCTACACGGCGTCCCGCCTCACGATCGATCCCAACTCGCGCGCCGAGCGCGGCTACCTCGACCTCCTGGCCGGCCGTCTGAACCTGCCCGACGCGCTGGTCGATCACGTCGAGGCGACGGTGTCCCAGGCCAAGGGCGGGGTCGAGACCGTTCCCTCGCGCGCGCCCTCCGCGGGTCCCGCGGGATCGGTCTGGTAGGGCCGATGGCGGCCGGCTTCCAAGCCCGCCGATTCCGTTAAGGTTTCGTTAACCCTTCGGGCGCATCATTTTCATCAGTCGGATCGGCTTTCCTCCTCCCAAGCACGGTCCAGATCAGGGGCGGTCGCCAATGGCCGCCCTTTTTGTCGAGCCTTGCCATCTCCATCGTCATTTGCGAAGCGTGGCTTCTTAACGGGAGGAGCTAGTTCATGGCCAGCGGCAAGACTGCAATCGTAACCGGCGCAGGCACGGGCATCGGCAAGGCGAGCGCGAGCGCGCTTCTCGCCGCGGGCTGGAACACCGTGTTCGTGGGCCGACGCAAGAACCTGCTCGATGAGGCGGTCGCCGAAGCGCAGAAATCCGCTACCGCCGGTGCCACGGGACTTGCCATCGCCTGCGACGTGACCAAGCCCGCCGAGGTCGACGCCCTCTATGCCGAAATCGACAAGGTGTTCGGTCGTGTCGACCTGCTGTTCAACAATGCCGGCATGGGCTTCAAGGCCGCGACCATCGACGAAGTGCCGGTCGAGGTGTGGACCGAGGTCGTCAACGTTAACCTGACAGGCTCTTTCCTCGTCGCGCGCGGCGCGTTTGCCGCGATGCGCAAGCAGCAGCCGATGGGCGGCCGCATCATCAACAACGGTTCGATCTCGGCCCATGCGCCTCGGCCGGGCTCGGTGCCCTATACTGCGACCAAGCACGCCATCACCGGCCTGACCAAGACGCTGGCGCTCGACGGGAGGCCCTACGACATTGCCTGCGGCCAGATCGACATCGGCAACGCGCTGACCGACATGGCGGCCGCCATGACGAAGGGCGTGCCGCAGGCCAATCTGACGACGGCCATCGAGCCGGTGATGGACGTGCAGCGGGTGGCCGAGGCGGTGACCTACATGGCCGGCCAGCCTCTCGATACCAATGTGCTGTTCATGACCGTGATGGCGACCAAGATGCCGTTTGTCGGCCGAGGCTAGGCCCGGTCCTCAGAATTCGAAATCCGCTCTGGCCGGATCGGAGCCGGTCCGGCCGTCCCTTGAATCCATCGCGGCGATCTCCCCGAGGTCTTCGGCGTCGAGCTCGAAGTCGAAGACATCGAAATTGGCGGCGATGCGGTCGCGGTTTGCCGATTTCGGGATGACGATCAGTTCCTGCTGGAGGTGCCAGCGGATGATGGTCTGCGCGATCGACTTGCCGTGCCTGACTGCGATTGCGCCGAGGGTCGGGTCGTCGAGCAGGCGGCCGCTGCCGAGCGGGCTCCAGCTTTCAATGGCGATGCCGTGGCTGGCGTGGAATTCGCGCTTGTCGCGCTGCTGGAAGCGCGGATGCAGCTCGATCTGGTTGACCACGGGCGTCACGCCGGTTTCGCCGATGATGCGCTCGAGATGATCCTGGTTGAAGTTCGACACGCCGATGGAGCGGATGCGGCCGGCGTCCCTGAGTTCGATGAGCGTCTTCCAGGCCTCGACATAGTCGTCGCGCTTGGGCATCGGCCAGTGGATCAGGAACAGGTCGAGCTGTTCCAGCCCGAGTTTCTGCATCGTGGCGTCGAATTCGCGCAGCGCCCTGTCGCGCTTGTGCGCGCCGTTGCGCAGCTTGGAGGTGATGTGCAGCTCGCTCCTTGGCACGCTAGCGCTTCGGATCGCCTCGCCGACGCCTTCTTCGTTCCTGTAGCCCTCGGCTGTGTCGATGGACCGGTAGCCGGCCTCGATGGCCCATCCGACGACCTGCGCCGTCTCGGCAGCATCGACCTGCCAGACGCCCAGGCCGAGCTGAGGGATCGAGTTGCCGTCGTTGAGCGCGATCGTGTCGGTCATGGCTGGTCCTTTTCGGGAGAGGGCGGTTTCGCTTGCACGGCCTATCTAGTGCCGACACCCGCGGCTGCCAACCTGAGCGTGGGATCGGGCGATAGAAATGGACGGCTTGGCCGAAGCCACGCGGTCCAGCCAAATCGACCGATTACGGACTGCAGCTAGTCGGCCGAAGCAGAAAGGGGCGCGCCCGGCAGGTAGAGCACGATCGGGCGGATTTCGTAGACGGCAGTGGGATTGACGCGGGCAAGGTCGCGGGCGGCCTGGATTGCATCGTCGCGGGTGGCACAGTCGACGAGGTAAAGGCCGAGAAGCTGTTCCTTAGTTTCGGCAAAGGGGCCGTCGATGACCAGCCCGTCGCGCAGGGTACAGGCGGACCGGGTGAAATCGAGCCGCGCCGCCGGCCCGAGCATGCCCTCCTCGGTCAGCCGGCGGTCGATCTTGCGCAGTTCCACCATGAGGGCTGCATCCTCCTCGGGCGTCATGGCCGTAATGGCGCCCTCGACATGATACGCCAGTATTGCGTAGTGCATGGAAAATCACCTCTGTCTTTCCAGAGGTGATCAATAGTCAAACCTGCCCCGCCGGCAAGACGCTTTCAGCGTTGTGCTTGTATGCCAGACAATTGTCTGCCGACCACGAAGCTACTGCCATGATGCTGGCAGGATGTTCGTGCTAACAGCGACGTGTGCCGACGTCACCGGGGCGACGGTCAAGGAGCGAGACGACCATGTTTTCCGACTATCTGCCGCAGCTGGTGCTGGCCTGGTCGATCCAGGCGGTGGGGATCATGTCGCCGGGGCCGAGCGTGGCGCTGATCCTCGGCGTGGCGACAAGCCGCGGCCGGCTGCCGTCGCTGGTCACCGCCTTCGGGGTTGCCTGCGGGTCGATCGTGCTGTCGGTGGCGACAATCATCGGGCTGACCGCCATCCTGGCGCAGGTTGCCGAACTGATGACGGTGCTGCGATGGCTGGGCGCGGCCTATCTCGCCTGGCTCGCCTTCAAGGCCTTCCGCAACGCCGCCTCGGCCTCAAAGATCCTGGTCGAACCGGTCGGGCGCGAAAGCGCCTGGCGGACCGGGCTGGCCGGCTTCGCGCTGCAGGTCTCCAATCCCAAGGCGATCATGTTCTGGCTGGCGATCGCCAGCCTCGGCGGCGTCGGCGACGCGCCGCTGCCGGTGGTGCTGCTGTTCGTCGCCGTTGTCTTTCTCAATTCGTTCGTCGGCCATGGCGCCTATGCCGTGCTGTTGTCCTCCGCCCCGGCGCGCAACGCCTATGGCCGCGCCCGGCGCTACATCGAGAGCGGGCTCGGCTGCTTCTTCCTGTTCGCCGGTTTCAAGCTGGCGACGACCCGGCTCTAGGCCCGCTCAGGCCTCGCCGGTGTGGTTCTGCGAGCGGGCGAGGAAAGCCTCGATTCGCTCCAGCGCGCGCAGGATATTCTCCTCTGAATTGGCGTAGGACAGCCGGATATAGCCTTCGCCGAGAATGCCGAAATCGGGCCCGCCGATCAGCGCGACGCCGGCCTCCTCAAGCAGGGCCGAGGCCAGCTTCTTGGCCTTCCAGCCGGTCGCCGAGATGTTGGGAAAGGCGTAGAAGGCACCCTTCGGCGTGATGCATGAGACGCCGGGCAGGGCGTTCAGTCCCTCCACGACGACCTGGCGGCGGCGGTCGAACGCCTTCATCATCGTCGCGACCTCGTCCTGCGGGCCGTCGATGGCCGCGATGCCGGCGAACTGGCTCGGCGCGTTGACGCAGGACCAGCAATTGACGGCGAGCTTGCGCACCTTGTCGTAAAGGTGATTGCCGGCTTCGCCGTTCGGCCAGATCGACCAGCCCATGCGCCAGCCGGTCATCGCCCAGGTCTTCGACCAGCCGTTGAGCACGATCAGCCGTTCGCGGATTTCTGGAAACTGCAGCAGCGAGCAGGCGGTCTCGCCGTCATAGGTCATCACGTCGTAGATCTCGTCGGACATGATGGCGACATGCGGGTGCGCCGCCAGCCCGGCAACCAGCTTCTCGATCTCGGCGCGCGGCGTGACACCGCCGGTCGGGTTGGCCGGCGAGTTGAGAATCAGGAGCCTGGTCTTCGGCGTGATCAGCGACAGCGTCTCCTCGGCGGAGAAGGCGAAGCCGTTGGCCTCGCGCATCGGCACGGGGATGGGGGCCGCACCGGTGAACTCGATCATCGAACGATAGATGGGGAAGCCCGGGTCGGGGTAGAGTATCTCGGCACCCGGCTCGCCGAACATCAGGATCGCGGCAAACATCGTCGGCTTGCCGCCGGGCATGATCATGACCGAGTCGGGCGAGACCTCGACGCCTGTGGTGGTCAGCGTGCGGCGCACCACGGCCTCGCGGGTGGCGAGCAGGCCGTTGGCCGGCGTGTAGCCGTGATGGCCGTCACGCAGGGCCTTGATCGCGGCCTCGACGATGTGCGGCGGCGTCTTGAAGTCGGGCTGGCCGATGCCGAGATTGATGATGTCCTTGCCCTGCTGTTGCAGGGCCGTGGCGCGGGCCAGCACGGCAAAGGCGTTTTCTTCGCCGAGCCGGTCGAAGGCGGCAATCGTTTGGAGCATTTTTCCTCCCCATCTGGTGCTAAGAGCGGGTGCGTGTTTCTGTGAGCCTGCGGGCACAAAGTCAATTGCACTGGAGTCGGGTCGTGAGCGAGGACCTCAAAAACTGGCAGGTCAGGCCGCGGCCGGAACGCAAAGTTCTGGAAGGCAGCCATGTGCGGCTTGAGCCGCTGAGCGCCGAGCGGCATGGCGACGGGCTCTACGCCGTGGCCACCGCGGCGGACGCAGAGGAGCGTTTCCGCTGGTTGTTCGAAAGCCGCCCGGAAAGCCGTGCGGCATTCGACGCGTGGCTCGAGAAAGTCGAGGCCGGCGAAGATCCGCTGTTCTTCGCCATCATCGACAAGGCTAGCGGACAGATCGCCGGGCGACAGACGCTGATGCGCATCGAGCCGGCGCATGGCGTGATCGAGATTGGCAGCATCCATTGGGGCGCGGCGATGGCGCGCAGACCGGCCGCGACGGAGGCGCAGTTCCTTTTCGCGCGCTACGTTTTCGACGAACTCGGCTACCGGCGCTACGAGTGGAAGTGTCACAACCGCAACGAGCCTTCCAAGCGCGCGGCGGACCGCTTCGGCTTCACGTTCGAGGGGATTTTTCGCCAGCACATGGTCGCGAAGGGCGAGAACCGCGATACGGCATGGTATTCGATCATCGACAGCGAGTGGCCGGCGCTGCGAAAAGCATATGAGGGCTGGCTCGACCCGAGCAATTTTGATAGTGACGGAAACCAGAAGAGGCGCCTGGAGGACTTTCGTAAGTCTTTGGCGTGAAAGGTTATTTCGTTACAAGCGAGGTCGAGTTGGCAGCTTCTTCCGATCATGGCGGACATGGTCACAACCATGCCGGCCACGGCCATGCAGGCCACAGTCATGGATCGACAGACAAAAAGCGCGTGCTGATTGCCGCGGTCCTGACCGGCGGCTTCATGTTCGCGGAAGCGGCCGGCGGCCTGCTGACCGGATCGCTGGCGCTGCTGGCCGATGCCGGCCACATGCTGACCGATTCGGTGTCGCTGATGCTCGCCTGGTACGCGTTCCATCTCGCCGGGCGGGCTGCGACCTCGCGCCTGACCTATGGCTTCGACCGGCTGAAGACGCTGGTCGCCTACACCAACGGCATCGCCGTCTTTGCCATCGGCCTCTGGATCGTGGTCGAGGCCTTTCACCGGATCAACGAACCGTCGCCGGTGCTCGGGGGGCCGATGATGGTGATCGCCGCGGTGGGGCTCGGCGTCAACATCGCGGCGTTCTTCGTGCTGCATGGCGGCGACCGCGAGAACCTCAACATGCGCGGCGCGATCCTGCACGTGCTGGGCGACCTGCTCGGTTCGGTGGCCGCGATCGTGGCGGCGATCGTCATCATCACGACGGGATGGGTGCTGATCGACCCGTTGCTGTCGGGCCTCGTCGCGCTGCTGCTGTTCCGCAGCGCCTGGGCGCTGACGCGCGAGGCGGGCCATCTGCTGCTCGAGGGCGTGCCGGCGAGCCTCGACCGCGACGGCATTGCGCGCGATCTCGAAGCGCATGTAACGACGGTGCGCGAAGTGCACCACATGCACGTCTGGTCCATGGACGGGACGAAGAACATGGCAACGCTGCATGCCTGCCTGGTCGAAGGCGCCGACGCCGACGCGGCGGTGCGGTCGATCAAGCGGCGGCTGGCCGAGAGCCACGGCATCGAACACGCGACGGTAGAGCCGGAATTCGGCGCCTGCGCGGACGCGAAGCCGGAACACGAGCATCATTAGGCCGCGCTGGCGGCCGGCATATCAGGGATTTTCGGGGGGAGACGGAATGGCAGGCAGGTTGAAGGGCAAGATCGCCGTGGTGACGGCGGCGGGGCAGGGCATCGGGCGCGCAATCGCCGAATGCCTGGTGGCCGAGGGCGCCACCGTCTACGCGTCCGACGTGTCGCGCGACAAGCTCGAGGGTCTGGCGAAGGCGAAAAAGGCAAAGCTCGACGTGCTGTCGACCAAGGCCGTCGAGGCCTATGCGGCGAAGGTCGGGGCGGTCGACATCCTCGTCAACGTCGCCGGCTACGTGCATCACGGCACGGTGCTGACGACGAGCGAGAAGGACTGGGATTTTTCCTTCGACCTCAACGTGAAGTCCATGCACCGGACGATCAGGGCATTCCTGCCCGGCATGCTGGAGCGGGCCAAGGCGAGCGGCGGGACGAGTTCCATCGTCAACATCGCATCGGGCGCATCGTCGATCCGCGGCATCGCCAACCGCTATGCCTACGGCGCCAGCAAGGCGGCGGTGATCGGGCTGACCAAGGCTGTGGCTGCCGACTTCATCCGCGATGGCCTGCGCTGCAACGCGGTGGCTCCGGGCACCTTCCGCTCGCCCTCCTGGGAGGACCGCGTCGAGACGCTCGGCAAGGAATGGGGCAGCAAGGACAAGGCGCTCGAGATGTTCGTGCAGCGGCAGCCGACGGGCCGCATCGCCAGCGCGGCAGAGATCGCGCCGATCGTGGTCTACCTGGCCTCGGACGAGGCGGCCTTTACGACGGGTACCGTGATGAGCGTCGATGGCGGCTTTTCGCTGTGAGGGCGGTTTTGCAATGACCCCGGAAAACCGCAGTTCGGCGATTGCCGCGGCAGTTCTGCTCGCCGTCTTCGGCTTTGGCGCCTATTTCCTGCCGACGATCATGATCGCCGTCGGCAACCTTTCCACCGTAGCGGCAGGCGTCGTCGCGGTGGTTTTTGTCGCGGCATTCTTCCTGGTCTTCTGGCTGCGCGGCAGGAGCCAGAAGCGACGCGACGACCGGAACGACGGCTGAGACGCTACGCGCTGAGGCTTGCCGTCAGCAGCAGCAGACCCAGCAGGAAGACGAAGGCCGCGCCGGCGATCTCGATGACGGTGTGCACGCGGTTGCCGGCACGTCCATCACCGGCATAGGCAACGGCCCAGTTCTTGGCGGTGACGGCAAGGGTGGCGAGCGTCGAAACCGTGATCGCGGTGCCGAGGGCCATGGCGAAGACCGACAGGACGCCACCGGCCCAGAGGCCGTTCAGGAAGGCGAAGCTCAGCACGATCAGCGCGCCGGAGCAGGGGCGCAGCCCGACGGCGGTGACCGCCGACCAGGCTGTCTTCCAGCTGAAGCGGTCGCCCGACAGCAGGGCCGGGTCCGGAGCGTGGCTGTGGCCGCAGCTGTCGCAGACCTCACCCGCCGCATGGCCGTGGGGATGATGGTCGTGCGCGTGGCCGTGGTGACCATGGTGGTCATGGCCGTGCGAAGGGGCGGCATGGGCGTGCGCAGCCGACAGGCTGTGGCCCGGGCCAATGCCCAAGAGCCCCAGGACCAGCGGTCCGGCCTTGCGCCACAGCAGCCAGGCGCCGAACAGCGTGATCATGGCGAAGCTGGCGAGTTCGAGAAAGCCGGTGGCATCGGTCATCGATACCGAGGTGCCGCGCAGCACGAAAAAAGCCAGAGCCATGACGATGATTGCCGTCAGCGCCTGCAGGAAGGCGGAGACGAAGGAAAGCATGATGCCGCGCCGGAGCGCGACCTCGTTGGCGAGCATGTAGGAAGAGATCACCGCCTTGCCGTGGCCGGGGCCTGCGGCATGGAAAATGCCGTAGGCGAAGGACAGGCCGACAATAAGCCACAGTCTGCCGTTGTCGTCGCGCATCGCCTTCAAGGCGTCAGTCAGCGAGCGGTAGAATTCCTGCTGCCTGACGTTGATCCACTGCATCCAGTGGGCAAAGGGACCGGTAGACGTTGTGATCGCATCATTGTTGCCGATGCCCAGCGAGCTTGCCGCGTGGGCGTGGCCGAGGAAATGCGATGCGACATAGGCGACCGCAATGATGGCGAAGGTGACACGGACGGCGGTCTTCTTCACGGGAGGCTAGCCCTGGGCCTGGCAGTTGAGTTCGAGGCGGGTGGCGAAGATCTTGCTGAGGTCGGTGCCGGAGGGGTCGCTGAAGAAGGCGTCGGTGAGGCTTTCCTGGTTCTGGGAGATGGCCTCGTCGGGATCGGGCCTGACGACGGTGCGCGTGCAGCCCGCAGGCATGTCGGCGACCGCCATGTTGGCGTCCTCGGTGAAGTCGATCGCGGTGTAGAAGGTCGGATCGTAGACGCCGAAATCGACCTTGCCGCTGAGCGGAAGCGCCGCCTTCGGCTCGGATTCGAACATGACGATCAACTGGTCGTTGTCGTAGTTGGCCATGAGCTGCGGCGGCGGATTCATCGCCACGTCCTTGCCGTCGACCGACACGAGCTGGAAGTAGTTGAACTCCGCCAGCGACGCAAAGATCGTGTCGGAGACTTCCTTCAGTTCGCCATCGTCGAGCTTGAGGTCGCCATTCTGGTCGAACTCGACCAGAACCGTGCTCGAGAAGAGATCGTCGAAGCGCCACAGGTGCCTGAGCGACTTGACCGTCCCGTCACCGTTGACGAGGACGTCCAGCCGTGCCTCCGCGAAGACGTGCGGATGGGCGCCGGCCGGTCCGGGCAACGACAATGCAGCAAGGGCTGCCAGGCCGACTAGGGTTTTCCGGGTCAAGGGCATCGCGGGTCACGGAGTTCGGATTGGACGGGACCGACAGTTACCAGAAACCCGGCGAAATTGGGACCGGCGGTGCAATCACCCCTTTTCGTGGTCCTTGAACCATTGCACGAGAAAATCGACGAAGACCCGTACCTTGGCCGGCAGGTAGCGCCGGTGAGGGTAGACAGCAAAGATGCCGCCGCCCGGCAGCATGCGGTCGGTCAGCAGGGGAATCAGCCTTCCGGCCGCTATGTCGGGGGCGGCGATGAAGTCGGGCAGGATGGCGAAGCCGAGGCCGGCAACGGCTGCGGCGCGCGCGGCCATCGGGCTGTTTACCTCGATCGGACCGGTCACGCTGACGCTGACCTGGTCGCCGTCGTCGCCGAGAAAGGGCCAGTTCGACTTCCAGCGTCCGTTGGTATCGACGATGCAGGGCAGGTGCGCCAGGTCCTGCGGCCGCGTGGGCGTGCCGAGCCTTGCGATCAGGGCCGGCGATCCGCTGACGCCGACCGAGAAGGGCGAGAGCCGCCGGGCGATGAGGGAAGAGTTCTCGAGCCGCGAGATGCGGATCGCAAGGTCGAAGCCTTCCTCGACCAGATCGACGAAGCGGTCGTCGAGGTTGATGTCGAGCACGATGTCGGGATGCGCGACAGCGAAGTCGATGAGCGACTGGCCGATTGCCGCATCGCCGAAGGTGCGGGGCGCCGACAGCTTGATGCGGCCGCGCACGTCGCCGGAGGATTCCCTGACGGTCTCGGCAAGGCTGTCCACCTCACGGATGATCTCGGTGGCACGCTGGAAATAGGTGTGACCGGTCTCGGTGAGCGAGAACTGGCGCGTCGTGCGGTTGAGCAGCAGGGCGCCGAGGTCGTCCTCCAGCTCGCGCACATATTTCGACAGCAGCGCCTTGGAGCGGCCGATCTTGCGGGCGGCCGCAGAAAACCCCTCCGCCTCGACGACGTCGATGAAGGCGCGCATGCGCGTCAGCGTATCCATCGGCTCATGCCCTCCCGACTGATTGCAGAATGGTGGAGGCCAGCCGGATCAGTGCCCGGTCGCTGCCGGGCGGGCCAAGCAGCGAGATGCCGAAAGGTGCGGCGTCCACTTCTCCGAGCGGAATCGTGATCTGCGGAAAGCCAGAGAGTCCGGACCAGCACAAAAGGCAGATGGCGCGCTCGCGAAAATCCTGAAACTGGTCGGCCGTGCCATTGCTCCTTGGCGCCACGCAGGGTGCGGTGGGCAGAATGATGAAGCCGTCGTCGCCCAGCATGTCGCGCAAGGTGGCGCGGAAGTCGTCCCGGCGCGCCGATTCGGCGGCTACCTCGTCGTCCGAGACGGTCCTGCCGAAGGCGAAACGGTCCAGAGTGGCCTTGCCGAGCTTGTCCTCGCGGCCGGAAATCCATGCGCCATGGGCCGCCCAGGCTTCCTTTGCCTGGATCTTGCGCATGCACCAGTAAAGCTCGTCGGTCGAATGGGGCGGCGATGGCAGGCGCGAGGGGCGGCCGGTGACGCCGGCGACGACATCCGTCAGCCGGCGGTATTCTTCGGTCTCGGCGGAGCCCTGGACGAGTTCATCAAGGCGATCCAGCGCAAGGGGCCGCGTAAGCGGTATCGCGTGGCTGTCGGGCCCCAGCAGGACGTCGCCGACCTTGGCATACATGGCGGCGTCTCGCGCGAACCAGCCGAAGGTGTCGAAGGAGGGCGCGAGCGGCATGGTGCCGGCGAGCGAGATGCGGGCCTGCGTGGTGCGCAGCCCAATCAGGCCGCAGAAAGCCGCGGGAATGCGTACCGAGCCGCCGGTGTCGGAACCGGTGGCGATGTCGGCAA
This sequence comes from Alphaproteobacteria bacterium, assembly GCA_018823835.1. Taxonomy (GTDB): domain Bacteria; phylum Pseudomonadota; class Alphaproteobacteria; order Rhizobiales; family Rhizobiaceae; genus CAMYMG01. Next base: position 24,887 of record JAHJHT010000006.1, on the reverse strand, counting down.
GGCCGCCGGCAACCGCAGCGACCGAACCCGACGAAGAACCGCCGGTTACCCGGCCCGGTGCTGCCGGGTTTACGGGGTGCGGAAAGTGAACGTTCTGGCCGAGCATCGAGAAAGCGAGTTCCTCGGTCTGCGTCTTGCCGGCGAATCGCGCGCCCGCATCCAGCAGCATCCGCACTGCCGGGGCAGTCGCCGTCGCCGGCATACCCTCGGCGGACTTTTGCGGGTTGCCGCAGCCAGTGACGTAGCCGGCAACATCGAAGATGTCCTTCACGCCGAGCGAAAAGCCGGCGAGCGGGCCGGACGGCGCGTGCGGAACCGCGATGTCCGGCAGGTCGAGAAAGGCGTTCAGTCGATCACGCATGCGCTGCATTGTTCAGGATCCGGATACAATGGCTGCAGCATTGTTCGCGCCTGGATTTTTTTCAAGCGAGGGTCGGTTTTTAATTGATTGTGAATGCCAGCGACTCTATATCCGCCTTGCCCAAAGTCGCACGTGCCTGTGGGTGTCCGCCGATCCTCGAATGGTGAGGGAAATCGGTAAGGTAACTGGAGCTAACCCCTCCAGCCGGTTCGACGGCCAACCGCCAAACCGGGGACACCTTGAAGCAACGACGGTGAGGGCCTTTCTGGTTCTCTTCCGGCTGTCCAAAAGCCGGGGTTACTGAAGAGGCACACCATCATTGCCGGCAGTGCGGAACGGGTCTCCCAATCCAAGCCAAGGCAGACAAAGCGGACCGGAGCCGGGCAGGCCGAGGTTCATCGCCGCGCGATACGCGCTCGTGAATCCGGGGTCTCCACCGGCTGGTTTCATGAGAAGCGACCGCGCCTTTGTCCACCGCGGACAGGCGTAGCCCGAGGGCACGCCGCCGCAGCCTGATTGCGCATGGAGAAATCCCTGCGATGGAGAGACCTATGGCCACCCAGCGCGTACTCGACTTCCTCGCCACCCGACGTCCCGCCGGCCCCTGCCTCGTCGTCGATCTCGACGTCGTGGGCGACAATTTCCGCGCCTTCGAGAAGGCGCTGCCGGACTCGAAGATCTACTATGCCGTGAAGGCCAACCCGGCGCCGGAAATCCTGCGCCTGCTTGCCTCGATGGGTTCGTCCTTCGACTGCGCCTCGGTCGCCGAGATCGAAATGGCGATGGATGCCGGCGCCTCCGCCGACCGCATCTCCTTCGGCAACACCATCAAGAAGGAGCGTGACGTCGCGCGCGCCTTCGAACTCGGCATCCGGCTGTTCGCCGTCGATTGCGTCGAGGAGGTCGAGAAGATCGCGCGCGTTGCACAGGGTGCCCGCGTATTCTGCCGCGTGCTGACCGACGGCGAGGGCGCCGAGTGGCCGCTTTCGCGCAAGTTCGGCTGCGTGCCGGCGATGGCCGTCGACGTGCTGCGCCATGCCCGCAAGCTCGGCCTCGATGCCCATGGCGTATCCTTCCACGTCGGTTCGCAGCAGTGCGACCTGACCGCCTGGGACCGTGCGCTCGGCGACGCCAAGCAGGTGTTCGCGACGCTCGCCGAGGAAGGCATCGTGCTGAAGATGGTCAACATGGGCGGTGGGTTCCCGACCCGCTACCTGCGCGACGTGCCGGTTGCCCAGGCCTATGGCCAGGCGATCTTCGGCGCGCTGCGCAAGCACTTCGGCAACCAGATCCCCGAGACCATCATCGAGCCCGGTCGCGGCATGGTCGGCAATGCCGGCGTCATCAAGTCGGAAGTCGTGCTGATTTCGAAGAAGTCCGACAATGACAATGTGCGCTGGGTGTTCCTCGACATCGGCAAGTTCGGCGGTCTCGCCGAGACGATGGACGAGGCGATCCGCTACCCGATCGTGACGCAGCGCGACCAGGACGAGAAGGCGCCATGCGTGCTCGCCGGCCCGACCTGCGATTCGGCTGACGTGATGTACGAGAAGACGCCCTATCCGCTGCCGCTGTCGCTGACGATCGGCGACGAGGTGCTGATCGAGGGCACAGGCGCGTACACGACGACCTATGCCTCGGTCGCCTTCAACGGCTTCGAGCCGCTCCGATCCTACGTGATCTGACGGCTCGCAAGAGCCCGAAAGGTCACGCGACGCCGGAACAGAACCTCCGGCGTCGGGTTGCATTGTTGGCGGATGGTGTCCGCACGATCAGGATCACGCAAATGGAAATCGCATTCGGCCAGCCGGCAGTCGTTCCGGCACTGACCATCGCAATCGAAAACGAGGGCGACATCGCTGCCCGCGAGTTGCTGCTTGCGCGCGCCATGGGCCCGAAGTGGAAGAAGAAGTCGTCGCAGAAGCTCCGGCGCGGCCGCCGCCCCTCCGAAGGCCTGTCCTTCGTCGCGCGTGACGCGGAGGGCCGGCTCGTCGGCACCGTCAGGCTGTGGGACGTTTCGATGGGCGCGGGTGGTCCGGCTGCGCTGCTGCTCGGCCCCTTGGCCGTAGACCCGTCGCTGAAGGGCGCCGGTGTCGGCTCGGCGCTGATGAAGCATGCAGTGGCCGAAGTGGAACGTCTCGGCCACAGGGTCATCCTGCTCGTCGGCGACGCGGCCTATTATGCGCGCTTCGGATTCTCGGCGCAGAATACGGGCAACCTGGCGATGCCGGGCCCCTTTGAGCGGGAGCGGTTCCTGGCGCTTGAACTGGCGCCGGGCGCCATCGGCGCGGCCAGCGGGACGCTGAAGGCGACCGGCCGCAAGGCGCGGGTGCTGACGGCCGGTACGATGCGCCGGGCAGCGTAGAGCGCTGCCCCGCGCTCAGCCGATGAACTGGCTGAGTGCCATGGCGACAGACATGTCGCCTTCGACCTTGAGCTTGCCGGTCATGAAGGCGGTGGTCGGGCTGAGGTCGCCAGAGATCAGCCCCTCGAGGTCTTCGAGCGACAGCTTGATGGTGCAGTCGGTCGGTGCGTCGGTGGTGGAGACCGTCTCGCCGTCGATGACGAGGACGCCGTCCGAACCGGTGTCGAACTTGACGGACTGCTCGAAGCCCGAGGATTCGACTTTCGGCCTGATCTGATCCGCGATCGCCTGGATGCCCATTGCGCTCTCCTGTCTGGTTTTGCCGCGCTGCGCGCAGGCGAAGTTGCAGTTTGAAAGGGCCGCTCGTGCCCGTCAACGCGCATATAGCGTCGGCGGATGCACCACGGCAACCGTCCGCAGGGGAAGCGCCGTGACGGCCTAGTGTTCCTTGAAGTTCTTCGACATCTCGCGGGCGGTCTCGCCGGCCTGCATCTTGCGACGGATGGTGTTGTCGCGGATTTCTTCCTTGGACAGGAAGTCGACCTGCTCGATCAGCACCTCGTTGACCACGTCCTCGCCGATGCGCTTGTTGATGCTGTCGCGCAGGCCCGCGCGGAAAGCGTCAAGGTCGAGTGTCTCATGGTTGACGAAATCGAGCTGCGGATTGCCGTAGACGTAGCTGTAGATCTCGTCGGTGAAGAGCGCGGCCGCCGGCACGGAGAGCCGGGCGAGGCTCTTCGCCTCGCCGGTGTAGACAAGCCGGGTCAGGAAATAGCCGCCAATGCGGCCGCCGCGCAGGACCGGCACCGAGACGATGTCCGTCTTGACGTAGTCGAGACCGCCGAGCAGCGGGGCCGGCGCCGGCGCGTCGATCTTCGCCGATGCCATCTGGAACGAGTAGAATACGGCGCCGATGGCGACCGCGCAGACCCAGATGGCTGCGACGACGAACTTGATCATCGCGCGTAGCCGAACTCGCCGGCCGAATAGGTGCCGTCGGTCTCGGCATGCTGGATGGCGTTCTGCATCAGCGTGGCGATTTCGTTGACGGCATTGAGATGCGCCCGGATGGCGGCCTCGTTGGTGGCCAGCTTGCCGCGCAACCGCTCGAGATCCTCGCGGTGCTCGACCGGCGGCGCGATGCCGCCGGCGCCTTTCAGGGCGCGCGTCAGTTCGTAGAGGAAACGGCTCTTGCGGGCGTTCGACGCCTTGATGTCGAAGTTGATGTCGGTGCGGATCGACGAGGTCTCCTCGTCCACTGCTTCCTCGATGCGGCCGATGAGGACGCCGAGATTGCCGGGCTGCTGCTGCGCCGGCTCTACCTGGGAGGGCCGGACCGCCAGGTCCTGGCCGGGAATGCCTTGCTGATACATCATGTTCACCCGCGATCGGTTCCGTTGGGGCCCGGGCCGGACAGGACCTGGACGAGCGACTCGTTCAGCCTGTGCAGCATTTCGTCGATGAGGGCCGGGGAGAGTTCAGCCGGAGGCGCCGCCGGCGCTGCGCCAGTGGCACCGGTGGCCGGTTCGGCGGCCTTTGCCTTTTCGGCCTGCCGGTAGCGGTCGCCCAGAACGCGGTCGGCGATTCCGATGCCGCCACGCTCGGCGATCGAGTCGGCGACCTTCTCGGCAAGCTGCGACTTCCACATGTCACCGGCTATGCCCTTGCCGTAAATGGATTCACCGTCCCGGGGCAGCATGTTCTGGATGAAGGTCTGCAGCACCATCGCCTCGAAGCGCTTGAAGCTCTCCGGCGTCGGCGTCCTGGCGCCATCGTTCCCGGTTGCGGCGGGCGCGTGCCGGCTGGCGACGGCGAAGGGCTCAGCCGGGGCGCCAGTCTTTGCCGCGCGTTGCGCAAGCGCCGCACGGGCCGCCTCGACGCCGGCCGGATCGGCGGCGCGCGCGACGTCCAGTACGATATCGCTGGGTGGTGAGATCGCCAAGAATTGCTGTTCCTTGCCTCTTTTCAGGTGCCGATAATGGACCGGTAAACTTGCGGCAACCTTACTTGCCGTGCCCCCGGGGAACGAGCCGCTGGCCGATGATGTCGAGCCGCTCGCGGTCGCTCCGCTGGCGCTCGTCCTCCATCTGGACCTCGCGGTAGGAGCGCTCGACCATGTTGGTGCGGGCCGTCGCGGTGGCGAGGCGCGTCGCCTCCTTCTCGGCCATGGTCCGGTTCGCCTGCTCGCGCGCCAGCGCCTCGCCGATACGGCGGTGATAGATGTCGGGAAACAGTGCCGACATGGTTTCGTTGGCATCGAAGCGTTCAACCAGTTCGGCGGCGTCCTGTTTGGCCGTCGCGGCCTCGGCAATGAAGCCGGCGCGGCGCACTTCGTGCAGCGCCTTGAGCTGCTGCTGGACAGCGAGGAGTTTCTTCAGCCGTTCGACGCGCGAGGTCATGTTGCTAGCGTCCAATCGTGATGTCGACGAAGCCGTCGGCGAACAGGCTGAGCATGGTGCCCAGGCCGAAATAGATGAGAATCAGGCCGCCCGCGATGACGAAGGGCAGCGAGATGAAGTAGACCGGAATCTGCGGCACCAGCTTGTTGACGAAACCGACGGTCAGGTTGACCAGCAGCGAATAGGCAACGAAGGGGCTGCCGAGCCGCAGCACCACGAAGAAGGATTCCGACACCGTGTCGGCAATGTCGACGAGCGCGCCCTGCGGCTTGAACAGCACGTCGACCGGCGCCACGCGGTAGGAATTGACGAGCGCCCGGATGATCTCGTGGTGGAAGTCGAAGGTGAACAGCAAGAGCAGCGCCGACAGCGAGATGATGCTGGCGAGGGCTGCCTGCGGCTCGCCCTCCTCGATGCTCGGACCGGCAACGCCGCTGAAGCCGATCAGCATGGCGATGGCCGAACCCATGAACTGCAGCGCCATGATGTAGATTCTCGCCATCACGCCAATCAGCGCGCCGACCAGCACCTCCGAGATGATCATCGGTGCGAGTTCGTCCGGCCGGCGGCTGACGAAGGGGAGTATCTGGTCCGAAAGATGGATGAGCAGGCCGAAGGTCGCGGCGATCGCGACATAGAGCCTTATCTGCATCGGTACGCGGGCGCTCGACAGGCCCGGCATCAGCATGAAGCAACCGCCGATGCGGCAGAAGGCGAGAAACGCCGCGATGACCACGCCATCCAGCGTTGCGTTCAAGATATGGTTCCGAGGATGCGCAGCTCGACGCCCTTTGCGATCTCGACATGGCTGAGAACCGGAAGCGTTGCGAAGAGGCGCTCGATGATCATCCGCACATAGGGCCGCGCGTCCGGCGCGGTGACCAGCACGAACCGCTCGCCGGCATCGAGATGGGTTCGGATGGCCTTGGTCGCTTCCTGGCCGAATTCCTCGAGCTGGCGCGGGTCGATGTCGAATTCGCGGATCTCGCCCTTGGCGTCCCGCTTCAGGCTCTGGTGGAAGGCGAGGTCCCAGCGGTTGCCGAGGCGCAGTACCTTCAACACGCCGCCCTCGGTGAGGTCGCCGCAGATCTGCTGCGCCATGCGAACGCGGACATGCTCGACGATCTGCTCGGTACGACGGACATGCGGAGCGATCTCGGCGATGGCCTCGATGATGAGGTGCAGGTTGCGGATCGAGACACGCTCGGCCAGCAGCAGCTTCAGCACCGCCTGCAGGCCCGGATAGGAGATGTGCGTGGTGCAGATTTCGTCGGCGAGCTTGCGGTATTCCGGATCCTGGCGCTCGAGCAGCGCCTTCATGTCCTTGTAGGAGAGGAGCTGCGGCAGGTTGTTGCGGATCACCTCGGACAGGTGCGTCAGCAGAACCGACATGTTGTCGGCGAAGGTATACTGCTCGCGCTTGAGGTCCTCGGAGAACATTTCGGGCACCGACCATGCGCGCATGCCGAAGGCGGGCTCGCGCACTTCCTCGCCGGGAATGTCCGGCACTTCGCGGTTGCCGAGCAGCACCATCACTTCGCCGACGCGCAGCGAGTGTTCGGCCACGACGGTGCCGTGCACCTTGATCTGGTAGCTCTTCGAGGGGATCGCGAAATCGTCAGTCAGCCGGACCTCGGGCACGACGAAGCCGTACTGGGTGGCGAACTTCTTGCGCATCTTGCTCATGCGGAAGGCAAGCTCCTGGTGCGCGACGATCAGCTTCGTCGAGAGCTGCTTGCCGATCAGGAGCTCGATCTCGGCGGTGGCCAGGGAGGCCTTGACCGAGTTCTTGTCCTCGTCGGCCTTGACGGCCTCGGCCTGCTTCTTCTCGGCCTCGGCAGCAGCAATGCGCTGCTCGCGGCGCTGCGGGATGATGTAGCCGATGGCAGCCATCGCGCCGGCAAGCGATACGAAGGGCAGCATCGGCAGGCCGGGCATCGTCGACAGCAGCAGGAGCAGCGCCCCGGCGACGTAGAGGGCGCGGGGATAGGCGCCGAGCTGGCCGAAGACGGCCTTGTCGGTCGAGCCGCGCGTGCCGCCCTTGGAGACCAGCAGGCCGGCGGCAAGCGAGATGATGAGCGCGGGGATCTGCGTCACCAGGCCGTCGCCGACCGACAGCTTGATGAAGACGTCGGAGGCCTCGCCCATGGACATGTCATGGCGGAAATAGCCGATGGTGATGCCGCCGACGATGTTGATGAAGGTGATGATCAGACCGGCGATGGCGTCTCCGCGCACGAACTTGGAAGCACCATCCATCGAACCGAAGAATGAGCTTTCCTCCTCGAGTTCGCGGCGGCGGTGTTGCGCCTGCTTGTCGTCGATCATGCCGGCCGAGAGATCGGCATCGATCGACATCTGCTTGCCGGGAATGGCGTCCAGCGTGAAGCGCGCGCCAACCTCGGCGATACGCGTGGCGCCCTTGGTGATGACGATGAAATTGACGATCACCAGGATCATGAAGACGATCAGACCGATGACGAAATCGCCGCTCATGACGAGCTGGGCGAAGCCGCTGATGACGTAGCCGGCCGCGTGCGTCCCGTCATTGCCCTCCGACAGGATCATGCGCGTGGTGGCGATGTTGAGCGACAGGCGCAACATGGTCGAGATCAGCAGGATCGTGGGGAATGACGAGAAATCGAGCGGCCGCTGGATCCACAGCGCGACCATCAGGATGAGGACCGAGAGCGCGATCGAGAAGGCGAGGCCGACGTCGATCAGGAAGGCCGGAATCGGCAGGAACAGCACCGCAAGGATGACGACGATGCCGAGCGCGAAGAACACATCGCGTGCGTTCTTGGCGACGGGATCCGGCGTGATTGTTTCTGCGATCGCCATGTTCACCCAGGCCGGTTGCGAAAGCCGGCGCGCGCCATGCGCGATCCGGCCCGACCAGACTAGGCCGCCAAGCTTGTGCGAAGGTGGGCCGGAAGGGCGACCGGTGCCGCCCTTCCGTGCAGGTCAGAACACTTTGTCGACGGACAGGCCGAGCGCCATCGAGCCGGCGTAGGTCGCCTGCGGGCCCTGCTGCAGCGGATGGAAGCGGGCCCCCTGGATGTCGCGGAAGCGCCGCTCAAGCCCGTTCGAACGGTAGAATCCCGCGCCGCCCGCAAGTTCCAGCGCCAGTTCCACAGTGCGGATGGCGTTTTCGGCAACCAGCGCGCGGCCGATCATCACCTCGTTGATCGAGTTTGCCGAGGGAGCGTTCTGGTTGGCGATCTCGACCATGTGGCGGTGCGCCATTTGCGCGGCGCGCAGGCTGGTGTCCATGCGCCCGGCGAGCGACACCAGGTGCGGGTCGGGGGCCTTCCTGCCGGCCAGCCCGATGGCGATGTCGCGGGCGCTCTCGGCGACGCCGAGATAGGCCGCGTAGATCAGCGGAAAGGCGATGGTCGCGATGATGTGGAACAGCGGGTGCCACTCGCCGCTGTTTCGCGCCACCGCCACCCCGGCGTCGGGGATGAAGAGGTCCTCGATGACGACGTCGTTGGAGCCGGTGCCGCGCATGCCGAGGGTGCGCCAGGTCTCGACTACCTTCACCTCCGGCGCCTTCATCGGCACGGCAAAGTGCAGCACCTTTGCCGGCTCCTCGCCCTCCAGAATGGCGCCCGTCATCAGCAGGTCGCCGGCCTCCGCGCCCGAGGTGAAAACCTTGCGCGCAGTGACCCTGTAGCCGCCGTCGACCTTGACGGCCTTGCCAGAGCCGGCGATCCAGTCGGAACCGCCGCTCGACAGCAGGATGAGCTTTTCCGAAGCGACCCGCTTCAGCAGCGGCTCGACGGCGGCGATCTTCTGATAGCGCCAGCGCCAGGCCGGGATGGCGACCTGATGGGTGTGCATGGAAAAGGCGAGTGCGGTAGAGCTGCAGCAATGTGCGATCTCGCGCAGCATGTCGCAGAGTTCTGCGAGCTCGGCGCCCTTGCCGCCGAATTCGACTGGCACGCCCGCCTCGACCAGGCCTGCCGCCTTCAGAGCTTCGTAGTTGGCGGCCACGAAGCGATCGTTCTCGTCACAATCTGCCGCCCGCCCGGCGAAGTCCGGGGCGAGGCGGCGCGCGATGGCGGCGACGCTTTCGGATCCATTGGTTTTCGGACTCGAGATCTGGCTTGCGATGGTCATGGCGATGGTAGTCCTCCTGTTTCTATCGCTCGACCATCAGCCTCCAATGACGTAGGGTCCAGTATCGGAACTGTACTGGCGCTCGACGCGGTTACATTCTCGAGCGCCCCGACGACAATGTCCTGAAACCCCGGCTGTCCACACTCGGACGGGTGGCAGGAGGCATTACGTCAGAAACAGGGGACGGAAGGATGGAACGAGGCGGTTATGGGCAGTTTTGCCCGGTTTCCATGGCGGCGGAGATATTCTGTGCGCGCTGGACCCCGCTGGTCATGCGGGAATTGCTGGCCGGCACGACGCGTTTCAACGACCTCAGGCGCGGCGTGCCGCGCATGTCGCCGGCGCTTCTTTCGAAACGGCTGAAGGATCTGGAGAAGGCCGGCATCGTGTCCGTGTCGCGCGATGGCAGCGGCGTCGAATACACGCTGACACCGGCCGGGGAAGACCTGCGCGAGATCGTGATGGGCCTGGGTTTCTGGGGCACACGCTGGGTAGAATCGCAGCTTTCGCTGCGCAATCTCGATCCGTCGCTGCTGATGTGGGACATGCGCCGCAACCTGGTCATCGAGCCGTTGCCGCGCCGGAAATGCACGATACAGTTTCAGTATCCCGAATTGCCGGCCACAAGGCAGAATTTCTGGCTGGTCGTCGAAGAAGGCACGGTCGACCTGTGCGCCTTCGACCCGGGATTCGAGGTCGACCTGCTGGTTCGCACGCCGCTGAGGACGATGACCGCGATCTGGATGGGGATAGCGAAACTGCGCCATGAGATCGAGAACGGCAATCTCGAGATCGACGGCGACCCGACAATATCCGGCGCGATGCAGAGCTGGCTGGGGCTCAGCCCCTTTGCGACGGAAACCAGCCGTGTTCGCCAGCCGGCGCTGAGAGCAGTCTAGAAGCCGGTTTCGATGCGCTCGAAGATGACGTTGGCGAAGGCCGAGATCTGGCTACCCATGAAGGGGCCGGTGAAGGCCACCACCAGCATGATGGCGATGATCTTCGGCACGAAGGTGAGCGTGATTTCCTGAATCTGCGTCAGCGCCTGGACAAGTGCGATGCCGACGCCAACGAGCATTGCCGCGGCGACCGCGGGGCCGCATGCCGTCAGTACCGTCCAGATGGCGAACTGGACGATATCGAGGGCATCGGCCTCGTTCACGCCGGCGTGCCCGAGATGGTGATGCCGGTGCCGACCGTGATCTCCTTGCCGCCTTCGAGCACGGCGACCATGCCGTTCGACGTCAGGCGCACTTCCTCGACCTTGCCGCTGACCTTGCCATCGGCTGAGGTGACGGTGCGCCCGATGAGCGCGTCGGCCTGGCCAAGCACGGAAGACTGCAGCATCTGGTCGAGCTTGCTGTTCATCTGGACCGACTGCTCGACCTGGCTGAAGGCGGCAAGCTGGGCCATGTACTGGGTGGAGTCCATGGGATCCGTCGGATCCTGGTTCTTCATCTGGGCGACCAGCAGCTTGAGGAAGGACTGGTAGTCGACCTGGGTCTTGGAGGCAGCGTCAGTCGCTGCCGTCGGCGGTGCACTGGTTGCGCTGGTGACGTTCATCTCTTTCCCCCCTGGGCCATCATCTTCGGCTCGCTCGATGGCTGGTCGTCATTGTCGCTCAGGGCCTTCCTCTCGATCGGATAGAGCGAGCGGATCGCCTTCAGGGCCTCATAGACATGGCCCTCCCCAACCATCTGGTCGATGTGCTTGAGCGTACCGGTGATCTCGGGATCGCTGAAGCTTGCCAGCATCAGCGGCAGCGAGCGGCGGAACATCTCATAGGCGTCGCCCGCACCGCTCGGGTTCATCAGCATGACCTGCAGGATGAAATAGAGCTGGCGCAGCGGCGTCGATGCTTCGTCGATCTGCAGCACGTGACTCTCGAGCAGGAACTGCACGTCGTTGAGCAGTTCGAGCGTCACCTTGCGGTCGACGCGGATGACGGCGCCGTTGAGATAGATCTTCTCGTTCGGCTTGAGCGATATCTTCAAAGTGTTCTTCATTGGATTCCATCCCGGATGATCTGGGAGACCTCGATCAGGCCTTCGAAATTGTCGGATCGGCCCTGGCGCACCTCCTCGGCCTCGCGCAACAGCCACAGGCCGATGGAGATCAGGTTGGCGCGCAGCTCCTTGGGTAGTGCGTTGTCGGGGCTGCCGAGGTCCTCGACGAAGGAGGTCCATACGCGGTTCATGAAGTGAAGGGCTTCGATGGCCTCCATCGAGTCCGTGCCGACGGCGCGTGCGGCGATCAGCATGTCGATCGAGCGCGTCAGCAACTGGCGTTCGCGATCCTTGGCATCGGCGACGGAGTCGGTCTGGATGTCGGCGTAAGAGAATTGATACATGTCGTGTCCGTCTGGCGTCGCCGCTGGTGTTGCCGTTAGCCCAGGAATCGAAGCAGGCTCAGTTGCTGGATGCGCGCGGTCAGCGCGTAGGAAGTCTCGATGCTCGAAAGCAGGTCGGCCACGCGCGTCGAGGCCTCGTAGGGATCGACGCCTTCCATATCGAGAATGTTCTTCTCGAACAGGCTGGCCTGCATCTTGATGCGTTCACTGGCGTCGGAGACGCGCTTCTCGACGATGCCGGTCTGCGACTGCAGGTCGGCAAGTCCGGCGATGGCCTCGCCGACCATGGAGACGGCGCGCTCGATCAGCTGCTTCTTGCCGGCGACACTGAGGTTGCTGTCGAACAGGTCGCTGATCGTGGCGGCTGCCATCGCCAGCTTGCGCATGCCTTCCTCGTTGGCGCCGACCGACGTTTCGGTCGTCTGGTTGAGCGCGATGCGGCTGACGATCTTCTGGTCGGTGGCATTCGACCAGTTGGCCTGCCAACCGGCGCCTAGGAATTGCGGCTCGAGGGCCGAGGTGATGAAGGTATCCATCTGCGCCGCCGTGATGTTGGCGGCGGCCGGGTCGTTTTGCGCGAAGCCGAAATGACCGAGGAAAGCAGCGTCGAAGGCGGCCTTGGACGGTGAGCCGGCTTCGTTGAAGCCGTTGACCGGGCGGACGTCCGTGTTGACGCCGGCAAACAGGTATTCGCCGTTCAGGCTGGTGTTGAGGATCGAATTGAGTTCCTGCAGTGCGGTATCGGCGCCGCTGCGGGTGACCGTGGCCCCGGCGTCGCCATTGGCCGTTGCGGTCAGCGTGGCGAGGAAATTCTGCGCGGTCTCCGACAGCTTGCCGAGCGCCATCTGCGTTGCCGACAGGCGCGAGGAAGCCATCGAGTTGGAATCGACGATGCCGTTGAGGCGGTCGAAATCGCGGGCGAAGCTGACGACCTGAGCGGTCTGGGCGCCTAGCGCCAGACCGGTGTCGGCGACCTTGCCGGATGCGACCTCCTTCTGGGCCGTGACCAGGCTGCTCTGCGTGCGCTGCATGGAATAGCGCAGCGCCTGGGAAACGGCGGAGGTCGAGACGAAGGATGCCTTCATGGCGCTACCTCACCGCCGCCAGCAGAGCCGTGAGCATCTCGTCGATGGTCGAGATCAGACGCGCCGAGGCCTGGTAGGAATGTTCGAGGTCGAGCAGCAGCGACATTTCCATGTCGACATTGACGCCGGTGTCGTTGGACAGCGCCTCGGCGGTGCGCACCGCCAGAGCCTCGCTGTTCTGCAGCGTCGTCGAGGCGGTCTGCCGCAAGCCCTCGAACCAGCCGATGGCATTGGTCGAAAAATCGGACAGGCTGGTGTTGGGGTTGATGCCGGCGGCGGGATCGAAGGCCATCTGCGTGGTCATTCGGTCGCTGTAGGCGATCAGCAGGTTGGAATAGGAGGAGCCGCCGAGGGTGTTGACGACATAGGCCGCACCATTGGCACCGCCATCACGCAACAGGCTGGGGTTGCCGCCCTGCGCGGAATCCATGGCGGCGTTGAGCGAAATCGAGCCGGCCAGACCGCTGACCAGGGTGCCGGCTGCCGGCATGCCGGGTGCGCCGGGCCAGGTGAAGAGACCCGGCGCGTCGGGCTGGGCGGGCGCGGTCTCGGAGAAGGCGGTGATCAGGCCGCGCGCGACTTCGTCGAGCTGGCTCTGCATGGTGGTGGTGACGCTGTCGCGCAGCTGTGTCAGTCCGGCGAGCTTGCCGGACGCGGGATTGGTGCCGCGGACGGCGACGCCGTCGACATAGACGGAATTGCCGGGCACGCCGGCAGCAAGCACGCTCGACGGCGTGAAGGTCACGGCGCGCGGTATGGCCTCGAACAGCATCGTGCCGTCATTGGTCATCACGACCATGTCGTTGTCGCCGCGGGTGAAGGTAGTCACCGGCAGGTATTCGGCGATCTTCTTCAGCGTCGCATCGCGCTGGTCAAGCTGGTCCGAGACGTCGCGACCGGCGCGCGTGCCGGCGATCACCAGGTCGTTCGAATTCTTGAAATCGGCGAGCAGGGTGTTCAACTCGCCAACCGCGCCGGCGATCTCGACATCGGCCTGCGAGCGGAAGGACTGGATTGCCGCGGTGCCGTCGTTGAGTGAGCGCACCACCTGGCGGGCCGCGTCGAGCGCGTTCTCGGCGAGGTTCTGGTTGGAAGGCGCAGACGAATAGAGCTGCATCGCCTCCTGCAGCCGGCCGATGGCGGTGGCCGGAGACGAGGCATTGTCGATGCCGTTTACCGATATTCCGAGCCGTTCCATGCCGGAGTAGAGTGCGCTCTGGCCGCTCCACTGCGACAGGGCGCCGAGATTCTGGCGAAACAGCTGGTCGCTTGTCGCGCGCTGGACCTGGACAACGTGGGCGCCCGGCGCCGTGCTGGCGACGACCGCCGTGCGGCGATTGTAGTCGGGGTTGTTGGCTTCGAGCACATTGCGCGAAACGATGCTGGTCTGGCGCCCGACATTCCTGATCGACGATTGTGCAGTGCTCAGCGCGGATGACAGCGACATGCTTTATCTCGGCAGCTTCAGGCTACCTCTTGAGGTTGACAAGGACGTCCATGAGATCGGCTCCGGTCTGGAACACTTTCGAATTCGCAGTGTAACTGCGCTGCGATTCGATCATGTTGGTCAGTTCCTCGGCGATATCGACGTTGGAATTCTCGAGTGCGCCCGCAACGATGCTGCCGCGGCCGCCTTCGTTGGCGAAGCCGATCTCGACCCCGCCGGAATCGGCGCTCTGCGTGAAAACGTTGCCAGGCAGGTTGGTCAGCTGGTCGGGGCTCTGCACCGTGGCGATGGGGATCTTGTAGAGCGCCAGGTAGCTGCCGTTCTCGTACTGGGCGTAGACGGTGCCGTCGTTGGAGATTTCGACGCCGGCGACCGCACTCGGCGCGTCACCGTTTACCTTGGCATCGAGCACCGTGTAGTTCAGCGCAAGCTGTGTTGTCTGGGTCAGGTCGAGGTCGAACGAGGCGCCGCCCGGAACCGGGATGACGATGTTGTTGGCGCTGGCGCCCGAAAGCTTGCCGGTCGCCGGATCGAAGCTGAGCGACTGCGTCTGCAGCGGACCGGAGGAATAGGGGAACGAGGTCGACGGCGCGGCGTCGGCCTGATTGTAGACGGCGACTTCCCAGGTGTTGGTGCCGGTCTTTGTGAAGTAGACGTCGAGCACCACCTCGGTGCCGAGATTGTCGTAAACGACCAGCGAGGACTTGCCGCCGGCTTCCGCGGTTGGCGCGTTGGCCGAGGGCAGGTTGGCGGCCGCTGGCGCCGTCGAATTGTTCGGCAGGTTGGCGACGAGCGAGCCGGCCGTGGTCGGTGTGGCCGTCAGTTCGACCTGCGAGATGCGGATCTGCTCAAGCCCGCCAAACCCGTTGGCGACGGCGCTCGGGATGCCGTTGGCGAAGCTGTAGCCCATCAGGTAGAAGCCGGCCGCGTTGACCAGGCGGCCTTCGCCATCGGGAACGAAGGAACCGGCGCGGGTCAGTACCGGGCTGCCGCTCGGACTCTGCACGACGAAGAAGCCTTCGCCGTTGATCGCGAGGTCGCTCCCCGATGTCGTGTATTTCAGGTCGCCCTGCTGCGAGACCGCGTGGCGCACCGTGGTGGTGACGCCGCCCGAGGTGTAGCTGCCGGCGGTGGTGGGGATGATCAGCGAGGAGAATTCGGTGCTCGACCGCTTGTAGCCGGTGGTGCCGGAGTTGGCGATGTTGTCAGCGACCGTGGACAGGCGGTTAGCCTGGGCGTTCATTCCGGACACGCCGGTCCGCATCATTCCATAAAGGCTCATCGAGGCGTTTCCCCAGTTCCCATGTGACCAACCGCGATCATAGGCCCATGGACTTGCGCGAAGCTGGCGCGCCGACGATCGGGTCCAGCAAGGTGGAGCCCGACCGGTCGGGGGACATCAGGCAACCAGCCGGTAGCCGAGGAAGCGCTTGGAATCGATCGGGTCGAAACCCAGCCGTTCCCGCAGCTTCTTGCGCAGCTTGCTGATGTGGCTCTCCACGACGTTCTCCTCGACCTCGTCGTCGAAGATGCCGTAGATCGCGTTGAAGACCTGGGACTTGGTGACGCGACGACCGCGATTGCTCGCAAGATATTCGAGAATGCGGCGCTCGCGCCGGGGCAGGGGAAGCGGTTCGCCGTTGATCTCGGGCTCGCGGCCATCCATGAAGACGCGCATCGGACCGATCTCGGTGTGCTCCTGCTCGTCCTGGACCCGGCGGCGGATCGCGGAAATGCGGGCGAGTATCTCGCGGATGTGAACCGGCTTGCGGATGACGTCGTCGACGCCGGACTCGAAAAGCATCAGGGTGTTTTCGAGGGAATGATGCTCGCTGAGTGCGATGACCGGCGCGCCGGTACGGTCACGGATCGCGCGGGGAGATACGGCACTGTCGCCGCAATCGCCGATCAGGAACGCCTGGACCGATTTCAGGTCCTCATCGGCGACCGATGTAACCCACTCGCCGAATTCGTTAGATCGAAACGAGGCCGTAGCCACGCCCTCTCTGTCAAAAAGTGAATGATATCCCTCTTGTACGAGCTCTCGCTCGTCCACAATTACGATCACCGGCCCGCCCTCCGAATCAGAAGTTTTCAACTGATTACGAAGAGTTAGCTCCTGTCATTAATCCTGAACAACCGTGATTTCTTACAGGTAATTTCTTGCGAGTCCGCACGTTACCGTGGGCGGCGCCGCTGCTGTCCCGGCTTGCGGGCGGGCGGGAACCGGTCTGGGGCGATAATGCGGAACTCTACGCTGGGTTGCAAAAACTCCGGGCGTTATCGGTCCAGTTTCCGAAGCCGGTCGCAACCATGTTGGCGATGACGCGGCAGACATATTTCTTCTGCGCCGGGTCGTTGTCGGGGCCGGCATGGTAGCGGGCGACGGCCATCGACCAGGTATCGTGGCGGGCGTGCAGGGTGAGCAGAAAGCGGGCCGCATAGTCGACGTTTCGGCGGGGGTCGAACATCTCCGCGACGCTCTTGAACTCGCTGCCGTGGTAGTGGTGGTTGACCTGCATGCAGCCGACGTCGATCCACTTCGCGCCTGAGGCGCGGGCCGCCTCGAATGCCTTCAGTGCCTCGCGTCGGGTTCGCGGGTAGACGACTTTCCCTCCAATATTCAGTGCGTTAGGCTGCAAGCTGCCGCTTCGTCCTGTCTCGGCCAGCCCGACAGCGTAGAGGATGCCGAGCGGAATGTCATAGTGCTCGGACGCCCGCAAGATCTCGGGTTCGCAGGGATTTTCGGGTTCGACAGCCTGTGCCTTGCCGGCGCTAGATATACACGCCGCCAGCACCGCGATCATTGTTGCCAGCAGGGCCGTTCTGGCCGGTTTGACGGGCATCCGACTGTGCTCCTCCAGGCTGCTGACCGTTGGTTCCTCCGCCGCCACTGGCCGATGAGCCGGCGTTCGACTGCTGGCCGCTGCCAGTAAATTGCTGAGCTCCGGCCCCGGCGCCGTCTGGACGCGCCTGGGTTGAAGAAGCAGCTGCAGGTTGCAATATCGTGACGCGGTCGATCTCGTAGCCCATGCCGCGCAGCGACTTGACCAGGCTCTCGGAGTCGGTCTGGAGGGCACGATACGCCTCGTTGTTTTCGACCTGCAGCTCGATTGAGAGCTGGTCGCCCACGAATTTGAGGCTGGCGGTCACCATGCCGAGCTCGGCCGGGTGCAATTGAATGGAAAGCGAGTGGGCTGGAGTCATGCCGATGGGCAGCGCCTCGGCCGCAATCCGGATCGATTCGGGCTTGAGCACGCCGCTCGCTGCAAGCGTCGTTGCGAGCGAAAGCGACGTCGACTGGGCGGGCGCCGGCATCATCTGTTCGGAAATCACGGTGACCCGTGACGTGGAGCGTCCGTTGTCGGCGGCAGAGTTGACCGACTTTGGCGCCGTCCTGTCGGATGACGCGTCTGCATTTGCCGAACTCGATCGGGAGCGGACGCCGGTCGGTGGCGCCAGTTCGGTCTCGGCGGTCTCGCGGCGCGGCGCGGCGGCCGGTTGTACCGTGCGGGTTCGCGGCTCGACGCCATCGGCGGTTCCCGAATCCGCCTCGCCGTCCTCGGCCACCTCGCTGCTGACGGAACCGGTTGCCATGCGGGCAACGGGAGTAGCTGGCGCCGCGCGACGCGCGGACTCGCCGCTACGGGTGGCCGCGACGTCGGGGCGCATTGCACCGGCGGCCGCCTGGGCCTGTGGCGGATCGGTTTCATCCGGCGCGGTCTTCACGGCAGTTGCTTCGGCGGGTTCGGGCTGTTCAGGGACGTCAGCCGACACGAGCGCAGGCGAGGCATCCACCTCGGGCTCTTCCTTCGAAGCTTTCGCCGTCTTGCGGGGATGGGTCGGTGCATCAGCTTCTATCGCTTCATCGGTGGTCGGGGCAGACCCGTCGGGCAGGGGGGCGTCCGGTGCATCGTCCTGACCGCGATCCGGCAAACGGAGCTCGAACCTGCGCCCGAAGCTTTCGATGCGTTGGATGGCAGCGCCGAACCGCGCGCCAAAACGCGGAGCATCGCGGTCGGCGTCGGCCTGCTCAGTCTCGGCGCCAGGCCTCGACTTCAAGGCGTTGCCCAACGCCTCGTCGAAGCCGGGACCAGCCTCAGCGTCGCGAGACGTTTGCCGGTCTGCGCCGGTCCTCGGCATCAGGATCCTTGGCAGCGCCTGATCCACCCCGTTCGTCATTCCGGCATCTCCCCGAGCAACTTGTCAATGTCTGTCAGCTTGGCACGCGTCGCGGCCATCATGGCGTCTGTCTCGTCGGCCGCGGCATCGATGCTGCGCGCCGGACCATTCAGCGGCGCAGGCGAATGCGATTGCACCGCAGCCTGCTGGACAGGTTCCTGGCCGTGGCCCGCGGCCGGCGCCGCAACGGGTTCCTGGCCATGGTCGTCAGCCGGCGCAGCCGCGGCAGGAACGGGTTCGGGACCAACCTCGCGAACCGGGTTGGCCCGAGCCTTGATCACCTGCTCCGGCAGGCCTTCCGGCACCGCGGTCATCCCTGTGGCGATGGCACTTGCCGCGTCGAGCAGTTCCCTGTCGCTTTCGGACAGCTGGTCGCGATCGATCTTCGAAAGCCTGGCGAGCACGTCGCTGACCGTGCCCGAGGTCACGCCGGACAGGCTCGAATAGAGAAGCGTGCGCGCATCCTCGTCGCGGCCCTCGGCGCGCCCCGACGCGAAGGCCGAGAGTTCGGTCAGACCGTCGATGGCGGCCTGGCGGGCGATGCGCAGGTAGATGACCTTTTCCTGCTCGGGCTCCATCAGCCCCGCGATGGTGGTGACCTCGGCAAGGTCCAGCCCGACATGGAGCGCGATGACGCCGGCCACGAAAGTGTCGGCGAACTGGCTGGCGTATGGCGATCTCAGGTAGCGGCGGACATATTCCTCCGAGAGGAACAGGAATCGCCTGATGTCGCCAAGCCCGGTCGCGATGGCGATCGACCGGCGGAGGGCCGCCTCCTCGACAAGTGTGCCGGGGCTGAGCAGGCGCGCCTTGTCGAGCAGGGCGAGCGCGGCCTCCGGCTCCGGCTCGGCAAGCACCGATGCCTTGACCAGCGCCAGGGAGGCGCCGAGATCGGGCGTGTAGGCCATGGGGTCGACGCCGCCGAGTGCAGTGCGCGCGGCCAGCGGTTCGCCCCGGATATAGGCCAGAATACCGTCGCCGAGCTGGACGACGGGGTCGTCCTGGCCAAGCTTCGTCAGGGCGTACTCGACGGTCCTCGGGTTGCCGCCGCTCATCGCGTAGACGAGAAGGGCGCGGCGATTCAGTATGTTGTCGAAGCGGGTTCCGTCGTCTGCCGCAAAGCGCGCGTCGATCATCTCAAGCAGCTTGCGCTGCATGGGCATGGCGGCATGATCGCCGCCGGCAATGCGATCCTGAACCAGTTCGAGCGAGCGCACCATCTGGTAGGGTTGAAGCTGGGCCTCTTCGGCCCGCAGACCATTGGCCGAAGCGGCCACGAAACCCGCGGCGCCCGCCAACCGGCAGAATGCGCGGAGCGGTTTCATCCGTCGACGTCCAGCAGGATCTCGATGCGGCGGTTGCTGGCGCCGAACGGATCGTTCGTGTCTTTCAGTTCGCGGTCGGCATGGCCGGACACCTCGGTGATGCGTGCCTCGTCGAGGCCGCCGCGGACCAGCATGTAGTAGGCCGAGTGTGCGCGCGCGCTCGACAGCCGCCAGTTGTCATAGTCGGCGCTACGGAACGGACGTGCGTCGGTATGGCCATTGATGGTGAGCGTTCCCTTCTGCTCGGCCAGCGTCTTGCCGATCTTTTCCATGGCAAGCACGAGTTCCCGGCGTGGCAGGGCCGAGCCGATCTCGAACATGCCAAAGTCGAACTGGTCGGTCACGGAAATCACGACGCCCTTTTCCCCAGCAACGACCGACAGTCCCTCGGCGATCTTGGGATCGGCGGCCAAGCTCTGCGCCAGTTCCTCGCGGATGGCGTCGGCCGCCTTGACGGTTTCGGCGCTCGGCGCCTTCTCTTCCTTGTCGACCGGCTCGGCGTGCTCGTCCGTCTTGGCCGGGTCGGCGTGGTCCTCTGCCGCCACCGCCTTCGGCTTCTTGCCGGCAAGCTCCTGCAAGGGGGCAGTATCGGACGGGACGGCCTCCATCATGACGTCCTCGGGCGTTTCGGTGCGATTGTCGCCGTCCATTTTCGGCTTGCGAACCGCGCCCTGCGCTGTTTCGGGTGCCGATGCGACCTGCTGCGTCCAGAAGTCCGGGGCGAAGGGATCGCGGTAGGCCTCGCCGCCGGAGGCGCCGCTCGAGGGACCGGATAACTGCGCGCCGCCGTCGCCCTTTTCACTGATATTTTGCAGCACGCCCGTCTCCTCGGCGATCTCCGACAGGACAGCGTAGGGATTTGCGAACAGGTACTTGTCGGAATGGTTCTCGCTCTTGGAGGCGTCGTCCTCCTTCTGGGTCGACGGGTTGGCTGTGAGAACGCCCTCGGTCGGCTTGACCTGCTCCGACGCGGAGGTGTCGGAAGAGGCGCCAGCCGAATGGGGGCCGTCGCCGACATCCTCGAGACCCTTCTTCGACGAGTTGCGGTCGATGAGCTTGACCGGATTGAAGTAGCTGGCAACGGCCGCCTGGGTCTGCTCATTCGAGGCATTGATCAGCCACATGACGAGAAAGAAGCACATCATGGCCGTCATGAAGTCGGCGAAGGCGATCTTCCAGACGCCGCCGTGATGGCCCTCTTCGTGGTCGCCATGACCACGCTTGACGATGATGATCTCGTGTTTTGGTTCGTCGTCGGCGGTTATGCTCATGAGAGGATGTCCGAAAGCACGGTTGCCCATTCGGACAGGCGCGTCTCAAAGAGATTTCCGTCGATGTTGACGACGAGGTCGAAGCCCGGCGCCTCGATGAAGTCGAACTCGCCGGCGCGGTCGCCGAGCGACTCGCTCAACGTTGCAAACAGGGACTGCGGGCCACGTACCTCGATGCGGACGGCTTCGCGGTCGGTGACTGCGGCGCGGATCGACTGCGCGAGGCTTTCAAGCGAGCGCTTCTGCAATTCCTCGCTGAGGAAGGCGCCCAGAATCCGTGTCGCCGCCGAGGCCGACTGCTCGCCGATGCGGCTTTCCATTTCGTCCATCCGGGCGGCGATGGTCTCTGCGGCCGACTTGCCGAAGTTCTGCAGCATGGCCTCCAGTTCGGTGGCGTGCGCAAGCTTCAGTTCATCGAGCGCGGCGTTGTGCGCGAGCGTCAGGCGCTCCTCGATCGCAGCTTCCGCCTTGGCGATCTCGGCCTGGACGTCCTGTTCGGGATCGGCCTTCGGCCAGTCGACGGGAGGAGGCGTTTCTGCCCTGGCGACCGGGCGCGGTTCCGCCATCGCGGCGGGCAGGGGCAGCGGGCTTGCACCAAAATCCTGTAGCAGGTCGGAAAGGTCGACGACTGCCACTAGGAGGCCTCCTGATGCGACCACTTGCGCAGGATCTGCGCGGTGCGCTCCTCATTGAGGTCGACCATGCGGGCGAGTCTGTCCTGCGGCGCCGGGCGGATCTTCTGGCGCAGCTCGTCGAGTGGCGTCGAACCGGCGCGTGCTCCGGGGATCGAAGCCGCCGCCGATTCCGGAGTGCCCGGGGAGTTGGCGGCCTGCGGGCTTGGCAGGGTGCGCTGCGAATCGTCGGCTGCCGACGACGCTCCGGGCGCGGCAAGCGCCGGGGTCGGCTGGCTCATCGCCGCGACCATCGGCTTGAGGCCGAAGAAGGCGAGCAGGAAGGCGACGACGATGAAGGAAGCGGCGTTGATCATCGTGCCGGCGTGGCGGCCGATCGAGTCCAGCATGCCGGGCGCGGCGATCTCTTCGCCGTCGAGGCCGTCGATGAACTCGACCGCCGAAACGCTGATGACGTCGCCGCGGATTTCGCTGAAGCCGGTTGCCGAAGCGACCAGCTTCTGGATTTCGGCAACGCGGGCGGCGATCTGTTCGGGTGTGGCCGTGTCGCCCAGGATGGCGGTCAGCCGCTGCTGGTTGACGACGACGGCGACCGACATCTTGGTGACGGTATAGCCGTTGCTGACGGTCTCGATGCGCTTGGAGTTCATCTCGTAGTTGGTGGTCTCTTCCTTGCGCTCGCTCTGCTCGGAAGACTGCGGGCCGTCAGCCGATGCAAGGTCCGCCTCGGGAAGGTTCTGCTCCACGGTCGTCGGCGAACTGGCCGATTTCTGGCTGGCGTTCTCGTTCGATTTCACCACCTGGATCGACCGCTCGACCCGCGATTCAGGATCGAAGATTGTCTCCTGGGTCTGGCGCGAGTCGGTGTTCACGTCGGCCTTGACGCTGGCGCGGAAATTGTCCGGGCCAAGGTAGGGGGCCAGGGCGCGCCGGATGTTGTCCTCGATCTGCAGCTCGATGTTGCGCTCGACGTTGAGCGACTGGCTGGCGCTGTTGTTGTTAGGATCGTCGCCGGCGGCGAGCAGCGTCCCGGTCGAATCGAGGACGGTGACGTCCTGCGGGTTGAGGCCCGGAACGGCAGCGGCGACCAAATAGCGTATGGACACCGCGCTGCGGGCGGCGTCCATGCCGCTCGAGCGGATGACCACGGAAGCCGAGGGCTTCTGCTCGTCGCGGCGGAAGTTGGCGCGTTCCGACATCACGATGTGGACGCGGGCGGCGCGGATGCCGGCGATCGACTGGATTGTGCGGGCAATCTCGCCTTCCAGGGCGCGCACCCGGGTGATCTGCTGCATGAAGGAGGTCAGGCCGAGCGAGCCGACATTGTCGAAGAGCTCGTAACCGGCATTGGCGCTGGTCGGCAGTCCCTTTTCGGCCAGCATCATGCGGGCTTGCGCGGTCTTGCCGGCCGGGACGAGCACGGTCGTGCCGTCGGATGCCACGTCGAAGCCGATGCCGGCCTCGCCCAGCACGAGGCCGATCTGGTTCACGTCCGACCGTTCCAGGCCGACATACAGCGTCTCGTAAGCGGGGCGGTTGAGATAGATCGAGCCGACGGCGATGACGGCAAGCACCAGAGCGAGAACGGCGCCCATCATGGCCAGCCGGCGCGGACCGAAGTCGAGCAGGTTCTGGACGATTGGCTTCAACTGCTCTGGCACGGTTCGACTCCCGGATAGACGCACCATCCGAGGTTAGAGCTTGAAGCTTGTGCGAAAATGATAGGACGGGCCGTTCGGACCGAAAAAGTCGGTGCAGAAAGCGGCTGATTCCCGGTCTTGAAAAGTCAGGTGATACAAAAGCTTAGAGCCCGTTCCTCGCCGGACCTTCCGGCGTGGAATGGGCTCTAGTCAAATAGCGGACCCCGGAGTGACGCGGGCCGCTAGTTCTGGAACAGCGAGAGCACGCGCTGGGCGTTGCTGTTGGCGATCTGGAGCGCCTGAATGCCAAGCTGCTGCTGGACCTGCAGGGCCTGGAGACGGGTGGACTCCTTGTTCATGTCGGCGTCGACGAGTTGGCCGACACCGCGCTCGATCGAGTCCATCAGGCTGGTGGTGAATTCCTTCTGGAGGTCGATCTGCTTCTTTGCCGCGCCCAGCTTGGTGGCGGCATCGGCGATTTCGGAAAGCGTCTGGTCCGCCACGGTGATCATCTGGGTGACCTGCGCGTCGGTGAAGCCCACGACGGTGAGCGTCGAAACCGAGTAGGCGTCGGTGCCGGCGATCGTGCCGCCCACACCCGCGGTTCCCGTGTCGTCGCGAACGCCGGTCGTCGCGAGGCGAAGGCCCTCGACGATGCCCTTGGTTTCTTCCGTCGTGGCTGCGGCGTCGTAGAGCTTGATCGACTGGACGTCGATCTTGATCTTCGACAGCACCACATTGCCCGCGGCATCGCGGGTGAAGGAGGAAACGATCTCGGCGTCGGCGTGGGTGCCGGCGGAAGGATTGCCTGCGGCAACGGTCGAGTCGACCGACAGCCAGTTGGTGCCCGAGAAGCTGGCTGATTCGGCGAAGCTCTTGAGCTGCTGCTGGAGGGCGGAGATTTCGGACTGGATCTTGTCCTTGTTCTCGGCACTTGCGCCGACCGCGGCGACCAGCTTGACCTTGATTTCGTCGACCCGCTCCATGATCTTGTTCATGGCGGTGTAGGCCGTGTCGACCTTGGAAGCGCCGAGGCCCAGAGCATCCTGGACGACCGAGAGCGCCTTGTTGTCGGATCGCATGGTGGTCGCTATCGACCAGTAGGCTGCGTTGTCCTTCGCTTCCGCGACACGATAGCCGGTGGAGATTCGGCTCTGCGTCGTCTCGAGCGACTTATTGGTCGCACTGAGCGTCTGAAGCGCCGTCATCGCCGAAGCGTTCGTCATGATGCTTGACACGATTACTCACCCCTCTTTGTGTCGGCAGGCTTGCGCGTGCCGTATCCCGACCAACCAGGCGAAGCGGCATCATGCCTACTGACCGCGCTCGGTCTGCCTGCCTAAGGCATTGGTTAACCATAACTACAGGCGATATGGTTAATGCGGAATTAAAGCCTGCGGGGTGATGCGAGCAAAATTCATTTTTCGTCGATAAACGAAAACGGGCCGCGCTTTCGCGCGGCCCGTGGCTGCGGGGCTGGAGGCCCCGCTCAGAGATCGTTGGTCGCTTAACGGAACAGCGACAGGATCGACTGCGAGTTGCCGTTGGCAATCGACAGTGCCTGAATGCCAAGCTGCTGCTGAACCTGCAGGGCCTGGAGGCGGGTCGATTCCTTGTTCATGTCGGCATCGACGAGCTGACCGACACCGCGCTCGACGGAGTCCATCAGGCTGGTGGTGAAGGTCTTCTGCAGGTCGATGCGGCTCTT
>JAHJHT010000005.1 GCA_018823835.1 Alphaproteobacteria bacterium | reverse complement strand
GCGCACCCGGTGCCGCGGGTGCGCGCGAACGCGATTGCGGCGCTGGCGGCGGTGGAGGAGGGTGAGGCGAGGGTGGCAGTATTGGAGCGTGGGTTGCGGGATGGGGATGCCCGGGTACGGTGCGATTGCGAACAGTGGTTAGCGCTTTCAAAAGACTGAAGGCTTAGAGACGGTAACAACCAGGTCGATCTTAGTTCTCCAGCGCTCTCACATGCTGAACGAAACGGTCAAGCGACCAAAGCCATTCGCTTTGGTCCGACGTGTAGCTCGGCTGCAAGGACTGCGGCACAATCAATTGCACGGCATGTGCCATCATCTGATCGGTCTGCGCCGCCGATATGCCGGGCTCAAGCGTGACAAGATGCTTTGCCCCGATACGGTCAGCTTCCGGCAGGATCTGGCGCCAACGTTCCTTGCACACCGATTTTGCCGCTAGCATGGTAAGGCGCTGCTCGGGAAACGTGACGTTTGAATAGGCCTCTTGGCTCGGGAATAGAAAATCAGGCTTGTTGTTGCGCTCGGTTTTGCCGCCTTTGTGTGGATCGGCGTGCAAAAAGGACCCCGTTAGCGGGGTGATCGGCGTCTAAAAGGGACCCCTCATTTCGATGGTTTAAGCAGCGGCCTGGATAATCAGGCGGCGAGATCGGGATGTTGGTTTTGGAGACAGTGGTTCGGATTCGGCGCGAGTATGCCGGTGGCAAGGCGATCAAGGCGATCGCGCGGGATTTGCATGTATCGCGGAAGGTGATCCGCAAGGCGATCCGGGCGCCGGAAGGCGCATTCGATTATCAGCGCAAGGTTCAGCCGCTGCCGCGGATCGGGCCGTTCCAGGCTCGGCTCGATACGTTGCTGGAAGAGAACGAGGTGCGCGGCAGGCGTGAGCGGCTGCGGATGACGCGGATCCATGATCTGCTGGAGCGCGAGGGTTTTGAGGGTTCCTACGATGCCGTGCGGCGCTACGCGGCGCGCTGGAAGACCGACCGGCGCAAGGATGCCGGCGATGGTGTCACCGCCTTCATCCCGCTGACGTTCAAGCCGGGCGAGGCCTACCAGTTCGACTGGAGCCATGAGGATGTGGAGATCGCGGGCAAGCCGATGCGCGTGAAGGTTGCGCATATGCGGCTGTGTGCATCGCGAGCGGTCTATGTCCGGGCGTATCCGCGCGAGAGCCAGGAGATGCTGTTCGACGCGCATGCGCGCGGCTTTGCTTTCTTCGGCGGCGTGCCGGGCCGCGGCATCTACGATAATATGAAGACGGCGGTGACGAGCGTGTTCACGGGGAAGGAGCGGGTCTTCAACCGGCGGTTCCTGATCATGACCGACCATTATATGGTCGAGCCCACCGCCTGCTCGCCGGCGGCGGGATGGGAGAAGGGCCAGGTCGAGAACCAGGTGCAGACGATCCGGGGCCGCTTCTTCCAACCCCGGTTGCGGTTCGCCAGCCTCGACGAGCTCAACGGCTGGCTGGAGGCCGAGTGCCAGCGCTGGGCGGAACGACAGGCACACCCGGAACAGGGCGAGCTGACCGTGGCGCAGGCGCTGGAGATCGAGCGATCGGCACTGCAGCCGATGCTGGGACCGTTCGACGGCTTTAACGAGAGCGAGCATGCGGTGACGGGCACCTGCCTGATCAGCTTCGATCGCAACCGCTACTCGGTTCTCTCGACGGTGGCGCGGCGGACGGTGCAGGTCCGGGCCTATGCCGACCGCATTGTCGTGCGCTGCGGCGAGGAGGTTGTCGCCGAGCATCCCCGCTACTTCGGGCGCAACCGCACGATCTATGACCCCTGGCATTATCTGCCGGTACTGGCCCGCAAGCCCGGAGCGCTGCGGAACGGCGCGCCCTTCCAGGACTGGGATCTGCCGCCGGCGCTGGCGCGCCTGCGCCGCAAGCTTGGCAATGGCGACGATGCCGACCGCCGGTTCGTCCGTGTGCTGTCGGCCGTGCTGACCGATGGTCTGGAGCCGGTCGAAGCGGCCGTCCGCGAGGCATTGGCGACCGGCACGGCGAGCGACGACCTGATCCTCAACATCCTGGCGCGGCGCCGCGAACCGCCGCGACCGCTCACCATCATCACCTCCGAAGACAGCGCCTTGCGCCATCCGCCGATCGCCGACTGCGCCCGTTACGACCAGCTGAGGACCTTCGATGCAGCGGCATGACATGATCGAGGCGATGCGCGGGCTTGGGCTCAAGGGCATGGCGGGCGCGTTCGACGATGCGGT